>NZ_PJMS01000001.1:0-2400000 GCF_002846555.1 Aquimarina sp. MAR_2010_214
ATCAAAATAATGAGCTGTCCAAAAATGGCTGAATTCATCATTTTTGAAGCTCCAGAAGATGTAATTTCATCTTTAGGTGTTGTTGTTCAACTTTCGAACAAGCGTTAATTTCATCTTTCTTTTGTGTAATTCGAAAGGCAATAAACTCTACTATAATGACGGCACCGTCTATTATGATTCCAAAATCTATAGCTCCTAGACTCATCAAATTGCATCCACCCCAAAGATGTACATTAAAGATAATGCAAAAAGCAAACACAATGGAATAACCGATGCTACTACTAGTCCAGAGCGAAAATTCCCTAATAGTAAGACAACTACAAAAATTACAATCAAACATCCAAGAATTAAGTTCTCAGAACGGTAAAAGTTGTTTTAGCGATCAGTTCACTTCGATCAAGAAAGGCATTGATATAAACTCCTTCTGGTAATGATTTAGAGATTTCTGCAACCCGCTTTTTTACAGCTTCAATTAACTTTTTTGGAATTTGCATCTTTAAGCATCATAACTTGTCCCAAGACTTTTTCCCCTTCACCATTACCCGTTATTGCTCCAAAGCGAGTAGCGCTTCCGAAACCTACTTTTGCAACATCTTTAATATAGACTGGTAAACCATCTTCATTTTTGACAACGATATTATTGATGTCGCTCAAAGAGGAAACAAGACCTTCTCCACGAATAAAAAAATGCTTGATTAACTTTCTCGATATAACCACCACCTGAAACACTATTATTCATTTCTAATGCCTTAAAAATATCATGCACTGTGATATTCATTGCATTAAGTTTTTCGGTATTAATAGCAACTTCATATTGTTTTAAGAAACCACCCCAGGTATTAACTTCAACGACACCGGGAATACCAGAGAGTTGCCGTTTTACTATCCAATCTTGTATTGTTCTTAACTCTTCTGCATTGTACTTATCCTTGAACTCTGGTCGTACATCAAGAATGTATTGAAAGATTTCTCCTAATCCTGTGGTAATAGGTCCCATCTCTGGTGTCCCAAAGTTTTCAGGAATTTTTTCTGATGCAGATTTTATTTTTTCGGCGATAAGTTGTCTTGGCAAAAAGGTTCCCATATCATCTTCAAAAACAATGGTCACTACCGATAATCCAAATTTTGAAACAGAACGAATCTCTACAACACCAGGTAAATTTGCCATTTCTAATTCTACAGGATAGGTAATAAATTGCTCCATGTCTTGTGTAGAAAGATTACGTGATGTTGTAATCACTTGTACCTGATTATTCGTGACATCAGGGACAGCACCAATAGGAATTTGAGATAAGGAGTACAATCCAAATCCTATAATAAATGTTGTAAATAAAAGAACAATAAATTTATTCCTAATACTAAAATTGATAATATATGATAACATAACTCATAATAATATAAATAAGATTACATCAGCGTATATGCACTGATGTCTAAATAGATAAAACTTATAAAATGAATTATGCTTGCCGTGGTGGCTGAAAGATTCCTGACAGATGACAATTATAGTCAGGGGATTGGTAGAAAAAAGTAGTAGAAGAGTTCTTCTGCTCTTCTATTTTATTCTGATCATTCTTATTGTCATTGATGATTAAGGCCAAAAAAGAATTTGTTGATCCTTGATGTTGAAATGGAAGTTGCTCATGCTCTTCTTTCTCTTCTTGATGCTCCTTATGATGTACTTGTTTTAGCTCTCCATAATGCTTAGAAATGAACACAACAAAATTATCACCATACTCATCTGCATGAAATTTGGCATGCTCCATTAACTCATCTAATTGTACAATATCATTTACACCGACATTGAAACTTTGAGTTAATACTAAACCCGAGATTACTATAGATATTAACTTTGCGATCATCTTGTATATGATAAAGATAACTCATTTTAAGGAAAGTTAATTGATTTGTAGTTAATTCGAAACTGATCTAAATTAAGAAAGAAAAAATCTCCTCTTTTAGATGAACCAGGATATTTGTATAAATGCAATAATTGAGATTGATCTCCATTTTTTTAGAAAAAAAAGCCTCACATTTATATGAATTTTTTCTTTGTGGCGAGAACAGAACTCGAATACTGAATCAACTCTAGCATAGGCTCTGTGGCCTTCGGGTTATGAGAATGATTCACAGATCACTCAACCAACTACTTATAAGTGTTATACAAATTTTAAAGTCAACAAAACACCACAAATAACAATATTTCACTATACCTTTATTATCACATCATCATCCACAGTTTCATTAACTCTTTTATCTTTTTTGAAATAATTTAAAAGATTAAAATTTGCATTTTTATTAACAAGTACCTCTTTTAGTGATTGCTCTTTTTCTTTTTTGATCAAATAAAAATCGTCCTGATGAAACTTATAAATATACTCTTTAGCAACATATTTATATGAATTCCATTCTTTTTTATTTTACAGTTATGATTACTCATCGACCACTTTTGAAAATTTGTGCTTTTGAAAAAATGAAATACTGTTGATTCTAAATCATAATGATGACGATTAATTCCATGAGTTAATCTCATAGAAACAGTTTGCCATTTCAAAGAAAAATTCAACCACCATAAATAATCAAATAGTGTTATTATTTCAATTGGAGATTTCTTGAGTTGAGGTTCTATAAAGTCAATAATTTTACTTGTATATTTATAAGTCCCCAGTTTCTGGTGATAACAAAATCTAAAATTTCAGGATATGGACTAAAAGCATCTCCGGTAATAATTGAGTATTTAAGTTTATCGCTTCCAAAAAGTTGATCGCCGTGCTCCCCAGATATAATAATTTCGTCTTGTGCAATATGATCTATAATAGTGGTCTGAATGATTTCATAATTCAGTTTATCTTGGCTAAGTTCTAAAAAGCATATTATTTACTACTATGTTTTTAAATTCCATCCAGGCAGTATTGGAAGCAAAGGCTATAGCTGCTACGGTTGCCATTTTACTGGTTGAATTTTTTATTTTTCTAAGACTAAAAACCAATTCAGATAATTCTGAAGGTATTTTGTTGCCACTCCATTGAAGGGCTCCATAAATTTCCTTAGACGCATATCCATATTATTCACATTTTGTACGTGATATATTTTGTCAACAGCTCTTTGACCCTTCGAAGCATTAAATTTTTTGTGTGCTACCTTCTTGTCTTTTGCAAATGCAGTATAGCTTCTGTGACTGTCGCTACAAAGGGTTTCTACTTTAGCCAACTTCCCTTGTAATATAGTCTCCAAGTCACTTTTACTAATGCGACCTCTGGTAGCTACTTTGAAATCTTTGTTCCCTGATCGGTCACAACTGGCTATCACAGCTACTTTTTCATTACTGAGACCAGCTTTACTTGCCTTTGCGCCACGTTTTCTAGCAGGACGATCCAAATTTCGATTCCCTTTTTCAGAGTAAGCAAAGAAAAGATCATCACTCTCTAGGATTCCTTGGAATTCATCCACACTTACGCTCCCAAAGGAGACAAGTAATTTGTGCCTCCAATCAAAAGAAGTCTGAATAGAAATCCCTGTTTCTTTGGCACTCTTGCGAATACTATATCCAGAGAGTAAACAGAATAAATAACGATTAACTTTGTCTTTCTTCTTGAGGTTGTACCAGAACTTACCGGTAGTTTCACTAAAGTTTTTATGACAAGTATTACAAACATAGCGCTGTACTCCTTTGAGCTTACCATTAGCCTTAATTTTATTGCACTTACAATGAGGACAGCTTATGGCTTTACTCTGATTGCTATCAATCAGGGCTGAACCCTCAGTAGAGATCTCCAATAATGTGGAAACAATTTCTGATTGAACCAAAGCCGATGAACTAATGAAAAAATCTCTAAAATCTTCTGGTATCATTTCTCCGTTTTTATAAAGTAAAGATAAAACATATTCTAATTAGAACTTAGCCTTTATCTTTTATGATATCATTAAAAAATTTGGGGTATTCAATAATAGATTCTTTAGACAATACTATTTGTAGCCTATCGATATCATCTGTATCCGTTAATTCTAGGATTAATGAAATTAAAGCAACAGTAGAATCTATTCCACCTGACCACAATACTTTTAATTTGCCTTTTGTAGAACTAGTAATCTTAGTTGCTCTGATTCTACATACCTCATCAAAAGTTAAATCGGTATTAGACTCATCCGGTATTTTATCTATAATTCTAAAATCAATTCCCGAATCAATAGTTTCTGTACGATCTATTAATATTGTTCCAAAAAATTCACAGCTTTTTAAATATACAGGGTTTACTTTTTTTTTCCATAAACGATTGCGAAACAATTGTTTTTTGGACAAATAATACACCTGACTATCAAGATTTGGCAAAGACATCTTCAGGTTGTTTTTTACAAATTTCTAAATATTCTTTTAATTGACTTTCAATAAGTGTTATATCAAAATCTAAAAATGAAGATGTAAACACCCCTGTAAAACGAATCTTATCATTGATACGATTAATTCTTAATAAAGGAAATCTTTTTTTAAAAATCCAAAAAACAGTACTAACTCCTTCTATAAGCCACTCATTCTTTTTTCTTCTTATTTGGTGAGTAATGTTATATCTTTTAACTGAAGAACTATGCTCATAGGTAACAATTCTTTCTCGTATTAAAAAATCTTTTCTGGTAGTCGTACACATGTGATTGAATTCTTCTAAGAAATCAATAATGATTTTATCTATTTTTTCATTTTCCATTTGTTATATCATTACAGTACCGTTAAACATTGGGTGATTTTTTTCTAACGCACCTACTGAGGAATAAATATGCAAGGGTATTGCTATTAATGGTTTTTCAGTATCCGTTTCAAAATGATGTGGGCACATTGGTTCTAATATACATACCGAACCCGGTTCTAAATCTGTTACTATATTTCTGTTTTCTATTCCCACAATACTTTTTCCTACCCCTTCTACGATTAGAACAACCCGAAAGGTTGAATGAATATGATGCTCTTGTTCTTTGCTAAAAGGAGGCATCTTAAGGTATTGTAATGTAGGGTCTCCTAACCTTATAGGAGGAAACAATTGTTTCGTAGAACATCCATTAACATAAGGTAGCGTAGTAACTCCTTCTAAAGAAAAACTAGCATTAGGGTGCATATACCCTCTGATTACAGTTGCTAAATATTTTGAATTTATTGTACAAGGTCCTTTCTGTACTTTTACCTCTTTTAACTCACTATCAAAATAATAAACACAATCTCCCTTTTCTACTTTTATTTTTTGCAACCCTATATAGGAAGTAAAAAAATAAAGCTGATTTAGATCACTCTCAAATATTTCTTGATTTTTTACATGAAAATAATGTGCTCCAAATATTTCGTTCGTCATAGTTTTAAATAAACATAATGTTATTAGGATTAATTCTTTGAGTTTTGATTCGAAACTAAAAAAGTAAGTTTGAATTAAAATACTTCTCGCTGACCTAACCGATTCCTAGATAATTAATCTATGGGAATTATATATAAGATATAAGTTCAAAACTAAACATTTAATTAAATTACTACTATATTATATGCTAAATTTTGTATTCTTTATACTTTAGATAAGTTAATCATAGTAGTCTACTTTCTTTCATTTTTTTCTATGTAATTTTGAAACGACTATAAGAGCACGATTGTAAATCCTAATAATACATAAATTGTCACAAAAAAAGTCTAGAATCCTTAAACTAGCACTATTTGCTACAGGACTGTCTGGGATTGTTGCAGAATATATCCTATCAACCTTAGCTACTTATTTCCTTGGAGATTCTGTGTTTCAATGGACGATGATACTTTCGATCATGTTATTTTCTATGGGAGTAGGAAGTAGATTGAGTACATTTTTTACCACTAAAATTTTAGAAAAATTCCTAATTGCAGAACTTTTATTATCATTACTCACTTCTACAGCTGCTCTCACTACTTATTTCTTAATGGGAATGACAGAAAACATAGGAGTGGTTATATATAGTTTTAGTATTGCTATTGGATTATTAATTGGTGTGGAGATTCCATTAGTAACTCGTATCAATGAAGAAAATGAAGAATTAAGAACCAATATTGCCGGTGTAATGGAGAATGATTACTATGGTAGCCTTATTGGTGGGTTATTTTTTGTCTTTGTAGGACTCCCTTTTTTGGGGTTAACTCATACTCCTTTTATCCTTGGAGGAATTAATTTCCTAGTAGCGATTGCTCTTTTTGTAAGACTCAACAAATATGTGGATACCTCTTACAAATTATCCTTTAACATTGCAATTCCTGTTATATTATGTACCATTTTGTTTTTAAGTTATAACGCAGATGAAATCGTATTGTACGGTGAACAAGAAAGATATAACGACAAGGTAGTATTCTCTAAACAAACACGTTATCAAAAAATAACAATTACGCAATGGAAAGAACATTATTGGTTATATTTAAACTCAAGCAAACAACTTTGTACTTTTGATGAATTTTTATATCATGAACCTTTAGTACATCCGGTAATGAAACTTACTAAAGACCCTCGTAACGTGTTAATTCTTGGAGCTGGAGATGGTTGTGCTATCAGAGAAGTCTTAAAATATAAAAACGTACAACAAATCACACTAGTCGATATTGATCCTGAAATGACAAAAATTGGAAAATCCAATGAGATTTTCACAACGATGAATGATAGTGCATATTATGATCCCAAAGTAAAGGTAATTAATCAAGATGCATTTCAGTTTTTAGAAAATACTTCTGCATTCTACGATGTCATGATTCTGGATTTCCCAGACCCTAAAAGCATTGATCTAAACAGGGTATACACCAAGGAATTTTATCGGCTTTGCCATCGTAGATTAAGACCTTTTGGGCATATTATTACACAAGCTGTTAGTCCTTATTATACTACTAAGGCATTTCGATCTATCGAAAAAACAATAGGTGATTCAGGTTTTAATGCACTTCCAATTCGTAATCATGTGTATTCATTTGGAGAATGGGGCTGGGTAATTGGATCTAAACACGAAAGTAAAAGCAAACTCAAAGAACGGCTTTTGGATATGACCTTTGATGATATAGAGGTAGAATGGATCACCAATGAATCCATGAACTTGATGACCTCTTTTGGCAAAGATTTAATCAAAATAGATAGCGTAGAGGTAAATACGGTTCGCAATCCTGTACTCTATAAATATTATTTAGATGGCACATGGGCTAAATTTTTATAGGAGACATTCATGGATAGACGTCAATTTTTATATCTTAGTGGAGGACTGATCACTATCGCATCTTGCAAAAAATCAGATAGAGAGGTCAAATCCAGACCTAATTTCCCTATCCATATTGATTCAAACAGTGCTACAGGGCATCTCGTTAAATCTGCAGTTCAGTTACCAGTTACTACAACATTAACCACAGAAACACTAGTTGTAGGAGGAGGAATATCAGGAATGGCTGCGGCCTGTTCTTTATCATCAAATGATTTTATAGTTTGTGAATTAAACTCAAGCTTAGGAGGCACATCTAGTGCTTTATCTATTAATAATGTATTTTATTCTCAAGGAGCGCATTACGAACATACCTATTTACATAATTATGGATATGAAGGTTTAGAATTATTAAAAAAATTAGATGTTATAAAATTCAATTCATATACTAATTTATGGAATTTTGTAGACCAACAGCATCTTGTTCCTTCTCATCAGGAAGAAGCTTGTTATGTTCACGGAGAAATGAAATCTTCAGTTTTATTAAATTCTGAACTTCGCAAAAACTTTTTTGACTTGATACGAAGTTTTAGAGGCAAACTTCCATTACCAAGTACCCTAATATCTTCAGAACTCCATTATCTTGATCAGATTACTTTTTTTGAATACCTTGATAAATACCTACCTATTGATAACACATTTATCAATGCAATAGATTATCAAATGCTAGATGATTATGGAGGTACTACTAAACAAATTTCGGCGTTAGCCGGTATTCATTATTACACTTGCAGACCTTATTACACCAACAAAAACATAAAAACATTTTCGCCTACTGAGGGGAATTACTATTTTATTAATAAAATGAAGAATTACGTTCCTTCTAGTAATATACATTGTAATCATTTGGTCTTTGAACTGAAAAGAGAGAACGAAAAATGGCAGGCAGATATATTAGACACCAAAAATGGAGTGCGAAAAAAAGTAGTCTCGAATACTGTAATTTATGCAGGCCAAAAGCATGCTTTACAATATATAAACCCCACATCATTTCATCAGTTTAATGATATTTCGTACACTCCCTGGGTCGTTATTAATATAATGCTTACCGATGATATTGCATTACCTAACAGTAAATGGCAAAATGATTTTATATCTACAGACACTACATTTTTAGGGTTTTCCGATTCTAAAATCCAAAATCCGAAAAATGATCGAGTTCTAACTGCATATTATTGTTTTCCTGATATGCATCATTATAGTGTTCAGAATTTAGAGACTTCTTATGACTCGATTGTTCATGAAACAATCAAAAAAATGTCTGCCTATTACAAAAAAGATATTAGCCGTGCTGTAAGAGAAGTATTTATTAAGTTACTGGGGCATGCAATGCCAATTCCACAACCTGGTTATCTAACTAAACCTAGAAATCTATTGATCGATGATCTAGCTTTTGCAGGCGCAGATACAGGTCGTTTACCTCTCTTATTTGACGCTTTAGATTCTGGAATACAAGCTGCAAAAACGGTTTCGAATATCTAACATTTTTTTAATACATATCCCAATTACCATTCAAATAATACTTATAAAGCATGGGAGAGTTAATTGTATTGATTTCGACCTGAGATGTATCTGTAAGTGGTTTTCCGAAAGAGGTAATTAAATCTATTGCTTCTTTATTGAGCCATTTATTATTAAGATTTTTATATGAAGCTTGCTTTAACCGCTTTATCATCTGTTCTTTGGTATGTTTTTTACTACCCAATATCCAACCCCACTCACCTAAAGTCAACACTTGATTATGCATTTGTAAGTTAGTAAAACCAGCTGTTTTCATTGTTTTATCAATACAATAAAACGCTTTTGTCGCATAATAAGGGCTTCCAGCTTGTGTAATAATATGACCATTAGGTCTCAATGCATGGTGTGCTAAACGATAAAACTCTAGTGAGTAGAGCTTATTAATTTCTATGGTTTTAGCATCAGGCAAATCCACTATTATAATATCATAATACGTTTCGTTTTCTTTTAAAAAAGTAAATCCATCATCATTTACAATGGTTACTTTAGGGTTTTGCAGTGCTGATTCATTGTATTTCACAATCCCTTCAAACTCTTTACCTAGCTTAGTCATCGCCGGGTCTAAATCTACAAGTGTAATAGTACTTACTTCTTCGTATTTTAGTAGTTCTTTTACATTAAAACCATCTCCTCCTCCGATGATCAGGATATTTTTATGTTCAGGAGTTAGTGCCATAATGGGATGCACCATTGGTTCATGATATAAAAATTCATCGAACGTACTTAACTGTTGATTTCCATTAATGTACAACCAATAATGCTCTTTCCATTGTGTAACAGTAATATGCTGGTATTTAGATTGTTCTTGATAGACTATTTTATCTTTATACCTTGATTGTTCACCGTATAAAATTATTTCTTCTGATGAAACAAACCCAATACTTAAAATAACAGCTAACAAAAATATGCTGATGTTTATCCATTTTTTTTCTGTAATTAACATACTTCTATAATTCCAAAATAAAAGTATGGCTACTATAAAATTTAAGGTTCCAAAAACAAATGCAGTATTCGTAATCCCTAATTCTGGAAGACCCCAAAAGGCGAACAACAAACCTCCAATAAGACTTCCTATATAGTCCCAAGACATAATATTGGAAATATTTTTATTTAAAGACTCATGAGTTTCATTAAGCCTTGTTGCTAAAGGGATTTCAAATCCTATACAAAAACCTACAGACAATGCTAATCCGTATATAATAATATTTATAAATTCTGTTTTTGCAGCGAATACATATACTAATAATGGAGAAAAGCTAATCAGAATGGATAATGAAAATTCTATAAAAAGAAATGCTAATAATAAACGTTTAGTCACCAATCGACTCATACGACTACCGATTCCCATAGCAAACAGCATTATAGACAATACAATAGTCCATTGTACTATTAAGTTTCCTATAAAATAAGATGCCAATGTTGACAAAATAAATTCTGAGGTTAACCCAGAAACCCCTGTCGCAAAAATGGCAATTTTAAGCCATAAGCTCTTATTTGTTTTTAGCATAAATAATTTTAAAAAAAAGCGGAATCTTATGCAAAACTTAGACAGATAAGTATCGATCCTCCTATATATGAAAAAGCTTCAATGATTGCAGCTCCATTATTTGGTTTTTCTTGATTTACAATTTCATCAGTAAGATTTCTTTTAGGGAGTAATATTTTATCCGTTAAGACCCTTGCTAAAGGCAGTAATAACAGACCTATTCCTGTTTCCAGCAATAAATTTTCTCCAACTACAATCCAACTATCCGCTTCCATTTGTGTTCCAAAACGCACCAAATTAGCAACTGCCACTATGGCTCCTGAAAACCCAATTCCTACAGCTACATTATCCTTTTTGATATACTCGTGGATATCATATGGTGTTATCTTATTATATACAACACTCACTAACGCCAAAACAAACTGTGCAATCAACCAAAGAATAAGTATTTCGAAAAAATTATCTTGATTTTCTGTAATTACACCATAAATTACTAAACTATTGGCAATGCATATAGCAGCTTCTAAAATACCGACACCGACATTTTGATCCTCTACAATTTCTTTTTTTATTGAAAACTTTCTTAATATGACTTTGTCGGAAATTAAAATAGATACATTCAGCAAAAAAATGGATAATAAGCCATATATCCCAACTTCTATAAGGTCATCCACAATATGTCCGATCCCTTCTCCAGAATATACAGCAGATATTACGATCACCATTGCGATATAATAACCAACATTTGCAAATGAAAACGCCAAATTATCCTTTTCTACTAATTCTTGATCCATATTAATGCTTCTATGAAACAATTGATATACTTTTTTACCGATTAAGAATAAGACAAAACTGACGATTAAATAGATTAATGCTGTAATCAAATTATCTATAGTTTCTAAAAAATTAAACTGCATATTCTATTGAATTAATGACTTGTTAATATAAAGATTATTTTCCAAAACCTGTACTTCTTGATCTACTTCCTGATCTGCTTCTTGAAGAAGACCAACCTGATTTAGAAGCTCTTCGCCTAAAGAAATTAGGCTTTTCTTTTCTGGTTTGTTGAGAATTCGTGCCATAACGTGAACTACCTCCTTTTTTAGGACCATAGTAGTTTCTTGACCCATAGTATCCGCCTCCGCGATAGGTATCATAGTCGTTTCTATAGATTGGTCTATTAATCATACCGAACATTTGATTCATGAACATATAACGCCCATAGAACCCCCAAAAAGTACTCCCATTATGAGTTCTCCATTCACCATATCTACTATCACCAACATACCCATATCCAGGCGGCGACGCAACTTTAGAAATCTTTCCTTGACCTTTTTTTTCTAAAATAACCATTCCCAGATTATCTTCATGCTTAGCAAAAAACTTCTTATCTACTTCAATCCAATCAGAAATTTGCTCATATGGCGTATCATCTTCTTTGTGTTTGATGACCCTATATTTATGTGAATATGTTTTAAAAAAAGTACCATCGACATCCATATCTTCTAAAATCACAGAGAATTGTTTTTCATTACTATTCTCTACAATATAATTATCTAATGGTGTTTTTTTGAAATTCTTAGTACCACAACCCACAATACTTGTGATGAGAAATCCTGCTACTATTACTTTTATAAAATTTGATTTACTCATTTTTACATTTTTATCTTGGAAGAATATTAGAAAACTCAAACTCTTTTACATAGTTCCCATGAGCTACTTCAAATTCTTCTTCGCCAACTCTATCGATAGAGATTAACTCTTTATTATCACTATTCTGATACGTCCAATTAACCAGTTCATCGTAGCCTTCCTCATCACCTTCTTCCATACAATGACCTAAACTAGAACTAATTTTTACAAAAGTAGTATTATTATAGTTTATAGAATTAGGTGCTTCATCAGTCGAAGTTATAATTTCTATTAAATTAGGTAAAATATCTAATACGTCGATTTTATTCCAAATAGAACAGATTAAATCATCATCTTCTTCTACATAAAGATATAATGATTCATCACCTGAATCCAAGAAATATTCTCTCGAAAAAGAGTTATTCCCCCAATCGTATACATATACGTTCTTAACTTCCCAAGTTTTTAGAAAATAATCCAGTATATATCCTTTTTTAAGATCATTTACTGTAAAATCAACAATACTTTCTGGTTTGTCTTTTTTAAAAAAATTAAATATTCCCATATAAATTAGTTTATACTCTTACCACAATGTTTACAAGTTGTTTTATCCTTGTCTTTTTCTAATGAACTTCCAAATCCATTTGCTAAAATACCTGCGGGTAATGCAAATAATCCAACACCCAAAATTGCCATGATCCCTGCCATAAATTTACCTAACCCTGTAATCGGATATACATCACCATAACCCACTGTTGTAAGTGTAGCTACTCCCCACCACATGGTTGCCGGTATACTCGAAAAAGCATCTGGCTGAGCTTCATTTTCAACAAAATACATCAGACTTGATGAGACAACCAACAATGTTAATACGGCAAAAAGTGAAATCACTAGTTCTTCTTTTTTAGACAAGAATACATGACGTATGTGACTGAACGCATTATTATATCTTGATAATTTTAAAATTCTAAATAGTCTAATTAATCGCACTCCTCTAATTACCCTAGCATCTACGGCAACTAACAAAGGAATATAAGCCGGCACTAGTGCTAATAAATCAATGATACTAAAAAAAGAAAATAAATATTTTAGTCTTCCCCTAATAGGTCCTGAATATTCTTCTTTCTCTGTAATTGACCATATTCTGAATATATATTCAATTGTAAAAACACAAATAGAAAACAGTTCTATGAAATCAAATATATCTTGATAGTCTTTTTTTAACCAATTAACAGACTCTAAAACAACGGCTAGAATATTGAAAAAAATTAAATAGACAATAAATAAATCCACTCTTCTACTCCATTTATCATCGGCTTCTCCTTTTTCTAGAATTTCATAAGATCTTTTTTTAATGCTATTGTAATTCATTTAGTTGCTTTCTGCTATATTATTAATCAAACCTCGTTCTACACTTTTGTAAGAATGTCTTTTAGACTTCAGTTTTTCAGCTAATAATTGATAAGACAAAAGATAATCCATATCTGTATTACAAGTAAAAAAATCTACTGCTGCATATCCATATTCTGGCCAAGTATGTATTGCTAAGTGACTTTCGGCTATAACGACAACACCTGTCACTCCTTGGGGTGCAAATTGATGAAATACTGATTTTATGATCGTTGCTCCTGCAACAGTTGCTGCTTCATCCATTGAAACTTCTAAGATATCTAATTTATCAAGAATATCAACAGAACATTCATGGAACTCCATAAGTATATGCAATCCTAGTCCATTCATTATGATTAGTGGGATCTTTTTTTAAGGTTAGTTACTAGTAATCATCATAATATAAAAATCTGTAAACTTTAGGTTTACAGATTTAATTTATCCTTTTAAGCATCCTTTTTATTAGAAGCTATTTTGGCTTTCAGCTCTGCCAAACTATCTGAGATCTTATTTCCAGGATCATCCTTAAGCACATTATCTATCTCATCATCTATAGATTTCCCTTTACTAGCAATACTGCCATACGCATCAGATAATGCTTCTTCTTCTGCTACTTTATCTTTCATTTTCTCTAATAAAGAAATAGTGTTAGAAGAATCAATCTCTGAGATTTGTTTATTTAAATTTTTGGTAGCTGAAGCCACTTTTACTCTAGCCTTTAGTGTTTTCAATTCATTTTCCCAGGAATTAATATTATTCCTCAATTCCTTAACATTCCCTTCTAATTTACTAACATTTTGACTAAATAAAGCCTGTTCTTTTTTGGCTCTTTCTAAATGTCCTTCTGACTCTGTTTTCTTCTGTAAGGCTTGGCTTGCTAGACGATCAGCCTCCTCTGAGGTGATTTTCCCATTTGCCGCTTTCTGGAGTAACAAAACTGCCTTTTTTTCATAATCTAAGGCTCTCTCAGTTTCTGCCGCAATATCATTTTTGGATCTAATTTCTAACGCTTTAACCTCTGCTAAAGCTTTTAAACTATCTTCTAAATCCTTTTTCATATCTCTAATACCCTGTTCTGTCATTTTTATAGGGTCTTCTAATTTATCTACTACTGCATTTGCCTCCGCTTTTCCGAGGGTAAATAATCTCTTGAACAAACTCATATTATATATTTTTATTAATCTGTAGTATATACTCTACGTTATTTTACTTTATTTATATGCAAATATAATACATATTTTGTCTATTGCTAATATTTTTAGCAAAAAAATATAAAACTCAACTTCTTTAAAAGTTTCTATACTGAAAGATTTATCGACAAATGGGCTTTATAAATACTCAACAAAACATCCAGAGGCTTCGACCCCTCATCAAAATGCTATTTTTTTTAGCAATTATTGTTTAAAAAATGTAAAATCATTTCTTTTTAGATTTACCAGAGTATTTATATAACAACAACATCTAGTTTCGATTTCATAATCTTTCAAAACAAAGATAAAAGTTTTTAGAGTATAGTTTAGATGAGTCATAAATATAGAATTCTTCCCATTTAGATGAACCAGAATATTTACATAAGCGCAACAATTGGTCTTGATCTCCATTTAAAAAAAAGCCTCACATTTATATGAATTTTTTCTTTGTGCCGGAAACAAGACTCCATCCAATAATGAGGCTAAATCAACCAGAACTTGACTCTCTACATGAAAGTATCTTCTGTATTATTCGTCTTGCAGTTGTCCGTATTCACCAACAAAACAGTACTTTTTGATAAAGCCCCGTTTTTTGATATATTAGTCTATTTTGATTCTTTTCTTGGTATACTTAAAATAAAGAGCAAATGCAACAGTAAAGAATCTTAAGCGTTTTTATTTAACTTAGCCATCTACTGTTACTTAACTATTTGAATAAAAAAATTACATCGAACTCTATCAAAGAGGCCAAATTCTCCAATTTGTTTGATAAACACTATAACAGATTGTACAATTATGCCCTCAAAGTTTTAAAAGAAACTGACCTTTCTGAGGAGTTGGTTCAAGAAACATTTATCAAACTTTGGGAAAACTTTGAAAACATCAAGAAGTCTGAGCGTTCTATAGAATCATTTTTAATTACAACACTCAAAAATAAAATTATAGATGATTATAGAAAAAAACAAACTAGAGAAAAGCATACTAATTTATACACATTAAATACCAGTATTGAAACTCAGATTGACAAACAATGGGAATTAGTACAACGTATTGAAGATATTTATACGACTCTTGAACAAAAAACAACAGATATTTTCAAGCTATCAAGAGATAAAGGTTTGACCTACAAAGAAATTTCTAAACAAAAAGGAGTTTCTGTAAAAACCGTAGAACTCCATATATCAAAGGCTTTAACAGCATTCAAAAATGGCTTAAAGGACTACTTTTAAGAAAAGAAGTGGGTTTTCAATAGGGTAACACTACTTGACAAACGTCTTTTAAGTAGTTAACACCTTTTGGGTATGGAACATTTTAAAATTACAGAAACAGAACTTTGGGAATATATCTCCAAAACTGCTGACAATATAACGATTCAAAAAGTAGAAAAATGGATGGATTCTGCAGATTTTGATGAAGCCTTATTTATCAAAATAAGGACCATCTATAATCATACTTCTGAACAAAATCCTTCTGTCGAACACGCTAAAAAACGTTTCTTTAATACGGTCAAACCAAAAACAGTGGTTTGGAAAGACATGCTTAAGTACGCAGCCATATTGATCGTAATAATTTCTGGAACATATTTCTACAATACGATATCCTCGAATAAGAATCAAATAGTTGTCCAGACAACTTTTGGTGAACAAAGGAGCATTGAACTATCAGATGGCTCCAAAGTCTGGTTAAATGCTTCAAGTAGATTATCCTATGATGTAGAAACCCCAAGAAATTTATACCTAGAAGGAGAAGGTTTTTTTGAAGTTGCAAAAGATACATTGCACCCTTTTACAGTAACTACACCAGATCATATTACGGTCACAGCTTTAGGTACCAGTTTTAATGTCAAATCGTATATAGATAGCTCAATTACAGAAACAAAATTAATTACAGGTAAAGTAAAAGTTACTTCTGATACACAATTTAAAGAAAGCGTAGTCATGATTCCTGATGATAAAGTAACTTTTTACAAGAATACCAAAAAAGTGGTAAAATCTAAAATGGATTTTAATGAGTCCAAAATTGCTTGGAAAGAAGGAAAAATACAATTCGACAACAAAACCTTCAGAGAAATAGCCATCGATTTAAAAGCGCATTTTGGTAAACAAATCCGCTTTAAAAATGAAGACATCGCAGCTTCTAAATTTACAGGCTCTTTTGATAATAATACTCCAATAGATGAGATTTTTGAAATACTTAAAATTTCAAAAGACTTTACATATACACTAAATACAAAAACTAATGAGTGGATAATAAAATAAAAAGTGGGAAAACTGCCATTTTCCCACTATAAATGTTAAAAAATTCTAATCGCGAAATCAGTATAAATTAACAATATTCAAATTTATGAAAATAAACCTTTTTGAGGTCATGACGTGGCCAAAAATTAGTTATGGAAAAACTATTTTTCTAATGAAATTATCTTTCTTTTTTTATTTAGTTTTTTGTTTTCAACTCTTTGCATTCAATGGATTTTCTCAGAACAGCGTTACGCTAGCCGAAGAAAATAGTCCATTAAAATCAATTATACACAAAATTGAAGAACAGACATCCTACAATTTTATTCTAAATAATGATGTGATCGATGTTGATCAAAACTTTAGCATTAAAGTTATAGAAAAAGATCTGACGGAAACAATTGCATTGCTTTTTAAGAATTCTACCATTTCTTATAAAATCAAAAAAAATCATATCATCCTTTCTAAAAACAAAAACGATGATTTTACTATTAGTGGGATCGTTACAGACGCAAGTACTGGCGAAACACTTTTGGGTGCCAGTATTATTGTTAAAAATCTTAGCAAAGGGGTATTTACTAATGAATATGGCTTTTATTCTATAACCTTACCAAAAGGAGATTATGTTTTTGAAATTTCGTATTTAGGCTATTTGACTAAAGAGATCAACGTTCAATTACAAAATAATATGAACGTAAAGATAGAACTACAACCATCTTCAAGTATGTTAGATGAAGTCATCATAGTATCTAATCAGCATACTACAAGTCAGGTAAAATCAATTCTTGGGGGAACTTCGAATCTAACAGCCGAAGGGATAAAAAAACTACCTTCTCTTTTGGGCGAGCCAGATATTAACAGAGCGATACTAACTCAAACAGGGATTAGCAGCATTGGCGAAGGAACCAGTGGTTTTAATGTAAGAGGTGGTAATATCGATCAAAATTTAATTCTACTAGACGAAGCCCCTTTGTATAATACCTCTCATTTATTTGGATTGTTTTCTATTTTTAATGCTGACGCTGTCAAGATCATAAAACTATATAAAGGCGAAATCCCAGCACGTTTTGGAGGTAGAGCATCATCAGTATTAGAAATTCGACAAAAAAATGGAAACTCAAAAAGACTTAAGGGAGAAGGAGGGTTAGGATTATTATTTTCTAAACTCACTATAGAAGGGCCTATTCTAAAAGATAAAATAAGCTTCTTAGCTTCTGGCAGACGATCTTATTTTGATGTGTTTTTCCCATTGTTTCCAGGTAATGAAGCTGTTGACAAATTCCATTTTTATGACCTGAACACCAAACTAACTTGGAACATCAATAAAAAAAATAGACTTTATGCCTCAGGGATTTTTGCCGCAGATGTCATACAACTTAATCAAGATGATACAGGAGAAGGGGGATTTGATTCTGATTTAGATCTTGGATGGACAGATACTACCGCTACCTTACGATGGAATCACATCTTTTCTAATAAATTATTTACCAATATCACGGGTATTTATAGCAATTATAAGTTTAATCTAGGAATAAAAGAAGATATTGAAGGTGAAGAAGATATTGAAGAAACCGTTGGTAGATCAATCGAAAATTGGCTTTTTAAGCCTGATTTTACCTATTATTCAAATCCTACTACAACAATGAGATTTGGTCTTTCTGGTAATTTATATCAGTTTATTCCCAAACAAAGTTCTGACATAAGAGAAGAGCTTGTTGACAAAGAAAAAGCACTAGAGCTAGCAGCGTATTATAGCGTTAAAAAACAATGGGATAAATTATCGGTACAGACGGGTTTACGATACTCTTGGTTTGCAAATTTTGGAGAAGAAAACATTGCTATCTATGACCCTAATCTTCCACAAACACAAAACTCAATTATAGGAAATAAAAATGTTAAGAATAACGAAATATCAAAAAGCTATTTTGGGCTAGAACCACGTATCTCCTTAAAATATGATCTCAATGATCGAAAAGCTTTCAAAATGGGATACAATAGAATGTTTCAATACATCCATTCCATATCCAGCCAAAATATAGCTTTACCTAACGATATCTGGAAACCGTCTGGAGAGCACATTGCACCCTTAGAAGTGAATCAATTTTCTGCTGGATATGCATATGACACCAAGGATCAAGGTTATAATTTTTCAATAGAAGGATACTACAAAACATTTGACAACATTGTAGTGTATAAAAATGGAGCCCGATTAGGAGTCCTTGATAACTTAGAAACAGAATTGGTACCTGCCAAAGGTTTTTCCTATGGATTAGAATTGGCAGTTCATAAAAATAAAGGGAAATTAACTGGAAATATAAACTACACCTATTCTGTATCCAAACGGAAAACAAAAAGTGATTTCTATTCAGAACAGATTAATAGCAGTACATATTTTCCTTCGAATTTTGACAGGCCACATATATTTAATAGTACTGTGAATTACAAACTATCTAAAAAGTGGGAAATGGGAGTCTTCTTCACCTTTCAAACAGGAAGACCTATCACGCAGCCAAATGGTAGATTTACTTTTGATGGAGATTCATTTATTACATATTCGGATAGAAATGCATTTAGAATTCCAAACACACATAGAGCCGACATTTCGTTTACGTATACCCCCACAGATAACCCTAAAACAAACTGGAAAGGAAGTTGGAATTTCGGCGTATACAATGTATACGGACGTAAAAATGCGTTTTCGGTTAATTCTGTTTTTAAGAACAATACATTAAAAACGTCCCAGATTTCTTTTATTGCGGCGCCAATTCCATTCATATCTTATAATTTTAAATTTTAGATCCATGAAAAAACTATATATATACATCACACTAGTTTTATTAAGTATTCTAACAAGTTGTGTTGAAGATATCAATCCAGATTTTGAGTTTGAAGAACAAGTATTTATTTCTGGATTGCTTACCAGCGAAGAGGATTATGTTTCGGTTCAAATTCAAAAAACCACTCCTGTAACTGATACCACTTTTAGTGCTATAAATGATGTACAAGTATCATTGTTTACCAAAAATGTATCCAATACCGCATCACTAGTTTCGGATTCGTTTACCATAGATAATGGAAATTACAGGACTTCAGAGATGATTACTCCCATTATTGGAAACACCTATTGGATAGAAGTTATGTTACAAGATCAAACTGTGATTAAATCAGAAGAAGAAATTTTGAAACCGTCTATACCTATTATAGATATGGTAAAAAACGGTAACACAGTTCGAGTTACTTTTAAAGGCCCAATCGAAGAACAAAATTTCTACCTAATTCGCATAGAAGTTTTTAAAGGCGACATGTCAATTTCTGATGAATATGGCGTATTCAATGATAGAATTGTGAATGAAGTAGAAGAAAAAATTCTTGATATTGGCAATATAAAGACTGGTGAAACAGTACGAGTTAGTCTCCATAATATTAACTTTACTACGTTTCAGTTTTATGCCAATGTACTTAGGAACCAAGGTGATGAACCTGGATTCTCCTCTCTATTTCCACCTATAAATATTGTTGGTAATATTACCAACACAATCACTAATGAATTGATCCTAGGTAATTTTGGTATCGCAGGATTTAGTACCATGACTATGGATTTCTGAACTAAGGTCTTTTATTTTTTTCTAAAATGAAAAAATAGCAAACCATACATATGCACTTTTTATAAACTAGTTGAGGTACTAAACTACCCTGACCTTATCCGTTCATTTTTAACAATTCGTGAGTTCTGAAATACAACTCACTACTAATAAAGGGATTACTTTGATTGAGGTATAGCCCATTAAATTAATATAAACAATTTAAAATCAAATTATTATGAAGCATTATCACATGTACACAACAGTTCTTATTTTATCCTTATTTCTTATTGGCTGTAGCTCTGATGATAGTCCCGTTATTAACGAACCTATTGAAATATCGAAGGAAATTAAAAGTTTAATTTATTTCAGAGGAGACGAAAAAGCTCCTACAGTTCTAATTAATGCGCAAGCTGGACCTAGTACAGCACTCGATCAAGAGATAATAGATTTTTTTGTTGATGATTTTAATACCGCCGGTATTTTAACTGTAAATGTACACCAAGCACAAACGTTAACCCCTAGTATAGTTAATGACAATGATATAACATTAGAGCAAGCGGTTAATTTTAATGCAGAAAGTATAGAAACACTTGCCAAAGTGATTACTTATTTTAAGGATCAAGGCAGAACAGTTTATGTTTTAGGGCTTTCATTTGGTGCGTTTGTAACACAAGGTCTTATTGCCAAAAAAGGAATAGATATTGCTGATAAATATCTAATTATTTCGGGTAGATTAGATATGAATGACGTTATGTGGCAAGGGTTAGCTGAAGGAAAGGAAGGATATTTTGAAAACGGGGTTACTCCCATATTAGATTCAGAGCCACTAGCGAATGCAAAAAATAGAAATCTTCAAAGACTATCTTCTGGATTCGGAAAGAATAGATACACGAAACTTCTTAATACTATTGAGGATTTATCTAGCGTAACTTACATTTATGGAGCAACAGATATAGCTGTTGGTGGTCTTACCGCCGATGAAGTTTTGTTTTTGGAGTCTAAAAACGCTAATATCCTTGCTGGAGATGGGGGTCATGATGAGCCTTTTGTTGGTTTTCTTGAACAAGGTCTTAATGAGGCATTTGGAATACAATTGCAATAACTAATACTGTTAGTATTCAAATCGAAACAAACTAGCATCGCTTACTGGCTACGCTCATCACAAAATGATACTTTTTTGGTGCTTTTTTATAAAATTGTAGCGTTTTCCAAAAAAATAAAATAGTCCTAGATAAAAATAATCTTCTGAAATTCTGAAGGTTATTTTTAGTAGCGTGAACAAGGTTAACTCCTTCACTACTTTTCGTCGTTGGACCTTAAAAGGGGAGTTTGCACAAAGAAAACCATGATGCAAGGCATCAGATTTTCGGGTATAAAAAAACCAGTTGTTTTCACAACTGGTTTTTTTAGTAGCACCCGAGCGACATCTTATCGAACTTTTAGATTATTCATTCTAAATTAATCCTCTCAAAACCAATGGATTTACAAAAATTATGTAAAACAGATTTTTTTGCTTTTTTACTAACAAATTTATTTAATCAAATCTTCCAATCCTAAATTGTCCTATCTATTGGGAGGAGGTCACACCTTGATCTAAGGAACAAGAATTTTAGATAACATTCAAAATTAACATTAAATTTTCTTATTGCAATATTGTTGCATTAAATGTTTTTTTTTAAATTCGTCCCCTAAATAATCATAAATGAAGTTACTTTTCTTTACCATTTCACTATTGCTGCTAAGTAGTTCAATATATGCTCAAGTCCTAATCGGTACTGTGGTAAATCAAAATCAACTAGCAATTAAAGAAGCCAACATCTTAAACAAAACAACAAATGAGCACAATCATACGAATGCCCATGGTAGTTTTAGTTTAAAAAATGTCTCCATCGGGGACATTCTAAAGTTTTCACGTTTGGGGTATCAAAGTGAAGAAGTAATAGTCAAAGATCTAAGCACATCTTTGATTATTGTATTGTATCCACAATCTATCAATCTTGATGAAATAATTATTACTTCAAAAGTCAATACGCTTCAATTAATTACAGATGTAGATATACAAACCAACCCAGTAAATTCTTCCCAAGATATTTTGAGAAAAGTTCCTGGATTATTTATAGGACAACATGCGGGAGGGGGAAAAGCAGAACAAATCTTTTTACGTGGTTTTGATATTGATCATGGTACTGATATTAACCTAACTGTTGATGGACTTCCAGTAAATATGGTATCCCATGCCCACGGACAAGGATATGCTGATTTACACTTCGTAATTCCTGAAACTATAGATAAAGTAGATTTTGGGAAAGGGGTATATTATGAGGATAAGGGTAACTTTGCAACCGCTGGTTATGTAGACTTTAAAACCAAAGAAAACCTGAATACGAGTATGATCAAACTAGAGGCAGGGCAGTTTGACACATATCGCTTTTTGGGGATGTTTAATATTATGAATACTGCACAACACAATGCTTATGTAGCATCAGAATATTTATCTACTGATAGTTTCTTTGACAGTCCGCAAAACTTTAATCGGATTAACATTTTGGGAAAATATACAGGTTTTATTACTGATAGCGATAAGCTTGGTGTTACTGTATCTAACTTTAGCAGTAAATGGGATGCTTCAGGACAAATACCACAGCGAGCAGTCGATAGTGGTTTGATTTCGCGATTTGGCGCTATTGATGATACAGAAGGAGGCAATACGTCAAGGACTAATTTTTTAGTAAACTATGATAAGATTATTAATAAAAATTCAACTTTAAAAAATAGTGTTTATTGGAGTGCCTATGATTTTGAACTCTATTCTAACTTTACTTTTTTATTAGAGGATCCTATCAATGGAGATCAGATTAGACAAAAGGAAGGTAGAACAATTTTTGGATTGAATAGTGAATACCAAAAAGCATTTTCTGGTAATAAAGTGGAAGGAACTTGGCAAGCAGGGATTAGTCTTAGGAATGATCAAAGTAAGGACAATCAATTGTCTCGTTCTCGCAACAGAATAGAAACCTTAGAACAGATTCAGTTTGGAGATATTAACGAAACCAATTTTGGAGCTTACCTTGGGGCAAACATTCACCTGAATAAGTGGACATTCAACCCTTCTATACGGGTGGATTATTTTGATTTTCAGTATAATAATGCGTTATTAGGACTTTATAAAACTCAGGAAGAGACAGAAGCTGCCATTAGCCCTAAATTGAATATTTTTTATAATGCTTCAAATGAATTACAGGTGTACGCAAAAGCCGGAAAAGGCTTTCACTCTAATGATACGAGGGTTGTAGTTGCCCGTGGAGGCGAAACTATATTACCATCAGCTTTAGGAACTGATATAGGATTTGTTTGGAAGCCCACTTCTAAGATGCTTTTCAATCTTGCTTATTGGTATTTATATTTAGAACAAGAATTTGTTTATGTAGGGGACGCAGGGATCGTAGAACCCAGTGGTGAAACGAGACGTCAAGGAATCGATCTAAGTTACCGATACCAGATTTTCCCTTGGTTGTTTTGTAATTTAGATGCCAATTATACACATGCTAGATCTATTGATGAGCCTTCAGATGCGGATTACATCCCCTTAGCAGCAGATTTTACTTTGATGGGTGGATTTAATGTTCTGCATAAATCAGGTTTTTTTGGGAGTGTCAATGTTCAGCATCTAAATGATCGTCCTGCCAATGAGGATAATAGTATTGTAGCAGAAGGATATACTATCACAAATTTAAATGTAGGGTATAAATGGAAAAAAATGAGTTTGAGTATTCAAATACAAAACCTATTTGATCAAGATTGGAACGAAACTCAGTTCGCTACTGAATCGCGTTTGACTGGCGAACCTCAATCTGTTGAAGAAATCCATTTTACCCCGGGGACACCTTTCTTTTTGAAAACAACAGTGCAGTATAATTTTTAAAAAGAATTCTGAAACTGATAAAATGAACTCAATAAAGCCCCTATTTTATAACTATATGTTTTGCTATAGAGAGCGGTTATAAATATAGTATTTAATATGATCCTAACCCTAAGAACAAGTTGTATTATTAAACAGTTAAAAGAAACTAGTTTAAGAAAGTTTTCAAGCGAACTGTTAAAATTTCTTAGTTTCAACTATCTAATTAAAACAACTTTATTTATAAAATCATAAATAAAACCAAGAATGAAAAAACTTCTTTTTATTATTACACTAGCGCTTTTTAGTGCTTGTAAAACTGAAACAGACAAAACTAAAACGGAAGTATCACAAGTATCAGACAACCCATTTTATCAAGAATGGGATACCTCATTTGGGGTACCACCTTTTAATAAAATTAAGGATGAGCATTACATGCCAGCGTTTAAAAAAGGTATGGAAGAAAACCTTGCCGAGATTGATGTAATCGTAAATAATTCTGAAGCGCCTACGGTTGCCAATACGCTTGAAGAATTAGAAAGAACTGGAAAGTTATTTACCAAAGTGCAACGTGTTTTTTATAATTTAACAGGTTCAAATACTAACCAAAAATTACAAGAATTACAACGTGAATTAAGTCCACTAATTTCTGCTCACTACGACAAAATAAAGCTAAATAAAGAGCTTTTCAAAAGAGTTGAAACAATTTATAAAGAGCGTGAGAACCTTAACCTAAGTAACGAACAACGTAAACTTTTAGAAAATACACGTAAGTCATTTGTTCGTAGTGGTGCATTGTTGGATAAAGAACAAAAAGCTAAAATTACAGAAATCAATTCTAAAATTTCTGAGCTCAAAACCGCATTTGGTCAAAATCTATTAGCTGAAACCAATAGTTTTGAACTTATTTTGGACAAAGACCACTTAGATGGCCTATCAGATGGTATTATAGCGGCGGCGGCAGAAACAGCTACACAAAAAATGGAGAAAGCCAAAACTGACGAAGAGAAAGTAAAATACAAAGACAAATATGTATTTACGCCGCATCGTAGCAGTATGTATCCATTCCTAACCGAATCCAACCGACGCGACTTACGTGAGCAATTATACACAGCTTATACACAACGTGGTGATAATGATAATCAAACAGATAATAAAAAGGTCGCTGCAAAAATAGCAAAACTGCGTGCAGAGCGTGCTCAACTAATGGGTTACGAAACTCACGCGCATTTTGTGTTAGAAGAACGTATGCTAAAAACACCAGCAGAAGTTTATGATTTATTAATGCAGTTATGGAAACCTGCATTGGAAAGAGCCAAAGTAGAAGTTGCCGATATGCAGGCAGTTGTAGATAAAGAAGGCCACGATTTTAAAATAGCGGCTTGGGACTGGTGGCAGTATTCTGAGAAAGTTCGAAAAGCTAAATATGATTTAGATGAAGCGGCATTGAAACCGTACTTATCATTAGATAATGTGCTTAACGGTGTATTTGCAACCACAAACAAATTATGGGGCTTAACATATACAGAGTTATTCGATATTAATGTTTATCATCCAGATGCACGTGTTTGGGAAGTAAAAGATAAAGATGGTAGCCACCTAGGGATTTTTATTGGTGATTATTTCACTCGTTCTAACAAACGTGGCGGAGCATGGATGAATAGTTTTAAAGGACAATCAAATCTTGATGGCAAAGAACGCCCAATCGTAGTAAATGTATGTAATTTCCCTGCTCCTGTTGGCGATGATCCGGCGTTACTCAGTTTTGAAAACGTCACTACCTTATTTCATGAATTTGGTCATGCTATGCATGGTATTTTAACTAATGTTACCTACGGTAGTATGGCAGGTACATCTGGACCTCGTGATTTTACCGAGTTTCCAGCACAAATTCTTGAACATTGGGCAAGCGAGCCCGAAATCCTGAAATCATTCGCAACTCACTATAAAACAGGCGAAGTTATTCCTGACGAGTTAATCGACAAATTACTAAAAACCTCTAAGTTTAATCAAGGTTTTGCAAATACCGAATATCTGGCAGCATCATTACTGGATATGGATTGGCACACCATTAAAGCAGAGGAAGATGTTAAAGATGCAGATGCTTTTGAAGAAGCTTCTCTAGCTAAAATTGGCTTGATTAACGAAATAGCACCTCGTTATCGTAGCACCTACTTTGCACATATCTTTGCAGGTGGATATGCTTCTGGATACTATAGTTATGTTCACTCTGCTGTACTTGACTCAGACGGTTTTGAAGCATTTAAAGAAGCAGGAAATGTATTTGACCCAGAACTTGCTGCAAAGTTGAGAACTTATGTTTATCAAAAAGGCTCAACTGAAGAAGCAATGGAACTTTATAAACAATTCCGTGGACGTCAACCCAAAATAGACGCCTTACTGAAAGTAAGAGGGTTAGACGGTTCAACTGACTAACTCAGCTAAAACAATTTGAGAAGCGGTGCGGAAAACCGAGCCGCTTTTGTTTAAAATATCCCTGTTATGCTTATGAGATTTCTTAAAACTCTTATTTTCTGCGCCTTCTTGTGTTCTAGTTCTGTAGTTTTCTCTCACCCTGAAGACGAACTTGTTATATTAGAAATCGAACTGGGGGAACTTGACTTCCTAGATAAGGGAATAACTGCCGAATATGAATTAATAGCAGCCATAAAACGTCAGCGTATGCGTAAACTGGAGGCCATGCCTTGGCAAGAAAAATTTTTGTTATTTATTAAGGCAGGTGTTGAGCACATCATCCCAAAAGGTTTAGATCATATTCTTTTTGTATTAGGGTTATTTTTTTCCAGCCTTATTTTAGGACGCTTGCTTTGGCAGGTAACCGCTTTTACCCTTGCTCACACAATCACCTTAGCCCTGGCTGCATTTGGTTTTGTACAGGCTCCAATCGATATAGTCGAACCTCTTATTGCGCTGTCTATCGTTTGGGTAGCAGTCGAAAATTGTGTATTTAAACAAACAAACAAATGGAGACCTTTCATCGTATTCAGCTTCGGCTTACTACACGGCTTAGGCTTTGCGACTGTGTTAAGTGAATATGGATTACCTAAAAACAATTTTATTCCTTCGTTACTAGCATTCAATATCGGTGTAGAAATTGGTCAGTTGCTGGTATTAGTTACCGCTTCCGCATTAGTATGGTTTATTCGACACAAGAGCTGGTATCGTCGGCGGATACAAATTCCAGCATCTCTAATGATTGCCTTGGTTGGCCTATTTTGGTTTATCGAAAGAGTACTTTAAGTGCAAATTTGGAACTTCAGAAACGAATTTATTGTAACTGATTCGCATTTAATTGATTCAAGTTTCCGAAAAATAAGGGTAAAATGGATTTGTATTTTTAAGGTGCAAACCTTAACAACAGCCCGAAATACGCTAAGACAAAGTTATAGCAATATACTGTTTGGTCGATGACCTACTGAAAGAAATGAATTATAAAGGGTACAAGAATTATTATTATCCTGATTAGTAAGTAATTGCCACAACTCTGGTTTCTACCTTGTATTTTGGAATAACCAAACCTTGGCTCTCAACTATACCGAGTTATATTTTTGATTCAGTGATCCACAATAGCTATAAATATTTAACTATCAAGTCTATATAAAAACAAAAGGAAGTAATCTTGTCATTAGATCACTACAGAACTTATTAAACACAGTAAAGATAAAAAGTACGATATCTCAAAAAGATCACCAAAATCAATGTTTTACAACTTAAAAAGCCAAATTGAACTCTAGGGAACGATTTGGCTTTTCTATAGTTTATAGATGCCTTTTTTATTTTTTATCTGAATTTTCTTCAGTTGCTTTCTCTTGATCTTCTTTCATCATTTTTTGATCTTCTTCAGTAATCCGTTTGTGCTCTCCCGCTATACCTTCATGCTCTTTCTCCATATTTTCGTGCTCTACTTTCATAGATTCATGCTCTGAAGTCATTTGTTCCAATGTAAGCTCTCCTGAAGCATGTTTTGTTTCTAACGCTGCATGATTTTCTATCAAAACCTTATGATTTTCAATAAGTTCGCTATGTTTGGACAATAATGCTAAATGATTTTTTTCGGTTACCATATGAATAGAATCATTCTCGATAGCTTTATGTGCATCTGCCATTTGTTGATGATCATCTTTCATACTGTTATGTTCTTGAGCCATTGCTTCATGAGAAGTTTCCATTTCTTTATGTTTTTCTACCATGGCTTTGTGCTCTGGAGCTTCAGCTGGGTTTTGCTTACAAGAAACAAAGAAAAAGACTACTGCAATTACCGTTAATTTACTAAGTGTTTTCATGATTAATGTATTTACTATTCAAAGATATTAAACTCTTTTATTGATAAAATATTTGCTCTAATATTAATTATTTCAATTTCATTTAAAAACATTTCCAATGTTAAACAAATATGTAATTTTCTCTTAATTTTTGCTGAAAATCACTCCTTGTAAACATATTTAAGATTGGAGTACCGTATTAATTCCTATATTTAAAGCGTGAGAACAGATATCTGGAAAAATATTATCTCTTTCTTTTTTGTCTCCACTTTTCTATTTCTTAGAATTGTTGATGTTCATGCTTTTTCTCACTTCTCTGATGATGATCAAGTACATTGTGAATTATGTGAAATCATTACGGCATCTAATAAACTTACGCCTTTTACTGGTAGTGCATTTGTCGAGGTAGAACAAAAATCTATCATAGATTTTCCTGAATACAAAACCAATTTTTGTTACGAAACATCACAATACAGTATTACACTACCTAAAAGCATCTATAACAAACCTCCACCCACATTTTTAATTTAGAGCTGTACTTTTTTATTAGTGTTTTTACTTTTGTTAGTAAAAAACATAATTTGTATATATGATCATATATAAGCATGTGAAATTGTAGAAAAATACAATTACTCTTTCCTCTATTTTCTAATGCCACAAATTTTAATCACTTATAAAAGCTTTCCGAAATTTTCGGATAACGCTTAAGTACATATCAAATAAACCATTTTATAAACAAATTAATTCAAAAAATCTGTATTTGTTTACACCTTGGAAAAAATAACTCCTTACATACTGGAGACAACTATAAAAAGGTTAGCAAAACAGATACCCTGTAAATAAAAAAATACGCTAAAATGAAGCCGGAAATAAAATTATATAAGATATTGTTGCTATTAAGTGTCCTGTTTTTTTCTACATCTTTTAGAAATGCGCATCCCATTAAATTAACCTCATCTCTAATTGAATACCATCCTAAAACTACTAGTTTAAGAATAGAATGCAGAGTTTTTATTGATGATTTTACGTATAGTATAAACAATACATTCACCAAAAACATTAATCTTTCAAACCTAACAAAAGAAGATAAGAAGGGAATTGAAGATTATTTTGAAAAATACTATTCGATAACCATTAATGATCAAAAATTTCCTCTAAAATATAAAGATTCTAAGGTTCTGGAAGAGCACAATGTATTTATTCTCAAGTTTTCACAAGATGTTTTACCTATAAAAAAAGGAGATCAATTTTGTATAGAAAACACGCTATTTTTTGAAGAGTTCACGTTTATGCAAACCAATATGATTACGGTACGCATACCTCCTTTTATTACTGAAAATTACTTTGAAGCGACATTTAATGACCATTCTTTACCAATTGATTTATAAAATATATACCAATGAATAATTTAAGTTCTTTTTTTATTAACGGATGGAATCATATCGTGGATATAAATGCGTATGATCACCTGTTATTTGTGATGACACTATGTGCAGCTTTTCGATTAACACAATGGAAACAAATACTAGTGATCATTACAGCTTTTACTATAGGACATAGTGGAACTCTTATATTAAGTGCCTTGGACATAATTCCGGCGAATTCTGAAATCATAGATATGCTAATTCCTTTCACAATAATGATTACGGCCGTAGCAAACATTATTAATTATGACAAGCATAGCAAATTTTCGGATACTAAAATAAAATATGGAATTGCTCTGGCTTTTGGGCTGATTCATGGATTAGCATTTGCTAGCAATTTTAAATTTATGCTGTTTGGGGATAATATTATTATGCCTTTGTTTGCATTTAACATTGGTATAGAGGTTGGGCAATTGTTTATTGTTCTCCTTTTTATGATTTTCTTATGGTTCTATACAAAACTCATTAAAGGAGAGCATTTTAAATGGAATTTATTTGTCTCTGGAGCAGGTTTCGGGATTGCAGCTACTATTTTAATAAATGCTGTTAATGGTGGTTAACGAAAAAATAAATGGGTCAGAAGAATATATAATTGATGTTGGAAAAACAAAGGCTCGTAAAATAAATATTAAAGTAAGCGGTAAACTTGCAAATGGTACTGTAGTAACCGATAAAAAGAAATTTAGGATTAAAGATATTCCTAGCCCCGTAGGAACATTGCGTGCGGAAGATGGTAATATAAAGACGTCAAGGAGGGTTATTGAAAATGCGGCAATAGGAGCTATTATTCCGGATTTTGATTTTAACCTTCATGTTGAAGTCAAAGGTTTTAAATTTAAGGTAGATGAACAGCCGCCAATTAGTGTTACAGGAAATAGACTAAACTCTGAGGCTAAGATTGCATTAGAAAAAGCTAAAAAGGGATCTACTGTAACAATTTTCGATATAAAAACCATTTTAAAGAGAATCCTCATTATAGATTAAGAAGAACATCTCCTGTTTTTATTGAGGTAACTCATTGAGGTTTTAGAATAATTCCAAGTATATATGTAGCTGAAGTTTTGTTTAGCAAAAGTACTATTTGTTTCACATAGGGCATAAAAAAAGGGCTTCAATTTATTGAAACCCTTGTCACTGCTAGTAGCGGGAGAGATTGAAATACCTAACCATTCTATTGACAATTTATTTGAATTAGAAGCATTTATAAAAACTCATTCTACATTATTAATAGCATAATAAGGGCTACATTCTTATTTGTTTTCATTAATACTAAAATATTATCCTAAATACTAGGGGTAATATTTTAGTATTTTTTATATGCTACTCCCAACTCTCAGGACAGTTTAAAGATATTTTTTATCATAAAATATTTCATCTAAACACTCTTCTATTTACATTCTAAATATTTAATTAAACAGGTTAGAATTTAACCTATGATTTATGTAACATTCAATTCCTATTGTATAACCTTGCATCGATTAATTATAAAGATCTTTGTAATAAATATTATAAAATGAGAATATAATCGTTTTCAAAAAATGAATCTTGAACGACCTAGAATTACCAAAATGATAATGCATGCGGAGTATTTGATATATACTACAAAACATTTTCAGGTAAAAAAAGAGGCAGAAATTCAAAACTCTGCCTTTTTTAATAAAGTTGAGTAAAACCTTACAAAACAAATATTCTTTAGTAAGAAAATATTAAAACAATACACAAATTAATGTTATAGATCAATTTTAATATAAATGACGACACATAATTAGTCTAACTCTTAAAGCCATTCGAATAGATTCTTTAAAATCGTCATTTTTCTTGCTGATTCTTTTCATCCTCAGAGGTTATTTACTTATTAATTAATTCTCTGGGGCAAAAGAAATGAAAAAAATAAACCTCTTCTAATATTAATTATGAAACTGAATAAAAATGTAATTCTAAAATATGAAGTAGGTGATACGGTATTTACTAAAATAAACCCCAGCATTTCGCTGATAGTAAAGCGATATATTGATGGAATCTACTACTGTGGATTTCAAAATGATCCTGATAGATGGGAATTAGGTTTGACGGCAAGAGCATTGATAGGAAGTTAAATTATTCCGAAATCTTTTTTTTATCTTAAATCACACAAATTATGAAAACATCAGCAATTGTCTACTGCGAAAATGAATATGGCAAACTGGATGGTAAAATAGCAAACGGTCTTGTCCGGCATTCTGATAAGTATAAAATCGTTGGTATTATTGATAGTACAAAATCAGGTCTTGATGCAGGAGAATATTTAGATGGAATCAAAAATGGGATACCAATATTTCAGAATTTTAATCAAGCTATCGAAATGTTGGATAGTATTCCAGAATATTTTATCTACGGAATTGCTCCTCTACAGCCCTTACTTAATGATGAAGAGAAAAAAATTATTTACACCGCCATTAAGGCTGGAATACACATTGTAAATGGACTTCCAGAGTTTCTTTCAGAAGATGAAGTTTGTATGAGTCTCGCAAAAAAATACAATGTATCAATATTTGATGTTAGAAAACCACCATCTAAAGAAAATCTTCAACAATTTACCGGCAAAATAAGAAATGTTCAAACCCCTATCATAACAATATCAGGCACAGATTGTGCTGTTGGTAAGCGAACTACAGCACTCAAGCTGGTAGAAGCTCTAAAAAATGAGGGGTTAAACGCTATCTTTATAACTACAGGTCAAACAGGGATACTCCAAGGTTCAAAATATGGTATTGCTATAGATGTTCTAAGTTCTGGTTTTGCGACTGGAGAAGTTGAAAATGCTATTCTGGAAGCACTCAAAGAAAAACCCGATATTATTGTAGTAGAGGGACAGGGCGCACTTAGTCATCCAGCATTTACCTCTTCGAGTGCAATCATTCGAGGTGCTATGCCTAAGGCTATTATCCTTCAACATCCACCAAAAAGGCGTAACAGATGTGATTTCCCTAAAATTCCCATGCCAACACTTGAAAGTGAAATAAAAATGCTAGAAACTTTCTCTGGTTCCAAAGTAATAGCAATTACAATCAATCATGAAGAGATGAATGACCAAGAAGTTGAAAGTACAACAAAGACTTATGAAGAAAAGTACCAATTACCTGTCACTGATGTCTTAAAAAACGACTGTAGTAAGCTGATAGAAAAACTTTATGAAATATTCCCCGATTTAATTCGTGTCAATCCACTACTATGTCAACCCCAAGAATAGACATTAATCTTGGCAAAATCGCTCATAATGCCAAGGTTCTAAGTTCCCTTTTTCAGTCAAAAGGCATCAATATAATCGTTGTTACCAAAGGAGTTTGTGGGCATCCGCATATTGCTAATATTTTGGTAAAGAGCGGGGTAAAAATTCTTGCTGACTCAAGAATAGCAAATATCAAAAAAATGCAAGAGGCTGGTGTAAAAGCTACTTTCCTATTGATTAGGACACCTATGATAAGTCAGGCAGAATCTGTAGTATTAGATACCGATATGAGTTTAAATTCAGAGCTATCTGTAATAAAAAAACTTTCAGAATTTGCTATCCTACATGGTAAGGTCCATAAAATCATACTTATGGTAGAATTAGGAGATTTGCGCGAAGGTATAGTGCCATCACTATTGGAAAATACGATCAAAAAGGTATTAGCTCTAAAAGGTATCAAACTTCAAGGAATAGGTACAAATCTTGCTTGTTTTTCGGGAGTTAAACCCACAACAGAAAAGATGGACATGCTGTCTACTATTGCTGTTAGTATTGAAAAAAAATTTCATATTAAACTATCCATAATTTCAGGAGGAAATTCGGCTAATTATAATTGGTTCAGCACTACAAAAGATGTTGGCAGGATAAATAATTTGAGATTAGGAGAATCTATATTTTTGGGTTATGAACCCTTAACAGGAAAACCGATTCCAAAACTTCATCAAGACGCTTTTATGCTAGTGGCTGAAGTTATAGAATTGAAAAACAAATCATCCGTACCCAATGGTGAAATAGGTCTGGACTCTTTTGGTAACAAACCAAAATTTAAAGACCAAGGCATGATACGACGGGCTATCTTGGCAATGGGTGTACAAGACGTAATGGTGACCGGGCTAACTCCAAAATTAGATATTGAAATCTTGGGGGCCGGCGGTGATCACATCATCATCAATGCTAAAAAAGAGGACTTAAAAGTGGGTAGTGATGTATCATTTACATTAAAGTATGGCGCATTAGTTACTGCAATGAATTCATCCTATATTTCTAAAAACATTATCACTCCTATAAGTGCGGCAGCGTATTGCGCCATAATAGAAGAAAAAGACAGGTTGCACAAAAAGAATACGGCTACTATGCCAATTAATGAGGATCACACTCCGTTGATAAGTCTCCAGGATTCGGATTTTAATTTAATATTTGAAAAGTCTATTCAAAAAAACTATCGCTATTTGGTTAGAAAAGAGGTATATAAAAAAATAGGTCGAATCAGTAAGCTTCTGGATAATCTGGGCAAAAAACTAATTATTAGATCAGCCTGGAGATCATTTGAACATCAGCAAAAACTATGGGATCAAAAAGCCAGTTTTATGAAAAAGAAATACCCTAAAAAAACAGCAGAAGAAATTAACGAAATAGTGTCAATGTTTATTGCTCCAAAAAGGCAATCTACTCATGCAACAGGAGGGGCAGTTGATGCGCTGATTTATGATTTGAGAAAGAAATGCGTAATGGATTTTGGAACCAACGATGGACTACACATTGATTTAAATAAAAAATGCTATCCCAAACATCCTGACATTAGCGAAGAAGCAAAGAAAAATCGCAAACTCTTGATAAAACTTTTCGAGGATGAAGATTTTGTATGTGACCATAAAGAATATTGGCATTTTGACTATGGCAATATTGGCTGGGCGGTAGAAAAGAATAAGGAATACGCTAACTATGGTATTTTAAAGGAGTCGTATGTACAATCGGCAACTCTTAATTATCCAGATAAAGTGTTCTTTTATCTTTAGACGTGTGGTATTTTATAAAAATGTTTTCATTGCGTAATTCAATACTCTTTTCCTTAAGTACACTCAGGTAGTACTTTAACTAAAATATATTTTCTTTTCTAATATGTCTGTTTTAATATTCTTATATAAGTTCTAAAGTAGTAGTTGGTTGAATAATACCAAAGATGTCTGATTCTTTCATAATAAGCGCATCAATACCTCCAATAGTAATTTCGGTTCCAGAATATTTCCCGTATAATACCGTATCACCAACTTTTACAGTCATGGGTTCATCCTTTTTACCCTTTCCAACGGCCAGTATGATTCCCTTTTGAGGTTTTTCTTTAGCATTATCAGGTATGATAATGCCTCCCTTTGATTTTTCTTCTGCTATATCTGCTTTTACTAAGACTCCATCGGCAAGCGGTTGTATTTTGAATTTATGCATGATCTTTTTTATTAATTATTAAAATTCAATAGGTTTGAAGCTCTGCAAAAAGCGATTCTAGCTCTGCTCTGGTTTTCTTAAGTTTAATAGCAAGATTATCAAGCATTATTTCTTTTTGTTCATCTTTAAAGTCAAAATCTTTATCAGATAAAAAAGTGAATCTCCGTTTGAGCATTACCTTTTGTTCTCTCCAACTTCTTGTAATATTTGTTTTAGCCATTTTACTATTTATTTACTACCATTAAGTAGTGGTTTTGGTAGTTGAATTGACGGATTTATAATTGTTTCCGGATCTAATAGATCACTTTTTTTTGCATCAATAGTAAGCGTTGAAATAAGGTTAAAATCAATACTATTAGAATTATTTGTTATTTGATTTGTGTCTAGAGCTTCCTCCAGAATATTCAATATAGATTCATCTACTCTTTCATCGAATTTTCTGGCGAATAAGTTGTCTCCTTGTATTAAGAAGTCGATATCCGCTCTTGTCAAAGTTTTTGGTTTCAATTTTATATTGCTATCAACTATCCTTACAACAGCTCTCTTATCATCGTTTATGATCGTTTCTTTGAATGAAGTATTCATTAGTGCCGTTTGAAAAAATGATTTATCGGCAATTAGGATCTTGCGATAGAAATCTTCAAACTTTTTCACTTCAGGACTGTGACAAATAAATTCACAGCATGCTCTGGTCAAAATCATCCATTGTCCGCCGACATACCAAGTCACATTTTTCATGAAAGATCTTTTATAGGGTATGCCGGAAAAGCCAATACCTATCTCATGAAAATGGTTTTCAATGCGGTTTAGTGTATCAGATTTCTTCTTAATTTGATTGGCTATTTTTATGAAGTTTTTTTCTTTATTCCTTCTCAAAAAATCAAAAATAAAATCTTGAGATTTCAAAGGAAAATCCTGATCGCTTAGATTAATAAAAAAATCCCATTTCAGACAACGGTTTAAGAGATATTTCATTCCATTAATTTGAGACTGTACCGTACTATATCCTCCCCTCTCTACATTTTCACTTTTTAAAAGATAAACGCTGGAGTAATCTTCTAAAAATGTTTTAACACCTTTTTCAATGTTTATATCAACCTCTTGATCGATCTGTATTAAGTAGTGGTTTTCTGGATGATAAATGGCTTTAAACAATCGTGTGAACTGTCCAGGAAAACGGTGAACCAATATGAAGTAGGCAATCTTAGGCTTCTTTTTTGGAATGTTAAAATGAAAGCTTTGCTTTTTTGTTATGCCTAATTCTTGTGTCATTTTATGTATGTGTTATTTTGTTCTTAACTTTAGTCATTTTAAGTAATCATTATAAAAGCTCTCTTTCAAAAAACACTACTTCCTTTTTCTTAGGATCTTCTGCAAACGTACAGTAATATATTCGGCGGTAGTATAATCGTACAATCAATTTAACTTCAGGATTTGCTTTGGCGTAAACAGTATCACCTGGTTTGAATTTACCTTCTTGCCCTTCCATATACTTTATATTTAAATTCTAAATACTCACATCTTCATAACCACTTTTAATGATGATCGACATCATTTTAAATCGTTTATTAGCCTTTACTACATTTCTTGTATGAGCTGGGATAATGATTACGTGACCAGTTTCAATCGTATTTGATTCTTCATTAATAATAATCTCAGCTTCTCCGTCTATAATCTGAATTAGATTGTCAAAAGGAGATATTTTAGAGGGCAACGCTTCTCCACTATCAAATGATAATATAGTTACAGTTCCTGTTTTTTTCTTCAGGATTGCTTTCATAACCACAGATCTAGGTACATAATCAATAATGTCAACCAAATTAAGTCTAAATGATTTTTCTAATTCTTGATTTTTCATGAATAATATGATAGAAGATTAATGCTAAACTAGAATAAGATGATCATGATTTTTTACATAACGTTCATTCACCACTCCTTTTCTCCTTTCTTTTTGCAGCTTTTGCAGCCCTTTTTTCTTTCAAGCTTTTTGCAGGTGCTTTTTTACCTGACTTGGATTTACCTTCTTTTTCTTTTGACATGATTTTCTGTTTTAATAATATTAGTAGCTCACCTGTTATGGGTAGTTTTAATATGTATACAAAAATCAGTTAATTAATGATTTAATGCGTTACATTACGCTGAACCTACGTTACATATATCACACTTTTGAATAATATTATTTTGAATATTAAATAACCAATATATCAGAACTACAATTTGTTAGGATATGATTAGATAGTAATTCATCATTTGAGGTTTTTCTGATTAATCATAAACAAAAGGGTCTAATTATAATGAAGAAGGCATTATATCACTCTTCTTTTTAAAAGGCTTCTTATAAACAACTGTACGGTGTGGATATGGGATTTCAATACTTTCTTTATCAAACCTTTTTTTAATAGATTGATTAATATCATAGTGCATATCAAAAGCTTTGTATGGATTATCACACCATACTCTAGCTTTCAGGTTTACACTACTCTCACCAAAACCAATAAGAAAAACCTGGACAATTTCTATATTTCTATTTTTTTCTTTCTTAGATCGGTTATCAATACAAAAAGGGTGTTTTTCTGCCTCCTCTCTCATAATGGTTTTGGCAATATCAATATTGCTTTCATAACTTATTCCAATCTCAATTGATTGACATATTTTTTCATTTGCAATACTACTATTAATAACTGTTTCACCACTTATTATTGAGTTTGGGATAATGATCCTTCTATTTTCAAAATTGACAATTACTGTGTGTCTTAAAGTAATATCTTCTACTGTCCCTGTATATTGATTAGCAATTGTGATAAAATCACCAACTCTAAATGGCTTGAAAATAACAATAAAAGTTCCACTAACAATATTAGATAAGGCTTGTTGCGCAGCTAACCCAAGAATAGCTAGAAAAATACCTGCACTTGCAAAAACCGTAAGTGCATAAGCTTTGAGAGGAGGGATTAGGAAAGTAATGGTAGCTAGGGCAATTAGCCAAAATAGAAAAGCAACAGCATTTTTAAAAAAATGATAATGAGTAGGCGCTATTTGAGAGTTTTTTGAGGTATGCAGAATATACTTATTGATTATCCATAACGATAATTTAATAAGAACCATAGTGATGATAATAACAATACCAATAATAAATAGGTAATTGTCACTCCAGCTCGATATAAACTCTATTATTTTCATCCGCTGTTTTTATTATTTTTAGATTGTCATACTTCGACCTTGCTCAATACGAATATGGAATTTGCCATTAAACATTCTGGTTGATATTAACTTGTTCATACTAAAATGTATAAAAAGGATTACTTAAAAATTCTGTTAGACAAATTATGCTTTAATCTAATCATTCGTTTTAAAGAGTACTTACTATAATTTTTAATGACCTTTAATTCTATGCTCTTTTTTGTTTTTTCCTCACATCACTTACACCAATAAATGGGATGGCGCCAGCACCTGTTACTTGTGGTAAAACTCCATTCCATTTTTCTATTGCTTTAAGATTTGCTTCTATCTTTCTGAGTTCAATTAGATCAGGTGAAATATTCATTTTTTGTAAACGCAACGCCTCTGCTTCAGCTGTTGCAGCAGCAATAGTTTGCTCTGCCTCGACTTTTATCCTATCCAAATCTCGCTTTGCCTTTAATGCATTTTGTTCTGCAGTTTGTTTTGCTTCAATGGCATCAGTAAAAGTTTGAGAAAAGCTGAAAGAAATAATAGAGAAAGCATCAACTGATATATTTGATGCAAGCAGTCTTGAGGTAAGTGCCTGTTGCATTTCGGTACTGACGGCTGGTCTTTTGGTAATTAATTCTTCTGCAGTATATCTGGCTGAAACAGCTTTCATTACCTCTTGAATGGCTGGATCAATAATACGCTCTTTAAATTCTACTCCAATGGTTTGGTAAACTAAATTTGCTTTATCAGGTATAATATGATAATTCAAGGCCACTGATAAATCTACATCCTGAAGGTCTGAGGAAGAGGATGCAGCATCAGTCATTGTTTTTTGGATCTTTACATCCATTAGAATCACTGTTTGCATTATTGGTACTTTAAAGTGAATCCCTTCCTCCAGTACAACATCTTGAACTGCCCCAAAATTTTGAACAATTCCTCTTTCACCTGCTCCTACTTGAACCCATGGCTTAAATGCTATTAGTAGTATAAATACAAATGCCAAAATGAATAATTTCTTCCATTTGCCATTTTTCAATGCATTCTTTATTTGATTTATATCTTGATCATCCATTTTGCTTTTATTTTACTACAAAAATGGGATAATTAAATATACATTGTGTTATACTACACTAAATCCATATTACATATATCACACATTCTCAAATATCAATACAGAAAAAGATTATTTAGTATAGAAATAACTTTCAACAAGCATGGTTTCTGGCAAAAAACAGGTCACCTTTATGGTTATGAATAAAAAAATAATTTTATCCATGGGTTTACCTATTAGGATAAGAAATGCTACTGGTAAAACAGCAATCATTGAACTTAATGAAGGGCATTTTGTGATATGTAAGTATCAAAACAATATATCGGTTTATCTAAATGATGCAAAATTGAAAAAGTGGTATCCTGTAAGTTTGTATAAAAGATTGGTTTATATGCTTAAGATCTGGCTAACATGATATAATTGGTCATAAATCTTCCAGATTTTGTTTACGCTTTTCTTTTAATTGCTTATAAAATGTAGGGGTCAATCCTGTCAATTTTTTGAATTGATTGGATAAATGCGCAACACTGCTGTAGTGTAGTTTATGGGAGATCTCGGTGAGATTTAGTTCATCATAAATAAGCAATTCTTTAACCCTTTCAATTTTATGGATAATAATAAATTGCTGAATGGTAATTCCTTTCACTTCAGAAAAAATATTTGCTAGATATGTATAGTTATAGCCAATTTTTTCACTTAAATAATCGGAATAATTGACTTTAGGTAATTCATCTGTATAATGAATCATTTCGATAATGACATTTCTTATTTTTTCAATTAGAATACTTTTTTTATTTTCCATTAATTCTAAGCCAGATTTACTTAGATTTTTCTTCAGTTGAATACGTTGCTCTTTAGTTATATCTTCTAAGAGTTCTATAACACCTAACTCTAAAACGACATAATGCAATCCAAGTTTTTTTAACTCTTCTTTCACCATGAGTTTGCATCGTAAACTGACCATGTATTTTATGAATAATTTTGTACTCATGCTTATATTTTGACGAGGTATTTGTTTTTTGTTAAGAATTAAGATTTTATATCATTTTCGAAGATGTTGTTCAGGCACAAGCTTCTGTAAACGTAATATGGTTGTGACTTCTCTATTCTTTTTCCCCTCAATAATTATATCCTTAGTAAACGATATGATAAAATTTTCTCCGACATGTTTATCAATATGTAATGGATATTTTTCAAGTATAACGGACAAAACTTCGTTAAAAACCAATATTCTTTCAAATCCAAATGCAGTTTTATAACAAAACGAATAACCACCCTCAACCTGTCCTTGATAAACCCTCTCTAATTGTCTTATCTGATTTATTTCTTGGGAATGGCAAATGGTAAATGACATCAGCGCTATTAAGAAAAGTTTTATCTGTATTGTCATTTTTTGTTTTTTTGTAGGGAGTTTTGCTTTAAGAATATATATTTAAGCTTCCTCGGGCAATCTAAATATCTTAATTATCCTTGAACTTGGGTTTTAGATACTCAAAATTTAAGTATATCATCAGCATAGGAAATAAGACATAAAAAGCCATCTTCAATAGATGGCTTTTCAACATTTTCAAAGCGACAGGACTTGTTATTTAATCAATTCAACATTGACTGCGTTCATTCCCTTTTCACCTCTTTCCATTGTAAATTTTACGTTATCATTCTCACGAATTTCATCTATAATACCGCTTTGATGTACAAAGACATCCTGATCAGAATCCTTGAGTTTAATAAAGCCAAATCCTTTGGCATTATTGAAAAATTTTACTGTTCCTTCTTTCATTACTTTGTATTTATTACTTAATATTCTGTTTAATGTTTGTTTGATATAATTATTTACTCTGCTTCTTAGCGTTTTTTTTGAGAAGTTAGAGTTTGTTCTTTCGGGAAAAACTAGATTTTTGATACTATCGGCCTTTTGTTTTAAGCCTGTCCAAGTATAATTCGAGGACGACGTATAAGCATAAAAGATTGAGAAACAAACAGAAATGTTCAATTATGAGGACTTGTTCTACATTGAAAACAGCGTCCAAACTGATCTTGCTATCTTTACATTTAGCCTAAAAATGTTTTTTGCACTATTGCCGAGAAAAAAAGAGAGCAAGAAAAGAATATTGAATTTGAAAAAACAAAATTAAATTGAACCTTTACGAATTTTATCATGGTAAAGATACCTTTAATTTGATTGCTATTCCCAAATCATATGTTAAATACTGAGATACAGTATTTCGTAATTTAAAACAAACCCATATACCAACTACGCTAACTTCTGGTATAGTAGTGAGGTTAAAAATATAGAATTCTTCCTCTTTAGATTAACCAAGATATTTGCTTAAACACAACAATTGAACTTGATCCCAATTGATCTTGATTCTTATTGAATAATCTAGAAAGGCATAATATTGAAAAAGCCAGACAAAATTGTCTGGCTTGAGGAAAAAAATGTCCGATTGTAGCGGGAGAGGTTGAAATATCTAACCATTCTATTAACAATTTGTTTGAATTAGAAGCATTTATAAAAACCCATCCTACATTATTAATAGCTTCATAAGGGTTACACTCTTATTTAATTTCATTAATACTAAAACCTTATCTTAAATATGATAGTCCCAATCCTTAGGACTCTTTGGGATTTATATTCAAGTAAAAAAACTCCGCTAAAAACGGAAGTTTTGATTTCCAGATTAGACCCAAAGGATCATAACGCTCATTCATGATGTTCTTGATATTTCACATACCTCTTAATCATATCTTCATCTAGTCCAACTGTACTTACGAAATAACCTCTTGACTAAAAATGATTCCCACAATAGGTTTTTTGTTTTAAATTTGGGTATGTCTTGAAAAATTTTATTGCAATTTTACCTTTCAAAACACCCATATACTCCTAAATAGATAGTTTTGGTGGAATCGAGCAGATCAAATGAATGTGATCCTTTTGTACATTCATTTCTATTATTTGAACATCCTTTCAAATACTAATTACTTGTAAATCATCTCCAACCAATGATTTAATCATACCTTCAAGTATTTGAAATAATCTTTTAGTAGGAACACCTTGGATTATTAACCTCTCAACACCTTGAAATTAGATTGTTTAACAAACCTTAAATAGTTGAAGTTCCAATTTTTGTATAAATAACCCAAGTTTCCTAAAAAAAAGGAGCGCATAAGTTCATTATTTTTGATTGTCAAATTCCAAAAAAGAACTCAAAATGCTCCAAGACAAAGTTATATCAATTTATTGTGTAATAGACGATCTATTGAAAGAAATGAACCATAAAGAACATAACCAGATAGTCAAGTGCTGATTACAGCTATATTTTCTGCGCTTTATTTTCGAGGTAATCAAATCTTAGCTTTGTTCTATATCAAGAGCCATTTCTTTGCAGAAACTATCAACAAGAGCGATTTTAACAAAGAAGTGATTTGAACTTTCTTTTTGAATTTTATAATTCCTATGACCATAAAGGCTAGATAGTTAAATCCTTTCCAGCTTTCTGTAGTGGTATCAAATCTATTGAGTAGTGATCTAAAACTATCCATCCAAGCATTGGTTCTTTCAATAGCGTACCTTTGATCGTATAGTTTTTGATCAAAATACTCATCCCTATCAGTATTGCCGTTACGTTTGTTAAAGCAAACATTAGCATTGATTTGTTTTAGACCACAAGCTTTTCTAAATTCCTTGGAATCAAATCCTGCATCAGCGTTTAAGAATAGTCCTTCTGCTTGTATATCGGCATCTTCAAGAGTTGCTGTAACTATTTCGAACTGTACTTCAATATTGTAAAGGTCGGTATGATGTCTGGCTACAGGTTCCGACATAACAAGAGGTAATCCTTGTCTATCAGTAAGATAGAGAGCATTAGTGGTCTTTCGCTTTTTCCTTCCTTGGTATTCTACATCTTGACCACCTCTGACTGCCGGAGTATGACTTCCATCTAGGTCAACACTAGAAAGATCTAGATGTTTTTTCTTAATAAGTTCTCCTATCCTATAAGCTTGATTCTTCTTGAACTTCTTTCCCTATTTTACACCTTGTTTTTTATTCCTCAATGCTTTCTTACCTCCAGCTTTATATATTTTACCCAAATCTTGTTTACTCCCGTCTGGATATGACCGAATATCTCAGCACATTACTTGAGTACCTTTCTTACTTTTTAGGTAATACGCTACACGGTAACGAATCAATTCCTGTGCTTCTTGACTATGTCTTTTCTTTATTTTTGTTTTCATCACAATGAAGATAAGACTTATCGAATATAAATAACAACTAATTTACCAATTATTAATAACTGAATATCATAATAGCATTCAGAAATATTATGATGCCAAATATCTTCCGTAATTTTTACCATACACAAAAATACGATTTTCTTGCTACGCACGAAGGCAATTCAGCTTGACGTCAAGAGTGTAGGGTGTTCTTTACAGACTTATAAATATTTCATTTCCTAACATAACCAACAAATAATCAGAGTACTTAACACTATACATATCCAAAAAATAATTTGTAATTTCATTATTATATTATTCTTATGTTTCAGGTTTTTTATGTTCCTGTTTTTAATATAATTTAATATTAATTCTCCATACTTTTTTTTAATTCTTTTTTCCATTATGAGTGGATCAAATTCGTTTCCAAAAACAGTTCTCCATTTTTGTCTTGCTAAGCAATATTTATTATTCTTTTCTAAATCAATAGCCTTTTTTGAATTGAAATAAGCTAAATTGACTTGATCTTTAAAGTTTTCTGGATTGTAAATTATTTGATGACTCCCTAGTACTTCCCATTTTTTTTGAGAACTTGGTAGGTTTTTAAGATATTTAAAAAAATTGTTACACATAATATCATAGCGGTTGTATGAACAATATTTACCCTCCCATTGAAATAAAAAATTATATGCAAGTGTTTCTAGAAGCTTTTCTTTAATTGGAACACTACAATTTATCCTCCATGCATGTGCCATTTTACATAACCTAACAAAGTTTAAACCTGTGGATTTATTCCCTATACTTATGGCATTGATCTCAGAAACTGGGTCTATTACCTTCCAACAACCTTCCAAAGAGATATCTGCATACACAAATTTCTCAAAGTTTTTGAATACTGGTATTATATGGATAGTCATATCATCAAAAAAAGACACTTGAATCGTTTGTCTATCCTTATTGATTCTCGCATTAGGATAAATTTGGTTAATTGTTTTTTTAACATCTATTAAAAATTCAAGTTGAGGATTACTATTGTGTCTAAAACATTTATTTCTTATAGTGTCTGGCATTATGTACATGATCTTTATAACTTTATTACCTTTGATAGCTGTTTTTCTTCCAAAAGCACCTATAAACATGCCTCCATAGCCAGATTTCAAATTCCAATACTTCATATTCAAAACCTTGCATATACAACTAAATCTTCTATAAATTATTATTTTTTCACTTTCTAAGATCATGAGATTATTACAAAACTCTTTAAAAACTGATGATACACTCATAAAACTCTTAATTTATTCAATATTTTTCATATTATATAATCAACTATATAGGGTTTAAGAGAAGATACTCTTGTTTTTTATATTTATTATATTCTTAGAAATGAGATCCAAATATGGCTTCTGAATTACTATTATCTTTTCCATAATTATTATGAGCTAGCATAAAACACTAATACTATAGAAACAGTAGAGAAGTCATTATCACTAGTAAATTTTTTATTTGATTATTAGGATATATTACTTACGGATAGCATATAATGAGAAACTGAATTAGGAGAAATATTATACATATTACGTTTCCAATCTTCATAACACGGTTATAACACATAATTTGGATTAAAAAACATAGGCAAATTAAAAGTGATTTATGCATTTTTTTCATATCGTATTATTTTAAAATTAAAAAATAAATTTATCTCTCTTGTTTAAAAAAAAACGAAAAATTCGTTTAAACAAAGAAAAAGAATCGTTGAAATGAAGGTATGAACAGTTAAATGAAATTCTAATCCAATTAACTTCTATAAAAACAGTATCTATAAACCAATTTAGTGTCAATCTCTGAAAAACTTTATAATACTCTTACTACATGAAGTTTTTCTCATTAACCTATTGCATTAATATGCATCCACTGTTAGGTTTTCTATAACCTCTATAATTTTTTGGTCATACTTTTTTCAAGCATATATTCTGTTAAAACACTAGTAGCGATATGGTTATAACCAATTTTACTAGATAAAAACGGTTTGGAGTTATGAATGTAAATCTTATAGTAGTTGTCCTTTTTTAAAAAGTGGAACTATTATACAAAGCTCGAATCTATCATTTATGGTTTGGTATAAAATTATCCTTTTGATGACTAACAGTAAGAAAGGATTTTCATCAAAAGAACCCCAAAAGCACAACTATAACCAGAGTTTATACGCAAATAGGTGTTAAAATATTATTCTAGTAAATTTAAAATTGAATCTTAATACATCAAAAAGAGAAATAATATTATAAAAATCAATAGGCCGATGAACGATTTGTCTTTCGACAAAAACTATTCGTCGAATTTAACTACACATTCATCGAAATATCCTAAAACACTTAACACATCGGATTACATTTGAAATGTAAACTTCAAAAAACTACTATGAAAATAGGAATTATCATACCATGTTATAATGAAGAAAAGAGACTTAATGTAACTGCTTTCTTAAACTTTATACAAAAAGAAAACGATTTCCACTTGTGTTTTGTAAATGATGGAAGTAAAGACAACACTATAGAAGTATTAAAGAAGATTCAATCTCATAATCCAGCTAAAGTAAGTGTGATTGATATCAAAAAGAATTCAGGAAAAGCTACTGCTGTAAGAGTTGGTAGGAGATATCTACATAGCAGAGGTGATATAGAATCTATTAATTTTATTAATGTTGATCTATCTTCAGATTTTGATGAGTTATTAAAAACTTTAAAAACCAATATAAATTGAGTTTTTTATTTGGATTCAGAATCAAGGAGATCTCAAACAACATTGGAAAAGATGGTATTAGAGTAATTATTTCAAAATATCTCAATATTCTTATTATACTTAATTTTAAGATTGTCCATTCAGGATACACAAGATAGTGCTAAAGTTCTCAAAGCAGATTTGGTCCCAGTAATTTTTAATAAAAGTTTTTAGAGATCAGTAGTTGCATATAGTCTTTTTTTTAGGTTCACTTTTTCTTTTCTAACCATTTTAGGTTCACCTTAAATCAGTTCTTAGCTATATATGAAAAAAAGGAGTTAAAAAAGTCAAGCACTCGATAGTTTTAATTATACACTTAATGAGATAGTGCTTGATAAATATTGACTTCTTTCAAATACTATTATTCTTCAATTTTTAAGTATTTAGTTTTTCATCTGTTTATATGTATTTCTTTTTAATGATCAGACATGATGATCAATAATTATTTAAGTTGCATCAACACACATATTCCTAACTCATTATCAAACAAGACTTTAATCTTATTAAGAAAACCTCCCATTTCTGGGAACAATAGTGGGAGGTTTTCGGGTAAACAAATTGGCAAAATTTTTATACCATTAATTAGTTTTTTTGCATTACTTCCTTTTCTCTGTTTTAAAATTATTTAAGAATAATAAACTCACTTCTACGGTTGCGCTTATGCTCATCGTCACTACAAGGTACACCATCCTTACATTTATTAATCAATCTCCTTTCTCCATAACCTCTCCCTGTAATTCGAGATTTATCGATACCTCCTTTTTCTACAATATATTTAATGGTGTTCTTTGCTCGTTTTTCACTTAATTTTTTATTATACCAAAAACTAGATCTACTATCCGTATGTGATCGTACATCAATTTTTAAATTAGGGTATTTCTTAAGCACCTCAATAATTTTTTGTAATTCTACTTTGGCATCTGGTCTTATAAAAGACTTGTTCACATCAAAATATATGATATCTAAATCCAATAATTTTGCTAAATCATCTCCTGGTTTTGCTTCTTTTTCTTCTAATCCTCCTTCGTTAAGTTGTAAGGTCAAATTATGCTCTTTCTCAAATACAGCACTAGTATTAAAAATAACTTCTGTAGATCTGTATCCTACCTTTATTGCTCTAACAAGATATGAGACTTTACATTCCAGATCAAATTTATACCTTCCTCTAACATCTGTAGTTGTTCGTTTTAATTCATCATTATTAATATCCATTAAAATCACTTCTGTGCCTGCCAAAATTTCTTTTGAAGTAGCATCTGTTACTACTCCAGTTACATATTGATTACAAGAAGTAATCAAGTCGTCAGTTTGTTTAAAACTATATATATCATCACTTCCTTTTCCTCCTGTACGATTACTAGAAAAATATCCTGTTTTTGTGTTTTCATTAATAATAAAAGTAAAATCGTCTTCAGAACTATTCACTGGTTTCCCTACGTTATAGGGAACAGAAAACATCCCAAATTCTTTAGGGATTGCTATAAATATGTCTAATCCTCCTAAACCAATATGTCCATCACTAGCAAAATACAGTTGTCCAGAATCACTTATATAAGGAAAAGTCTCTCTTCCTTCTGTATTAATTTTATCTCCTAGGTTTCTTGGTTTACCAAAGGTTTTGTCATCATTTATATCAACAACATACAAATCAGAAAGTCCTCTACTATCGGGCATATCACTGGCAAAATAAAGTTTTTTACCATCTGCACTTAACGCAGGGTGTGCAATAGAGTATTCATCATCATTAAAAGGTAACTCTTCTATATTTGTCCATTTGTCATTCACGAGTGTTGCTCTATACAATTTCAGCAATACAGTACCTTCTGTATTCGCCCCTAATTTTCTTTTAGTGTAATTGTTTCGAGTAAAATATACAGTTTGTCCATCCCTACTAAATGATGTTGAAGATTCATGAAATCTTGTGTTTATTTTCCCTTTCAGTTTTTTAGGTGACTCCAGAAGTCCTTTATCACTATTAATAGAGGATGAAAATAAATCCTGAAATGGCATTTCATCCCATTCATGAATAGTTTTACTCATTCCACTACCTTTGCCTCGAGAAGAAGAAAATATCAATTCTCCTTGATTATTAAAACTAGGAGCATAATCTGAATATTTAGAGTTTATACTTAACTTTGATAACTTGAATTTATCCGATTGCATTTCAATAAACTGCAAATAATCTCTTGTATTCCTAAAAAATTCTGCTCGTTGATCATTTCCCGTAAGATTATTAAATTGTTCCATTACTTCATCTGATTCCTTATACCGTTCCATACTTTTAAGGCTTTGAGAATATCTAAATAAGTACTCAGGATCTATCCTATTTGGATATGTAGCAACTAACTTTTCATACCAAACAACCGCCCCTTCAAGTTGTCCATTAAAATAATAACAGTCGCCCAGTTTTTTATATAAATCTGGAGATTCATATCCATTTTCTGCAACTTTAAGGTAAATTTCACGAGCATCAATAAAAGCATAACGTCCAAAGTTTTCATCTGCTTTTACCAGACGTTTTTCTTGGGTAAAAGCAACTGCAGATAATAATATGCTTAAAGATACATTTATAAAGTATTTATTCAAGTTCATAATTCTGTCGTTTTTTTAAATCTAAAAACTAATCTTTATTTCAGATTCTCATTTTTGTTTTTCAATATAGTTGTGAATTTTTGTCTTATCATTTTAAAAACAATAAACCCGTGTATATAATCAATTAACCTACAAGTAGTTGTCAATATTAGGACGTAATTATTTATAGTTATAAGCGTGGCTTATTCTATCAATTTATATTGTTTTTCTATTTCACGAACTTGATTAAGTAACTCTTTAGGCTCACTTCCTTGTGTCATTTTTACCTTTTTCCCCTTATAGGTAACATAAACATAAGTTATATCTCTAATATTTGTTGGACCGTATTCTGTATTATACCTTGAGAAAGGTAACTTTTCAAAACGGCTAATTAAATTGGTATACTCTTTTTTACTTAATTTTAATTCCCGTACTCCTTGATTAGGAACATTTTTAACTCCATTGTATTTTAGCGTTTTATTATCATAAATTTCAAAAGTATAAACAGGGCATTTTCCAAGACAAGGTGTTCGTTCAATTTTTAGTATTATTTGATCATTATTCATTTTTTTTGATGCTACGCAACCTGATATTATTAGTAATAAAAATAAAATCCCTACAACGTTCTTCTTCATTTCTCTTATTTTGATTGATTAGCGTATCTTTTTTCCATCATAATAGTGGTTCCACAGCCTTTAAACTTGGCTAATTTTTGCATCATTTTCTTTGAGTGGATAGCCGCATCACCAATACTTGCACGAATAGAAGTACGTATATTCTGTAAAGACAGATACCCGTCTAACTCAATGATTTTTTTATCTTTTATAAATGTATTGTCTGTAGGTGTAACTGCTAGCACATAAATTCTAAATGTTTCTGCAATATCTTCTCCCAGATTTGTAGCTCCGTATTCACTTACAAAATTATTTGGATTAGCGATATAATTTTGTTCTGCAGTATTAGTTTCGGGAATACTTGTCCAATAATTAGTATAAAACTTATAAATATAAGAGTCACTTTTAGCACAACCTTCTTGCAAGGAATGAGTAGTGCAGCTAGTTACAGATGGATCTACTTGGTAATTATTAAGAGTAACTATATGTCCAAATTCGTGAACAATAGTTCCTTTAAGACCATTTTCGTGATCATCAAAAGAATTTTGATACGATAAATCAATAGCTAATCCAAATTGCCAAGTGGTTAAGTCATTGTTTGTAGGGACTACATAACCAAGTGTTCCGTATAAGTCTGCAGAAGAATCACTATCGCCTGCAAAAATCATAAATTGATTAATTTTAGAAAGATCTGATTCTGGAACAATTTTTAATACTTGTTGCCAAAGTTCTTGATGTTTCTGATCGTCGTTTTGAAATGCTTTTAGGTTATCAGGAACAGTGTAATTTATTTTTTTTGTAATTGTTTTTCCTGAAACATTATACAAAGTAATCTTATCATTTGAAGCCTCACCAATTTCTACACCTGTATTTTCTGTATACTCAAGAAAGTTTGATTTTACAGGATTCCCTTTAGTATTATCGCTTTGAAAAGGGGTTACTTCAAAAGCAATATATTTTCCATCATCATCCGAAGTATAAGTGTATACTTTTTGAGTAGCATTAGTAATTGATACTGCATTTGTTCCATTAATATCATCTGCACGATACCATTTAAAGGTACTTGTTCCTTCTGGATCTCCTTCTTTATCAGAATATGTATAATTTCCTGTTGCTTGACTTGCTTCAACTTTTATACTAACATTAGTAGCTGTCGGTAATGCATTCAAAGGTGCATCATCATCATTACTACAGCTAATAAATATATTGCTAAATAGTATCACTATAAATAGCGTTAAAATAGTTTTAAAAAAATTCATTTTGTTTTATTTTAAGTCTTCTTATATTAATAATCATACCCTCACGTGTTAAAAGAAACGAGGGGTTAACATTCTATTGTATTTTTTAAAGAGTTCAAAACGTAACATGAACTCATAACTACCATCATTAAATTGAGTTTGCCCTAACTCTGTTACCTCTCTATCATAAGCAAAACCGATCATTAAAGAATCTGAAATCTGAAAACCTGCCATTGCACTAATTGCAGCACTCCAACGGTAAGCAACACCCAATGTTAATCGCTCATATAACAAAAAATTTGCAGAAACATCAACTTGTAATGGTGCTCCAAAAACCAGTTTACCTAATACTGCTGGTTTAAATTTTAGTTCATTACTCAGATCAAAAACATGACCCGCTATCAAATAGTAATTAATACGTTCTTCTGCCAAAAAACTAACGGCTGTACTGCTACTTGTCGTTGTACTCTCATCAAAATGATCTGTCTCTAACAGATTAGGAGCACTTAAACCAAAATAAAACCTGTTGGTATGATAATACAAACCAACTCCAACATTAGGACTAAACTTATTGTCAATATTATTCTCAAACAATGCATCATTAGTATTAAACTGGGATAAACGTTGGAAATCAACACTTAACAAATGACCTCCAGCCTTGATACCAAAACTTAATTTTCCCTGTTCTGAGGTCGGGATAGTATATGAAAAATCAATATCGAAATACGTCTCATCAGTAGGGCCTATTTCATCATTAACTATAGATAACCCTAAACCTAGACGTTCACTTCCTCCTAAAGGAGTATTAAGAGTTAATGTCTGAGTACGGGGAGCACCATCTAACCCAACCCATTGACTACGATGAAGCCCCATAATACTCATCACTCCTCGACTACCTGCATAAGCCGGATTAACACTTACTGTATTATACATATACTGAGTATATTGAGCATCTTGTTGTGCATAACTGGTATAAAATGCAACGTTTAAAAACATCACCACAACTATTATGTATATATTTCTCATCTGCTCTTATTTTTTTGTTATATACCCTCCCGTGGCAATATTGCCACGGGATAGTAGATTTTGGTTAGTTGTTATCTATTAATGTATAAGTATCCTGCTCTATTTTTCTGTTCTCCGGATTCCAGAACATATTCAAGAACATAATAATAAGTTCCCACAGGTAATTGATCTGTATCTTCTATCGTACTTCTTCCCGTTGAGAATCCTCTGAAGAAGTTATCGTCTCTTCCATAATTTTTGACTCCGAATACTTTAACACCCCAACGATTATAAATTGATACTCTATTTTCCAGGTTTTCGATTCCACTAATTACAAATACATCATTAATTCCATCTCCGTTAGGTGATATCCCTGTAAAGATTATAATTCCATCTTCACCCTCTCCTGTAGGTTCATTAGGTTCTAAATAATCCGGTATACCGTTACCATCAGTATCAATAGCATCATCTGGGTTACCATCGCCATTTGGATCTGCATTTTCTTCTGATGTTGGAATACCATCATCATCATCGTCATCATCCAAAATATCAGGAATACCATCACCATCAGTATCATCTGGGCCTTGTCCATCGCCATCAGGATCAATTTCTTCTTCATTAATAACACCATCATTATCACAATCTAAAGCCATCCATTGTGATGATACTATATTTATATTTTGATTATTCAAATCAAAACTACATCCGTCTTCCGGTGCTGTACCATCCTCTATTTCCTGAGCATTATTTACTCCATCTCCATCACAATCCATAGTATTCCAATTCTCTGATACATTGGCTAGTATTTGATTTTCTGCATTATAATCACAAACATCTATTGGATTAGTTCCATCTGCAATCTCCTGCCCATTAGTAACTCCATCTCCATCAGTATCAATTATACTTATATGCGTACAAGCAGTGCAATCTGGATTTGGATCAAAGGTCGATGATGTCACTATTGCTGTATTAATCAATTCTGCGTCTGCAAAATTACTATCTATACTAACTACCACAGTATATACTACAGTTGCTCCATTAGCAAGAATTGGTAAAGTATGATTTAAATTTCCTGTACCTGTATCTCCTAAACTATTTTGCCAAGACACAATAGATGTATTAGAAGGCGCTACATCAACCACATTAACATTCTGTGCATCAATCGGTCCATCATTTTTAACCGTTATTAGGTATACAACTTGCTCGTTTCCTGTATAATAATTATTAAGTGAAGTTTTTGTCGTTATAATATCTGCTCCACTTATCATATCTGGTCCATCTGTACAACTCGTACAACTTGGATCTGGATCCGTAGGACTGGTTACCGTAGCGGTATTGCTTAGTGTTCCTGTAAAACTTGCCGGAACATCCACATTAACCGTATAGGTAACTACCCCGCCATTACTCATATTAGTAAGGGTCTCATTAAGGTCTCCACTACCACTCGCATTAGGAAGGGTAGCCGTACCACTAGTAACCGCTGCTGTCCAACTACTGATCGTAGTGCCTGCCGGAGCAGTATCGGCAACCGTAACACTTGGTGCCATACTTGGACCGTTATTGGTCATCGTGATCGTATACGCTACTGTAGTACCTGGTGCAAACGTAGTGCTACCATTGGTTTTTACCGTAACAATATCATTTGATGGCGTATTGGTATCAGGGCCATCTGTACAACTGGTACAACTTGGATCTGGATCCGTAGGGCTGGTTACCGTAGCGGTATTGCTTAGTGCTCCTGTAAAACTTGCTGGAACATCCACATTCACCGTATAGGTAACTACCCCGCCATTACTCATATTAGTAAGGGTCTCATTAAGGTCTCCACTACCACTCGCATTAGGGAGGGTAGCTGTACCACTAGTAACCGCTGCCGTCCAACTACTAATTGTAGTGCCTGCCGGAGCAGTATCGGCAACCGTAACACTTGGTGCCATACTTGGACCGTTATTGGTCATCGTGATCGTATAGGCAACTGTAGTACCTGGTGCAAACGTAGTGCTGCCATTGGTTTTTACCGTAACAATATCATTCGATGGTGTATTGGTATCTGGACCATCTGTACAACTCGTACAACTTGGATCCGGATCCGTAGGACTGGTTACCGTAGCGGTATTGCTTAGTGTTCCTGTAAAACTTGCTGGAACATCCACATTAACCGTATAGGTAACTACTCCGCCATTACTCATATTAGTAAGGGTCTCATTAAGATCTCCACTACCACTTGCATTAGGGAGGGTAGCTGTACCACTAGTAACCACTGCCGTCCAACTACTAATTGTAGTCCCTGCCGGAGCAGTATCGGCAACCGTAACACTTGGTGCCATACTTGGACCGTTATTGGTCATCGTGATCGTATAGGCAACTGTAGTACCTGGTGCAAACGTAGTGCTGCCATTGGTTTTTACCGTAACAATATCATTCGATGGTGTATTGGTATCTGGACCATCTGTACAACTCGTACAACTTGGATCTGGATCCGTAGGACTGGTTACCGTAGCGGTATTGCTTAGTGCTCCTGTAAAACTTGCTGGAACATCCACATTAACCGTATAGGTAACTACTCCGCCATTACTCATATTAGTAAGGGTCTCATTAAGGTCTCCACTACCACTTGCATTAGGGAGGGTAGCTGTACCACTAGTAACCACTGCCGTCCAACTACTAATTGTAGTCCCTGCCGGAGCAGTATCGGCAACCGTAACACTTGGTGCCATACTTGGACCGTTATTGGTCATCGTGATCGTATAGGCAACTGTAGTACCTGGTGCAAACGTAGTGCTGCCATTGGTTTTTACCGTAACAATATCATTCGATGGTGTATTGGTATCTGGACCATCTGTACAACTCGTACAACTTGGATCCGGATCCGTAGGACTGGTTACCGTAGCGGTATTGCTTAGTGTTCCTGTAAAACTTGCTGGAACATCCACATTGACCGTATAGGTAACTACTCCGCCATTACTCATATTAGTAACCGTCTCATTAAGGTCTCCACTACCACTCGCATTAGGGAGGGTAGCCGTACCACTAGTAACCGCTGCCGTCCAACTACTAATTGTAGTCCCTGCCGGAGCAGTATCGGCAACCGTAACACTTGGTGCCATACTTGGACCGTTATTGGTCATCGTGATCGTATATGCAACTGTAGTACCTGGTGCAAACGTAGTGCTGCCATTGGTTTTTACCGTAACAATATCATTCGATGGCGTATTGGTATCAGGGCCATCTGTACAACTCGTACAACTTGGATCCGGATCCGTAGGGCTGGTTACCGTAGCGGTATTGCTTAGTGTTCCTGTAAAACTCGCTGGAACATCCACATTCACCGTATAGGTAACTACCCCGCCATTACTCATATTAGTAAGGGTCTCATTAAGGTCTCCACTACCACTCGCATTAGGGAGGGTAGCCGTACCACTAGTAACCGCTGCTGTCCAACTACTAATTGTAGTCCCTGCCGGAGCAGTATCGGCAACCGTAACACTTGGTGCCATACTTGGACCGTTATTGGTCATCGTGATCGTATAGGCAACTGTAGTACCTGGTGCAAACGTAGTGCTGCCATTGGTTTTTACCGTAACAATATCATTCGATGGTGTATTGGTATCTGGACCATCTGTACAACTCGTACAACTTGGATCTGGATCCGTAGGACTGGTTACCGTAGCGGTATTGCTTAGTGCTCCTGTAAAACTTGCTGGAACATCCACATTAACCGTATAGGTAACTACTCCGCCATTACTCATATTAGTAAGGGTCTCATTAAGGTCTCCACTACCACTTGCATTAGGGAGGGTAGCTGTACCACTAGTAACCACTGCCGTCCAACTACTAATTGTAGTCCCTGCCGGAGCAGTATCGGCAACCGTAACACTTGGTGCCATACTTGGACCGTTATTGGTCATCGTGATCGTATAGGCAACTGTAGTACCTGGTGCAAACGTAGTGCTGCCATTGGTTTTTACCGTAACAATATCATTCGATGGTGTATTGGTATCAGGTCCATCTGTACAACTCGTACAACTTGGATCCGGATCCGTAGGACTGGTTACCGTAGCGGTATTGCTTAGTGTTCCTGTAAAACTTGCTGGAACATCCACATTGACCGTATAGGTAACTACTCCGCCATTACTCATATTAGTAACCGTCTCATTAAGGTCTCCACTACCACTCGCATTAGGGAGGGTAGCCGTACCACTAGTAACCGCTGCCGTCCAACTACTAATTGTCGTGCCTGCCGGAGCAGTATCGGCAACCGTAACACTTGGTGCCATACTTGGACCGTTATTGGTCATCGTGATCGTATACGCTACTGTAGTACCTGGTGCAAACGTAGTGCTACCATTGGTTTTTACCGTAACAATATCATTCGATGGTGTATTGGTATCAGGTCCATCTGTACAACTCGTACAACTTGGATCTGGATCTGTAGGACTGGTTACCGTAGCGGTATTGCTTAGTGCTCCTGTAAAACTTGCTGGAACATCCACATTAACCGTATAGGTAACTACTCCGCCATTACTCATATTAGTAACCGTCTCATTAAGGTCTCCACTACCACTCGCATTAGGGAGGGTAGCTGTACCACTAGTAACCACTGCCGTCCAACTACTAATTGTCGTGCCTGCCGGAGCAGTATCGGCAACCGTAACACTTGGTGCCATACTTGGACCGTTATTGGTCATCGTGATCGTATAGGCAACTGTAGTACCTGGTGCAAACGTAGTGCTGCCATTGGTTTTTACTGTAACAATATCATTCGATGGTGTATTGGTATCAGGTCCATCTGTACAACTCGTACAACTTGGGTCTGGATCTGTAGGACTGGTTACCGTAGCGGTATTGCTTAGTGTTCCTGTAAAACTTGCTGGAACATCCACATTAACCGTATAGGTAACTACTCCGCCATTACTCATATTAGTAACCGTCTCATTAAGGTCTCCACTACCACTTGCATTAGGGAGGGTAGCTGTACCACTAGTAACCACTGCCGTCCAACTACTAATTGTAGTCCCTGCCGGAGCAGTATCGGCAACCGTAACACTTGGTGCCATACTTGGACCGTTATTGGTCATCGTGATCGTATAGGCAACTGTAGTACCTGGTGCAAACGTAGTGCTGCCATTGGTTTTTACCGTAACAATATCATTCGATGGTGTATTGGTATCTGGACCATCTGTACAACTCGTACAACTTGGATCTGGATCCGTAGGACTGGTTACCGTAGCGGTATTGCTTAGTGCTCCTGTAAAACTTGCTGGAACATCCACATTAACCGTATAGGTAACTACTCCGCCATTACTCATATTAGTAAGGGTCTCATTAAGGTCTCCACTACCACTTGCATTAGGGAGGGTAGCTGTACCACTAGTAACCACTGCCGTCCAACTACTAATTGTAGTCCCTGCCGGAGCAGTATCGGCAACCGTAACACTTGGTGCCATACTTGGACCGTTATTGGTCATCGTGATCGTATAGGCAACTGTAGTACCTGGTGCAAACGTAGTGCTGCCATTGGTTTTTACCGTAACAATATCATTCGATGGTGTATTGGTATCAGGTCCATCTGTACAACTCGTACAACTTGGATCTGGATCCGTAGGACTGGTTACCGTAGCGGTATTGCTTAGTGCTCCTGTAAAACTTGCTGGAACATCCACATTAACCGTATAGGTAACTACTCCGCCATTACTCATATTAGTAAGGGTCTCATTAAGGTCTCCACTACCACTTGCATTAGGGAGGGTAGCTGTACCACTAGTAACCACTGCCGTCCAACTACTAATTGTAGTCCCTGCCGGAGCAGTATCGGCAACCGTAACACTTGGTGCCATACTTGGACCGTTATTGGTCATCGTGATCGTATAGGCAACTGTAGTACCTGGTGCAAACGTAGTGCTGCCATTGGTTTTTACCGTAACAATATCATTCGATGGTGTATTGGTATCTGGACCATCTGTACAACTCGTACAACTTGGATCCGGATCCGTAGGACTGGTTACCGTAGCGGTATTGCTTAGTGTTCCTGTAAAACTTGCTGGAACATCCACATTAACCGTATAGGTAACTACTCCGCCATTACTCATATTAGTAAGGGTCTCATTAAGATCTCCACTACCACTTGCATTAGGGAGGGTAGCTGTACCACTAGTAACCACTGCCGTCCAACTACTAATTGTAGTCCCTGCCGGAGCAGTATCGGCAACCGTAACACTTGGTGCCATACTTGGACCGTTATTGGTCATCGTGATCGTATAGGCAACTGTAGTACCTGGTGCAAACGTAGTGCTGCCATTGGTTTTTACCGTAACAATATCATTCGATGGTGTATTGGTATCTGGACCATCTGTACAACTCGTACAACTTGGATCTGGATCCGTAGGACTGGTTACCGTAGCGGTATTGCTTAGTGCTCCTGTAAAACTTGCTGGAACATCCACATTAACCGTATAGGTAACTACTCCGCCATTACTCATATTAGTAAGGGTCTCATTAAGGTCTCCACTACCACTTGCATTAGGGAGGGTAGCTGTACCACTAGTAACCACTGCCGTCCAACTACTAATTGTAGTCCCTGCCGGAGCAGTATCGGCAACCGTAACACTTGGTGCCATACTTGGACCGTTATTGGTCATCGTGATCGTATAGGCAACTGTAGTACCTGGTGCAAACGTAGTGCTGCCATTGGTTTTTACCGTAACAATATCATTCGATGGTGTATTGGTATCTGGACCATCTGTACAACTCGTACAACTTGGATCCGGATCCGTAGGACTGGTTACCGTAGCGGTATTGCTTAGTGTTCCTGTAAAACTTGCTGGAACATCCACATTGACCGTATAGGTAACTACTCCGCCATTACTCATATTAGTAACCGTCTCATTAAGGTCTCCACTACCACTCGCATTAGGGAGGGTAGCCGTACCACTAGTAACCGCTGCCGTCCAACTACTAATTGTCGTGCCTGCCGGAGCAGTATCGGCAACCGTAACACTTGGTGCCATACTTGGACCGTTATTGGTCATCGTGATCGTATACGCTACTGTAGTACCTGGTGCAAACGTAGTGCTACCATTGGTTTTTACCGTAACAATATCATTCGATGGTGTATTGGTATCAGGTCCATCTGTACAACTCGTACAACTTGGATCTGGATCTGTAGGACTGGTTACCGTAGCGGTATTGCTTAGTGCTCCTGTAAAACTTGCTGGAACATCCACATTAACCGTATAGGTAACTACTCCGCCATTACTCATATTAGTAACCGTCTCATTAAGGTCTCCACTACCACTCGCATTAGGGAGGGTAGCTGTACCACTAGTAACCACTGCCGTCCAACTACTAATTGTCGTGCCTGCCGGAGCAGTATCGGCAACCGTAACACTTGGTGCCATACTTGGACCGTTATTGGTCATCGTGATCGTATAGGCAACTGTAGTACCTGGTGCAAACGTAGTGCTGCCATTGGTTTTTACTGTAACAATATCATTCGATGGTGTATTGGTATCAGGTCCATCTGTACAACTCGTACAACTTGGGTCTGGATCTGTAGGACTGGTTACCGTAGCGGTATTGCTTAGTGTTCCTGTAAAACTTGCTGGAACATCCACATTAACCGTATAGGTAACTACTCCGCCATTACTCATATTAGTAACCGTCTCATTAAGGTCTCCACTACCACTTGCATTAGGGAGGGTAGCTGTACCACTAGTAACCACTGCCGTCCAACTACTAATTGTAGTCCCTGCCGGAGCAGTATCGGCAACCGTAACACTTGGTGCCATACTTGGACCGTTATTGGTCATCGTGATCGTATAGGCAACTGTAGTACCTGGTGCAAACGTAGTGCTGCCATTGGTTTTTACCGTAACAATATCATTCGATGGTGTATTGGTATCAGGTCCATCTGTACAACTCGTACAACTTGGATCTGGATCCGTAGGACTGGTTACCGTAGCGGTATTGCTTAGTGCTCCTGTAAAACTTGCTGGAACATCCACATTAACCGTATAGGTAACTACTCCGCCATTACTCATATTAGTAAGGGTCTCATTAAGGTCTCCACTACCACTTGCATTAGGGAGGGTAGCTGTACCACTAGTAACCACTGCCGTCCAACTACTAATTGTAGTCCCTGCCGGAGCAGTATCGGCAACCGTAACACTTGGTGCCATACTTGGACCGTTATTGGTCATCGTGATCGTATAGGCAACTGTAGTACCTGGTGCAAACGTAGTGCTGCCATTGGTTTTTACCGTAACAATATCATTCGATGGTGTATTGGTATCAGGTCCATCTGTACAACTCGTACAACTTGGATCTGGATCCGTAGGACTGGTTACCGTAGCGGTATTGCTTAGTGCTCCTGTAAAACTTGCTGGAACATCCACATTAACCGTATAGGTAACTACTCCGCCATTACTCATATTAGTAAGGGTCTCATTAAGGTCTCCACTACCACTTGCATTAGGGAGGGTAGCTGTACCACTAGTAACCACTGCCGTCCAACTACTAATTGTAGTCCCTGCCGGAGCAGTATCGGCAACCGTAACACTTGGTGCCATACTTGGACCGTTATTGGTCATCGTGATCGTATAGGCAACTGTAGTACCTGGTGCAAACGTAGTGCTGCCATTGGTTTTTACCGTAACAATATCATTCGATGGTGTATTGGTATCTGGACCATCTGTACAACTCGTACAACTTGGATCTGGATCCGTAGGACTGGTTACCGTAGCGGTATTGCTTAGTGCTCCTGTAAAACTTGCTGGAACATCCACATTAACCGTATAGGTAACTACTCCGCCATTACTCATATTAGTAAGGGTCTCATTAAGGTCTCCACTACCACTCGCATTAGGGAGGATAGCCGTACCACTAGTAACCACTGCCGTCCAACTAGTAATTGTCGTGCCTGCCGGAGCAGTATCGGCAACCGTAACACTTGGTGCCATACTTGGACCGTTATTGGTCATCGTGATCGTATACGCTACTGTAGTACCTGGTGCAAACGTAGTGCTGCCATTGGTTTTTACCGTAACAATATCATTCGATGGTGTATTGGTATCTGGACCATCTGTACAACTCGTACAACTTGGATCTGGATCTGTAGGACTGGTTACCGTAGCGGTATTGCTTAGTGCTCCTGTAAAACTTGCTGGAACATCCACATTAACCGTATAGGTAACTACTCCGCCATTACTCATATTAGTAAGGGTCTCATTAAGGTCTCCACTACCACTCGCATTAGGGAGGGTAGCCGTACCACTAGTAACCACTGCTGTCCAACTACTAATTGTCGTGCCTGCCGGAGCAGTATCGGCAACCGTAACACTTGGTGCCACACTTGGACCGTTATTGGTCATCGTGATCGTATAGGCAACTGTAGTACCTGGGGTAATCGTACCACTACCATTGGTTTTTACCGTAACAATATCATTCGATGGTGTATTGGTATCAGGTCCATCTGTACAACTCGTACAACTTGGGTCTGGATCTGTAGGACTGGTTACCGTAGCGGTATTGCTTAGTGCTCCTGTAAAACTTGCTGGAACATCCACATTAACCGTATAGGTAACTACCCCGCCATTACTCATATTAGTAACCGTCTCATTAAGGTCTCCACTACCACTCGCATTAGGGAGTGTAGCAGTACCACTGCTAACCGCTACTGTCCAACTACTGATCGTAGTACCTGCCGGAGCAGTATCAGCAACCGTAACACTTGGTGCCATACTTGGCCCACTATTAATCATTGTGATCGTATACGCTACTGTAGTACCTGGTGCAAACGTAGTGCTACTATTGGTTTTTACGGTAATAATATCATTCGATGGTGTATTGGTATCAGGTCCATCTGTACAACTCGTACAACTTGGATCCGGATCCGTAGGGCTGGTTACCGTAGCAGTATTGCTTAGTGCTCCTGTAAAACTTGCTGGAACATCCACATTAACCGTATAGGTAACTACCCCGCCATTACTCATATTAGTAACCGTCTCATTAAGGTCTCCACTACCACTCGCATTAGGGAGTGTAGCAGTACCACTGCTAACCGCTGCTGTCCAACTACTGATCGTAGTACCTGCCGGAGCAGTATCAGCAACCGTAACACTTGGTGCCACACTTGGACCGTTATTGGTCATCGTGATCGTATAGGCTACTGTAGTACCTGGTGCAAACGTAGTGCTGCCATTGGTTTTTACCGTAACAATATCATTCGATGGCGTATTGGTATCAGGTCCATCTGTACAACTCGTACAACTTGGATCTGGATCTGTAGGACTGGTTACCGTAGCGGTATTGCTTAGTGCTCCTGTAAAACTTGCTGGAACATCCACATTAACCGTATAGGTAACTACTCCGCCATTACTCATATTAGTAAGGGTCTCATTAAGATTTCCACTACCACTCGCATTAGGGAGTGTAGCAGTACCGCTAGTAACCACTGCCGTCCAACTACTGATCGTAGTGCCTGCCGGAGCAGTATCGGCAACCGTAACACTTGGTGCCACACTTGGACCGTTATTGGTCATCGTGATCGTATACGCTACTGTAGTACCTGGTGCAAACGTAGTGCTGCCATTGGTTTTTACCGTAACAATATCATTTGATGCGACACAAACATTAGCAGTATTATTGGTCACATTACCCAAACGAGTAGCATCGGTAGTATAAGTTAAACCTGTAATCGCACCGTTGGTAGTAACTCCTGCGTTATTTACAACGCCTCCATACGTACCATCACTATTAGAATCTGCTGGTGAACTTAGATAATCTGTATAACTTGTATTATACGCTTCATTAGCATCATTACAGCCATCGCCATCACTATCGGTATTTATATAATCTGCCGGACTTGTTCCTACTGTATTAGTTGGGGTATTTCCTGTTCCTGCTGTACTTGGTACTCCATTAGTTGTTGGTGTAGTACCAACCGCTCCATTTGCCTGTCCTAAGTTTGTTGCACTTGGAGTTCCTCCTGATTCTACTACATCATAAATCCCATCATTGTCGCTGTCTATATCTAAATAATCTAATATACCATCTTGATCTGTGTCTTTTGGTATACAATAATTTAAAGAACTAACACCAATTCTCTGACTTCCTGTAGGAACTATACTATCTGAGTAAATTATTTCTATTGTATCCACTAGAACAGGAAATGTTATTTGAACATTTCCATCTACGGAAGTATTACCAATACCCTCGAATTCATTTAAACCATTATATTGGGTATATGTAGCATTTAAAGTAAAATCTGAAGCTGTTAGCGTAACCAAACTACCGTTAATATAACCATTAACTGTTATTTTATCAGCCCAACCCGTATTTGCATCAACATCAAGTAATGAAAATGACACTAACAAGGGCTTTGAAAACCCAATTGTAGCAACGGTATTATCACTTATAGAATTTGGCTCCTGGCTGAAGTTCCAAAAATTTGTAAATCCAGAATACGTAGAGCTTGTTTCAATATTTGCATCAGTTACACCTGCTCCTGCTGTTGAAGTTCTCGAAAACGTAAATGTCACCCCATTTTCTGTACTTGTACTTAGCGTAGGGTCTTGTTCATCAGAATAATGTACAGAATAATCAAATGTATTTGGTAAAGTACTACAACCTATTTCATCTGTATCCAAAATACCATCATTATCATCATCTAAATCTGCGGTATCTACTATTCCATCACCATCTGAATCTAATTCACAAACACTAACTGTACTATTATTAATCACATTGCTCAAACGGGTAGCATCGGTAGTATAGGTTAAGCCTGTAATCGCGCCGTTGGTAGTCACCCCTGCGTTATCTACAACGCCTCCATACGTACCATCTGCATTAGAATCGGTTGGTGAACTTACATAGTTTGCATAGCTTGTATTATACGCCTCATTGGCATCGTTACAGCCATCTCCATCACTATCGGTATTTACATAGTCTTCAGGACTTGTTCCTATAGTGTTAGTTGGTGTGTTTCCAGTTCCTGCTGTACTTGGTATTCCGTTTGTAGTTGGTGTAGTACCAACTGCTCCGTCTGCTTCTCCTAAATTAGTAGTACTTGGAGTTCCTCCTGATTCTACTACGTCATAAATTCCATCATTATCGCTATCTACGTCTAAATGATTAACAATGCCATCTCCATCTGTATCACAAGATCTATGTTTTATTCTTAATACTATACCATTCATAGAAGTTGTAGCTGCACCTCCACTAACTATGGAAGATAATATAGAAACAGTATTGGAATTATTAACGGTATAAGTTGCCTGCGGTCCAAAAATATTAGCTGTACCTCCTACCATATTCAATACACCGTTAGAGGTTATGAGTAACCCTGGATTTGCTGGAGGGTCAGATAAAACTCCTCCTACAGGGGTGAAATTTACAACCTCTCCATCTGTGAATTGACCGTCATAGAAAACAGTTACTTCTTCCATTGCTGCAGAAAAAGTAATATTAATTGTTCGCATACTTCCTATAGCATTGGCTACACTTAAAAATGGATTTCCTGGACCTCCAATCAAATTTGACACAGGAGTACTAGGTCCAGTTAACGTATATTCAACAGTCATACTAATTCCATTTAAATCAATGAAACCTGTAGCTGCTCCTAAATCTGCTATGGTTTGCCCACCAGGAGTACTTATACCCATATTTGTTAAACCAATATCATTCCAATTAATAATTGAAAAAATAGCACATTCTATATCATCTGCAATTCCATCATTATCATCATCTAAGTCTGCCGAATCTGGTATACCATCACTATCAGAATTGATTGCAGATACGGCTGGTCCGGTAGGATCAATAATTTCACTATCTCCTATAGAATCATCCTGACCATCTACTCCATCTGTTAAAGTATATTCTACTGTTGGTACACTAGCACCTCCTATTACCTCTGCTCCTGAAGTAACGGTATAATTTCTATAACTTTTTACCGTTCCTCCTGCAGTTAAGGGACCATATTTTCTATATGTATCATATGTTGAGAGTCCGTGCCAATAATACTTTACATCTCCACTTTGTCCAATAGCTCCACAAGCAAGCTTAAACTCTACTAAACCAACAGGGTATTCAAATAGTAAATCTTGGTCACTTAAAGAACTCTCAAACATAGTATTAACGCTTGATATTGTTCCACAATCTCCTGCTGCACTTAAAGTAACATATCCTCCTCCTGTTGCATCTAATAAAGTAGCAACTCCGTTTTGCTGTGAATCTAAAATCCCATCATTATTTCCATCTCCTCCGTTTGGCCCTGCATCCTCAACTGATGTTAGTACTCCATCTCCATCTCCATCTAATGAACAAACATTAGCTGTACTATTAGTTATATTTCCTAATTGCGTTGCATCTGTAGTATAGGTTAAGCCCGTAATCGCACCATTGGTAGTAACACCAGTATTATCTACAACGCCACCATACGTACCGTCATTATTAGAATCGATTGGTGAAGTTGAGAAATCGGTATAATCAGTATTATACGCTTCATTGGCGTCATTACATGCATCGCCGTCACTATCGGTATTTATATAATCTGCTGGACTCGTTCCTACTGTGTTAGTTGGTGTGTTTCCTGTGCCTGCTGTACTTGGCACTCCATTCGTTGTTGGACTTGTACCTACTGCTCCATCGGCTTGTCCTAAGTTTGTTGTACTTGGAGTTCCGCCTGATTCTACTACGTCGTATATTCCATCATTATCGCTGTCTACATCTAATCGGTTTTCTACACCATCGCCATCAGTATCACATATTCTGTATCTTATATTTAATAATATTCCATTTTGACCTGTAGATGCTAAACCTCCTGATAAAATAGTGGAGCTAATTGTCATCCTAGCACCATTTGTTATTTCATATCGTGGGAATGCTGTCAGGATATTTCCTAGACCTCCCACAGGGTTCGTTACACTTTGACCTGTAATATTTAAACCTGACACTGGTCCCGTAGGTTGTAATAACACACCTCCACTTGGTGTGTAGCTTACAGATTCTCCATCTGAAAAATTACCGTCATACATTAAAGATATTTTCTCAAAAGATCGTGTAAAGGATACTTCTACACTTCGTGTTCCGCCTACAGCATTGGCTAGAGCTAGCCAAGGACTTCCTACTCCATTGATAAGATTCGAAGTTGGAGTGGTAGCACCTGTAGTAGTAAATCTAACTGTGACACCTATCCCATTTAATGCTGGAATAGATAAAGCTGCTCCTATATCTGCTATGGTTTGACCTCCTACGGCACTTACACCGGCATCAGTTAACCCTAAATCTGCCCAGTTTATATTTAAACTAGCTAACACTCCACACTCAACAGTATCTAAAATACCATCATTGTCATCATCTAAATCTGCGGTGTCTGGTATACCATCTCCATCTGAATCTAACACACAAATAGTAGCTGTACTATTAGTTACATTACCCAAACGAGTAGCATCGGTAGTGTAGGTTAATCCTGTAATGGCTCCGTTGGTAGTAACTCCTGTGTTATTTACAACGCCTCCATACGTGCCATCTGCATTAGAATCGGTTGGTGAACTTACATAGTTTGCATAACTTGTATTGTAGGCTTCATTGGCGTCATTACATGCATCGCCGTCACTATCTGTATTTATATAATCTGCTGGACTCGTTCCTACTGTGTTAGTTGGTATGTTTCCTGTACCTGCTGTACTAGGTATTCCGTTAGTAGTTGGTGTTGTACCAATTGCTCCATCGGCTTGTCCTAAGTTTATTGTACTTGGAGTTCCACCTGATTCTACTACATCATAGATACCATCATTGTCACTATCTACATCTAAATGATTAACAATACCATCTCCATCTGTATCACATGACCTGTGTTTTATTCTAAATGACACTCCATTTTGAGAAGTTGTGTTTGCGCCTCCAGCAAGTATAGAAGATGTAAAAGAAATAGTATTTGAATTATTTACAGTATAAGTTGCCAGTGGTCCAGTAACTGTTCCTGTACCTCCAACTGGATTGGTTACACTAGTACTTGTTAGAATTAACCCTGTTGTTGCTGGCGGGTTAGATAAAGTCCCACTACTTGGGCTAAAGCTTACAGATTCTCCATCGGTGAATTGACCATCATAAAAAATAGTTACTTCTTCCAATGGGGCAGAAAAAGTAATTTTCACTGTTCTTGTACCACCTGGATCGTTCGCAATTTCTAACCACGGACTTCCTGCACCACCAACTAAGTTTGAAGTATTTATTTGGGCAGTTGCTGTATATTCAACAGTCATACTAATTCCGTTTAATTCAAAATACCCTGTAGCTGCACCAATATCTGCAATTGTTTGGCCTCCTGGAGCACTTATGCCGCCATCTGTTAAACCTATATCGTTCCAGTTAACAAGCGAGAAAAGAACACACTCCGTATCATCTAAAACACCATCATTATCATCATCTAAATCTGTAGTATCTGCTATTCCATCACCATCTGAATCTAATTCACAAACACTAACTGTACTATTATTAATCACATTGCCCAAACGGGTTGCATCGGTAGTATAGGTTAAACCTGTAATCGCGCCGTTAGTAGTAACTCCTGTGTTATTTACAACGCCTCCATACGTACCATCTGCATTAGCATCGGTTGGTGAACTTACATAGTTTGCATAACTTGTATTGTAGGCTTCATTAGCATCGTTACATGCATCGCCGTCACTATCGGTATTTATATAATCTGCTGGACTTGTTCCTACTGTGTTAGTTGGTGTGTTTCCTGTACCTGCTGTACTTGGCACTCCGTTTGTAGTTGGTGTTGTACCAACTGCTCCATCTGCTTCTCCTAAATTGGTAGTGCTTGGGGTTCCGCCTGATTCTACTACATCGTAAATACCATCATTATCGCTGTCTACATCTAATTGATTTGAAATACCATCATTATCAGCGTCACAAATTACTCCACCAAAAATAGAGTATGCCACAGTATCACCAGACCCAACATTTGAACTGGTAACAACCAACTCTGTAATAAGAGTCGAAGAATTACCAACTAACATAATAGTCTGATTATTTATTACATCTCCTAAACTAGATATTAAACCTGTAGAAGTATTATAATTCATTCTATTTGAAAATAATTCAGCTCTTCTGAACAAATTTACTGGAACACTACCTCCATTTACAGTAACCGTATAAGATCCGCCAGGAGAATTTACCCCATCAAAATCATTTATATAAAATGCTATTTCATTTGCAGGAATTCCAGGAGAAAAAGTCACTGTATATATGGCATCACCTGATATAGCAACTCTTGTTCCTGCCCCATTATCATTAATATAATAAGGGGTTTGCCCATCAGACACATTCATTGTATTAGTCTGAGAAGCAAAACCTGGAAGTGTATATGTTGCTGTACTTGTTGTAGATCCTATCCAAGCTCCACTTGAATTCTGCGCTTTAAATCCTTCACAATTTTCTTCTATATCTAAAACACCATCATTATCATCATCTAAATCTGCGGTGTCTGCTATTCCATCACCATCTGAATCTAATTCACAAACACTAACTGTACTATTATTAATCACATTGCCCAAACGGGTAGCATCGGTAGTATAGGTTAAACCTGTAATCGCACCGTTAGTAGTAACTCCTGTGTTATCTACAACGCCTCCATACGTACCATCACTATTAGAGTCGGTTGGTGAACTTACATAATCTGTATGACTCGTATTATATGCCTCATTAGCATCGTTACATGCATCGCCGTCACTATCGGTATTTATATAATCTGCTGGACTTGTTCCTACTGTGTTAGTTGGTGTGTTTCCTGTGCTTGCTGTACTTGGCACTCCATTCGTTGTTGGACTTGTACCTACTACCCCATCTGCTTGTCCTAAGTTTGTTGTACTTGGTGTTCCTCCTGATTCTACTACATCATAGATACCGTCATTATCGCTGTCTACATCTAATCGGTTTTCTACACCATCGCCATCAGTATCACATATTCTGTATCTTATATTTAATAATACTCCATTTTGACCTGTAGATGCTAAACCTCCTGGTAAAATAGTGGAGCTAACTGTCATTGTTGAACCATTTGTTATTTCATATCGTGGGAATGCTGTCAGGATATTTCCTAGACCTCCCACAGGGTTCGTTACACTTTGACCTGTAATATTTATACCTGATATTGGTGGGGTTGGTTGTAATAACACACCTCCACTTGGTGTAAAGCTTACAGATTCTCCATCTGAAAAATTACCATCATACATTAAAGATATTTTCTCAAAAGATCGTGTAAAGGATACTTCTAAATTTCGTGTTCCGCCTACAGCATTGGCTAGACCTAGCCAAGGACTTCCTACTCCATTGATAAGATTCGAAGTTGGAGTGGTAGCACCTGTAGTAGTAAATCTAACTGTGACACCTATCCCATTTAATGCTGGAATAGATAAAGCTGCTCCTATATCTGCTATGGTTTGACCTCCTACGGCACTTACACCGGCATCAGTTAACCCTAAATCTGCCCAGTTTATATTTAAACTAGCTAACACTCCACACTCAACAGTATCTAAAATACCATCATTATCATCATCTAAATCTGCGGTGTCTACTACTCCGTCTCCATCAGAATCGGTTGCAGCTACTGCTGGTCCGGTAGGGTCAATAATTTCACTATCTCCTATAGAATCGTCCTGGCCATCTACTCCATCTGTTAAGGTATATTCTACTGTTGGTACAGTAGCCCCTCCTATTACTTCTGTTCCTGAAGTAACGGTATAATTTCTATAACTTTTTACCGTTCCTCCTGCTGTTAAGGGACCATATTTTCTATACGTATTTATAGTTGAAAGACTATGCCAATAATACTTTATATCTCCACTTTGTCCAATACCACCACAAGCAAGCTTAAAATCTACTAAACCAACAGGGTATTCAAATAGTAAATCTTGATCACTTAAAGAACTCTCAAACATACTGGAAACACTTGTTATTCCTCCACAATCTCCTGTTACACTTAAGGTAACATATCCTCCTCCTGTTGCATCTAATATAGAAGCAACTCCGTTTTGTTGTGAATCTAAAATTCCATCATTATTACCATCTCCTCCGTTTGGCCCTGCATCCTCAACAGATGTGAGCACTCCATCTCCATCTCCATCTAATGAACAAACGTTAGCTGTACTATTAATTACATTACCTAAACGGGGCGCATCGGTGGTATAGGTTAAACCTGTAATCGCACCGTTGGTAGTAACTCCTGTGTTATTTACAACGCCACCATACGTACCATCTGCATTAGAATCGGTTGGTGAACTTATATAGTTTGCATAACTTGTATTATAGGCTTCATTAGCATCATTACATGCATCGCCGTCACTATCGGTATTTATATAATCTGCTGGACTTGTTCCTACAGTATTCGTTGGTGTGTTTCCTGTGCCTGCTGTACTTGGTATTCCGTTTGTAGTTGGTGTTGTGCCAACTGCTCCATCGGCTTGTCCTAAGTTTGTGGTACTTGGGGTTCCGCCTGATTCTACTACGTCGTATATTCCGTCATTATCGCTATCTACATCTAATCGGTTTTCTACCCCGTCACCATCAGCATCACAAATTCTGTATCTTATTCGCAATAATACTCCATTTTGACCTGTGGATGCTAAACCTCCTGATAAAATAGTGGAGCTAACTGTCATCGTAGCACCATTTGTTATTTCATATTGTGGAAAATCTACCGTAATAAGCCCTGTTCCTCCAACAGGGTTCGTTACACTTTGACCTGTAATATTTAATCCTGATATTGGTGGGGTTGGTTGTAATAATACACCTCCACTTGGTGTATAGCTTACAGATTCTCCATCTGAAAAACCTCCATCATACATTAACATTATTTTCTCAAAAGATCGTGTAAAGGATACTTCAACATTTCGTGTTCCGCCTACGGCATTGGCTACAGTTAGCCACGGACTTCCTGCTCCATTGATAAGATTCGAAGTTGGAGTGGTAGCACCTGTAGTAGTAAATCTAACTGTGACACCTACTCCATTTAATGCTGGAATAGATAAAGCTGCTCCTATATCTGCTATGGTTTGACCTCCTGCGGCACTTATACCGGCATCGGTTAACCCTAAATCTGCCCAGTTTATATTTAAACTTACCAAATTACATTCATCGGTATCTAAAACACCATCATTATCATCATCTAAATCTGCGGTGTCTAGTATACCATCTCCATCTGAATCTAATAAACAAACAGAGTTTGTACTATTAATTACATTACCCAAACGGGTAGCATCGGTGGTATAAGTTAATCCCGTAATAGCTCCATTTGTAGTAACTCCTGTGTTATTTACAACACCTCCATACGTACCATCTGCATTAGAATCGGTTGGTGAACTTACATAGTTTGCATAACTTGTATTGTATGCCTCATTGGCATCGTTACAGCTATCACCGTCACTATCGGTATTTATATAATCTGCTGGACTCGTTCCTACTGTGTTAGTTGGTGTGTTTCCTGTGCCTGCTGTACTTGGCACTCCATTCGTTGTTGGACTTGTACCTACTACCCCATCTGCTTGTCCTAAGTTTGTTGTACTTGGAGTTCCTCCTGATTCTACTACATCATAGATACCGTCATTATCGCTGTCTACATCTAATCGATTTTCTACACCATCGCCATCAGTATCACATATTCTGTATCTTATTCGCAATAATACTCCATTTTGACCTGTGGATGCTAAACCTCCTGATAAAATAGTGGAGCTAACTGTCATCGTAGCACCATTTGTTATTTCATATTGTGGAAAATCTACCGTAATAAGCCCTGTTCCTCCAACAGGGTTCGTTACACTTTGACCTGTAATATTTAATCCTGATATTGGTGGGGTTGGTTGTAATAATACACCTCCACTTGGTGTATAGCTTACAGATTCTCCATCTGAAAAACCTCCATCATACATTAACATTATTTTCTCAAAAGATCGTGTAAAGGATACTTCAACATTTCGTGTTCCGCCTATAGCATTCGCTACAGTTAGCCAAGGACTTCCTGCTCCATTGATAAGATTCGAAGTTGGAGTGGTAGCACCTGTAGTAGTAAATCTAACTGTGACACCTACTCCATTTAATGCTGGAATAGATAAAGCTGCTCCTATATCTGCTATGGTTTGACCTCCTGCGGCACTTATACCGGCATCGGTTAACCCTAAATCTGCCCAGTTTATATTTAAACTTACCAAATTACATTCATCTGTATCTAATATCCCATCATTATCATCATCTAAATCTGCGGTGTCTGCTATCCCATCTCCATCTGAGTCTAATAAACAAACAGAGTTTGTACTATTAGTTATATTACCCAAACGAGTAGCATCGGTAGTATAGGTTAAACCTGTAATGGCTCCATTTGTAGTAACTCCTGTGTTATTTACAACGCCTCCATACGTACCATCTGCATTAGAATCGGTTGGTGAACTTACATAGTTTGCATAACTTGTATTATAGGCTTCATTGGCATCGTTACATGCATCGCCGTCACTATCTGTATTTAAATAATCTGCTGGACTTGTTCCTACAGTATTCGTTGGTGTGTTTCCTGTGCCTGCTGTACTTGGCACTCCATTCGTTGTTGGTGTTGTGCCAACTGCTCCGTCTGCTTCTCCTAAGTTTGTGATACTTGGGGTTCCTCCTGATTCTACTACATCATAGATACCGTCATTATCGCTGTCTACATCTAAATGATCTGGAATACTGTCATTATCAGTATCAACACTAGCACTACACCCTGAAAGTGGCTCTATTGCCAATGCATATACTTCTGATGTCCCTGGAAAGAAAGTTGTAGAAGCTGTACCTCCAGTATTTGCTTCCATATCAATTTCTAAGCCAGTAATCTCTAGATTAGAATTTGGGGTGACCGCAAATGAAACTGTCTGTTGTACCCATCCTCCTGCATCTAGAATTGTAGCTTGTGCAGTAGAAATAATCCAGGTACCACTTAAAGTACCTTGATCTGTAAAGATGTTAACATTTCTTGGTGTACTGACATATCCTCCAGAAGTATTTGCGATATTATTATATTGGTGAAAACTTAGATTAAGTTGACCGTTTGCATCTATTGGTATCGTCTTTGGATTTGTATATGTGAAAGAAAATATTCCTCGTCCTCCTGCACTATCAAAACCATTTATAAATATTTCTGGATTTAATGGTGATGGCTGCCCTTGTACAGTTTGCAATTGTGTATAATCTGTATTATTTGATGTATCAAAAACTGAAAGACTTACATTATTTGTGTTACCAATATGGTTTATTTCTGCAGGATAGCACAGGCCCTCATCTGTATCTAAAATACCATCATTATCATCATCTAAATCTAGGTTATTAGGAATTGCATCTGAATCCTGTAGGTTATAATTATATTTATCTAATTGTATACTATTATTTACATTTCCTACTTCTAAAATCCAATCACCATCTTTACCTGTTACGTTATTTGATGCTGATACAGTAATACCTAATTCTTTTTCTAAATAGGAAACTGCCTCAAGGCCTTTTTCACCTTTAGCAAATTCGCAACCATATATATTAATATGTGTTTTTGTTTCTAATCTCTTAGAAGATCTTAACCAAGACGCTAATTGTAAGCTATTATACCATTTACCTTTTATTAATACTTCTCCAGGACGTGCATGAGAGAAAAAATGAAGAATAGAATGTTGTTCTTTTTCTTCTTCTAATAATTTTTCTTGTATTATATATGAGTCTTTTACCGAGGTATCAATATATATATTGGTATGTTTCGATAACAGATCTACACTCTCATACTTAGTTATATTTTCTGAGTTTATAGCTGTTTCTTCACCATATAAATCACTTGTTAATATTTTCACTCCATTATATGCAGCAACTAATTGCCCTATAGGATTGAAAACAAAAAATAGAAAACAAAAAATAGAAGTGTATTGTATAAAGCTACTTTTTAGCTTCATAATACAGAACGGAAAATTAGTAAAAACTTTCATAGGCAATTGATATAATACTATTTATAATATGTGTCTTGTAAAAAATAGAAAACAACCATAGTCTCTTTATGTACTATAAAACTTGGGTAGTTTTTTTAAACTATTGTATTTAATGGCATCTCTAATGTCGATAAAACACTAATGAAATTTCTCTTCAATCTTTATCATGAATCAATTTTATAGTAAAATCTTCAATTAAAGTTAACATTTCATTTCGTTAAAAATACAAGCAAACATCGCTATAATACATTTTTTATCGATGAAGTGAATTTTTAGTTCGACGGAATACAGTTTTAGTTCGACCAATGGTAAAACGCTCTCTTTTAGAGTGCTTTCAGTTTCTGAATTTTTTATTGCTTTTTTTTACAGAAAACTGTTTTTGAAAAGTTACATGCCATTGCAAACTTATAAGCATGTTTGCTATCGCTTTTACTAGTAACATTTCCTGGTTTTTTCTTTATAATATGGTAAGGCTTATTCTCAATTAGCACCGAAAAAGTTTCTAAAAATGAATATGTAATAAAAGAATACGCTCCCATCAAAATGGTAACCATTACTATTAAAACTAGTGCTCTGTAATTAGGTGAGTTATCAACTTGTTTTTGGATGCGACCTGTGTAGGTTTTTTGTATAAAAAAGATGCATCTTTTGATATAAAAAATAGGAATTTCATAATGGTGGTTTGTTTTAAAATTATCGTTATTCAAATCCTTACAATTACTGACTCGCCAAAAGTTTTATAATTGCAGGGTTGTTTTTTATATTTGTTCTAATTTGATATCATAAAAATATTATAACAATCAAAACCTTGTTATGTATAAAATGAAGTTATTTATGTAAAAAACGAAGTTTTTAGATCTAATACAGCCAAATCTATTTTAAAGTTGGTCTAAATGCTCCAATTGTCACATCTTATAAGTCAGAAAGCTTTTGTTCAAATAACTCGTATCAGTAAAACCTATCATATCTTAAGAAAACCTGTTCTTAAATCAAATTAGCCATCCCCCGTTTTTTTTTAAAGATGAAATTGAACTAAATCACAAAATCCAAATAGTTGATTTTCGGTTGTATGTTTTTTAGTATACGCTTTTAAACCTAAAAAAGATTTCCAAATATAAAATCTCTCGAAACACCAATAAAATCAACGTATGTTAAGTTTGAATAACAAATTTTCAGGGGATGGCTAGTTAAATCAAAAAAGCACATCTAACCCGGATTATGGGTATGCTTTAATTTTATATTTCATGTCACTAGCATCCGAAAGTTTTTATTTTCTTTCCTCTTATATGTCAAGCTGAGCTTGCCGAAGTTCTTAAACCTATGATTTTCAATTAGATTTAGACAAACTCAATCTGACAATTGGAACTATGCTAGGAAAATAAGAACAATACCCATCTAAATAATAATAACATTGTAATTAGATATTTAGGCTAAGTTCTAATTAGAATATGTTTTATCTTTACTTTATAAAAACGGAGAAATGATACCAGAAGATTTTAGAGATTTTTTCATTAGTTCATCGGCTTTGGTTCAATCAGAAATTGTTTCCACATTATTGGAGATCTCTACTGAGGGTTCAGCCCTGATTGATAGCAATCAGAGTAAAGCCATAAGCTGTCCTCATTGTAAGTGCAATAAAATTAAGGCTAATGGTAAGCTCAAAGGAGTACAGCGCTATGTTTGTAATACTTGTCATAAAAACTTTAGTGAAACTACCGGTAAGTTCTGGTACAACCTCAAGAAGAAAGACAAAGTTAATCGTTATTTATTCTGTTTACTCTCTGGATATAGTATTCGCAAGAGTGCCAAAGAAACAGGGATTTCTATTCAGACTTCTTTTGATTGGAGGCACAAATTACTTGTCTCCTTTGGGAGCGTAAGTGTGGATGAATTCCAAGGAATCCTAGAGAGTGATGATCTTTTCTTTGCTTACTCTGAAAAAGGGAATCGAAATTTGGATCGTCCTGCTAGAAAACGTGGCGCAAAGGCAAGTAAAGCTGGTCTCAGTAATGAAAAAGTAGCTGTGATAGCCAGTTGTGACCGATCAGGGAACAAAGATTTCAAAGTAGCTACCAGAGGTCGCATTAGTAAAAGTGACTTGGAGACTATATTACAAGGGAAGTTGGCTAAAGTAGAAACCCTTTGTAGCGACAGTCACAGAAGCTATACTGCATTTGCAAAAGACAAGAAGGTAGCACACAAAAAATTTAATGCTTCGAAGGGTCAAAGAGCTGTTGACAAAATATATCACGTACAAAATGTGAATAATATGGATATGCGTCTAAGGAAATTTATGGAGCCCTTCAATGGAGTGGCAACAAAATACCTTCAGAATTATCTGAATTGGTTTTTAGTCTTAGAAAAAATAAAAAATTCAACCAGTAAAATGGCAACCGTAGCAGCTATAGCCTTTGCTTCCAATACTGCCTGGATGGAATTTAAAAACATAGTAGTAAATAATATGCTTTTTAGAACTTAGCCGATATTTATAATATTTCGGTGTTGATTTTATACAAACTTCCGGATGCTAGTGAAAAACAATTAATAAATTTGGTAAGGAGGTTGCTTTAACATACCTTTATGTGTCCCCCTTTTTAAATCGAAAAAAATAAGAATATTCGAAAAAGAAATATATTTATCATTATGCCAAGAACAATTTTTAAGAATATTGTAATTCTAGATTTTCAAAAAATGAATTTTTTTGAGTTTTGTGAATACACGAATATTCGTTTTTTTGAGATTGTATACTTTAAAGAAGGGAGTGGTGTAATAAAAGTTAATGGAAAAGATTACTCATATTACGCTGATAGTTTTTTCCTTTTCATTCCAAATGACATATATCAAGTACGGGTAGATACGCCTACTACAGGATCTTCTATTAAGTTCTTAAGAAATTTTTTTTGTACAACCACTAAAGATGGTTTATCTCCTGAGTTTAATGACTGGTTTCAAAGAATTGAAGTTGTTTTAAATAACGAAAAGCAAAAAGGAGAATTTCAATTTCGATCAAAATCAGATAAAAAAAATCTGGTTTCGCTTATAACAATGCTTTGTGATGAAAATCGAGAAAGTGAAACTTATGACACCATCATAATTCAAAATATGCTATCTACAATATTACATCTCATTACACGAAACTCAAACCAGATAGATCTTCTTAAGTTTTCAAAAAAACCGTCTTTAGAAATTCAAGAAATTATCAATTATATTCATCATCATATTTTTGAGCCAACTCTGCTTTCAAACAAATCTATAGCAGAAAAATTCAATATTTCCAGCAATTATATTGGACAATATTTTAAGAAACATATGGATATTAGCCTTAAGAGTTATAAACTCAATTATAAATTAAAACTGGTTGAAGCACGCTTACAACATACAGATATGCATCTTTCGCAAATTGCTTTAGAACTTGGTTTTATAGATGGTAGTCATTTAGATAAGACCTTTACTGCTTATAAAGGAATGTCTATTGGAGCATTTCGAGCAACTTTAGAATAGGTTTTTCTTATATTTATAAACTCTATTTTTTACTTAAATTACTTCATTTTTTACTCAATCAAAACTTGATTGTAGTGGTAACTTTATCCTATCAAATTAAAACTGATAATAATGATGAAAAAGCCACATGAAGTTTTTGATGATCATCTTAAAGCAATAAAAACTTTAAATCCATTTGCTGTGATAGATAATTATGCCGCTGATGCTCTATTTGTTAACAGAGAAAGTACTTATAAAGGAAAAAAGGAAATACTAACGTTTTACAAGAAAAGATTACCTAGGCTGAAGAGTTTTAATGCTAATACAATTAGGCAATCAATGTGCTCTAATATTATAAACATTATTTGGCTTGTAAAAAACAAAGATGTTGTAAACGATGTTTATATAATAATAAATGAAAAAATTCAATATCAAAGATGTTCAGGGATAATTAAATAACCTAAAAACAAAGAAAATGAATACCGCAGAATTTAAAACTTTTAAAGTAGCAGTAAAAAACGCACAAGCTTGGGTAACTTTTGATTACGAACCGGTTAATATACAAGGTATTCCGATGCTAGAGGTTCTGTCGCATTATCTCGAAGAAGATATAATTTTGAAAGAAACTTACTCTTTAAGCAGCCAATGAACAAAACGTTTTAAACTTTGAATTTTTAGGATTCAAAATCTGACCTTTTCTAATAATGTGTATGATTTCTATTCCTGCGAGTGTTCTTTGTGCTGATTCGAATTCTTTAAATCCTGTGGTAATTGCAATTCTTCTTTTTATACTACGATGATCCTGTTCTACAATATTGTTGAGATATTTGACTCGTCGAATCTTTATCTTTTTTGAAGTTAAACTCCTTTTATTCCAAGTCCGTATTCCAGCTGTATTAGCTCCACTCTTATCAATATTTATTATCCTAGGCTTGCCGTTATTTCTAATAGCTTTACTCAAGAACTTTTGAGCAGAACCTTTCATCCTACGTTTTGTTAATAGGAAATCTATAGTGTTTCCTTGTTTATCAACTGCTCGGTATAAATACCTATCCTTACCGCCTACTTTGATATACGTTTCATCAAGTCTCCAACTATCTGTTAGTTGCCGTTTACGAGTATTCATATTGTGTTCTATTCCTTTAGGAAACTTAAATACCCACCGTTGGATTGTAGAATGGTCAACTTTTACACCTCTAATAGACATCAACTCTTCAATATCACGGTAACTTAAACTAAATCGAAATTTGAAATATATCGCTTGTTGAATAATGATATCAGGATATCGATGGTGTTTGTACATGGAACTAATTTAGAAGCTTCAAACTTTAGTATATTTAAAAGAGTGAAATTAATGCGACAGAACCACTTTGAAATTAATAGTGTATTTGATGACTAAATAGGCATGGTTTTAGAGTTCTCTTCATAGGAGTTCAAAAAGTGGAATTCTTCCTTTTAAATTAATCAGAATATTGGCATAAACACAACTTTTGATCTTGATCCTAAATTAACCAGAATATTTGCATAAACACAACAATTGAGCTTGATCTCACAATTCAATGATTATCTTAAGCTCTATAGGGCATTTCACCCGAAGGACACGAGTATAAAAAATAAAACCTTAGATAAAGCTAAAAATCTAGATGATGCGTAAAACACTACATAACAAGAACTTCACCCAACAAAACTAACTGCAGAAAGTAAATCTATTTGTAGAGAAAAACCTCTCTCATCGTATTTTTTGATGAAAACTGTACGTAAATACTGTACGTAAATCTGAAAAACTGAAGATTTTCAAGAAGAAAAAACAGTTGTAAACAAAAATAACCTCTTCAAAATCAAGAGGTTATCTTTAGTAGCGGGAACAGGACTCGAACCTGTGACCTTCGGGTTATGAGCCATTTCGGTCGCACTCAAACCGTCCTAGCTATCAGTGTCTTATCTTTTTCGAAGTACCTAAAAACTTGCAAATACCTACAAATGGGTACTTAAAATAGGTACTTTTCTATGAAGTACCTATTTAATATTTTTTACTAAAAATTACTATTTCCTTTGTACCAGTATTTATAAAAAAATCATCGTTTTATGAGGTAGAAAAGTAGATTACAAAGGATAAAATTAGATATTGTTTTGTTTTCTGTAATTAGATTAAGTCACTCTTAATAATAAAACCAGGAAAAAAATTAAAAAAAATTTTTGATATCATTTTTTTATTACATTTGATTAAATAATAATGCGTTTTATATAAAGGACGTATTGCCTATATAAATGAAAACGTTTTTCAGATTCGGGCTTAGGAGCATAAAGAAGTCTACTCCAAAAGCTGCCTCAGGGATGAGGAACCGAATTCTCAGGCTGACTTCTAAAGTATATACTATACTTAGACTATTGGAACGAATACAGTTCGTGCCCTACACTGTTTTTATTTTTCGTGTATGAGATTAGATTGAAACTAATTGCTTTCGCAATTTCTTATGTATCAATTTCTAATTTTTCAAACACATCATAATGAAAACAAAATATATCGATTTGATCGAACAGACCTTCCATTTTCCACAGGAAGAGTTTTCGCTCCAGAATAGCCAATTACAGTTTCACGGCATTGACCTTATGAGATTGATTGCTCAATATGGTGCGCCTTTAAAACTCACTTACCTACCCAAAATATCAGAAAATATTAATCGAGCAAAAAGCTGGTTTAACAACGCTATTAAGTCAAATGATTATAAAGGGAATTATAACTATTGTTATTGTACGAAAAGCTCACATTTTCAACACGTATTGAACGAAGCCCTTAAGAATGATATTCATATAGAAACCTCTTCCGCTTTTGATATTGATATTGTAGAAAACTTAAAAACACAAGGTAAAATCAATGATGATACCTATGTGATTAGCAATGGTTTCAAACGTGACCAATACATACAAAACATAGCCCGATTGATCAATAACGGACACCACAATTGTATTCCTATCATTGATAATTACGAAGAACTGGATCTATTAAGTGATGTAATTGACAAAGATTTTCAAGTCGGTATACGTATTGCTTCTGAAGAAGAACCAAAGTTTGAGTTTTATACTTCTCGATTAGGAATTGGGTATCGTAATATTGTACCCTTTTATAATAATCAGATCAAGAATAACCCAAAAGTGAAACTAAAAATGCTTCACTTCTTTATCAACACGGGCATTCGCGATACTGCTTACTATTGGAATGAATTACAAAAATGTCTAAAAGTATATATAAGTCTTAAGAAAATATGCCCATCATTAGATAGCTTAAATATAGGCGGAGGTTTCCCGATAAAAAACTCTTTGGCCTTTGACTATGACTATCAGTATATAATCAATGAAATTATTAATCAAATCCAAATTTCCTGTGAAGAAGCACAAGTAGATGTTCCAAATATTTTCACGGAATTTGGAAGTTTTACAGTTGGTGAAAGTGGTGGTGTTATTTACGAAGTACTATATCAAAAACAGCAAAACGATCGCGAAAAATGGAATATGATCAATTCATCTTTCATTACAACAATGCCAGATACATGGGCAATAAACAAACGTTTTGTGATGTTGCCCGTAAACAGATGGGATGATGAGTATGAACGCGTACTACTCGGTGGATTAACCTGTGATAGTGATGATTATTACAATTCAGAACAACATATGAATGCCATATATCTACCAAAATACAAAAAAGACAAACCATTATATATTGGTTTTTTCAATACTGGTGCATATCAGGAGACCATTGGTGGTTTTGGAGGATTGCAACACTGCTTAATCCCACAGCCTAAGCATATTTTGATAGATCGTGATCAGAATGGAAAGGTAACTACAGAAGTTTTTGCACCACAACAAACTTCAGAACAGTTATTATCTATTCTTGGATATCAAAAAATAGCAAAAGAAGAAGTTTTAGAACATTCACAAAAAGAAATAATTATAAATTCTAACTAACCTAAATCATTAAATCCAAACATTTTTAAAATGGAAACTAAGAAAACATATGCCGGAATTCCAGAACAATATGCTGGCTATGACAAATCAAAAGTAGTATTGATTCCTGTTCCTTATGATGGAACCAGTACCTGGGGCAAAGGAGCAGACAAAGGTCCTGAAGCATTTTTACACGCTTCAGAGAATATGGAGCTTTATGATATAGAAACGGAGAGCGAAGTATACAAACAAGGTATTTATCTTTCTCAACCCATCGACGAAAAAAGCTCACCAGACGCAATGGTCACTACAGTACACGATACTGTAAAAACCAATATTAAACGCAACAAGTTTGTTACGCTTTTTGGTGGGGAGCATTCTATTTCTATAGGAGCTATACGTGCATTTGATGAGTGTTTCAATGATTTAACAGTAATACAAATAGATGCCCACGCAGATTTAAGAAAAGAATATGAAGGTTCTAAGTACAATCACGCTTGTGCACTTTATGAGGCTAATCAAAACACTAATCTTATTCAAGTTGGGATTCGCAGTATGGATGCTTCAGAACAATTAGTAATGAACAAAGAAAATGTCTTTTTCGCTCATGAAATGGCAACCGATGATTATTGGATGGACAATGCAACCGAATTAATGACTGATAATGTCTATATCACTTTTGACCTGGATGCTTTAGACCCTTCTATTTTACCTTCAACTGGAACACCAGAACCGGGAGGATTGTTATGGTATGAAACCCTTGAATTTCTTAAGAAAATATTTGAAGAAAAAAATGTAGTTGGATTTGATATTGTAGAATTATGTCCAAATAAAGATGATAAATCTTCTGATTTTGCTGCTGCTAAACTCTACTATAAAATGTTGAGTTACAAATTTACTGAACAAGATGTTGATGACGCAAATGAAAATTTATATGCCCTTAAAGGCAATGATAAAACTAGCCACTTAAAATTTTCTGACGATGAGCATGAAGGATAAAGGAGCTATTTCACAATTTATAGAGAAATATTATCTGCATTTTAATGCTGCTTCTGTAGTAGATGCGGCCAAAGAATATGAAGCCCAAATTAATAATGGCTCAAAAATGTTAGTATCTCTAGCAGGAGCAATGAGTACAGCTGAATTAGGTAAAATTTTCGCAGAAATCATACGTCAAAACAAAGTACATATTATCTCCTGTACAGGTGCAAATTTGGAAGAAGATATTATGAATCTGGTAGCACATAGTCATTATAAGCGTGTTCCTAATTATCGTGATCTAACCCCAAAACAAGAATGGGATTTACTAGAACAAGGATTAAATCGTGTTACGGATACCTGTATCCCTGAAGAAGAAGCTTTTAGAAGATTACAGCAACATATTTTTAAGATTTGGAAAGATGCTGAAGAAAAAGGAGAGCGTTATTTTCCACACGAGTTTATGTACAAAATGTTATTGTCTGGTGTATTAGAACAGTACTATGAAATTGACATTAAGGATAGTTGGATGTATGCTGCGGCAAAAGCCAATTTACCGATGGTAGTTCCAGGATGGGAAGATAGTACAATGGGGAACATCTTTGCTAGCTATGTGTTGAAAGGAGAGCTTAAAGCAAGCACTATAAAATCCGGAATCGAGTATATGACCTTTCTTGCAGATTGGTATACCGATAATTCTGAAAATGGTATCGGATTTTTCCAGATAGGTGGTGGTATTGCAGGAGATTTTCCTATTTGTGTGGTGCCAATGCTATATCAAGATATGGAACGTACAGACACACCATTCTGGAATTATTTCTGTCAAATAAGTGACTCAACAACAAGTTATGGATCTTATTCTGGAGCAGTACCAAATGAAAAAATCACTTGGGGTAAATTAGATATTGATACTCCAAAATTCATTATAGAGTCAGATGCCACCATTGTAGCACCATTAATATTTGCTTATTTATTAGATATGTAAAAGATATGAAAACTTCAAAAAACAACCATTTAAAAAAGGTTATTGTTGACTTCAAAAAGTTAACCAATACTATTCTAGATTTATTGGTAATAAAGTATCCTGATGGATATGATGATAAAGATATTATTACGTTTAGAAATGCACAAAACGAAATCGTAGAATGTGTAGAAGTAAAAACTGAGGATACCTTATATCTTGTGAAAGTCAGTAAGCATATTGTTACCGCTATGGAAGATCACGATGATAACGATGAAGATAACCAAGATAAAGAAAGTGAATTCGAAGAATTCGAAGAAGAAACAGATGAGCCATCTCTAGAAGAATAATTCAAATTCAACTTGGGATTAGAGTACTCATACGATAGTATCGTGGGTACTCCTTTTCTTATTACTTATTTTAAAATTAAATTTTCAATGAAAGAACAAGTAGAAGCTTTTATGGCAGAGGTAAGAGTCAGAAATGCTCACGAACCTGAGTTTTTACAAGCTGTACAAGAAGTTGCAGAAACTGTAATCCCATTTATTTCCTCTCAGAAAATTTATGATGGTAAAAATATCCTTCTTAGAATGGTTGAACCAGAGAGAGTAATTACTTTTCGTGTTTCTTGGGTAGATGACTATGGGAAAATTCACGTAAACAGAGGATATCGTATTCAAATGAATTCTGCTATTGGGCCATATAAAGGAGGGTTACGTTTTCATCCTACTGTAAATCTGAGTATTCTGAAATTTTTGGCGTTCGAACAGGTATTCAAAAATAGTTTGACTACATTACCAATGGGTGGGGGAAAAGGAGGATCTGACTTTGATCCTAAAGATAAATCTGATGCTGAAATTATGAGGTTTTGTCACAACTTTATGGCAGAACTTTTTAGACATATAGGACCAAATACAGATGTACCCGCAGGAGATATAGGCGTAGGAAGTCGCGAAATTGGGTTCTTATTTGGTATGTACCGTAAAATTAGAAATGAATTTACTGGAGTTTTAACTGGAAAAGGATTAAGCTGGGGTGGCTCATTAATTCGACCAGAAGCAACAGGATACGGAACCGTATATTTTGCCGAAAACATGTTAACCACTAAAGAAGATTCTATTAAAGGAAAAATAGTTTCTATTTCTGGTTCGGGTAATGTAGCTCAGTACGCTGCCGAAAAAGTAATTCAGTTAGGTGGAAAAGTGGTAACGTTATCAGACTCTTCAGGGTACATTTATGATGAAAATGGTATCGATTTGGAAAAACTAAAATATGTGATCCATCTTAAAAATGTTGTTAGAGGCAGGATTAACGAATATGTCAAAAAATATCCATCAGCTAAATTCTTTCAAGATGAAACACCTTGGGATATTGCTTGCGATATTGCACTACCCTGTGCAACACAAAATGAACTTAATGGCAAAGACGCTAAAGCTTTAATCAAAAACGGTTGTATTTGTATAAGTGAAGGTGCAAATATGCCAAGTACTCCAGATGCTATTGCTGAGTTTCATAAGGCAAAAATTCTTTTCGCACCGGGTAAAGCATCTAATGCTGGAGGAGTAGCAACATCAGGCCTAGAAATGACTCAGAATTCATTACGCTACAATTGGACTCGTAAGCAGGTTGATCAAAAACTACAACAAATAATGTCTAGTATTCATGCTTCTTGTTTGGAATATGGAATGGATGATACAGGATATGTAGACTATGTAAAAGGTGCAAATATTGCTGGATTTGTAAAAGTGGCAGATGCAATGCTTGCTCAAGGAGTTATATAAAATATTTATCATGAAAAAAAACGCCTTTGCGCTACAAATTGCAGAAAGTATAGATATAGATGCCTGCAAAAATCACTTTAAACAAACACTTCTATTTTCTAATAGAGATGAATTGTTTTTCGATTTTGAAAACCAGAAATATGCTTATATTTTTAAATACGGTATTCTTTGTGTTTTTAATTTCGCTTCAAACGAACTGGATCAACTGAGACAACAGTTATTTAAATTTACTACACATGCAAAGCTTATAGATAGTTCTTTAACCCAATCTATAGATATAATTATAGATGCCGAGTCCTTTCGTATAGATTTTGAAAGTGTTCATCTAATAGATAATAATATTGAAAAAATACGCTTGGTAATGCATAATGCATCACAATCAGTACTATTAGACTATTATACAGGCATTGCAGAGCAACTTATTGAAGACACAGCACAATACACTAATTTTATAGAGACAAAAAGGACAAGACTATATACAGATGATAAAAAACATAAACATTTCGTTGAAAAGGTTTTAAATTCCAAAAATAAGATTTCTGAAAATCTTTACATATTTGATTCTCCTAGTGCTGTTTCGGATGATGAAACGCTTACTAAACTAAATACTGAACTCAAGAAAAAATTTGAGGTAAATGATAAGCATAAAACTATAAGCCAGAAGCTAAACATTGTAAAAGAAAACCTAGAATTCTTTAAGCATATTACGGTACATAGAAAAAGTAGTAAACTTAAATGGATTATTATAGTCATCGTGATCTTAGTTTTATTCATACTCAAATTTATAAAATAGCACATTCAACAAATTAAGAATAATAAGAAGTGAAGAACGTAAACTAGCTAAAGCAAAAAATATTCTGGATTTGTCAATTGTAAAAAATTAAAATACAAAAAGCATCTAAACCTTATTTTCAATTAATTGACGAAGAACTATGACAATTTACGTTGCAAATTGAAAAAAGAGAAAAAGAAGTGGATTCCGTTTTAACGAATTATCATATGGTTAAAGAGTAAGTAAATTATTTTAAAATTAACAAAGATTAAATAACCAGATATGCGTATAAAAAAGCATAAAGAGAAATCCAGATTAATCGTGTTTCAAGGAGAAAAAATTCTGGTTTTCCAAAAACTTAAAGACAAGTTAGAATACGGACTTATTGGTGGGTTTTTAAAAGGAAAAGAATCCCCAGAAGTAGCACTTATTAGGGAAACACTTGAAGAAACTGCTGTTGAATTAGCTGAAGAAGATTTGATATATCATTGTTCAGTCACAATTGATTTAAAGGATACAAAAAGGGTTCCCAAGCATTATTTCATTTGCGACGATTATTATAAACCATTTGCACTTGCAGAACCACATAAGTTTAAAAATATAAAATGGGTACATTGGAAAGAAGCTGCAAAATTTCTTGGCAAATCAGATAAGAAGGTAGTAAAAGAACTTTTTAACCCTTGTAAACTTAATCACTAAAAAACGCGTAGATGAAAAGCTCTATTATTAATCAAAGTGTTGAGTATGGTGTATTTAAAAAATACTATAACGGTTATTATCAATTTATAATGGATAACGGAGATATTTTAATATTTGAAGGAATAACAAAGTTTGCGATTAACAAATTCGATCTAAAAACAGATAAATTTCAAGGTAAAAGTTTTGAAATCACGTATTCAGAATATAGAGATGATGACGATGACGATTTTATCACATATAAGATTGAAAAATTAGAACTAGCTTAAAGTTTATTATATCAATTTGAATTGATAAGGCAGTGATTGTTTTGCATAGCAGTAGCTATGCAAAATATGAACAAAGAATTTAGACTAAAAAAGAACAAAATGATACGCGACATTATTAGTACTAGTTGGTATTGCCACGAAAAAATAGACGTATTAAACAAGATTTTTATCTAGATAGGAGGTTAAAATTTTGGATTACAAATTGATTAAAAACTTATAATTTAATACAATGAAAAACTTAAAAAAAGTAGTGTTCGTAATGTTTACAATGTTTCTTGGCATATATACAGTACAAGCACAAAAAGATATTGATAAAGGCACTGAAACTATTAAAGGTTTTTTTGATAATTTTGATGAGGAAAATTTCACTTTTACCTATCTAAATGGACATAATAAAGAAGATACCATTTCTTTTCCTAGAATTACCCCTGAAATGCTTAAAAAATACAACTTAAGTAATAATAAATATGTGGGAAAAACCTTTAACATCATTTTTAATTCTGAAATCGAAATTGAAATTGAGGAAGATGGTGACGAACAAGAGTATATAATTAGAACTATTATTGGTTTAGAATTGTTAGAACAGTAAATGTAAAATACTTTTATAAAAGACAAAATTTACTTCTTTAATCACGAAAAAAAAATATGAAAATAAAAATATGCTTTATCATGTATCCTTGGGAAGAAGTCCGTCCATCACAAGATTCTACAATCAGAATCATACATGAAGCTGTTAAAAGAGGTCATGAGGTTTCAATTACCGATCCTTCTAACTTGACTATTAGAAATAGTATTACTCTTAGTTTGTGTAAGAACATATCACTCAAAGAAAAACTCTCTAAAAGTATGACTTCTTTTTATAAGACAGTAGAATTTAAGTCTGAAATGAGAGCGTTGAATGAGTTTGATGTAATATTTATGCGTGACAACCCTCCATTAGATGGTTTGGTTTTGAATTTCTTGGACTCTATAAAAGATGACGTTTTTATTATCAATGCAATTGATGGATTACGAGAAGCTAATAATAAGATTTATACTGCCGCCTACTTCGACCCTAATCATGAGCTTATACCTGCTACATATGTTTCTAAAAACATTGATTATCTCTTAAGCATAATCAAAGAATCAGAGAATGATAAGATGATTATGAAGCCGTTGGATGGTTATGGGGGTAGTGGCGTTATCATTATTGAAAAAGCTGCCATGCAAAATATCCGTTCTTTGTTAGATTTTTATATTAATCACGGTAAAGATCACTCCAACTATGTAATTCTTCAAGAATATGTAGAAGGTGCTGAAGAGGGAGATGTTCGGATTTTGATGCTAAATGGAGAGCCTATTGGTGCATTAAGAAGGAGACCTGTCCAAGGTGATGTAAGGTCTAATATTTCAGTTGGAGGAGCAGTCGAAAAATACAAATTGACAAAAGCAGACAAGATGTTGTGTAGGGAGATTGGTGAAAAATTGGTGAGAGATGGTATTTACTTTGCAGGTCTTGATTTGATTAATGGTAAATTGATCGAAGTCAATGTAATGAGTCCAGGTACAATCACAGACATAAATAGGCTTAATAAAGTTAAACTGCAAGAAAAGATTTTAGGCTATTTGGAAAAAGTAGTAAAAAGCAAAAATAAGTTAAAAGAGGATTTTAGACCTGAAACACTATTAGAAAATGCAGCAATTAAAAATTAGTGAGATAATTAAGCTAATAGAGCAAAAGAAGACCTTTGAAGCTATAGCTCCGGATAATTCTTTCAGTATAAAAATCAATAAGTATGTACCCTATTGCTGTACGGCCATTCATGATGGTGGTAACCTTCGAGATCGGTTAAGAAACAAAATTGCCATCGATGATTATAACCGATGGTATGAAGAAGATCCACATACTGGTCAATTTATCGACTCTTTACCTATTACAATAGTCGGATTGGACTCTCGTTTTGAGTATGATCTCAATAGAAAGCCAGAAGATTGCATCTACGATGAAGCATGGGGTAAACAAGTATGGAAACGTCCACTTACGCCAGCAGAAAAACAAGCAAGTCTTCAAAAGCATCATAACTTTTACAAAGTCATCCATGCATTGATCAAGAAGCTAGAAGAGCTATATGATTCTTGTATCGTTTATGATTTACACTCTTATAACTACCAACGTTGGGATAGGACTGTACCACTTTTTAATATAGGTACAGAACGCATTGATAGTGCGAAATATGAAACATTTATTGAAAACTGGGTCGCCGAATTAAGTGCTATTTCGCTAACAGGTATAGAGAATCAGACGGCAATCAATGATGTGTTCTTTGGTAGAGGTTATAATCTTGAATTTATTACTCAAAACTTTTCTAATACACTTGTGCTAGCTACGGAAATTAAAAAAGTTTATAGCAATGAATTAACAGGTGAAGATTATCCTAAATTAATACGAGAATTACAGCAAAAACTAAAACGAGCAATTCTTAATAACGCACAATATTTCAGTGAGGAAAACACCAATTGGAGATCTAAAAACAGTGTACATTTATTAGATAAGAAAACAGATCCAGCTATTGTTTCTGTAGATAAAAAGCTTTTCAAATTATTGAAAGGTTTTGAATTATTGGCTTACGTCAATCCAATCAACACGAACTCTGAACAAAAGCGGTTTATCAAAAATAAATACGCCAAACCTCCTAAGTTTAAGTATGCACCCATTAAAATCAATCCATTTGAGCTAAAACAGCAATTAAGTACACTAAGAACACAGGATATATCTGATGTTTCTATTCGTGAACTATATGAGTCAGTAATCAATAGTTACTTTGATAAGATTGATTTATTATCAGCTCTAGGTACAAAGAAGTTCTTATACAACTCCCTTCGATATTTTGGAAGACCTAGCAAAAAAGACTTAACCAATGCTGAATATATTCTTCACTTGCCATCTATCCCTAGTGAACCGAAAAGAGTACCTTTTCTATCGATGGATGAAGCCATGGGCGCATTTAAAAATGCACTAGATGAATACGGAATCGATTGTAAAATTGAACTGAGTAAGCGAGTAATTTCTCAAGTAATGGTACTGAACTCAAAAAAGACAATCTTAATTCGACCAGATGCTAAATTCACTAGAAAAGAAGCCAATGCACTCATAGAACATGAAATTGGCGTACACATGGTAACTACACAAAACTCTTCAGATGAGAAACTAAATATTTTCAATCTTGGTCTACCAATGAATACCATGACCCAAGAAGGATTAGCCATTTTATCTGAATATCTAAGTGGAAACATTACTTTGAAAAGGCTAAAAAAAATAGCATTCAGAGTAGTTATTACGGATATGATGTGTAGTGGGGCTGATTTCATTGAATGCTTCAATTTCCTAGTTAATCGACATGGTGTTTCAACTAATGATGCATACATCATAGTGACAAGGATTTTTAGAGGTGGTGGATTTACCAAAGACTATCTATACCTAAGTGGATTTGAGAAAATATTGAAACTATGGAAAGCAGATATAAATCTTTCTCCGCTATTGGTTGGTAAAACTTCTATGGACTTCTACAATACCATCAATGAAATGATAGAAAGAGAAATTATAGCAAAACCAAAGCATATAACGAAAAGTTTCGAGCATCCTATTGACTATCAAAGCAATGAGATTTATGAGTACATCATTAGTGGGCTTAGTTAGTACTTAGCCAGTCCTAAAAAGTTTTTTAATAAATCTATAGACAAACCAAGATAATACCAGGATACAAATTGAGACTATCGAATTAACTGAGAATATATTGGAAGTTTGTCTTACTAATTTAATATTTCCATACTTACTAACCTAATAAGCATAAAAACATTCAAAATTTGTCTGTAAAAATAATTTTCAGAGTCCTCCCGGGTACTTCACCCGAAGGACACAATTTTAATAAATAAAAGTACTGATTATTTCAAAGTCTAATTTTAAATTAAAACACTAACTATCAATCTTTTATAATAAAAACACTAACTCTAGATAGTGAACCTTTTTGTATAGAAAAATCTCTCTCATCGGACTTCTTTAATAAAAACTGTACGTAAATGCTGTACGTAAACCTAAAAAATTGAAGGTTTTCAAGAAGAAAAAACATTCTAAAACCAAAATAACCCCTTCAATATGAAGAGGTTATGTAGTAGCGGGAACAGGACTCGAACCTGTGACCTTCGGGTTATGAGCCATTTCGGTTGCACCAAAACCCTTTTGATTATCAGTTGTTTAATTTTTTTGAAGTACCTAAAAACTTGCAAATACCTACAAATGGGTACTTTAAATAGGTACTTTTTTATGAAGTACCTATTTTGTAGAATTTAAAGCATAATTATAACTGGCTCTCAAATTATAATCTAGGATCCACTGGTTCACTCTCCATCGCTAAAACACCAAAAACACATTCATGAATATCCCTCAATGGAGCTTTATTTACAAATCTATCTAAAGCTTCAAGACCCAAACTGAATTCTCGTATTGCCATAGAACGTTTTTTAGACAATCCTCTGTTACGAAGGTTTTTTAAGTTTATATCTGTATCATAATCTGCTCCATAAATAATTCGTAAGTACTCTTTACCTCGACATTTGATTGCAGGTTGGATTAATCCTTTCTTTCCTTTAGTAATAAAATCAAAAGGCTTTACAACTATTCCTTCTCCGCCTTTTTGAGTAAGCTGTATCCACCAGTCTATAGCATCTGAGACTTCTTTTTCGTTGTCCAAATGAATTACTTTATATGACGTTGCTATTAATAAGCTATCCTTACTGGTTATATCTGCAATAGTATTCATATGCCATTGATGATCTTTATCAGTATGTACTTCCCCTTCTGTAGCCAAAAGATGAAAAGGAGCGATCTTATAATCTTCTATAGATTTTACATCCCAACAATATTGATTATATGCTTTTTTGAATTTAGTATTCAAATTTGACTGCTGCTTTGTTTTGTTCAATAAACTATTTAGTTCAGGGTGTTTTGACACTGCATTCTCTAGTTGTTTGGAAATTGCTTTTAATGCAATTTCACCAGCTGACCCAACTGCCGCATATTGATCTTCTATCAATTGCATTGCTTTTGCTGACCAAGGCATTAATTCACAATCAAAAATTGCCCAATCAGAACCAAAGGTATTCCAAAAATCATTTTTAGTCAATGCATCTCCGAATCTTCTAAGAATAGCTTGTTCTAATTCTAAATCTGTAAAAAAACCTCTTCCAGTTCGAGTATATATTTTCCCAATTCCTTCTCCAGTAATACCGAAACCTTTTGCAATAGCATCTTCATCCTTACCCACAACAAATACAGCTCGGGAGCCCATATGTTTTTCTTGGCAAACAATTTTATTCACACCTCTGGATTGATAATATTTGATCGCTTCTTCTGGATGTTCAAGATAATTTGAAATAGTGCTCGTTTCACTTGGTGACATTGTAGGCGGTAAATATGCTAACCATTTTGGGTTTACAGCAAATCGACTCATTACCTCTAATGCTGCAATGCTGTGTTCTTCTCTTATTGTAATTGTCTCATTATATTTAGTTTTGATATGTCTTTTTCCTGATACATCTTTAATATCAATGATATCATCATTTTCATGTTGTGCAGATAGATTATTTGTTTCTGGAACTAATGGTTTTTTAGATTCAGCATACACTTTTTTTGCTTTCACTTCTACCAATTCTTTTTCTGGATATCTTAGCGCAGTAAGTTTTCCTCCAAAAACACAACCTGTATCAATATCAATTGTTTTGTTTAGCCATTCTGCTTCTGGCACAGGTGTATGACCATAAACTACCATGGCTTTGCCTTTGTAATCTTTTGCCCAGTCTAATCGAACAGGCAAACCAAATTCATCAATTTCTCCAGTGGTATCTCCATACATACAGAATGATCTTACAGCTCCAGATCCTCTACCTTGCATTTCTTCTTTCAATCCGGCATGCGCTACCACTAATTTACCATTATCAAGGACATAATGACTGATCAATTTATCCAAGAATGCTTTTAACTCATCGATAAATTCCTGAGGTTCATTTTCTAATTGTTCCAAGGTTTCTGCCAAACCATGTTTGATTTGGACATTTCTACCACTTAGTTTCTTGTAAAGTTTACTATCATGGTTTCCACAAACAACATAGGCCTGATCATTCTTGACCATAGACATTACTAACCTCAACACCTCATTGGATGCCGGACCTCTATCTACTAGATCGCCCACAAAGATTGCTCTTCTATCAGCTGGGTTACTTACAGTATATCCGTAATTCTTATCCCTGTCTTTATGTGTAATTATTTTATACTCTAGTTTTTCCAGTAATTCTTTAAGCTCTGTAAAACATCCGTGAATATCCCCAATAATATCAAAAGGTCCTGTGATATGCCTTTTATTATTCCATAGCTTATCTTTGACAATTTCAATCTGTTCTACTTCTTCCGGAGAATTGATCACATGGATATATCGAAAACCTTCTCTTTTTAATTGTCTTAAAGACCTTTTTAATTGACTATGTTGGTTTCTAATCACATGGCCTCCAAAATTTCTATCGGGACGTTCTATATTTCTTTCCTGACAAATCTTTTTATCAATGTTTAAAACAATAGCTACAGGAAGTGTATGGAACTCTTTTGCTATTTGTAATAAAGGTTTCCTAGCATCTACCTGAACATTTGTAGCATCTACCACTGTAAGATTTCCTCGTTTTAATCGCTTTTTGATAATATAATGTGCTAACTCAAAAGCATCTTTTGTTGCTTCCATACTATTTTCATCATCAGATACTACTCCTCTACAATAATCTGAAGAAACAGTTTCTGTAGGTAAGAAATTTTGTTTAGCAAACGTCGATTTCCCCGAACCAGAGGTTCCGACTAAAACTACTAATGATAATTCTGGTATATGTATTTTTTTCTTTTCCATTTTATACGTATTTATTCATAATACTAATGAACTTCTCTTCATCTTTCCTTTTCTTTACTAAATCATCAAACAATGATCGATAATTAGTAATCTTAAGATCATTATTCTCTATTTGTACCATAATAGGATAGCCAATATTACTCTTAATTTTTCCATTTAGTATCCCTATATTCATAGTACTCAATTCTTCAAACTCAAGTATTGGTCCATATTGATTGCAATAAAATGACTTCATATTTAGATTAGGGACAATTGCATCTTCCATATGTTTATTCCATTTTTGATCTTTTCTGCCATAAATAAAAAATGCCTTTCCATGATTACTAGCATACCATTTCTTTAATTGGAAAATGTCTCTAATTCTAGTTATTAAGTTTTCAAAAATTAGATAACATGATATTCCAAATACTATATACGCTATTACTTTATTCAGTTGATAAACCCCAAAACTAATTGCCGTCCATATAGCAATTGCCCTAAAAAAATTATAGATCGTTTTATTCATTTTTCTTCGTCTTAAAAATTGCCATTTGACTTGCCCCTCCATACTTCTTATCCACTTCTCCAAGTGGTTTATACGAAACCTCATAATCAAATGTTTCTGCAATTCTATCCCCCCAGGTTTCAAACTCTTTCCTAGTCCATTCGAATCTATGATCCGAGTGGCGCATTTGCCCTACGGACATTCCTTCGAACAATACATTGTATTCTTTGTTTGGGGTGGTGATGATTACATTTTTTGGTTTTGCATATTTGAAAACCACTTTTTCTAAAGCTTGCAACCTCGGTTCATCAAGATGCTCAATAACTTCGACCAATGACGCCCCTTCAAAACCAGCAATACGATCATCTTTATAGTTCAATGAACCATGAATCAAATCAATTTTATTTTTTTGATATTCTGACATTCGATCCCAATACAGCCTTTTTTTTGCGATCTCTAAACTTCTATAAGATATATCCATTCCCAACACCTTTTCGAACTGTTTCTCCTTCAGTAACAATTTTAATAGTTTTCCTTCTCCACAACCTAAATCCACTACAGTTTTGATATCAAGTTTTTTAAGTTCTTCTGCAACAGTCTCTAATCTAATTTGATGTAATGATATCTTTTCTTCAGTTTCTATTGGAATGATTTCATCAGTTTCTCCAATAAGTTGATCTAATGCCAGTCTGGTGTAACTTTTTTTAAACTTCAGGTACTTTTTAGTGATCAATTCTTTTGCGGGATGGTCTTTTAACCATTCACCTCCCTTGTCTAATAACTTTTGAACTTCGTCTTCACTTACATAATAATGTTTGTTATTATCTAGGACAGGAAGCAACACATACAGATGGGTCAATGCCCCTTTTAAGATAATCTCGTTATGCTGTAGTTTCACATTAAAATACGGACTGCTCCCCCAACCTGGGTTTGAAGCATCCAACTGCTCTTCTTCTACATCAATAGTATACCCTAAAGGTTCAAAGAAATCGATAATTTGTGATTTCCCTTTTCTTGACTTAACCGCCGCTACTTCTATCTCTAAAGAAAGTTTTTCATCAACAAGTTCAGGTCTTTTATTACACTTACCATTAAGCGCACTCCCTAAAAATTTTGAAATAGCCGTGGTAAGAAAAGAGGAAGCTACATAAGATCTGTCATTTACATAATGTCCCAGTTTAAAAGATGCATTATAATTCTCTTTAGTGGTTCTAGCAAGATGTACACTATTAATCTCTATGTGCATTGCAAAACTGCAATGTTCTTCTGATACTTCCGGATATAACATATGTACTGCTCCGTAAGGTAATTGTTCTATTTGATATCTATCTGGATGTTTATGTAGTAAGAAGCCTAAGTTGCTTGCACTATTTCCTTTTGAAGTAATTTTTAGTAACATCTATGTAAACTTTATTTTTACATTTCCCCAAACTTCCCTAATATAAGGAGTTATGGAAAAAACATTATTAATATCTTTCTCATCTGGTAAACTCCAATATTTAATTATGGAATAATGCAGATAACATTCTTTTTCTAATATGGTTTTACAAATATTCCAATTCTCTTCAGTTTCTTTATCAAAATCAGAAATATGATCATCAAAGGAAGAGACTATTAATCCCATCAATGTGAATTTATCATCATCATTATTTAACTCCGTTTGATAAACTTTGATAAAATCTTTTATTCTGCCAAAATCGGACACCACAAGCTCCCAATCTTGCATAGTATTATCCCAATATAAGCCAAACCTTTTGGCTAATTTTTCTTCTGAGAATCCGCTTGGGTATCTTATGTATTGTTCTTTTGTATTCATATTTTTCAAAATCTTATAGTCTATCGATCTTACATCTTAAAAAAGATTTCAAGAGCATTTTTTTTGTCTAAATCCAATGTTTTATCCTTTTTTAAACTACTGCGACTTATGGGTTGCACAGAGGGGATTCGAACCCATATCTTTGGATTATTTGATAAAGTTGCACTATTACTACGCAATTATTTTACGTAGTAAAAAAAGATTCAATATAATTTTTATTGAATCCTCTATTCGTCTGGGAACAGGATTCGAACCTGCGTCCACTCGGTCCAGAGCCGAGCGCTCTACCGCTGAGCTATCCCAGAGAATGAGAGTAGGATTCGAACCTACGTCCATTCGGAGTAAGAGCCGAACGTTCTACCGCTGAACTATCTCATTCTTTTTCTCTACTTACCAGAAAAGAACTTTTCTTTCTTAAGTATTGTAGCTAAATATGGATTAAATATTGTTACTCCATGAACTAATTCTGGTGTTGGTATAAACTCTGAAACACTATGGGTTTTTGGAGCAATCCATCCAGATTTCTCTGGATCCAAATTTGCTTTTTCACAAATCTCTATCACCATTTTTTTGTTACAATATTTCTCACCATTAAAAACCTCCCAAGGTAGGGGTAGCTTATTCCATACTTGTGTATTAGAGTCTAAAGCACCTCCAGAGCTTATATGCCAAGCCACCACATCTCCTGCCATTAATCTTAAAACTTTTCCAAAACAGATAGTATCAAGTATCGATTCTAAACCTAGCGAGTACACAATATTCATCCAAACATCACGAGCTTTATTCCAAGCTCCGGCAGTATTATTCCAGGTAGAAGAATCATTCCCTCTTTTTACCACCATCGTTTCTCTATTAATATCGTTCTCATTCCATAATTTTTTTAATAAAGTCGATATTTCCTCAATAGTAGTAGTCCATTTACCCAGTAACATTCCCTTTTCATTGTCAGTTAATTTATCGAGAACTCTTTTTACAGGATATACATACGATATCGTGTAGAAATTTGCAGTCTGATTATTTTTTAAAAAACCACTAACAGTAGCCTTTTTAAATAACATATCCGCAATCTCATCGTAAGGTTTCTGTTGTCCTGTGATCGTAAATTCACTCCTTAAATTACATCTAGATGTATAATACGCTATAAAACATGCTGAAAATTTGTCCTTGACAAAATCTTCTAACTCTATATGATGTACCAAACCATGTTTAGCAATTTTTTGAAATTCTGTTTTTTTAATTTCTTGTATAATCTTATTTAGTTTTTTCTCTAATCTTTTAAGATGGCGAAAAAGCTTATTATATCTCCTTTTTGAAATATCAAAACCTAATTCTAATCGTTCTTTTCTATTAAGCCTATCCGACATCAAATTATTTTGACCAAATTCTTTTCCAATGAGTTTAGACATTTGCTTAATGAAGATTTCAATCTCTTTAGGATCAACAAAATCAAAGTTATCGAAATCATAAGAAGCTTTAAAAACCTCAACCGCTTTTCTAATTTGTTTTTCCGCTCCAATAGGTTCTGAAAAACTTTCCAGCATTGAGGTATACTTCCAAAAACTTTTTACCAATGACTTTCCTGAAGCTTTTCTCAAAGTTTTCATTTCCGAACGATTTAAATCTTCATTTAGAATGACCTCTATCATTTCTGCTACATCCTCTGGTCTCTTCCTTTGATTTAATGTTCTATGTAAATTTTCTAAAGTCATTATCTTTTCATTTTTATTATAGCACAAATGTCTAAACATACTACGCGATTATTCTGCGTAGTATGTACTTTGATCAAATTTTAAAATTATTTAGATTTTAAGCTTCACTAAATATCATCTTAATGGTTGAATTTAAATGACTTTTTAAAACTTCTATTTTTCCCTCTTCTTGATATTCTGGTTTCAATTCTTTATTAGCTCCTTCTTGATTCAAATATTGATAAAAACCTATTAAGAAAAAGGATTGTAGAATTAAGTTATTATGAGTAATAAGTTCTTCCATATCTGATTTAAATTCTTTTGACTCAAGTTGTATCTTTTTTGAACTGTTTAAATGTTTAAAGAAAGGAGGAATTGGCTCTTTTAATGGATATCCATCTTTGTGCTTGACACAGTTGCATATCCAGTTTACCTTGTATGTTATAGGAAAATTATATATTGTTTTTCTTAATTCGATATCAAATTCTTTTTTCAAATAATCTTTGATTGGAATAAAATTGTTATCAAAATCTAATTCCTTAAAGAATTCATCCATTAATATAGGGAGTCTCTTGATATAACTTTCATATTTATGATATGCGCCTACATATCCTAATCGAATAGTTTCATAATAATTTTCATTTAACTCCTCTTCTGTGATATGAAAGTATTTTTTGTATTTGGAGTGTTTTATCTCTTTTTTTACTGCAATTGCTGATTTTTTAGATGCTGGAACATAATACTGCACAAATAATTTTTGATATGAATCAAATTCTGAAACTAACTTAACTACAAAATTAAAAAGTTTATTTCCTAAAGGATCAGTTTGGGTTAGCTCAAAATTTCTAATTTTAGAAAATTGTTCTACCAGATTTTCAAATAACTTATCAATTGAGTTTTCTTTTTTCATTCTCTGTTTTCCTTTTTATTTTGAATTATAAAATTCATTCCTAACTTTAGCTAATAACTCATTTACACGACTTAAGTATGGTCGTTCTATTAAATCAGACTTTTCATAAGAAATTTCTAAACTTTCCTTTAATTCCTCTGCTTTATTGACCAATTCATCATACTCAAAATCTCCATTTTTTATTCCTAATAAACAATCCCGATCTGGTCTTCTTACATTTACTGTACCTTCTTCTGCAATTTCTTTTGCCATATGTAGTAATCGAAATGTATGCATCATATTTTTGGTATCGTAATTTTTTCCATGTGCAACATTGTTATTATAGCGTTCTTCATTTCTTTTTTCTACCCAAATCCAGTATTCTTTATATTTTTTGCAATAGGAAGAGTATCCATCAACATTAAAATATAACATTGCAATTGGTTGTTCTGCTTTAGCAACAGAACTTAAACAAACTTCATTAGCATTATTTCTTGCTACCCCTTGGTATCCTTTTGCTGATCCATAAAAGAGATTATAACAATCTTTCATATGTGGAATTTTGACTAATCCACAATATTCAGCTTCAAGCTCTTTAATTTCTAGAAACTCTCTAAGTATAATAGATTGTTTTTCTGTTCTAACATAACAAAAATCTAAAACAGATTTTCTTTCTTTCTCTACAGGGTTTACAATCTTTTTATTAAGTCCTCTTGCTTTTTTGATCTGAGTATATGCATAATTCGCAAAGGTATTTTTACATAGTTTCGATAAAAAACACTCCATTTTTATCTGATCAAAAATTGGATCTTTGATTAGTACACAGTCTTCTGGCACGTTCAACAATTCGAGGATATTAGGATTGTTTTTTGATAATAACTCAATGAACTTTCTTAATTCATAATAAACAATATCATTTGTATCATTATTGATTTGTTCTACATACTCTAAAGAATAGAATTGTTCTTTTGGCACTATAAAAACACCTCGTATATCCGTATCTGATGAAGCGGTAGCAAGTCCATATGCTCTACTACCGCTAATACATTCAAAAATTATATTTCCCGAAGCCTTAAGTTCTTCTACAGTTTTCATCTTGTTAATTCTTTATATAAAAAGCTATCTACCCTTTCTGCATCTGGTTTGCCAGATGGCAGTGATTTCGCATACTTATTATTAACAGCTATTGTTTCCGAAACAAAACGTATTACTTTTTCATTCCTTGGGTGTAGATAACCTTCATCATTTTCTGATTTTATATGCATCAATGTTCTTATTTCGTTGGCCAGTTCATCAGATATTATAGGTAGCATTTCACTAAAAACTACTGGAGGCATTGTTTTTTGTTCTAGTATCCATTTGCCAGCCATTGAAGTTCTTAATGCATAAAACAAGCTCTTCAATTTCACTGTGTCACCTACTAATTTTTCTTCATATTTTTTGCTCATACTTAAATAATGGAACATACAAGCGATAGGAGAAAAGCATTCTAAAGCGATACTTCTTAGTTCTGAAACCAATAAATCTTCTCCCATATATAGTATTGGAGAGAATAAATGCTCTAAAGCAGGAACATTCGACTTTTTAAGTAACCGTAGGCTTTTACGGAGTTCCCAACCTACGGCATCAAAATCTCCATCCATGATATCTATAGTATCTTTTCTCTCAGATACGGAAAGATACCATTCTAAGGGTTTGGTATATAAAAAACGTACATCATAATCACTGTCTGGAGAAGCAAAGCCCCACGCTCTGCTTCCTGATTCACAAGCATAATTTATGTTAACATTATACTTTTCTTCTATATTTTTAAGTTTTGTTCTCATTTTTCTTTAATTACAATACAAAGATGAAGCTCTACTACGCAATCATTTTACGTAGCTGCTCTAACTAAATGTAATAGTGTATTTATTTTCTAAAATTGTATGTGCTATAACTATTCTATTTGCCAATGCAGCATTTTCAGTTTTAAAGAATATATCTTCAACTTTGGATAACACTATTTCCGATGATAGCCATTCTGATACCTTATTGTATTTTTTATCGCTTAGCTTAAAATTAAATCCATTCAGAACTCCTTCAACAATAAAAAGTGTAGATTTCAATGTTTCTGACTTTGACCATTCTGATAAAGCCATATCTAAATAACCATATTTTAATATAATATCCAGAACTCCATCAATTTGATAATCTGTCGTGTTTTTATCATTGATAATGCTATACCAAAGTACAGTGAAGTAATCTTCAATTGCATTTTGCTCTTCAATAGGCCAGGTTTCCCATTCTGAATAATTTAATTTCTCAAAATAGGTAAAATCAAACAAAAAATCGCTTTTAGGATACTGCATTAATTCTAAAATTCTTGGTAGGAAATGTTTATAATCTTCTATAGTACCAAAAGTAGAAATTGCAGATCTCGAAAAATGCCCTAATTCATTTTCTGATAATTGCTTTAACGGCTTCATAACGATTTCCCTGATTTCTTCATCAGTTACACAACAAGGACAACTATGATCTCTTAATTTGATTACATCCAGATGGTATTTACTAAAAACATTGTATAGATTGTCGATAGCTTTATCTAGTCTAGTTTTCATAATTATACTTTAGTTCTTTGTAAATAGGATCTTTTTCAATCATTTCCAGTAGTTTCTTTTTTGACTCAAACTTCTTTTTTCTAACATAACTTTCAGTATATCCAGTTAATTTTGCTATTTCTTTCATAGTTTTTCTCTCTATATAAAGCCTTAATATCATTTGATCTACATCATTAAGTTTCAAGAAATATTTTCGATATAAATCTTCTCGTTCTTTATACTCAATATTCTTTAGGACTACATCAATCATTTCATTACAATCATTATTTATGTTTTCACTAAACTTCAATCTACTTTTTTTACGTAATCTATTCCTCCACATATTTTTACAAACCCCATAGAAATATGAATTCAAAGAACACCTTAACTCTAAATTACCACTTGAAAGTTTTTGATAAACAAGTACTAATGCATCTTGAAATATATCTTCCACATCATCTTCATTTCCTTTGTTTTGAAGAATAAGTTTTCTTATGTACTGATAATTTTTTTTATAAAAGAACTTGATAATGGTTGTATCTCCCTTCACAATTCCTTCAACGATTTTGTAATCCTCATTGTTCACTAGTCCAAATTTTATAACATTTCTAACTAAGGGTCAAAAATCAAAAAGTATTACGCAGTATTTTTGCGTAGTAAAAAATAATCTCTATTTTTCCACAAAATTCTAGACATGGCATTAAACAAAAACGCATTAATTCGTTATAAAACTATTGATAAATGCTTACAGAATAATAATCACCAATGGACATTGGACAAATTAATCGAAGCTTGTTCTGATGCATTATATGAGTACGAAGGAAAAGATACTCATGTAAGTAAAAGAACTGTGCAACTAGATATACAAATGATGCGCAGTGATAAATTAGGTTACAATGCTCCTATAGTCGTTTATGATCGTAAATATTATAAATATGAAAGTCCTGATTTTTCGATTACTGATATCCCACTTACCGAAAATGATATGAGTGTGCTGAGCGAAACTGTAGAAATGTTAAAACAGTTTAAAGATTTTTCACTTTTCACAGAGTTAGGAGGTATCATACAACGTTTGGAAGATAAAGTCTATACAGAAAAAACCAAAAATAAGTCTATTATTCACATGGATAGGAATGAAAATCTTAAAGGTCTTCATTTCCTAGATGAACTCTATCAGGCAATTTTAAAGAAGGTGGTACTTAAACTTGATTATAAGTCATTCAAGGCTAAATCTGCTAACATCATTACATTTCATCCATACATATTAAAAGAATTTAATAATCGATGGTTTTTGATTGGAAAAAGGACTGGAGCAAGAGGAATTTCAAATCTGGCTTTAGATCGAATTATTAGCATTGATTATGATTTTAAGCTTTCATATTTTGAAGCTGATTTTGATCCCGATCAATTTTATAAAAATGTGATAGGTGTAACTGTTAATCAGGGAGAGCGCCCTACTCCAGTCAATATTTATATAAATGCATACAATGCGCCATATGTTATAACAAAACCATTACATCATTCCCAAATACTCCAACAGCAAAATGATGATGGTAGTATTATAATAAGTATCAAAGTGAAAATTAATTTTGAACTGGAACGGTTATTATTAGGCTTTGGGGAGAGTATTGAGATATTACAACCAGAGCGACTTCGTAAACGAATTGTTAAAAGGCTTAACGAGGCAAATGAATTATATCTGTAAGCTTTTATACTAGGAAATGAGTACTATATCTGAAGTTTACAGTATTTAAGAACTTATATTCTTTAAATAATTCACAAACTTAATTAATACCCTTTCTTTTCTACCTCTAAAAATAAGTAAACATATTTATTTACAACTTTTCGAGTTAGAAATAGACCGATCTAAATTCCTCATTTTACAGCAACTACAAATTCTTGATTTTCAGCTATCAGATATAAAAACTGTAAAAATGGGTACTTCGTTTAGGTACTTCAAAATGTGTTCCTATACACAAAAAAACACATAAACGCATTACAACCAAATAGTTGACACACTTACCTTCTAAAATAATGTATTTGAAACCTCCGGGAGAATCGCACGAAAGGTTCACTATTATTAAGAAAAAACAGGTAAAACATCACAAAAACAAAAAAAGCTAAAACATTTTAGATCAATGTTTTAGCCTTTGCTAGTAGCGGGAACAGGACTCGAACCTGTGACCTTCGGGTTATGAGCCCGACGAGCTGCCTACTGCTCTATCCCGCGATGTATATTATGTAAATCAGAAATCTGATTTGTAAATTTCATTTTATAAAGAACTGCCGATTATATCCTGTTCATATCTCATCTTGTAATCGGAGTGCAAATATACAACCATTTTTAGTTTAAACAATACTATTTTCACTAAAAAAATCAAAAATATTGTAATCCTCTTGCAATAAGCTATTTATCGTTATTGTTCGAGATTCAATGCTTCAAAAGATACTAATTCCTGATCCTCAAATCGTGGATGCAACTCCATAGGGTTACAACACACTTCACAGTCTTCAACATATACCTGATATGGTACAGAAGGATCCAGAAGCATCGATATTTCCTCCCAGCAATAGGGGCATTGAAAATGGTGTTCGAACATAAACTAAATATAATACCTCTTATTCTTTTGTGTAATCAAGAGTTCAATTTTAACAATTTTTATTAAAAAACCTCATAAAACCATCAAAAAGGTACTTATATAAGTGGGTGGTGGTACTTACTATAGTGGGGGTACCCTCTTCAACAAGTGGGTGTATCTTGTTGCTATACAACACATACCCACTTCTGAAGTCCCTGGGAGGTACTTCAAACAGAGGGCAGGCCAAGTAAAAAGAGAGGCAGCACCGAGCTCTGAGAGAGGACCATCCTCTGTTTGAAGTAGGGGGTCCCCACTTCTATAAGTGGGAGGGGGTACTTATCACGTACCCCCTCTCTATTAAAAATTCTTATTTTTTTAACATTAGAGAAGAGGTTATAACTTAATATTTGGATAAAAACACCTGCTATAGTATAATGACTAGACAAGAAAAACTTATATCTATAATTACTTCTCGATAGTCCTGCTGAGCTTGTCGAAGTGCAATTTTTCTTCAAAAAATTACTCGAAGTGACCTTAGTTTTTCGACAGGCTCAGAGTGACACGTTTTCGCATCACATTGCTTGTTATATCATTAGCTCGAAGGTAGCGTTAAAATTCTATATTAAGTAGTTGCCCCGTTAACTGTAATAGCTGAAGTTCTGCAATTTTAGCATCGTATTTTGCCGAATTCTTATTAGTCTCTGCCAAAATCAGATTGATCTGCGCCTGCCTGAATTCTATAGAAGTTATTTGTCCCAGTTTAAAACGCTCCTGAGAACGCTCAAAATTATTTTGATTCGTGATTACATTCTGCTGCTGAATCTCATACACACTCAAACGGTTTTCATAATTCCCCAGTGCATTGGCAATATCTCTATTTACTTCTTTCTCTATTTGACTTTTTATAATTTCCTGATTATCCAATGCGATTTTTGCATTTTTTACTCTGGTAATCGTATTTCCTCCGTCAAAGAGATTCCAGGTAAGACTTACTCCTGCTCCTAGTGTGTAAGTATCTGATACATTACCAGGGAAGAATGTCGATGGTGGATTTCGGCTTTCATTCCAACCATAAGATCCCGTTAATCCAATCGAAGGTAAGTACCCAGATTTACTCACTTTAATATCATAATTGCTAATTCGAATGTTACTTTCATTTTGCAAAAGTGTTATGTTATTCTCTGTCGATTTTGATAGGTACTCCTCTACCTCTAATTTTGGGATAAATTTTATAATGGTATCTACCTCAAATTCATACGCAAGGTCATTATCTAAAATCACATTCAGGTCTCTTTTTGTATTTACTAATTGTTGTCTTGTATTTAGTAAATTAATACTATCATTGGCAACATCAACTTCTGCATTAAGCACATTAAGTTTTGTATTCTGGCCATACTCAAACTGATACTTAGATCTTAGAATACGTTCTTTCGAAATACGAAGTGTTTCTTCGAGAATTTCTACATTTTCAGACAACCTGGCTACTTCATAGTATACAGAGAACAATTGCAAGATTGTATTTTCTATAGTCTCTCTGGCTTGTAGTTCTGTGAGGTTATATTGCTCTTTTAATCTTTTATAATTATAAAATCGCCCTAAACCATCAAATAACGTATAATTAAGGTTTAATCCTGCATTATACCGTTGTGTTTCGGCATCTTCGATCTTGATATCTGTTCGTGGTTCTCCCGTGTTCTGATCTATCGCTCCCTGAAAATTAGTATTCGATGTTGCCGATTGATAATTTGCTCCGGCATTACCGGTTAACGTAGGCAAGTATCCAGAATTGAGCACTCCTTTATTGTTTTTTGCTACTTCTATGTTATTGGTAGCGATCAATATTCCAAAGTTATTTTCTAAGGTGAGTCGTATGGCTTCCTGCTTTGTTAATTGCTGACTGGTTACATTTCCAGAAATCAAAAACAGAAAGAATACTAATTTTAGTATACCACTTCCTTTGCTATTGATGATGCTCTTCATTCTCTTCTTTTTGTTCTTTTATAGCGCGTTCTACTTCTTCTTTGGTAATCTTGTTTCCGGTAACTAACCACTTGGTTCCTACTTTCACATTATTACTAAATGATAAAAATAAAGGTAACAGCAATAGGGTTAATACGGTCGCAAAACCAATCCCATAGGCAATAGAAATGGCCATAGGTTTTAAAAATTGCGCTTGCCTGCTTTTTTCTAACAGTAATGGTGCTAATCCAGCAATAGTAGTAAGTGAGGTAAGAAAAATAGCTCGAAAACGTGATCTTCCTGCCTGATAAATTGACTCGTCAAAACTCAACCCCTCTCGAAGATTACTATTAAATTTCCCAATAAGTACCAAGCCATCATTAACCATAATCCCTATGAGAGCAATAATACCTAACATGGATAATATATTGATAGGAAAATTATGTGCCCAATGCCCTAAAGCTACTGCTGGTAAACTTAATGGAATAAGTAACAGGAGTAATAATGGTTGACTATAGCTTCTAAACGTAAATGCAATGGTTATATAAATCAATGCAAGTACGGTAAGCCCCACAGGTCGCAAAGATCCCAAAAGTTTACCTGCTTCTCTATTTTGCCCTTCATAAGATGGTGTTACCGTTGGATATTTAGAAATAATCTCTGGCATAGTCACCGTACGAATTTCTTGTAATATATCTGTCGCACTGGTAGTTTCTGCATCTTTTAAATCTGCAGAAATCTGTATTTCACGACGTCCTTCGAGATGATTAACTGCTACATCACCTCTTTCTATGCTATACGTTGCAATTTCATTAAGTGGTACTCGTTCTCCACTAATTGTAGTAATACGCATATCATCAAGATTAGATATCGAAGAACGATTATCCCGATCATATCGAACCCAAACTCTAATTTCATCCTGCCCACGTTGGAAACGTTGTGCCTGCACTCCGAAAAATCCTGCGCGAACCTGCGTCATAATATCCCGAAGATTTAACCCCAGTAAATATGCGTTTTCTTTTAATTCTATGCGAATCTCTTTAATTCCTGCAGGGTCATTATCTGTAACATCTTTCAGTAATGAATTATTAACTAATGCTCCTTTTAATTCAGCTTTAGCAGCTTTCAGCTCTGCTATATTATTCCCTAATAATGAAACTGAAACCGGTCTTCCCCCAAAATTACCTCCACTACCATACACAAGGCTTTCTACACCAGCTACTTCTCCCATTTTTTCACTTATAAGGTCTGTAACCATAGCCGATCCTACTGCATCTGGGCGCTCTTCTCCTGGTAGTAAATTAACAACTAGTGAAGCCGAAGACGATCCGGGACCTATATTGGTAATCACATTTTTGAATAATTTCTTACCTGTATATTCGGGTCCCTTTAGGTATTGCTCTGTTAGTTCTTCATTCGTTTCCCAAGCTTTTTCTGCTATCAAAGAGATGATACTATCTGTTATCTTTTCATTGGTTCCGTTGGGCATTGCCAGGTTAATTGATACTCGATCACTTGCTATCTGAGGAAAAAAAGAAGTTCGAACAATTCCTCCTCCTACAGTACCTATCGTTAGAAAAAGAAGGACAATAAAAAGCGAAAACGTAAAGAGTTTATTTTGCAATGAAAAGCGTAATGCCGGGCTATAGATTTTATCTCGTAACCATCGCATAATAGCATCTCCAAACGTATTGATATATCGTAATTTTGCAAATAGTTGTCCAATTCCTGTTTTAGGTTTTGAATCTTGTGGTTTAAGCGCTTTAGAATGTGCTAAATGGGCCGGTAGAATAATCAAAGCTTCGATCAGAGAAACTGTTAATGTGAGAATTACAACTACAGAAACCTCTCCAAAAAATTCTCCTATACGACCATCTAAAAACAGAAAAATACCAAAAGCAAGTATCGTAGTAATAATAGCCGAAATAATGGGCGGTATTACTTCCATAGTACCATCTATTGCTGCCTGCACCGGGGTTTTTCCTTTTTCGTAATGTTGATAAATATTTTCTGCTATTACAATACCATCATCTACCAGAATCCCAATTACGATGATCATTCCGAATAGGGATAATACATTTATAGTCACATCAAATGAGCCTGCAAAAATAAACATCCCCAAAAAGGCTACGGGAAGCCCAAAAGCTACCCAAAATGCTAAGCGTGTATTAAGAAATAAGGATAAAAAGGCGAGTACCAGCAACATTCCGATAATAGCATTTTCTGTTAGAAGTTCTGTACGTTGTACCAGTGTAATAGATCGGTCACTAATCACATTAAGTTGTACGTTGTTATACTTCTGATTAAATTCTGCTATGTACTCTTTTGCTTTTTCTGCTGAAGAAATAAGGTCTTCTGTATTGGTGCTTGTGATTTCGACATTAACCGCCAAATCTCCATTAAAATAGGTAGCATTAGCGGTTTCTGAAAAACGATCACGTATCTCTGCTATATCTTTAAGGCGTATCACACTTCCTGAAGCATCTGCACGTACGATCAGGTTAGAAAGCTCATTACCATAATACGAACGATTATTTGCTCTGATTAGATATTCTTCTGCATCTGTTTTTATGGTCCCTCCGGTAGTTAGAATATTGGCTCTACTTACTGCTTGCGCTACTTCACTAAAACTAAGGTTATATGCTAATAGATTTTTTTCATTTATGGCGATTTCAATTTCTTCTGCAGGATAACCACTCACAGAAATCTGAGAAATCCCTTCTATCCCGCGAAGATCATTTTCTACCTGTCTTGCAATCTCTTTAAGAGTAACCAATGGTATATTATCTCCGCTTATAGAAAAATTGATCGTCGGTCGAATTGCTTCTCGTTTTGCAACTACCAAGGGCTCCATACCCGTTGGAAATGAAGGTACTCGATCTACTGCATTTTTTACTTCTAACAGCATGAAATCGATGTTCTTTCCTTTTTCGATTTCAACATTTATAGTTCCATTATTTTCTCTCGAAGTTGAGGTTACCCGTTCTATCCCATCCAACCCTTTTAGGTTATCCTCTATCTTAAGCACAATCCCTTCTTCTACTTCTAATGGAGAAGCTCCTGGATATATAATATTTATAGTGATATTTTTGGAATCAATTAGTGGAAAAAATGAAGATTTTAAGGATAGTGCTCCTACAATTCCAAATGCAAAAAATGCAAGTACAATCACATTTACCGCTACGTGATATTTAATAAAAAAAGCAATAATTTTACGCATCACTATTGTTTTTTAGCTGTACTAGCAGAACTATCACTATGCACATTATTATTTACTTTCTTTTCCTGGTAGATCTTGATCAGCATTCCTGCATATGCTCCCGGAACACTCTTGGATAAAATTATGGTTTCTTCAGGAATTCCCTTCAGCACCACTTTTTTATCAGAAAAATATACCGGTTTTACATTGATAATATCAAGAATACTATCTCTTACTACAAATATCTTATCTCCTTCCTGAAGCAATCCTCTTTCAATTTCGATAGCATTTTCTTCTTTCTTAGCATCAAGATTGGCTTCGAGATACATACCTTCTCTAAGAGACGGGTCTGCTACTTCGATAAAAGTTGTGATCGTCTGGGTGGCTTGATTAACACTACTATTAATTCTAGATACCTTTCCTGTAAATGTCTTTGTTTTATTAAGGTTAGAAAGTTCTACAGATTCCCCAACACGAAGCAGATCTCCATATTCTTTCCCGATAGCAACCTGCATTTCATATACTTTGGTATCGATGTACTCTCCTAATTTTTGTCCCTGGCGAATTAACGTCCCCTCGGTTACCAGAGCTTCGGTAAGCACCCCATTAAAAGGGGCAGAGATGGTATATTTTGCCAATCGCTGCTCCAGGTTTTTCACATTGTAATAGGTGGTATAAATATTTCTTCCTGTTATAAAATATTTTTCTTTTTCTGAAGTAACTTCTGGCAGTTTTGGTGTGGCTTTACTCATGTCAAAGGTATTGAGATATCCTTGCCATTTTTCATAAATATCTGGATAATCCAATCGCAAATCCGGCATAATAGAGGTGACCAGATTGTATAAATTACTCTTGGCAGATTGCACACTAGCATAATATTCTGATGCATCAATCCTTATCAATGCTTGTCCTCTTTGATATTTTTGCCCTGTTTTAAATAAGTGAGTTCCCCCTTTAAAAATCCCCTGAACTTCGGCGTACAGTTCTAATCTTCTTTTTGCAGTTAAATTACCATTTGCTGCAATTTGTATAGGAATAGTTTTATTTTTTACCGTATCTACAAAAACAGTTTTTATCACTTTTGCAGGTTTGGGTCTAAATCTTTTTTTACTGTCTATTATTGTTCTGGCACCAAAATACGCTGCCACAATCAAAAGTATCCCAAGGATTGAAAGTATAATTTTTCTCATAGTATATCTGTAACCACACTTTTTGTAGAATCGCTACAAAACTATCAACCACACCCTTGGAATGCAGTTAAAGAACTCATAAAAGTTAGTACGAGGGGTTTTACGCCAAGAAGTAGTATACTCTTTTTTCAGTTGGTTACGATAAAAAACAAAAATTAGAAGGCAAAACAAACAATATCTTATGCACCATTTAATACATCCATTTCCTCTTGTAATGCTTCCCAATCTTCCATTAGTGAAGATAAGAGATTTTTTTTTGCCTGGTAATTATCAAAAAAGTTAGGTTGCGCAATAGTTTGATCATAATTGATCGCCAGTTCTACATCAATTTCTTTAATTTCTCTTTCGAGCTTATTGATTTTAGATTCTATATTACTCAACTTATTACTAAGTGATTTCAGTTTTTTCTGATCCTGATAGGATTGCTTTGCTGTCTCTTTGGTATCAGAAGCAATTTTCTCTTGCTTGTCTTTCTTTTCTATATCTCTAAGATCACTAATTCTTTTTTCTTCTAAGTAGAAATTTATATCTCCGAGGTATTCTTTGATTTTTTTATTCTTAAACTCATAAACGGTATTACTTAATCCTTGCAGAAAATCTCTATCATGTGATACCAAAATCAGGGTTCCGTCAAAGTTTTTCAAAGCTTCTTTTAATACATTTTTAGATTTGATATCCAAGTGGTTTGTTGGCTCATCCATCACTAATACATTAAAAGGCTGTAATAGCATTTTACATAGTGCTAATCGGTTTCTCTCTCCTCCAGAAAGTACTTTTACCTTTTTATCCACTTCATCACCTCTAAACAAGAAGGATCCTAACATATCACGGACCTTGGTTCGTGTTTTTTCATCGGCTGCATGGATCATAGTATCATGAACAGTCAATTCTCCATCCAGATATTCTGACTGATTCTGAGCAAAATACCCTATCTGAACATTATGCCCCAACTTAAACTCTCCGGTATACGATATCTCATCAATGATAATCTTAGCCAATGTTGATTTACCCTGACCATTCTGACCTACAAATGCTATTTTAGACCCTCTCTCTACTAGTAAATCAATGTCTTTGAGAATCTCTTTATCACCATAATTTTTACCTACACTATCGGCTTCAATAACTACTTTTCCCGGTTGTACATGTATAGGAAAACTAATATTCATTACTGCATTATCATCTTCATCTACTTCTATTCTATCAATCTTATCCAATTTCTTAATTAAAGATTGTGCCATAGAGGCTTTAGAAGCTTTTGCTCTAAATTTCTCGATCAGCTTTTCGGTCTGTTCTATCTGCTTAGATTGGTTCTTTTGCGTAGCTAATTGCTGTTCCCGAATCTCTTTACGAAGCACCAAATATTTAGAATAAGGTTTGTTATAATCATAGATACGCCCCAAAGATATTTCTATAGTCCTGTTGGTTACATTATCCAGAAACATTTTGTCATGCGAAACAATAACTACTACTCCGGCATAATTTTTCAAAAAATTCTCTAGCCAGATAATAGACTCTATATCTAAGTGGTTTGTAGGCTCATCGAGTAGTAAAATATCATTATTCTGTAATAACAACTTTGCTAATTCGATTCTCATACGCCATCCACCAGAGAACGTATCGGTAAGTTTATTAAAATCTTCACGAGCAAATCCAAGGCCCTGTAAGACCCTTTCTGTTTCTCCTTGATAGTTATACCCACCCAGTATCTCATAATGATGTGTAAGATCACTTAAATCGGTAATTAATTGATTATATTTTTCACTTTCATAATCCGTGCGTTCTGCTAGCTGAGCATTAATAGCATCAATATCGCGCTCTGCTTTCTTAATTTCTATGAAGGCTTCGTAGGCTTCCTCTAAAACCGTGCGTCCTAATACAAAATCTATATCTTGCTTTAAAAAACCAATCTTTATCTCTTTATCCATAGCTATCTGACCAGAATCTGGTTCTTGCTCTTTGGACAAAATCTTAAGCATGGTAGATTTCCCTGCACCATTCTTTCCTATCAATCCAACTCGATCTCCTGCATTTAATCTGAAGCTTATTTCTTCAAAAAGGTACTCCCCTCCAAACGAAATCGATAAGTTATGTATGTTTAACATGTGCTTTTGAATATTTTGTGCAAAGATGATTAATTTTGCGTTAGAATAAAAACGCCCATGAACTTCTTAAAAGGAACAAAGATTTATAGTATTATAACTGGCAGCTGTCCTGTATGCCAGAAAGAAAGCATGTATAAGGAATCCAACCCTTATAAATTAAGCCAGACTTTAAAAATGCAGGAACGTTGTAGTCATTGTAACACCAAATACAAAATGGAGCCTTCTTTTTTTTATGGTGCTATGTATGTGAGTTACCCTGTAGGTATCGCTTTTGCCGTTGCAGCTTTTGTGATTAGCAATCTTATTTTTAAGCTAAATCTAGTGGCTACTTTTCTTATAATTGCCGGAACAATGATTGCTTTTTTGCCTGTTATTTTAAGATTGTCCCGAAATATCTGGATTAACTTTTTTATGCACTACAAAAAAGAAAAACATTCATCGTAAGCTTTCATACCGTTTACAATCTATTTCCTTATCCAAAGAAATTCCTTTTTCTATATGGTTATATAACTCTTTTGCCATAGTAGGGGCCAAAAGTATACCTCTACTACCCATACCATTTAGAATATGCATATTAGCATACCTGGTATGCGTTCCTATCAAAGGTCTTCGGTCCTTTACTGTAGGTCGTATTCCTGCTACCTGATCTACTACTTCGTAAGGTACTTTTAAAAACTTCTCCAGCTTTTTTTGTAACTCTTCTCTTGCAGTAACCGTTACTTCTGGAGATTTATCCTGATTGTTATATGTTGCTCCAACTTTGTATAAATCATCTCCCAGAGGAATAATAAATATTGAAGATTTTATCGTTTCCTGTAATTTAAGTGCTTCAGACTTAATAATAATATACTCCCCTTTATTACCGTATAGTGGTAAATCATTAAAAAACGGATTGTTTTTTACTCCAAAGCCTTCAGCAAATACGATATGTTTTGATTGTACTCCTTTGTATCGAATACACTCTTCTTCTATGATCAGTTTATCATATTCAAAAGATTCATTGAGTAAAAAATCATGTTCTTTAAGGCGTTTTTCATAAGAAGACAGCATGGTATTAAGCTCAATTTTTCCTGTATAATTTACTTTCCCATACTGAAACGGAATATCTAAAGCAGCATTCGTATTTCGAATTAATTCTGAAGAAAGGAACTTACATAAGATTGGTTTATCGCAAGCTTCAAACCAATTATTTTGTTCTTCTACGGCATTAAATCGGCGTAATACCGGAAGCTCTGAAATTAATGGCTCATGAAGTTTGGCTTCTACATTTTTATATAATGAAATTGCCGTATCGATCTGCTCTGATGCCTGCCAGGCCATCGTAAAACGTTTTAGAACAACAGGGTTAAAAATACCTCCAGCAACTCTTGAGGATTTTTGAGAAGCATCCTCATAAACCTTATATGATTTATTATTACTTTCTAATTGTTCTACAAAAGACAATCCTGATATCCCAAATCCTACAACAATATAATCTAACATCATTCAACCTTTTAATCTACCCACAGAAAAGATAAAATAGGGCACTATTATAATATATTCCAAAAATAATAAAACGCCCAACTATAGTTGGGCGTTTTATCTATTATTTATTGAAAAATATTGAAGTCATTAATAGCTCCACATATCCATTTCAAAATTTCGAATACTTTCTTTAATCCTTTCACTTTCAAGAAGTTGCATCAAAGCATTATCAATCACATAGTCCTTGATTTCGCGGTCACCTTGAATGTTATCTTCTTTATAAATCACAGAATTAAAGCGTCTTGCATTAAGAATATGATCATATGTAAACGGCATAGATGTGTTTTTCCTATTAAATGCCATTGCATTATGAAATATTTCTCTAGCATCAGGATACCATATCCAGAATAATGCAACCATATCTGGCTCATCATCATCGATAAAGTTAACATCGGGTGCTACAGGTGCTAATCCAAGCAATCTGTATCTTAATTCCCCTAGTCTCTTATCAAAATACCAATATCCTCTTATTTTATATTCTGAAATATCTGCAGAAGCAATATCTCGTCTATTAATGTATTGAGGATCTACTTCTTCTCCTGCATTATACTGTTCAAACCCTAAATCTGTCGTGTCAATTTTAGACATTGTTGATTTAAGATCTTCAAAAGTACGTGTCTCAGTAAAATATGAATCTGAATAAATATTTTTGATTTTTCCGTTTTTGATATTCGTCACCAATACATCATACAAAGAACGACGATTAGCACCAATATTAAACGTATCAATAGGATAGTACAATGGGAAATTTATTCGCTCATCAAGGTCAATAGTTTCCCAAGTTGTTTTTGCCCACAATACATCACGTTTATCTACATATCCGTACTCTAAGGGACGATCATTGTCATATAAAATCTGTTCTTGAGTTTTCTTTCCTATCTCATCTGGATTGTTGGCATTTAAAACATTTGCCTGTCCGAAAGAAAGAGAAGAAATCAATAGACCAAAAACGGTTAATACAAAATTTCTCAAATTCATAACTATGTAAGTTTATTTTTTAATTCGTTAACTCAATAATAACCGGAGATATTTTTTTCAACTTATATCCAGAGCTATTAGCCAACCGTGCTTTTATATCAATAATCTGAACAGAAGAACCTCTTTTTGCTTTACGCAAAGCTGATTTTGCTTTAGAATTAAGTCTACCTCCAGGAACACTTACTGTTGGCTGTCCTTCTACTTTAAATTTAAATCCAGTAACTTTTAATTTAATATCAAAGTCAAAATCTGGTAGAATCGCACCTACAGATGAAATTTCTAAGGCATTTCTTGCCATTTTGATTGCTCCATCTTCACCACGTACTGTTCCTACAGGTCTTGGTATACCTTTAATTCTAAATTTCTTACTATCACTTACTGTAGTACCATTTGCTAGTTTACCACTAACTTTGATACTAACTTCACGAGCTTTTACAGCAGTAACATTCATCATATATTTTCCTGCACCTCCAGCTTTTCTTAATCCAGGGGCAGAAGCATTTACAGCTGGTACACCAGGAATAGAAATTGTCATTGGGTTATTAACTCCACGATAGACCACATTCATCTTATCTGCAGAAATTACAGCAGAATTTGGTCTAGGGATAACAGTATATGTACTCTTAATATCAATAGGGATAATAGAATCTCCTTCTTTAAACTCAAGAACACCTTTGATCTCTCTTTCTCCAACATTTCCTGCTGGGAAATCTAACATGATTTGTCCATTCTGAACTTCTGTTTGCTCTTTACCATTAACCATTACTTTGGTTGGCTTAAGTGTAGCATCAAAACGTCCAAGAACAATTCTACCTTTAAATTTCTCTCCACTAAAGAAAGCAGTTTTATCTGCCACTACAATTGCTTCATAGTTACTAAAAGAAAGTTCAGAAGCTTGTTGCCCAGCTAATAAAGCTGAAAGCACTTTACTTTCTGTTGTTTTAACATCAGCTTGCATTTGAGTAAGCTTAGTTAAAGAAGCAACTAAAGGAAATCCTTCAAAACTATAATTTAACCATTTTTTATTTACTCCAGATCTGTCTTTTACATCACTAGTAGAAAAGGTTTTAATAACATCATCAGCAACAGAAGCATCAACTTCTTTCACTTCTTTGATTGCTGCAGATACACCATCTCTATACTTTGCAATTTTATCTAAAAACTCCTGAGCTCCAGCAGTAACTTTACCACCTTCAAAAAACTTTTGATCTAACCTATCTGGTCTATCCATAGTTTCATAATCAGTAGGATCATCTCTATCGTCAACCAATTCGGCTTTAAGTTGATCTAGATATGCATTAAACTCATTAGATAAAAGACTAATTTGATCAGCTTTTTCTTTTAATGGGGTATATTTTTCTGGCTGTTCTGAAACCTTTTCGGCCAGACCTGCCATAAATCCAGTATTTCGTTGGGTAGCTAACTCATTTGATTCTGTCAATTTTTCTGACATCAAACCAAACGCAGTTAATACTTCTTTTGACATATTTAATGCCATCATCGCGATGAAAACCAAGTACATCAGGTTAATCATCTTCTGCCTTGGGGATAATTTTCCTCCTGCCATATTCTTCTTAGATTTTGGTAGTTATTATACTATATCTTAATTAATAAAATGTTAACTTCTGTTCATTGCAGTTAACATACCACCATATACTCCATTTAGAGAAGAAAGGTTACTAGTAAGGCTCTCCATCTGGTTTTTAAGCTTATCTGCATTATCAGCTATAGCCTGGTTAGCTTCAGCCTGACGCGAAGAAGATTCTAACTGAACTTTATATAAGCTATTTAAAGACTCAAGATGCGACGCTGCACTTGCCATCTCTTCGCTATATTTTCTAGTTCCTGCAATAGCATCTGTTGTAGGACCAAGGTTTCTTGCTGCTCCTTCGAAATTACGGATACTATCACCAAGACTGCTCATAAGGCCAGTATCAAGTCTAGCTTCTTTAAGCATGTCATCTAATTTTTTAGATAATAATCCTTCTGGAGTTTCTTTCTCTTTTTTATCTTTTTTGTTCCCTCCTGCTAATTCAGGATATACTAGAGACCAATCTAGATCGCTGTCTACTGGTTCGAATGCAGAAACAGTAAATACTAATGCTTCAGTAATCAAACCAATGATAAGCATTTCATTACCAAATGTCCAGTGCATAATTTTAAAAAGTGCACCTAATATTACAACGGCTGCTCCCAGACCGTAGACCATGTTCATTAATTTTTTGCTTGCTTTTGAATTTGCCATAATAAATTTGTTTTTTTTTTTAAATCTTAAGTTTTAAAAAAGGGTTAGTAATTAAGTTGATAGAAAATTTTGGGACTTAGTTTTGATTCTGAGTATTAGCTTCTCCAGTCGATTCAGTACCCATATAGTCCTGAACTGTTCTAAATCCGATAAAACTCCTCGCAGAATCTGCGTATTCGTAATCTCTGGTACTTACCTGTAGGAAGTAAGCAACATCTTTCCAGGATCCTCCACGTACAACTTTACGTTTATTTTCATCATCATTGACATTTGGGTTCATTGATGACACATACTCGTAAGCTGCGGGATCATAGGATGACTGTACCCACTCAGAAACATTACCGGCCATATTGTATAGGTTATAATCATTAGGGTCGAATGTTTTGGCTTCTACAGTATATAAAAAGTTATCTGCTGCGTAGTTTCCTCTAAGAGGCTTAAAGTTTGCTAAGAAGCAACCTCTGTCATTTAACGCATATGGGCCTCCCCATGGATACGTAGCTGACTCTAGGCCTCCTCTAGCGGCATACTCCCATTCTGCTTCTGTAGGCAGTCTGAAGTAATTCACGAATTCTTTACCTTTTTTCTTTTGAAAGGTGTTTTTTTCAATAGTTCTCCAACGACAGAAGGCTCTAGCTTGTTCCCAAGAAACACCTACTACCGGGTAGTCATCGTATGCACTATGCCAAAAATAATCATTATGCATAGGCTCATTATATGAATAATTAAAATCCTTGATCCAAACTGTAGTATCAGGATATACTTTTATAACTTCTTCTTTTACAAAATCTTTTCTTCCACCTTTTCTAGCACGTGCCGCGGCTTGGATATCCATCCATGTAAATCTGAATTCGAATTTACTTACATCTAATGTACGTCTACCGTTATAAGATTCTTCTAGAGGAATATACATAGTATCCATAACTTCGGCATAAAACTCATCGGGATAATCTTCGATATCCCATTCGATATCCATATCTTTATTAAGTCTTCGACCTTCGTAGCCAGTTTCACCTGTACCACTATAGTTATCGTACATATATTTTTCGTAGACAGACATGTTCTCGGTATCAGCATCTAGGAATGCAAATTCTCCAATACCATCATCTCCTGGGGCTTTGCCTAATTCATCAGCCATTATCGCAAGTCTCATTCTAATAACAGAATCGCGAACCCAAGTTACAAATTGCCTATACTCGCTATTGGTAATTTCGGTTTCATCCATGTAGAAAGAACGAACCGTAACCATTCTTGTAGGGGCATTTGCAAGTGCTGCTTTATCATCGTCCGACTTACCCATAATGAACGAACCTCCGGGGATGAGGGCCATACCATATGGTTTCTGCGGGTGCCATTTTTTTCCTTGTGCTCCTACCAGTTCTCCTCGGCTTCCACCACCACAACTGTAGAGCATTGCTAAAATAGCAAAGAGTGATACAAATTTCTTCATAACGTGTTTTAGGTTAAGATCTTCTAGATTTAAGGACGTAAACCTATTTATTTATTTCCAGAAAAACAATTTTTTTCTAAAAAAAACCTTAAATCGACCTAATAAAAATGTTAAACTTCGTTTTTTTGTTTTGCCTTATACCATCTTTCAGGTATTTCTTGATTACAAGCTCGCTCATAATCGCTGTACGTGCAAGGTAATAACGTATGTCTTTTCAATTTATTATTACCAGACGAAATAAATGGTATTTCTATCCACCATCTTCCGGTCATAACGCTTTTATAAAAAGACAAAATTTCGTCTTCTATCGGCACATTATAATGTAGTGTACTTTTTAAATTTTTAATATTAACTTCGTTAGACCTGTAATTGATTCCTTCTACAAAATACCATATCATCTGAGCAATCAACAAGGATGTAGTTTCTTCATTTTTGAAATTTTTAAATTCATAAATTCCAAAACTTTTTACCTTATCACTAATCCCTGCATATCTAGAAATTGCGCAAATTTCACGACCATCAAAACCATTGGGAGAAGCAGTAAATCCGCTTAAACTTGTAGAATTCACAACTCCCAAATCCACAGAAACAATATCAGCATCTCGCATAATTGGCTCTACAATAGTCACATCTGAAATAACTTCTCCCAAACGATACGCATCAAAATATAATTTCTCTATCAGATCTATTTCTTCTTGAGCATTAAAATATGTTTGATATCCTATATTACTATAGTTAAACAAATTATAAGGTTGTTCTACAATAATTTTACCAACAAATGAAGTATTCGTTATAGGCTTAGAAGAATTCCCTAAATCAAATTTACTATCCACATTAACCAAATTTACCATTCGCTCTAAAATGTCAAATGATCTGTATTGTGCATAAACTAAATCTTGACTACCTCCTATAATGATTGGAATAATATTTTTTACCAATAACGCAGACAGAATCTCCTGTACCAAATAATACGTATCACTAACTTCATTCCCCGGAGCAACATCTCCTAGATCTACTATATTAGTACTCCAGTTTCCGGGATAAAGCTCGTATAATGATTTACGAATAGTATCAAAACTCAAGCTTTCTCCTAAAAAATTGATGTCATTTCTATTTTCCCGAATACCGAGAATAGCAACATCTATTTTTTCCAGATCTGGCACTCCATCAGCTGTCGTATGAATTTTAATTTGATTTCCTAATGCCTGTTCAGAAAGCAACTTAGTATGGGCGGCAACTAAATCACTAACTGGTATAAGAAATTCGAAAGACATATTTTGGTTTATTTCTTTTTAGTGGTCTTTTTTGTAGTTTTCTTTTTTGCTGCAGTTTTTTTCTTGGGAGCATTTTTCTCTATCAGATCTTTTACTTTATCCAGCGTTAACTTTGAAGCATCAACAGTCTTAGGTAGTTCGATTTTAACTTTACCTTTTATAATATTACTGCGACCCCATCTAGCTTTTTCAACTCGAATTCCTTCTTCTTCCCAATTATGAATTACCTTATCAATTTCTTTTTGTTTCTTTTCTTCAATAAGAGTTACGATATCGTTATCAGATAAATTATCAAAATCATATTTCTTATTTACATTGATAAACATTCCGTTCCATTTAATAAAAGGACCAAATCGACCTTTACCTTTTTGAACAGGAAGATTCTCATAAGTATAAATAGGAGCATCAGCTTTTTCTTTAGCATCGATTAACTCAATAGCTCTATCCAAAGAAGTACTTAACGGGTCTTCTCCTTTTTCTAAGGAAACAAATTTTTCACCAAAACGCACATAAGGTCCAAAACGACCATTATTAACCACAATAGTTTCTCCTTTATATTCACCAAGTTCTTTTGGCAACTGAAACAGATCCATTGCTTCTTCAAAAGTAACACTACTTAATGTTTGGCCTGGTGCCAAACTAGCAAATCTTGGTTTATCCTCATCATCGGCAGTACCAATCTGAACCATTGGTCCAAATTTACCTAATCGCACACTAACCACTTTGCCCGTAGCTGGATCTTCTCCAAGAATACGTTCTCCTACTTCGCGCTCTGCATTCTGTGACACATCCTCTACTCTAGGATGAAATTCTTGATAAAATTCCTTCATCACATGAGTCCAATCTTCTTGCCCCTCTGCTATTTCATCAAAATCCTGTTCTACTTTTGCCGTAAAATTATAATCAAGAATCGAAGCAAAATGATTTACCAAAAAGTCATTTACCACCATCCCAACATCGGTTGGAATTAATTTCCCTTTATCACTACCTACTTTCTCAGATAATTTTTTCTCATTCACAGCATCTCCCGATAGAATCATTTGAATATAATCACGAACCTCTCCTTCTTTAGATCCTTTTTCTACATAATTCCTATTTTGAATAGTAGAAATCGTAGGTGCATATGTTGACGGTCTTCCTATACCTAGCTCTTCTAATTTTTTAACCAGTGAGGCTTCTGTATATCGACCTGGCGCTCTTGTAAATCTTTCTGTTGCTGAAATGTAATTATTAAACAGGCTTTCTTGCACTTTCATTGCAGGAAGGATTCCTTCTTGCTCTTCATCCTCATCATCGTTACCTTCTAAATACACCTTTAGGAAACCTTCAAACTTTATAACCTCACCATTGGCAGCAAATTGTTCTTTATGTGTATTAGCTTCAATCCTCACATTAGTTCTTTCTAATCTAGCATCACTCATTTGCGAAGCAATAGCTCGTTTCCAGATCAATTCGTATAAACGTTGTTGATCGTAATCTACATTTACACTATGTCTTGAAAAATCTGTAGGACGTATCGCTTCGTGAGCTTCTTGTGCTCCTTTTGATTTTCCTTTATATTGTCTAGGATTACTATACTCATTACCATAGGCCGAATCAATTTCTGCCTTTGCTCCATTTTGAGCTTCTGTAGATAGATTAACACTATCTGTTCTCATATATGTGATTAAACCCGCTTCATATAATCGTTGCGCCATCGTCATTGTCTTACTCACAGAGAAGTACAACTTCCTCGAAGCCTCTTGCTGCAAAGTTGATGTTGTAAATGGCGGAGCTGGTGATTTTTTTGCTGGTTTTGTAGAAAGATCAGCTACCTTAAACGATGCCCCTAGGTTTTTTTGTAAAAATGCTTCAGCCTCTTCTTTTGTTTTAAAATTCTTAGGAAGCTTAGCCTTAAAAGATTTGCCAGCTTGATTAGAAAACTCTGCATCAATTCTATAGGATGCTTCTGGTTTAAAACCTAAAATATCACGTTCACGCTCTACTATCAATCGCACTGAAACTGATTGCACTCTTCCTGCAGATAATCCTCCTTTTACCTTTCTCCATAATACCGGAGAAAGCTCATACCCTACCAAACGATCCAAAACACGCCTAGCTTGTTGCGCATTTACAAGATTATAATCGATAGAGCGAGGGTTTTCTATTGCTTTAAGAATAGCATTTTTAGTAATCTCATGAAAAACGATACGACGTGTCCTGTCTTTATCTAATTTAAGCGTCTCTGCAAGGTGCCATGCAATGGCTTCTCCTTCTCGATCCTCATCACTTGCCAACCATACCATATCAGCATTCTTAGAAAGATTCTTCAGCTTTTTTACGACATCCTTCTTATCTTTGGAGACGATATATTTGGGTTTAAAATCCCCTTCAACATCAACCCCTAATTCTTTGGAAGGTAAATCTGCAATATGCCCAAAACTGGATGCAACTGTATAATCTTTCCCAAGAAACTTTTCTATTGTTTTGGCCTTAGCAGGCGACTCCACAATCACTAAATTCTTAGCCATAGTCCTTTAATTTCTGACGACAAAAGTATATCAATTTTTTGATATCAAGATTCTTTATCAAAAAATTAGTTTAAAAAAAACCTGCCGATCAGCAGGTTTCTTATTTTTTATTTTACAAATAATGTTTCTTTGTTTTCAAATTCATCATCTTCAAAACCTAATGTACCCTTATATATAAAATAGATTGGCATATAAACAAAAGAAGCAGTAAAAAATATTCCCACAAAACATAATACCATACCTACCATTTGGGACAAAATAGATGCAACGATTATTAACCCAAACGAAATACCCCAAATTTTATTACCCAGTTTAAAACTAGCTTTTATAAGATCTGAAGCACTATACTCTGGATTAAAGGCAAATATCACCCCTAGCAATTGCAAAGGAACCATTACATAAAAAATAGGAAGATAGCATAACGTTGCAGCCAAAATCGCTATTCCAAATGTTGCTATTGCTAATGCAAACACTTTTCCTAAATATTTCCCTTTAAGAAACATGAAATACGAAGATGTCTCTGGCAACCCTAAATCTACCTGTTTACAAACCCTATAAAAATGTGCCGTAATCCCGAATTGGAGTGCCGAAGCAATCATAGCTATAACTAAAACCAATATAACAAACAAGAACATTAAACCTATCGATAATTCTTCACTAGGATACCCATAATCACCATAACCACTTTCAAACCCTGACATACCTGCAAGAGCAAAAACAGGAATATATATCACAAAAAATAAAGGAAGCATAATTAATATCGAAATAAGCAAGTGTACAAATCCTTGAAGCCATACTTTTTTAAAGAGCTCGATACTTTTATTAAAAATATCGCCAAAATCCAAAGACTTACTATTTTCTATTTTCTCAAAGAGTGCATTCATCGTTACCTATACATTTATGGGTTAAAAAGTCATCAAATATAGATTTTTTAGAAAATAAATCACTGCCACTTTGTCATAAACCGTATTAAAAAGTATCTTTGCACACTATTTGACCCCAATCGATAAGGAATTATTTTTATGGAGAAGATTATTGACGAAAGTATACAGGGGCAGTCGCTTGCTCTTGATCAGAATAAAGAAAATAAACGCAAGCTTTTTATAGAAAGTTATGGTTGCCAAATGAATTTTAGCGATAGTGAAATTGTCGCTTCTATTCTGGCTAAAGAAGGTTTTAACACCACACAAAATCTTGAGGATGCTGATTTAGTATTAGTAAACACATGTTCTATTAGAGAAAAAGCCGAGCAAACAGTTAGAAAAAGACTAGAAAAATATAATGCAGTAAAAAGAATCAACCCAAGAATGAAAGTTGGAGTTCTTGGCTGTATGGCAGAGCGCCTAAAAAGTAAGTTCCTTGAAGAAGAAAAAATAGTTGATCTTGTTGTTGGGCCTGACGCATATAAAGATCTTCCTAATCTGATAGAAGAAGTAGATGCAGGACGCAATGCTGTGAATGTTGTCCTTTCTAAAGAAGAAACATATGGTGATATCGCACCTGTTCGTTTACAAAGTAATGGAGTATCTGCTTTTGTATCGATTACACGTGGTTGTGACAATATGTGCACATTTTGCGTAGTCCCTTTTACCAGAGGTAGAGAACGTAGTCGAGATCCTCAAAGTATCTTAAAAGAAATAGATGACTTGGTATCTCAAAATTTTAAAGAAATTACCTTATTAGGGCAAAATGTAGATAGTTATTTATGGTATGGTGGTGGCCTGAAAAAAGATTTTGGCAACGCTAGCGATTTTCAAAAAGCTACCGCAGTAGATTTTGCCAAACTGCTGGATATGACAGCAGAGAAATATCCAAAACTACGTATTCGTTTTTCTACATCTAATCCTCAGGATATGACATTAGATGTAATAGAGATTATGGCAAAACATAAAAATATTTGCAAGCACATCCATCTTCCCATACAAAGTGGAAGCGATCGTATTCTTAAGGAAATGAATCGCTTACACACTCGACAAGAGTATATGGATTTGGTTGATAATATTAAAAAAATAATCCCAGATTGCGCAATTACCCAAGATATGATTATCGGTTTCCCTACAGAAACAGAAGAGGATCATCAAGATACATTATCACTATTAGAATATGTAAAATATGAACATGGATATATGTATGCCTATTCTGAAAGACCAGGAACACTTGCTGAGCGTAAATTAGAAGATGATGTTCCCGAAGATGTAAAAAAACGAAGACTGGCAGAAGTCATCGCATTACAACGAACACACTGCGCCTATAGACATCAAAGTTATATTGGACAAACCTTTGAAGTATTAATTGAAAAAGAGTCCAAAAAATCAGATCAACATTGGAGCGGGAGAACTACAAAAAATATTGTAGCAATATTCCCAAAAGGAGAATATAAAATTGGTGATTTTGTAATGGTTCGTATAGATGATTGTACCAGTGCAACTTTACTTGGTGAAGCGATTGGATATTCTGAGAATAATTAATTACAACTGTAGACATACAATTAAAACAAAAAAATAAACTCCATAAATGGAATCAATTCAAGCCATAAAACAACGATTCGGAATCATAGGAAACGACCCTAAGTTAAACCGTGCCGTAGAAAAAGCGATCCAGGTAGCCCCCACCGACATTTCGGTTTTAGTGACCGGAGAAAGCGGTGTAGGTAAAGAAAGTGTTCCTAAAATCATACACTCTCTATCTCATCGTAAACATGGTAAATACATTGCTGTAAACTGTGGAGCAATACCAGAAGGCACAATAGACAGTGAACTTTTTGGTCATGAAAAAGGAGCTTTTACAGGAGCCACGCAAACTCGAAATGGTTATTTTGAAGTAGCCGATGGCGGAACTATATTTCTAGACGAAGTAGGAGAATTGCCTCTTACTACACAAGTACGTTTATTAAGAGTATTAGAGAATGGTGAATTTATTAAAGTAGGGTCTTCAAAAGTTCAAAAAACAGATGTTCGTATTGTAGCGGCTACCAACGTTAATATGTTTGAAGCCATTAAAAAAGGTAAGTTTAGAGAAGATCTCTACTATCGTCTTAGTACAGTAGAAATCCTTTTACCTCCACTAAGAAATCGCAAAGAAGACATTCATTTACTATTTAGAAAATTTGCTTCTGACTTTGCTACCAAATATAAGATGCCAACAATTCGTCTAAGTGAAGATGCGGTTATCCTGCTAGAAAAACATCGCTGGAGTGGTAATATCAGACAACTGCGCAACATTGCAGAGCAAATTTCAGTCCTTGAACAAAACAGAACAATAACAGGAGCTACCTTACATGCCTATTTACCAAATATCGGAAGTAATTTACCCGCAGTAATTTCTGCAGATAAAAAAGAAAGTGATTTCAGTAACGAAAGAGAGATATTGTACAAAGTACTTTTTGACATGAAAAGTGATCTTAATGATCTAAAAAAACTGACCATGGAACTAATGCAAAGTGGCAATACGCAACAAGTACAAAAAGATAATGAAGGGTTAATTCAAAAAATTTACCAAGAGAAGGAAAAAGAAACACATTTTGAAGAACCCGAAAGACCAGCAACAACTCCTGAAGTGCTTGAAATACCATCTCAAATTGCAACCCAGCGACAAGAAGATGACAAATATCATTTTGCCGAAGAAATTGAAGAAGAAGAAACATTATCATTGCATGATAAAGAACTTGAATTGATTAAAAAGTCTTTAGAACGTCATAGAGGTAAACGTAAAGCAGCGGCAGAAGAATTAGGAATCAGTGAACGCACCTTGTATAGAAAAATAAAACAATACGATTTATAATTGATGAAAACAGTAAGATATATAGCAGCGATACTAATTGCAATGGTCTTGTTTCAGGGATGTGGAGCATATTCTTTTACGGGAACAAATATTTCTCCCGACACAAAAACATTTCAAGTTAATTTCTTCCAAAATCAATCCCCAAGAATTTTTCCTGGAGCTGATCAAACCTTTACCAATCAACTACAAGATCTAATCCTTAATCAAACTAATCTTAGTTTATCCACTTCTGGAGGAGATATCATATACGAAGGAGAAATCGTACAGGATTATGTTTCGCCAAATACAGCAACATCAAATATAACAGCTGCTCAAAACCGATTAACTATTGCAGTAAACATGAGGTTTTATGACACAAAAGACCCTACTCAAGATCTGGAACAACGTTTTTCTTTTTTCTTTGATTACCCCGCTTCTTCATCAGAAAACACAATAAGAGATCAGGCCTTGGACGTAATTTTTGAAAGAATCACACAAGATATGTTTAACGCCACACTTGCCAGGTGGTAAAAACAATAGCTATTATTATCAAAAAGTTGAATACTAAATAAAATACATAATTAGTACTAATTGAATATTAAAGAGTTATCATATTTGCTTCAAAATCCTGCCCAACTAAATAAAGAGCAGGCAAAATCCCTTGAAAAGATAACAAGGACATTTCCTTATTTTCAGTCGGCAAGATCATTGGTCTTAAAATCCCTAAAGAATCAGGAAAGTTTTAGATATAACCAGGAATTAAAAACCACTGCGGCATATACCACAGATCGTAGTGTATTATTTGATTTTATCACCTCTGACCTTTTTAAAGACAGTAACAGTTCTGAAGAGGCAAAAAAGAAACACAAGTCCGACATAAAGGTTATCGATCCAGAAGAGATTAAAACACTTCCCAGAATGGATATGGATGAAGCTGTAAGAATGAAGATGAAAGAAGCTGAAGATGTCCTGGATCCAACTTTATTTTACGAAAGAAAAGAAAACAGCACTCTTAAACAAATCGAAATTGCTGAGTCTACAACTCCTGATGCAACAGAAAAAGATCAACCAAAAATCACTCAGGACAAAAACAAAACTCCAGAAGAAACTTTGCAAATTGACAAACCTCTGGATTTTAATAAAAGAGAAACACATTCTTTTGCAGAATGGCTAAAATTGACCTCTTTACATCCGATAGATAGAGATTCTGACCAGGAGATCAAGGCTCCAATTTCTGAAACTGAAGAAAAAGAGTCCGCCAAACCATTAGATCAAAAACATAAATTCGATCTGATTGATGAGTTTATCGCTAGTAATCCTAAGATACAACCCGCTGCCAAAAATACTCCTGCGCGCAATCTGGCTAAGGAAAACCTGGTTCCTTCAGACGAATTAATGACAGAAACTTTGGCCAGAGTATATTTGGTTCAAAAAAACTATAAGAAAGCAATTCAGGCTTATAACATATTAATTTTGAAAAATCCCGAAAAAAGTGGTTTCTTTGCAGACCAAATTCGAGCGATAAAAAAATTACAAGACAATAAATAACAATATAATGACAACGTTTTCAATATTCTTAATCCTAATCGTTATCGTATCTTTTTTACTGGTAATAGTAATTATGGTACAGAACCCTAAAGGAGGTGGATTATCTTCTTCTTTTGGTGGTGGCGGAACACAACAACTTGGTGGTGTAAAAAAGACTACAGACTTTTTAGACAAAAGTACCTGGACTTTAGCTACGCTATTATTGGTATTAATCCTACTATCTAATATAGATTTAATGGGCGGAAGTTCTATTCCTGAATCAAAAGTTAACACCGAAGATGTTCAGATAGAAACTCCTGTAACTCCTCCAGCAACAGAAAAAGATGACAAACAATAACATCTTTAAAAAAAAACAATAACAAAAATGTCGACTTGTCATATAGTCGGCATTTTTTGTTTCAATTTGTCAGTATCGCCCCACTGGCATAATTTCTGAAATAAGAAGCATCGAAGATTTCATTTTAATTTTAACAAAAAAAACAACAAATCATAATGGGAGTAAACATCAAACCTCTTTCAGACCGCGTGGTTGTAGAGCCACTTCCTGCAGAGACGCAAACAGCATCAGGATTATTTATTCCTGACTCAGCTCAGGAAAAACAACAAAAAGGTAAAGTAGCTGCTGTAGGTGGCGGTAAAAAAGATCACGATATGACTGTTAAAGTTGGTGATACTGTACTTTACGGTAAATACGCTGGTACCGAATTAAAATTAGATGGAAAGGATTATTTAATCATGCGTGAGGATGATATCCTTGCTATCGTATAAGAAAGTATCAATTTAAAAATCACAAAAAAACAAATCCACTACTTTATTTATTGAGTTCTATTCCAATATTCTGGAATTTTTGAATACTCAGGTTTGGATTTTAATTTTTAAAAAAATTAATTATGGCAAAAGATATAAAATTTGACATAGAAGCACGTGACGGTATCAAACGTGGTGTAGATGCACTAGCAAATGCAGTAAAAGTAACTCTAGGACCTAAAGGTCGTAATGTAATTATCAGTAAATCTTTTGGAGCTCCTACAGTAACCAAAGATGGTGTTTCTGTAGCTAAAGAAGTTGAACTTGAAGATGCTCTTGAAAACATGGGAGCACAAATGGTAAAAGAAGTAGCTTCTAAAACTAATGACCTTGCAGGAGATGGTACTACTACGGCAACAGTATTAGCACAAGCTATCGTAAAAGAAGGGCTTAAAAATGTAGCAGCTGGCGCAAATCCAATGGATCTTAAACGCGGTATTGATAAAGCTGTAAAAGCGATCACAGAAGATCTTTCAAAACAAACAAAAGAAGTAGGTGACTCTTCTGATAAAATCAAGCAAGTAGCAGCTATTTCTGCTAACAATGATGAAACTATTGGAGATCTTATTGCCAAAGCTTTTGAGAAAGTTGGTAAAGAAGGAGTAATCACAGTAGAAGAAGCAAAAGGAACAGATACCACTGTAGATATCGTAGAAGGAATGCAATTTGATAGAGGATATCTTTCTCCATACTTTGTAACCAACAGCGAAAAAATGACAGCTGATCTGGAAACACCGTATATCTTACTTTATGACAAGAAGATTTCTGCTATGAAAGACCTTCTTCCTGTCTTAGAGCCTGTTGCTCAAACTGGAAAACCACTTTTGATCATCGCAGAAGATGTAGACGGAGAAGCATTAGCAACACTTGTAGTAAACAAACTACGTGGAGCACTTAAAATTGCAGCTGTAAAAGCTCCTGGTTTCGGAGACAGACGTAAAGCAATGCTAGAAGATATTGCTATCTTAACAGGAGGGACTGTAATTTCTGAAGAGCGTGGTTTTACATTAGAAAACACTACTATTGAACACTTAGGTACTGCTGAAAAAGTAGCTATCGACAAAGATAATACTACTGTAGTTAATGGTGCTGGTGGAGAAGATTTAATCAAAAACAGAGTAAATCAAATCAAAGCACAAATAGAAACTACTACTTCTGATTATGACAAAGAGAAGCTACAAGAGCGTTTAGCAAAGTTAGCTGGCGGTGTTGCTGTACTATATGTGGGTGCTGCTTCTGAAGTAGAGATGAAAGAAAAGAAAGATCGTGTAGATGATGCACTTCATGCTACTCGTGCTGCTGTAGAAGAAGGTATTGTTGCTGGTGGAGGTGTTGCCCTGGTAAGAGCTAAAGCTGTATTAGACAAAGTAAAAACCGAGAACGCTGACGAAGCTACTGGTGTACAAATCGTAAACCGTGCAATTGAATCACCACTTAGAACGATTGTAGAAAATGCAGGAGGCGAAGGATCTGTAGTAATCTCTAAAGTTCTTGAAGGTAAAGATAATTTTGGATATGATGCTAAGTCTGAAGATTATGTAGACATGCTTAAAGCAGGTATCATCGATCCTAAAAAAGTAACACGTATAGCTCTTGAAAATGCAGCTTCTGTATCTGGTATGATCCTTACTACAGAATGTGCACTAATAGACATTAAAGAGGATGCTCCTGCTGGAGGCGGAATGCCACCAATGGGCGGAGGTATGCCAGGAATGATGTAGCAGTGAGCCACTGCAGGCTATTATTTAGTCTGTTTGCGGATCAACACCGTGACAGTAAAAATATTTAGCAAGCTTGTGGATATAAATTTGTTAAGAATACAAAACCCCATTCTGAGTTTTCAGAATGGGGTTTTCTTTTACCAAAAAGAGCAGTCTTTAAACTTATCTAATACTAAGAATATTGTTTCATGATACCCTCTACCAACTCTGCCGTTTTTTTATGTTTCTCCTTAGCTAATAATTGCTTTGGAGGAGCCATCCTAACTTCACAATCTACTAGTGAACACGATTCACAAGTGACTCCTACTTTTTCCTTTAATATTTTTGTATCATTAACAAAGTTGATTTTTTTCTCTAGAGTAGAGGACTTCAAAAATCCAATTCCAATACTACGGTAATAGTCTTTTTTAAAAGGATCTTTTGTCGCCGAAGTAAACACCAAGTATTGCTGATCTGTATCTACATAATCAGAGATTTGAATATTAAATGCATACTCCAAATCTTTAGTTGCCGTATGCTGTAAAATCTTTACAGCCATCCACCGTCTACAGTAATGCTCATTCACCTCATTAGCATGAGGTTGCTGCTGGTGTGTAATATGCAGTTCTTTAACCAAATTAAACTTCTCTGCCCCTAATTTATGAGTAAACCGAAGAAAGAATACATTTTGCATACCAAAATCTTTTGGCAATACATTAGTGAGACGTTGATAAAAAGATTCTGGAGAAGCGTTATACAATTTCATAATCTTATGAAAAGCTTTCTCAGAGAATTTTTTCATTGAAAACAACTCTTTAAGATGCTCTTTCAAATGAGCTCTGGGAATAATTAAGGCACCAGCAAAGTACGATGCATAAAAATTATGCAGTACTTCTTCAAAATTATCATACTTTATCCACGAAAAGGTATAAGGCCTTTCAATAATTTCCAGATATTGATATCCCAATTCCTTAGCATAAATAAAAGTTTTTTGAGCCTCATCTACTCGATCTGACAACAGAAGTGTTTTTGTAGAGGGCACAAATACCGATCTCAGGTTATCCAATTCTTCTTGTTTAGGAATCCCGGCAGCATTAATCGTATATCCGTATTCTTCTTTAAGAATATCTTCTAAATCAGCCGAAGTAATTTTTCCGCTTAAATCCAACTGATATGAGTTTGCACATCGTACAGCTTTATCTTCAAGATCCTTAAAAAAGTTATTATGCGCTTCTTGATAAGATCGCAATGAAGCTAAATAAAAACCTTCCCTACTCATATTATAATGCTGTGCAATCTCAATAATCGTACTTATAAATGCATTAACTTTTGATGGTGCATTGGCTATGATATCAATTAAATCACTTTGCTGTATCCCGAATAATTCTAACGGAATCTCATCAAGGATTCCAGATTGTAAAATTTCACCTATCGGAGCCAGGTTTTTATCTAATTTTAGAGAAACTAAATGATCATAAGGAACATCAAATGTCTCAGCAAGTTTGATGATTTTATCTGTTTTAGGGTACTTTTTTCCTTTTTCTATTTCGTTTAAATACGATTTAGAAAGTCCGCATAACTTTGATAATCCAAAAAGAGATAGATCCTTCTCTGTCCGTATCTGCTTGATTTTCAGTCCAAAAATCAACCTAATATATTCTTCTGCTATTGCCATAAGTTCAAAAGTAACCATTTTTGCGTAATTCTCGAAAAAACAAAAAGTTCACATTTAGCGAACGTTCGCTTGTTTTTAAAAAAACTTTTTCATAATATTGTTCACTCAAACGATATTAGTCATGGAAGCTCATAATGGGCATTTAAGAAAAATCATCATTGACAGGCGCATTATATCAATAGATTAACCAGTCATTTAAATTTTTAAACAGATGGAAATTCAAACAAATCTTAGTCAGAAAATTAGCTTCACTAAAGAAGTTAAAAACTACCATCCTGAAATATTGACCGATGGAGCACTGATCTTTTTAGAAGCCTTACAAAATCGTTTTAATGAAAGACGATTAGTTCTTTTAAGAAATCGCGAAAGCCAACAACAGTTATTTGATCTGGGAACTCACCCTTCTTTTCCAGAGAACACAAAAGAAATTCGCAATAGCGAGTGGTCAGCTGCACAAATCCCCACAGACCTGCAAGACCGAAGAGTAGAAATCACAGGGCCTGTCGACAGAAAAATGGTAATCAATGCCTTAAATTCTGGAGCCAAAACATTTATGGCCGACTTCGAGGACAGCAATGCTCCTCTATGGGAAAACTGCCTTCAAGGCCAAAAAAACCTGAAAGATGCGGTTAACAAAACCATTTCGTTTTATAATCCAAAAAAAGACAAAACCTATACGCTTAATGAAAAAACAGCCACATTAATCGTAAGACCCAGAGGCCTACATCTTAATGAAAAACACCTTTTGATAAATGACAAGGAAATCTCTGCCTCTTTATTTGATTTTGCCTTATATCTGTTTCATAACCATAAACAGCTTAAAGAAAATAGTACCGGACCTTATTACTACATTCCTAAACTAGAGCATTTCAATGAAGCTGTATGGTGGAATGATGTAATTGATTTTTCTGAAGAATATTTAGACATCAAACACGGTACCGTAAAAGTGACTGTTCTAGTAGAAACTATTACAGCAAGTTTTCAACTTGATGAAATTATCTATGCATTAAAAGATCATATCGTTGGATTGAATTGCGGAAGATGGGACTATATTTTTAGTTATATCAAAAAACTAAGAAATCATCCAGGTTTTGTAGTTCCCGATCGTGCCCAGGTAACAATGACCAGTCCTTTTATGGACGCATATAGCAAACTGGTAATCCAAAGATGTCACAAAAGAAATATTCTGGCAATTGGTGGTATGGCGGCACAAATCCCTATCAAAGAAGATGAAGACAGAAATGTAATTGCATATACCAAAGTACAAGCCGATAAAGAGCGAGAAGTAAAAAACGGTCATGACGGCACATGGGTAGCACATCCAGGACTGGTAGCATTGGCAATGCGTGTATTTGATACTCATATGCCAAACCCTAATCAAATGGATGTTAAACGTGATGACATAAACATTACCGAGAATGATCTTTTAGCCATTCCAAAAGGCACCATTACCGAAAAAGGAATACGGCAAAATATTAATGTTGGAATTCATTATATCGCAACCTGGTTAGGAGGTAATGGAGCAGTAGCATTATACCACCTTATGGAGGATGCTGCTACCGCAGAAATTAGCCGAACCCAAATATGGCAATGGTTACAACAGGAAGTGGTCTTAGAAGATGGTAGAACACTCAACAATACATTATTTAATACTCTTTTTAAGGATGAACTCAAGATAATTAAAAAACAGGTAGGAAGTTCACTCTTCAAAACTAAAAATTATCAAAACGCAATCCAGATTTTCGAAAAACTAGTAACATCTGATGAGTTTGAAGAATTTCTTACCACCAAAGCGTATCAATACATATAAAATAAATCAATATATAGTAAAATCAATAAGTCATGAACACAGAACAAAGAATAGAAGAATTGATTATCGATTGGACTACAAATCCAAGATGGAAGAATGTAGAACGCCCTTACTCTGCCGAAGAAGTAGTAAAACTACAAGGGTCATACAAAATCGAGCATAGTGTAGCCAAACAAGGTTCAGAAAAACTATGGATGAAACTAAAAACTCAGGATTTTGTAGCAGGATTGGGTGCACTAACAGGCAATCAAGCGGTACAAGAAGTAGAAGCTGGATTAGAAGCAATATACTTAAGCGGGTGGCAGGTGGCCGCTGATGCTAATCTCGCAGGACAAATGTATCCAGATCAATCTTTATATCCCGTAAACAGTGTACCACAAGTAGTAAAAAGAATTAACAACGCATTGCTACGAGCTGATCAAATACAAGTGGTGAATGGTGAAGAAAACAAAAAGGACTATTTGGTTCCTATCGTAGCAGATGCTGAAGCCGGCTTTGGAGGAAATCTAAATGCTTTTGAATTGATGAAATCTATGATCGAGTCTGGGGCTAGTGGAGTTCACTTTGAAGATCAATTAAGTTCTGCTAAAAAATGTGGGCATCTTGGCGGAAAGGTATTAGTACCAACCCAGGAAGCGATCAACAAATTAGTAGCAGCTCGACTTGCTGCAGATGTAATGGGAGTGCCTGCAATTATCATTGCACGTACCGATGCTGATGCAGCCAATTTATTAACCAGTGATGTAGACGAGCGTGACAGAAAGTTTGTTACAGGAGAACGTACAGACGAAGGTTTCTTTCATGTAAATAACGGAATAGAACAAGGTATTGACAGAGGATTGTCATATGCACCATATGCAGATCTAATTTGGATGGAAACCAGTAATCCAGATTTAGAACAAGCTCGCAAGTTTGCTGAAGCTATCCATGCAAAATATCCAGATCAAATGCTAGCATACAACTGCTCTCCTTCATTTAACTGGGCAGCAAAGCTTTCTGTTTCTGAAATGGAAACATTTAGAGAAGAATTGGCCGCTATGGGATACAAATTTCAATTTATCACTCTTGCAGGGTTTCATGCCTTAAACACTAGTATGTTTGAATTATCTAAAGCATATAAAGAAAGAGGAATGGCTGGTTATTCTGAATTACAAGAAAGGGAATTTGCTTTACAAAAAGATGGATTTCGTGCAGTAAAACATCAAGGATTTGTTGGTACTACATATTTTGATGCTGTACAAAACACAGTAACCACAGGTAAAGCTTCGACTGTTGCTATGAAAGGCAGTACAGAAGTCGAGCAATTCTAAACACAGGCATGATTTTTCCGATTTTTACAATTATTGTGCTCAAAAAAACGGCATTCACTAAAGTGAATGCCGTTTTTCTTAAATACTATCTATTTTTAGAAAGCAATAGGCGTTAATCACATTTCCATCTGAAATCTGATATTTTAAATTTTGTGTTTCCTTTAAAATTATAGTGCCACCATTCTGTTCTTATGGTTTTAAATCCATGCTTCTCCATAGTTTCTCGTAGCAATTTACGATGCCCCAATACAGTTGGCGACAGTGATGTGTATGAATGATGTGCTTCTTTTCCAAAATGATCAAAATCCGTTCCCATATCAACATGTCCACCTGATGATCTCACTAAGGTAATATCGACCGCTGCTCCTCTATTATGCACAGATCCTCCTTTAGGGTCTGCAACATATCCAGGGTTAGGAAAAATCTTCCACATCTTTTTCTGAACACTATATGGACGATAACAGTCAAAAAACTTTATTCTGTACCCCTGTGTAAGCAAATCATCATTCGCTTTTATAAGTGCAACTGCCACTTCTTTCCTAACAAAGCATTCGGCACAAGCATATACTTTTTCTTTCAAAAAATTATCAGAAGTTGCATATTTCATGTCCAAAATAAACTCATTAGACATCTCCATAATATTCACAAAATCCTTATCATCTGAAGTAACTTTTACTCGTATACTCGGTTCACCAATAAGCATTACCAGCGAATCTTTATTTCTGAGCATACTCTGTTCAACTTTTTCCCCTCGTAACTGTAGTGCCTTAGATTTTTCTATAAGAGCAAGAGTCTGAGCCGTGGGCTCAGCAGCTACCTTTACTTCACTACAGGAAAAAAAGAGTACAGAAAAAATCAACAAGATCAATTTTTTCTTAATCATATCCTTTTTGTTTTATTCCAATTACAATATTAATCTAGCACGTTTAACCTCTTAAATTTCCCTCAAAATTAAGCTGATTTACGTACTTGATTCGTCTAAATATAATCAATATTTCTGTTATAAGTATTTTCTCATTTCTCTACAAACAAAATATCTTTTACATTTTATATAAAAATAACACGAATTCACCTGTTATTTAAAAGTCTTCTCTACACTTCCGCAGGCAAGCATTTTTTTTCCATAATATGGATTTCTAACTTCTTTAGAATCAGACAACCAATACCCTCCTTCTCCATCAAAAGCCATAGGACAAAACTGTTTATATACTTCTCCCGATGTAATTTTGGCTTTACCAACTAGTTTTTCTACCTCACTAGTTAATGAAACAAAAAAATCACGTTGCTTTTTAATGTCTTTGGTTAGTGAGATAAGTTTTGAAACTGCTTTAATTTGCTTATTCTCTTCAGAGTCTTCAATAACAGCTTCTAGTTTTTTTGTTTCCGCTTGTACAATACCACTTTCAGAATTTACCAAAGCTGCTTTTACAGACAGATACAAATCATATATTTCTTGAGTTTTGATATCAGAAAACTTAACTTTTGATATCAAATCAGTCTTATTATAGTCTACAATTTCATTTATATTCTCATCTACAGCAACAGATTCAGGTTTCTTATCTTTATTACAAGACACGCCTAATAGAGCCGTAAATATAAATACCAAAAAAAATCTTCTTGTTATTTTCAAAACACTATATATTATAATTATACACTAAAAATCAATCTAGTTTCTTTACTGTTAAAATGCCAAAAATACTCTATATATATAAAACAATCACCAGCACATTTTTATTTTTTTAAAGATTTTTTAACAAAACAATACCATTCTAAATAGGAGGCTTTTATATTTTTTTTAGATATTTTTGCCGGGAAAAAATTGTACAGGAATGCTTTTTGAAGATTTAAAACACCAGGTAACTCATTTACTTAAAGACAATAATAAATCTGTTACAGATAGATTACATATGATTTGCAAACTACTCAAAGACAACATAGATCACTATGACTGGGTAGGTTTTTATTTTAAAAACGAGGACAAAGAAGAGTTAAAACTACGCACATATGTTGGCGAAAAAACAGATCACGTTATTATTCCCTTCGGAAAAGGAATCTGTGGTCAGGTTGCTGTTTCGAATGAGAATTTTGTGGTTCCAGATGTGCAAGCACAAGGTAATTATATCGCCTGTAGCCTAACTGTTAAATCAGAAATTGTAATACCTCTCTTTAAAAACGGGGAAAATATAGGTCAGATTGATATTGACTCTGAGAGCTTAGATCCTTTTACAGAAAAAGATGAGAGGTTTTTAGAATTTGTAAATCAAGAAGTTGCTAAAATCCTTTAATTATTGTTCCTTCGTTGGTGCAAATATTAAATCATTTTACATATGAAAATCTTAGTCACGGGGGGATTGGGGTTTATTGGTTCTCACACCGTTGTAGAGTTACAAAACAAAGGGTATGAAGTTGTTATTATTGACAATTGTTCGAATTCATCACCTGATGTACTTAAAGGAATACACAAAATCACAGGAAAAGATCTTATTTTTGAAAAATTTGATCTTAGAGAAAAAGACAAGGTTGAAGAGTTTTTTAAACGCCATCATGATATCGAAGGAGTTATTCATTTTGCAGCATCAAAAGCTGTAGGTGAAAGCGTAGAAAAACCTTTGCTATACTACGAAAACAACTTATCAACTCTTGTATATATCCTGCAACAATTAGCTCACAAAACATCAGCTAGTTTTATTTTTAGCTCTTCCTGTACTGTATATGGTCAAGCAGACGAGTTGCCAATCACAGAAAATGCTCCTGTAAAAGTAGCAGAATCTCCTTATGGAAACACAAAACAGATTGGAGAAGAAATCATAAGAGATACCTGTAAAGTACACCCTGCCTTAAAAGCTATTGCTCTTCGTTACTTTAATCCAATTGGAGCACACCCTTCTGCAGAAATTGGAGAACTTCCTATTGGAGTTCCTCAAAACCTGATTCCGTTTATTACACAAACAGCAATAGGGTTAAGAGAGCAATTGTCTGTTTTTGGCGATGATTACCCCACATCAGACGGAACTTGTATTAGAGATTATATTCATGTCGTAGATCTTGCAAAAGCTCATGTAGTGGCTTTACAACGATTACTGGAAGACAAAAACAAGTCTAACTATGAAGTGTTTAATGTAGGTACCGGAACAGGAAGTTCTGTTCTTGAAGTGATACAGTCTTTTGAAAAAGTATCTAATCAAAAATTAAACTATAAAATTGTAGAAAGAAGAGAAGGTGATATCACAGCTGCCTATGCAGATACCACTAAAGCAAATAACGAATTAGGATGGAACTCAAAAAGTAGTCTGGATGATTCTCTTACCTCTGCCTGGAAATGGGAACAAAAGGTTAGAAGTTAGAAACAAAAGTTTAGAATTGACATAATAAAAAACCCTGAAGATTATAATCTTCAGGGTTTTTTATTTTTTTTATCAATCTATAATTCTAATAGAATTTCGATCTCTTATCTTCAATTTCTGCTGCTTCTTTAAGCGCTTCAAAAACTTTAGTATTCACTGCTCCGGTTTGAGTTTTGGAAGCTTGTGACGCATAACTCATATATGTATCTAAACCACTAGCTGGTGTTTTCTTAGTTACTTCTATAACATATACTCCGTTATTACCAACGATAGGACTCGATATATTTCCTGACTCTAGAGCAAAGGCTGCTCCTACTACTTTTGGCTCAGTTCCTGCTCCACTAATAGTTGGTGTTTTCATAGTCAATGCAGAAGCAACTTTCACAGTTTGCCCTTGACCTTGAGCAATTGCGTCGAGCGTACTACCAGAAATTTTACTTTTTAATTTCTCTGCTTTCTTTTTATTGACTAATATTGGTTTTACAGTTAAACTTGCATCTCCTACCTTCATTGCCCCTTCATCTTCTTTTTCAGTCAATTGAACTACTGCATACCCTTCAGGAATATCAAAGCGTTTTACTATACCTACTTCAGATTCCTCATTAAAAGCCCATTGCACAATTGCTCTTCTAGCTCCTAATCCAGGGATGTTCTCATCCAATTCTTTAATCTTATTTACTGGTCGTACGGTTAATTTATTCTCTTTAGAAACTTCTTCAAAATCTTTGTCTCTAGCTGAAATCTGAAATTTGGTTGTTTCAGTAAAAATCGCATTGATGGTTTTTTCACTCGGTTCAACTTTTTGAGCTACTGTAGCTACCTGTATCGCTTTTTGCTCATTTTTTTGATCCTCGATACTTATAATATGATACCCAAATTGTGTTTCTACAATTCCTTGATCTCCTGTTTTGTTTTCAAAACAATAATCATTAAAAGCAGGAACCATTCTACCTGGTGAGAAATACCCAAGATCTCCTCCTTTATCTTTATTAGACTGATCTGAAGAGAATTGTGTTGCCAAAGCAGCGAATTTTGTTTTATCTGCTTTAGTTATTGCAATAATACTATCTGCCAAAGTCTTCGCTTCTTCCTTAGTTCGTTTTGTATCACCGGCAGTACCTAATCCAACCCAAGAAACAAGAATATGACTTACTTTAACTGAGTCTGGCATTTGCTTTTGCGCAACTACTTTTGAAATTTTAATATAATCTCCATCTTTATATGGGCCATATACATCTCCTATACCAAGATTATAAATTGTATCTGCTTCTGTAGTTGGCAAATCTTTTTTGAACTTAAATCCTCCATCAAATTTTACAGCAGAATTTTGATTCACAAACTCTTCTGCATCCTTTACATCTATATTTTTGAATCCTAAAACAGAATCATTCGCTTTGGTTGCTTCATTAAACTCTACTTTATCGTCTAATAATGCAGCTACTTCCGCTTTTACTTGATTCTCATCTTCTTCACTAGGAAGTTCATTAAACAAGACATAACGTATACTTCTTGAAGCTTCTGCTTTATATTGCTCTTTATGAGCATCAATATATGCTTTAATTTCTGCATCAGTTACTTCTACTTCTGTATCTTCAATACTAGAAAATGGGAGTTGTACATATTTGATATCTACATTATCATTTTCCATTTTATAAGCCAGCTCACCTTCTTTTAGTGTAGATCCTACACCAGCTTTAATCATATTAAGATAAGTTTGTTCTCTAGCACCTTTACTTACAGAAACTTCAAAATCTAACCATTGTTGGTATGCTTGTGGTGAAGTAGCTTTTACATTAGCCACATACTCTTGCATTTTAGCCTTATCAAAAACTCCTGCTTCATTTAAAAACGTAGGGTTATTAGCTAATGATTCTTCTAACAACTGGTTTACCTGATCTTCTCCTACTCTAATATTTAGCTCTTCGAATTGCTCTTCAAAAACTGTTTCTCTCAATTCTTGATTCCACACATAATTCACTGCCTGGATACTTGATGTTCCTCCTCCAAAACTCCTTGATGCTAGTTCTACTTTTCTAGCAAACTCAGTTCGATCAATATCTTTTCCGTTTATTGTTGCAATTGTATTCTCAGCTTTCTGGGAAATGGCTCCTCCATTACGAATCAAATCTGCTAACACAAAAGAGAAAAGTGCTAGTGCAATGATTACGATTAGAAAGACCGAACGCTGTCTGATTTTATTTAAAACTGCCATGGTATTTTATAATTTATTCAAAATATAGTGGGCGAAAGTACCATTTTATTGTAATAATACCAATTAAAAAAACTGAAAGTCTTATGAAGTTTTAACTCTTTTGGTTTTTAATATATAATAGTCCGGTTTTTACGTACTTTTATTACTTTAAAAAATCTGGTTTTTTTGTCTTAAAACACCAAAAACTATCAAAAGCTGAGCTGTTGCATATGTAGCCATAATCCATATGTTACTCATAGGCAAAGGCTGGTAAAACATTGAAAATGCTAAAATGCTATCAGAGGCCATAAAAAACAAAGAGCCTATAAAGACCATGAGATAACTTACCTGAGAGACACGCTTCTCTCTTAGATATGATGCATTTGACATTAATAAAATCACCACCATATACACCATCACAGGAATTAACATATCTCCTAGTCCTGGGTATAACAAATAAAACAGGCCTACACCATAAGCAACTGTTAGCACAAGAAAAATTTTATTTTTTTTATGCTTATTATGTTTTTTAAGAAACACTAAAATATACATTATATGTGCCAACAAAAACATAACTAAACCTGCAATAAAGAAGAATTGAGATTGTATAACAAATAAAAGTAGTATGTCTCCGGCTAAAGAAAACAACAAGGCCAATAGCATTAGTCTAAATATTGAAATACCCAGTCCTTTTCTATGTATTAAAAAGAAGATGATTAACGAACCCAGAATTGAAGGTTTTGTGACACTTCTAAGATTCGAATACGTATCATCACTACTACAAACCAAATCACATATTACAATAATGATGTAAATTACAACAAACACTACAATTCTTAGATTTTGCGTTTTTCTGGTCATCGCAATAGTATTATTAATCCTCTGGTATCACATGTAGTTCTACAATTTCAATTTTGGTATTAGAGGTCTCTATAATTTTAATTTTGAAACCATCTATCTTCACCTCTTCTCCTTGTTGAGGGATTTCTTCGGTATGATTTACAATCATCCCTCCTAATGTTTCATAATTTTCATCTTCAGGAAGATCTAATTTATAAGACTCGTTGATATGATCTACTTCTATTCTTGCAGAAAATCGATATTCATTTTCTGACAATTGTTCTTCGATAAGTTCTATAGAATCATGTTCATCTTCAATCTCTCCAAAAAGTTCTTCTACAATATCTTCTACAGTAATAATACCGCTTGTACCTCCATACTCGTCTATAACTACTGCTATACTTTTATGTTTTTTGGTCAGAAGATTCAATACATCTTTAACAAACATGGTTTCTGGAACAAAAACCACTGGCAGAAGAATTGCTCTTAACGACTTAGGCTTTTTAAACAATTCAAAAGAGTGTACATATCCAATAATATCATCTACAGTATTATTATAAACAATTATTTTTGACAGACCTGTATCTATAAACAAAGTGCTTACTTCTTCTATTGATTGTGATTTTTCTACCCCTACTATCTCTGTCCTAGGAATCATCACCTCTCTTGACTTAACATCTGAAAAATCCAGAGCATTCTGAAAAATTTGAATTTCGCTATCTATTTCGTCATGTTCTTCTATAGTTTCCATTTGCTCGTTTATATAATCTCCCAATTCTGTTTTACTAAAAGCAAGTTGAACTTGATCTCCATCCGTTTTCAAAAATTTTTTTAGCACAAAATCAGAAACCCAAATTACAAACGACGAAATAGGAGTAAAAATAACATAGAAGATATATGCCGGAAATGAAAATACTTTAAGTAATGTATTAGAATAAATCTGAAAGAATACTTTGGGTAAAAATTCTGCTGTAATTAAAATCACTAAAGTTGAAATACACGTTTGTAATAACAAAGTAATACTGCCTGCTATTTGAGGAAAATATCCTGCGATAATCTTCATCAATACTTCGCCCATATAAAATCCATATATGACCAATGCTACATTATTACCGACAAGCATTGTTGCAATAAATTTGGAAGGTTTTTTTGTTAATCTCGCCAGAATATTTGAGATAAACCCTCCTTGTTTTTTCTCTATCTCTATGTGTATTTTATTAGAAGAAACATAGGCAATTTCCATTCCTGAAAAAAAGGCTGAAAGAACAAGAGAAAGAATAATAACAATGATATGTAATTCCATGAATTAGTCTTTGTTATTGGCATCAAATCGTTTTCTAAAGTTTCTTTTAAAGAAAAACATAAAAATTGCGGCGATTGCAAAAAAGATATAAAGCATACTTCTTCCGCCTTCTTGTCCCCATTCTACATATGCTTCGTAGAGAAAAAAACACATGATAGCCAAATAGGCATATTCAAAAAATCTAAACACTTTCATCATAGTACTGGATTACTCCTCTATAAACATTACCCCATCATTTATTCTTGAATTCAAGATAGTAAAATCCTGATTAGCATCAAAACCATCTGCTTCATTAATTGTCCCATCTGGCAAATAACTTTTATAAGATTGATCTGTGAATATCCAATTAATATTTTGGTCCCAATATAACTGTTTAGCTTGCAAATGGGTACTATCTGCAGTTTGTATATCTACATTACCTCTCATATCAATTAGACCTGTTTGCTTATAAGAAATTGCATAATCTGAGGTGACTACACTTACCTTTCCTTCTTTATCAATAATATCAAGTACAATCCCTTCGGGAAATTCGTGATATGCAAAAGATTTGTTTGAATAATCGAGTACTTTTTGTGTTTTTAGTACTGCTGTAAGTCTTCCTGAGTCGGTATATTTAAGATTTATCTCATAACCTTCTGCAATAGGAGCATCTTCTAAAATTAAATTTCCCAGATCATTTTTTGTTGTTGATTGGCATGAAAAAAACATTGTCACAGCAAATGCTGTGACAATGTTCATCATTATATATATATGTTTATTTTGCATTATAGTTTTGGCACTCTAACCGTTTCACCAATCCAACACCCAATACTAATAGATTTTTTTTCTGGATTATTAAAAATATCTGTTTTTGTTGGCGCTTTAGCGTGATAATTAGCAGCAAACTTATTTGCAGTAGATTTTAAACTTGGATCTACTTTTCCTGCTCTTCGAGCATAGTTTTCTGCCAACCAATATACCGCTCTTTTACTAAACACATCAGTTCCACAGCTGTTTGCACTACCTGCGATCATACTCGCAATTCTAAGGTAACATACTCCCATAGAAGGTCTATACTTAAGTGCTTTTCTATAGTAAGATCTAGCTTTTCCTTTACTTCCTTGTCTTTTCATCACCTCTCCAATCTTGAAATACACTTTAGCTTTATCTCTCGCTTTTGTTTCTAATTCTGCAGACTGGTTAAAATACTTTAATGCAGTAGTTGTCTTCTTATCTTTTAATGCTAATATTCCTAAATAATAAGCTGATTTTGCAGACGGTTCTGTTTTATGTAATGCTTCTACCAACTTAAAGAACAATGGATCATCAGTACAGTCTTTAGAAGACATTCTTCCTGCAGCACCTTTTAACCAGCTAACATCTGTTTTTTTAGACTCAAACTGCCCAACATAAAGAGGTATTAGATTTTTACAATCGGCTAATTCTCCAAGCTTCTGGTTAATTCCTGCTTTTACTTTACTAAAAGCAGTTAAATTGATTCCATAAACTTTTAGTTTTCTTTTTTCTTTCGATGACAACGTTGTTCCTGCTTCTTCTTTTTCTGTAAGTTCTCCAAGTGTTTTTGCCAATCTACTTTCTTCATTTTCTATCTTTTCTGTAATATCATCATATAGATCAAAAACCCCCTGAAGTTCTTTTTTCCCTTCACCATGAAGATCTACAAAAAGAGAGAAATAGGTATATAATTTCTTAGGTCTTTTAAAATTTTTCTTATCCTTTGTATATGCTTTATCAAACTCTACAAACTGACTTTCTTTGCTACCTATTTTATTATCATACATTAACTGACCTATATCAGAATGCATATCACCAATTTTAGTTTTTGCAGGGAAGTACTGAAAACGTTCTTTCCATAGTATAATTATTTCATTTGCAATAGCAGATTTCTCTGCAGCAGAAGCTTTTTTATACTTATCTGCTAACAATTTTTGTCCAAATTGATATGTTGCGACGCTATATGTAGGACATTCTTTTCTCACTTTCCACAGAGGTTCCTCTGCAGCAGCATAGTTTTTCACCTTAGCATGCTCATAAGCGATGGATGCTGTAGTTGCACAGTCAGTAGCTTGAGCATCTACTTTTGTAGTACTCAAAGCCAGTCCCGTTGCTATTATAAATAAAACTTTAGTATTCATAGCTGTAGTAATTATTGTATTTAATTAAATTTTATTTTTCTGAACCATTTATCATTTAATGATAAACTTAAAGAAACATTAAAAAACTCTTCTTTAACCAGTCCAAAATTTGTTGTTCCCCGTTGACCATACTCAAAACCTATATTAGTATTCGAGAATAATCTACCAACTGGTAAGCCTACTCCAAAAGATATGCCAAACTCATTAATTGAACCGTTATTAATATTTAATCCTGTCTCTTCATAACGAAACCCTGCACGATATACAACTCTATTAAAATAGCCTGTTAATGAATTATACTTAGGAATATAGTACCCTCCTGCTTTAAATTTTGAAGCGTTCTCATATACAACATTACTCTGGTTAGATACAAGATTAGTAAATTTTCCAGAATCCATGTATATATATTCTCCTCCTACAAACCATTTTTTACGTTCTCCTATTCCAACACCAAACTTAAATTCAGCTGGAAGATCAATTTTTTTATCTTCTACAGTAACCTCTTGCCTTTCTACAACTCGTTCTCTACCATTATTATCAATAACAACAGTAGCAAGCTCTCTTGTACTATCTGATGTTAATTCAAAAGAAGGTGCTGACACTGCAGAAGCAACTATTTCTAGCTTTTCTGTAATCATAGTCTTATATGTCACTCCGAAAGATAAACTAAAAGATGACAAATCTGAATTATTTATTTCTCTTGTATCAAATTGAACATCAGGTCTTCTTAATATTGTCTTGTTCTCTATATTCCCAAAGTTATAATTTAAATCCAGACCTATGTTCAGATTCTTGTTAACTTTATATCCTGTAGCCAAAAAGACTTTATTTAATCCTCCATTTCCGGCGAATCGAATTTCATTTCCATCTGCCTCGATATTATTGAGTTCATATCCTACAGAAGTAAGAGGAACAACTCCAAAACCAAAACCAAATTTACCAGCAGGAATACCAATAGCCAAATAATCTAGAGAAGCATTATCTCCAGAAGATGATTCATTGGCATTGTTAATCTTATAACTGCGATATGATGCACCCACAGTATATGCTGTGAGTCTTAACTCTCCATAAGATGCAGGGTTTTGAAGATTTAAATGGATACTATCTCCATATACACTCAATCCCCCCATCGATCTGTTTTCTACTGTTCCTTTGAACTTCGGAATCCCTATTCCATAAAAAGAATATGGGGATGAAGTCCCTTCCTGAGCGTAAGATATTATGGTAACATGTACCAATACGATTACTAAAATCTTCTTTATCATTTACTATTATTAAAAGCTAAAATGTGGTTTAATCCCTCCAACAAAAAATTAGAAGTGGCAAATATGCTATTTTTTAATCTTTTAGACAAAAAATGTGCATCCCCACCGGTTAAAATAACTGTTAAATCAGTATAAATGTTGCAATATTCTTCAATTACTCCATTAATTTCATGCAAAATTCCAAAAACTACTCCCGAATGTATGGCCTCTTCTGTACTATTTCCTATATGATTTTTTGGGTCAGTCACCTTTAACAATGGCAGTTTTGCTGTATAGTTATGAAGACTTTCATACCTTAATCGCACTCCCGGTCCAATTGCGCCACCAAGATACTCTTCTTTTTTATTTTTAAAATCATATGTTATGCAAGTTCCTGCATCAATTACCAATACATCTCTATTAGGAAATTGATCTACGGCTGCTGCAACCAAAGCCAGTCGATCGATTCCCAATGTAGTCGGAGTCTTATAATGATTTGCAAATGGCATTTCTACCAAATGATCTAGCACAATTGTGTTAAATAAATTTTTAACATATGTTACATGATCTTCCTTTATATCGGACACCGAAGATACTATAGCATCTGTAATCAAAGGATACTCTTCTTTGATTTTTTGTATTACTTGCCTGAAATCATGTTGTTTGATCGTATTTTTATAGATAATTTTTGATGCTTCAAAAACTCCTAGTTTGGTATATGTGTTCCCTACATCAATAATGAGATTCATACTTTAATTTGTAAGTTGCTAAAGTACAAAACGATTTTTTTAATTTTTTCTTTTGAGTATTAAAAAAAGCGTTCTATATTTGCATCCGCTTACAGCAAGGTGCCTTAGCTCAGTTGGTAGAGCAAAGGACTGAAAATCCTTGTGTCCCTGGTTCGATTCCTGGAGGCACCACCTTAAAAACCCGAACAAATGTTCGGGTTTTTTATATTCAATATTGTCCTAAAAAACATTCTCTTTCTAAAACAAAAGATAAAAACTTCTAGTATTTAAAATTTATCCAGATACTTTTATTGTCTCGGTAAGGACATATCCATCGGTTGTATTTCCTGTTACAGAATTCGCTATGCTGCGATTAATATCGTCCGAAAATATTCCATCCTGAGTATTTGAAGTATCAAAGTCTCCTTTGTAATTAGTAGTCGCATAAACTGCTTTAGAAATATTTTCTGGAAAAGCAACCTGAGTAATAAGCAATGATTTTCCTGATGATTTCAAAATTTCTAAGTGAAGATGAGGAGCTCTACCGGGATACCATCCAGGATATATACTTATAAACGAAGCATTACCGTTGGCATCTGTAGTTTGCCTTCCTCTTAAAAACTTTTGACTCGTAAAGTCTCCATCTAACTGACCAGAATATTCAGAATAATTTCCTTTTGCATCACATTGCCAGATATCTACAAACACTCCGGTTAATGGTTTACAATTATCATTTACATTTTGCACCTGTATTGTTATTTTTAAAGGAATTCCTGCACGATCACCGATTATATTTTCTTTTACCAAATCTGCCGGTGTTTTTATCGGAAATGGTCCTGCTGTTTCTACCGCAGAGACAACACATGATCCAGCATCTACTACGCCTCCTGCATCATCATCTTTATTACAAGATGTTATTAATGTTGGAATTGCTATAATAGAGCCTATTCCTGCCATCCCATTTTTCAAAAATTTCTTTCTATCCATAATATCATAATTTGTGGTTGCAGGGGCCTAATTATATTACTACAATATAGAAACGCCCCACAACACTTTATTAATTCATAAAATATCTTAAAGTTTTATTCTGATAATATCTTTTCTTGAAATTACGAACTTGTTCCAAGAATAAAACTCATACAAAAAAAAGAACACTCACCTTCTCAAGGTACTGAAAAACAAAGAGATATCCTTTCACATTATATATAAACAACAATCAAAATTCATTTTACCCTATTTTCTATCTTTTATATGTACCATCTGGCAATCTTGATGGCATTTTATATACTGGATTTGTAAATATTGTCCATGCTTTTGTATCGGTTGCCTCTACTTTGGCTCTGGTGTTTAATTTCCATTCATTACCGATTTCACCTAATCTATTTTCTTGCCCCCCAAGCATAGAACTCATTATCCAATACAAATACTCTCCAACCTGGCAATTGTAATCACAAGTAGTATCATCATAAGTATACCAGGCATTAACTGGATAATTTACTGGAGGAGATTGAAAGCTACCTCCACGAGCAAGGTCCATTGCTTTACTGATTTCTGACCCTGCTTGAGAACTAAAAACCTCAGGATATGCTCTTTCATGCCCTCCATTAGTAACAATATGCCATACTTCTTCTAAAGCAGCATCAAATGACCCCGTATGCCCATTTGTATGCCATGTTGGTACGGTCTCATCTGCTCCTAAATCTTGCCCAACTTCAAACCCTGCAGGAGGGCTAAAATTATCTCTATCCGCTTCTGTTTTCCACATAAACAAAAAAGCTTTGTTAGATTTCATCGAATTGTAAATCGTTATATTATCAATCGAACCATCTTCGTCATTATCTAAATACTGAGCCATTACATTAGCAGCATGCAACAGTTTAACATCTTCTACTGCAGCCACAGCATAAATTGGAATATCAAAGACTATAACTTTTCTATTAAACGCACCAAAGCCTGTATCTGTATTTTCTACAATTTTAAAATTTGGATCATTTCCAGAATTAATCGTTCCGGTTGTTGGTATTGTTGCAATATCATCGTCATTTGAGCAGGCTACGCAACTTAAAATGACGCAGGTTACTATCATCACACTTACTATTCTAAAGTGGTTTCTCATACTTTATTCTTTTGTTACTTTATATCGGGTTATCTCTTCTTCTGTCATCCAGTGAACCCTTTCTGCAGGAGCAGCATTAATCGTGAAATAATAAAAATCCTCGGCTTCTTTCTGTGTAAATCCTACCGACTTGTAATAATTGATATATGGTAGATGTACTGCATGACCTACAGGATATGAAGTAGCAATTGGTTGTCCGGGGTCAGCTCCCCAGGAATGTACTCCGATACGACTTCCTTGTTCTCGTGTTCTTTTTACCCCTCCTACATACATGTCTACTGCTCCTGAAGCAATGGAAGAACTTGCTGATAAATGAAATTCTATACCGCTATCATGCATTTTTTTAGAAACAATCAAATTAGCCTCATCATCTTGAGAACCGGGGCAATCCAACATATTTATCTTTTTCAGCTTAGGATATTTTGCCAATAAATTATTAAAATGAGCTGGGGTACTACCGGTAATCGTACCATTCATTTCTGCTGTGGTATCATTTATTGATTTAAAGATTCCAAAATCGCTTTGTGTTACATTATTATCATCATCATTATTACATGCCCAGAAGCTTATAGACATTAAAAAAAGGATGATAAGTTGATTTCTTTTCATTTTCATGATTCTAAGATTTTATGGTTTATATCTATAACATCCAAATGACGTTTGACCCTAATGATTATTACACTCAACAAGTCCGGCTGCTTCTATTCGGACTTTTTTAGCGATAGCTCATACTGTTTAGGAGTCATCCCTTCTAGAGTCTTGAAGGTATTATAAAATGTTGATTTAGAAGAAAACCCTGCTTCTTGAGCTATCCCTAAAATCGATAACTGTTGAGCCATTGGAGTTTGCACTAATCTTTTAAATTCGGTGACCCGAAAACCATTGATAAAATGATAAAAATTAGTTTTAGCATGAATATTTATAAGTTTGGAGAGTTCCTTTTCTTTGATTTGAAGAGATTCTGAAAGTGTTCGCAAATTCAATTCAGAATTTGCATACAACTTTTCTTTTTCGATGGTTATTTTAATTTCTTCAAATTGTTTTTGATCTTCAGAACACATCTCATCATTAATAACAGTATACTCTTCTAATGATCCAAGAAACTGATTCTCTGGATCACGTACAAAAAGAGTAGTTTGAAATATCTCTGATTGCGAAAACCCGTTATAAGCAATCCAATACACCATAACAAACCCAAGTACTGCTGAAATCGAATAAAGATATGGGTCTATTATTTCTTCTTCAAAACCTATAAATCCTTCTACAATATCAAACACAATGAATGCAAGGCTAATACAAATTATAGTTTTTATCCAAGACAACCTCTTGTTTTCTAATTCAGAATAGAAATTATTTAATTCGATTTTATGTCCTTGTAATTTTTTTAAGATTAATAGATACAGGGCAATTTCGATCATGTATTCAATTAAATCGAGAATCCAAAAAATTTCTTCTGAGTTTATAACAAAAAGAATAACCAAATACGCTAAAAGCAGAGGGAAAAACACATAGATTAACATTTTTGCATAGGGTCTGTTTATCGTCTGATAAGTGTACATATATAAAAGTGGAGCGGTACATAAAGAAATAAAAAAAAGGATACGATCTAATATATCACCCTCTTCTATTTCGTAATCCAGCAAATCGATAAAAATACTCAACGAAAAGATCCAAAGAAATAGTCCCAAAAAAATATTAGCTCTTTTATTGGCAGATTTCATAGTGAAAAAGAGAAACCCCAACATCAAGGCCCCAGAAAATGTAAGAAGCTCTAATATTGAGAAAAAAGATAACTCTATATTCATCCTCACAAAATAAGAATTATTTAATAAGATTTTAAAAAGGGTTCTTTTTGTCTTCAAGTATCAAAAAATTAACCCTTGCAAATAATTATTTACAAGGGTTCTTATCATAAAAAATCAATCATCAATCATGAAATAATCACATTTCATATTTTTTTATAATCCTGCCGTTTATTGCTTAGAAGCACCTATTTCTTTAACGATGTCTTTGGTTGTAAAAACATGACTAGCTATCATTTGAAAGTTTACTACTGCTGCCTCATAAGCATTTAAACCTGGTAAAATAGCTCCTGCGGTCGCATCTTTCACTACAGCAACATCAAAACCAGATTCAATAAGGTCTCTCATATGTGATTCTGTACACAGGTTTGCAGACATACCTGCCAATATTACTTTACTATACCCATGTTTGCGTAATTGCAATGCTAAATCATTAGATTCTGGTCCATATACTTTGTGAGGGCTTGTGACAATAACATTATCCTTTTTTATATACTTTTTGTACTTATCCAACCAGTCTGCTCCAGAGCCTTCAAAACCTTCTGTAGATAATGCATCTTTTCTATCAAACATATTGATTTTATGCATTAATGCCTCTAGTGCTCCTTCTATTTTCCAGGTATGATCATGAGGATAATAATAATGTGGAGAAACAAAAACAGTAATGTTCTTTTGTTGTGCTACCTTAAATAGTGCTTCGATATTATCAACAGTATTATTTGCAGTAACACTTTCTCCTACTACTCCCCAGGTTACACCATTAGGGCTCAAAAAATCGTTTTGAGGATCTGTAATTACAATTGCTGTATTTTGATCTACAGTAAATCCGGGATCAGGTAATTGTGCATACACACTTGTTAGACCTGACATGATTAACGTTACTATTATTACTAAATTTTTCATTGTCTTATTCTTTAGATTAATACTCAATTTGACAATGCAAAGATGGTGTAGAGAAGCAGGTTCTTGTTAGGTAACTATTCCTGAAGTGTTGGCAATTTTTCCTAGCTTACTTTTTCTTTGAATTCTGAAGGAGAACTTCCTTCCTGGTTTTTAAAAAACCTACTAAATGTCTGTACATCCTCATACCCGATTTCATAAGCTATTTCTTTTATCTGCATACTGGTATAATGCAAAAGTCTTCTTGCTTCCAGCATTTTACGATCTTGTATATATTGTAAAGGCGTTTTGGAGCTCATCTTTGAAAAAATATTAGACAATGTCTTTGGAGACTTGTATAACAACTCGGCATACTCAGATACATGATGCTTTGTCTTGAAGTGTTGTTCTACCAAAAAATTAAACTCTTTTACAATATCAGAATCTTCTTTTTCATTGGGAAAATTCTCTTTTGACTTATAAATTCTGGCACATAGAATCAAGTATCGTTTAAGCATCATTTGCAACATCTCTATTTGCAAACTATCATTAGATTGCATCTCTATGGTAAACATTTTCCATAACGTCTCGAATTTATCTAATTCTTCTTCCGGAATTTGAATGATTGGCAATTGTGAGGCTCCAAAGAACAAAATGCCTTTGCAACCTACTTCGGTATCATGATCAAGAATACAATAGAACGGCCTATTAAATCTTAAAAATCTAATACATTCAATATTTTTGATAGTAACATTATGAAACTCTGTTAAGAAAACAATTTCATTCTTAGAGAACACCTGCTTCCTTCCATCAATTATGAGTTCATTTTGATCAGATTCAAACCATAGAATAGTCAAACTACTTTCTATAGTTTCATTTACAATGTTACTATTTTGACTATTGATTGTCTCTAATTGAAGGTACTCCTTTATGTTTCCTAAAAATATCATATAAAGTATAATTATGGCAATTCTGTTTCTTTTGTGCCTCCTCGAATAAATGAATTAATTTCCTCTGATTCTTTTTTCGCTTTTTTGGTAAACAAATATATCCAAAGTATTCTAGCATACTTATAGTTCGTAGTACTCAACAACACAGCACTAATAGATAAAATAATAAAGAAATGAATTGGTTTTGTTATAAAAAAACTACTTAATAAATAAATAGCAACCCCTTCGGCCACAGTTAAACCATAGCTCACATACATCGCTCCATAGAAGTACCCTGGCTCAATCAAAAATTTATGATTACAATGGGGACATTTTTCATTCATTTTAGGTAATTGCAATGCGAATACCCTTCTTTTTTTAATAAAAACATTCCCTTCTTCACACTTAGAACATTTTCCCTTTATAATATTTATTGCTGTTTTCATAAAAACTACTCTTTTACCGCAAAATATAGCTATTTCAGCATTTGTATATTTTATTATTTACACTTTTATTTGTATAATTAAGACATTACTGATATATTATGAATCTTCCTATTTTAGATATTACACAATTTCACGATACCGGAAGTATTGAAAATTTTTATGCAAATGACTTTGCAACTCATCTATTAAATAATCAAGATATAATATCACATCCGCATAAGCACAATTTTTATCTTTCTGTTTTATTTATTGAAGGAACAGGAGTTCACGAAATTGATTTTGAATCATATCAAATTAAACCTGGTAGTGTTTTTCTTTTGAGGCCAGGTCAGACACATTTTTGGAAATTTACTACAAAAAGTAAAGGGTATATTATTTTTCACTCTAAGGAATTCTATGAAGCAATATCCCAAAACAAAAACCTATCTATATTTCCGTTTTTTTTCTCAAACCAAAACCCTCCTTGTATCTATCTGGATAAACAAACACAGGCATTGATTGAGCCTCTCTTTATTTCTATTTTAAAAGAATCTCGCTGCAATGCACTACTAAAAAAACAAAAACTAGTTAACCTTATTGATTTAATTTATATAGAATTATCTCGTCTTGTTTTAAGGGATAATTTTGAAGATCTTATAAATTCTAAGAATCTTACAATGAAACTACATAAGTTTGAGCAATTGATTGAAGAAAAATATAAGAGGGAAAAATCTGCTATTACATATGCAGAAACTATGAATATCAGTGTAAAACATCTAAATCGAATATGTAAAGAGACCGTTGGAAAAACGACAACAGATCTTATTTTAGAAAGAGTTATTTTGGAAGCTAAAAGACAAATTCTATATTCTGAAAATAATTTAACAGAAATCGCCTGGGATTTAGGGTATGATGATTACTCTCATTTTTCAAAATTATTTAAACAAAAAAACAGTATGTCTCCTTCCCAATTTCAAAAAATGTACCTGAAAAAAACTTAATTTTTTTCCTAGCATCACATTTCAGTTTTTTGTTTAAATATCTCCAACCATATGATTTATTATGAATAAGTTATTATTTTTGCATAGCAAATTTCTACTATGACACACAATAAAGCCCTGACAATCTTTGCTTTACTAGTTTTTACCACACTCACTATTTATTCCCAAGATTCTTATGACATGCAAGATCAACGTCATAGCGATACATTGGATACTAAAAACAAAATGTCTACCTGGCAAATGATGAAATATGATGGCCTATCTGTATATGGCGGTGTAAAACATGTATATACGAGTCCATTAAGATGGAAAGGAAAAGATTGGTTAACTTTTGGTGGAGTTATTGCCGGCAATGCAATTCTTTTGGCAGTTGACGAGCCTGCCGATGATGTTTTCAAAAAACAAGGCGATGGGGTTCCCGACCTTATAAAAGAAGCTGGTTTTAGATTTGGAAAACCCTTGTTAAACTATGGTTTAACGACTAGCGTTTATACTTTAGGGCTTATTACAAAAAATGAAAAAATTAGACGAACTGGTGTTCTTCTTATTGCATCTGCAACTGCAGGGGGACTTCTTCAAACGTTAGGAAAAACTGCTGTGGGTCGTGCACGACCCTTAGAAGGTGAAGGAAACTTAAGTTTCCGTTTTTGGTCCAATGAAGCTGGGTATCACTCCTTTCCTTCTGGGCATGCAATTTTGGCTTTTACTACAGCACACGCCTTTGCTAAACAATTTGATAACTTATTTGTAAAGGGGGGAATTTACGCTCTTGGTTTGGTCACTCCCGTTTCACGATTATGGGATGGTGCACATTGGTTGACCGATGTAACTCTTGGGTTAGTAATGAGTGTATTTATTGTTGACAGTGTTGATAATTATTTGAAGAAGGATAAGCGTTATGCTTTTGGCTCTAAAAAACACAAAATTCGATGGAATTTACGAGTAGGCGTAGGGCAAATAGGTGTTGTTGGCAGGTTTTAACCTATTTTACATGAATTCTTTTTCATAATAGGTAACAGCATCCTGTAATAACAAGTCAAGATATCTATTTTCGGTTTCGATACGGATTTTATCCCAGTTTAAATATTCAATAATATCTTCTTGAACCAATTGCCGATATTTATGAACACTATTAATATTAAAATAGAGTTTCCCTGTTCTTCTTACAAAGAAATCTGCTAAGGTATTGGTCATTTCATAGTAAACACAATACCATAATTCGGCTCTAATCAATCGTTCTGCCGCTTCATCGTTTAAAAAACAGGTCATCTTATCTATAATAACATCTGCTTGTTTACCATAGGTCGAAGTAAGATACCAACCATAATAGGGATCCTCTATTTTTAAAGCTTTGAGTTGTTGGGTAATCTTATACTGGTATGCATGTACTTCTTCGGTATCTTTAAGAGGTGTACTGGTTAGCGGTATTTTCTGGGTATGTGATTCAGAAAACTTACTGCTCGTTTCATCACTCATGGTTTTAAGTACAGTATCAATTACGCGTTGTGCCATTTTACGATAACCGGTAAGTTTTCCTCCTGCTATAGAAATTAACCCTGTTTTTGATACAAATATTTCATCTTTTCTAGATAATTCTGAAGGATCTTTACCATCTTCATGAATTAAAGGTCTTATTCCCGCCCAACTAGATTCAATATCATCCGTAGTAAGTTTTAAAGCGTGAAACATATGATTTACCGCTTTGAGTAAATACATTGCATCATCTTTTGTGGCAACTACTCGATTGAGATTTGCATTATAATTTGTATCTGTAGTTCCTACATAGGTTGCTCTTCCTCTTGGAATCGCAAAAATCATTCTACCATCTGGAACATCAAAATAAATTGATTGCCTAAGAGGAAAGCGTTCTCTAGAAAAAACTAGATGTACACCTTTGGTCAGGTGTAAATGCTTACTACTCATCGAGTGATCTTTCTCTCTCAGCAGGTCTACCCAAGGTCCAGCAGCAGAGATATAATTCTCAGATCGAATTGTAAAACTTTTTGCTGTATTATGATCTACACATTGTACACTTCTGATATTACCTTCTGCATCATAATTAAAAGAGGTCATCTCACAATAATTGATACAATTAGCCCCAAAAAAAGCCGCTTTTTTTAGCAGTTCTATAGTAAGTCGCGCATCATCTGTTCTGTACTCTGCATAATAGCCTCCTCCTCTAATTCCTTCTTCATTAAGTAAAGGTTCTTTATCTATTGTTTCTTCTACATTAAGCATTTTTCGTTGATCATCACCTTCAACATTAGCTAAAAAATCATAGATTTTCAGCCCTATCGACGCCATAATCTTACCATAAGTACCTCCTTCAATAATAGGAAGCAACATTTTTTCTGGCATTACCAAATGCGGTGCTAATTTATGTACTATCGCCCTTTCACTCCCTGATTCTTTAACCAGACCTATTTCCATTTGTTTCAGGTATCTAAGCCCTCCATGAATAAGTTTAGTAGATTTATTACTGGTACCAGAGGCAAAATCATTTTTCTCTACCAGACAAGTCTTTAAGCCTCTAGAGGCAGAATCCAGAGCAATTCCTGCTCCTGTCACCCCTCCTCCAATCACAACAAGATCATATACTTCGTTTTTTGCACTTTGTAACTGTGCATCACGATCCAAAACCGAAAACCTAATCGAGCTTTCTTCTTTTGCAGTACTCTTGTCTTTATTCACTGTAGTTGTTTAGATGTTCACCTCTGTTCAAATTTTAATGAGTAGAATCTCTTAAGATCAAGGATGTTTTGACAATTTCGGTATTTGCTCTATGATTTTCAACAAAATCGTCTAGTTGATTCACTAAAACCTGAGCGGCTTTTGCTCCTAAATCCTCGGCATGCTGAGAAACAGTAGTAAGTTTTGGATAAGAATACTTAGACAACAAGCCATCTGTAAACCCAATAACAGAAATATCTTTGGGGATTTCATAACCTAATTTATGTGACATATTTATAGTGATAGCAGCAGCCGTTTCATCTAATCCAAGAACCGCATCAATATCATTATTCTTAAGAAACTTCTCTATTTCTTGTTCATTATTATCAGAATCATTTACAGATAGCTCTATTAAGGACACCTGATCATTAGCATCTACACCTTCTTTTGCTCCTTCCAAACGCAACTTAGCTACACTTAGACTGCCAATTGTTGTAATCACCGCTATCTTTTTACAACCTGTATCAATAAGATATTTCGCAGCTGTTTTTGAAGCTTGTTTATCATCTACAATGACTTTATCACATTCGATCTCCTTTGTAACTCTATCAAACATCACTATCGGTACATTATCTCTTTTTAGTTCTTTAAAATGTTCAAATTCGTTTAGAATCTGAGTTTCTTGACTTAGAGACACTATAAAACCATCAACACTACTATAGTTTAGCATCTCTACATATTCCACTTCTTTTTTATACGATTCATTTGTAATGCAAGTCACAATTTTATATCCATTTTCTGAAGCTTCCTTTTCAATTCCATAAAGAGCTTTTGCAAAAAAATGATTGAGAATTTCTGGTAATATTACTCCAATAGTTTTGGTCTTGTTGCTTTTTAAACTCACCGCTAATGCATTTGGCTTATAATTATAAAAATCAGCAAGTTCATGTACTCTTGTGATCGTTTTTTGGCTAATCTCCGGATCGTTTTTTAATGATTTTGAAACTGTAGAAATAGAAAGATTTAATTCTCTGGCTAGTTGTTTTAAGGTTACTTTTTTCCTCATAGTTTCAATTTTGGCTTCATAATATTAGAAGAAGAACTGTCCAACTTCAACGCCTAAATTAAGCTTTTTTCTTAACGTAATATTAATATCGTGATTAGTTTGTAGTGTAATTCCTATATTTTTGCCAAAAAAATAATTCATTTATTAATTAGGGTTTTTTATCTTACATATCTTTAAGAATTTACATACTTTTTAAAGAAATAAATAATTTCTAATGTAAGTATAACATACCATCAACGACATAATATTGCATGTCTGTAACTCAAAAAAAACAATCCCATATGTCAAAAACATATTATGACCCTGCCGACTTAAGAAAATTTGGAAAAATTACTGAGTGGAGTGAAGAATTAGGTACTAAATTCTTTGATTACTACAGTAAGGTTTTTGAAGAAGGGGCATTAAGTGCCCGAGAAAAATCATTAATTGCACTTGCTGTTTCTCATGTTGTAAAATGCCCCTATTGCATTGATGCCTATACTAAAGATGGCCTACAACGTGGGATTACAAAAGAAGAAATGATGGAGGCTGTACATGCTGGTGCTGCTATAGAAAGTGGTGCTACTTTGGTTCATGGAGTACAAATGATGAACAAATACGATAAACTTTCTATGTAAGTAAATATGGTCTTAATAGGAACAAAACTTTATAAGTCAAGCATAATGGCTAGCATTAAGGCAGGTAAAATCAAAAAAGATCAGCCCCAATTACATTAGCTCCAAAAGAAATATAACCCAAGAACAGAAGATGTCAGAAGCTAAAACAAAACAATCTTTACATAAACGAAATGATCAGTTGGCAAATGCCAACAGACAATTAGAAATCCTGAGTAATGGTATTTTTGCTAGTGGTGAGCTTCCTAGGTTTGCTGATAAAATAGCAGAAATTGGTCATACTACTTTACGCCCCAATAAATTGGAAATCTTACAAATCAATGTAGGATATATGTGCAATCAGGTTTGTGAGCATTGTCATGTGGATGCAGGCCCCGATCGTAAAGAAATTATGACCCGGGAAACCATGCAACAATGCCTCGAAGTCATTAAAAAAACCGGCGCACACACTTTAGATTTAACAGGAGGAGCCCCCGAAATGAATCCTAACTTCAGATGGTTTGTAGAAGAAGCAAGTAAGGCAGGAATTAAAGATTTCATAGTACGTAGTAACCTAACCATTATTAGAGCAAATAAAAAATATTATGACCTTCCTGATTTCTTTAAAAAACACAACGTACATGTAGTCTCCTCTATGCCCCATTGGACCAGAGGAAAAACAGATAAACAGCGTGGAAATGGTGTTTTTGACAAGTCTATAAAAGCACTTCAAGAACTTAATGAAAGGGGGTATGGTATGCCCGGCAGTAGCTTAAGATTAGATTTGGTATACAATCCTTCTGGAGCGTTTTTACCAGGAAATCAGGCTTCAATGGAAAAAGATTTTAAAAAGGCTTTATTAGAAGATTTCAATATTCAATTTCATCATCTTTTTGCCATTACCAACTTACCCATAAGTAGATTTTTGGATTATCTAATCGCATCAGAAAACTATGAAGATTATATGTATGCTTTGGTAGAGGCATATAATCCAGAGGCTGTTGCAAATGTAATGTGCACTAATACAATTTCTGTAAGCTGGGATGGGTGGTTATATGATTGTGATTTTAATCAGATGTTAGACCTTAAAGTAGCTAGTAAAGTAAAACATATAAGTGAATATAATGAAGAATTACTTCAGGACAGAAATATTATTATTTCGCAACATTGTTATGGATGTACGGCGGGAGCAGGAAGTAGTTGCCAAGGAACAGTAGCTTAATATTTCTCGAGACCCCAAATGAAGATTTTTATACTTTCAATATCATTATTTTTTTCTGTTATAACTAGTGCTCAAAATTCATTAGATGAATTACTACGTCAATACAATAACGAAAGCATTCCCTACATTTCGGTTTCAACATTAGAAACTATTCAGGATACAGTATTATTATTAGACGCAAGAGAGAAAAAAGAATATCAGGTAAGCCATTTAAAAAATGCTGTCCATATAGGATATGACCATTTCAAAATAAAATCTTTTACTCAACAACACATATCAAAAGATCCTTATATAGTTGTCTATTGCAGTATAGGTATTCGATCAGAAGATATTTCAGAACAACTTAAAAAAGCCGGATATACTAATGTTTATAATTTATATGGAGGTATTTTTGAATGGAAAAATAATGACCTCCCCATTCTAAATTCTAATGAAGAATTAACAGATGAAATCCATACATATTCTAAAAAATGGGGTAAATGGTTACATAAAGGAAAAAAAATCTATTCGAATTGAAAGAAAAAAATTTACTTCTAATCTTTACCCGAAATCCAGAATTGGGTAAATGTAAAACGCGATTGGCTGCTACTATTGGAGACCAACCAGCTTTGGATATTTATAAATTTCTACTACAACACACAGTTGAAATCACCAAAAACCTGAAAGTAGACAAAGAAGTTCATTATTCTGTACAAATAAGAGATAATGACTCCTGGAGTCCAGAGATTTATGCCAAAAAACAACAGGTCGGAGATGATTTGGGGCAGCGAATGGAGTACGCTTTTGCAGCAGGTTTTGCTAATGGATATCAGAACATTATCATTATCGGAAGTGATATGTATGATTTAACTCAAAAAGATATTGAAAATGCATTTCTGGCTTTGGCATCTCATGAGTATGTAATTGGTCCTGCAGAAGATGGAGGATACTATTTATTTGGAATGAAATCCTTAAATTCACAAGTTTTTAAAAATAAAACCTGGGGAACAGAAACTGTTCTTAAGGATACATTAAAAAATATTCAAAAAGAAAACCTAAAATTATTGGAAGAACGCAATGATATTGATTATTATGAAGATATTAAAGACATTACCGTTTTTCAAAAATTTCTACCAATTTAATTTTTTGATGACGTATAATTAAATTGAATTATTTTTTTCAAGATTAAGGCAAAATATTTTAACAAAAAAATTGAGGAAAACAAACTATTTAATGCGTAATTAGAAAGTTAAATTGGTAATATAAGCTAACAAAAAAATATGATCAAATACATCGAAGAAACCACAGAATTCCTTCAGAAAAAAGGCTTTGAAAATCCTGAAATAGGAATCATACTAGGAACTGGATTAGGGCAATTAATTAATGAAATAGACATCATTAAAGAAGTAAGTTATAATCACATTCCTAATTTCCCAACAGCTACTGTAGAATTTCATAAAGGAAAATTAATTTATGGAAAACTAGAAGGTAAAAATGTAGTAGTCATGCAAGGACGTTTTCATCTTTATGAAGGATATTCGCTTCAGGATGTTACCTATCCGGTACGTATCATGCAAAAACTAGGGATCAAAACTTTATTAGTTTCTAATGCTTCTGGAGCTGTTAATCTCAATTTCAAAAAAGGAGAATTAATGCTTATCGATGATCACATTAACTTACAAGGAAGCTCGCCTCTGGCTTTTAAAGGTGTAGAACAATTAGGAAGTCGCTTTACAGATATGAGTGCTCCTTATGATGCAGATATAAATGCAAAACTCGAATCTATTGCCAGAGAAAACAACATCAATCTTCATAAAGGAGTATATGCCTCTGTAGTAGGTCCTCAACTAGAGACTCGGGCAGAGTATCGTTATCTTAAAATTATCGGTGCCGATGCAGTAGGAATGAGTACCGTGCCCGAAGTGATTGTAGCTAATCACCTGGATCTGTCTGTAGCTGCAGTTTCTGTTCTTACTGACGAATGTGATCCCGATGATCTAAAACCCATAAATATCGATGAAATTATTGCAATGGCAGGAAAAGCAGAACCAGAAATGATACTGTTATTCAAAGCATTGATAAAATCATTGTAAGTCGTGATGAAAGTTTTTTTCTCACTTTTCGACAAAACTTATTATAACCCAAAATAACTTATATTTCCTTCTTAACTGGAAAGACAAAAAATACTATATGAGCTACTTAAATACCACTCACGATGTGTATAAAGAAGCGGCATTAACCCCCGATGTAGGTTTATGCTGTACCACTAACCCAATCTGGGAACTACCCGGGCTTAAAATTCCTAAAATTATGCAGGAAATGAATTATGGCTGTGGTAGTACGGTAAATGCACGTGATTTGACTAATTCTCCAAAAACCTTATATGTAGGAGTTGGAGGTGGAATGGAATTATTACAATTCTCTTATTTTTCTCGTCAAAAAGGTGGTGTTATAGGAATTGATGTTGTTAATGAAATGTTGGAAGCTTCTCGTAAGAATTTTGAAGAAGCCGAAGCTCAAAATGACTGGTTTAAAAGTGAGTTCGTTGATCTAAGGTATGGAGATGCTCTTAATCTTCCTGTAGAAGATAACAGTATTGATGTTGCTGCACAAAATTGTTTGTTTAATATTTTTAAAGCAGATGATCTTCGAAAAGCAATCGAAGAAATGTATCGAGTATTAAAACCACACGGAAGATTGGTTATGAGTGATCCAACTTGTGAGCAACCGATGAATGATACATTGCGTAATGACGAGCGATTAAGAGCTTTATGTCTAAGTGGAAGTTTACCTATTGCAGAATATGTAAAAGCGTTAACCGATGTAGGTTTTGGTACTATCGAAATCAGAGCACGTAAACCTTATAGAATTTTGGATCCAAAACATTATGATACTGATGAATTGATCTACATAGAGTCTATAGAAGTAGCTGCAATCAAAGATCCAATGCCAGAAGATGGCCCCTGTATATTTACAGGAAAAGCAGCGATATACTTTGGAGATGAAGATTATTTTGATGATAAAAAAGGCCACGTATTACTTAAGAATCAACCAATAGCCATATGTGATAAGACCGCTGGTGCTATAGCAGATTTAAACAGAGATGATATATTTATTAGTGAATCTACCTACCATTATGATGGAGGTGGATGCTGTTAAAAGCGAGGGCTAATTAACTATAACTAGAGAAGTCGAAGACAAGTATTTGCCTTCGGCTTCTTTTTTTGTTTTCTTTCATAAATACTGTAAGGTAGCCCAATACAATACGTCGGATTATGGACAACTAATTCTTAACTGGATACTAATGATATTGATTCTTCTTTTTATTGCTGCTTGTTTCTTGGCTTATAGTAATGGTGCAAATGATAATTTTAAAGGCGTTGCCACACTCTTCGGAAGCGGAACTACTAATTACAAAAAAGCAATAAACTGGGCTACAATAACAACATTTTCAGGTTCTGTGGCTGCTATCTTTTTAGCTGAAGAATTGGTAAAAAACTTTTCTGGAAAAGGACTGGTTCCTAATGAATTAATCCAGATGCCAATTTTTGCAATCTCTATTGCTCTTGGAGCTGCTTTCACTGTGTTTATTGCCACAAGAATAGGAATGCCAATATCAACAACTCATAGCCTTGTAGGCGCTCTTTTTGGCGCCGGAGTAATGGCCATTGGTACCGAGTTTAATTTTGCAAAACTTGGGAAAACGTTTTTAGTTCCTCTTATTGTAAGTCCTTTAATGGCAGCTGTATTAAGTTTATTATTATATATCATTTTTAGATATATCAGGAAAAAACTTAATATCACAAAAAACAGTGGTATCTATATTGATAAAAAGCAAGAAGCAGAAGCGATAACAGTTTCAGCAAATCATATGAATACAGTTGCTACAGAAACCAAGATTACAGCTTCTATCCACCACACCAAAGTAGAGACCTATAACGGAAAATTATTAGGTGTTAATTCACAGAAAATATTAGACAGTTTGCATTACCTAAGTGCCGGGATTGTTAGTTTTGCACGTGGACTTAACGATACTCCTAAGATTGTAGGGTTACTATTAATCATTAATACTTTGGATATTAAATGGGGAATGATTGCTGTTGCTATAACCATGGCATTAGGAGGACTCATAAATGCCAAAAAAGTTGGTGTTATTATGAGTAAAAAAATCACACCTATGAATTCTGGGCAAGGGTTTACCGCTAACATGATTACAGGTTTATTAGTAACCACAGCAAGTATTCATGGTTTACCTGTTTCTACAACACATGTATCTGTTGGTTCTATATTTGGAATCGGTACTGTAACCAAAAAAGCAAACCCTAAGATGATTTCTAAAATATTATTATCCTGGGTACTTACTCTTCCGATAGCAGCTATTGCTAGCGGATTATTATTTAAGTTACTTCAAAATATAGTATAATTGAATTTCAAAATTTATGAAGTTTAATTAAATCCTTAAGAGCTTTAAAATCAATAAATTGTTATCTTTAGAAAGCAAATCATTTTAAAGATAAAATATCATGGATAGAAGACAATGGCTAAAATCCACTTCGTTGGGAGGGAGTTTTGCATTATTAGGAGGTATAGGTATTACTAATGCCCTGACATTAGAAGAAATCAACAAATTCAATCCCAGACCGCTATCAAAACGCATACGATTAAGTTCTAATGAGAATCCTTATGGCCCTTCAGAAAGAGTAAGAAAAGCTATCATAGCTGCTTTTGATCATAGCTGTCGATATCCATATGCATATGCCGATGAACTAGCCACAATTTTAGCTCAAAAAGAAGGAGTAACCAAAGATCATATTATCATCTGCGGTGGTTCTACAGAAGGCTTAAAAATCACTGGGCTCACTTTTGCTGCAAATGGAGGAGAAATTATTGCAGGCAAACCCACTTTTCTGGCAATGATGACCTATGCCAAGCAATGGGGAGCAGAGGTAAATTGGGTACCAGTTGGTGACGATAAAGGATATGATATGGAAGAGATCGAAAAACGAATTTCTTCAAAAACAAAACTAGTTTTTCTTTGTAACCCCAATAATCCAACGTCTACTATTCTCCCTTCAGAAAAACTAATAGATTTTTGTGATGCTATTAGTAATAAGACTATTTTATTTAGTGATGAAGCTTATTATGATTATATAGAAGATCCTGACTACCCTTCGATGGTCGAACTCGTAAAACAAGAAAAAGATGTCATCGTATCCAGAACATTTTCAAAAGTATATGGTATGGCAGGTCTTCGTATTGGTTATCTTATTGCAAAACCAGCTTTAGCAAAAAAACTTCGAAGAAATATGGTCGCCTATAGTAATGTTCCTGCTATTGCTGCAGCTAAAGAAGCACTAAATGACAAGGAGTTTTATAGCTTTAGTCTACAAAAAACCCGGGAAGCAAAAGATATGATGGCTAAGTTCTAATTAGAATATGTTTTATCTTTACTTTATAAAAACGGAGAAATGATACCAGAAGATTTTAGAGATTTTTTCATTAGTTCATCGGCTTTGGTTCAATCAGAAATTGTTTCCACATTATTGGAGATCTCTACTGAGGGTTCAGCCCTGATTGATAGCAATCAGAGTAAAGCCATAAGCTGTCCTCATTGTAAGTGCAATAAAATTAAGGCTAATGGTAAGCTCAAAGGAGTACAGCGCTATGTTTGTAATACTTGTCATAAAAACTTTAGTGAAACTACCGGTAAGTTCTGGTACAACCTCAAGAAGAAAGACAAAGTTAATCGTTATTTATTCTGTTTACTCTCTGGATATAGTATTCGCAAGAGTGCCAAAGAAACAGGGATTTCTATTCAGACTTCTTTTGATTGGAGGCACAAATTACTTGTCTCCTTTGGGAGCGTAAGTGTGGATGAATTCCAAGGAATCCTAGAGAGTGATGATCTTTTCTTTGCTTACTCTGAAAAAGGGAATCGAAATTTGGATCGTCCTGCTAGAAAACGTGGCGCAAAGGCAAGTAAAGCTGGTCTCAGTAATGAAAAAGTAGCTGTGATAGCCAGTTGTGACCGATCAGGGAACAAAGATTTCAAAGTAGCTACCAGAGGTCGCATTAGTAAAAGTGACTTGGAGACTATATTACAAGGGAAGTTGGCTAAAGTAGAAACCCTTTGTAGCGACAGTCACAGAAGCTATACTGCATTTGCAAAAGACAAGAAGGTAGCACACAAAAAATTTAATGCTTCGAAGGGTCAAAGAGCTGTTGACAAAATATATCACGTACAAAATGTGAATAATATGGATATGCGTCTAAGGAAATTTATGGAGCCCTTCAATGGAGTGGCAACAAAATACCTTCAGAATTATCTGAATTGGTTTTTAGTCTTAGAAAAAATAAAAAATTCAACCAGTAAAATGGCAACCGTAGCAGCTATAGCCTTTGCTTCCAATACTGCCTGGATGGAATTTAAAAACATAGTAGTAAATAATATGCTTTTTAGAACTTAGCCGATATGATTTATAAAACTCTGGATACTTTTAAACTCCCCTATGTAAAATCGCATACCAACTTTATCTTCTTCAAGTCTGGAAAAGATATACGCACATTACATAAAGAAGTGTTAGAAAAAGGAGTTTTAATAGGTCGACCATTTCCTCCTTTCTTTGATTGGTGTAGAATAAGTACAGGAACTATCGAGGAAGTTACTCTATTCACACAAGCATTAGCCAGTCTCTATAAGTAGTTTATACAATATCATTACTGACTATATGTAATATTTAAAGTTTCCCTTTTTTTTCAAAGAACCAATTGTACAACGGATTCTTATTCGCATATAGAAAATTAAAACTTCTGATTAACTAATTATAAACACATTATAACCAAATTCTATTTTGCAAAGAAGAAAAGTATATCCAGTTTAGTTTTGAGTAGAATCTTCATCTTACTCAGAGTTTTATCCAATAGGAAATGTATCTTAGTTAAATTAAAAAGTGATCGTCTAATGAAGAGCTTATTTTTTATTGTATTAATTTGTGTATTTGTTGCCTGCGGCGGAAGTAAAAAAGCTATTCAGAATACTACTCCCGATGAGCACACAACAGCCAAAGAAAAAATAAATTCTCCTAAAATCACTGTTCCAGTAGAGGAAAAAGCACCAGATACAGCGATTGAAAAAGTAGAACCAGAAGAGGAAGAAGAAGTTGAGGAAGCTGCACAACAACAAAAAGAAACGATTACAACAAAGGAAAATCCAAAAGCCGATATTCTTGAAGTATTTAACCATCAATCATGGAATGATTTGCTACAGAAACACGTCTCTGATAATGGTACAGTAAACTATATTGGTTTTAAACAAGACCATCTGGCACTTAAATCTTATTTAGCTGCATTACGTAAAAATATCCCCGCAGAAAACTGGAACAAATCTGATATATTAGCCTATTGGATGAATGTATATAATGCATTTACTATAAAATTAATCCTCGACAATTATCCTTTAAAAAGCATCAAAGACATTAAGAATCCATGGGATTTGCGTTTTTTTAAACTAGGAAACAAATGGTATACTCTTAATGATGTAGAACATAGAATTTTAAGAAAAATGAGAGATCCCAGAATTCATTTTGGGATCAATTGCGCCTCTATTTCTTGCCCTCAGTTATTAAACAAAGCGTTCACTGCTCAAAATGTGGATAGTGAATTAGAAAAATTAGCCATTGACTTCATTAATGATCCAAAACGTAATACAATAACTTCTAATAGTCTTCAACTTTCTAAAATATTTACCTGGTTTGCAAAAGATTTTAAAACTGAAGGTTCTTTAATTCATTTTTTAAATAAATACTCCAAAATTGCTATTAATACTAATGCAAAAAAAAGCTTCAAAAAATACAATTGGAGTTTAAATGAATAGTAAAATGTTATGGTATTTTATTCATTTCTTACCTGAATTTTTTATTCTGAAAAAAATTAGAGAAAATAAGTAGTTCATTATGGCTTTTCAAAAAGTTAAAGTTAACCTAAAAAAACTATCTCTAATACTAACCGAAACACTTAATAAACCACAAACCCTTTTCATCGTTAAACATTAAAAAACAGTTGTTTATACTTATTTTTCAATCATAATCCTCATGCTTACCCTATATTTTTTATTCTTGGTTATGAATTCAAAAATCAACTGAAACTAAATTTTACCTGTAAGTTCATTTCCTGATTTTCTACTAAAAACATAAATCTTAAAAGAAGAATTAATAAAAATTAAATAATAACCATTCTAAAACCTAAAAACATGAAAGCTCCAAAAATTATATTAGTGCTATTTGCTATACTATCAATAAATCAAATGCAATCACAAAACAGTTTTGATCACATCATTTGGGATCAAGCATTATTACTAAATGTATCTGATGATGGAAAAGTAGATTATAACGGATTTATGAGAGACAGCTCTCAATTATACCGATATTTTAAACAACTTTCTGAAAATCCACCTCAAGAAAATTGGACAAGAGAAGAGAAATTAGCGTATTGGATCAATGCCTATAATGCATATACCATAAAACTTGTAATAGATAGTTACCCTTTAAAAAGTATTAAAGATCTTGATGATCCTTGGGGTAAAAAATTCTTCAAAATTGATGGAGTATGGCATAGTTTAGGTGAACTAGAACATAAAATTTTAAGAAAATTTGGAGATCCCAGAATTCACTTTGCTATCAACTGTGCATCAATTTCTTGCCCTGTGGTATGGAACAGAGCATATACTGCCGATAACCTTAATACTGCTCTGGATCATCAAACTGAAAAGTTTATTAATGACCCTACCCGAAACACTATTACAAAAGATAAAGTCATAGTTTCGAAAATATTTACCTGGTATAAAAAAGACTTTAAAGTAAATGGTGGAAATGTTAAAGATTTTATCAATCGATATGCTTCAATAAAAATTGATAAACAATCAAAAAAAGGATACAAAGAATATAATTGGAAGCTAAATGAGCATTCAAATGAGTATCCTGCAGCAGTTGTACTAGATTAGAAAACAAAAAAGAAATAGGGTAGAGTCAAAATTAACTGTTGTGAAATAAAACAAATGTATTGTACTTTAAGTTTTATGAAATAAATTGGTTAGACAATGATCTCTTAATATCTGTTTTAATTATACAATTGGTTATCTTAAAATCAATAGAATCAGCATTCTATTAGTAAGTTCATTCTCTAATTTTCTGCTAAAAACATAAATCTTAAATAGACGAGTTAATAAAAATTAAATAATACCTATTCTAAAGTTTAAGAAAATGAAAGTTCCGAAAATTATATTAATGCTATTTGCTATACTATCAATAAATCAGATGCAATCACAAACCAATTTTGATCACACCGTTTGGGATCTACAATTACTGCTAAATGTATCTGAAGACGGAAAAGTAGATTATAATGGATTTATGAACGATAGCTCTCAATTGTATCGATATTTTAAACAACTTTCTGAAAATCCGCCTCAGGAAAATTGGGCAAGAGAAGAAAAATTAGCGTATTGGATCAATGCCTATAATGCATATACGATAAAACTTGTAATAGATAGTTATCCCATAAAAAGTATTAAAGATCTTGACGACCCTTGGGGCAAAAAATTCTTCAAAATTGATGGAATATGGCATAGTTTAGGCGAGTTAGAACATAAAATCTTAAGAAAATTTGGAGATCCCAGAATTCACTTTGCTATCAACTGTGCGTCAATTTCTTGCCCTAGAATTTGGAATAGAGCTTATACTGCTAACAATGTAAATAATGCTTTAGACTATCAAACTAAAAAGTTTATTAATGACCCTTCTTTTAACACTATTACAAAAGACAAAGTTATAGTTTCGAAAATATTTACCTGGTATAAAAAAGATTTTAGAGTAAATGGTGGAAATGTTAAAGATTTTATTAATAGATATTCTGCAATAAAAATTGATAAACAATCAAAAAAAGGATACAAAGAATACAATTGGAAGCTAAATGAACAATCCAAAAAGGATCCTGCTGCGATTTCACTAGATTAAGAAACCAAAAAGAAAATAAAGAAATTTAGGTTGGAGTTTTAAATGAGTAAATTTGCCATATAAATGAATTCATATCAAAATTGAAAATATCTATTATCATCCCCATCTTAAATGAAGCAGAAACGATTTCTAATTTGGTTTCTCATATAATAAGATACTGTAACGCGAAGGATAACATAAAAGAAATAATCATTGTTGATGGAGGAAGTGATGATGGCTCTCGGGATGTTGTAAATACTATTATAGAAAATGAAACAATCGCAATTAGGCTTATCATATCAAAAAAAGGTCGTGCCAAACAATTAAATGCAGGTGGTAATGTTGCAAAAGGCGATATCCTGTACTTTCTTCATGCAGATTCTTTTCCTCCTCAAGGTTTTGATACCGATATTCTAAAAGAAGTTAAAAAAGGAAATAATGCAGGTTGTTTCAGAATGAAGTTTGATTCTAATCATTGGTGGCTACGTTTTCTTGGATGGCTTACACAATTTAGGAGTAAACGATGTCGAGGTGGTGATCAAAGCCAATTTATAACAACTTCTCTTTTTGAACAAATTGATGGATATGATGAATCGTTTATAGTATATGAAGATAATGATTTGGTAGATCGTCTTTTTGCTATAAATCAATTTGTAATCATTCCTAAACATGTAATTACTTCAGCCAGACGATATGAAGAGATTGGTATTTGGCGCTTGCAGTATCACTTTTTGAATATTCATATGCGAAGATGGATGGGAGCTTCTTCTGAAGATTTATATCGATATTATAAAGAAAAGGTTGTTTCTTAATCATCATATTACAGAAAATGGCACTTTTTATAGATAGTTCATTACTTATTGATGGTATGAAATCCACAAAGTTCATCGAAATTTGGTTTATATGTAATTAAAATCAAATTTTTAAAAATACTGCCCGATCCCAAATACAAATCCTTTGGTAGCGTTGTCTGTAACTCCATGCCCATAATCGATTCTAAAAATGGCATTAAAAATTCGTTTATGCATAAAACGTAAACCCACACCGGGATATAATCTAAAATTTTGAGAATCTCCAAAATCCCCAAAATCTCCCCCGGGATTGCGCCAACTTCCTCCGTCAACAAAAACATTACTTTGCAATACAAACCAATCTTTCTCATACAGAGTGTGTCTATACTCGGTATTAAGTACAACTACCCCCGTTCCTCTATCAATTGTATTACCAACACCTCTAATATTAAGATTATTATCTACTGCAAATGGTGCAAATGGAGAGTCATCATTGCTCGCTAATCCTAAGCGTAACCTAGAAGCCCAATTTCCTTTTTTACCTATTCTTTTATGGTATAAAAAATCATTCCACCCGATAATAAAATCTGGTAAGACGTTTTCGGTACTAATCACATATTGTAAATTTAATGTGCTTTTAAATCCAGATACATATTGGTAATCATAATCCAAATTATCGTATTCATATATTAACTTATATAATAGCTTATTAACATCAAAATCTTGTGGTATTCCTGCTTCAGTAGCACCACGCTTATATGTATAATCTTCATTAAAGTAATTGACTCCCAACTCAATACGATTCTGAAGATTAAATTGATATAACCCTAATACTTCATACGAGGTATTGTTATACTTATAATCCGCCGTACCACTCTCTAGAAACACAGGTTCTTCTGTGGTAATATTACTGTAATTAAATGCCACTCCTAACTTCTTACTGAATAAAAATGGTGCTCTTAGATTTGCTCCATAAGAACTATAAATATCATTTTGATACAATCCCCCCAGAACTATATTTCGACCAAATAAGTTAAACTCATACAACCCCACTCTAAAGGCAAATTCATCATTATTAGTCGTATAAAGATTGGCAGAAGGAATAATAGTAAAATTTTCTTCTATTCCATAAACTACCTGGTAGCCTTCTTCTTTTTCATGAACCTGATAGTAGGCATGTGCGATAGCCGGCAATCTCTTTAACCTCTTAATATCCTTCTCGATCTGCAAAGAATCTAAGGCTTTTCCTTGCTTAATATTAGTGAGTCTTGTTATAGCTGATGTTTTGGTCTTTTTGTTTCCTTGTATACGAATTTCGGAAACCACTTTATTTTGCCCAAAGGCGAAACAGGTTGTAAAAAATATGAGAAAAGCAATTCGGGAAAGATTCATTTATTTGTTGAGTAAAACTCTTTTATTAGTTGTTCTGAAGGTTTGTTTTGTATTGTAAATCTATTATTACGTTCTCCTCCAACTTTATTATGATTATGGTACCATTTCCAAAGAAATCCCCCTGCAAACCAAGGTTCATTCCAAAATTCCTGATACAAAGCTGTCAATGCATTATTTTGACCTTTCAGATCAATATTTCCATTTGTACGATTAGAATCCCAAGGTTCTTTTGCCGTAAAATGAACGCTTCGATAGCCATACTCTGTAAATAGAACAGGTTTTTTCATTTTAGTCTGTAATGTTACAATATGATTTTTATGTTTCTGCCAGCCATTCTTAAGCTCTTCCACTGTAGGTGTTTTACTATGAGAAATCGGAAAATAGGCATCTACACCTATATAATCCAGTTGACCCCAAAAAGGTACTTTATCAAACTGATCCCAGTTTTCTGCATAGGTTAACTCTCCTTTATATACTGACCGTATTTTAGCAATTAATCGATTCCAAAACTCAGGTCTTTTCTGAACGAACGTATGTAACTCTGTACCAATACAAAGTATTGGAATCTGCATCTCTTCAGCCAATACTGCATAGAGCAATATAAAATCTTCATATGATTTTTTGAGTGTATTCCAGTCTTCTTCAGATTTCATATTAATATCTCCCGTAAACTCTCCTCTCCAAACCCATATCTGAGGTTTTAGCATTACCTCGATTTCTCTATCCTGTAATAATTCGATTGTTTTTTTGGCCCCATCTCTTCGCTCTCCCCACCATTGTCTCTCGACATTAAAAACTACAGTCGGAGTTTCTAAGTTTTTTATAAATCCAAAAGGCATCACTGCAGCCCAATTAGCATTAACATTGACAACTGGTTCAATCTCTGCAGCAGTAATCTCCTCTGGAGACCCTACAAAACTAACCCCGTTAATTTTAGGTTGTTGCCCAGAACAATTTATAAAAACAGTACTTAATAGCAGTAGCACAAAAATCTTTTTCATAGCAATTTTTCAATTGTTTATTTTGTTACTGTTGAAAAGTACAATTTTTATGTTCAATTTTTTAAAACAACGCTCGGATTCCTAAACTAAATGTCTGACCTAATCCTTGAAAATTATTTCCTCTAACAATCTTACCAAAGGACGCTTCTAAGTTAAGAACATCAGTTAATTGATACTTTCCTCCAAGTCCTAGCTGTGTATAATCCTGATCAAAATCATTTCCTAAATCAAACAAAAAAGCCTGTTGGGCATTTACAAAAACTGTAGATTTTGAACTTGGGAAATAACTTAAAAAAGCACTTAATGGTACAAACAAACTATTATTTGCAAATCGCTCTGATATATTTTCGCTAGCTGGATCAGCATCTGCCGACTTTTCTCCAAAATTATATCCAAAATCCGCTTCTGTAAAAATCTGCCATTTATTACCCCCAAAAGTTTTATCATAGAAAAACTTAGTCTCCCAGAAAAAACTTCTTTTATCTAAATAAGGTGCATTTGGAACATCTTCAAACACAGGGATAAAAAATGAACTGGTAAGTGAAAAGTTTGCTATCTTTTTAAAAGGTTGTATTCTTATTGATGGCGCAATTGTAGTAAGTCCACTTCTGGCATCAGTAGTATTATCTTTAAAACTCAATACTTCCAGTGCTCCTGCTCCTCCATAAGTATTTGCTCTAACCTGAAAGATAAGTCCAATATTCACTCTCGAATTTTTACTAATCCCCGTAAATATTTCAGTAGTATTCGTAAAAAAAGTTTGTCTATCTATAGTTACCGATTTAGACCCCGAGTCGGTTTGTTCTGTTTGAGTATATATGCTATTAAAAAATTTTACATCCCATTGCCCTTTGCTTAACAGTTTGGATGGTGTAAATTCCTGAATATTTGACTTTCCCGAATCCTCATCCTGTGCAAATCCTATGGCCATAACAAAAATGCTTAGTGCCGTTATTAATCTTTTTTTGATTTTCATTATTGCGGTTTTTTATATAAGTATCCTCTTTCAAAGTAGCTTTGAAAAAAATCTTATTTGTTGTTAAAGATTATTTTGAAAAAATTGTGATTATTTGACTTGATTTAAGCTCCAATCATAGGAGTAATATGATACTTTGGCATTTGTCGGAATTTTCTCTTTTCGGAATTTATTTACAAAATCCACTTCTGACCCGTTTTGAGTAAAATCTACTTTATACCATTCAAAAATTTGTGACAACTGTACTTTATTACCCTTCACTTTAATAAAATTAGGGTTATTTAAAGCTTTTACCGTTTGGCGTTGTAATTGAGCTTCTAATGTTGAAGGCTTATAAGCCGAAGGTATAATCGGAGGACATCCAAGACCTGCACATACTAACACAAAGTGAAATCGAGCTTCATTAGGAAATTTTTTGCGAAGGATTTTATTTTCTAAATCATTGAGTGTTGTTTTTTTACCTCCTAATGTATAAGTCGTTTTATCAAAAAAACCTTTGATGTCTAATGGTGATTTTGTTGGATATTTATCTACTATCCCCTTTATTACTGCTAAATTATAAGCATTGATATAAAAAGCCTGATAGGTTTTAACGTCACTTGTAGTAACTTTTACATTTGCAGCTATTTTTAATAATTCTTCTAATGAAGATGGGTCCTTTTTAATGCTTTTATAATGAATCCTTCCGTTAGATACATAGGTTTTAAAAAAGTCATCTGCTTTAGTAAAAAACGCAGTACTACTTTGCGAAAACCCAAATTGAATTGAGAGAAGAACCAATAGAATTGTTATTTTTTTCATCCTTTACCTTTTTACCAGTTCAATCAAAAAACTGAATTTATAGTATTTTAAATTGTTAAAATTTACCTTGGTAATCGGGAATTCAGTCGAATGGCAAATCATCAACTTACAAACAATTTTAGATTTTTGTTCTTTCGTCTGATTATATGTTTCAAAACTCAAAGCATGTTCGATATAAAGTAGCAACCCTTACAAAATCATCAGTTTTTAGATTCATTCTAAATTAATCCAGCTCCTTAAGTTCTTATATTTATATACGACTTACTGACCGAAGTGTTCACTTCTTAGTAAATATTGACAACCAACAATTATCTTTTATGGAAGAACATATAGCAATTATCGGAAATGGAATTTCAGGAATTACTGCTGCCAGGCATATACGTAAAATGTCTGACAAAAAAATCACTATCATTTCTGCCGAGACCGAGTATTTCTTTTCGCGTACTGCTCTTATGTACATTTATATGGGACATATGAAATTCGAACATACGCAACCCTACGAAAATTGGTTTTGGGAGAAAAATAGAATCGAACTTAAAAATGGTTTTGTTTCCGAAGTTAATCACAAGGCTAATGAGCTTGTATTTGCGAGTGGAGAAGTCATGGCATATGATAAACTTATTATTGCAGTAGGTTCTAAACCCAATAAATTTGGTTGGCCAGGTCAGGATCTTGATGGAGTGATGGGTATGTATCACAAACAAGACCTCGAAAATCTAGAAAAACACGCCCCCAATAATCAGGTGTGCAAACGTGCTGTAATTGTTGGAGGAGGATTAATAGGTATCGAATTAGCAGAAATGCTTCATTCTCGTAATATCCCAGTTACATTTTTGGTACGCGAAAATAGCTTTTGGGATGCTGTCTTACCTGCTGGTGAAAGCGGAATGATTAATAGACATATCCAAAATCATCATATAGACCTTAGATTAGGAATGAACCTAAAAGAAATAGTTGCCGATGATAACGGCAAAGTCAAAGCTGTAGTCGTGCAAGAAACAGGAGAAGTCATTGATTGTAATGTCGTTGGGCTAACACCAGGTGTGTCTCCCAATGTAGATTTCTTAAAAGATTCTGGTATCGAACTGGGTAGAGGCGTAAAAGTGAATAGATTTCTCGAAACCAATATCCCCAACATTTATGCTATTGGCGATTGTGCAGAACAACACGAAGCCATAGGAAATCGCCGTCCTATTGAAGCCGTTTGGTATACAGGTCGTATGATGGGAGAAACACTAGCGCAGACTATCTGCGGAAACAAAACCGAATACAAACCAGGGCATTGGTTTAATAGTGCCAAATTTCTTGATATCGAATATCAAACCTATGGTTGGGTATTTGGAAGAGCACAAGAATATGAACAACAGTTTCATTGGATACATGAGGATGATACCAAATGTATTACCGTATCCTATCATAAGGAAACCGCAGAGTTTTTGGGTATCAATACATTCGGAATCAGAATGCGACATGAAATTTTTGATCGTTGGCTTACAGAAAAAAGAGATGTGAATTACGTGATGCAGCATCTTGCAGAAGCCAATTTTGATCCAGAATTCTATTCGGTCTATGAGTCTGATATTCTTTCAGCTTATAAAAAATCACAGCTTCAAACCACTTAAAAAATAAATTACAGACCATACAAGCGTATACTAAACCTGTTTTAATATCTCTTGTGAAGTCTTACTAAAATATATACGATGAGTAATAAATTAGATCATAGCATGTCCCTTGCAAATCCCAATACTAAAGGGGTTTCAATACAGCAAAAAATAGCTCTAGCCATAGGCTTGGTTGGGCTCTTTATTTTGGCTCTTGCCATTTTTAATACTAATTTCCCGAATCAGGGAGTGTTTTTAACTCTTTCTCTAATATTAATTACAGCAGGTACCATATTATTTGCAAACGATTTATACTTAAAAAAGCTAGAGGGGATCAAAAATGATGGAGTCTGGTTTAAATCTATCTCTTCGAGAGGTATTTTAGGATGGCTCACCGGAGTAGGACTAACCGCTTTTTATATTGTATTATATTTTAAAGCAGAACTACTGGGATTAGGAACTAATGGTGAAGCCAATACTGGATTAGTAGCTTTATTCGATCCTTTAAGTAGAATTTTAAGTGGAAATCCTGCCAGTCAATGGTTTGTGTATGGCACCCTTTATACTGTAGCCATCATTGTTTTTGGATATAAGTTCATTCTTAAATACAGACACAATCGTTATCAACAGATACGAACTGTTTCAGTGATGTTTTTTCAACTTGGATTCGCATTCTTGATTCCAGAGTTTATGGCAAGATTAAACACAAGTCCAGAGTATAATCTCCCTTATTATGATTTAAAAAGTATGTGGCCTCTTAATTATTATCTATTTGATGGATGGTCTCTTGATGGTCTTTTATCATCCCAAAACCTTGGTCTGGGGATGCTAATTTTTGGAGTGGTCACTATATTTGTAATCAGTCCTATTTTAACCTACAAATTTGGAAAAAGATGGTATTGCTCCTGGGTTTGCGGTTGTGGTGGATTAGCAGAGACCGCCGGAGATTCTTTCAGGCAGTTATCCAGTAAAAAAATGAGTGCCTGGAGAATAGAACGTTGGTTAATCCATACCGTTTTAGTCTTCTCTGTAGTGATGACCATTGCCATGATATATACATATCTGGGGAGTGATCCAAATAAATATTGGTTAACCCGAGGTACTTTCCTTGCCGGGGCAGCCACTATCCTGACTCTTGTTTTTTCAGTAGTGATGATTTTTAAAAGAAAAGAACTCGGTAAAGATGCTAGATATGGTGCGATTGGATACTTTGCAATTATAATTTCATTATTGATAATGCATTATACCGGTACTACAAACGAGGTGTTTTTTATTAAATCCGGAAGTTTAAGATCTGCATACGGATTATACATTGGTTCTATATTTTCTGGTGTTATCGGTACTGGTTTCTATCCTATTTTGGGTAACCGAGCATGGTGTAGATTTGGTTGTCCTATGGCTGCAATCCTTGGGTTTCAACAGCGTTTATTTTCTAGATTTAGAATTACCACCAATGGTGGGCAGTGTATATCATGTGGGAATTGCTCTACCTATTGCGAAATGGGAATTGATGTACGTTCCTACGCCCAAAAAGGTGAAAATATAGTACGATCCAGCTGTGTAGGTTGTGGAGTTTGTTCTGCAGTTTGCCCACGTGGAGTACTAAAACTGGAAAATGATACACTAGATGGTCGTATCAATTCTAATGAAATCTTATTAGGTAACGATGTAGATTTAATGGATTTTGTAAATAAAAAATAGTTCTCGAATCAAATTGAGCTAGAATATATACAATAAAAGCCATATCTAGAATCCAACTCTGATATGGCTTTTTTTAATCAAATAATTAAAAAAAATGTTAGTATGGATATTTGTTTTCGTCTAAGAGTCCATATAAAACTGTAATCATGATTCAAAAGCTTTGTATCCTTTTAGTTATGTTTTCCTTCTCTGGAAATCAAATCATAGCTCAAAAAGAATATCATTATGAATACTATCCTAATGGTGTACTTAAAGCTGAAGGATGGAAATTAGGAGAGTACAAAGTTGATTTTTGGCATTTTTATTATCCCAATGGAAAAGTATCAAAAGAAGGACATTTCAGAAATAATAAAAAAAATGGATACTGGTATTTTTATTCAGAAAACAGTAAATTATTGAAAGAAGGGCATTTTGTATACGATAAAGCCGAGAAATGGTGGATTATTTACGATATTGCAGCCGAAATAACTCGAAAATATCAATATAAAAGTAACAAAAAAGAAGGATACTGTCTATTGTATAAAAACAACAAACTTTTTAAAGCCGAACGCTATATCAATGATAAGAAAACCGGTGAGTGGACTGATATTTTTAGTTTTAAAAGAGACAATCCTAACGCTTCCTTATAAATGCCTCCCATTATAAACGTAATCATACCTGCTTTTAACGAAGAAGATTCCATAGCACATGTAATCAAAGAAATTCCGGATATTGTTTCTGAGGTTATTGTGGTGAACAATAATTCTACAGATCAAACCGAAAATGTTGCAAAAAAGGCAGGAGCCACTGTGCTAAAAGAAAAGCAAAAAGGATATGGTTATGCATGTCTAAAAGGAATGGAGTATATAGCATCAAAAGATATTAAACCAGATATCATCGTATTTTTAGATGGGGATTATAGTGATTATCCTGCTGAGCTTACTCAAATAGTTGCACCTATTATAGAGCAAAATATGGATTTAGTTATTGGATCTAGAGTCAAACATCTACGGGAAGCTGGTTCTATGACATCTCCTCAAATTTTCGGAAACTGGTTGGCTACAGGATTAATGAAACTTTTTTTTGGTGCAAAATTCACAGATCTCGGGCCTTTTAGAGCCATTAAGTATGATAAACTATTAGCCCTCGGGATGATCGATAAAACCTATGGGTGGACTGTAGAAATGCAATTAAAAGTGTTAAAGAAACGTTATAACTATACCGAAGTCCCGGTGCATTACAAAAAGAGAATTGGTGTCTCAAAAGTTTCAGGAACCATAAAAGGTGCTATATTTGCAGGCGTTAAGATTTTAAGTTGGATTTTTAAATATAGCTTTACGTAATGGATATTGCTATCATCATAACCTACACACTAGCCTTACTAATCATATTTATGTATAGTCTGGCGCAGCTGAATCTACTTTTTAACTATCTGAAGTCTCGAAAGCAAGCTGATAATTCACCTACTTTTGATTTTTCTAAAAAAGAAGAAATTCCGCATGTTACTGTTCAGTTACCAGTATACAATGAATTATATGTAATGGATCGTTTATTGGATAACATCGCAGAACTTGATTATCCAAAAGATAAATTAGAGATACAAGTACTGGATGATTCTACAGATGAGTCTGTTATTACTACTACAGCGCATATAGAAAAGCTACAACAAACAGGTTTAGACATACAACACATTTGTCGTGAAGATCGAACCGGATTTAAAGCAGGAGCACTAAAAGAGGGGCTTAAAATTGCCAAAGGTGAATTTATAGCCATTTTTGATGCCGATTTTTTACCCGGTAAGAATTGGTTACTACAAACTATCCCATATTTTAAAGATCAAAATATAGGTGTGGTACAAACCCGATGGGGACATATTAATAGAGATTATTCAATGCTTACCAAAATTCAGGCATTTGCTTTGGATTTTCATTTTACTATGGAGCAGGTAGGTCGTAATTATAAAGATCACTTTATTAATTTTAATGGTACAGCTGGTGTTTGGAGGAAGACTTGTATTGAAGATGCCGGAAACTGGCAAGGAGATACATTAACCGAAGATCTGGACTTAAGTTATAGAGCACAATTAAAAAAGTGGAAGTTTAAATACCTTGAAGAAGTAGAGACTCCAGCAGAATTACCTGTAGTTATTAGTGCGGCCAGATCACAACAATTTAGATGGAATAAAGGTGCTGCAGAGAACTTCCAGAAGCTATACTGGAAAATGCTTAGAGATAAAACCGTTCCTTTTAAAACTAAGTTTCACAGCTTTTTCCACCTATTAAATAGTAGTATGTTCTTATTAGTATTACTAGTTGCTGTATTGAGCGTTCCGGTAATGTATATTAAAAATAGTAATCCATTATTTAGTTGGTATTTTAATGTAATTGCATTTTTTGCCTTAAGCACTGTTATATTTTTCTTTTGCTACTGGTTTACTTTTAAAAAGATTCATGGTAAAGGGTTTTGGAATTTTATGGAATACATAAAAATGTTCTTCACCTTTTTCTCTATTGCAATGGGCTTCTCTGTTCATAATTCTATGGCAGTTCTCGAAGGGCATTTTGGAAAAAAGAGTGAATTTATACGTACTCCAAAATTTAATATCGAGTCGTTCAAAGGTTCATGGAAAGAGAATAAATATATTAACAAAAATATCTCTGGAAATACTATTATAGAAGCATTACTCATGGGATATTTTGGTTTTGCTTTATACAGTGCTTTTAAGCTTCAGGATTTTGGATTATTCTTGTTTCATATTATGTTATTTCTCGGATTTGGATTTGTATTCTTTAAATCTGTAACGTCTAAATTTTAATGTTTCGGCAATGGAAACATAATCGATTTTCCATCCTCCTTATTGTTGCTGGTTTACTTTTTTACTGGAGTTTTTCTTATCAGTTAGAACGAACAGATTTCATTAAAATGATCAGTCTTTGGGCTGCCTTATTTTTTGTTTCTTATAAAATCATTCAGCTCAATTCTGATAATTGGAAACTATTGGCCATTACTGCATTATTATTTCGGGTGGTCTTCTTATTTGCTATACCTAATTTATCACAGGATTTTTATCGATTTATATGGGATGGACGTATGCTTTTAGAGGGTTTCAATCCTTACTTATCCCTTCCCAAGGTATGGATAGCCCAAGGAAATGCTCCTATTGCACAAGCACAGGAATTGTATACCGGTATGGGAACACTTAACGGAAGTCATTATACCAATTATCCTCCTGTAAGTCAGTTTTGTTATTTTATCGCAGCCTTATTTGCCAGTAAAAGTATTTTGGGGTCTGCAATAGTATTTAGAATACTTATCATTTTAGCAGATATTGGTACATTTTTCTTCGGAAGAAAGTTATTACAATCATTCAACCTACCCGAAAAAAGAATCTTCTGGTATATTCTTAATCCTTTTATCATTATAGAACTTACAGGTAACCTTCACTTTGAAGCTGTGATGGTATTTTTTATCATATGGTCATTATATCTGTTGCATAAAGGCTATTGGTATTGGGCTGCGGTTGTCTTGGCACTTTCTGTTTCAGTCAAACTAATCCCACTATTATTTTTACCTTTATTTTTTCAGAAATTTATTCTTGACAAACAAAAGAATTTCAATACATCTAGCCTCACTATTGGATTACCAAAATTACTTGGCTTTTACAGTATCGTTATAGGCACATGCCTTCTAATTTTTGCTCCTTTCTTATCAGGAGAATTCTTAGCCAATTTTAGCAAAACAATCACTCTTTGGTTTCAAACTTTCGAATTTAATGCAAGTATTTATTTTATCATTCGTTGGATTGGATACCAAGTTGTGGGGTGGAATATCATTGAGACTACTGGTAAAATTTTACCCCTGGTAGTCATAGTAATCCTTTTAGGGCTAACCTTCTTTAGAAACAATCGAAGCACTCTACAACTAATTACAGGTATGCTTTTAGGTATTTGCATCTACTATTTTTTATCAACTACGGTGCATCCCTGGTATATAGCTGTTCCACTATCACTGTGTGTGTTTACAAAGTATAAGTTTCCGATCGTTTGGTCTTTTGTAGTTATTTTTAGCTATACTGCGTATCTTCATCCTGATTTTAAAGAAAACCTATGGATGGTAGGGCTTGAGTATCTTTTTGTTTTTACTATCTTTAGTAGAGAGATTATAAAGACTTATCGAAACAGAGCCCATAATACATTAGAAAACAACTCATAAAAGCATATCAATTTTGAAAATTAATTTCAGGAAAATAGGTCGTAGATTTGCAAGATTTATAGTGTTTATTGTTATCCTGATTCTTTCTGGATACCTGTTTTTATATCTAAGGCAAGAGCGTTTTTTCTTTAATCCAAAAATTTTGGGAAAAAACTATATGTATTCTTTTGATCAGCCTTTTGAAGAAATCAATATTTCGGTAGAAAAAGATATTACTCTTAACGCTTTACTTTTTAAAACAAATACTACCAGTAAAGGTCTTATTTTATATTTTCATGGTAATGCCGGAGCAATTCATGAATGGGGAAGACGCGCTTCTTTATACACAGAAAATAAATTTGACATCTTATTTGTTGATTACAGAGGTTATGGAAAAAGTGATAGCTTTTATGAAGAAGAATCAGAACTATATAACGATGCACAAAAAGTCTATGATTATGCCAAAACACGATATGATGAAAAAAACATTATCGTTTTAGGATTTTCTCTGGGAACAGGATTCGCTGCCTATACCGCAGCAAAAAACAACCCAAAACTCCTTATACTGGAGGCTCCTTATTATGCCTGGAATGATTTTATAGCAAGTATTGCACCTGTACCAAAGATGCTTATCAATTATGAAATCCCTTCGTATAAATTCTTAAAAGAAGTATCCTGTCCTATTCGAATTTTTCATGGTACTCATGACTTCCTAATTAAACCAGAAGAAAACTCTAAACGATTAGAAGCGTTATATCCCGATAAAATCAAACATACAATGATCAAAGGTGCTGGTCATAATGGTATCTATATCACTAAACAATACTATGATGAGCTCAAGAATTTGTTAGAACAATATTAATAAGGGTTTATTCTAAAATAAATGCTTTACATCATTCTAAGATTAATTACCTCTTGTTCAGTAAGTATTCTCCAGTGACCCCGTGGTAAATCTTTTTTGGTTAATCCGGCAAAGATTACTCTATCCAATTTGACTACACTGTAATTAAGATGTTCAAAAAGCTTATGAATAATTCCATTTTTAGCAGATTGCAATTGAACCCCTATTTCGTTTTTAGAAGCACCTTCTATATAAGAGATCTCATCTACGTTTATAAAACCTTCTTCTAATTTGATTCCTTTCTCTATTTTTTGAAGATCTTCAAATTTTAGATTACGTTCTAATTCTACGTGGAATATTTTACGAACTCCGCTTTTATGATGTGTTAGTTTCTTTTCTAAATCTACATCATTGGTAAAGAGTAATAATCCAGTTGTATTTCTTTCTAGTCTACCTACCGGTTTTAGTACAGATTTAGATGCATTTGCTACTAGATCCATTACCGTTTTAGTTTTCTCTGGGCTAGTACTGGTTACGAAACCTTTAGGCTTATTAAGCAGCACATATTCTTTTTTATGAGGAGTAATGAGTCGTCCATCAAACTTAACCTCATCGGTAAGCTTTACTTTATATCCCATTTCGGTAATGGGTTTACCATTTACCCAAACGCTTCCTGTTTTAATATATAAATCAGCATCTCTTCTAGAGCAAACACCAGAATTAGCCACATATTTATTAAGTCTTATTTCATCAGAATCAGAGAGTTTTTTTGGTGCTGCATTACTAGCTTTTTTTGCTAATGCCTTACCTCTTACATAAGGTTTATTTCCATAATTGGATTTACCTTTATCATTTGCATTCGACTTACTCTTTCCTTTTCCTTCCTGTTTTCTGCTAGTTTTCCCTTTACCAGAATTATCTCCACGACTCATATCTTAAATTTTGTGCAAAGATAATTGTTTAAAGCATAGGTACAACATCTATTATTCATCAAACCGAACTGTACTTTGACGCTTTCTATTTACATGTAACTGGGTCACATCTGGTCTTGAATAATGACCAACAGGATCAAAATTCTGGCGCTCTTGTAATACCCTGTTAAAATCTAAGGTTTCGATTAAGAGTCCTTCTTTATTCACTACAGGTTCCATTATCCATTCTCCATCGGGTCCGGCAATACATGAGCCTCCATTACCTAAAACATCAGGAGCTCGCTTTAAAATTTCATCCAAATGCGGAGTAGTTTTAGGGAAATCTTCTTTTCGCATCAAACTAGAAACCGAAATCACGTACGAACGAGACTCTCTGGCTATAAAGCGAGTAATATCTTTGGTGTTATAATCACTCCCCGGCCATACCGATATGTGTAAATTTTCTCCTTGACCATATAGTGCAGCTCTGGGCAAAGGCATCCAATTCTCCCAACAGTTTAATCCTCCAACAGTAAAAGCTTTTAGTGGATGTACCAACAATCCATTACCATCTCCCGGAGCCCAGGTTAATCGTTCTTCATATGTTGGCTGTAATTTACGGTGTACAGATCTAATCTCTCCCTTTTGATCAATATATACCAATGATGCATATAAACTATGTCCTCCCCGATCCATCGGTCGTTCAATAATTCCTAAATAAATAGCCATATTATATTGGGCAGCAAGTTCGCATATGGTATCCAAATCTCCATTTTCGATAACAATCGAATTCTGAGCATAATGTGCATGAATTTCTTTTTGGATCTTGCTATCGAATTTTGCGCCATCTGTTAATGATACCCAAAACGGATAACCTGGTAGTAATGACTCTCCAAAAACGATAAGTTCTGCTTCCTTGGAGGCCGCCTCAGTAATAGAATTTTCAATTTTTTTAATTGTAGCTGTTTTATCCAACCAAACCGGAGAGATTTGAGCCAATGCAACTGTTAGTAATTGATTTTTCATGAAAATGTATTAATGATGTATATTTTTATTCTCAGCAATCCAATATTTTTAAGAGGTTTCCAATATATGATTAACAAACAGTTAATATATAAAAAATTGATTTGCAACACATTAAATAATCAAAAAGCATTATGGTAAAACCTTGTTTTAACCTTATGGTAACATTAGAATTCTACTAATAACCTAAAAATTGATACTATTATGCTGCAAATATTAAGAATTCACTATTCTATAATCAATTTTATATTCAACCCTAAAAAGTAAACATATAAAAAGTATTTATTCTGCAAAGTTTAATTTACGTTAAAACCTACCTCTTTTAACATAATCGTAATCATTGTAATACATTCTAATAAAATAAAAAACGAAAATATTGGAGTATTGGACTCTACATTTGTCCTGTACAATTAAAACAAATAAACAGTTTAAACTCAAATCTTAAAACATAAAAAAATGAAAAAGTTAACAATTTTATTCGCAGTATTCGTATTAGGGTCAACGCAAATTTTTGCTTCAGACAGTAACCCTATTAATTCAGAACAACAATTAAGAAACCAAATCGCAACTCTTTTAAAGAATCCAGCATTTAATTTAAACAAACAACAACTTAATGCTAATATCGAATTTACTTTAAACGGTGAAGGAGAAATTGTAGTATTAACTGTAAACTCAGAAAATATTGACGTAAAAAGTTTTGTAAAATCAAGATTGAATTACAAAAAAGTAGATTCAAAAATATCTAATATAGGAAATAAAATATTTAAGGTTTCTTTGAAAATCTTAAAATCATAAGGAGTCCTCTTACCTACACAGAACAAGAAAGCAGTTGTACATAGTTACAGCTGTTTTTTTTTACCACAGAATTCTATCTAGAATCATATGTACATCAATTAAAATAATACTAAATGTTCCTGCTACTATAATAAGTTTCAAAATATTATGCAACCAAACATAATGTGTTCTTCCTGTTGACTTCCATATACCAAATAGAAAAGCAAAAAGCAATACAATACAGATATAAAAATAGAAATACATAAATCCTATCTCATATCTAGTGAGTAGAAAATAAATTGGAATACAAGAAGTCAAAACCAAAATACTCACTATTCTTTTTGAAGCTAGCTCCCCATACACAATGGGTATCGTTTTATAGTTCTGAGCAAGATCTCCTCTCAAATTCCCTAAATCTTTAATCATTTCTCTCATGATCAACATCAAAAACAAAAATGTTGCATGAACAAAAATGACTTCATCAAAATTTTTATAATAGATGAACACTGCAAAAAAAGGAGTTATCGCCAATAGGGAAGCAACAATATTACCAATTATCGGGAATTTTTTTAGTTTATGAGAGTAAAACCATATCCCAAATATATAGAGAGAGAAAAAAACAACAGCTCGAAAAGAAACATAACTAGCACAAACTACAGAAAGAAAATTAAGAACAAAATATCCCGTAAGTTTTGTGCGCTGACTCACTAATCGATCCAGCATGGTCTTTTGTGGCCTATTGATTAGATCTTTTTCTTTGTCATAAAAATTATTAATGATATATCCAGCCGCAATAACACCAGCAGAAGCTAATACAATAACAAATAAATTTGGATCAAGAATAACTTGTCGTAGTCTAATCTGAGGGGCTAAAATAAATATCGAAGTAAGATATTGTGCAAATACAATAATCAGAATATTATACCCTCTAACGACAGAAAATAAACTCAATAACTTGAGAAAAATGAGTTTGTTTTTTCTGGTAAGCATAACAATGCTTATTAAAAATTGTATACTACCTCTAACTTATAGTCCTTAAGTGAGGCTTGTGCTTTATCAAAATCCTGCGTAAATCCTAAAATATAACCACCACCTCCAGAGCCACATAACTTAAGATAATAATCATTGGTTTCTATACCATGTTTCCATAACGTATGAAATTGCTTAGGAATCATTGGTTTAAAATTATCTAAAACCACATGAGAAAGTTCTTTTATATTAAAAAACAGGGACTTAACATCTCCTTTTAAGAAATCATCTACACAAGCGTCTGTATATTTTACAAACTGATTTTTTAGCATACTACGAAATCCTTCTTGCTTCATGCTTTCCATAAAAATACTAACCATTGGGGCCGTCTCACCAACTATGCCACTGTCTAATAAGAAAACAGCACCTTTTTTATTCTCTACACTCTGAGAAGGAATTCCTGCCGGCTCAATATTGTCTTTAGAATGAATAAGAATAGGTAAACTAAGGTAACTATTTAACGGATCCAGACCAGAACTCTTTCCGTGAAAGAAAGATTCCATAAGTCCAAAAATCTCTTTGAGTTTTAATAATTTATCTCGAGTAAGATTTTCTAATACTGTAATTTTATTCGCTGCATATTCATCATAAATAGCAGCCACTAATGCACCACTACTTCCCACCCCATATCCCTGAGGAATACTACTATCAAAGTACATCCCAGAATTGATGTCAGAATGAAGTTTTTCAAAATCAAATTTTACCACTCCTTTATCATGAATCTCTTCAAGATAGGTCGCAAAATTTTTAAGATTTTCATTTGATTGTATAGCTTCTTGATCAGGTGTTTCTGATACTTTTAAAGCACCTTTAAAAAAATTATAGGGTATCGAAAGACCTTTAGAATCTTTAATAATACCATATTCTCCAAACAAAAGTATTTTAGAATAAAATAACGGTCCTTTCATCTATTATTATATGTATTTTTTAGAGCTTAGATAGAATCTTTGACGATTAAAGTCATCATTATCTTTATATGTTTAAAGATTTTTTAATCGAATCGATTTCATGATCTCTATAAATGTTATATCTAATTTGTCTCCTTACTAGGATAAAGTTACACTATTTTTGCTCCTAATCCTATTTTGTCGCAAATATACTGTCCATTCTGACAATACGCAACTAACTCGTTGGTAATGAAATCTAAAACTTGATTTTTTTCGGTATTTGGATACAAAACATGAACATTTGCCCCGGCATCCAATGTAAAACAAACTTTAGACCCTGTTTTTTCGCGATACTCCCAAATTTTATGAATTGCAGACAACGTATTAGGTTTCATTAATATAAAATAAGGCAAAGAAGTCATCATCATTGCATGTAGTGTCAATGCTTCACTTTCTACTACTTCGATAAAACCATCTACATCTCCCGAAATTAATATTTCTTTTAATTTAGAAATATTACCTGCTGCTTGTTCAAATCGTTTTGCTGCAAAAGGATGGCCGTGCATTAGGTTATGACCAACAGTACTACTTACTTGTTTTTCCCCTTTATCAATCAATAAAATTGTATCCTGATACTCATCAAAATTTTGATGAACAGAAAACGGAAATGGTATTGCATATGCATCACTGCTTCCACTTATATCCATATGTTCTCCCCAAACGGTGACAGGGCCTTCTATACTTCGGCATGCGCTCCCTGATCCCAAACGTGCCAAAAATGAAGATTTTTGAAGACATTCTGATTCCGAAATGCCTGGATTTATCTTTTTTTCTAACTGCATCAAGCAATATGCCAGTGCACTCATTCCACTAGCCGACGAAGCAATCCCACTACTATGCGGAAACGTGTTATTGGTTTCTATTCTGAATGTATATTGTTTAAGAAAAGGTAGATACTCTTGAATTCTTTCAAAAAAACTTTGAATCTTAGGTTTAAAATCTGGTTTAGGTTTTCCTTCAAAAAAGAGTTCAAAATCAAAATCTTTTCCAGCACTATCCTTCTTTTTATACGTCAAACTTGTTGTTGTTTTACAATTATCCAACGTAAAACTAATCGATGCATTCTCAGGTAATTGAATTGGTTTTTTACCCCAATATTTAACTAAAGCAATATTACTGGGTGAAGTACAAGTTACCATACCTTCTTCGGGTAATTTTGAAATTACAGGCGAGGTAAATTCTGGATAATCCGTCATAGTATACAATGATTTTAAGCAAAGATAAGTGTATCGTATATTTTAACACGTTTTATGTATTAGAAAATCTATGACATCTTGAAATCACTTTAAAACTACTGCCCAATTTATTTTCTAATTTAATTCAGGTTTAGCTATAATTATACAACACTAAAATCAAGAAAACATAACTGTAAATTGCACTTTTAAGTTTTAATACAAGATTCTAATGCATAAAGCAGGTTTAAGGGCATTGGTAGTAAAAATAAATTGCTATTTTAGTACTGCTCTAATGGGTTTCAATGAAAAAAAAATTATTTCGTATTGGTATTGCGGTATTGATATGTGGTTTGATAGGATTTTTGAGTAGTATCGCTACCCAAACTTCTGTTAACACATGGTATGCTGCTTTAAACAAACCTTCTTTTACTCCTCCAAATTGGATTTTTGGCCCCATGTGGATTCTGTTATATATTATGATGGGAGTTGCAGCTGGAATTGTTTGGAGCAAAGGCTTTTATCATAAATGGGTGAAAACTGCGTTATACCACTTTGGGTTTCAATTGTTGCTTAATGCTGCATGGTCCATTTTTTTCTTTGGATTGCAAAATCCATTAATTGCATTACTGGATATAATAGCCCTATTTATCCTATTACTGTTTACCATTAAATGGTTTACCGTAGTAAATTCTACTGCTGCCTACCTACTTATCCCTTATGTTGTTTGGGTTGCTTTTGCAACTGCATTAAATTTTGGCATATGGCAACTAAATTAGATCAGGAATAAGGAATATGATTTTTTATGAGTAAAAAAGCAATAGTCTTACAGACTACTCTAGAATTAATAACTAAACAAGGTATCAATGCCACATCTCTTTCTCAAATTATTAAGGAATCAGGTGTAGCAAACGGAACCGTATACCATCATTTTAAGAATAAAGAAGAGATCATTACAGAACTCTATTTGATGCTCACTCAGGATTTTGGGACGGTGGTGATGCGTAATATTCCAGAAGATGACATGAAGAAACAATTTACTGTCATGTGGCTCAATCTGTTCTATTACTTTGTCAATAATCCTCTTGCTTTTATATTTTCTGAACAGATTGCACGTTCTCCAGAAATTCCTCAATCTCTAAAAGATAAAGCAAGGCTATATTATGGTGACATCGAAAACTATTTTAAAAAAGGTATAAAGCAAAAGATGTTTAAATCTTACAATACCCTGGTTATGGAAGAGCTTTTCTTTGGAAATGTGGTGTCTCTTGTTAAGATACATGAAAATGAACAGGTCAAACTACAGGAAAAACACATTAATCAGGCTATCGAAATCTCCTGGAGAGGTTTTTTGAAAGATCAAACGATTATTTAATCGGGATTAAATAGACATCATGTAAAAAGCCTATCCTGCTATAAAGCAGCATAGGCTTTGCTTAGTATCCTGAAAATCTCGTACAAAACTTTGAGAATAAAATTTCATTTAATTAAACACAATATTTACACAAGAATCTTTATATAGGTTCTTAAGTACAAATTCTACTGCTCTTCGAGAATTACTTGTTTGGCCAATTAACCCTCCTTTATAGGTGATTTTTCCTGTATTTTCATTCCAATAATACTCTTTGCTCTCTGATTTAATAATCCGTTTTTTGTCTTTTGTCAATACCTGAAAAGCATTAAGCTCCTGGCTATACTCAAGCCCCGAAGGGAAATATACTTCGGCGATAAACTTAGTAGTGCCTTTCTCATAAAAGTAACAAACACATTCTCCTATATCTTTTGCTTCAGAGACCCGAACCATATTATTTTGTACAATCTTCCATCCGCCATTAATACGTATAGCAACCATATCCATTAGCATAGTTCCTTTTTCGGCAAGTCTTTTATCGACAAATGATTCAAAACTGATAACCGCAGAAATAGTTCCCGCTCTTTCTTTCTGACTTTGAAAAACTATTTTATCTACAGTTAATCTAAATTGATAATTATTATCATTAATAATATCGTCTAATTGAGAAGAAACATCTTTTTTAGTATAATTTTTTCTCACTAAAGTTCCTGATAGATTAACATAAACAGTATTTCCTCTATATTTTTCGTCAAATAAACTTAGTACATCTTCTTTTTGGGTTCCCTGGGTTAGTGCATTCATTTTATTGATATAATCTACCAATAACTTCTTTATGGGATCTTTTTCATTATAAGCTTTGACTAGATGAACACTACTAAATAAAAATATAAGGGTAAGAATAAGTGTAATTTTTTTCATAGTGATGGGGTATTAGTTAAACCCCTTTAAGATACGAAAAATTACTCAGAATCACTAATATTACCACATCACACTTTAACTCAAATCACTTAATTACACTGGTTTAATCATTATTTGGATGTTATTGCTTTTGCTGCAATAAAAGCTCCCGTCCATGCATTCTGAAAATTAAACCCTCCGGTAATTGCATCTATATTTAATACTTCTCCTGCAAAATATAAATTCTGATGCTTCTTACTTTCAAAAGTTTTAAAATTAACTTCTTTAAGATCAATTCCACCCGCAGTAACAAACTCCTCTTTAAATGTACTCTTTCCTTTTATCTTAAAAATTCCTTGAGTAAGCTGTTCTGATAGTGTTTTAAGCTGAATTTTACTCATATCGGCCCAACGAGTATCATTTTTTATTCCTGAAGCTAGTACTAAACTCTGCCATAGTCTTTTGGGCAATTCAAATTGAGTATATGTATATATCTGCTGTTTTGGATGTTGATCTTTGAGCACTTTAAGTTCCTCAAAAATTTCCTGCGATGAATAGTGCTGAAGCCAATTTACAATGATTTCAAAATTATACTGACATGCATTGAGTTCTATAGCTCCCCAGGCAGAAAGTTTTAAAATTGCGGGGCCACTCATACCCCAATGTGTAATAAGCAATGGGCCATCACTTGATAATTTTGAATGCTTAACCTGTACCGAAGCATTGGTTACTACACCAGGTAAATTCGCTATTCTTGGATCTTTACTATTAAAAGTAAATAATGAAGGAACCGCAGTGATAGTCTGATGCCCTAAATCCTGAACAATCTTCCATATTTTAGGATTACTACCAGTGGTGATCATTAGCTTGGTAGTCACAAAATCTCCGTGATTGGTTTCTACGAACCATTGTCTATCTTTTGGATAGAAATTTTTAACTGCATGGTTTTTTAAAACTTCAATCCCATGTCGTTTTGTCTCTGATAAAAAACAATTGATAATCGTTTCTGAAGAATCTGAAACCGGAAATATCCTACCATCATCTTCTATCTTTAGTGCTACTCCACGGCGATCAAACCACTCCATCGTATCACCAGTCATAAATGTATGAAAAGGCCCTTTGAGTTCTTTTTCTCCCCTGGGATAGTTCTTGCTTAATTCATTAGGAATAAATTCTGCATGAGTTACATTGCATCGCCCACCACCAGATACCCGAACTTTGGATAACACTTCTTTTCCTCGTTCCAGGATCGCTATTTTTAGTTTCGGGTTATTTTCTGCTACATTAATCGCTGTAAAAAAACCAGCTGCACCGCCACCAACAATTATTAAATCATAGTTCATCATGCAAAATTCGGAAAATCTGTGATGATACCCTCAACTTTCCATGATTTTGATTGTTCAATTTGTGTTTCCGTATTTACAGTCCATACATATATCTTGTATCCCTGGTTTTGTGCAAGATTTACCTCATCCCGACTTAGTGAAAAAATTGGGGGATGTATAGAAAATGCTTCTAATGCTTCGGCTATAGACAAAACTTCACTGATATTTACTTCACTTAACACACCTATCTTAAAATTAGAAGTAATTGTTTTTAGTTCGAACAACTGTGAATGATCAAAACTAGAAATGATAAAATGATCGTATTCCCAATCTGTATTTTTGATATAGTCTTCTAGTAATGCAACAGTAGGCAGAACTGTATTTTTGCCTTTCAATTCTATATTTAGTTCGCATTGTGCATTAATTATATCCAGCACTTCGTGTAATGTAGGTATTATAAATCCTTCTTCTGTTTCGAACTGCTGCAGCTCTTGCAAAGTATATTCTGACACATTTCCCATACCATTGGTAGTTCTATCCAGAGTTTTATCATGAATAACGACCAATTCTCCACTTTTACAGCAATGTACGTCTATTTCAATGCCATCTACCTCATAGTTCAAGGCTTTGGTGATAGATTCTAATGTATTTTCGGCAACCAAACCTGCTGCACCACGATGTCCGAATATTTTCATGAGTTAGGTATTTATCCATTTTCGATGTCCCAAGTTACTATAATACCAATTCTGATGTATACCTTTTCTTTTAAAATCATTACTATACGAAGCCTTGTATGTGATACAAACTGATACAACTATTGGCAATCTATTGCTATTACTCGCCCCCGCTGCGAGGGAACCTTATCATGTTGCGGGGATTGGTTTTCCCCTTGCGGGGGAAGGTAGCGGTATGCCGATGGTCGATAAAAACAGTGCGAGGGAAGGTATCCCTGCTGTGGGGATTGATATCCATGTACCGATGGTCGATAAAACTAATGCGCGAAGAAGTATTCCACTATACTGACCTCAATGTCAGTCTAAGCCCTTCGATAAAATTAGGACAAGCACTGTCGAAAACGTTTTCAAACTTTAGACTTTAAAATTTATCATTTTACATTTTTAATTCTTTTTCCTCCTATACCAAAACAAACCTGCAAATACTAACACTATCAATACTCCAAAGATCCAATACAATAGGGTATCGTTTTCAAAAAGAATCGGCGACGAATCTCCTACCAAGTAAAATCCTCCCCAATAGAATGGTTGGGTACGATTGATATTGGCCGTAGCCAGGTATTGTAATTTGGCTTGCTGTAGTGCTTTCGCTTTATTCATCCCTGCTTTAAGATTTGTATAGAAATATTGCATCAATTCTGGGGTGGTTTGATCCGATACTTCCCAACTACTTAAGAGCAAACTCTTGGTACCTGCGTACTGAAAAGCACTTCCTAAACTCATAATCCCCTCTCCTTTAGCAATCTTACCGGTACCCGTATGACAGGCGCTAAGCACAGTAAGTTCTGCCGGAATATCGAGAGCAAATAATTCGTGACTATACAGCAGATTATCCTCTATCGTATCTTTACTTTTGGTAAAATAGAGTTTTGAGTGCTCTGGTCGCTCATTATCTACATCACCGTGCAATGCCAGGTGAAGTATTGCATATTGGCCTGCATTCTTCTTAAAGTTAGCCTCTATAGCTTGTGATCCATAATAATACTGCCCATCGATAATGTTAGAGATCGCTTTGATTTCTTTTCGCGTACCCGGAAGATCAATACCGGTATCTCTTAATGTAGCCAAACTCATCGTATTGGTCGTTATCGTACTATCTGAAAACGAAAAAGCAAGACACTCTTGTCGTTTTTGTATAGGCTGCTCACTTTTATCTTTGGCGAATAACAGATTGGCTGCATTGGCATAGGTAATCGCATATTCTTTAAGCAAATAGGATAAGTCTGGAGGATTATTTGCTGTATCTTTTTGGGTTAACAATAGCTCAAAATTTAGGTGCCATAATGGCCCATCGGGAATAATAATCAACTCATCACCTATACATGTGTTTGCTATGGGCGCTATAAGCGTATTATATAATGAATACCCTAATGTTTTGTATTTAGCTAAATTCTGCGAAATAATCGCTTCTCGTAATTGTTCTATGGAACCCTTAAGATTAGGAGTCTGTAGTTCTTGTACCGCAATCTTATCTTTTGAAATCGTAAAAGCATAGGTGAGACTATCTGAAGTAAAAAACTCGAGTAATGTTGTACTATCGTTTAGATGATGCTGAATATCACGAACCGTAACAATAGTATTCTCATGTTTAAGTTGATAATATTTAGGGTAGTTTTTTTCTAATACTTTAATTAATGAATCTTGTCTGGTATTAATATCAAATAATTTATTCTCATAACGTGTCATTTTTAAAGAATCTTTGTTACTTGCCTTTAAGTCGTAGGATGCTGTGATTTTAGATTGATAAAACGCTTTATCAATTCTTAGTTCTTTTTCTAATGCCACAAGATTTGCTGGTAATCCTGTAAAGTGTTTGGCATTAGCATCGGCAAGTAGTTCTTTTAAGGTATTGGCTTTACTTTTCTCTGCATAGTAAAAGGCTTTTTCTAAGGAGGATCGTTCTTTTTCTATGTTGTATAGTAGTAACTGTGCTCCTATCGCCCCCTGGTATACTGCCGCTGCTTTTTGAGCAAAGCGTACCTTATCTTGATAATTCGTATAGCTCTGTCTGATGGTATTGATAAGGACATCTGCATTTTGATACGTCTGGATTGCACTGTTAAGATCATCAATATCGTTACTTTCTTTATACAAGGCGGTATAGGTTTTGGCTTTTCCTAATAAAGAAGTTATTAGAATATCTAAGTTTAAGTATTGCTTTGGTTTAAAGGTTGCCCTAGTTTGAACATTAGATATAGTATTTGCCAGAACTGCTTTATCATAATACGTTAAACTGGTTGTAAACTCTTTTTGTGTAGCATATACTTTTGCAATATCGTTATACGACAGTGCAACTTTAGGGTGCTGCTTACCGAATATCTTTTGTCGTATCGTTAATGTGTTTTGATAATTATCCATAGCTTTACTAGGCTCTTCATTATCAAAATAAATATTTCCTAAACTAGTGTAAGAATCTGCCACAAAGGGGTTGTTTAATCCAAAAATAGCTGTTCTAATTTTTAAGGCTTTATTGGCATAGTATAACGCTTTATCATATTCCATTTTGAGAGTATACAACTCCCCAATATCATTATAGGATTCTGCTATCTGAGAGTTGTTTTGATCAAATAGCTTTGTCCGAATACTTAATGCTTTTTTATAATACAACAGCGATTGATCATACTCTCCTTTTAATCTATAAATATTACCGATATTATTATAATTGAGAGGAACAAATGGATGGTTTTCTCCTTTAACTTTCAGATTTCTGCGAAGAGCCTTTTTAAGATAGATCAAAGCTTTTTCATATTCTCCCTTATATTTATATACTATTCCAATATTATTATACATTGGGTTATTATATTTTTCGTCAGCTTTAGATATTTTATTTTTAATATCGATTGCTCGATTATAATAGTGTAACGCTATATCATATTCTCCTTTATACTGATATATAATACCTATTTTGTTGAAAGCATATACTATCTTAAAATGATTTTCTCCAAAAACACCAATTAATATTTTCAAGTATTCTTTATAATAGCTTAATCCTTTATTGTAATTACCCTTTTTCCTATATACATCTCCAATCACTTTAAAGGGTTTAGCTATTTCTTTCCAATTCTTATTAGAATGATTAACTTGAATAGATAGACTTTTATTCAGATACAATAATGCTATATCATATTCTTCTTTCCGATCATATACAAGGCCTATATTAAAACAAGAATCACTAATCTCAACATGATGCATACCTAATTGTTTCTTTCGAATAATTAAGGATTTTTGATAATAAGCTAGTGCTTTATTATAATCTTGTCGCATAAAAAAGATATTCCCCATATCTATGTAAGAATTCGCCATATCCAAGTGATCTTTTGAGAGAACTTCTTCCCTAACAGCAAGAGACTTTTGATAATATTCTAAACCTTTTTTATAATCTTTATTCTTCCAATAATAATAATCTCCAATGTTATCATACCCATATGCTTTTTCCCTATTATGTTCTGGTAGATATACTTTACATATTTCTAGACCTCTTTGCGCATTTTTATAGGATTTATCATAGGTTGCATTTCGTCTTTGGCCTTCAGAAATTTTATTATAACATCTGGCTACACGTTCCCAGGCGTTGGCCTTTTGATAGATGGGTAAGGCTTTCTTAAAATACACTACGGCACTATCTAGTTTTCTTGCAGTCAGCAATGTATCTGCTTTGGAAAAGTGTTGTGAGGCAACTGTCGTATCAATTACAGTTTGTGCATAGCCAAAAGCAGTATATAAAAACAAGAGACACTTTGTAAGATATAAAAGTGTGTTTTGTTGTTGTACAGATTTTATAGTGATCGTCATTATATACTATTAATGCGTTTTATTATTATTTATCCTATCGCTCGACGGAAATTCAAATTATATATCCTAAATGGATTCCGGTCTCGTTCTTCAATGGGATGCAAGTATTTCCTTTTCTCTTTCTCATGCTTTGTTATTCCTGCAATTTGTATCCTGTCAAAAAACAAGACTGAGATAATAACATTAATTGATTTCTGATAGATTCTTCAATTATCTTCTATACTATTAATAGCAAAGAAACTAAAATTGTTACTTTTACAACAATTTAACATTACCCAAAGGTAACAATCTGTTATTATAGTACATGAACCTATGAATACTACCAAGGACCACAAAATTTTGGAAGGTATTGTCACTGGAAATGAGGTGGTCATTACTACGTTTTATAGAAAAAACCTACCGTATATAAGACAATATGTCTTACAAAACTCTGGTAGTAGCGAGGATGCCGAAGATGTGTTTCAGGATGCTTTAATTTTGATATATCAGAAATTAAAAACAGATTCTCTGGAGTTACATTCTTCATTACGAACTTATTTTTATGGAGTTTGTAAAAATATGTGGAGAAACAGATTACGAAAAAACAAAAAAATGATCATCACCCAAAAATTTCCTGAGGATGCAGAAATAATTACCCCTATAGTTATCGAAGATATAGAATATAAAGAACGGGAGCATGTATATCGTAGACATTTCCTAAAATTAAGTAACACTTGTCGTGAAGTATTAAGCTTACTTTTTAAAGGAAATAGTATGAAAGATATTGCACGTATCACTGGATATTCTGAAGGATATACCCGAAAGAAAAAATTCGAATGTAAACGATATCTAATCGAAATGATTGAAAAAGACCCTGCTTATCAGGAGTTACAACTAAACCCTGAAAAAGAATTCTAGTATGGAAAGAACTCCAGAAATATTCGACAAGATAGAAGGGTATATTGCACATACATTACCTAAAGAAGAAATAATAGCTTTTGAAAAAGAATTAGCTACCAATCCAGAGCTACAAGAAGAAGTCGAAAAGCATAGGGTTCTGCATAAAACGTTAAGTGATCAGGATACTCTGGATTTTAAAGAAAAATTGATGAAAATCAGTGCTTCCATTAAAGAAGAACAGAGCAATTCTTCTGCTCCGGTATCTTCTTCATATTGGAAAATTGCAGCATCCATTGCTATACTTTTTGGTGTAGGAATGTTACTCTGGCATACATATACCAATCAGCATAATACTCAAGATTTATATGGTGCATATTACGAGCCTTTTCCTGTAGAAGACGTAATGCGGAGTAATACCAATACTGAAGTACAGAGGATTATAAAAAACTATGCTAAAGGTGCTTATGATTCTGTAGCCGTTGTATTAGAAAAACGTCCAAACTTAGATAACCAACTACAATTATATCTGGGTAATAGTTACTTAAATACTGATCAGGAAGAAAAAGCTGTTTCTTTATTTAAGGACATTAAGAGTAGTGGCAAATATTATGAAGTTGCTAAATGGTATTTATCGCTTACCTATTTGAAATTAAATACTCCTAAAAAAAGCATTCCACTGCTTAAAGAAATTATTACATATAATGGAGTTTATAAAGATAAAGCTATACGATTACTTGAAGCGTTAGAAAAAAAATAGACATTATTTCGCACGACCAATATCCATTTATAGTGACTGTTAGATTTCAAAAGAATACTAAAAACAAGACCAACACAAACCTGTGAGGCCTTATCCTTTTCACACCTCTTCCTTCATACTATTAACCTGAGTTCGATGTAAGGTTTTAATTTAAGAGAACGCCATCAAATTCAGAAAAACAATATCTATATCAATTATAAAAAAATAAGATAAATGAGGTAACAAAGTTATATGTCGAGACATAAACACATGAATTCTATATACTGATTAATTTAATAATTCAATCTTCACTCTAAAGAAACAATTATGAATGTTATCATCAAACACGTTGAGCTTATGAATCGAATCGACCAACTAATTCGTTTGAAAGCTACAGGGAACCCTGTAGAACTAGCAGAACGACTAGGAATTTCAAAAACAAAACTCTATCGCATCATCAACATTATGAAAGAACTAAATGCTCCTTTAGAATATGATGTCGACCTAAAAAGTTATGTCTATGTAAAAGCTGTGGGGTTTAAATTCGGTTTTTTTACAAAAGAAAGAAATACAAAAGAATTTCACTCTTCTGTGGGATAAAATCCTTATTTCACGTCTTACTTTTCAAATCTAATTATTTTCACACAAAAAACTAATACCTTAATATTTATATCACACTGAGTCTGTCGAGGACTATTTGTTATCACTTTTCAAATTATTTCGATAGACTCAGATAAATATTTTCACTTTTTAGAGAACTTCTATTTAAAAGCCGACATACCTGTAATATCCATTCCTGTAATTAGTAAATGTATATCGTGCGTTCCTTCATAAGTGATTACACTTTCGAGGTTCATCATATGACGCATGATACTATACTCTCCTGTGATTCCCATTCCGCCAAGAATTTGCCTTGCTTCTCTTGCAATCTTAATTGCCATTTCCACATTATTACGTTTTGCCATAGAGATTTGTGCACTAGTAGCTTTACCCTCGTTACGTAATACTCCTAATCGCCAAGCCATTAATTGTGCTTTGGTTATTTCGGTAATCATTTCTGCCAGTTTCTTTTGTTGCAATTGTGTTGCTCCAATAGGCTTATCAAACTGAACACGTTCTTTGGCATATCTCAATGCGGTATCATAACAATCCATAGCGGCACCAATCGCACCCCAGGCAATACCATATCTTGCAGAATCCAAACATCCCAACGGCGCACCAAGACCACTTTTGTTAGGTAATATATTCTCTTTTGGCACTTTTACATTATCAAATATCAATTCTCCTGTAGCAGAAGCACGAAGCGACCATTTATTATGTGTCTCTGGAGTTGTAAACCCTTCCATACCACGTTCTACTACAAGGCCATGGATTCTTCCTTCTTCATTTTTGGCCCAAACCACTGCAATATCAGCAAAAGGCGCATTAGAAATCCAAAGTTTAGCACCATTAAGTAAGTAATGATCTCCGTTATCTTTAAAATTAGTCGTCATCCCGCCAGGGTTTGATCCATGATCAGGTTCTGTAAGACCAAAACATCCTATAAATTCTCCAGATGCCAGTTTAGGTAAGTATTTTTTTCGTTGTTCTTCAGAACCATATTTCCAGATCGGATACATCACCAATGAAGATTGCACAGAAGATGTAGATCGTACACCAGAATCTCCTCGCTCAATCTCCTGCATGATTAAACCATAACTAATCTGATCTAATCCAGCACCACCATACTCTTCAGGTATATAAGGCCCAAACGCCCCTATTTCTGCAAGTCCTTTAATAATCTGTGTAGGAAATTCTGCTCGCTGCGCAAAATCTTCTATAATAGGAGATACTTCACGTTTTACCCAACTACGAGCAGCATCACGAACCATTTTATGTTCATCACTTAATAACTCGTCAATCTGATAATAATCTGGTGCCTGGAATAAGTCTGGTTTCATGCGTCTATTATTTATTATTTTTTCAATGGTCAGATGGAATTTTCATAATAATCAGTTAGATTCTGATGAAATTCTCAATATGCTCATTTTGTTTTTTAAGGTATTTTCTAAATTACTGCGTATAAGCACAAAACAAATGTAGGTAATGCTAAAAAAGCAAGCAATTTTTTCGACATTTTTAAAAAGATTGATCATTCTACTATTGTATTTATTGTTTTTTGATCAAAAAGATATCCAAATACATTATTTTATTGTATTCATTATAATGACAAAGTCAATCTAGCGCATTACAGAAGCCAAAACTTACCTTACCTACCAAATAAAAAATTTGTGTATAATTTCCGCAGTTCACTCCTTTTTTCTACACAAATAAGGTGTGATAAAAGAAAAAATATTAATTCACAAAATTCACAAAATTCTAAAAATCAATTATTTACATTTAAAAACAGCGTTTCTAACTTCTTCTGGCATAATTATTCTATATATAAACACATAACCGTTTAAAAATTTATTAAAACTAAAATTATAATAACAATGAAAAATTTATTTGTATTACCGGTATTGGCTTTTGGATTATTAGTAGGAACTCAAAACATGAACGCTCAGGAAGTAGCTTCTAATGAAGACACAGAAGTAATTGCTCCTGTTCAGGAAAAATATATAGACCTAGCTGTAGAAAATTTACCTCAACCTGTTCTTGATGCTGTTGCAAAAGATTATGCTGGTGCGACTATCGAAAGCGCTGGAGCTAAAGAAGATGCTTCAGAATTTAGATTAGTATTGAAACAAGGGGATAAAGAAATGGAAGTTTTCTGTGATGCAGAAGGAAAATGGATTTCTAAGAAAGGATAATTCCTTAATGATATTTAAAAAAAGGTTTAATTTATGGTGATATGAATTAAACTGTAGAGTGATTGAATTTAGAAAAAGGAAGATATATATGTCTTCCTTTTTTTTATAAATCACATTTTTAGATAAAACGCTTTAGTAAGATTCATATAGGCATCGGTATACTGATGGCGTTTCGTTTCTATAATCAATTCATCAACTTCGATATCCATTTGATCACGACCAAACAACATCAGGCTTCTTTTAATTCCTGAAACAGGTGTCCCTTTTACCCTTGTGATCTTTTGCGGAAACAAAGTTACCTGTGTGGCTATATCAATAATACGTGATTCTTCTTTATATGGTATAATCACTGCAAATCGTCCCTTATCTGATAAAAGCCTTGATGCCCCAACTAAAAGATGTTCAAAAGGTAAAGCATCTTCGAATCTAGCCATATCTCGTTTGGTATCAGAAGTTTTATAGTCCTCTACATAAAAAGGAGGATTACTGATTATCAAATCATACTGATCATCGATTTCTGTTACAAACTCTTGAAATGAAGCATGATAACAAAATAGTCTGTCTCCCCAGGCTGACATTTCAAAATTTTCGACTGCTTGTTCATAAGTATCTGCATCGATTTCTATAGCGTCAATAACCTCTGCTTGAGATCGCTGTGCTGTCATTAAAGCGATTACTCCTGTTCCTGCTCCTATATCAAGAATTGAAGACACAGTGCTACTAATCGGAACCCAAGCTCCAAGTAGTACTCCATCTGTACCTACTTTCATAGCACATCGATCCTGGTGAATCGTAAAGTCTTTAAATACAAAAGGTTTAGTCATACTTTTACTATTCGTCGAGAAATATGGATCTCGACATTTACCGGAATGGTAAAATAAAATTAAAGATACAAATCAATGAGTCCTTCTGGAGTATGAACGGTTATCGTTTTCGATTCTCTATCAATTTTATCAATAAACTCATCATTCATAGGAATAAGAATCTCGACACCATTACGATCAATCTCGAATAAAGCTTGAGCCGTTGTATCATTAATAGCTTTAATAATTCCTACTTCTCCAAAAACAGAATCAACAATAGTAAAACCAATTATTTCATGGTAATAAAACTGAGTTCCTTCAAGTTTTGGCAATAATGCAAGTGGTAAGTACAACTCTGTCTTCATGAGGTCGTCTGCACCTTCTTCTGAATCTACATCCTCAAATTTTATACGTAGTAAATCACTTTTATGTAGCGAACATCTTTCAATAAAAAATGGAACCAGATTATTGTTATAATTAACAAATACCGATTCCATTTTCGTATAACTTTCGGGTTCATCGGTATCTAGTTTAACCAATACCTCACCCCTAAAACTAAATTTACTTACGATTTTACCTAGATAGAAGCATTCTTCTTTCTTCATCGTGAATAATTACAACTATTCTTCTTCGTTGTTAGCTTCCTCTGTTACTTCTGCTTCTGCAGTAGCTTCGACAGCTTCTTCCGCTTCAGCAGCAGTTTCTTCTGCTTTTGCAGCAGCTTCACGTTTAGCATTTACTTCTTTTTCAGCTTCCAAAGCTTTAGCTTTTTCCACTGCTTCAGCTTTTGCTAACGCATCTTTCTTAGCATCAACAGATCCTTCTTTTTCTGATACCCAAGCCTGATATTTTTCTTCAGCTTGTTCTTCTGTTAAAGCACCTTTTCTTACTCCACCAGCAAGGTGATTTTTTAATAAAGCTCCTTTATAAGATAAGATAGCTTTTGCAGTATCAGTTGGTTGTGCACCATTCTGTAACCACTTTACAGCTCCATCAATATCCAAGTCAATACTTGCAGGATTTACATTAGGGTTATAAGTCCCTAATTTTTCAAGAAATCTACCATCTCTTTTTGATCTAGCATCTGCTGCTACGATCCAGTAAAAAGGCTTTCCTTTTTTACCGTGTCTCTGTAATCTAATTTTAACAGGCATATATAAATTAATTTTTGGGTACTCGACCCTATTCATAATTAAGGGCGCAAAGATAATTATTTTTAATCAATTCAAATCAATAAATAAAAGTTTATTCTCTATTACATAATCATTTAATATAAACAATGCTTACATAAAACTGGATTTATCAGAAAATACACCTTTTTATCCTACTTTTCATTATACGAAAATTGAATTTTATGCATTTCATCGATAAAATATGCTCTTTTTTGATAAAAAATTAATTTTTTACGATTAAAAATAGAGTCAAAAACATTTTTTACAGCTATTTTTCAATATAAAAAGCAATGTTTTGTGTATTTCATCGATAAAATATGTTTTTTTTCGATAAAAAAGTTGACTCTTAACATTTTAACTATATATTTGTAGATGTAAACATATTTTACGGTTTTTCCGTAAAAAAATCATATTAAAGCCCCAAGCCTATGATTAAAAAAATTACCCCTCTATTAGCAGTAATCTGCCTTTTTTCAGCTTCATGCTCTACAGATATCGAAATAAACACACCAGCTTTACAAGCAAAAATTGACGGTGAGTTGTTTAGATCATCTATTAAAAATGCTGTTATTTATGATGATGGAACATTAGTAATATCAGGAAGCTCGGGAGACAAATCCATTAGCTTTACAACTACATCTACTAATGTTGGAACTTATAAAACAACTCTTAAAACCATAAGTAAAGCTAGTTTTCAAAAAAATAAAATAAAATTCATTTCTAAAGACGGAGAAACCAAAGGTGAAGTATTAATAACAGAAGTGTATAATAATGAAATTTCTGGAAATTTTCATTTTAAAAACCTAAAAGATGACAATGGCAATCCAATGAATTTTAACAATGGATGGTTTTATAGATTACCATTAGAAAATGGTACAATTGAAGAAGAAGTAACTCCAACAATTAATCCTTGCTTACTTAATGCTTCTTTAACTGCCGTGGTTAATAATACAGAAATGATTACCGATAATCATACAGCCAAATTATTTGGTGTAGATAACGCTTCAATTCTCATTACAGCTACCAATGAAACCGAAGAAATTAACATCGTATTTCTAGCAGATGTAGCACCAGGAACATACCCATTAACCGGATCTGGAAATTATAGTGCCTCATACGAAGTAAGAAATGACAAGTCTTCTGCATTGTCCGGAACTCTTGTTATCACCAATCACGATATCGAAACCAAATGTATTACTGGAAGTTTTGAATTTGAAACCAGAAGTGGTTCTCAAATATCAGAAGGTTCCTTTGATTTTGGTTATTAATATAATTACCCCTAAATAATTATATCACTTGACTTTGCCGATAAAAAGTGATCATTTATGAAATGATCGCTTTTTGTCATTTTCCTATTTTCTTGTGTCAACTACACTTAAAAACATAGTTAATAATTCTGGATAACTTTTCAAAAATTAAAGTATCATTTTGGTTATTTTTGAAAGTCCTTTGTAAGGGATAATTTTCTTGAAATACTTCTTTTTATGTACTTAGTTTTTGATACTGAAACCACCGGGTTGCCAAAACGATGGGATGCCCCTATTAGTGATACCGATAACTGGCCAAGATGTATACAAATTGCATGGCAGCTACACGATGCTATGGGAAACTGTATCGAACATCAAGATTACCTGGTAACACCTGACGGGTTTAATATTCCATATGATGCAGAAAAAATTCATGGTATCTCGACCGAGTTAGCAACACAAGATGGTATTACACTACAAGAGGTGTTAGAAAAATTTAATATCGCTCTATCCAAAACCAAATTTGTTGTCGGACAAAATGTAGGGTTTGATGTTAATATCATGGGCGCAGAATTTTATCGTCTTGGCGTAGAAAACAAATTACAGGAGCTTCCTGTTTTGGATACCTGTACAGAAACTACAGCACAATTATGCCAAATCCCAGGTGGTCGTGGTGGCAAATTTAAACTCCCGACACTTACAGAACTTCATCAACATCTATTTGATACTGCTTTTGGCGAAGCACATAATGCTACTGCCGATGTAGAAGCCACTACACGATGTTTTCTTGAATTGATCCGTAAACAAGTTTTTACAATCGAAGAACTTGATGTAGCACCAGACTATTTTCAAAATTTTGCAGAAGCCAATCCTAAAACAGTTCAGTTAATAGGATTAAAACATATCAATCTTAAAAAGGCTTCTCAGAAAATTCAAGAAGCTCTTTCTAAAAAAGAAGATTCTGATTTATCCCAACAAGAGATTGAAGATAATATTGCGGCTCTGGATGAAGTTAACTTTGCCCACCTGCATAATCACACCCAATTTTCTGTATTACAATCAACAACCAGTATTCCTGACTTAATAAAAGTAGCTACACAACACAAAATGAACGCGGTTGCCATGACAGATCATGCCAACATGATGGGAGCTTTTCACTTTGTTCAAGGAGTTGCTAATCACAATGCAACTGTAAAAGCAGCCAATGCCGAAGCAATAGAAAATGGGCAAGAACCAGAAGGAGTAGAGATAAAACCTATTGTAGGTTGTGAATTTTTTGTTTGCGAAAATCACACAGATAAATCCAGAAAAGATAACGGATATCAAGTAGTGCTACTTGCCAAGAATAAAAACGGCTATCATAACCTGGCAAAAATGTCCTCTACCGCCTTTGTTAATGGATTTTACTATGTCCCAAGAATTGACAAAGAAGTCATCAAACAATACAAAGAAGACATCATTGTTCTCACCGGTAATCTATATGGTGAAGTCCCTAGTAAAGTCCTAAATATCGGAGAGAAACAAGCAGAAGAGGCATTACTCTGGTGGCATCAAGAATTTGGCGATGATCTATATATTGAGATTATGCGTCATAATCAAGAAGATGAAAATAGAGTAAATCAGGTATTAATTCAATTCGCAAAAAAACATAATGTTAAGACCGTTGCTACTAACAACACCTATTATTGCGAAAAAGAAGATGCCAATGCACATGATATTCTTTTATGTGTAAAAGACGGGGAAAAACAAGCAACTCCTATTGGTCGTGGTAGAGGATATCGATATGGTCTACCAAACCAGGAATATTATTTTAAATCTCAGAAAGAGATGAAAAACCTCTTTAAGGACTTACCAGAAGCGGTTATAAATATCCAGGAAATCGTGGATAAAATTGAACCTTTTGTGCTTGCCAGAGATGTATTATTACCTGCATTTGACATTCCCGAAGAATTTAGATCCGAAGAAGATTTAATTGATAGTGGTAAACGAGGAGAAAATAAATATTTAAGACACATCACTTATGAAGGTGCAAAAAAACGATACGGTGATATAACTCCCGAGATCGATGAGCGTCTGGATTTTGAATTACAAGTAATCGAAAAAACCGGATATCCGGGTTATTTTCTTATTGTAGAGGATTTTATTCGTGCCGCCCGTGACATGGGTGTTTCTGTAGGCCCCGGCCGTGGATCGGCAGCAGGATCAGCAGTAGCATACTGTTTATGGATCACCAATCTCGACCCTATCAAGTACGACCTTCTTTTTGAGAGATTCTTAAATCCGGATCGTGTGAGCATGCCCGATATCGATATTGATTTTGATGACGAAGGTAGAGGGCGCGTAATGGATTATGTAATCGAAAAATACGGTTCCAACCAGGTAGCGCAAATCATTACTTATGGTACGATGGCTGCCAAATCTTCTATTCGAGATACTGCACGAGTATTGGATCTTCCGCTTGGTGATGCAGATCGTATCGCAAAGCTTATCCCTAACATGTCGAAACTCGGAAAGATTTTTGGTGTAGACGAAGCTATATTGAAGAAAAAATTTAGAAGTGATGAATTAGAAAAAGTCAATGAGCTTCTTAATATTGCAGAAGGTAGCGATCTCGAAGCAGAAACCCTTAATCAGGCTCGCGTATTAGAAGGTTCTGTTAGAAATACCGGAATTCATGCCTGCGGAGTTATCATCACACCAGATGACATCACCAAATTCGTCCCTGTAGCATTAGCCAAGGATTCTGACATGTACTGCACACAATTTGACAACTCTGTGGTTGAAAATGCAGGACTACTAAAAATGGATTTCCTGGGATTAAAAACATTAACCTTAATTAAGGATACCGTTAAAATCGTAAAAGCAAAACATGGAGTAGAATTAGATCCCGAAAATTTCCCTCTTGACGATGAAGAAACTTATGCTCTTTTCCAAAGAGGAGAAACTGTAGGGGTGTTCCAATATGAATCTCCCGGGATGCAAAAATACATGAAGGAACTTAAACCTACTGTTTTTGCAGATCTAATTGCAATGAATGCTTTATACCGTCCTGGACCATTAGAATACATACCTAGTTTTATTAATAGAAAACATGGCACAGAAGAGATTATATATGATCTTGAAGCTTGTGAAGAGTACTTAAAAGAAACCTACGGGATTACGGTATATCAAGAGCAAGTGATGTTGCTTTCACAAAAATTGGCAAATTTCACCAAAGGTGAAGCCGATGTACTGCGTAAAGCAATGGGTAAAAAACAAAAGGCAGTTCTTGATAAGATGAAGCCTAAATTTATAAAGCAAGCTTCAGAAAAAGGTCATGCCGAGGATAAGCTAGAAAAGATATGGAAAGACTGGGAAGCTTTTGCCGCCTATGCATTTAATAAATCTCACTCTACCTGCTATGCATGGATTGCTTACCAGACAGCATATCTTAAAGCACATTATCCTGCAGAATACATGGCTGCCGTACTTTCTAATAATATGAATGACATCAAACAGGTTACTTTCTTTATGGAAGAATGTAAACGTATGAAACTAGATGTACTTGGGCCCGATGTAAATGAATCCTACCGTAAATTCTCGGTAAACAAAGATGGCGCCGTTCGTTTTGGAATGGGAGCCATTAAAGGTGTAGGTACTGGTGCCGTAGCCACCATAGTAGAAGGCCGAAAAGAAGATGGACCATATAGATCTATCTTTGACCTTGCTAAACGCATCGATCTTCGGGCCGCTAATAAAAAGGCATTTGAAAGTTTAGCTTTAGCCGGAGGTTTTGATTCTTTTTCTGAAACTCATAGAGGACAATATTTTCACGAAGAAGGAGATGGCGTTACTTTCTTAGAAAAAGCAGTACGCTACGGATCCAAATTTCAGGAAAGTGAAAACTCTTCACAGGTAAGTCTATTTGGAGAGGCTAGTGATGTACAAATCCCCGAACCTATCGTGCCACCTTGCGAAGAATGGGGAACCATGGAGAAATTAGCACGTGAAAAAGAAGTAGTAGGAATTTACCTCTCTGGTCACCCATTAGATGATTTTAAATATGAAATGAAATATTTCTGTAATGGAACCTTACTTAATTTTGCAGATCTCGAAGCCAATATTAATCGTGAAATCTCTTTTGGAGGAGTAATTTCTAATGTAGAGCATCGCACATCCAAAAATGGTAAAGGCTGGGCTACATTTATAATAGAAGACTATAACACAGCTCACGAATTCAGGATTTTTGGTGAAGAATACCTAAAACATCGTCCTTTCTTGGTAAAAAGCACCTTTGTATATTCCAAAGCTTTTATTAAAGAGGGCTGGGTAAACCGTGATACTGGTAAAAAAGGAGATCCTAGAATACAATTTAATAGTTTTCAATTATTGCATGATGTAATGGAAACCTATGCAAGAAAACTTACAATTCAAATGGATATTAATGAACTTTCTGACTCTAGAATAGATGACTTAAAAGGATTGTTAACAGAGCATTCTGGAAATCATACACTCAATTTTGTAATATATGAAATGGCCGAAAAATTAAAACTGCACATGCCTAGTCGAAAACAAAAAGTAAATATTTCTCAAGAATTACTTATAGCTCTTGAGGATGAATCTATATACTACAAGTTAAATTAAAACATTGTATCTACTCTTTTACACAAAGAGGCACCTTACATAACCAATGGTATTTATGAAAAAAACGGAAGGTTTTGATTAGTTAAATCAACCAAAACTTTCTTGTTTTAAAAAAACTACCAAAAACTTCTTACTATCTGATTTTCTTGCCATAAGGCAAGAAATTTAGTTTAGAAAGCCACTACATTTGTTGTGAACATATCCAAGGAAATATAAAATACTCATAGTATTAGAATAAACAGCAGCCTTGTTAGATATAAAACTCTGTTATGTTAGAAAATTTAGCTCCGCATATTTCAATTATTTTCATTATCACCACATTTGTTAGTGTCTTTTTATTTTACAAAGCATCTCATAGCTCTAAAAAAGTTTTATTTCTTATTATAGCATGGGCGAGCATACAGGCTATACTGGGATATTCATCTTTTTATTTAGACACCTCATTACCTCCCCGCTTTAGTTTAGCAATTATCCCTCCTTTATTACTTGTTGTTATTTTGTTTTTTACAAAAAAAGGAAAGACATTTATTAGTCAGCTTGATATCAAAATACTCACAATACTTCATACCATAAGGATACCCGTAGAATTAGTTTTATACTGGTTATTTTTACACAAATCAATACCAGAGCTCATGACTTTTTCGGGTAGAAATTTTGATATTCTTGCAGGAATTACTGCCCCGTTTATGTACTATTTTGGGTATATATATAAAATTGCTTCTCCCAAACTTCTATTAGGCTGGAATTTAGCATGCTTATCATTACTATTATTCATAGTAATAAATGCAGTACTTTCCTTTCCTTTTCCGTTTCAGCAGTTTGCTTTTGACCAACCAAACATTGCTTTGTTGTATTTTCCATTTGTGTGGTTGGCATCAATAGTAGTTCCTATTGTATTATTTTCTCATCTGGTATCCATACAATATTTATTCAAACAACTTAAAACCCTAAAATAATTCAACTGATATTAATCATTTTTGAGGTGTAATTTGTTATAAAGTAATACTTTCATATTATATTTGGTATCAGAAAATTAAATAACCCTATAGTCAAAACAAATATTATTGTTGTAAGCTTTGGTAGAATTATTGACTAATTTTGTGAATATTAAAATAACAAGAATTTTTAAAATAATAAATAACTATGGCACTAGAAATAACAGACGCTACTTTTGATGAAGTAGTACTTAAAAGTGACAAACCCGTATTGGTTGATTTTTGGGCGGCTTGGTGTGGTCCATGTAGAATGGTAGGCCCTATCATCGAACAAATTAGTGAAGAGTATGACGGAAAAGCCGTTGTTGGTAAAGTTGATGTTGATGCGAATCAAGAATTTGCTGCCAAATATGGTGTAAGAAATATTCCTACAGTATTGGTTTTTCAAAACGGAGAAGTAGTAGGACGTCAAGTAGGAGTTTCTCCTAAGAATGTATATGCAGAAGCATTAGATTCTTTGATGTAAAGAATATCATTAAAAAATAAAAAAAGGTTTGACTTACAAGTCAAACCTTTTTTTATAAATACTAATTTTGTAATACGTATATTGTTATCGTTAACAAATTAAGGATGTAGATCTTCGCTTTTTATAAAAGAATATTACCATGGACATTCAAAAAGAGATTAATAAAACCGGAGGGTTCACTAATCTGGAGTTACTTGCCAAGCAGGTTGTAGAAGGTTTCATCTCAGGCATGCACAAAAGTCCTTTTCATGGTTTTTCTGCAGAGTTTGCAGAACATAAGGTGTACAATAACGGAGAAAGCACAAAACATATAGACTGGAAACTTTTTGCTAAAACAGATAAGCTATATACTAAACGATATGAAGAAGAAACAAACCTAAGATGTCATATTATTATCGACAATTCTTCTTCTATGCACTATCCTTATGTAAAGGAGCATCATCTAGGTTCATTAAATAAAATTAGTTTTTCGGTTTTAGCCACAGCCTGTTTGATGAACATCCTTAAAAAGCAACGTGATGCTATTGGGTTAAGCATTTATAGTGATGAATATGATTATTACGCTCCAGAAAAAGGTAGTGAACGACATCATCAAATGTTACTTAACCGATTAAACAAAACCACAACCAGTGCATCCAAAAGCAAAAATACCGACACTTTTAAGTTTTTACATCTAATTGCCGAAAAAATACATCGCCGGTCATTGATTTTTTTGTTCACCGATATGCTACAAGCTACATCTAATCCCGAAAAATTATTTGAAGCTCTTAGACATCTTAAATACAACAAACATGAGGTTATTCTTTTTCATACATTTGATAGCGAGAAAGAATTAAATTTTGATTTTAGCAACCGACCTACCCGATTTGTAGATGTAGAAACAGGCGATCACATCAATCTATATGCCGATAATGTAAAGGATAATTATCAAAAAGCAGTATCCTCTTATTTTTACGATCTAAAAATGAAATGTGCTCAATATGGTATAAAATATGTTGAAGCTGATACCACCAAAGATTTCGACAAAATATTAACCACTTATTTTGTTGAAAGACAGAAATTTACATAACACAAACATTTTAAAGGTAAAAAAAACAAAAAAAACATTTGCGGGTAATAAAATGAGGTGTATATTTGCATCCGCAATAAGGCCTTGGTCTGGTAGTTCAGTTGGTTAGAATACCTGCCTGTCACGCAGGGGGTCGCGGGTTCGAGTCCCGTCCAGACCGCAAAATTGCAAAAAAGCTTCAATTTCTGTTGAAGCTTTTTTTAGCAAGAAAATGTTGTGTTGTTCCCGAGTCACTCGGGATGGTTTAGTAGTAAACCGATGAGAAGCTTTTCCATAAATTTGGAGAGGCTTTTTTTAATTCAATATAAAAAATGAATCCAATATACACGGTCTACATAATTCAGAGCTTGAAAGACGATTCTTTCTATATTGGATATTCTGCAAATATTGAAGAAAGAATAAACAAACACAACAATGGAAATAGCAGGTATACCTCCAAAAAAATTCCATGGAAATTAGTCTACACTGAGGAATTTTCTTCAAAAACTAACGCAATCAAAAGGGAACGTTTTCTCAAAAAACAGAAAAACAGAAATTTCTACCTCAGATTAATTCAAAATAAAAATTGAGATCGTGGGTTTCCCGAGTACTCGGGATCCAGACCGCAAAATTGCAAAAAAGCTTCAATTTCTGTTGAAGCTTTTTTTAGCAAGAAAATGTTGTGTTGTTCCCGAGTCACACGGGATGGTTTAGTAGTAAACCGATGAGAAGCTTTTCCATAAATTTGGAGAGGCTTTTTTTAATTTGGAAGAATTCTCCCTTTTCTGATCAAGTTAAAATTTCAAATCACCCTGAATTCAGGGGATTCTATTTTCTTTTTTATCCATATTTTAGATTTAGATAAAACTTCAAAAAATGAAAACGAATATTAGTTCTGTTGTATTTTCACTAGCCATTGTTATTTCTTCTATTGTTTTAGGGAATGCCTATATGAATCGTAATAAACCCGAAAGAACAATCGCCGTAACAGGACATGGTACCACCAATTTTACCTCGGATCTTATTGTTTGGGAAGGAGAATTTACCAAAACAAATGTCGATCTGCAGCAAGCCTTTAAGGGCCTCAAAGAAGATAAAAAAATTGTTACAGGTTATCTGAATGCTAACGGTATCGATGTAAAAACAGTTGTTTTTGATGCAGTAACAACCGATCGTATGACAAAACCTGATTATTCGAATACCGGTAATTATCTCGGAGAAAGCTTTACAGGATACCAATTATCACAAACCATAACCATTAGTTCTAATGAAATCGAAAAAGTTGAAAAAATATCTAGAGAAATTACAGAGTTGCTAAATAAAGGAGTTCAATTTTATTCAAAAAAACCTCGGTATTATTACACAAAGCTGGCAGAATTGAAGATTGAAATGATTTCAAAAGCAACTGAAAATGCTCAATTAAGAGCAGAAAAAATTGCTAAGAATTCTGGGTCAACCCTAGACAAATTAACACTCGCCAAAATGGGTATTTTTCAAATAACCGGAAGACACTCTGGAGAAGATCACTCCTGGGGTGGAGCACTAAACACTTCTTCGAGAGAAAAGACAGCTTCTATTACCACAAAACTCATCTATACATTAAAATAATTTTTCTAGAGTGCTAATAACATAAAAAAGCAAAAAACAACCTTTTACATTGTTAAAAAAAACAGAATCATACACTTTGAACTGATGTTATTCTCGAAAAAAACGTTAAAACATCATGAATTAAACATGTTTTTATCCTAAAAAACCACCAAAAACCACTTTCTTATCATTCTTTAACAAAATTTCGCATTTAGCTGATTATAAACACATTAAAGTGTCTCAATATTCCCCATAAGCCGTCTTAACCATAGTTTAGGACAGGTATTTGTTGATCTAAGACTTCGTTTAGAATACTTTCGTCTGCTTAATATACAAACACAAACTCAATAATTATGAAAAAAAGATTAAACATCTTAATTGCATTTGCAATGATGATTATGCTTTCTTCTTATGGACAGGAGAAGTATAACATTGTTCAAAAAGGAGGCAACGGAATGGCTCCCAATGCTATCGATTTTGACGCTACTCAAAACGGAGCAAAAAAATCATCATTCTCTTCTCCAGAGAATTTTATGACAGAACACTTTGGTAAGGTATCAGGACAAGGAGTTATCATTACTGAAGTAGTTAAAGATGAATTAGGCTTTACACATTACCGTTTACAACAATCTATTAATGGGATTCCTGTAGAGAGTTCTATGTATTTAATCCACGTTAAAAATGGGCAAGTAACTTCTGCCAACGGAGAATGGTTTACGGCAACACCAGCTAAATCTTTTGCAAAAAGCAGTACGCTATCTTCTGATCAAGCATTACAAAAAGCAAAAGACGTAATCAAAGCAAAACGATACGTTTGGGAAGCTAGAGCTCCCAAAACTAACAACAAAACTTTCAATGATGAGAAAGTAAGTGGTGAAGGCAAATTAGTATACATCACTAAAAACAATGCAATGAATGCCAACGCATTGAGATTAGCTTACAAATTCGACATGTACTCTGTAGAGCCTTTTGGGCGTAAAGAAGTTTTTGTAGATGCTTCAACTGGTGATATTCTTTTTATTGAAGAAAAGATACACCACGTAGATGGTACTACAGACACAGGATATTATGGTCCTCAAAATATTACGGTTACCCAAAATGGTGGTCAATATGAAATGAGACAATCTGGTGATAGAAAACTTGCTCTGTATGACGTACAAGGAGCAGAAATTAGAGTAAATTTTCAAGGAGCAGCTATTGAACCTACAGGTTCTCCAATTTACTCTAGCCAAACTAAAGATTTTAGAATTGGTGGAGAGCAAAACCACAGAACAGCTGCATACTGGGGAGCAGAAAAAACCTGGGATATGTTTAAAAACGAGTTTAACCGCTCTAGCTATGATAATAGAGGAAGTAATATCAACATATATGTAAACGGAGCAGGTCGATATGGTGATGATAATGCTTTCTGGTCTGGTACCTGGATGTATTTTGGAAATACTAAACAACTTCAAGGAACTCCTGTTACTCCATTAGATGTAGTTGGTCATGAAATGGCACACGGGGTTACTCAAGAAACAGGTAAAATGGTGTATCAAGGAGAATCTGGAGCGCTTAATGAATCGTACAGTGATATGTTTGGATCTTTGGTAGAATACTATTCATTTAATAAAGTAGTAGATGCGAAAGTTTGGAAACTAGCAGACAAGCACCCAGACCCAAGACTTAAAAGAGATCTTTCTAATCCTAAATTACATAACCAACCTGATACGTACAGAGGTACTAAATGGGTATCAACTGCGCAAGGTTCTGCTGATAATGGAGGTGTACACACTAATAGCGGTGTAATGAACCACTGGTTCTATATTGTATCTCAAGGAGGAAAAGGATCTAATGATAGCGGAACAGCTTATGATGTAGAAGGTATTGGTATCGAAAAAGCAGGAAAAATTGCTTATCGTTCTTTAACAAATTACTTAACAAGAAGCTCAAAATATGCTCAAGCTCGAAATGCAGTAATTAATGCGGCTAAAGATTTATACGGTGCTAATTCTTGTGAATTAAAAGTAGCGACTAACGCGATGAACGCGGTAGGTGTAGGTGCTAAATTTACTGGTAATGCAAACTGTGATGGTGGCGGTGGTGACTGTTCTGCTGTAAGTGGAGTAGCAGCATCTAACGTTACTAAAAATGGTGCTACAATTAACTGGAACGCAGTTACAGGTATCTCTACATACACTTTTGAGTACAAAAAAACAGCAGATGCGTCGTATACTACATCTTCTGTAACAGGTACTAGCAAAACATTAGACGGATTAACCGTTGACACAGCATATGAAGTACGTTTAAAATATGCTTGCACAAATGGTGAAACTGCACCATACTCAACCGTAGTAAAATTCACTACTACTGCTGATGGTGGTGGAGGTGAATGTAAAGCCGTTACGGGAGTTAACTCGTCTAATATAACTATTAACTCTGCGACGGTAAGCTGGACTGGTGTAAGTGGAGTATCTGGTTATACTTTTGAGTACAAAAAAGCTACAGATGCTTCTTATACAACTTCTACAGTTTCTGGAGCTACTACTAACCTAACAGGTTTAGCTGCAAACACCAAATATGAAGCAAGAGTAAAATATACTTGTTCTACAGATGGTGGTACAGATCCTTGTGCTGGTGTACCAGCACATCAGTCAGGTCAGACATACCAAGTAGGCGATAAAGTTACTTATCAAGGGTATTTATATGAGAGAACAGCCTTCGAATGGAAACAACTTGGTCCATGTGGTACAACTGGTGGTAACCAGGTAGACGCCCCTTACTCTGCTGTAATAAGCTTTACTACTCTAGAAGATACTAATGGTAACAACTGTGATAATATTCCAGAATATCAACCAGGAAATACGTATCCTGTTGGATCTAAAGTAAAATACTACGGTACAATTTACGAAAGAACAGCTTCTGGATGGGTTAATGTTGGTTCTTGTGATTCTGTATTTTTTGCCTCAGCATTCGGAAATAACCTAAACAACACTACTGGATTTAATGTTTATCCAAATCCAGCATCGAAAGATCTTAACATATCTTTCAATTCTTTAGATAATGTATCTTCTCAAATCAGAATTGTTAATATACTAGGAAAAGTAGTATATAACAAAGAAGTAAAATCAACTTTAGGAAATAACACCATAAAGGTTGATGTATCTAGATTAAACTCTGGAATTTACTTTGTAAAGAGAGGAAATCAAGATGTGAAGAAAGTAATTATTAAATAGTAAGTTATTTGTGTAGTTATGAATATCAGCTAACTCTCTTATCTCGATTAGATTTAGCAACAATGAATCGCCTGGAAGTATTTCTGGGCGATTCTATTTTTATACTTTACTTAAGTTAACCACTTTAAGATATTGTATTTTAAACAACACTAAGACAACGCCAAAATATTCTCATAGGGTCAACTATTTTAGTTTAGGATTCTGATCACTACATGTATCTCACATTTTATAAATCTATTACCTATTAGTCAATCCTATTTAAAACTAAATAATATCAGAATTTAGGCTTTCAAAATAATCTGAAGGAGAAATACCGGCAATATCTTTAAAGTTTTTATAAAAAGAAGCTCTTGAATTAAACCCAGCTTCTTTTGCTAATGCAGTATTACTATATTTTTGATATTTCTCAGATTCGATAAGTGCTTTAAATTCTTCGACTCGGTAATGATTAAGATACATATTAAAGTTCTTATACTTCATTTCGTTAATAGTCTTAGAAATGATACGGCTTGACACTCCTACTCTTTTTGCAAAAGTTTTTAACGTCAAATCCTGATCCAGAAACGCTCTTTCATCTACCATATGCCTCTCTATTTCTTTTGAAACCCGCTCATACACTTCCTTACTTTCTTCTTGTTTACGTCTTGATAATTTTACCTCACTTTCAGATGTGATATTAACAATGTTAATTTGTATCAAACTTCCTATTGTAAAGTAATACAATAATAATAAAGCCAAACCATCAAGCACAAATCGTATATACTCACCTTCAAACGAAGTAATCACAGCACCAAATGCAATTAAATGATAACCAATGAATATCATACAGAATACAGCTAACCATACTAAAGATTTATATTTTACATCAGTATAAAAGAAAGGTAAAAACTTATTGTGATCCTTGACTACCAGTATCGTTCTCACACACATATAGATTATAAAAATAGTAGAAGAAAGCAAATCAAAATATAAAAACAAGACATACTCTATAGACTGTGCAAGATCTGGGTTTCCAATTACTTTTATAAGGAGTATAGAAAAAACAAGGAATTCTAGTATTGCGGGAATATAATATCGATACTTATTCTTAATCTCAATACCCGCAGTCTCTGTAGCATAGAAAAAAACGAAGACCATATTCAAAAAATTGAATGTAAATGGATTATACGATTTGAATAGTTCGTCCATATCCCATAATAACACAAAACTTAGCAATTCAATACAAAGAGAGATAAAGAAAAATCCCAAATACCTATTTATTTTTGGTTTTTTGGATTTATAGAAAAGTAAGATTAAGGCAACGATCAAGGATTGTATTCCTAGAGCCAAATAGAATATAAATAAAGTATCCATTATTTTTTAAAAAAAATTGATGCGTTAAAAAAAAATGATTTTTTGAACTAAAAAAACCTAAATATATATGATTTTTTGATTTTTTTTCACATTCATGCCTTGTGCATTAAACGAAAGAATGCATGATATATTGGTTAATACTTTTTTTTAAAAGTACTAACCATCATAAAAACCTATATGGTATCCTGATTTAAACTCTCAAAATAATCTGAAGGAGAAATCCCTACAATATCTTTAAAGTTTTTATAAAAAGAAGCTCTCGAATTAAACCCAGCCTCCTTAGCTAATGCTGTATTGCTATATTTTTGATACTTCTCTGATCCTATAAGCATTTTAAATTCTTCAACTCTGTAATGATTAAGATACAAGTTAAAGTTCTTATACTCCATCTCATTAATAGTTTTAGAAATAAGACGACTCGACTCTCCCGCTCTTTTTGCAAAAGTTTTTAATGTCATATCATGATCCAAAAAAGCTTTTTCCTCTACCATACATCGCTCTATTGCTTTAGAAACCCGTCTATAAATTTCCTTATTTTCTTCTTGTTTACGTTTTGATGATTTTACCTCACTTTCAGATGTGATATTAACAATGTTAATTTGTATTAAACTTCCTATGGTAAAATAATATAATAACAATAAAGACAAACCATCAGATATAGTTGTCATATACTTAAATTCCGATAAAACAATTACAGATGCTAATGCCATTATATGATAAATAATAAATATAATACAGAATATCTTTAACCATAACAGAGATTTATATCTTGTATCTGTGTAAAAGAAGGGCAAAAAAGTAGTATGATCCTTAATAACAAGTAGTATTCTTATACACATATATGCAACAAAAGCCGTGCAAGAAATGATATAAGAATACAAAAATATTATAGTATTACGAGAATATACTAAATCCGGGGTATTATTTACTTTAACAAAAATCAAAGACAGAATAAGGAATTCTAATATACCAGAAATATAATATCGATACTTATTCTTGATTTTAATACCTGCAGTCTCTACAGTATAGAAATAAATAAAAATTATATTTAAAAAATTAAATCTAAAAGGATTATAAGATGCTATATATTGATCCGTATTTCGCATCAAAACGTAGCTGAATAATTCTATACTAAGAAAAATGAAAAAAAAACCTAAATACCTATTTACCTTTTGTTTTTTGGATTTATAAAAAAGCAAAATTAAAGCAACTATTAGGGATTGTACACCCAGGACTAAAAAGAAAATAAATAGCGTATCCATAAAAAAGTTGAGTTTGAGTTTGTTTTTGCAAAATACTTATTTTTTTCACAAAATTTATACCAAATATGCAGTGAAACCTGTAATACACCTTTTGCATACCTTATATGTATAGATAACCAGTATATGGAGATATTATCATCAAGATTATTGTTAAGAAAGCTATGCTATAGATGTAAGAATTTAAAACAGTTCTCCCCAACTTTCCCATACTTTTACAAAAAAGAATATCAGGAACCCTACTGATACTATAAACTTAAGAAATGTACCTGCCAAAAAGCCAATAAAAGAACCAAAGGCAGCCTTTAATGCTTTTGAAGATTCACTACTATCTCTTATAAGTTCTCCTATAAAAGCTCCTGCAAAAGGGCCGATTATAATACCTAAAGGTCCCATAAATAGAATCCCTATAATAAGACCAACAGAGCTACCGATCATTCCATACTTGGTACCGCCAAATCTTTTTGTACCTAGAGCGGGAACGATATAATCAAGTACCCAAACCACTATAGATATCCCTAACGTAATTCCTAAAAAAGTCCAATTTTGTGGGATTGCATCTGTAAAATGGATAATCAATAATCCTATCCACGAAGTAAATGGACCAGGTAATACAGGAAGAAAACTCCCAACTAAACCTAGGAGGCAAAATAAAAACCCTATAATGATTAACGCTATATCCATATGCTTTATTTACCTGTTGTGCATTTAGATAATTTCTTAACCAAAATCCGTCAATTCGAGTGCTTCGACCGTAGGAAGAAGTGTATCGAGAATAGGATTTTGGTTAAAAAAGCTATTCTCAATACATTTTGTCTTCATTTCATTACGACAAAACACTCGAATTGACGCTTTTTTATAGTATTAGTTTTAAAATGCACAACGGGCTTTATTTATATGACGATAATGTTTCTGATTTGTTACGCAAATATCAATTAACTATGTGTTTTAGCGATTAATGCTTTCATATGTACTTTAATACATATTTATTTTATTTTTTTGCTCGAACAAATACAAATAAACCATTAATTGATTTAAAACTACCCAAAAAATTATGCGTTCTTTTTTAGTATTATCTTTCGGATTAATGATATTTTCTTCATCTTTTTCTCAAGATAACCCTTTTCTAAAATGTAAGAATTCTACCAATGAACGAGTAAGAAAAAACTGTATCATTAATGCCATACAAGAATTTGTGGATGCCAATTACGATATTGCATCTGTAACACCCTATGCAAAACCAGGCACCAACCGAATTTATACCCGATTTAAAATTGATCCAATTGGTCGGATCATCGACATCAAGGCAAAGTCATCATCTATGGAGTTAGAACTAGAAGCCATAAAAACACTGCAATCTCTTCCATATATAATTCCAAGATTTGAAAAGACTTCTTCAGAAAAGAAAGAAGTTTTTGAAAACGTATACACTCTACTTATTGTGTTTGAAGTACAAACAACAGAAGTCAACCTATCTTCACAAAAAAGAATAACCGGTAACGATTAATTCTGAATCCTATTTTATTAAACGCGCAGTTATCTCTTTAATTCTTTTCAACTAAAAAATTAGTTTAAACTAATTTTTTAGTTATATTTGTTTTATAGAACTAAGTTTTTAGTTAAATTATTCTCGCCTTTGCGGAAATAAAACACAACAGCAAATAGATGAAACAACTCACAAAAGCAGAAGAAGAAGTAATGCAATGGTTATGGCAACTAGAAGAAGCCAATGTTGCTTCTATTATTGAGCAAATGGCAGAACCCAAACCTGCATACAACACCATTTCTACAATCATCAGAATCCTCGAAAATAAAGCATTTGTTTCTCATCGTAAAGAAGGTAAAGGCTATATCTACTTCCCTCTTATAAAAAAAGAAGAATATAGTAATCAATCTCTTAACAAGTTGATGAACAATTATTTTAATGGCTCTTTTAGGAATATGGTTTCTTTTTTTGTAAAAAAGAATGATATGAATATCGAAGACCTGGAACAGATTTTAAAAGAAGTAGATAACGAAAAATAGAAATTATGCTCTACTACCTACTACAAACTGTCTTTTTTCAAATCTTATTTTTAGTGCTTTATGATGTGTTTCATAAAAAAGATACGTTCTTCTCTTTAAACAGATTGTACTTGTTAAGCACCTCTGTACTTTCTTTTATTTTGCCCTTTATAAAAATCAAAAGTATACGAGAAAACATCCCTGAAGAATATATCTTTCAGCTACCAACAGTATTTATAGGACAACAAACCGAAGTCGAAACCCTTTCTGCATTATACATTTCGGATCCAACAGGAAATATAAATTGGTGGCAGCTATGTTATGGAATTGGAGTCTTTTTTATGCTCATTTTATTCATCCGGAAAATTATAAAACTTAGGCTATTAAAAAAGTGTTCAGGTTTTAATCGCATAGAAAATTATACTGTATACACATTAGTAAGTAGTAAAGATGCTTTCTCATTTTGGAACACAATATACTTGGGAGATCAAATATCAGATGTAGAAAAAGAACAGATTATCACTCATGAAATTATTCACCTCAAGGAAAAGCATTCTTTAGATTTATTATGGTTTGAATTTTTAAAAATTATCTTTTGGTTTAATCCGCTAGTATATGTGTATCAATCTAAGACAAACACGCTTCACGAATTTATTGCAGATGCAAAAAGCATTAAAATACTAGGAAAGAGAAAATACTACGAACAACTATTAACTACTGTTTTTGACACAGAAAACATAAAATTTATCAATCAATTTTATGATCACTCATTACTTAAAAAACGAATCATGATGTTACAAAAATCACAATCACAATCGATCGCTAAATATAAATATCTAGCCACTATACCTGTACTGGCTCTCATGTTAATCTTTACTTCTTTTTCTGAAAAAGAACAAATTACAACATCGATCATAAAAGAAACAAAGCAATTACAAGTAAAAAAACAAATCCCTTTTGACAGTATTAAAAAAGGAATTCCATTTACCGAAATCGATAAAATCCCTACAACAAAAACTTGTAAAGAGATCACTGATAAGAGTCAAATGAGAAAATGTGTGTCTGACGAGATCAAGAAATTTGTAAATACCAATTTTAACATAAAAGCTATACAACCATATGCAAAACCAGGTATAAATCGTATATACGTTCGTTTTAAAATTGACAATACAGGAACAATCACTGATGTTAATGCTCGTGGACCTGCTGCTGCTCTTGAAATCGAAGCCAAAAGAGTGGTTAGTTCAATACCACCAATGATCCCAGGAGAATATGAAGGTAAAAAAGTAGCCGTTTTATATTCATTACCCATTATAATCCAAATAAAAGAGGATAAAAGTGAAAAAACCAAAAAACCAATACCTAATAATAAAGAGAATAAAGTACTAGAAGAAACACTTCTCGATGATAAGAAATATATTGCTAAACCAGGATACTATATGATTACTAATATTTTTAAACATAAAAAATATTTGGATAAGCGTCTACAAGAATTAAAAACAAGAGGGTTTAATCCGAAATTCTTTAAAAACCCAAAAGACGGATATTTTTATATGTATCTCGAAAAATACGATACTCAGGAAGAAGCTAAAAAAATGCTTGATTCGAATATGAATGGAAAATATAATGAAGATCTATACATCCAACGAATAAATGGTAAATAAAAAAAAACGTACAGTTCTATCATTACTACTAGTATTTTGTTTAATCATTCAAGTCAAAGCTCAGTCTTCTGCCTTGACCATAGCTGATAGTTTATATAGTTTTGGAGATTACTCTAATGCGATTAAAAAGTATCAGGAAATAGTACCTAAAGATCAATACACACTATTACAAATCGCAAAATCGCATAGAGCCAAAGGAACCTATACAGATGCACTATCGTATTACAAACAGGTATTAAAAAGTACGAACCCTACAGCTTCTGTAAAATTAGAGTACGCCAAATTATTAATGATCACCGGTAAACTAAAAAAAGCAGATAGCATATACACAGACCTTGTTTCAAGGTACCCAAACAACCCTGATTTTCAATATCGATTAGGGGTAATAAAAAAAAGACAAAAAGATACACTAGCGATCTCTTATTTTAAAGAAGCTTTTCGACTAGACAATACACATCAAAAAAGCTGTTTTGAAATCTCTAAAAACTACTTGAAAAAGAGAAATTATGACATGGTTCTAAAAACTGCAAATCTAGGTCTACGTTCATATCCTGAAAATGTTGAACTCATAAGTGTTTTGGGACAGAATTTCTTATTTCGTAAAGATTATGATACCGCACTTCCGTATTTTCAAAAACTGCTTGAACTAAATCAGGAAAGTGAATTTATCCATTCTAAACTAGGATTGTGTTATAGCAAAACCTATGAATATAAAAAGGCAATTTCTCATTTTAATGAGGTACTAAAATATAATAACAAATCCCCGAACACATATTCATTACTGGGATATGCTTATCAACAACTCGAAAAATATGATAATGCATTAGAATATTACAAAAAAGCACTCGAATTAAAAGATATTCCCATAGAAGAAGATCTTCTTTCTATTGCATTGATATATCGTTTTCAGGAAAAATGGAAAAAAGCGATACAGTATGCCAAACTAGCAATTAAAGAAGACCCAAAGAATGATAGAGCTCATTACCAATTAGCGATGTTTGCAGATGCTCACTATCAAGATCCTGAAATCAAAATAAAATACTATAACACTTATCTACAAAAGTTTGGCACTGATAAAAAAAATTATTTCAATATGATTGTCAAAAAAAGAATAGTTCAATTGGAAGAAGAAATCCAAAATAAAACCAAAAACAATTAATGCATAAAAATCATGCACCTCGACCATGCAAAACCAGATACCAACCTATCTTTAACCTATTAAAATTGCATACAAAATCATAAAGAGCTCGACATATGGTGGGATTGCCGAGCTCTTTTACATAGCCACTATAGATAGTATCTATAGAACTATTTTCTTAAAAGTTATTTAAAACTTAAGGCTAAGTTCTAATTAGAATATGTTTTATCTTTACTTTATAAAAACGGAGAAATGATACCAGAAGATTTTAGAGATTTTTTCATTAGTTCATCGGCTTTGGTTCAATCAGAAATTGTTTCCACATTATTGGAGATCTCTACTGAGGGTTCAGCCCTGATTGATAGCAATCAGAGTAAAGCCATAAGCTGTCCTCATTGTAAGTGCAATAAAATTAAGGCTAATGGTAAGCTCAAAGGAGTACAGCGCTATGTTTGTAATACTTGTCATAAAAACTTTAGTGAAACTACCGGTAAGTTCTGGTACAACCTCAAGAAGAAAGACAAAGTTAATCGTTATTTATTCTGTTTACTCTCTGGATATAGTATTCGCAAGAGTGCCAAAGAAACAGGGATTTCTATTCAGACTTCTTTTGATTGGAGGCACAAATTACTTGTCTCCTTTGGGAGCGTAAGTGTGGATGAATTCCAAGGAATCCTAGAGAGTGATGATCTTTTCTTTGCTTACTCTGAAAAAGGGAATCGAAATTTGGATCGTCCTGCTAGAAAACGTGGCGCAAAGGCAAGTAAAGCTGGTCTCAGTAATGAAAAAGTAGCTGTGATAGCCAGTTGTGACCGATCAGGGAACAAAGATTTCAAAGTAGCTACCAGAGGTCGCATTAGTAAAAGTGACTTGGAGACTATATTACAAGGGAAGTTGGCTAAAGTAGAAACCCTTTGTAGCGACAGTCACAGAAGCTATACTGCATTTGCAAAAGACAAGAAGGTAGCACACAAAAAATTTAATGCTTCGAAGGGTCAAAGAGCTGTTGACAAAATATATCACGTACAAAATGTGAATAATATGGATATGCGTCTAAGGAAATTTATGGAGCCCTTCAATGGAGTGGCAACAAAATACCTTCAGAATTATCTGAATTGGTTTTTAGTCTTAGAAAAAATAAAAAATTCAACCAGTAAAATGGCAACCGTAGCAGCTATAGCCTTTGCTTCCAATACTGCCTGGATGGAATTTAAAAACATAGTAGTAAATAATATGCTTTTTAGAACTTAGCCAAACTTAAAAGAAGGAAATGATGGAAAGGAAGGAAATGAAAATCCTTTAAAGAAATCTCCAAAACTTGGAAACGTAAAAGGTTTTATTTTCACAGGAGTACTCTCTGTTGCCTCACAGGTAACTTTTTTATACAATTTCCCGTTTACATAAATCTCTGTTGAAGTTACCCCATTTGAAGTAGATGAAGAAACAGAAACAGAAGATGAATTAGAGCTAACTGTAGCAGTTGAGTTACCAGAAGTAACTACTTTTGATGAACTTTGTACACAATCAGCTACCGTGTATTCTCCACATGGTGTACTCACAGTACATTGTGCGATTAAAGAAGTTGAAGAAGCTACTGCAAATACTACTCCTGCAATTAAATTTTTTGAAATACTTTTCATTTGTGTGATTTTAATTAAACATTTAATACTAACACAACAGTGTTTCTTTAAATCACCCTATTCTCTTAATGTTAAAAAAACACTAATGTCAAATATCAAATAGTGAATACAACTAATACTTCTCTCTCTAAAAAAATTTATGTAGTTTGGCTATCCGAAATAGTCTACGCATAATGAGTGTAAGGAATTGGTATATAGGTCTATTAGTTTTTACGTTATTTTCTTGTAAAGATTTTGTGCTTAAAAAAGAGCATAAAGACGATATCATAAAAGAAGGGTTAGAGAAACTAAACTGGAATGAGGTAGAGCAACCTCCTCTATTCGAAGTTTGTAAACAAAAATCCGAAGAAGAACTAGAACAATGCTTTCAGAATACAATCACACAGCATATATATAACTACCTTATAAAACATACCATTACCGTAAAAGAAGCTGTTAATGATACTATTTGGGTTCCTTTACTCATAACCAATGAGGGAGAAATCATACTCGAAGATTTTAGATTACCACATGATATAGAAGTACAAATCCCGAATCTAAAAGATAGTTTAAAGAAAAGTATCAGCTCTCTTCCAAAGGTTAAACCTGCCCATACACGTAGTACACCAGTTACCACGTTATATAAACTTCCTTTGGTAATACATATCGATTAAAGCAGTACTTATTCTTAATTGCGTAGTTTTGTAGTATAAAACATATCCTTTCTTTTGAGTAACGAAAAAATTATACTAGGTATTGATCCCGGAACCACAATTATGGGATTTGGACTTATTAAAGTTCAAAATAAAAAAATGTCTTTTCTGCAATTAAATGAGCTTCAACTCGGGAAGTATGATGATCATTATTTAAAGCTAAAACTTATTTTTGAACGTACGGTAGAACTTATCGATACCTATCACCCTGATGAAATTGCGATAGAAGCTCCTTTTTTTGGTAAAAATGTACAATCAATGCTTAAACTGGGGAGAGCCCAAGGAGTGGCCATGGCAGCAGGACTTAGCCGGGAAGTGCCTATCACAGAGTATTCTCCAAAAAAAATAAAAATGGCAATTACCGGTAATGGTAATGCAAGTAAAGAACAGGTAGCCAAAATGTTACAAAACCTCTTACAGCTCAAAACACTTCCTAAAAACCTGGATTCTACCGATGGTCTTGCTGCAGCGGTATGCCATTTTTATAATATGGGTCGAGCCGATATCGTAGGTAAAAGTTATACAGGTTGGGCAGCTTTTGTAAAACAGAATGAGAAACGAGTGAAAAAGTAACTACAAATTATAGTTTTTGACGATTTCAAATTCATAAATTCTAATTCTAAAATCTAACAATATTAGCGGTATCTATATTCATATTCCTTTTTGCAAGCAAGCTTGCCACTATTGTGATTTTCATTTTTCGACTTCGATGAAGAAAAAAGATGAAATGATTACTGCGCTATGCAATGAAATTAAATTACGAAAACCAGGAGTCAATAGCAATGAAACCATCAAAACCATATATTTTGGTGGTGGTACACCAACTGTGCTATCTATAGATGAGTTACAGCGTATTATAGATGTGGTTTACAAATATTATCAAGTTGCTGACAAAGCAGAAATTACAATCGAAGCCAATCCAGATGATCTTACCGAAGAGAAAATAGAATTGTTAGCCAAAAGTAACGTAAATCGTTTGAGTATAGGTATCCAATCTTTCTTTGAAGAAGATCTCAAAATGATGAATCGTGCTCATAATGCCAAAGAAGCTAAAAAATGCCTCTCTCTGGCGACTCGCTACTTTGAGAATATTTCAATAGACTTGATTTATGGTATCCCAAATATGTCGATAGATCGATGGAAACAAAATATACAATTAGCATTAGATTTTAAAGCTCCACATATTTCCTGCTATGCCTTAACGGTAGAACCTAACACCGCATTACCAAAATTGATCGAAAAAGGAAAAATCCCTTCGATTGATGATAGCTTGGCACAAAAACACTTTGAAATCCTTGTAGAGTCTCTAGAAAACGAAGGGTTTATACATTATGAATTATCCAATTTTGGTAAACCCGGATACTTCAGTAAAAATAATACGGCATACTGGCAAGGGAAACGCTATCTGGGTATTGGACCCTCTGCACATTCCTATAACGGAAAACAACGAAGTTGGAACATTAATAACAATGTAAAATATATCAAAGCGTTACAGCAAAATCTACTCCCCAGAGAGATTGAAGACTTAACTATTACCGATACCTACAATGAATATATTATGACAGGATTACGTACTATTTGGGGAGTATCCTTGCAAAAAATAGAAAAAGATTTTGGAGAAAAATATAAAGAATACCTTCTCAAACAAGCTCAAAAACATATCGATACTCATCTTTTATTTTTAGATGGTGATACATTATTTGTAACCAAAAAAGGAAAGTTTTTAAGTGATGGTATTGCAAGTGATCTTTTCTTACTAAATTTAGAGTGATTTTCTCCCTAAAAATAGTTGGAAGAACATATGATCACAATAATAGAACACAATAATCAGTCTTACAAAATTGATCTTTCAAAACCGTTAGATATATCCATTCCTTTAAGAGCATCACAAGAAAATGTAAATGCCTGGTATATCGATGGCCCCAGAATTGAGCCTGTAACTGATGGTGAATGGATCGGAAAAGTATCCGAAGGTGCTTCAACCAACTTTAATAATATTTATTTTAACCCTCATGGCCATGGTACCCATACTGAATGCGTTGGCCATATCACTCCCGAATTTTATAGTATTAATGATGCGCTAAAACAATTTTTCTTTATTGCTGAAGTAATTTCAGTTCAACCAAAAAAACAAGGAGAAGATCATATAATTACTAAAGATCATATCGAAACTGCAATAACTTCTGTACAACCAGAAGCATTAATTATAAGAACGCTTCCTAATACCGAAAGTAAATGCAACAAACACTACTCTAATACCAACTGGCCTTATCTTACAGAAGAAGCTGCTAGATACATCAAAAAATTGAACATAGAACATCTCCTCATTGATCTACCATCGGTCGATAAAGAAAAAGATGATGGAAAATTACTGGCCCATAAAGCCTTCTGGGGGTATCCTGAAGCAACACGGCATAATGCCACCATCACAGAAATGATTTATGTCGACACCAAAATATCAGACGGGCAATATCTTCTTAATCTTCAGATAGCATCCTTTGTAAACGATGCTTCACCAAGTAAACCTGTTTTGTATAAAATGCTGTAAAAATGAAAACAACCCTAAAGCTCGAAGAAATTGCAATGCTTGGATTAGGAATCTATTTATTTAGTTTACTATCCTATCCTTGGTGGTTATTTTTGGCTTTATTCCTCCTACCCGATATCGGAATGTTAGGATACATTATAAATAATAGAGTTGGAGCATTAAGTTATAATACATTTCATCATAAAGGGATAGCAGTTTTGATTTATATTATTGGAGTATACATCTCTAATGAACTATTACTACTTTCTGGAATTATTCTTTTTTCGCACACTGCTTTCGACAGAATTCTGGGATACGGCTTGAAATATGAAAAAGGGTTCAAATTCACACATCTAGGTGAAATAGGCAAAAAGGATTAGAATAAAGTTATTCCTTTTATGATTTTAACTAAAATATAACAATCCCCAAAGACAACTTTTTTGATACTATTACATCTAGATAATACATCAAAAGTTCTAAATTCATGAAAACAACACCATTCTCTTGCACATCAAAAATTTTTAGTCTTCTGTTTTTATTTGCTTCTTTTTCATTCTCCTGTTCTGGTGGTAATACCAAAGAACCAAATCTCAATACTGATTTGGTAAAACTTAAAATAACACCTAAACAATGTAAAGAACCTTGGTTACATTCAGAAGGAAACACTTTAGAAAATAAAGTTCGCAATTACCTTAAAGACCTAAATATCAAGCTTAGAAATTTCGAAAACATCACCCCAAAAGATGTGGTAATGTGCCAAGCCTGTGAGATATGTTCTGGTCCTACAATTACTATAAAAGTAGACAAAACTCATGTCGATCGTTTGATTAAAGAAGGATTTTCTCTAGTACCAAATTAATATAAATACCGCTATTTTCTGAAACGATATTCTTCATATCTTTACGCCATGGAGTTATTGTTTATTGGACTTTTAGGGGGAGCTATTGTAGCTTATTTCATTTTTGCAAGGTTTACTGCCGCAAAAAATAAATCATCTGTACGAACACAATCTGTTGTACTTAAAGAAAAAATTAAAAATGTTTGCAAGTTGGTTACTGTTGAAGGTGATTTTGCTGAAATCTACCATTATGAAAGTGTAAAAGAAAAGTTCTTCAAATTACTATCTGGAACCAAAAAAGCATTAATTATTATCGAAGCCAAAGCGTATGTAGGATTTGATTTATCCCAAATAACATTAGAAAGTGATACCAAAAAAAAACAAATTATCCTTACTCATTTTCCGCAGCCAAAACTCTTAACTATAGAAACTGATTTTAAATACTATGACAAAAAAGAAGGCTGGCTAAACCCATTTACCTCTGGTGACCTTACAGACCTTAATAAAGAGGCTAAGCAATTTATAAAAGATAAAATACCGCAAAGTGGACTTATGGAATCTGCGAAAAAGGAAGCCCTGACAGCTATTTCACTTATGGAAACTCTCGCAGAATCTATTGGGTGGACATTAGATTACTCTGCTTTAAAAATAGATGACAATAATCAAGATACAAAACAGTTAGAATAAAGAACGATGAGTATAGTTATTTCTACCGATAAAGAAAAATTAGATCTTAACTTTATCCATGAGTTTTTAACTCACTCATACTGGGCATCGGGCAGAACCAAAGAAGAAGTAATGATCAGTATAAAAAACACCTTAGCCTTTGGTGTGTATCTTGATGGAAAACAGATTGGATTTGCACGCATATTAACAGATTATATAATCTTTGGATATATAATGGATGTATTTATTATAGAAGAATATCGGGGAAACGGATACTCAAAACTATTGATGAATACAATTATGGAACACTCAGATCTTAATTGCATTAAAACATGGATGCTGGCCACAAAAGATGCTCATACGCTATATCAAAAATTTGGATTCAAAGCTATTGATGACCCTACCAAACTTATGAAAAAACTCGTAACTAAATAAAAAATGAACATCGAAGCATTCAGAGAATATTGTTTGTCAAAAAAAGGAGTTACAGAAGAATTTCCTTTTGATGAAAGCACTTTGGTTTTTAAAGTAATGGGGAAAATGTTTGCTTTAACAGGATTACAACGAATACCGTTTAGTGTAAACCTAAAATGTGATCCTGATCATGCTATCGAACTTCGTGAATATCACCCAGAAATAACTCCAGGATATCATATGAGTAAAAAACATTGGAATACTGTTAACTTTTCTGGTGGTTTACCTACTAATATGATAATCGAATTGATCAATCACTCTTATGATTTAGTAGTAAGCGGTCTGACCAAAAAAATAAAACAAGAATTAGAAGATCTTTAATAATAAAAAAATAGTAGAACCATTGATTACCTTCTCTAAGGATAATAAGAAGATTTTGTGTCCTCAATCCTTTTTAAAGAGAGATTTTCAATATTCTCATTTGATAAGTAAAAAATGAACAATCCTCAACAATTTTATAAAGAGCAAATTTCTCTTCATACAATATCATTAAAAAAAGTAAAGAAACAATTGGCACTTTCAAGTACCATACGTCTTTTTGTTTTTTTAGCTATCATAGCCGGAATATATTTTGGATATCCTAATACTCAAATTATTATCGGAAGTATTGTGATCGGGATTGCTGCTTTTATATTCTTAGTAAACCGGCACACCGATCTCTCTTATTCTAAAAATAAACTACAAAAACTAATTGACATCAATACACTCGAGCTTAATGTTTTTAAAGGTGATGTCAGTGATCTTACTCCAGGAAAAGAGTATATCGACACTACACATCCTTATAGTCATGATATCGACCTGTTTGGAGAGCAATCTTTTTTTCAATATACCAATAGAACAACTACTCTGGCCGGAAAAAACAAACTAGCAACTATACTTAGTGCTAATGCAATTGACTATATCGAGAAAAAACAAGAAGCAATAAAAAATATATCAAAACTCCCAAAATGGCGACAAGAATTTAGTGCCATTGCATCACTGGTTAATGTAAGTATTTCAGTTTCTTCGATACAAAAATGGTTGCAAAACTATACCACTTTTGTCCCTAAAATTATGCGCATACTTCCTGCAATAGTATCTGGCATTTCTCTGATATTGTTAACACTACTATTCTTAGAAATGATCACTTTTGCTATGTTTTTGGTTTGGTTTTTTATTGGCCTGGGCATAACCGGAACACAACTTAAGAAGATCAATAAACTATATAGCAATGCTAATAGAGTAAAAGATACTTTTGAACAGTATTATAAGCTAGTCGATAAAATTGAAAATGCTAATTTTGAAGCTGCCTTATTACAAGAAAAGCAGCAATTGGTAATCAGCGAACAAGAAAAAGCCTCACAAACTCTAAAGCATTTTGCCAGTATTCTTAATGCCTTTGATCAGCGCAATAATATGATGTTTGGTGTTTTGGCCAATGGATTAATGCTATGGGATATTCTACAGAGTTATCGTATCGAAAAATGGATCACCAAAAACCATGAAAAAGTAGCACAATGGTTTGGAGTTATTGCCTTTTTTGATGCTTATAACTCCCTCGGTAATTTTACTTTTAATCATCCCGATTATGTATACCCTAAGATAACATCAGGCAATAGTATACTAAAAGCCAAAGAATTAGGTCACCCAATGCTTAATACTCATAAAAGAATAGATAATGATATTACTATAGACAACGAACAGTTTTTAATCATCACCGGAGCCAATATGGCTGGAAAAAGTACTTTTTTGCGTACCGTTGCTTTACAAATTGTGATGGCTAACATAGGGCTGCCTATTTGTGCAAAATCATGTGAGTATCGCCCTATCAAATTGATTAGTAGTATGAGAACATCAGATTCATTAAGCGACGATGCCTCTTATTTCTTTTCAGAATTAACACAGCTTAAAAAAATTGTAAATGCCCTCGAAAAAGATGAGTACTTTATTATCCTCGATGAGATTCTAAAAGGTACTAATAGTAAAGATAAAGCAGCTGGATCACGTAAATTTGTAGAAAAACTAGTTAAAGCAAAAGCAACAGGCATTATAGCAACACATGATTTAAGTCTATGTGAAATTGCATCAGAACTACCACAGGTAGAAAATCGTTTTTTTGATGCTCAAATTGTAAATGATGAACTATATTTTGATTATAAATTTAAAGATGGGGTTTGTCAAAACATGAATGCCTCATTCCTGTTAAAAAAGATGGGAATTGTATAATTAGGATACAGTATCTTGGTCTAATAGAATGTAACATACAGAAATCATATCAGAATCTTAAAATTAAGAATTATGTCGTAATTGAAGCCCTTATTATAGTTACTGCAAAAAATGATCACTAGTAATGATAACCATACTACTCTAAATCAATAGTATATATGAAACTAACAGAAAAATTTAAAGACATTAAAGGTTATTTCTCTCCAAAAATAATTGGAGAAGTCAATGACACCTATGTTAAGTTAGCGAAAATAAAAGGAGATAAAGTACCTTGGCACAGCCATGAACATGAAGATGAACTCTTCTATATTGTTGAAGGAAGTCTCCTTTTTGAAATAGAAGGACAAGATTCTTTTACTATGAATCAAGGGGATCTGTTTATTGTAAAACGTGGAGTTAATCACAGGGTTTCTTCAATAGAAGAATGCAAAATTATGCTCATAGAAAACAAAACAACAGCTCATACAGGAAAAGTAAAATCTGAAATCACCAAAAATATTGACGAGCAACAATTAGAATCATGAAAAATCTATTTTAATTGTAAAATAATTTATAATTGATGTCTAGATATAATATATCTTTTAGCTAATAGAATGTAATTAATCAATACCAATGATATTAACAATATTGTTAAGTTTTATCTTTTTTATTCTGGGGATTATTCATTTTAATTGGGTTGCAGGAGGGACATTTGGATTTGAAGCCTCATTACCAACTAAGGAAAGTGGTGAACGCATATTAAATCCTAAAAAAATTGATAGTGCAATTGTTGGATTCGGTCTTATTGCTTTTGCTTTTTTTTATGTACTCAAATCAGGACTTATTGATTATGATTTACCCGAATGGATTTTGAAATATGTAAAATGGATTATCCCTTCTATTTTTATGTTAAGAGCTTTTGGGGACCTTAAATATGTTGGTTTTTTAAAAAAAGTAAAACATACCAAATTTGGCAAATTAGATACCAAATTATTTTCTCCTTTATGTCTAATCATTGGATTAATCGGATTGATAATAGCAGCGACATAATAACATAACCAAGTGAACACAAAAGGTAATTTTATGATGGAAGGCTATGAAAGCCTAGATGACTACTGGACAAAGACAAAGCTAAGTTCGTTTAAGAAATTGAAAGTACATGCAGCTGCTGTTTTTATCACCATACTTAAATTTATCATTAAACCTATCAGGTTCTTATTTGGAAAGAATTTTAATTTATTAGCAAATCTTGATGAGGATTTAGGAGAATTCAATGTATTGGGCAGTAAAAGAAAAGAAGAATTCGAAGGCCACTATCTCACACAATCAGAAATAAATAAATTCATGGATAGTGGTATTCATGGACCATTTCGTGTATTAGACACTAAGAAAGCCGAAAATCTTGCAAATGAAAGTGATGATTTATTTAAAAATCACTTTCACAAAACCACCATATTTGGTGAGGATATTTTGAGTTCGCTAAAAGCTTCGGAAGATTACTCCATTAATTATCTGGGGTTTTTTCAGGGATCAAAATACAAAAGACTATGGGATGTTTTGGTGCATCCAAAATTATCACAGCCTCTTCAGAGCATTTTAGGAGATGATTTACTATGCTGGAGGTCCCAATTCTTTGAAAAAAAACCAGGTCAAGAAGGTACATTTTGGCATCAAACTGGTACTTTTCGAGAATCTGATGAAAAACCAAAATTAGAACCCACCCGTCATACACATCCTGCTATTGCACAATTATCTGTATGGATTGCTTTGCGAGACACTAATAAAGAAACAGGATGCTTACGTATGATAGAAGGCTCTTTTAGAGATGGGCGTTTTGAAAGAATTGCAACAAATATTCAGGGTGATTTATCCGGTTATCTAATGTCTCTACCCTACTCAGAAATTACTAAAACTTTAAAAACCATTTGGTATACTACAGGTAATTTCAAAAAAGCGCAATTGGTGTTCGAAAAAATAAAAAAGGAAAATCCATCTCTTTTTGATAATGTTGTTATAAGAGATCTAGAAATGAAAGCAGGAGAGGCAATCATTTTTACTTCTTTAAACACTCATGCATCTTATGCAAATACTTCTGATGATCATGTGCGTTTAGCTCTGATAGGAAGATACACTCGATCAGATGTTCATATTTTCAAACATGAATCAACTTCTGTATTACCAACCAAAAGTGGTGGTATCCCATATAACGTACATAAAGAACCTTCTATTCCTGTGTCTGGCAATCCTAAACATTCAAAAACCAATAATGCAATAGCAAAATATCCCTCATCCTGAAAAATATTAAAATCAACTAAAACTAGGTTCATGTACTCTTTTTTTATAATCAGAAGGAGTCATTCTCTTTATTTGCTTAAATTTTCTATTGAAGTTAGAAAGATTCTTAAAACCACTACGATAGGAAACTTCAGAAATAGTAATATCCAATTCTCTAGATAGTAATCTGCAAGCATTCTCGATCCGTACTTCAATCAAAAATTGAAAAAAAGTTTTATTGGTTCGTTGCTTAAAATATCTGCAAAAAGCATTAGGAGTCATATTAGTCAAATCAGCAACTTCTTTTAAAGAAAAATCCCTATAATACTCATCCATTACTGCTTGAAAAACCTTAGCCATTCTTTTTCCTTCATTATCAGTATACCCCCTTTTTGAAATAAATGAAGATATCGTTTCGGTTTTTGATGTTTTCAGTATTTTTAGAATCTTTAGAAAAATAGTAAAACGATCAAGTTTTTCTTTCTTTTCAACAATTTTAAGAAACTGTTTTTTTAATTTTTCCTTTTTAGAAAATACCTTGATTCCATATACCGAGTTTCTAAAAAAACTAGAGAAATCATTAAATTCTGGAAGATTAAAAAATAGATTCCCAAAAGATTCTTTAGTAAAAAAAAGAGAAATCATATAAGACTCTACAGAAGAAAAAGCACTCTTTAATACATGAGGAACATTACTCCCAAAAATCAAAATATCATTGGCCTTGTAATCGGTTATTGTATCTCCAACAATTAAACTTCCTTCCCCCGATATTATAATGGATATTTGTATCTCCTCATGTTGATGAAATTTATCATAAAAGACAATTTCCTTATCTTCCTGAACGATTAAAGTGTCTGTTGAAGATTTTGGTATTTTAAAAGGTAATGCTTTCATTTCTAAGTCATCTATAAATCAATATTAATCATAATTATGCATATATTAACAATAAAGGGTAATATAGTATCATATATAGGTAATTTCTCGGTGTATCTTTCATCGGTTTCCTGATATCTTTGAATAAAACTTAAAATATGGTAATAGATTGGAAAGGTGTAATGCCTGCAGTGACTACAAAATTCACTAAAGAGGACACACTAGACTTAAAAATGTTCGGAATTAATATCAATGCACAACTTAAAGCTGGGGTTCACGGAATTATACTTGGCGGTACTTTAGGTGAAGCAAGTACATTGAGTAATGACGAAAAAAGAATTTTAGTTAGAACTACAGTTGATATTGTTAAAAACAAAGTTCCGGTTATCATTAATATTGCAGAACAAACTACAAAGGGAGCTGTTGAAGCAGCCAAAAAAGCAAAAGAAGATGGTGCCAGTGGTTTGATGATACTGCCACCAATGCGTTATAACGCAGGGGATCGAGAAACTGTAGTTTATTTTAAAGAGATAGCTAAAAGCACAGACCTACCTATAATGATTTATAACAACCCTGTTGACTATAAGATAGAGGTCTCTCTAGATATGTTTGAAGAGTTATTAGCACTGGATAATATACAGGCAGTAAAAGAATCTACAAGAGATATTTCTAATGTAACACGAATTAAAAATCGCTTTGGTGATAGGCTAAAAATCATGAGTGGTGTAGACACATTAGCTCTCGAGAGTTTACTAATGGGCGCCGATGGCTGGGTCGCGGGATTAGTAGATGCTTTCCCAAAAGAAACTGTAGCTATTTATGAACTTCAAAAAGCTGGTCGAATAAAAGAAGCTATAGCAATATATCGCTGGTTTTTACCTTTGCTGGAGTTAGACATAAATTCTAAATTAGTACAAAATATAAAACTGGCAGAAGTAGCTACCGGAATCGGTACAGAACATGTGCGTCCTCCCAGGTTACCACTTGTTGGAAATGAACGTAAAAAAGTATTAGAAATCATTGAAAATGGTTTAAGAACGAGACCTCAACTACCAGAATACAAAAACATTGAATTAATAGATTAATCAAAAAAGTAATAATGACGACATTATTCTTTCATTAAAAACTAATCTATTTTCACATTAAATTATTTGAAACCATGATCACAGGCAAAAACTATATAGGAAATCAGCTTTCGGCTTTAGGAAATAAAACCTACACAACTTTTAACCCTAAGCTAAATATTGAAAATGAACATACATTTTTTGAAGCATCAGAAGAAGAAATCAAAAAAGCAGTATTATTAGCTTCAGAAGCTTTCGAAATTTTTAGAAATATTTCTGGCCCTAAAAAGGCAGAATTTCTACATGCAATTGCTGATGAAATTTTGACTTTAGACGATCTTCTAATAGAAACATATCGATCAGAAACTGGTTTGCCAGAAGGAAGAGCAAAAGGCGAACGAGGAAGAACCATAAATCAATTAAGAACATTTGCAAATCTGGTTGCTGAAGGCTCATGGGTAGAAGCTACTATAGACACTGCTGATTTAGAACGCAGTCCTATTCCTAAACAAGATATTCGCAAATTGTTGGTTCCTCTAGGGCCAGTTGTTGTTTTTGGAGCAAGTAACTTTCCTTTAGCCTATTCTACAGCTGGTGGTGATACTGCTGCCGCGTTTGCTGCTGGATGCCCCGTGATTGTAAAATCGCATCCTATGCATGCAGGAACCGGAGAATTAATCTCTGCTGCAATTATTAAAGCTGCTACAAAAACAGGAATGCCAAATGGAGTATTCTCTAACCTTAATAGTGCTGGTATTGAAGTAGGTGTTCAATTGGTAAAACACCCTAAAGTAAAAGCAGTTGGTTTTACAGGAAGTATTAATGGAGGTAGAGCTCTATTTGATTTGGCTTCAAAACGACCAGAACCAATCCCAGTATTTGCAGAAATGGGTAGTATAAATCCAGTAGTTCTTTTACCAAAGGCAACAACTACCAAAGGGGCAGATCTAGCTAAAACTTATGCAAAATCCATAACATTAGGAGCTGGGCAGTTTTGTACAAATCCAGGTTTACTAATAGGAATCAAAGGAGAAGCATTAACCAATTTTATAACAATACTTTCTGAAGAAATAGTGAAAATCGAACCTTCTTGTATGTTGCACCCCAATATTATTGGCAATTTTGAAAGAAACAAAACAAATGTATTACAACAAAATGGATTATCTGTCACTGCTGAATTTGATAGTGATATTGCTGTAAATTATGCCCGGCAAACAGTTACTACAGTTGAAGGGAAAACATTTCTAGAAAACACAACTTTGCACCAAGAAGTGTTTGGGCCATTTTCGATGGTTGTACAATGTGAAGATACAGAACAATTAGAAGCTATAATTAATAATCTTGAAGGACAGCTCACAGGCACAATTATTGCTGAAAACGAGGAAGCACTACAATACAATTCGGTTATTGATGCTTTACAAAACAGAGTGGGGAGAATCATCTTCAATGGTGTACCAACAGGAGTAGAAGTATGTCCTTCTATGCTACATGGAGGTCCTTATCCTGCTTCGACCGATAGTAGATTTACAGCAGTTGGTATTCATTCTATAAAACGATGGGTACGTCCATTTAGTTATCAAAGCTGGCCTAATCATTTACTACCTATCGAACTTAAAAATGAAAATCCTTTAGGCATTTTAAGATTAGTTGATGGTAAGCAGACAGATCGCAAAATTTGATTTTTTCTATGATTAACAATAAAGAAATGAATACCCAATCCAAAATGAAGCTTTTTAAAGTCATAGCAATCCTAACATTGTTTTTTGGTAGTAGTTGTACCCAACAAAAAAAGGAAGATACATCTACCCCACTACATCAAATTATATCAGAAATAGAAGATCGGGAAGCGTATGATGATTATACATACCCATTAGGTCTTTTTACTAAAGAACATTTTAAAAAAGAAGCAGATTTTGCGCAACAAAAGATAGAAGAACTAAATAATATCGATGCATCTCAACTTAAAGAAACCGATAAAATATCTCTTGACCTTTTAAAATTTACATTACAACAAAAAGTTGATTTTTATGAATTCGAAATGTATCTAAACCCTCTATTATCAGATTCTGGGTTTCATAGTAATCTTAATTATATGGTTAGACCATTAACCAATTATCAACAGATTAAAAAATACCTCAATAAACTTAGCGCCATACCCGAATTTGTAGACCAGCATTTTATAAACTTACGAGAAGGTCTTGAAAAAGGGGTTTCTCAACCTAAAATTATCTTTAAAGGATACGAGTCTACCTATAATGATCATATCGTTGATAGCGTAAAAAACAGTTATTTTTATTCTCCATTTAAACGTTTACCAGAGACGTTAAGCCAAATGCAAAAAGATTCTGTGCTTAATGCCGCAACAGAGGTTATTAAAGATAGTGTTATCCCACAATTTAAAAGAATAAAAACATTTTTTGAGACCGAATATTTACCTAAAACAAGAACCGCTATTGGTGTATCGCAAACCCTAAACGGTAATACATATTATCAAAACAGAATAAATTTTTATACCACAAGCACAAAATACACTGCAGACGAAATCCATACTATTGGATTAAAAGAAGTTAAGAGAATCAAAGCACAAATGGAAGTCATCATAAAAGAGCTTAATTTTCAAGGAAGTTTTGCCGATTTTTTTCAATTTCTTCGTACCGATGAGCAATTCTATGCAAAAACACCGAAAGAGTTGCTTATGATTGCTAGAGATATAGCTAAACGAGCAGATGAGCAATTACCACGCTTTTTTAAAACTTTACCCAGAAAACCATATGGGGTAGCTCCGGTACCAGATGCTATCGCTCCAAAATATACAACTGGTAGATATATAGGAACTGAAGCGAATAGTACCGATCCTGGTTATTATTGGGTAAACACTTATCATCTAGCCAGCAGAACACTTTATACACTACCATCACTCACAGTACACGAAGCCGTACCTGGCCATCATCTGCAAGGTAGTTTAAACAATGAATTAGGAGATAGTATCCCTCAATTCAGAAAAGATTTATACTTATCTGCATATGGTGAAGGTTGGGGGCTATATTCTGAATTTCTGGCAGAAGAAATGGGAATGTACACCACTCCTTATGAGCAATTTGGAAAACTAACTTACGAGATGTGGCGAGCTTGTCGCTTGGTAGTAGATACAGGGATTCATGCCAAAGGATGGACACGTGAACAAGTTGTAGATTTTATGGCTTCGAATACAGCACTATCGCTACATGAAATACAAACAGAAACCGATCGATATATCTCATGGCCAGGTCAGGCGTTGTCTTATAAAATTGGTGAATTAAAAATTAGAGAACTTCGTAAAAAAGCTGAAACCACATTAGGAGACAAATTTGATATTCGTGAATTTCATGAAATCATTCTGGAACAAGGAACAGTTACGCTTTCAATTTTAGAAAACAGAATTAATACTTATATCGAAAAAGCAAAAAATGGCTAAAACCACTTTTAAATGTATCGACGCACATACCTGCGGAAACCCTGTACGAGTGGTTACAACAGGTAGACCTGATTTAATCGGAAAGACAATGAGTGAAAAACGTCAACATTTTCTTACCACATACGATTGGATTAGAAAAGGATTAATGTTTGAACCTCGAGGGCATGATATGATGAGTGGTAGTTTTTTATTCGAACCTCATAATCCGGATAATGATTTTGCTATTTTATTTATAGAGACCTCTGGATGTTTACCTATGTGTGGTCATGGCACTATCGGGACCATTACTATTGCCATCGAAGAAGGTTTGATACAACCTAAAACTCCAGGGGAAATTAAAATGGAAGCTCCGGCTGGATTGGTAGAAATAGAATACCAGCAAACCAATAAAAAAGTGGATTGGGTAAAGCTTAAAAATGTAAAATCCTATTTGGCAGCAGAAGGCTTAACTATAGAGTGTCCTGAGTTAGGAGAACTTATTTTTGATGTAGCCTATGGTGGAAACTTTTATGCTATTATCGATCCTCAAAAAAACTTCAGCGGGGTTCATAATTTTACTGCAAGTAAGCTAATCCAGTACTCTCAAGTGATACGAGAACGTATTAACAAAAAATATCCCAACGCATTTATCCACCCAGAAAATAATACGATCAGAGATGTAAGTCATATACTTTGGACAGGAGATCCTATTCACCCTGATTCCTCGGGTAGAAATGCCGTTTTTTATGGAGATAAAGCTATTGACCGTTCTCCTTGCGGAACAGGAACTTCGGCTCGAATTGCACAATTACATGCCAAAGGGAAACTACAACAAGGAGAGGAATTCGTTCATGAAAGTTTTATTGGAAGTACATTTATAGGTAGAATTGAAGAGGAAACAGAAATCAAAGGTATAAAAGCCATAATTCCCAGTATTCAGGGCTGGGCAAAAGTTTATGGATACAATACCATTATTATAGATGATGAGGATGACCCTTATGCATATGGGTTTCAGGTTATTTAATTAGCGTCTAACAAAATTTGGGTTAAACAAAACACAGTAGAATGTAACGCTAAATTTGTCTAAGTGTATACAATTATGAATAAAGAAGTTATTATTATTGGTGGCGGAATCATAGGTTTGTGTTCTGCATATTATTTGCATAAAGAAGGACATCATGTAACCGTAATAGATCAATCTGCAATGGATTCTGGGGCCTCATACGTTAATGCCGGATATCTTTCTCCCAGTCACATTATCCCACTTGCTGCACCTGGAGTAATGAAAAAAGGATTAAAATGGATGTTTAATTCTACTAGTCCATTATTTATAAAACCTCGCTTAAATTCAGATTTTTTGCGATGGACTTGGGCATTTAATAAGTCTTGTTCAACAAAAAATGTGAATCGTGGTATTTCTGCCATTAAAGATATCGCCATACTAGGAAGAGATTTGTATTCTGAAATCAGATCAGAAGAAAATTTTACTTTTCAATTAGAAAAGAAAGGACTTTTGATGATATGTCAAACCGAAAAAATGCTGGAAGAAGAACTTCATGTTAGTAAGATTGCTACCAAAGAAGGGTTACCGGTAAAAGAGCTTTCATTTGACGAATTAAAAAAAATAGAACCTAATGTAAAAATCCAGGCAAAAGGTGCTGTACTTTATGAATGTGATTGGCATACCACTCCACATACCTTTATGGAAGAAATGAAAGCTTTTCTTGAAACCTCGGGGGTAGCGATTCATAAAAATGAAAAGATAGAGGATATTAGTGTGCAGAACAATAAAATTACTTCGATACATACTAAAAATAAATCGTATACAGCAGATGAGTTTGTATTAGCGGCAGGATCATGGTCAAATTTGTTAAGCAAAAAACTAGGGATTAAATTATTGCTTGAAGCCGGAAAAGGATATCGTATAAATTCTGAAAGAAATCTAGGAATAAGTATGCCAGCTATACTAACAGAGGCTAAAGTTGCGGTAACACCAATGCAAGGATTTACTCGATTTGCAGGTACTATGGAAATAGCTGGTATCAATCATACTATTAATAAAGTGAGAGTTGAAGCTATCGCAAATGCGACGCAGCAATACTACCCCGATATTAAACTTTCTAATGTAGAAAAAGAAGCGGCTACATCTGGCCTAAGACCTGTTTCTCCAGATGGATTACCATACATTGGTAAATCTCATACTTGTAATAACCTTACCATTGCTACAGGACATGCAATGATGGGTTGGACTATGGGAACTGCAACAGGGAAATTAGTTTCAGAAATTATTTCTGATCAAAAACCTTCTTTAGGTATAGAGCCTTATCATCCTGGTCGTAAGTTTTAATCAAAAAAATAATAGAATATTTCCTGTTTTTACTTTATTCTGTAGTATCAATATTTATAACTTACAAAGGTCATCTGTAGCCCCATTAGGTAGAGATAGTATGCCTCCTACATTGCTACAAAGCGTACCTTTTTCATCTCCTCCTTTTACTTTTGAAATATTTAAATTGGTAAGCTTAGCAACCTTAATTTTTTTTAACTTGATGTTATTTTTTTTGTTCATTTTCATGATAAATCTAATTTTAAATTCTATTACGCCATAAATATAATTAACACACGCTAATTCTTTCTTACATCCTTTTAAGTTGTGGTTAAAATTTATAAATACGTAGTAATTTTATCACCCCAAATAATAATTTAAAGCGTTAATTATCAGTGTTTTTAATATATTCTGCAGGATTACATTGGTTTTTCTTATAAAATGCTTTAACAAAAGACTGAATATTATTAAAACCTACTTCTTTTGCCATGGAAGTTACAGAATAGCACCTGAATTTTTTGTCATTTTTTATTTGCTCTATACAGTGTTCTATACGTAAATCATTAATATAGTTTGCAAAGTTTTTTTGTTTATCCAGGTTGATAATCTTGGATAAATATGTTGAATTTGTTTTTAGTTTTTTGGCTACAATTGATAATGTTAAATCATTTTTTAAAAACACCTTATTCTTTTCAAATTCTTCCAGTTTTTTTAAAATTTCATGTTTTAGTTCAGGTGCTAGTTCTATATCTTTTGTTCTTGATACTTTTTTTTGATGTAGATTTTGTACTTCTAGTAATTTTTTATGATACGCTTTTTCATAGTTATTCTTTCTCTTTTTATAATAATAGAAATACGCCAAACTTATAAGTGTGATTGCTAATCCTCCAAACAACCATAAACGAGATATTGTTATTCTACTCTGATTTTCAATACTATTGATCAATTGTTCTTTATCTCTAATAAGCTGTATATTATCATATTTCTTAACAATATTTACGTTCAACTTCTTGTATTTTACATTAAAACTACTATCCAGTTTTATCAGTTTTTCCAGTATCTCTAGTTGATTACTTTTGTCATCATTCTTTTTATAGTAATCAATTAATAAAGTAAAAGCCTCTCTCGTTTCTAATATATAGTTAGAGGTGTGTATTGCAGAATCTACTTTTTTAAAATATTCGATTGCCTTCTCTTCATTATCGAGTTTTAATAGTGTTTTGCCTAAATACAGATAAGTCACAATTACATTAGCATTTGTACTTTTTTTGGATAATTCTAGAGATTTTTTTAAACTATCTATTGCCGTAGTATATTCTTTTCTATAATAGCTATTTACACCATAACAGGACAGCAAATCAGGGTAATAATTTTTACCTCCTAATATACTAGAACTAATACCCTTTCTTAGATAAAAGTTTGCAGAATCGTATTGTTTTAATCGATTATAACTATCTGATAATTTATAGAGTGTAGCTATATAATATTGTCTGAATTTTTTAACCGTATCTTGAGTAATTAAAAAGTAAAAATTTTCTTTATATACTTTTAGAGCTTCCTTATTTTTTCCTAAGGTTGTCTTCAATATTGCGACATTATGTTTTAGCGCAATGATATGATCCATATTCTTATTTATTTCTGCATATTTTTTTGCAGTCAAATATGACTCTAAGGCTTCATTATATCTTTCTAATTTTTGCAGTAAAGATCCTTTCAGTAGATATCCCCTGGCAGGATAGTATTCATCTTTTACTCCTCTGGTAATATCAATCATAGAATCGGTATATGCCAAAGCAACTTCTGGGATATTTATGTTAATTTCAAAAAATATTCGATAGCCATTAGCTATTTCAACAGTATCCTTATTTTTTTTTGCTTTAAAAAGATATGTATCAGCAATTTCTTTTGCAAACATATAATCTTTCCGATATTCATCATAAAGTGTCCAAAGCTCATCAAATGTTTTATATCTTAATGAATCCGAAACTGAATAGTGTTTTTCACCAATTCTATTTTTTGTTATCATACTCACTCCCATATTAGGGAGAAAGATCAAGCTTATAAAAATTAAAATAATACGATAGATAATCTTCAGTTTTATATTAAAAATGCTTAGTTAAAATTACTGACAAGATAAGGGATAACCATATCAATAGAGTGCAATTTTAATAACAAATCATTAAACCTTTTTAAAAAAGCAAATCCCCTGATAAAAAGCATTTTGAAATTAAAAATGATGGTTAAGATTTATAAATATACTTATCAAAATTTATAAATCCTAAGTTACTTCTCTTGTTATAACGCAGTTTTCGCTTTTACCTTTGTTCAAATTAAAACCGACAGACTTACACAAAATTTGATATAAATAATCAAAAAACACTCTCAATACAAAGCCTAAAAAACAAATCTTATTTAATAATTTATCAAACTAAAACTAACTCATTCATACTTATGAAAAAAATTATCTTTTTAGGTATACTACTATGCCTTACCCTAACTTCTTATGCGCAAAATATTCATATTCCTGATGCTAATTTTAAAAATGCTTTACTAGCATCATCAATAAACACCAATAATGACGTAAATATAAGTAAGCAAGAAGCAGAAAAAGCTTTGTCCATAAAAGCTGTAAATAAGAATATTGAAAACCTTACTGGAATAGAACATTTCATAAATTTAAAATACCTTACTATTCCTAAAAACAAGGTAACCTCTTTAAATCTAACAAAAAATACAAAATTACAATACTTGGATGTTAGCCAAAATCAGTTGACTAGTTTAAATATATCCACATGTACACAATTAGAACGATTGGATGCAAATAGCAATCAATTAGCACAATTAGATGTATCTAAAAATTTGGAATTATTTGAATTAAAAATATACAATAATAGATTTAAAAGAATTAATATTGATAGTAATACAAAATTATCGATACTTCATGCATGGAGCAACCAGTTGGAAGAATTAAATACTACTAAAAACCTAAATTTAACAAGGTTGTATGTATGGGGTAATAAATTAACAAGGTTAGATGTTTCCAAAAACACAAAATTAGATGAATTAAATATCGGTAACAACTTACTAACTACTATAGACGCTTCTAAAAATACAATGCTTACTCATCTAGATGTAAGAGAAAGTCTGTTGATTAGTTTAAAATTGCCTGTATCCTCAACGTTGAGGTATATAACCGTTAATAGAAACAACTTAAAATCTATTGATCTTACTGGAAATCCTAACCTAGAGAGATTAAATATAAGTTCTAATCAATTAACATCTATTAATCTTTCTAAAAACACTAATCTAGTTAGACTAGAATGTGCAAAAAACAAAATAACTAGTATAGATGCAAGAAATTGTAAAATTGTTGATCTAGATGTTAGTGAAAATTATCAGTTAAAAACCATGTTTTTGACACACCAATATCTAAGTAAATATATTAAGATCGAGAAATGCCCAAAACTAGAGTTTATTTGCTTACATAAATATTACTCAGATACTGCTTATATACAAAATAGAGTTAATGCATTAGGATATAATTGTGTTATCAGTAGTGATTGTAATTTAGCTCCTACTTCTAAAATCATAAATTTTAATGATCTCAATTTTAAAGCTGGACTAGTATCAAAGTATGATACCAACAGTGATAACGAAATTTCTGTAGATGAAGCAGAAAAAGTAACTACTATCGATCTTGAAAATAGAAATATTAGTGATATTACAGGAATTGAATATTTTACTAATTTAGGAGTTCTTCGTCTCAAAAATAATAAAATTACTACTGCTAACATTAGTAAAAATCCTAAACTAGGTTCTGTAGATTTAACTAATAACAAACTAACTTCAATAGATTTTAGCAATCAAAAATCATTGCGTATGCTTAATATTGATAATAATCAATTAAGTAATATAAATCTTAGTAAGAGTACAAAATTAGCTTATCTTAATGCTAATTTCAATCAATTATCTGAGATAAGCGTAAATAACAATCCTGAATTAAAAGTACTACACTTATCTAATAATCAAATAACTCAATTAGATATAAGATCTAATACTCAATTAGAATCTTTAAATATTAGTAAAAACTTAATATCCAAAATTGATATTAGAAATTGTAACTCTATAAATACACTAAATATTAGTAACAACCCAAATCTAAGAGAAGCATATCTAACAGGAAACCATTCTTTTTATAAAAGTTACAAGCATTTCTCTGGTGTAGTTCACCATGCCAGACGTCTTTACTTAGATGGTTGTCCAAAATTAAATTTTGTTTGTGTTAATTCGGTATCTTTTTTAAACGACATTAAAAACTATATAAGATTTACATTAGGTTATTCTAAATGTAACGTCAATACTAGCTGTAAACCTACCAAAACAAGTGCTTTTGATAATCACTTTATACTTTCGCCAAACCCAGCAAGTAATTATATAGCAATAACTCCTAAAGATCCTTTAACTACAGGTAATGCTACTGTAACTATACTAAGACTTTCTGGAGAAATTGTAAAGAAAGTAGTCGTTAAATTTGCCGTTGATCCTAGAGAAGAACTTATAAGAGAAGATCCTTTTGGTTCTCCAAGTCCAAGAACTCCAAATAATATGTTAATCGGCCTTAATTCTGTTTTGATCGATGTTACAGGATTACCTGTTGGCCAGTACATTCTTCATCTTCAATCTAGCAAAGGATTATTAACCACTAAGTTTATTAAAAACTAAATCGATACTATTTAAAGAAAAGAGGTTGTGTTATTAGCTATTATTTGTAAATAATTTCAGGGAAATAGGTTGAGTTAGAAATACAAAACACCTGTCATAAGATGAAGAATACGTATTCACAACCTTTTTTACTACTGATAATATAACCAATCATTTTTATATAAAAACATTGTTAAACGAACAGACCTCACAAGCCATAGTATAAGCTTGTGAGGTCTGTTTTTTATTTGGTGTTCCAAATTTATAAAATACCGGTTTGCTTTTTATAAAAAGCATCTTGTTGCTTTTTCATCATCTCACGGGCAATCTTTTTCTTATACGCATACAATTCCTCTTCTTCAGAAAGATCACCATATACCTTATCATTAATCGTATGATCAGTTTCTAATAAAACTTTTCGCTGATCTTCTTTTTGCGCAACCCATGTTTTTATTTCGCTTTCTACATCTTCCAATTTAAAATCATACTCCCCTTTGGGAGAGAATAACTTTGCAAAAATAGGTGAGGTTTCTATAGCCAGAAATAATAAAAAGATAAAAAATGAAGGCAACCAGGGTAACTCACTTAAGGCATTTACTCGAGCCATTAATCCATCAAAATTATCAATAATAGGTTGTGATGTAGTCACTTGATTATCATACTGGGTAACCAATTCTGTTTTTTGAATTTCTAAAGCAGTAACTCTCTCTGCATTCGCTTTTTTCAATTCGGCTAATGCTATCAAAGCTGCATCATGTTTCTCTCGTTTTTCTTTATATACAGGCCCTTTACCAATGATCTCAGTGCCTTTTCTTCCTTCGGCCTCTGCAATATAGGTTTCATAAAGATCGTTTACCTCGGTTTCTTTGGTTGTTACTTCCTGTTTAAGTGTACTAATTTCAGAATCAATTGTAGCAATAGCTGGAGTATACTGCGTTGCAATTTGCTCTTTATTAGCTAAAGTGAAATCATTCTTTTGTTCAAGTAAAACACGATCAATTTCTTTTTCAAAAATCTTTAGCTCTAAAGGTTTAGAAATCACAACAGCGATTATAATGGCCAGAATAATTCTTGGTGACGCCTGCAGGAGTTCATCCATAAAATTATCTTTCTTCTTAATAGTAGACACAATAAATCGATCCAGATTAAAGATCAATAGCCCCCAGATTAGGCCAAAGAAGATGGCTGTAAAATAGTTATCAAATACGGTATATAAGGCATAACTGGCAGCGATAAAAGCCATTACTGCAGTAAAAAAAACTGTTGCTCCAATACCTGCATATTTATTCTGTTCTCCATCAGAACTATTAGCTAATATATCGGCATCTGCGCCCGAGCATAAAATAAAAAAACGTTTTAACATGATCTAAGGATTTTTGATTGACAATAAGTATAACGCTGATTTATAGCGATATGTTGCACAAAAAAACTCCCTAAGAGGAGTTTTTGTTCTTAAAATTATCAGAAAATTGAGCTGTTAATTATTCTCTTTTTGCACTTTTCTTCGAGCTCTTTGTTGTTCTTTTTTAGATTTTTGTATCCGCTTTCGTGCTTCTTTTCTCTCTTTGACAACTTCTTTTCTTGCTACATCACGAGCTATTTTAGCTTCGTCCATAGCTTTTCTACGAGCTTTTTCTGCTTTCCTTCTAGATTTATCAACATTACTTCGTGCCATCGCTCTTGCTTTCTCAGCTTGCTGCATAGCCATTCTAGCTTCTTCTCTAGCCATTTTTGTATGAACCATTGCCTGTTTTTCGGCCTCAAACCTTACTCTTTCAGCATGTCTCATCGCTTCTTCTCTTACCTTATGAGATCGTTCCCGGGCTCTATTCGATTCTTCCATAGCAACAACTCTGGCCTTCTCAGCTTGTTCCATCGCTATCTCTCTTACTTGTTCTGCTTCATATCTTGCTTCTTCTCTTCGTTCCATTGCCAAGGTTCTTTCTACTTCTATTTGTTCCACCAATGCTTCTCTTTCTGCTGCCTCTCTTTCTACTGCTTCCATTGCTACTTCAGCTGCTTGCATCGCAAGTTCTGCTTCATGTTCAATTTCTTCATGTTCTGTCTGAGAATAAGAAGGTACTTTTGGAAGCTTCGATACTTTTGGTGCCTTATGCGGTTTTGGAGGCTTTGGAGCTTTTAATGCCTTATGTGCTTTTGGATAAGATTGAGGCATAGGAACAGTATTTACTCCTACTTTTGGAGGTGCTAGAGGTGCTGGAGGTGGAGGTGGAATGAGATCATGCCCGTCTGGATTGGCCTTATACAATCTTGTATTTCGGTAGACTTTATTGAGTTTTTTGATAAATTTATCATTTGTGTTTTCTAATTTGACGTTAAATTGAAACTCTGTTAACTCATGATCTTTCCACTGTTTTGTAGCATTATCAATAACAGTAGCTAAACCTGATAGATCAGTAGTTGTACCATTAATATTAATTTGTTCTCCACTAACTCTAATCTTGATTTTTTTATCAGGATGTGTTGGTGCTACAGTAGTACTAACTGTAGTACTTTTTTGTTGGGCTACCATCTTATTGTTAAATAAAAGAATACACCCGAAAAGGATTGGTAAAAATAACAGCAACCGAGTTGCAGCTTTTGTTTTAGAAAATTGTTGTGACATCATAACGATTCGTTTTTTGGTTAATGAATAATTGATAGGACTCGCTAGTGCAGTTTGATGAGAACTGTTTGGATAATTAACGAGTAAGTCCATATATTGATGTATTGAAAACTGCTGCTTCAATACTTTTTGATCTGCAAGAAATTCATGATTTAATTTAATCGATTTTTTTACCCAAAACCACATTGGATTGAACCAAAAAATCACTTGAAAAATCTCTACAAACAGAATATCTAAAGTATGCTTTTGTCGAACATGAGTTTTCTCGTGTAATAGTACTTCTTGTGGAATAGTTTTTTTCTGAAACTCTTTTTTCGGAACAAAAATGTAATGTAAAAATGTATGCGGAATCATAGATTTAGTGAGAAGAACATTGATATGTGAAGATTCTTTTAGATTTTCATTTCTTCTTACTTTCTTAATCAAATGGTATATATTTTTTATAAACCTAACTGAAAAAATCAAGGCACCTATTGCATAAACGCTCCATAATAGTATCGAAAGATAATTTAATGATGGCGCTTGTGATTGTACATTATTCGCCAGAATTACTTCGTTTATAACAGGTTCTGATTTTTCAAGATTAACAATTACATCTGTTTCATAGGTGATAGTGATCAAGGGAATTGTATATGCAAAAATCAAACTAAAAAGAAGATAAAATCTTTTAAAATGATGCATATTCTCTCGTTCTAAAAACAGCCTGTAAAAAGACCATAACAGCATCAAACAAAGAGACGATTTTATTACATATATAATCATTGTTTTTGTTTTTGAATTTGTTCATCCACAATCTTCTTAAGTTCTTCTAATTCTGTAGTAGACAAATTTGTTTCTGATGTAAAAAATGATGCAAACTGTGATGCCGAATCATTAAAAAAATTCTTGATCAATCCATTTACATGTTTAGAGAAGTAATCTGTCTTTTTTACTAATGGATAATATTCTCTCGATTTTCCATATAATGTATAATTCACAAAACCTTTATCAATCATTCTTTTCAAAAGTGTAGCAACCGTAGTAGTCGCAGGTTTTGGTTCTGGAAAAGAATCTAATAAATCCTTCATAAAGGCTTTCTCCAGTTTCCAAAGGTATTGCATTAACTGTTCTTCACTTTTTGATAATTGCATTGTTCTACATTATTAGAATTAACTCTACAAATGTAGAATAAAATTTTATAATTACAAAAAAACTACCTAAAAAATGAATTAAAGTACCCCATACTCTAATATTCACTTATTAGGTAGCTTATAAAAACAACCTGATTTATTAGGTTATTTTTTTACAATCGTGTGTATTTCTGAAGTTCCTTTCGATGTTATTTTTACAAAATAATTTCCTTTTTCGGTTATTGCTCCTCCAAAAGGAAGTACTCCAGGATTTCTGTCATAGTTTTTATGATAAATACGTCTTCCTAAAAGATCGTATACACTCATAGTAAATCTTTCTTTACCTAATTTTGTCAGGTCAATATTTGTAGTCTCAGTAAATGAATTAGGGTATACCTTAACCAAATTCTCTGCTTTTTCTGGACCTGCCGCCGCTGGCCTTTTGGTTGTAAGTCCTTGACCTGCATTAGTGTTATAGGCATAATCCAATATACTATACGATAACCCATCATTTGCTACAGTAGCATAAAACCATCCGTAATGGGTATTGCCACTAATTTTAAAAGTAAACCCTATGTAACCTGATTTACCATTCCAATTACTATATGAAGAAGAGCTCACTACGTAGCTATTCGATTCGGCAACAAAATTATTGGCAGTCCCAACTTCTACTCCTTCACTAAGCATGGTTACATTTCGGCTAGTACCTTCACACACTACATCCTTATTATAGGTAACTAATCGTACCGAGTTATTAGAAAACCATGCTCCAAACCCATTATCATCTCCTACTTCTATTCTGAAAAAATTCCAGGTACTTGATGAGCTTACAGCGATATCTTCATTATTTACATAGACAACTCCATCGTTAGTAGCACAAGGAGTACAGGATCCACCACAATCTACTCCTGTTTCATCTCCATTTTGGATACCATCGTTACATGAAGGGCCAGAGCCACCTGTAATATTTACTGTGTAATCTTCAGTTTCACCATAATTGTGATTTGTTTTACAAATTTCAGGTAAGCTTGTCGTATTATTAAAGTACTCCATAATGATACGCATTCTTGTACTTCCTGCTTTAGCTGTACTAGGCACAGTAAAAGTTCCTGTTATTACTTTATCTGTTGTAGGTGTCTTAGTAAATACACGTTCACCAGAATCAGTAAAGTCTCCATCATTATTATAATCTATCCAAACTCCATATGCTTCTTTGTATGTATTAGCGCTATTGGGTGTAATAGTAATTGTAGCAGAAGTATTTTGAGCTAAATTAGTAGAAACAGAGGTATGATCACCATAACCATTCGTAGACCGTGTCGTAGTATTGTTAATTGTACCCAGTTCAACTTTACTAATATATTCACCAGATGTTCTAGTAGATTTATCTTCACAATATACTGATGTTGGGCAAGGGTCGCAAGAACCTCCACAATCTATTCCCGTTTCGTCTCCATTTTGAATCCCATCATTACATGTTGGAGTATCTGGTTCTAATGTTGTACTTCCTGCTTTTATTGGACCATTTGGTTTTGTAGTATATGCGTATTCCAGTACGCTCAATTCTGTCCCAGCAGAATTAACTTTAACTTTCATCCATCCATAATTTACTCTTCCTCCATACATCGCTAATTGAAATCCTACATAGGCTGTTTTACCTCGCCAAGTCGTATAGGTAGAAGTTTCAACATCATGAAGATCTGGGTGTGGTTTACTGTTAACCCAATTACTATTATCTGAAATTAATTGATTAGCCTGAATCAATGTAACATTTCTTGTTCCAGACTGGCATACTAATGCTTTTGCGTATGTCTCTAATCTAAGGTTGTTATTTTCATAAAATGCTCCATATCTATTTGATGCTCCTCCTGCTATAATTGTAAAAGGTTGCCATACTGCACTTGCTGTAGCAGTTTCATCAGGTATATTTACATACACTATTTTATATGGATCGAAGAATGAGAAATTATAAGATACTTTATTAGAATTAAGTGTAGAAGTTCCACCGTTTATAGCTGCGTTTGTAAATGTAATTGTTCCTACAGTATTATTTGCTAAAGCATGGTTTGATACTTGACCATTAAATTTTACACGAATTTTTGTGTTATTTACAACCGTAATTGCTGCAGATAGCCCTTGTGGTAAGCTTGCCGAAAAATGAGTTCCTTGATTCATTGATCCACTACTTAAAGCAAAGGTTCCATTCTGCATATCTATATCATATGTAGTATCTGCTAAAGTTCCATTATTAGTATCTGACTCTTCAACGGTACTGTCATCTGTTACAAGAGAAGCTCCTGTTAGTTTTACTCCTGTTGCAGTTAAGTTTGATTGTTGCCATAATGGTCTTCTTGCTGCATGATCAAGAGCAGTGTTCATTCTTGATATCTGACCAGCAGTAAACATTTTGGCGCATCCTCCAGAAGACTCGTACCCCATATAATTCTCATAATTAATCAAATTACCACATTCGGTAGCACCTACTGTACATCCAAGATTCGTTGCATTTGTATCTTCTGTTGGTGTATCATTTACAAAATCTCCATTAGGATCATCACACCCTGTACCATTAAATGTATGATGTAAGTTTAACCAATGTCCAAACTCATGAGATAATATAGAGGCAAATTCTGTATCTGTATTGCCATGAAGGTATCTACCATTATATACAACTCTAGCGGTACCTGCATTAGACATGGATGTCATAGGAAACCATGCTACTCCCGAGCGATTTAATTTACCATCATTCTTAAGATCATTCATTATATATACATTCATGTATTTATAATTATCCCAAGCATAAGTAGCTATTTTATCATCATATCCAACATCTCCAAACCCTTTTTCTTCCTCATGAAATACTACTCCACTAGTACTACCTCCGTTAGGATCAATTTTCGCCAATGCAAATTCTATGTTTAATGTTCCTCTACGGTCTTTAAAAAATGGATCTACCGTATTGAAATCGGGATTCTGCCCATTAAAATCTTCATTAACAACCTCTACTGCTCTTTTGATTTTATCATAAGTAACCGTTTTCCCACTTTGAACTTTTCCATAAACATGAAATACAACAGGGATAGTATAAGTTGCAGCGGCCTTTGATGTAGCTCCTTTATTTCTTCTTTCTTCAGCTCTAGCTACTTTATTAAAAGCTTTCTGAACAGCTATCTCTTGTGGATACTTCACCAAAGTTGATTTAAGTGCATCCTCAAAAGAACATCGGAGGGGAGTATCATCATTTTCTTGCTGACTAAAAAGAAAAGGAACATACAAGAATAGCATAGCTGTTAAAATAATAGTTTTAGTTTTCATAACCGTATTGATTTTGTGTTATAGTTAATTATGAAAATTAAAACTATTGAAGTATTTAAGATTATACTATTGTAACCAAACAACATACTATGTTATCTGTTTCAACACGTAAACAACCAAAACATCAATATGATAACACAATTATTGTTTTTTTAATAAAAAAACAATACAAATAAGCACCCTTAAAAAAGGGTGCTTATTATTTTCTTGATCTATTAACTATTGATAAACTAAAACTAAATTTTAAAAAGAAATCATTGAGAAATAACCGAATTATTTCTATTTCCTTCTTGAATTATCGTTACTGATAATGAGGTGCCTTCTTGAGAAGCTTTCAAACTATTAGCATTACCATTTTGTTTTGCATTAAGACTATTAGAATCTCCTATCTGAGAGGTATATGTAGTATTAAATGATCCATCCTGAGCAGAAATCACTATATTCTTATCCCCATGCTGTAACTGCGATAAAAGGTTCTCTTCTCCACTAAGGTTTATAGTATTTTGTGTGGCTTCCATAGTATTGAATTCTCCTTCTATTTGAATTTGTTCAATGCCATTAGATATCCCCTTTTGTATACTCACTATTTGATTTTCAATTCCATTACTCTGAGCTACTGCTGTATTTCTTTCTCCTTCCTGAGTTTGTGTAATCCTAGTATCAATTCCTTTTTGCAGTATAGCCGTGGCTTCATTATAATTCCCTACCTGATTTTGTTGTATCAAGACTCTGAAATCTTGATAAGAAAAACTAGATGAACTATTTATAACAGCTTTATTGTCCTCTCCTATTTGTTTTTGAGAAGTTCTTACATTAGAGGCATAAACATGCGTTGTAGAAGCATCATTTCTTACTCCTTCTTGCTTCTGAGTGACATAACCTCTTCCTTGTAGATTAGCTGAAGCATGATTATCTTCTCCTATCTGGCTTTGGGAAATATCAGAAGGGGATATACTAGACCGATCTATTTTATCCTTAGAAGCGTGTGCTATATTTCTTATCCCTTCTTGATATTGATTAATTATAGAAAATTCTCCAAGTTCTTGTTGAGCAAACGCTTGATTAAAATCACCTATTTGATTTTGTGTAACAGCATAGCCATTATTCTGGATCACAATAGCATTATTATTATTTCCGTTTTGGGATTGATTAATAGAACTGTCTCCTAAACCATATAGTTGAGATGATTGACTAGCATCTGCTGTGTTTCCTGATCCTTTTTGATCCTGAATAATACTGCTTTGATCAACGTTTCCATTATATTGGTTTGCTACTGCATTATTGTATTCTCCAGATTGCCTCTGTTCAATACTAAAACTATAATATCCCGAAAACGAATTTTGATTTGCGATTGCTTGATTAAATTCTCCTTCCTGATCTTGCGTAATAACTCTAAGGTTATAATCATTGTCGGATTGACTTGCCTTTGCTATATTAAAATTACCTCTTTGTGTTTGATCAATATTATTTTTAATATTCTCTTCAAATATTAAACCTGTTCCTTGTATTGCTATTGCTTTGTTATAATTTCCTATTTGAGTTTGTGTAATTTTACTTTCTAAAACATCTGAATACTGAGTAGCCTCTGCACTATTTGATATTCCTAACTGATTTTGATGTACTGCATTTAAATCTCCTTGCTGCATAACATATACATCGTTTTGATCTCCGGTTTGGATTTGACTAATCACACCATTTCCTTTTGCAGAATCTTTTGTTCCCTGTGCTACTTTTGCTTTATTAAAATTACCTTCCTGAACAATATCTAACGTATTGTTTACTCCTTTTTGAGAAATACCTGTCTCATTTCCTTTTCCGGTTTGATTGATATCTGTAACATTAGTCTGGGCAAAAGTAAACGCTACACTTAATAAAGCTGAAAAAGCCAATATTGTTTTTTTCATTTGAATATTTGTTAATGTTAAAATTGATTTGTTTAAATGCACATTAATCCAAATAATGTTTACTATAAAGTTTTGAAGAAATTTAAATTAAGGGGAATTTTTATTCTTTTAAAAATACAATTAAAAAAAAGCAAAAAAGCAATATATTTTGCATTTTCGACAAAAAGTATGGGCAATAATTTTCATGTAGGTTGTTTCATTCATTATGAAGAACTAATAGTTAAAAATCAAAAAAATCATCTCATCTATAATTTGAATTTAATGAGACTTTTGTATGCGTTAGGGATAGCAGTGGCATCCTTTTTTGTTATCCTTAAACCTCTTAAAAAAACGTTGGATCGGTAACAAAAAAGATATAACGAATAGCCCGACCCTGATTAAAAATCAGGGTAACGCCATTGTTATTATCGTAGAGTAATTAATTGGGTAAGCGCTATGAGGTAAAACCCAAATAGCTTAACAAGTTCTGTACTATTAATTTATACAAGAACATTACTCACTCAATTCTGTAAAATATTTATAGAAATAAGGAATTGTTTCTATTCCTTTTAGGTAGTTCCAAACTCCAAAATGCTCATTAGGGGAGTGTATTGCATCACTATCTAATCCAAATCCCATTAAGATTGTTTTACTTTTTAATTCTTTTTCAAATAAAGAAACAATGGGAATACTACCTCCGCTGCGTTGTGGAATTGGTGTTTTACCAAAAGTATCCTGATATGCTTTACTAGCTGCTTTATATCCAATATTATCTATTGGGGTTACATAGCCTTGTCCGCCATGATGTGGAGTCACTTTTACCGTTACTGCATCTGGTGCAATGTTTTCAAAATGATTTTTAAATAATTCTGTAATTTCTTCCCAATCTTGATTAGGAACCAAGCGCATAGAAATTTTGGCATAGGCTTTACTGGCAATAACTGTCTTAGCTCCTTCTCCCGTATAGCCTCCCCAGATTCCATTCACATCCAATGTTGGTCGAATAGAATTACGCTCATTGGTGGTATATCCTTCTTCTCCATATACTGCATTGATATCCAGTGATTTTTTATACTCATCGAGAGAGAAAGGTGCTTTTGCCATTTCTGCTCGCTCTTCTGTTGAAAGATTTTCGACTTTATCATAAAAACCCGGAATGGTAATATGATTATTCTCATCGTGTAAAGAAGCAATCATTTTTGTCAAAATGTTAATTGGGTTTGCTACTGCACCACCATATAAACCACTATGCAAATCTCTATTAGGTCCTGTTACCTCAACCTCAACATAACTTAATCCTCTTAACCCGGTAGTAATAGAAGGAACACCTTTAGCAATCATTCCTGTATCGCTAATTAAAATCACATCATTCGCCAGCTTATCTTGATTACGCTCTACAAACCAGCCTAAACTTTTACTTCCTACCTCTTCTTCTCCTTCGATCATAAATTTTACATTACACGGTAACTGGTTAGTTTTGGTCATAATTTCTAATGCCTTTACATGCATATACATCTGCCCTTTATCATCACATGATCCTCTGGCAAAAATGGCTCCTTCGGGATGGATATCTGTCTTTTTAATTACAGGTTCAAAAGGAGGACTATCCCATAATTCTATTGGGTCTGCTGGTTGCACATCATAATGCCCATAAACTAACACTGTTGGAAGGTCTTTATCTATAATTTTTTCTCCATATACAATTGGGTACCCGGGAGTTTCACATATTTCTACAGCATCACATCCGGCATCTTTAAGGCTTTTATGAATTTCTGATGCTGTTTTGATTACATCATCTTTATATGCTGTATCTGCACTAACTGATGGAATTTTAAGTAGTTCAAAAAGTTCATTTATAAATCGATCTTTATGTTCCTGAACGTAAGATTGTATGTTTTGCATGAATCTGAGTTTATTTTCGCCTAAAAGTAGTAAAAATGAAGTAAATTAGTTGTTGTCTATTTAAGTATATCTGCTGATATGAATGCATTTTTAAAACTTCCGTTTTTATTTTCTGAAAATCGGCTATTACAAGACTTGAAATATTGTAAATCTCATCCGTTCATTTCTCATTTTAATACCGGCGATTATTCTGGTGATTGGAAATCTATTGCACTTCGATCTCTTAATGGAGATATCAATCAAATTTATGCACACTCATCTGGTGCCCATAATTATAAGAATACTTCTCTACTGAAGCATTGTTCTTATTTTAAGGAAATAATTGCGCTTTTTGAATGTAAAAAAGAATCTATTCGTTTACTCAACCTTTCTCCTAATAGTAGCATAAAAGAACATACGGATCATAATTTAGGGTATGAGGATAGAAGTTTTAGAATTCATATTCCGATCACAACAAATCCGGATGTTCATTTTTATATAAATAACAAAGAAGTGATTATGGATATTGGAGAATGTTGGTATGGAAACTTTAATTTGCTTCATCGTGTAGAAAACAACGGAACAACCGATCGTATTCATTTAATTATAGATTGCATCCGTAATGAATGGTCGGATCGTCTCTTTGCAGAAATCGGTTATGATTTTACTGTTGAAAACAAACCACTTCAATACCCTAAGGAAACTAAATTGAAAATAATAGAAGAATTAAAAACAATGAATACCGAAGCATCAAAAGCATTGATTAATCAACTAAAATCAGAATTATAGCGGTCAAAAAAGTGAAGGAACCTAAAGGAAGTATCCTCATTTCTTAAATTATTAGCTATTACTTTTCATATTCTTCAAAAAAAGTAATTTAAGTTCTTTGAGATTTATAAGGAATATGTATATTTGCACTCGCTTTTACAGAAGTCCTAAGTATTGTAAAAGTATTAATGCGGGCGTGGTGGAATTGGTAGACACGCTAGACTTAGGATCTAGTGCCGCGAGGTGTGAGAGTTCGAGTCTCTCCGCCCGCACAGCAAAAAAAAGCTTCTCTTAATCGAGAAGCTTTTTTGTATACAAAAATTTCACAAACTCCGACTTTAATAATCAGTGTCCATGAAGGAATTGATGAGTGGTATCAATAAGCTTATTAATTTCTATTTCGCTATAAGCATCTGGATGTGCTTTTCCAAAATCACCTCTATCATTATCAAAATACAACCCTGAAACACCTTTGTATTCTTCTGAAATTGCCAATTCACATAAAATGTTTGCTCCTTTATCTGCTGATGACCAAAAATTTCCAAAAGCTTTTTTTACCATTTTTGTGTTAAGTAACGACCCCGGATTTACTGCAATTACAGATATTTCTTGTAAGGTTTTAGCCAAATAGAAACTCCACATGGTTAATGCTAGTTTACTTTGTGCATAAGTTTCTCCTTCAGATTGCTTTTCTTTTCCTAACAATGTTTTGTATGATATAGAAGATTGTGCTGCCGAACTTAAATTTATAATGCGAGGTTCTGATCCTTTATTTAATAACGGGAGTAATTCATTGGTAACGATATAAGGCGCAAAATAATTTACAACAAATCGCATATCTATGCCATCAGTATTATGAGATACCGAACTATTATAAACTCCTGCATTATTAATCAATACATCAATTTGCAATACTTCTTTCTTAATTTGATGTGTCATTCGTTTGACTGAATCTAAATCTGAAAAATCGCCTATCACTCCTTTTACGTTCTCATTTTTTGTTATAGTTTGTATTTCTGAAATTACCGCAGAAAGTTTTTCTGAACTTCTTCCATGAACATAAACCGTATGTCCTTTTTCAGCTAATTTTATGGCAGTAAGTTTTCCTATGCCATCTGTACTACCTGTGATTAATATTGTCTTTTTCATAATACTATTTACCTTTTTGTCTAAATAAAAATACTATAACACTTTATTTGCTAAGCACTCAAGTGTGTCATTTATATTCATAGAATTAAAACGTAGATTTAATGCAACATGATTGACACCTATATCTTGTAATTGATTCAAATGTTCAATTAAATAATTTGCTCCAGTTCTAAAACCCAGTGAGATCGGTTGGGGTTTAAAATCATCATTTTTCTGTAAATCAATATACAAAGGTTGCATAAATGGTTTATTATACTTTTGTGTTTCTGTTATAAGCTCTCGCCATTGTGCAATGGTATTTTGCTGTCGATATAAATCTTTAGGATATGACATCCAACCATCTGTATTCTGTACATTCCATTCTAATGTTTGCTGGCTATATCCTGTCATTAATAACGGAATTTTATGAGTTGTAGGCTTGGGTAGTACGTCTATAGTACCTTTTAAATTACCATAATGAATGGTTTCCAAATTAGGGAAATCATTTTGTGCTTCACGAATATAAGCAAATGACTCTCTAAATAATTCTCCTCGTTTCTCATAGTTAATATGCATTGCTGGATATTCATCATATCTATCTCCTGATGCCACTCCCAAAATTAATCTTCCATTAGATAGTTGATCTATGGTTGCAGCAGATTTTGCTATATGAACAGGGTGGCGTAGTGGTAAGGCAATACTTGCAACTCCTAGTGCAATATCTGTGGTTTTTCCAGCTAGGTAACCCAAATAAGTAAAAGGATCAAAAGTTTGTCCTGCATCTCCAAAAGAAGGCACATTAAATGGAATATCTCTTAACCAAACGGCTTGAAAGCCTAATTCCTCAGCTTTTTGTACTCGCTCTATATGATCTTTCATTGTAGGGATAGCTCCTTGTGCATAGTTTTCAACAGGAACCACAAGTCCTATACTCAATTGCCTGGTTTTAAAAACATTATTATACCCTCTGTTTATAGATTCAAAATTTTCCATTTTTCTTTTTTCACATAAAATGCCTCTAAAAAAGAGGCATTTCCATTTTCTAGTATGGTGTTTCTATGAACTATTTCACATCCTGAATCCCTATGACAAGATCATTCCATGCTCTTTGGTTATTCATGTCAAATTGAGCACCATTATCATCGGCATATTGGAAACGTTTTTGTGCTGGTGTTTTACTCATAGATTGGTACAACCAATAAGCTTCTTCTTTAATAGCATCATCAATTGATAAATCTACAGAGGCATACACGGTACGCTTACAAGCTTCAATAGATTCTGCAGGAAATTTAGAAATTCGATCTGCTAACTCTTCGACATAATTTCCTATTTCAGATGCATCAAGAGCTCTGTTTATAGTTCCAAAACGTTCTGCTTCATCGGCATCAAAATCCTTTGCCATTAAGATAATCTCTAATGCTTTTCCTAAGCCCACTTGACGTGCCATGCGTGCTGAGCCTCCTCCACAAGGTAAAATCCCCATACCAACTTCCATTTGCATAAATTTTGCTTTTCCACGAGCTGCAAATCGCATATCACAGGCAAGCATAAACTCATGTCCTCCTCCTCTGGCAAAACCTTCTACTTTAGCAATAGTTGCTTGTGGTAGCTTACTAATTCTGTTTAAAACATCTTGTATATACAATGTTTTCACTTCTTCTCTTGGTACGGCAACTGTAGACATATCTTTCAAGAAATTTGTATCTGCATGCGCTACAAATATCTCTGGATGTGCCGATTGAAATACAACTACTTTTATAGAACGATCATTTTCTAGTTGTTCTGCCAAATTGTTTAAATCATCAAGCATCGGAATACCTTGTATATTAACGGGGGCATAATCAAAAGTTACCCAAGCTTGTGCATTCTTTACTGTTACATTAAAAGTTTTAAATTCTGTAGTATTCATTTTTTTGTTTTTAAATTATTTAATTATCCCCGAACATCTTTGATACTGAATTTTTTCATTTATTATTATGTAAATATCAGTTTCGACATTTCTGTTTTTCACAAACCAAATAAGGTTTATAATATTCGAACACATCGATTGTCTAATTGATTTAGCATCAAAATTCTTCAGTTTCGGAAGTATTTTTTTGTAAAACTTTAGTATTTCCTTTTTTCCTTTATAAGTACCCTCCGGAGTAACAAATAGAGCATCAGCAGCATAATTATCCATCACAGCAATAGGGTTTAAAGCTTCTATTGCTTTAAGATGATCCTCAAAAACTTCTTGTGGTTTTTTCTTCATTACTAAATTGTTTTAATTTTCTAATACAAAATTACCACCACAATCAAGATTTGATTGTGTAAAAAACAAAGTGATTTAAGTAAAAAACGAAGTTAAAGATGTAAGAAAGTGTCTACTTTTGAGATGTTCGAAATTCTCCAATGGTTACTCCTTTGTATGCTAGGAAAGTTTTATTTAAATGGCTAGCATCAGTAAATCCAAGTTCTGAAGCAATTTCAGAGAAATGTAAATCTGTGTATTTTAAACGTGTTTCAGCTAATTTCAATTTATAATTAAGGATATATTTTTTAAGACTGATATCCATTTGTTTCTTGAAATATTGTCCAATATAATTGTCTGCAATATTAAATTTTTCAGCTAAAGTTTTGTTCGTAATTAAATCTGACTCATAGATATGGTGATGAATATAATTGATGATATCCTGGATTTTAGAATTTTGATGTTTTGAAGATTTCAATGTAGCTGCCTGACTTGCATTTCTTGCTATAACACGCAATATTGTGGATAATGTATTTTGAACTATAATAGCATCGAAGAATTGTTTGTCTTGATTTTCTTCATAAAGCATTTTCATTAACGAGGCTAGGTTTTGTTTATCTGATTTTGACTGAAATTCAAATTCTTCTAACCGGCTTTCGTTACTCAAAACTGTCTCAATCTTTCTAAACCAATCATTAACTGGGATAGTTGAATTATTAAAAAAGCTTTTTAAAAATTTTATAGTTGTTCCTGTAGTGGGGGTATCTACTTGTAATATATATACGTCATCTGGTATAAAAACAAAAAAACTATTAGGGTGATATGAAACATTACTTCCATTAATCTTTATTGTACCATTTCCTTTTATGAAATGTACAACTTCAAAAAAACGAATACTAGTATATTGACAAAAATCGAAAAAAGTCATTTTCTCAAAATGTTGAATTACAATATTGTCAAAAATTGTTCTTGGCATAATAACAAATATACCTTTTTAGCAACTCTGCCACAAACATACCTCACCACTCTTCTAAACGACAATTTAGTTGTGAATTCATCTTACTTAAAAATATAGAAAACGAATTAAATCTTTAGTTTTTAAATATTTACTAAAAAACTAGTCATTCAAGATTTTCACATACCCATATTTTAATAACCACATGATATGCCTGCTTACTTTTTCTAAAGATAGCTCATCACTCTTTATTTGTTTTTTTAGCGCCCCAAATTCCTGGCTTACGCATTCATGTAAATTACTTATAACACTATATAATACAGGAATAGAAAGGTCGTTAAACGAGTCGTAATAGGAAATAAGTGATTGTTCTTTATTCGCTATTTTTTTTCCTTGTTCTGAAAGTATTATTTGTGTTGTATTACTTATTTTTTTTGAAGCATAGTGATTGAAATTTTTATAAAAAGCCGGAATCTCATATGTTTTTATAAAATCTATAGTAGTATTCTGCTTGCTGGCTCTTTCTAATTGTTTTTCCCAAAGTTGTTCATGCAGGTAAATACTATTTTTCCAATCATAAATTTTTAAAGCTCGTTCTCTGGATTTTTTACTCATTTGTGAGCATAGTGATGGAAAATCTAATAGCATTTGTAATGCTTTTTGGTAGGCTTCTAAATCAATAGCTATGGTTTGGGCAAATTCAAAATGATCCATTAGATTGTAGTTGTCATATATTCCTGATTTGATTGTTATTTCCTCATCTAAATCAGACATATACGTTGGAATCAAAAAACCAGTTTCACCATGTTGTACGGTATCTTTATAACCATTCCAATCAGATACTACCTGTGGAACTCCGCTAGCCATCGCTTCTATAGGAGTAATTCCAAAGGTTTCCTGAATGTTATCTGCAGGAGAAACAAATACGTCTGCACAGGAATGATATAAATGACGTTCTGATGTAGGCAAAGGCCTAATTAAAATGACGTGATCATTTAATTGACGATCACGGATACATTCGTCGATAATTTTATTAAAAATAACTTCACCAGTACCTCCAAGCACTAACCTTATTTTCTTTTCAGGATTCTCTTTTATAAGATTCTGAAGAATTATTAATAACGGTAACAAGTCTGCTTTGTCTAAAGGTGAAATTCTACCAATCCACAATATAATAAATGCATCTAATGGAAGCCCAAGCTTATGTCTTAGCTCTTTTTTATCTCTTGGCTTAAAAACTGTAGTATCAATTCCTATAGGGATTACCTCTGTATCCCCTTTAAAACCTAAATCAATATTATGAGAGTTTTTTAATCTTTCACAAACATGGTCAAAAATAGTATGTAATGCTTTTTGAGCTGCTGTACTGGTACATATAATCGTATCATAATCATGTATTTTTTTTAATAGAATTTCTAAGTACCAATCATGCAAAAGATATTGATAACTTAACACATGAAAAGTTGCGCTTATTGGGTAAGCTTTCGCACTGTATCGTTCACGTAAAGAAACTGCTTTAGAGAAATCTGCATCAGTTTCGTGCCAGATATCAAAATCAAACGTGTTATTTTTTACCTTCAGGTCATTAATATCGTTAATAGTAATAGATATATCTCCTCGTTGATTACTAATATCTAATAACTCCTTACGAGCATTAAAGATATTTTTTAAAAAGTCGAAAGTTTGATAAAATTGATAGCTCCTTGGTTTACCATGTAAAAGTAGTCCCTTTAGAAAATCATTCACAGCAATATCCCTTCCAAATATAGTTTCACCTTCTTTAACTGGAGGATAACTATTAAGATATATCCCTATATTATTTTTAATAATCGACTTCTTTGTCATCATATCATTACTAAATTTTCATTTTGTTTAGTAAACAAAGAATACATGGTGTACTCTAAAGCTATTACTGTATAAAAATCAATATTTGAATATTTGCTTCTTTGTCTATTATTAATATGCTTATGATAAGCACTTATAAATCTTTTTGGTTCTATATATCCCATATCTGCTAAACAAGAGTTCTTAAAAAGGTTATCAACCTTAATACTAGATTGTTGCAGAGCATGAGACATAACGGGTCCAAAATCTTCTGATTGTTTTGGGTGGCTAATTTTTCTTGAACACCCATGTTGAGTAAGAAATTCTCGTTGTAATCTCCGGTTTTTTCGCCAGGAAAAAGGAAGGCTTCTGCAAAAATTAATCAGTTCGGGTGTACAATATGGGCTTACTGGCCATATATTATTAGTAAGGTAAACAGGAGAACCATAGGCCACCGCCTCTATAGACGAATCTGACATTAATGACTTAGGTGCTCTTTTTATCGAATTCACGGTATCAGAATAAGTTTCATACAAGTCATTTTTTATAAATAACGGTACTTTATCTCTAGATAAATGAGCATTGGAGATGTATGATTTTTTGTCTACCTCATCCATTTCATCCCAATACGGAAAGAACAATTCATCACCGCCAAAACCTGTAAACAACACATTATCTTTCTTTTGTTGAGTTAATGATAACAGATGATTAAATGCTGCATGATAACATCCTTCCCAAGGAACCATTTCTGCATTGGTTACTCTATAGCTATTCTCTGAAAAAGGTAAAAACCCTTCTATATCTATACTCGTATCTTTATATCCAAATTTGGTTATCAACTCATCTCTTCTTGATATCTGCGCCTCTTTATATTCATCCATCACCAACAAACCATAAGTTTGTAATTTGCCTGAAATTAAAGAAGAAGCTAAAATAGAAACAATCCCAGAATCAAGGCCACTGCTTAATTCGGCAGATATTGTTTTAGTATCATCATGTACCCATCGTTTCATAGAATGATAAAGAATTTCTTTAAACATCCCTATAACATCTGCATTTGGTTTAAGTTCTTTAGCAAAAGGTTGTTCCACAGATGGAGGGTAGATAATTTCTAAAGTACCCTTCCCTTTCCATTGAGCCACAGATCGTTCTGTAAGCCTATGCATTTCGGGAAATATTGTTTTTTTTGAGTATGGCCTATAATATGTAATAAGATAATGAGAAACCAGTTCTTTATCTAATTGAAATGAAGAAAGGTTTTTATAATGTTCTTTAGGGTTCCAGTGCCCACGTAATGTATTTTTGCTTTCGACCAGGTAAATTGGAGCCACACCCCATTTGCCCGTGTGTATAGTAATAGTACTTTTATCTATTAACAAAGAAATATAATGCAATGACCACTTTGTAAGGCTCTTTTTTATTTGATAAAACTCAGTGTCACAAACATTTCGTAGCGCTTGATTTTCATTTGTTTTAATTACCTCTTGAGAATTACGCTCTCTAACCACAAATAAATATTGTCTTCCATTAGTAATAGCAAAAGACTCTAGTGATTGATGCGCAAATGGTTCTATATAGCTTTCTTTAAAACACCATCTTTTTGATGTTACTATACATGAGTGAGCAACATCCTTTAAATTAATCGAAAAACTAATCATAAGTAATCAAGGACAAGGCTGCCTAAAAATATCCTCTCACTATACTATGAGGGGAATAGAGAAAAACCCTTGGTTTTCAATATATTTTTAGTTTTTTCGAATGGAAATAAGTTTATTATTATTAGAACAGCCCCATCTTAGTTTCGGTTACCCGTTCTTTTTACCTTGAGCATCTCTATCCCCATCTCTTTTCCCTCTCAATTCTACCATTGATGAGTTTCTTTCTGGAGAGAAAGTTTTGCTTTTAAAAAGATCTTCTCCTGTGGGTACATTGTTGTTAATTTTCATAATATCAGTTTTAAGAATTAATAATTTACATCATAAATATAGCTTATCAATGAGAGATAAGAAATACGTATTTATACGGGAAATTATATAACCATTCTTTATACGGTGATATATTCTAATCTTTTCACCAAGTTAAAATTGGCTTTCTAAAACACTCCTATTTTAACATTTCATTTCAACCATTATCAGCTTATACAACATACTATTGTATATCCTTTGTAAAACAAAAAAACCTGACAAGTTAAACTCATCAGGTTCATAAATAGACACTAAATTAAGGGCAACCTTTATAAAATCAAATCACTACTACTTATTAGCCTAATCCCTTAATTGCATCTATTTTAAAGATATCTAGTTCAAGGCCTACCCAATTACTATCCTTCCTTATTTTCATGATTCAAAACAATATTATTCATTACGTTTTTTAGTTTGACATCAATTTCTTTTAGGGCACCATCGATCTTATTAGAGTAATACTTATACTCTTTACCGTTAAAACGTAATGTAGTTATTGGCCGATCTCGTATTTTTTTAAATACCCGATCACCGTACGAATCTTTATTTAATATTCTTTTTAATTCTTTCAACTCCTGTTCTTCTAATTTCCTGCTGATATTTCCTTTTACAGAGACATGGTTTATCCCAGAATAAGAGATTGAACCATCATGATATATCCACAAATCATATACTGGGCATTTTCCTAAACAAGGCCCTTTTGAATAATATACCAGTGCTTCATCTTTTGAAACATTAGCGGAAGTACTTTTTGTAGATTGACAAGAAAATCCTACCATTATCAAAATCATCATTACACATTTCATACCATACCTATTTTAATATTGTCAAAATACAAGAGATTTGTTCTTTTCATTCAAAACACTCATATACTTCTCAATCATTTCAGTGCTTGTTATGGCGACCACAGTGCATTTTATCTTTGTTACCAAACGTATTTGCATTTTTCCATGATCCTGGAGCGGGCAAGAAGCTTCTACTACTTTTTGCTATATTTCCTCTAATATAATTTCGCAAATTTATCATTTCGGGATTATCATACATCTGTTGGATTTTTTGCTCTGCTCTACTATTTCCATGTACTCCGTTTGCTGTTGTTACGAACATAGCAAAGACCTCTGCAATATCTTCTCCTGGATTAGTAGACGCATATTGCGTTACATAGCGCTCTTTATATTTATCATAAAATTTTTGTGCATCATTTTCATTATTCACTTTTCGAAATTCTTCCCAGATATCGGCCCAATGATTTTGATATAGTTTATTGATATTAGAATTATCTCTAGAGCATCCTTCTCCTGTAAAGAAGCTTTTACAACCGCCTTGAGATACAGAAGAATCAACCTGTACTTTATCCAAAGTAATGATATGTCCAAATTCGTGCACTATGGTATATGCCAGTTCTCCTCTTGTATTGAACCCTCCTTGATATGCAAAATCTATGGCAATACCCATTTGCCATTTTGAAAGATCACGCGTTCTTTCTACCACATATCCAGCGGTTCCATCTTTTTCACCTGCAAAAATTACAAATTCACTCATTCTCGATCGGTAATTTGCAGGAATAATTCTTTTCACCAGATTCCATATTTCTTGATGTTTTTTAGTATCCTTTTGAAACTCTAGTAATTTTCCGGTTACTTTATAATCCTTTTCTTTTACTATTTTATCGCCTTCAACTTTATAAATGGTTATACTCCCGTCATCATCTTCAGTTCCACTATCAGTCCCCGTATTATTATTTTCCTCGGTATTTGTATTTGAATTCGGCTGTGGGCCTGCTGCTGCATCATCTTTACTACAAGATTGGATAGACATTATTACAATGCTCAGAAAAATGATCAGTATATAATTCCCCTTTTTCAGGCTCCTCATAGTTTAAGTTTAAAATTAAACATCCTTTCCTATACAACAGTAAACTTTTAAAACACCCTATTTTTTTTATTCACTTTTTTAAAAATTATCAATATTATCTTTTTAGAAATAGGGTAAAAGCAAAGTATACTGTTGTTATCGTATATGGAGATATCATTACACTAAAAACTTAATGTAGAAGACATCAATAGAAAGAAAAATAACATCTTTGTACATTTTTTCTTTAAATGCCGTAGTTTTGAAAAAAACGAAGTATTTCTTAAGATGTTAAAAAAACAAACGTTTGTTAGTGATAAAAACTTTAGACTAATTTTTGATAATCATTCTGAAGTGCTCCTGAATTTAATTTATTATAAGTGTGGAGATATGAAACAATCAAAAGATATAACAAAGGATACTTTTGTAAAACTTTTGAAAAATTGCAACACAGCATTTCTTAACTCCAACCAAAACAAAGAGAACTATTTCTATTGAAAGAAAAGATAAAAATTAGGGCGTACGGCATAACAGAAAATAAAAAATGAAAAAGTCTGATAACATAGATGATTTTTTAGCCAAATGGGCTAGTGGAGAATTATCCGAAGAAGAAATCAATGATTTCAAAAAATCTAAGGATTATATTTTATATGAAACTATTCTCGAAGGAACAAAGCTACTTGAAGTACCTAAAGTAGACGAGGGAAAACTTTTTGATCGTATTCAAAAAGACATCTCCAAAGAGAAAAAAGTCTTCTCCTTGATTCCTGCATGGGCATACACAATCGCCGCAAGTATTGCGTTGATCATTGGGTACACTATATTTTTTAATCAAAACATTACGCATCAATCCGGATTTGGCGAGCAGTTAGCGATAACACTTCCTGATGGTTCTGAAGCTATTTTGAATGCTAAATCCAAACTGTATTATAAAAAAGGAAGCTGGGAAAATAAAGAACGAATCGTGTTTTTGGATGGTGAAGCCTTTTTTAAAGTAAAAAAGGGAAGTACGTTTACTGTACAATCTAAAACCAATTCTGTTTTGGTACTGGGGACACAATTTAACGTTAATACTATCCCAAATTTCTTTGAAGTAATCTGTTATGAAGGAAAAGTAAAAGTAAACAATAGTGATTCTTCAAAAATCATTACCAAAGGACAAGCGGTAAGAAGTGTCAACTCATCCTTTGAAGAATGGGAACTGAATGATGTTTCTCCATCATGGTTACTAGGAGAAAGTAGTTTTTCTAATACTCCATTACAATATGTAATATCAGCTTTGGAAAAACAGTATAGTATTACTATTCAAAGTAAGAATATTAATATAAATCAACGATATAGTGGAGGATTTACACACAATAATCTACAAAATGCTTTGCATACTATTTTTGATGCAATGGATATTAAGTTTATTTTTACAGATAAGAATACTATAGAATTGTCTGAAAAATAAATGAAATACTTCTTTTTGTTACTTATTTTTCTTTTTTCTCTATCTGCGAATGCTCAAGAAAAAAAGGAAGATTTACATTATACTAACATCTCAATAGATACTTTTCTAACCGAAATGGAAGAGCTGTTTGATGTGAAATTTTCTTATAATTCTTCATCATTCGCAAACATAGTGATTACGATAGATCAAGATGCCATATCTTTAAAAGAAATTATATCAATAATTTCCAATCAATACCCTATCCATTTTACACAAGTCGATGAACGATATTATATCGTAAAACTCAACAAAACAATTTCTTTTTGCGGTTATCTTATCGATAAGACCCACACCCCCGTGGAGGGGGCAACTATAATTAATGAGAGCAGAAAAACAGGGACTTTATCTGATAAAAAAGGTTTTTTTTCTTTAAAAAATAATAGCATATCAGATACCTTAACAATCTCTTATCTTGGATATAAAACTATTTCTATTCCTATTAAGAATGAAATCAACAAAAAATGTGATACCTATATTCTATCTCCAGAGGATTTTGTTTTAAACGAAGTAATTATAAAAGAGTATCTAACCTCAGGAATCGTAAAAACCAGAGATGGATCGGTTAAAATTCAACCTAATAATCTTAATATAATTTCGGGATTATCTGAACCTGATATCCTGCAAAATATTCAACTTTTACCAGGTATTGAAAGTCCACTTGAAACTGCATCAGGAATTTACATAAGAGGTGGTACACCTGATCAAAATCTAATTTTATGGGATGGTATCAAAATGTATAACTCTGATCATTTTTTTGGACTCATTTCTGCTTTCAACCCTTATATCACTAAAGACATCACAATATATAAAAGCGGTACTCAGCCTATTTATGGAGATCGGGTTTCGGGAGTTATTGATATCAAAACTGATCAAAACGTTCCTGAGAAAATACAAGGTGGTTTAGGGGTTAATATGACACATGCCGATAGTTATTTAAAATTTCCGGTATCAAAAAAATTTGGTGTGTTACTATCCGCAAGAAGATCGATTACAGATGTTATAGAAACTCCCACAATTAATACTTATTCTGATCGGACTTTTCAAAACACCAATATTACTGCCAATAGATCTTTATTTAATCCGCAGTTTTCAGAAAAAAAAGAATTATTTTATTTTACCGATGTCACTTTGAAGTTGATTGCAAATCTTTCTGAAAAGCATAATATCGCAATTTCTAATTTGTTAACCCAAAACAAACTTGATTATTCTTTTCAGGATATTGATTTTGTAGATATGTCGAGTGATCAGCTTACTATCAAAAATTTTGGAACAAACGTTTCTTGGAAAAGCAAGTGGAATACTCAATTCTCAACTGAAACTCAACTTTCATATTCTGAATACACACTTGAATATGATGGGAGGAACCTCTTTATTAATCAAGATCAAACTGTTAGAAAAGAAAATACCATCAAAGAGTATGGTTTGTTATTTCATTCTAGCTGGAACATCGATCCCTATTTTACTTTTTCTAATGGATATCAGTTATATTCTAATATGGTAGCTTTTTATATAAAAGTTAATGATTCTGAAATCAGAAATTCAAAAGACAATCCCACTCATAGTTTTTATTCTAACTTACAATACAGTTCTCCTAAAAACTGGCTAATTAATTTTGGAGTAAGAGGAAGTTATTATTCTGGATTACAATCTACTTTTATAGAACCTAGGATCTATGCAGAACGAAAAATAGGAAAGCATTTTAGGATTAAAGGATCTGCAGAGGTAAAAAATCAATCTATTAGCCAGGTTATCGAGTTTGCCACTCTTAATTTTGGCCTCGAAAATCAGTTATGGGTGGCAGCACAAGAAGATGATATCCCATTATTGAGAAGTAAGCAATATACTTTGGGTACACTTTTTCATAAAAAAACCTGGAATATTGAGATTGACACCTATTACAAAAGAATAAAAGGACTTACCTCACTCACCAAGGGATTCGAATCTACCTTTGAAAATTTTTCTAAAGGAAAAAGTATTTCTAAAGGAGTTGATTTTTTAATCAAGAAGAAAGTTGGCAAATATTCAACTTGGCTAAGCTATTCTATTTCTGATACAGAATTTGTATTTAATGCCATTAATCAAGGTAAAGGGTTTAAAGGAAATAATAACATCGGCCATTCTTTTTCATGGTCACATGCTCTTCAATGGAAAAAATTTCAGTTTTCATTAGGATGGAAATATCGTACCGGTATCCCATATACCAGAGCATCGAGATATGTAACACGAAATGGTACACCTAAAATAATATACGCCCCTATAAATTCTAAATCTCTGCCTGATTATCACAGACTAGATTTTTCTGTAGTATATGATTTTAACTGGTCGTCAAAAAATGATAATATAAAAAGTCGCCTGGGTTTTTCTTTATTAAATCTATATGGAAGAAAAAATATTTTAGATCGAAGTTATCCTCTCTATAGAATACCTGATTCTGAAAATAATATTTCTTATGAATTAAGAGAAGTCGATAAATTGTCTTTAGGCATCACTCCTAATGTTACATTTAGATTGAGTTTTTAAATTACTATATATTATTGTTTCTCATATAAAACAAAAAAACTCCTCAAGTTTTGAGGAGTTTTTATCATGAGTATAAAGAATTAATTCAACTAGCTAGTTCATAAATTTTTGTATCAAAATCATTATTTAAAGAGATGTTTCTCCTTTGTTAGGATTATACACATAATTAAATGTATAATATTGTGACTTTTTAGAAGTATCTTCATCCTGATAATAACTCAGTATTTCTACTTTTACATAGTTACCGTTACGGGTTTTAAAAATAAGTATTTTTCCAGGAATTGGAGAGATCAAATGAGTTGGAGGTCCAGCATAATTATACCACCCCTTATCACTCACTGTAGGGATAGCAAATGCAGCATCTGCATCTTGAGTAAAAATAACATCTTTTGTACTGGTTACACCTGCAAATGTACCCGTAACTATTGCCGCTCCTACGCTACCATTACGTGTAGGTTCTTCTGCTGCACCAGTAACTGTCCCTCCATTAATTGCTATGGTAGTACCTCTAAATGCAACATCCCAATCGGTATCACTAGTCGTTGTTTTTCCAGTTTCAAAATCAAACTTGGTAAATACCCCGCCTATAGGATTTCCAGTTCCCTGACCACCTGTTTGTATAGCTTCAAGATTAGAAATTTTTTCGGATTTAACGGGTACTAGAGCAAGTGTATCATCATCACTGCTACACGAAACAAGCACTGTACTAAGTACTAAAAATAATATTGATAATTTTTTCATTGTCATGACATTTAAAATATTAAAATTGATAGTTAAGTTTTGCATATAATTGTATTCCCGGTAAGGTGGGAATGTTTTCTTCGGTATAATCAAAAAGATTATTTGCACCTATTTGTAGTGTGAATTTTTCATAAAAAGTTTTACTGGCAGCAATATTTGTTGTTACAAATCCATCGACAAAGCTAGTGTCATAATCATCAATAAGATCATTACCGTTAGTATCAAACAAAGCATATTTACTTCTATATAGCAGTCTTAAGTTTATATTTGCATTCGCGGAAACGATATCATAAAAAACTTTAAAGTTTGCATTATGTCGTGAACGATTCACAAGTCCAAAATATTCTGATCTCGAGACTAGCACTGTCTGGTTAGTTTCTGGATCACGAGCAAATACCTCATCATTTTTCACTTGTTTTTCTTTTTCTTTATCAAAAGCATAGAGTAACTGATAGCCTGCACTCAATCTTACATTATCGGTTATTCTATAGTTGGTATTAAGCTCTAGACCTGTAGTGTATATTTTATCAAAGTTGAAATAGCTAAACACATTTTGCCCATTAGTTTTACGAGCAATAACACGTGTATCAATCAAATTCTTAAAATCGTTTCTAAAGAGATTAAGTTCTGCATTCCATTGCTTTTTCTTATAGGTCAATCCTATGTTATATCCTATAGAGCTCTCTGCTTCTAGCGGGTCTTGTAAAGATGATTCAGGAACAACCACATCAAGAATTTGTCCCTGAGCTTGTAGTTCATTTAATTTTTCTAAAGCCACATTATATCCCAATATGGTGTATCCTACAGCAGAATTTGTAAAGTCAAAATAAAGCTGTCTAAAATCCGGAGCTTTAAAACCATAACCTATCGATGCTTTGGCAGCCAGTGCAGCTGTAATTTTATAACGTAATGCAAGCTTAGGACTAAACTGGTTGCTATATTCTGAATGGTTATCAAAACGCACCCCAGCAATGATGTTTAATCGTTCAATAAGATTTAAATCATATTGGGCATACGCATATTGGGAGTTAAAATCTACCTGTTTATCAAAAAAAGTACGATCTAGCTGATCGTATTGAAAACCTATCCCGGTAGTAAGTTTACTTCTATTTCTAAATGTATAAGTAGTTCGTATCTCGGGGCGTAATAACCGTTGATCAAAATCACTATCGCTTACAGTATCACCAGAGGCCTCATCTAACAGTTGTTCTTTAGCATTATAATTAGTATAATAAAGCTCGTATTGCGTAGCTAGATGATCACTCCATTTGTGATCGAGGCGTAAATGCCCGTTCCATTCCTGCTCCTCGCTATCTCCTTCAAAACTCATGGTATTTGCTATGAATCCCGCATCCTGATATTGCGTATATAAACGACCAGACAGAAACAACGAGAACTGGTCAGAAAAATCATAATACAGCCTACCATTAAATGTATAATTCTCAAATGGATTTACGGTCTGGCCCGCAGTATCCGGATTTAGATCATAACCCTCGCTAGAAAAACGGTTTGCAAAAACACCATAACCAAACTTCTTAATGCATTGCTTAATATCTACATTAATATCCTGCTGGGTATAGCTACCTATTCTATAGGAAGCATTCCCTGATAATACATCACTTTTTGGTTTCTCTGTAATGATATTAATTACACCACCCAAGGCATCAGAACCATAAAGACTACTAGATGGTCCTTTAACCACTTCGACTTGTTTTATATTACCGACAGTTAACCTGTTTACATCAAAATTTCCTGCTTTTCTACCTACCAGAGGAACACCATCTATGAGAATTAAAATATAATCCGAAGTAATTCCTTGAATTTGCACTCCTTCAAAACCGCTTTCATCAGCAACAGTAATAATACCTGTTTGCTCGTTTAGAATTTCATTAAGTCTAATGGTTCCTGATTGCTTAATTATTTCCTGAGAAACAATAGTAACCGGTAAAGGCAGCGAAGAAAGTTGTCGCTCTGTTCGAGTAGCAGTAAGAACCACTTCCTGTAGTTCATTAACCATAGTAGTATCTATAGCTTTTCCTTGTGAATACCCATTAATGATAACAAAACTCGTTAAAACCCAGATTATCAGACTTTCAATTTTCATTTTTATTTAGAATACTTCTTAATAGAGTGCAAATATATATTTATTTTTATTTATTCTAAATAAGAATAGATGTTTTGTTATCAAAATTATAGAAATAACTTACAAATCATGAAAACAATATTTTGCACACTTCTAGGAATACTATTACTATCTGCAGCAACTGCCCAGGTAAATAAAAAACAATTAGATCGCGAAGCCATTAAAAAAATGTGCGGTTGTTATGAGGTTACATTTAAGTATACCGAAACATTTGCTCCTGAGATCGATTATGAGAAAAAATTAGACTATTCTGCAGCAGCTTTAGAATGGGCCCAATTGATCGTTGATCAAGATGACAAATTATCAATACAACATTTACTCGTAGTGCATGATACTACAGTAATAAAACATTGGCGACAAGATTGGTTATATGAGAATCGCAATGTCTTCTATTATAATAAAGACAACTCATGGATTTTTAAAGAAATGGAAAAAAGCAACATTAAGGGACAATGGACTCAAAAAGTATATCAAGTTGATGATAGTCCGCGATATTCTGGTAGTGCTACCTGGATACATGCCGACGGAAAAACATATTGGGAAAATAAAACAGACTCTCCTTTACCCCGCCGGGAATACACAAAGCGTAAAGATTACAATGTTATGTTAAGAGGTAATAGACAAGAATTAACAGATTACGGCTGGTTACATGAGCAGGATAACGATAAAATTATAAGAAAAGAGGGGGAAGAAGACGTATTATTAGCTCAGGAAAAAGGATATAACACCTATAAAAAGATAGATGATTCTCGATGTAAACTTGCACAAGATTGGTGGAAAGAAAACAATAAACTATGGGAGAAAGTACGAACCGTATGGACAGATGTTTATAATCGCAAAGGTAGCTTGACTATGCAAAAAGCAGTCGATAAACAACCCTTATTCATGCATTTCTATTCGCTTGACAATAGTAGTTCAACAGATGATATAAAAAGTATCATCGATAAATTCATTGTTAACTAATGGTCTTTGACAATACATTTTGGCTAAGTTCTAAAAAGCATATTATTTACTACTATGTTTTTAAATTCCATCCAGGCAGTATTGGAAGCAAAGGCTATAGCTGCTACGGTTGCCATTTTACTGGTTGAATTTTTTATTTTTTCTAAGACTAAAAACCAATTCAGATAATTCTGAAGGTATTTTGTTGCCACTCCATTGAAGGGCTCCATAAATTTCCTTAGACGCATATCCATATTATTCACATTTTGTACGTGATATATTTTGTCAACAGCTCTTTGACCCTTCGAAGCATTAAATTTTTTGTGTGCTACCTTCTTGTCTTTTGCAAATGCAGTATAGCTTCTGTGACTGTCGCTACAAAGGGTTTCTACTTTAGCCAACTTCCCTTGTAATATAGTCTCCAAGTCACTTTTACTAATGCGACCTCTGGTAGCTACTTTGAAATCTTTGTTCCCTGATCGGTCACAACTGGCTATCACAGCTACTTTTTCATTACTGAGACCAGCTTTACTTGCCTTTGCGCCACGTTTTCTAGCAGGACGATCCAAATTTCGATTCCCTTTTTCAGAGTAAGCAAAGAAAAGATCATCACTCTCTAGGATTCCTTGGAATTCATCCACACTTACGCTCCCAAAGGAGACAAGTAATTTGTGCCTCCAATCAAAAGAAGTCTGAATAGAAATCCCTGTTTCTTTGGCACTCTTGCGAATACTATATCCAGAGAGTAAACAGAATAAATAACGATTAACTTTGTCTTTCTTCTTGAGGTTGTACCAGAACTTACCGGTAGTTTCACTAAAGTTTTTATGACAAGTATTACAAACATAGCGCTGTACTCCTTTGAGCTTACCATTAGCCTTAATTTTATTGCACTTACAATGAGGACAGCTTATGGCTTTACTCTGATTGCTATCAATCAGGGCTGAACCCTCAGTAGAGATCTCCAATAATGTGGAAACAATTTCTGATTGAACCAAAGCCGATGAACTAATGAAAAAATCTCTAAAATCTTCTGGTATCATTTCTCCGTTTTTATAAAGTAAAGATAAAACATATTCTAATTAGAACTTAGCCTACATTTTTAAAAAATACAGTAGCATTGCTAGTCATTGCTACTGTATTTATGGCTTTCTCTTCAATTGAGACAAAAGATATCCCTGAAAAAGTTATCATTAAAGTAAAAAAAGCTATTAATGATACCTATGAGGTAGCTTCATTTGACATGAAACCCATTACCGTACCCCAAAATATTGACAAACAAACCAAAATAGATTTTGGTAATGAGAGGCTCGTTAGCATAAAAAACAATGAAACCATTATAGGGTATGCTTATATAGGTGAAACTGCCAGTATGAAGAATCTTTTTGATTATGTGATTTTTTTTGAACCTGATCTACGTATCAAAAAATCAAAAGTTCTGATTTATCGAGAAGATTATGGAAGACAAATAGGTAGCCAACGTTGGCTAAAACAATTTATTGGTTTACAAATAAGTGATACTATTGAGTATGGTGGAAATATCGATGCTATTTCTGGCGCAACGATTTCGGCTAGATCAATGACAATCGCTACCCAAAATGTCCTAAAATCTATCGCAATTCTTAAAGAGAATACTATATTTTGATGTCGTCACTACACCCATGCTACAAAAAAAGAGGACTTTTCAGATAACTTCTTTTGTTGATGATGCATGCATTAAATATGTGATTTTTCACTCTCCAACTTTGTAAATCTTAAAGATTTATGAAGTTGAGTCAAAAAAGATTTTTATTAATAAAACTTATGCGAAATAAATCTCAATCATTGGTTTATCTTAAACAGAATCAAAGGAAAGAGGTCGTAAAGAACATACATATAATAGTAGTTAAACTGTTATTCTGGACTTGATCCAGAATCTATTATATACTTAGGTATAGATCTTACCGAGCCCATAAGTGCTTAATACAAGAGTAAGTGAAGTACGAGAATAATAAGAGATCGATCCTGAAACTAATCCCGAAACAGGTTTTAATACACTATTTTATGATTACTTTTAAACCGTAACTTCTTACAACCAACTCTATAAAACACACAATATAAATTACTGAATCTTAGATTTTTAGACTATTATCATGGAATTTAACATAGAAATACTACAAAAAAAAATAAAAAAAAAGGAGAAATATCTTACGGGAAACCGTAATTATTTGAAAGCTTCTTACTATATTGTGCTTTAGGAAAATAGAACTACTAAAAAAGATAAAATAGTTCGTTTTATATTTTTTGGACACAAATATCTAATAGAAATAATATATAAGGATTTAGGGTTAAATCATTCAGAATCATATCCTTTTTTGAGCTATTTACTCTAAAAACATCCTTATAATGGTTGGTTTATTAAATCAATCGTTATTCAGACCCTGCTTTTGTTGGCTCGCCAAAGTTTTACAATTGCGGGGTTGTTTCTGTTTTATAGCTACTTGAGATAGCCTTTTACGATTGATATCTGCATGTAATTGTTGCTTTTTTAAACCAACAATCTCAATTATTTTAAGTATTACCTCAAATTTAAAGCTAATAAACGACAATTCCATATGGATTTCCGTAATAAAAGCGTTAAACTAATGTGAATCTGGTGTTTTTAAAATTTAAAATTCTGATTTTTAAATACTTATATTTAAGCATCTCCATTACATTATCTGGTAGTACTTCCTATTAGTTCAAGTACTTCATCAAGCTCCATACTGGATTTATAGTAGGATTCAATTACTACTTCCATAAATTCTAAATATAAAATGTAAAAATTGAAAGAAGATTTTTTTAGTCTCAGGCTACTGAAACCAGGCACCTATCTCCCTAAGCTCTTTATTAAACTCAGTGTAGGGTTTGCAGAGGAACCGACTTATAAAAGTCCTAAATCTTTGGTCATTGCCACCAGATGAATGGCATTTTTGGCTTTAAAATTATATTTCAATTTATTAAGTCGCTTTTCTATAGAGCTTGTACTATTAGGGGAAATTTGATTCTTCTTAAAATAATCCCCTATCTCCTCCTGGGTAAGGCCATCAGACAAATGCTTTAATAATAAAATATCATAATCCTGGAGTTCGAAAACATTATTCTTACTCATTGCACTTTCTAACTGTGGGGATACATATCGAATGTTATTAAACACATCGGTAACAGATTTTACCAATTCGTTTAGTCCATAGCGTCCTTTGCACACATAGCCATCTATGCTTTGTTCTGCAAAAAACGATTTAATTTTACCGGGTCTATCTTCCATAGAATATATAATAACTTTAACATTAGGTTGGATCTCTCGTATGGCTTCTACAAGTTCAATCCCCGAAGCCAATTTTCGTTCTCTGTGGCTCTCTTTAAACGAAAGATCTGTGATCAACAGATCAAAAGGGGTATGATCACTAATTGCTCTTCTAAATTTTAGGAGCGCATCATCACAATATTGTGCTTGTTGTATTTCATCAATCCCAGTTCTTTCTCGAAGAATATGTGCGATACCATGGCTAATACTACCAAGATCTTCTGTGACTAAAACTTTCTTAAACATAAGCTCTATATTATAATTAATTCGGAAAATTTATCTTTGCTTTAAAGCCTTTTCCTTTCTCTGAATCAAAGATAAATGATCCTCCGATCGTTTTAATACGGTTTTCCGTATTTTGGAGTCCGTTACTATATATTATTTCTTCTTTAGATACGCCAACACCGGTGTCAGCATACGTGATTACTATACCTTTGGGCGTTTTCTTAAATGTAATCGCTACCAGTTCGGCATGACTATGTTTTTTCATATTTACCATTAATTCTTGCAAAGTACGGTGTACAATGATCTTTTTTTCTGGATTTATCGCCTGCCAGTTGATCTCATCTATATCTTTAATAATGATCTTGGTACCATTGGTACTATAGCTACTTAGCATACCATTAAGTTCTGTAGCGTATTCCTCACCGGTTCTAAAACTATTATGCTCCCTAGAGATATCCCGGGTAGTATGGTATATTTCTTCTAATTTATCTAATACCCCAGGATCATTTTGATCATTCTGCATTTGCATCATCACCTGGTATACATCATTGGCCAGCTCATCATGTAGTTTTTTAGAGATCCGTGCTTCTGCATTATACACCTCCCGTATTTTTTCTCGGCGCAGTCGTTGTCTATACAAATAGAACACCAATCCTCCTCCCAAAAGAATAAACAAGGTACTAAACAAATAAATAACCTGTTGTCGTTCTTTTCTGGCCGTTTCTGCTTTTAGGATCAGGTTCTCATTGGTGAGTTTATCATTCTCATACCGAGTTACCGCATAAATCTCCCGGTTGCTTTGGTTTATTTCTTGTATTTTTTTATGAATTCGGTCATACTCCTTTGCTTCTTCATTCGTTTTTTCTTTTAGCTTAAATATAAATCCTAAGGCTTCTAAGAGTGATGATAAGCTATGTTGTTCTTTTGCATTATAATAAGCAGCTTCAGCATATTGTAATGCCTTTTTTTTATCCCTATCTAGATAATACTTTGTCAAATAAATCCAACTTGTAATCGACCCTGTAACATCATTTATTTCTTGCTGTTTTTCTAATCCAATAAGTAATAGTTTTTCAGAATCTTTATTGTTTTTATCTTCTTGCCATTGTACATACCCTAAATTGCCTAACACTCTTGCATATTCTCTTTGATCTCGTTGTACTATAGAATCGGAAGCCAATGTTTTTAACATCTTTATTGCTTCAAGATAGTTTCCTTGATTTGCTAATATCAAGGCTTTGGTATTTTTAAAAATCAAAATATTTTTGATTCCTATAGTTTTTATAGATACACTGTCTTTACCAAGTGCTAAAGCTTGTTTATTATATTTTATGGCCTCTGAATAATTTTTTTGCACCCTATTCGCTACTGAAATAATATGATATAATCCTGCAAGATTTCTTAAATCGGAAGTGTGTTCTAAATAAGTTACCCCATCTACAGCCGTAGTTTTACTCCCAGAATAGTCTCCTAAAAATGTCTGAATATTTGCCATTTGAAGTAAACTTCTACCTGCTCTTATTGTATCTTTAACAATTCTGTATATTTTAAAGGCTTCATTATGGTGGTTAAAAGCTTTTACTAATTCATTATTCCTTCTATAGTAAATTCCTAGTTTAGTATAGGCCTTTACCATATACACAGTATCTTTATTTTGCTTTGCTATATCGTATAACTGATTAGAATATATGATAGCACTATCATATTGTTTAATCTGGCCTAATAATTTTGTTTTCCGCATCAACCCAATATAGAGTAAAGAATCCTGTTGAAACTTCTTCGCTCCTTTTAAAAAAGTGGTAACATGTTTCAACCGTTCTGGTACCGATAAAGAATCTGTTTTACTTAAGTTATAATAATAAGCAAGATTATCTAGTTCGTTTTGAGATAGAGATGCTTTTAATTTTGTTTGGCCAAAAATAGACTTAGCACTACATAAAAGTAGTAGTACTATCATCATAATAAAGAAGGAATCGACACGCCAAAGTTTCATCCCTCTAAAATACTAAATATATTGGGTGTATATAATATAAAATATACTATATACACCCAATTTTAATTATTATTATTTAATAGATTTATTTTAGCCTTCATCTTCAGCATCAACAGTTCCATCACCTGTAGCAACTGTCTCGGCAGAGATATCTTCTGTATCGTTAATATTATCTGCAGTACAAGATGCAAGGTTTGCAGTGATAAATAGGGTCATAAGTAGGTATAAAAAAGTTCTCATAATATTTAATTTTTTTAAGATTTAACATGGGGATTGCCGTCTGGTTTTACACCAGGGATTTGGGATAGCAATCAAATAGTGAGGGAATTTTCCCTTGTTTTTTTCGGAAAGTTGAAATCCGACGCGGTAGTGTTTAGCCACTTTCCTTTTGAGCTTTTACCATCGCACTACGGATTTCCGTAACAACTAAATCAATACATTTACTATGTTAGCAAAATGAAACTGGAACTAATTGTTGAAGCGAATTTATATAGACCCCAAGTCTATTCCTGTAAACAATTCCAAGGATTCCAAAGATTCCATTGAAATCCTAAAGATTCCTTAATAACCCAAATACCTATGAAGACAAAAACAAGTAAGACCTACATGAATGCAATCTTAGAAAAGTACAAACAAGAAAAAGGCGGTGAGATGAGTAGCTACCTTCTCGAACCTACCCGCAAACAAATTAAAGAAGCTTGCCTATGGTTATTTAATCGTAGAAAAGGAAAGTATGATGAAGGTATTTTAAATCGTTTTTTTCAATTTGAAGAAGGAGAAAATAAATCATATGCTATTGATCGTATTAATGGCGATAAATTTAAACCTATCATCAATTTTTTAACAGGAGAAACAAAATCAACCACGCCCGCGAACTTAGAATTGATTGCCTGGCTTATTGATTTTAAACAGCGTCCGTTATCTATTTATTTAAAATCAAATACAGAAAATGAAGAGACATTACTTAAATCATTTCAAAAAAATGAAAATGCCTACTATCTTAAGAATGAAAATCAGGTCGTAGATATTATTCCTGAGACCAAAGTGATTGAAAAAACAGATAAGAGTATTACAATTATCTCTCAGATCAATCCTACTCTTAGGATTACAACTATCGTATCTTTATAATAGGATACAAAAATCATTAAACTTGTGCTGAATCAAGTTCAGTATAAGTCCAACAATTCAACAATAACCAGTGTAGTCATAGCGTGTCTGTCAAAATGTAATTGGAAAAACATGATTTATAATCATTGACAAGGCCCAGACTAGCATTTTTTAACAGAGTTTATTCAAGGAATAGGATAAACTCAACCCTAAGTATAAGACCTCATAGGAATACTGAATCAAGTTCAGTATTCCTATGAGGTCTTTTTAATGATAAACATCCGTTATTCTTTGTCATCCTGAACACTTCTACAAATTCAACACAGATACTGTCGAAATACTTAAACAGATAGACATATACTTAAAGTTAAAAAACTGTTGACCAATATACCGGGAAAATAAAATTTCGCTGTATCTTTGTGTACATAACGAAATTACTTTATGATAGCTGTAGAAAAAGCCCTGGAACTCATCAATAATAACATCAAAAAAACAGATGTTATCACTACAACATCTATATCAAAAGCATTGGGATATGTACTGGCAAAAGATGTTATGTCTCCTATCAATATGCCCCCTTTTAGACAATCTGCAATGGATGGATATGCTTTGGGATCTACCGAAGAGAGAAAATTTGACCTCATCGGCGAAGTAAAAGCCGGGGATGATACTGATCCTAATCTCGAACAAGGTAAAGCGATTAGAATTTTTACGGGCGCCCCTGTGCCATCAGGAGCAAAGGCTGTTATCATGCAAGAAAAAATAGAAATACATGATAATCAGGTAGTATTACAAGAAGTTGTATCACCTAATGCTAATATTCGTCCTCTTGGTGAGCAAATAAAGAAAGAAGATGTTGCACTCTCTGAAGGAACTACAATCACTGCTGCCGGTATAGGATATCTTGCATCTTTGGGAATCACCCATGTAAATGTGTATCAAAAACCCGCTGTAGCAATCATCGCTACAGGAAATGAATTAGTACCACCAGGGCAAACCCTTAAATATGGACAAATCTATGAGAGTAATTCTATCATGTTATCAATGGCTCTTAATAAAATAGGTTGTACTGATATTTCTTATTTTAAAGTAGAAGACGAATATGACATCACCCTTTCTCTTTTAGAAAATACAATAGCACATTATGATGTCGTTTTAATTTCTGGCGGAATATCTGTTGGAGATTACGATTTTGTAGGTAAGGCATTAAGAGCATTAGATGTAGAAGAGGTTTTTTATAAAGTAAAGCAAAAACCAGGAAAGCCACTCTACTTCGCCAAAAAACAAGGCACAACCATATTTGCATTACCCGGTAACCCTGCTTCTTCACTAAGTTGTTTCTATATCTATGTACTGCCTGCATTGCTTAAAATATCAGGATATGAAGACTACAGTTTAAGACGAACTACTGCTATTTCTAATCTCAAATATGTAAAAAAAGGCCAAAGAGCTGAGTTTTTAAAAGCATATACTGAAGAGGAAAAAGTAACTATCCTAGATGGGCAGGCATCTTCTATGTTACGATCTTTTGCTCTGGCCAATGCTCTGGTTTATCTTCCCGAAGATGTAACAGAAGTTAATATTGGTGATATGGTACAAGTAATTAATTTGCCATAGAGTTGGTGAGCATATAAGATTTTTAAGACCGGATCTCACAGGTTTTAAAAACTTGTGAGATCCGGTCTGGATTATTTGTTTTGTAGTATTGAACTCGTTTAAACTTTTTTAATTGTATTAAAATCTTCCAAAAGAAAAACATCTCTAAAAAAATCGTTGTATCTTTGAAAACCTAACGGTTTTAATATGGATTACATAATAAAGAGTAGAATTTGGATAGAATCTGAGCATGGTGTTTTTCTGGGTGAGGGAAGAGTAAAATTATTAAAAGCAATCGCACAAACAGGCTCATTAAGCAAAGCAGCCAGTGCTTTAGAAATGTCATATAAAAAGGCTTGGAACTTATTAGATAGTATGAACAAATCTACCAAAGAACCTCTGGTAATTACTTCTACCGGTGGTAAAGGTGGCGGTGGTGCTAATCTTACTCCATATGGTGAGAAAGTAATAGAAACCTTTGAGAACATTAATCAAAAATGCTGGGAATTTTTGGATAAAGAACTAAAACAAATCTCGCTATAATTATTTTTAAAATTCATATGAATGACCCAAAAAATATAACAGGAATTATTCTTGCCGGAGGAAAGAGTTCTCGAATGGGAAGAGAAAAAGGATTGATTCTACTCGACGGCAAACCTTTTATTCAACATAGTATTGATGCATTACAACCGTTAGTCAATACAATAATTATCGTTAGTAGTAATTCTGATTATGACGTTTTTGGGGTGGATAGAGTTGAAGATATCATAGCCGAATCTGGGCCGTTGGCAGGGTTACATTCTGGATTAATGCACAGTAAAACAGATTATAATTTGGTCGTAAGCTGTGATGCTCCATTAATTACGACTGAATTTTTAAAAAAACTACTGTATTATAAAAAAGAAGATTATGATATCGTTCAATTTGAAGCCGAAGGAAAAAGTATTCCATTAATCGCATTATATAAAAAACGATGTGCATATCAATGCCAGAAATTACTTGCTAATGGAGAGCGACGTTTACGTAAACTCGTTTCCGCAGTAAAAACAAAAACCATTACAGTACTTGAAAAAGAACGCGTTTTGGTAACCAATATAAATACCGTTGAGGATTTAAAAACAATTACAAATGCAATTGACTATTAAATATTTTGGTATGTTGGCCGAGGCCACAACAATTAATGAAGAATACCTGCAAACTGAGGTTTGTTCGGTTTCTCAATTAGTAAAAAAGCTAAAAAACCAATATCCGAAATTAGATACTACTGATTTCAAAGTGGCTATTGACCAACAATTAGTTGACCAAAGTCATATTATTAACTCAGAAGTAGAAGTAGCTTTGCTGCCGCCATTCGCTGGTGGGTAATTTAAATATTCAAAACATAGCTAATGAATTCTATTCATTCCAGATATCATAGACAAATCATTTTGCCCGAAATCGGCACTGCTGGTCAGGAAAAACTAAACACTTCTAAAGTATTAGTTATTGGAGCAGGTGGACTAGGTTGCCCTGTATTACAATATCTTACTGCTGCTGGTGTAGGTACAATTGGTATTGTTGATTATGATACCGTAGATATCTCCAACTTACATCGCCAGATTTTGTATGGCACTAGTTCTCTGGGAACAAATAAGGCTGTAGCAGCAAAACAGCGTCTTACAGACCTTAACTCTACACTAACTATTAATACATATACAGAAAAACTAACTCCCAAAAATGCCATATCTCTTTTTTCTGAATATGATATTATCGTTGATGGAACCGACAATTTCTCTACCCGATATCTAGTTAATGATGCCTGTATTATCACAGGTAAACCTTTGGTATATGGTGCTATTTTTAAATATGAAGGGCAAGTATCTGTATTTAATTATCAAAACGGTCCTTCTTATCGATGCTTATTCCCCGAGCCTCCAAAAGCAGGAAGTGTTCCTTCTTGTTCAGAGATAGGTGTTCTGGGAGTATTACCAGGTATTATTGGGAGTATGCAAGCCAACGAGGTTCTTAAAATCATTCTAGATCTGGGTGATGTACTTAACGGAAAATTATTAATGTACAATTGCCTAACGACACAATTCTCATTTTTCACCATTAATCGAGTTGCGGTAGAAGTATCCAAAGTACTCCATTCTGCAAATCGTTTCGAAACTAATGATTATGACCTTTTTTGTGGTGTGAAGCAAATTTCAGAAATCACTGCCAAAGAAGCTTTTTTAGTAAAAAACGCACAATTTATAGATGTTCGTGAGCCTCATGAACAACCAAAAATTGAAAGTTTGAACCCTATTTATATCCCACTAGGTATTCTCGAACAAGAATTAGATATCATTTCTAAAGAAAAAGAAACGATAGTCTTTTGTCAATCTGGTATTCGAAGCAAAAAAGCTTTAGAGATTTTACTTCAGAATGGATTCAAAAATGTATCTCATATAGAAGGAGGGGCTATAGCTTTATATGAAATTATTCCAGATCTAATAGGTCTAAAAAAATAACTATGGAAAAAAAGAAACCAAAAAATGTATTTGTGCAAGGTGCTATTTCGTCAGAATTTATAGGAACATCTATTGCAAAACATCAAACTAAAACCAGTATAGGAGCTCATAACATTTTTTTGGGACAGGTTCGCGCAGATGAAATTGATGGCAAGACAGTTACGGCTATTGACTATACTACTTATGAGGAAATGGCGAATCAAAAATTTAACGATATACGAGAAGCCACTTTTGAAAAATTTGACCTTACCTGTATGCATATTTATCACAGTTTAGGAACCGTAAATGCCGGGGAGATTTGTCTTTTTGTGTTTGTGTCTTCCCCAAGAAGAAAAGTAGTTTTTAAAGCCCTAGAATATGTGGTTGAAGCTATTAAAGCAGATGTTCCCGTTTTTGGAAAAGAGATTTTTGAAGATCAAACGCATCAATGGAAACAGAATAGTTAGTCCTGTTTTTGAAACTTATTATTTAAAAAAATATGGTAGACATCACTCATAAAACATCTACATTAAGAATTGCAACAGCTCAAGCAATTGTAAAGGTTAGTAAACCAGAAACCATAGAGGCTATAGAACAAGGCACCGTTCCCAAGGGGGACGTATTTGCAATGAGTAAAGCTGCAGGATTACTTGGTGTGAAAAAAACTCCGGATTTACTGCCTGATTGCCACCCATTACCTATAGAATATACTGGAATTGAGTATACCATTGAAGGGCTAGAAATTACCGTTTTGGTTACTATAAAAACAATTTATAAAACTGGTGTAGAGGTAGAAGCAATGCACGGAGCAAGTGTTGTTGCTCTAAATATGTATGATATGCTGAAACCTATTGATAAAGGTGTCGAAATTCATCATATCAAATTGCTCAATAAAAAAGGGGGGAAATCTGATTATAAGGATAAATTTAGAAGAGATCTTAAAGCTGCGGTTATTGTTTGTTCTGATACTATTTCTGAAGGTAAGAAAGAAGATAAAGCTGGTAAAGCCATCATCGCTAAATTAGAAAAATGCGACGTTGATATTTTAGATTATGTAATCATCCCCGATGAAACTGAAATCATACAGGAAAATGCAAAACAGTATCAACAGCAAGGAGCGGATCTCATTATTTATACCGGAGGCACCGGCCTCTCTAAACGAGATGTTACCCCAGATGCATTAAAACCACTTTTAGATCGAACCATCCCTGGTATCGAAGAGGCCGTACGTAAATATGGACAAGATCGTATGCCCTACTCTATGTTATCTAGAAGCGTAGCAGGAACAATTAAAAATACCCTTGTATTGGCATTACCAGGATCTACTAACGGAGCAAAAGAATCTATGGATGCTATTTTTCCTGAAGTACTACATGTATTTAGAATTTTAAAAGGAGCGAGACATGACTAAATCAAACCTACTTACCGATACCTTTGGCAGAAAACACAATTACTTGCGTATTTCACTCACAGAGCGATGTAATCTTCGATGTACTTACTGTATGCCAGCAGATGGTATTCAATTATCTCCCAAAGATCACCTTATGACCTATGAGGAGATTTATACTATCGCCAAAGAATTTGTAAGTATGGGAGTTACCAAAATTCGATTAACAGGAGGAGAACCTTTGATACGCAAAGATGCGGCTCTTATTATAGAAAAACTCTCCTCACTTCCTGTTCAATTAACATTAACCACCAATGGTGTGATTGTAGATAAATTCATAGATCACTTCAAAAAATGTGGTATTAAAACCCTTAATGTTAGCCTGGATTCTCTGGATACCCAAAAAAATAAAGAAATTACCCGTAGATCATACTTCGAAAAAGTATATCAGAATATCATTTTATTGGTTAAAGAAGGTTTTCAAGTAAAAGTGAATTGTGTTTTGATGAAAGATTTTAATGATAATGAAGTCATTGATTTTATTAATTTGAGTAAAAACCTACCCGTACATGTTCGATTTATTGAGTTTATGCCCTTTGATGGAAATCAATGGAATATGAATAAACTGGTTTCTTTACAGGAGGTTCTCTCTAAAGTACATTCTAATTTTAAAGAGGATGAGGTTATAAAACTCAAAGACGCTCCTAATGACACTACAAAAAGCTATCAAATAAAAGGGTATCAAGGCACTTTTGCTATCATAAGCTCTGTGACTAATCCATTTTGTGATGGATGCAACAGAATACGTCTAACTGCAAACGGGCAGATTAAGAACTGTTTATTCTCTTCAAAAGAATCAGATCTTTTGACCAGCCTAAGAGCGGGAAAACCAATAACTCCTATCATTCAAAAAGCAGTACAAACAAAATTTAAAGTACGTAACGGGATGGATACACTGGATAAATTTAGCCGATCAGATATGCATACAAATAATCGTAGTATGATTGCTATTGGAGGCTAATTTATTCTGAATAAACACAATAGATTAACATCATGACGGATATCATAGTAACTCTATGTTATCTAGTTTACTTTTAAGAATATAAATTTTTTACACATGAAAAATATCCTTCTCCCTACTGACTTTTCAGACAATGCTCGAAACGCTATACATTATGCTCTAGAATTTTTCAAAAACGAGCTCTGTACTTTTCACCTCTTAAATGTACAAAAAGCATCTCATTATACTACAGATGATTTGATGGCTGCCCCAGCTAATACAACAATCCACCAGTCAGTGATCAGCGATGTTAAAAAGAAGCTAAACCAAATGGTCGAAGAACTAACCGACCAGTATTCTAACGAAAATTATACATTTAATACAATTACTGATTATGATGTTTTTACTGATGCTATACGTCAAGCCGTAAAATCAAAGAATATCGATATAATCATTATGGGAACAAATGGTGCTACAGGTGCATCAGAAGTTGTGTTTGGAAGTAATACACTTAATGTAATTCGTAAAATAGATTGCCCTTTGGTCGCAATCCCCCAAGGATGTAAATTTAAAGTCCCAAAAACTATTTTATATGCTATAGATTACTGGGATCATTTTAATACAGAAGGTATCGAACCTTTAATGGATACTATCATAAAACATAAATCTTCTTTACGAGTTCTTAAAATTAAAGAGGATGATACTATTACTGTAGCCGATTTTGATGATAAAAAGCATATGAAGAAGTTTTTTAAAGAAATAAATCATACCTTTCATTCTATTATCAATGTGCCTACTGCTTTGGCTATAAACAGTTTTGTACAAATCATGGATGTTGATATGACCGCTATGTTTATCAAAAGAGAAACATTTTTAGATCGGTTTTTTAAGGGATCTGAGACTTCTAAAATAAGTTATGGAACAAGAGTACCTCTTTTGATTATGCATAGTCAATAAATCTTATAAAACTCATACAATATATGTTATTATATATTGCTACAACGCTTTATATCTTACTAGGATTTTTTATTGTCATTCGATTGCTTTTAAACGGAATGCGTCCTACAAAAACACTGGCTTGGCTCCTTACTATTTTCACTATTCCTGTTGGTGGTATCTTTTTGTACTTAATGCTTGGTAGAAATCGTAGAAAAAACAAATTATTTAGACTAAAACACACCCCAAAAGTAACTTCATACATTACAAAAGCACTAAATCAATATTCCTCAATAACAAAAGAAGAACATGCAGAACACCACAAAATCATTTCTTTAATTACTAAAAACTCTCACTTTGCTCCCTGTACAGGAAATGACGTGAAATTGCTTAAAAATGGCGAAGCTACTTTTCAGGCTATATTTGACGCTTTAGAACGCGCAGAGCATTTTATCCATTTAGAATATTACATTTTTGAAGAAGGCAAATTAACCTCTGATCTATTTGATCTTTTTCAAAAAAAAGTAAAAAACGGAGTAAAAATACGTGTATTGTATGATGGTATAGGTAGTATGTCTTTAAGTAAAAAATACATTAAGAAGCTTCAAAATATCGGAGTTGAAATCCACAAATTCTTACCTATAAAATTTGGTAAGTTTTTATCCTCGATAAACTATAGAAACCATCGTAAAATCATTGTAATAGACGGCAAAGTTGCATTTACAGGGGGCATCAATGTATCTGATAAATACGTAAAAGGCGATGCTAATCTAGGAGTTTGGCATGATATGCATTTACAACTCAAAGGCCCTGTTGTTCATAGCCTCCAGGCTATTTTTGCAATGGATTGGTATATGATTAGTATTAATGATGAAATCTTGGAAACATCATATTTTCATAGATATGAAAAAATAGAAGGATCTACAGTTCAAATTGTACATAGCGGGCCAGACTCTGACTTTTCGGCAACCCAACAGATGTATTTCTCGATAATCAATGAAGCTAAAGACTATATCTATATCACGAATCCTTATATCATTCCTGGAGAATCCATTCTGGACGCACTAAAAGTGGCATCAATGAGCGGAGTTGATGTAAGCGTATTACTTTCAGAAAAATCAGATAATGTTATAGTCAAATGGTGTATTCGATCTTATTTTGAAGACCTGCTACAGGCTGGGGTAAAGATATACCTATTCTCAGAAGGGTTTTTACACAGTAAAACCATTGTAGCCGACAATACCATATCCTCTGTAGGGACAACTAATCTCGATGTTAGAAGTTTTGAACAAAACTATGAGGTGAATGCGGTCATCTATGATGATAACTTTGCGATAGAATTAAGAGATGATTTTTTAAACGATATTAAAAACAGTAAACAATTAGATTTTAATACATTTATACAACGTCCCTGGATTGAAAAATTAAAAGAAGGTTTTGCAAAAATCTTTAGTCCGGTTTTGTAAATTTATTGTGAAATGAAAACATCAAAAAAAATAGGATTAGTCCTCTCTGGAGGAGGGTTTAAAGGTATTGCACATATTGGTGTGATACATGCTCTGGAAGAAGCCGGAATGACTGCTGATTTTGTTTCGGGAACAAGTGCAGGAGCCATTGTAGGATCTTTATATGCCGGGGGATATTCTACCGAGGAAATAAAAAACTTTTTTACAAAAACATCGCTATTCAAGTTTAATCGGTTCTCTAGAAAAAAAGCCGGATTCTTAGATTCTGAAAAATTTTATGATGATCTGCTTACTTATTTTCCAGAAAATTCTTTCGAATCCTTGAACAAAAAACTATTTGTTACAGCGACTAATCTTATAGAAGGAACAACACAAGTGTTTAATACAGGAGAATTGATTAAACCTTTATTAGCTTCTGCTGCATTTCCGGGTGTTTTTACTCCAGTAACAATCGACAATGAACTATATGCCGATGGAGGTATTCTGGATAATTTCCCTGTATCTCCACTCAAAAAACATTGTGATCTAATTATTGGTGTAGATGTATCCCCAATTAAAAAACCAAAAATCACCGATTTTAAACATTCCTACAATGTTATGCAACGAGCATATTATCTTAGAGCTATGCCAAATGCCGAAGCTAAATTTAATCTCTGTGACATTATAGTGCAACCAAAAAAACTGGTTAATCATGGTATCTTTAGCAGTAGTAGTTTAGACAAAGTATATGATCTGGGATATCAGGAAGCAAAATTACAATTAGAATCATTTTTAAAAAACAGGAAGAATGATTAAAGAAATAAAAAATAAGTACGGTCACCTTTTTGAAGATGAATTACTTGAAGAAATTAATCAGGTAGGAACGTTTAAAGAAATTCCTGAAGGGTTTGAACTTATTAAACCCGGAAGCTATATTAAATTCATGCCTTTGATTATTAGTGGAGCCATAAAGATACTTAGGGGAGATAGTGATGGCGACGAATTGTTATTATATTTTTTAGAACAAGGGGATACTTGTGCCATGACATTATCTTGTTGTCTGGGATATCATAAAAGCGAAATTAAAGCTATTGCAGAAACAGATGCTAAACTGGTAATGATTCCTATTGAAAAAATGGAAGAATGGACAACCAAGTATAAGTCCTGGAGGAATTTTATTTTTAATAGTTATCATAAACGACTGATAGAAACCATTGAGACTATAGACAGTATTGCTTTTCTAAAAATGGATGATCGATTGTTAAAATATCTAAGAGATAAAACCAAAATCAGCCATACCAAAATTATCAATACTACGCATCAGCAAATCGCATATGATCTGCATACTTCACGAGTAGTAATCTCAAGATTGCTCAAAAAACTTGAAAAAGAAGGTATTGTTAAACTAAACAGAAACAATGTAGAAGTTGTATCAGTTTAAAATAACGCTATCTAAGCAAAAAATCAAGTCGTACTAGCTTTGTAACAATTGTTACTGTATTGCAATGATAATTGCCTTATTTTTGAACACTAATTAATAAATAGATAGCTTTCTCCCTAAAATTGAGAAAAGCTTAAAAATACAATATATGAAGATAGAGCAAATATATACCGGATGTCTCGCTCAAGGAGCTTATTATATAGAAAGTAACGGAGAAGTAGCGATTATAGACCCTCTAAGAGAAATAAAATCATATATAGAAACAGCGAATGAAGATAATGCAAAAATCAAATATATTTTTGAAACTCATTTTCATGCAGATTTTGTAAGTGGACACGTAACTCTAGCCAAGGAAACCGGAGCCAAGATCATTTATGGGCCTAGTGCTAATCCATCTTTTGAAGCTACAATTGCTGAGGATGGACAAGAGTTTCGATTAGGAGAAATTACAATAATTGCGCTACATACTCCAGGACACACTATGGAGAGTACAACCTATCTTCTTAAGGATGCAACTGGTAAAGATCATGCTATTTTTAGTGGTGATACTTTGTTTCTTGGTGATGTCGGTCGCCCTGATCTTGCTCAAAAAGCAGCAGATATGACTCAAGAAGAGTTGGCAGAAACACTTTATGATAGTTTACGTAACAAAATTATGCCTCTGGCAGATGATGTGATTGTATATCCTGCGCACGGTGCCGGTTCTGCCTGTGGTAAAAATATGATGAAAGAGACGGTTGATACTTTGGGAAATCAAAAGAAAATGAATTATGCGCTTAGAGTAGATATGACCAAAGAAGAATTTGTAAAAGAAGTTACTGATGGTTTACTTCCGCCTCCATTATATTTTCCACTTAATGTGAAAATGAATAAAGAAGGCTATACCGATATTGATGAGGTAATTCAAAAAGGAACAAGGCCTTTTTCTCCAGAAGAATTTGAAGCTTTTGCCAATGAAACCGGCGCAATAGTTCTTGATGTAAGATACCAGAGTGAATATGTAAAAGGACACATCCCTCGCTCTATATTTATTGGCATCGATGGTGGTTTTGCACCTTGGGTTGGTGCTTTAATTGCCGATGTGCAACAACCCATTTTGTTGGTAACACCAGAAGGAAGAGTAGAAGAAACAATTACACGACTATCAAGAGTAGGATTCGACAATACTCTGGGATACCTCGAAGGTGGTTTTGAAGCCTGGAAAAAAGCAAGTAAAGACTATGACACCTTAACTTCAATCTCTGCTTCAGAATTTAAAAATACTATGGCAAATGAAGAAATCCCTGTTTTTGATGTGCGTAAAGAAAGTGAATTTACAGCAGAACATGTAGATAAAGCTCATAATACACCTTTGGATTTTATTAATGATTATCTGGCAGAATTCCCTACTGATAAAACTTTTTATGTACATTGTGCCGGAGGATATCGTTCTGTAATTGCAGCCTCAATATTAAAAAGTCGTGGTATTCATAACCTTATAGATGTAGCCGGTGGTTTTAAGGATATTAAAGAAGTAGGTATTGAGACAACTGATTATGTATGCCCTAGCACTTTAAAATAAAAAGTGCGCTGTCAAGAATACTTATTATGAAAGATTTTGATAGAAAAAAACACTGGGAAACTATTTATAATACTAAAGAGTTAAAGGATGTTAGCTGGTTTCAGAAAACACCTTTAACTTCTATAGATCTTATTACACAATTAGAACTTCCTAAAACTTCAAAAATAATTGATGTTGGTGGTGGAAACAGTCTTTTAGCAGATCATTTATTGGATTTAGGGTATACTAATATTACTGTACTTGACATCTCTGAAACAGCAATAAATAAAGCAAAAGAACGACTAGGAAATCTTGCTCGAAATGTTATATGGATAGTAGCAGATATTGCTAATTTTATGCCTACAGAAAAATATGACATATGGCATGATCGTGCTGCATTTCATTTTTTAAACGATAAAAAAGAAATCAATCATTATATGAACTCTTTAGAGTATGGTATACAACCGAATGGTTTTTTAATAATGGGAACTTTTTCAGAAAATGGTCCAAAAAAATGTAGCAAAATTGATATCACTCAATATTCTGAGACATCAATGAATAACTTAGTAAAAAACTCTTTTGAAAAGGTGAAATGCACATATATAGATCATAAGACACCATTTGATACTCTTCAAAATTTTATTTTCTGTATATTCAAAAAAGGAAAAACGACGTTAATGTAACATTAGTTACAGAAAACTCTTTTTCTATTTAATTACTTTGTCTAAAAAAATAATATAAATGAATTGGATTTATAACCCCTGGCCATGGTATGTATCTGGACCGCTAATCGCATTAGTACTCTTTTTATTGCTAATGGTTGGAAAAAGATTTGGGATGTCATCCAATCTCAGAACGATATGTACTATCTGTGGTGCAGGAAAGACATCAGATTTTTTCAAATTTGACTGGAAAGCTCAACGATGGAACCTTATTGTTGTACTTGGCGTAATTATAGGAGGATTTATCGCAAATACTTTTTTAACAACAGATAATTCTGTATCTCTTAATCCAAAAGTAGTATCTGATCTTCAGTCTAAAGGTTTTAATAGTGCAGGAAAGGGATATATGCCAGATGCATTATTTTCTAACGAAGTTTTATCAGATCCTAAAATACTCTTTTTACTAATAATCGGAGGAATATTAGTAGGTTTCGGAGCTCGATATGCAGGTGGATGTACCTCGGGGCATGCAATCTCGGGATTAAGTAATTTACAAATCCCTTCTCTTATTGCGGTGATCGGTTTTTTCATTGGTGGACTTACCATGATACATTTTATTTTTCCTTTAATTTTTTAAACATATGCGCTCAATTATATATTTAGGTATTGGAATTTTCTTCGGAATTGTTTTATTCAAATCGGAAGCAGCTTCTTGGTTTAGAATCTATGAAATGTTTCAGTTTAGATCCTTTCATATGTACGGAATTATTGGCTCTGCCGTAGGGTTAGGCCTTATAATAACCCAAGTTATAAAAAGGTTTAAAATAAAGTCTTTTTATGGCGATCCTATAATTTTTGTTCCTAAAGAAAGAAGTTTCATCAAGTATATATTTGGAGGAACCTTATTTGGATTAGGTTGGGCTCTTGCTGGAGCTTGCCCTGGACCAATGTTTGTACTTTTAGGAGCCGGTTACCTTCCCATTTTAATTGTACTTATCTCTGCAATTCTGGGTACTTTACTATATGGAATAGTCAAAAATAAATTACCTCACTAATTCTAGAGTTAATTCATTTTTACCTGACTCATTTTGTTGCCAACAATTGATATTATAAAATGTTATCTCTGCAAGAATAGTAAGTGCTTCTTTGGTAGCAAAAGCTTGATGTGGAGTAAGAAAAACAGTTGGTAAATCGATAAGTTGCTGTAAGATTTTATCTTCAGGTTTATTTTCAGAATGATCGTAAAAAAAGATACCACTTTCATGTTCGTAAACATCTGTCCCATATCCCGCTATTCTTTTTGATACTAAAGCTTGCAATAGATCTTGTGTATGGACTAATGCACCCCGAGCAATATTGATAAGTATCACTTCTTTTTTCATATGTTTAATACGATCCTTATCTATGAGATGATGTGTTTGTGAATTGAGTGGTGCGCTTAAAAAAATAATATCAGATTGCTTACATAAATGTTCTAAATCTGTATATGTTACCTTATACTCGTGTTCTAGCTCTTTGTCTTCATTTATATCGTTACCTATAATCTCGCAATTAAATCCGTGCATTATTCTGGCAATTGCTTTTCCTATTCTACCAGTTCCGATAATACCAACAGTCTTTTTATTGATATCTAAACCTACAAGATTACTCAATGAAAAATTATAATTACTAACCTGATGATTTGAGGAAATAAGTTTACGATTAAGTGCTAACAATAATGCAATCGCATGCTCGGCTATAGTTTGCGGAGAATATCCTGCTGTATTAGCTACTTTTATCCCTAATTTTTTAGCTGTATTAATGTTTACATTGTCATATCCCGTTGAACGAAGTGCTATATATTTTACACCAAAATCTTTCAATCTTTCTAAAACCATAGAAGATCCGTTATCTGCAGAAAAAATAGATATTGCATCAAAACCTAATGCCAGTGCAGCAGTTTTTGGAGTAAGTCGTTCTGGTATGTATTTGACTTGATGCTCTTCATTATTTGCTTTTTCCAGAAAGGGGATTTCAAAGTCCTTAGCACTATATATCAATATCTTCATTAGTGAGTTCTTCAATGATTAATAATTGCTGTCCTTTTAGTGCCCATACCAGTACTTTAACATAATCGCTTATTGCTTTTTTAGTATTTTCGGGTTCGGTGATATCTATTGATCCTTTCCAAATTAATTCTCTTTCTTTATCAGGACAGATACAATAGAGCGAGGATTCTGCATGAAAAATTTGATATTCCTCATAATAATCTTCATCATAATAAATATCCTGATTTTCATAATAGTCATCTCTAAAACTGTCAAATGTTTTATCAAGGTTTCTGTATGCTTTTACAACAGAAACTTTATCTTCAACTCCTAATACCTTTGATAATAGAATTGCATCAAAACCGTTTTCTATAAGCTGGGACTCTAGAGCCATCATTTCTTTTTCAGACTTTGGAGAAGTCGTAAAAGAGCTTTTAAAATAATCCAAACTTCTTACAGCACTCACTCCACTTTTCTTCAATTCATTAGTCAGTTTCTTTTCAAATACTTTTCGTGCACTTTCATCTGGGGTAATTCCAATGACCAAAACTTTTTGTGCTTCAAATGTATCGATATCTGGGTTTTTCCAGTTTTCTACCAATTCACTAGATGTACAACTGAACAGTAATCCGCTAACAATTATAAGGTATATATATATCTTGTTCATACTTTCTTGATATAGGTTATTAAAATTTATTGTGTGTTATTACTTTATTATTTTGTTTAGTCGATCCACCACAATATTGGTATATTCTGGTGTTTTTTCAATAATAGATTCACCAGATATTACATCAATATCTTTTAAGGCAATATTACTACTTCCTACTGTAGATAAGATAATGAGTTTATCTAATTGATCTGGGTGGTTTTTAATAAAGTTTTTTACGTTTCTTGGCGGACTCCCGTACTCCCATGAATTAATGATAACCAAAGCATCCCACTTATCAATATTAACAGTAAACATGGTATATGCATCTATTACTTTAAAATGAATAGCATCATTTTGGTAATGTTTTAGTATTCCTTGAACTAATGAATCTTTAAATTTACTTCCTTGCGAGGCTATCAAAACTTTAGTTTTCAGACTAGAATCATTAACCTCAAAAGGTATTACAGTATCCATAGAATATGTATATTCATACCATACCCAAAATCCGGCAAAGAGTAATAATCCAAAAAGGATTATAATCTTCAGGATACGTTTGATCGATTTATATTTACTTTTAATCAATTTAATAAGCGTTTTTGTTTGCCTTGTTTTATTATGGCTTTTATCAAATCAAAAATCTTCCTTTTTATTTCTTTATAATTATTGAAGTACGTACTCACTTCTATGGTTAACCCCCAATGATCTTCTTTATATTGTTTTTCTTTGATAGGCTGATCAATTCCATCTAACAATATGGTAAGCTCATTATGGTGATTAATAATCTTCTTTAATAATGGATCAATATTTTTTCTGCAAAGTGACAGTTCTTGAATTATTTGCTTACTCTTTTCAAAAGTCTTTTTTGAAATTAGTTGTAATGTGTGGTTTTCAATAAGTTCATCTAAAAAATGCTGTTCATCTTTGATAAATTTAAGTTCTGATACCCAACTTAGAGAAATCTCATGCAATTCCTCTGGACTTCGCCATTCTACATATTTTATATTTGGTTGCTTTGCTTTCATGATTTATTAATAATTATTTCACGTCATTCTTCCTAGATAAAAAAAGACAGAGAATAATCTCCTAAATCTCTTCTCTGTCTTTCTTGTATAGATTAATCTATTTCAATTACCTTTTTGGGTTGTTCTTTTGCTTCTTCCTTTTTCAGAAGATTAAGGGTGAGGACCCCGTTTTTGTATGTAGCTTTAACCTTTTCATTCTGGTTTACGCTAGTAGGTAATTGTAATTTTCTATCGAACTCATTATAACTAAATTCTCTACGTGTATACCCTTCATCCTCTTCTACTTCTTCTTTACTTTTTTGAGCACAAATGTGTAATACATCGTCTTCCATAGTTACTTCAATATCCTTTTTTGAAAAACCAGGTACTGCGAGTTCAATTTCAAAATCATCCTTGTTTTCTTTAACATTCATGGCAGGGAGTTTTTTGTCTCTTACAAAAAAATCATCTGCAAAAAAATCATCTGTATCTAACCAGGTAGAAACCCGATCATTGATCCAAGGAAATCTGTTTTTGTTAAATTTAATTAATGACATAATGTTAAGGTTTATTTAGAGTTATTATTATACTAAAGTTAAGTTGATAACAGGTATATCAAAATGATAATTATCAGTTTGACAGTATTTTAACTTGGATTTAACTTTGTTTTTTATTCTTTCTTAAAACTCCTCCTGCATAAAGAAAAACTTCGGATTTTAGTGTATTAAAATTTCTATAGAAATCATCAAACTCTCCCTTTACCAGTGTGTGGTTTTTATAATAAAAATTATCACAAGAAATAGTATCACATTCTAGCATACCACCCAATTCACTTTCGTGTTTTCTTATCTCATCATTTATATTTTTTGTTTTTTCTTCAATAGCTACGATTTGCTGCTTAAATTCCTGTATTCTCTCAAAGAGGTTTGGAGTTGTAGGTTCGAATATATAAGAATTTAATAATTGATTAATGAAATGTATTTCACCTTCTATAAATCGAAGACTTGATTTCCATTTTAAAATATCAAAATGTATTTCTTTTATTTCTTTTTCTGGAGAGTTATTGGTTGCTGTCATCATTATTTCTAAGTTTTAAAACTTACTAAAAAGATATCTAATCTTTTGCAATTAAAAAGTGATAATTATCAGGTTTTGTGAGTTTTAACAAAGGAAAATTTACAAAATGAAGTAATATCTCCTCGAGTCTTTTAACTTCGCTCAAGGCAGGCAAAGTCTAGAGATCACACATAGTAAGAACATCTATAATAACTAGATCTAGATCGGGCTCGACCTAGCATTTATAAAATATTTTGCATTAGATTACAGTTCGTTTGGGGTTTTGTGATTATTAGTTTTTACTCTCTAATTATATCTTTAATATCTAATCTTTTTCGTCTCCTTTCTGAGTATTCTTTTACTTTTCCTATCCGTAGTAGCATTTGTATTTCTCTGTCTATCTTTAATGATGTCTTTAATAAATCATAATATTCTTTTTCTTCTAGTACTTGACTCATTGGATGAACTGCAATTTCATTATGTATACATTCCAACCAAACTTGTTCTAATAATCTTCCTGCTTGTATTAATTCGATTTTACTATAAGAATCAGATGTGATCAAGATATATCCTGAACAAGAATTTAATTGTTCTTTTGCACTCTTAATAGAACTTTTTATAAATGCTTTGCCTGTGACTGATTTTTTTGAAATAAAAAGATTGAATAGAAAACGTTTAATTCCTTTTATTTCTATTGCTTCGGGTGTTATCCCATCTTTTCTCTGTTTTTCTTCTTTATAAGAAAAAGTCATCCATTTTGCTAATTCTCTAAGCTTATCTGTATCTTTCATCTGGAAACTATACGCATCTAAAGAACAATCAATAATCTTTTTGGTTTCTTTACTTTCCGATGGAAAGTACAAGATACTATCTGATATATTGGTTAGTTTTGTTATTGTTGCATCATCTATTTTTTTTTCTAAATATGGTTTCCTAATTGTTAAACGTTTCTTTATTAATTCAATATTTCGCTTTGTTTTTATCAAGTTATGGTCTTGTTGAAAATCAAGAGTTATTTCATCATCATTAATCGTTACAATCGAACTATACCCTAAATCTTGTGCCGATAACACGCAGTTTTCAATAAACGCTCCTATCGAAATCCATGTTTCTCTATTATTTGGATCAACAAATGGTAATGTTCTATCGTAATTAGGATACACTTTAATCTTTTCATTCTCTGGCATCTCAACAATCCACATTTGAGCATTATGACTACTTGGAGCATAAGAACCGTATGTTATTATTTCTTTCATATCAGTAGCTTAAGAAGAACTAAGTTTTCTGATAAAAAGAAAACCTAATCAAGTTGTTATTTTGAATTCTTTCATTTCTTTTACTGGTTTCATTTATCATAAAAAATCAAACCAAAATTTCTATGGTTTCATATAGTTTAGGAGTATGAACTTTCCATTGATAAGTGTCTTGTATTTTTACTCTCAATACATCTGCAGCAGTTGCTTCACCATGAATCAGAAACACTTTTTCCGGAATATTTTTAATCTCACTCATCCAACCTAACAATTCTTGCTGATCTGCATGGGCCGATAGGCTTTCTATCCCATAAATCTTTGCATTTACAGGATAATACTTGCCAAATAGTTTGATCTCATGAGCTCCTTCCTGCAACTGCCTACCTCGTGTTCCTTCTGCCTGAAAACCTACAAGCACTACAGAAGTGTTATCATTATCTACAAGCTGTTGTAAATATGTAAGTACTCTACCTCCCGTAACCATTCCGCTACCTGCAATTACAATCTTAGGACGAGGATTATCAACCACTTCCCATGTTTCTTTATATGACATCACTATATTAATATGATTACAGATAGCGTAATAATCATTCATGGGTACTTTATGCCAATCAGGAAAGCTTTCAAACACCGAAAGCACATTGTTTCCCATTGGGCTATCTACATAAACCGGAAGGTTTGGGATTTGGTTTTTTTGATATAATTTCCAAAGAATATACATTAAAGCTTGCAGTCTTTCTACAGCAAAAGAAGGAATGATTAATACGCCTTTATTATACAAGGTATCATTAATCAAAGTGATAAGTTTTTCTTCAACATCTTCATTGGGGTGTAACTTATTACCATACGTACTTTCTACAAAAAGAAAATCTGCCCATTCTGGTTTTTCTGGGGCATGAAGCAATACATCATTTGTTCTTCCCAAGTCTCCAGAAAACACCAATATTTTTCCATAAAGATTTAACTCTATAAAAGTAGACCCTATTATATGACCATTATACCTAAACCTAAATTGGATATCCTGAGATAACGAAATCCAGATATCTTTCTCCTCTCTTTTAAAATATCCAATTGTTTTTTCGGCATCATTTTTAGTATAAAAAGGTAATGCGGGATGATGCTTAGAATATCCTTCTTTATTAGCTCTTTCTGCCTCCTCTTCATGAATCTTTGCACTATCTCGTAAAATAATTTCTGTAATTGCCAAAGTAGGTGCCGTAGCTATAATATCGCCTTTAAACCCTTGTTTAATCAAACGAGGCAAGTAACCTGTATGATCCAAATGCCCATGAGTAAGGAGCACAACATCAACTGCCGAAGCATCGATAGGTAAATCTTGCCAATTTAATTCACGCAGTTCTTTAATCCCTTGAAACATCCCACAATCAATCAATATGTTTTTCTGAGGAGTTTCAAGATAAAACTTGGATCCAGTAACAGTGCCCGCAGCTCCCAAAAAGTGAATTTTAATTGATGGCATACGATTCTATTTTATGTTGTACACAGCATTTTGATTTCATTTATAATATTTTGTTTTCGCTGTTCAGAAATGCCTAAATGATCCAGAAAAAAAATCTGTTCTATCAATTGTTTAACTAAAACAACATCTCTACTTAATAGAAATTGCTTTTCCCGATTTGTTAAAAATGTAGAAACCGTTATTGGATATAATCCAAGACGATCAACTCTATCTTTAAGGCTATTATCTTTGGGATAATCCCAACTTAGTAAATATAATCCTGCACATTTACCATATTGAATTGCGTCTTTTGTAAAACGAGTATTGGTTACTACCCAACCATGATTAGGAATCATTTCTCCATTATTTTCATGATGTGTTTCAATATCTCTAAATCTAGAATGGATATATAAAGGAACTTTTACATTACAATTACGCCCTTCTTCGCTATGAAATTTACATTCTATAACCAAATAATCGCTATTTTTTCTAGCTACTACATCGACTTCATGGGATACACACATGCCTTGAATGACTTGCCCTATTTCTACATGATATCCAGAATATTGTAATATTGACGCAACAAAACGTTCGAAAGGAAAACCAGTTGGTCCCAATTCATAAATCGCTTTTTTCAATTTATACTTCGAAGCAAAAACAGATTTTTTCTTCTTAAGTAATGCAAAAGCTCGATTATAAATTTCTCTGGTAGAAATACCCTGGTATAATTCGTCTCTAACAATTCCCAAAATATATTCTACTGCTTTATCATCCGCGCCACTCCGCTTTAACGAATTGCGAAGTTTATGGAGTGAAAATTTAACTTTTTCTCCAGAAGATTTTATAACATCAAGATTCTGGTTTTGCATTAAAAATATTTAAATATGAAACACAACTAAATACCTTAGTGAATACGCTGCTGATCTTTTTTAAAGTATGATCTTACCAAAGCTTTGGTTTGATTATCGGTCATACTATCTGCTTTGAGCACATCTTTTACCTTTTTACTTATATCTTTATAATTTGTCGCTAATTCTTTATTGAATTTTTCTCCCGTTTCTGCAGGCCCGTAAATCACGATACTATCTGCATCTTTTAAAAGAGAAGCTATCTTCTTGAAATACGCCTTAAACTGATGTTTCTCACGCTCCAGATATTTACTATCCTGAACCACATCCTGTGGTCCTCCTTTAAGTCGTGTACCTGAACCACCATGAATACGAAAATTTTCAATTTCTGATGGTATCGTATTCATATCCTCACTATCTTCTTTGACAGAAATGATATGAGCTTTCTCTTTATCTATCCAAATTCCTATATGTTTCATCTGTTTACATTTTATGGTTAAAGAGTATTAACAAGTTGTTATAAGGTGTAAACTGCTTGTTGAATACATATTTACTTATTTAATTTGCTATATCATGCAAAGCCAACACAGGTACTTTAGAATGATGTCCTAAGTTTTTCACCATTGGTTTTGAAAATATACTTCCAAAAAAACTGTGTTTTCTATTGATAAAAGTAATCATATCACTCTCTCTACTTTCTACAAAACTGCTCAGCCCTCCTTTTACATCTATATTGTGTAAAGTATGAAAAGTATATTTTATACCATCTAGGTATTCTACGAGCAATTTCTTGTTGTTTTCTTGTTCTTCGTCCAAGTTATCATCATTAGTAACATGAAGAATTTTTATTTCTGCATTGGTGATCTTTGCAATTTCAGTTAGATATTGGAGCTCTCTGCGTTTAATTTGAATTTTATAATCTGTTGGAAATACAATTTCTTTTGGCTCCTTATAATCAGCACCTTCTGGGATAGCCATAACAGGGCAATTTCTTACTTTTTCCATCACCAAAACAGTATTACTACCATAAATCAGATCTCCAGCATTAGTCGCCCCCTTTGTTCCCATAACGATCATTTCTATATCCTTTTTCTCTACAGTATCTTTAATAGCACTCAATACATTATTGAATTGTGATATCATAAAAAATTTATGATCAGGGTTATCATCTCTAAAACTCAATCTTTCTTTGATCTTATTTAATCCGTTTTCTGATTTCTCCTTAGCTTCTTCGTAAATTCGTTCTCCAGGTTCGGGAATCATCATACTTTCTAATGCATAACCCGTCGCATTAAACACATTAAGAACGTAAAAATCACATGTTTCATTCTTATATAGCTCTATAGCATATAGTATAGCATTCCACGCATTTTTTGAAAAATCCGTGGGCAATAAAATCTTTTTTTTCATCACTTTAGGTCTTTAGATTAGTCCTATAAATTTATAGATATAGCCTTGCAAAAACTATGATAATTATCAGCTTGGCTCAGGAATGACTAAGAAAGGTACCGAAAGATGAAAACCAATTTTTTTAATTACTGGTTCATGCACAATACTTTCCATTAGGCTATGTTTATATTGTGACATACAAAGCATATCAATATTCATTTCATCAATAAATTCATTGATGAGTTTTGCTTTTTGAGTAAATCGAGGAATCCAATGTATACAATAATTATGGCCTTTAAGATTTTCTTTAAGACTCTTAAGGTTATGCTCTTGTATTTCGTCTAATTTTTCTTCTTCATGAATGTGCATTACCCTGATGTTTGAAGAAAACACGGTAACAATTTCTAGAAGAGGTTTTAAAGATTCTATAGTATATAGACATTTAAAATCTGTTGCAAAGCCAATTTCTATGGGTTTTTTAAAATCAAATTCATCTGGCACTGCCAGTATTGTACAATCTTTAATTTTTTTAATAACCTTAACTGTATTACTTCCTATAAGAACTTCTTTGGCACCACTAGCTCCTTTAGTCCCCATAACTACAAGATCTATTTTTTTACTCTTTATGGTTTTATTAATAGTGTCTGTAAGTTTTTTGGAAACAGATATCGTCTCAAATGTATGATTAAGATCCTCTGTATCCCTAACTATTGAGTGAAGTGTCTCTGTAAGTTTTTCCTGGGATTCATTACTTAATTGCTGATATAATGAATCTCCTTTTGCTGTATTCATTCTGCTAGTTAAAACTGGAGTGTCTACATCAAAAGTGTTTAATATACAGAAATGGCATTCTTGATCTTGAAATAGCCGAGTGGCATAAAAAAGAGCACTATAGGCATTATTAGAAAAATCTGTGGGAACGAGTATTCTTTTCATCGCTTTTCAGTTTTACAAATTACATCATAAAACTAGCTTTATAATACTAAGAATACTATGACAAATCTCATGTCTGCACAAACTCTCAAATTGCAGTATCAGCCGGAATTACTAAAAAAGGAATTGTAGTATGAAATGTCATTTTCTTGATAATAGGTTCTTTTATTATTCTTTCTATAAAACTATGTTCATAATTAATCATTACCAGAATATCGATCTCTAACTCTTCAATAAATTCCTGAATAGCATTCTCTACAGTTGAGAAATCAGACATGACATGAAAATCATATTTTACTCGTTTAAAATAGTGTTCTAATGTACTAGAATTATAGTGTTGTAAAGGGCCTAATCCCGGCTCATCATATATATGAATCATCCTAATAGTCGCATTGTAATTTTTAGCAAACTCCAATATAGGAGTTACTTCTGCCTTATGGTACATTCTCTCAAAATCTGTTGCAAAAGCTATTGCTGAAATTTCTTTAAAATATGAATCATCAGGAATAACAAGAATCGGACAATATGATATATTCTTAACTACTTTTTGTGTATTACTCCCTAAAAAAATGTTTTTGCTTCCAGTTGCTCCTTTAGTGCCAATAATGATCATATTAAAAGGATTGTTTTTTGAAAGCTTGTTTATATTATCAACCAAAGCCCCTTTCTTACTAATCATTTTAAAAGTATGATCCACACCAGGTTTAGAGTTATGGATATCCTCTATTGTCATTTTTAAACCTTGCTCAGATTCTATCTTAACTGCTTCATAAAGATGGCCAATTCTTTGAGAGCTCACAACATTTATAAGTTGTACTGGTTCAAGATCATAGGTGTTTAACAAATGAAACTCACAAGGAACATTTCTATATAGCTCTATAGCATACAATATAGTATTCCATGCATTATCAGAAAAATCTGTAGGGATCAAAATTCGTTTCATCTATTAAAGTTTATTATGTCTCACTGCATTTTTTTTTCAGAAGGAATTACCAAAAAAGGAATATTGGTGTGGTATGCAATCTGATTAATTACGGGTTTAAATAAAAGGTTTTCAAAAAAAGAATGCTTGTTATGAATCATAACCAACAAATTGATAGTATACTTTTTCTGAAAATCTTCTACCGCGTCCAAAACATCCATTCCTTCTGCAATATGAAAAATATGGGCATTATCTTTAAAATATTCATCCAGCCTTTCCTTTGTCTTTTGTTGTTCACTATCTAAGGCAACCCCATAATATGCATTTAAGATATTGAGCCTGCATATATACTTATCGCAAATTTCTTTTACAAAAGGTAAATATTTATTATCCACACTAAGGTTATAATCTGTTGGAAATAAAACATCCTTAGGTTCTTCAAATGTAAAACCAGAAGGGACTGCAATAACGGGGCAATTCACTTTTTTTATCGTATACATAGTATGCGTACCAATAAAAACTTCTTTGGCTCCTGTAGCTCCTTTGGTTCCCATTACGATAAGGTCAATATTATATTTTTCGACAACTTCTTTAATCTCACCAATAAGAGTATTAAAAGTTGATAATCTAACAAAACTATGTTTTGGATTATCAAATTCTTCCTTTATTTTTTCTTCTGTTTGTTCTACATCCCGTTTAGAATTGATCATTGCAATATCTTCCATTCCATACGGTGCAGGATTCTCTATAAGATACCCTGTATGGTATGATACTGGCGTAAAGGTATTAAGCAAATAAAAAGTGGCTTCTTCATCTCTAAATAGATTCAATGCATATTTGATCGCATTAAATGCGTTATCAGAAAAATCAGTGGGTAATAAAATTCGTTTCATCATTATATAATTTTAATATCGTTGTAAATTCTGCATCGCTAAAAAAGGAATCTTAATATGTAATCCTATTTTATCAATTGTAGATTGGTGTAATAGGCTTTCTAAATAAGAACGTCTAGAATTTATCATTACCAAAAAATCTATTTCATTACTCTTTATAAATTGATTAATACCATCTGTAAGGTCTTCTGATGCCTTTTGATGAAATATTAATTCTGCTGTAGGTAATGATTGTTTTAAAAAGTGTTTATTATCTTCCTGTCTTATAGAAAGTTTATCAAAATCAGATATATATAAAAAATTAATCACCGATCTAAAACTTTTGGTGAGTGTACTTAATAACTTTAACTCTCTTCGTTTAAATGGTAATTGATAATCCGTTGGAAACAAAATGTTTTTTGGTGGACTATAACTACAACCACTCGGAATTACTAATAAAGGGCATTTTACATATTTAAGCACTTGCAAGGTATTACTCCCAAAAGTAAGTTTTCGGTCATCAGTTTCTCCTCTTGTACCCATAATTAGAATATCTAAGTTTTCTTTATCTACCAGATCATTAGCTTCATCAATCAGACTTCCGAACATTGATAGTAATTTAAACTCATGTCGGGGGTTAGGTGAAATATTTTTTATTTCTGAAAGCATCTTCTCTAGGACCACATCAGAGTTTTTATGTACTTTTTGTTTTAGCTCATTAAAAACTTCGCGGGATACCACAGTGTCGTGATCATATACCTCATCTGCATAAGCATGTAGAAGAAAAAAATCACAACGCTCATATTTAAAAAGTTCAACAGCATATCGTAAAGCATTCATGGCATTTTCTGAAAAATCTGTAGGAATCAATATTTTTCTCATCGCTTGCTTTTTTGATATGTTAGATTCAAAATTAGGTAATTACAGACACAGAAACTATGATTTTTGTCAGTTGAAGAATCATGATATTTGTCATATTATATAAACGCATACTTTTTCATATTTGTAACAAATAAATTCTATGTCAGAGCATACTTGTTTTCATTGCGGAGATGATTGCAATAAGACAGTAATCAAATTTGATCAAAAAACATTCTGCTGTAATGGGTGCAAAACTGTATTTGAAATTTTTTCGACTCATGATTTATCCTGTTATTATGACTTACAATCTGCTCCTGGTGCCATTCCTGAAGAAATTCAAGGAAAATACGATTATCTCGATACTCCTGCTATTGCTGAAAAATTAATAGAATTTAATGATGGTAACACCCAAATCATTACACTGTATATTCCACACATGCATTGTAGCTCTTGTATTTGGATATTAGAAAATTTACATAAACTTCAGCCTGCTATTACAGCATCACAAGTTAATTTCCCTAAAAAAACAGTTCGTATAACATTCAACAGTGATGGTATTTCCCTTAAAACATTAGTCAGTTTACTTAATTCTATAGGGTATGAACCCTATATCAGTCTGGATGACTACACCTCAGGGAAAACACAAATCAACCGAAGCTTAATTTACAAACTTGGTATCTCTGGTTTTGCTTTTGGAAATGTAATGTTCTTATCATTTCCAGAATATTTTGAAGTATCGGAGTACTGGTTAGAACAATATAAAAACATTTTCCGCTGGTTAATGTTTGCTTTTTCACTGCCCGTTGTATTTTATGCTGCACAAGATTATTTCATTTCTGCTTATAAAGGGTTGCGATCAAAAATACTAAATATTGATATTCCAATCGCTTTAGGAATTTTGGTTCTTTTTCTACGAAGTACTACAGAGATTATTTTTGATTGGGGAACCGGTTTTTTTGATAGTCTCACCGGGCTGGTATTTTTTCTATTGCTAGGAAAATTCTTCCAACAAAAAACCTATTCTTTTTTATCCTTCGAGAGAGATTATAAATCTTATTTCCCGATCGCAGTAACAAGAATTGCTACAACAAAACAAAACAAAAAAAGAAAGGAAGAGAATATACAAGTTTACGATATTGAAAAAGGAGATCGACTATTAATCAGAAACGGTGAATTGATTCCTGTAGATGCCATTCTTATTGAAGGTGATGCACAAATTGATTATAGTTTTGTAACTGGCGAAAGTGAATCGGTTACCAAACAATCGGGTGATACTCTTTTTGCTGGAGGCAGACAACTTTATGGAGCTATAGAAATTGAAGTTTTAAAATCTGTAGAACAAAGTTACCTTACACAATTATGGAGCAATGATGTGTTTAATAAAGATAAAACTGCTTCATTTACTAATCTTACCGATACGATAAGTAAATATTTCACCATTACAATCTTATGCATCGCTATACTTGCTACTTCTTTTTGGCTATTTGTTGACCCTTCAAAAGCAGCACAGGTATTCACTGCAGTACTTATTATTGCCTGTCCCTGTGCATTGGCATTAGCACGACCTTTCGCCTTGGGTAACATTCTTCGCATCTTCGGAAAAACCAAATTCTATCTCAAAAACGCAGATGTTATAGAACGATTAGCTCTGGTAGACACCATGATTTTTGATAAAACTGGCACCATAACAACTACCATAACCAACAAAGTGACTTACGAAGGAATGGAACTAACACCTGAAGAAGAATCTTTGCTTAAAAACACATTACGAGCATCAAATCATCCACTTAGCAGAACACTCTATGATATATTAGCAGAACATGATATTCTAACTCTAGACGAATATCATGAACATATAGGAAAAGGAATTGAAGGTAAACTCGAAGAAGATACTATCAAAATAGGGTCTGCAAATTTTGTAGGAAATGATATCAATTCTGAAATCACAAATACTTCAGTTCACATTAGTACAAATAAACAATATAAAGGTCGTTATGTTTTTCATAACCAATATAGAAAAGGAGTTAAAAAAGTATTTGATCAATTATCTAAAAACTATCAACTCGCTATTTTATCAGGAGATAATGAAGGTGAAAAAGAATATTTAAAAAAACTACTCCCAGAAAACACTTCATTGCTTTTTGACCAAAAACCAGACGATAAGTTAAACTATATCAAATCACTACAACAGCATAATCAAAACGTCATCATGGTTGGTGATGGATTAAACGATGCTGGGGCTTTGGCACAAAGTGATGTAGGTATAGCTGTTTCAGAAAATGTGAATGTCTTTTCTCCTGCATGTGATGCGATTCTTGATGCTTCAAAATTTGATTCCATATCTTCTTATCTCGATGTATCAAAAAAAGCGATTACGATCATAAAATCGAGTTTTGCCCTATCATTTTTATATAATATTATAGGGCTATATTTTGCTGTTACTGGTCAACTTTCTCCTGTGATAGCTGCAATACTAATGCCATTAAGTTCTATCTCTATTGTTGCATACGTTACTGTACTGACAAACTGGTCTGGAAGAAAATTAAAATCAAAACAATGATAAACTCTTCTGAGGATCATAATCCAATCCAACATTTTCAACAATGGTTTCATGAGGTAGATAAAGCTCATCCCGAGGATGAAGCTAATGCAATGTTACTCTCCACCATCGGGGTAGATGGTTTTCCCAAAAGTAGAATTGTATTATTAAAACGCTTCACCTGGGAGGGTTTTATCTTTTTTACAAATTACAACAGTGAGAAAGGAAAGGCCATAGCGCAAAACAATAAAATCTCTATTGCCTTTAATTGGGCAGCAGCAAAAAAGGAAGTCTTAATCACTGGAACAGCAGTAAAAATTGCCAAAAACTTATCAGAAGGTTATTTTGAATCACGGCCCGAAGGGAGCAAATTGGGCGCATGGGCTTCTGATCAAAGTGAAGTAGTTGCCTCACGTAAAGTGCTAGAAAATCAACTACAGCAGTATGAAATCAAATTCAAAAATCAAGTCATCCCAAAACCAGAACATTGGGGAGGGTATTTGATTAAGCCTAATGGATTTGAGTTTATAGAACATCAGGTAAGGGAAGGGTTCGATCATATCACAAAATATAAACTACAACCAAATTATAATTGGTCTCTATCTACTAAAATTACATTAGCGCAAATATAGTTTTTTTGCAATCTGATTTTATATTATTCATTTTCAAAGACATAGTGAATCACCTAGAACAATAGAAGACTATTAAGTCCTATAAATGATAAATATCATATTATACATTATTTAATAAGTTAACATTTGTAGTCATTAATTCATATTATACCTCTTATGAAACTCATTAAACTCAGTACCGCAGTATTATTCGCATTATTTTTCACAAACATCAATGCCCAATTAAAAATCGATGCAGAAGTACGACCTCGATTCGAGTACAGACATGGATTTAAAACATTGTTCCCAGACGATGCAGACCCCGCAGCTTTTGTATCCCAGCGTACACGATTAAATGCTGGTTACAAAATGGAAAAATTAAATTTTTATTTAAGCTTACAAGATGTAAGAGTATGGGGAGATGTGCCTCAACTCAATTCGGTAGATAAAAATGGTTTTAGTGTTCACCAAGCTTGGGGAGAAATTCTTTTTACTCCTAATATTTCAGTAAAACTAGGTCGTCAAGAAATTGTATACGACGATCATCGTATTTTTGGTAATGTAGGTTGGGCACAACAAGCACGAAGCCACGATGCTGCCCTTATAAGATACAATAAAGATAGTTTTAAGCTTGACTTAGGTTTTGCATTTAACCAAGGAGAAGAGTCCCTAACAGAAACAACACTTACAACACCTAATACATATAAAAGTATTCAATATGCCTGGTTACATAAAGACTGGGAGAGTTTTTCGGGAAGCCTCCTTTTTCTTAATAATGGATTACAGTTTACAGATCCTGCCAATTCTGATAATGATGAAACCCGATATAGCCAAACTGTAGGAACTCACCTGAAATACTCAAAAGGAAAATTTGGCCTTACATCTAATCTTTATTATCAATTTGGAAATGATTTAGGTGATAATGATCTAAGTGCATATCTATTAGGCCTAGAAGCAGATTATAAATTAACTGAACAATGGAAAATACTACTAGGTGGAGAACTGCAAAGTGGTAATGAAAATGGAGCTCCTGCCAATGGAGATAATGAAGCTTTTACTCCTTTTTATGGTACTAACCATAAATTTAACGGGCTAATGGATTATTTCTATGTGGGTAATCACATCGGAAATGTAGGATTGATTGACCTATATCTAAAAACGAATATAAAATTCAATCAAAAATCTGCTTTAAACTTAGCTGCTCACAATTTTATGGCTGCCGCAGATTTACCAGGAGATGAATCCAAACAATTGGGAACAGAAATAGATTTCGTATATTCATATGATTTTCAGAAAAACATAAACATCAAAGCTGGATATTCTCATCTCTTTGCTTCAGATGGAATGGAAATATTAAAAAACAATTTTGATGGAAATACCAATAATTGGGGATGGATCATGGTTACGATTAAACCCACTTTATTTACAACCGATAAATAAAAAATATGCCTATTAAGAGCTACTTAGCCCATCCACAAAAAGGAGAAAAAAATGAACTCATCAATGCACTATCTTCAATAGAGCAATGTGAAGTCATGCCTGCCGATAATAAAGATGTGCTCATCTTAATTACAGAAACCGAAAATGAAACTGAAGAAGCTATTCTAAAAGAAAAACTAGACACGATAGAAAGCCTAAAATTATTGGCTATGGTTTCTGGATTTAATACACCACAAAACAACTAGTATTATGTATACCTCTCTCACCAATAGAAGAAAATTCATAAAAAAAATGGCGATGTTGTCTGCGATGACTGCCGCAGCAACTATGTTTCCCGGAATATTATTTGCAGACGAACAGGAAAAAGGATTGCCAAGTGGTGATATCGATTGGAAAAAAGCTCCATGTCGATTTTGTGGTGTAGGATGTGGAGTGCTCGTAGGAACAGAGAACGGAAAAGCTGTAGCAGTAAAAGGAGACCCTAAGAGTGATGTCAATAAGGGATTACTTTGTGTAAAGGGATACCACCAAATCATGTGTATTCAATCAAAAGATAGACTCACTCATGCGTTGGTAAAGAAAAACGGTCAGTACGTTAAGACACCAATCAATGAAGCTTTGGATATTGTTGCCAACAAAATGAAGGAAACGATTAAAAAGCATGGTAAAGATAGTGTAGCCATGTATACTTCTGGTCAATCTACAATTCCTGAAGGATATGTTGCTTCAAAACTAATGAAAGGAGCAATCGGAACAAATAATCTAGATTGTAATGCTCGATTATGTATGGCAAGTGCAGTAGCAGGTTTTTTGACCACTTTTGGTGCTGATGAACCTATGGGCTGTTATGAAGATATCGACCATGCAGACTATTTTGTTACTTGGGGTAATAATATGGCAGAAATGCATCCGGTGCTATTCTCCAGAATGCTCGAACAAAAAAATAGAAGAGGTGCCAAAATTATTGATTTTGCCACCCGAACAACACGTTCTAGTACTGCTTCTGACAGGTCTATATTGTTTGAACCTCAAACCGACTTAGCCGTTGCCAATGCAATTTGTTATGAAATTATTAATAATGGATGGGTAAACAACTCTTTTGTAGAAAAACATTGCAACTTTAGCAAAGGATTAACCAATATGGGATATGGCCTGGAAGATAAATACAAATTTAAAGACAAGCCACAAAAAATAGATTTTGAAGCCTATAAAAAATTCTTAAGCGATTATACTCCAGAAAAAGTAGCTAAGTACTCAAAAGTATCTGTAAAAGATATTAAGTATTTAGCCGCTATATACGGAGATCCAAATAAAAAGGTAGTTTCTTATTGGTGTATGGGAATGAACCAACATACGAGAGGAACCTGGATAAATAACTTAGTTTACAATATTCATTTACTTACCGGAAAAATTTCACAGCCAGGAAATGGACCATTTTCATTGACAGGGCAACCATCTGCTTGCGGTACTGCAAGAGAAGTAGGTACTTTTACTCACAAGTTGCCTAAAGGAGTCGTGATGAATGAAAAACATAGACGCTTAGCAGCAAAAATATGGAAAGTACCCTATGAGCGTATCCCTTCTAAACCAACGTATCATGCTACAGAAATGTTTAGAGCAGTTGATCGTGGGGATATTAAATTTATTTGGACACAAGTTACCAATCCTTTGGTTTCAATGCCAAAAACAAGTAGGTATCGCCCAGCTATGGAAAAAGACTCTTGTTTTGTTGTAGTCTCTGATGTTTTTCCTACACCTACATCTGATGTAGCAGATGTAATTTTACCAGCATCATGGCATATAGAAAAAGGTGGATTGTATGGAAACTCTGAACGAAGAACACAACATTGGGATAAAATGGTAGATGGTCCGGGAGAAACAACTCCAGATGCATGGATGACCGTTGAAGTTGCAAAGCGAATGGGGTATGGTGATTTATTTCCGTATAGTGAAGAAAATCATGTTGAAGAAATTTATAATGAATACCGGCAGTTTCACGAAGGAGCAAAACACGGAATGGCTCCTTTAGAAGTTCTAAAAAAAGAATCTGGTGTAATATGGCCATATGTAAATGGAAAATCTACACAATGGCGTTTCAATTCAAAATATGACCCTGCTTGTTCTAATGGTGAAAATTTTCATTTTTATGGAAAACCAGACGGAAAAGCAATAATCTGGCAACGACCATATGAACCGGCTGCAGAATTCCCTGATAAGGAATATCCTTTTTGGCTCAATACCGGAAGAGTTATCGAGCATTGGCATACAGGTTCTATGACACGTAGGATACCTGTATTACACAAAGCGATGCCAAGTGCCTATGTAGAGTTTCACCCAGAAGATGCGACAGCATTAGGAATTAGAGATGGCGAAAATATAAAAGTAACATCACGTAGAGGTTCATGTGTATTACCCGCATCGATAAACAAAAGAGGGTTACCCACCAAAGGCCAGGTTTTTGTACCCTTCTTTGATGAAAACATGCTAATTAATGACGTTACTTTGGATGCTTTTTGTCCAATTTCTAAAGAACCTGATTATAAAAAATGTGCTGTTAAAGTAGAAAAAGCATAGGTTATGAAAAAGAGACTCGGAATCATATCACTGTTTTTATTGTTGTTCATAGCTTTTATCACTATCTGGAATTATAGTTATCAAGAAGGTTTGGAAGAAAGTTATATCCCTATTGAGGAAAACTCAGCAGAAACGTCTATCCCATCAGAGAGTGGAGTATTCAAACGTTCTGGACTGGCATTAGAATATGCAAACATGCCCGTTGATGAAGAACATCAAAGATCACTAGACACCTATTATGATAATAGAGCATATCCTGGAGCGCCCCCCAGTATCCCACATCCGGTTAAGGAAGAAATGAGTTTAGGAGCAAATACCTGTTTGCAATGCCATGAAAACGGAGGATTTGTGCAAAAATTCAATGCTTATGCACCAGTTACACCACATCCAGAAATGGTTAATTGCCGGCAATGCCACGTAGTACAAAAGACCGAAAATCTCTTTACAGAAAATGGTTTTGCAAAAGCTCATGCTCCTAAAGTTGGAATAAATAATGCTTTACCCGGGAGTCCACCAATGATCCCGCATCAAATACAGATGAGAGAAAATTGCTTGTCTTGCCATGCCGGACCTGCAGCTCCAAAAGAGATAAGAGTATCTCATCCAGAGCGTATAAATTGTAGGCAATGTCATGTTCCTAGAGATAAAAAAGTAACTGATATTGAAGTTTTCACCAGAGCTAATATTACTGAAAATGAATAGATATAATAACATACATATTCTGATGTATACTTTCCTTACCGTCATATTATTTTCATGTAAACACGGGGAAGGCGAATACCATAGTATTACTGACAAAATAGAAGCCAAGAGTAAAAATTATCACGGTACTTCTATTTCTTCAGAACAGTATTTAGAGGGTATTAAAACAATAAAGATTACAGAAGGAGAACATACATTTTTGATTCCTGAACGTAAAAGCGAAATCAAATCATACGCCTGTACCGAATGTCATACCAAACCAATAGAAAAATTAAAAAGTGAAGATCCTTCAAAAAAAGCACATTGGGATATTAAACTGGCTCATGCGGATCTAAATACTATGAACTGCATTACCTGTCATAATGGAAATGACATGGATAACCTAACTAGTTTAACAGGTTCAGACATTGATTTTAATAGGAGTTATACATTATGTAGTCAATGCCATAGTAAACAGTTTAAAGATTGGAAAGGTGGTGCACATGGTAAAAAGTTAGGAGGATGGGCTCCTCCCAGAGCATCAATGACCTGTGTAAATTGCCATAACCCGCACAATCCAGGTTTTGAAACCAGGTGGCCTGCCGGGTATAATACTCAAAAAGTAAAAGAACGAGAATAGTTTAGCTATCACACTTTCATGTAATACCTCTTAACAATTTAACAATGAGCGACAATACTAAAAAATGGTTTTCTCTAAACCTAAATAGCAAAAAGAAACAAAGTACAGGTTCTTGTGGTTGCGGAAAAACATCTGGTGGATGCGGCTCTCATACTAAAGATCAAATTACTAATCAGGAATTTGATGCTGCAGTAGATGCTGCTATTGGTGATGAACGCAAAAAAGATGGTTTTGATCAAGTTTTTGATGTACAAATGGATCGTCGAACTGCTTTTAGAAAACTAACCGCAAGTTTGGTAATTGGCGCCGGAGCTGTAAGTACATCTTGTAATCTGACTTCTGGAGAAGAAAGTAAAGAAAAAGCACAAATCGATTGGGAAGAGCAGTTTAAGGGCAACTATAAATTAATGACCAATGATGAAAAGAAGGCTACAGTTGACCGATTAGTACGCTCCTATCAACTACGAAAAGGGCAAAATATTGATATGTCGTCTAAAAATGCTGAGAAAGATGTGCTTTTTGGATATGCCTTTAATATCTCTAAATGTCAAGGCTACATGGATTGTGTAAGTGCTTGTGTAGAAGAAAATAATCAGGATCGAAATTCGCAAATGGAATATATACGAATTCATGAAATGAAAGATGGAAAAGGTCTTAAGTTTGATGAAGCCGATGACAATTATTACCACGAAGTCCCTGCAGAAGGTCATTTTTATATGGGAACACAATGTTTTCATTGTGATAACCCTCCATGTGTAGAGGTTTGCCCGGTACAAGCCACCTGGCGAGAAGAAGATGGATTGGTCGTTGTAGATTATGACTGGTGCGTTGGGTGTAGGTATTGTATGGCTGCCTGCCCTTATGACGGACGACGATTTAACTGGAGTACTCCCGAAGTTCCTGAAAATGAGATTAACAAAAATCAACATTATCTGGGAAATCGTATGCGTAAAAAAGGAGTAATGGAAAAATGTACTTTCTGTGTGCAACGATCTCGGGCTGGTAAAAACCCTGCTTGTGTAGAAGCTTGCCCAACAGGAGCTCGAATTTTTGGAAATTTATTAGATCCCGAAAGTACAATACGCTGGGTATTGGAAAACAAAAAAGTGTTTAGGTTAAAAGAAGATCTTGGGACAGAGCCTAAGTTCTGGTATTTTATGGATTGATATACCGCGTGAGGGATAGCAGTAAGCTACCCTGCCTGGCCGATAGGCAGGCATGTAGCACGAATAGCCCGACCGAAGGGCACGCTCAAAAAAATGAATTAAAAATAAAGCACAAAATATATAGTCATGAGACGACTCAAAGTTTTTCGCAGTTTAGTAAAAGATAGCCTGGATACCACCACTCAAGGTTCTAAAAAATATCACTTATGGATGGCATTTTTGACCTTTGTTATGCTAGTAGGAATGTATTGCTATTCTGTACAACTAGATCACGGCCTTAGTGTTACAGGAATGACTGATAGAGTTAGTTGGGGATTATATATTTCTAATTTTACGTTTCTGGTTGGTGTGGCTGCGGCTGCGGTCATGCTAGTGATGCCAACGTATGTTTTAAAGGATATAGATTTTAAACAAGCCGTACTTATTGGTGAAGGATTAGCCGTAGCAGCATTGATTATGTGCTTAGCTTTTGTTGTTGCAGATATGGGTGGACCATCTGTATTGTGGCATATGATACCGGGAATTGGAGTTTTTAATTTTCCAGCTTCAATGCTAACCTGGGATGTTATTGTCCTTAATGGATATTTATTTTTAAATATCTCAATCCCTTTTTACATTTTGTTTAGACGTTATCAGGGAAAAGTGCCTAATCCAAAAATCTATGTTCCTGGAGCAATTTTATCTGTTTTTTGGGCAGTAGCTATTCATCTGGTAACTGCTTTTTTATATCAAGGATTACAAGCTAGACCATTTTGGAATAACGCTTTATTAGGGCCTCGATTTTTGGCATCTGCATTTGCTGCCGGACCCGCTCTGATTATTCTAGTATTAGCAATTATTAGAACTTTTACAAATTTCAAAATCGAAGATAAAACGATCAAAAAAATCGGGATGATCGTAACTGTTGCGGCACAAATCAACTTGATTATGTTAGTTTCAGAATTATTTAAAGAATTCTATGCGCCAACACACCATAGTGAAAGTGCGTATTACTTATTCTTTGGTTTACATGGTAAAACAGCATTATTACCATGGATCTGGACTGCAATACCGTTAAATATATTAGCAACAGTACTATTAACTTTTGGTAAATTACGTAACAACTTAAAGGTGTTATATTTCTGCTGTTTTATTCTTTTTATAGCGATTTGGATAGAAAAAGGATTTGGTTTGATCGTTCCTGGTTTTATTCCTGGACCTTATGGAAAAATTTCAGAATACACTCCCACGGGTATAGAAATTGGTGTAACTATGGGTATTTGGGCTCTTGGTGCCTTTATATTTACAATTTTAGCCAAAACTGCAATCAAAATTGAAACAGGAAATTTAAGATTTAAGAATAGATAACCTTATACATTTAATCATAAAATTCTTCTGAAGCCTTTATTGACAAGGGATACAAAATTGTCCACTTTTTTGTCCACCTCTGTTTTAAGGCTTCAATCGCTTCTTTTCATAATTTAGCCCAATAATTCAATCAAAGATTCATTTCAAAAAATTCAAATTATGAAAACCAAGTATTTTGATCAGTTTTTTATAGGTTTCTCGGAAACAGTAGCGTCTAAAAACAATTATTATTAAGGAAGATTTTCATAATAGTGATTGCATGTCTTGAATAATCAGAAGCAAATTTTCAGTGTTAAAATGTAATATCGATTAAGCTCCCCTCTTTACCCCATAATACTTGTTTATTAAAGCGGTAGTTTCGACATACTGTACTGCCGCTTTCTTTAAAAAAGTAAAACATGTATAACCTTCTGTATATTCAAGTATAAACAGTCTATTTATAAAAGATCATCAAAAAGTAGATTTGCTTCAACTATCCCATAAAAAAAAGATATCTCTAGTAGAGATACGAAATAAAAAAAGTAAACATTTTAAAAAACAAAATCGTGAAAACAAAAATACTTCCCACAGTATTATTCGTACTTATAAGTTTTATAAGTCTAGCACAAACTACCATCACTTTTGATGATCGGGGTTTTTCAAACAACCAAGATATAACAACTCCTCTTCTTAGCGGAATCTCGGGATATAGATTTGAATATCTCCAAAACGATGTTCAAAAATTTGGGACGCGCTACATAAATGATGGAGGGTTTGGAAACTCTGGATATTTCTCCCCACCTTTATTATTTCGTAATCAAAAAATTCGAATTTCGCGAGTAGATGGAAAACCATTTAAACTTAATGAATTTTTCACAAGAGGTGCTTTCGGAAATTCAGTAGGAATGAATTTTACAGGGTACCTGGGAACCGTTCCTGTCGCTACACAGAGTACAACAGCACTTAATAATGGTCAATCTCGTACAATTACACTTAATGTAAATTTTGGCAACGTTACTTCGGTAGTTATCGATGATAATGAAGCCCGTTTTGGTCTTGATGCTAGTTTTGACCATTTTGTTTTTGAACAAATAATAGATAATACAGCACCATCGGGATATACCATAGCTTGGAATGACACTAAGATAAATGCTACAGAAGCTCCCTCCACTTCTTTTACCATTACTGGTGGTGAGATCGGTGATGTTGTCAACTACCGTATTACCAGCTCGGGAGATGGCAACACGGCTACCATAACAAGTAGTGTAGCCATAAGCAGTATCCCACAGACTGTTACAGTAGATGTAAGTTCGCTTCCAGATGGAGTATTAACCAATCGGGTAACCCTCACAGATCCATCTGGTAATATAGGAGTGGCAGTTTCTAGTACAGCTACCCTGGATAAAATCGTACCTGGCGGGTATTCTGTATCCTGGAGTGATACTTTGATCAACGCTACAGAAGCCAGCTACACATCTTCTTTTACTATTAGGGATGTAGAAATAGGAAATACGATGGTATTTTCGATTACCAGCTCAGGAGATCCTGGTTCGCCAGTTTCGAGTACTCCTTTTACAATGACAAGTAATACACAAAACTTTCCTTTAGTTTTAAATAGTATACCGGATGGCGTTTTAACCATAGAAGTAACGATTACTGATCCAGCTGGTAATGTAGGACCTACAGTTTCAGATAATTCTGCTACGTTGGATAAGACCGCCCCTTCTGGTTATTCAGTAGAATGGGATAGATTCTTAATTAATACTGTTCAAGCAACAACTGCTAATTTTGCAATTCGAGGAGGAGAAATCGGCACTACAGCTACTTATGAAATATCAAGTGCCGGAGATAGTAATACCGCTACAATTACCAATAGTATTTTAATTACTTCGGATCCACAGTTTTTTAGTGTAAACCTAAGCACATTGTCTGACGGTGTATTAACTACAAATTTAACGCTCACAGATCTTGCTGGTAATGCAGGAGATGTGGTCATCGATAATTCGACCACCTTAGATCAAACTCCACCAACAGGATATTTGGCAACCTGGGATGATGTACTGATCAATGCTTCTGAGGCTGCTACAGCAAGTTTTACTGTAGAAAATGTCGAGGTAAACTCTTTTATTGATTACACGATATCAAGCTCGGGCGATGGCAATACAGCAACCATTACAAAAGCTGCAACAATGATATTTAGCGATCCTCAAACGGTTACTGTAGATATAAGTTCCTTAACTGATGGAGTATTATCCTATGATATAAAATTCTCAGACCCAGCATATAATCCGGGAACACCCACTATATCGGGCAACGATGTTACCTTAGATACAAATGCACCTACCGGGTATACAGTAACTATAGATCAAAGTCCTGTCAATGCGGGTAATGATGATGCCGTAAGTTTTACTTTTGCTGGAGCAGAAATAGGAGCAACTTATGATTATACTTTCAGCAGTGCAGGAGGTGGTACTTCGGTAACAGGAACAGGAATAATTACAACTACAGCCGATCAAATTACTGGAATTGATCTAAGTAGCTTAGGAGATGGAACTATTACTCTTGAAGCTTCTCTTACAGATCCTGCAGGAAATAGCGGAGCCACCGTAATGGACACAAAAAATAAAGACGTGGCATTACCAACAGCGACTATAGCTATAAATGATTCTGAACTCTCTATAGGTGAAACTACAAATGTAACAATTACTTTTTCTGAAGTTATAACTGGTTTTAACAATGCAGATCTAACTATACCAAACGGAACGCTCTCTACCGTAAGTTCTACTGATGGGAATATTACTTTTACAGCAACCTATACGCCAAATACCAATATAGAAGATGCAACAAACATCATTACATTGGATAATACAGGAGTTACTGATAATGGTGGTAACGCGGGTATTGGAACAACAGACTCTACAAATTTTGTTATTGATACAGCATCACCTACCTCAACAATAACAATTAGTGATAATGAATTAACCGTAGCAGAAACTGCTATAGTAACCATCACATTCTCTGAACCTGTAACCAATTTTGATACTACTGATCTTACTATACCAAACGGAACACTCTCTACATTGAGTTCTTCTGATGGCAATATCACTTTTACCGCTATTTTTACTCCAACAGAAGGTATTGAAGATCCAACAAACATCATTACATTGGATAATACAGGAGTTACTGATACTATTGGTAATGCAGGTATTGGAACAACAGACGCTACAAATTTTGTTATTAATACTATAGTACCTATATCAACAATAACAATTAGTGATAATGAATTAATCATAGGAGAAACAGCTACAGTAATCATCACATTCTCTGAACCTGTAACTGGTTTTGATAATACAAATCTAACTGTACCAAACGGAACGCTCTCTACCGTAAGTTCTACCGATGGTAACATCACTTTTACAGCAACCTATACGCCAAATGATGATATCGAAGATGATACTAACATCATTATATTGGATAATACTGCAATTACTAACAATGTTGGTAACGCGGGTATTGGAACAACAGACTCTACAAATTTTGTTATTGATACCACATCGCCTACTTCGACAATAACAATTAGTGATAATGAATTAACAATAGAGGAAACAGCAACAGTAACCATCACATTCTCTGAACCTGTAACTGGTTTTGATAATACAAATCTAACTGTACCAAACGGAACGCTCTCTACCGTAAGTTCTACCGATGGTAACATCACTTTTACAGCAACCTATACGCCAAATGATGATATCGAAGATGATAACAACATCATAACTATAGATAATACTGGAGTCGTCGATGCTTTAGGAAACCCCGGGATAGATACTACAAATTCTGAAAACTTTAGCATTAACACCCAGAATGTAACTCCAGCTTCAACTACTTTAACTTTTAATAAAGGATTCTCTCCTAATGGAGATGGGATCAATGATACATGGGTAATTGAAGGGTTAGAAAACTTCCCTAATCACCAAATTCAACTTTTTAATAGAACAGGTAACCCAGTTTTTAAGTCCAGACAATATCAAAATGACTGGAACGGAATCTCCCAAGGGAGTTCGACTTTTGGAAATGGAAAACTTCCCTCTGGAGCGTATTATTATGTTATCGAAACCGGGAATACCGAAGTAGCTCCTTTAACTGGTTGGATATACATTAACTATTAACCTGTTTTATTACAAAAAAAATCAATCCTTATTTAATTAAAAGCGAATCGATGAAAGATTTTACTCATATATATATTGTCCTATTACTTTTTCTTGTTTCATTTTCTGGAAAGGCACAACAGGATCCTAATTTCAGTATGTATAGATACAACATGAATGTTATAAATCCTGCATATGCGGGTACCAATGGTAATCTGGAGGCTCTTGTTAGTATTCGAAGCCAATGGGCAGGTGTGCAAGATGCTCCTGAGACCTATACCTTTAATATCAACTCTCCTGTAGGCAAAAATGTGGGTGTTGGTTTAAGTGTCGTCAACGATCAAGTATTTGTACTTGATGAAACTCATCTATACGCTGATTTTTCATATAAAATTAAACTGACAGAGCAATTAGATTTACATGCAGGAATAAAAGCAGGAGGATCTTTCTTAAATATAGATCTTAACAAAGTGGGAATAGAAAACGATCCTTTATTTGCAGAAAATGTGAGTAGATTTAACCCTAACGTAGGGCTTGGATTTTACCTCAAAGCAGAACGCTTTTATATCACATTATCTGCTCCTAATCTGTTGTCTAATGATCGCTTCGAAAAAGAGGGAGTTAATCCTGTTTCGGCAAGTGATGATCAACAGTTCTATTTGGGAGGGGGATATACGATCCCTTTTAATGATAATTTTAAATTACAACCTTCTGTATTAGGTAGGGCTGTATCTGGTGTTCCTTTATCGGTAGATATCACTACATCTGCATGGTATAAAGACAGGTTAGAATTAGGAGTTAATTATCGATTAGATGAAAGTTTTACTACATTTTTAACTGCTAATTTTATGAATGACACGCTCAGTTTTGGCTATGCTTATGAACATACAACCACTGATATAGGTAAATTTAATAACGGAAGCCACGAGATCATATTAAAAATTAGTTTTAGGTAATCCCTCAACATCAATATATAACACCTTTACTGATGTATAAAGATCAAATAAATTGAATAGCGTGTCTAAAAAGTCGTTTTTTATATCATCCAGAGCATAGGCAAGAGATAATCAACTTTGATTACTTTTGTTTTGCCAATCAAAATTGAAACCGGAAGAAGTATAGTTTAGAAATAAAAAAGGCCGAATTTTAATAAAATTCGGCCTTTTAGTATATAATAGTTCTTAACTTAATGTGCGTAACGCTTAATCCTGGTGAACAAAGTATCTTCATAATTATAAAGCTTTGGCGCGCAATCCAAAAACATATTTTGTTTTTGTGTTGCTATTTTTAATTGTTTTCTAATATTTCGTATAGTTTTCATGATGGTTAGTTTTTGATCCCAAACTGTTGGGATAGATTGATAAATCTGTATTATCTGTATCGCCTCTTGGCATTCCAGGTATATCCGATTGGTGCATTTAATTTTCTAGTGATTCTGTTACTATCTATAGTTCTCATAATTTCTGTTTTTTAATTGATTTATAAATTGTTTTATTCTATACCTAAAGATTATCTATATCTCCTCTTAGCATTCCAGGTATATCCGATTGGCGCATTTAATTTTCTAGTGATTCTGTTGCTGTCTATAGTTCTCATAATTGTTGATTTTTAATTGATTTTGGTTTTTAATAGTTGTACTTAAAATTATCGGAAACGTCTTTTTGAATTCCAAACATAACCTTTGGTTGCAGTTAATTTTTTAGTGATTTGATTGTTGTCTAAAGTTCTCATAATTTCTGTTTTTATAATTGATTTATACTTACTAGACGTCGGTATTTCATTTTTGTTACAGTACTATGTATAAAAAGGTACTATTTTAACAATTATTAACATTATACGCCTATAAAAACTGTATAAAACCAGATATTCTTATTAAGAATAGTCTTAAATAATAAAACCTGATAAATGTCATTTTTTTAGAAAATGTTCGCGCATACTTTTGGCTTATAATCAAAAGTAAGTATGGGTGTAATCTATATACTCTTAACGATTAGTATAATCGTTGCCATCGTCTTTTTTATTAGCTTCATAATATCGGTCAGAAATGGTCAATATGATGATGTTTATACGCCTTCTGTTAGGATGCTTTTTGACGATGAACTTATAAAGGAAAGCAAAAAAAAATCTTCGGAATCCACTAAAACTAAACAATCTTAAATATGGAAATGGAACAATTCTATTACGATAATAAAATCGTAAAAAAATTCTTATATGCTACCATCTTTTGGGGCATAGTAGGTATGTCAGTAGGTCTACTACTCGCATTCATGTTTTTATTCCCCAATCTAACAGATGGCATATCATGGTTAAGTTTTGGACGATTAAGGCCATTACACACTAATGCTGTTATTTTTGCTTTTGTAGGTAATGCCATTTATGCGGGAGTATACTATTCTACTCAGCGATTACTAAAAGCTCGTATGTTTAGTGATGCTCTTAGTAACATCAATTTTTGGGGGTGGCAATTAATCATTGTCGGAGCCGCAATTACATTACCATTAGGGTATACTACTACAAAAGAGTACGCAGAACTCGAATGGCCTTTTGATATCGCAATTGCCATTATATGGGTAGCTTTTGGATGGAATCTTATAGGAACCATGTTAAAAAGAAGACAACGTCATTTATATGTTGCTATATGGTTTTACCTAGCGACTTTTGTTACAGTTGCTGTTCTTCATATTTTTAATAGTCTTGAGTTACCGGTAAGTGCATTAAAAAGTTATTCGGTATATGCTGGTGTTCAGGATGCTTTAGTACAATGGTGGTATGGTCATAATGCCGTTGCATTTTTTCTTACTACTCCTTTCTTAGGGCTGATGTACTATTTTGTTCCTAAAGCTGCAAATAGACCTGTATATTCATATCGATTATCTATTGTTCACTTTTGGTCTCTAATATTCATTTATATCTGGGCAGGGCCTCATCACCTTTTATATTCATCATTACCAGATTGGGCTCAGAATCTAGGAGTAGCATTCTCTGTTATGCTAATTGCTCCATCCTGGGGAGGTATGATTAATGGTTTATTAACCTTAAGAGGTGCCTGGGATAAAGTACGTACTGATCCTGTCTTAAAATTTATGGTAGTTGCTATTACCGGATATGGTATGGCCACTTTTGAAGGTCCCATGTTATCTTTAAAAAACGTGAATGCTATTGCACACTTTAGCGATTGGATTATTGCACACGTACATGTTGGAGCCTTAGCTTGGAATGGGTTTTTGACATTTGGAATGGTGTATTGGTTAATTCCCCGAATGACTAAGACAAAACTTTGGTCAACAGGATTAGCGAATCTTCACTTCTGGATTGGAACCCTAGGTATTATTATGTATGCGTTACCAATGTATGTTGCTGGATTTGTACAAGCTTCTATGTGGAAACAATTTAACCCAGATGGAACACTTACTTATGGTAATTTCTTAGAAACAGTTAACGAAATTATCCCAATGTACTGGATGCGAGCAATAGGAGGTAGTTTATATATCTTAGGTGCTTTTGTAATGCTTTATAATATTATAAAAACCGTGAGAAGTGGTAGTGCTGTTACAGACGAACTTGCTGAAGCTGCTCCGCTTACCAAAGTAACTAAACATAGAACTACTAAAGAAGGATATCACACTTGGCTAGAGAGAAGACCTGTAAAACTAACCATTTTTGCTACCATAGCAATCCTAATTGGAGGTATCGTACAAATAGTTCCTACTTTGATGGTAGAATCTAATATACCTACAATTACCAGTGTAAAACCATACACTCCTCTTGAGTTAGAAGGAAGAGATATCTACATCAGAGAAAGTTGTGTGTCTTGTCATTCACAAATGATTAGGCCTTTCCGTAGTGAAGTAGAACGATATGGAGAGTATTCTAAAGCTGGTGAATATGTTTATGATCATCCATTCTTATGGGGAAGTAAACGTACAGGGCCAGATTTAATGAGAATTGGAGGAAAATATTCTGATAACTGGCACTTAAATCACTTTTATGACCCACAAACAACCTCATCGGGATCTATTATGCCAAGTTATAAGTGGCTGATCAAAAATAAACTTGATCGTTCTCAAACCGAGGATAAGATGAATGCTATGGTAACCCTAGGTGTACCGTATACTCCCGAAGAAATAGCCAGAGCACAACAATGGATGGATGAACAGGGAACTACAATAGAAAAAAATCTGTATAGCGACCCAGATTTTGTAAAAACATACGAAGCTGATAAAAAATATGCACAGGAAAATGGATTGGATTTTATCGAAATGAAGGATAGAGAAGTTGTAGCCTTGATCGCCTATATCCAAAGGTTAGGAACTGATATAAAAGTTAAAAACAAATAAACTGTAGTTCAAACTAAAGAATAAACGCCATGCTAAAATTTATAAAAGGCCATATGGAAAGTATTGAAGGTATAGAAATCTATCCTATAATTTCACTCCTTATCTTTTCCATCTTCTTTGCCATCTTATTCTGGTGGGTTTTCACCGCAAAAAAAGAACATATAAAAGAAGTTAGTCAAATTCCATTAGAAACCGAAAACGAAAACATGTTATGAGAAGTACTGCATCCTATATAAGAATTATTGCTTTTCTATTCATAGCATATCTATTAATAGAAGTAACTGTAGAATCAGGAGAAGAATCTGCATTTATAGCACAACCACTCACTTGGTTAGTATTAGGCATGGTTTTATTGTTTATTGTAGCAATAGAAATCAGTTTAGAAGCATTAAGAAGTATCTTATTTCGCTCCTTAAAACCTGATGCTCAAGAACGCTATCTTCTGGCAGAAAAAGCTAAAAAAGAAAAGCAATTTAGATGGTTTAAAAATATCTATTTAAAACTTCTTGATAGCAAACCCGTAGAAAGTGAAGAAGAGATTATTCTGGATCATAATTATGACGGGATTAAAGAACTAGATAATAATCTTCCACCATGGTGGGTATATATGTTTTATGCTACAATTATATTTGGAATAGCCTATCTAGTTCGTTTTCATGTATACAATGATTATACCCAGACAGAAGAATATGAAACTGAAGTAGCCGAAGCTAAAATTGCAATTGAAGAATATAAAAAAACTGCCAAAGATTTAGTAGATATAAATACAGTTACGCTGCTCACAGAAGCTTCGGATATCAATGCTGGAAAGGCGGTCTACACTGCCAATTGTGTTGCCTGTCACAAAGCTGATGGTGGTGGTGGAATAGGACCTAACCTTACCGATGAACATTGGATTCTAGGTGGAGGTATCAAAAACGTATTTAGAACGATCTCTGAAGGAGGTCGAGATGGAAAAGGAATGGTCGCTTGGAAACAAACTCTTAAGCCCGTTGAAATGGCACAGGTAGCAAGTTATATTATTACCTTAGGAGGTACAACTCCAGCCGAACCTAAAGAGCCTCAGGGAGAAGTTTGGACTGATCCTGATGCACAGAAATAAGAAAGTAGAAGAACGAAACCCCAAAATTGTTTTGGATTAGATAACCATAGCGATCAATAAGTAAAATCAAGACCATTGGAAACACCTGCAGACGAAAAATTTAGAGATTCTATCGGTACCATAAACGATGAAGGAAAACGTGCATGGGTATATCCGAAAAAACCAAGTGGTAAGTATTATGAATACCGTAAATGGGTAAGTTATGGATTATTGATATTCTTATTTTCTGCTCCTTTTATCAAAATTAATGGGAACCAGTTTTTACTGTTTAATGTTTTAGAACGTCGTTTTAATATATTTGGAGCACCATTCTGGCCTCAGGATTTTCATTTATTTGTTATTTCGATGATAATCGGAGTTATATTTATTACCCTTTTTACTGTAGCTTTTGGTAGATTATTCTGTGGGTGGGTCTGCCCGCAGACCATCTTTATGGAAATGGTTTTTCGCAGAATAGAATACTGGATTGAAGGTGATCGTGGGAAACAAATTCGTCTCAACAAACAATCCTGGAATGCAGAAAAAATTAGAAAACGTGTTCTGAAATGGATTATATTTTTCATTATTTCATTCCTGATTGCTAATATATTTTTAGCATATCTGATTGGTAGTGATCAATTAATACGATACATCACCGATGGTCCTTTTCAGAATGTAAGTACTTTAATTTCCTTACTTATATTTACAGCTGTTTTCTATTTTATATTTGCATGGTTTAGAGAACAAGTTTGTATTATTGCATGCCCTTATGGCCGATTGCAAGGAGTACTACTTGATTCTAAATCAATTATAGTTGCCTATGATTATAAACGTGGAGAAAAAGAAGCAGGAAGAGCTAAGTTTAAGAAAAACGAAGACCGCCCTTCTACCGGAAAAGGAGATTGCATTGATTGTTTTCAGTGTGTACATGTTTGTCCGACTGGTATCGATATTCGTAACGGCACACAATTAGAATGTGTAAACTGTACAGCATGTATTGATGCCTGTGATCATATTATGGAAAGTGTTAACCTTCCTAAAGGATTAATACGGTATGCCAGCGAAGATAATATTGCTAAAAAAGCAAAATTTAAATTCACACCACGATTAAAAGGTTATAGTGCTGTTCTGGTTATCTTAACCGGTGTTTTATTAGGAATGTCATTGCTAAGAAACGATGTAGAAGCAAATATCTTACGATTACCAGGACAATTATATGAGAGAAAAAATGATAACATCATTAGTAACGTATACACCTATAAGCTGGTTAATAAAACCACTACAAAAATTGAAGATGTTCGTTTTGAATTGATGTCTCATAAAGGAAAAATAGAACTGGTTACTCATAAAAAATTTAGCGTTCCTGAACAAGGAATTGCAGAAGGCACTTTGTTTATTGAAATCAATGGTGCGGCTCTAAAAGGTGATAGTGATCGATTAAAAATTGGAGTGTATAGTAATGATAAATTGATCGAGACAACGACTACCGCATTTTTAGGACCTAGAAGTTATAAGTAGTAGAAAGTATAAATTACAGTGGATTGCAGCCTTTGCCTGAATGGCAAGTATTTTGATATTTTGTTCCTTTTTGTCATTCTGGCATAGGCCAAACCCATAACAGAACTAAAGAAAGATATTATGAAAATAAACTGGGGAACTGCCATCGTATTAGTATTTATAGGGTTTATCTCTTTTATCCTGTATTTTGTAGTAAAAATGAATACCAATCAAAATTATGAACACGATTTGGTAACAGAAGATTATTACAAAAAGGAGCTTGCTTTTCAAAAGGAAATCAATGCTGAAAAAAACTCAAAAACACTATTAAAAAACATCGTAGTTAAAAAAACAGCCGAAGGTCTGGTCATCTCTTTTCCGAAAGATAAAAACTATAGTGATATTTCTGGAACTATATCCTTATATAGACCATCAAGTAAGAAATTGGATTTCGAAATCCCTATTTCTCTCACTGCTTCAGAGCTAATAATTGATGACAAAAATATGCTCGAAGGGCGTTGGAACATCACTATCGATTGGAAGTATGAAAACACTTCATATTTATTTAAAAAATCATTTACATATTAAATGCTTATATCTGCATTCATACTTGGCTTATTGGGTAGTTTTCACTGTGTGGGAATGTGTGGCCCTATTGCCTTTATGTTGCCTGTAAACAAATCTAATACTACTCAAAAATTCTTCCAGGTATTTTTATATCATTTTGGGCGATTATTATCCTATAGCATCATTGGATTATTCTTTGGAATCATAGGAAAGAGCTTAAACCTTTTTGGGTTACAGCAAAAATTATCTATTGCAGTTGGTGTTTTGATGATTATAATTGTACTGATCCCCTATCAAACCTTTTCCAAATACAATTTCTCAAAACCAATCTATAAAATTATCTCCAAAGTCAAAAACGCACTGGGTACAGCTCTAAAAAAGAAAACTCCAGATACTTTTCTCTCTATTGGTTTCTTAAATGGTTTTTTGCCCTGTGGTTTGGTTTATATGGCGGTTTTTGGAGCCATTGCTTCTGGTCATATCCTCAAAGGTAGTTTGTATATGACTTTTTTTGGATTAGGAACTATACCCTTAATGACAATGGCTGTATATGCTGGTAATTTTTTAAACAGAAAAGCCCGGCAACACATTCAAAAAATGATTCCTGTATTTGTAGTCATAATCGGATTGTTATTTATCATACGAGGTCTTGGATTAGGGATCCCATATCTTTCTCCTAAACCTATAACCGAAATAGTTTCTGCAAATTTCGAGTGTCACTAATTACTTGCTTTGATAGGGTTTATTATTGTTTTTAAGAAGAGTACTTTTTTAAAACCAATATTCAATTCTATAGCAACAGTCGCAAATATGATATTTTTAATGGTTTACTCATATTTTACTTCATAAGGCTTCTTAAATACACCCTTAATAACCCAATGCATTTATATCATCATTCTTATGCATTACCCAAAGGCTCATATGGTGTAAATTTTGGAATTAGTTAAGTCTTTGGGATTATATCTTTAAGACCAGTTATATACCTGAGGATAGCAGAACAATAGTATTAGGTTTTTCTGGTGATGAAAAAGTACCTGAAAATTTTATTGGTCAAAGCATCAAAACAGGAAAAAGAATAGTTTTTCAAGTTTTTAATACGGTCAAACAGTCATCGAAAACAACATTGTCTCTGGTATTTTGCGTTGTAACCTAAGGTCAAAAGCCATACAAATATTACGAACAAAAGGCCTACCTTTTTCTGTAACGTGTATATGAGAATCATCTATAACTAATAATTGATCTGCTTCCAATTCTTTTAAATTCTGTAAAACCTCTGGCAACTCTTTAAAATACATATGATCATCTTCCCATTTGGTACTGAAATGACACATCAAATTAAGAATATGTTTTCGTATAATCTGATCTTCTAAAGTTAAAATATGCCCTCGATAAACCGGGATAATACCTTCTTTTACTAAATGTTGGTACTCTTCTACTCCCTTTACATTTTGCGCAAAACCATACCAACTATCACTAATTGCAGATACTCCCAAACCAATCATTGCATGCGTTTTGGAAGCAGTATATCCCATAAAATTACGATGCAGTGTTTGATTTTCCATAGATTGGTATAGTGAATCATTTTTTAAGGCAAAATGATCCATACCGATTTCTACATAACCTACTTCCGATAGTAATTTTTTTCCAACCTCATATTGCTTTCGCTTTTGCTCTCCTGTTGGAAGATCTGATTCGTTAAAACCGCGTTGTCCATTACCTTTCTGCCATGGTACGTGTGCATAACTGTAGAATGCTAATCGATCAGGCAATAGTTCTTTTGTCTTTAAAATAGTACTAACTACTGCTTCTTGTGTTTGAAAAGGTAATCCAAAAATAATATCATGTCCAACAGAGGTGAAACCAATTTCTCTGGCAGTCTCTGTTACATATTTCACATTTTCAAACGGTTGAATTCTATGGATTGCTCTTTGTACCGTTTCATTATAATCCTGTACACCAAAACTTACTCTTCTGAAACCAACATCATACAATGCTTGCAAATGTTCTCGGGTGGTATTATTTGGATGTCCTTCAAAACTTAATTCACAATCTTCTGCTCGTTCTACTCCCGAGAAAATACCATTAATTAAATATTGTAAGTTTTCGGGTGAAAAAAATGTGGGTGTACCTCCTCCCAAATGCAATTCTTTAATTCTGGGTTTATTCTCAAAAATATTAAGGTACAATTGCCATTCTTTTAAAACCGTATTGATATAAGGTTCTTCTACATCATGTCGTTTTGTAATACGTTTATTACATCCGCAAAAAGTACACATACTCTCACAAAATGGCAAATGGATGTATAGACTTATCCCATCTGTATCATTACTTTCTGCAAATGATTGTTGTATCGAAGTTGTCCATTTCTTTAATGAAAAAGTATCAATGTCCCAATAAGGAACAGTAGGATAACTTGTATATCGCGGTCCCGGAATATTATATTTGTGAATTAAATTTGCACCCATTTTATTGTTTTTTGAACTATTCTCGATTGTCAACTTAAACCTAGTTGATGATATAACCCGACTATTTCTTCTTTCACTATTTATAAGTCACTCACTCATGCAATACCAGGAAAGGGATATTAATATGATAGCTTATTTTTTCGACTGTAGGGTGAAATAAAATACGTTGGAAGAAATTGAGGTTTTTGGCAATCATAGTAATCATATCGATGTCTCTACTTTCAACAAAACATTGTATGGCTTCTTCAATATTTGGATTAGACAGGAAGTGAAAACTATGCTCTATTTCGTCAATAGAATCATCTAAAAAATCTTTATTTTTTCTTTGTCGATCAGTTAATTCTTTTTCTTTTTTTGCAACATGTAAAACTCGTAAAGCAGCTTCATTTAAAGAAAGCGTATCCATAATTGTATTTAACACCCTGCTTTTATAATACATATTATAATCTGTAGGAAATGCAATTTCTTTAGGTTTGCTATAGGTCGCTTTTTCGGGGATAACCAAAACAGGACATTTCACTTTTGTGATCACATCTCCTGTATTACTACCTATAGTTTTTTCTTTAATTCCTGAAGCCCCTTTGGTTCCCATAACAATGAGATCTATATTCTTTTCCTTAACCTGTTTTCTAATTGCATCAACAAAAAAGATATATTCATTACTTGAGAAAAAGTTATGTTTTGTGTTTAGCGATAATTTTTCTATTCTTTTTAGCAATAATTGCATTTGTTCTTTATCGCTTTGTGTGCTCTTTTCTAGGACTGTTTTTTTTGAACCATAAAATGAATCTCCTCCTATCATTTCTTCAAAGGGAGAGACGTGTAATAAATAAAAATTACATTTCACCCTTTTAAAAAATGACAACGCATATGTAATGGCATTCCACGAATTTTCAGAAAAATCTGTAGGGATCAGGATGTTCTTCATTTTAAATACTTTCTAATACAACAAATGTATTAGGATGTACTCATGAAAAATATGATAAAAATCAGTTTGGGTATTTTTGTGTTTTTATTCTACCAGTTGAAGACCAGGTAAATCCAAAATTTTTATGTTGCGTCCTTCAATTTCAATTAGACCATCTTTTTTAAAACTTGATAAGGTACGTATTAAACTTTCTGTAGCAATCCCGGCAACACTAGCCAGATCATTTCGCGATATTTTTATATTATCTTTTGGTTTTTTGTTTAATACATCAGCAAATTGAAGTATGGTTTGAGCTGTTTTTTTACGTACCGAACTATAGGCCATTTGTAATAATTGCTCTTTGATTTCAGAAAGATTTTCGGTTAGTAGCTCCATTAATTCAAGAGAGATGTTTTTACTCTTTTCTAATATCTCTTTTAAATTATTTTTTGATATTCCTGCTAATTCTGAATCTTCAACTGCTGTTGCAGATTCTAGATATGGAGTATTATCTATAAATGAAGTAAACCCAAGAAAATCATCTGTTTTATATAATGTAGTGATCAATTCTTTACCATTCTCATCCATTTTATGGCTTTTAACAACTCCTTTTAGGATCAGATATATATTATTAGAATGTTCTCCTTCTTCATAGACTACTGCTCCTTTTTTAAATTCAGAAATCTCACCATGATCATCAAAAAAATTCTTAAGCTCATGTAAATTTCTAAGTCCGTTATCCTCAGAAGTGTTTGTTGTTGTAGAAAATTGTTGATCTTTAACAACCTTAGAAAGTAATGCTGATTTTGCCAAACGACTCTCGACAGCACTCAATAATTCATCTTCTTCAAAAGGTTTGGTAAGGTAATCATCAGCTCCCAGATCCATTCCTTTTCGAATCTCCTTATGTTCAGTTTTTGCAGATAAAAATATAAATGGGATGTGATTGGTATTAACATCATAAGACAATGCTTCTAGAACTCCATATCCATCAACCTCGGGCATCATAATATCGCAAATAATAATATCTGGTTTTTCTTCTTTTGCTTTGGTAATACCTACTTTTCCATTTGGGGAGGTGATTACATTATAATCAGAAAGTTCTAAAAGTTCTGCCGTATTTTCTCTAAGCGCTGTATCATCTTCAATCAAAAGAATAGTTTTCATGACTCGTGGGTATTGGTTGTATGTATGGTGACAGTAAATGTAGAACCATAATTTTCCTTACTTGTAAAAGTAATACTCCCTCCTAGGTTTTCCAAATGACTTTTCACAATATTTAGCCCAATACCAGTCCCTTGATCTAACAAGGCGTTTTCTGCTCTAAAATATCGTTTAAAAATAAAAACTTGTTCTTTTTTTGGAATCCCAATACCTTGATCGATAATCTTAAATGTAAGGATATCATCCTCAAAGCATACCTGCAAATCTATAGTAGTATGCTCTCCAGAATATTTAATGGCATTATTAATTAGATTTGTAAGTGTAAGCTCTAAAATCTTTTCATCAAACTCTATAACATAATCATCAATATCTTTAGGATAATTTATTCTTTGCCCATCTTTTAGTAACATATTAGCATTATAAACCACTTCGTTAACAACCTTACTAAGAGGAAACTGGCTATACTTATAGGTTACCTTACCTGTTTCTAAGCGCTCAATAGATAAAAAGTCATTAAGAATATTATCCAGGTACTTTACTTTATTTTTTATCGTGTCGAGATGTTTTTCTCTTTTTTCCTGTTGTTCTGTTTTGGTATATTTTCCGGCAAGTGTAGCCGAAGTAAGGATACCACTTAATGGTGTTTTAAATTCATGCGAAACAAGTGAAAGAAATTTTGTCTTTAACTCACTTAAATCTCTTTCTTTTCTTAAAGATTCTTTGGTTTGAGCTTCTGCTTCCATACGCAGTGCTACTTCTTCTTTTAATTCTTCTATCGTATGATGTAATTCTACAGTACGCTCTTCTATTTTTTGCTCTAGCTTAACATTCAGATCCTGTATTTGTTGTTCTTGTTCTTTCCTAAGCGTAATATCTATGACCAGAGCCATTACATAGTTGTTACCATAAATTGCAAATGGGTTTAAACCTGCCTCTACAGGGAATACTGTTCCATCTTTTCGTACCCCAAAAAGATCTCTCCCAGCTCCCATATGCCGTTTTTTACTATGCGCTATAAAATTGTCATAATGTTTTTCATGACCGTGATGATGTTTTTTTGGTATCAAAGTATTAAGATGTTTTCCTACTAATTCATCTGCTTCATAAGCAAAAATATGATTGGCAGATCCATTCGTTGCAACTATAATTTGATCCTCATTTACTACAATGATACCCTCTGAAATGGCCTCAGAAAGTAATTTGAAAACGTTATTGTCTTTTTCGAAAACTTTCATTCTTCAAAAGTAATCATTTTGATTTGTTACCAGAACTGATTTATGTCATAAAAAATATGACTTGATCTAATTAAATTTATATTCATTAATCGATAATTTTTTTATGATATGAATACTGCTCAAAACATAGGAATTACATTTTATCAAAACCTAGGCAAGCTATTTTATGCAATTGCTGCATCTGATAAAGTAGTTCGTAAATCAGAATACGATTCTTTAAGAAAAATCGTAAAAACAGAATGGTTAAAAGTAGATGATATTGAAGATGAATTTGGTGTAGATGCCTCTTTTCAGATCGAAATCGTTTTTGATTGGCTTGATTATGAAGAATTGAGTGCAGAAGAGTGTTTTACCCAATTCGAAACATTTTTTAAAGAGCACAAATCTCATTTTACCGATAAATTAAAACAACTCATCTGGACCACTGCTAATGCTATCGCAGGTGCATTTTCTGGTAAAAACAAATCTGAATTAATGATGCTTGGACGACTGAAATTAATTTTTGAAAAATAGTAACTAATTTATTGGTTAGCATATGGAGTTTATTGATTACTATAAAATATTGGGTGTCTCAAAAAATGCTTCAGAAAGTGATATTAAAAAGGCATATAGAAAATTAGCCAGAAAATATCACCCTGATCTAAATCCTAATGACAATGAAGCAGAAAGAAAATTTAAGGAGATTAATGAGGCCAATGAAGTATTAAGTCATCCCGAAAACCGAAAAAAATACGATCAATACGGTAAAGATTGGAAACATGCTGAAGAGTTTGAAAAAGCTAAAAAATCACAGCAACAATCTAGAGGAACTGGACAACAACAATATCACAGAAATTACTCAGAAAGTGATTTTTCAGATTTCTTTGAATCTATGTTTGGAGGTGCGGGAAGAAGTTCTGCACAAGGTAGAGCCAGATACAGAGGCGAAGATTATAATGCAGAATTACATCTTGACTTGATGGATGTCTATAAGACCCACAAGAGAACACTTACTGTTAACAATAAAAATATTCGAATTACCATTCCTGCCGGCGTCGAAAACGGGCAAACTATAAAGATTAACAACCATGGTGGGTCAGGAATTGGAGGGGGCCCTAATGGCGATTTGTATATCACTTTTCTTATTGACAATAAAACCTTGTTTAAACGTATCAAAAGTGATCTTTACCAACAAGTCGATATCGATCTTTATACTGCTGTTTTGGGCGGTGAAATTACCATCGAAACCCTTGATGGGAAAGTGAAATTAAATGTAAAACCTGAAACTCAGAATGGCACCAAAATAAAACTAAAAGGAAAAGGGTTTCCTGTATACAAAAAAGAAGGCCAATTTGGGGATCTTTTTATTACATATACGATCAAAATCCCAAACAACCTATCAGAACAACAAAAAGAATTATTTAGAACATTATCCAAGCTTTAAATGTATTATAATGACTAAAGAACAACTTATACCAGCAATAGAATTCTGTGCACGCCATGAGATAGAATTCTCTTTTATAAACTCATTACACGAGTTTGGATTAATTGAGATTATTACTATTCGGCAAACCGCATTTTTAAACTCTGATGAATTACCCAGACTCGAGCAAATCATACTATTCAACAAAGAATTAGAAATCAATCTCGAAGGAGTTGAAGTCATCATGCGTTTACTAGAACGAGTTCATCAAATTCAAAATGAAATGAATATGCTTAAAAGCAAATTAGGACTCTATGAGAATTAGTATTCATAGTAGTTCAAAAACTTAATCTGTACAGATCAAACTTTCAAAAAGGTAGCTTGATTACAGGTTTTTTTAATTACACACTACATAATAAAAAGTGGGTTTCACTTGAAACTCACTTTTTTATTCACTAATCAAGCTGATCAATATCATATTTTTTGATAATTTGCTATTCTATTTTTATATAAATTAAAAACATTCATATGAAAACTCTTATCACTTGTTTCGTTTTTTTAAGTTTCATTGCTTGTAAAAAACAAACCTCTACTCAAAAACCATCAGAGCAAAAGGAAACTGAACAACATATAGAACAAAAAGTAGAAGATACGGTAATGGTTTTTTCTGAAGAAAATCTTGAGCTTAACAAAGAGAAAACAAAAGCCATTAAAAAAGAACGATTAATAACAGCCAAAGATGATAAAACCAAATTACAGGAATTAGTAATTTCTAAAAGCTTTTTTAAGGAAGAAGACCTTTATGTTCTGGATTACAAATACCCATATCTCAATGAGAAAATTGACCCTTCGTATTCGGTATTTAATAATTTTATTACAGAAAATTATCTCAATATAGAAAAAACAGAAAATCAAATTCTTGAAGACAAAGAGTTGCTTTGCGACACCTTAAAAATCAATAGGTTTAGAGACAAGAGAATTATTGATTATAAGATCTATAATGTAAAAAATGATCGTATTAGTGTAGTACTTTACAAAGAGAATTATTATTCTGGGATGTTATATTCTACATATCTCTTTGATTGTGTGAACTTTGATCTTAAAAAACATGACTTCATTTATTTTGATGATTTTTTTGAAACAGGTACCGAAGAAGAAGTGTTTACAACTATAAATACAATTATAAAGGAAGGTATTCGTTCTGGAGATTTATTCTACGACTGTTGGGAACTGTCAAAAGGTGATTTTAAAGCTTATAAGAACAATTTTGTCGTAAATGATGATACTGTAGAATTTTATTTTGATGATTGTGTCATTTGCCCTTCCTACACGGGAACATATTCTATAGAAATCCCTATCAAAGATATAATGCATCTTATCAAAAAGTATAATGATCGACCGATAATAGGTTAATTTCTCTATTAAAAAATTTCTCGGTTCATTATTATAACTTAGCAATTAAATGATTTAACAGTATAGATAACGATTAAAAAAGAATAGATGAAAAGTAATTTTAGCAATATCATTGAATCAAAAACACCAGTATTGGTAGATTTTTATGCAGATTGGTGTGGTCCTTGTAAAATGCTTGCGCCTATTCTTAAAGAGGTTAAAGATGAACTAGGAGATACTGTCAAGATTGTAAAAATAGATGTAGATAAGAATCAACCTTTGGCATCAAAATATCAGGTTCGTGGGGTACCCACAATGATTTTATTTAAAGATGGTAAACAACTATGGAGACAATCTGGAGTATTGCAAAAAAATGATTTAATTGGAGTAATAAATTCACATCAATAATCATGATACTCAATACCTATATAGATCACACATTGTTAAAAGCAAATGCTACAGTTGATGATATTAAAAAACTTTGTACAGAAGCAAAAGAGCATCATTTTTATGCAGTTTGTGTAAACAGTTATTATGTTGGTCTGGCAGAAAGTGAATTAATGCATACAGATATTAATATAGCAGCCGTGGTAGGTTTCCCTCTGGGTTCTACCGTTACCAAAGTAAAGGCATATGAGGCTCAACAATGCATTGATGACGGTGCAAATGAAATCGATATGGTACTTAATATTGGACTATTAAAATCAGGGTATTATAAAATTGTTGAAGAAGAAATAAGAGCAATAAAAAAAGTGATTGGGGAGCATACACTAAAAGTGATTTTTGAAAATTGCTACCTCACTGATGAAGAAAAGAAAATTGCCTGTCAACTATCACTGAATGCTGGAGCAGATTTCATAAAAACATCTACAGGTTTCGGAACCGGTGGTGCTACCTTAAATGATGTAAAACTCATGAAAAATGAAGTGCAGGATGTTATACAAATAAAAGCTTCTGGAGGAATTAGAGATGTAGAAACAGCAAAGCAATATATCAACTTAGGCGTTTCCAGAATTGGCACTTCATCTGGAGTCACTATAGTAACTTCAAAATAAAACAGAATGAGTATACATATCGCAGCGCAACAGGGAGAAATAGCAGAAACAATTCTATTACCAGGAGATCCTATGCGAGCCAAATGGATTGCACAAACCTTTCTTGACAACCCTATGTGTTACAATGATATTAGAGGAATGCTCGGGTACACAGGAACCTATAAGGGTAAACCTGTCTCTGTACAGGGTACCGGAATGGGGATTCCCTCGGCTCTAATATACTGCCATGAACTTATTAATGACTATGGAGTCAAAAATTTAATTCGAGTAGGCTCTGCAGGTTCATATCAAAAAGATATTCACCTCAAAGATATCGTTATTGCCATGGCCGCTTCTTCTACTTCAAATATCAATACTGCTAGATTTCTGAATTCAGACTATTCTCCTACCGTAGATTTTGAACTATTTATGAAAGCAATACAGTATGCAAAAGACAATAACATTCCTATTAAAGCCGGAAATGTGTTATCCTCTGATGAATTCTACGAAGATAATCCTGATTCATATAAGCGTTGGGCAGAATTTGGAGTACTTTGTGTTGAAATGGAAACTGCTGGATTATACACTATTGCAGCAAAATACAATGTTAAAGCTCTGGCAATTTTAACGATATCTGATTCATTAGTTACAGGAGAGAAAGCTTCTTCAGAAGAGAGAGCAACCACATTTAGCAAGATGATTGAAATTGCTTTAGGAACTCTATAAAATAGATATAAAACCTCACAAGTTTTTAAACCTGTGAGGTCTTTATACTTTATATTTTAAAGGTGACCACTGGCTTGTTTGCATGATTTGCAATATCCTCACCTATGCTTCCACTAAAGAAATGTGCCAGACCTCGTCGACCATGTGTTGGAATTGCAATCATATCTGCATTGATCTTTTTGGTATAATTAAAGACTCCGCTTTCTACACTATAATCATTAAAGTAAGCTACCTTATCATACATCTCCAGATTACCAGAATCTGCTTTAAAAAGGAATTCTTTTACTCTTTCTTCCATTTGATCCGAACTTCTAAATCGTTCTCCTGGTAAATTAACATACAGTAAATGCACATTAGCATTTAAAGAGTTAAATAACTTGATTGCATTATGGTATGCTCGAATATTTTCAATTTTAAAATCGCAAGCAAATACTACTTCTTTAAGAGCAAAATCATCTGCTGGGTTTTTTATTATTAAAACAGGAATATCAGATGTACGCACTACTTTTTCTGTGTTTGATCCTATAAACACTTCTTCATGCAAGCCACTAATACCATGAGACCCCATAACAATAAGATCTGCTTCATTTTCATGAGCTACTTCATTAATCTCACTAAAAACCTTATAGTTTTGTACTGTTTCTTTAACTTTGATACCTTCTAGATATTCTTTGTCTAAAAAAGTACTAAACCTCTTTTCGGCTAGCTTCATATAATACATAGCTTCATTTGCTTCTTGAGCTTCGTTTTTAATCAATACAGCTTCAGACAACCCTAGCATATGCAATACTATGATTTCAGCATTTTGTTGTTTAGCTAATAGTGCCGCCACCTGCAATGCGTACTCTGAATATTCAGAAAAGTCTATTGGTACAAGAATTTTTTTCATGATTATCTGTTTTTATACAATCAAATTTAAAAGATACTATCGCCAATTAATATGATAATTATCATATCAATACAACACATAGAATGAGTTAAAAATAATTTTTTATCGTATATTTCTACAGTACTACAAACAATGAAAAAACATTATAACATTACAGTAAAAGGAAAAGTGCAAGGAGTCTGGTATAGAAAAAGTACTCAAGAAAGAGCCATAGCACTCCAAATTAATGGGAATGTAAGAAACCTACCTAACGGAAATGTTTATATAGAAGCTGAAGGCAATAAAAACAAGCTTAATCTTTTATTAGAATGGTGTGCTGAAGGTCCCGAATTTGCAAAAGTAGATGTCGTTTCTTTTGAGGAGAGTGTATTGCAGTTTTTTGAAAGCTTTGATATTTTACGTTAGACTTCATTTAGACTCTATTCCTAATGAAATCACAAATTGATTTAAGTTCTTGTTAAGTATGACATTTCTCATTTTAATCTGCTTGAACAGATTGTATTTTTAACTTATAGACTTAAACAGTAGGAATGAAAAATGCGCTTATGTATATGTTTAGCAACCTTCCTTTTGTGAGGATCATATCATAAGTCTTTCTCTTACTTAAATTAAAACAACAAAACTATGGAATCAATAGAAACAGAAACCAATAGCATGCCCAGAATAGGTGATAATGCACCTGATTTTGAAGCACTAACTACACATGGTACTTTAAAACTTTCTGAATTTGCAGACGGAAAATGGATAATTCTATTTTCGCATCCTGCGGATTTCACTCCAGTCTGCACAACAGAATTAAGCGGTTTTGCAGAAAGGAAATCAGAGTTTGAAGCCCTAAATACTAAACTCATTGGTTTAAGTATAGATAGTATTCATTCTCATCTGGCTTGGGTAAATAATGTAAAAGAAAAAACCGGAGTATATCTCGACTTTCCTATAATTGCAGATCTAGACATGAAAGTTGCTAAATTATACGGCATGTTACAACCTAATGAAAGCGCAACAGCTGCTGTGCGGGCTGTCTTTTTTATCGACCCTTACCAAAAAATCAGACTCATCATGTACTATCCACTTAATGTAGGTCGTAATATGGACGAAATTCTTAGGGTATTGCATGGCCTACAAGTATCAGATGAACACAAAGTGGCTTTACCACTGAATTGGAAAAAAGGAGATAAAGTAATCGTTCCTCCTCCTAAAACTCTAGAACAAATGGAAGAAAGAATATTAGACACTTCTTGCGAAAAAATAGATTTTTATCTTGCCAAAAAAGAATTAAATCTCGATTAACTAATTGATAACAATACAACCCAACCTCCTGTTTTATTAATTCGGGAGGTTTTTGGTTATACACAAACAAAAATACCTCTAACAAAACAACAAAGCCTACCAAGGTCTCCCTCCTAGCAGGCTTTGTCAACTAACCAATCAATTATTGAAAAAACTTAGCATTACATGCAGCTCAATAAAACCGCATTACTTTTTTATTTTAATTTTTTGCCAATTCACATCAGCTTTTTTCTGCAATTTTGATGCATCTTCTTCTAGCCATTTATCCAATGTATTAATACCCCATGAATTATAAAACAAGTATAATTTACCATCTCTTACTTCAAAAGTTTTAGGGTTTATATCTACTTTTTCGTTATTTATTGCTACTGCATAAGCACAATATCCTCCATATTGTGGAACATATTTATTAGGATTCTTTTTAAATTTTTCCAAGTTTTTTTGAGTTGCAAATTTGTAGCCTACCTTATCATGAGTTGCTATAAATTTGCTATTACCCTTTACTGCTTTGTTATTGAAATATTCTGTAACATCATATCCTTCTGCCACAAAATTTTTATTGGTATTATAATCAACTTGTTGAGCACTTGCTGTTGTTATAATGACTAAGAATAGTATAGTTAAAAATGGTTTCATATATCGATTTTCTTACTCTTATCAATTGAGTCGTAAAAAAATACAATCATTACATTTTTAACATAATTATAAGGTATTTAAGCAATTATAGTAGAAAATTAGTAGTTTCAGGATATGGTATCAGGGCACTAATCAATAGACTAATACTATCTTTTGCTATTAAGGTAATCGATAACAATGTAGCAGTAACTACTACAGCAGAAGCCACATTATTTTGTTGAATATCTTTAAATTCATTTACACCTTTGGTAAGAGCAGAAAAAAGCAAAAAAACCGAAGTATTAATAAGTAAGGCAAATACAAACCCTATACACAAATACAATCCTGAGTATTGAATAATTTTCCCAAACGTAATTTCATTTCCTCCAGACATGGATAATCGTATCATATTAGTAATTGAAGGGATAATCTCTCCTAGAATCATACCAATCGACAAGATAATTCCAGCTGCAAAAACAGAAAAAGCCATATTATCTTCTCTAAAAGAAATATTCTTAAAAAATACTCTTTGTAGAATTTTAAATGAAATAAATAATATGAGTACAGAAACAACAATAGCTAAAGCTATTTCTATAAAAGCGAGAGTTAAGAGTTTTGTCTGCATGAGTTTTAAGTATTAGTTAGTACAATATACCAATGATTTATATTATCAAAATTTTTGGGTAATGTGCCAATGGTAAAATGTTTATTTGTTGTTTCCCAAATGTAATATCGTTTTCCGTTTTGTAATTTATATATTCCTTTTGCAGGAATATGTAACCCAAGGACAGAGTGTTTATAGTAATCACTATTAAGAATGGCTACTTCATATCCAAAATGACTTAAAATAGCATAAATAATAACTGTTCTGGTATCGCAATCTCCTTTTAAATTCCCCATAAAACCCACTGGATTTTGGATTCCGAAAGGAATATTTCCGATACAACAATCAGAACATTTTTCTAATACCACCCGAATAGTTTCTTCATATTTTTCTGGAGACTCACAGTCATTTTCAAAAACAAAAGAATAAGGAATATCTTGTATAAAAGTCACTACCATTTCTGCGAACTCAAACTGATTAAGTTTATTTGTGTTTTTAATTATAGTAAATTCTTCAAAAATTAAGTCCAATTTAGGTGTATCAGATGTTGCTAAATATTGATATAGCTTTCCCCAGGATTGTTGTTTGTGTTTTTCTATAGTATTAAAATATTCTTTTTTAGAAGAAAAATAATCCTTTTCTCGTACTGAAAATTTTCCTTCAAAAGTATTACCATAATTATCACTCCATTGTCTATTCTGCCTTAATAACACTATAGAATCTCCTTCTTCCAGAGCTTTCTCACGATAAATATATTCTGAAATATCCGATTGTTGATTTTCTATAGATAAAGGAATAGAATCTAATACAGATCGTAATCCTAAAATAGATCCCAATACAAATGTGCTATATAATATATAACGCCAATGAAACCCTTTTCGATCGTTGTCTGATTTTCCGAGCAACCACGAAAGTAGCAATAGCATTAATGCAAATGCCATAAATAAAGAAATAGAAAAAAAAGCCCGTATGAAACTACTGCTAATCAAAGAGATCAATATAATCGCCGGAAATGAAAAACAACCTAATTTCTTTTTAATCGCCATATTTATAGTGCCATTAAATTACAGCCTCTGATATCACTATGGTCAAATCTACCAATAATTTCAAAACTACCGTCAACATGAATCTTACCCAAATCCTGAGTGGCAATAAAAGAACATGAATTGATATTTGCCAGATCTATAACATTTATACCTCCTGTTTTATTAACTCCTAATTGAGTTAAAGCATCTTCTGGATTTCGGATAGAAATTTTCATCCAAGGTGGGCAGTAAAAAAGACCATTGTTTTTAGAATACGCTTGTGATAGTAATTCTGTCATCCCATATTCACTATGAATCTGAGAAACTCCAAAACCATTTTTAAGAACCTTATGTAATTCTTCCCGAATCATTTCTTTTCTTCTCCCCTTCATCCCTCCAGTTTCCATAATTATAGATGCCTCATTTAACTGTACATTATAACCCTCTACAAGATCTAATAAAGCAAATGAAACTCCCAGGAGTAGTATTTTTTTATCTTCTGCTACAAGTTGTCGAAGGGTTTCTACCAATTTCTTAGTGTCATGTAAATAAAATCCACTTTGGGGATGATTACTATCTCTAATTAATTTTTCTGCCATATACACCAGAGAAGATCCGTCTCTTTCTAAATAAGAAGGTAGTAGCGCTAATACTATATAATCAGTGACATCTCCATAGAAATATTGAAATGCTTTTCTAAAACTTCTTTCATATACAGCAAGATCACTAACATAGTGTTTACTGGTTACACTACCTGTAGTACCACTACTCGTGAAAATTTTTTGTATTGATGTCGAAGTGCTTACAATTTTCTCTTGTTTAAAGAATTGGATTGGCAAATACGGAATATCATCAATATGGTTTATTGAAGTTCTTGCAACTCCCAAAAGATTACAAAATCTTTGATATGTTATATTGTGACTGTATTGATGATTAAAAACATGTAAAGCTGATCTCTCAAAATCTGTGTCGTTTTGAATAGAAAAAATAGTATCAGCATGCATAAGATTTGTTCAACAGATTTTGTAGAACAAAGGTATAAAAAAGACCATCTTTTTTAGTAGTGTTTTTTATAAGATAATTTTTAAAGTATATATATTAAAAAGCGATTATGCTTAAAAATTATTTAATGATGAGTTTTTTAGTAGCTTTCAATTCTCCTTCGGTGACTTTAATCACATATACACCAGGATTTAAATGACTAATATCTAAGTCTCTACCAATTAAAACTTTAAAAAGTACTTTTTCTCCTAAAACTGTAAAAATTGAAACTGTTTTGGTAAGGTTTTTAGTTGAGGTAATAGATAACATACTTCCAGCAGGTGCTGGGTTAGGGTACAAACGCAATCCTTCGATTTTTATATTCTTCGAATCTTGTTTTTCGGCTATATCAGACTGTGCTTGAATTCCTGAAGCAAAGGAAAAGCAAATAAGACTAATACATATAAGCAGCAAGTAGATTTTTTTCATATAAAAATTTATTTTGGGGCAATAAAGATACAACATTAAAATTAAAAATATTACAAATTATTAGCATACTTGTACACAAACCCCAGATTTAATGGTAGTTCTGTAACCATATTACGGTTTTCACTTACTTTGTGTTTTAATTTTTATTCTTACTACAAATTCATCATTTTACCCTTAGTTTTATCTTCTTCTATACCTTAGTTAAGGCTATAATTTTTTTCAAAGATATCATCTACAGATTAAAAACTTTAAATTCTAACTATCAAAATGAAATCAAATTTAAATTTTGTAAATCAAAAATAATGCCTGATATTTGTTTCATCATGAAGTTATAAAAGAATTATGTACATAATTGTGCGCACAGAGACCACTCGATTCAGAAGCTAAGGATTTCCTTCTTTAGTCCTTATCCTTTATTTCATTTAACTCATAATTCTTAATTATCATGATTAAAAATAAACTTACACTTACTCGTATATTTTCATATTTCAAAATTGCATTAACTGGTAAAGAGCAAGAATTCACTTCTGGCAGTATTCGTAGAGCAGTATTTATGCTTTCTGTTCCTATGGTACTAGAAATGATGATGGAATCTATATTTTTTCTTGTAGATGCTTACTATGTTTCTAGTCTTGGAGCTAATGCTATTGCCACGGTAGGATTAACAGAATCTGTACTTACTCTAGTATATGCTATTGCTATTGGGCTTAGTATGGGAGTTACCGCAATTGTTGCCCGTAGAGTGGGTGAAAAAGATATTAGTGGTGCTTCGCAAACTGCAATACAATCTATCCTTTTAGGAATAGTAATAGCACTAATAATTAGTGCTATAGGCATCATTTTTCCAAAAGAAATACTTGGACTCATGGGAGCCGATCCAGATCTTATTGCAGATGGATATGGCTATACTCAAGTATTATTAGGCGGAAACGTGACCATAATGCTTTTGTTTTTAATCAATGCCGTATTTAGAGGTGCAGGTGACGCTTCTGTAGCTATGCGAGTATTAATATTTTCTAATGTATTAAACATTATTCTGGATCCAATTTTTATTTTTGGGTTTGGTCCTGTGCCTGCTTTTGGTGTTCAGGGAGCAGCAATTGCTACTACAATAGGAAGAGGTAGCGCAGTAATATTTCAATTGTTAATCCTTTTTTATGGCTGGAGTAAGATCAAGGTTGCTTTTAAAGATATTGTTTTTCGTGCAGCAATTATGGGTAACTTGATCAAAGTCTCTTTGGGAGGGATTGGACAATTCATTATCGGAACATCTAGCTGGGTATTTTTGATGCGGATTATGGCTGAGTTTGGTAGTGAAGTACTGGCAGGCTATACTATAGCTATTAGAGTATTAATGTTTACTCTAATGCCTTCCTGGGGGATGAGTAATGCTGCGGCTACGTTAGTAGGTCAAAACCTAGGTGCTGCAAAGCCAGAACGTGCCGAGCAATCAGTTTGGAAAACAGGAAAATACAATGCATATTTTATGGCTATTGTATCTATATTTTACCTCTTATTTGCAGAAGCAATCATAAGAATCTTTAGTGATGAAGCATTAATCATAGAATATGGAGCCTTAAGTTTACGTGTAATTGCAGCAGGATATGTATTTTATGCCTATGGGATGGTAATCATACAGTCTTTTAACGGGGCTGGTGACACCAAGACTCCTACTATCATTAATTTCTTTTGTTTCTGGATATTTCAGTTACCATTTGCATATCTCGCAGCCCTGGTGTTTGATTGGGGCGCAATGGGTGTGTTTCTAGCCATTACCTTTGCCGAAGTTTTAATCGCAGTGATTGGAATTATCTGGTTTAGGAAGGGAAAATGGAAAGAGGTAAAAGTGTAGAACTTAGCTATACTTTACAATAAACCCCGTAAAATAAATTTTACGGGATTTTATCTATTTGCAAATCTGTAAGTTATTTAACCACCTTATAGGTTTCTGTACCATTTTTAATGATATAAAAACCTTTTGGTAAGTTTTTGGCAAGAGTATTTTCTCCTTCTTTATTAGCAACTGTTTTTTTTGTTACTTGTGCTCCAAAAATTGTAAAAACAGATACTTCGTAAGGTTTATTTGCTAAATCAACTTTAAAGAAACTGTTTCGTAAAAGCCTAGAACTTGCCGTTGCACTACTATTGTATGTGATAGGTATCGCCAAAAAATTATCTGATTCTCCATTAGACCCTTCACTATTTGTATTTGTTGCATCAATATCTACCAAGATATAGTAATTCCCATTATTTGCAGAACTTGAAGCTCCACTTCCCCATAGATCCCATCCGGTAATTGAAGTTTGGATTCCATAAGAGCTATTAGGATTACGACTAGGGATTGAAATATTCTTAACCCGTTTATCATTGTTTTTCTCAAGTGTATTATTTCGTGAAAAATAGAAATCAACTTTTGCTCCATTGGATATAGAGTTTCCAATATTTCTAATCTCCAATCGATTAAAATTAATATTTCCTACACCACCAGCAATCAAATGTCTTTTTCCGCTATTCATAAATGTATCCAAAAAGGGAGAGCAGCTTTGGCATTGAGAAAAAACTTTAGAATCATTTAGGTCAATAACTAGATTAGGTGTTTTTGGACATCCATTATTAGAAGCGGGACCTGCTACATCTGGACAATTGTCTTGATTGTCTTCAACACCATCACCATCTCTATCACATTTAATTTCAAGAAGTCTTGGATTTACAGAATATGCCCCATCAGTATCATAATGAGGTGTATCGTAAGCTCTTTTTACCAAAAAATAGCTATATCTGGTCTCATCATTTTCTATAGAACTATTTAGATAATAAACTTTGCCTACCTGCAATTTGTTTCCTAAGTACAAATTGTGTCTTCCCACAGTTCCAGAGTATCCATTACATTTTCTTTGTTTAGCAATTGTTTCACTAGTCCCAAGATTAACCATTCGGTGATGTTTTAGAGTAAAAACTTGTGAACAGTCAATATTTAGTAATAAAGGATTAGGGGAATACGCACCATCAGTATCATTATGAGGTGTGTCGTAAGCTCTTTTAACTAAAAAATAACCATACCTTGTCTGATCTCTTTCAATAGAACTATTTAGATAATAAACCTTACCTACTTGCAATTTTGTATCTAGATATAGATTATGCCTTCTAACTTCACCAGAGTAATCAGTACAAAATCTTTTCCTAGCAATTTTTTCGTCATTACCAAGATAAACCATTCGATGATGTTTAAGGGAAAGTACTTTCTTGTCAGTTACTGATTTTTCGATTGGTGTTGTTCCTTTTAGGAAACAAAATTCAGAAAAATCTGCTTCAATATCTTTAGCATTACTAATTATGCTTATAAGCATATGGATAATAATAATAATAAAACAGTGTTTAGTAATTTTCATAATAGAAAAGTTTTAAAAGTTAGATTTATATTTTATGAGTTAATTCTGAGGGTGAATCTATAATATGGCTAATTCTAAATTTCTTATAGACCAGCAATTCTCCAAGTCTATGTAGAACTGTCCACTTGAGCACTTGTATTATGAGGTGCTATTGTAGTAGCATCTACTACATCAATTTGTACATTAGATAAAGGAACATTATCTTTCATCTGAAGTGTAGTTGCATAACCATCTAGTAAAATATTAGTTATTGTAGCTTTACCACAGATAATAAGACCTCCACAATCACCAGGGTTACCATTTTCAGAAGACATTCCCACAAGTATATCAGCAGTACCTTGGACATCTATTTCACCTGCTTTTAAGACAGCAATATAAGCACTTACGCCTCCTAATCTAGCAGTATTTTTTTTACCGTCTATATGGGAATATAAACGATGACCTATTTCTTTTCTTATAGCTATCTCCGCATTAGAAAAAGTACTAAATGTAATTAACGATAATAACTGTAAAATGTAATATTTAGTTTTCATTGTTGCTTAGGTTTAAGATTTATGTTCAACGAAATTTAGTCAATAATCCATATAGCTGTATTACGGTTTCACCGTAGTCCAGAGTTAAATAATAAAGTCTTAAAACCATTAATGTTTTTATGATATTTTACTCATAAAATATTAACTTATAGGTAATAGATAAATATCCAATTTATCATAACAAAAAGTTTTTATTGCTGCCTCTATAACATTTTTATAGTTATTTTCTAAATGATTAATCTGCGCTTCGTTTTTGGCTTGCGTTCATTTTCTACAACAACATCTTAATAAGTTTCTAATAAAAAAACACCCTCAAAAATATGAGGGTGTTTCTATAATATGACTAATCTATTGTAACTATTATTTTTTAACAGTATATTTTGTCCAAGCAAATTTTGAAAAATCTGCACCAACTCCAGCTTTTATGGTTACAGTACCATCGGTAGCTACTGTAATCGCATCATTATCTGTAGTAAAAGCACCTGTAATAGTACCTCCTATTTTATCATCACCTACTGCACCTTGTTGTATTGCATTTGTAAAAGTAACTGTTCCGTTTCCTTTGCTATCTTTAGTATCTATTCTGTTTCCAAAAGTAGCATCATTTAATGTCCCAAAGAATAAGTTGTTGATTGTTACTTCTGAACCTCTTCTAATTTCAGCTCCTGCTTTTAATGGAGTTATTTTAGAAAGATTTAATACGGTAACTTTCTCAAAAGTAGGCATAGAAACAGGAGTAGCTGCATTGTTAGAACCATTGCTATCACCTTCGATACCTCTTGTGTTTTCTGTAGCATCATTAAATCCACTTTCTCTAACTCCAAAAAGGTTCGTTAAAGTTCCTGTATATCCTTCTGTGAAGTCAAACATATCATCTTTGATATTCACACAAAGAATGTTCTCTACATTTACTGTCCCACCAAAGAATTCTACACCATCGTCTGCCCCGTTAAAAACAGCAATATTATTAATAGTCGTTCCTGTACCTATCGTGTATAAAGAAATTCCATTGAATTCTTGATCTCCATTAATCTTAGCACCTGTATATTCTGCTATTACATACGTAAGAGTTCCTGAGTTATCTGCGTTATCAGTACCTCCATACTTAAGTTCAGCAACTTCAGTTTCTGCATTTGCTCCCTTGTTGGTAGGGGTTTTTCCTGCAATTACTATCCCTCCCCAATCTCCAGGTCTTGGGTTAGTTGCATCTGATGTGAATTTTATAGGAGCCGCAGCAGTACCTTTGGCTTCTATTTTTGCTCCTCGCTCAACAGCTAAGTACACATCTGTACCTCCAGCTTTTGCTTTTACAGTTGTTCCTGCTTCTATAGTTAACGTCTGCCCTGATTTTACGGTTAATGATCCAGTAAGAAGCCAAGTTTTACTTGCAGCCAATGTAATATTACCAGTAATATTACCTTTTAGATCTGCCTCATCCAAATCTGGATCGTCTTGAGAAGCTATTTCACCATCCTTTTTTGGATCAGCAGAAGGTTTCGTTGGAGTATCATCATCACTAGAGCATGCGAATATTACTGCTGCTATTACTAATATTGATAAAAACTTTAATTTTTTCATTTTGTTTGTTTTTGAGTTATTATTTCATTCTTAACAAAGAACCCTATAGCATCTAAACCTATAGTAAAGAGTTCATTATGTATGCGTTAAGTATCTTACTTTAATTTTATTTTAAGGTAAAATGCTTTTTATGTGTTAAAATTTATAGTTAAGTCCTAGTGAAAAATTTATCCCTCTTTGGTAAGATCTCATAACAAATTCTTGAGGCACATCTCTTACTTGTTCAATTTTGGGGTTTAAAAGGTTGGTAGCTTTGAATTTAATTCCGATTTGGTCATTAAATTTTCGCTCCATAATAAAATCAAGATTTGCAACAGCTTTTTGAACGATATTATTATTAAAATTTGAACCTATACTAAATACTTTATCAGTCTGATATGCAAACACCATGGTTGCCAAAAACTCTTTCTTATCATTAACACTTCTATAAGTGATATCACTATTAATTAAAATAGGTGCAGCTCCTTCTAATTCAGAGTCTTTACCTGTAACAAGAATTCCTTGATTCTCAAGTTTATCTGTGTCTTTGAATTCTAAATTTGTATACATGTATGTTACATTTCCTCCTACACTCAGTTTTTGAGATTTATCATCATCTGTTTCATTTTTATACAAATTCTTTTTTACTTCTATTTCAATTCCTGCTATGGTAGCATCTCCTAAATTGGCATACGTGAAGTTCCTGTCAGCTGCAGATATACGTTCTATTCTATTGATTGCATCACTAACTTGTTTACCAAATACTGAAGCTGATATCAATTCATCACTTTGTGGATATATTTCCCATTTTAAATCGATATTATAATTATCTGATGGTTTCAATTCGGGGTTTCCAGATTCTAAATAATCAATTCCTTCATATATAAATGGTGCCACTTCTTTAAATTGAGGATATGTATAGGTTTGACTTGCCGAGAGACGAAGTATATTTTTTTCGTTGATGTTATATTTTAAGTTAACAGAAGGAAGAAAATAAGTCTCATCGATATTCAAAGGTCCTTCATTATCTCTGTCTGAATTTGTAAGATTGGTAAACCATTCTACCTCCATTTTCACGTCCTCAAATCTTCCTCCTACACTGGCATAAAATTTTTCAGAAAACTTGTAATCTATACCTAAAGCAGCACTGTTCATAGCTTTATTAGCATCATATGTAAAAGGATCAAGAGCATTATCTGCAAAGCCAAAACCAGTTGTAAATCTAAAGACATCATTATCTAATCCTGACTGGTTTAAAGTAGTTTCCAAGTTATTAGGATCAATAACAATAGTACTAGGTAAATTATAATCGAAATAAATGGCTTCAAATTCTCTTGTCGTATTTCTAAAATTATATGCAAGAGTTATTTTTCCTTTATTTTCATCTTTCGCTCTTCCTCCAAAATACCTTGTTATTGTTGCTTTAGCATTAAGATCATTTTCTTTAAGGTTGTGATAATAACGACTATTATTTCTTGGAGTTCCAGAAGCTAAACGAGTGATATTATCATCGGTATTAATGATAAAAATATTTCTCTTTCTATTAGGTTCATCATTTTTCACCAAGTTATAAGAGGCTCCAAGATCGATATCAAAAGATTTCCCTATTTCATGTTTTGAAATAAGTTGATTAACATACAAAAGATTTTGGTTTTGGGTTTGTTGTACCACTCGAGCCAGTTCTCCATCAGTATCTGCAACGTCCGGTTTTGTTCCTAAATAATCCTGAACTTTTTGACTATTGGAGTGTACTAAAAATGTGTTGTAAGATATATCATTGGATAAATTTATTTTATACTTAAAATTACCCATTGCCACCTTAGTATTCGAGTAGTCAAATTCTTCGGCACTTGTATAGCTACTCCCAAAAGTACCATCGTTATTAAAGTTTATTGAACTGCCATCCTTGTAATTATATCCGTTACTAAAAGAACCTACTAAGAACATGGATAGCGAGCTTTCATCTCCAAAATTATATTTCTTTCCCCAATCCAAGGAAACACCAAGATTCAAGGGTATAATTCCAGATTGATCTGGCGCTAAATTATCATCAAAAGCATACACTGTTAAATCTGTTAATTTTGGATCCGTATGATCTGCTATTCCGATCCAATTGGCTCCATCTATCATCTTAAAGTCTTTTTTTTCAACAGCTTGAGAGTTTAATCCACTTGATACACTCACCTTAAAACCACTTTTACCTTCAAAAACCTTACTATTAATATTTATATTTGCACCTCCTACATCTCCATTTTGGTTATTAGAAAAGGCCTTACTTACTCCTAAATTTTGAATAATATCTGTAGGGAACAAGTCTAAAGAAATATTTTTATATCTAGGATCATTTGATGGTAACGGAAGACTATTTAAGGTTGTACTATTATATCTGTCACCAAGTCCTCTAACATAAACCTTATTAGACCCCTCTTGTTTTGCAACTCCTGATATTTTAGAGGCAGCAGCTGTTGCATCGCTAACTCCTTTTCGCGAAAGTTCTTCTGCTCCAATTTTTTGTTCAATTTGAATAGCATTTTTCTGTTCTATTAAAAGAGCTTCTTCACGTTCTCTACTTGTAACCACTTTTATTAAAACTTCTTCTAATGCTGCTGCTGTAGCTCCCATAGTAGCATCTACTACCGCTACTTTGCCCGCCTCTACTACTACATTTGGTATTTCTACCGTTTGATATCCCGTAAAACTAAATTGTAACGTATATGTCCCTACAGGAACATCTGTAATCTCATATAACCCATCAAAATCTGTGGATCCTCCTTTGGTAGTACCTCCTACAATTACATTGGCAAAAGGAAGAGGTTGATTGTTTGACTCTTTGTCTAATAATTTACCGGCAATTGTTCCGGTTTCTTGTGCAAAAACAGCACCTAAACAAAGTAGAGCTGCTATCGTAAATAATTTTCTCATTTCGTGTTTTAAATCTTTTACAAATAAATACGGTTTTACAGTAATAGATTTTATGCCACTATTATGGTTAGTTTAAGGGATTGTGATGTAGGAAAAAATAAATAAAAAGGTGAAACCTGTAGGATTTTCATGTGATTTTCATCAAGGATTTCACACTATTAAATCGTTAATAAGCTACTGGTTTACAAGGAATACTCTAAACAAATTAAGACATTTTGATCTATACCTTATTTGAGTCTCAAATGGCTATAGTAATTCAAAATCTATTTTTATAAATTATTAGAGAATTGTTACGAAGGTGTTAAACCGAGTAAATCCATAAAACCTGTCTTAACACTAAGATAAAATGCTATCACAAAATACAAGATTCTAAGATCAGTTTTCTTTGCGTTTTCAAGCTTCCAAATTGATTCTTAACTATTTATAAATTATTTATTCTGAAATACACAAAAAAAAAGAAGCTTGGCGATTAACCAAGCTTCTACAATTCAAATACTTAAATTATGGGATATTATATTATTGACGAGTCCAATCTGATGTCCAGGTATCACTCTCTTGTAATGCTCCAGCATAGTTAGCAGCGTCAAAGAATGCTCCTAATGTAGAAGGATCAAAATTATCTACACCATCTACTGCAGTAGTATATGCATAGGTTCCTCTGAAACCAGTAATTTCAAAACCAGTTGGTATAGCAGAACCTGCACTATTAAATGGAGCACCAGAACCATCTACCGTAAAATTATTAAAAGCTGCAAAGTCTGCCAGATCAACAGTTGCACCACCATGATCCAAATCAAACGATTTTGCATTATCGATGATAGAATTTTTAACAATTACTTCATTATTATTAAGGTTGATCAATGTTTGGTCATCATCAACTTCAATTCCTTTTCCTGGAAATGCTTTGATTATAGCATTGTAAATTGTTACTTTGGTTCCTGCTCTAAATTCAATTCCTTTATTTTCACCATCACCATCTTCTGCCCCGATTAGAGTGATATTAGATAAGGTAGGATTAGAGAACGGAGCTGCATCAGGTGTAGAAGATAAATTATCTGCTTCGATTCCTTTATCTCCTCCGGCAGAAGTTTGCTGTGCTATCCAGAATTGCCCATTTCCTATCCATCCATCTGTCCAGTCAAACGAATCATCTCCCGCACCGGTCACAATAGCATATTTAAGATTTACTGTACCTCCAAAAAACTCGATACCATCATCATTACCGTTAAAAGCTTGGATATATTCTAAAGTAGTTCCGCTACCAACACCATATAATGAAAGCCCGTTATATTCTGCATTATCATTAATTTTCCCTCCAGTATACTCTAAACGTACGTAACGCAATATTCCTGAGTTATCTGCTGGATCAGTTCCCCCATAGGTAAGGTTTGCAACTTCGGTAGTTGCTGTAGTACCTCTATTGATAGGAGCTTTACCTGCCAACAATAATCCTCCCCAATCCCCGGGATTAGGAGTAGATTTATTTGAAGTAAATACAATAGGTTGCGCTGCAGTACCTTCTGCGATGATTTTTGCTCCTTGTTCAATAGCCAAATAAGAGAATACTCCTCCTGCATCACCTGCGATAATTTTTGTTCCAGCTTCGATCGTTAATGTTACTCCATCTACCACTGACACACCTCCTCTTAGCTCATACACTTCACTTGATTTTAATGTAACATTTTGTGTAATCTGACCTTCTAATACCTCAGCTCCGGAAGTCTCACCTCCAGTACCTCCCTGGTTGATTGTGATATCTCCAATATTATCTTCCTGTATGGTACAAGCATTAAACAAAACTGCTGTTCCAATTAATATTCCCGTAAGTAAATTTTTAGTTTTCATTTTTATATAATGATTAATTTTAATTGTGTTTTCGTTTATAATTAAAGTTTAAAAATAACTCCAAGGCTAAAGTTGATTCCGTTATCAAATTTATAGGTGGTAAACTCCTGACCTAAATCTTCTTGATCCTGATATCGTTCTATAGATGGGTTTAATAAATTTTTAGCTTTAAGACTTATTTCGACATGCTTTCCTATCTCATCTTTGAAATTAAAATTTAGCACTCCGAATCCTTTTTCAAAAATATCTCCTACTCCATTTCCACCAGCAGAATACACTCGATCTCCAAAAAGGTTAAAATCTAAAGCTGAAGTAATTTTGTGGTTACCAAATTCTTTGGCATACACCACATCTGCATTTACCAGAAAAGGAGAAGCGCCTTGTAATTGTCTTTCTACATTAGTTGGAGCAATATTAGAGCCATTAAATGTTGTAATTGTTGGGTCAATTTCTACCTGTGTATACATTACTGTAGTATTAATACCAAAGTTTAGGTTGTTCCAGATGGTTTCTTCTATTTTAAAAAGATTACCCAAATTCTTTCTGTATTCTAATTCTGCTCCAAAGATTATAGCATTATCAGAATTTATGAATGTGTTTACATTTGAAGCTGACGCTACATATACTTTTTCGATTGGGTTTTCTATATATTTACCAAATAATGTAGCCGCTACCAATTCGCCAGTTTGTTCAGGGAAATGTTCCCATTTGATATCAACATTATAGTTATCAGAATTACTAAGAATAGTATTTCCCAGAGTAGCTTCGGTAACATCTTCATCTAAGAAAGGTGCTATTTCTGTGAATTTTGGCAGTGTAACCGTTTTACTAGCTGCAAAACGAAGGTTTGATGTTGAGTTTAATTCATATTTCAAGCTTATACTAGGAAGGATAAAAGTTTCGTCAATCTTTTGTGTTTTGAAAGGAGACGTCTCTAAATCCTGTTGTTCTCTATAAAATATATTTTGCTCAAACAATTCTGCACGAACACCTCCATTGAAAGTTAGTTTCTCTGTGAACGCATATTGTAAATTTGCATATCCTGCAATGGTTGATAAATCTGCTTCGTAAATTCTTGTTGGATTAAGATTTTCTAAAACAATGTACTCTCCTCTAAGGAAATTAGTTTCGTTTAGTACTGCATCTGGATTATTAAAATCTACATTTTGATTTACAAGACTATTAAGGTTGTAGTTTAACTGATTAGATTCAAAATCTCTATCTTTTGATCTTGCTGCTAATCCAACAGTAAGTACATTTTTAAAATTATCATCTTCATCCTTTCCGAAATTGATATCAAAATCAATCTTACCAGAATAATCATTTTCATTTAATTCCTGATAAAAACGTTGGTTGTTTGCTAAATCCGGACTTGTACGATTTCCTAAAACAAGATTTCCATTTTGTAATTCTGTAAACACCAATTGACGTCTGTCTGGTATTAGGCCCTTTGCTTTATTATAAGCAACTCCCCAATTTAACTGATATTTTCCTTCGTTAAATCTATGTTCTCCTGTAAGTTGCTGTGTAAACAGGTTATTTTGTTCATAGGTCCCTCTTCTAAGGCGAATACCAACATCTGTATCTTCACTACTAACACCATCTGTAAACTCTCTAAGTTCGTCTTCGGTATCATTAACAAACAAGGTAGTTGCAAGAATCTTATTACTACTGTTCCAGCGGTATCCTAAACTTCCTAATATTGTAGTGTTAGTAAAATACTCATATCGATCTACATTCTTAAAGTTTCCTATTCCAGTAATACTTTCTCCTTGAGAGTTAAAAGCAGCCTGATTACCTCCAAGAGCTGTTCTATGGCTTTGATCAAATGATGCTGTAACCAATACATCTAACTTCTGATCTTCTGCAATTGTGAAGGTTTTACCACCAGTAACACTCATCCCTCCATCGGGAGCATTAAATCTTTTTACCGGATTAAAAGAAGTATCAAAAGGATAATAATCAATTTGTGTACTATTATAATTATAGTTCGGAATGTCTAAGAAAACAGGAACTCTTCTTGATCCATCATCTAATCCCCATTCATCGTATTGCCCACCATTAAGTAAGAAAAAATCATTACTAATAGCATTAGAATTTACTCCCGAACTAAAACCTACTTCTAAAAAACCTTTTCCAGGACGGTCCTTGGTGTCAATATTTACACTTGCTCCTGCAAAATCACCATATATATCTGGAGAATACGTTTTATAAATCCCTAAATTCTCAACTATATCGGTCGGAAATATCCCCAGATCAATAAGTTTTAACTTTGGATTTAATGATGGAATAGGCAATCCATTTAAATAGGCATTGTTATAACGATCTCCTAATCCACGAACATATAATTTATCACTCTGCTTAGAAATACCTGTTGCTTTAGTTAAACCAGTTGCAACATCACTTACTCCTTTTTTAGAAAGTTCTTGCGCACCTATCTTTTGTTGAATAGTTACCGCATTTTTTTGTTCTAATAAAATAGCTGCTTCAGATTCTTTCTTAGTCGTGGTTTTAATTATAACCTCATCTAATGCAGCTGCACTAGCTGCCAAGGCTGTATTGACTGTAGTAGTCTCATTTGATTTTACGATTACATCCTTAACGTCTAAAGTTTCATATCCTATAAAACTAAACTCTAGTACATATGTCCCTGGTTCTAGATTTTCAATAGTATATAAACCATCAAAATCTGTTGTCGTTCCTTTAGTTGTTCCTTTAACTAACACATTAGCAAAAGGCAAAGGTTGATTATTAGATTCCTTGTCTAACAATGTTCCGGTAATCGATCCGGTTTCTTGCGCGAAGAGTATTCCTACAAAAAATAACGCAAAAAGTGTAACAATTTTTTTCATTTAACTTGTTCTGAAATTCCCGGCAAAGAACGACAGGCAGTGTTAAATGTGTGTTATTCAAAAATTAATTATGTATCATATTAATGTTAGAAAATTGTTACCTCACATTGTTTATTGAATGTTTTCTCAACATTAATTCAGTGTTATAACCACACTTAAGCTGTTACAAGCAAACAATTAACAACAACAAAAAGCTTCTTAAAAAGACTCCCTTTATTGTTAAGAAAACATATAACATATCAGTAATGTAAAAAAAATGAAATATATCTTAGATTGAAAAGTCAAATCAAAGAAGTAATATCATTCTTTTTTGAAGGTATGGTAAACAAAAAAAGACTCCCATATCGGAAGTCTTTTTTTGTTTATTTTTTGTAATAAAAACCTAATTTTTATAATTCACAACTACATTGTCTTTACCTGACCAAGTTGTTACATCAGCGATTTGGTTTTTATCATAGTTTACTTCTGATAATTTTTCTGCATTCCAGAAAAACCATTTCCCTGTTTTTACTCCATTGTTGTATTGCCCCATGGCAATTTTCTTTCCAGTAGCATCATACGATTTCCATTCTCCATGAAGCACTCCTTCATTATTATAGAATCCTTGTTGTCTTACTGTTCCATCTTCAAAATAAAATGTTCCTTTAATCTGATCTCCCTGCTTTTCAAAAGTCGGTTTTACATCCTGAGCCATTACAGTTGCAGAAAATAAAATGGCCATTGCTACTATTATCTTTTTCATGATTTTAAATATTTTAGATTATTTGGGATGTCGACTTATACTATAAAAGTAGTATTTATTTTACATTTAAACAACATTTACGTAACATTAAATTAACATTAATCGTGCAATTATTTGACATTTAACACCTTAACCAATGCTAATCTTTACTTTTTATACTATTTATAATCATCAATCTCATACTATTTTTGGTACTACGACTGGTATTATATTTATATTTTTGATGACATTAAATCACCTGTGTTACTCCATAAACCTATTATTGGATTTGAATGAATAAAAAGAAAAAGCTTATTGAGGTCGCTATTGTTTTCTTTAAGTTAGGTTGTTTTGCTTTTGGTGGTCCGGCAGCACATATTGCCATGATGGAAAATGAAATAGTTGATAAGAGAAAATGGATGGATAAGCAACATTTTCTAGATCTTATTGGAGCCACAAACCTGATTCCTGGTCCTAATTCTACCGAAATGACCATGCATTGCGGCCATGAGCGTGCTGGTATCGCAGGTCTACTTGTTGCTGGAGCATGTTTTATTTTTCCAGCAGTAGTTATTACGGGAGTTTTGGCCTGGTTCTATACTTCTTATGGACAACTACCCGAGGTAACTCCTTTTATTTCTGGAATCAAACCTGCTGTATTAGCTATTATTTTATCGGCAATTCTAAAATTAGGGAAGAAAGCATTAAAAAACTGGGAACTAGGTACAATCGGAGTATTAGTGCTAATTTTTAGTTTATTGGGCGTAAATGAAGTTATTGCATTGTTAGGTGCTGGTCTTTTTGGAATATTATATTTTTATTCTAAATCTAAATTAAGTACTTCGTCTAAATCTGTTGCTCCGTTTTTCATATTTAAAATTGCTACGCTTACTTTTATCAAACTTTCTTCTATTAAAGTTTTTTGGACATTTTTTAAGGTTGGCGCTATATTATATGGTAGTGGATATGTTTTGTTTGCCTATCTGGATGCAGAATTAGTAACAAAAGGATGGTTAACCAGACTAGAATTGATAGATGCTATTGCAGTTGGGCAGTTTACACCAGGCCCTGTTTTATCTACTGCAACCTTTATCGGTTATCAATTAGCAGGGTTTTGGGGAGCTATAGCAGCTACAATAGGAATCTTTCTTCCTTCTTTTCTTTTTGTATTACTTCTTAACCCACTAGTACCTAAAATGAGGAAGTCCAAAATACTTGGTTATTTTCTCGATACTGTAAATATTGCAGCGGTGGCCATCATGTTATCAGTATTATTTGTGATGTCTTTAGATGCTTTAATCGACTGGAAAGCAATAAGTATCGCTTTAGTAAGCACTAGTATGATTTTTGGAATTAAGAAAGTAAATCCAATGTGGATTGTACTTGGCGGATCATTTCTCGGATACGTGTTAAGTCTTGTATAGAGCCATTTTTAACGATAGCTTAAAGTTTTGGTAACATAAAAACTCGCCAAATAAAATATTTTTGGCGAGTCGTAAGACGACATTTGTAGTTTCAAAAAATCATATTAGTTTTTGTCGACTTAGATTTTTGAAATACAGGGCTAACCGAAAACGGTTAGCCTTTTTCGTTTTGCATAAATACTCAAAAAAAACATTTTAATATAATTATTATAAAACATTAAGTTAACATTAAGTTAACATAGATACAGGTTATTTGCAAGCGACAAAAACTAGTATCGATTATGAAATTAAAGAATACACTAACGGCGTTAGTTCTATTTACGCTTTGTTTTGTAAATGCTCAGGAAACTACTGAGACTAAATTCGGAAAAGGAATCCTAAATGTTGTTGCCAAAGATAGCTCCTGGAGCATGAAATTTGCAACTAGATTTCAATTACTTTCTACTACCGGTTGGGATATTAATGATGGCGATTATAGCAAACCAGAAACCAATTTTTTGGTAAGAAGAGCGCGTTTAAAATTTAATGGTTTTGCTTATAGTCCAAAACTTCAATATAAAATAGAACTGGGATTATCTAATAGAGATATTTCAGGGGCTTCAGAATTCACAAATAACGCTCCACGTTATATCCTAGATGCTGTTATAAAATGGAATTTCTATAAAAACTTTACACTTTGGGCAGGGCAAACAAAACTGCCAGGTAATGTAGAGCGTGTTATTTCTTCAGCAAACTTACAATTAGTAGATCGGTCCAGATTAAATAGTCGATTTAATATAGATCGTGATTTGGGAGTACAATTAAGACATCACTTTAATCTTTCAGACAAATTTATAGTTAGAGAAGCTTTTGCAGTTTCTCAAGGGGAAGGAAGAAATATTACCAGTGGAAATTTAGGTGGTCATCAATATACAGGGAGACTCGAATTATTACCTTTTGGTAAATTTAAAGGTAAAGGAGATTATAAAGGAGGAGATCTTAAGAGAGAACAAACTCCTAAATTAATGCTAGCCGCAACTTATGATTTTAACGCTGATGCCGTTAAAAACAGAAGTAATCAAGGCTCCTATATGCAAACCAATACTGGTTTTTATGAGACTAATATCTCTACAATATTTGTAGATGCTGTGTTTAAGTATAAAGGTTTCTCTTTTATGGGAGAATTTGCCGATAGAGATGCTGATGAAGCGATTGCGATAGAAGAAGATGGGACACCAACAGGAGATATCGTTCAGGTTGGTAATGCATTAAATTTTCAAGCTGGATACTTATTTAAAAGCAATTGGGAAGTAGCAGGACGTTATACCAATCTAAATTATGATGCAATTGTTGGTAAAAATCTTGAAGAACAATATACCTTAGGGGTATCAAAATATATTGCAGGGCATAACTTAAAAGTTCAATCAGACATAAGTTATACCACTGAAGACGGGGATAGTAGTGGGTTAATGTATAGATTACAATTTGATATACATTTCTAAATCACAAGCTAATACATAACAGTTTGGTAACATTAAGCTGAGAATTGATTATAATATTTGCACCTTAAACAAAAAGTATGGATAATATTTATTTATTAATGGTAGTCGCGCTAGCGATATTAGCGATTGCCGACCTTATTGTAGGAGTTAGTAATGATGCTGTTAACTTCCTAAATTCGGCTATTGGTTCTAAAGCAGTGTCTTTTAGAACAATTATGATTGTTGCCAGTATTGGTATTGCTGCTGGAGCTGTTTTCTCTAGTGGATTAATGGAAGTAGCTCGTAAGGGTATATTTAATCCGGGCGAATTCTATTTTGATGAGATCATGATCATCTTTATGGCAGTTATGATCACAGACATACTCCTGCTCGATTTTTTTAATACGCTAGGAATGCCTACTTCGACAACGGTATCTATTGTATTTAACCTTTTAGGAGCAGCAGTAGCTATTGCATTAATTAAAATTGGAGCAGATCAAGGGCTAACTTTTTCTGATTTAGGGAATTATATTAATACTAAGACCGCAACAAAAATTATTAGTGGTATTCTACTCTCGGTCGTGATAGCATTCTCAGTGGGTGCTATTGTACAATTTATAACTCGTTTGCTATTATCTTATAATTTCGAAAAGAAAGCCAAATGGGTTGGTGCTTTATTTGGCGGGATTGCATTAACTGCATTACTATATTTCATTTTCATGAAAGGAATTAAAGGAACTAATTATGCTAAAGCCATAATTGATGTTGTTTATAATGGTGGTCCAGAAGGATTATTAGACTGGGCTAATAATTATTTTGGTAGTGCATACGAAAGTGTAAAAGAATTAGCAAAAGCACAGAAAAGCTTATTCAAAATAGATGGAGATGCAGGTACTATTAAAATGACACTAAGAGGGTTTTTAGAAACTTATGTGTTTCAGATTGTAGCTGCTGGTTTTGTACTATGGTCAGTATTGTCATATATTCTTATTAATTTCTTTAAAATAAATATTTATAAGCTTATTATCATTGTTGGTACATTTGGATTAGCGTTAGCTTTTTCTGGTAATGATTTGGTAAACTTTATTGGTGTTCCTATTGCTGGTTGGCAATCTTATGAGGCTTGGGTAGTTTCTGGTGTTCCTGCAGCAGAATTTTCTATGGATGTTTTAGCTAAAAAAAGTGAAACACCAGTGTTATTATTATTCTTGGCAGGAGGAATTATGGTGCTTACATTATGGTTTTCGAAAAAAGCACGATATGTTGCCGATACCGAAATTAACCTTTCCAGAGAAGGAGAAGCCAAAGAACGTTTCAAGCCAAATTTTCTATCTAGAGGCGTTGTTAGAGGTACAGTATTGATATCCCAAGTACTTGCTGCTATTACGCCAAAGCCTGCAATGGAATTTATAGAAAAAAGATTCACTAAACCTGTAATAGATCTACCAAAGAACAAAAACTATGAAATGCCAGCTTTTGATATGGTAAGAGCAGCAGTAAATCTTATGGTTGCCGGAGTTTTGATTTCTATTGCAACTTCTATGGGATTACCACTTTCTACAACTTATGTTACTTTTATGGTAGCAATGGGTACATCATTAGCAGATAGAGCATGGGGAACAGAGAGTGCTGTATATCGTGTAGCAGGAGTACTTAATGTAATTGGCGGATGGTTCTTTACGGCTATAAGTGCATTTGTTGCAGCAGCAACAGTAGCATTTTTGATTAATCTGGGTGGACCTATAATGGTTGCCGTACTATTACTTGTAGCAGTATTGCTTTTAGCAAGAAATACTATAAATTATAGAAAAAGGGTTAAAGCAGAAAAAGCTGAAGATAGTCTTAAAAATTCTGAGAGTAGCTCTGTTCAAGGAGTGATCGAAGAAAGTGCCGATAATATCAAATCTTTTGTGAACAGAGGAAATAAAATTTATACAAGCACAATCGATAGCCTTATAAAATATGACTTAATTGCCTTAAAGAAAAGTAAAAAAGGTATTGCCAAACTAGACGAAGAAGTCGAAGAACTAAGAGATAATATTTTCTACTTTATCAAGAACTTAGATGAATCCAGTATAGGCGCTAGTAATTTCTATATCAACATCTTAGGCTACCTACAAGATATGTCTCAATCTTTAGAATATATAACCAAAGCAAGTCATAAGCACGTAAACAATAATCATAAAAAACTTCGATTCAATCAAATTAAAGATTTAAAAGTAATCGAAGAGCAATTAAATGAGTTGTTTAGACAAATCAAAAAAGCATTTAGCGACAGAGATTTTGATCATATAGATAGCATTATTAGCGAGAAACAAGAACTCTTTAATAAGGTAAATCAAAAAATTGATAAACAAGTTGCTAGAACAAGAACTGAAGAAAGTAGCCCAAAAAATACAACTCTGTATTTTGGATTACTATTAGAAACCAAAGATCTCATTGCAGCAACAATGAACTTGTTAGAAACGTATAGAGATCATAAATAGTAAATTTCATCTCTAAATAAATTACAAAGAAGGCTAAATAAATTGATATTTAGCCTTCTTAATTTTTATAAGAACAATTCAAAAAATAACTACATTAAGTAAATGTTACCTGTTCATCCTCTTAATGTTAGTTTATCGTTACCAAGTCTATATAAATGTGTATACTTGGTATTAAGTAGTATATTTATCCAATGTTATGTAATGCTATACAATAATGAATAAAAAAGATATTACGATACTGTTAGTTGATGATGAACCTGATATTTTAGAAATTGTCGGGTACAATCTTACTGCAGAAGGATATACAGTATTAACTGCAGAAAATGGAGTTGAAGCTGTAAAAGTTGCAAAAAAGAAAAAACCACATCTGATCATTCTTGATGTAATGATGCCAGAGATGGATGGTATAGAAGCCTGTGAGCATATACGAAAGCTACCAGATTTGCAAAATACAATCATTACCTTTCTTACAGCACGTGGTGAAGATTATTCTCAGGTTGCCGGTTTTGATGCTGGAGCAGATGATTATATCACAAAACCAATTCGCCCAAAAGTTTTGGTAAGCAAAGTAAAAGCTCTGTTAAGAAGACTCAAAGAAGAAGATTCTTCGGATAATGTGGTTAAGATAGGAAATTTGGTAATCAACAGAGACGAATACAAAATTGTTAAAGATAAAAAGGAGATCGTATTACCTAGAAAAGAGTTCGAATTATTATCTTTATTGGCCTCTAAGCCGGGTAAAGTTTTTAAGCGAGAAGATATTCTTGACAAGGTTTGGGGTAATGAGGTTATTGTTGGCGGTCGTACAATTGATGTACATATTAGAAAATTAAGAGAGAAAATCGGCGACACTAGCTTTAAAACTATTAAAGGAGTAGGATATAAGTTTGTAGTTTAATGGCAGAAAACTTTAAAAAGTCGTATAGATTTGCATATCTATCGTCTTTATATATAACCATATTATTAACGCTCGCATTGAGCGTTTTTTTATACACCCAATCACTGTTTAACCCATTCTTCGTAATAGGTTTTTTATTGCTGTGCTATCTGTTTTGTTTCCTCATTATTCAATATAGAGTAGAGAAGTTTATTTATCGTAGAGTACGTAAAATCTATGATGATATAGAAATGCTGGAAGTAGACTCTATTGGAGAAGGGCTTGTAACAACGGATATGAGGACTCTTATCAAAGAAGTTGAAAAGTTTGCAAAACAAAGAAAAACAGAGATCGAAACTCTAAAAATAAGAGAAGCCTATCGTAAAGAATTTATGGGTAACGTTTCTCATGAATTAAAAACACCGTTGTTTACCGTTCAAGGATATATTCTCACTCTTCTCGATGGAGCAATGGATGATCCTGAAATCCTAGATAAATACTTAAACAGAGCTAATAAAGGAGTTGAGCGTTTAATTTATATTGTGAATGACCTAGATATGATTACCAAACTAGAAGTAGGTGATCTTAATCTTAACTACACCAATTTTGATATTATAGAATTGGTACAAAGTGTGTTTGACTTATATGAAATGAAAGCTTCAAAAAAGAATATCGCGCTTACTTTTGATATGAATTATAAAGAGCCAATACTTGTACATGCCGATAAAGAACGTATACAACAAGTACTTTCTAATCTAATTGTAAATTCAATAAAATACGGAAAAGAAGACGGTACTACCGAAGTAAGTATCGAAGATTTAATCCGTAATAAAACCATTATCAGAATTACCGACAATGGTGAAGGAATTGCACAAGCCCATATTCCAAGATTATTCGAACGTTTTTATCGTGTAGATAAAAGCGGGTCGCGTAAAGAAGGTGGATCTGGACTCGGACTAGCTATTGTAAAACACATTATCGAGGCGCATCATGAGCGTATTTATGTAGAAAGTGATTATCGTGTTGGGAGTGAATTTTCATTTACTCTGGAAAAAGTGAAAAAGTTCCCTATAGTCAATGTCAGTACTAAAGCTACTTAGCCCTCTATATGCATTTAGATCTCTTAGTTTTGTTAATGTAAATTCGCTCTGATTACAACTAGGAACCAATTTATTAATAGTTAGCCGCTCTGCAAGATATTCTTGTTCGAACTGCCCAGGGGTAGGTATAAAAAAAGCCTTTTTCTTCAGTTTTGCAAGATCCATTACTGTTGTATATCCAGATCGCGAAATAATAAGGTTGCTACTATTAATAGTATCTTCTAGGTCTTTTCCGGTTAGATAATTATGAATAGTAATATTATTTTTCACAAACGTCTGTTGGGTTTCCTCAATAATACCACGTACAAATACAATTCTTTTATCGCTTTGTTCAAATTCGTAAAACAATTTTTGCTCTAGTAATGTACGTTGTGGTTCTGGTCCCGAAAGCAGTACCATAATATCATATTTTTTAGGCACAATTTGATATTCAAATCTACTCAACGGCCCAAGATAAGTCACAGGAATATTGTTTTTCCGGGGATGTCCTAATTCCCCGCTTAGATTAGGGTCATCTGCCATATCTGGCACCCAACATACATCAAATTTCTTAATATACTTATTATGTAATTTAGTACTTATAGAAGTAGTTTTTCCACTTAAAACAGTAAGTTGATGCGTAATAAACACAGAAGGAATATTCTTATGACGAACCCCCATTCTATTATCAGAGATAATACCACAAAATTTTTCTTCTTCAATGATTTTTTTTATTGCTTTTTTTTCAGCGCTAATTGCATGAGCAATTTTAGGACTGTTTAGCAACATCTTTAATTTAAAGTTACTTCCTTTTTTAGAATATTCTATATTATACGAAGGAAGTTCTCTGGTATGCAACAAAGGAAATTCTTTTTTCAACAATGATAAGGCAACACCATCAGAAGCAATAACCGGCTCCAGGCCTTCTGCTATTAATGCATTAATAATCGGGATACATCGGGTTGCATGACCTAACCCCCAATTAAGGGGAGCAACAAGTACTTTTTTCTTCAAACGTTCTAGTATTTAAGTTGTTATAGTAACTATCAATTTGATTCTTAATAATAAAAGTAATCCTATTTTCTTATGCATATATTTCCTTAATTTTACCAAAAAATTATCTTTAGTGAAACTTCATATTCAAAAAATAGTTAATTGGATATGCTGATTGAACATAAATAGAAGATAATAACAGGTATATCCTGTTATATAACGAGAACTAATTAGCCTGTATATTAAAGCATCAATTATGTAATCTCATGATAGAAAGAATTATACGAAACATAATTAGTGTAACGCAAGTAGAGTTATAAAGACAAGTAAGTAAAGAAATTTAAGAGAAATCAGTGGGAAGTAAGAATAAATTAAAACGATTTAACGAAAACAGAACCTTTCATAATGTGGTAGAACCTACCCGAGAAGATGTACTTAACAATACACTAGGGTATAAAGGTAAATGGAAGGAGAAATTTTTCAAAAACCAAAAACCGATCGTTCTAGAGTTAGGCTGTGGTAAAGGAGAATATACAGTAGGATTAGCCGAAAAATACCCTGACAAGAATTTTATTGGTATTGATATCAAAGGAGCTCGCTTTTGGCGAGGAGCTAAAACTGCAATCGAAGATGAGATGCATAATGTAGGGTTTATAAGAACTCAAATAGAATTAATCGACCATATTTTTGAAGAAGGAGAAATTGACGAAATATGGATTACATTTCCTGATCCACAAATCAAATACAAACGCACAAAGCATCGATTAACCAATCATGACTTTTTACAGCGCTATAAAAAAGTTTTAAAACCAGACGGAATTATACATCTCAAAACTGATAGCGAATTTATGCACGGATACACATTAGGATTATTACATGGTGAAGGTCACGAAATACTTTATGCCAATCATAATGTATATCATAATGAAGGGTCTCCAGAGGTTGTAACTGCGATTCAAACTTTTTATGAAAAACAATATTTAGAACAAAATAAACCTATAACTTACATCCAGTTTAGGATCATATAATTACCCCCGTAATTTTGGAAACTACCAAACTATTTTTAGTTACATTTTTTGCATCACTCGTTGGAGTAATACCTCCTGGATTGGTAAATATGACCGTAGCCAGAACTTGTCTGGAGAGAGGTAAAAATAATGGAGTCTTAGTTGCAGTTGGTGCATCAATAGTTGTAATATTTCAGGCACTGATAGCAATTCTTTTGGCTAAATATATTTTTTTCAACCCATATGTTAGAAATATATTACTCCGTACAGGAGCAGTGATCTTTTTTTTCATGGCTATCTATTTTTTCGCTAAGGCGAAACAAAAAAGCACAAAAATAAAAGTCTATCGAAATAACGATACCAGAAGCTTTTTTAAAGGTATTATGATGTCTGCAATTAATGTATTACCCATACCCTATTTCTGTGCTATTGCGGCTGGGATGAGTGTTAGTGGTAAAATAGAGTATGATGTCTTACGAATTATTGCTTTTATCATAGCAGCAGGATCTGGAACGTTTGTAACCCTATATTTTTATGTATTTTCTTTCCTTAAAATCGAAAAGAAAACAGCATCTATTACTAAATATTCTAATTATTTTATGGCTATATTAATGTTGATTCTTGTCGCCATAACCTTAGCGAGAATTATATACACATGGGAATGAAGAAAAATGAGATAGATACCGGGTCAGAGTCTGGTACAAATTTTTTTGATAGAGTATATGACGTTGCCAAACTCATCCCGTATGGTAGAGTTACTTCTTATGGAGCAATTGCAAAATATTTAGGTGCTGCACGTAGTGCCAGAATGGTAGGTTGGGCAATGAATGCTTGTGGGGGTCGTGAAGATGTCCCCGCGCATCGTGTAGTAAATAGAAAAGGAATTCTTACTGGGAAACACCATTTTCAAGGAACAAATCTAATGCAACAGTTGTTAGAAAATGAAGATGTTGAAGTTGTAGATAACCAAATCATAGATTTCGAAAAGTTGTTCTGGGACCCTATGAAAGAATTATAGCCTTCCTTATTTCCTAATTTTTCAAAAATTTACAAATATTAGGATATCATCAATAGCGATACTACTATAAATCATTTCAATTTATAGACTTCATAATCTTAACTTTTCGACCTATCTTTGCGGCTAGGATCAATCTGTATTGATAAATTAGTTAGAAAAAGAAATAATACTCATGAAGTTAGAGAAATCGGATATCTTAAAAGCATTAGAAACTATCACTGTAGCTGGCGAAGGCAAGAACATGGTAGAAAGTGGTGCTGTGAAAAATGTAATTACTTTTGGTGATGAAGTCATTGTAGATTTGGTGTTGACCACCCCGGCATTGCATATTCGTAAACGTGCCGAAGTAGATGTAATGAAAGTTATTCATGAGAAAGTATATGAGAAGGCAAAAATAAAAGTTAATATTAAAGTTGAAGCTCCTGCAGCTCAACCTCAAAACAACGAGATTAAAGGAAAATCCATCCCAGGAATTACTAATATTATTGCGGTAGCTTCTGGTAAAGGAGGTGTAGGTAAATCTACCGTAACTTCTAATATTGCAGTAACTTTGGCTAAAATGGGATTCAAAGTTGGGGTGTTGGATGCAGACATTTATGGCCCTTCTGTTCCTATAATGTTTGATGTGGAACGTGAGCGACCTCTTTCTGTAAAAGAAGATGGGAAATCCAAAATGAAACCTATAGAAAATTACGGAGTTAAGATCTTATCTATTGGTTTTTTCACACAACCTAATCAGGCTGTAGTCTGGAGAGGACCAATGGCAGCAAAGGCACTTAATCAAATGATTTTTGATGCAGCATGGGGAGAGCTCGATTTTATGTTAATTGATTTACCACCAGGTACAGGAGATATACACTTGTCTATTATGCAATCTCTACCGATAACCGGAGCTGTGGTAGTTAGCACCCCACAAAATGTAGCTCTTGCAGATGCCAGAAAAGGAGTAGCCATGTTTCAGCAAGACAGTATTAATGTACCTGTCTTGGGGATTATAGAAAATATGGCATATTTTACACCAGAGGAACTTCCTAATAATAAATATTATATCTTTGGTAAAGAAGGAGCTAAGTATCTTGCAGAAGATCTTGATGTTCCGTTTTTAGGAGAAATCCCATTGGTGCAAAGTATACGTGAAGCTGGAGATGCAGGAAGACCTGCGGCATTGCAAACAGCAACTCCTACAGAACAAGCCTTTGAAGAATTGACAAAGAATGTGGTTCAGGAAGTAGTAAACAGAAATGATAATCTACCTCCTACCGAAGCAATTAAAATAACAACAATGGCAGGCTGCTCTGCTATAAAAAAATAGAAAATGACTTCTGAAGAATTAAAAATTAATGTAGAAAAGGCGCTAGATGAAATAAGACCTTTTTTGGAAAGTGATGGAGGAAATATTTCTTTAATTTCTATTGAAGATGATAAGGTCGTTAAAGTTCAGTTAGAAGGCGCATGTGTAGGATGTAGTGTAAATCAAATGACTCTTAAATCTGGAGTAGAAATGACGATTAAGAAATACGCACCTCAGATCGAAGAGGTGCTTAATATAGAATAAATAGTAGTTGTTTACTATTAAAAAGGCCTATAAGTAAGAAGTTAAACTTCTTACTTATAGGCCTTTTTAAGCCCAAAAAACGGGTGTAAAACAGGTATTCTTAAAATGATCAAATGATAGGTCATCCAACTACCTAAAAATGTACCAAAAATTAATATTGCGAACTTAGGTATAAATCCCCAATCCAGATTCATTACATAATATCCTATTGCAATCATAATCGTTTGATGTAAAATATAAAAAGGGTACACTGCACGGTTACAATATGCTAATTTTTTACTTTTCTTATTTAAGAATTTTGCTCCGTATCCAAATAGCACCAAAATCCAAGACCACAAATTAATCACTTTAACTAATGCTTCAGAAAAATGCACATATGTGCTATCTTCTAGTTGCAACCATATCCAGATTTGTGTACTAAATGCAATAATTCCTATGGTTAGTGCCTTAGATTTTATACGATCTATACTATTCCAGAATTCTTTTCCAGATGCAATGAGCATAAATCCATAAAAAAACAAAATAAGGCAGTTTACAAAATTGAACCAATCATCGATTAATGCATGAGTGACAGGAAAAAAAGGTTCTAAAAATGCTTCCGTTAGATATAATGGTATAATAAAAAGATATAATCCATACTTTTTTTTCACTTTTTCTTTGATCCAAACAACCAATTTTGTCGGTCTTTTTTTTATCCAGATAAATACTGGGGAAAGCACTAAAGAAAATATCAAAAGATAAGGCAAAAACCAAAGGTGATGCCAACTAAAATTACCTTCTGGGTATATCCCTGTGTATGCTATGGTAGTAAAATACTCTATTAACGAACCAGAAAACTGATGGTTTGCCATACGTTCAAAATATACTTGTGGAGGAACAATAAGCAACATCCCAAAGAGTAATGGAATTGCCAATCTTTTAATACGTTCTAAATTGAATTGCCATAAATTTCGGGAAGAAAGCGCATAGTAAGTTCCCATACCTGATATTACAAATAATATTGGTAAACGCCATTGATTTAAAAAAAGCATAGGCCAGCGTAGCCAATCATAAATTATGTTGTTTTTAATATGAAACCCCCAAGGCACAAAAAACATTCCTACATGATAAAAAATCAATAATCCAAATACAATTACCCTTAACCAGTCGAGATCATACCGACGAATTTGTTTTTCCATAATACTTCTGATATTAAAATTTGTTTCACCAAAAGTGAAGTATTCTACTCATAATCAGCTATCAAAAAAATAGTATTACGTCTAGAATTATAATTTTAGACATTTTTTGACTGGTGTTTAGTTTTAAGAAGCAGGTTTTTGAAATTTTATAAATGCTTTTGGAGACATTTCTACGTGTTTTTTAAAAGCGTTGTAGAATGTAGCTTTTGATTTAAAACCAACAGAATTACCAATAGCTTCAATAGTAAGATGGCTATAGTTTTCATCTAATAATCTTTTTTTCGATTCTTCAATTCTATATTGATTTATAAAATCATTAAAATTTAAATTAGTATTTGCATTTATTGCCTGAGAAATATAATTAGAATTAGACCCTAAGGTTTTTGCTAAATCTTTTAATGAAGCTGTAGGTAATAAATAGTATGCTTCATCTTTGATATATGCTTTTATTTCTTTTATAGAATTTTGATCATTCTTAATTTTTGAAGTTTCATACTTATCGGCTATCCACGAATTTTCAAAGAATCGCGACTCTGAAAGTAGAACAAAAGTTGTGATTAGAATAAGTATCGTAAGAAAAATAAAAATATAATGATCCCCCGCATCATCTTCAAAATTTAGAAATACTAAAAAAACAAGGATAAATGTGGCCAAAAATCCAATAATCGTGTTTCTAGAAAAATCATATTTATTAACTTTTATATTATTTGCATTTTTGGTCTCACTTGCATAAAAATGTCTTACTATAAGTTTTATAGATAGTATAATGTAAATGACAAAACTGGATAAAACGAGCCATCTAAATTCATCTTTTATCCACAGGTAAGAATAATCTATATCATCTGGAACAGGAATTCTTGACATTTCTGAAAAATATGCTCCTAAATATGCATTAATCTTTATAGAAACAGGTTGTGTATAGTATTTTACCTGAGACAAAAAATATATTGCAGATGGCAAAATGTGTATCCAATGCTTCTTAAAAGTAATTGAATTTCTTTCTAGCAATGCATAAACAAACATATATATCGATGGTCCCAAAAGCAATACCAGAGGCTCTGTACTATCATTTACATGTGGTACATATTTTAAAAGACCTGTATAACATAAGAAAACATCAATTGCAATAATAGATTGCAGCAATAAAGACCACCCATATATTCTAAAGGCAGTATTTTTTGAGGTTCTAAAAAGAATTACTAAACTCAATAATACTCCTAAAAATATACCCAAAAACATAAAATATGATACCAGATCATGACGTATCGGGATCTTATCGATTATATATTGAATACTTTCCATCAAATAGGATCATCTATTCTGTAATAAATTCAGTTAATTTTTGAGGCCCTTCCAAGGGAACTCTAATGATTTTTAGTATTCCATCTTCAGTAGTAGAAATTTGCCATTTAATTAAGGTTATACTTCCATTTTCAATTTCCATTCCTGTAATTGATCTAGGATGCACACAACTTCCATCATTAAACAAAGCTAGTTCTCCAGCTTCTGGAAACCGAGGTCTGTGCGTATGGCCAATAATAGTCAACAAGTTATTGTTATTGGCAATCCATTTTTTGATTCTACGCTCTATTCGTATGGTTCCTTTGTAATTTTTTGCAGGACTTGTTGGATCTGCTATTCCCACTACCTGAAGAGGTTTCCATAAAATTCGCACAAGAAATCTATTGACTCTCCAGCCTATATAATTCATGAAATCTGCCTGATGACCGTGTATCAAAAACACTTCCTGCTCAGTATTTTCATGCTTTAATACAATAGCCTCATGATATTTTATATCAGGAAACAAAGGGACTTCCTGATCGGTCTTATGGTCAAAATAAGAGCTAAGATGTTTTTTTACATATTTTGGATCACGATACACCATATCATGATTACCCCAAATCAAATTCAGCCTATACTCTGCATGAAACAATTGTAACAACTCATATATATCTTTATGCGCTCTAAACACAGTCTCGAAACCTAAATTTTCCCACAGCTCATCTCCATCACCTAATTCGCAATAAGTAAAGCCTTCATTATAATAATGCTTTAATGCGTGATAATAAATGTTTCTGTTATTTGCAAAATCATCTGCAAAACTATTATCTCCCCGATGACAGTCGCTAAAAAAGATAAATTTAGAAGTATCATCAAATGGAACTACTTTGGCATTTTTATAAGCACGATCCAAACGGTACTGAGAAGACATACACTACATTTTTAGTAAATATACAATACTATATATTTTATTTGTGTTCGACTGCCTAAAAAATATCCTGATAAATATCCAGAATAAAAATAATAGATTCAATACAAATTTTATTTCAAGTTATTTGATATTTATCATAAATGCTGATTTAAATAAAATAAATTTGAAAACATTTCATTCTACATCTCATGATGCTATCTAGATATCTGCCTATTTTCGTAATACTAGCTATTCTTTCAGAAATATTAGGAACAGTAGGAGGTTTTGGTTCTTCAGTATATTTTGTTCCTATTGCCAACCTTTTTCTTGATTTCCAATCTGTTTTGGGAATAACAGCATTATTTCACTTGTCTAGCAATACGACCAAAATTGTATTTTTCAGAAAGGGACTAGATAAAAAGATAGTATTAGCTTTAGGCATACCAGCTATAGTATTTGTTTCTGTGGGAGCATATTTCAGTAAGCATATAGACCCAGAAATACTTACATATATTCTAGGTTTTTTTCTGATAGGATTAAGCTTATTGTTCCTTATTTTTAAACAATTTAAGGTAAAATCAAATACTAAAAGTGCAATTATAGGAGGATCTTTGTCAGGATTAAGCGCAGGACTTCTAGGAACAGGAGGTGCAATAAGAGGCATTACTATGTCTGCTTTCAAAATGAATAAAGACAAGTTTATAGCTACTTCGGCAGTAATTGATTTGGGAGTAGATTTTAGCAGAACAGTAGTATACTATTTTAATGGGTATATACATCAACATGATATGTACTTAGTTCCTATTTTAATTGTTGTGAGTATTATAGGAACCTGGATAGGAAAGAAAATTCTAAATAAAATCTCTCAGGAACAATTTAGAAAATTTGTGCTATTTCTGATATTAGGAATAGGAATCATAAGTGTAATATCAAACCTTTGATTTCCCTTCTTTCTAGTTATTATTTCTTATTTTTCAAAATATTTAAACCTTAGCTACCTGATTTATATCATTTTTATTAGAAAATCCTACGCCTATCTTTGAGTAACCTTGAAGCAGATTATTTATGACACAATCACTTCGTATAGTAGAAAGAATCAAAGCTTTTTTCACAGAGATTGGCGATTTATCATATTTCTCAGGGCGCTTTTTTAAAGAAGTATTTACCAGACCTTTTGAGTTTCAGGAATTATTGCGGCAGTGTTATAACATGGGTAATCGTTCTTTACTTTTGGTTGGAGTAACCGGATTTATTTTAGGGTTAGTTTTTACTCTTCAATCTCGACCTACTTTAATGGAATTTGGCGCAGAATCCTGGATGCCTTCTATGGTAGGAATTTCTATTGTAAGAGAAATCGGACCAGTAATTACTGCTCTTATTTGTGCAGGACGTATTGGCTCCGGAATCGGCGCCGAACTTGGATCGATGCGTGTAACAGAACAAATCGATGCGATGGAAGTATCGGGAACCAACCCTTTTAAATATCTTGTCGTTACTCGCATTGCAGCAACAACCTTAATGCTCCCTATATTAATCATTTTTGGAGATGCAATTGCTTTATTGGGCTCTGCCATTGTTGAAAATCTAAAAGGAGCTGTATCTTATCGACTATATTTTAATCAGGTTTTTGATGCTATAAAGTATAGCGATATCATTCCGGCAACAGCAAAATCATTCTTTTTTGGTTATGCTATAGGATTAGTAGGGTGCTATAAAGGGTATTATTGTAAAAAAGGAACTGCGGGTGTTGGTGAAGCATCAAACTCTGCAGTAGTATATACCTCAATGTTATTATTTGTCATTGACTTCGTAGCCGTATTTCTAGCAGATATATTTTTTGAAATTTAATGAAACCTAAAAAAAACATATCCCCTGTTCTTGAGATCAAAGATCTAAGAAAAAACTTTGGTGAGAATCATGTCCTCAATGGGTTTAGCTTGCAATTATTTGAAGGAGAAAATCTGGTGGTCATGGGTAAATCCGGTTCTGGTAAATCAGTAATGATCAAATGTCTTGTTGGTTTGATGCAAGCAGATGGAGGTAGTATACGAATAAAAGGGCAAGACATTACTGTTCTGGGACAAATAGAATTAGATTTGCTTAGAACCGAAATTGGTTTTTTGTTTCAGGGCAGTGCCTTATATGATTCTATGACCGTAAGAGAGAATCTCGAGTTTCCCTTACGTAGACATAAGGATAAATTAAATATGACTGGGCATACCGAAACACTAGTTCTTGAAGCATTGAAAAATGTAGGCTTAGCACATGCAATAGACCTAATGCCTTCTGAGCTTTCGGGAGGAATGCAGCGTAGGGTAGCATTAGCAAGAGCCTTGATTTTGAAACCTAAAATTATTCTTTATGATGAACCTACCACAGGGCTAGACCCTATAACTGCTAAAGAGATTATTCAATTGATGCGTAGTATTCAAAAAAAATACGGAACCTCATCATTGATCATTACACATGATGTGGATTGCGCAAGGGTGATTTCTAACAGAATCATTTTATTGGTAGATGGCATTAATTATGCAGAAGGTACATATCAGGAATTATCTCAATCAGATGATCCTCAAGTAAAAGCCTTTTTTAAACACTAGAGAATATAAAAATTAAAGTGAAATGTTATGAAAAAAACCACATCTCAAAAATTGAAACTTGGTGTTTTTGTAGTGATAGGTACACTACTGCTTATAGCAGCATTATATTCTATAGGAAATCGACAAAATCTCTTTGGAAGCAATATTAGAATCATGACGCAATTCACTAATGTCAATGGTCTTGAATTAGGAAATAATGTTCGCTATTCTGGAATCAACGTGGGTATTGTGAGTAGAATTAAGATGATAGGAGATACACAGATTATTGTAGAAATGCTAATTCAGGAAAACATAGGAAAACATATCAAAAAAGATGCAGTAGCAACTATCGGATCAGATGGTTTGGTAGGTAATATGATCGTAAATATTATTCCTAGAGAAAGCAAAAAACCTCCTGTGGTTTCTGGAGATACTATTCAATCTTATAGTAAAATAGGAACAGATGATATGCTTACCACTCTTAATGTTACCAATGAAAATGCAGCGCTGCTTACCGCAGACTTGTTGAAAATAACAACAAAAATCATTGAAGGCAATGGAACCATCGGATTATTGATTAATGATTCTGTAATGGCAAAAGATTTGAAACATACCATTTTTCAGTTAAAAAATGCAAGTACAGGAGCATCACAGGCTATTACAGAACTTAAAGACATTATTTCTTCTATGAAACAGGGTCAAAGTGTCGCAAGTGTTTTGTTGCAGGATAGCCTATCTGGTCAAAAAATGAAAACTATAGTGAATAACCTGGAACAATCCAGTGTGGATATTAGTCAGATAACCAAAAACCTAAATCTTGTACTAAAAGACATGAAAGAAGGAAAAGGAGCACTGCATTATCTAACTGCCAACCCAAATCTGGTTAAAGATATTGATTCTACTATGAGCAATATTAAAGAAGGAACATATCGTTTTAACGAGAATATGGAGGCCCTAAAACATAATTTTTTATTTAGAGGGTATTTTAAAAAGCAAGAAAAAGAAAAGAAAAAAGAAGAATCTTTAAAAAACAACAACAATGAAAATTGAACATCTCGAAGAGCGAATCAATGATTATAGAAACTCTATAAAAACAGTTGTAGATAAAAGAATGCTTTGGGAAAATGAAACCAAACCTATCCTTCTTAAAACCCTAAATGAGGTTGTAAAACAATACGATATCGGGTGGAAAGTTCAGGAATTGAGCTGGATTCATAATAACGAAGCTATAAATATTACTTTTGATTCCTTTCCTAAAGAATTGATAGATTGCACTAATCTGATACCTGCCTATCAGTTTTTACCAGGAGGAGCTTTAATTTTCTCGCAATCCTACAATGGTGATATCTATGTTTTTTTACTATTTCCCGAGATCGAAAATAAACCTCAAGAAAATAATATGATAGAATTAGGAGTATATACTCCAGAATCCATAACAGAAAAATTTATTGTTGAAAAGATAGATGAATTTCTAAAAGAGATTATTAAATGGGAGGTCCCTTCATTAAAAAACAAAGTAGGTTATTAATTATTATGAGTATCCATATGATGCTGTAACAGTTGTTTTAAACTATCCAAATAATTAGACAAAGCCTTTTCATCGGTTTTAGGGTGATCACTAGAAGGAATTGTTATAGGTTGCTCTTCTATAAATCGATACAATTCTGGATAATTTGTTTCAATATGTGTCGTTAACTCATTAATTTGAGAAATTATATTTCCTGAAGTATGCATAGCGAAAATATTTAGAATTTATTTGATGTAATATTGCTAACTGATTTATGCTATATAAGATACTATAAAATGGTGTTTTTCATAGTTAAAAAAGTCATAACATTCAGATTTTCAACATGTAGCAGATACTAATTTGTAATCAACAATACTAGCCTTAAAATAATTTAGTTTGCCTTTTTTAAGATTCCAGGCAGCAGTCATCGTATCCGGAATTAATAACTCGTTACGATCTTGGTATTTTCCGACTTCTCCAATAAAATTTTCTAATTCTGTATCTCTGTATCTTTTGGTTTTAAAATGATCTATCATTCCGTTTTGATCAAATATAAAAAATCCATCAAGGGTATTATTCTTTTTAGTAATCGTAGCTTTTACTGTTCTATCATCTATAGGTTCCCATGAGATATCTGGATCCAGAAAACCTATCGGAAACCAGATAAGTTCTCCCAAACATCTACCTAGTGAGCTTTGATCTACTTTTTGACCTGTAAACAAAACTACATCTTTTAACCCCAACAAACTTACTTTTACTTCTCCGGTATCATTCGTATATCTATCCCTAATTAACATAGGTAATGCTTTAGCTTTCCAGATGAATCCCGAATTATTAGAAGACATATATTGCGTAGCAGAAAATGGTAGCCACTTTTTTTTTGAACCTGTTCTAATCTCTCCTTTTTGAGTAAAAATAACATTGCAATATTTTGGTTTCCCTACAATTTTGACTTTGCTAAGGTAATTTTTCATCAGATCAGGAAAATCATCCAAATCTTTCTGAGTGATTTTTATATCTATTTCTCTACTTGTATTGAATAACAGTACTTTTTCTTTTTCTACAGAAGCATTAAACGATACTATCCCTACTATGGATATTACAATTAATAGTATAAATATACTTGCGATTATAATTAATATCATTTCTAAAATTGTTTTTAAAATCAACCTATAATTCTTCCATCCCCCATCTCTATAATTCGATCTGTTTTATTTGCAAAATCTATATCATGAGTTACTACAAGAAGAGATAACCCTTCTTCATCACTTAATTGCTTAAAAATATTAAATACATTTTCAGAATTATAACTATCCAGATTTCCTGTAGGTTCATCTCCCATAATGATTGCTGGGTCATTGATCAAAGCTCTTGCGATGGCAACCCGTTGTTTTTCACCTCCTGATATTCGCGAAGCTCTTTTTTTGGCAAGGTGATCAATCTTAAGAATCTTCAATTTCATCATGGCATCATGCTCGATTTCTTCAATAGATTTTTCTGCTAGTTTTTTGGCAGGAAGCATTACATTTTCTAGCACAGAAAATTCTGACAATAAGTAATGAAACTGAAATACAAAACCGATATGTTTGTTTCGTATATAAGAAAGCTTCTCTCTTTCCTGCCCTGTCGCAAGTTCATTATTCAAATACAATTCCCCTTCATAATCCGTATCCATTGTAGATAAGATATATAATAATGTAGATTTACCACATCCCGATTTTCCCATGATAGAGGCAAATTCGCCTTGATTTACAGTAAAAGAAATATCTTTCAGTACATGAAAAAGCACTGGTTTTTTAAAATATTTATTAATGTTTTTAGCTTCGAGAACTGTTTTCATAATGTTCTTATTGCCCTCTGATGATACGTACAGGGTCTATTTTTTTTGCTTTCTGAGAAGGTAAATACCCTGCCAAAAAAGTTAAAATCATCGCAAAGGTAATCCCAATACCATAAAACCAGGGATTATGATTAACAGGATAAGTAGTAACCGTGGGTAATGCTTCTGTTTCAAAAGGTATTTGACCAATCAAATGAGATAATCCGAATCCAATTAATAACCCCAAAACACCACCAACCACGCCTATAATCATAGCTTGACTCATAAAAATCAATTGCACATCTTTACCCGAAAAACCAGTAGCTTTCAGGATAGCAATATCATTCATCTTTTCATAAATAAGCATATTTAGAATATTATAAATCCCAAAACCAGCTACAATTAATAATGTAATAGAAACAGCATAGGTTATTAAATTCCTGATCGTAGTTCCTGTCTTAAATTGGGCATTGGCGGTATTAATATCTATTGCTTTAAGTTTGAATTGTTGTTCAATTTGTTGAGATAACGGTATGGCGTTCTCAATATCATAAAGTTTTACATTAATATCTGTAATATAGTTTTCGGCTTCCCCCAGGATACGTTGTACTGTTTTAATATTAACAAAACTTTGAATGTTATCGATATCAGCAATCCCGCTTTGATAGATTCCTACTATTTTTAGCGGAAAAACATCTCCTTTTATAGTACTGATCTGCACCTTATCTCCTATATCAAGCGACATTTTTTTGGCAACACCTGCCCCCAACAAAATACCATTATCATTATGATGTAAAGCTTGCGGAGTTCCTTGAACAATATAATCTCTAAAATTGAAAAACTCGACCTCTTTCATGATATCAACACCTGTTACATTACCTCCTAATTCAATAGATCCTGCGATATAAAAAATTTGTGTTTTGATCTGTGGTATTGCTCCTCTAACCCGAGTGTCTTTATTAAGATAATTAATAATAGGTAAAGCATTATGAATTCTTTTTTGACTTTGCTTTGGTTTGATCGAATGTACTACATTAAACGTATGTCGAAGCTCACCATACAAATCTACAGGTTGTTTTTTTGAAGGTTCTATCTCATTAAAAACATGAACATGTGGTGTTTGATTAAGAATTAAATCATCTAGCATTTTATTCAATCCAGTCATAAAGCAAACCAAAGTGATATACGCTCCTATACCAAAAGTTACTCCCAAAGCTGCAGTTGCAGTTTGTTTGATTTTGGTAATCAGGTGCGTCTTGGCAATATTTAATATGACTTTCCAGTTGATCATCATTCGGGTTTATAAATCCAAGTATCTTTGGTAATTCCTGATAATACTTCGACAGTATCCATACTCTGAAGTCCGATAGTGATTTTTACTACTCCTTTTTCGGTTTTTACCTTATGATCCTCAATCAAGTATTCCTTTGGTACAGTAAGCACTTCTTTTTTTCTGGCGATAATGATATTTGCCTCTCCAGATAATCCCGGATACAAAACTTCTGGACTTTTCTCAAAAAGTGCTTCAACCATAAATGTTTGATTGCGTTCATCTTTTTTGGGATAGATCTTACTTACTATTGCAGTAAACACCTTTCCGTTATAAGCATCCAACGTTATTATAACTTTTTGACTCTTTTTAATTTTCACAATATCTACTTCATCAACTAGCATTTCTATAACAAAAACTGTAGCACTACCTATTGCTGCCAAAGGTTCTACAGTATTTACAATCTCTCCGGGATTCTTATATAAGGCATATACCTTACCATTAATCTTACTATTGATGGTAAAATCTTTTGTGGTAATTACCGAAGTTCTATAATTGTTTTTTGCCTGCTTTAATTGCGTTTGAAGTTCTTCTTCTGTTCGATCATACTTACTTCTTAATAGACCTAGTGAATTTGAAGATAGCTCATAAGCTAATTTTTTAGTATCATATTCTAATTTAGAACCAATCTGTTGACTCCATAGATTTTTCTGACGACAATAATTAATAGAATCATTGGTCATTTTAAGAGTTGCAGATTTTATCTCTTCTTCAATACTACTAAGTATGGCAGCACTACCGCTATAATTTTTTTGAGCAAGCTCAAAAGATAGTTTAGCATTTTCTGTATTTAATTTAGGATTACTATTTACAATCTGAAGTATTGGGGTTTCTTTTTTAACATCGTCCCCCTCTTCTACAAGGTTATTGTCCAAAATACCATGTACAGAAGCATAAGCCTGATATAAACTATCTGGTTGGATCGTAATAGACGAATATACAGATTCTGTAATATCGGTAACCGTGGGAAGTATTTTTTCTTTTTTATCCGTGCAGGATAAAAAAACGACGCCAAAAAACACCCATAATACATATTTAGACATACATACATATTTTTACCGAATTTCGCTGAAAAGAGTGATTTTCGGAATGATATTTGTCATATTTAAAAAAGATACTAGTCTTTATTTTAGCATAGAGGTTAGGTCAAGTATTAGCTCTAATGAAGCTCAGAAAATATGTGAATTTTATACCAATACAGAGCAAAGTATACATCTAACAATTAAAAACCATAAAATACAAACAAATGCAAATCAATATTCAATTTGTACAAATGCCAACTAGCGAAACTATGGAAGGTTATGTACACGAAAGACTAAATAAATTATATAAAAAATACGATTGGATAATCAAATCAGATGTGTTTTTTAAAAAGGAAAATGACCCTAAAGGAAAAGGTAAAATCTGTGATGTAGAGTTGAGTTTACCAGGGCCAAAACTATATGCTACCTCTAATGAGAAGAATTTTGAAATGGCTTTTAAAGAAACACTTAGTGACCTCGAAACACAACTCAAAAAACGAAAACAAGAAATGAAACCTTATATCTAATATGATCTTTCTATAAAATTAACAAACAAAACTTTAAAAACTGATATTTATCATGTTTTACTAATGTTATTTGAATTACCTTAGTTCACGGTTAACAAATGATTTCTTTAAATTTTTAGTTAAAAAGAAATGGGTTTTGTTGTAGAAATGTAACAAACCCGAAACAAAGAAATTAACTCTATTCTTAGGTGAATAGTCCGAAACTTATATTTAGCAATAAATTGAACATTGAGGATTAGTATACCAATTGATAAAATTAATTTCTTTGAAGAAAACAGGTAAGTGTACACTTACCTGTTTTTGTTTTTATGCAAACTTATTTTATAATTCATCAAAAAAAATATTTTTTTTATTGGTTGTAAGAAAATTCTGTAAGTACCTGTTATTAAATACAATTCAATTTCTCACTACAAGACAACCGCAACTTTATTACGTTAAACACTTGATTTACAGGTTTTAAAAACAATTTCAAAATCAATACAAATACAATATCAAGTAGCTATTGATCGTTAATCCCTATACATAACACAAATTTAACTTAAAATTTACATTATGAAAACTAGTAAGTTCTTAGGCCTTTCGGCTTTGACATTATCTGTATTGATGTTTACCAATTGTCAAACAGAAGATGAACCTTTAGCTACAGAGGTTAACCCAGAAGCCTTTACATCAGAAGCTTCTGCAGAAGTTTACCCATTAACAGGAAATGAAAAAAAGATTACCAAGATGTTTTTTGGTGAAGAAACCGAATTTGATCAAGTAAATGATAATCTTATCCTTGGAGATATGATATTATCTCCTGAACAAGTAGATGAATCTAACAATCTTGCAAAAGGGGTAATTCGTAAAAACAGACATTGGCCCAAATCAGGAAGCTACTATTACATTCCTTATACTGTTGATAGTAATTTACCAAACAAAGGTCGTGTAACTAGTGCAATTAATCACTGGCAAAGCAAAACCAAAATACGGTTTATAAAAAGAACAAACCAAAGAGCTTATATTCGTTTTAGATCAGGATCAGGGTGTTCTTCTTCAGTAGGAAGAACAGGAAGTAGACAAAATATCACTTTAGCTTCTGGTTGTTCTACCGGAAATACTATTCATGAAATCGGACATGCGATCGGTATGTATCATGAACAACAACACCCTAAGCGTGATAGCTATGTTACTGTTAATTTTAATAACATCAAAAGTGGTAAATCTTCTAATTTTAAGAAAAGATCTTCTTCTTCAGTTAGAACATCAACATTTGATATTGGATCTATAATGATGTATGGTTCTTATTTTTTTAGTAAAAACGGAAAACCTACAATCGTAAGAAAAAACGGAAGTACTTTTAATGTACAACGTAGCAAATTAAGTAGTAGAGACCTAAGCGTTATAAAACGATACTATAAGTAAAAAGAATAGTTATTAATTAAAAAGGAGAAGAATATTTGATATTCTTCTCCTTTTTATATTTCAATTTTTAAACAAATTTGGTGTAGTCTCCTTAAATAGACTCTACTCACATCTTACTTATACCACTCTGATCACAAAATAGTTTTTCTTACCACGCTGTAATAAAACGAATTGATCATTAATCAAATCATTTTCTGATATCGAATAACTATCGGTAACTTTTGCTTTATTTACCGAGATAGAATTTTCTTTCAGTGCTCGTCTGGCTTCGCCATTTGATTTAAGAAATCCTGTGTGTTCTGCCAAAGCACCAATCATATCAATACCCTTAGCTATCATATCTTTTGCAATCTCGGCTTGTGGTACTCCATCAAAAACATCTAAAAAAGTAGCTTCATCCAAACTTTTTAGATCTTCAGATGTAGATTTTCCGAAGAGAATTGCAGATGCTTTTATTGCATTATCAAGATCTTCTTGAGAATGTACAATAACAGTAACTTCATCGGCCAATTTTTTCTGTAAGATTCGCTGATGCGGAACTTCTTTATGAGCTACCACCAGAGTTTTTATCTCTTCCTCGGTTAAAAATGTAAAAATCTTGATGTATTTTTCGGCATCTTCATCACTGGTATTTAACCAATATTGATAGAATTTATATGGCGATGTTCGTTTGGCATCCAGCCATACATTTCCACCTTCAGACTTACCAAATTTAGATCCGTCAGACTTCGTAATCAATGGGCAGGTCAAAGCATATCCTTTTCCTCCTGCAATCCTTCTGATTAATTCGGTTCCTGTAGTGACATTACCCCATTGATCGCTTCCTCCCATCTGTAAAGTACAGTCATGTGCTCTATATAAATGTAGAAAATCATACCCCTGGACCAATTGATAGGTAAATTCTGTAAACGACATCCCTTCTGATGATTCTGATGAAATTCGATTCTTAACAGAATCTTTGGCCATCATATAATTTACGGTAATATGTTTCCCTACATCCCTAATAAACTCAAGGAATGAGAAATCCTTCATCCAATCATAGTTATTTACTAGCACTGCTGCATTGGGAGCATCACTTTCAAAATCCAGAAATCTGCTTAATTGTGATTTTATAGCCTCTTGATTATGACGTAGTGTTTTCTCATCCAACAAATTACGCTCTGCCGATTTTCCTGAAGGATCACCAATCATACCCGTAGCTCCGCCCACCAATGCAAAAGGCTTATGTCCTGCTCTCTGATAATGTGCCAATAACATGATAGGAACTAAGTTCCCGATATGTAAGGAATCTGCTGTAGGATCAAACCCCACATAAGCAGACCTCATTTGCTCCATTAGGTATTCTTCGGTTCCAGGCATGGCATCATGCAACATTCCTCTCCAACGTAATTCTTCTATAAAATTTGTAGTCATTGTACTATAATTCAATTAAGAGCGACAAAGATAAAAATATGGATAATATCCAGCTATGAATATGATAGAAATTGGATGGTATTGATTTATCATCCTCATCAATTGTAATAACACTTGTTATACTAATAATTATAGTACTAAAAAATCATTCAGCATTTCACTGAAAACAAGGGATGTTTTTTCTGGAAATAACAATAATTTTCATTTCTATTCATTAAAACCAATTTATATTAATTGTTTACTTTAGTATCGTAGAATATATATTATGATATTAGTCACAGGAGCAACAGGTTTGGTAGGCACACATCTACTGGTTAAACTTGTACAGGGGGGGAAAACTGTACGTGCCTTATACAGAACTGAGGCCAAAAAAGAACATGCAAAAAAAGTGTTTTCTTCCTACTTCACTTGTGAAGAAAAACACCTGTTTGATAGTATCGATTGGGTGAATACCGACATTAATAATATCCCAGCTCTAACTGAGGCTTTTGAAGGAGTAACTCATGTGTATCATTGTGCTGCCAAAATTAGTTTTAATCCTTCTCACTATAAAAAACTAAGAAAAGCAAACATTCATGGCACAGCAAATATTGTAAACCTTTGTTTGATCAAAAAAGTATCCAAGCTCTGCTATGTGAGTTCTATTGCAACACTTGGAGAAAATTTATCCAATTCTCATATCAATGAAAAAGCAGAATGGAATCCCGAAATCCCTAACTCGGTGTATGCTATTACAAAATACGGTGCAGAGATGGAAGTCTGGAGAGGGATACACGAAGGTCTTACTGCAGTAATTGTAAACCCTGGTATTATCATTGGCCCTGGTTTTTTTGATACTGGTAGTGGATATCTCTTCAAAAGGATTGATGCAGGCATGAAATATTACACAACCGGTACTACGGGTTATGTTGCCATACAAGATGTTATCGATATTATGTATCGACTTACTGTAGGTTCCTATAATAACCAACGCTATATTTTAGTCAGCGAAAATTTAAGTTACAAAAGCGCTTTCAACATGATCGCTCAGTCACTTCACAAACCATTACCTAAAAAGAAAATCTCTCCTTTCCTAATGAAATTTGCTTATTATGCGCAACGCATTAGTCATACTTTGTTTAGAACGAACAGATCTATATTTAAATCATCTATACGAAGTGCATTTTCTACAAAATACTATGAAAATGATAAAATAAAAAAAGAACTTATCTATAGTTTTACTCCAATCGAAAAAAGTATCAAAGAAACTGCTACTGCTTTTTTGAAAGAGCATTAATTCCTTTATCAATTGCCCTTTCTTTCACATCCAGTTCTTCTTCAATCTTCAATGTATCTTTATGTCTTGCAATAGAGTCTTTAATTTTTTTTATTGAATCTTCTTCTTTTTTCAATTTTTCATACTTCGTAGCTTCTTTATCCAGATTAGCCTTTACTCGAGTAATAATTCCTTTATACTTTTCTATCTGATCAGAATACCAAATATTATTCTCTGTAAAAACAATGCTATCTATACCATGTTTTTTTAGAATAAAAGCCTCTGGATTAATACTTTTTTCTTCAAAGGTTTTTCTATTTGAACTTTTGGCCGCTTTTACAAAGGCGATATCAGTTAAGATCTCAACCATACGGTCTTCCTCTATAAATGTTTCTGGTTTGGAAGGTTTATTTACGCTCTGACACGAAATAAAACTCAAGAAAACCGCAAAGTATATTACATTTCTAATCATCTGTCAAAAGTTAATCGCTGTGCATGTCGCACATTATAGAATTTAAAGTTTTTGTATACCAAACTACCATTAACAAAAGTATGTGTCACTCTTGATTTAAAGGTAGTTCCTTCAAAAGGAGACCATCCGCATTTATATGCAATATTATCTTTGTTTACTGTCCATGGAGCATTAATATCAACTAAAACAGCATCTGCATGGTATCCTTCTTTGATAAATCCTCTTTTCTCGATCTGAAATAATATTGCCGGATTGTGACACATCTTTTCAACGATTTTTTCCAGACTTATTTTATTCTGATGATAAAATTCTAACATAGCAGGAAGCGCATGCTGTACCAATGGCCCTCCAGAAGGCGCTTTAGTATACACATTATCTTTTTCTTCTTTAGTATGCGGAGCGTGATCTGTAGCAATTACATCTATTTTATCCTTTAGTAATGCTTCAAATAATGCATCCCTGTCTTTTGCTGTTTTTACAGCAGGGTTCCATTTAATCAATGTCCCTTTTTCTTCATAATCTACATCAGAAAACCACAAGTGATGAATACAAACTTCGGCTGTTATTCTCTTTTCCTTAAGAGGAATTTTATTAGTGAACAATTCTAATTCTTTTGCTGTCGAAAGATGAAAAATATGTAACCGTGCTCCTGTTTTTTTGGCTAATGCTACCGCTTGTGATGATGATAAATAACACGCTTCTTCACTTCTAATAACCGGATGAAATTTTACAGGAATGTCATCACCGTACTCTGCTATATATTTTGCTGTATTACTTTTAATCGTTTCTTCATCCTCACAATGCACTGCAATTAACAGATCTGTAGACGAGAATATTTTTTCTAATACTTCTGGATTATCTACCAGCATATTTCCTGTTGAAGAGCCCAAAAACAGTTTAAGTGCCGCTACTCTTTTAGGATCTACTTTAAGAATTTCTTCCAGATTATCATTTGTACCTCCAAACATAAAAGAATAATTCGCATAACTCGTTTTTGCAGCGATTTCAAACTTTTCTTCGAGTTTTTCTATTGTTGTTGTTTGAGGTACAGTATTAGGCATTTCTATAAAAGAAGTAATTCCACCAGCTATAGCTGCTCTGGATTCAGTTTCTATAGTTGCTTTATGTGTTAACCCAGGTTCTCTAAAATGTACCTGATCATCAATGATTCCAGGTAATAAGTATTTACCTTCTGCATCAAAAATGTGCACATCTGGAGACTTTGCACTTATCTGTGGTGCAATTTCTTTAAAAATACCATTTTCTATATATACATCTCCATTAAAAACCTGTCCCTCATTAACGATGTTAGCATTTTTAATAAGCACATTATCCATAGTCATATTTCGTAACGATTAAATAAACTGTTAAATTTCATTTTTATAACTCCAAAAACAGCCTCAGAAATAATTCCTTTGCTCATTTTTGATGTCCCCCTAGTTCTATCTGTAAAGATTACGGGAATTTCTTTTATTTTAAATTTCAGTAAATGTGCCTTAAATTTCATCTCTATCTGGAAAGCATATCCCACAAATCGAATTTTTTTAAGGTTTATTTTTTCTAATACTTCTCTTTTATAACAGACAAATCCTGCTGTTGTGTCATGAATATCCATTCCTGTTATAAATCGAACATATTTTGAAGCTCCCCAGGATAATAGAACTCTACTCATCGGCCAGTTCACTACATTTACTCCTGTCACATATCTGGATCCAATGGCAACCTGAGAAGACCCTTTGGCACAAGCATTATACAATCGTATAAGATCATTAGGGTTATGAGAAAAATCCGCATCCATTTCAAAAATGTACTCGTAAGATCGTTCTAATGCCCATTCAAAACCAGTAATATATGCAGTACCTAAACCTAATTTCCCTTCTCGTTCTATTAAAAAAAGGGCCTCTGGGTATTCTAACTGTAACTCTTTTACTTTATCCACAGTTCCATCAGGAGAATTGTCATCTACAATAAGAATATGGAAATCACGCTGAAGCGAAAACACATTTCTAATGATGCGTTCCACATTTTCAATTTCATTATAGGTAGGGATTATAACTAAGGCATCCACCATCTAGGCTATTTTTCAGGCAAATATAACTAAATAATTACTAGTTATTTTCTTGTTTTTATGAGTTAATTGATCGTAATTTTGACCCCAGAACAGAATATGGAATTTATTTTACGAGAAATAACATCAACAAATTGGCTTACTATCATAATCACAGTCTGCCTGATGCTACTAGCTGCAGCCAAAGGAGTGAATGTGCTTCGCTTTACTGATTTCATAATGCTTTTTAGTAATAGCAAATATATCATATCATATCAGAAGTTAAATAAGCTTTCTTCTTTGTTTAATGCAATTTTGCTATTATTTCAGGTGGTTTCGGTGTCGCTATTTCTATATCTATGCTTTGGTGTATTCGAGTGGCAAATAGTACCTGATCAAATTACATTGTATTTTAAGATTGTAATCATATATACTGTTATCGTTATTTGTAAGTTACTTATAGAAAAAATAGTTGCAACTATTTTTTCTATTGACTCTATAATTGATGAATATTTATTTTACAAAGTATCGTATCGTAATTTTATGGGAGTCATACTATTACCTATTAACATCATATTTATTTATGCGTTACAACCTTCTAAAATTGCATTTATAATATTGGTGTTTTTACTAATTATTCTCAATACAATCATGCTTGTTTCTTTTTATAAGAAAAACGAAAATATTATTTTGAACCACTTGTTTTATTTTATTTTGTATCTTTGCGCACTTGAAATCGCACCCTATTTTATACTATATAAGCTTATTAGTTAATTAGTAAGATCTTTACAAAAAAGAAAGAAAATATATGAAAGTGAAGACAATTTTGGTTTCACAGCCGGAGCCTAAAGTGGAAAATTCACCTTATTTTGATTTAGAAGAAAAGGAAAAAGTAAAAATTGACTTTATCCCCTTCATTCATGTAGAGGGAGTTGATGCAAAAGAAGTAAGGTTACAAAAAGTAGATTTATCACTATACACTGCTATTATCCTTACCAGTCGTAACTCTGTTGACCATTTCTTTAGAATAGCTGATGAAATGCGTTATAAAGTACCAGATACATTGAAGTATTTTTGTCAAAGTGAAGCTGTGGCATACTACCTACAGAAGTATGTGGTATATCGAAAAAGAAAGATCTATGTCGGGAAACGTACTTTTCAGGAACTATCTCCTTTGATCAAGAAATATAAAAATGAGAAATTTTTATTACCTTCTTCAGATAAATTAAAATCTCTAATTCCTGAAACATTAGATACTCTAAAGGTAGAATGGAAGCAAGCTGTTTTTTACAGAACTGTGGTAAGTGATCTCTCTAATTTAAGAGATGTGTTTTATGATATTTTGGTATTTTTTAGCCCATCTGGAATACAATCTTTATTCGAAAATTTCCCTGATTTCAAACAGAACAATACCAGAATTGCTGTATTTGGAAACTCAACGGTTAAAGCTGCCGAGGAACACAATTTGATTGTTAATATCCAAGCACCAACCCCGGAAACTCCATCTATGACAATGGCACTTCAAAAATATATCAAAGAAGCAAATAAGAAATAGATAGTTTTTATTTATTTTCAATGTATAAAAAAAGGGATCGAATATCGATCCCTTTTTTAGTATTAAAACGAAAGGTCTTATTCAAATTGTTTAAAATTCTTTTTGAAAGAATTTACCAACTCTCCAGCCTTAGTGTCATAAGCTTCTTTATCTGCCCATGTATTTCTTGGATTCAAAATATCTGAAGGCACATCAGGACAACTTTCTGGCATACTAAGATCAAAATGATTATCAGTAATATAAGTTACATCATCAAGCTTACCTTCTAAAGCTGCATTGATCATTGCACGAGTATATTTCAATTTCATTCGATTCCCTGTTCCATATGCTCCACCGGTCCATCCAGTGTTTACCAACCAAACATTAGCTCCAGTCTTTTCAATTTTTCCCATTAGCATATCACCGTATTCTTTGGGGTGTAACGGCATAAAAGGAGCTCCAAAACAAGCAGAAAAACTTGGTAACGGCTCATTAACTCCCGCTTCGGTACCTGCTACTTTAGCGGTATAACCACTAATAAAATGATAAGAAGCTTGCTCCTTGGTTAGCTTAGAGATAGGAGGCAATACACCAAAAGCATCTGCCGTAAGGAAAAAGATATTGGTCACGGTTTTACCTCTACTAGGTACTTTGATATTTTCTATATGATCAATCGGATAACTTACTCTTGTATTTTGAGTAATACTGGAATCTGTATAATCTACAACTCCATTATCATCTATCATTATGTTTTCTAATAGTGCTCCTTTTTTAATAGCACTATATATTTCAGGTTCTTTTTCTGAAGAAAGATCTATTACCTTGGCATAGCATCCTCCTTCAAAATTAAATACCGTGTCTTCTTCTGTCCAGGCGTGCTCATCATCTCCTATCAGTTTTCTCTTAGGATCTGTAGACAAGGTAGTTTTACCTGTTCCTGATAACCCAAAAAACAAAGCAGTTTTACCATCTTCTCCTTCATTTGCAGAGCAATGCATTGGTAAACAATTACGTTCTACAGGAAGAATAAAATTTAAAGCAGAGAAAATCCCTTTCTTTATCTCACCAGTATATCCAGTTCCTCCAATTAAGGCTATTTTTTTAGAAAAATTAAGGATTGCAAAATTATGCTGTCGTGTACCATCTACTTTTGGATCTGCCATAAAGCCAGGCGCATTAACGATCAACCAATCAGGATCAAAGGATTCTAATTCTTTGTTTTCTGGTCTTAAAAACATGTTATATGCAAACATATTAGACCAGGGATATTCATTAACTACCCGAATATTTAATTTATATTCTGGATCGGCACATGCATAGCTATCACGCACAAATACTTCCTTTCCTGAAAGATAATTTGTTACTTTATCATACAATGCATCGAATGCATTTTGATCAAAAGGAATATTAATATCTCCCCACCACACTTTATCTTGTGTGATATGATCTTTAACAATAAAACGATCCATAGGGGATCGACCAGTAAATTCGCCCGTGTTAATTGCTAGCGCACCTGATTCGGTAATTTTCCCTTGACCTTTTTGTACTACTTCTTCCTGAAGGTTTTCAGAAGATAATTGGTAGCGCATTGTAGCATTTTCAATACCGTAATTCTTTAACGAAAACGTTTTCGTAGTTGGATACAGTGGTTCCATATATAATATGTTGTGTTTGTTATGTACGTGCAAAATTATAAATAATAATTACACCAACCGACAAAAAAATCACTTAATCTTCACTAATGAAATCACTAAGAAAAACCACCCAAGTATCAACAATAGACCTCCCAAAGGGGTAATAAAACCAATGCTTGACAGAGAAATCCCTAAAACCTCATCGATCACCAAAAGGTATATTGACCCTGAAAAAAGGGTTATTCCCCCCATAAAAAAATAAAAAATGCGCTTTCTGGTAACTTCTTCTAAAACAGACATATTTCCCAAAATAATACAAACGATAGCGTGATACATTTGATATCGTACTCCGGTAGTAAAAGAGTCGATACTCTCTGGATCAACTAATTTTTTCAGTCCGTGAGCACCAAAAGCTCCTAATAGTACTGCTAATAATCCTAACACCGCACCGGTAATCAAAATTGTTTTGTTTGCTGATATTTTATCCATAATTGACTATAACAAGCATTAAATTTTAAACTTTAGACAAATTTTTAAAAAAAATATAATTAATCCGCTACGATAGCCAACCTATTTTTTGCGGTATTTATTACATTCGTATCAAAGTTATCAAAATATTAGAAGTTATGCGAAAGATCTTAGTTATTGGTGCCGGTAAATCTACAGCAATCCTGATTAAATATTTTCAGGATAAATCTATCTCAGAGAATTTACACATTACGATTGGTGATATTTCTATTGAAAATGCAAAAAAATTAGCAGGTGACCACACTAATACTGAAGCAATACTTCTAGATGTTTTTGATCAAAATTCGCGAGAAGAAGCTATTCAAAAAGCAGATATTGTAGTATCAATGCTACCTGCACGTTTTCATATCGAAGTAGCTAAAGATTGCTTACAATTCGGCAAATGTATGGTCACAGCTTCTTATGTTAGTCCCGAAATGCAGGAACTTGATGCAAAAGTTCGTAAAAAAGGACTCATCTTCATGAATGAGATTGGCCTAGATCCTGGTATCGATCATATGAGTGCGATGCAAGTTATAGATCGAATCAGAAATCAAGGCGGTAAAATCGTTTTGTTTGAGTCATTTACAGGTGGTCTGGTCGCTCCCGAAAGTGATACTAATTTATGGAATTACAAATTTACATGGAACCCTCGCAATGTTGTTATTGCCGGACAAGGTGGCGCAGCAGAGTTTCTACAGGAAGGAACATATAAATACATCCCTTATCATAAATTATTCAGACGAACAGAATTTCTTGAAGTCGAAAATTATGGCCGTTTTGAAGCCTATGCAAATCGAAATTCTTTAAAATATCAAAGTATCTATGGATTAGATGATATCCTAACTCTATATAGAGGAACTATAAGAAGAGTAGGGTTTTCTAGAGCCTGGAACACCTTTGTACAATTAGGTATGACTGCCGATGATTATACTCTGGCAAATTCTGAGCATATGAGCTATCGTGATTTCACTAATTCCTTTCTTGCATATTCCCCTTCTGATTCAGTAGAACTGAAACTTCGTCATTATCTTAAGATTGATCAAGATGATATCATGTGGGATAAACTCCTGGAACTTGATCTTTTTAATCCCAACAAAAAAGTTGGTATTCCTAATGCTACCCCAGCCCAAATCCTTCAAAAAATATTGATGGATAAATGGACTTTGGATGAAGAAGATAAAGATATGATCGTGATGTATCATAAATTTGGTTATGAGCTTAATGGGAAACATAAACAGATCGATGCTACTATGGTAAGTATTGGCGAAAATCAGACTTACACCGCAATGGCCAGAACCGTAGGTTTACCGGTTGCCATGGCTACGTTACGTATTCTCAATAAACAAATTACGTCTCCCGGAGTACAGATTCCAATTCAGGAAGAAGTATATACTCCTATACTCAAAGAACTTGAAGAGTATGGCATCATATTTAAAGAGAAAGAGTGCGATTACCTTGGCTATAACCCTGATGGTGTAAAAGGATAGTTTATAAAATCTAAAAGCCTGACAATTGACTTAACTATCTAAATTTATAATAATTCCTGATTTTAAATTTCAATTATAAACCATTAATTGTATTTTAGTTAATAATTGTAATTTTATACTCTATGAAAGGTCAAAACAATAACTTAAAAATTGATGGTATTGATAAAGAGATTTTACGTAATCTCATGGAAGATGCCAGAAGACCTATTCTAGAAATTGGCAGAAAAGTAGGAATATCTGGTGCTGCTATCCATCAAAGACTTCGTAAACTCGAAGCTTCTGGGCTTATTGCCGGATCAAAATTTATTATCGACCCCAAAGTACTAGGGTATAAAACAATGGCTTTTGTTGGTGTACATCTAGACAAAGCGGTAAGCAACCCAAAAGCAGTAAAGCAATTACGAGATATCCCAGAAGTAATCGAATGTCATTACACTACAGGAAACTGGTCTATTTTTATCAAAATACTTTGTAGAGACAATGAGCATTTAATGAATGTATTGAATAAAAACATTCAAGCTATAGAAGGTGTGTCTCGTACAGAGACTTTTATCTCTTTAGATCAGCAAATTGATCGTCAGATTAAAATATAACACAAACCTTCATTTTCATTTCACTATTTCACTCAAAGTTTTCTTCATTTTATAAGTAACTCATAAATTCAGCAGGCATAACGCTTATCCTAAAATCTAATCTTCAGCGCAACAATTCCCTTCTTTATGCACTCCTAACTTGCGCAAAATATCTTCCATTAAACACCATTTTGTAAAAGAAGACTGTAACAGATTAGCGCCTACAAAAATGGTAAACCATAACCAGTTTTGATTAACGTACATTCCTAAAAGTACACTTATCACTACAAAAACGCCAGCAATGGCTCTTATATATCTATTGATCATTTTAAATTAATTTTAAAGATTATACATGTTTTTCAACAGGAACTACAACCGCTTTAATAGGGGTATTAGTTTCTAAATTTTGATTAAAAGCTTTTATAAATAGTTTTAAAACCTCATTTTGAAATGTTTCTACTGCCGTGACAATTACCAATTTCATTATTTATAGTTTTTACGTTCAATCATATAGTATACTAAAGGCACCACCAATAGGGTTAATACTGTTGATACTATCGTTCCTCCCATTAGCGAGATCGCCAAGCCTTGAAAAATTGGATCAAATAGAATCACAAAAGCACCAATAACCACGGTACCAGCAGTTAGCAAAATAGGTGTAGTACGTACCGCTCCAGCTTCAATTACAGCCTGTTTTATAGGAACACCTTCAGCTAATCGAAGGTTTACAAAATCGATTAACAAAACCGAGTTTCGAACCATAATTCCTGCAAGTGCTATCATTCCAATAAAAGATGTTGCAGTAAAAAACGCTCCCATAACCCAATGTCCTAAAACAATTCCGACCAGTGACAATGGTATTGCAACCATCATCACTACTGGTGCTTTAAAATTTTGAAACCAGCCCACAATTAGGATATAAATGATAATGATAACACCTAAAAACGCAATTCCGAGGTCTCTAAAAACCTCAAGAGTAATTTGCCATTCTCCATCCCACTTTACCGTATAATCCTCTTCAAAATCAGGCTGTTTTATATATAATTCATCCATTTTATAACCTATAGGCAGGGCTATGTTTTGTAATTTATCAGATATTCCCAGGATCGCATACACCGGACTTTCTAATTCACCAGCCATATCTGCCATTACATACACTACACGTTTTTGGTTTTTACGGTAAATACTTTTTGCAAGTGTACGTTGCTGGATCGTAACCAAATCACTAATCGCAATCATCACTCCTCGTTGTGATTTTATCTTTAATTGCGAAATATCTAGTATAGTTGATTTCTCTTTTTCGTCTAGTGCCACTACAATTGCTACCTGGTTAGAAGCATCCTCATCATACAAATTAGTAATAGCGCTGTTAGAGAGTGCCATATTCATTGTATATGCTATTTGTTGAGGCGCTACACCATATAGCATTGCCTTTTCTTTATCGATGATAAACTCATATTCTATCTGATCATCTTCGACCATCCAATCGATATCTACTACGTCTGTAGTATTTTTTAAGATGTCCTGAACTTCATTAGCAACTTCAATTTGCTTATCATAATTAGGCCCATAAACTTCGGCAACAATGGTAGATAACACAGGTGGTCCCGGTGGCACTTCAACTAATTTTACATTGGCATTATATTTTTGAGCAATTTCCTGAATATCAGGGCGCATCATTTTAGCGATATCATGACTTTGTAAACTTCTATCATGCTTATCGGTAAGATTTACCTGTATATCTGCCATATTGCTTCCTCCACGTAAATCATAATGACGTACCAGGCCATTAAAAGTTATAGGAGCTGATGTTCCTACATAATTTTGATAATTTACCACTTCTGGTTGTGAAGATAGATACTGTGCAATTTCTTTTGCTACCACTGCAGTACGTTCTAATGTTGTACCTTCTGGCATATCTATAACAACCTGAAATTCATTTTTATTATCAAAAGGCAGCATTTTGACTGCCACTGATTTGGTAAAAAACAACCCAACAGATCCTAATAGTAATAAGAAAGTTATCCCTAAAAACAACCACCTTTTTGCTCGGTTTTCTATCAATGGAATTTCAAATTTTGAATACACCCTATAAATAAAAGTATCTGTAAGATCTCTACTTTCATTCTCTTTTACCGTATCTCTTTTCTTATCTTTCTCACGTAAAAAAACAAAGCCCAGATACGGTGTTATGGTTAAGGCAACAAAAAGAGATAATAACATTGCAATAGATGCACCTATAGGCATTGGACTCATATAAGGCCCCATTAACCCAGATACAAAAGCCATAGGCAATACAGAAGCAATAACTGTAAATGTTGCCAAAATGGTTGGGTTTCCTACCTCATTAATCGCATATAAGGCTGCTTGTTTAAAGGGCAGACGTTTCATCTTAAAATGCCTATGCATATTTTCGGCAATAATAATGGAGTCATCTACTACAATTCCGGTAACAAAAACTAATGCAAATAATGTAATACGGTTTAATGTATAATCGAGCATATAGTAGCTTAACAATGTTAATGCAAAAGTCACAGGAACCGACAAAAACACCACCAGCCCTCCGCGCCAGCCCATTGCCAACATTACCACTAGCGTTACCGCAATAATAGCTCCTATTAGATGCATTAATAATTCTGACACCTTTTGAGACGCTGTTTCTCCATAATTTCGGGTTACTTCGACATGTACATCATCAGGGATTAATGTAGTGCGTAAGTGTTCTACTTTATTTATGATCACATCAGAAATTTTCATAGCATCTGCTCCTTTTCTTTTAGCTACAGAAATAGTTACAGCCTGGTATTCTGATGTATACATTGCAGCTTTTTCACTCGCTTGCCCAAATCCTAAAGACACATAATTACTTGGTATTTCTGGACCATCTATAATTGTTGCGATTTGCTTGAGATAAATAGGCTGATTTTGTTGTACTCCTACCACTAAATTATTTACATCTTCAACCGATTCTAAAAACTTGCCTGTTGTGATTAAAAATTCAGTATCATTTTTAGTAATACTTCCTGCACTTAATTGTTGATTATTAGCCTTAATCATTTCAGAAACAGACAAGAAATCCAAACCGCTCGCAGATAATTTATCTTTATCAAGCACTACACGTAGCTGTCGATTACGACCTCCTATTTTATGTGTGATAGCGACATCATTTACTTTTTCAATCTCATTCGTAAGTTCATCGGCAATTTGCTTGATTTGATAGTCATCATAATTTTCGCTCCACAAGGTTAGACCCAGCATTGGCACATCATCAATCGCACGTGTTTTTACCAAAGGCATCGTAACGCCTTGTGGCATTTGATCCATATGCTTATTGATTTCGTTATAGAGTTTTACAAACGAACGCTCTATATCTTCACCCACATAAAATTGAACAATCACCATTGCTTTCTCCTTCATAGCAGTAGAATACACATATTCTACACCTTTAATATTAGAAATCAATTTTTCTAATGGTTTAATAATACGCGACTCTACTTCTGTAGGGCTAGCTCCGGGATAGCCCACAAAAATATCTGCCATAGGCACATCTATTTGCGGTTCTTCTTCGCGTGGTATCAAAAACGAACTATACACACCTACGACCATAAATACAATCATAAGTAGTACAGTAAGCTTAGAGCCTATAAAACTTTTGGCAATTTTTCCTGCTAAACCTTCTTTCATTTTTCTATGTTTTTTGGGCGTTCGAGCGGGCTATCCGTTACAATCTTTTTAAGTTTCTCACCGCACCTAATGGTATTTAACGAGGCCTTCAAAAAGGATTTTCACTGCTATCCCTAACGCAACTTTTTAGTTATTGAATGGTAATTTTTGCACCATTAAACAATTTTCCTTCTGCATAAACGATGTACGCTTCATCTGATGATAAGCCCGATAACACCTCTATTTGATCACCAAAAGTTCTTCCTAATCGCAACCAACGTAACAATGCAGTATTGCTCTGACTTACTGTATACACACCAGACAACTGACCATTTGTTATCAATGCTTCTGTGGGGATTAAAACCATTGTGGTTTTTGCTTGCTTTTTTATAGGAAATTGAACTGTTGTAAACATTCCGGATAAGATATTTGCATTGGTAGCATCCAAGGTAATTTTTACAAGGTACTGCCCCCCTGTATTTCTCGCCGATGTGCTGACTTCTGTTACTTTTCCTTTTATAGTTGTATCTATTGATTTTACTACTACATCTACTTGAGTTCCTGATTTAATTTGAGTTATTTCGGTTTCTGGTATCATTGCCATTACCTCATAAGCCCCTGGGGTTTCTATAGATAGTAAAGGGGTTCCTGGATTTGCCATATCCCCTTTATCCACAGATTTGCTGGTAACAACACCGCTAAAAGGCGCTGTAATATTAGAATAAGCAAACTGTGCGCTTACTTCATTTTTCATTTGTTTTGCTGCTTCTAATCGTGCTTTTGCCATCTCAAAACGAGCTGTCATATCATCCATTTCTTTTTGAGAAGCACTATTGTCTGCAAACAAATTCTTAAATCGATTATAATCTTTTTGAGCATTATTAAAAGCTACAGTAGCTTCAGTAATACTAGCATTTACCTGTGCTTTTTTTGCTTGTAAGTCTGCATTATTGATAGCAACCAGCAACTGACCTTTATGTACCTTATCACCTACGTCTACATATACATTATTTACAAATCCCATCATTCTCGTACTTAAATCAGCACTGTTTACAGCTTGAATCTTACCACTAGCAGATAAAAATTGGCTGTTATTATTTGTAGAGACTTTATTCACTTTTACAGGAATAGGATCAGCAGTATCTGCAACTACTTTTTTAGTATCATTTCCACAACTAGCCATAATTACTGTTAATGAAAAGATTGCTGTTTTATATATTTTTCTCATTTTCGATATTTTTTACTCTTCTATTCTTACTTTCTGTGACTTATTTCATTCTTTGGTTAAAAATTGCAGATACGCCTGTGCGTGATTGTACTCAAAAATAGTTTGATAATACTCCAGTTGCTTTTGCGCATATTGCGTTTCGGCCATTAATAAATCTGTTGTTTTTTCTAATCCTTCTTTAAACCTATTAGTTCGTATTCTTAAGGATTCTTCAGATTGCTGCAATGCCAATGTGGTGAGTTTCAATTTGTTTTCGGCATCTACCAACATTCGCTTTACTTTATTTAATTCTAGATTACTTTGAGAGACATATTGCTCATATTCTAATTTAGATTTCTCAAATTCAGCTTTACTCTTTTGTGCTTTTCCAAAACGTTTAGAGCCTTCAAAAAGATTCCATTTCATTTGCGCACCAAATATGTAACCACTAGCATCTGCCCGGAAAATTTCATCATCATATAACTCATAACTTCCAAATGCGTTAAGGCGCGGTAAAAAAGCCATTTTATCCGCCTTGTTCATTGCTCCATAAGCATTACTGGCCAGTTGCATTGCTTTAATATCTGAACGGTTTTCAGAAATACCAATGTGCTCTTTAGGTTGCAGTGTTCTAATTGTCAAACTATCTACGGGTTGATACGTCGTATATTCTTTTTCATTCATTAAAAATGATAAGTAATCAGATGCATTTTTCACATTGCTTTTTGCCATTTGCAATTGATTTTGTACTTCTGTTACACGCACTTCTACAGCCAGCACATCAGCGCGTTGTAAGTAACCTTGTTTATAACTATCATTTGCCAATTTTCTATTAGCATTTGCAGCTTCGAGTACTTTTTGAAGAACGTCAATAGCTTTATACGCTAGCTGTAATTGCATATAAGCCTTATCTACTTCAAATACCAAATAATCTATAGCTCTCTGGGTTTGAAGAGACATTGCTTTCATATTTGCTTTAGCTGCCTTACGTTGGTATATACCATCCAGATTAATTAATGGTTGTTGGATTTCAAAACGGGTAGCGTAATTCTCAATTTGAGAAGGATCATTTAATAAGGCTGGATTAAAATCGTTCTGTGTTAAAATTTCTTGATTTAATTTTGAACCAAAAGCCATCAATGGATTAGTCGTCGCCATACCTGTATAGGATGCTGTAATATTGGGTAAAAAAACAGCATGGGTTTGTCTATAATCTGCTTTAGCCTGATTAAATTCTTCCCTCGAAATTTTAATCGAGGTATTTTCTTCTGTCACTTTAGTAAGAATTTCAGTTTTACTTACCGGTCTTATTTTTTGAGAATAAGCGATGCTAGACAGTAAAAAAACAACTAGTACTAACTTATATATATGATTGTTCATCAATTCTAATTTTATGATAGAACAAAAATACTTTCAGATTAACACCTGGACAGTAACATAAGTTACAGTTAGTATATTTACTGTGTTTTTTATGAAAGCATAAACAAAAAAACACTCCGTTACAGAATGCTTTTTACTAAATCACAATGAGTATATTTCATTGCTTAGTAGGCGATTACAAAGCACAAAAGATCAATGTGTGCAATCGGAAATTATAATTTATTTTCTGTTCTTGTTCCGCCATGTTTTCCGGCTACTACAATCATTATTTTAATACTTAAATACATGAATTTGAAAAACTGAAGAACAGGATTCATCATTTTGAACCGTTGATATTTTGAAATACGTTGTGTCATCATTTCTTTTTTTACAGGTTAAGGATTCTATCACTTATACTAGTTTCATCAGGTTTTATTCTGGAATTAACCACCACAAAGGTTTCATTTTTGCTTTATAAATAAATGCGTAATGTAATGCTAGTTTTAGCCAGTGACTTGCCAGGCCTATTTCTCCGAAGGTTTTGCCTAGTTTTCTACCTTGTGTTTTTGGATATTTATTGTAGTCTGGAACAATAGGGTAGGTTGTAATACTAATCCCGCTTCCTGAGATTAATCCAAACCCGGCAGATGCGATACAGGCAGCTCCCATATTCCCCATAGAGCCCTTGTGATGTAACAATTCTTTTTTGTTTTTAATAGAGTCTATAATATTATCTGCGACTACTTTTGCTGTAATTCCGGAAGGCATTCCTGTTCTGGGGGGTGCTGGAAATATTGCTGTTCCATTTTTACTTTTACGAGGCATTGATATGCTATGAGGTGGTGCAAATGCTATCCCTGGAGCAAATATATTTTTATAACTTGGGTTTTGATAGGTTTCTGGCCAGTCTTGAACAGACCAGTCCTCATAAGGCCTTGAAGTATAATCTGCATCTACAATCATAAATCCTTTAAAAAGTTTTTCTGTAATATCATCTTCTTTTTTATCATAGGCTTTAAAACCATGTCCCGAAAAAGAAGGTATGAGCATCGCAAAATCATAGCTCTCGGTTTTAAATTCTCCTTCCAAGTTTTCGTAATGTGCGATTCCATCTTCAATTTTAGTAACTCCTGCACCAAGAATCCACTTAATGTCCCGGTCTTCAAAAATCATTTCTACCAGTTCATTTGACTTCATCGTCATACTACCATATTTCAGCAACATTCCATCCATTCCAAAATCACCCAATTTATATTCATTAGAAATCCAGGTAATCTCTGCCTTATCACGCACCTTATGTCTACATAGTTCTTTTTCTACATTTAGGATATATTCAAAAGCAGCACCCTGGCAAGTAGCTTTTGCATGACCTGTTCCTATAAGAATTTTGGCCTTTTTACCTTGTTTCATTTCTTGAATCAAAGCATTTAAACCTTTCCAGGCATGATTTGCATGTGTATATGTACATACAGAATACGTTTTGTTTTTTCCTGGGATTAAACCTTCAGTAGCTTCAAAATTAAGTTTAGGACCTGTAGCATTTATCAAATAATCATATGTTATCTTTTCTCGCTGCCCTTTCTTCTCCTCTCCCATAACATACTCTGCAAGTACATATGGTTTTTCCTCGTTCACATCACCTTCAGGGTAAAATACCACTGCTTTGGCTTGTACATATCCTATTTGTTTCTTTTTATATAAAGGTTTAAGAGGAAATAAAATACTTTTTGATTTCATTCTTCCTACCCCAACCCAAATATTAGAAGGAATCCATTGGTAGTTACTGTTAGGGGAAACAACAATAACTTCGTGTTCTTTTGATAGTTTTCTACGTAAGTGTGATGCAGCTACATGACCCGAAATACCTGCTCCTAGGACTACTATTTTTGACATCTTGACTGGTTTTTAATAAAGATAGTGTTTGCCAAGAAATCTCACTGTCACTTTTGTTACATAAGCTTAGCCTCGTTTTTATGACACTATACAGCACATCTGTTTATTAAAAACCTGAGTTTTGAGTAATCAGTTACTAAAAATTTACTTTTCAAATGAAATACTCCAAATGCCACGCACTTGATTGATATCATATCCTAAAGCTTTATCATCAGGATATAAATTTGCCAATATATTTAACGTTTTTGATTGCACATCTTTTTTAGGCTTACCATGGCATTGTAAACACATAAGGTTTGTGGTAATAGGATAATAGAAGTGCGTTTTTTTATCGGTTTCTACTGTGATAGGCTCATATCCCTCATCGTTAGTGATTTTATTTTTGAAAATTTCTATATATTCGAGTTCTTCAGCAGTAGCCCTATTTAACGGATTACGAGGCTTATCACTTACTCTTTTAATTTGGGCGTTATACACTGTCGCCATACTATCGGTAAGCGTGTAGGCTTTTTCATTACAAAATTCTAATGCTGCTACAACTCCTTTTTTCTGAATAGTTCCCATTAAATTTTTACCAAGTACTTTCTTTGTACCCAGTGCATATTTCAGACCTATTTCTTTGTAATCTTTTGTCTCTAATCCTATTGTATTTTTTTCAATTTTCCCATCATTACGGTATTGCATTCTACCTCTTCCTTTTTCTTCTATATGCTGCTTAAACCATTTTGGTTCTTCGATCTTAAACTCATACATATAATCTGCAATCAAACGGATTTCTTCTTCAGAAAAAACCTGATACGGCATTACGCCAAAACGTCTTACTGCTCCTGGCATTCTAGATTTTTCCTCAGATGGTTTTTGAAGAAAATTCCAGATAGCATCACCGAACTCTTTTTTGGTGGTATCGTCATTTAAATAATGTGATTTTATAGCAACCATAGGAGGTGCAATGCTGCCATCATGGTCTGCTGATGGACTATGGCATAGATAGCATTTGGTCTCCATAATTTTTTTCCCAGGATGGGGTTTATTATCAGAAATTTCCACTTCTGTTTTTACCTGATAACCCTCATTTTTATTTTTGCAACTTGTAAACGTAAGAACACCAAACAACAAGCCTATTACTGTAAAAGATAACTTCGAAATTTTCATGATTAGCCTATTTAATGAGTAAAAACTTACAATCTGTAATAGGATATACCCCATGCAAAATATTTTTAGGAAGCGTGATAATATCTCCGCTTTTCAGTATATGTTCAGCATCTCCTATGGTAATTTTTGCACTACCTTCTAACATTAACAAAGGTGCATCTACAGGTGCAGAATGTGGTTTCATAACCTGATCGCTTTTAAGGGCAAAAGCTATCATTTTATAATCATTACTACTATAAACAACTGTATTATTTATCTTATCAGCATAAGCAACTTTACTAGCTAGATTATTCTCATTTACTGTATCGGTTTTAGCCTCTGGTGTACAACTAGAAAGTCCTATTGTACCTATCAAAATTAGGATGTATTTTTTCATAAGTTTTTAAACGCTGTTTTGTAGAAAGTGTATTCAATTATTTAAATGAATCTATGAAGAATAGCTCTTCATAAAAATTTATAATCTCAAAGCACTTCTTTACGAATATTGTTTGTTTTCAATTCAGTTATCTAAATAACAACTAGGTATAAATAACTTTATTTTTGTCTAATGTACAGAATCCTTTTTGCTCCTAAAGTAACAAACGTTACACATCAAAATAAAATATAGTTCGGATACCTTTACTTAATAACATATTGGAAAATATGACAAATTACATTTATATTTCCGACAGCTGTTTTTCAAAAACTTAGCAGGTAATTGAGTTGAAGTTTAGTCTCTTCTACCCCCCATAAAAATTGAGATAAAATAGAGTAAAGTTGCTAAAGAACCTAAAGCAGCTACCACATAGGTACGTGCGGCCCATTTTAATGCATCTTTGGCTCCTGCATGCTCCTGAGGAGTAAGCATATTATTATTTTCTAACCATGCTAATGCTCTGTTACTGGCATCATACTCTACAGGCAAGGTGATAAATGCAAACAGTGTTGTTACTGCAAATAATATGATTCCTATTAAGAAAAGAGTATTCCCAAAGATCACCCCGGATGCCGAAAGAATAAGTCCTCCCATAATCACAAAATTAGAAAGCTTACTTGCTACTCCTACTGCGGGTACAATCTTAGACCTCATGGTTAGCCAACTATATGATGTAGCATGTTGTACAGCATGCCCACATTCGTGAGCAGCTACGGCAGCGGCAGCGGCATTACGCTGGTTATATACTCCTTCACTTAAGTTTACTGTCTTTTTTAATGGATTATAATGATCTGTAAGCATTCCTGCAGTAGAAACCACTTGCACATCACGAATCCCATTATCCTGTAACATCTTGGTCGCAATCTCTGCGCCACTCATCCTGTTTTGTAAGTTGATATTAGAATATTTCTTGAATTTACTTTTGAGTTTATTGCTTACAAATGAGCTCACTAAAAATATAACTCCCGCAATGATATAATATCCCATCATAACTATTCATTTTTTTTATTGTAATTAAACTTGATATATAAAATACAAAAACCTCGCCATAATAACGAGGTTTTTGATTAAATAAACTTGAGTTAGCCAATAAATCGAGTTTAATTCAAATATTCATTTACATCTTTTAAAGGGAGATTAAACGCTTCTGATATCGCAGGATACACGACATCACCGTTAATCACATTTAATCCTTTTTTAAGTGGTTCATTTTCGTTACACGCTTTTTTCCAACCTTTATTTGCCAATTGCACTGCATATGGCAAAGTGACATTGGTTAGTGCCAAAGTTGACGTATATGGTACTGCTCCTGGCATATTTGCAACAGAATAATGTACAATATCATCAATAATATATACTGGATCCTGGTGAGTTGTTGGTTTTGTAGTCTCAAAACAACCTCCCTGATCTACAGCTACATCTACTATTACAGTTCCTGGTCTCATATCTTTAAGCATATCGCGAGTAATTAATTTTGGTGCTTTTGCGCCAGGAATTAATACTCCTCCGATAATTAAATCAGAATCTTTTATATGCTTACGAATATTATATTCATTAGAAAACTCTGTCTTCACATTTGCTGCCATTACATCATCTAAGTAACGTAATCTCTTCATACTGATATCCAAAATCGTTACATCAGCTCCCATTCCTGCAGCCATTTTTGCGGCTTGAGTTCCTACTACACCACCACCAAGTACTAGTACTTTTGCTGGTGGAACACCAGGAACACCACCAAGAAGAATTCCTCTTCCTTTTAATGGTTTTTCTAAAAACTTAGCTCCTTGTTGAATAGACATACGACCTGCTACTTCACTCATCGGAGTTAATAAAGGCAAGCTACGATCAGGATCTTCTACTGTTTCATACGAAACACAAACCGAACCGCTTTCAATCATTGCATTGGTTAATGCTTCTCCCGAAGCAAAATGAAAATAGGTAAATACTAATTGATCCTTTTTGATCAATTTATATTCTGGCTCAATAGGTTCCTTGACCTTAATGATCATTTCAGCAATGCTATATACCTCCTCAATGGTAGGTAAAATTTTAGCTCCTGCTTTAATATATTCTTCATCTTCAAAACCACTTTGAAGACCAGCAGTATGCTGTATGAAAACAGTATGACCATGTCTAACAAGCTCCATTGTCCCAGCAGGTGTTACACCTACTCTGTTCTCGTTATTTTTGATTTCTTTGGGAACACCAATTACCATATCTATAATTTTTGTGCCGAAAATATATGTTTTTCGCAAAATACACAATTAAAAAAACCCAAAAAATACACTCTTAACAATTTTGAAGAATCATTGACTTTTCAAAAAAAAATTAGATTTTCAACAGTATATTCCGTTTTTACTGAAATTTTTTCGATAGAAATCAAAAATCATTTTCAGATCAATATTCTGTGATTATATAAGGATCGTTATTTTTTTGATTAAAAGATTAAAAAAACAACATTTTAACGTCAAACAATAGTAAAATCATCTCCTAAAATGAGATCGGTGGCTTTGTTTTTACTACCTAATCATTTTTATAAAAAGAACTAACTAACATTCAATAGTCTAACCGACTACATTTACAATTTTACCAGGCACCACGATTATCTTTTTAGGTTCTCGTCCAGCAAGTTGTTCTTGTGTTTTTTCATGAGCCATGACCGCTTCCTCAATCTCATCTTTACTTAGGTCTAATGACAACTCCATTGTAAAACGCATTTTACCATTAAACGAAATAGGGTATTGTTTGGTACTCTCTACCAGATGCTTCTCTTCGAATACAGGAAATGCAGCCGTAGATATAGATTCTTTATGTCCTAATCTGTTCCATAGCTCTTCTGCGATGTGAGGAGCATAAGGAGAAATTAACACAATCAAAGGTTCTAAGATTGCTCTAGAAGTACATTTCTGAGTTGTCAATTCATTTACCGCAATCATAAAGGTACTTACCGATGTATTAAACGAGAAATTCTCAATATCTTCTTCTACCTTTTTGATGGTTTTATGCAATATTTTTAAATCGTCTTTGGTAGGTTCTGTATCGGTGACACCAAATGTCTCGCCATTGTGGTATAATTTCCATAATTTTTTGAGGAAAGAATGCACTCCGGTAATTCCCGCGGTATTCCACGGTTTTGCTTGTTCTAATGGCCCAAGGAACATCTCATACAGACGTAAACTATCTGCTCCATACTGCTCACAAATACCATCTGGATTGACCACATTGTATTTAGACTTGGACATTTTTTCTACTTCGCGATTAGTGACATACTCGCCGTCTTCATTAAGAATGAAGATTGCATCCTTAACAAAACTAAATATTGGATCCTTAATTAATGCTTCGACATTTAAGTTATCTGTAAGACCTTTTAAATAATCAATATTGACTCTAAAAGGAGTAAATGTACCATCAAACTCTTCCCCAACATACTTAACATTAAAACCTTTTTCTTTATATTCTTGAACAATTTTATCTACAATTTCGCTTGTAATTTCATCTAATTCATGTTTCTTGCCCTTTTCGTATGAATCTTTCGGAATTACAAACTTTTTATTTTGTCTTATTCCTTCCCTAACTGAATCCCCTAAGTCGGATACTTTTTCATAAGAAAAAGCTGGCCCAAAACCATATGCAAAAGCACTAGTACCCAAAATCATCCCCTGGTTGATCAACTTTTTAAACGGCTCATCAACGGTAAGGTATGCTCTATCTTTTAAGAATTTTGTCCAGAAACGAGAATATAACAAGTGACCGGTTGCATGTTCATTTCCTCCGATATACAAGTCCACGTTTTCCCAGTATTGCATCGCTTCCGCGGAAGCGAATTCAGTATCATTACCAGCATCCATATATCGAAACGGGTACCACGAGCTCCCTGCCCATCCCGGCATGGTATTTAATTCTAAAGGAAAGACTATTTTATGATCAATTTTATCATTAGACACCACCTCATTCTTCTCTGCGTCCCATGCCCAAACATCGGCACGACCTAATGGCGGCTCACCAGTTTCTGTAGGTAAATACTTTTCTACTTCGGGTAGTGCTAACGGCAAATGTGCTACATTGATCATCTGCGGCATTCCATCTACATAATATACAGGAAACGGTTCTCCCCAATAACGCTGACGACTAAATACCGCATCACGCAATCTATAATTCGTTTTACCTTGTCCCTGACCTAGTTTTTCTAGCTCATAAATCGCAGTTTTGGTTGCTTTTTTATAGTTTAGTCCATTCAGGAAATCAGAATTGGCTATAATGGTCTTTTCTTTATCAGCAAAAGCTTCTTCAGAGATATTTACGCCATCAAAAATATTAGTAATAGGGATATCAAAATGTTTTGCAAAGTCATAATCTCGTTGATCCCCACATGGTACTGCCATCACTGCTCCGGTACCATATCCTGCCAATACATAATCTCCGATCCAAATAGGTGCGGGTGCCTTGGTAAACGGATGCTCTGCATAGGCCCCCGTAAACACTCCACTAATGGTTTTTACATCTGCCATACGTTCGCGTTCACTACGTTTGGCCGTTGCTTCGATATAGGCTTCTACATCTGCTTTCTGCTCAGGAGTTGTGATCTTGGCAACTAATTCATGCTCTGGAGCCAATGTCATAAATGTAGCTCCAAAAATAGTATCAGGACGTGTAGTAAACACTTCGATTACCTCATCATGTTCTTTTACAGTAAAGGTTACACTAGCACCTACAGATTTTCCGATCCAGTTGCGTTGTGATTCTTTTAATGAGTCAGTCCAATCAATCGTTTCTAATCCTTGAAGTAATCGTTCTGCATAGGCAGAGATTCGCATACTCCACTGTGTCATTTTTTTACGAATCACAGGATATCCTCCACGCTCAGAAACTCCGTTTACAATTTCATCATTTGCTAGTACTGTTCCTAATTGCGGACACCAATTTACTTCGGTCTCTGCCAAATAGGTTAATCTATATTTTAATAGTACTTCTTGTTTTTCTTTTGAAGAAAAATTATTCCAGTCCTCTGCAGTGAATGGTGTTATATCTTCATCACAAACTGCATTGACGTTTGTATTTCCTTCTGAAGCAAAAATCGTTTCAAGGTCATCAATCGCTCTTGCTTTATCTGCGTCATTATCATACCATGAATTAAACAACTCTATAAAGATCCATTGTGTCCATTTATAAAATTTTGGATCACTGGTTTTTACTTCGCGACTCCAATCAAAAGAGAATCCTATTTTATCTAATTGCTCACGATAGCGAGCTATATTTTCTTTGGTCGTTATTGCGGGATGCTGCCCTGTTTGGATCGCATACTGTTCTGCTGGCAACCCAAAAGAATCATATCCTTGCGGATGCAATACGTTAAATCCTTTATGACGTTTATATCTGGCATAGATATCACTAGCGATATATCCCAGTGGATGCCCAACATGTAATCCTGCACCAGATGGATATGGAAACATATCCAGTACATAATATTTAGGTTTATCACTATTGTTTTCAGCCTTAAAAGTGCCTTTTTCTGCCCAATATTTTTGCCATCTGGCTTCAATAGAATTAAAATCGTAGCTCATCATTCTGAAATTAAGACCGCAAATTTACTAAAACCTTCAAGATAGTAGGGTAACATCACTAGTTAATTCTTAATGACGATGTTCCAAATGTAATTCATATCAACCTCGGATTCCTTATTTGAAGTATTTTATGATGTAAAGGTTATTTTCGTGCTTTCGTTTCCATAGGCTGTAAACAACTATATATAAACGTATTTACAGGTGTTAGAACTCCTAATTTTGCTCCTTCTTTTACAATAAAGCCATTAAAATTATCTAATTCTGATGGTCTGCCTTCCATAATATCACGTTGCATAGAAGCTGTAGAATCATAGGGTTGTTTACCGATAAAAGCCAAAATCCGAGATACAATATCTTCTGGTAAAGAAACGCCTTTGGCAATTCCTATATTATAAATCTCTGTAGCGGTTTGTTCTAAAATACGATGGGTTTCCGGATTTTCATATACTTCTCCGATCGTAGCTCTGGTAAGTGCACCAATGCCACTAACCGCAGTAATAAACATAAACTTGCTCCAGATATCTACTTCAATATCTTTAGAGATTGCATTGTTAAATCCTGCTTTATCAAATACTTTTTTTACTTTTTGCAGACGCTCGGTTTCACTTTTGTCTAGTTCTCCAAAAACAACTTCGGGTTGATGGCCAAAATGAGAAATAATGCCCGGAGCTTCTATTTTACTGTAGATTTTGCACAACCCACCCAGAACATACTTTGTCTCTACTACAGAGCATACTTTTTCTGCATTATCGGCACCGTTTTGTAATGGAATAATAACTGTATCTTCTTTTAAAATCGGTTTGATCAATTTTGCCGCTTCTGCCACTTGCCAGGATTTTGTACAGATCAGTACTATATCTGCTTTTTCTGTAGTACCAATCTGATCTGTTGCATGAAATGGATGAGTTACAAAATCCCCATTGATGCTTTTAACTTGCAATCCATTCTTTTTAATAACTTCGAGATGCTCACCTCTGGCTACCAAAGTTACTTTTTGACCAGAATCACTGATTTTTCCTCCGAAATAGCCGCCGACTCCTCCAACTCCTATAATGACTGTATGCATCTTTTACATTATTTTTAACACGATCAAAACGTATGCTCAAATTTAGTAAATTCTTCAAGCTTCTTAACCTTATGAATCAAAACAAAAAAGGAAGTGTCTTTTATAATAACACTCCCTTTCTCGAAAAAACTAATTAAAATAATGTCACCTGTTGTGCATTTAGAAATTAATAGCATAAAAATTTGTCAATTCGATTTCTATGACAATACCAAACGGTTTTCATAAAAAGATTTGTTTTTTATTAATGCCATTGCGATATGTATTAGTTTGTTTCTAACAGCATTGAGTACACTCATTTTGTTCTTACCTTCTTCTACTTTTCTCAAGTAAAAGTGTTTAAGATCGTTATCCATTCTTACTGCTCTCATAGCTGCCATTTGGAGCACGGATTTAAGTTGCATATCCGCCATTTTTGATACTCTTGGTTTTGTCTTTAGACTTGTTCCACTTTGTTGTTCGAATGGAACAACGCCAGCAAAACAAGCTAGTTTTCTCGGATTAGTCAATCGCACAAAACCATCAGTTTTCACAGCTAAAGTCCAAGCTGTAACTGATCCTATTCCTGGTATAGTTCTGATACGTTCTATGTCCTTTTCCAAAACAGAATCATTAGCTATCTCCTCTTTAATCAATTTTTCTATAGCCGCTATATGTTTATTAATCTGCTCAATTTCTTTTAAATTGATTTTCATTGAGGAACTTATTATTTTAGTCCTTTTAACTGTTTTAAGCTCCTTATTTTGTTGTTTAATAGCCTGTCTAGTTTTTACCTTATGTCTACGTTGGCTCATCAGTATTTTTATATTTTGTACAGCCTCACTTGTGGGCTTCCAGCAATCAAAATCTTGATAGTTCCTTTCAATAAAAGTAGCAATGCGCTTAGCATCAACTTTATCATTCTTACCACGAACTAAACCGATGCTTCGTTTAATGTGCTTAGGATCGATCACATAAACATTAAATGAATAATCCTTCAAAACTTCATATAAATTATAATTATAAAGACCAGTATTTTCCATTGCAATAAAGATCTCAGCATCTAAAGTAGTTATCTGCTTAAAGAGTTTTTTAATCGCTTTGATTTTATTTTCAATCTTAAAGAATGCTTCTGATTTCTGATCAACTAAACAAATATCTAATGTTTTTTTACTAATGTCAATTCCTAAATAAATACTTTTCATAATTTTACCTCTCTGAATGAAAAGAGCATTTTCATCATAACTCGACTCCTTGATAATGGGCTTAAAATCCCGAATTTCTATTAGAGATTGTTGATGAAAGAAAGAACTTAAGTCTAAATCGAACTATGAAGTTTACCCTTCTGAGTGTTATTAGTGTACTTAAGTTCTGCTCTTTTTTATTTCAATAAATATAATTATGCAAGTCTAAAGGAGTGGTTTTTCGGAATAGAATGAAGAAAAATTGTACTTCGGCAAGCTCAGCAGAACTACCGAGAATAGCTTTTTTGATTCAAAATTCTATTCTCGATACACTTCTTCCTTTGGTCGAAGCACTCGAATTGACGAATTTTGAATTAAAAAACCTCAAATTCACAACGGGTTAATGTCTTATTTTTTTATTACATATGATAAATAATCAACATATGTAACAATTCCTCCATTAACTTTAGACCTAGCTCCATTCCAGGTTCTTTGGTAAAAGGATGTACCTATGTTATAATTTGGAACGTATGGATTGTGCCTCTTAAAATCTTCCCATTTCTTTGTCTGGCTATTATACTGATACGTAATATATCTTCTCCCGTTCGGTAATTCTGTATCAATATATGGGCGACATCTAGCATCACATTCTCCTACTTCTGAGACAACTCTAAAACGTTGACCACTTCCTGTTTTTACTTTAAAATCTATCACTTGTTCTTTTCCTATTTCTCTTTTCTTTCCATTTAGCGGATAATAATCCCTTGTGCGGTGTTCTACACCATACCCCCAATATATTGTTCCGTCTACAGAATACCATCTGCGATTTTTTGCATCATATTTCTCTACATATAATCTTCCAAAAAGCTCAGCACCATGAGTCCCATGATCATCACCTTTACTTAAATGAACAGTAAGAGGATCTATTCTAATCGTCTCATAATTTACAAGATCACATGTTTTAACTTTATATCTTATATTCTGAGTTACTTTAAAAGGTCTATTATTTTTAACATAATTAACTTTATATGAAATTGGATATCCTGGATTTTGACGAGATACTTCTGCTCCTTTTGCCAAAAATTCTACAACTTTATCTAAGTTATTCGCTAAACCAGATAATGATGATGCGATACCATCTGCAGGATTCCCTCCTAATTGCCTAACCTTTACAGTAGCATTTTTAAAAATCTTCTTATAACGAACATTCAGCTCAGAATTAACATTACCAAGCCCATTATAAGCAAATTTCAAAGCAGCTTCTACTTCTGATGCTCTTTCTGTAGACTCGTATATCATGGTGTATAACCGCCCATACGTTACTGATTCTATAAAAGAAGATGGGTTTGCCTGATCCGCACTAACCTCTTTAAAATCGGTTACATAGGGATCAAGTCTTTTGGGAGCAACATTATTATTTAACCATCCATATTGGCCGATTATGTTCTCTTTGGGAGAAACAGAAGTAGTAAAAAAACGTTGCTGAAGTGTAACGGCAAACCTTGTTTTTTGTTCATTAAAGTTAATTCCTAACTTTCCGGATACATCGACACTTGGTCCCGAATACCCTGCACCTAAAGCAAATTGTAATTGTTGTTCGTTATGTATTCTTTCTATAGATATTTGAAAACTTGCAGGGAAATTTGCGCCACTATCATAATAATTATTTAGAATAGTATTTAGATTATCCTGTACTTTTCCTGGTGTTGGAGCAGGGATCGTTCTATGTGTCGAAGCAGATGTTCCTGACAACACATTTATTTTTACTTCTATAGGATTTCGATCTTCTCCATAAATCGGGATTGACACAGGCGCTCCTTCTTGTATAGATCTAGAAGCTAATAAATTGCCAGGCCAAAGTAAAGAACTATTAGGATCTAATAGAAAAAAATCTGAATCTGTTTGGTTAAAAGAAATGTTTTTTGTCATACAATTTTCTTCTACTACTGTTTTTGCATTAGGATCTGTGCTGTATTGTTCTGTTATAACAAAGTCACTAATACCATCAGGAATATCTTCATTAAGATATTGTTCTCTTGCCTCTAGATTTGAGGTCGTTGTATCATTGGTAAGATCATCGTTTTGACAGGATATTAGCGCTCCTAAAAAAAGCCCTGTAAAAGCAATAGCTCTATACCTTACTAATAAATCAGGTTTATTTTTTTTCATAATTGATTGTGTTTACGTTAATAAATTGGTTTTACGTTAATAAAATTTAGTTTTTATTGAATCAAACCTAATTATTAACTAATGAAGAACAAAAAAACACAAGGGGACAAAAAGGGGACAAAAAGGGGACAAAAAAAATAAATATATTGACAATCAGTAAATTACAAAAGACAGAACCTGTAATTGTTGTTCTTAACCTTCTAAATCAAAACAAAAAAGGGAGTGTCTTTGTAATAACACTCCCTTATCTAATATGATAAACAAATTATTATTCTAATTATCTATTATCCAAGTATAATAATCAAGATATACATCGCCTCCTCCTTCAACCTTAGATCTAGCCCCATTCCAGGTCTTTTTTCCAAAAGATTCACCTATTGTATAATTTGAAACAGCCTTATTGTGTTTTTCGACATCTACCCATTTCTTTGTAGTAGTATTATATTCATAATCAATAAATCTTGTCCCATCCGTTAATACAATACACTTGTCATCACATTCTCCTACTCTTGAAACAACCCTAAAACGTTCACCACTTCCTGTTTTTACTTTAAAATCTATCACTTCCCCTTTTGCTATTTCTTTTTTCACTCCGTCTAGCGGGAAGTAATCTAATTCTTGGTTATTATACCTCCCCCAATATATTTTTTTGCCTACAGAATACCACTTATTGTTATCTTTATTGTATTTCTCCACATATAATTTTCCAAAAAGCTCGGCACCACTAGTACCATGATCACTACCTCCATACAAAGCGACATCAATAGGATCTAATCTAATCGTCTCATAATCTACAAGATCACATGTTTTAACTTTATATTTTATATTCTGAGTTACTTTAAAAGGCCTATTATTTTGAGCATAATTAACTTTATATGAAATTGGATATCCTGGATTTTCTTGAGATACTTCTGCTCCTTTTTTCAAAAGTGCTATAACTTCATCTAAGTTATTAGCAAAGGCTGCCAATGAAGATGCGATACCATCTGAAGCATTTCCTCCTAATTGCCTAACTATTACATTAGCACTTCTAAAAATCTTCTTATGCTTAACATTCATCTCAGCATTAGCACTACCAACCCCTTTATAAGCAAATTTCAAAGCAGCTTTTACATCTGATGCTCTTTCTGTAGACTCATATATCATGGTATATAACCGGCCATACGTTACTGATTCTACAAAAGCAGATGGGTTTGCCTTATCTGCACTAACATTTTCAAAATCGGTCACACCATACTTCTTAAGTCTCCTAGGATCAACATTCTTATTTAACCAGCCTTTTTCGCCGATTATCCCCTCTTTGGGGGTAACAGAAGCAGTAAAATAAGTTTGAATAAGTTTAACGGCATACCTGGTTTTTTGTTCATTAAAGTTAATTCCTAACTGTCCAGATATATCGACGCTTGGTCCCGAATACCCAGCACCTAACGCAGCTTGTAATTGTTGTTCGTTATGTATTCTTTTTATAGATACTGCAAATTTTGCGGGGAACTTTCCATGATTAACCTGGAATGTATTTAAAATAGCATTTAGATTATGCTGTACTAGTGATGGTGTTGGAGCTTTGATCTTTCTGTATGTCGAATCAATTATTCCTGTCACCGCATTTATTCTTATTTCAATAGGGTTTCGATCTTCTCCATCAATCGAGACTACCCAAGGCGCTCCTTCTTGTATAGACCTCGAACCTAATAAATTGCCCGGCCATTGTATAGAAGTATTACCATCTAATAGAAAAAAATCTGAATCGGTTTGGTCAAAAGAAAAGGTTTTTGTGTTACAGTTCTCTTCTTCTTTTGTTTTTGCATTAGAATCTGTACTGTATTGTTCTTTTATAACAAAGTTACTAATACCATCAGGGATATCTTCATTAAGATATTGTTCTCTTGCCTCTAGATTTGAGGTTATTGTATTATTGGTAAGATCATCGTTTTGACAAGATATCAGCCCTCCTAAAAAAAGCCCTGTAAAAGCAATAGCTCTATATTTTCTTAAGAAACTGGGTTTGTTTGTTCTCATAATTAATTGTGTTTTTGTTAATAATTAGGTTTTACGTTAATAAAATTTAGTTTTTATTGGGTCAAACGTAATTATTAACCGACAGGAAGTAAAAAAAAGCAAGGGGACAAAAAGGGGACGCATTATGATAATCAATGAATTATAAAAGACACAGGATCTTAATTGTTATTATACACTATAGCTAATACAATTGACAGTAAAACAAGAGGAATCACGTTCTGTAAAGGGATTCCTCTTGTTTTACTGGTGTTATTAGGAGTGTGATTTATTGGGTTTATGTACTAAAAATTAGTTTTAATAATTAATTTATTTCTACTAGCTGTGGCAAAATCCATCATGATAGATCCGTAACGGCCAGAAGTATTGTTTCTAAAATAACTACTTATTTTAGGATTAATATAGTTAGAAATTTCGGGTATTCTAGGTACGCCAAACCAACCTGGTTTGTAACCACTAGCAAAATTAATGTACATCGTATTACTATTTCCATTTTTGGCAGCTCTCAATAAGCTAGTTATCCTATTCCATTTATTATTCTTGTCAGAAATTTTGTATTTATCTTGTATCTGTAAAGTTGCATTTGCACTATTTATAGTAAAGGTGGTGTTATCTTTCCAATTGGTAGCATTTATACCTTTGGGTGTATTACTTCTTTTATTAAATCTTCTTAATACTACAATTTTACCTCTTACACTATTCAATTTAGGAATATTTTCCCCCAAATACCATTTACTGCGGTTTTGGTTGATGTAGCTGGTTAAAGTAGCTTCAAATGAACGGCTATTATTACTTGGATCATGCTCTTCTTTTACCGACATGATAATGGTTTCGGTAGGATTGCTATTTAAAAAATTAAAGCAATCGTTTAGTACATCATTAAAATTAAGTTTTTGATATACCGATCCATGGTGTATCGTGAAAATGTTATTAATATGCCTGCATCTGATATCCAAAAAACGAGTACCGCTATTTAGTTGTTCTCTAATGGTTAATTTTTGGTTTTTTGCAGTACCCAAAAGAATAGAGTGATCAAACCTTGCTCCTGAGTTATGTGTCCCCGGAATACTCAATTCTGAAAGGCTTACATTTTTATTAATTGCCCCCATCCAATTAGATAAGGAATAACTAGGCACAGCTTTTTTAATGTTGCTAGCATCTAATGTGGTTTGGGAAACAGTAGGTTCTATATTATCATCCTTTTCGCAAGATTGAAAAAATAAAATTGCCACTACAGCTAAAATAAATTTAGTAATACAATTGATTCTCATAATTATAAATTTTTGGTTTTTGTTAGAAAGTTAAGTTCGTAGTCTCTCAAACTTAATTACAGATTCGTGAAGAATAAAAAAACCCAAGGGGACAAAAAGTAGACAGATCTGCGGTATTGTTGAAAATAAAGAAGATACGTTTCTTTAATTCTTGTTTTTTGTACTTATCATTTTGATATAACATTACTATTTCTAGAAATTAGAACAAAGACTTATACCACGTTTTTCTAGAGTATTGTAACCATAAACTCAAAAATAATTACGTCTAAGAATACGTTATTGATATACCGTAGTTAATAGAAATTGAGAAATCTGTTTTCAAAATTGATAACAAAGTAAAACTGATTCTGATCTTCAAGAGGACTGATTCAGCTAATTTATTCTAAAATGAGGTGCTTTTTAGAATAAAAAGTCTCGTTAACTTTATTATTTTTACGCACAAATCGATTTATTTATGAGCTCATCTTTTGAAAAATACCAAAAACGACGACTAATCTCTTCTTATTTTTCTGTGGTTATTAGTATTTCTTTGGTACTATTTTTATTGGGCTTATTAGGTTTATTGGTCTTAAATACTAAAAAAGTAGCGGATCATTTTAAAGAAAAAATTGCACTTACGATTTATCTAAAAGATACCGCCAAAGATGTTGAAATTAAACAACTAGAAAAAACTCTGGCTCTGGCAGAATATACCAAATCAACTACTTTTATTTCTAAAGACGAAGCCGCCGAAGAACATAGTAAGGATATAGGGGAGAATTTTATGGATTTTCTTGGTTACAATCCGCTTCAAAATTCTATTGATGTCTATTTAAAAGCTGATTTTGTAGATCAGGTAAAAATTGAAGAAATAAATGCTTCTATTATCAAAAAAGATTTTGTGGACGAAGTAATCTATGATAAACCGCTGATTTCGTTATTAAACGATAACATAAAGCGCATTAGTTTTTGGGTACTTCTTATAAGTGGTGTTTTTACTTTTATTGCTGTATTATTAATTAATAGCTCTATCCGTTTGTCGGTATATTCAAAAAGATTTATTATTAAGACCATGCAAATGGTGGGAGCTACAAAGAAATTTATTCGAAAGCCTTTTGTATGGAAAAGTGTGCGACTTGGTATGATAGGAGCAATGGTAGCTTTAATTGGAGTTGGGATTGTATTGTATTATCTTAATAAAACATTTCCAGAACTGGCATTGCTAGATGATGAAATCTTACTTATTATTTTATTTGCAGGTATTTTTGGAATTGGAGTACTCATCACCTGGATCAGTACATTTTTTGCTACGCAACGATTCTTAAATCTAAGAACTGATGAATTATACTATTAATCTGTTTTATGGGACCTCTAGAGTGGAATATTGATCCAGAAATCATAAAACTATTTGGAGTATTTCCTCTTAAATACTATGGTCTTCTTTTTGTTTTGGGCATTATATTCGCATATGGAGTTGCCAAACGTATATATACATTTGAGAATGTTCCTTTAGAAAAACTAGAGAAACTATCTACTTTTCTTATGATAGGCATATTAGCTGGTATGCGGCTAGGTCATTGTCTTTTTTATGATTTTGAATATTACTCAGATCATATTCTTGAGATTTTCCTTCCTTTTAAGATTACAAACGACGGATGGCATTTTACAGGATTTACGGGACTAGCTAGTCACGGAGGTAGCCTTGGAGCCATTCTTGCCATTATTACATATTCTCGAAAATATAAAACTCCTGTACTATGGATAATGGATCGCATGGCAATTGTAACTCCTATTTTAGGTGCATTTATACGATTTGGAAACTTTATGAATTCTGAAATCTATGGAAAACCTACTAATGGTAATTATGGAGTTGTATTTGTGCGGGATGATATGATCCCAAGACACCCAACACAGTTATACGAAGCTTTTTCATATTTACTGATATTTGGCTTATTATGGTATCTCTATAAAAAAACTAGTGTCGTACAAAAACAAGGGTTTTTATTAGGGATATTATTAGCTGTACTATTTACAGCAAGATTAATCATCGAGTTTTTTAAAGAAAATCAAGTTGCTTTTGAAGATGGTATGATTCTAAATATGGGGCAACTATTAAGTATCCCATTTATACTTGCTGGAATACTTTTGTTAGTCTTTAGTAAAAAACAAACGCTATATAAATAAATCAGGCCCTTAAAATAAGGGCCTGATTACATTATAAACCTGAGTTAGACGTAAGTTAATCATGTCAATTCGATTTCTATGACAATACCAAACGGTTTTTATAACATTTTAGCTTAGGTCGAACTCAGGTTACAAATGTTATAGTGATACTATCTTTTCTGATTTTATTTTTTCACTAATCGTTTAGTGATGGTTTTTCCATCCATAACAAAATTCACCAAATACATTCCCGGTGATAAATTTACTTCCAAAGTATTACCATTTATTTTTCCTTGATGTATTATCCTACCTGTCATGTTATGTACTTTATATACAGTATTGGCATTGTGCCCCACTATATTAATTTGATTTTGATCACCTGATAACAAGCTAGGGTACATCTTTAATTGTCGACTCACTTTGCTTACTGCTATAGAATTATCTTGTGATAACGCAGAGGATAATGGTCTTGCAAATACCTGAACCCAAAGATTCGCTACTCTAGCCATTCCTATCTCTGTATAATTAGCACTTAAGATATTTCCTCTATGCCCAGAGCTATTCATCCACGTATTGTGTACTTCCTGAACAGTACGCTGTCCATTTGCTATGTTTTCTGCTACTCTACTCCATGAGTATCCTTGATTCTGAACTCTATTACTCACACTTGATCCATTAGAACCTGTATGTGAGAAAAAGTTATTATTCTTCATATCATTTGCATGAAACTCTGCTGCTGCAACTAATTTAGCATTCATTTTTAATGGTTGTTTACCATCTGCTGCTCTGGCTTGGTTTACCAATTTTAGAAGGTCTAACATTTCTTTAGAAAACCCACCATCGGTTCCTTTTAGCGTAGTGATACTTATTGTATTAGAAAACTCTGATAGATCCCCTTGAACATTTTTTGCTCTTATCGAAAGGCTATATGCTGTCTCTGGTGTTAATCCATCCAGAGTAACTGCTTTACTTCCTTTTATGCTTTTTACAACTTCATTATTATGATATACATCAAAAGTGGTAAGGTTTGTAACTTCCCCTTGAGTCTCCCAGGAAAGACGTACTGAATTACTTGTAATATCAGATCCTACCAAATTTAATGGAGTTGGCGGTGGCGAAGCTTTACCAATAGTAAACGATTTGGATTCTGAAGAAGTAAATGAGCTTCCCGAAACAAGTGCTGTTCCGTTTAATGATACTGCATATGATCCTTGCCCATAAGAACAACAAAGCCCATCACCATATGAATCATTAATAATAAATGTATAAATCCCATCTTCTAGGCATACATTTTCTGAAACATCTGGAGCAGAGTTTTGATAACTACTTCCTGATACTACAACTTGCCCATTTTCCCTTTCTATTTTCCAACTGATATCCGAAGCATATCGATCAAAAACAATAGCAACAACAACTTCTGTACAACTAGCAGTCGTACTATTTGTAAAATTATTTCTATTGCTGATTTCTGAAACATTTCCAGTTTCATCATAAATTGCTTTATTCTCAGAATTTCCGAAAATACCAGGTGTTGGACTATCAGCATGCTTAGCATAGATAATTGATGTCCAAACAAATACGAATAAAATGATTTTTTTCATGGTTTTAAATTTTTTGTGTAATTATTATTTTTGTTTTGGTTAAGGGACTAAAAACTTAAAACACGATTTTCTATTGCCCATATAATTGTTAAAGTTTATATAATTATTCTTGAAAAAACATAGTTTTGGGTTCTATAAAATACATCTCATCGTAATCGTTTTATGCATAATAGTTAAAAAGGTAAGATGCGTTGCTTTGAAAAAAATAGCATTTAATATTAAATCAAAAACATAATAATATTTCTGTAATGGGTAAAATCGGTAAAATATATCTTTCGATCATTTTTGTACTTTTTATTGCCTTTATGATAGCGGTAATTCAAACATTTAGACCTGTACGTAACGTACAGCCCGATGATGTTATGAAAATTGAAGGAGTTGTAACCGATATACAAGAAGGACCAGGATTTGATATTGTACTTATCCTTAAAAATGATGAGCATTATTATTATATTAATCGCGGATTACAATATCAACTCACTTTAGAACAATTGCGCACAGATATTCTTAATAAAAAAGTTACTTTGTATGGTATAAAAAGATGGACTATATTTACCCGTGATAAAAACATGGGACATATATCCAAATTGATCATTGATAATGATGTAATATTTAACGAAATTGATAACGATGAGCATGAAAAAACAATCTAATAAAAATACACCTTCAAAACCTGATTTTGTTTTTGGAAAGAAAAACTATGTTGTTATGGCTATTGGAATAGCAGTAATTGCTCTTGGCTTTATTCTCATGGCAGGAGGAGGAAGTGATGACCCCAATATTTTTAATCCTGATATCTATAATTTTAGAAGGATTCGATTGGCACCAACTATTGTTTTGATTGGTTTTGGCATCGAAGTGTATGCTATTCTCCTAAATCCTGATCAGAAGAAAAAACAGTAATTCTACATTTTATTTTACGGTAGTTATATATTTGCGTCAAATTTAAGAAAATCCAAAATTCTCTATGGAAATCATCGACGCAATTATTCTAGGTATAGTACAAGGGCTTACCGAATTCTTACCTGTTTCTTCTAGTGGTCATCTTGAGCTTGGCAAAGCTATTTTAGGAGACCAGAGTGTACCAGAAGAATCTCTACTTTTTACCGTAGTACTACATTTTGCAACTGCACTTAGTACCATAGTAGTATTTAGAAAAGATATATTAGAGATTATAAAAGGAATACTGAAATTCAAAAAAAACGAAGAAACTCTCTTTTCATTAAAAATTATCATTTCTATGATTCCTGCTGTTATAGTAGGTTTATTTTTTGAAGAACAATTAGAAAAGCTTTTTGGAGGGAATATTATGTTTGTTGGCTTTATGCTACTCATTACAGCTGCGTTATTATGGTTTGCAGATAAAGCAAAAAGCACCCGAAAATCGGTAAGCAATTCAAATGCATTTATAATTGGTATTGCACAGGCAATTGCAATGCTTCCTGGGATTTCAAGAAGTGGTGCAACAATATCTACATCGGTATTGTTAGGAAATGACAAAACCAAAGCCGCTCGCTTTTCTTTCTTAATGGTTATTCCCTTGATTCTAGGAAAAATTGCCAAAGATATGCTTGGTGGTGACCTTACTTTTTCATCAGAAAACAGTGTTCCATTAGCCCTTGGTTTTCTAGCTGCATTTGTCTCAGGGCTTTTTGCATGCACCTGGATGATTTCCTTAGTAAAAAAGAGTAAGTTAACTTATTTTGCCGTATATTGTATTCTTGTTGGCTTATTAGCCATCAGTTTTGGTTTTATTAAATAGCCCCCATCTATAATGCTAACCGAACAAAATTATAAAGACGGTCAAATCCTTTTGATCGATAAACCGCTGCAATGGACATCTTTCCAAGTTGTAAACAAACTTCGTTGGCTTATCCGGAAGAATTTTGGTATCAAAAAAATTAAAGTAGGTCATGCAGGAACACTTGATCCTCTAGCAACAGGATTATTAGTTATCTGTACTGGAAAATTCACTAAACGTATACAAGAATTTCAGGGACAAGTCAAGGAATATACCGGAACAATACGACTTGGAGCGACAACACCTTCTTATGATCTAGAAACCGAAGTTGATCAAACCTTTGCTATAGATCATATTTCTGAAGAAACTTTACACAAAACAACACCTCTTTTTATTGGAGAAATAGAGCAGTATCCTCCTATTTTTTCGGCATTAAAAAAAGACGGAAAACGATTATATGAATATGCACGAGAAGGAGAAGCTGTAGAAATTAGCTCTCGGAAAATCACTATTAATGAATTTGAAATCACTAGAATCCAATTACCAGAAGTAGATTTCAGAGTTGTATGTAGTAAAGGAACATATATCAGATCATTAGCACATGATTTTGGAAAAGCATTAGATAGTGGGGCTCACTTAACTGTTTTAAGAAGAACTAAAATAGGATCATTTTCGGTCGAAGATGCTACTACAATTGAATCTTTTGAAAACCAGTTATCCCCAAAAATTGAAACTACATAAAATATTGTAGAATAAAAGTAGTTATAGATACCTATGGAATTTGTAGAAAAACATAAAGCTCTGATTATCACGTCAATGTTGATGGGGATTATTGTTCTAAGCCTTTACAATATCAATATGATAAATAAGCAAAAAGAACAATCTGAAATCTTAATGGAAATTCCTGAAGAATTTCTTGCCCAAGAAGAAGAGCCTGAAGAAGAACTAATCGCTCAAGAAGATCGACAATTAATTGCTGCCAAAAGGACCCACGCCGCTTTTAATGAAGATTTTGAAGATCCCGAAGAGTTTGAACAACGAATGAAGTCGTTGACAGAAACCGAAACTGCTGCCGAAGATAGCGAAGAAGCTACACCAACAGAGGGTGAAGTTGCTATTGATGAAGAAGAGGGAAATGAAAAGGAAAAAAAGGAAAAACCAGAACCCGAAGGTAAAGAAACCAACAACAGAAATAGCTCTCTTACTTATAGCTTAAAAGATAGGAAATCCATAGATTTACCTAATCCTGTATACACTTGTAACGGAAGTGGTAAAGTAGTCGTAAAAATCGAGGTCAATAAAAATGGATATGTAGTTAATACCAAAATTGACAAGAGAAATTCTACTACCCGAAATGAATGTCTTTTTGATAATGCCATGGATTATGCCAGAAAAGCTTTATTTTCTCGTTCTGATATAGAAGAACAAAAGGGCACTATTACATATTATTTTAATTACGGATCTTAATTAAATAATCTAATATATTAGCTATTCCATATTATAAGGAAAGTTAGTGTTCTGTGATACTATTTAGTGTTGAAATCTTTCTTTTTAAACAATTCTCTAGTATTGTATTTATATAGTAAGTGAGAAAGAAAAGCTTTTCTTCAGTTTGAATGAGACACCAATCATAACATATAATTCCCTTTTGTTTTTAGAATCCTTACTATTTTAGTCAGACTATTATAGTTTTAACTACTTCTGAGATCAATATATCTAAATATGAAACGATGTGAATTGTGAACCTTAAACTGTAATCAAGATATATTGAAAAAAATATCAACCCCTTGATGAAGTTTATGTTTATCATGGTTTTTGCAAAAATTCACTTGTTTTTTAGGTTAATTTTCTTTCAAAACCATCCTTTCCAAAGGAAATTCTCTTATATGAATTTCATGTTATTTTAAAGTTACTATTTGTGAAAAATTAAATCAAAATTGTTTTTAAATTATTGATTATCAAAGTATTACATTTTTTCATGTTTTCATAAAAAGAAAATAATTATCAACTACGGAGAACCCGTATCCTACTTATATTGGTTATTAAGTACTTTTATATAGAAGCATTTTACACTTCGTAACATGGATCGATAAAAACTTAATCAACTTTATAATAAATCACAAAAATCATGAAAAAAACAATGACAAAAAGACGTTTTAATTTATTATCAAAACTTGCATTATCTACTTTTATTTGTTTAACAGCTTGTCAATCAAATTTAGATGATGAAATAGAAACAAGTATTGAAAATAATGTAGAAAAAGCAGGAACTGGTGCTAACAGAGATATCAAGCTTGATTTTTATCTGGGCGATAACGGACTAGGGAATCAACAAGGTAGTGTAGAGAGTACCGGATGGGTTGCAAATAAGCAGAATCAATGGTCAGAATGGGGAGGAGATTCAAACTTTTTTGATCCAGATTGGATTGTCTTAAATTTGGTTACCAGGGCAACAAAAAATTTAAAAAACCTAGATTTTAGGATTGCTATTCAATTATCAGATGGAGGTAGTTCTGGTAATAATGCTGGTTTAGTTAGATATACCCCTTGGGCAAGCCAAGGTGGAGGGTGGTCATCATGGGCTACAGATTCGAATGCATTTGATTTTGATGCTGTTAGGTTTATGATACAAACAAGACCATATTCGGGATTAACTATAGAGGATGTTCGGTTTGGAGTTCAATTAACAGATCACGGAACCAGTTCTTCAAAGAAAGGAGTTGCTAAATATACGCCATGGTTATCACAAGGTGGAGGTTCTACAGGATATGCAGGAGATTCAAACTTTTTTGATCCTGATGCTATTAGAGTTAAACTAGAAGTTATTAAGTAATCAAATTTATTTCAGAAAAAAAACCTAATATTATTACAATACGTTATTTTTTTTGAACGCATTTTACTAAACCTCACAAGCTAAAACTTGTGAGGTTTTGAAAATATATAACTATAACAAATTCAAAATATCTTCTGCAATATTTGCACCTTTATCCTTATTATACCAAACTTGTAGGTCTTCCTTAAATTCTGGATCCAAACTACCGTGTTGTTCTTTATAATCATTTACCATTTGAGTTGCTATAGAAGGTCTGGGACCCCATGAATTTAACACCTCTTTATTTTGATTATCATACACAATCAATTTAGGAATTGATTTTCCTCCGTTGGTCAAAAAATTGTCCATCAACTCATCATGATCATCTCTGGAGATGATTTTTAAATCTATCCCTTCATTTAAGTCTGCAAGTTTATTCAATACTGGCAATACATGCGCAGCATCCCCACACCATCCTTCTGTTAATACTACCCAGGTTACATCTAGATTGGCATTAGAAAATGAAGTAGTAATCGATTCGTCAATTTTCAAGGTCTTATCCCACCGTTTCATTCTACGATCATTAAGCGTACTATAATTTGTTAATGCTTCAGATTGTTCGTGACCCGTAGATTTACCTTCGGTTAACAAGTCGCTAATCAGCTTCCTATATTCTTGATAAGTGAATGAATTATCAATTCCTTGAGTTATCAATTCTGGTATTGTCATAGTAGTAGGTTGTTCCATAATTATAGGTTTCAAAAATAGGTAAAACAATATATTTTAACGTCTTCACTGTATAGCTTTTAATATCAAGCTCATGAGTACTTAATTCATTTATTAACAGTATCTAGTAATATCTTAAAACCAACTTTTCATATCAAAATCTTATATCTGTCAATTTTTGAAGGTTTCTTATACATAGGACGATAGTTATCCTTAAAACTTACAAATATTATATATACCCTGAAAACAGTGGGTCTCTTTTTACTATAAATAGTGTACTCTACGTGCAATTAGATTCGAATCTTTGTATTCAATCTTTTTTGAATTTTGGTATAAAAACATAGTACAAAAACAGCATCTCAAGAGGGTGAAAAAACTTATTGAGCAAAAGATAAAAAAAGGCACATCTCATACGTTGAAAAGCATTTTCATCAAAAATAAAACGAAAAAAACATGGTTTTGAAGCTAATAATCAGTAATTTAAGTAATAACTTTACAAGAGGGACATTACAGACTTTACACACTACAGACTTTTAGCATCATTTCAAGGGGTTTTCGATAGAAAGTTTTAGATACATGAAAAAATCATTTACTATAATTGTATTATTAATAGGGTGTATAGCCGCGATTGGTCAGGAAAATAAAATTTACACCTCATTGCAAGAGGCATTGACCAATAAAGATCAGGTGTATAAATTAGATCTTAGCCATACCAAGCTCACAAAATTACCTGAGTCTGTAGCACAATTAAAACAATTACAATACCTCAACCTGGAAGGAAATGAAATAAGTGAATTACCAGAATCTATTAGGGATCTAAAAAAATTAAGAACACTTAATATAAAAAAGAATAAGCTCGTTGAGCTACCAGAATCTTTTGGTGATTTACAAAATATAGAAGTTTTGTTTTTATCTGAAAATCAAATACTTACTCTACCCGAGTCTATTGGGAATTTAAAAAAATTAGGCTGGTTATTCTTAAAAAATAATCAAATCAAGATCTTACCCGAATCTTTTGGTAGTCTTACAAACCTAAAAAAATTGGATCTAAGACAGAATCAACTTATCGAGCTATCTAATACTTTTGGCAACCTGATTAGCTTACAAGAACTTCTTATAGAAGGAAATCGACTTTCTGAATTACCTCTAACATTTGGGAACTTAAAAAACATAGAAGCACTTAATCTATCAAACAACCAAATTGATGAATTGCCAGAATCTTTTGGAAATCTAAATAATCTGGAGTGGTTGATTTGTAAAGAAAATAGGTTAGATCGTATTCCTGAAACATTTGGAAACCTTTCAAAATTAAAACTTCTATATTTAAATGCCAATAAAATCAGTGAGTTACCAAAATCCTTTCAAAATCTCACAAATCTAAAAGATCTTAACCTATCTGGTAATAGACTTTCTAAAACTGAAAAAGAAACAAGTAAACAACTATTGCCAAATTGTGAAATTAATTTTGAAAATAGTTACTACTCTTTACAGAAAGCCTTAGAAAATAAAAAAAATGTTGACATCCTGTATCTTTCTGATAGTGAACTAACAGAACTGCCTGAAACAATAGGAGAACTTAAAAATTTGCAAAAACTATATCTAATAAGCAATCAACTTAAGAAATTACCCAAATCCTTTGAGAAACTAAGAAAACTGGAAACCCTTTCTTTATCCTATAATAGTATTGCAAGTTTACCTAAATCTCTAAATAAGCTTAAAAATTTAAAACAACTCTATTTAGATAGCAATAAACTCTCTTCTTTACCAGAGTCTATAAAAGATTTAAAAAAATTAAAAATCATTCACCTATCTGGCAATAATTTATCTGATTTAGAAAAGGAAAAAATAAAAAAACTACTTCCTGATTGTTCTATTTCTTTTTAAAATAAACAGTATTTTAGAAATTTGATCTATAAAACAAACTAAGTATATACTATGCAAAAACACAGATGTGGCTGGTGTATTGGCGATCCATTATACGAAGCTTATCATGATACTGAATGGGGAGTACCACTACACGACGAGCAGCTTTTATTCGAATTTTTAATCCTTGAAACCTTTCAGGCTGGATTAAGCTGGATTACTATCTTACGAAAGAGAGAAAATTTCAAGATAGCTTTTGATAATTTTGATTATAAAATTGTTGCCAAATACAACGAAGCAAAGAAAGAAGAATTACTACAAAACGCTGGGATCATTCGCAATAAACTGAAGGTAAATTCTGCAATAACCAATGCTCAGAATTTTATGAAAATCCAAGAGGAATTTGGTAGTTTCAATGAATATATCTGGGGTTTTGTAAACGGAAAACAAGTTCAAAACAATTGGCCTCATCATAAAGATTGCCCAGCTACTACAGAGATTTCTGATACAATAAGTAAAGATTTAAAAAAGCGAGGGTTTAAGTTTGTGGGTTCTACTGTAATGTATGCTTTTATGCAAGCTATCGGTATGGTAAACGATCATGAAGTAGGCTGTTTTAGATACAAAGAAGTTTAATTATCGTATAGAAATTCATTAAAAACATCAAAAAATGAGTGGAGAAACTAATTTAACTACCCTTATCAGAAATATGTCCCCTGTATTACAAGCTGGTGAGTTTGTTTTTTCTACAGTAAAAAATACAGATAATATTCCCAGAGAAGATAGTATTGGTGAATTTAAAGAACAAGAAGGGGTAACTATTATACTTGATCGTAAAAAAGCAGAACAGCTTAATCTTTCTTATGAATATATTGCCTCATGGATAACTTTAAAAATTCACTCTTCTTTGGATGCAGTAGGTCTTACAGCTATTTTTTCGACAGAATTAGCAAAACATGAGATTAGCTGTAATGTAATTTCCGGCTATTATCATGATCATATTTTTGTTGACAAAAAAGATGAAAACAAAGCAATTAGCGTACTAAAGAAACTATCTAAAAATTATGAAGAATAGCTTACATTTTTATCCCAAAAGACAAGTCTCCGGCATCACCGAGACCAGGAATAATGTAGCTCTTATCATTTAATTTTTCATCAACTGCAGCAATCCAAAGATGAGTATTCTCTGGAAAAACATTTTTAATATATGATATCCCTTGTTCTGAACCAATTACAGAAACAATATGCACTTGTTCTGGCATGCCATGCCTTTTCATCACGGTAAAAGTATTCTCCAAAGTTTTTCCCGTTGCCAGCATTGGATCTGCCAAAATCAAAGTCTTATCCTGTAGAGAAGGTGAAGCTAGGTATTTTACCACAATTTCAAAATCATCATCATCATTTTGATGATCCCTATATGCCGAAATAAATCCATTTTCTGCAGCATCAAAATAATTTAATAGCCCTTGATGTAATGGCAATCCAGCTCTAAGAATAGAACATAATACAAGCGCATTCTTAGGCACCGAAATTTCTTTGGTTCCTAAAGGTGTTTGTACTGTTTTAATCTCATAATCCAAAGTTTTACTCAGTTCATAGCTTAGAATCTCACCTATTCGTTCGATATTCTTTCTAAAACGCATTGCGTCTTTCTGTATAGTAATATCTCTTAGTTCTAAAACAAATTGATTTAAAATTGAATTTTTTAATCCTAAATTATGAATAACCATTGACGTTACATTTTAAGAAGTTATTAAAAATCTTTTTATTGTTGTTATTTTTGAAATCAGTCGAAAATTAGAATTGATTTCTAACCTATCTCACTTCAAATATTTTATAAACGTTGCCCTTGTAATTTCTCTGGCCCCTAGGCTTGCCAAATGATCAGTATACACCTGGCAATCGATCAATTGTATTCCTTGTGCTATCAACCACTCTACCAAAGTAATAAAACCATATTTAGAAGCATTACTGGTTTTAGAAAACATACTCTCACCGCAAAATACTTTTTTATCTCTTAACAAGATCCCATACAATCCACCTACCAAAACTGATTCTTCCCAAACCTCAACAGAGATGGCATATCCCAGCTCATGAAGTTTTTTATACGCCTTTTGCATATCGTTTGTAATCCAGGTTCCTTCTTGTTCTGGACGTTTGATTGTTGCACAATGCTGCACAACACTTTCAAAAGCCTTATTAAATGTTACTTCAAACTTATTTTTTCTAATAAGTTGACGCATACTTTTACTTACTCTAAGTTCTGATGGAAAAAGTACCATTCTTGGATCGGGACTATACCATAAAATAGGTTGATCATCATCATACCAGGGGAAAATTCCATTATGATATGCCTTCAGTAATCTATCGACAGAAAGATCCCCTCCTATAGCCAATAACCCATTAGTATCAGCAAGAGTAATCGGTGGAAATTGTATTGCTTCTGTTAGAATATACAAATTATACTTATAAAACTTTATACAACGTTAAATATCAGTCAGTTGTTTGAATTGACCAAAAAAATCGCAATCTTTGTTAAGACCTTTTAAGATAAATTTTGTTCATCATTGCTTTTTTAAGTTTTATTAAGAGGTTAAACCTAAAACCACAATAATGAAAAGTCCGATATAAAATATCGGACTTTTTTCTTTTTATTAAAATATTGTATTGAACAACCTAATTAGAAAGGTAGGTCATCATGTTCTTCTTTAGAAAAATCTGTTGCAGGCTCAAAGGCATCTGCAGGTGGAGTTGGAGGAGCAGAAGCATTCTGAGCTGCAGGTTGCAAACTCTCAATTCTCCATCCTTGAATAGAATTAAAATACTTAGTTTCTCCTTGTGGATTTACCCACTCACGACCACGTAAATTAATACTTATTTTCACATCCTGACCTACTTGAAAAGGGTTTAATAAGTCACATTTATCCTGAACAAACTCTACCATGATATGCTGTGGGTATTGCTCTTCAGTAGTAACTACAACTTCTCTCTTTCTAAAACCATTGCTTCCAAAGGTTTGAGTCTCACCGATCATCTTTACTTTACCTTGTACTTCCATCTTATTGAATTATTATTTTGCTGCTATAATGTTCCATGCTGTATCTATATCATCCTGATCAAGATACTGCTTTGCAAATTTATGAATTTCTATTAGGTTAACCTCCTGAATTTTATCCTTAATATCACTATGGTTATTAACAAACTCTAAAGCCTCGGTTTTTGTTGGCATTCCTTCTACATTTCCTAGTTTACCTAAATCATTTCCTGTAAAAACAGTACTGTTTCTTACTTCTTCTGGCAATGCATCTATACCAATCCCTATTGAACTTAATGGTTTAGGCACTTCAAACATCCCCATATTGGCTCTACTATACCAATTTCCTCCCATACGGGCAACCTGATCTATTTTATGTTGATCTATTCTATTATTTTCGTCCATAACATTCTTATTAATATGCATAAGAACTACTTCGCAAATAACAAGATTACCTGCTCCTCCTTCATCTCCCATAGGAACTACCTGATTAACTTTGCATTCAAACTGTACCGGAGACTCACCTACACGAAATGGTTTTATTTTTTCTGAAGGAACCATAGTAAGTCCAGATTTCACAAATTCATTAACCCCTTCAGGATACTCTGTACTTGATAATGACATCTGCTGAACAATATCATAATTCACAATATTAATCACTACTTCTTTGGTAGATTCTGCATTTTCTAATGTATGTTTAGTAGTATTATCTCTTACTCGTCTAGCTGGAGAAAAAATAAGAATCGGTGGATTCGCACTAAATACATTAAAAAAACTAAACGGAGATAAATTAGCATTGCCATTTACATCCATCGTACTCGCAAAAGCTATAGGTCTGGGACCGATTGCACCAAGAATTAAACCATGTAATTTTCCTGTAGTAACCTCTGATGGATCGATTGTAATCATAATTTGTTTTATATTGAGCAAATATAACCAAACTTTGGTTTTAGAATCATTAAAAAAACAGGTTTTAGAATCTGTTTTATAAACAATAAAATCGTTTTAAAACGTTTATATTTAGGATTTAGTTAACTGGTCTGTATGAATTTTTCTGATGAGCGTAATTTTTCAAGCTATTTCATTATTATAGCTGTTTTAGTAATAACTGGTCTCGTTTTATGGAATACGTCGTTATTCATGCAACGTCTTAAGGATGATGAACGAACAAAAGTTGAAATATGGGTGCAATCCCAGAAAGCATTAGACAGTGAACAATCTGATGATTACCTCGAATTATCTATTGTCATAAATACTACAAACAAATCTATCCCTATTATCATTACAGATTCTAAAGGTGATTTTATTAGAGATTCCTTAGGAAAACCTGATCCTAGTTATTTTAAAAATTTATCTAAAAATGAAATAACAGATGAAGAAAAACTTAAATCATATTTAAAAACGTTAAAATCAGAAAATGACCCTATAGAACTCGATCTTAAAGATACGGTTCAATATATTTACTATGGAAATTCGGATATTTTAAATAAACTGAAATATTACCCAATGACCATTGCCATCATTATATTTCTGTTAATTGGAGTAATCTATTTCTTTTTTACTACCTCTAAAGCCAGTGAACAAAATAAACTTTGGGCAGGTATGGCTAAGGAAACTGCCCACCAAATCGGTACACCTCTATCCTCCTTAGTAGGATGGAATGAAATCCTTAAAACCGAAAATGTAAACCCCGAATATATCGTAGAAATCGAAAAAGATATTGAACGATTAAAGATAATCACAGAACGTTTTTCTAAAATTGGTTCAATTCCCAATCTCGAAGATGTTGATATTGTAGAAGAAACCCGAAATGCCTATACATATCTTCAATCCAGAAGCTCTAAACTTATTAATTTTTCACTTAACTTACCCGATAATCCTATTCACGTATCTTTAAACTCCCAATTATATAGCTGGACAATCGAAAATCTTGTAAAAAATGCTATTGATGCGATGCGAGGAAAAGGAGATCTTGAAATTGATCTTGTAGATGATGCAAAACGAGTATTTATAAGAATTAAAGATACTGGTAAGGGTATTCCTAAAAGTAAATTTACCAAAATTTTTGAACCCGGTTATACATCTAAGAGCAGAGGGTGGGGTTTAGGCTTATCATTATCAAAGAGAATTATAGAAGAATATCACTTAGGAAAAATTAAAGTTCTTAGATCAGATATTGGTAAAGGCACTACTTTTCAAATCACACTTCGTAAGTCTGGAGTTGATTCTTAGATAATAAATTTTCTTAAAGGGTATAACAATATTTTTTTCGAAACGTTATAGAATACCTAGAACGCCAAATCGAAACAAAGTGAAAACTGAGTATATCATTTTAAAAGAAACAACTCTTAACAATAATTGCCCTGAATGTTATTCTACTGATGGCATGGTACTTTCTTTCAAACAACAAAGAGTAAAATCAAAACTTCTGGTTAAAACCAAAAGTAATATTGTCGAAAGTATTAACTGCAATAAGTGTGAAAATCAAATTTTTCCAGGGCAGTGGACCACAGATATAGAGAGAGTATATGATTATCATAAAAAAACAATCTCTCGCCAATCTGGATCATTGCGTTTCACCAAATTGTTTTATCTGCTAATACTTCTTGCGATAGGTATAGCGGTTTTTGTGTATATCTATCTTTACAGACCAGATCTTTTAGGAATCTAATATTGTTTCATAAGCTGTCGTAATTCATCTGTTATCATAAAGGTTTTATCTGTATTAAAATCAAAACAAACTGCTACATCATGACCTTCAGCACAAAGTACTCCTTCATCATTATACAATTTATGATGTAATCCAAAACTAGAGTTTTTAATAAATTCAACTTTAGTTTTAATTATTACATTTCCCGGGAAAAACAAAGGATTTTTAAAATCACATTGTGTAGAAACCAGCATTGGCCCTTTTTTAGTTTCGGCATATAATGTTGCCAAACCGGATACTTCCCAGAATTGAACACGTGCACTTTGCATATATTTCATGAAATTTACATTGTTCACATGCTGATAGGTATCCATTTCACTCCAATCAATACGAAGTTGTAGAGATAATTTAAAATCAGATTCTTGCATATGCCTTTATAAATTCGATTGAATATCTTCTGCTAGTGTTTTAAAATCTGACTCTGACATAGAAATTTTATGCTGAAAAGTCATTTCTTTCATTTCATTTAATGGAATTAAGTGTACGTGTACATGAGGTACTTCTAAACCTACAACGGCAATACCAACACGTTTACACGAGACTGTTTTCTCTAGAGCTTTAGCTACTTTACGAGAAAAGCGCATTAACTCCAGATACTCATCTTCTTCTAGATCAAATATTTGATCTTCTTCTTTTTTAGGAATACAAAGTGTATGTCCTTTTGCATTTGGACTAATATCCAAAAAGGCGTAATAATTCTCATCTTCGGCCACTTTATACGATGGAATTTCGCCATTTACAATTTTAGTAAATAGGGTAGACATTAATTAAATTTTAGTTGGGTTACGGTTTTGGAAATATAGTTTATTTATCTGTAAGTCAAAACCATAAAAAAGCCTTTTTTTTAAAATTAAAAAAGGCTTGTAATAAAATCTAATAAATTGCTTACTTTATTCTCTTGTAATCTCTACAACATCAAACTTCATAATCCCATTAGGGACCTGTATTTCGGCTATTTCGCCAACACTTTTCCCTAGGAGGCCTTTTCCGATAGGAGAATCTACAGATATTTTTCCCGTTTTAAGATCAGCTTCACTTTGTGCTACCAATTTATAAATCATTTCGGCACCATTAGTTTGATTTTTGATCTTTACAGTAGAATGTATAAGGGCTTTAGACGTGTCTAATTGAGATTCGTCTATTAAACGCGCATTTGAAAGAGTCTCTTCCAATTTAGAAATTCTCATCTCTAATAATCCCTGTGCTTCTTTTGCGGCGTCATATTCGGCATTTTCACTTAAATCCCCTTTATCACGTGCCTCAGCTATTGCCTGAGAAGCTTTTGGACGCTCTATATCCTTAAGTTGACCTAGTTCGTCTCTTAGTTTTTTAAGCCCCTCTGCAGTGTAATAAGATACTTTGCTCATAACTTCATCGTTTATATAAATACAAAAAATCCCATAAGAATGGGATTTGTTATTCAAAGATAACAAAAATTTTACTGAAGACTACAAATTTACGTAATTTGCCAATACAATAGTAGTGTTATGAAAAAGACTTTATTTTTAGCAAGTGTTCTTTTGATTTTATCATGTAGTAGTGATAATAAAGTAGATAATAATCAATTTCTACCTCCGTCAAATGTTAATTATCAAATCAACCTTAATTTACCTCAATTTAACCCGCTTAAATTTCCGGGTAATCATCTTGTAGATAACACAGAAAATGGGAGTATTAGAGGAATCATCATTTATAATATTGATAACACTCAGTATGCCGCTTTTGAACTTAGTGACCCAAACCATTCTCCCAACAACTGTTCCGCTGTAAGTGTTGAAAATCAAACATCAATTACTGCTACTTGTGGATGCGATGACGGAAATAGTTACAATATTGTTACAGGGCAGCAAACCTCTGGTGATGGCCAATTTGGATTAAGGCGATATAATGTGCGAAGAGAAGGAAATACGTTATTTATCTCTAATTAGTACACTACCTTTTTAAATCTTCACTATCTTTTTTTGAAATTACCACCTTAAAAGACATATCATCTTCGTGGCCTTTAAATTCAATTTTATACTCTTGCCAAAATGAAGCAGTATATGTATGTTTTGATTTTCCATCTATCCCATGTATAGAAATTTCTGTTTCACCACAAGCATTCCCTTTAGATAGTGCCAAGTGTATGGTTTCTTTCGTTGGGCCATTAATATAGGGGCGTTTATATGTAAATGATTTTAACAAAATAGACAACGAATCTACAAGGTGTACTGGTTCATTGATTTTTAACTTAACAAGCAAAGGATTTTTATACTGTACGGTTTTTATATTCTGTTCTTTTTGGGAGTAGATTGAATAACTACAAAAAAAGAGAAGAAAAGTTATCGTAATTATCTTATTCATATCAATAAAATCATACATTCTATATTCACAATTGTAATTTTAAGCGCTTAAAGATATTATAATTTATTTCCAATTATGAGCCCAATCTTTCCAAACTACTTCTAGTCCTTTATTTTTAAGCATCTTCACGACATCTCCTGTAGAGCGTTCATCCGAAATTTCGAACTGTTCTAATGATTGAGGTGCTACAGCATAACCTCCTGGATTAGTTTTAGACTCGGCACTTATAGAAGTGATTCCGAGATTTACAATATGTTCTCTAAACACTTCGCTTTCTCGGGTAGACATAGACAATTCTACATCTTCATCTAATAATCGAAAAGCACATATCAACTGTACTAAATCTGAATCTGTCATTTCTACTTTTGGTTCTAATCCACCACTATATGGTCTTAACCTCGGAAAGGATATCGAATATTTTGTTTTCCAGTATGTTTTTTGCAAATAATTAAGATGCAACGCTGTAAAAAAGCTATCTGCTCTCCAATCCTCTAAACCAAAAAGTGCTCCTAACCCTATTTTATGAACTCCTGCTTTACCTAATCGGTCTGGGGTTTCTAATCGATAATCAAAATTAGATTTTCTCCCTTTGGGATGATGTTTTTTATACGCTGACTTATGGTATGTTTCCTGGTACACTAATACTGCATACAAACCATTCTTGATCAATAGTTCGTACTCAGACTGATCCAACGGTTGCACTTCTATAGTAATATTAGCAAACTTTGATTGTATGAGCTGTATTACATTATTAATATAATCTACCCCTACTGTTTTATTTGCCTCACCTGTAACCAAAAGGATATGATCATAGCCTTTGGATTTCAGAAAATCTACCTCTTTTAGAATTTCTTTATCAGTTAATGTCCTTCTCCGAATTTTATTAGTCATACTAAACCCACAGTATGTACATATATTTTGACATTCATTACTCAGGTACATTGGAGTATACATCTGAATGGTGTTGCCAAAACGTTTTTTAGTAGTATAGCTACTCATTTGCGCCATATGTTCTAGATATGGTTTTGCAGCGGGAGAAATCAATGCTTTAAAATCTTCGAGATCTCTTTTGGGTTTGGCAAGAGCATTCGTAACATCAGCTTCTGTTTTAGAAAAAATACTGGAAAGTGTTTCATCCCAATCATATTGTTCGAATGTTTTTTTAAAGGTTTTCATTTTTAATGGCTATTAGGTTTTGGGCATCAGCTATTAGCTTTCGGGTATAGGTAAAATCAAATTATCTAAATGACTTAATCAAACCATAAATCATTTTCTTAATACTAATAATACATTCTAAAAGCTCTTTATAGTTATCATGTGAAACAAATCTCAGGTCTTTAGATAAAAAAAGTAAATATTCTACTTCTGAGGCTGACCCTGAAGCTATTCCTAAAAAACGAACAAAATTTTTATCTGAATCATATCCACAACCTTCTGAAATATTAGTAGGCACTGAAGATGAAGCTCTTCTAATTTGTGATATAAGTCCATATTTTTCTTCTTCAGGGAATTTTTTTGTTATTTCATAAACGAGCAAACACAATTCATGACTTTTCTCCCAGACTTTTAGTTCTCTAAAATTTCTCATAATTCTTTTTATCTAAGCTCTACTCTATGTAAATATATTATACTTAGATATCAGAAATCTAATACCCGAGACCTGATACCTTTTTTCAGCCTTGTGTTAAAAATGATGTTAACGGGCTACTCGCCTCTGCATGCTCTCGAATAGGGGCTAATTTTGAATGATACGCCATACGGCCAGCTTCTACGGCCATTCTAAATGCTTTTGCCATCGTTATTGGTTGCTGTGATACTGCAATAGCCGTATTTACCAATACAGCATCTGCACCAATCTCCATCGCTTGTGCTGCATGAGAAGGGCTTCCAATACCCGCATCTACAATTACAGGAACATTACTTTGATCTATGATAATTTCTAAAAACTCTAATGTTTTTAATCCTTTATTGCTTCCTATTGGAGCACCTAACGGCATCACACATTGTGCTCCTACTTCTTCTAATCGTTTACACAAAACCGGATCTGCATGGATATAAGGCATAATCACAAACCCTTGTTTCACCAATTCTGAAGCTGCTTTTAAGGTTTCAATAGGATCTGGCAATAAATATTTTGGATCCGGATGAATTTCTAATTTTATCCAGTTAGTTTCTAAAGCTTCTCTTGCTAATTGTGCCGCAAAAATAGCCTCTTTAGCATCACGAACTCCAGATGTATTAGGAAGTAAATTAATTCGTGGATGATCCAAATGTTTTAATATATCATCGTTTTCATTATCAACATCAACTCTTTTTAAAGCTACCGTTACCAGCTCACTTTCTGAAGCAAGTAACGCTTCTTTCATTAATAAAGAAGAACTAAACTTTCCTGTTCCCGTAAATAAACGGGATGAAAATTCTTTTCCTGCAATTTTTAATTTTTCCATTTCTTAACGATTAGCTAATAGCTTTTTTATAGTTTCTATTTTTTTCTTCAGATCCGTTTGGTTTGTTAACATTCCAGAAATAGCAATTCCCGACACTCCTGTTTGCATAAGTATTTCAATATCTTTCTCTGTGATTCCTCCAATTGCAACTACAGGTACTTTTAAGTTTTTGTTTTTAAGCTGACCAAGAATATTTCTATAACCTTCTACTCCTAATATCGGGCTCAGTTTTTTTTTGGTTACCGTATGTTTATATGGTCCAAGGCCTATGTAATCTACACTATCTTCTAGGTGCTGTAAGCAGTTTTCTATAGTATTTGCAGTACCACCAATAATAAAGTTATCTCCCAGAATTTTTCGTGCCTCCCGAGGATTCATATCACTTAATCCCAAATGTATGCCATCGGCCAGAACAGCTTTTGTCACACTTACATTATCATTGACAATCATAATGGCGTCATATTGATCGCAGATATTTCTACATTGCAATGCTGTATTTAAATACGTAGCCATGTCTACATCTTTAAGACGTAATTGTATCCATCTACAACCTGCTTTGCAGGCATTCTCTATATTTTTAAGATGTTCCTGCGGAGTTCTGCCTTGTGATATATATTGAAGTCTTATCATTAATTTTATGAGGTTATGGAATTAAGAATTGCTTTTACAATACCTGCTTAACATTTTGCTTATTATTTTATAGCTAATTCCATAACAGGTAAAAACCTATTAGGGATGCTACTTTCTATTTTACCGACCGTTTTAAATCCAAACTTTATATAAAACTTTTCAGCTTTCGGCTCTGCATATAATCGAACTTTTTCAAAATTACTTTCTTGTATTTTTTTCAAAAAATCATTCATCAAAACAGAACCGTACCCTTTCCCGATACTACTAGGATGAAGAAATATATTATCCAACTCAACTACACTCCCTTCTTTCTCTATATAAGAATAATACCCTTTTATAATATCATCAGAAGTCATTTTATACACCTCGTTTTTAATAATATACTCTTTTGTAATCGTAAGATCTTTTTCCCATTTTTTAATTTGTTCATCATCATATCCCCAAAATGCTTTTGATATTTTGGTCAAGCTAGTTATCTCTTCGGCATCATTAACATTGGCCTCTACTATTATTTCTTTTCTCATTTTACTAATAACTTTAAACCCTGTGGTACCCTAACAAACTACTATTAGAACTCAGTATTTTTTCGGTATATCTTTTTCCTCTATAACACGCTTTTATTAATGAAAACCCTAATGCTAAATAGGTAGTAATTGCAGAAGAAAGCACACAACCACTTCCATGCTTTTCTGATACATTTTGTCTTTTGGGGTTAAACGTAAAATTCTTTCCACTTGTAGTGAATAGTTCATCTTTCCCAACTGCTTCTTTTCTATGCCCTCCTTTTAGAAAAAGATTAGTTTTACTAGAGATATAAACAATTGTTTCTTCGATAGTTTTACTTGAGTATAACTTTTCTATTTCATTATAATTTGGTGTCAAAAGATAGATTTTATCTAATACTTCCTCAAACTGTTTCTCGATGTTATTCTGGTCATCTGAATCGTCGTTAGAAGAATGAAAATCAAAATCTGAACTAGATTTCAGTACTGGATCTAAGATTATTTTGATTCCATCATTTTTTTCTAATACAACATCAATAATTGCATTAAGTATTTTCCAATTCTGAACGATTCCTATTTTTACATATGTTATTGTGAAACGATCAAATAATATATCTACTTGACTTTTTATCACATCAATATCCGTCCAATAACATGTTTTGAATTCAACATCATTCTGGATCGTATTTGCAGTACAAACAGATAAACCATAGCCCTTTAATGCTTCAATCGTTTTAATATCTGCAGTAAGTCCAGCTCCGTTTGACGGATCAAAACCTGCAATAGTAAGTACATACGGTCTTTTTACCATTCTTATTAAGAATCAACTTTAAGTAATTTGTATTGTTTTAAGTTTATCATAAATCATTTTGAAACTTTGTAATGAATCCTCTGTATTCCATATTCCTCCTAAAACACCAACTCCTCTATATCCCAAATCGAATGTGGCTTGCAATGTATTCTCATTAATTCCGCCCATCCCTATTACAAATTCATTTAGGTCCGTAACATCAAATCCTTTTCCTTCATACCCTGCTTTAGAAATCGAGCCAAAAACCGGGCTTAATAAAACATATTCAAAATCAACTGAACAATTTTTAATATCCTCTTTAGAATGAAAAGAGCTACTTACTTTAAAACCTTTCGTTTTATAATTATTGACATACTCTTCTAACTTTTCTTCTAAATCTAGTCGTGGTTGTTCCTGAATATGAATTCCTCTCAAATTAAATTCTTCGCATAATTCATGAAATTGATGTATCATAATACAACTATGGTATTTTGCATCAATTTGGTTGAGCAAAGCTCTATATCCTTCTACATCAAATGTTGGTTTGCGAAAATGCAATATCTCCAGACCATTATCGAATAGTTTATTGATTTTATTTGCTTCATTTTCTAATTCTCGTTCTGAGGTTAATATGATTAGCATAGATCGGGTTTTGGGTTTCTGGTTTTGGGTATCAGCTATCTGGTTTTAGCTATCACGAATACCTGATACCCGATACCCAATAGCTGACACCTGATACCTACAAATATACTTCGCTTCCTTTTTCTTTAAACTCTTCTGCTTTTTCCTGCATTCCTGCTTCGAGTGCTTTTCGATCATCAATTTCTTTTTTTGCAGCATAATCACGTACCTCCTGAGATATTTTCATCGAACAAAATTTTGGACCACACATACTACAGAAATGAGCAATTTTTGCACCTTCTGCCGGTAGTGTTTCATCATGATATTCTCTTGCTAGTTCTGGATCCAGAGATAAATTGAATTGATCTTCCCATCGAAACTCAAAACGTGCCTTACTCAAGGCATCATCCCGATGTTGTGCTCCCGGGTGTCCTTTTGCTAAATCTGCGGCATGCGCTGCCAATTTATAAGTAATCACTCCTGTACGTACATCTTCCTTATTGGGTAATCCCAAATGTTCTTTTGGAGTCACATAGCACAACATTGCGGTTCCATACCAACCTATCATAGCAGCTCCGATTCCCGAAGTGATATGATCATAACCAGGGGCAATATCAGTAGTCAAAGGCCCTAAGGTATAAAAAGGTGCTTCTCCACAAGCTTCTAGCTGCTTATCCATATTTGCTTTTATCATATGCATTGGCACATGTCCTGGTCCTTCGATAAAAGTTTGCACATCGTGTTTCCATGCAATTTTTGTTAACTCTCCCAGGGTTTCTAATTCTGCAAACTGGGCTTCATCATTAGCATCTGCAATACAACCCGGGCGCAATCCATCACCTAAGGAAAATGCTACATCATAAGCTTTCATAATCTCGCATATTTCTTCAAAATGTGTATATAAAAAGCTTTCTTTATGATGTGCAAGGCACCACTTTGCCATAATAGATCCTCCTCTAGAAACGATACCAGTGATACGTTTTGCTGTCATAGGGACATATGCCAGACGTACTCCCGCATGAATCGTAAAATAATCTACTCCTTGTTCTGCCTGCTCGATCAATGTATCTTTAAAAATCTCCCACGTTAAATCTTCGGCCTTACCATTTACTTTTTCTAATGCTTGATAGATAGGTACCGTTCCTATGGGTACTGGTGAGTTACGAATAATCCATTCTCTGGTTTCGTGTATATTTTTTCCTGTAGAAAGATCCATAATATTATCTGCTCCCCAGCGGCATGCCCATACTGCTTTTTCTACTTCTTCTTCGATACTTGATGTTGTAGCAGAATTACCAATATTTGCATTTATTTTTACCAAAAAGTTTCTCCCCAATATCATCGGTTCACTTTCTGGGTGATTGATGTTAGATGGAATCACTGCTCTTCCTCTTGCAATTTCTTCTCTCACAAATTCTGGAGTAATTACCTCTGGAATACTTGCTCCAAAGTCTTGCCCAGGATGTTGTTTCGAAAGGCGTTTCACTTCTTGAAGTTTTTGATTTTCGCGTATAGCTACATACTCCATTTCGGGAGTAATGACACCTTGTTTCGCATAATACATCTGGGAAACATTCTTGTCTTGTTTAGCTCGTTTTGGCATGCGAAGATGATTAAATCTCAAGTGATCCAAACTAGAGTCCTGTAATCTCTCATTACAATATTCTGAAGAAAAACTACCTAACTCTTCTACATCTTCACGATCTAAAACCCATTGTTCTCGTATAGGTTCGATCCCATTATGCACATTGATCTTTTTTGAAGGATCTGTATATGGCCCACTTGTATCATACACCGTAACAGATTGATTAGTCGTTCTTTTTCCTGTAACACTATCAACGGTATCACTTAACTCAATCTCTCGCATTGCTACCTTAACTTCTGAATGAATAACCCCAGAGACATAGATTTTTTCTGAACTAGGAAAAGGTGTAGTACTAATTATAGTATCCTGTGGTGCTGTATCTTTTTTCTTCATAAATATTGTGTTTCAGGTTTTGATTATACTCTTTGCTATTCGTTTTTTATGATATTCTTAATGATCTATAATTAATCCTATCCGCCTTGAGTAGCTTTTATAATTACTACATCATCATCATTCTGTAATGTTGTTTGTTCCCATTTTTCTTTAGAAACAACTTCATTATTAATGGCAATAGCAATTCCGTTAGGAACAATATCTAATTGTTCTAACAACTTTTTTATTGAGCTGTTTTCTAAAATTGCTTGAGATTGATTGTTAACGTTTACGGTCATCTTTTTTAGATTAATTCCATAAACTTTAGGTCCTAATTGCCTAAATAGAGAAGAAAAATCACATCTATAAAAAATGTGACATTTACTTTTCCCTTCGTCGGTACTAACCGCATCAGGTTCAAAGGGTATTTCTCAGACCTAACCGAAGTTAAGGACACCCCTAAAGTTTATGTTATAAAAGTAATAAAACTCAAGTTTAAAAATACTTTTAAACTTGAGTTTTTAATTAAAATTTTAATGTTGCCCCAAGCAAAAAATTAATCCCTGCCTGTGGATAAAAGCCTGCCCCCTCGACAGTAGTTACTGTGCCAGGATTAGAAAAATCATCATCAAATGTAAAAAAGTATCCATTAGATACATATTCCTCATCAAAAACATTGTTTACCAACCCTGTTAGCACAATAGATTTAAAAACAGGAATATTTTTGATTTCATATACTATATTTAAATCATTAATAAAGAAACTATCTAGTTTCGAAGTTTTACTATCAATGTTCCCCATGTATTGCTCTCCTACAAACTTAGACAGCAACCCTAATTGAAGGTTTTTTATAGGGCGATACATAAACATATTACCTGCTACAATATTAGGTGAATATGAGATGTTTGTATCTCCAAGATTGACTAAACCACCATCTCTAGAGGTTACAAAATCTTTATTCTTATTCGTACTTAATGAAACATTGGGTTTAACTACAAATTGATCAGAAAGTGTAATATCTGCATCTATTTCGATTCCTAAACGATAGCTTTCTCCACTAGTTGCTCGAATTGGCGCACCTACATCATCCAGTGCCCCTGTTAACACCAATTGATCTTTATACCACATATAATAAAGGTTGGTATTTACTATTATTTTGTTTTTTGCAAATCGCCATCCTAATTCAATATCATTAAGTCTCTCTGCTGTATCGATACCATTTTCAAAATCATCTCTTCTTGGTTCTCTATTCGCTCTGGCATAGGATGCATATACATGATTTGCATCATTTACATGAAAGGTTGCTCCCATTTTTGGATTAAAGAATGCGTAGTTTTTATCTACTTGAAGCGGAACTCTTTTTGAAGTTAACCCTGTAGTTTCGTAATTTACAAAACGTCCTTGCAGGTCTAAAAATGCACTCCATTTATCATTGACTCTATAGGTTGTTTTACCAAAAACAGTGTATTCGGTTTTCTTCCCATTTCCATAGTAATATTTGTCTCCACTCTGAAAACCGATGGGGTTCTCTGTCCAAATAATTTCACCAAAATGGTCTCCATCATAATAACTATAGAATCCACCAAAATCGATATCAAAACTATTATCTTTATAATTTACACTTGCATTTACAACATAAAAATCATTCTTCAACCATCTTTTGCGTAAATAATCAGTTTGCGTAATTTCTTCTCCGTTAACAGTAACAGGATTTACTCCCAGAAATGCCAAAGTTGCCTGATTAGAAAATAATACATTACTATAATGCCACTCATCTACATATTGCTCAAAGAATCCTCGACCATACGTATAATTCAAACCTAAGTTTGTAGACCAATTATTGTTATATTTTTGATTCCAATGCAATTGGTAATGATCTTGTTTATAATTATCTACTTCATTCTCATAAAACCCTTGAAGATTTCCATCGGCATCATATTGAAACCCTATTGGATTAAATCGTCTGTCATTTTCTAAAGTAGTCTTATCGATACCATTCCATGATTGATATGTAATCTCGTGTCCTCCAAAAGTAATTGCTTTAATCAAAGTGTTATTATCTACATAAGATCCTTGAACGAAATACGATTTTAAATCTGAAGAAGCACGGTCGACATAACCGTCTGATGCAATAGCTGATAAACGACCTGCTATTTCTATCTTTTCATTGATCAAACCTGTACTAAATTTCAGATTATGTTTTCTGGTACCAAAGGATCCCACAGTATTCGAAATTTCTGCATTAGCTTTTTCAGAAACGGCATCTGTTAATAGGTTTAAACTAGCTCCAAAAGCTCCCGAACCATTGGTTGAAGTTCCTACACCACGCTGAAGCTGTAGATTTTCGACAGAAGATGCAAAATCAGGAAGGTTAACCCAAAATGTACCCTGGCTCTCGGCATCATTAAAAGGTATCCCATTTAATGTAACATTTACTCTTGATGCATCACTACCTCTTACTCTAATATATGTATACCCCACTCCTGTTCCTGCATCAGTAGTAGTAACTACTCCTGGTAAATAGTTTAATAAAACAGGGATATCCTGACCCAGATTGCGTGATGCCAGTTCCTCTTTAGACAGATTAGAGTGGGTGATAGGTGAATCTGCTTCTACACGTACAGATTTTACTAAGACTTCATCTAATTTTTCTGTTTTAGTTTGAGTAGAATCTGTTGATTTTTCCTGAGCTGTGATGTTAATGCTCAATACAGAAAGTGTAAGATAAAATAATACGTTTTTCATTCGTAAACATTCATTACGAATAAAAGGGGTTATTATTCTGTTATAAAATTAGTACTTAAAAAAGCTTGATAACATTAAGAATACATCTTCTACCTGAAGTTTCAGTATTTTCTATAGTGTCATCTCGCATGTTACAAAATAGGCACACAGTACCTTTTTTGGTTCCACAGTCCCTTGGCAACATTACCTGCCCAGGTTCATTGGGTATGATCTCAGCCTTTTACGTTATAAAACTTAAAAAGCACCCCTTTTGAGATTTTGGCGCAAAAATACTGTGTTTTATTGATTTATTGTACATTTATTTGATTAATATCGAATCTATACTAATACAAAGCAATGCTTTGGGATTTTTGAAGTTATAAAAGTGTTATGAAGAATACGAAAAGATCGGTTACTTTTAAAATTATTGCAGGTTATTTACTTGCAGGCTTACTTGCTGTAACTGCATTTTGGGTTATCTATCAGCAACTAGGCAATTATACTCAAATTAACGAAATCAAAAATCAAAATAATGAGAAACTATTCCTGGTTGGTGAAACTATAACAGGATTATATGAAGCCGAAAGTTTAACAAGAAATATCATTCAGACTTCTGACGTTAAAAAGTTTATTTCTTATAAAACCAAAATAGATACAATACTAAAAACAATTAATCAGGTTTCTGAAATATCTGATGATACGCTACAAACTCGAAAAATAGATAGTATCAAGCATCTTATTGATAGTAAAAATAAAAACCTTGAAGAGCTTATTAAAATTTATGAACAGCGAAAACAAAAAGGGTTATATGAGACTGCTATTAATGAGTTAGAAAAAGTAAATAAAAGCTTTGGTGGATATACTAAATATGATATCCGATTTAAAAAATACGATCCTCGTACTAGAAGAGCACTTATCAATATTTTAGAATTAACCAAACAAGATAATGCAAAACGACTTACCAATCAAACTGTCGATTCATTAGCTACTTCTGTAAAACAAGTACTTGCAGAACTTGAGCAAAAGGATAAAAAATATAGGCGTGAAATAACGCTAAAGGAGAACAATCTTCTCAAAAAGGATCAAATCATTACAAAACAACTAAGAGATTTACTTGCTTCTATTGAACGTAATGAAAGAAATGAATATTTTGCACGTTTAGAAGCTTCAAATCAAGTTTTAAATAATACCGCCGATATTATTGTAGTAATTGCTGCTATCAGCCTGCTAATAGCAATTATATTTCTGTTTTTGATTACTAAAGATGTCTCTAAAAGTCAAAAATATCGGAATGAACTCGAGGCCGAAAAAACATATACCGAATCTCTTTTAAAAACACGGGAATCCTTAATTAACACGGTTACTCATGATCTTCGTTCTCCTTTAAATACGGTTATTGGATATTCAGATTTATTAGAAAGAACAGGGTTAGACAATAAGCAAAAGCATTATTTGGATCACTTAAAAAAATCATCTGACTATATTCTTCATTTGGTAAATGACCTTCTTGATTTATCAAAGCTTGAAGCTGGCCGAATGGTGATTGAAGAACTTCCGTTTTCTCCAAAAAAATTAATAGAAAATACCATTTCTAGTGTTATTCCCATAAATGACAAAAAAAATATTGATGTCAGAATTATCATAGATAGTCAATTAAAAAAACAATATTTAGGAGATCCTTTTAGAATAAAACAGGTATTGACAAATTTGATGAATAATGCTTATAAATTTACTAATGATGGTTCTATTACAATTGATAGTAAAATTATTGAAAACGGTTTATCAGAAAAACAATTAGTTATATCTGTAAAAGATACAGGAATCGGAATTACAAAGGAGCAACAGCATTATATTTTTGAAGAGTTTTCTCAAGGAGATGATAATACTGAGAAAAAATATGGTGGTTTTGGTTTAGGGCTTGCTATTACCAAAAAAATAATTAAACTCCTAAAAGGTAAAATTGAATTAGATAGTGAGCTCAATGTAGGTAGTAAATTCACATTCTACATCCCTCTTAAACTATCTGATATATCAATCCCCGAAGAAGAATCAGAAGTTTCAGAAATACAGAATTTTACAAATAAGAAGGTTCTGATTGTTGATGATGATCCAAGTCAATTAGCATTAACTAGCGAGGTAGCCACATTGGCCGGCCTAAATTATGATATATGTAAAAACGGTATTGAAGCCATCTCATTATTACAAACCAACAAATACGATCTTGTACTCACCGATATTCAAATGCCAAAAATGGATGGCTTTGAACTTTTAAAATCTATAAAAAGCAATGCAAATCAATCCAACATACCAGTTGTTGCATTATCTGGTAGAACAGATACTTCTTTTATGGAGTATCAAGAAGCTGGATTTGCTGCAAGCTTACGAAAACCATATGCTCCAAAGGAGTTAATTGATCTTATTGCTCAGGTACTTAGCGTTGATATTACCAATTATAATGGGATAACTCAGAACGACCTGAGCCTTTCTGACGAACAATATTCTCTTAGTGATTTAATGCTTTTTGCACAAGGTGATTCTGATTCTCTATATGCTATTTTAGATACATTTTATGAAAGTACTATCAACAATGTTAAAGAGTTAAAAACAAGAGCTAGAAAAAAAGAGATATCTCATATTAAAAAGATTGCTCATAAAATGCTTCCCATGTTTAAGCAAATCAAAGCAAAAGAGGTAATACCTATTCTAGAAAAATTAGAACACCCCGATCAATATGATCTCAGCAAAAAAACTATACTTAATCTAACAGATGACGGAATCGAAAAAATTGAAGATTTAATCGATACATTAAAAGTAGAAAATTAAAGGCTAATATCGTACTGTTTTAATTTATTGTACAATGTTTTTCGATCTATTAAAAGCATTCTGGCTGCTTTAGCTTTATTTCCATTTGCTTTTTCTAACGCATCAAGAATCAATTCCTGTTCATTTTGATTTTTAAACAATCCGTAAGTTTGTTTTGCATTATGAGAAGCATAAGCAATATCATTTGGCAATACATCTAACGTAATCATATCACTTTGAGAAAGAAGAACAGATCGTTTTACCATATTTTTTAATTCTCTTAAATTACCAGGCCAATTGTATTTTTTAAATGCTTCTAATACTTCATCAGCAAATCCAACCACATGTTTTTCTAATTCGATATTCGATTCTTCAAGAAAGTGATTTGCAAAAAGCATCAGATCTTCAATTCTATCTCGCAATGGTGGTACCTTGATAGAAAATTCATTTAATCTATGATATAGATCTTCTCTAAACTCCCCTTCTTTTACGGCATGACTAAGATCTTCATTAGTAGCAACTATTACTCTAATATCTACTTCTATTTCTTTATTACTACCTACTGGCTTAATTTTTCGTTCCTGAAGTGCTCTTAACAATTGAACTTGTAACTCATAGCTTAAATTACCAATTTCATCTAAAAACAGTGTCCCTTTATTTGCAGCCTCAAAATGACCTACTTTATCATTTACAGCACCAGTAAAGGATCCTTTTATATGACCGAAGAATTCACTAGAGGCTATTTCTTTAGGAATAGCTCCACAATCTACTGCTACAAATGGTTTATCAGCTCGCTTACTTGCCTTATGAATACTGCTTGCAACATATTCTTTACCTGTACCACTATCACCTATTACTAAAACAGACATACGTGTTGGAGCTACAAGAGCAACATATTCGTTTAGCTTTTTGGAAGCGTCACTAACTCCACGAACAAAAGAATCATTGGTTCTTTTTGAGGTTTTAGATACTGTTGCATTCGTTTCTTTTTCTTTAGCTGTTTTGTCTGATATAACTCCTTGTTTGGATAGTGCCTTTTCTATAGTATGGAGTATAGCATCTGGGTTAAATGGTTTTGAAACATAATCAAAAGCTCCTTGTTTAATGGCACTAACTGCCATATTGATTTCGGCATAGCCGGTCATAATAATCACTTGGGTATCCGAATTATGTTTTAAAATTTCGGATAATAAGGTAATACCATCACTATCAGGTAATCTTACATCAGAAAGTACAACATCAAAAGTGTCTTTCTTAATTTTTTGAATAGCTTCATCACCAGAAAATGCTGTAAAGACCTCATATTCCTTTTTTTGTAAAAAGGTCTTAAGCATTGTACAAAAAGCCACATCATCTTCAACAATAAGTATTTTAGACATATTTAAAAATTTATTCCCTAAAAAAAGCTATTGTATAAAATTACGATTTAAAATACTTAGTTCGAATAAAAACATAAAAAAAGAGACCCTTGGGATTGAGTCTCTTTTTTAGCACTAAACAACTTTATATCGTCCTTGGTTGCAAAACGATATTCTTTTCTACCCCTAGATTTAAGATTTATTGTCGTTTGGCTTTATCCATTCGCCATTAGCACTTGCAAATACAACTTTGGTATTACCGTATCTATCTTGTAAGATAATTTTATACGTATTATCCTTAGACATATATGCTTGTACAATCCTTAACTTTCCAAAATCTTTGGCAGCTGCTTCTTGGATTGATAATGGCAATTCTACAATATTGATTTCAGTATATTCTTGCTGCTCATATTCATAATCTCTATACTCGAGATCATCGTTAAGGACTGCTAATTCGTCCTGAGCTAACACACCCTGTGCCGAAAAGATACTTACTACAATTGCTACTATCATTGGTAACTTTTTCATTTTGGGTTACTGAATTATTTCTACAGTTAATAAATAGTAATAATTGTTCCAAAGATGTAACTCAAAACAAAAATAACACAAATAACTGTATATCAATAGTTTACAATATTCACACATAAAGACAATTAAGTGTGGAAAATGTAGAATCCACACAAAAGTGTAGAAATATTACACGTTTTTCAGAAAAGAATAACTCATAAAGAAGGTTTTTTACGATTAGCTTTTTTTAATGAATGCTTTTGTTTGCTATCTAAACGTTTTTTGATAGCTGCCTTAGAAGGTTTAGTTTGTTTTCTTTTTTTAGTAATATAGAGGTTAGCTTTAAGAATATCCAAAAGTCTTTTTATCACTAGTTCTTTATTTCTATGTTGACTTCTACTATCACCGCATTGCAATAATAAAACACCAGATTTGGTTAATCGCGAAGATAATTTCTGGCTCAACCGTAATTTTTCATCATCAGTAAGTCCTGATGATGTCTTAATATCGAAAGTAAGTTCTATTTTTGAAGATACTTTATTTACATGTTGACCTCCTGCTCCAGAACTTCGAACAGCTTTAAATTTTAATTCATTTATGATTACTGCGGTATTCACGAAAAAAGAGTTACCTGGTGCGCAGATTTAAGTAAGTCGTTTACTGTTTTTACGGGGTTAAATGTAGTTAATGGTACTTCTATAAATACACTGATCCAATTTGCCATTGCACCATTCCATAATCCAGGAAGTTCTAGTGCTTTTAGAATCTTGCCATTCAGCGTTTTTTCTGTAATAAATCCTGCATCAGGATCCACAAAATCCAGTAGGTTAAATTTCTTTCCTTTATAGTCCCTTACACCACACACCAAATCAACTGGATTAAAATGAGTGGCATTACCAAGAATCTCTTCTTGTCTACGATCTTTCTTATCAATCTGTGGTGCTTCAATAATCTGTAATACTAATCTTCCATTTTCGCGCTTTATCCAAAATGGTCCTCCTCCTGGTTCCCCTTCATTAATTACCATACCACAAACCCGAATAGGTCGATTTAAGGATTCACGTAAGAATTGAAGTTTATATGTATCAGAGAACTTATCAAAATCCAATGGTAACCTAACATTAAGTTGCTTCACCAAAAATTTCTTGATATCCTTTAATTCTGCTTCTGATGGTTTCTTTTCATCAATTGCATTCAATATCCTAAATACTTCGTCCTGAATCTCGATTAACTTCCCAGCGAGCACTTTTTTATATCCCGAAACTTCATCCTGATATTTACGCACTACTACGTTGTCTATATTTTTAATGTAAATGATATCACCTTCCAAATCATTTAAGTTTTCGATCAACGCCCCATGTCCTCCAGGCCTAAATAACAAACATCCATTTTCTTTTCTAAACGGCTCATTATCCTCTGTCACAGCAATAGTATCTGTTTCTGATTTTTGAAATGAATATGTAATACTAAAATTAGTATTAGTCTTCTCTTCAACTTTTTTCTTAATTCTTTCAAACTCATCCTTAAAAGCTTCAAGATGTTCTTTAGAAATTGTAAAATGTAATTTAGAATCCCCTTTATCATTAGTATTATAACCTGCTGCCTCGTATAAATGCTCTTCAAAAGAAGTCGCTATACTAGCATCATATTTATGAAAAGGGAAAAGTCCTTTGGGAAAAGTCCCATAATTCAATCCTTTTTCCTTTAACATCATTTCTACAAAAATATACAATTGCTTCCCTTCAGATAAGGATCTAAATTTAGGGTATGCACTTTTTACTTTTTCCATAACGACATCATAGAATGGGAATTTTTCTAGGCCTATTAAAAAAAGTCGTATTGCATTTGCTTTTTCATGATTCGTATAAGAGTTAAGGCTTTCTTTCTCAAAATCATAATTATCAAGAAATCGAAATAAATCCTTAAACATTCGTGTAGCTGCACCAGAAGCAGGAACAAACTTTATTGTATCTAGATGTTGCACTCTAGAATCGTATAATTTGGTAAGTTCTGACTGGTAGTGTTCAGAAAACTTAAGGATTCCATTATCTAGAGTTGCTGCACTTCTTAATGCTACAAAAGGAATTTCATTTTTAAAAATTTCTATTTGTGAGAGTACTTTATCTACTGTTAATCCTTTTGATTTAATTAACTTAATATCTTTATCTGTTATATTCACTTTTATGTTCTATTAATTGGCTAATGTGTGTCAATGCTTTTTTAAAACGAGATATTTTATCTCCTTTTACGACTATATATGGAAGGTTATGCTTTTCAAGACATTCTTTAAATCTTAAAAACATTTCTTCTCGTTCGTGGGGTTTGTCTCTTAGATCATCGGGAACCCAAGGGATGTCAATATAAGTTAAAAGATATAAATCATAAACATTTTCTAATGAAATTTTATTTAAGATTTCGGGGACAACTCCATCATAATATACTTCTGAATATACTTTTAATTCTAAAAGGTTCGTATCACAAAATAATAAGGTATCAACTTTTTGTGCTACCTGATTTTCTAATTTCATCTGACCTTTTGCAATTTGAAGCATGTCATCATATACACATACTTCTTTAGTCTCATCCCATTTTTTTTGCAAATATTCTCGCATATATTCAGGAACACACTGGGTGTTATAATACGCTGCCAATTGTCTGGATAATGTAGTCTTGCCAGTACACTCTGGACCAAACAATACTACTCTTATACAGTTGGAGGATTGTTGTCTAAGGTTTTCTTCCATGCGATATATCCAAAAATTGCGATAATAGTAAATAATATATATTGTAAACTCGTAAATGTAAATCCTTTATAAAAATATAATGGCACCGAAATAATATCTCCAATAATCCAAAATATCCAATTCTCAATTTTCCTCCTTGCCATAAGCCACATTCCAACAAAGAATATTGCTGTTGTTAATGTATCTACATGTGCTGTCCAATCATTTAGTTTATCAAAAACAACATAAACTCCATACACAAAAACCAAAGTCATCACAAAGATTATCAATCCTATATTCTTTTCTTCAACAGTCGTTCTGGAAATTGGGGTAACATGGGTGTCATCAACTTTTCGGGTCCAGATATACCATCCATAAATACTCATTATAAAATAATATGCATTGATCATCATATCACCTAGTAATGACCATTGCAATAATAAATACACATAAATCGCAGTACTTATGATACCTGTTGGATATACCCAAATCTTATTAAACCAAGCAAAAAGCACACTCAATATTCCAAAAACTACAGCTATAATTTCAAGAGCTATATGCAAATCAGAATATTCTGAATACTGCCCAAATAAAAAATCAAAAATGGGGCTCATAATCACTTCTATTACTTTTTACCATTTTCATATACACTAAAACGTGATCCATATCTCCAAATGCATTTTTAATTTCTAAAGTCAAAAAAGACATTACTTTATCGTATTCTCCATAGATTTGAGTACTCAAAGGGTTTTCTAAAACTGTAAACTCAGACGCTCGTAACCGTTTTATAAAACGAATAATATGTTCTTCAAAATCGGTTTGAAGTGGGGTAAGGGTTAATTCTATTGATATTTGCATGTTATCTTTTTATAAATGATATTTCCCATAAAATATTCATGTAATCGTGGTTATAAAATTTATATTTCAGAAGCTGGTAAAGCATATACGCAGGTAAACCCTTCAAATTCTATAAATGCCATATCATAATGGGTTATTTCATCTTTATAATTAACAGCACCATACACAAATGGGTATTCTAGTGTAAAAGGAGAAATAAAAATATGTTGCTCAAAACTCAAACCTGCCGTTGCATATAACTTGTACAAAGATTCTTTGGTTCCCCAAATTATAGTTAATGCACGAGTTTTATCCAGGTTTTGTTTTTCTAAAGAATCATTCTCAAATTCATTCACAAACTTATGCGCAATTTTATGAATCTTTTCTCTTTGTTTTTCGATATCGATTCCAACAAGTTTATCACTAATTATGATTCCTGCAAATTCGTAGGAATGAGTAATTGAGATTTGTTTTCCATCTTTAAGATGTGGTTTTCCAAATTCATCGTAGTATAGATCATGATCTGTGTATCCAAATACAGCCAGCAGATGTCGAACGCTCATAAAACCTCTGCGATGCATATCAGATTTCATATTATCTACTCTATTCTGGCAATGTGGTGTTAATTCTATTCCCTGACAGAGAGCTTCATAAGACTCTTCAATCTTCCAAATCAACACATTAGTACTTTGATCTACTGTTATAGTTTTGTAAAGAGGCATTTAAATTCTTAAAGTTATTATGTACCTTTGCAAACCGAAAAAAGGAATAACATTCAATTTTTCGGGAAACGAATTTAGAACAATTTAGTGCAAAATACCAGAAAGCACTTCATAAACATAAAATTAACTACTATGAGTACCAAAACTGTACCTTATGTTCCTTACAAGGTGAAAGATATTTCATTAGCTGCTTGGGGAAGAAAAGAAATCGAATTAGCCGAAGCAGAAATGCCGGGGCTTATGTCTCTTCGTGAAGAATATAAAGATGAGCAACCTCTTAAAGGTGCCCGAATTGCAGGTTGTCTTCATATGACCATCCAGACTGCAGTGTTAATAGAAACACTTCAGGCTCTTGGTGCCGAGGTAACATGGAGTTCTTGTAATATATTTTCTACTCAAGATCAAGCTGCAGCTGCTATTGCAGAAGCAGGTACCCCAGTATACGCTTGGAAAGGTATGAATGATGAAGAATTTGACTGGTGTATCGAGCAAACTCTATTTTTTGGTGAAGATCGTAAGCCTTTAAATATGATTCTTGATGATGGAGGAGATTTAACTAATATGGTTTTAGATAAGTATCCTGAATTAGTAGAAGGAATTAATGGTTTATCTGAAGAAACAACTACTGGAGTTCATAGATTATATGAGCGTATGACAAATGGAACACTTCCAATGCCTGCAATTAATGTAAATGATAGTGTCACTAAATCAAAATTCGATAATAAATACGGATGTAAAGAAAGTGCTGTTGATGCTATTCGTCGTGCTACCGATGTAATGCTTGCTGGTAAACGTGTTGTTGTTTGCGGATATGGAGATGTAGGTAAAGGTACTGCTGCATCGTTTAGAGGAGCTGGTTCTATTGTAACTGTTACTGAAATTGACCCGATTTGTGCTTTACAAGCAGCCATGGACGGTTTTGAAGTAAAAAAACTAGAAACTGTTGTTGGAAATGCAGACGTTGTTATTACCACTACGGGAAATAAAGATATTGTTCGAGCAGAACACTTTCAAGCAATGAAAGATAAAACCATTGTTTGTAATATTGGACATTTTGATAATGAGATTGATGTAGCTTGGTTAAATTCGCAAAGTGAGAAAATTGAAATCAAACCTCAAGTCGATAAGTATAACATTAACGGTAACGATATTATACTTCTTGCTGAAGGTCGTTTAGTAAACCTAGGTTGCGCAACAGGACATCCAAGTTTTGTAATGAGTAATTCATTTACCAATCAGACTTTAGCACAAATTGAGCTTTGGACCAACATTGAAAATTACAAAAATGAAGTATACATGCTTCCAAAGCATTTAGATGAAAAAGTAGCAAAATTACACCTTGCTAAAATTGGAGTAGAACTTACTGATCTTAGCAAAGATCAAGCTGAATATATTGGTGTAACTGTTGAAGGACCTTACAAGCCTGAATATTACAGATACTAAAAAAAAAGATCGCTGTAGTTAAATTAAACTACTTAGCTTTTGGAATAAAAAACCCTTTATCTTTTGATAAAGGGTTTTTGTTTAGAATACCATAGTATTATTACTTCTTTTTCCTAAAGATATAACTCATCCATACCGGATCATTTTCTTCAGATACAATAGATTGCCGATCTACAAACTCCCAATTAGCAGCATTCATATAATTCAACAAATCTGAAGTCCTCTCTAGGTCCTCTAGTTGTTTAATGGTTATTTGTTTGCCTACCAAAGATGTCTGCTCCTCAACCTTAATTCTTTTCACCTTACCTCTATTATTTGCCTTTTGAATTACAATAACCTCAAGATAGTCGTATTTAGGAATATCTTGCGAAGTCGCATCAAAGGATATACATAAAAAGAGGATACAACATAATGTTTTAGTCATTAAAGTATTCATAGTTTTTCTATTTTTGAGTTACATCAAAGATTAACTAAATATTACTTTGCCTTTTTAAGGATATATTTTGCCATTTCCTTAGCTAGTTTAGCATAACTCTCGGCTATTCTGTATCCAGAATTATAATCAGCTCCATAAAAATTACTTCCTGGTACTTTAAAGTATTTTGTAGAGAATAATATCTTATCAGGATTAGCAGTTTCATATACAATAATCGTTGCATTAACTTTAGATGGCTGTTTCATAACACCTACATTATACCCTGGATAGATCCACGTTGTTTTAACTTTCATAGTATGGGTAGCACTTTCCAGGCCTTTTTCAACTTTAACAGCCCCACCATCAAAACGTTTGTTAAAAGATTCTATATACTTTGGTTCATACAAATTTTCGCGATCAGCAAACCAGGACTTTTTAAATTTTTCACCTTTACCAGCTTCTTTAGCTTCTCGCTTATCCATTTTATTTTTTAAGAATTCTTCTTCAGTATCAAACTTGTCAACCTTTAGATTTTCATAATCGAAAACCAAATTATATGCTGTGATACCTTTTAAATTTTTAATACTTCCTTCTTGATCTTTTCTTTTTTGACTAAAAGCAAGAGTAACAGTCATTAACAATGTTAATAATAATAACTTTTTCATGATTCGGTTTTTAAATTTGATGATAAATATATTTCTTTTTTTTAAGAATAGGACAAAAGTCTTTTATCTCTATATTCTGAAAAGGTCAAAACAGAAGATGCCATAAACTTAAAGTATGTATTAGAGAATTCATAACAAACAAAAACCCTTTATCAAAAGATAAAGGGTTTTTTATATTACAAAGGAAAGATCCTTTATGCTTCAAATGGAACTATAGAAACATAGGATTTATTATCTTTCTTTTTAGTAAATTTCACTAAACCATCTACTTTAGCATGTAGGGTGTGATCTTTACCAGCGTATACATTTTCGCCTGGTTTGTGGGCTGTACCTCTTTGTCTTACAATGATGTTACCAGCCACGGCAGCTTGTCCACCAAATATCTTCACACCTAAGCGTTTCGATTCTGATTCTCTACCGTTTTTCGAACTACCAACTCCTTTTTTATGAGCCATTTTCTTTCGGTTTTATTGTTAATACTTACAGGGGTTACCTGCCGTTGTTTATTTTCCTTGTAAAGCTTCAATTAATTCTGCTTTCTTCATAGAAGAAATTCCAGAGATTCCCTGAGCTTTAGCCATATCTTTTAATTCAGCTACTGTCTTAGTGCTTAAATCTTCTTTACCAGCTTTTGGCTTTGCTGCTTCTTTCTTAGGAGCGGCTGCTTTAGTTTCAGCTTTTGGAGCAGAAGCTTTTACTTCTTTCTCTGCTTTAGCTTTTGGTTCAGCTTTTTTAGCTGCTGTTTTCTTAGCTCCAGAAGTTACTATACTTTCGATAACAATTTCTGTAAGAGATTGACGGTGACCGTTTTTAACACGGTATCCTTTACGTCTCTTTTTCTTGAAAACAATAACTTTATCACCCTTAAGGTGTCTTGTGATTTTTGCTCCTACTTGAGCTCCATCTATAGCTGGGGCGCCTAAAGTAACTTTATCTCCATCTGCTGCAAGAAGAACTTTATCAAAAGAGACTTTATCTCCTTCTTCTCCTGCTAAACGATGTACAAATACTTTTTGGTCTTTTGCAACTTTAAATTGCTGCCCTGCTATCTCTACAATTGCGTACATAGCGTAACGTTTAATTAATTATTTTTATAAATAAAGAACTGCACCTATTTTTAAATAGGCGGGTGCAAATATACTGCTAATTAATTAAATGCCAAATATTTTATACCTCTATAGGCTTTGAATTGTGATTTTTTTTTGGATTCCAACTTTCTTTAAATAATTGCATAAAAGATAATGTGAGCACAAAAGTAGTGGCAAACCCCATGACTGCTGCAACAAACACAACTATTCCTACTCCCACATGATAATGCGAACTCCAATTTGCCAGCATTTCTGGTAAGAAATCAGTATTGATATTAGTTACATAGATCGCAAAGAAAATAATAAAAACAAATGTAGCATTAAACCCGGTAAAAAGCCCTGCCATAAATCCTTTTTGATATTCAAAATCACTTCCTTTTTCCTGCTTGTAGTTTTTCATGGCTTTGTACAAACCAAGAGCAACTATAATACCATTTCCTAAACTAAAAACAGGTTCTGTTTGCACACCAATCAAAGAAAGGATTAAAAAATACGCAATAAGTCCAATAGCAATAAGGAGTCCATATATAACAGGGATAGTTGATTTTTTCATGGTTTCGCTCTTTAGGATTCTCTCTTAAAAGTAAGAAATTTAAGAGTTTTTTAACCTTAAAAGCTTGTTAATTTATTGTTTTACAACAACATATGAAGTCACCTGTTCCTGTTAGCCAAATATACTCCCAGGATAATAACTCCAGAAGCAAGCACTTGATAAAATGTAAATTTCTCATTGTCTAATATCCCCCACAGCATAGCTACAATAGGAATAGTATAAGTTACCGAAGTCGCAAATACCGGAGTGCTGATCTGCACTAATTTATTAAATAATACTTTAGCAATACCTGTACCCACTACTGCAAGTATAGAAACATACATCAAGCTTATATGTACTTTTGAACTAGTTACCACTTCTGTTTTAAAAAAATCTGAAAAATACAATACAATCAAAGCCGGAATCACCAATACAATAAAATTTCCGTTAGCAATTGCCATAGGTGAGATATGCTGCATATATCTTTTTATGATATTTACATTTATTGCATAACATACCGAAGCACAAAGCACCAATACCGCATACCAATAGTTTTGATTCGGATTTACCGAGGCACCTTCTAATATTAGAGCAACACAACCTATTAGTCCTACAATCACACCAAAAAATTGGTTTTTATTAAATCGAATAGAGAAAATCAACACCCCCAGGATCAAAGTAACCAATGGGGTGGTAGAATTAAGGATTGATGCTATACCACTATCAATTTCTGTCTCGGCAAAGGCGAATAAAAACGCAGGAATGAATGTTCCTGCAAAAGCAGATATGATTACCCATTTCCAGTCTGGTGCTGCTATTTTTCTCATACTCCTAAACCCAATCAAGAATAAAAATGTTGCTGCAAACAATGTCCTTAATGCACCCAATTGAAGCGGTGTAAGACCAATCAATGATTTTTTGATAAGAATAAATGAACTACCCCAAACCAGAGAAAGCACTGCCAGATATATCCATTTTAGTTTTGTGTTTTGCATTTTTGCGAAGTAAGTTGCAAAAGTGATAAAATTATAAGTACACAGAATACCTTTTGGAAGAAAATTAACTATTAAAAAACCTATTTGAAGTCTTTTACTCTTTCCAACGAAGAGTTTCCATAAAATGCCTCATATCATTACGTAAATAATTCGCGGCAGGAAGTATGGAATCATAATTAGGTTTCACCTTAAAATATATAGACCCCACTATAAAATGCTTGACACTATCGGTTGCATAAAACTGAGATGGAGAAGCAGCATCTCCAGAAACCTCATAAAACATACCATACACCTTGTTTTCGTCATTCACATAAGGCCCTTGCACAATCCCATCTGCCTTGATCACATGTTCCTGAGTTAGATTTTGAGCATCTCTAAGCAACGAATTAAGGTTGTTATTGATTTCATAATAAGAAATATACATAGTAGCTCTCAGTTTTTCATACTCTAGATTGTACCAACAATTCTTGTTTCTTCTAGCTCTACGAAGTTCTGAAAATTCATTCTTTTCAAAAGAATAGGGACACGGCAATACCAGCTCTTTATATTCGGGAGCAGGGTAACTTAATCGAAGCATTCCTTCTGGCTTAGGCAATACTTCACCCCCACAAGAAAATAGCATACCTACGCTGAATACTAAAAAAAATCTAACTATTTTCATTTTCATTAATGGTCAATTTCACTTGTTTTATTCGCTTATTATCCAACGATTCTATTTTAAATGCATACTGATCTACTATGATGATTTCTCCTCGTTTCGGAAAACTTCCTGAAATCTCCAATAACAATCCTGCTATGGTTTCTGCATCTCCTTTCTTTTCTTCAAAAACACCGTTATTTTCGAGTTTCAGTACTTTATAAAAATCTTTTAAAGCTGTTCTTCCTTCAAAAACATAGTTTCGATCATCCAATTTTGAGAATATCAAATCTTCATCATCAAATTCATCACTGATATCTCCAACAATTTCTTCTATAATATCCTCGAGAGAAATCAAACCACTGGTTCCTCCATACTCATCTACAACTATAGCCAGGTGATTTTTTTTATCTTTAAAATCATTAAGTAAATCATCCAATTTTTTATTCTCTGGCACAAAATAAGGCGCTCTTAACAAAGATGTCCATTCAAAAGAAGGTGTATTAATATAAGGTAACAAGTCTTTTACATATAGAATCCCAGTTACATTATCAATACTATCTTCATATACCGGAATCCTAGAGTATCCTTTCTCAATAATTTCAGGAAGAATTTCCTGATACGCAGTTGCACTATTTAGTGCAAAAATATCCATACGGGGGTGCATCACCTGCTTAGTATCTGTATTTCCAAAAGACACAATACCCTCTAATATTTTCTTCTCTTCGTCTGTAGTATCCTTGTCTGAGGTTAATTCTAATGCCTGTGATAATTGATCTACACTCAAATTAGATTTTTGTTTTCCTAACCGATTATGAATCCCAACAGTAATATTACGCATAGGTACACTAATTGGTGAGATGAACCAATCTAAAATTGCCAGAGGTCGTGCCATAAACTTGGCAAACTTCACTTTATTTCTACTAGCGTATAGTTTAGGCAAAATTTCGCCAAACAATAAAATTAAAAAAGTAGCAACTCCTACTTCAACAACAAATCTTACATTAATCCATCCAAACCAAACATAATCCAAATTACTAAAATAAATTTTACCTAATGCATCAAAAAGCAATACTATCGCAATATTGATAAAGTTATTTGCCACTAATATGGTAGCCAATAATTTTTTAGGACTATCTAATAATCTCGATATAATTCTAAGGTTTTTTGATGTATCCTCATCATCCTTAAGATCTGTTGGGGTTAAAGAAAACAGAGCTACTTCACTACCTGATATCAATGCAGAAAAAATAAGCAACACCACCAAAACAATTATATTGATAGTTTGCATAATATCAAAAACAAATAATGAAATAAATAACGGTTCAGGATCAGGGTCCAAATTATCTTTGTTTAGTTAGACATATCAGAACGGAAGATCATCGTCTTCTTTCTCTGGCGAATTAGATGAAACCTCCTGCGAATTGCTAGCAGCAGGTGTATTCGTTTGCGGTGTATTCTGAGGGTTAGACGCAGAAGGTTGATTCTCATTCTTAGGAGTAAGAAAAGTAAAATCGGTACACTGTATTTCTGTACTATACCTGTCTTTTCCTTGCTCATCTTGCCATTTTCTGGTCTTAAGACGACCCTCAATATATACCTTATCTCCCTTATTAAGATATTTCTCGCAAATTTCTGCTGCTTTGTTTCTCACAACGATATTATGCCACTCTGTGGTATTTACACGTTCTCCTGTGCTTTTATTCACATATGAATCATTAGTAGCAAGAGGAAATCTGCCTATGCAACTACCTGCTTCAAAATAATGCATCTTTACCTCATCTCCTGTATGCCCTATAAGCATTACTTTATTTAGTGTTCCAGACATTCTAATTTATGATTTGTTGTTTTGGTTCATCACTACAAAGAAATGACAAACCATACTAAATAACGCTATCCTAATACTTCTTATTTTTCAAAGTAGCTTTAAATAACTTTGTTTATAGTAAATGTAATAAAAAAATTAATACATAAAAGATCTCCTAATGGTCTTAACTTAGGTTTTAGATCTTTCTAAATATCAATTTTTCTGAAAAAACACATCTATAAAATTACCTAACAGAATAGGAACAGGATACGTATGTATTTCTTCATAATCAACGATTTTTTGATCGTGATTCACTTTTGAAGGTGCATCAGATTTAATGATATAAAATCGAGTATACAAATGCTGATGAGATAATTTATGTACTATAGGTTCTTCTTGATATGATACAATCTCATATTCTTTATCTTTTATCATTTCTCTAAAAACAGAATGAGATGCAATAGTATCTGTATTTATAGTTTCACTTTCTATTAAAGGAAATTCATATAATCCTTTCCATATACCACTACCTACTCTTTGTTGGATAATCGTTTTCTTATTTTCTGTAAAAAACACCAGATAGTTAAAGTAACGTTTTTTGATTTTTAGTTTTTTGATTTTGACAGGCAACTCTTCTATTTTTCCATTTTTTAAAGCTTCACAACTATCTCGTAGTGGACATATAATACAATACGGTTTTTTGGGTTTGCATTGTAGTGCTCCAAACTCCATAATTGCCTGGTTATACTCTGCAGGCTCATCATGATCCATTAAGGTTATAGCAAGTTCTTTAAATTCTTTTACTCCTTTTGCACTATTAATAGGTGTATCGAGTCCAAAATATCGAGATAATACTCGATATACATTTCCGTCTACAACAGGAACCGCTTCGGCGTAACATATGGAAGCTATAGCACTCGCTGTATAATCTCCAACTCCTTTTAAATGTAAAAGACCTTTATATGAAGTAGGAAACACACCATTTAAATCATTTGCCACGTATTTTGCAGTTGCATGCAGGTTTCTGGCCCTCGAATAATACCCCAATCCCTGCCACAATTTCAGCACTTCCTCTTCACTTGCATTTGCAAGATCAAATACCGTTGAAAAAGTTTCTGTAAATGATATATAATAAGGTAATCCTTGCGCCACTCTGGTCTGTTGAAGTATAATTTCACTAAGCCAAATATGATATGGATTTTTAGTTTCTCGCCATGGCATCGATCTTTTGTTTTGTAAGTACCACGTAATGAGTTTTTTAGAAAATATCATAGTAAAATTATAAGTTTTACAAAATTAAACGATTAAACATGAAAATATCATCTTAAGTATTGATATTTTGGATTTTAAATTCTTATATTTGCCCCCTTGAAAATTTAAAAACCCCTAAATAGGTAATATAATGACTAAAGCAGATATTGTAGCAAAAATTTCAGAAAAATTAGGAATAGAAAAAGGTGATGTTCAGGCAACAGTTGAAACCTTTATGGAAGAGGTAAAAAGCTCATTAGAGAGTGGAGATAATGTATACCTTAGAGGATTTGGTAGTTTCATTATAAAAACTAGAGCAGAAAAAACAGGACGTAATATTTCTAAGAACACTACGATCAAAATTCCTGCACACAATATACCTGCGTTTAAACCTGCAAAAGTATTTGTAGAAGGTGTGAAAACTAACGTAGAAGTAAAATAAATAATTATAAATATAAAAAGTATACACTATGCCAAGTGGTAAAAAACGTAAAAGACACAAGGTAGCTACGCACAAGCGTAAAAAGAGAAGAAGAGCAAACCGCCATAAGAAAAAGTAGTTTCTAACTACTTTTTTTATTTAAAAAGTTAAGTTCTTTGAAATCGAAATAAAACACAATACCCCACTACCGGTATATCTGTTTTGTTTCAATGGAATTGTAAAAATTCCTGTGAAAAAATTGTTTAATCCATCTCGATAATTATCGGGATAAAAATCTAATCAGAGTGAACAACGAATTGATCATTAGGTCAGGTTCCTCTACGGATTTTGCCTTATTAAAGGATGGAAAACTAATTGAATTACATAAGGAAGAAGACGACAGTGATTTTGCGGTAGGTGATATTTTTATTGCCAAAATCCGTAAATCTGTCCCAGGTCTAAACGCCGCATTTGTTAATGTAGGCTATGAAAAAGATGCATTTTTGCATTATCATGATCTTGGTCCTCAAGTATCTTCTTTACTTAAATTCATAAAACGTGTAAGCACAGGTAAATTAAAAAATTATTCTCTTAAGGATTTTCCTTTTGAGAACGATATTGATAAACACGGTACTATTACCAATGTGTTAAAATCAAATCAATCACTATTAGTACAGATAGTAAAGGAACCTATATCTACCAAAGGTCCTCGAATTAGCTCAGAGCTTTCGATTGCCGGCAGATATATTGTTTTAGTTCCTTTTTCAAATCGAATTTCTATTTCTCAAAAAATAGAATCCTCAGAAGAAAAAGAACGCTTAAAAAGACTTGTAAAAAGTATTAAGCCAAAAGGTTTCGGAATTATTGTACGTACAGTAGCAGAAGGCAAAAAAGTAGCAGAACTAGACAAAGATTTAGAAAATCTAATGGGACGATGGCAAAGCATGTGCAAAAAACTGCACAAAGCTCATCACCCATCAAAAGTACTAGGTGAAATGAATAGAGCATCTTCTATATTAAGAGATGTATTTAACGACACTTTTACTTCTATTGTTGTAGATGATGAAGATCTCTGCAACCGAATCAAAGAGTATTTGCAAGAAATTGCTCCAAAAAAAGAGTCAATTGTAAAACTTCATAATCCTAAAATACCTGTTTTCGAGAAATACGGTATTGAACGGCAAATCAAAACAAGTTTTGGCAAGACGGTATCTATGAGTAAGGGTGCTTATTTGGTTATAGAGCATACAGAAGCGATGCATGTAATCGATGTAAATAGCGGTAACCGATCTAATAAAGCCAAAAACCAAGAAGATACTGCACTAGAGGTAAACCTTATTAGTGCAGCTGAAGTAGCCCGCCAACTGCGTCTTAGAGATATGGGAGGTATTATTGTAGTTGATTTCATCGACATGAATAATGCTGACAACCGTAGAACTCTCTTCAACCAATTGCGAGAAGAGATGAAAGACGATAGGGCGAAGCATAAAATTTTACCGCCAAGTAAATTTGGCTTGATTCAAATCACGCGACAGCGTGTTCGACCAGAAATGAATATCAAGACCCGGGAAGAAGATCCTAATGGAATAAATGGCGAAGTTGAGGCGCCTATAGTATTGGTAGAAAAAATGAAAGTCGAATTAGAAAAATTAATTAAAAAAGATCATAAAAAGATAACGCTTAGTGCGCATCCTTTTATTGCAGCTTTTTTAACCAAAGGATTTCCATCCACCCGATCCAAATGGTATTTTAACCATAAACGATGGGTAAAGATTGTACCTAGAGACGCTTACACGTATTTAGAATATCATTTTCACGATAAAAATGGTGAATTGATAAAATAAAATTAAACCCGGCCTGATAACAGTGCCGGGTTTTTTTATTGTATTTCATTATTCTTTTATCTCAAAGGCTAAGAATCATCATCTCTTATCACATCCTATAAAATACAACCTCTATTCGAAATTGATACTCAATTGGGAAAGCATTTACACAAAAGGTGGTTATGGTTATAACAAATAACTCTCCTACCTTCATTAACATTTTTTGCTCATTTTTTAAGCCTCTTAATCTCTTCCAATTTTAGCCAAAGTTTTCATATGCACAATTTTGTGAAGGCCTATTTGTTTGTCCATTACCCCCCAGGTTCGTTTTGGTTAAGGTACAAGAAAGAACCTCCGATGGCAATTCGATGGGGCCTACCACATGAATACAATATTCACTCCCGCCTCTAATTGTTATCCCATTAGATAGTTTTGTAATCTTTAATTTTTCTAAATTTAATTTTTTAGTAATCGACTTTTTTTTCATTATTCCTTTTTTGTTTCCGCTTACAAACATAATCAAAATAGCTCCCAAGTTTTATTTTTTTAAGCAATTACTAACCTGTTTTCCAGAATTGCTTATCACAAACCACTAACAACAAATACATTACAAAGAATCATCTCATTGTTGTTTTTCTAATTCACGAATAAAATACGAAGGCTGTATCTTTTTTATTTTATAAAAAGATTTAGAAAAAGCATCTGTAGAATTAAATCCAATTTCTCTAGCTATAGCCTTAATCGTGTATTTCATAAACTTTTTATCTGTTTTAAGTCTATCGATACAATAATCTATTCTTAGCTCATTAATATACATACTAAAACTTTTCTTTCTGTAGAAATTAACCACTCTAGACAAATATTTTGAGTTTGTATTCATTTTTTTAGCCAAATCATTAGTGGTGATACTTGGTTTTAGATATCCTAAATTTTGTTCAAATTCATCTAAATCATTTAAAATTTTATTCACAATATCTTCAGAGATTCCTATTGAATCTATTTCTGTGTAGGGTGATTTTTTTTCATTGTTTTTAACTTTTCCAGAACTAGAGTAATACAGTTCATCAAACCTTTTCTTATAATTCTTCTTTTTCTGATAATTAAAGATTAAAAAAACAAATGTTACTATACTAACTATAGCTAAAGAAATGATAATTCTGGTAGATGATTTTTTCGCTACTTGTAACGAATCAATGATTTCTTGTTTTAATGAAACAATAACTTCTTGTTTTTCAGAAAGAAGCCTTGGAGTATCATAATTCTGAACAACATTCTTGATAAGATATTTGTAATTACTATTTAAAACACTATCAATTTTAATAAGTTTTTCAATATATTTTAATTGATTATCCTTATCGTTATTGTCTTTATAATAATTAATTAAAACCTCATAACTCTCCCTAATTTCGGGAATAATCTGAGGGTTTTTCTGAAATATTTGATCTACCTTTTTATGTTCTTCAATAGCCTCTTTTTCAAAACCTAATGAAGATAGTGTCTTACCTAAATAAAAACGAGCTTGTCCTAAATTAGTTTTATCCCCATTAATAGTTAATTCGGCAACTGCTTTTGTTAAACTATCTTTTGCTGTATCATAATTTGCTTTACTATATTGATTAATCCCCTCATTTAATACAAAATAACATTTAAAACTTTCTGCTTCAAGCACTATAGATTCTTTATACCCCAATGTATTTATTATAGAAGCAGAATCTAATATTTTATTAAAATTGTAGGATTCTGATAATGCAAAAAGTGTGGTTAAATAATCATAAGGAGCTTTTTCTTTATATTTCGAATAAAATGAATAACACTCTCTTAAAGTTACTAACGCCGTTTCATTCTCCCCTAAAATTGCTTTTAGAATACCAATATTTTTCTTACTAGAATACACCAAGAATATATTATCATATTTTTTTGCTTCTTCATATAACTTTAAATAATAATCAAATGCTTTTTTAAAATCTCCTTTATCAAAATAACTAAAAGCCTTATTTAAATATGCAAAAGTTGGATAGTTTTTTGTTTGGTGATTTTTAGTAATTGCTATAATACTATCACAATATTTTAGTGATACATCACCTTTGCTTATGCTTGACAAAAAATAGTATCCGTCTGCAATTTTTATTGTATCGTTCTCTTTTTTTGCTTTAAGAAGATATTGATTAGCATAATTTACAGCAACAACAGAATCTAACTCATTTTCATAAAACTTATTGGTTAAAAACTGATAACTGTTGTCTGAGGATTCCTGAGTTTTTTGATAAGCAAGAATATCTTGCGTTTGACAAAACCAAAGAATCATTACTACACAAAAACTTCTACACATTATTTTCTTCAAATTTTACAGCTATTATATTAAAATTATTGATGATTTATATTGGACTTCCTTGCAAAAAGAGGAGCAAATATACCATTTTCTGATTTTTTATTAAGGCTTCATCAAAAACAATATTAAAAACCTTATAGTCAAGTATTTACATTAAAAAATAAAACCTGTGATTCTGAGAATTTATGACGTGTTTTCTGGAATAGCGGATTACTTCTTTTGTTTCTCCCTTGATATTGAAGATATATTTGCTCCAATCAAAATATAAGTTGCGCAACAAAACTAAAAAATAAATGAAATGAAAAAAATTGGAGTATTCATCGTAATATTATTGGCTACATTTTCTTGTTCAGAAGAACTAGATAACCATACCACTCAAGAAAATAGAATTCACGCAAAAGATCTAGAATTTTTAGGAGTTGAACATAATGAAGGGTTGAGAGATGCGTTCACATTCTTAAAGAAAAGTAAAGGCGCTAAAAACAACTTTGATACAAAAAAAGAATTACAAAGTCTAGAAGCCTTTTTAATATCAAGAACTAATTCTAACACAAAATACCCTAAAAAATCGAACCAAGTAGGAGTAGACTTGGTGAAAAAAATGTTTAAAAACCAAACATCTACTACCAAATTAGATTCAAAAGAAAAAAATGTATCTAATGCATTATCTCATGAAGAGAAGATATATTTAAATAAGTTAGATGAAGTATTAAAAAGTGCTAAAAATAAGGATGCTAATGTGTATAAAAGAATAGAAATCATAGAAGATGAGATAGAAAATAATCAAAAACTTAATAACAATCAAGGCTAAGTTCTAATTAGAATATGTTTTATCTTTACTTTATAAAAACGGAGAAATGATACCAGAAGATTTTAGAGATTTTTTCATTAGTTCATCGGCTTTGGTTCAATCAGAAATTGTTTCCACATTATTGGAGATCTCTACTGAGGGTTCAGCCCTGATTGATAGCAATCAGAGTAAAGCCATAAGCTGTCCTCATTGTAAGTGCAATAAAATTAAGGCTAATGGTAAGCTCAAAGGAGTACAGCGCTATGTTTGTAATACTTGTCATAAAAACTTTAGTGAAACTACCGGTAAGTTCTGGTACAACCTCAAGAAGAAAGACAAAGTTAATCGTTATTTATTCTGTTTACTCTCTGGATATAGTATTCGCAAGAGTGCCAAAGAAACAGGGATTTCTATTCAGACTTCTTTTGATTGGAGGCACAAATTACTTGTCTCCTTTGGGAGCGTAAGTGTGGATGAATTCCAAGGAATCCTAGAGAGTGATGATCTTTTCTTTGCTTACTCTGAAAAAGGGAATCGAAATTTGGATCGTCCTGCTAGAAAACGTGGCGCAAAGGCAAGTAAAGCTGGTCTCAGTAATGAAAAAGTAGCTGTGATAGCCAGTTGTGACCGATCAGGGAACAAAGATTTCAAAGTAGCTACCAGAGGTCGCATTAGTAAAAGTGACTTGGAGACTATATTACAAGGGAAGTTGGCTAAAGTAGAAACCCTTTGTAGCGACAGTCACAGAAGCTATACTGCATTTGCAAAAGACAAGAAGGTAGCACACAAAAAATTTAATGCTTCGAAGGGTCAAAGAGCTGTTGACAAAATATATCACGTACAAAATGTGAATAATATGGATATGCGTCTAAGGAAATTTATGGAGCCCTTCAATGGAGTGGCAACAAAATACCTTCAGAATTATCTGAATTGGTTTTTAGTCTTAGAAAAAATAAAAAATTCAACCAGTAAAATGGCAACCGTAGCAGCTATAGCCTTTGCTTCCAATACTGCCTGGATGGAATTTAAAAACATAGTAGTAAATAATATGCTTTTTAGAACTTAGCCTTAATCAATTACTTGTATTATTTTCTGCAACTCAAACAGCTAAATACTCATACCAATATTGGTCCAAAAATGCACATAATTGGAAAGAATTGATTTCAGGAAAATCAAATTCAAAATCCAGAAAAGGATGGCTAGATGATTTATATACTGTAGTTGCAGCTGATGCTGGTGGAGCGGTAGGCGGAGCAGTAGGTGCATTAGCCGTTAATCTTATCCCTGGTTTGGGGCAAGTAGCTTACGGAGGTGCTATTGTAGGAGGTGCTATAGGAGGATCTGCAACTGCTGCTTTTATGATCGTTGCAACTGGTAACGCTGGAAGTTATACACATGGAGCCTTATCAAGTTTCTTCCTAAATAAACCTGAATATAACGTTGTTGCAAATATAAAAGACTATAGCAAAGTTAAACTTCTAAACACCAATCCTCAACTTTCTCAAACAGATCTCTCTGGAGGGTGGAATCGTGTAGTATTATATATCGGAACTAGTTCTGACACCAGTATTGGACTTTATGCTTATATATTACAATATGGAGGGTTCATCAAGGGTTATTTAGAACATTATCAACATCAAGGTTCTGGAAATCCAATCTTTAAAAGGATAAAAGTAGCGGAAACCACACCCGATAATATCTGCTATAATGTAATTGCATGTTCAGGAGGTCCTTTAACCACCAATGACGGTCAAATTACCTTTTTTCCTATTCCACAAGAATAAAAAATCAAATTGAATTTATATAGCTCTCCCCTTTGAAATGAGCATAGGGGAGGGTAAATCAATATGTTTTCATCTCTAAAATCAATTAAGATTTTAAGCCATAAAAAAACTATTATGAAAATCATAACTAAGTACATAAAAATCATAGAGCGTATGGATCAGCTTATTCGTTTACAAGCTACAGGTCCTCCAGAAGATTTTGCATCTCGTTTGTGTTTATCAAAAACCAAATTCTATAGAATGCTTAAGCTAATGAAAAAATTAGATGCTCCCATAATATATGATATTGATATAAAAAGTTTTGTATATGAAGAACCTGTAGGGTTTTCTTTTGGATTTTATGCATATGAAGATACTAAAGTAAATACAGGTGCATTTGCAGAGGACAAAAATATAATAAAACAATCCGACCTTGCAAAAAAGTCAGCAGGGTTCTAAATTATATATTAAGCAAGCACTATTAAAACATACAACATAATGTAAAAATTTTATTGATGTAAGTTATAACTAGCTTTTGTTTTTTGGTATCGCATCAAAAAATCATAACACACTAACTCATAAAATCGTTGTTTGGATCTAAAGGCACGATTCACCAGCATATGTATATAACTGCTTAGTAAATCGTCTAATGACATTTCTAATTGACCGTCCTGATGTACTTTCATGATGTTTTGCACTACTCCTAGTGATTGCTTTGCTTTGTGATCTAGTAAATCATCTAAAACTCCATAGTCTTCCTGTATAGATGTTGTCTCTAAAAAAGAAGCAAGCTTGCTTTTTAACCCTCTGTACTTTTTATCTAATTGTTTATTTAATCCCTTATCAGCGTGAAATTCTCTTTTAAACCCCTTACTGTTTCGGGTAACCAGTTTTAGTTTTTCTTGTTGTTCATAGTTAAAACTGTTTAATAGCCTATCAATCGCTTTTACTACAAACAAAAAGTACAATTCTTCATCTTCGATCAATGCTATTGCATCCAGCAGCATGGTACTATCATAAAAAAACAAGGTTTCAGAGGCATCTATAGTGTTTGTACCATAACGTTCTAATTCTCTTATATAAGTATCAGTTTGTAATTTATATACCACTCGTTGTTCTATATACCGCTGCATTACTGCATTGATATGCAGGATCACAGTTCCTATAGCATGTATATCGGGCAGATGAAATCGTATCCTGATATGAAAATCAGGATCTCCATAGCGTATAAAAAACCAGGAGTCGATCAGGCCTTTTTCCAGTAACTGTGATGTAAGTGGTTTTATAGTTTCGGTAAGGAGCACATCAGACGTACGGGCACCACAATATATTTTGTAATATAGCCATTCGTCTCCCAGTATATATGTTCTTTTTGTGCTCATGTAATATTCCTTTGTTTTATGCTTTTATTATTTTGTCATTCCTGCGTAGACAGGAATCTAAAAGTGACCTTAATCATACCTCAACTGCTTTTGATGCTTCAGTTTTCTTTCTTTCCTGTTCCAGTTTTTCTTTATTAAACATCGAGATTATAAATTGATTGGTATAACTCATACCTTCTTGTTGTACAATACCTTTTTGTTCATTAGACTGCACTTCTTCAGCAAATAAAAACTCCTCTAGTCTACATCTCTTTTTATTTTTTATGGTATCTAACCACATATTTACCGAATTGACATTTTCTAGATTGATTAATAAGGTATTATCTCCATCAATCAATTGTACCATCACAGGAATATTATGTTTTGCTCTCCAGGCAACTATCATTTCCATTTTGTCTTTTTCATTGTTCTCTTTCAAAAAAGGCAAGTCAGCCGTAGTAATATCCCATCTGGCTTTTTCTATGATAAACTCTTTATATACCACTCTGGGTAAAAAGGTATGCTTCTCTAACACTTCTCCCCAATAAAACCCAAGACCTGATCGGCCGCCTTGTTTTTGCATATCACATAAGAAATGATATACAGGTAATGCATTGGCACTATAATTATGAGCATTGGTTAGGCGAGGAATAATTTCTTTATTAAGTGTTTTGGAGCGTAATACAATACGACCATATTGCACTGATATCATCAAATCTGATATCGCTACTTGTTGCTCTATGGGCACATTAGATTTTCCTAAATATGGAATTTCATAATCCCGTATCGTTGCCCTTCGAATCACATTACCCGTTCTGGATTCTGGTAAATGAACGACTTCGGCCAGGATCTGATTTTGATACATTTCTTGTTCTACAGCTGCAATATCCTGTACGTGTTTTAAAATATTCTTATTTCCGGTAGAAAACCGCCCTAACAGATTTGCCGCAGAGGATCCCCCTATTGAAGAAAATATCATTTTTTCTTCACCATCAATCGTTGCAATTTGAACGATCGTAGACATAGTATCGGGCAAATCACTCCAATCTAATTCGAGATGCTCAAAATCCTTATCTTCGAGTAATAGTGTATACTGGTTCTCTTTATGTATATCTTGTAATTTCTTGTTTAGAATTTCTTGTACCGCTGTCCATTGCATTTCTTGTCCTGAAACCGGTTTGGAAGGAATATATAGATCATCTAAAAAAGAAGTGGAGTCATTGGCATCCTGGTGCTGTAGGTATCCAATACCTACCTCGGTATCTAAGACTGTCGCCAGAGGAATTTCCTGAGTTTCATATCGCTTTACAAATGCATCTTTAAACCGTTGCAAATGCGTTTCTGATGAAGCACTACTTATTCTATTTAACAGTTCGAGTGCTCGTGTTAACTTATATCCCCATCGTATATTTAATTGATTAGATTGCGCCTGAGTATACATATCGGCCTGAAAAAGATATTTCAACTCAAAAGGAGTTTCCAGCTGTGCTATTCGCTCACTAAGCCTTAGGTATTCAACAGTTTCATTACCCAGTTTCTGATCTACTTGTTCCAGAAATTTTTTATAGTGCTGAATCTCTGTTAGTATAGCATCGGCACCTTCTATTTGACTCAAACAATCTTCTAATTGTTCTAAAAAATCATCTCCGGTTACAGAGGGTTCTATCTCACTCACCAGGATTTGATTATCTATCAATTCACTTATAAATTCTGAAGCCTCTTCATAGGTAATTTCGTCATCAACCAAGAGGGAAGCTAATTCCTTTATTTTTTTACCAGACCTAGCACTTTCTATTATGGCTTCAAGATACTCTGCATATGCAACTGCCTCGATAGAATGTTCTCGCCTATTATACTGATTATATTTGTATTCGATATATCGATATTGATCTCCGATTTTATAAAGACTGTTATTGGTATACCATAATAATTGTTTTTTGATTGCTTCTTCTTTGGCAAGCTTTTGTGAGAAGGCTACCAAAAAGTTCATATCAAACCGAGTCTGTCTTTGGTGTTTATCATAATTAGCTAATTCTATAGCGGTAGCTTTACCAAATGTTCCTATACTACAACCGGCAAACAACCCAAAAGGAGTACAACGAGAACTCATCCTGGATAAATATTTTAATAAAGAAGATTCTAGTCGTTTACTCTTTTTAACATCTTTAAGCTGTCCTGATAGCCATTTCTCAATTTCGGAAAATAGCTCAGGTGAAGCCAAGAAAATAGCTTCTCTGATGTTGTCATTTTTCCAGACATCTTTAAAGGTTGCTATTGTTATATTCTGTTCTCTTGTAAGATCATAATAAAAGTCTAAAGGTAAAATAGGAGTTCTTAGACAAAACTGATCAAAAAAGGTATATGGATTTTTTAGTTTCAAGAGGTATTGGTATTATTCTATACTTATTTAATAGGACATAAATATACTATTTTCTGTTTTAAGGTTTTTTCTAAATGATTACTAGAAAAACACGTATTATTCAGTTAGTTACCGAATTAAACTAAAAATTTGAATTCTGCGAATTCTATGTTTGCTTTCAGTAATCATGACTTCCTTCACTTGTTTTTGGGGTAATTACAAAAGTCAGTGTACATTTGTAGTAATGTATAAGAATCCCATTACATCAATAACTGTAGCTGAAGCATTACGAAAAATGGAACATTATTGTGCTTATCAAGAACGTTGTCATAAAGATGTAGAGGATAAACTAAGGACGATGAAACTTATTCCTGAGGCTAAAGAAAAAATCATTATACATCTTCTGGATCAAAATTTCCTTAATGAAGAACGTTTTGCCAAAGCCTTTGCTCGAGGAAAATTTAACATCAAAAAATGGGGTAAACAACGTATAGTTAGAGAACTTAAATTTCGTAACATCTCACCGTATAATGTAAAAACGGCACTTAAAGAAATACCTGAAAAAGATTATCTTGAGACTTTTCACAAACTTGCCGAAAAAAAATACAATACTCTTACCGAGCAAGACAAAAACAAGAAACGCAAAAAACTTGTAGATTATCTTTTATATCGAGGCTGGGAAACACATCTGGTTTATGAAAAAGTAAATGAGTTCTTTTAAATAAAAACCTCAAAGGGTTATTATAATATCTTTGAGGTTTTTATTTATAGTGCACTCTATTTGTTTAATAATTCTGTCGCCAAGTCTATTCCACTATCTTTTTCATCAATAAAATCACTGTTCGAGAATAGTGGAACTCTATTCTCTTCACTAGGACCCACCCCAATAGCTTCATAAATTTTTCCATTCGCATCACTATACACTTCATTAGACAACCCTACTGAAGCTCCGTTTGGTAAAGTGTGTACTAAAATATCTGAAAAAACTCCATTTGTATTATCACCCATTATAGTTACATACGGTAAATCTTTCATGCAAAGTGTAAAAATCTCTGCTGCACTTGCCGTTAAAGGGCTTGTAAGTAACATAATATCTCCAGTAAATTGAAAATCACCCTTGGGAGTCACATTTATTGATGTGCTTTTTGTAAAACCGTCACCTAATCTCGCTTTTTTAGAAAATGCTAATCGCTCTTGGTCCAAAAATCGTGAAGCAATATTCACTGAAACCATATCATACCCTCCACCGTTAAATCGAACATCAATTATTAATTTAGAAACTGCAGATTTTTTAAGATCATTCATTATTTTATCTAATACTGAGTTTAATGTTTCTAACTCATTTTTTGCAGTAGAAGCATAACCTTCCATTCCTAAAATATTGATATATGCAATATCACTACCAATCAACCCCCATGCTATTTTTCCATTTTCATCAACCTCAACTTTATTATTTAAATATTTTGATACTATGGTTTGTAATTTCTGGCTGTAAAGCATATTATAATCTTCTTGGGATTCAATAATTAGATCTCCGCTTAAACCTGAATTTAATCGAGAAATTAAACTAGGCGAACCAGCATCGATCGCAACATTATTAGCCTCATCATCAATAGCGACATGCCCATCCTTCAAAAGAAAAACTAGCTCCTCTAGAGTTTCATAAAAATTCTCTGAGGTTACCTGCTCTCTTAAATTCTTGTATTGTGACCAGTCTACATTTCTTGTTTCAAAAAAAGCATAATAATCATTAAAAATATTCCAGAAATGATCAAAATTAACTTTTGGATCTTTAGTATTTGCAATCTGATCAGGAAGACAAAACTCATTTTGATTTGACAATCTATTGAACTCAATATTTGATGCACTAAGCTCCGGTACTCCTATTAATTTGTCAGGACTAACAAGATTTAGACTTACACCAAAAGATTCTTCTGGCACAAAATTATCTTCTATAATAGTGCATCCAACCGAATTTACACCATACAACACTTTTTTTTTGTCTGTAATCTCAATGAGATACCCTTTGTCTTCGGCTAACCAAAAGCCATTTATAGTTTTTTCTGGTTGAGGTTGATCATCATCAGACTGACAGGCCATGAACAAAATCACGGATAAGAATAAAAAACATCTTTTTAAATTTTTGATACTGCTGTGTAAATTCATACTAATCATATTTTTAAAAGTTACATTTCATTGACAAATAAAAAATCTATCGGTTGCATTAAAAACGATCGCAATGAACTACTTGCCACCATCAATTTATAAATAGACCGATATGTGATTTATCATAGTCAAAACTAGATAGGACTCATAAAATCAGCGTTCGATATTATTAAAATTTAAAAATTCGGAACCTTTTTGTTTTTAGATCTAAATTGACTAGGTGTCAATCCTGTTTCTTTTTTGAACGAAGTGTAAAATGTGGTTTTGGATTTAAATCCTGCTTCTAGTCCTATGGCTAATAAGCTGTACTTATCAAATTCTGTATTAAGAATCATACACTTAACTTCTTTAACTCTATAGGAATTAATATATATCGTAAAATTCTTTTTTGTAATATCATTTACAATCTGTGATAAGTAACCCGAACTTATATTTAATAGCTTAGCTATCATTTCTTGACTCAGATTTGGATCACGATAAATACAATCTTTTTGAAGAAGGTTTTTTAACTTTTGAAAATATATGTTGTCTTCTGAAAATGAAGTATCTGGATTCGTTAGCTCTTTTTGTTGTCTTTTATCAAGAATTTCTGTAGGATTAACTAATAAAATATCATTTTTATCATTGGTAAGTTTTAATGTGTAAACTCCATAATACACAACCCAAAAAACAAATACTGAAGTACCTGTACATATAATAGATATTCCGATTTCATAACCTATATTAAAAATCATATCAGCAATATCTATTAATATCCAAGATATGATCAGAAGAAATATCCAAACACATAATTTTTTCAGCCATTTAGTATTAGGATGAGTTGAATATTTTTTTTCTTTAAGAATCTTATAAGACCAAATAACAAGAATGAAGTTGAATGAATAATAGCCTAATTCTTGAATATCAAAAATCATTTTGTACACAAAACCCTTATGTTCCCATGTATAAGCATACCATTTATAGGCATATTCCAGATTAAAAACCACATTAATGATAACAGAAAGCATAAAAGGTGTGTACAACCAATATAGCTTCTTGCTTTTTTCTAAATCATGATTGATTGATTTTAAAAAATAAATAAAGAAAAAAACTGGAAATAAAAATATCCATTCGATGTCGTATAATACCTTAACCTTTGGATATTTAATAAACACCGCTATATCATCAAGATAAACATTGAGCATCAATAAAGAAACTATCAATATTGCATAGCTCAAATAATTATTGGTTTTGCTTCTAAAAAATGGAGAAATTAAAATAACCAAACCAAAAATGACCCCTTGAGAAGCACTAATTATCAATAAAGAACTTACAGCGTTCATTGGTCAATATTTACTATTATACCTATAAAAATTCCTTGAGTTTTTGTTTTCATCTAGACGTATACGCTACGAATCATGTAATCAAAAAACTTCATCGAATTAGGTTTGTTGCAAAAATCAACTAACTAAGCATTTCTTTTATTGGTTTTTCTTATTGCTTCATTATTTTTATAATTGATCCACTTTTCTCCTCTGGTTTTTCGCATAAAATTATCCAGATATCTCATAAAAAACACATTATAACAAGCTTTAGAAAACTGAATAATCCCTTGAGGTGCAGAACGAATACTCATAGAAAACCCTGGAGTTAAATACGTCATCTGATGCCAATATCCTTCGGGCATATACAATGTTTCACCATGTTTTAAATTTGCAATATACCCTTTGGCATGCTTCAATGCAGGCCATTTTTCAAAATCCGGATTTGTATAATCTATTCCTTGATGAGACAGCAATGAGTGTGGCACTTTGTATAAATATTTTGTTTCTGAAGGAGGAAATAATATACATTGTTTTTCTCCATGAAAGTGAAAATGAAGAATGTTTGCTAAATCTATATCATAATGCATAAACACCTTAGATCCACTACTTCCAAAAAACAAAAATGGAAGTTTTTTCATAAATTTCAATCCTATCTCTACTGGATACCTGAAATCCTTTTGAAGCTGAGGCGCTTCTTTTAGTAAATTATATAAAAAAATACGATAATTGGTAGATCCTTTTTCAAGTAGATTAAGATATTCGCTCATTCTCATACTGGTATGAGCTTCATTAAATTTATGCTCAGATGAAATCGGTCTGTCATCATATAAAGGAACGGTCTTATCACCTGCTATATCATTGATATAAGAAAGATCCCATTTTTCATACGCTGGCCAATCCACAATCAACCTTTCAATTACAACTGGTTTTTGTGGTACAACATATTTCTTAAGAAATTCTTCTTTGGTAATTGTTTTTACCCTTGGTATTTGTTCTAAATCTAATTTCACTTACTAAAAAATAAGCCATAAAAATTAAGGCAATATCTGCCAAAAGTAGGCGATGGCAATTCCGTACTGATAGGTATCAGTATAATCTAATGATCAAAAAAATAAAAGATGCAGTTAAAAATTTGTATTCCCTTTATCTAACTTTAAAAAGCTATGATATGTTTCTATTTATCTGCTATTATTCCTTTAGCTTTCTGTTTTGCGGTTTCATTCCTTTCGATAGTATGATCTGGTCTTGACCATTTGGGTTTCTCTTCTAAAGAATCAAATTTAGAGTTTTCTGCTTCAATCGTTTCTGGCTGAGCCTTTTTAACAAATGGTTTTTGCGGATTAAGTCCTAATGTTTTAAACATCTCCATATCTTTATTTACATCTGGATTAGGAGTTGTTAGTAATTTATCTCCGGCAAAAATAGAATTTGCTCCAGCAAAGAAACACATTGCTTGTCCTTCTCTACTCATTTCGGTTCTTCCTGCAGATAATCGTACTTGTGTTTTTGGCATAACAATTCTGGTAGTAGCTACCATTCTAATCATATCCCATATCTCCACAGGCTTTTCCTCTTCCATTGGTGTCCCTTCTACAGCAACCAATGCATTTATAGGTACCGATTCGGGTTGAGGATTTAATTTTGATAATGCTGCCAACATTCCGGCTCTATCACTTATCTCTTCTCCCATACCAATAATACCTCCACTACAGACAGTTACATTAGTTTTACGAACATTATCAATTGTTTTTAAACGATCTTCATAACCTCTTGTAGAGATTACTTCTTTATAATATTCTTCTGAAGTATCTAAATTGTGGTTATAAGCATATAGTCCTGCCTCTGCTAATCGTTGTGCTTGATTTTCGGTAATCATACCCAAAGTACAGCACACTTCCATATCAAGTTTATTGATCGTACGAACCATTTCCAGTACATTTTCAAATTCTGGGCCATCCTTAACATTACGCCAAGCAGCTCCCATACATACTCTAGAGCTTCCAGAAGATTTTGCACGAAGTGCTTGTGCTTTTACTTGTTGTACGCTCATTAGGTCATTACCTTCAATATCGGTATGATATCTGGCTGCTTGTGGGCAATATCCACAATCTTCAGGACATCCTCCTGTTTTAATAGATAACAGGGTAGATACCTGTACAACATTTGGGTCATGATATTCGCGATGAATAGTTGCTGCTTTATACAGTAAATCCATCATAGGTGTATTGTAAATATCAAGAATCTCTTGCTTGGTCCAATCGTGTCTAATAACGCTCATAAATCATCTAAATCTAAAAGTCAAATGTAAGAAAATCTGGTTGTATTTATATCAATTAATACGATAAACTCATATCTCAAAAATTAATGCTTTATCTCTAAAAAACGCTCAAACAGTTTAAAAAACTTTTCTGGCTCTTCCAGATATGGGTTATGGCCACTTTTTTCAAACATTACAAACTCGGCCTTAGGCATATAGGTTTTATACTGTATTGCAAATTCTGGAGTAGATACCCCATCATAACGCCCGGCAATGATTAAAGTCGGCGATTGTATTTTTTTTAACTCTCTTCTGAAATCTATATCTCCCATATCACCCGTAACATGAAAATCAGCATCTCTACCAACAATGGTATAATACACATCAGAGTTCCATGAACGTTTTACTTCTTTAGGTACAGGTTGTCTTAATTCTGTATTATGATAGTATATATATTTTGTTGGAAAATCTCCATATACTTTCGAAAACTCTGAATCACTAGATACAAATCCCTCTGATCGTAATGAATCAACTACTTTCCATTTTTCTGGAAAGTGTGTCTTGGCATAATGATTATAACTATCGCAATTTGCCTGCCACATTAACCCACTATGAAACCCATTAATCAATATCATCTTCTCTGTATATTGAGGGTATTTTAAGGCATAGGCTTGAGCAACTACGGTACCATAAGAATGTCCTACTACTGTCCATTTAGACAACTGCAACGCTTTTCTAATACCTTCTAGCGTTTCTACATCACCTTGTATAGAATATTCCTTGATATCCTTGGCATCATCAGAAAGTCCTCTCCCCAAACCATCAAAAAAAACCACTTGTCGATTTTTATGATATTTCCCAAAATTACCCTGCATATAATCATGAGAATTTCCGGGTCCTCCTGCAATAAATACTATTGGATTTCCTTTACCTTTAGTTTCTACATTAATCTTGTATCCATTTATATTGATTAGCTGAGATTCAAACTCATCATGAATAGTTTCTTGCGCATGGGCCGAAAAAAGTAAGATAAGACTTACTAAAAAAAGAGTGGTTTGTGTTTTCATGTATTATAAATCTTTTTAATTACTCGAGAACGCATATAACCGCATTCTAATACCAAAAATTTTATATTTCAAATATCGCAAAAAATTAAAGACGCTCGAGCAAAATACTAACAGCATTACCTCCAAAACCAACAGCATTTACTATTATTTTATTTAACTGCTTAGGAAGTTTATCATATGTTACAAAGGGTACCGGAATAAATTCCTGATGTTTTAGCATTAGTACTGCAAGCTCCAGACTCAAGATCCCGCTGGCACCAAAGGTGTGTCCTATTTTCCATTTATTAGTCGTCAAAGCTGGTAATGAATCTTTAAAAACAGCTTTAATAGCATTATATTCTGCCAGATCTCCTTTTGCTGTGCCAGGTGCGTGTAATACAATAGCATCCACCTCATCTGCGGGGGTTTTGCCTAAAGCCAATTTCATGGATTTTTGAAAACAATCTGCCTCTGTAGATATGGATATGTTATGCTTTAGTGGTTCTGTAGCATAACCAATACCTCCTATTAAAGCCAAAGCATTTTCTTTTACTCCTTTTTCTAAACATGCAATAGCAGCACCTTCACCAAGAAACATAGAATTTCTTTTTTTATCCCAATTCATTGCCTGGCATGGATATGCCACCTTATCATTCGAAGCATATATCTTAAGGGCTTTCATTTGTGCAATAGTGAATGGCGTTAATGGGGCTTCGCTTCCGCCTACCAAAAATTGATCTGCCAAACCCGATTGCAACCAGGCAACACCATTAAGCACTGCATGTAATGCTGTAGAACATGTAATCGAGTGACTTATCTCTGGTCCGCTGGTTTGTAAATCATGAGCAATCCATGATGAAATATTTCCGAGTGTAGTCGTAGGAGAACTTAATGTAGACGATTTACCATTTTTCAGAAATTCCTGATGGTATTTTTCAAAAAGCCCTGTTGCACCACGAGAAGAACCTATATTAATTCCAAAATTACGATCTCCATGCCATCCAGCATTTTTAACTGCTTGTCTGGCGGCAAAAACACCAAAAAGAACAGAGTCATCCAATGCCTCATAATGAGAACTCTCTGCTCTTAATTCTTTTATTTTTTGTTTCGCGTGTTGAGAAAGTAATGCAATCGGGGCTTGTTCTCCTTCAAAATCTTTAAAAGAGATACGATGTGATGGATCTTTATATGCTTTCCATATATCGCCAGAAGAAACTCCCAATGGAGATATAGAAGAAATTCCTGTTATTGATATTTTTTGTTGCAATTTTCAAGTTTTGGCAAATGTACTGGTTTGTTCTATCTTGTTCAATAGTAATATCATTTATCATAAGATTTTAGTAACAAAAAACACATTTTAGATACTTATCTTTATAGGATATAATGATAAAAATTATGGAGGATCATATACAACAAAAAAGCTGGTTTGCCAGAAATTGGGGCTGGGCAGTTCCGGTAGGAGGCTGTCTTACTCTTATTGTCTTATTTTTTATTTTTTTGGGCTCTCTAATATTTGGTGTGAGTGAGTTAATTACTGAGTCTACCCCTTACAAGGATGCTCTTGTTAAAGTAAATGAAGATGAATATGTGGTAAATATCCTGGGAGAACCTATAGAAACTAATGGCATAATGAATGGTAGTCTTTCTTATAAAAACAACACAGGATCTGCAGATATATCGATCCCTATAAAAGGACCAGAAGGTGAAGCAAAATTATATGTTGTTGGCACTAAACAGAATGACCAATGGACCTACAGAGAAATGTATGTGATCATTGATGAAACCAATGAGCAAATTGATTTATTAGGATATCAACAAAATGAGTATGACAACGAAAACCCATAGTAATTTGGTAGTATTTGGAGTACCATTACTCCTTATTTTAACAGTGATTTTGATCACTAAATCACAAATGTTTGCTACGAATACTAGTGCACTATCTATTGGTATCACTCTTGATCTACTTTTTACTATACCTATTGTTTATTTTATATTAATCAAAAAGAAAAATATTCCTAAAACTACAGTCGTTCCTTTTTTTATCTTAGGAATGGTTATCGCTTCTTATATTATCCCGCAGGAACATCAGTCTACACTAAATTGGGCAAAAAACTGGATTTTTCCTTTTGTAGAACTAAGTGTTGGTCTTTTTGTGTTTTATAAATTTCGCCAAACCATAAAAAGATATAAAGCCAATGCAAAACAAGAGTTAGATTTTTTCTCTGCATTAAAGGAAACCTGTAGTGAAATTGCACCTGGTAAAATTGCAATATTTCTTACCATGGAGCTTGCGGTATTATATTATGGATTCATATCCTGGAAAAAGAGAATTCTAGCAGAAAATGAATTTACATATCATAAAAACAGTGGAACCATTTCTTTATTAGCAGCACTTATAGTAATCATAGGCGTTGAAACCTATGTGCTCCACATTCTTTTATTAAAATGGAGTGCAATTGCAGCTTGGATTGCAAGTATACTAAGTGTGTACTCTAGTATCCAGATCTTTGGCTTTCTAAAATCTATTACAAAAAGACCCGTTACCATAGAAGGTGATATCTTACATCTACGCTATGGTATCCTTAGTGAGACCACAATAAATATTAGCTCCATTGCATCTATCGAAATGACAAACAAAGAGATCGAATTCGATACTAAAACCATAAAGTTGTCTCCACTTGGTGAGTTAGAAAGTCATAATATGCTAATCACTTTGAAACAAGAAAATATATTTTCCGGACTTTATGGAATGAAAAAGACGTATAAAACGATCGCATTTTTTATTGATGACAAAGAGAAATTCACGTCTTTAATAAAAGAAAAGTTAAAGAGTTAAATATTCTCTAACAACTCAATAATAGTATCATACACCTTCTGTAATTGTTCCTGAGTAATCACATAAGGAGGTAAAATATAAACCGTGCTCCCCAATGGTCTTAATGCTACCCCATTTTTCATAAAATGGTCAAATATTTCATAACGTTTCTTACCATAACGATCCATTTCGATATCCAGATCTATGGCATAAATTACTCCTTGTTGTCTTGTCTTTTTAATTTTGGGATGATCCTTAATCTTAGTATCGAAATCCTTATGAGATCTCATGATTCTGTCAATATCACCCTGAATTTCTTCACTCTCTAAAAGCGCTATCGCTGCAAGAGCCACAGAACAGGCTATGGGGTTAGCAGAATAGGTATGTGCATGAAAAAAGGCTTTACCAATCGAATCATCAAGAAAGGCATCATAGATGTCCTGAGTACAGCTTGTTACTGCCATAGGTACGAATCCTGCTGTTAAAGCTTTAGACATCGAAATAATATCTGGTTTGGTTTCTACATAATCAGAAGCAAACGTTTTTCCGGTTTTTCCGAAACCTGTCATTACCTCATCTGCAATGGTAATTATAGTATTGTCTTTACAAATGGTAAGGATTTGATCCAGATATCTCGCTTCGTACATATGCATTGCATTGGCTCCCTGTACCAGTGGTTCATATATGAAAGCAGCTACTTCATGAGTTGTAATACACTCTTGTAATTCTTTTATTACACTGTCAATATTTTCAAAATTTGGAGTAGGAATACGTTTAACATTTATAAAAAAATCTTCAAACGGGCCATTATATACTGATAATCCTGAGGCAGACATAGCTCCAAAAGTATCCCCATGAAAACCATCTTCAAAAGCGATAATTGTATTTCTTTTTTCACCTCTATTAAAATGGTATTGTAGTGCCATTTTAATTCCTACTTCATTGGCGGTAGAACCATTATCAGAAAAGAATATCTTTTCTTGATTATCTGGTAATATTTTGATCAACTCTTCAGATAATTTTATAGCAGGTTCATGTGTAAAACCTGCAAATACAATCTGATCCAGCTGCTGCATCTGATATTTTACTTTTTCTAAAATATAATCATTACAATGACCATACATGGCAGTATACCAAGAAGCAATTCCATCGATATATATATTCTCATCTTCATCATAAAGCAAAGCTCCTTTTGCTTTTATAATTGGTAATGCTTCGGGATGTATTTTATGCTGAGTAAGTGGATGCCAAAGATGTTTTTTATCTCTTTCTTTTAAAGTCATATGTATATCATTTCCGCGAAAGCGAATATTTTTTTAGTGAATATTAAAGTGATTCTAATTTATCTCTAAATAATTCTGCATATTCCATCACTACCATTTTATCAAAATAAGGCTCATTATCAATTCTTCCTATAACTGTAACTCCTGTCATTTCTTTTATGATACTTTCTGTAGTTTTATGTGCTGCTCCATTAAAAATAATAGATACAGTACATCCTTTTTCTTTTAAAATCTGAATGGTCATTAAGGTATGATTAATACTCCCTAAATAATGTCTGGAAACTACAATAACATGGTAATCAGAGTGTATTAAATCCAGGATCGTATTGTTATTATTTAATGGTACCAATAATCCCCCGGCACCTTCAATAACCAAATGATTATTTGTTTTGGGAAGTGTTATTTTATCAATTTCAATAGAAACCTGGTCAATTTCTGCTGCAGCATGTGGGCTCATCGGGGTTTTTAAGGCATAGCTATTATTATGAAATTCAGATTTTGAATTAGACACTAACTCCTGTACTTTATCGGTATCCGAATATTCTAAATCCCCTGCCTGTATCGGTTTAAAGTAATCTGCCTGCAGTGCCTCAACCACAATTGCCGAAGCTATAGTTTTACCTACTTCTGTGCCTATTCCTGTAACGAATATCTTTTTATTCATTTTAAGTAAAATTTGTGATTACAGTCCTTACATCTATATTTCGTTTTTTGATTAATTGGTAACATAAACAATAGAAGAAGAACTAAACTTTTAAGGCTATCGATTGTCGAATCCAGAACTGTTTTTTCTCCATTACATTTTGGACAACAAATAGATTCTCCCTGATCATCTATAGCATATTCTTGTATACTTTCTATAATCTGCAGTGCTTTCTGTTCGTCTTCTGCTTTTACTTTCAATTTAACGCCTCCGATAGCATTACTAACCAAAGGATCAGTATCGATGGTATACATATCCATAGTAAAAACCTGGATTCCTTCTGATTCTATTCGTCCTTTGATAATCAATGCTTCTGACGAATATTGAAAAACAGCGACAGTTTTAAATATTTCGCTCATATGCGTACAAAAGTAGCAAGTAGTTCTAAGACTTCCGATATTTCTTCTTTAGAATTATAAGAATGTAAACAAAAGCGTAATCGCTCTTTACCTTGTGGCACAGTAGGTGACAAAATCGGTTTAACATCAAATCCTTTTTTCTGGATTTCATTTGCTACTTTTTTCACATTTTCATTTCCTGAAATAATACAGCAATGTATTGCAGAATTACTTTTAATGAATCTTGATGTTAGATGTTTGGATTTAAGTTCTTGGGTAAAAAAAGTAATATTCTCAATAAGTTTTTTAATTTCTGGTGTACGTTGAAGTTCTTCATACGCCATTTTGATAGTTGCAATAGAGTGTGGTGGTAATCCGGTAGTATATATAAAACTCCTACAAAAGTTGACTAAGTATGTTTTTAGATCCTTTGATCCTAAAACCACTGCTCCATGACAACCTAATGCTTTACCAAAGGTATTTATCCTTGCAAAAACCTGATCTTCTATTCCTAATTTCTGGAGTAGCCCCACGCCATAATCACCAAATACACCGGTCGCATGTGCCTCATCTACAATAAGATGGTAACTGTATTTCTGGCAAAATGCTATTAAAGATTTTAAGTCTGGACAATCTCCATCCATTGAAAAAACCGACTCTGTAACGATATATATTTCTTGATCACTTCTCTCTTTTTGATTTCGCTCAATCTGAAACTTTAGATCTTCTATATCATTGTGTTTAAACTTATACGATTTTGCATTACTCATCTGCATCCCATCTCTAATAGATGCATGTATTAATTCATCATAAAAAATAACATCTCCTCGTTGGGGTACAGAAGAAAAAAAGCCAACATTGGCGTCATACCCAGAATTAAAAATCAAAGCTTCTTCAGCATTATGAAAATCCGCAAGCATTTTTTCAGTTTCTACGTATAATTTATGATTTCCAGAAAGCAAACGAGAACCTGTCGCTCCGTTTTTTTGTATTGTTTTTTCAATCAATAATCGATGAGTCCCATTAAAAATTTCCTTTGATGATGTAAATCCCAAGTAATCATTAGACGAGAAATCGATGAGAGTCTTTTGTTCAGAGAGTTTACGAAGAGCATTACTCTTCTCTCTATTCTTAAATTTTTTATGAAGTTTTTCTGGAAATAGCATAATAATTTCAAAAATAAAACAAATACTTCTTACAAGCAGTCAGGTTTTTAATGAATACTAATTTGACTATAAAACTACTATTTTATTAATTCTGTTTTGGCTTAGTATAGTATCCTGAAACTTCTATAGTATTTAAATACATATCAACTACAGTTGGGGTGAATCTTGAAGAAGATAAATTTCCTCAATTGATAGTTTTCCTAGGCTGTTGGCTGATAGAGAAAATTTAGCTAATGAGTATCCTGATTATAAAGATGTAATGAAGTGATTTAAACTTTTTAATAACGAATTGAAAAAAGTTTAAATCACTTCATTAAGAAAATTCATCAGAAACTAAAAACACCTAATTATTATTTAAGTATTTGTTCTATGTTTAATTACGTGCTCTTTTAGGATAAGGCGGTCGTACTCGTTTTTTAGGAGGATTGTTTTGTAACTCCTTTAATACTATTTCAATTGCTTTTTCTAGTTGAGGGTCATTTCCTTTAATAACTTCTGAAGGTAATTGCTCAACCTCAATATCTGGAGCGACTCCCACATTTTCTACTATAAATCCATCTTCTGTCCAAATGGCAACATTAGGAGCAGTAACACTAGCACCATCAATAAATTCAGGAAATCCTAATATTCCAACCAAACCGCCCCAGGTTCGCTTACCAACAAGTTGGCCTACCTTAAATTTTCTGAACATCCAAGGCAACATATCACCTCCAGAACCTGCAGTTTCATCAATAAGCATGACTTTAGGACCCTGGATAGAAGCGCTTGGAGTTTTCAGATCTTTACCGTATCTAAAATTCCAATGAGCTTGATATGGGTTTAATAATAAATTAATATAATAGTCAGCTATCTGACCTCCACCATTGAATCGTTCGTCGATAATGATAGCTTTTTTATTCGCCTGAGGAAAAAAGTATCTTTTAAAATATTCATGTCCGGCTGTTGCTGTATTTGGCACATATACATAGGCAACCTGTCCATTAGTGGCTTCGTGAACTTTTTTTAGATTACCCTCAACCCAATCACGATTTCTTAATCTGTATTCGCTTGTTATTGGGGTTGCTTTAACCACTCTAGAGTCTTTATTATCCGAGCTTGATCCTACAGTTAGCTCTATTATTTTGTCTGCTGTGTTTTCAAAAAAGCTAAATAAATTATCATTACTATTTATATTTTTTCCGTTTACAGCTAGTAAATAATCTCCTTCTTTAATTTGAACACCAGGTTCTGTTAGAGGAGATCTAAGTTCTGGATTCCAGTTGAGACCACCATATATTTTTTTAAATCGATATCTGTTATTGACAATTTCATAATCTGCTCCCAGAAGTCCTCCAGGTATTTGTTTAGGGATATTCAATCTATCTCCTCTTCCTTGTAGACGATGGTGTCCTACAGATAATTCGCTACACATCCATTGGATTACTCGATTTAAATCATTTCTAGAAGACAAATGTGATAAAAACTGTGAGTATTTCTCTTTCATGGCTTTCCAGTCTGATCCGTGCATACCTGGGTCATAGAAATAATCTCTATTGATTCTCCATGCTTCCTCAAAAATGTTCTCCCATTCCTTAATAGGATTTATTTTTACCTGGATATCATTGATTTTTAAAACCCCTTTACCATCTTTTGGTTTTTTACCAGTTTCGGCAACCCCCCATTTATTACCTTTATTGTAAAGCATTTTTTTACCATCAGAAGAAATTACATAATTATCTAATTCCATAACTTCTTCATCTTTTCTTTCTTTTAGGTCATATTGATGTAGTTTTGAGGGTTCTTCAGAATCATTATTATTAAATGATATGTATAATATTTTATCATCTTCTCCTGAATTTAAATCATAATAGTTTCCGCCTTTTATAGGAAGATCAATAATTCTATTTTGAATTCCATCAATATCTATCTGTAAAGGTTCTTTAGGGTTGTTCTTTTCTTTTCCTGAGTCTTTTTTATCTTTAGTAGATTCTCCTTTCTCATCTTTTTTAGGTTTTTCTTCATCACTTTCTTTTGCAAATGGAGAGATGATATCTTTTTTCAGCGTTGCTAAATAAATTGAATTAGTCAGAGACATATCTTGGTTTGATTGATCAAACCAGTTAACTACAGGGCCGGCATCTGTTGAAGCGAAAAAATATAAGTATTTTCCACTGGGATCAAAAACAGGGTTACTGGCATTACTTAATCCATCAGATACTGGATAAGATTTAGAATCTTTAATGGAATAAAGGAATACTTGTTCAAAGTTACTGTCAATTATTTTAGAGTATACAATCCAATTAGAGTCTGAAGACCAATCTCCAAATAGATTTCTGAATGCACCGGGAAAATAGTATTCGTCATTAGCTATTTTAGTAATCTTTTTTGAGACGACATCTAAAATGTAGAGGTTTCGGCCATTATCTGAAAAACTAATTTTTTTACTATCAGGAGACCAAGTAGTATACGCATAAAACCCTGTTCCTGATAATTTATATTTCTTAGGTTCTCCTTTTCCATCTTGAGATTTGATATATAACTCATATTCACCAGAAGCATCAGAGAAATATGCGATTTGTTTACCATCAGGTGACCAAGCTGGATATTTCTCATGATCACCGGGACTTAATGTAATATTTCTAGGGTTTCCTTTGTTTTCAGGTACAGTAATGATTTCGCCTCTATAATCAAATACAACTCTTTTTCCTGAAGGTGATATATCTGCAGAACGAATATATCTATTTCCTTTAATGTAGCGTTCACGTAACTCTAATAAATCTGTAGCAATACCGATCTTTAGCTTGGTTGATTTTTGTTGTATAATATTATATAAATGAAGATACCCCGCTTGTTCAAAAATAATTTTATCAGAACCAAGTTTAGCATTTGTTATTGGGAAATCATTGAATTGTGTAAGTTGATTTATTGCTTTAGATGAGGTATTATAAGAAAATAGATTAAACTCTCCATTTCTATCGCTTAAGAAAAATACGTTATCTCCTTTCCACATAGGTTGCACATCATTGCTACCTCCTTTTGGTTGTGGAATCTTAACAATAGATTTATCGTTGAAAGAGAACAACCAAATATTAGCAGTTGTTCCTCCACGGTAATTTTTCCATTGAGAAAAACGCCCACGAATTGGGGTATAAGCCATATTTTTACCGTCTGGAGAATATGTTGCATGCCAAGCATTAGGAATCTCTAATTCTTTAGGAAAACCACCATCAATAGAAACTTGATATAATTTTGAATACCTATTGGTATGAACTGCTCTTTGTGAATTGAATAAAACTGATTTTCCATCAGGAGAAAAACCAAGCGTAAAATCTCGAACAGGATGCCAAGTAAGCCTTTTAGGTATCCCTCCATTTGTTGGAATGATAAAAACATCTAAGTTACCATCATATTCAGCGCTGAATGCTATAGATTGCCCATCAGGAGAAAAGACAGGGTTGGATTCAATACCTTTATCTATGGTAAGTCTTTTTGGTTCTGACCCATCAATATTGGCAATCCACAAATCATCTGCATATATAAATGCAATATGATTTTTTCCTATAGCAGGTTGCATCATCATTCTTGTGTCTATTGGATCGATAGAGAACAATTGAAATGGAATAAAAAATAAAATAAATAGAATAAGGGTAAGTGCTGAATTTAGTTTTTTCATGATTTATGTGATAAATAATTTTGAAAATAAAGAACCTCGTGAAAGTACAGTTTTTGTGGAAAAAGTTTTGTTAATCAAATTCTAAATTCCTAAAAACATTCTTTGTTATAAAGATTGTAAAATCGATACTTTTATGGAATGCTATTGCTTACTAAATGAAGAGCTTTAAACTTTTTTGAAAATAAAAAAAGGTTGTGGATATTTGTGTTGCAAAACACTAAAAAAACAATCTATTATACACTTGACACTCAACAAAAATACAATAGAAGTGGAAATTATAAATGTTATTCTCTTTAAGTTAAAGACTGACGCGCAATAGAGGTATTTAGTGATAAAATCTTTACCAAGAAAGGTAAGCTGTAGAACTCACTAATGCTTGGAAAAATAGTAGTTTCAGATCATTATAAACAGATCCGATATAATTGTAGAACACTGGAAAAAGTCTAACTATTTGTCATTCATCGTGATAACATTAAAAAAATCAAAAGAAAGAAGATAAAAAAGTTTAAACCACTTTAAGGTTAAATTTATTTTATATTGAATTTAAACACTGTACATATGAATATAACGTATACTGTAATCACTTCTGAAGTAGAATTACAGCAGGTTTTAGTCCTTCAACAAAATAATTTACCGATTTCAATTTCACAAAAAGAAAAAGAAGCAGAAGGCTTTGTTTCTGTGCAACATGATCTTGATATTCTAAGAAAAATGAATAGCAAACAACCTCATATCATTGCAAAGGATGGTGATAAAGTAGTTGGATATGCACTGTGTATGCTAAAAGATTTTAAAGATGATATAGAATTACTAAAACCTATGTTTTCTATAATCGAAGATCACTTAGATTCTTCTATATCTTATGTAATAATGGGGCAGGTATGTATTGATAAAGCCTATCGTAAACAAGGAATTTTTAGAGGCCTATACCAAACTATGAAAATCGAATTACAAGACAGTTATAACGTATTAATCACCGAAGTAGCCTCAAATAACTCTCGTTCTTTACAGGCACACTATGCTATTGGTTTCAAAACATTACTCACTCATGAGTCTGATGGTACAGAATGGCATCTTATTCATTGGGACTGGGCATAGTACTTGATGATCTCGTATTCTCTAAACCATATCCTAAGTCCTTTCCTTTTTGTACTCTAGGAACACCTTTTGTCATCCACACAGGAGCAGGCTCTCCTTTTAAGTAATAATCAAAAAATTGCATCATTCTGATAGAAAGATCCTGTTTGTTTTTTACTTTTTTCAAATTATGAGCTTCCTCATTATATACTAGCAACCATACTGGTTTTTGCAATCTTCGCATTCCCATAAACATCTCTATACCTTGATAATAAGGTACTGCTCCATCATTATCGTTATGCATCATTAGTAATGGGGTTTCTATTTTTGGGATACCAAAAAGCGGTGAATTTTCAATATATAGATCAAATCCATCCCATAGGTTTTTTCCTAATCTGCTTTGTGTTCTTTCGTATTGAAATGCTCTGCTCAATCCCGATTTCCATCTGATTCCACCATAAGCAGAAGTCATATTACTTACCGGAGCACCAGCCATCGCTGCTTTAAACTTATTAGTAACGGTTACCAGATATGCTACCTGATATCCTCCCCAGCTTTGTCCTTGTATCCCTATATTATCTCTATCTATATATCCCAATTCTCCCAAAGCTTCTACTCCCGAGACTATACAATTGTATGCACTGGCTCCAGGCTTACCTTCATCGTATACAATATCAGGAATAAACATGATATAATCATTACTTACCAAATACGAAGGATTTACAATAGAAGCACTGGGTTTAGGTATATGATAATTACGGTAGCTATCAGATCGTTTTTCATAAAAATAAGTGATCAAAGGATATTGCCTGGAAGGGTCAAAATCTTCCGGTTTATAAATAATTCCCTCTAGTTTTTTACCATCATATGTTTTCCAAGAGAATAACTCTGCAGTTCCCCATTTAAAATCTTTTTGATGTGGATTTATTGCTGTTATTCTATCTGAGTTTTGAAATGTATTCGTTGTTACATAAAGGTCAGGAAATGTAGTAAAGTTTTGTTTTCTATAGCTATAAACCTCGGCATTCTTTGCTTTTTGATAGGAGTTGATACGAAATTCTGAAGGCCGGATTTTTTCTATCAATTTTCCTTTTCTTAAAGTATATACTCCAGAAATTTTTGTCACCTTATCAAAACTGATAATCAATAATTCCTTATTACAATATGTTGCTTTATTTTTTTGTTCAGGATCCAACATTTTTGTTCTATACTCAACATTGTTTTTCCTTCCATTTTGTGTAAGATTTATTGGTTTTTCTTTCCCAGAAAGAGAAACTCGCCAAATATCAAATTTATCATAAATCAATGCATTTCCTTTCGAATCAAAACCTCCAAAACCATAAGGAGAAGGTAATGAAGGGTGATCATCATCCTCATCATAAAATGCTATATCTAAATTTTTGGTAAGATTAACTTTTTTTACTGTAGATAAATGAACTGAGAACCAATGCTTTTCCTTCATGTCATAATACAAAGCATACTGCCCATCTGGAGAAAGAACGGGTTTTAACCCTTTATTTTTCAAAATTAAATGCTTATGACCAGTATAGGTGTCGATGGCATAAAAATCTTTTGCCCATGGATAATCCCAGGAACGTTCGATTTCATATGGCGCAGCTACAGAACCCAATATAAACTGTTGCTCTTTTTTTCTATCAAAACTCAAGTCTTCAATAGTACTATCCTGAATATGTACATACTGATTAGACACTGTATTATAATAAGATACAAATGCTTTTTTGTTAAGTTTTTCTAATTTTGATTTTTGTTCTGGCTGAATTAGTTTATCCTGCCAGTTCCATACATCGACCTGTGGTATTTCATCTTTTAATAATGTGGTATCTTTTGAGTATACTGCTTTTGGTTTTGAGTAAAAATATAACCTATCTCCATTATCAGCGAAAAAAGGTGTTTGATCTTTACTCAATTCCCAGTTTTCTCTAAGGTTCTTATCTGGTGTGTTTACAAGTTTTTGTAGCTTCTTATTTTTATAATAATACAATTCATACTTTAGGGAGTCTATTGCTGTAGAATCAACTGCAGATAGATAAGCAAATTGATTTCCATCTTTATATACTGCCAGTTTATCATAAATATATTTTGTAGTATCAATAGCAATTTTTACTCCAGACGCCAAGTTATACTCATAAACTCCAATATCTTTTTGTTTATCCTTTTTATTTTTTAAAGTATAATAAAATGTTTTTGCTTTTTCTGGTAAGACAAAATCTTTTATTTGATGTATGGTATCTTTTTGCTTTGTTTTTAAATTGTAAACCAAAGCATAATTCTGTTTAAACGCCATTGGAGCATTTTTGTCTATACTATCGGTTTTTTGCTCAGAAAGCGTCTTTTTCTTTCCTTTTTCTTCCTTTTTTTCTTTTTTAAAATTTTCAATAACCAGCCAGCCTTCTTGTTTTTTTGGTATTTTATATTTTTTCACTCTTAAAATAGAATCATAAATCGTATTGTTTTTTACATCATAGATAAACAAAGCATCTTTAGTTCTATTTTCCTTTTTTACTTCTTCCTTTTTTTCTTTTCTGGTGAGTTGATAATTAGGTCTCTTTTTAAAAATAACATAATTTTCATTAAAAGATATTGAAGTATCATACCCATTAGGGTATTTAAATTTAGTTTTGTTTTGAGTATTATATATCTCTACATAACCATCTCCTCTTTTAGTATTGGTTTCTATAGTAGATACGATTAGCTTTCCTTTATCAGAGATTTTTACATCAGTAATATTTTTCCATAAATCGTAGTCAGCATGAGTCAATGTTTTTTTCTGAGCAGAAATCAATGAGGTAATTAGTATAGCTACAAAGGTGACTAGTCTTTGAATCATATGTAAGATTTTAATATTAGAGTGATTATATATGCTTTGGAAAAATATAAAACCTTTTTACCAAAAAAGTCTGTTTAACATAATTTTATCTAAAAATCAGCCATTTAGACAGCCTATTCTATTAATTTTATTGGAGAATCTAAATCCTGAACATAATATTAACACCTCTGTTCATCGTTTCTTGAGGTTTTAAATAAAAAATCCCTGTTACAATAGATGTAACAGGGATTCATATACTATATAATTAAATTATTGTATTGACCTAACTAATCTGCAAGTACAATAACCTTATTATCTTTCATTTCGATAGTTCCTGAGGCAATAGAAAGTAGTGTTGCTCCATTTTCACCTTTTGTGAATTTATCAGCAACTTCTTCTTCTAGATTCATCTCACCATACACTTTTACGTCTCCTTTTCCTAATAAAGAAACAATAGGTGCGTGATTATCTAACATCTGAAACTCTCCATCTATCCCTGGTACGGCAACCGAAGCTACTTCACCACTAAATAATATTGCTTCTGGAGTTACTATTTCTAAATACATATTTTTAAGTATTGAGTATTGAGTAATTAGTATTTAGACCATAATGAGAAAGAAACTAATCTCACTACTCAATTACTAACTTCTCACTACTAATTTATGCCTCTGCTAACATTTTTTCACCAGCTTCGATAGCTTCTTCGATTGTTCCTTTAAGGTTAAATGCAGCTTCTGGTAGGTGATCTAACTCACCATCCATAATCATTGTAAATGCCTTAATGGTATCTTTAATATCTACTAAGCATCCTGGGATACCAGTAAATTGTTCTGCTACATGGAATGGTTGAGATAAGAAACGTTGTACACGACGGGCACGCCCTACAGCCAGCTTATCTTCTTCAGATAGTTCTTCCATACCAAGGATGGCAATAATATCTTGTAATTCTTTATAGCGTTGTAATAACTCTTTTACTCGTTGTGCACAATTGTAGTGCTCATCACCAAGAATATCTGCCGAAAGGATTCTTGAAGTAGAATCTAATGGATCTACCGCTGGATAAATACCTAGCTCTGCAATTTTACGAGATAATACTGTTGTTGCATCTAAGTGAGCAAATGTTGTTGCTGGTGCAGGATCGGTAAGGTCATCTGCAGGTACATAAACTGCCTGTACAGATGTAATCGATCCTTTCTTTGTTGAAGTAATACGCTCTTGCATCACACCCATCTCTGTTGCTAATGTAGGTTGATATCCTACCGCTGATGGCATACGTCCCAGAAGTGCTGATACCTCAGAACCTGCTTGTGTAAAACGGAAAATATTATCTACGAAGAAAAGTACATCTTTCCCTTGTCCATCTCCAGCTCCATCACGGAAATATTCTGCTATTGTAAGACCAGATAGTGCTACACGTGCACGCGCTCCTGGAGGCTCATTCATTTGTCCGAATACGAAAGTAGCTTTAGATTCTTTCATTACTTCTTTATCTACTTTAGAAAGATCCCATCCTCCATTTTCCATAGAGTGCATAAAATCATCTCCGTATTTGATAATTCCAGATTCTAGCATTTCACGAAGAAGGTCATTCCCTTCACGCGTTCTTTCTCCTACTCCTGCAAATACAGAAAGACCACCATGTCCTTTTGCAATATTATTAATCAACTCCTGAATAAGTACTGTTTTACCTACCCCGGCACCACCAAATAACCCAATCTTACCTCCTTTTGCATAAGGCTCAATAAGATCGATCACTTTAATCCCAGTAAATAAAACTTCTGTAGAAGTTGACAAATCTTCAAATTTAGGCGCTTGACGGTGAATCGAAAGTCCATCTTTTCCTGATTTTGGAAGATCTCCAAGACCATCAATCGCATCTCCAATTACATTAAATAGACGTCCATATACATCACCACCTATTGGCATTTGAATAGGAGCTCCAGTTGCAACTACCTCAATTCCTCTGCTCAATCCATCACTGGAATCCATTGCAATAGTACGCACAGTATCTTCACCAATGTGAGACTGAACCTCTAACACTAGTATACTACCGTCTGTTTTGTTAATTTCTAACGAATCATAAATTTTTGGTAATTCAGTACCAGCTGCGAATTCTACATCGATAACCGGACCTACAATTTGAGATACTTTACCTGTAACTTTAGACATTATATAACTATTTAATGTTTAGTATTTAACTATGTTAAAAAAATCAAGTACTCAACCATACTGAATACTAGCTTTTTTCAGGCTGCAAATATAGTCTTTTAAAATGAAAAAAATAACTCAATTTCTTTAGTTTTTTTCAAGTCGTACTTTACTTCTTTTTTCAATTCTAAGAATCCTTCTTTTTTTGAGGTTAAATGGTAGCTTTGAATTGTTTGATGAATTAATTTTTCGAAATAAATATTTTCCTTATTTTTAGATAAAACCAGTTAAATGGAAACTTATGCTATCGCACTAAGCTATGCAATACCAGGCTTTATTGTACTCATTCTCGTTGAATATTTAATTAGTAGATGGAAAAGAATACCTGTTAACGAAGGCATGGATACAATTTCGAGTATTAGTTCTGGTATCACAAATACACTAAAAAGCTTGATTGGCCTTACTGTTATCATTTTAAGCTATGAATGGATGGTCGAACATCTGGCTTTAATAGAAATTAAGTCTACAATTTTGATATATATTTTAACTTTTATCGGGTTGGATTTTATTGGATATTGGTCACACCGTTTTAATCATACTATAAATGTATTCTGGAACCGGCATATCATACATCACAGTAGTGAAGAGTTTAATTTGGCATGTGCCTTACGGCAAAATGTATCTGCAATAGTTGCTATTTATTTTTTTCTTTATATCCCATTAGCATTAGTCGGGATTCCTGCAAATATTGTTGCATTTGTTGCTCCTATTCATTTCTTTGCTCAATTTTGGTACCATACCCGATTAATCAATAAAATGGGAATTTTAGAACATATTATTGTTACTCCCTCTCATCACAGAGTTCATCATGCAATTAACGACGAATATTTGGATAAAAACTATTCTGAAATATTCATTTTTTGGGATAAACTTTTTGGAACTTTTCAAGAAGAATTACCAGACAAACCACCGATTTATGGCGTAAAAAAACCTGTAAACACCTGGAATCCTTTCTTTATCAATTTCATGCACCTGTGGGGAATAATAAAAGATGCATGGAGAACCCAAAATTGGTTTGATAAAATCAGGATATGGTTTATGCCCACAGGATGGCGACCAGAGGATGTAAAAGAAAAATACCCCATACAGCTCATCACTAATCCTTACTCCAGACAGAAATACAAAACAGAAAGTTCATTGGTGTTAAAATTATGGTCCTGGTTTCAGCTTGTAACTACAGTAGCACTTATGTATTATCTATTGATTAGCGTTGCCGATCTAGAGTTTATTCAAATTGTAAACTACTCTATCTTTCTGGCGGTATCAATATTTGCTTATACCTCTCTAATGGACCGACATATAATTTCTTTGTTTGCAGAATGTATTAAGCTCGCAATGGGATTATATTTTATACTTTATTATGGTAGTTGGTTTGATATTGACACTATTTTTCAAGGGGCTACATTTGTAGTTTTAGGATATATAATTATATCTTTTTTACTATCCTTATATTTTCAATTAATAGAAAGGAACTACAATTCTCATTCTATTCAACAAACAGCATAAAAAACCCACTTTAGGATATCTACAGTGGGTTTTATTATTTTAGAATTTATGATCTATTTTAACAAAGGTGAATAAAAAGTTGGGTAATCCACTGCTTTTACCATAGGTAAATTAGAACCGTATGTAGTATTTATAGACTCCATTGCTTTATTTGCTAAAAAAGCATAACCTCTAGCTGTAGGATGCACTCCATCTAAAGAAAAAGCGCCACCAAAAACTAAATTATCATTCAAGAAAAATTCATCAAATGGCACTCCATTTTCGTTTTCAGAAATTTGATTAAGAAGCATATTTACATCTACAAAAGCTAAACCTGCTTGCTGGACTGTTGTACTTATTATCGTATTAAATGTATTAGTTGCGGTAGTTATCTCTTGTTGCTCGGTTGGTATCAATACCCATTTGTCTTCCAAAGGAACTGACACTCCATTAATTAATAATGGATTCCCTCCAACCGTAGTACCTATAAAAGAAGAACTTGGTAGTACTAATAAATCTTTTGCAGTAGCATGTCTGTAATTTGGCAAACCAGAACCAGTTAGGTTTGTTAAACTTTCATCTTCTATCACAACTGCATTTTGCCCTTCTACAAATTTAATTGTCCTAGCTTTTCTTTCTGCCTCATCAATGCCACCAAGATTTTCTGCTTGTAATAAACCTGCATTATACATTGCATACCCTTGATTAACCGCACCCGCTTTTGTCGCATCTAAAGGAACAGGGTTGTATGGTACTGTTGTAAAATGAGGTAAAGATGTTACATCAGGAATATTGAATACTACTCCTTTTGTTTCACCAGAAGTTAGCGTGGTAATTAACGCATTATACGCCTGTGTAAATGTAGTTTCATCTGTTATTGGGTCTGTACCATCTCCTCCGGATAAAGCATACCCCAGCACATCGTTATTACCGATCCACAACGAGAAAAATGTTGGATTCTGAGCTATAGCATCACCAAGTACAGATGCTGTAGGACTAGAAGCAATTCTCACAAAATAAGGATTAGCCAAATTTGGTAGTCCTGCTGCATTACCATATCCAGCTGCAGATAAATGAAAGCTTTTGGCTCCAGGGATTCCCATATTATTAAAAGGTCCTGATATTATATTTGTTATTTCTGTGGTGGGTACCTCGGGAGTATCATCATCTGGTGTGGTTCCTAATAATCGTGGTCCCGATTCATTTGGCGGATCAGGATTAGGGTCACTATAAAAATAAAATCTAGGATTTAAAGTAGGAGTTCCTGCTACAAGAGCTCCCCCGATATTATCGTTCATTAAAGGTTGTTTAAATTCTCCTCCTCCTGCTAAAGTAAATTGTTTTGCCAAAATATTAGATATTGAGTTTTCTTGTCCAGCAATAAACAGGGCCCCGTCAGTAAACCCGGCAGTCATAGAATTCCCTAAGGAAACAAATTTTGAAAAATCTGCATTCCCTGAAGTAACTACTATTTCTTCACCTACAGTAGAGGTATCATCATCTGATTCGCAAGAAATATATCCAAAAATCAACAGGAGTATTAACCATTTATATTGAGTATCCATCTGTTCTTTTTTTATTGTTTTTTAATCGTTGCTTACAAATTATTTATTGACAAGCTTATGTAATACTGGGATCCAATAAATCCAGTTCCAAATGCCGTGAAATATTCATCTCCTCCAATGTTAGTCGCACCAACTTTAAGAGTAGTTTTCAATTTTGGGATCTTATAATTTATCTGAGCATCGATAACCGAGAAAGATGGTATATTTCCATTTCCAAATGAAGCTTCCCAGAAGTAACTATCACTCCAACGATAACTAGCATTAAATCCAAAATTTTCAAACAAATTTGCATGCCCAAAAGTAGCTTTTACTTTATGTTTGGGGGTATTAAAATTAGTCACGAAATCAGGATCTTTATCTTTATCGAAATCCTGTTCGGCATAAGTATAATTAACTCCTAAATCAAAATCCCCAGGAATTCTTGTGTTTACTCCTATTGTAGCTCCAAAAGATTTTATATCTACATCTGAGTTTGTATAGGCCTGATATACTTTAAAATCATCATTCTGTAATGCAAGAAGTGATAATGTCCCATCTCCTACTTGACCATATAATGGTACAATTACATTTTCACTGGATATAAAATCTTTATATTGGTTATAATACCCGCTTAGATCAATAATAAGTTTCTTTACTTTACCACGATATCCCACTTCCAAAGCTGTAATTTTTTCTGGTTCTACAAGACTTGCATTAGAAGCTTCTGGTGTTCCATTTGTTACTGAGTTTGCTGAAAACGAATTTTCGTAAGCTGCTCTACCCGTTATAGTAACGGAATCAGACCCTACAATAGTTTCGCCGGCTCCACTTAAATCATCAAATGTCCTTACATCTCTATCTAAATTATCATTAGCAGACCCAACTAATATCGCTCGTCCTACATCCAATCCGATATACAAATCCTGTGTAGTTGGATTTCTAAACCCCGTTTGTACAGAAGCCCTGATATTATGATTTCTTTCGGCACCTAAAGTGTATCCTATCGATAATCTAGGTGATATATTACCTTCAAACAATTCAGATTTATCATATCGAACAGATCCTGTTGCTTTTAATCTTTCATCTGCAAATTTTTTCTGAATTTGTGTATACGCCCCGTATTCAGAATACCTAATAGGTCCATCAAAATCTGTAAAGATTGTACCTGAAGAATTCAATTTATACTCTCTAAATGATCCTCCTACCTGAATATCTGCAATATCCCCTATGATATGACTTAAATTATAATTAACGTCCACATGTTTTAACTGAGAAGCATCTTGAAATTTTGATCCCGTTAACAGGTTTGGATCATTAATTACCGCTTCAAAGGCTTGTTCAAACCCTGGTGTCCCCGGTCTAAGGCGACCTGTATCAGCTGTTTGTCTTGCAATAAGATGTGCTTGCTCTGGCAATTGACCAGCTAATGTTGCCTGGACGAAAGTACCTGCATATTGACCAAACCAAGTTTGATCATCTTTCCATTTTCTATTAACATTAATTCCAGTAAATCTTATATCATAAGAATCTCCTGCGTTTTCATCAGTTAAATACCCTCTAACAAAAAAGTTGTTGTTCTTAAATTCTAATTTATGCTGTTGTAAGAAAAAATTACGAATCGAATATCGATTTGCTCCCTGATAAATTGTAGTTCCTTTACCTATTTTTCCTTTATAAATAACTTCAAAATCATTAGCAAATGGTCTATAGTGTAATGCTGCATCAAATTTTATACTTTCTGCTTTATTAGCATTTAAGTCTTGCTCATTATATCCCGTTCTACTAACGCTCTCATCTGGTAACAAGTTTTCGGCTCCTGCTGGTAGAACCCCTCTATTTACAAGAGCTTCTCCTACACCTCTTATATTTGTACTTACCTCATCACCATACACATTAAGACCATCATAATTAAGGTCTGACCTATCGGTATCAGGATTTAAAACATTAACAGTGTTAGTTGCAAACCAATCTGTACCTCGCAGATACGAGAAATTAGCTTTTGCTGCGAATTTCTCTGAAAACTTATGCGCAACTCTGATTCCGTAATCATAAAACTCATTATCTCCTGCCGCTTCTTGCGAGGTAATTCCACCTTTAAAATATGCACTAATTCCATGATGATCAAATGGATTTTTGCTTGTCATAAACAGAATTCCATTAAAAGCATTCGCTCCATACAATGCAGAAGACGCTCCTGGCAATAATTCTACACTATTAACATCTAGCTCTGTCATCCCCAACAGGTTTCCTAATACGAAATTAAGAGCAGGTGCTGAATTATCCATTCCATCTACCAATTGAACGAAACGAGTATTCGAAAATGCTGCAAATCCTCTGGTATTAACAGATTTAAACGTTAAACTATTTGTATTAACATCAACTCCTTTAAGATTTTCCAATCCATCATAGAAATCTACTGAGGGCGTGTTTTTAATTTCTCTAATTCCGAAACGCTCAACACTTACTGGTGATTCGAAGATACGCTCTGGTGTTCTGGAAGCAGAAATAACTACTTCGTCAAGTTCTGTACCCGCTTTTAATACAATAGTTAAGTCTGCAGTTTGAGAAGATATTTCTATTGATGAGGATTCAAACCCTACAGAACTGGCTATTATTGTAAAAGGGGGTGATTCCTGAACTGTTAAAGTAAAAATACCGTCAAAATCTGTTACTGTTCCCGAAGAGGAGTTTTTTAACGTGATATTTGCTCCTGGAATGGGCTGACCGCTATCATCTACTACCTTTCCGCCAATTGTTGTTTGTGCAGTAGCAACAATGCATACCATCATCATTATTACTAATGTAATTTTTTTCATGCCCCTAAAAATTTAATAGTTATGATAACAATATACGTTTTTTCCATAATTTCTCAGCAAAATCAACAAACCTTTGTGATTTCATTACCAAAAACCCATCACGTAACATTATCATCATTTCATAGTTTTTATTTTTCATTCTATCTCTATCAAAAACTAAAAACCCTATCTGAAAATTTTCAGATAGGGTTACAGTATTATAATCGATCTCTATATAAGAGTATTAGTTATTCTACAGTTACAGATTTTGCAAGATTTCTTGGTTGATCTACGTTTTTATCCAACATTACAGCGATATGATATGATAATAATTGTAACGGTATTGTTGTAAGAAGAGGTGTCAAAAATTCTTCTGTTTCTGGTATTTCTATGACATGATCAGCAAGTTCCTTAACAGTAACATCTCCTTCTGTAACGATCCCGATAATCTTTCCTTTTCTAGATTTAATTTCCTGAATATTACTTACCACTTTATCATAGTGTCCTTTTTTGGTCGCTATTACAACAACTGGCATTTGTTCATCAATTAATGCAATCGGACCATGTTTCATTTCTGCTGCCGGATATCCTTCTGCATGTATATATGATATCTCCTTCAATTTTAAAGCTCCTTCTAAGGCAACAGGAAAATTATACCCTCTACCTAGATACAGGAAGTTTTTTGCATCTTTATATGTATCTGCAATAAACTTAATATGATCATTAGATTCTAATGTCTTTTTAACTTTTTCTGGAATTCTTTCTAACTCTTGCAGATAATAATGAAAGTCACTGTTAGCAATTGTTCCTTTTCTTTCTGCTAGCTTTAATGCAATTAAGGACAGTACTGTAATTTGAGTTGTAAATGCTTTTGTAGAAGCAACTCCAATTTCAGGTCCAGCATGAGTATATGCTCCTGCATGGGTTTCTCTCGAAATTGAGGATCCTACTACGTTACAGACTCCAAAAACAAAAGCTCCATTTTCTTTGGCTAGTTTAATTGCAGCCATTGTATCTGCTGTTTCACCACTTTGTGATATTGCAATTACAACGTCATCCTGGTGAATTACCGGATTTCGATACCTAAACTCTGATGCATATTCTACTTCGACAGGTACACGAACCAGCTCTTCAAAAATATATTCTGCTACTAAACCAGCATGCCATGAGGTACCACAAGCTATAACAATAATACGTTTTGCATTTAATAGTTTAGCAAGGTTATCATCGATACCTGCCATTTTTATAATTCCTTCTGCCACTCGTATTCTACCTCTATACGTATCACTAATAGCATTAGGCTGCTCATAAATTTCTTTGAGCATAAAATGATCATACCCTCCTTTTTCTATTTGCTCCAGATTGATTTGCAGTTCTTGTAAATATGGGTCTACAGGTTTATCATTTTTAATATTCCTTACTTTAACACCCTTATTCATTCTCACAACAGCCATTTCACCATCTTCGAGGTAAATCGCATTATTTGTATATTCTATGAAAGGAGAAGCGTCAGAGGCAATAAAGAATTCATCTTCACCTACCCCAATAGCTAGCGGACTACCTAATCTTGCAACAACAATCTCATCTGGTTTTTGCTTATCAAAAACAGCAATTGCATAAGCTCCTACAGTTTGATTTAGAGCAATCTGAACCGCCTTACCTAATTTTACATTTTCTTTAATTTTCACATCCTCTATAAGATTTACCAATACTTCTGTATCAGTTTCTGAAGTGAATGTATATCCTCGATTAATCAATTCTTTACGAAGAGCATCATAATTTTCTATGATTCCGTTATGAATGATTACCAGGTTCCCTGAATTAGAATAATGTGGATGCGAATTCACATCGTTAGGAACCCCGTGTGTGGCCCATCTTGTGTGTCCTATTCCTATAGTTCCTTTTGTAGGAATTTCATTTAGTAATCGCTTTTCCAGATCTACTACTTTACCTTTGGTTTTACACAATTTAATGTCGTTCCCATCATAAAGAGCAATCCCAGCAGAGTCATAGCCTCTGTACTCTAATCTTTTTAAACCTTTTAAAACAATTGGATAGGCATCTCTATACCCAATGTACCCTACAATTCCGCACATGATTTAAGTTTTTAAAATATTGTTAGTTTTCCTTTGATTTTGTATAAAAAATATTAAGCTTTAAACGTTTAGATTCAGGAACACCTGCTCCATTTCCATAGAGAATTGTTCCTTCATGGGAAACTATTGATGATGTAGGAATTATCTCACTATCATCTTTATTTGTAGGGGTATTATCAATTATAGTAGTAATGTTTACATTTTGAGATACTGACAGTCCTAGTTTGGCATTTTTCAATTCGCCTTTTATAATGTTTAGGATATATTGGGTCATTCTTATTTTATAAAATTCTCCATTCTTATCAGAATCACGACTAATTCTTCCCAGGTGACTAATGGCAGAAACTAAAGGAATATCAGTATTAATACTACCATCCAAAAAGTAATCAAGAAGAACTTCTCCCGTTTCAGCATTGAATATAAAAACTCTTTCTGGTTCTGCATCTCCTCCTGTCACTTCATTCTGATTAATGTAAAATTTTATACTTGCATCATTAATTAACCAATTTTGTCGTTTTAAAAAACTAAGCTCATTTTCCTGTTCTCCTTTTTCATTTGTCACATTACCACTAAACAAATCTATTATAGCATATGAGCCGTCTCCACCTTTTAGATATAAATTATCTTCTCCATTTACTGTATCCTGATTTTCTTTTTTTAATTCCTCTGCGATAGGTTGACCATTACTTAGAGTTCCATCTAATTTGGTGGTAATAGAATTAATAAAAGTATTCCCAAAATTCAATTCCAATTTATCTTGTTTACGTATAGTATTACCATTTGTGGTTTCATCAAAACTATAATGAAGAGTTATCTTTGCATCTCGTGTATTAAGGTATATTAAATTACCGTTATTATTAATAGGTTCTGCTTTAACATAAATTCCTCTAAAATAATTTCTGAAATTATTAGCATTACTAAGCTCTACACTACCTTGTTTATCTATAAACCATGTAGAAAACAGTGCTTTTATATCATCTGGAAGCTCTACTCGTAATCTAGGAGCTAGTCTTTCTCTTTTGGTTGTAGTCTCACCAGTATCGGTAACAGTTTCAGTCGTTACAATAATTTCATCAGCAGAAGGAACAAAGTCATTATTAGTGTATAATAAATTCTCAGGTTTCTCTACTTCAGGTTTAAAACCAGAATTAGGATCTATGTCTGGATCTATGTCATTAGAATAATATACTTGTCTTTCGTTGGATTCTGGATCAAAATCTCTTAAAAAATAATCGGATTTATACACCGATAGCTTAAAAGGTTGGTTTCCATAAATCGAATCTAATCTATAAGTAGTTGCGGTCTCTGTAGCATCTCCTACTTGAACCGGCGCTGTGCTTGTCGCTGTACTAAAATATGGTAAACTCAATACAACTTTATCTAACACTGCATTAGTTCCAAAAGATGGATTTAATTTTGATAGTTGAACCTGAGACAAAATACCATACACAGATTGCCCGTATATAGGATCATCATAAACTCCTAATAAATTAGAATGTACAGCACCTTGTTGATCAGCCACCAAATTATTAGTTCGTACTCTTTCGAATTTTTTACTATATGCTATTGGTGTTATAGAGTATTGCTTGTCTTCAAAATTAACATCTCCGAGAACCTCACTACCAACAGAATCAAAATCGTCGTCACAAGACAAAAAGGTAAAAACAACAGCTACTATAGCCGTTATTCTAATTAAAATATTCTTCAATTTCATAAATAATTTCATCGTTTTTACTTACACCAATACCTCTGTTTGATAGAAGTTTTCATAGGCGTCAGCAAATTCATCTGGTTTTTTATATTCTAAAACTGGTTGGTCTATTGTTTTTAAATGTTCTACAAGCTCTGATGGAATTTCTTCGGATCCCACAATAATTGCATCAGAATTATCAACAGCTACCTTCATAAGATTACTATATGTTGGTTGAGCCAGATCACTTATTTTTTCTTCATCTATTCCATCAAACTTCACCTTTTCCATCATATTTTTATCCAATATCCCGTCATAACCATTATTATACACTGAAGTAACAATTTTGCTCTGACCAAAAAGAGGTTCATTAGCATAATAATTCTTTAAGTATAATGGCAAAAGAGAAGCTAACCATCCATGTACATGAATTACATCTGGTGACCAGTTTAATTTTTTAACTGTTTCGATAACTCCCTTAGCAAAAAAGATTGCTCGTTCATCATTATCAGGAAATAACTTCCCTTCTTCATCAGTTAACGTTGCTTTTCTTTTAAAATAATCCTCATTATCGATAAAATAAACTTGCATTCGCTCTTTTGGAATAGAAGCAACTTTAATAATAAGAGGCATATCCAAGTCATTAATTACTAAATTCATACCCGAAAGTCGAATCACTTCATGCAACTGATGCCTTCTTTCATTGATATTGCCATATCTAGGCATAAAAATTCTTATTTGCCCCCCCTTGCTATTTACCATTCTTGGCGCTTCAAAAGACATAGATGAGATTTCAGTCTCTGGCAGGTAAGGTATTACTTCTGATGATACGTACAATATCCTCTTATCTTTCATATAATCGATACTTTTATCGTCCTCCTTTTGGAATTAATTTTGCAAAATTACGAAAATTTATGCAGTCTGCCAGTAATATCTTATTTTTGCACGCCTTTAAGTTATACATCAATGCGGGTACACGGAAAAAGACGAGACATACTAGAAGATGTTGCAGCTTTTAATAAGCAGAACAAAACTATTGGATTTGTTCCCACTATGGGAGCTTTGCATAAGGGTCATCTTGCCCTGATAGAAAGAGCTCTTAAGGAAAATCAAAAAGTTATAGTTAGTATTTTTGTGAACCCTACACAATTTAATACTACCGAAGATTTGGTTAATTATCCTCGAACTTTAGATTCTGATATTGAGCTTTTATCAGAATTATCTAAAGAGATAATTGTATTCGCTCCTACACCAAAAGAGATGTATGGCGACGATATGATATCTATTAAGTACGATTTTAAAGGACTAGAAAATGAAATGGAAGGCAAATTTAGACCAGGTCATTTTGATGGGGTAGGAACCGTTTTAAAACACTTCTTTATTATTGTTTCTCCAGATAAAGCATACTTTGGCGAAAAAGATTTTCAACAACTTCAAATTGTTAAAAAATTAGTTGAAATTGAAAAAATGTCAGTTCAAATCATTGGCTGTCCTATTTATAGGGAAAACAATGGATTGGCTTTAAGCTCTCGAAATAAAAGACTCAGTCAGAAACAACTTAGCGAATCCCCGATGATTTATTCAATCCTAGAACAGGTGAAAAATGACTTTGGCACAAAAAGTGTTTATACCTTAAACAAATGGGTATCAGAGCAATTCAAAAAAAATGACGAGTTAAAATTAGAATACTTTGAAATTGCAAAGGTATCTGACCTAAAATCCATTAAACGAAAACGAAAAGATATCAAATACAGAGCTTTTATAGCTGTATTTGCAGGAGAAATAAGACTCATTGATAACATTGCCCTAAATTAAAAATAACTAACTTTGTAACATGTTTGTACACGTAGTAAAATCAAAAATTCATCGCGTTAAAGTAACCGGTGCCGATCTTAATTATATCGGAAGTATAACCATAGATCAAGATCTAATGGATGCTGCCAATATTGTTGAAGGTGAAAAAGTACAGATTGTAAATAATAACAATGGAGAGCGTTTAGAAACATATGCTATCCCAGGACCTAGAAATAGTGGTGAAATAACACTAAATGGTGCTGCTGCAAGAAAAGTAGCAAAAGGAGACGTATTGATACTAATCACCTATGCTATGATGGATATTGAAGAAGCCAAAAACTTCAAACCAAGACTTCTTTTCCCAAATGAGGAAAATAATTTATTAAAATAGATAGTGAATCCTAAACTTATAAAGTTTCTAAAAATTATACTCCCATTAGCATTGGGAGTTTTTTTAATTTGGTATTCTATCACATCAGCCACCCCAGAAGAAAGACAAAAAACGCTTCAATATATTACGCAAGCAGACCCTAAGTGGATTATCCTCTCTGTTATTATGGGAATTATTTCTCATCTCTCGAGAGCATATCGTTGGAAATTTTTATTAGAACCTTTGGGATACCAGATCAAACTGTCCAATAGTTTTATGGCCGTTATGGCAGGATACCTTGCCAACCTGGGAATCCCGAGATCTGGAGAAATTCTACGAGGCGGTACAATATCTACATATGAAGGTGTTCCTTTTAAAAAAGCTTTTGGAACCATTATCTCTGAGCGAGTTATCGACTCTATTATGCTATTACTTGTAATAGGGATTACATTAATCTTTCAATCTCAGGACTTATTCTTATATCTAGAAGAAAAAATTACCAATACATTTATACTACTTATTGCATTAATAGGAGCCATTTTATTAGGAATAGTATTCCTTAGGATCATAAAAAAGTCTTCGCACCCTGTATTGATTAAAATAAAAAATTTTGGAGAAGGCCTCTTAGAAGGTGTTAAAAGTATTTCTAAATTAAAACAAAAAAGCGCTTTTATTTTCCATACATTTCTAATCTGGGTACTTTATATTGCCATGTTTTATGTCATAAAATTTACTGTTCCCGAAACAGCAAATCTATCTATTGGCCCTATGCTTGCTACTTTTGTAGCCGGGTCAATTGCCATGTCAACTACAAATGGAGGAATAGGAGCTTTTCCAATTGCTACAGCAGCCATTTTATTTTTATTCAATATCGAAAAACCAGCAGGGGAAGCTTTTGGATGGATATTATGGGGCTCACAAACCGCAATAAATGTAATCATTGGTGCGTTATCCTTTTTGTTTCTCCCTATCTTAAACAGAGAAAAATAAGGAAATAATTTATATATTGTCCCTTGCTTAACCTTAATCCTAATACTTATGAAAAAAAGTGTGACTCTTATTATAGCTTGTATTTTTGTTATTTCCAGTTATGGTCAGACAATATATGAGTCTTTCAGATCTATCAAATTAGACCAAAGTAGAGAGTTAAAAATTCAGCTTCCGCGTAATTACAAGAAAAATGAAGACAAAATATATCCCTTGATTATTGTTCTTGATGGGGATTATTTATTTGAACCTGTTGCCGGAAATGTAGATTACTTTTCTTATTGGGAAGATATGCCTGAATCAATTGTTGTTGGGGTTAATCAAAGAAAAACCAGAGAAGATGATTGCAGATATGATACTGCAGAGTTTTTACCTACTCTAAAAGGAGCAGAATTCTATGAATTTATAGGACAAGAACTTGTTCCTCATCTTAATCAAACTTATCGTACTGCACAACTTAAAATTATTGTCGGGCATGATTATACAGCTAACTTTATAAATTACTTTTTATTTAAAGACAATCCCATTTTTCAAGGATACATATGCATTAGTCCAGAGTTAGGGCCACCGATGGGGGATCGAATTTCAAGTAAATTAGAGACTTCTTCTGATATTTGGTATTATCTGGCTACTGCAACTAATGATGCCGACAATATCAAAAAGAACCTCATTACACTAGATGAAAAACTATCTGCAATAGAAAATCCTGAGATGAGTTATTTCTTTGATAATTTTGAAGAATCTTCTCATTATACTTTGGTTGGAAAAGCTATTCCTAATGCTCTCGAGGGTATTTTTGAAATGTATCGCCCTATAAGTAAAAAAACATATAAAGAAGTTCTCCTTACACTAGAAACTTCTCCCTATGACTACCTTGTAGATATGTATAAAACTACAGAACAGTTATATGGTATAAAACGCAAAATAAGAATCAACGATTTTATTGCAGTATCTACTGCTCTCGAAAAGAATGAAAACTGGTCAGAATTAGAACCCTTGGGTAAGCTTGCTATAAAAGAACATTCTGATTTAATGCTTGGGTATTATTATTTAGGTATGTTCTATGAACAAACAGGAGAACCTAAAAAAGCTATGCGGGCTTACGAAAATGGTTTTCAGCTTTCTGAAGTTGCTTTCTTAACCAAAGATTATATGTTGGATAAAGTAAACAAAATTAAAGAAGATTTTGGTTGGTAAACTTATCAACTCCATACACAAAAAAAGATCCTGTTTCCAGGATCTTTTTTTGTGTATGGAGTTTTTAAAATAATAGTATTTTTACAATCTTATCAATCTTTTTATGGCTAAAACTAAAACTGTTTTTTTCTGTCAAAATTGTGGAGCACAATATTCCAAATGGCAAGGGCAATGTACATCTTGTAAAGAGTGGAATACTATTGCCGAAGAAGTTGTTCAAAAAGCTTCGGCAAGTGATTGGAAAAGTGCTACATCTAGTTCTAAAACAAATAAAACAGCCAAGCCTTTACGAATTTCAGAAATTGACACTAGCCAGGAAGCTCGCTTTAATACAGATGATACTGAGTTAAATCGGGTACTTGGGGGTGGATTAGTCCCAGGCTCTTTAACCTTATTAGGTGGTGAGCCAGGAATAGGAAAAAGTACATTACTGCTTCAGATAAGTCTTAAACTACCTTATAAAACGTTATATGTTTCCGGAGAAGAAAGCCAACAGCAAATCAAGATGCGTGCAGAACGTATTCATTCTAAAACTGATAATTGCTTAATTCTTACCGAAACTAAGACTCAAAATATCTTTAGGCAAATTGAGGAAACTCAACCCGACATTGTTATTATAGATTCTATCCAAACCTTACACAGTGATTACATAGAAAGTAGTGCGGGTAGTATTTCTCAGATCAGAGAATGTACAACAGAATTAATCAAGTTTGCCAAAGAAACTGCAACACCTGTAATATTGATTGGTCATATTACAAAAGATGGTAATATTGCCGGGCCAAAAATTCTGGAGCATATGGTTGATACTGTTCTACAGTTTGAAGGAGATCGAAATCATGTATATAGAATTTTACGTGCTTTAAAAAATAGATTTGGTTCTACTTCAGAGCTAGGGATCTACGAAATGTTAGGAAGCGGCCTTCGGGAGGTTACAAATCCCAGTGAAATTCTAATTTCTAAAAAAGAAGAAGAATTGAGTGGTACTGCTATAGCTGCTACAGTAGAAGGTATGCGGCCACTTATGATAGAAGTACAAGCCTTGGTGAGTACTGCGGTATATGGGACTCCTCAACGTAGTGCAACAGGATACAACCTCAAACGCCTTAATATGATCCTGGCGGTTTTAGAGAAACGTGCTGGTTTTAGATTAGGAGCCAAAGATGTATTCCTTAATATCACAGGGGGGATCTCTGTAGATGATCCTGCCATCGATCTTGCAGTTGTTGCAGCCATATTATCCTCTAGTGAAGATATTCCAATTTCTAAAGATTTTTGTTTTGCTGCCGAAGTCGGCCTGGCGGGAGAAATACGACCTGTAGCCAAAGTAGAACAACGCATACAAGAAGCAGAGAAACTAGGTTTCTCTACTATCTTTGTTTCTAAATACAATAAAATATCTATGCAAAATACTCAAATTCAAATCAGGATGGTTACTAAAATCGAAGATGTAGTTGAGTTTTTATTTGGTTAAGGAGCCGGATTAGGGTTATTTTCATGTACCGTTTCAATCTCCTTTAAGATCGTATCAGAAAGGGTAATATCAATACTACCAATATTTTCTTTTAACTGATCCAGTGATGTAGCGCCAATAATATTACTGGTTACAAAAGGGCGATCATTTATAAACGCCAAAGCCATTTGAGCAAGGCTTATCCCATGTTTTTTTGCTATCTCGTTGTATGCTCTTGTTGCTTCAAACGATTTCTCATTGTGATATCTTGCAAATTGCGGAAACAAGGTTACCCTTGCATTTTTTGGAGTTTCATCAAGGTATTTTCCTGTTAATTGCCCAAAACCAAGAGGAGAATAAGGTAAATGCCCTATATTTTCACGATGTAAAACTTCAGTAAGACCGACCTCATCTTTTCGGTTTAATAGATTATATGGATTTTGAACCGTGATCATTTTTGGTACGCCCTTTCGAGCCTCTTCAGTATAACGCATCACCCCATAAGGCGTTTCGTTAGAAAGCCCTATTTGTCTTATCTTTCCTTCTGCAATAAAACCCTGAAGATAGTTTAACACCTCTCCAAAATTATCATTCCATCGTTCTGATTCGTCATGAGTATACCCTCTAACCCCAAAAAAATTAGCATTTCGTTCTGGCCAATGTAGTTGGTACAAATCAATATAATCTGTTTGTAATCGTTGTAAACTTTTATTGATTGCATCAGTAAATTCTTCTTTGGTAAAACCTCCTGTGCGAATATGATTTACAAAATCTCTTGGGCCAACAATTTTTGTAGCAATAACGACCTCATCGCGTTTACCTGTTTTTTTGAGCCATGTTCCAATAATTCGTTCTGTGCTTCCCTGAGTATCTTTATTTGCAGGTACAGAATACAATTCTGCCGTATCAACAAAATTAACTCCTTGATCAATCGCATAGTCCAACTGTTGGTGCCCTTCTTCTTCAGTGTTTTGTTCACCCCAGGTCATACTACCCAGGCATATTTTACTTACGCGTATATCTGTACCTGGTAATGTAGTGTACTTCATATCTTTTGGTTGTTGTTTTTAAGTTGAGAAAACTATAAAATTAGTTGTTCAAGTTGTTCTAAAACTCACCTTATAATTTATATAGTATAACATGATCAAAAGTAGAAACTCTCCTTTTAGTTAGTGTAAAAATTATCATAATAAATCTAATTAAAACACAATTTATATAGCTATATCTTTTCTCCATATATGTGAAATATATCCACAATTAACACTCTTTAATCAACAGTTTAGAAATAATCTATTAAAAATTACAAAATTACAAAATTCTAATAATCAGTATTTTACATTTAAAACATAATGATTTCATATTCTGGAATAATAATTTCTTTTTATAAATAGTAAAGTATAATCAAATTAATTTTAAAACATGAAAAAGACAAGTATCATAACTGCTGTAGGTGTTGTATTATTTTCGCTCCAAACTGTATCTGCCCAACAAGCTGAAGAAGCATTACCAATTACCAAAACTGAAGCTTCTACCGATCAGGATGACTACAAGCAAATCAAAGTAGATAATCTTTCTGAAATTATTAAAGCTGCCGTAGAAAAGGATTATCCAAAAGCTAGTATTGCTGAAGCCTATGCTGACAAAATCGGAAATTACAAATTGATTCTCGCTATGGGTAAAGATACTAAAACCGTATATACCAACGCTAGGGGAGAATGGTTTGATCCAAACAATAAAGGGTGATACCATGTCGTCACTGACTGCCCTATTTAACCAGAAAAGAGCTTCTCGTATAAGAAGCTCTTTTTTTTATCAAAACGGATACGACTACCCCTTGCCGCATCCGTTTCACACTACTAACCAACCTAAAATTATTCCTCCAACATCCATCAAATACATTTTAGGAATGAACCTATAAACTTTTCTCTATACATAAATGCTACATTTTTTCCTTTCTATTTTTACTTTTTTGAACCCCTATTCCAAGTTTAGATGCTAGATAAAGTATTTATATGTTCATTGGTTTACTCAAAAGTAGTGTACACTATCGTTTTACAAAATGCAGAATGAGGGAATGGTAGCTTTGAATGAGGGAACTCTCTATTTTGAAGTATTATACCAAACTAAGATATTTGTTTGGTAATTATTCTGCATATATTATATTCGCCTCCTGGATAAAGTGATCAATTAGATAAGCGGCCAGATTTGTGTTTTTTTGTGCTCTATCCAGTATCCAAGCATCAGAGCTTACTACAATATGTTCTGAGTTCGCTAATTCCTTATCCGGATTATTAACCAAATCTATTTTCCAGGAAAAATGGTGTTGCTCTGCTAATTCCCGAAGTCTTGTTTTTAGTTTTCCACTATTAGAAACCGGAGCATCAAAATACCAGTACACCCAACGTACTCCGAGCTCATCAAGTGTATTTCCTATTATCAGAATAGCTTCTTCTGTTTTTTGAACTCGTTTATAGGTACCATGAACACCTGATACATCACGATAATACCCATCAAGCCCTTTAAAAACATATGCCCCAGACAAGGCGCTTTCTAGAATAATCAATAGGTTAAATCCGTCTATTGCTACGGTTTGTCCTTTTAACATTTTTGGCCTTACCAAATTTTTATTACGAATCGCAATTTGTTGTTCACTACAACTCATACCATGTAAAGCTTTTTGTTGTCGTGCATTAAGGGTATAGCGATTTCCTACCAATTGTACAGATGATTTTTCTGCATAACCACGAGAAAGGAGATATAACATATCTTTTGCTGCTGCTTTTAATTTTTCCTGCATCGACAACTCTCCAAACAATCGATCATCACTAGCTTCTCTTCCTCTATTGCGGGTGGTCATTTAGATTTACTTTGATAAAACAGTATATAAGTTGATGTATACAAACAAAAAAAGCGCTCTTAGCGCTACTTCTATGACATTGGTAATATCTCTATTACTTTGCCATATACATTTTTGGTCCACCCGTTAAGGCGTCCTCGGTTATTACCGATCAGCAATCCTCGTTTTGCATTTTTTCCTTTGACTAAATGCGTAAAACAGTTCCCTCTTACTTTACAAAAAACAATATCTCCTGCTTCGCAATCTTCCCAATTTACGGGTTCAAGTACTACAGGTTGTTTTGATTTTAAGATGGGTAACATAGAATTACCAGGTTCTTTGGAGACAATAGTCTCACCATTCAATAGTTTTTGAATTTTCCAATTCATCATACATAGTTTTAAAAATTAAACATAAATTCATAAACTATGGAGTATGGTGTTATACCAAAGAACTTGTACAAAAGTACGTATTTAACTTGAATTATCCATAACTCTTAATCAATGGTCAGTCTTATTTAAGTAAATCTATACCATAAACATCTTTCAAATGATTAAACAAATATCAAGTATTGTTTGTTCTCTTCCTATACAAGAACACCACCAAAAGCATAATTCCTACAATACCCAATCCTAAAATCCAATACAGTTGGGTATCGTTACTAAAATGTATTGCAGTAGTATCTCCTACAAGATAAAATCCTCCCCAATAAAAAGGATCGGTTCGATTGATATCAGCTGTGGTCAGGTATTGTAGTTTAGCTTGTTGTAAAGCTTTGCCTTTATGCATTCCTCCCTTAAGATTGGTATAGAAATATTTCATTAACTCTGGAGTCGTTTGATCAGATACTTCCCAGCTGGTGAGCAACAAACTTTTGGTTCCTGCATACTGAAAAGCAGTACCTAAACTCATAATCCCTTCTCCTTTGGCAATCTTACCACTACCTGTATTACAAGCACTAAGTACAGTAAGTTCTGCAGGAATATCCAGAGCGAACAGCTCATGACTATAGAGCAGATTATCTTCTATCGTATCTTTACTCTTGGTAAAATAGAGTTTAGAGTTGTCTGGGCGTTCATTATCTACCTCTCCGTGTAGTGCCAGATGTAGGATATTGTATTGACCTGCATTACTCTTAAAATTAGCTTCTATCGCTTGTGATCCAAAATAATATTGCCCATCGATAATATCAGAAATGGCTTTGATCTCTTTACGGGTTCCTGGTAGGTCATCACCAACATCTCTTAGAGTGGCCATACTCATTGCACGTGTCTCTGCAGTTTGTATACTATCTGAAAAAGAAAACGCCAGACATTCTTGCAATGGTTTAGTCTCTCGATTACTTTTAAAAGTGGTAAACAACAGGTTTGCAGCATTGGCATAGGTGACTGCATAATCCCTGAGTAGATAAGATAACAGTGTAGGATTATTAGAATCATCTTTTATAGTGAGTAATAACTCAAAATTAAGATGCCATAATGGTCCATCGGGGATCATGATTAGTTGATCTCCAACCAATTTATCTTTAACCGGTGCTATAAGTGTATTGTATAACGCATATGCTTGTTGTTTATATGCTCCTGTGTTTTTGGCAATAATACTTTTTCGAAATGTCTCAATTTGCTCAGTAAGTTTTGGAGTGGATAGTTCTTGTACAGCAATATCATGTTTAGAAATCGTAAAAGCATAAGTGATACTATCTCCTGTAAAAAATTCTACTACCGTTGCCTTATCATCCAATTGTTGTTGAATATCTGATACCTTTACAATATCGTTTTTATACTTTAATTGATAATACTTGGGATAATTTTTTTCTAAGACCTGCGTTAATGAATCTTGTGTTCGGTTAATATCGAATAGCTTACTTTCATAATGGGTAACTTTTGAAGTATCAACCTCCTTTTCTAATTGCTCTTCTGTGATTCTGGATTGATAAAATGCTTTATTTGTTTTAATAACCTTTTCTAAGGTTAAAACATCTTGCGGTAATCCTGTAAAATTTTTGGCTGTAGATGTATTAAGTAGTTCTTTTAAGGTATTGGACTTGCTTTTTTCGGCATAATAAAATGCTTGCTTCAATGATTGTTGATCTTGTTTATTCTTGTAGAGCAATAATTGTGTTTGAATAGCATCTGCATAGATTTCTTTTGCTTGTTTCGCAAAAGAAATTTTATCCTGATAGTTCTGAAAAGACTGCCTAATATGATTAATTAACATATCTGCTTCTTTGTAGATTATAATGCTATGATCAAGGTCTAATATATTATTAGTTTGAAAATATTGTGATTGTAATGTTTTAGCTTTTCCTTTTAAGGTTTCTAAAAGAAATTTAGTGTTGTAATACTGATTAGGATTAAAATCCTGTTTAATATCAAGGTAGTTAGTGTTTTTTGTATTTGCTTCGGTTGCATTATCAAAATATTCTATTGCTTTTTGGTAGGCTTTTTGTTTACTACACACAGTTGCTATCTGATTTAAAGCTAATAAAGAGGAAGAAGAACCTTTTCCATATTCTTCTTCTAAAATTTCTAAACTCTTTTGAGAATATCTAAAAGCTTCTTTGTAAACCCCTTTTTCAAGGTAAAGATTTGCAACATTTATATAAGCTTTTGAAACCTCATAATCATTCTTTTCTAAGATATTATTGTATACTAGAAGTCCTTTTTGATGATACTCTAGTGCTTTGCTAAAATCTTTTTTATGGGCATAAACATTCCCAATATTACCATATAAAGCTGCTATACCTTCATAATTTTCACCATAAGTAGTTTTATAAATACTTAATGCTTTGTTATAATATTGCAATGCGTTTTCATAGCTCTGCTTATTTTCAAAAACTACACCAATATTCCAGTAACATGTACCAATATCCGGATGATCCCCTTCGTATATTTTTAAAGCCATATCTAAGCTCTTTTTATTATATTCCATGGCCTTGTCATGCTCTCCTTTATCTGATAAAAGGGTTCCAATATTATTATATGTCGCAAACAACGGATATAAGTTTTCTTCATTACCAAAAATTGGAATTACTTTTTGATAATATTCTAATGCTTTATCATATTGATTTAAATCATTATAAACTATACCTATGTTAAAATAGTTATAGCCGGAATTTAGATGATTTTCACCTAAATTGTTAATAGTTATAGTTAAGTTCTTTTTATAGTAATCCAGAGCTGTATTGTATTTTCCCATTCTACTATAAATATTACCTATATTATTATATTCTTTTCCTATTCTTTCATCGTTAGGTTCAGAATTTTTAAAGTAAATACTCAATGCTTTATTTTGGTAATAAATTGCCTTCTGATACTTAGAGAGATATCTACAAGCTATTCCTAAATTACTATATGTTGCACCCATATCTTCATGACCTTTAGGGAATATTTTTTTTTCAATATCAAGTGATTTTTCATAATTGACTAAAGCATCTTGATATTTGGATATTCTTAAATAATAAGTTCCTATGTTGTCATAAGCGACTGCTCTTTCTCTATTGTTTTCCCCTAAAATAGTTCTGCTCATTTTTAATACTTTTTTAGCACTAGACAAAGATTCTTTAAGGTTTTGTCTATTTCTCCACTGATTTTCTGATATTTTATTATAACAACTCGCTACTTTTTCCCAAGTCTTTCCTTTTTTATAAATAGGTAATGCTTTTTGAAACAATTCAATAGATTTTTCATATTTTCTATCTTTTAACAAAGAATCTGCTTTTTTATAATATTGTGAAGCTACTATGGTATCATTTGTTACTTGTGCATGAGTAGTATGTAACGATAACATAAACAAAATGACACAGAAAAAGGAGGTTAGAAAAATCGATGCTAATTTTTTCATAAGAGAGCTTTAATCAATAAACAAAATGATAATTTTATATCTTATCACATACAAAGTTCTATCTCTTTACAGAGAAGTGTACTGTTCTAAAAAATAGATCATCCAATAAAAGTATACTCCTTTTTAGATGATCTTTGGGTAGGATTAACAACAAAGATATAGGTTTATATCATCTCATTTATTATTATTTTAAAAACATAATAATCAATACTATTTTAGATGTCACATCGATTGGTTTCTATAGCGATAGTGAAAGAAATTAGCCTGCTCTCAACTTGATTGGAGGTATCAAGAAGCTATCCCATAAAAAAAACACTTGAACTTACATTGGTTCTCGATACATTTGCTTCACTGTATTTCACAAAACACTCCTTTAGACAATATTTTACTGGTTAAGTTTACACCAAATACCAAAACGCTAGATAAAAAATTATCGGAAGCCTTAATTCAGCTGACCTTCTTTAAGCTCAGTAATATCTTTTTGCATTAATTTATCGATCAATGCTTGGTACATTTCTTTTGGCAATCCACAAGCGATCAGGTATTCTTTCATGAGATTCTCTTCTTCTTTTTCGATTGCTCCATCGGCCAGTAACACTACAGCTGCTTGCGCCAAAATATTAAGTATTGCTTCTGATGATAATTCATTTCGTGCTTCGTTAAGAAAATTAAACACCTGGTTATCCTGGTTACCATTTGCTTTTACATTTTGATGTATCGTCATTAATTCTTCTTTCATTTCTGGAAAACCTTCGATAGCATCCATGATCTCACGTTCTTCTTCTGCAGCAAAATCTCCATCGATAATCGACATATGTGTCATCGCAGCTATAAGTGCTTTACTAAATACCTGTTTTGCACGTTTTTGATTTTCGTTAATCTCATCTTGCGAACGTTCTAAAACAGTTTTTATACTTTCGTTATAGGCACTCTTACAACTATCACATTGATAAAACCGATCTACTACATCTAATGGGATCATGGGGATAAAAAACAAAGTGAACCATCTGCGATAGAGCTTGTTTACAAGATTTCCATTATTACAATTTGGACATGAATTTGATAAAACAGGACTTTCACTCACCGTGTGTTTTAGTCCTCTTGTTCCGAAGATAATAAACATAATATGTAGGTTTTTAATGATTTAAGGTATTGCTAAAGATAGCATAATATTCTAAAAACATCTAACAATCATATTGTTGGGGTAATATAACGACTTAAGACTCGGCTGTCATGAATTAAAAAACTATGAAGTGTAACTTTACCAAAGAACGTGTTCATAACACGTGGTAAACATATATATTTTATAAGAACTTAAGTTATACTTGGACTGGAGCAGCAGGAGAAGTTATGTTTTTTGCCAATATATTGATATAAGACCGCCTGTGAATCGAATTTACTGGAATATAGAAACAGTTCGTGCTATGGTTTATTCACTTTTTTGGCGATACCACATTTTCTCCGGACAGTTCTTTCGGCGAGGGCTGCGACATTTCTGGCCCGATCCTCAGAGCTTCCATCTTTAATAACTTCATTATATATTGTTTTGTTTTCTATAAGGCCCCGTAAGATACAGGTAAACCCTGGGCTGTCTTTACCTTTGAAAGGGTTCTTTTTTCTGGGTTTTGCGATCAACTCCCCGAACAAACGATCTTTTAATACGTTATCTTTTTGGACTTCTACTACCAACGTATATAGGACATTTTGATCTTCTGGATACATATCATTCACTTTATCCATGGCATTGGAATATTCATCATTGGTGAAATTAAAATATGCATATAGGTCAAAGTAGTTGTTTTCTCCTTTTTCATCCTCCTGCACCTCTTCTTCACTTTGTGTTTCTTCTTCATTCTGGTACCCTTCTTCGCTTTCTTGGCTTATTCCTTTGATCACGGATACTATTAATATTATAAAAATGGATAGCCTCTTCATTTGTTCTATAGTTTTAAATTAATTGGGTATAATAAACGTTTGGCAACGTCCTTTTGTTACCTGCTTTCCTTATTTTTATACTTTTATATAAAAACAGTGTGCTTTTTCACTATATGCATAATTAAGGATTTTATTTTTGTTTACTAAATCCGTGGCACGCTTTTTGGTTTTTATCAAATAAATTACCTATTTTGAGGCAATTTTTAAGGTTATTTTAACAATAAAATAAATTTTATTACGTTCTGATAACCGGTGTAATTAACCTATAAACTATAATACATTATTTTAACACCCAAACATTATGAAAAAATTATTTCTACTTCTATTTGTGCTAGGCGCAGGATTATCAACTCAAGCTCAAGAAAACAATTGGCAAGAAGTTCATGAATTACATAGAGATAAATTATATCCCTTAGCAAAAGATGTTGCTGACATGACTGATATGGTAATAGCTAACGGAAATATCATTTCTATAGTAAAAGATAATGGAACTACTTCTTTGGTAAAAGAGCGAGCTAAAGACATGCCTGTTGAATATTACAATTATAAGCTAATTACTTCAAATGGAAGATCTATCAATTTAGACTTAATGATGACTAACAAAGTCGTAGATAAGTTTTTTGATGTCTTAAGAAGAGTTAAAGATAATACTAAAGGAAATGATGCTAAAGAAATTAGAGCAATTCTTAATAGCCTTTAAGACAATAATAGACATAAAAAGAGCGACACAATGTGTCGCTCTTTTCTTATTTAATTACTTCTTATATATCATTCAACAGCTTAGTGATTTCATCCAATTTTGGAGTTAGGATTACTTCTATTCGCCTGTTTTTACTTTTTCCTGCACTATTATCATTAGAGGCTACAGGTGCAAACTCTCCTCTACCTGCCGCAGTGATATTCTGAGGATCAATTTTCTGGTTTTGCAACAAAATATTTACAATGGCAGTGGCTCTCTTGGTAGACAAATCCCAGTTACCAGATAGCTGTCCGTTACCAGTATACGGTACATTATCGGTATGCCCTTCGATCAAAACAGCGATATCGGTATTATCGCCCAATACTCTACCTAATTGTTTTACTGCCTTTTGCCCTTGTGCTCCTACGGCCCAACTACCAGATTCAAACAGTAGTTTGTTTTCCATAGAAATATATACTTTGCCATTACGCTCTTCTACAGTAAGGCCTTTACCTTCAAAATTTCGTAGTGCTCTGGATATTGCATTTTTAAGCGCCTGCATTTTGGCATCTTTGGCTGCAATCAATCCTTCCAATTCATCTACTCGTTTAGAACGAGAAGCCAGATCTCGTTGTAATGCATCCAAACGACTACGTTCTTCGGCCAGAGCTCTTTCTTTTTCTTCCAACTGTTTTAATAGTTCTCTATTTTTCTTACTATTTGCTGCTATAGCTGCCGAGCTATTTTTTTCTAATGCGTCATACGAGTCTTTTAAATTTTCATAATTGGCTTGTGCAGCATTATACTTTCCTTGTAAATCATCTCTTTCGGCTTTAACCTTTTGATATTCGGCATCTAATTGTTCTAATGCCTTTCTAGTGGCATCACTTGTTTTTTCTAAAGCAGCCAGTTTGTCTTTAGTTTTACGATTTTCTCGCTTCAAACGAGCATACTTGCTTTCTAAATCTTTGTGCACTTTAGAAGAAACACAAGAAGTCATAAGAGTACCAATAAGTATAATAGATACGATTCTTTTTATCATTTTATGTTGTTTATGGGGTTGTTGTTTTTTACTTTTCTATTTACATTCAAAAAACTTATTCTCGATACACCGCACCTGAAAGCGCGGCACTCGAATTGACGGTCTTTATTTAATAGACTACTTAGATGTAACGATATTACATTGAAACAATAGCGTCAATGTTTTCAAATACACCTATACCTCTAATTCGACTACAATAGGGCAGTGGTCGCTATGTTTGGCTTCTGATAGAATAACGGCTCTTTTTAAATTATCTTGTAAGGGTTGAGACACCATACCATAATCCAAACGCCATCCTTTATTATTTGCTCTGGCATTGGCTCTATAACTCCACCATGAATATTGATCTGGTTCTGTATTAAAATGTCTAAAAGAATCAATAAAACCACTATCGATAAAATTACCAATCCACTCACGCTCTACTGGCAAAAACCCTGATACTTTTTTATTACGTACCGGATCATGAATATCAATGGCTTTATGACATATGTTATAATCTCCCAGTATCACCAGATTGGGGTGTTCTTTTTTTAATTCGTTTATATAGGTTTGAAAATCTGCCATATATTTTAGCTTATGCTCCAAACGGTCCATATTGGTACCACTGGGAAGGTATAAACTCATTATAGATACCCCATTAAAATCAGCTCTTAGATTACGGCCTTCAAAATCCATATAATCAATCCCGGTACCATACTCTACATGATCAGGTGCTGTTTTAGATAAAATTGCAACCCCGCTATATCCTTTTTTCTGAGCACTGTACCAGTAGTTATGTGGATATCCAGCTTCTGAAAACAGGTCGAGATCTAGCTGTTCTTTGTTTGCTTTTATTTCCTGAAGGCAAATCACATCTGGGTCGGTTTGTTGTAACCATTCTAAAAATCCCTTGTTTATTGCTGCTCTAATTCCGTTTACGTTATAGGAGACGATTTTCATTGAACTCGTGGTTTAAATTTTAGTAAAAATAAAAAATGAAGCGTCATATCGATACATTTTAATCATCTATTATGAATTTAAATTGACATATAAATTGTATTATATTCTAATAAATTTTTATCATCTTTATAGTAAACAACCACAAATCATGAAAAACATGCTTAAATTGACCTGCTTACTTCTCCTATTTAGCGCATACAATTGTGTTCCTGCAAAAGGAGTGGATACTAAAAATACTTCAGACTCAAAAAGTGATACTCAGCTTATAGCATCAAAAGAAATGATAGATAAAGGATTTAGTAAAGGCACTATAGTGAGTAGTAAATCTGTAGGATGTCCTTATATTTTAAATGTTGAAGAATATAAAGATAATCTGGATCCGATTAATCTTGGCGAGTTTTTTAAAGCCGAGGTTCCTCAATACGTTTGGGTAAAGTTTTCTAGCCTTAGAATGGCAAGTAGATGCGACAATGCTCGCCCTGTTTCTATAACAGAAATTACTACTCGCAATAAGTAGGTTACTGAACGTAAAACTTAGCAGCATATTGTTTTTTCTTTTCACCAAACCTAACAAAATAGATTCCTGATCTTGCGTATGACATATCTATAGTATACGCAAACCTGTCATTGGCATCTTTTCTTACTAGGTTGGAAGCAATAATCTGCCCAAGTACATTAAAAACATAAACTCTTAGTTCTTTTTCTAGCCCGGCATCTTCTTTGGTGATCAAAAACTGATTATTAGGATTAGCAATCACAAGAACCTCATTCTCTATACTTTTATTTTCTCCTATATCCACAGTATAATCATGAGTAGTTCCGAAATCCATAGAACTACAAGGGTCATTAAGGATTCCTCCATTATTTGTTCCTACATCTCCTGCCCTCACTCTAAGAAAATGTTTTCCTAAAGCTGCATCATTAGGCAATGAGAGTATAATATCCTGATTGCTATTTTCTTTTTTAAAAACTACATTATCCAATAATAATTCGGATTCTTCAAAAACGGTATTGTCATTAAAATCAATCCATAATGATAATCGTTCAGACTCTTCTTCATTAGCAAATCCAGATTGCACAGTAAGAATAAAGGTTCCTACTGAACGATTTAAATTGATCGTAAAATCATTTGAGAAATCCTCATATCCTGTAGAATCAATAGTACAGTTTATATCAGAATTGGTAACGTTTGATAGCCGAAAATATGTTACTCCATCATTAAATTTTGAACAATCAGAAGTTGGCCGGCAAAACTGTCTTTCTATTGTTCTAGTAATAACATCATTTTCTGCATTTTCATCAGCAGTTAAGGCAGTTCCTAATTGAAATTGGAAAGTTCCTGTTCCTGTTACGTCCGCCAAAGTAGTAAACGTATAACTTACTTCTGTTTGTGGTTGCAGGGTACCTGTAAAAACCTCTTCTACTCTGGCCCCATTATTTAAAGTATAAAAAACCGGAATATTAGTTTGTGCAGTAGAGCCATAGTTATAGAGAGTAATGACAATTGCTTCTTCAGAAACTGTAACTCCACTATCGGGAGCAGGAGAAATTAGTTCTGCCGCTCCTACATCTACAGAAAATAAATTATTAAGTGTTGCCTCGCTACAATCATTTTCTGGATTGGTATCTCCTGCCGCATTAGTTTCTGCTGTTATAGTATATACCCTTTCTGTACTAAGATCTGTATTGGTAGCAAATGAGAAAGAAACTGTCTCTAAAGGAGCTACAGGCCCCGCTAATAACTCATTAACTACTGGGCCTCCATTAATAGAATATGTAACTTGTATATTGTTCTGTGCCGTAGATCCGAAATTCTTAACCATTACAGTAATGTTTTCAGAATTGGTAAAAGTATCATCTTTTCCTGGGGCATCTATACTTACTACTCCCACATCGGTAGTAACCGTGCTCGCCACTTTAAAAACTCCTACTACATTCCTTGAATTGTTGCCCGTATTTTCAAAATATTCTGCAATGTGCCAAAATGTTTGATCATCAACAGGATCTACGGTAAGTTGTGCATAATCTCCGTATCGTTGTGGATCTCCTTCACGCTGTATATCGGTTCCTATTTTAATATCTTGTTCTGCTATGGTCATGGTTCCTAATGGGTCACTCGCAAGCCTACCGGTATATCGAATTGAAGCGAAACTATCTGCACTTGCCCCGGTACTGGTCGTACCCATTGTAGTATACCCCATACCAATATTACCATAAATATCCATTGCCATACTTCCACACCAAGCACTTTTACCATCAGGAGAAGTATAAGTTCCTTCTTGAAATACAGTCCAGGGTTGACCATCTCCATTTTGTCGTAGTTCGTACCACCGTATTCCTGCTACATCATCTGCATCTGCATCTATGTCTACTACATGATTGAGTAGTACAGAATTATAGTTACAAAACCTCCTGTAATTACTGGCAAACATAACTGCACCTTGCAATGCATCAATATTTCGATCACTACCTGGCTGTGGTAAGTTCCCAAAAGATCCGCCATCAAAAGTAGAATCAAATGATGTTACAGTAAGTTCTTCTGCTTCTGTAATTGTAGATTGACTAGGAGAAATCCAATCTACATTTATTTTCCATAGTTTTAAAATATCCTGATCGACACCTTCCCATTCATCATCCTGAAAATAAATAATTCTTGCATCTCCATCGGGAGGTAATGTTTTTCCTAAAGCATTAAATGATGCCGGACTATAAAAACCACCTATTCTAGCTCCTGGAAGCGGAAATCCTAACATTTTTACATTTCCTTCTTCTGCTCCTTGTAGCATTTTTTCTCTTTCGATCACAAATACAATCTCGCTGGTTTGTACCGAATTTTGATCTTTATTAGCCGTTACATAATATCCATCAGACCAAATTGAAAATTTTGTATAATCAGGAAAACTTTCTGTATTAAATCGATATGTAAACCATCCGTCATTTACAGGGTCTGGTCCTTGACCTACTGCTACCAAAAATCCATTAGGAGTATTAGAGAACTGAGTGATTACAAATCGATCTGCAAAACTATCATAAAATACAATTGGGTCTCCAAGAGTTTCTCCTGGGAATATATTAGCTAATGATGATGAAGCTACTAACTCATTACCACTTCTATCATGTATTGCAAATTCAAAGTTTTTGGCACTTACATAATGATTCGGGCCAATTGCTCCCGTTGGGTCTGAAGGAGCTCTATCACTAGAATTTACCTCAAATGTAAGTGAAGGGGCTTTACCAGCTCTCACCACCTGATTACTTTTTTGTTTTACAAGTAATGGATCCATTCCTTTGGGAAACCCTTTTCCTGGAACAATCTTATTTGCATCTGTTCTTCTAGGGTTAATCTTACCTTCTCTTGGCTTACCTGGTAATAATTTTTTTCCTGCCAATGGTTCTATCGTTCTCATATAAGCAGCAGTACTCACCATACTTGCATTCATGGTTTTTTTCTTTTGCGAAAACCCAATGGTAACAAAAAATAGAAAAGAAACTATTACAATTTTCTTCAATGGCATAAATAACAATTTATATTAAGATCTGACTGGCGCTTTACTTAGAGACTAAAATACAATTAAACTTCAAAATATGACAATGATTAGGCATCTTATCCTAAGTATTGATAAAAAAAACAGTCAATATTTAAAAAAACATCAATGATTACATCTTGCCATTGTTTCTATTAAAATAATAAAGCTGCCTTATAATAAGGCAGCTTTATCAGGGAGAATCTTTCCCAGAATTATTTTAACCAATACTCGGCATCTGTTTTTTCAGAGATGATTGCTTTAAGTTCTGTAATCGCCACTCGTTTCTGCTCCATAGTATCCCGATCTCGTATAGTGACCATGTTGTCTTTTTTAGTATCGTGATCTACTGTGATACAAAATGGAGTACCATTAGCATCTTGTCTTCTATATCGACGCCCAATAGCATCTTTTTCATCATAAATAACATTAAATTTCCATTTTAGGTCATCGACAATCTGCTGTGCTATCTCTGGCAAACCTTCTTTTTTAACCAATGGAAATATTGCCGCTTTTACAGGGGCAACAACTGCGGGTAATTTTAATACCACTCTACTGGTTCCATCTTCTAATTCTTCATCTTGTAATGCGGTAGAGAATACAGCCAGAAACATTCTATCTAATCCAACCGAAGTTTCGACAACATAAGGAACATAACTTTCTTTTAACTCGGGGTCAAAAAACTGTAGTTTCTTACCAGAATGCTCTTCATGTGCTTTAAGGTCAAAATCTGTTCTGGAGTGAATTCCTTCTAATTCTTTAAATCCAAATGGAAAATCAAATTCAATATCGGCTGCTGCATTTGCATAGTGTGCTAGCTTATCATGATCATGAAAACGATAGTTCTCTTTACCTAATCCTAATGATAAATGCCAATTTAATCGGGTTTCTTTCCAGTATTCATACCATTTCATTTCCTCACCAGGACGTACGAAGAATTGCATTTCCATTTGTTCAAACTCTCGCATCCTAAAAATAAACTGGCGCGCTACAATCTCATTTCTAAATGCTTTTCCGGTTTGAGCAATCCCAAACGGTATTTTCATTCGTCCTGTTTTCTGAACATTTAAAAAATTCACAAAAATACCTTGAGCAGTTTCTGGTCTTAAGAACAAATCGGTAGCAGATTCTGCAGATGCTCCTAGTTTAGTACCAAACATTAGGTTAAATTGTCGCACCTCTGTCCAGTTTTTAGAACCAGTATCCGGATCAGCAATTCCTAATTCTTCTATTAGTGCCTTTACATCTGCAAGATCTTCGTTTTCTAAAGATTTTGCCATACGCTGTATAACCTCTTCTTTTTTAGAAAGGTATTTGACCACTCTTGGGTTAGTAGCTACAAATTGAGCTTCATCAAAATCATCCCCAAAACGTTTTTTGGCTTTAGCGATTTCTTTTTGAGCCTTTTGATTAAGCTTCTCTGCGTAATCCTCTATAAGCACATCGGCTCTATATCTTTTTTTAGAATCTTTATTATCAATAAGCGGATCACTAAAAGCGTCTACGTGGCCAGAAGCCTTCCAAGTTGTAGGATGCATAAATATTGCAGCATCAAGACCAACAATATTCTGGTGCATATTCACCATGCTTTTCCACCAATATTCTCTTATATTCTTTTTAAGTTCTACGCCATTTTGACCATAATCATATACTGCACTTAGTCCATCATAAATTTCACTAGAACCAAAAATATACCCATACTCCTTAGCATGGGCAATAACTTTTTTAAATTTATCTTCTTGCTTTGCCATTGCGCAAAAATAACTGAATTTAAATGATTTGAAAACGAATCTGATTTTGTTTTTATTAAAATCTTCATCAGATGCTAATGTAGGGATTACATATCGAAAGCAATTTCTGGAAAAAGCATAAAAAAACCGTCATATTTTAAGCAATATGACGGTTTTTAATTCTGTATCTAAAAAATTTATCTTAGTTCAAACTGAGTGTTTGAGATCATTTTTGGTCCAGAGAATACATTTACGATATAGTTCCCTTTAACTAGTTCTCCTTCTACAGCATCTACTAATACACAAACATCTAATGCTTCATTTTCATAGAATACTTTATTAGTTCCACTATAAGTAAGTGTAGCACTATCAAAGTTTACTGCTATCTTATCTCCTATCAAAACATTACCAGGGTTAACTACTTGTACATAAAGGTTTTTATCTCCTTTTTCAGTTAATTTATTTGGTGCAAGTGTAAAACAAACTCTTACTTTTTCAGCTCTACTCGCTTTAGAAGTAGTTGATATTTTACCACTGTTACGCACACGTACTCCTTCAGCTTTAATATTTGCTGCTGTAAGCGCCGAGCCTCTTTCTACTATCTCAGCAAGTTTGCTGTTTTGAGTCTGTAAAGAATCTGATAAAATTATTCTTTTATTTAATGCAACAGAAGTACTATCTAAATCTGTAGTTAATTGCGTATTTGCAACTGTTAAACTATCAGCAAGCTTAAACAATCTTTCGCGTTCTTTCTTAAGTTTACCTACTTCTCTTCTGTAACGAGAGATTAAAGCTAGGTTAGCGTCATTATCTTTTACGCTATCTAATAAGACTACGATACGTTCTTTAGCCTTAAGTAAATGGTCATCCATTACTTCATTAAGAGCAATAGCATTGTCATACTTTGTTATCAATTCTCCTAATTCACTTTCAATAAGATCCTTTTCTTGTTGCAAAATTGCTTTATTTTGCTTCTCTTCGTTGTAAAACTTATACGTAAATATCCCTAAAATAAGTAGCAGTGCTCCTAGAACACCGATAAGAATCTTAAGGGTTAAGTTATTGTTTTGAGTTGTCATAATTAAGATTTATAATTTTTGATGGTTATTTTAATAGCTAAATATAATAATTAATGTTAATCTCCCTAATAAAATGCTAAGAGACTTAGCGTATTTATTCTATCCTATATATTGTGCTGCCTGTGACAGTCCTCTATATACTAATGAAAGGTTACTGTGTACTTCATGTAGGCACGAGCTTCCTTTGGGCAATTTCCATAACGTAAACGCAAAAAAAATTGAAAAAGTATTTTATGGTCGTGTCAAAATTGAAAATGCTACTGCTTTATTTGTATTTCATAAAGATAGTTTAGTACAAAATTTAATTCATAACCTAAAGTATAGGGGAAGAGAAGAAATAGGAGAAGAACTAGGTAAATGGCTTGGTCAGGAGCTAATTCAAACAGCTGAATACCAAATTATTGATTCTGTAATCCCAGTTCCTTTACACAAAAAGAGATTACAGGAAAGGGGGTATAATCAAGTAGGAAAATTCGGAGTCGAAATTGCCAAAAAACTAAATGCTGAATATGTCGATTCTGTTTTGAAAAAAATTTCTTACAATAAAAAACAATCCAAACACGGAAGACTTAGCAGGTGGATAAACACGGTTGAAACATTCGGAGTTCAAAATGAGTCCTTACTTGTGAATAAGCATATTTTGTTGGTTGATGATATTGTTACAACAGGTGCAACAATAGAATCTTGTGTAAACGCTTTAAAATCTATTCCTGGTATCAAAATAAGTGTTGCCACAATAGCTATAACAGAGTAATTAGAATAACATGGCTAAGTTCTAAAAAGCATATTATTTACTACTATGTTTTTAAATTCCATCCAGGCAGTATTGGAAGCAAAGGCTATAGCTGCTACGGTTGCCATTTTACTGGTTGAATTTTTTATTTTTTCTAAGACTAAAAACCAATTCAGATAATTCTGAAGGTATTTTGTTGCCACTCCATTGAAGGGCTCCATAAATTTCCTTAGACGCATATCCATATTATTCACATTTTGTACGTGATATATTTTGTCAACAGCTCTTTGACCCTTCGAAGCATTAAATTTTTTGTGTGCTACCTTCTTGTCTTTTGCAAATGCAGTATAGCTTCTGTGACTGTCGCTACAAAGGGTTTCTACTTTAGCCAACTTCCCTTGTAATATAGTCTCCAAGTCACTTTTACTAATGCGACCTCTGGTAGCTACTTTGAAATCTTTGTTCCCTGATCGGTCACAACTGGCTATCACAGCTACTTTTTCATTACTGAGACCAGCTTTACTTGCCTTTGCGCCACGTTTTCTAGCAGGACGATCCAAATTTCGATTCCCTTTTTCAGAGTAAGCAAAGAAAAGATCATCACTCTCTAGGATTCCTTGGAATTCATCCACACTTACGCTCCCAAAGGAGACAAGTAATTTGTGCCTCCAATCAAAAGAAGTCTGAATAGAAATCCCTGTTTCTTTGGCACTCTTGCGAATACTATATCCAGAGAGTAAACAGAATAAATAACGATTAACTTTGTCTTTCTTCTTGAGGTTGTACCAGAACTTACCGGTAGTTTCACTAAAGTTTTTATGACAAGTATTACAAACATAGCGCTGTACTCCTTTGAGCTTACCATTAGCCTTAATTTTATTGCACTTACAATGAGGACAGCTTATGGCTTTACTCTGATTGCTATCAATCAGGGCTGAACCCTCAGTAGAGATCTCCAATAATGTGGAAACAATTTCTGATTGAACCAAAGCCGATGAACTAATGAAAAAATCTCTAAAATCTTCTGGTATCATTTCTCCGTTTTTATAAAGTAAAGATAAAACATATTCTAATTAGAACTTAGCCAATAACATTTGATATAAAATAGATCAACAAATCTAAATTTGAAACCTTAATTATATAAGTAAAATCAATTCGATGTATTCTATTTGTAAGTCAATTTTGAATTAACCCTTAAATAGAATTTCATTAAGTTTTTTGTTTTTTAAATATAGTTGTTTCTTTGTGTCCTAAAATTATTGCGGAGATATGAGCAAAAGAATAAATACGATATTGCTTACCTTGGCATCACTTGTCATTGTGGTTAGTTGTGCCAAAAAAGGTTCTATAACCGGTGGTCCTAAAGATGAGACTCCTCCGGTTTTTATAAAAGCTACGCCTCCCAATTTCTCTACAAATTTTAACAAAAAAGAAATCAGAATCTATTTTGATGAATATGTAAAACTAAAAGATCCGCAAAAACAAATTATCGTTTCTCCTCCTATGGATCCTAAACCAACCATCACTCCTATGGGGGGAGCTAGTAAATACATAAAAATTAAATTTCTTGATACCTTATTAGAAAATACAACTTATAGCATCAATTTTGGCGAAAGTGTAGTAGATAATAATGAAGAAAATCCTAATCCTTTTTTTAGATATGTTTTTTCTACAGGAGACTTTCTCGATTCTCTAAGTATAAAAGGTACTGTTGGTGACGCTATTCAAAAAAAGGCAGATCCTTATATTACCGTAGCTTTGTACGAAGTTGATGAAAACTACTCAGATTCATTGGTATACAAAACTGTTCCCAGATATATTACCAATACCTTAGACAGCTTAGCTTTTAGTCTTCAAAATCTGAAAGAAGGAAAATTTAAACTCATTGCCTTAAAAGATGTTTCTAATAATTATATCTATGAGCCTAAACAGGATAAAATTGGGTTTTATGAAGAGGTAATATCACTTCCTGAGGACACTGCCAAAGTCTTCAACCTTAATATATTTAAAGAAATCCTAGATTTTAAAGCTTTAAATCCTAAACAAGTCTCAAAAAACAAATTTATTTTTCCGTATGAAGGTGAAGTAGATAGCATGAAAATCAAGTTGCTAAGTGAAGCACCAGATACATTTGAAACTCGAATCTTTCCTGACAAAGACAAAGACACATTACACTATTGGTTTAGGCCATTTTTTAAAGCAGATTCATTATTATTTGAAGTGACTAATATCAAAAAATATAGAGATACTGTACTTGCTCGATTCAAAGATCAGTATAAAGATTCTCTTGTAGTATCCTCTGATATTGGAGCTACACTTGCACCTAATAAAGATTTTGTTTTTTCGGCAAATACTGCTCTGGATAGTATTAATGAGCAACTAATCTCTCTAACTGATAAGGACACACTCGATGTTCCTTTTTCTATCAAATTAGATACTACAAAAAATGAAGCTCTACTAAATTTTGAAAAAGCAGAGAATAATGCCTACACTTTACAGTTTTTACCAAAAGCTATTAAAGATTTCATTGGCAATGTTAATGACACTATAAAAATCAATTTCCGGACAAATAAAGTAACCGATTATGGAACCATTTTCTTAACACTCAAAAAAGTAGAAACTTATCCGATTTTGGTTCAAGTAACCAATGAGAATGAAGAAGTGATCTCAGAAAAGATTGTACGAAGTCAAGAAACTTTGGTTTTTGATTATCTCGATCCGTCTAAATATTATATCAGAATCGTTTTTGACCGTAATGATAATGGCAAGTGGGACAGCGGTAATTTTTTAAAAGGAATACAACCCGAAGAAATTCGTTACTTTGAGGAACCAATAGATGTTAGAGCAAATTGGGAAATAAAGCAAACCTTCACATTAGATTAATTTAAAATTATCCTTATCATCAAGAAAAGGTAATTTATTTCTTATTTTTTTGACATGAGAACTATCTAATCTTGCATATAAAATAGCTTCTCTCTCGACAGGATTTTCTTCTAAAACCGAATCTCCTAAAACATCATATACTCCAGAATGGCCGTTGTATTCATATCCTTTACCATCAAGACCTACACGATTTACCCCGATACAATAACACATATTTTCGATAGCTCTGGCTTTTAGCAATGCATCCCATGCACTAATACGAGGTTTTGGCCAACTGGCAACATATAATAACACATCATATCCCGAAGTATTTCTTGCCCATACCGGAAACCTAAGGTCATAACAAATTAGTGGTTTAATTCTCCAACCTTTATAATCTATAATTACATCTTTTTGCCCTGCAGTAAATACTTCCTGTTCTTTGGCTAGTGTAAACAACTGATGTTTATCATACACCTCACAAGTCCCATCAGGTAGCATAAAAACCAATCGATTATAATAGTTTCCTTTTTCTTCAATAATAATACTTCCTACAATTGCACAATCTGCCGATTTGGCCATTTTTTCTAGCCATTGTAAAGTATTCTCTCCCATTTTTTCTGCTACTTCGATAGCATTCATTGTAAACCCTGTAGTGAACATTTCGGGTAAAATAATCAGATCCACTTTCTGGGATATCGAATTAATTTTTTGAGTAAAAGCTGCACGATTCTGTACCGGGTTTTCCCATGCCAAATGAGATTGGAGTAATGCGACATCTAGAGTTTCTTTCATCTGTGTATACTATAATTTAGAGATCAAATTTGTACTGAATAGATCAGTATAAAATCACATGCAATTATTTCACCGCCTAAAAATACTAAAATCTAATCGCCGACAAATGATTTTGAAAAGAGATCTCGTTATTCAACATTACATATTGTTTATTTCAAAATTAAATTTCAGTACTACTAGATATGTTTTCAATGAAAATTCAATGAAAAACCGAATACTTTGTTAAAAAATCATATTTACCTAACAATTATTTCATATCACAATCCAATTTCACCCTTCTTTTTTCCAGAAAATCCTTATTTTCGCACACTTAATAGAAAGAACGATCAAATGAGCACGAAGTTTCCTGAATATAAAGGACTTGACTTACCTAAAGTAGCTGACGAAATACTGGATTTCTGGCAACAGAATACCATATTTGAAAAAAGTATTAGTGAACGAGATGGAGCAAAACCGTTTATCTTTTTTGAAGGCCCTCCTTCTGCAAATGGATTACCGGGAATTCATCACGTAATGGCTCGTGCAATTAAAGATATTTTTTGTCGCTATAAGACACAAAAAGGATATCAGGTACAACGTAAAGCTGGTTGGGATACACACGGGCTTCCGATAGAACTTGGTGTAGAAAAAGAATTAGGAATTACCAAAGAAGATATCGGTAAAAAAATCACCGTAGAAGAGTATAATGAAGCTTGTAAAAAAGCAGTGATGCGTTATACAGATATCTGGAATGATCTTACACAAAAAATAGGATATTGGGTAGATATGGAAGATCCATATATCACCTATAAGTCTAAATATATGGAAAGTGTATGGTGGTTACTTTCTCAGATCTATAAAAAAGGATTATTATACAAAGGATATACCATACAGCCGTACTCTCCTAAAGCAGGTACAGGACTAAGCTCACACGAACTTAATCAGCCTGGTACGTATCAAGATGTTACCGATACCACAGTTGTAGCTCAATTTAAAGCTAAAAAAGAAACATTGCCTTCATTCTTGCAGGAGATAGAAGAAGCTATTTACTTTTTGGCATGGACGACAACTCCGTGGACGCTTCCTTCGAATACAGCATTAACAGTAGGTCTTAAAATTGATTATGTAGTTGTAAAAACATTTAATCAATATACTTTTGAACCGATTCATGTTGTTCTTGCAAAAAACTTGGTAGGAAAGCAGTTTTCTGGAAAATTTATTCAAGCGGAAACTGAAGAAGAACTTACTACTTTCAAAGAAGGAGATAAAAAGATTCCTTATTTCATCTTAAAAGAATGTAAAGGAACAGATCTGATCGATATTCGTTATGAGCAGCTTATAGATTATGTACAACCTCATCATAACCCAGAGAATGCCTTTAGAATCATTGCCGGTGATTTTGTAACCACCGAAGATGGAACAGGGATAGTACATACTTCGCCAACTTTTGGTGCAGATGATGCATTAGTAGCCAAACAAGCAAAGCCCGAAGTGCCTGCACTACTAGTAATGGATGGAAATGACAACTTGGTACCTACTGTAGATTTACAAGGACGATTTATCCCACAAATGGGAGATTTGGGTGGTAAGTATGTTAAAAATGAATATTACGATGATGGTGAAGCTCCAGAGAAATCTGTAGATGTAGAAATTGCCATTAAATTAAAAATAGAAAATAAAGCTTTTAAAGTCGAAAAATATGTACACAGCTACCCTAATTGTTGGCGTACAGATAAACCGGTTCTATATTATCCTTTAGACTCCTGGTTTATAAAAGTAACCGATTTTAAAGATCGCATGCATGAGCTTAATCTAGGTATCAACTGGAAACCTAAAGCAACTGGTGAGGGTCGTTTTGGTAACTGGCTGGCTAATGCTAATGATTGGAATCTATCTCGATCTCGATTCTGGGGAGTTCCATTACCAATCTGGAGAACAGAAGATGGCAAAGAAGAACTTATCATCGGTTCTGTTGAAGAATTAAAAGCCGAAATGACCAAGGCTGTTGATGCAGGAGTGCTCGATAAAGATATATTCTCAGATTTTGTTGTGGGTGATATGAGCGAAGAGAACTATGATAAAATTGATCTTCATAAAAATGTGGTAGACAAAATTACTCTGGTATCTTCTTCAGGAAAACCGATGAAACGTGAGAGCGATCTTATTGATGTATGGTTCGACTCTGGATCAATGCCTTATGCACAATGGCATTATCCTTTTGAAAATAAAGAAAAGGTAGAATCAGGAGGAAGAAAAGCAGATTTTATAGCCGAGGGAGTTGATCAAACTCGTGGATGGTTCTATACCCTGCATGCTATAGGAACTATGATTTTTGATGATGTTGCCTATAAAAATGTAGTATCTAATGGTCTTGTATTAGATAAAAATGGGCAGAAAATGTCTAAAAGACTTGGTAATGCAGCTGATCCTTTCGAGACTTTAAAAACTTTTGGACCAGATGCTACCCGTTGGTATATGATTAGCAATGCCAACCCCTGGGATAACCTAAAATTTGATTCTGAAGGAATTGCGGAGGTTCGCCGTAAATTTTTTGGCACACTATATAATACGTATTCATTCTTTACTTTATATGCCAATATTGATAATTTTACGTATACTGAAGCCGACATTCCATTGGCAGAACGACCCGAAATTGATCGTTGGATTCTAAGTGAATTACATACCTTGATCAAAAATGTAGACACGTATTATAATGATTACGAACCTACCAAGGCAACCAGAGCAATCTCTGATTTTGTTCAGGAAAATCTAAGTAACTGGTTTGTACGTCTAAGTAGAAGAAGATACTGGAAAGGTGATTATCAAAAAGATAAAGTTTCTGCTTATCAAACACTATATACTTGTATGCTCACTATTGCTAAATTGGGAGCACCCGTAGCGCCATTTTTTATGGATCGATTATATAAAGATTTGGTAACAGGAACCAAAAAAGAAGCTTTTGAAAGTGTTCATTTGGCACATTTTCCTGAGTATGATCAGGCTTTTGTAGATAAACCTTTAGAACACAAGATGCAGAAGGCACAGACTATTTCTTCTCTGGTACTTTCGCTACGTCAAAAAGAAAAAATCAAAGTTCGACAGCCACTACAGCGTATTATGATTCCTGTGCTAAACGAAGCTGAAAAGAATGAAATTAATGATATTGCAGATCTTATAAAAAGTGAGGTTAATGTTAAAGAGATAGAGCTTATAGATGATGCTTCTGGTATCTTGGTAAAGCAAATTAAACCTAATTTCAAAACATTAGGCCCTCGCTTTGGTAAAGATATGAAGTTGATATCCAGTGAGATACAGTCGTTTGATCAAGAAACCATTAAAATTCTTGAACAAACAGGGCATTTTGATGTAGAAATTAATGATAAAATTATTACATTAGGTACCGACGATGTAGAAATAAGTTCTCAGGATATTGAAGGTTGGTTAGTAGCAAATTCTGGAACTTTGACTGTAGCGTTGGATGTAACGATAAGTCCTGAGCTTAAAAAAGAAGGGATCGCCAGAGAACTTGTAAATCGTATTCAAAACATCCGTAAAGACAGTGGTCTTGAGGTGACAGATAAGATAGAAATTGTTTTCCAGGAAAACGAAGCTATCAAAGAAGCCATCGCCACTAATGAGAATTATATTAAAAATGAAACCTTAACCGAGACAATTGAATTTGCATCAGATGTAATAAATGGTACAGAAATTACGTTTGACGACATTGCAACCCAATTGATAATAAAAAAACATTAAGAAGTATGGCAGAAGATATCAAAGTAAGGTACAGCGACGCTGATTTAACGATGTTTAAGGAAATCATCGTAGACAAAATGGAAAAAGCACAGAAAGATTTGGAATTAATAAGAAGTGCTTACAAAAATGATGGAAATAACGGTACAGATGACACTTCACCAACATTTAAAGCGTTTGAAGAAGGAAGTGAAACCATGTCTAAAGAAGCAAACACACAACTTGCTATTAGACAAGAGAAATTTGTACGCGATTTAAAGAATGCTTTATTACGTATTGAAAACAAAACATATGGTATTTGTCGTGTAACAGGAAAATTAATTAATCCTGACCGATTAAAACTGGTTCCGCATGCTACATTAAGTATCGAAGCAAAAAATATGCAGAGTTAAATACAAAAAACAATCTATACCTATAGATTTGGCCTCACCGGTTTTTAAACCAGTGAGGTCTTTTTTTTATCTTATACCTGTTATACCTTGAATTTACCGTAAAAGAAAATCATTATTTTTTTCTTTGTATGAAATATAAAATTAAAGCATAGCCTTAGTTACGGTTTCATTTTATACTGAAATAGAAAGGAAAAAAGGGCGTTTTATTGTGGTAAATTCAAAGTGTAAATGGTATTATACCAAATAAATATAATTAAATGTAACCTTTTTAAAAAAACAAGGTATTAGTAATAGAAACCAACCAAAAGAGTAACATCTTGAAAAATCTAACTGACGAAGAATTAATGATTCTGGTATCCAACGGTAATCTGGATGTAATGAGTATCCTTTTTGAAAGATACCATATTAAAATCTTTAATTTCTTATTAAAAATGACGAGAGATCGAGAGATCAGCCAGGACATTACACAAGAAGTTTTCTATAAGGCAATTAAATATAGAACTTCTTATAAAAAAGGAAAGTTTTCATCTTGGATCTATACCATTGCCAGAAATATATTTAGTGATCATTATCAAAGTCAAAAAACAGCCCCTCAACGCTTTGAAAATATCGAATATAAAGCAGAACAAAAAGAGCAAGATCATGTCGAAATAAAAGAGACTAGTGAAGAATTATACCGAGCATTAAATCAACTCAATAAAACCGACAAAGAGCTCGTTGTTATGAATCGATATCAAGGAATAAAGTATCAGGAAATAGCTGAGATCACAGGCTCTACAGCAGGAGCTGTAAAAACCAAAGTTCATCGGGCTATCCATAAATTAAAAAATTATTATTTACAAAACATATAACTGTTATGAACTGTAAAGACATACAAAATCAACTGATTGATTATATAGATCATAATCTGGATCAGGAAACATATCAAAAGATAGAGACACATCTTAAAAGCTGCGAAAGCTGTACTAATGATTTACAAGAACTTCAAACCGTTTTTGAAGCTATAAAGAATGATAATTCTTCTAGAGAACTTCCGGATAAGAGTTTACAAATGAACTTTGAAGAAATGTTGAAGAAAGAAAAAGAGATACTCAATGATCCTAAGATTGTATCCTTAAGCTCACAAACCAAAAATCCTTGGAAAACAGCGTTACAGATCGCTGCAACCATTGCACTTGTTTTTTCGGGGTATTTCTACGGAAAACTAGAGAATACTGCATCACTCTCTGAGGAAATGGCCGTATTAGAAAAAGAAAAATATCAAATGAAGCAAACGATGACCATTTCTTTAATAGAAAATGAATCTGCAAGCAAACGCTTACAAGCTGTAAATTATGCAGAGGAATTTGACAAACCCGGAAATGACATCTTAAACGCCTTAATCAATAAAATGCATTACGACGATCATACCAATGTGCGATTAGCTGCAGCAGAAGCACTGGTAAAATTTTCGGATACTGAGATGGTTCGTAAAGCATTAATCAATGCCTTGGATATTGAACAAGATCCAGGTATACAAATTGAATTAATTCAAATATTAGTTTCTATTCAGGAAAAACGCGCAGTTCCTTCTATGGAAAAATTACTTCAGAAAGAAGAAACACCCAATTATGTAAAAGATCAAGTAAAAATTGGGCTACCTAGTTTAATTTAAAAGTTCAATCAAAAAACAAATAATCATGAAAAAAATAGCAATCGCATTACTAGTATTTATAGTAACAGGAAATCTAACTGCACAAGATTACAAACATTCTTTGCAAGGAATTAAAAAAGTAAGAATAGCCTCAGAATCTGGAGTTATCGCAAAAACTCACAGCCAAGATGAAGTATTGATCAAAGGAAAAGGAAGAGAAACTCCTGAAAAAGCCAGAGGATTAAAAGCAGTGTATTCTGGTGGAAGCGACAATACTGGTATAGGGATTTATGTTCAAAAAGAAGGAGAAACACTTATTATTAGAAACCTGAAAGGTATGCATAGCGAAACCTTAGAGATCTATCTTCCAAAAGAGATCAATATCACTACAGAGAGCGGTAATCTGGGGAGCCTATCTTTTAATGGGTTTTCTGCCGAAATAGAAGCCAGAACCAAGGTAGGAGGTATTACATTAAAAAATGTTACAGGTCCAATTGTAGCTAAAACCGCAACAGGTGAAATTAATATTGTATTCGATAAGGTAAGCCAAAGTTCACCAATTTCTATTGTATCTGCTACAGGAGCGATCGATGTAAGCCTGCCATCCAATACTCCTGCTAATCTGGAATTAAAGACTTCTATGGGAGAAATTTATACTGATTTTGATATAAAATTCCCTCTTGAAGATAAGAACATGAAAATAATTCGTGGTAAAAGAGCTATAAACACCAAAATAAATAATGGTGGGGTTGATATTACCCTAAGGTCATCTACAGGAAATATTTACCTGAGAAAAAAATAAATAGAGGTCATCAATTAATCAAAAAACATCGAATATGAAAACTGTATTAAAACTCATCCTGTTGTGCTTTGTTTCATTACAAATAAATGCACAGAAAGTAATCCAAAAAGAACTAAGTACTTCTGCTGATTTAATTAAAGTAGAATTTAAATTTGCCGAAGATATTGTTATCAAAACTTGGGACAAAAGTAATGTGTCTTTAAAAGCCAACGTAAGTATTAATGGTGGAGAATTTGACGATTATTTTAACTTAAAGATAAAGAACACCTCATCTGTTCTGGACATATCATCAGACTATGGTGATCTATTCGACAAGTGGAAGAAAGAACGTGGAGGATCAAACCGTAAAAACAATTGGGGTCCTTGTAATAATTTAGACATTGATGCTAAGTATACCTTGTATCTTCCAAAAAATTCTACACTAAGAGTAAAAAGTATTTCTGGAAACGTTCAGTCTGAAAACTATCAGGGGGAATTAATTGTAGATATTATTAGCGGAAATATCGATATTAAAAACTACAACGGAGATCTTAATCTTAAAACCATAAGTGGAGATATTGACATTAATGTTTCAAAATCAAGATTAAAAGCCGAAACAGTTACCGGAATGATTTATTCTGATAAAGACATGAAGTTTGATCACGGTAAAAACAGAATCGTAGGAAGTAAAGTAACAGGTACTTTTGGAGATGTAAGAAGCGAGCTACAACTTGAAACTGTGAGTGGTAGTATATTCATTAGAAAATAATAATGAGAAGAATATGAAAACAATTGCCTTAAAAAAATAAGGTAATTGTTTTCTATCATATAACTACAAATATTCAATGTAATGAAACCAGTATTTCTTTTATTCTTTTTTATTTCGTTTTTCACTTTTTCGCAAAATTGTTCTTGTGAAGATAATTACAACTGGCTTAAGAAAACATTTGAAGAAAACGATGCTGGTTTTATCTATGCACTAGAACAAAAAGGAAAAGATCTTTATGCAAATCATAATAAAAAATTTAGAGCTAAAATAAAACCTATTAAAACCATTAAAGAATGTTCTGCTGTACTAAATAATTGGCTTCGGTTTTTTAGATCAGGGCATATAGGAGTACGGATTAACAATCAACAAAACAAAGCTCAAAATGGATCTTCTGATGCTGAAATTTCGGATCAATTTAAGGGTTGGGAAAAATATAATATAGAAGAAAAAGAATTTGAACACTATATTTCTAAATTAAGAAATATTACTTATGAAGGAATATGGGAGTCCAAAGCATATAAAATTGGTGTCATAAAAACCAAAAACGAATATATTGGATTTATACTCGAAGCTGACGGGGTTTACTGGAAAAAAAATCAAATCAAATTTAGGATCAAAGTTTCTGAAAATGATCAGAAAGAAGCTGTTTATTTCATGAAGGATCATTCTGCCAGAACATTTAAAGATGTAAAGTTGGTTGGAAAAAATTACCTGCAAATGGGCTTTATAGTTTTAAAAAGATTAAAACCGCATTTTGAAGTTGATAAAACAATAGAGGAACATTTTGAGCTAATCAAAGCCCGAAGTCCTATGATCAAGGAAGTAAGTGAGAATACCATTCTTCTTAGAATTCCATCATTTTCATATTCTAACAAAAAATATATAGACAGCTTGATTATGGCAAATCACAATCAGTTGATCCGTAAAAAAAATCTCATCATTGATGTAAGAAATAATGGTGGTGGAAGTGATGCTAGCTATAAAAAAATCATCCCCTATTTGTATACTAACCCTATACGCACAGTGGGTGTTAAACTACTATCAACACCACTTAATAATAACCGAATGAAGAAATTCATGAAGGATCCTGACTGGTCTGCTGAAGAAAAGAAATGGGCAAAAAAAGGGTTAGAAAAATTAAATAAACATATGGGTGAATTTGTAAATCTTGATGGCACTATAATAGATATTACAAAAATGGATACGATATACCCTTATCCAAAAAATGTTGCTATTGTAATTAATAAAAATAATGGCAGTACGACAGAACAATTTTTATTAGCAGCAAAACAAAGTAAAAAAGTGAAGCTCTTTGGCACTACTACAACTGGTGTCTTAGATATTTCAAACATGAATTTTGTTGATTCTCCCTGTAAAGATCTACAATTGGGATATAGTTTATCTAAAAGTATGAGAATACCCGAAATGACGATTGACAATAAAGGCATTCAACCTGATTATTATATCGACAAGAGCATTCCTGATTATCAATGGATCAAATATGTCGAAAAAATACTAAAAGAAGACTAGTCATAAAATTCACCTTAATTCTGAACAAAAATCCATAAATCTTGCAGCTAAAACAATAAGTATCTATAAAACAAAATAAAACACTATTTTTGTCCGTCGCTTTTAACAGCCAAGCAAATTAATACTTATATGTCTTTAAAGAAATCTATTTTAGTTATAATTTTAGTGTTACTTATTGATCAGATCACCAAAATTTATATTAAAACTCATTTTACTCTTCACGATAGTGTAGAAGTATTTGATTGGTTTCGTATTATATTCGTAGAAAACAAAGGCATGGCCTGGGGATTTGAACTTCCTGGGAATTATGGAAAACTAGTTCTTACACTATTTAGAGTGGTTGCCATCACAGGAATCGGGTATTGGTTGTACGATTCTGTTCGCAAAAACAGCCCAACTATTCTTACTTTTTGTATTGCATTGATTTTTGCTGGTGCTTTTGGAAATATTATTGATTCTATTTTTTATGGTATTTTATTTAGTGAAAGCACACTGGTAGAGATTGCAAGTTTCTTACCAGAAGCGGGCGGTTATGAAAGTGTTTTTTATGGTAAGGTAGTCGACATGATTCAGTTTACTTTCTATGATGATATTTTACCAGATTGGATTCCGTTTATGGGAGGCAAACATTTTTCATTCTTTGATCCTGTATTTAATATTGCCGATTCTGCAATAAGTGTTGGTGTTTTCTTATTAATCATATTTAACAAAAAAGCTTTTCCAAAAAAAGTAGAAGAATAGTACAAAAACTACAATTAGATCAAAATTCTTTCAAAGTCGCCTAATTTAATAGGCTTGGTAAGATAATCTGATACTATATCGATAGATTTGGCGCGTTCTATATCTCTAGAATCTATTGAAGAACTCACCACATAAAGGTCAATTTTTTTTCCAATTTGATTTTTGATTTTAGAAAATTCACATAAAAATTCCCAACCATCCATAATTGGCATATTTAGATCTAAAAATATAACTTGTGGTACATCTTGATTTTCTTCTTTCTGTAAAGATTGTAGAAAAAAATCTAATGCTTCTTTTCCATTGTTAAAAACTAAAACAGATTCTGATAGTTTTTTTAGTTCAATGATCTTGCTTACCAGATTAATATAAATAAGGTCATCATCTATGATACAAACACTTTCTATATTTCGGGGCATTTTTTAGAGAGTACAAAATTAATAAGGTGAATATACAAAAGTATCCTTAATTCAGAAAACCCTATTTACTTCTTAATAGCGTATATTTCTGTTGGCGTGACACAAAAATCAAGAGATACATCTGTTATGGTTACATTCTCAATTTCTTCTTCAGCAGAAAAAAAAGAAAGGCCAATTTTTAAGGTATTAGGATTACATTTTGCCAAAAATTTATCATAAAACCCTTTGCCATATCCCACTCTATTCCCTTTTTGATCAAATGCTAATAGAGGTACAAAAACTACTTCTATTTTATCTTCAGGGATTGGGATTCCATCAACCGGTTCAGGAATTCCCCAAGAATTCACTTTTAATACAGTAGTATCTGTGAGTAAGAAGTGGTGAAGAGTATTGTCTTCGAAATTACTTTTTGATACGATTACATTTTTATCCTTTCCTAGAAGAATATTTAGCAAAAATTCTGTATTGATTTCCTTTTTTTGATCTATCGACAAAAAAATATGGTAATATGATTTTTCCCAAACTGGTAATTTAAGTAATTGATTGGCTATATCAATACTTAAATTTTCAACCTCTTCGTTACTTAAATGAGATCGAAGGGTTTTATATTTAGCTCGTAGTTCTTTTTTATTCATTTGCTAATTCTTTGGTAATACGGAAAATAGCATCTCCTTTATATACAATTGAAGATTCATTTACATTAATCACATATCCTTCATTATTTGCTTTAACTACATGTCTCATCTTACCATAAGGATCTGTAATTGTTGCCATAATCTCATCTTTTTCTATATGTTTTCCAACAGGTATTTTAATATGTAATAAACCACTATATTTTGCACGCATCCATACACTTTTTTTAATAATTAAAGTATCAGAATCCCGAGAAGGTAATTCGAATTCGGTACTCAGCATTTCCAGATGATTCAATATACGCATGGTTCCTTGTACTCCTTCTCTTGCTATTTCTTTACTACTATTTTGAGACTTTCCTCCTTCAAACAATAATATATCTTTACTTTTTTTGGAGCAGGTAGCTCGATATGAACCATCCAGATTTTTGGAAAAAAGAGTAAAAGGAGCATTAAAAATTTTTGCTAACTCTACTAATCTTTCATTTTTAGGATCCACTCTAATATGCGGAGCATTGAATCTACTGGCTCCTCCGGTATGAAAATCTAAACAAAAATCTGCTGCCGGTAAAATCTCATTTATAAATTGATAAGCAAAGCGACTGGCTAGAGACCCATTTTTGGTTCCCGGAAAAACCCTGTTAAGATCTCGTCCATCAGGAAAAAAGCGATCCATACTTAAAAAACCAAATACGTTAAGTACAGGGATACATATAATACTACCTTTTGCAGGTTTATTAATTTTTCTTGCAATGATTTGTCTCACAACTTCTACTCCATTAATCTCATCTCCATGAATTCCTGCAGTAATAAGTACAGTGGGGCCAGGGGTTTTTGATCTTTCTATGATTATAGGTATTTCTACCTTGGTAGAAGTATATAACTTGGCTATATTAAAATTTATAGTTGTACTAGTACCGGGCAATACTTCTTTACCGAGAATATTAAGTATATTTTTTCCTGTTACTTTAGTCATTGTGTTATAAACTTCTTTCAATATAACGAATAATAGTTTTTGCAATATCCGCTCCCGTTGCTTTTTCTATACCTTCTAATCCCGGAGAAGAATTAACTTCGAGAATAAGAGGCCCTCTTTCACTTTGTAGCATGTCTACACCTGCTACGCCCATTTTTAAAGCTTTGGCTGCTTTTATAGCCGCTTGTTCTTCTTCTTCACTAAGAGTGATCACTGATGCACTACCTCCTCTATGTAAATTAGATCGAAATTCTCCTTCTTTACCTTGTCTTTTCATTGCTCCAACTACCTTTTCATCAACAACTAGAACTCTAATATCCGCTCCTTTGGCTTCTTTTATAAATTCTTGTACAATTACACGAGCTTGTAACCCATTAAAAGCTTCTAACACAGACTCTGCAGCTGTTTTAGTTTCGGCCAATACAACTCCTAATCCCTGAGTACCTTCTAATAACTTAATAATTAGAGGAGCTCCTCCTACATGAGATATAACCTCAGAAACATCTTTAGAATAATTGGTAAATACTGTTTTTGGGAGTCCCAATCCTGCTTTAGATAATATCTGTAAACTTCTTAGTTTATCTCTGGATTGTAGTAATGCCTGTGACTTAAGTGTGGTAAATACATTCATTAATTCAAACTGTCGTACTACCGCAGTACCATAAAAAGTAGTAGAAGCTCCAATTCTGGGAATCACAGCATCTACATGATCTAATTTCTTCCCTCGATAATAAATTTCAGGTTTTTGTTTTTCAATAACAATATCGCAGTTAAGAGGGTCTATTACCTGTACATTATGCTTTCGTTTTACTGCCGCTTGAACCAAAGCATCAGTAGAATACAAATTTGCACTACGTGACAAGATTTTGATATTCATTACAGTTTTCTATTATAGGACTGATTTTCTAATTGGGGATCAACCAAAAATTTACCACTTAAAAACTTACGGCCAATCAATACTGGAAAACGCATATCATCACGAGGAGATAATGTGAGGGTTATTGAATATGTTTCATCAAATACAATAATTTGTGTTCTTACAGCATAGCGTACTTCTACTTTTCCGCTATTACTTTTTACCGCAGTAATGTCATAATTTTTAAATGTAAATCTTTTGCCATTATATTCAGAGTGTGTTGCATCAAGAAGATTGCATTGCAGTGTTTGATCAATCTCTCTTATATCAACGCAATGTATAGATGAAGTATATGCGCCCGTATCAATTTTGACATCGATATCTTTCAATTCTAAAAGAGGAAAATCCACTTTATCTGTTCTTCCAATTATTTTCTTTTCTTTCTCCAAAAGATATGATTAATATTGGGACTACTAATGTAATAAAAATCAATAAGCATTGTATTACATCCCTCCTTTTTAATACAAATTCATAATTCTAATCAATAGTTAACAAAAATTTAAACCTCTAATAGTTGTACTACAATTAAGGTAAACCCTTAACTTTACCATTAGAATATGCAAGAAGCAACGTTAGACATACAAATTAAAACATTACCTACCAGCCCTGGAGTATATCAATATTATGATAAAGACGAAAAACTTCTTTATGTTGGAAAAGCAAAAAATTTAAAAAAAAGAGTCTCTTCTTATTTTACAAAGAATCATGATAACTATAAAACCAAGGTTCTTGTAAAGAAAATTCATGCTATAAAACACATTGTTGTTGAAACAGAAACAGATGCCCTGTTATTAGAAAACAATCTGATTAAAAAATATTTACCAAGGTTTAATGTCATGCTCAAGGATGATAAGACATATCCTTGGATTTGTATCAAAAAAGAACGTTTTTCAAGAATATTTCTTACTCGTAACCTTATCAAAGATGGCTCAGAATACTATGGCCCCTATACTTCTGTGAAAACGGTACATATCCTTTTGGACCTTATCAAAGAACTCTATCAGCTTAGAACCTGTACTTATGATCTATCTCAGGAAAAAATAAATGCCGGAAAATATAAAGTCTGTTTAGAGTATCATTTAGGCAATTGCAAAGGCCCTTGCGAAGGATTACAAGACGAAGAAGAATATCTCGAAAACCTTGAAGCTATTCGTCAAATTGTAAAAGGAAATTTTAAAGATTCTCTTAATCGTTTTAGGAATCAAATGATGATACACGCAGAGAAAATGGAGTTTGAAGATGCACAGCGAATCAAGGAAAAAATACAAATACTAGAAAAATACCAAGCAAGATCAACTGTAGTTAATCCTAAAATAAGTAATGTCGATGTGTTTTCTATCATATCAGATGAATCCTATGGATATATTAATTTTCTTCAACTATCCTATGGCGCCATAATTAGATCACATACCACAGAGGTTAAAAAGAAATTGGACGAATCTGACAAAGAACTTTTAGAACTTGCCATTATCGAACTCCGACAACGTTTTAACTCTACATCCAAAGAAATATTTGTTCCTTTTAATGTAGAAGTAGGAGAAGCACTAAAAATTACAATCCCACAATTGGGTGATAAAAAAAAGATTGTAGACTTATCCTTGAGAAATGCAAAATACCATAGACAGGAGCGTTTTAAGCAAATCAAAATCATGGATCCCGATCGGCATATAAAACGCCTGATGGCGCAAATGAAAAAAGATTTAAGGTTACCCGAAGAGCCAAGACATATCGAATGTTTTGACAATTCGAATATCCAAGGAACTAACCCAGTCGCTGCCTGTGTAGTATTTAAAGATGGAAAACCCAGTAAAAAAGAATATAGAAAATTTAATATAAAAACGGTAGAAGGAGCCAATGATTTTGCCTCTATGGAAGAAGTCGTATATCGGCGTTATAAACGATTAACAGAAGAAAATCAACCTTTACCACAACTGGTCATCGTAGACGGAGGAAAAGGACAACTTTCCTCGGGATTAAAAGCTTTAGACACATTAGGATTAAGAGGAAAGATAACTATTATTGGTATTGCCAAGCGACTAGAAGAGATTTATTACCCTGGAGATTCTATACCTTTATATCTAGATAAAAAATCAGAATCCTTAAAGGTCATACAACATTTACGTAATGAAGCACACCGATTCGGAATCACTTTTCATAGACAAAAAAGAAGTAAAGCCGCTTTAGATACCGAACTGGATTTAATTCCTGGGATTGGAGAAAAAACTGTCATAGAATTATTAAAAAACTTTAGGTCTGTAAAAAGAATAAGTGAGGCTTCTAAACATGAATTAAGCGAAGTGATTGGGGATTCTCGCGCAACCAAAGTGTATAATTATTATCTTTCTAAAAAAGAGTAAACGTGGCCAAACGCAATACATCAAGATTTTTTTTATTAGGGATACTTCTTTTAGTGTTCTTTATTCCTGACACAATTTGGTCTCAAGAAAAACAAGACTCAGAGGGACGTAATGATTCGTCAATAGAGGATGTAAAAGTAGGCTTAGTCTTGAGTGGTGGCGGTGCAAAAGGACTTGCACATATTGGTGCCTTAAAAATAATAGAAGAAGCAGGGATACGTATCGATTATATTGGTGGTACTAGTATGGGAGCAATTGTAGGTGGGTTATACGCTTCTGGGTATCGCGCTGCAGAACTCGATTCTATCTTTAGAGCTGTTGACTTTGATGCATTTATACAAGATGAACTTCCGAGAAGTGCTAAAACTTTTTATGAACGAGAAGACTCAGAAAAATATGCAATAACCTTACCCTTTGACAAATTTAAAATTGGCTTACCCAAAGGACTATCTAAGGGACAGAATTTTTATAACCAATTCTCAAGATTTACAGCTCATGTAAGTGAAATACGTGACTTCAATAATCTCCCAATCCCTTTTTTCTGTATGGCTACTAATATTGAAACTGGGAAACAAGTTCTTCTGGATAAAGGATATTTACCAGATGCTGTAGCTGCTAGTGGAGCATTACCCTCTGTTTTTAGCCCTGTCGAACTAAATGGTATTTTAATGACAGATGGAGGAGTAGCTAATAATTACCCTGTAAAGGAAATAAAAGAAAAAGGAGCAGAAATAGTAATTGGAATTGATGTACAAGATAGCTTAATGTCTAGAGATGAGCTAAATTCGGTAACTAATATCATGCTTCAAATCAGTAATTTCAGAACTTATAATGCTATGAAAGACAAAGTTTCTGAAACCGATGTATACATTAAACCTTCAATAACAGATTTTTCGGTAATATCTTTTAATCAGGCCGATAAAATTATTACCAATGGAGAAAAAGCCGCATTTGCTAATTATGATAAACTAAAAGCAATTGCAATGCGTCAAAAACCTCAACCAAAGGAACCTCCTGTTACTAAAAATTCAGAAAACATATTAGTAAATAGTTTGGTTATTTCAGGAAATAAAAGGTATACAAGAGCTTATATAAAAGGAAAACTAAAACTTAAAACTCCTAGAATTACAACTTACGAAAAATTAAATGAAGGTATTAACAACTTATCTGCAACAGGGAACTTTGATCGTGTAAGCCATAAATTGATCGACACAAGAGAAGGTAAAAAACTAGATCTTAATGTAAAAGAGAGCGAAAACAAAATGTTATTACGTTTTGCACTTCATTATGACGACTTGTATCAGACCGCAGCTTTAATTAATGTAACCAGAAAAAGCCTATTATTTGATAATGATGTGCTCTCTGCAGATGTTGCTTTGGGCGATAATATTCGATATAACCTAGATTATTATATTGACAAGGGGTTTTATTGGAGTACTGGATTAAAATTTCGCTATACCAATTTTAAAAAAGCAATTGATTTTGATTTTATAGGAAGATTTGGAGAGATCCCTGATTTAGATATTAATACTATCGATGTAGATTATACCGATTATAATGCACAAATCTATGCAGAGACCTTATTACAACAAACCTTTTCTGTTGGATTAGGTGCAGAATATAAACGCCTTAGTATTATTTCTGAAACGTTTGGAGAAGATGAAAATCAAATTCCGAGAACTGTATTTGATAATAGTGATTATTGGAGTGCCTTTGGTTATATTAAACTGGATACTTATAATAATAAATATTTTCCGAAGCGAGGATTTTTATTTGAAGGTGATATTCATACCTATCTTTTTTCTTCTGATTTTACAAAAAGTTTTGATGAATTCTCAATTGCCAAAGCACAATTAGGATTTGCTACCCCATTATATAATGATTTTTCTATGAATATTAGCCTGGAAGCAGGTACCAAAATTGGAAATACTTCTCTAAGCTCTCTCGATTTTCTACTTGGAGGTTTTGGTGCTAAAACCATTAATAATTTTATCCCTTTTTATGGATATGATTTCTTCGGAATAACAGGGCAAAGTTTTATGAAAGCCCTGCTATCTGTGGATTATGAGGTATTTAAAAAGAATCATATTAATGCATCTGCTAATTTTGCCAATGTAGGTAATAAGTTATTCAGTACAGGAAAATGGTTTGAAAACCCAGAATTCTCTGGATATGCTATAGGGTATGGCTTAGACACCTTTGCTGGACCCATACAAGTTAAATATTCTTATTCTCCAGAACTAGATGAAAGTAACTGGTCCTTTAGTGTTGGTTTTTGGTTTTAAAAAATTATATTCTAAAGAATAGAAATATTTACGATATTTGTAATGTTATGAATTTATTCTGGCAAGATTTATTATTATTACTACACTACCTTATTAAGCGCAATCCCGAATAAGGTAGAGGTGCTATTTATTATTGTCTTAATTAAAAGTAGTTAATATCTTAAATTTGCAACATCATGCCTTTTTATCATACTCTAGGTGAAATACCCCCTAAGCGTCATACCATCTTTAAAAAACCAGATGGTAATTTATATTATGAGCAATTATTTGGAACAATTGGTTTTGACGGAATGTCAACCAATTTATATCATTGCCATAGACCAACACAAGTAAAAGAAATTAAAGGAAGTTATAGCGTAGCTCCCAAAGTAGCTATAAAAAACAATATCAAATCTTATAGATTCCACGGTTTCAAAGTCAATCCTGAAAAAGATTATCTACAAAGTAGAAAAAATGTATTAACTAATAGTGATGCAAGTATCATTTTATCTGCGCCTCAGGAATCTACTACCGATTATTTCTATAAAAACACAGATGCCGACGAATTAATTTTTATTCATCGTGGAAGCGGAAAATTTCGTAGTCATTTAGGGAATCTGGATTTTAAATACGGTGATTATATTCTTATCCCAAGAGGAACTATTTATAAACTTGATTTTGACACTTCTGATAATCGTTTGTTTATTGTAGAATCAAGAAGACCAATTTATACTCCAAAAAGATACCGTAACTGGTTTGGACAATTGCTAGAACATTCTCCATTTTGTGAGCGCGATATCAGGACTCCATACGAATTAGAAACTAACGATGAAAAAGGAGATTTTTTAATCAAAGTAAAAAAGCAAGACGAAATTTTTGATATGATCTATGCTACACATCCATTTGATGTAGTAGGATACGACGGATTTAATTTCCCTTATGCATTTTCGATACATGACTTTGAACCCATAACAGGTAGAATACATCAACCACCACCAGTGCACCAAACATTCGAGACCGATGCTTTTGTAATTTGTTCTTTTGTACCAAGATTGTATGATTACCACCCAGAGAGCATTCCTGCACCTTATAATCATAGTAATATAGATAGCGATGAAGTGTTATACTATGTCGATGGTGATTTTATGAGTAGAAACGATATTGATGCAGGACATATTTCTTTACATCCTGCAGGGATACCACATGGTCCACACCCCGGTGCAGCAGAACGAAGTATTGGAAAAACCAAAACCGATGAATTAGCTGTTATGGTAGATACCTTTAAACCTCTTATGGTTACAGAAGAGGCTATGAAAATAGCAGATGAAGATTATCATAAATCCTGGTTAGAGTAATTTTTCAAAGAATGTTTTTATATCTAAAACAATTTAAAAAACATTTATGCTAAATTACCGGAAAGACATTACAGCACATTTAAGAGCCATGTGGTAGCTTTTTAAACTGACCTTTACAGAAAAAATCGAATACATTTTTCTCATTGATTCATTTATTTAACTATAAAATTTAAAGCATTATGTCGACCAATATAACACCTCAGAATTTAGAAAAAATAGTTCCTCAGGCAGAAGATTTCTTACCACTGTTAGGAACAGATTATGTAGAACTCTATGTAGGTAATGCCAAGCAGGCAGCCTATTATTATCAAGCAGCATGGGGTTTTCAAATTATAGCCTATGCCGGATTAGAAACAGGATGTAAGGATAAGGTTTCTTATGTATTACAACAAGATAAAATACGCTTAGTTCTTACCTCACCTTTACAACCTGATGGAGATATTAACAAACACATTAATGCCCATGGTGATGCAGTAAAAGTAGTAGCTCTTTGGGTTGATGATGCTACCAAAAGCTATCAAGAAACTGTAAAACGTGGTGCTAAATCCTATATGGAACCCACTGTTGAGGAAGATGAAAATGGTAAAGTTGTGTTCTCAGGAATCCACACTTATGGAGAAACAGTACACATTTTTGTAGAACGAAAAAATTATCATGGGACATTCTTACCTGGCTATATGGCTTGGAACAAACCCTATAAAACAGAAACCACCGGTCTTAAGTTTATTGACCATATGGTAGGTAATGTAGGATGGAATGAAATGAACAAATGGTGTGAGTTCTATGCCAAAGTTATGGGGTTTGCGCAATTAGTATCTTTTGACGACAAAGATATTTCTACAGAATATACAGCCTTAATGAGTAAGGTAATGAGTAATGGTAACGGGCGTATAAAGTTTCCTATAAACGAACCTGCTGAAGGAAGAAAAAAATCCCAAATTGAAGAATACATCGATTTTTATAATGGTGCCGGAGTACAACACATAGCATTGGCTACCGATAACATTATTGAAACTGTTTCTGCACTTCAGAATCGAGGAATCGAATTTCTTACTGTTCCATCTAGTTATTATGAAACTGTTTTGGATCGAGTTGGTGAAATAGATGAAGATCTTGAGCCACTTAAAGAGTTAGGAATTCTAATTGATCGGGATGATGAAGGGTATCTTCTTCAGATTTTTACAAAACCGGTTCTAGATCGCCCTACAATGTTTTTTGAAATTATCCAACGTAAAGGAGCTCAGTCTTTTGGTAAAGGTAATTTTAAAGCATTATTCGAAGCTATCGAAAGAGAACAAGAACAAAGAGGTACGCTTTAAAAATATTCTAACACTACATTTTAAGAAAATAGACATATTATTTTCTTGCCATTTTTATATACCAATTATTTAGAACTTATCTTTTAATTGGTATATAATATATGGTATAGTATTTCCAAAAAACCAAACAAAAGTTCTTCGTAAAAATAGTTTCCTGGAAATGAAACTATAATACAGGATATGAACTTCTAAGAAAAACAATATAATGAAATTAGCAACCATAAAAAACGATACCCGAGACGGACAACTAGTTGTAGTAAGCAGGGATCTAACCAAAGCCGTAAAAGTTCCTGAAATTGCGCAAACAATGCAAGAGGCTTTGGATAATTGGGAAGATACTTCCCCTAAACTAGAAAAAGTATACGATCAGTTACAAAATAGCACATTACCAAATACTTTTGATTTTGATTCGACCGTAGCCATGGCTGCCATTCCCAGAGCTTATCATTGGGCAGACGGTAGTGCTTATGTTACTCATGTAGAACTAGTAAGAAAAGCAAGAAATGCCGAATTACCAGAGACTTTCTGGACCGATCCCTTAATGTATATGGGGGCTTCTGATGCATTTATTGGAGCAAATGATGATATTGAAATTGAAAAAGAAGAATGGGGAATAGATTTTGAGTCTGAAGTCGCTGTAATAACAGATGATGTTCCTGCTGGTGTTAGCGCTAAAAATGCTCAAAAGCATATTAAACTTGTGGCAATTATTAATGATGTTTCATTAAGGAATTTAATCCCTAATGAGTTAGCTAAACAATTTGGGTTCTATCAATCAAAACCATGGACTACATTTTCTCCAGTAGTAGTTACGCCAGATGAACTAGACGATGCCTGGGAAAATGCCAAGGTACATCTACCATTGATATCTACACTAAATTCTAAAGTTATAGGATCACCTAATGCCGGAATAGATATGACTTTTGATTTTGGTCAATTGATCGCTCATGCTGCTAAATCAAGATCTTTAATAGCCGGATCTGTAATAGGATCAGGTACTGTTGCAAATCAAGGGAGTCCAGATGGATCAAGCTGTTTGGCAGAAGTTAGATGTTTAGAAATTATTAAAAACGGAAAACCATCCACTCCCTTTATGAGTTTTGATGATCGTATAGAAATCGAAATGAAAAATAAACAAGGAGAAACTATTTTTGGAAAAATAGATCAGGTCGTAAAACAATACAAACCTATAAATTAAATAAATTGTGGACTTATTATTATGTAATCAAAGACAAATTAGTTCATACTATCGAGAAGTAGATCAAATCTATTTCCAGGCATAAAATGACACGAATTTTGGTTAGAAAAATAACTAAAAAAACACCCTTTTTATTGACTAAAATTGTTTTTTGCTTTTTTGAGAAAAATGCAATTTTCGCAGCAAATGATATAAACTTTTGTTAAATTTCATAATAAAAAAACGTTTTCGTTTGATAATTATTCAAAAAAAGTCCATTTTTGCATAAATAGGTGGAGTGGTTACCGCCTATATCTAAAACAATAATTATTCTCATAATTTAAGTTTTTAGTTGGTTAATAAAAGTAAAGAAGAGAGCTGTGGTGGCTCTCTTTTTTTGTCTATATTTTAAAATTAGATAACAATATTCATTTTTATCTCTTCATATTAAATAGTATTTTTGGAATGGATATTGTAATTGCATATTCAATTAACATGTATGTCAAATAATAACAATGCCCTAAACTATGAAAAAGTATATTATAATATTGCTTTTGATAACAAGTATATCTCCTGCTTTTGCGCAAGATAGCCATAAAGCATTCGATTCTGGAGAATGGTTTAAGTTCAGAATTCATTATGGCCTTTTTACAGCTAGTTATGCTACACTTGAAATTAAAAAAGAACAGTTAAATGGGAAATCAGTACACCATATCATTGGTACAGGTAAATCATCCGGTTTTTTAAGTGTCTTTTTTAAAGTAGAAGATTATTATGAAACTTATATTGACATAGATAGAGTAAAACCATATCGTTTCATTCGAAAAATAAATGAGGGAGGACATACCAAGAATATAGAAATTAACTTCGATCATAATGAAAACAAAGCATTAGTTTTCAACAAAAAACACAATACAAAAAAATCTTACCCAATACAATCTGATGTACAAGACATGATGTCTTCTTTTTATTATTTACGTAATAACATTAACACATCTTCTCTAAAAAAAGGAGATGAACAATATGTAAATATGTTTTTTGATAATGAAAGCTATCGTTTTAAGTTAAAATTCTTAGGAAGAGAAATCATTAAAACCAAAATGGGTAAAATTGCATGTTTAAAATTTAGACCCTATGTTCAAGCAGATAGAGTTTTTAAAGAAGAAGAAAGTATGACTGTATGGGTAAGCGATGATGACAACCGTATGCCCGTAAGAATAAAAGCAGATATTGTTGTAGGCTCGATAAAAGCAGATTTAGATGCATTTAAAGGACTTAAACACCCATTTAAAATTATAGTAGATTAATGAATGAATCTATAAAGCCAGAGATTGCCGAAAAAATAAAGCAACTAGAAAAAAAATTTAAAAACTCTGGCCAGGATCTGGGGTCATATTTAGACGGTCTACTTCACGATCGATATTTAACCTATTGGGATTATATACACCTGGACACTTTATTAAGCTTACAGATCCCAAGAACACATTTCCCTGACGAGGAGATCTTTATTACTTATCATCAAATTACAGAACTCTATTTCAAGCTAATTATACATGAATTAAAGCAGATCATTGATGACAAATTACAAAATGCCGCTTTTTTTACTACTAAAATTGATAGAGTAAATCGTTATTTCGGAGTTTTGATCAATTCTTTTGACGTTATGATTAGAGGAATGGACAGAGAACAATTTCTTAAATACCGAATGTCTCTTCTACCTGCAAGTGGTTTTCAATCTGTGCAATTTAGGTTAATCGAGATCTATTCAACTCCCCTGACGAATCTTGTAAGTGCTAAAGAAAGAGATATTTTTTCTGAAAAAGATGTCCTCGAAGAAGTATTCGAACATTTGTACTGGAAATCTGGTGCTACCGATAAAGAAACCGGTGAAAAAACACTTACTCTTAAGCAATTCGAATATCGATATACACCAAGAATGATGCGTATTGCTCACCAAGTACAACAGAGCACTATTTTTCACAAATACCTCGAACTACCAGAAAAAGAGCAAAATAATGTGCTCCTTATCGAAGCATTACGTACTTTTGACACTAATGTGAATGTTAATTGGTTATTAATGCACATGGGTGCTGCCTATAGGTATCTCAATAAAGAGAAAGGTGAAGTTTTGGCTACAGGAGGAACTAACTGGAAAAGTTTCTTGCCTCCAAGTTTTCAAAGGATTATGTTTTTTCCTAATCTTTGGACCAAGGAAGAAAAAGAAAACTGGGGTCAACAATGGGTTACTCATCAATTTAATACCGCAAAATAAAATAGTCGTCAGTTGAAGCAAATAGGTTATTTACTACTTACCGCGGTAGTATTATTTTCATGTCAAAAAGAAAAAAAAGAAGCAAAAGTTATTGTTCCAGAAGTTATAGAGGAAGAAAAAGCGCCTCCAATTATAACTGAATTTGGTTACGTTCTAAATGACTTTAATGTTGTTAAAGACACCATACGCCCCGGAGATAGTTTTGGAGCCATTATGGATACTCATGGGATAAGTAGAACTAAAGTATTTGAGATCACTAATACAATTAAAGACACCTTTAATGTAGCCAGAATTCAGGCAGGAAAACCTTATATGCTTCTTAAATCAAAAGATACTACAGAAAAAGCACAGGTATTTGTATATCAAAACAACAAAATCGATTATACCGTGATTGATTTTAGAGATAGTATCATTGCCAAAAAAAGCAAAAAACCAGTAGCGCTTGTTGATAAAACTGCTTCTGGAATCATAAACAGCAGTTTAATGCAAACATTTGACGATATGGATCTCAATTTTCTGGTTGCATATAACATGGCAGATATCTATGCATGGACTATTGATTTCACAAGATTACAAGCAGGAGATAGATTTAAGGTAATTTATACCGAAAAATTTATTGATGATACTATTCCCGCAGGAGTTGATAAAATCAAAGCCTGCTATTTTGAACATCGAGGTAAACCTATTTATGCTTTTAGGTTTATTGATGATTCTATTAACAATTCTATAGATTATTATGATGATGAAGCTAATAATTTACGTAGAGCATTTCTTACTGCTCCTGTAAAATTTAGTAGAATTTCTTCGCGATACAACCTTAAACGCAGAATCAAATATTATGGCAACAAAGTAAGGCCACATCGAGGGACAGATTTTGCTGCTCCTATAGGTACCCCGATATTGGCCACTGCAGATGGAGTCGTAACCAAATCTGAGCGAAGAGGCGGAAATGGTAAATATGTAAAAATAAGGCATAATGCCACTTATGATACTCAATATCTACACATGAGCAGACAAGCTGTAAAAGTAGGTGAATTTGTAAACCAAGGAGATGTTATAGGATATATTGGGATGACTGGTAACACAGGAGGTCCCCATGTGTGCTACAGATTCTGGAAAAACGGAAAAGAAGTAGACCCATTTAAACAAGATCTTCCGGCTTCAAAACCACTAGCCGATAGTCTTAAACAAGGTTTTTATAACCACGTTCAACCTTTAAAGACCGAATTAGATAGTATTCCTTTTAAACCACAAAAACCGCAGGAAATTTTATAAACCATGACATTACCAACTATTAACCCAACCACCACAAAAGCCTGGGAAGCATTAAAATCTCATTATGAAACCATAAAAGATACACACCTTACAACTCTTTTTAAACACAATCCGGATCGCGCACATGCTTTTTCGATTGAATGGAAGGATTTTTATGTAGATTATTCTAAAAACAGGATCGATAAAACCACAAAAAACCTGTTATTGGACCTGGCTAGAGAAGTAAAGCTCGATGAAGCTATACAACATTATTTTGATGGTAGTACTATTAATGAGACAGAGAATAGAGCCGTTCTACATACCGCTCTCAGAACACCATCTGAACATCAAGTTATCATTGATGGTAAAAATATAGTCTCAGAAGTTACAAACGTAAAAGAAAAAATAAAATCCTTTAGCCATCAGGTCATTTCAGGAAATCTTAAAGGATATACGGGTAAAGCTTTTACCGATATTGTAAATATTGGTATTGGAGGATCTGATCTTGGCCCTGCTATGATTACAGAGTCCTTAACGTATTATAAGAATCATCTTACTCTACATTTTATCTCTAATGTAGATGGAGATCATGTTCATCAAAACCTAAAAAAATTAGATCCAGAGACTACCTTATTTGTAGTCGTATCTAAAACCTTTTCTACTCAAGAAACCATATCCAATGCTACAACAGCAAGAAAGTGGTTCACCCAAAATGCGCCTAAAGAAGCTGTGGGAAAGCATTTTGTAGCCGTATCAAGTAATATTCTTAATGTGACCAATTTTGGGATTGCAGAAGAAAATATTTTCCCTTTATGGGATTGGGTTGGTGGTCGTTTTTCTTTATGGAGCGCAGTTGGATTGTCTATAAGTCTATCTATAGGCTTTGAAAATTTTGAAGCCCTACTAGCTGGAGCCTATGAAATGGATGAGCATTTTAAAAATACTCCTTTTGAAGAAAATATTCCCGTAATTTTAGGAATGCTTAGCATATGGTACAATAATTTTTTTAATGTAGAAAGCGAAGCTATTATTCCCTACTCTCAATATTTACATAGGTTACCAGCATATCTGCAACAAGGTATTATGGAAAGTAATGGAAAAAGTACAGATCGTAATGGTAATCCTATTACCTACCAAACCGGTACGATTATCTGGGGAGAGCCAGGAACTAATGCTCAGCATGCATTCTTTCAATTAATTCATCAAGGAACCAAATTGATTCCAGCAGAATTTATTGGCTTTAAACACTCCTTATTTAGTGATCAGGATCATCAAAATAAGTTAATGGCCAATTTTTTTGCACAAACAGAAGCCTTGATGAATGGTAAAACTCAAGAAGAAGTGCTTCAGGAATTAAGTGCTAAAAATACCTCTGATGAAAAATTAAAAAAACTACTCCCTTTTAAAGTATTTGCAGGTAATAAACCAACAACCACTATTTTAATTGATACCCTTACCCCTAAAAACTTAGGAGCATTAGTATCAATGTATGAACAACGTATTTTTATTCAAGGTATCATATGGAATATTTTTAGCTATGATCAATGGGGTGTAGAATTAGGTAAGCAACTGGCTACTGCTATCTTATCTGAAATCGATACTCATGAAGTTAAAGAACACGATTCGTCAACAAAAGCTCTTTTACAAAGATATTTAGACAACTCTGAATGATAAATCTATTTTCAGTTTTGTTCTCCTGTTTGAAAATAATATGTTAATCGCAATGTATTTAACATTCATTTTCTGAATTATGGACGTTTTTTTCGCCTAATGTTGCAACATTGTATTAAATTTTAAGGCTAAGTTCTAAAAAGCATATTATTTACTACTATGTTTTTAAATTCCATCCAGGCAGTATTGGAAGCAAAGGCTATAGCTGCTACGGTTGCCATTTTACTGGTTGAATTTTTTATTTTTTCTAAGACTAAAAACCAATTCAGATAATTCTGAAGGTATTTTGTTGCCACTCCATTGAAGGGCTCCATAAATTTCCTTAGACGCATATCCATATTATTCACATTTTGTACGTGATATATTTTGTCAACAGCTCTTTGACCCTTCGAAGCATTAAATTTTTTGTGTGCTACCTTCTTGTCTTTTGCAAATGCAGTATAGCTTCTGTGACTGTCGCTACAAAGGGTTTCTACTTTAGCCAACTTCCCTTGTAATATAGTCTCCAAGTCACTTTTACTAATGCGACCTCTGGTAGCTACTTTGAAATCTTTGTTCCCTGATCGGTCACAACTGGCTATCACAGCTACTTTTTCATTACTGAGACCAGCTTTACTTGCCTTTGCGCCACGTTTTCTAGCAGGACGATCCAAATTTCGATTCCCTTTTTCAGAGTAAGCAAAGAAAAGATCATCACTCTCTAGGATTCCTTGGAATTCATCCACACTTACGCTCCCAAAGGAGACAAGTAATTTGTGCCTCCAATCAAAAGAAGTCTGAATAGAAATCCCTGTTTCTTTGGCACTCTTGCGAATACTATATCCAGAGAGTAAACAGAATAAATAACGATTAACTTTGTCTTTCTTCTTGAGGTTGTACCAGAACTTACCGGTAGTTTCACTAAAGTTTTTATGACAAGTATTACAAACATAGCGCTGTACTCCTTTGAGCTTACCATTAGCCTTAATTTTATTGCACTTACAATGAGGACAGCTTATGGCTTTACTCTGATTGCTATCAATCAGGGCTGAACCCTCAGTAGAGATCTCCAATAATGTGGAAACAATTTCTGATTGAACCAAAGCCGATGAACTAATGAAAAAATCTCTAAAATCTTCTGGTATCATTTCTCCGTTTTTATAAAGTAAAGATAAAACATATTCTAATTAGAACTTAGCCAATTTTAATTAACAATCCACTAGTTAATAACTTGTTAATATCTTCAACCAATTACTAATCAATCTGATACTAAAAAAAATTATCTTAAAACTATAATACAAACCTGCAAAAGATTTAACATTTTAATAAACTATGCATACATAAAGATTCGTTCTTTTGCGAAGAGTATTAACACTATCAATTATTTACAAAACTGGATATGATTTAAATAATTTTTAAGCCACTTTTAGTGTCATTATTTCAATCGTTAAGAGTTTTATGAGACAATTAAAAACAATTAAAACACACTCATGAAAAAGATTACATTTTTATTTGTTGTAATCCTTATCGCAGTCGTTGGGAAAACGTTTGCGCAAGGGGTAACTACTTCTTCATTAGGAGGTAAAGTTACAGACAATGCAGGTGGTCCACTACCTGGAGCTAATATTGTGGCAGTTCATCAAGCATCAGGTACAACCTATGGTGCAACTACCGATTTTGATGGATTTTATAGAATTTCTGGTATGCGTACCGGAGGTCCTTATACTATTACCATTTCTTATCTTGGATTTAATGATTATGTAAGAGAGAATATATCTCTTCAATTAGGACAATCTTTCAGAATTAGTACTCAGATGGTTGAGGCATCAAGCGAATTAGAAAAGGTAGTTATAACCGTTACTAATAATGGTGTATTTAACTCTAACAAAAGTGGTGCAGAAACTAATATTTCGCAAAGAGATATTCAAAATTTACCACAAACTTCCCGATCTGTTGCAGATTTTGTTAGATTAACACCACAAGCTCAGGTATCTGAAGATGATGATGGTTTTAGCATCTCTTTGGCAGGTCAGAATAGTAGATATAATGCTATCTATATTGATGGTGCAGTTAATAATGATGTTTTTGGATTAGCAGACTCTGGAACTAATGGAGGACAAACTGGTGTAAATCCATTTTCAGTAGATGCTATTGAATCTTTTCAAGTACAAATAGCACCTTTTGATGTAAGAATTGCTGGTTTTGCTGGTGGTGCGATAAGTGCTGTTACAAGATCAGGAACAAATACTATTGAAGGATCTGCTTATGCATTTATAAGAAATCAAGATTTAGCTGGTAAAACACCTCCTAGTTTGCTTAATGAAGGTGAGTCTAGAGAAAAATTTCCTGATTTTTCATCTACTACATATGGGGTAAGAGTTGGTGGACCAATTATTAAAGATAAATTGTTCTACTTCATTAATTATGAAAGAGAAGATAGAGAAGTCCCTCAACCTTTCAATATCAACAATTATACTGGGGATTCTAACACACTTGCTGCAATAGAAAGTTTAAGATCCAGAACTCTTGCAACATATGGTTATGATATCGGTGGATTTCAGAGCAACGAAACTACTTTAGAAAGTGATAAATTTACTATTAAATTAGATTGGAATATTAATGAAAATAACAAATTATCTTTCAGACATGGTTATGTTAAAGGATCAAATTTAGAAGCTAGAAATTCTAATAGTAGAGGAATTGGTTTTGAAAATGGGTCAGAAAAATTTGTTACTGTTTCTAACTCTTCTGCATTAGAGATAAACTCTACTATTGGCTCAGATTATTCAAATAACCTTATTATAGGGTATACTAGAGTAAGAGACGACAGAGATCCTAGTGGTAGTCCATTCCCAACAGTAAGAATTGCCGACGGTTTAAATAACAGAGATTTTAGACAAGGTCTTATTTTTGGAAACGAGCCTTTCTCTACAGCAAACCTTTTAGATCAAGACATCTTTACATTAACAAATAATTTTGAGATTTATAAAGGAGCACATACTATAACCATAGGTACTCATAACGAATATTCAAAAATTAAAAACTTATTCTTTGCCTTTAATCATGGAGATTATACTTTTCTTACTGTAGATGATTTTCTTACAGGACAACCTGCTAGTTTTTACCAGAGAGAGTATTCTTTATTAGGAGGACTCGGTACTGGTGATGATTCTACAGGAGCATCAGAATTTGATGTACTTCAATTAGGTATTTATGCACAAGATGAAGTTCAGTTTACAGATAATTTTAAAATTACTATTGGTCTTAGATTTGACTTTCCTATTTGGGAAGATGGGCTTGCCAATGATGATTTTAATAACAGAACGATACCTTTACTTGAAGCAGCCGGATATGATTTACAAGGTGCAAGAGTTGGAAAAGGTGTTGACTCACAAGTTTATATCTCGCCTAGAGTTGGGTTTAACTGGAATGTAAATGGTGAACGTAAAACACAAATCCGTGGAGGTTTCGGTATCTTTACCTCAAGACTTCCTTTAGTATGGCCAGCAGCAACATATAATAATAATGGAGTTACAGGTGGAAGATCTAGAAGCTTTGAGCTTAGCGACCCTGTAGTGTTTAATCCAAATATTAACCAACAACCTGTTACAGTACAACCTGGTACAGGTGGCGTTGGTGGTCGAATTGATTTATTCGCTCCAGACTTCAAATTACCACAAGTATTCAAAGCAAATTTTGCAATAGATCAAAAATTACCTTTATGGGGATTGGTTGCAAGTGCAGATTTAATTTGGAATGATAATATAACTGCTCTTAATTACCAACAGTTGAATATAGTAGGTGAAGCAGGAGCTCTAAATGGTCCTGATAATAGACCTTATTATGATGATAATGAAATTGATGATACATACAGAGACATTATATTAGCTTCAAACACCGGTGAAGGATATTCTTGGAATGCTAGTTTTACACTTAGAAAACCTTTCGAAAATGGTTTCCAAGGGCAAGTATCTTATTCTTATGGTGATTCTAAATCCCTTTTTGATGGTACTTCATCAAGAAATATTTCACAATGGGCAAATATAGAAACGGTAAATGGAAAAAATGCACCTCAATTAAGCAGATCAGATTTTGCTCAAGGGCATAGAATCAACGCTAATGTTTCTTATGAAATCAAATGGACTGATAATTTAAAAACTACGTTTGGCGTATACTACGAAGGATCTCAAGGACAGCCTTATTCTTTCATATATGATGGATCATTACTTGGAGATAACAGATCTGACAATGCTTTATTGTATGTTCCTGCTAACCAGAGTGAAATTAACCTTGTTCCTTTTAGAGATCGTGACGGAAACATAATCCCAGGATCAGATACTCCTGCAGAGCAATGGGCAGCCTTAAATGCATTTATAGAAGGAAACGACTACTTAAGAAAAAGAAGAGGTCGTTATGCAGAGCGTAACGGAGATCAAGGTCCATGGAGTCATGTTATCGACTTACGTTTTGTTCAAGATTTCTCTATTAATTTTGGTGATAAAAAACACACATTACAAGCAACAGCTGATATAAATAACTTCACAAATCTAATTAATAAAGATTGGGGTAAACGTAAATTTATTCGCCAAACTGTAGATCTAATTAATGCAGAGACTGGTGGCCCAGATCCTGAGTATACTTTTGATGCAGATAGATTTAAAGATGGTATCGAAGAGCTTACTGATAGTGGTAGGTTAAATGCTTCGAGATGGCAAATGCAAGTAGGATTACGCTATCTATTTAACTAAAGAATTATAAAACCAAATATCAAAAACCTCATTCGAAAATCGAATGAGGTTTTTTTATGCTCTATGTTTTTAATCTTCATCATTTATCTTACAATAGAGAGTAATAAATTTCAGTAAAAATCGTTGTGAATTTCTACTATTTAATCATTTACAGCAAATCACCCTCTTTTTTAAAAAAAATACATATATATGTAAGTACTTCTAAATAATAACGACACTACTAAAACCAACTTAAATAGGTATAAACACAAAAATCTACAATATGAAAAACTTACTTTACTGGGGTTTATTTCTTGCACTGTGTGCAGGATGTAAAAACGATTCTAAACAAAAAGACAAAGATTACGTTCCAGTTTCTTCAAATGAAAATAAGACAGTTGCGGTATCTGAAATTGATAAGAAAGCCCGAAAAACTTTTGGTGCATTACCAAAAATAGCAGAAAACCCAGACAATCCTATAACCCATGAGAAAGTGACTCTGGGTAAAACCCTTTATTATGACAAACGTCTTTCAAAAGATAATACACAAAGTTGTAATACTTGCCATAATCTAAAAACGTATGGAGTAGATAATCAATCTTTTTCATTAGGTAACGATGGCAAACCAGGAGGGCGTAACTCTCCTACGACTCTAAATGCTGCGCTACATATCTCTCAATTTTGGGATGGACGAGAACCTGATGTAGAAGCACAAGCTGGAGGGCCCATATTAAATCCAATAGAAATGGCAATGCCCAACGAGACAGTAGTGGTAGATCGAATATCAAAAATCGATGAATATATTAACCTTTTTGCCAAAGCTTTTCCAGAGGAAAAAGATCCTATAACCTATAGAAATATAGAAAAAGCTATTGGTGCTTTTGAACGAAAACTAATTACTCCTTCTAAGTTTGACAAGTATATGGCAGGAGATGGTACCGCGTTAAACAAATATGAAAAGAAAGGTATGGAAACCTTTATAAATGTTGGTTGTATCACCTGCCACACAGGAGCTTTACTAGGTGGTAATATGTATCAAAAATTTGGACTTACCGTAAACTATTGGGAGCACACAAATAGTGAAAAAATAGATAATGGTAGGTTTGATGTTACTAAAAATGAAGCCGATAAATATGTCTTTAAGGTTCCTTCGTTACTTAATATTGAAAAAACAGCACCTTACTTTCATGATGGTAGTATTAAGGATCTTAAAAAAGCCATCTCAATTATGGGTGAAACTCAATTAAATCAAAAGTTAAATCCACAGCAAGTTAACGAGATTCATCTTTTTTTACAGACTTTAACAGGAGAGGTTCCAGAAGAAGCTTTAGAGTAAAATCGGGATAGTTATGTTTAGCTATAGCTAAACAATCTTGCTAAATAAGTCTTTACATTTTACAGAATATAGAATAAGTCTAAATAAAGACTACAATACCTGTAGAGTGAGGCTTTTTTATGCATTATATGTACCTTTGAACAAATTAAACACATCATTTTATGTACGAAGCTATTCAAATCGTTCACTCATATTGGGCTTATCTTGTCGTTCTTATCGTTACATTAGCAACAATTAATGCCCTTGCTGGCTTTTTCTCCAAAAGAGAATATGCTCCAAAAGATTTCAGAGTCTCTCTATTTGCGCTTATCGTTACTCATATTCAACTTTTAATAGGTATTATAATTTTCTTCATATCTCCTTTGGTAGTTTGGTTTTCGGGAACTCACAAAATGGGAGAAATCATGAAAGATGCTACCTTACGATTATATAATGTAGAACACCCTACAGTAATGATCTTAACCATTGTATTTATCACAATGGGATATTCTAAGCATAAAAAGAAACTTACTTCTACACCAAAATTTAAGGTGTTAGCTATTTTCTATACCGTTGCCTGGATTCTTATGCTATCAAGGATTCCTTGGGCACAATGGTTCTAAGATCCATAAGCTGTTAAAACCAGTTTTCTGGGGCCTCCATAATCTCTGTGCTCACAAAGATAGATCCCTTGCCATGTTCCCAGATTTAACCCTCCATTAGTAATAGGAACCAAAACAGATGTTCCCATTAAGGATGCTTTAATATGAGCAGGCATATCATCAGGTCCTTCGTAAGTATGGATATAATATGTGGCATTTTCTGGAACCATACTATTCATATGACTTTCAAAATCCTGTCGTACCGTGGGGTCTGCATTCTCATTTATAGTAAGACTAGCAGATGTATGCTTAATAAATACCTGTAATTGTCCTATTTGTATTTGTTTGATTTCGTGTATCTCGGCAAGAATCTTAGACGTTATCAAATGAAACCCCCTGGGATACGATGGTAATTGTATTTCTTTTTGAAAAAACTTCATGCTATTGCCCTGATGCAATTCAGGATTCTTTTAGTTAGTATTTAACATTACTTCAGACACATTTACTTAATTAAATCAGAACTGGTTTAATCTAATTTGACAGGCAATATCAAACTAAACAAAGGCCTTTATTTACCAGCAATTTAATACAAATTTTACAGTTATAATACTCTGTATTTATTCGAACTCTAATACCTTTACAATTAAAATTACAAATTACTATGGATCTATCACAAATTAAAATGGTTGCTACAGATATGGATGGCACACTTCTTAACACTAAAGGTGAAGTAAGTCGCCATTTTTTTGAGCTTTTTGAAGAGCTAAATAGCCTGGGAGTAACCTTTGTTGCCGCTAGTGGAAGACAATACTATAGTATTATTGATAAATTAAAACCTATTAAAGATGACATTTATGTCATTGCCGAAAATGGAGCTTTGACCATGCAACAAGATAAAGAGCTTCAAACTACAGAAATCGATCGCAAAACATATCTGGAGCTCCTTGATGTTACCAAAACATTACACGGTTCGCAAGTAATAGTTTGCGGAAGAAAACGAGGGTATATCGAAAACTACGGACAAGATTTTGTGGATATGTTTAGTGAATTTTATGACCGGTATGAGATTGTAGAAAATCTTTCTGAAGTAGTCGATGATCAATATCTCAAAATTGCAATTTGCAATCAAAAAGGAGCAGAAGAATATCTCTATCCTGCTTTAAAACATCTGGAAAACAAATTAAAAGTAAAAGTCTCTGGAGAAATCTGGCTGGATCTTTCTCACAACCTCGCTAATAAAGGTCATGCGCTACAACAATTGCAAAAAAACAATGATATATTACCTGAAGAGACTATGGTTTTTGGAGATTATAACAATGATCTTGAAATGATGACCAAAGCAACGTATAGCTTTGCTATGGAAAATGCCCACCCAAACATAAAAGCAATTGCTAATTACTCGACAAAGAGCAATAATGACAATGGTGTCGAATATATGTTACATAAAATGATTGAAGCTAAAAAAGCTAACTAAATCGACTATTTTATATTGGCTTGAGAAATATCAATCTCTAAAGTAGCCCTTTCACCTGTAGCCTGCCAAAAATTTAAAGCATTCCCCCATGATTGATCAGGGGCACTATTTTTCGAAAAATTATCCAGATTTACAGTAATAGATGTGATCTTTTCATCACTCAGCTTAGCAGTAGAAATAACTACTGTAATTGCTTTAAAGTTTTTTTGAGAGTTTTCTTGAGAAGGGATACGAGCACCATTTTTAGTGATAAGCTCTGTAGCAGTAATCGTAGTAATGGCATCAGCGGTAAATGTTCCATTACCCGTTGATGATGGGTTTTCTGCTACCTGCACTGATTGTAGTTCTCCTGCAGTAATTAACCCCATAAGATATAATTCTAAATTACTATAAGCTACTGTATTTCCACCATTAGCATTGACCCCAAAAGATGTCTTTCCTGTAATATTAGCTTTATAGCTACCACCTCCTAAGTCTGTGAGTTCATCAAAACCTCCTAATTGCCCACCAGCACTAGAGTATCCCCAATGTCCGCCAACGGTAGTCGGAATAAAATCATAATTCGCCCAGTAATGCATTATTTCGTGTAAAAACGGTCCTGTACGAATATATTCTGTTTTAGGCATATGAATAATACTCTTCAATGTACCCTGAGATCCATATGATGCAGTATTATTATATATAGACGAACCTATGCCTTCCACATCATTTTTAACCTTTTGGGTAATTCCAAAATACAATCCATCTGGTTGTTCTGTTTCAACAGAAAGAATGAAAATGAAATCAAAATTGTCATTTAAATACTCATACACTTTTTTAGACACCATAGCAAAATCACCATTTCCGGCAATAAATTTATTGTACTCTGCTTCTGGTAAAACATAGTTTATAAGTTTGCTGTCTTTGCCTAAAATAAAATTTTCTTCAAAAATAGTTTGTTCTCCTGATGGATCAGGATCACCTCCTGTATCTGTAGAGTCAGTAGTATCATCTTTACTACAAGATAAAAAACAAAAAACAAAGAAACCTACAAAAGATAAGGTCTTCAGGTATTGTTTTACGTGGGATTCTAACATAATATAAAACTTAGGCTATAAGAAAACAACGCTATGACAATAACTTTATTATAGAACAAGGGTATGTATAAGGATAAGAATCAATACCAATGCTAATCATTTAGCTTCAGTACTGCCATAAACGCTTCCTGAGGAATCTCTACATTTCCTACCTGACGCATTCGTTTCTTTCCTTTCTTCTGCTTCTCTAATAATTTACGTTTACGAGAAATATCACCACCATAACATTTGGCTGTTACATCTTTACGAAGCGCTTTTACCGTTTCACGAGCAATAAACTTAGCTCCAATTGCTGCTTGTATTGGGATATCAAATTGTTGACGAGGGATTAACTCTTTTAATTTCTCACAGATTTTTTTACCAATATCATAAGCATTATCCTTGTGTAATAATGCAGATAACGCATCTACAATATTTCCGTTAAGTAATATATCTACCTTTACCAGTTTAGAAGCACGTAAACCGATCGGCGTATAATCAAAAGACGCATATCCTTTTGATACTGTTTTTAAGCGATCATAAAAATCAAATACAATTTCTGCCAATGGCATATCAAAAGTAAGTTCTACTCGTTCTGTAGTTAAATAGGTCTGATTAGTAATCTCTCCACGTTTCTCAATACATAGAGACATTACAGATCCTACAAAATCAGATTTAGTAATAATAGAAGCTTTGATAAATGGTTCTTCTACTCTATTCATAGAAGAAGGATCTGGCAAATCCGATGGGTTATTTACAATTATAATATCATCGGGGTTTTTATTGGTAAATGCATGATACGATACATTAGGTACCGTAGTGATCACAGTCATGTTAAACTCACGCTCTAATCGCTCCTGGATAATCTCCATATGTAACATCCCCAAGAATCCACATCTAAAACCAAAACCTAATGCTGCCGAACTCTCTGGCACAAATACCAAAGAAGCATCATTAAGTTGTAATTTTTCCATAGAATTACGAAGCTCTTCATAATCCTCTGTATCTACAGGATAAATCCCTGCAAATACCATAGGTTTTACATCTTCAAAACCTTCGATTGCATTCTGTGTAGGTGTCTTGGCATCTGTAATCGTATCTCCTACTTTTACTTCTCTAGCATCTTTGATCCCTGTAATCAGGTATCCCACATCACCTGTTTTGATTACCTGCTTAGGTTCTTGATTTAACTTCAATGTTCCTACCTCATCAGCAGAATAGCTTTTTCCGGTAGCCACAAATTTAATCTGTTGCCCCTTTTTAATTTCACCATTAACCACCTTAAAATACGTTTCTACACCTCTAAACGAGTTATATACCGAATCAAAAATCAGGGCTTGTAATGGTTCTTCAGGATTTCCTTCTGGCGGCGGAACACGTTCTATGATTGCAGTAAGAATCTCTTCTATTCCAATTCCTGTTTTCGCACTTGCAGGAATTACTTCTTCGGCATCACACCCTAAAAGATCTACAATATCATCGGTTACTTCTTCTGGATTGGCACTTGGCAAATCTACTTTATTAAGTACCGGAATAATTTCCAGATCATTTTCAAGAGCCAGGTATAAATTAGAAATGGTCTGCGCCTGTATACTTTGTGCCGCATCTACAATTAGTAACGCTCCTTCACACGCTGCAATAGAACGAGAAACCTCGTATGAGAAATCAACATGACCAGGAGTATCAATAAGATTAAGGATATATTCTTCTCCTTTATGCGTATATTCCATCTGGATTGCATGACTCTTGATGGTAATCCCTCGCTCACGCTCCAAATCCATACTATCAAGTAATTGTGCTTGCGCCTCACGAGCAGTTACTGATCCGGTAAAGTCTAATAATCGATCTGCCAGTGTACTTTTACCGTGATCAATATGTGCAATAATGCAAAAATTTCTAATATTTTTCATGTAGTCTCTCTCTTGTATACCATCAAATCTAACATAATCATTTATAAAGGTATATCAATCATTTTTAAATACCCATTATGGGTTTTATTCTTCTTTTTCAATTAAGTTTTGGGCGTGACCCGCCATTACATTATGGGTCGGGCTATCCGCGCTACACGGTAGCTCGCTCCTATCCCTCACGCAATTTCCATACTCTTAATGACTTGCAAATATAATTGATTTTAGAAGCTTTATACTATCTCTCTCGGTATTTTTAGATCATACTCATTTCAAAAAAATAAGACCTCACAGGTCACAGAGACCTGTGAGGTCTTAAAGAATTTGTATTTTTACCAAAAAAATAGTTGCTGTGGCCAAAATAGGAGACATAGATGTAGGAGAATTCCCGTTGTTATTAGCACCAATGGAAGATGTAAGTGATCCTCCTTTTCGTGCATTATGTAAAGAGCAAGGTGCAGATGTAGTATATACAGAATTTATTTCTAGCGAAGGACTAATTCGTGATGCTGCCAAAAGTGTTATGAAGCTTGATATTTATGAAAAAGAACGTCCGGTTGGAATTCAGATTTTTGGAGCTAACTTGGATTCTATGCTTAAATCTGTTGAGATCGTAGAAGCGTCGGGACCTGATATTATTGATATCAATTTTGGGTGTCCCGTAAAAAAAGTAGTGAGCAAAGGTGCCGGAGCAGGAATTCTTAAGGATATTGATCTTATGGTTTCTCTTACCGAAGCCATGGTTAAACACACCAAATTACCAGTTACCATAAAGACACGGTTGGGTTGGGATCATGACTCTATTAGAATTGTAGAAGTTGCAGAGCGGCTACAGGATGTAGGAGCAAAAGCCATTTCTATTCATGGTCGTACCCGAGCACAAATGTATAAAGGCAATGCAGATTGGAAACCTATTGCCGACGTAAAAAACAACCCGAGAATGCACATTCCTGTATTTGGTAATGGTGATGTAGATACCCCCGAGCGTGCTATGGAAATGAGAGATCAATATGGTCTTGATGGTGCAATGATTGGCCGTGCAAGTATTGGTTATCCCTGGTTTTTTAAGGAGGTGAAACACTATTTTAAAACCGCCAAGCATTTACCTCCACCAACTATAGAAGAACGAGTACATGCAGCACGTAGACATTTACAAATGGCAATCGATTGGAAAGGTGAAAAATTAGGCGTTTTTGAAACCCGTAGACATTATACCAATTACTTTAAAGGAATACCTCATTTTAAAGAATACCGAACCAAAATGGTAACCAGTGACCTCCCAGAAGATGTATTTGCTGCTTTTGATGAAGTGCGGTCTACATTTACCGGATTTGAGTTTGTGTAGTCTTTTATGTTCAAAACAAGTACTGTTCAGATATAATGTATTTATCATCGTAATGTGGACAAGAATCTGTAGTTAAATACTATAAAATAGATCCCAGTACGACATTTATTATTATAGCAAATGATAAAAATGTCTGTTCCTTACCTTGTTGAAAGACTCAACCCTCAAAGAAAGAATAATATAAACAAACCGAAACATAGCGATCACTGAGCGTAGCCGAAGTGAGAACAAAGTATCGTTAAAGAATGGAGTTTAGAGTGTCTCAACATTACTAAGTAAAAAAACTAGGGTTTTGAAGGGCATTTCTCTATACAATACATTCTCGGTCTAAGTATCCTTTTTATGTAAAAAATCTTTAATCATACTATCAACAAGGTAACATTTTTACGTTATTTGTCAATAATTATAGTGTAACTATACTACCTCTTATGAAAAAACCACGATCGTCTTCTCCAGTTTCTTTACTATGGGCTATATTTTTTATAATACTATCTCAGACTACTCATGCTCAAGTAGAAAAAGACACCTTATTAGCATCACAGTTTTATAAAAAAGCAGATTCGTTGTTGACAGACAGGAAATTGGATAGTTCTATTGTTTACTTTAAAAAAGCATTACCTCTTTATAAGAAAGTAGAAGCTTGGGAAAAAGTGGCTGCCTGTTATAATGGGATTTCTCGAAGTCAAATACATATGGGCAGATACGAAGAATCGCTCTCTGCTGCTAAAAAAACATTAAAAATAAGTAATGAATACTTAGAACGCGATACTAGAGAGAAAGCAAATGCATTAGATAACATTGGGGAATATTATTTGAAAAAAAGAAGTTTAGACCAAGCTCTTTTATATTTTAAAAAAGCATTATTAATAAGGAAAGAAGTACTTTTTAAAAATCACTCTGATATTTCTAAGTCCTATAACAATATGGGTGAAACTTTAATAATGAAAAATGAGTTTGAAACAGCCTTAAATTATTTAGTTAAAGCTAGTGATTCAGTTTTTCTAGATAACCCACATCTTAGCAAGATTTATAATAATACTGCTCGAATATATTACATTAAGGGGGACTATAAAAAAGCTGTTGATTACATGCAACAAGCATTACAATTAAAAATTGAAGAGTTCGGAGAAAATCATCCAAAGAATGCACGATACTATAATAATATTGGAACTATTTTTGAAAGAATGGATAGGTATGACATGGCAATGTATCATTATACCAAAGCGGTAGAAATACAAAAAAAAGTATCTGGAGAGGAGCATCCAAATATAGCCTCTTTTTATAATAATATAGCAGGTATATTTTTAAATAAAGCTAATTATGACCGTGCTCTTGAATATCTCCAAAAATCTCTGGCTATTAAGGTGAAAAAGTTCGATAAAAACCATTCGAAAATAGTTAGTAGTTATAGTAACATAGGACTTGTTTATGCTTATAAAGGATTACCTAACGAGGCACTTGTTTATACTAAAAAAGCATTAGCTCTTCAAAAGAGAAAACTCAAAAATGATAATCCAGAAATAGCAACTACTCTTATTAACCTTGCTTCAATATACTATATCAAAAGAAAAGACACTCAAGCACTTGTTTTACTGGAGAAAGCGTTAAAAATTTTTATGACTTCCTATGGAGAACATCATCCCTCAATTGCTAAAGTATATATAAATATGGGAAACATTTATAAAGAGCAGCATCTATGGGAAAAAGCCTTATTCTACTATAATAAAACAGTAAGTATCCGAACCAACACATTAGGTGTGAATCATATATTTCTAGCAAATTTATATTTAGAAATTAGTGTTTTATATAGACAAAAAAAGGAATATAACAAAGCATTAGAGTATTCTAGCAAGGCAATAAGCATTTTTAAAAAAAATAACAATCCATTCATAGTTGATTGTTACCATATTATCGCATCTATTTATTCAGAAAAAGGAGAACACCAAAAAGCCTTGGATAATTATACCAAAGCTTTCAAAGCTAATTTAAAACCAAAAACAAACAATATTGATAAAAATACATCTAATTTAAATCAATATGTAAACCAAAATTTTCTACTAATCACTATTGCAGGTACAGCCAAAACTTATAAAAAATTATATTATCAAAAAAACAATCCTAATCATCTCAAAAAAGCAATCAAAACCTATCAGCAAGCAGATAAGTTAATTAATAACATTCGACATACCTACACCAATTATCAAGATAAGGTGGGTTTTTCCAAAGAAAGTAAAGAAATCTACCAAGAAGCTATAACCACTCAATTACTACGAAAAGATATAGAATCACTAGAAAAAGCTTTCTATTATAGTGAAAAAAGCAAGGCTAATACCTTAAAAGAATTGTTAAACGATGCTAATGCGAAGAATTTCGCAAGATTGCCTGAAAACTTAGTAACATTAGAAAAAGAACTAAGAATCAATAAAGCTTTTTATCAATCTAAAATCACAGAAGTATATTCTAAAAAAGAGATAGACAGCTCAAAAGTTACTCATTTCGAGAATAAACTTTTTGACATAAATAGGCGTCAGGATTCATTAACCCAGGTTTTAGAAAAAAATTACCCCAAATACCATCAATTAAAGTATAAAAACGATATTGTAAGCGTATCAGATATCCAAGAACAATTGGATGATATGACCACAGTAGTAGAATTTTTTACAGGAGATAGTACTACCTATGCTTTTACGATTTCTAAACATAATATTAGTGTACAAGAACTATCGACTCCAAAACTGACTGAGCAAATTGAAGCATTTCGTAAAAGTATTATTGCCAAAAACACAGGAGCTTATAAACAACAAGCATATGCGTTATACAATACACTTATAGCACCAGTTAAGGATAAATTGGTTGGGGATCAACTCATAATGATCCCCGATGGACCACTATGGCATCTTAATTTTGATCTACTGTTAACTCAGAATGACGATTCTAATAATCCAGCCCTTTTATCCTATTTACTTAAAGAGTATGCGGTTACTTATGCTAATGCTGCAAACCTGTTGTTTGCTACTTTTAAAAGTGATCTGGATACTAAACCATTACAAGAATGCCTGGCATTTTCTTTTTCAGATAGTACAAAGATCACAGATACATACACAATGAGCTTAGCAACCTTAAGAAGTGCTGGTATGGATCTGCCGGGAACCCGCAAAGAAATCAAAGCCATTTCTGATATCATCGATGGACAATACTATTTTGGATCACAAGCTATAGAAGCTAATTTTAAAAGCAATGCAGGTCAATACAACATTCTACACCTTGCTCTACATGGAGAAGTAGATAACGAACGCCCAGAGAACTCTAAACTCTATTTTACCAAGAGTAAAGACACCATAGAGGATAATCTACTCTATAGTCATGAGCTGTTTGCTCTGGATATCCCTGCAGAACTTACTGTACTTAGTGCCTGTAATACGGGTAGTGGTAAGATTGCCAAAGGAGAAGGGATTATGAGTTTGGGGACTGCTTTCCAGTATGCAGGAACCAAAAGCCTTCTATTAACCGGTTGGGAGGTATCTGACCAAACTACACCAGAATTAATGACTTATTTCTATACTAATCTTAAGAAAGGTATGAACAAAGCCAAAGCTCTGCAACAAGCAAAATTACAATACCTAGCCACTGCAAATATAAACCGAACAGCCCCCTTTTACTGGGGAGGTTTTTACCTGGTTGGGGATTCTGCTCCAATACATTTTAATGACAATACTTTGCTGTATTGGATTTTAGGAATAAGCGTTTTAGGGATACTACTTTTAGGTATGTTCTGGTATCAAAGAAAGGTGAAAAAGAAAAATCTTGAGCTTAGAGATTAATTCACCAATTTCTGATTAATTCTACTAGAAGCTAAGAGAGAAGCTATAAAACCGATAATAGTAATCGTAAAAAATACCACAACAAAGCTAATCATAGTAATACGAGTTGGATAAGGCAATGAAGGTGTAATCATCAATAATCCAAATTGCTGTTGCAACACAATAAGTATAAATCCTAATAATAGGCCCAATACCGTACCTAAAACAGTCATAAGTGAACCTTGAAACAAAAATATTTTTCTGATACTCGGCAGAGAAGCTCCCACATTATAGAGTGTTTTTACATTACTCCTCTTATCGATAATCATCATAATAATAGCTCCAGCGACATTAAACAGGGCAATAATAGCAATTAACGTGATCACCAGGTAGGATACTAAATTCTCGGTATTTAACATCTTATACAACGTATCATTAAGCTGTACCCTGTTTTTTACGATCACATTATTATCAAAAATCTGCTGTAATCCATGTATCACTACTTCTTCATTAGCTTGTGGTGATAGTTTAAGTTCTATATGAGTCACTTTATCTTCGGGTAATTCCAATAATTTTCGCACTAATCCTGTAGTTGCAAAAATGTACTTTTTATCAAGTTCTTCATTTACACTATAGACCCCAATATTTACTGCTTTCTCTGACCTAAATGCTTTTGAAGGATCACTAGGAATTCCTTTTCCCGGTTTTGGCACATAAATACTAAGTAAGTTAGTGTAGGTAGATTCTATTCCCATACTAAGTTCTCTGCTAATACCATTACCTGCAACTATCTGAAAATCATTATTGGTTAGCCAATCTCCCAATACTAGTATACTATCAGCATGGATAACATTATGATAATTAGCATCCACTCCCTTGATATACGACATCTTTTGTTTATCCATAAACTCTAGAAAGACACGCTCTTCTACGATTTCAGAAAAATGAGCAACTCCATCAAGTTTAGCTAGTTTTCCTTTTTGGGTATCGGTGAATGTAAATGTCTTTCCGCTTGACGGAAAAATCTTAAGATCGGGATCAAAATACGAAGAAAATTGAAGGCTAAAATCCTTAAGTCCTGCAAACCCTGATAATACAATAAATAATGCCATCGCTCCTATAACCACACCGGCCGCAGCAATAATTGTAATGATATTAATGGCATTACTACTACCGGGAGAAAACAGGTATCGCTTTGCGATGTAGTATGAAAAATTCAAATCCTTCTGATGAGCATTAGATGTGTATGAAATTTTGATTCTGCAATAAAGATAAGAGAAATGAAAATTCTATTTCTGCTACTTTCTATGATTTTTCTATTTTACGGGTACTACCAAAAATTACTTCTTTTTACGTTTTTCTAGAAGATCAGGGTTATTAATAGGGTCTTCTTTCCCTTTTACAGCTTCTTCTATATTAGAAATATACTCAAGAGAATCATCAATAAAATAGGACAATTCTGGCATGCGCCGTAATTGATTTTTGGTACGCTGTGCTACCTGATGTTTTATTTGTGATTTTACCTGGTTTACTTCTTTTAGTACTCTTTCTCCTTCCTGATGTGGAAAGACGCTCATATATACTTTTGCAATAGAGAGGTCTGTAGTCACGCTTACTTTGGTAACGGAAACCAAAATCCCCTGTATTCCCGCTTCACGTAATGCAAGTTGTATTACATCGGCAACATCGCGTTGTAATACTCCTCCAATTTTTTTCTGTCTGTTTGTTTCCATAGTGCAAAAGTACAATTTATATGTATTTTTGCGACATAGTGATAAAAGTATATTATGAACCATATCAATAAAATAGAACACCTGGGTATTGCCGTCAAAGATATTGAGCAAGCAAATACATTATATGAGAAACTTTTGGGAGTTGCTCCATATAAGCAAGAGGCCGTAGAAAGCGAAGCTGTAATCACCTCTTTTTTTAAAGTTGGAGATAGTAAAATAGAATTACTGGCCAGTACCCGGGAGGATGGACCTATCGGAAAATTTATTACCAAAAAGGGAGAAGGTATTCATCACATCGCTTTTGATGTCGATGATATCGAACTAGAACTGGATCGATTAGAAAAAGAAGGGTTTCAATTAATCAATAAAACTCCAAAACCTGGTGCCGATAATAAATTAGTTGCTTTTTTACATCCTAAAAGCACAAATGGGGTTTTGATAGAACTATGTCAAGAAAAACCTGTTAACCAGGATATTACAAAATAAATACTATCGTTTTTATAGTTCTTTTTTCCTTTTTTGAAGAGGAATCAAAGCTTTTATATCGTTTAGAAATAAAAGACAATTAAAATAATAGAAAAAAATGTTGGCGTGTTTATATCAAATCCTTAAATTTGCCCTCCGTTTTAGGTCCCATAGCTCAGCTGGTTAGAGCACCTGACTCATAATCAGGGGGTCCTTGGTTCGAGCCCAAGTGGGACCACTTAGTAAAATTAAGCCTTACAGAGATGTAGGGCTTTTTTTATGTACCATATCTAGGGTTATATAATTTTGCTATAATCTACTTTATCCATCTAGAATCTAAATTCATCTTCTTATTTAAACAAAAAAGAGACCTATTTGGTGTCCAAATAAAATTTGAAGAGACCAACTTTCGACCGAGTTGTATGCCAATTGTTAAATCTAAATCAATTGGTTATGAAAGAAAAACTATCAATTCTGTTTTTAATTAAACGAAACAAACAAAACAAAAAGGGTTCATGCCCTATCTTCACAAGGTTGATCTATCAGAAGAAAAGAATTTGCAACTGGATTGTTTGTAAAACTCAAAGATTGGGATGCAGGAAACCATCTAGTTCTAGCAAAAGATATGGACAATCATTTTTTAATCAGTGAATTAATGCTTATCAGGGGAAAAATCATTCCTTAGTATTACAACTAAAAGATATGTTTGTCTTTTGCTGCTACAAAGGCTTAGCATACAAAGAAATGGATAATCTAAAACCTCAACATATTATAAACTGAAGAATAAAACTTAAAATAATAATTGAAACAATACTTAAATTAATAATTAATGTAAATAATTTAAAAGCCTTACTAGAAAATTTTTCTTTAATCTTAAACCATACTATTACTCCGGCTGTACTTAATCCAAATACTAGTAATAATATAATACCATAAAAAAATAAAATAAAAATATTATTGGAGTCACTCTCTATCAATAAAATGTATATTAAAACACAAGAAAGGATTATAGATAACGTCGTAACAACTTTTAAAATTCTAAGATTGGAAACCTGTGTTTTCATAAAAAATTATTTAATGCTTCGTACCACTTTAAAAGTAAAAAGCTATTAGATTAGTATACTTTTTCTGTGTAGCCTGGTTTTTTATTGGTTATTATCGACAAATTATCATATGACTTTCCCAAAAAATTGAAATGTCCATCAATTCTATACCAATTACCTCTAGATGAGGTATCATCTTCTAGAAAAGCTTCAGGTATCTCATTAATATATTCCCCAATTAATTCTATTTTTTCTAATCTATATCGAGGGCAGTTTTCTTTTCCTAGTATTTGTTGTACCTGATCATTACACATTAACCCATAAAAACGTATTCTGGCTTCTGGTCTTATAAAAGAAGCTCCATAAAAATGATCATATTGTTTTTTCACAACACTATCTATCGGATAATTAACAACAGTTGTTGTAAATTTCACATGGTTAAAATCATTAATAATTGATTTATTACCATCTTCATCGATACAGGATAATCTATGATGTGTCAAAATAAGATTTTCTTGATCATAGCTAAAGTGATAATCAATATAGTTATCAGCATCTTTATGTATAAATGGCTTGTTTTTATAATCAATTTCTAGATTGCTTTCTCCAACTAAACTATCATAACTATAAGTAATTGATCTTTAATCTCAATGACTGGACATTCAATAGAAGTAAATGCAAGGTCATCTATAATCATTGCCCATTTACCTTCTAAGTCCTGACCAAAAATTAATTCTGTTAAAAAAAGAATTAAAAAACCTAAAATATCAAACAAGTAATTTAAGCCTGCCAACATAATAGTTTGTCTTTATTAACTAACGAACCCGAGGCAAATTAACTCCCGTAAAACTCACATAAATACTAATTTTATTAAGTTTTGGAGAGTATTCTTTTTTTACATACTCAATATATAGGTCGTTATATTTCCATCGTATTAAATAGGGATCATCAACAAAAGAGCATTTGTTGAATTGACCTCGACCCTCTTGAGTTGAAATACCATTATTAGTTGATTCCTCTCCCCAAATAAAACTATCCATACAATAAATACCTATCGGTTCTCCATACACTTCGCTCATCTCACGAAAAAGTTGAAGACTATTTTCTATAATCGGAATAGAAAAAGAGAGTTCCTTGATATGGTCGGTACTATCCGTCATTATGAAATATGTATTAACGGGTAAATTTAAAAAATTAGAAGTTTCATTAATAGTATAATGATTACCCTGATTATTAGGTAAGGTTTTATAACTCTCAAATTCGATTGAAATTCTTTTTATAATTAAGTCGATATGTTTACCGACTACATTAACATCTATAGAATCCTGATTTAAAAACATAAGGGTAAATATACAAATAAAAGAAATTCTCATAATAGATTAATCACAGTTACCAGTACCTATCAAATTCCATCTAAATTCCGCTCCACTATGTGTAAACCCGTTAAGATTATTTCTAGAAGCAGTGCCTCCGATTAATGTCATTTCCTGCTGTATAAATCCGTACCAGGTTTCACCAAGCATTTCTTTACTTGCAGAACTATTAGAATAGAACCAGATTTTTGCTCTTTCTTCTGCTCTGTAAAAGGCGCTAGCGGACATTGTTGCCGAACGACCATTTGTATGTCCTAATGAAGCTGTTAGATACAATTTTATAATATTAACTCGTATAATCCGAACATCTCCATCCGATGTTTCTGCTACAAAGGTATTATGAACATTATTTACGATAGCTCCTCTTACAGGCCCGGTTTTTGCATATTCAAAACTACTACAATGAGGGAAAGGATAAGAAAAATTGGGGTCATCATCTGTAGGTAAAGAATCATGGTCACCATGACCTCCATCGCCACCACCTCCACCAGAACCGCCTCCACTGCCACAGACTTGATAGCTATAAAGTATATCTATATGAACGGGTTTACTATCGACAAAAGTTGTTTTAATCACATAGTAAGTTTGGCAATTGCTTTTTGCTGCAATTTCATTAGAGTTAGTCTGATTAATAATAGCTCGACTTATCTTTTTATCTTCAGATTGAAAAAAAGCTACTTCTTCTGTTGCTATGTTTTCCTGAAAACCATCAATATGGTTGGTTGATAATGTATACCTCAAATATGATAATTTGAGCATCTCAGTTATAGAATCAAAATTATCATAATCAGAACTAAGAAAAACTTTCAAAGATTCTTTAAAACTATTCTTGCTAACTTGATTAAGTACTAAATACGATTTTGAATGGATCGTATTGTGCAAATCTTTGAGCTTTACCTGATTTTTAGAAGTAATATTAATTTTAGAAATCAATGGAAAATAAATATCATCTTCAACCTGAAAATAATTTTCCCAATCAGGAGCCCCATAAAAACTAGGGTTTTTCGTTAAATTTTTGATTGTGATTTTCTTCGTACCAAGATTTTGCCTTTTGACTAAGACCATCTTCAACGATAGGTAACTCATCTTTTTGACACCCAATCATCAAAAAGGCTATCAAAAGAAATGAAATGTACTTTAATGAATTTTTCATAAAATTTAATTAATTTGATTTGTGTATGCTTACTCTATTATTAATTGGATTTTCAGCTTCCTCCATATGTTGTAAAGCGTTTTCTGTTTTCAGCATTACTCATTAATTGTGTTTAGAAAATAGTACTAAATAGTGTCTCTAGTACAACAATTGTTACTAAAAAATTAGGTTATGGTTTTTATCTTTAGATTTCATCATGTGTTCTTTTTTAAGGTTTTAAAAAAATCTATAACTCATCTTGATTTTTTCTGTTTCTGTATAGTATTTCTAAATAACCAATACATAAAATTTATCGTATATACATAAGGGGTTTCGTCCCTATTTTTAAAAAGTAGTTGCAGTGATAATTATCATTACGACAAATGATTTAAAATATTCATAAAGCACAGATTTTAAGAAAATCCCCTGCCCCGAACTTATCGGGGGTTTTTTATTTTAAATGTATAGTATTTATTTTATGAATTTGCAGTTTAAGTACTTACCGTAGCGAAAAAAAGTGTCCTTATAAAATTTTTGAAATTTATTTTTAACTACAGTTAATTAGGAATAAAGGTTTTAGTTTTTTTAATCTCTTTAATCTCGTGTAGTTTTATAAATCCTTTTTTACCTGCAATCCCATATATAAGTAAATAATCTTCATTAATTTCTTTTATTGGAACTAACCATTTTTTATATTCTTCACTAGAATAATATACAATAAAGTATGTTTTATCTATTTTTTCTAATCTATATTGAGGGCAGTTTTCTTTTCCTAGTATTTGTTGTACCTGATCATTACACATTAATCCATAAAAACGTATTTTGGCTTCTGGTCTTATAAAGGAAGCTCCATAAAAATGATCATATTGTTTTTTTACAACACTATCTATCGGATAATTAACAATAGTTGTTGCAAATTTTACATAGTTAAAATCATTAATAATTGATTTATTACCATCTTCATCGATACCAGATAACCTATGATGTGTCAAAATAAGATTTTCTTGATCATAGCTAAAGTGATAATCAATATAATTATCAGCATCTTTATGTATAAATAGCTTGTTTTTATAATCAATTTCTAGATTGCTTTCTCCTACTAAACTATCATAACTATAAGTAATTAATCTTTGATCTTTAATCTCAATGACTGGACATTCAATAGAAGTAAATGTAAGGTCGTCAATAATCATTGCCCATTTACCTTCTAAGTCTTGACCAAAAATTAATTCTGTTAAAAAAAGAATTAAAAAACCTAAAATATTCCTCATAACTTATTGTAAATTTTCAATTGTAAAACTTTCTGCTAAGATATAAGGTTGTCCCATATTAAAATTATCTGGTGACACATAATCATTCGTAAATATCAATGCTTGCATTTTTTTATTTTCTTTTGGATATGAATCCTTAGTTTTTATAACTGTAAACTCTATTTGATGATTGTTACAGATTGTTTCAATGCTTGTTTTCAATTGAAAAGGGATCGTAAGGTTTTTTAAGCCTTTATTCTTATATGCATATTCTATCGCGGAAAAATCTTTACTTGCTTGTATCCAATTTTTGGAAACCTTGATATACGATTGATATAACTCTCCTAAAAACAAATCTTGATTTTTTGGAAATCCTTGTAATTGGCAGTCAATCTGTTTGCTATTGTAAGACCACAATAAAGGATGTGTTGTATATAACTTAATCTGTATGTAAGGCAGCAAAAATTTGCTTGTCATATTATAAATAAATTCACAATTATTAGCCCTTAACCTCCATTTTTGTTTTACAGGTTTTTCTAAACCAAAATCCATATCCAAAAGAAAATCAAAATATAAATTTTGGATATTTGATGTCTCTGATGCAATATGTATACAGGATAAATTTGCATTGAGGTAATACTGTTCAGAGTTTGTAAATTCTATAAATTCTGATAAATTCATTTTTATATATTTAAGACCGATAAATTTAAAACTTATCGGTCTTTTGATTTCAATTAATTACAATTTCCAAAACCAAACCAAGCGTGTGTAAATTGCGTAGGTGTTAACCCAAAAGGATTGCCAATTCTCATTTTACCACCGCCAGTCATATAATTAAATTCTCTTTTTAATACTTCCTTAAATCTCTGCTCAATAACAATTTGAGAAGTACCATATTTATACCTATAATAATCTGCTATTTCCTTCATTGCATTGTGCATAGCAGCAGCCGTTACCTCTGATGCATTTGCATTTCCAAATTCATTATCAAACCGATCAATATTATAAGTTTCAAAAGTAAACAATTCGTTTCCAAAATCAATATGGTAAACCCCCTGATTTTGTTGATTATTAGGGTCAATGAGTACAACATTGAAATAAACTCCTTTACTGACAGTAGCTTTCCAATTATTTGCTACTTTCTTATAAGGAAAACTTGAACAATCAGGTGCTTTTTCTTCATCAGCTGTTGGCAATGAACCATCACCTCCTCCTCCTCCAATTCCATCTCCAGAACCACCACCAGAACCACCGCCACCACTGCAAACTTGGTAACTATATAAAATGTCTATATGAACTGGATTACCATTTACAGAAGTAGTTTCGATAACATAATAGGTCTCACAATTTGATTTTTGAGATATTTCTAAAAAACTAGGTAATTTAGAGTTTTCTCCATAAGTTTCTTCTTCATTTGGCTTAGAATCTAGAATTCGATTATTATTAGCATCATAATGTAAAAAAGGTAAATTAAATGTATTATTACCTTTCAAATTTTCCTGAGCCTCACTAACAAAAACCTTTAATGATTCTATAAAATTATTTTCGCCATTTTGGCTAAGTATTAAATAGGGCTTTATATATCTCCAACTTTCTCCATAATCCTTGGAAACTTGATCTTCATCGTTTTCCAATTCGGAGATAATTGGAAAATAAATATCAGACCCAATTTTGTTAAAATTTTCCCAATCAGGTTTGCCATAAAAGAAAAAATTATTAGCTAGTTCTTTACTCTGATTTTTTTCGTACCAAGATTTTGCCTTTTGACTAAGACCATCTTCAACAATAGGTAACTCATCTTTTTGACACCCAATCATCAAAAAGGTGATCAAAAGAAATGAAATGTACTTTAATGAATTTTTCATAAAAATTTAATTAATTTGATTTGTGTATGCTTACTCTATTATTAATTGGATTTTCAGCTTCCTCCATATGTTTTATACATACTCTTTGTCACACAAATCGACATTATGATATCTTTTTTGACTATCTTTTTATAGTATAAGTTTGTGTTAGCGATTAAAAAATTATTCATAAAACTTGGTTATAGAGTTTGATACAATTTGATTTTTAAATTCTCTAAAAAATCTATAACTCATCTTGATTTTTTCTGTTTCTGTATAGTATTTCTTTTTTATTTATGATTTTGGAATACTAAACATTTCCAATCACATCTTTCATACTTATTCTAGTCAACCAATCCCCTTCCTGTTATTCATTTCATAAAAGAGTCCACATTGACAGTCCTGTTCTCACGGCGATAAAACCCAAACGTAAACCCTACAGCTTCTGCATAGACAAAACTTTGTATGGTAATATCATATTCTACAGGGGCCCCTAAGGATTTCATAGTATTAATGATACGATACAATTTGGTTTTAGAGATCCCTAAACGATACGCAAGATCATCTGGCGATCCTGTAGCTTGCAAGCGAATAAGTTGATCAACTCGCTCTATAAGTTCAATCTGTTTGATAATGATGTTCATAATGTGTTTCCCTTTATTTTATTTTTTGCAATTTTTAATACTTTGGATCGAATTTTTAACCATCAGGGTTAATTGTTCAATACCAGAGACAAACCGTTTAATGGTAAAGACGAAGTCATGCGTCTTTTTGACCAAGTGTTTAACTATTGATATAGGATTTTCAGCCTCTTTGGTTAAAATTTGCCTGTCTTTGGTTAAAATTTTGACTCTCAACCTTAAAATTTGCACACAACTGGTTAAAACCTTTGTCTTTTTGACCCGTAGGAAGGTCTTTTGGGGGTAAGCATGGTTATTCTTCTGTTTCATTGGTTGTCGGAGTACTCTTGGTACGAGAAAAAAACTGTTTAAGTTCAGCTACTTTTTCAGTAAATCCAGGTTTCCCAGCTCCTTTGCTATATTGTGAATAGGCATAATCATTAAGTGAGTCCTGGTAGTTATCATAATCATGCAAAATTTTGGTGCTTTCTAATCGATAGGCCAGGCTTTCTAAACGACCCAATAGGTTTTCTGCAAATACACGAGCTTTATAATCTTTTTCAAACTCTTCCCAGTCTACATCAGGAGAACTAAGCGTACTACTGTTTTGGCGATAGTCCCAAACCTTATTTACAAATAGCTTATTGGTCTCATTAATGGCCTTGTAGCTCCCTCGTTCTTTTTCGGTCAGAGCTGCTAGTTTATCGGTAAACATGGCTTCTAGTTGTTCTACTAATTGTCCTGCTTGATCTCTTTCTTCTTGTGTTAATAGATCTTGAATGATGTTTCTCATTTTTTTGTTTTTTGTTGACTGTTTTTTATTGTCCTCGACTCCCGGCTTCTCACTTTTACATTTATTATTTTTCGGTTTTACATTTCAATAATTCGTCATTCGTAATTCTTCTTGTATTCTCTGTTCTATCTTACTCATCATATAGTACATCATAAGCACATCCTTATCTATAATTTTTAATACGGGGTTAATATGTGTAAGTACCTTACATACGATCTCCTGGGGGGCTTTTGTTCTTGCTATTAATTTGCGATGTACCAAATCTTTTTGCGCAGTACATAATTGGTCATAATGCATAAACATAAGCAGGTGTTTAAGAAGGGGTATCGATAGGTTCTGGGGTACTACACAAACCATTTTTGGGATTAAGCAATAGTATATTACGGGCTTTATAAATCAATTGTATGGCATCATCTATAGATATTCCTTTACTATAAAGTTTGTGGATCCATCGATACAGTATCGTCTCATATGAGTTATGATGCGCCAGGTTATACATAAAAATATCCATTTTGAGGTGTAACATTTTTAGGATATTAGACATATACTGATGTTTGCTGTTATATTCTATATACTCCATGTTGGTTGTTTTTCGTTGAGTCAAATATAGTCGGGAGAATTACGTTAAAACAAGAAAAGTATGTCGTGATTTATGAACTAAGAGTCTTGATTAAAGAATTACGAGTTCTAATAGTTTTAATAACTAATGAATTGCTAATAATCATAATACACTATATAATTTATAATTAAAACAGATTACCTTATTTTTGATTCTATTTATTTTCTCAAAAAATGAACTATAAATTATTATTTTTACTACTACTTTGCATTAATATTGAAAGTGTATCCTATTCACAAGTGGTGAGAGATTCTTTATTAGGAAAATCAAATTCCGAATTAATAGAAGGTTTTAAAAAAATAAAAAATAAAAAAGTTAAAGAATCATATATAAAGGCCTACATCAAGAATGGAAAAATTAATAAAGACACTTTTTCAATTATAGATGGATATACAAATCTGTCAGATCTATATGCAAATGAGGAAAAAGGGATTAATTATGCCGATTCCATAATACTACTGACCAAAAATAATCCAAATTCTATTTACCCTGCTAATGGTTATATGTTAAAAGGAGAACGATATTTTTTTGGTCAAAAAAAGATAAAACTTGCACTTGATAATTATTTAATAGCTAATAAATATTCTGAACGTTACCGAAGTAAAGAGATCAATTTTGGCAGTAATCATATCATAGGAATATTAAAGGATAAAATCGGTTATTTTGAAGAAGCTATACAAATTCACCAAAAAAATATAAGATTGGTAGAAAAAGAATTTGATGAATCAATACAATCTCTTTTTATGACCTCATCTATACAAGCTATCGCCTTTACCTATAAAAATTTAGGAAAATTAGATTCTGCATTATATTATAATGACCTTGGTATGGAAAAAGCTTTGAAAATGAATCATAAATCCCTTATAAATCATCTTTTACTTAATGAAGGAGTGATTCATTATCACAATTTCAAATTAAAAAGTTCTACTAAAGCTATTAAAGAGTCTTTAGAATATTTTGAAAAAATTAATGATAAACCTAATATGGCTGAAGGGTATTTTTATTTAGCCAAGATATATGATCGACAGCAAGAGAAAGTTCAATCTCTTCAATATCTCAAACAAGTAGACTCAATTTTTATAGAAACCCAAGATTTACCACCTGATACTAGGGAAGCATATGAAATACTTATTAGTCATTATAATAGAATTAACAAACCTGATACGCAATTGGTCTATTTAAAAAGATTGATTTCATTGGATAGTATTTTGAGTTCAAATAAAAGTTATGTTTCTAAAAATTTGAAAAACAAATATGATATTCCCAAATTGATTAAGCAGAAGGAAATCTTAATCGGGAAGCTTAAAAATGACAAGGTAAATTTAAAGTACATTTCCATTATTATAAGCATAATCCTAATATTTATTATATTCGGATTATATCGTAGACAAAATAGTTTAAAAAAAAGATTTAACGCAATTATAATAAAAGAAGATGAGAACCTAGAGGTTCAAAAAATACTATCCGAAAAAACAGAAAGATTAGACGTGCCCAAAAATATTTCTAATGAAATTTCTCAAAGATTGCAGTTATTTGAAAAAAATCAAGAATTCACTGATAACAAATTAACATTATCATCACTTGCTATACTATTTAAAACCAACTCTACCTATTTGTCCAAAACTATAAATTATTATCATGATAAAAGTTTTACTAATTATATTAATGATTTAAGAATTGAGTATGCATTAAAAAAATTAAAAAATGATCATTCATTTAGAAAATATACGATAAGTGCAATTGCACAAGAATCAGGATTTAAAAGTGCTGAAACTTTTTCTAAGTTATTTAAAAAAAAGAATGGGATTTATCCTTCTTATTTTATTAAACGTATGAAAAAACAACCAAACAATGATTTTGATTAAAATATTGTTTATCAATAACTTAAAAGTCTTAATTAATAAATTAAGACATATGTTTGATTTTAATTAATATACGAAAGCAAAACAGAAGTTTAACGAAGAAATAAAATATGCAAGTGAAGATAAGGAATATGCAGCCATGCTGGTTAAAATTTCCACAAATGCAAGAAAAACCTTATCAACTTATTTTCCCAACCAGGATTATACAATAGCATCATTAGATAGTTTAAAAAGATTGTATCCTAAAAATACTATACTACAAGATGATATCTTAAGAATGTCTAATTTTATAAAATACAATTTTACAGAACAATATATTAACAATTATAAGTTGATAGCAGATCAACGTATTACCAAAATGCTAAACTTAGCATATAATGACAGGGTTATTATCGGAGATAATGCTGATGATATTACCGATAAGAATTATGGTAATGGAGTTATAAATAATAATTTAGACATATCAACTCATGGAACCATTGTGTCTGGTATTATTGGAGCCAAACGACATAATAAACTTGGCATTGACGGTATTGCTAATACTATAAAAATTATGCCTATATGCATCTCCGGTTTTGGGAATGAATATGATAAAGATCTAGCTTTGGGTATTCGATATGCAGTAGATAATGGTGCCAGAGTAATCAACATGAGTATTGGTAAAGAATTATCATTGCAGAAACATTGGGTAGATGAAGCTCTAAAATATGCGGAACAACATAACGTATTAATTGTATCTTCAGCAGGAAATAGACATCTAAAGCTAGACGGCACAAATGAGTATCCAACAGATAGTACTGGTGATGGAAAAGAGGTATCCTCAAATTTTATTCATGTTGGAGCAACATCCTATGCGGTAAATGAAAACCTGATCGCATCATTCTCTAATTATAGTAAGATAGAAGTAGATGTTTTTGCACCTGGTAATAAGATCAAAACATTACTTCCAAATAACCGATACAAGATTGATAGTGGCACCTCTATTTCATCTGCGATAGTTTCTGGTCTAACCTCATTAATATTTTCTTATTATCCTAAATTATCAGCTAAAGAAGTTAAAAACATACTTATAAAATCGGGAATTTCATATAATATTGATGTAGAAATAAAACAAAAGGATGGGACAAAAATAATGATTCCTTTCTCTGAGCTTTCAAAGTCTGGTAAGATTGTAAATGCATATAATGCCTTATTACTGGCTGAGCAGATATCTAAGAGTAAGAATTGATATCAAGTTTGATAAACTAGTACTTGAAATCTTAATAATACAATGAAGGCTTTTTTTAATACACTATAACAAACCTGCTTTTTACAAAACCCGTGTGCTATCTGGTATATTTTGAGTCATTAAGCCTCTAAGCATAGGATTATTCTACTACTTTTGATTCACAAAAAGGCACAGATTATGCAGCTAAGATGTTATAAAATTGTTTTGTTGTTTTTGATTTCCTTTATAGGATATGGGCAATCGTTTAAAGTGCCGGATTCTTTGGTTGAGCTAGATTTTAAAGAACTTGAGAATATGTTCAATAACTACATTAAAAACAACCCTAAAAAAGCTGAACCTCATGCCAAAGCCTATTTGCAAAAGGGAAAGAATACTGGCGATGTCCTAAACATAGCAAAAGGTTTTCATTTTTTAGCAAGTCTTGATCGAAATGACTTTGAAAAACGGATTAAATATCTTGATAGTGCAATTGTAATCACGAAAAATATAGGCCACATAAAATATCCTGTTGTATTTTATGTCAATAAGGGAGTTATCTATGAGAAAAATGGTCTTTCAGGAAAAGCTCTAGATCATTATCTAGAAGGTTTGGCATTTGCAAAAAAGACAAACAATATCCTTTTTGTAAATATTCTACAGCATAATATTGCTTTACTAAAAAGAAAACTTGGAAAATTTGAGGAAGCAAAATCTATCTTTAAAAAATGTTTGGTTTATGAGAAATCCATGATCGGCAAAAAGAAAAACGATACTTTAAATTATTTATTTACTCTCTCAGAGTTAATAACCACTTATAGACAAAATAAAGAAATAGATTCTGCTATACTACTAAATACCCAAGGTGTCAAAATGTCTCAAGAGAAAGATATAAAGTGTTTATTTAGATTACACAAAGGAATTTTCCAGTATTATAAAAAAGATTTTAAAAATGCAACTAATACAATAGATCAAGGATTAGATGAGTTATTAAAAAGCAAGTATTTTAAATATTATGAAAATGATAATTTAATCAACGGATATCTTTTTTTAGGAAAGTCATATTTGGCTGTTTCAAAACAAAAACTGGCGATTACCTATTTTAAAAAATTAGATTCTTTGATTCAGACAACCAATTATTTAATCCCAGAGACTCGATCAGCTTATCTAGAAATTATTGACTATTATAAATCTTTAGATGATAAAAATAATCAACTATATTATATCAATAGATTATTATATAATGATAGTATACTTAATCATAATTTTAGAGATATAAATGAAAAATTGATAAAAGATTATGATACCCCAATTTTATTGAAAGAAAAAGAAAAACTCATTGCTTCATTAAAACAAGAAAACACCAAAATATCATCTCAAAATATCCTAATATCAATACTATTAGCACTAAGCATGTTTGGTTTTGGATATTATTACTATCGACAACGTTTGTATAAAAAACGCTTTTTAAAACTACTCGATACAACTGCAGATCAAAGCAAAAAAAAGGGCTCATCAATTAATAAAAAAACCCTAAATCATCTACTGGATCAACTACAAAAATTCGAAGAAAAACATGGGTATTTACAATCAAATCTTAACGCCAAAGACCTGGCAAAGAGTTTTGGATCTAATTCTAGTTATCTCTCTAAAGTAGTGAATACCTTTAAAGAAAAAAGTTTTAGTAGTTATATTAATGATCTGCGTATCAATTTTGTGATTGATAAACTACGCGAAGATTCTATCTTTAGAAAATACACCGTAAAAGCTATCGCACAAGAAATTGGTTTTAATAATGCCGAAGCCTTTTCTAAGGCATTCTATAAAAAAACCGGAATCTATCCTTCATATTTTATAAAGGAACTAGAGAAACAGCAGTCGATATAAGAAAATCACATTACACTAATTTTATCTCCCACGGTGATAGTAAAATCTTTACTATCAACAAGCTTAAGATATCTTCCAAACCAGATTTTTCGCTCTGATAATCGATATTGTGATAAGGTTTTTAAAGGTTCTTCACCTTTTTCTCCCGTTTCCTGATTTACCGTCGTTACCGTACACCGTGCACATGATTTGGTGATTTCGAAAGTAGAATTGCTAATTCTAATCTTCTTCCATTGATCTTCAATAAACGAGCTTCCTCCTGTAAAGACAATATTGGGTCTAAATCTGTTCATTTTAACAGGAGAGGATAACCTACTATTTAGATCATCCAAAGAACTGTCTCCTACAACCAAATACTGAGCACCATCCTGAAAAAGAATTCGTGCATCATTATTTTGTTTAACCCATCTTTTCGCCGCACTTGATTGTCTAACCAGGTACATTTCTTTTCCTAAACAACCCGAAAACCAATCATTCACTACCTGTTCTTCTTTTATGGCCTCTACTTTTTCTTTAAAAACAGAAACCAAAATAGGTTCTTTTAAGGTTGGATTCTCTAATCGAATTTTAATCCTACTTTCTTTGTAAGTCACCAATAATGAATCCTGTGATAATGCCACCTGAAACAATGCTAATTTAGGCTCTTCTCGCTGGGTAATATGTTTTCCGTTTTTATTGGTCAGCATCCAATGCCGATCATACTCAAAACCTGTTTCGGATAAAGTAGCACTTTGTAATTCAATTCTACCCAGTGATTTAACCGGGTACACGTATAGTTTTGAGATTTTTAGCATCTTTTTACTTTTAGTATTCGTTATCTATAGTCTAGAAACCATAAGATTTTGTAAAGTTCATTTTTTCTTTTTAGTAAACCCAAATAGTAACAGACCAATAATTATAATACCTCCTCCTGCGAGCTGCACAGCATATAATGTTTCCCCGAAAGGAAACGCAAGTAGCACCGCAAAAAATGGAATAAGATTCATAAACAGTGTCGAGGTTGTTGCTCCTAATTTAACGACACAGAAATAAAATGCAGTATATGCGATTCCGGTTCCTAGCACTCCCATAAATAAGATGCTACTCCAAAAAGATAAATCTGTAGGCACATCGGTTGTTATAAATTCTGGTAATGAAAAAACTGCAAACAAAACAAAGGCCATTAGCGAAGTAATTGTGGTCATCACAACAACATCTACATGAGGAAGGTATTTACTGACAATGACTTGAGAAAGTGAGAATACAATAGCCATACTCATAATATACATATCTCCAATTTCGAACTGTAATTCTGCCAACTTACTAAAATCTCCTTTTACCAAAATAATTGCTACTCCAAAAAAGCTAATCGCAATAGCAATCCATTGTACTAATTTCACTTTCTTTCTTTGAAACAAAAAAGTAAAAACAGCAGTAATTGCTGGACTAGTTGCAATAATAAGAGATCCATTTACTGCACTGGTTGTTTTTAGACCCAGGTTAAAAAAGTATATGGTTAAAAAGATTCCGAAAAAGGAGGTAAGAAACATATACCACCATTCTTTTGCCGAAAACCTGAATTTGAATAATTGATTGCCAAATCTCAAATACACAAGAAGGAATAACGAGACAACCCCAAAGAAAAATCGCAAAGCAGCAACACTTACAGGAGAGTAAAACTCTAACGTTATTTTTACCACATGAAAATTAGCTGCCCAAAAAAGCATGGTTAGTATTAAAAACAGAAACGTAATTATTTTATTCATTGCAGATATACTAGTAATGGTTCATAATGAAATTATTGAATAGAAATTAGCCTATGTTTTAAAAAACAAAGGTTTCGAAATGCTGTACCTCTTCTTCAAACTCAAGAAGAAAATCCGTATCTCTAGCATAATATTTTGCTTTAGTATAATCCTTTCCAGCAAAAGTTTTGATACTCTCATAATCCTTCCATTTGGTCACTGTCCATACATGGCAAATATCATCTTCAAATCTTCTTAGAATTTCTACACTTAGTATTCCATCAACAGATTTATAATCCGCAATACCACTTTCTATTAAGTACTGTAGATATTCTTGAGCATCTATGGCATTAATTCTACCATGCCATTTTCTTGTAATTACACTTGATTTATAATTCATACCACTAAAATTAATTACACTAGTGCAAATATAGAATAATATTTTTACTACCAAAACTTGTTTTACTGGTTATAATTATTTTACTTTGCATGATGAATAATGTAGAACATATACAAAATAGTCTTTTAGACGGAGGAAATCTATCCCTCAATTTTATCAATACGATTAAAGACAGGCTAGTTGCAGACCCCATAGATTACCTTACCGGAAAAGAGGAATGGATTGCCTGGTTAAAACGCGTTGATATTTTAGAAAATGAAACCTCAAACTTTGATGAAGCTAGTTTTAATCTAAAAGAAGTTATAAGGAAAAGAGAATTTTTGCACCGTGTATTTCAAGGGCTTGTTTTTCAAAGAGAGATTAAAGAAAAAGATCTTAAATGTTTTGATACACTGCTACAAAAAATCAGAAGATCTACTAAGATTTTTGTAGTTGATAATAAACCTCAAGAACATTTAGAGATAGATCCAAATGATCTAAATAGTTATATTTTAAAAATTGGAAAAGCGGCACATGAACTATTGATGTCTGAAGAAATAGATCGAGTAAAAGAATGTGGTAATTGCGGATGGATTTACTTCGATTCGAGTAAAAACAAATGTAGAAAATGGTGTAATATGGATACTTGTGGCAATGAGGTAAAAGCCAGAAAATATTACGAAAGCAAAAAAAACAAAGTATAAAACTATATAAAATGAAAAACAGAAAAAACATTTCGTCTGGTAGCCCCTGGGAAGATATTGTAGGATATTCCAGAGCTGTAAAAGTAGGGAATATCATCGAGATTGCTGGTACTACTGCTACTGGTAAAGATGGTAATATTATTGGTATAGATGATCCTTATCTTCAGACCAAGACAATAATAGAAACCGCTAAACATGTTTTGGAAGATATGGGATACAGTTTAGACAATGTGATCCGGACAAGAATATATACTACAGATATATCCCAATGGGAAGCGATAGGAAAAGCACATGGAGAATATTTTAGTACCATAAAACCCGCTACCGCAATGGTAGAAATAGCCAAATTAATTAATCCTGATATGCTGGTAGAAATAGAATTTACAGCTATAACCGATTAAATTAAAAATTAGTATTAACCTCTAAATACCCATAATTATGAATTGTAATGTAGAATGTTTACCAAATGATTGTTCAGTAGTAAGAGAAAAAAGTGCTACCAAAGTTTTTATTCAATCTATTTCTGATTGGTTAAAAAAATTTAATATTCCTGGAGCCGAAGATGCTTCAAGAATTAAATAATTATATGAAAACATATTTATTAATTTGATTTTATAAATATGTTTAATGTTTATAAAATAGAAATAATACAGAAGCAATATAAGCACTGTTAAACTATACATCTATTCGGATACAGGGATGTAAATGAAAATCAAAAAACAATTATGAAAACAACTAAAATTCAAAAAATTGCAGCGTTCTCTCATAATAACAAGGGAGGAAACCCTGCAGGTGTTGTAATAGCAGATAGAATGCCCAAAGAAGAAGAAATGTTTAACATTGCTAAAGAGGTAGGATACTCTGAAACTGCTTTTTTGCATCCTAAAGCTGACGGGTGGCGTATTCGATATTTTTCACCAGAAATAGAAGTCGATTTTTGTGGTCATGCTACTATTGCTACTGGAGCAGGTTTAGGGCAAAGCCATGGAGAAGGCACATATAAGCTGTTTTTAAATAATGGAGAAATTAGCGTTGCTGTTAAAAAAACTTCAGAAAACGATTTTGAAATAACACTACAATCTCCCGAAACCTGGTCAAAACCTGCTCCACAAAATGTAATAGATGATGTTCTTGATTTATTCAATCTTCCAGCTTCAGCGCTTCATAAAGATTTTCCGATTCGATATGCTTTTGCAGGAGCCAAACACCTTATTCTTGTAGTAAACGATCGAAAAACGTTAGCCGACATGAATTATGAATTTGAAAAAACCAAAGCTCTTATGCTTAAAGAAGGCCTGGTTACCATAAGTTTACTATGGTTAGGTGCCGATAACGTATTTCATTCTAGAAATGCATTTGCCTCTGGAGGAGTATATGAAGATCCTGCTACGGGAGCGGCCGCAGCAGCTTTAGCTGGCTATTTGCGTGATATAAACTGGAAAGGAAATAACAAATTTGAAATTATCCAAGGTGAGGATATGCAATCTCCATCACGATTAATAGTAGAATATACTCCTGTAATCGGGGCCAGTGTAAAAATATCAGGTAACGCTCGAAATATCTAAAAACAAAACTCATTATAAGCCAAAAGATTTGTAGAATGGAGCATTAAACCAATTTAATATCCTCCTTAAATAACATATGAATATATTCAGCATGCACCTCTGCGTGATGTTGATTTTCCAAACAATGAAACAGGAGGTGAATCAATCCATAGTCACCTAAGCTATCCCTGTATTCATACTTAGCCTTGTTTTTTACCCATAGAATAAAACAACAGAGATGACCTATCTCACCCAGTTTCTGAGCATCTTTTAAACATTCTCTAAATTCATCTAATGTCATATGAGCATACTCATCATACTTTCTTTTACAGAAGTCATAATCAAAAGTATGCTTATACGATTGTAATTTTCGATTTTGTATTTCGTAGTTAATACCACTCATAACATAAGAATAATTTACATTAGGTTAAGTATTCATATTTTCATAAGTATACGATTCGGTCTTATCTCTGTTTTTGCAAAACGTATGCCATGACTTTAAAAAATTAACCCAAAAAAGCTTAAGTAAATCTTAAATTTTTAATTAATGACTTATACTTAATATGGAATAATTCCAATACAAAAATACAAAATTTGGAATAATTCCAATACTTATATTTCACTTTTATCCCTCTATTTTTCAATTTATCATTCAAAAAAACGAGAATATAGCGAAAATCAAATCAAATCTAATTGTTTGATTTGTAGATATTTAACATCAAAAATCAATATCTGTTGTTAATAAAACTTAATAAGTTTATTTTAAAAAACCAAGTGTGTCTATTAAATTTACTTTCGAATTTGATACGATATAGTATGTTTTTTGGGGAAAGAACTACTATAACGAAAAATTGGGAAATAAATCAAATCTAGAATTATGCGGTATAAAGTAATTGATGCAAAAAGCCAGTATTTTGGTAAAGTATTGGATTTCGAATCCTGCTCTACTTTAAGTGATTTAGGAGGAGTGCTCTTAAAGATCGAAAGTAACAGAGTTTCACTTTTTAAATTTAACGAAGTAGAATTGGTGTAATTGCCATTCTACTTCTTTCTATATCCCTTTGTTTATTACAATAAAACATTACAAATCTTATCGCTTCAATGAAGAAAAGAGTGATGCTGGTTTAAAAACATACTACCTTCTCAATACTATCAAATAAGAATTATCCTAGTTCTGTAATTCGTTTTACGTATTTACCAATAACATCAAACTCAAGATTAACAACACTGCCTACTTTAAAAGTGTTAAAGTTTGTATGTTCATAGGTATACGGAATAATAGCAACACTAAACTCATTCTTTTTAGAATTAACCACAGTTAAACTAACTCCATTAACCGTTACCGATCCTTTTTCGATAGTGATATTATTTAATGAAGGGTCATAATCAAAAGTAAAGTACCAACTTCCATCAGCTTCGGTAATAGCTTTACAAATTGCGGTTTGATCCACATGTCCCTGTACAATATGCCCATCTAACCTATCCCCCAATTTCATTCCCCTTTCCAGGTTTACCACAGTATCAACTGCAAGTGTATTAAGATTAGTTTTATCCAATGTTTCTTTGATCGCAGTAACTGTATACACATCTTCATTAATAGACACCACCGTTAAACAAACCCCATTATGTGCTACACTTTGATCAATCTTCAATTCTGAAGTAAAATTCGCACGTACTGTAATATCCAAATTTTCCTTATTCGTTTGTAAAGAAGTAACAATTCCTAATTCTTCGATGATTCCTGTAAACATAAATGCGAATTATTTAATTAAATTTGTGACCTTGAAGTTTGAAGTCTGATTTTAGATTTCAAAAATACTGATAAAGTAGTTTATATAATGAAGAAAGAAGAAAAAATAAGATTAGGGATTTCTATTGGTGATCTTAACGGAATAGGAAGTGAAGTTATCCTTAAAACTTTTGAAGATTCGCGAATGTTAGATTTTTGTACCCCGGTAATTTTTGCCTCGGTAAAAATTCTTTCTTTCTTAAAAAAACAATACACAAGCAACATAAACCTTCATGGTATAGATAAGACATCGCAGATTCTGGATGGCAAAATAAATGTTCTTAATGTTTGGAAAGAAGCCGTTAGTATTAATTTTGGGCAAGAAGATGAAAAAGTAGGAGGCTATGCGATCAAATCGCTAAAATCTGCAACCGAAGCTTTAAAAAATGATCAAATTGATGTACTGGTAACTGCACCTATTAATAAACACAGTATACAATCTGATGAATTTAAATTCCCAGGACATACTGATTATCTGGATCAGGAACTAGAAGGAAATAGTCTTATGTTTATGATCACAGATGATTTAAAAGTTGGATTACTTACTGATCATGTTGCCGTTAAGGATATTGCAGATACTATAACTCCAGAATTAATTGAACAAAAAATAAATACTATTCATCACGCACTTAAACAGGATTTTGGTATCTCAAAACCAAAAATCGCAGTACTAGGAATCAATCCACATAGTGGAGATAATGGCGTAATTGGCAAAGAAGATGAAGATGTATTAAAACCGACAATCCAAAACATTAATGAATCTGGCAAATTAGTATACGGACCCTACGCGGCAGATAGTTTTTTTGGTTCTAATAATTATAAAGCTTTTGATGCAGTTGTAGCTTCATATCATGATCAGGGATTAATTCCTTTTAAAACACTATCTTTTGGCAAAGGAGTAAACTATACTGCAGGCTTACATAAAGTTCGCACTTCTCCAGATCACGGTACTGCTTTTGAAATTGCAGGGAAAAATCTGGCTGATAACAGTTCATTTAAAGAAGCCGTTTTTGCTGCATTAAAAATTTTTAAAAATAGAAACGAATATAATGAACTAACCAAAAACCCTTTAAAAAGACAACCTCGTAAACCACAAAACAAATCATAAAAAGTTAATAATTAATCGCAAGAGTGTTCCTAAAATCCACTACCTCAACCCTCAAACCTGATTAATAAACTAACAATCTGATATAATTTTGTTTACAAAAATACTTTAATAACGAATTTTTATTATCTTTGCACCCGCCTTTATCAAATTGATAGGCACTTGAAACTGATGATGAAATGATACAACTTAAAGAGTATACTATTCCTTTTGTTGGACTGAAGCAAGGATTACACCAGTTTGAGTATCAAATTGACAACACGTTCTTTGAACATTTTGAGTATGATGAGTTTAATTCATCTGCAGTAAAAGTTGATATGGAGTTTAATAAAAAAACAACTTTATTAGAACTTCAATTTAAAGCAACCGGAACTGTAAATGTAAATTGTGATCTCACCAATGAACCTTTTGACTTACCTATTAAAAATGAATTCTTTTTGGTAGTGAAGTTTGGAGACGAATATAATGATGAAAATGAAGAGCTTCTTATTATTCCTCACGGGGACTATGAAGTAAACGTTCAACAATATATCTATGAACTTATTGTTTTGGCTATGCCATCCAAAAGAGTTCATCCAGGTGTTGAAAATGGAACATTAGAATCAGACATACTTGAAAAACTAGAAGAATTAAGTCCGAAAGAAAAAACAATAGTGAATAACAATGAGGAAACAGATCCTCGCTGGGACAAATTAAAAAACTTATTAAACGATAAACAATAGCTAAGCAATGGCACATCCTAAGAGAAAAATATCGAAAACAAGAAGAGATAAAAGAAGAACGCATTATAAAGCTTCTGTACCACAAATAGCTACTGATCCAACTACTGGAGAAGCGCATTTGTATCACAGAGCACATTGGCATGAAGGTAAATTATACTATCGTGGTCAAATTGTTATCGACAATACTGAAGAAGAAGTAGCGTAAGGATACTGTTAAAATTTTAAAAAGAGCTCTCACAAATGTGAGAGTTTTTTTGTTTTTAGTTGAATATGTGTCAAAATCCCGTTATTTTGCGCCATATTTGTGTATAATTTAGTAATTTCGACAACTTTTTGAGCGCATTTTTATGCTATAGTTTGTGAAACTAAAACTAAGATATGAGTAAAATCACAGCCGCTATCACCGCTGTAGGTGCATACGTGCCAGACTATGTGTTAACTAATGATATATTAGCGACAATGGTCGAAACTAACGACGAATGGATAACCAGTCGTACAGGTATCAAAGAACGTAGAATACTAAAAGATAAAGATAAGGGAACTTCTTTCTTGGGTATAAAAGCAGCAGAAGATCTAATCGCTAAAAAAAATCTCGACCCTAAAGAGATTGATATGGTGATTTTTGCAACTGCTACTCCGGATCTTCCAGTTGCTGCAACGGCAGCGTATACAGCTTCAAAAATTGGAGCCGTAAATGCTTTTTCTTATGACTTACAGGCAGCTTGTTCCAGTTTTTTATATGGAATGTCTACTGCCGCTAGTTATATAGAATCAGGAAGGTATAAAAAAGTATTAGTAATAGGAGCAGATAAAATGTCTTCTATTATTGATTATACTGATCGTACCACTTGCATCATTTTTGGTGATGGTGGTGGAGCAGTTCTTTTTGAACCCAATGATGAAGGTTTAGGACTTCAAGATGAATACCTGCGTACCGATGGTATCGGAAGAGAATTCTTAAAAATTGAAGCCGGAGGGTCTATTCTACCTCCTTCAGAAGAAACTGTGGCCAAAAGGCAACACTTTGTTCAACAAGACGGAAAAACTGTATTTAAATATGCAGTTTCTAATATGGCAGATGCCAGTTCTAAGATTATGGAACGTAATAGTTTAACAGGACAGGATGTAAATTGGCTTATTGCACATCAAGCCAACAAACGTATCATTGATGCTACAGCCAAAAGGATGGAGCTAGATCAGAATAAAGTTCTTATGAATATCCAGCGATATGGTAATACAACCTCAGCCACCTTACCATTACTGTTACACGATTACGAAAAACAACTCAAAAAAGGAGATAACATAGTATTTGCTTCATTCGGTGGAGGCTTTACTTGGGGATCTATTTATCTTAAATGGGCCTATAATTCCTAAACAACTAAAACACACAATACCCAACATTATGGATTTAAAAGAAATTCAGAATTTAATTAAATTCGTAGCCAAATCAGGAGCTAGCGAAGTAAAGTTAGAAATGGATGACATTAAAATCACCATTAAAACTGCATCAGAAGATGGTAAAGAAACCACAATTGTACAACAACTACCAATAACTCCTCAAGTGGTAGCTCCCGTACAATCAACACCTCCTGCAATTACACCTGCAGCAGTTGTAGAAGAAAAAAGTACTTCTGATGATAATTCAAAATACATAACTATCAAATCACCAATAATAGGTACTTTATACAGAAAACCATCACCAGACAAACCTACATTTGTAGAAGTTGGTGATTCAATAAAAGAAGGAGATGTACTTTGTATTATTGAGGCGATGAAACTCTTTAATGAAATTGAAAGTGAAGTTTCTGGTAAAATTGTAAAAGTATTAGTTGATGACTCTTCTCCAGTAGAATTTGATCAGCCACTATTCTTAGTAGACCCATCATAATTAAACCCATAATTTCAAATTTTTTAATTTCAAATCACATATCGAGAATTGTAATTTATCATTTGAATATTGTAATTTCTAAGAAGTTATGTTTAAAAAAATTCTAATTGCAAATAGAGGTGAGATTGCATTGCGTGTAATCAGAACCTGCAAAGAAATGGGGATAAAATCCGTTGCGGTCTATTCTACAGCAGATGCAGAAAGTTTACATGTTCGTTTCGCAGATGAAGCCGTTTGTATCGGACCTGCTCCCAGTAATGAATCTTATCTTAAAATGTCTAATATTATTGCAGCTGCAGAAATCACAAATGCAGACGCAATACACCCAGGTTATGGTTTCCTATCAGAGAATGCCAAGTTTTCTAAGATTTGTGAAGAGCACGAAATAAAATTTATTGGTGCCAGTGCCGAAATGATTGATCAAATGGGTGATAAAGCCTCTGCAAAAGCTACTATGAAAGCAGCAGGAGTACCTACAATCCCAGGTAGTGAGGGTATACTCGATTCTTTTGAAGAAACCGAAAAACTTGCCGATGAAATGGGATACCCAGTAATGCTAAAAGCTACAGCTGGTGGTGGTGGAAAAGGTATGCGAGCTGTATGGGCAAAAGAAGATTTGAGAAAAGCATGGGATAGCGCCCGCCAGGAAGCTGCAGCCTCATTTGGTAATGACGGCATGTACATGGAAAAACTCATCGAAGAACCACGTCATATCGAAATTCAGATTGTAGGAGATAGCAACGGACGAGCATGTCATCTATCTGAAAGAGATTGCTCGGTACAACGCAGACATCAAAAACTTACAGAAGAAACCCCTTCGCCATTCATGACGGATGAATTGCGTAAAAAAATGGGTGAAGCTGCAGTAAAAGCTTCAGAATATATCAAATATGAAGGTGCAGGAACTGTAGAATTTTTGGTTGACAAACACCGAAATTTCTACTTTATGGAAATGAATACCCGTATCCAGGTAGAACATCCTATCACAGAACAAGTAGTTGACTATGATTTAATTAGAGAACAAATTCTTGTTGCTGCAGGAGTGCCTATTTCAGGAAAAAACTATTTTCCACAATTACACTCTATAGAATGTAGGATCAATGCAGAAGATCCATATAAAGATTTTCGACCTTCACCAGGTAAAATTACTAATTTACATATACCAGGAGGTCATGGTGTGCGAGTAGATACTCACGTATATAGCGGATATATTATTCCACCTAACTACGATTCTATGATTGCCAAGTTAATAACCACTGCACAAACACGTGAAGAGGCGATTAATAAAATGAAGAGAGCATTAGATGAATTCGTAGTAGAAGGTATAAAAACTACCGTTCCTTTTCATAGACAACTTATGGATCATCCAGATTATATCGCTGGAAATTATACCACCAAGTTTATGGAAGATTTTGAAATGGAAGACCCAACTGAATAACAACCAATTAAGCCTCAGCAATGAGGCTTTTTTTTTACTATTTGATTTTCTGACATCATGAAAGTTTCATGCATAAAATTAGCTTTTTATCAAAGTTTCGAATATGAATAATGAAATAATCTATAGTATAACTAGTCCTCGAAAATGGCAAGAGATTCTGCATAAGAATACCTTTTCAAAATTAGAAGGAAAAAAATTAATTTTACAAGAAAAATCTGGTAGAGGTACAATTGATGTTGTTAATATCCAAGAAGGATTAGCTATTACATTCATAGACATAACTTTATCTAATAGTCTTAAATTAAAGAGGATAGCAACAAAAAATAACGATCACTTTATACTTAACTTTTATTTTTCTAGTATAAACATAAAAGAACAAATAGGTACTATGACTCAATTATTAGGGTTTGAGTTTTATAGCATTATGTTATACTCTTCGATGACCGAATCCGAATCAATAATACCTGCAAATATTCCTGTTAAAGTTTTCAACATTACCTTCTCAAAAGAATGGCTATATCAAAATGTTTTGGATACAGATAATAAAACTGATAATCTTCAACAGTTTTTTAGCGCACACGGCCCGATCTATTTATATGAAAACTTAGATTTTAAGTTTAATGCTATATTAAAAGACATTACACAATCTTCAGAAAATATTAATAAAATATCCTTGTTCTCTAACGTATTACAACTTCTAGTTAGCTTTTTTAAAAAAATAGAAGCAAGATCTACAATAGAAAAAGATGTATATATTAATCCTATAGATCTACAAAACTTGCTAAGAGTAAGAGAATTAATAGAGCAAAATTGGCAAGAAAAACCGTCTAATAAAGCATTAGCAGAACAGGCCAATATGAGTCTGAGCAAATTCAAACAATTATTCAAACATATTTTTGGAGATAGCCCGTATCAATATTATTTGAATTTCAAAATGGGAAAAGCTCTCGAGTTGCTTCAAAAAAAGGAGTATTCAATCTCAGATATTGGATATATTGTAGGGTACTCAAATCTTAGTCAGTTCTCAAAAATTTTTAAAAAGAAATATAATTTCCTTCCCAGCGAAGTAAACAACTACAAAGCTTAACTACTTTACCATCTTCAATTATGGCTTTTTGGAGTATTTAATTGCCTTTTAGGGGCACAATACTTTGATTCAACATAATAGCTTTGTTTTCATAAACTTAGTACCTATTTGGATCCAAATAGCCCACTACAGTAACCTAGTTTAATCAAAAATAAATTCAAAAGAATTTAAACTCAATTATTATGTTACCAAACACATTAAAACTTCTAATAATATCAATATTCGCTTTTTTGGCAGGCAATTGTGATCATGTAGATGACTCTATTGACAATTCACCACCACCTGTCGAATATAAAATATTAATCAAAAAGGATATCCAGATAAAAATGAGGGATGGTGTATTTCTATCTGCAAATGTATACCGACCAGACGCAGAAGGCAAATTTCCAGTAATTATGTCTTTAGGGCCTTACGGTAAGGACAATTTGCCTGCAGAATATGATTTGAAAGAAGATGGTGATATTCAAGTCTCAGAATATGCAGCTTTTGAAACACCAGATCCAGCATTTTGGGTGAAAAATGGATATATTGTAATTGCGGTAGATAGCAGAGGCACAGGCAAATCACCAGGAAAAGTAGCTTTATTAGAAAAAAATGAAGCACAAGACTTTTATGATGCAATAGAATGGGCAGGAGTTCAGGATTGGTCATCAGGAAAGGTTGGGTTAAATGGAGTTTCCTACTTTGGAGTCTCACAATGGAGAGTAGCAGCTATGAAGCCTCCTCATCTTAAAGCTATTATGCCCTATGAAGGGTTCACAGATTTATATCGTGACGGCACATACCATGGAGGTATCTCAAGCACATTTATTGATCGTTGGTTCAATTATAGAATACTTAACAACCTTTCCTTAGAAAATACAGGGTATAGGCACTTACCAAATGAAATAAATAAAAGTCCTCTCTCAACAGCACAAATCTATCAAGATCTGGATTTTGAAAACACGCTTTCTCAAATTAACATACCTGCATATGCTGCAGTAAGCATTCAGGATCATGGACTTCACACAAGAGGGACAATCAATGGATTTCAAAAAATTGGATCATCAAACAAATGGTTAGAGTTGTTTGGAAGAAAAAAATGGGAATACTACTATTCTGAAGATGCAACATCACGCCAAAAAATGTTTTTTGATCAATTCTTAAAAGATGAAAATTCTGGTATTTTAAATCAAGCTCCTATTCGTTATGAATTACGAGAAGCATTCTACAAGGGATCAGTTAAAACTGCTAACGAATGGCCAATTCGAGAAAGAGAATTCATCAAGATGTATCTCGATGCTGAAACCATGAACATGAGTACCCAACCTATTACTAATGAAAATACAACTTCTTACGATGCAACAGTAATTGAAGAACCAGACTTAATTATGAAAAAGCACCGAGTTATATTTAAATATTCTTTTGCTGAGGATACTGATATTGTTGGAAGTATAAAATTAAATTTATTCGTAAGTTCTGATATAGCAGATGATATAGATTTGTTTGTCGGTCTTCAAAAAGAGGATAGTAATGGAGAAACCATATATTTCCAAGGGCCTGCAAAAGAAAAAGGTCAAATTGCTTCAGGTTGGTTACGTGCATCTCATCGTGCATTAGATAAAAATAAATCTACACAAGAAATTCCATTTCATTTGCATGATCATATCGAGAAAATAAGTCCAAAAGAAATCGTAGAGGTACAAGTAGAAATATGGCCTACAACCGTTAAATTTAAACAAGGAGAAAAATTGAGGTTAGTGATTCAGGGAAATGATATTGTAGAATCACAAGAAGAACATAAAGGAATCTTAAACAAAGGAAATACAACAATTTATACAGGAGGAACATATAAGTCATACCTGCAAATCCCGGTTTTAAAATAGTCGGTAAAAAAATATTGTTATAAAAACAGTGTAAGTAACTATCATTTCATAATCCGGAACATACCTAAGATGTAGTATTCAAAGTAGTAAACTCATAAAATAATCTCTTCCTGAAAATTTGGTATAAAGGAGTACTTTAAAACATTAAGTACTCCTTTTTTTGATGTACTTTTGATAGTATTCAAAACACGATATGAAAGAAGCTAATTTTAGCTATTGGGAACATAAAACTTGGTTATCTAATATTGATTTTACTGTTATCGGCAGTGGAATTGTAGGGCTTACTTGCGCATTAAGGTTACAAAATAATTTTCCGAAAGCTAAAATTCTTGTCCTGGAGCGTGGTATATTACCAAATGGAGCTAGTACCAAAAATGCAGGTTTTGCTTGTTTTGGAAGCTTATCAGAAATTCTGGATGACTTAAATTCACACAGCGAAGAGGAAGTACTACAGCTTGTCAAAAAAAGGCATGATGGCCTTCAATTATTGAGAAAACATCTGGGAGATCAGACTATTGGTTATTTTCAAAATGGAGGGTACGAATTTTTTACCAAAGATGACCAAGCCCTTTATGAAGATTGTTTTTCAAAAAGAGAGCAAATAAACACCCTATTGAAACCAATTTTTGAAGATGATGTTTTTAGCACAAGTTCTAATATTTTTAATTTTGAAAATATTAAGCCCCAATACATCATTAATCAATTTGAAGGTCAAATCGATACCGGAAAAATGATGGAAGCATTACTAAAAAAGGTTCAAAATTCTGGGATTAAGATTCTAAATAATTGTACCGTCGAAACTTTTGATGATGACAATACTTCTGTTAAAATAAAAACCGATCAATTTACGTTCTCTACAAACAAAGTATTGATTGCTACCAATGGTTTTGCTTCTCAATTAGGAATCCAGGAAGTAAAACCCGCTCGTGCCCAGGTTTTGATTACCCAGCCTATAGAAAATTTACACATTAAAGGAACATTTCATCTAGATAAAGGATATTACTATTTTAGAAATATTGATAACAGAATCTTATTTGGAGGAGGTCGAAATTTAGATTTTAAGGCAGAAGAAACTACAGATTTAGCTCAAACAGAGTTGGTACAACAAAAATTAGAAGAAATTTTACGAGATGTTATTTTGCCCGATATTAATTTTGAAATCAATCATCGCTGGAGCGGAATTATGGGTGTAGGAAATCAAAAACAATCTATTGTTAAACAGTTATCCCAAAACGTATTTTGCGGTGTACGCCAGGGAGGAATGGGCGTTGCAATAGGAAGTTTGGTAGGTGCAGAATTAGCTGATCTTTTATAAATCTATTCTCACTGAGTTATGAAAAAACACCTTCGTTTTATACTTAAAAGCTGTATCGCATTTATCATACTAAGTGTGCTTTGGGTATTTGTATATACATGGGTTAATGTTCCTGCTACCCCGTTAATGGGAATTCGAAAATTACAATCTAAAAATAAATATACCATTCGCCATCAATGGGTACCATTATCCAAGATTTCTAAGAACCTACAATTAGCTGTTATTTGCAGTGAAGATCAACGATTTATTAACCATAATGGCTTTGACAAAGAAGCTATCGAAAAAGCAATGGCAGAATATAAATCAGGTAAACGATTGCGAGGCGCAAGTACGATTTCTCAACAAACTGCCAAAAATGTTTTTTTATGGCCACATCGCAGTTGGATACGAAAAGGATTTGAAACCTATTTTACATTTTTGATAGAGACTTTCTGGAGTAAAGAACGTATTCTCGAAGTGTACCTAAACAGCATAGAAATGGGAGATGGAATCTATGGAGCCGAAGCTGCCGCCCAATTTTGGTTTAACACTTCAGCTACTGCACTCAATAAGGATGAAGCTGTAGCTATTGCAGCAATACTTCCTAATCCTATACGCTTTTTGGCAAATCCACCTTCGGCATATACCCAAAAAAGAAAAAAATGGATTATGATACAAATGCGTAATTACGGTACTTTAGTATTTGATAAGAAATAGTAATATGAATCCACAAAAAATCAAAGAAGAAATACTTCATCAATGCCAAAATTATGTAGATCAAAGATTACAAAGAATTCAAAATACTATTACTGGTATCCAAGAATCTTTAACTTCTGAAACCAAAAGTACTGCTGGAGATAAACATGAAACCGGACGAGCAATGTTACAATTAGAACGTGAAAAAGCAGGAAAACAATTAGCCGAAGTACAGAAATTACAAGAAGTCTTGGCCAAAATTAACATTTCTCCCTCAGAACATATTCATTTAGGTAGTCTGGTGACTACCACGCAAGGTCATTATTTTATTAGTATCTCTGTTGGTAAACTCTCTATAGACGATGAATCTTTTTTTGCCATAGCGGCTAATTCTCCTATTGGTAAATTACTATTAGGAAAAACTACTGGTGACTGTTTTAGCTTCAATGGAAATGAAATAATAATCAAACAAGTCTCTTAGCTAAGGAATAAAAAAGCTGGTTTTAAACATAGTGGCTATTAAATTTTCAAACCTATAGCATACAAAAATGATTTTAAGTAAATTGCCAATTCATAAATCATCTTTACCATGAAGAAATTTTTTGTGCTTACCCTAATAGGGGTATTGCTTTTTTCGTGTAAACCATACGAGAATACCAAAATCAGAAAAAATCAAATCACCTATGAAGATTTTAGATCTGATCAAAGATTATACCCTACAGATGATGGTTTACTAAAATATATAGATAAAGGAAAAGGACCCGCAATTGTATTATTACATGGTGTACCGACTTCGGGATGGTTATATCGTAAAATGATTGACCCTTTAGTTGCAAATGGATTTAGGGTAATCGTACCCGATATGCTGGGATATGGTTCTAGTGATTCTCCCGAAGGTTTCGAAATCTATAATGGAGAAAATCATGCCAAACGCTTGTTAGAACTTATGGAAGCATTAGGAATCGATACCTGGTCTCATGTTATGCACGATGCTGGTGGACTATGGACTTGGGAACTGATGAAACAAGCTCCTGATAAAATCGAAAAACTAATTGTACTTAATACTATCATTTATGATGCTGGATTTTACCCTCCTGTACGTATGAAACCGGGAGGCCTTGCCAAAACAGCTATGTGGGGCTATAGAAATGGAGTTACAACCAATACCTTACTCAAAAATTTATTTAATCAGGGACTTAAAGAAAATATATTAAATTCTCTTGATGTAGAAGGGTATAAAACCCCTTTATTAGAAGGTAAAACACATGCCATGTATTATTTCTATAGTCAAACCTGTAATGAATTACCTGACTACTCAGAGATTTTTGAAAATATCAATATCCCTGTTACTGTTATATGGGGAATACATGACACAATGCTACAATGGCCTCCACAACAAGTCCGTGCAGCTAATGCACTAAAAGTTAAGAATGAAGATATTCATTTTATAGATGAGAAACATTTTTTGCAGGAAACAAAAGCAAAAGAAATCTCGTATAAAATTGTTGAGTTTTTATATAAAAAAGAATAAAACTTCGACCTTAAAAAAATAAAGCAGGACAAGATTACGGTTTAGTTGTGATTTTGATACTGAAATAAAAAAAGAACATTTTATTTCAGTACGTTCAAAACGTAAATGGTATTAATTTAGCGATAGATTCTTAACCCAATTTTGTAACTCTACTCTAAAAATAGTACCCTTAATTAGTTCCTGAATTTGATAAACCTCTTCTCTACTTACTGCTAAATCTATCTTATCAGAAGGTGTTCTCAATAATAGTGATCTACACTGCTGCGAATTTTTGCATTGGCTACAGCATTGAGATTCAATAGTGGTAGTGCATGAATTTGAAAAATCCTTTAATTCATTTATAGTAAGTAAAAAACCAATGTCTCTAAATACCAATTGAACTCTAGGCGTTGAAATATGCTTTTCTTGTTTCCAAAAGAAAGAAATACCTAATTTATTACTGTATATTTTATTTATAGCGTTCATCCTGAATACATATTTGAATCAAAAATACTAACTATTTATAATAAATCTAAATAAAAATAAGCTAATTTATATCTTTCAACTTTAATTGAAGAGACACTTCTCCATTCCATTCATTTTCATCAATAGTATACGCAGCTTTAAAGTATTGTCCTTTGGTAATCAAATCATATTTGGGGCCAAGATTGAAGCCAATAGTTCCTATAGCAACTTCATTTTTTTGCACTCTACACTTCAGATGTTTCTCATCTGCTCCCACACATTTTCCATATCCGGTATCATGTAATCCTTCTGTCATAAAAACGGGAGCCATATTCCCTGGACCAAATGGAGCAAATTGTTTTAAAATGCGATAGAATTTAGGAGTGATTTGATCTAATTCAAGAGCGGCATCAATAGCTATCTCAGGAATAAGCATTTTTTTATCAATAGTAGAAGATACTACTTTTTCAAATTTCTGCTTAAACGACAGGTATTGCTCTTCTTTTAATGTTAACCCTGCAGCATATTTATGACCTCCAAATTGTTCTATATGCTCCGAGCAGGCTTCTAATGCATTATACACATCATATCCTTTTACAGATCTTGCAGAAGCTGCTAATTTTGAGCCACTTTTTGTAAAAACCAAAGTTGGGCGATAATACGTCTCTGTCAATCGTGATGCGACAATACCAATCACTCCTTTATGCCAATTTTCGTCATATACAACTGTAGTATATCTATCCTCTTCTTTATTTTGAAGTACCTGAGTCAATGCCTCCTGAGTTATGCTTTTATCAGCATCTTTTCTATTGTTATTATAAAGTTCTATTTCTGCAGCATATTGTTGTGCAATATCTAGATTTTCTTCTGTCAACAAATTAACAGCATGTAACCCATGTTTCATTCTTCCGGCTGCATTAATCCTGGGTGCAATAATAAACACCAGATCTGTTATCGTCAGAGTTTCTTTTTTTACTTCAGACAACATTGCCTTAAATCCAATCCTAGGATTTGCATTAATAACCTGTAAGCCATAATATGCCAATACACGATTCTCACCTGTTATTGGCACAATATCTGCCCCAATAGCAGTAGCCACGAGATCTAAATATGGAAACAAATCTTCTATAGTTTGATTTTGATGAACTGCCAATCCTTGAATCAATTTAAACCCTACTCCACAACCGCATAATTCTTTATACGGGTACTCGCAATCCTTACGTTTTGGATCCAAAACTGCGACTGCATCAGGAATCTTATCTCCTGGCCTATGGTGATCACAAATAATAAAATCGATTCCTTTTTCTTTGGCATACGCTACCTTCTCTATAGCTTTAATTCCACAGTCTAAAGCAACAATAAGAGAAATATCATTATCATGTGCATAATCAATTCCTATATATGATATCCCATACCCTTCACTATATCGATCAGGAATATATGTAGCGATTTGATTAGATAATGTTTTTAAATAAGAAGACAGTAATGCTACAGATGTAGTACCATCTACATCATAATCTCCGTATACCATTATGTTTTCGCCATCGGCTACTGCTTTTTGGATTCTGGCAGTTGCCTTATCCATATCTTTCATCAAAAAAGGATCGTGTATATCTTCTAAAGACGGTCTAAAGAATTTTTTGGCCTGATCAAAAGTCGTTATCCCTCTTTGCACTAACAGTGACGCAATTATTATATCTACATTAAGAGTTTTTGCCAGATTTTCTATTGTTGAAATATCAGGTTTTGGTTGTAGTGTCCATCTCATTGGTGCGGTAAATTCCTATATTAAAAAATCCAAAGTACAAAAAACATCCTGACCTCTCCTGATTTGACATTAGTTTTGTATTTTGCTTTGCTTAAAATTTTATGTTTAAACTCAAAAAAAATACACAATATGGCATTAGTTACTCCATTATCGGCAGATCATGATCCGGAAACCAGGGAATTAGCAGAATTTTTTAATGAAACCTTAGGGTTTTGTCCTAATTCTGTACTTACCATGCAAAGAAGGCCTGCTATTTCTAAAGCATTTATCAATCTTAATAAAGCCGTAATGGCAAATGAAGGTAGGGTAACTTCTGCATTAAAACGTATGATTGCCTGGGTAAGCAGTAATGCCACAGGATGTAGATATTGCCAGGCACATGCTATTCGTGCAGCCGAACGATACGGTGCAGAGCAAGAGCAGTTAGATAATATATGGGAGTATAAAACGCATGCCGCTTTTAGTGATGCAGAACGTGCAGCACTTGATTTTTCGCTTGCTGCATCAATGGTTCCTAATGCTGTAAACGAGACCATTAAAGAAGAATTATATAAATACTGGAATGAAGGTGAAATTGTAGAAATGTTAGGAGTGATTTCTTTATTTGGATATTTAAATCGCTGGAATGATTCTATGGGTACAATGGTTGAAGAAGGAGCTATTCAATCTGGTGAAAAATATTTAGGAAAACATGGTTGGGAAAAAGGAAAGCATGTTTAATATAATAAACCTATCGGGATATTAATATCCCGACAGGTTTTGTTTATTTTACTTTCCAAATGATCTAAACAGAAATGATCTTCTCTTTAACTGCTTTAATCACTAAACCAGCTGTATTTTTTACACCTAATTTACCCATTAAGTTTTTTCGATGTCCTTCAATTGTTCTTACACTTAGAAAAAGTTGTTCTGCAATTTCTGCTGTTGTAAACTCTTGAGTAATCCCTTCTAACACTTCCAGTTCCCTAGAGGTAAGGTGATAATCTTTTCGTATCGCAGGAGGTTTAGAAGTTTTATGCTTCAACCCTTTTAATAATGCTTCTGACACAAAAGGATTAAAATAAAACCCTTTTTCGTACGTAGATCGTATTGCTGTTTCTAACTCATGCTGGGTAGTATCTTTTAATAGATATCCATTAGCTCCTGCTTCCATTAAATAAGAGATCATTCTTTCTTCTGTATGCATTGTTAGAATAATAATTTTTAGGTCAGGATACAATTCTTGTAATTTTAGAGTTGTGTCTACACCGTTCATATCTCCCATCTCTAAATCCAAAAGGATTACATCCGGAACCACATTATTCAACTGTGCTAACAGGTCTTTACCACTCACTGCTTCTAATACCAATGAAATATTGGCCATTCTTTTTAACAGCGACTTTATACCTTCGCGAAATAAGTTATGATCATCAATCAGTCCTAGTTTTATAGTCTCCATGATTAATTGTGATTAATTGTGTTAATGCTTCTTTTTACTTACTTAGGGGTTTTTTGCTGCTTTTATGATCAAACTGGTATTACAATTTTCACTTTCATACCAGAGCTTTTTTTTAAAAAATGTATATTTCCAGAAAGCACCGACAATCTACTTTCTATATTTTTGAGTCCTAGCCCTTTTTTATGTAAAAGGTTTTTTTGTTCCAAACCTTTCCCATCATCTTCATAAAGTATAATTAACGAACTTTCTTTATTTTTTAACTCAACATGTATCACCGAAGCCTCTGCATGTTTAAGCGTATTCGTAATTAATTCCTGAATGATTCTATACAGGTTAAGTTCTTTTGATTTGGCTATCGTTTTTATCGTGTTATTTTTAAAATGTACACTAATTTTTCCCGAATCATTTATGGTTTGCACCAAGCTTTGTATTGCTTCTATCAGCCCTAATTTCTCTAGAACAACTGGTCTTAGATCTTGTGAAATACTACGTACACTTTGTATCATGTCATCGAAAAAAGAGCTCATTTTTTTGGCAATACCTATAAGCTCTTTTGGAGGTAATTCTGGTGTAATTTGCCCAAAATACAATTTGGTGGTGGTTAACATCGCTCCCACATCGTCGTGTAATTCTTTGGCAATCCTACTCCTTTCTTCTTCCTGACTAATAATCGAAGTCTTAAGTAATTCTTTTTGATAATCAGATTCTATTTTTTGATGTTTCTGCTGTTGCGCCAACAACCTGCGTTGATAAAGAATAAAAAATATGATTACTGATAATGATAACAAAAAAATTACTACCATACCAATGATTATAACCTTTAATGCTACAGCTTCTTCGGGTTCACCCATAAACAAATCATATAAAAATAGTAAAGAGCTATACTTTTGTTTTTATTAGCAACTTAGCTATAAAATATAGCTCTTTACTTTTTAATTAATTATCTTTTACAGACCTAATCTATCAGTGGTGTACAAGTTGACGGACAAGGGCTTGAATACTCATAAATAAACGTTCCTGTTTTAGCCTAATTTTGATAAAAACCAAACATCATGACTTCTGGCAACTTTAAAGTAAATTATACCATTCTTTTAATATATTAAATCTATATTTTTAAGATTATCCGAAAGCTATTTCTGGATTCATCATTTTTCCAATCATGTATTGTTTTTTGTGTTCACTACTATCTGGAGGCTCTTTTTGTTGTCTAGCAATAAATGAGTCTAATGGGGTTAAAAATAATAAACGAATTGTTTTCATGATTTTAGGTTTTAAAAGTTTACATAAATATAGCTCAAAAAAAGAGTAAAACCAGTACTTAAAGCCAAAATCATTTGATCAAAAATCACTGTTTTTACTAGTATTTTCTTGAGGCTTTACCCATATCGCAATCGTATAAAAAATCGTTAGTACAATGTTTATTACCGCATGTAACCCCCAAAGAATATAACTAGCAGTCGTTATCCCTTTAAACAAGGTATTATTCATAAAAAACAAGATCAAATTGCTAGAAAAATAAATCAAAAATCCAGAATTGATCCAAAACATAGGATTTGTTTCCAGGGCACTATATTTTACTTCTTTAAGTAATGCATAAAAATAACCTAAAGAAAAAAAAATAACTAACGCTCCTAAAAGGGTTGTTGTATTAGAATTAAAGGTCATTAACCCTTGTAAAAATACCGTATTAATAACAGCAAATATGGCAAAACCAATACTTAAAATAGTAAAGAAATATTTTGAAAATATTTGTGATAACGCCATCTTATAAATATTAACTATCAATAGAAAATGAATTACCGTAAAAAAATGATACAATGGCATATTATTTATTTTTTTATACCAGAGTATATTAGAAATAACCTCTACAGTCAATACTCCTAATAATAAATATACCAGTTTAACTTGTATCCTATTTAGTGATTTAAACTTATATACCGATAATAGTAAAGGGATAGTCACTATAAAAGACGAAATCAACCTTAAAACATCAAAAAGCTCTTTACTCATTAGTTTCTAATTATATAAATCACCTCTTAGCACAAGTAGGTGGACATGGACTTGAATACTCAATAAATACTTCAGAATCGCTATATTCGATAATCCCCGCTCTTTGCGATATGTTTTCTACTGGGTTCTTGGGTGTGATTCCAATAACTGGGGTAAAAGATATCATATCCTTATACTGAAACTTATTCATATCTAATCCAGGATAAAATTTTATTGCTTCAATACCATTAGGTAAGTAGGGATTAATCAAACCTGCTGTCACCTTATAAAAAAGCACTCTTTCCATTGGTTTTTTCTTTGTTTTTACTGTAAACAAATCATCAACCAGACTCATATCTACCTGCTCCCAGTTATCATGAATCATTTGCTTAAAGGTTTGAGGTACAATCTCGGATCCCGGTTCATTTTCTTTATTCTGTGATTCGTTCATTTCTGGTTTTTGAAAAGCTTCTAGGCCAAAAAACTGTTCATTACCTTTTTCATCAACAATCTCAAAAATTGGAAAGAATGTAAACTTTTCTTTATATCCACGTTTCAACGCCATGTGCATAGTAAAAGTATCGATCTCTTGTATGGCATTAAAACGCTTAACATCATCATCGCTCATACTAAAATAATACACTCGTTCATATTGCCCAACAGAAGGATCTAGTTTATGAAAATGATGTGTTAATTGTAGTACATCGGCATTTTTCCAAAGAGAGGTAGATTTTTTAAAAGACTCTTTTGTGATTGAGGTGTTTTCTTGTGTGATTACGTTTTCCATTATATACTATATTTATAAGTTAATAATTAGTATTAAAGTTAGTCAAAAAAAACCTGCACACTTTGCTCTAAAAGGAATTTACAGGTAATTACCGTACAAAAACACGTATTTACCACGTATTTTAATTTTCGCTGTTTTAGTTTATCATACAAGAAGGATATATAGATACCTATAAGGTGTAAAACATGAATGGTTTACATAAAATAATAAGATTCGTATCCCATAAATGGTATTATTTTTTTAAGTAATACCGATAACTTTTATACAGTAGATACATGGTAATTAATAGAATCAATATTGCCCACATCCAATAGGTACCAGGTAGATGAGCTGCAATCATTTGCGTGTCAGAATATTGGATTTTACCATCTCGTTCGAATTGTTTTGTAAATAGGTACCCTATTTGCAGATATGTACTTAATACACATTGAGTTCCTAAAAACAAAAGTGTGAAAGCTTCGAGGTTTCTTACTCTAAGAATCGCAATAAAAAATAGAATTGCTGCAAAAACACTTAAGATAATTAATGCCAGCAGTTCATGAATCCATAAACATAATGATAGTACCATTATTATAATGAGTAGCCATAAGGCGATTTTAGAGCTAATTTTATTTCTGGCAGAAGCTATAAGTATGGCTCCCGAAATTGCAGGACCCAATAATCCTCCTGCTGCAGTAATACCTCTGGCAATATTAAAAGGCAAATAACTGGTCGAAACATTAGAGTAGGCAACACCTCCTCCGTTTTCATATATTTCGAGATAGATAAACTTCCCTCCCAGTAATATTGCAGTTAAGCCATGGCCCATTTCATGAAACCAAGTGCCTAACAGTAATAGCGGATACTGTATGAACCCAAAATAGGGTAGTTGCCACAATAAAAAAACAAGCAAGCTAATTCCTATTATAGAAAGCAAGGGGTAGTTTTTCACACACTCAAAGTTTTATACTTAACTTATATAACGATCTTTATCACTAAAAATTGAAGTACTCTATTTCTTTCCTTTTACAATAATTACAATTTCACCTTTAGGAGGTTTGTTTTCAAAATGCTGTATGACCTCTTCTGCTGTTCCTCGTATCGTTTCTTCATGTAGTTTACTCAATTCACGTGATACCGAAACTTGTCGATCTGCGCCAAAATAGGTTGCAAAATCTCCTAATGTCTTAATCAATTTGTGAGGAGATTCATAAAACACCATCGTTCTAGGTTCTTCTGATAAAAGTTTTAATCTGGTTTGTCTTCCTTTTTTTACGGGTAGAAATCCTTCAAAAATAAATTTATCATTGGGTAAGCCGCTATTAACCAAAGCAGGTACAAAAGCTGTTGCTCCAGGAAGACATTCTACGGCTATCCCTTGCTCGACACAAGCTCTAGTGAGTAAAAACCCAGGGTCACTTATTGCGGGAGTACCTGCATCGCTTATTAATGCAATAGTTTCTCCTGCGTTTAATTTTTGAATAATACGGTCCACCATTTTATGTTCATTATGCATATGGTGACTTTGCATAGGAGTAGTAATCTCAAAATGCTTTAACAATTTTCCGCTAGTTCGAGTATCTTCGGCCAATATCAAATCTGCCGCTTCAAGAACTTTGATAGCTCTAAAAGTCATATCATCAAGATTACCAATCGGTGTAGGTACAAGGTATAGTTTTGACATTAAGGTCTTATTTTTTTACCAACAGCATAAGAAACTATAAGAATTATAATCGCATACAACGATAATCCTATAGCATGCCCAGCATAATGATGCGCTAAAGTAGCTAATACCAAATCAAAAAAGAAACCGGCATATGCCCATTCTTTGAGCCATTTTATTTTATTTGTAAGAATAGCCGTTATTCCTAATACTTTAGCCACTGCCAAGGGAATTACTATATATGTTGGGTAATCAAAACTTTCGAAAAAACCTTTTATCATTTCAGTTTTAAAAAAATACATCTGAGCAGAGTATAGCATTATAGCACATAGAACAATCGTAGCAATCCAATATATAATTTTCATAACCTGTATTTAGTGATCAAATTTACTAAGAACGATATCCATAAAACGCTCCTCATATTCTTCTTTACCTTCCCAGTTATGATAATCTGGTTTTATCATAGTTGCAATAAACTCTTCTGCTTCACTTTTACCTCGAAGCGTGCTTAACTGGGATAACACCCGGTTATAATCGGAAGCATTTCCTTCAAAAAGGTATTTTATAAAGGCTAATCGATCATTAAGTCCAATATCAATTTCTTTTCTCAATTGATCATTAAGAGATTTAGGTCGATCATTAGTATCTGTATCATGATGTAAAGAAGATATATCTTGTTCCGTTGGAGTAACATTCTCCATATCATTTTTTTCATATGCTGATTGAGATGGGATCGAATCTGAAAAAGAGACAGCTTCTTCTACTACTTTAGTACTTGCAGGTACAAAAAGATCTTCAGTAACTCTCGCATTAATTTCTTCGATAATAATTTCGGGCTTATTTTCTATAGTAGTAACATCATTATCTTTTTGCTCCGGATCACTTTTTGGTGAAGAAAATTGTTCAGGAACTGATTCTTCTTTTATATCAGAAGTCGGTTTGGAATCAATATCTATTTTGATTTTTTGCTTTTCCTTTTTTAATTCATCTGACTCATTTGATTGATCAGGGGTATCTATTTCATTACTATCCAGGGATGCTTTAATCTGACCAATAGTAGGTTGTGGCCCTGCAAAATGAGACTCAGAAAAACTAAGAATAGTTAACTTCTCATATAGTTTACGGGCTTCTTCCTGTAACTCAGGTAAGGTAGTCTTATCTTTAAGTTGTAATATTCTATGGGCAATACTTATAAGTTCCGCTTCCAATTTCTTCTTCATAACTTTCTTATTCGTTTACAATACTGCTTTTTGTTTTTTAATAAATTTACCTCATCTTTAGAGTAAGGAGAAGGGATTTCTTTAATTGATGCTGAAAAATACAAAATGTTTCTCGAAAATACGGTAAATCATAAAGAGCAATTTGGGTGGATAGAAGTAATCTGTGGTTCTATGTTTTCGGGTAAAACCGAAGAATTGATTCGCAGATTAAAGCGCGCACAATTTGCCAAACAAAATGTTGAAATTTTTAAACCTGCTATTGATGTCAGGTATAACGATGAAATGGTAGTCTCTCATGATGCTAATGAAATTCGTTCTACCCCTGTTCCTGCAGCAGCTAATATTAGAATTCTAGCTGACACTTGTGATGTTGTTGGAATTGACGAAGCGCAATTCTTTGATGATGAAATTGTATCAGTCTGTAATGATTTAGCTAATAAAGGAATTCGTGTTATCGTTGCTGGATTGGATATGGATTTTAAAGGAAATCCTTTTGGACCCATGCCAGCATTGATGGCTACAGCAGAATATGTTACCAAAGTACATGCTGTTTGTACCAGAACAGGAAACCTCGCTCAATTTAGCTATAGAAAATCCGCAGAAGATGATTTGGTCTTATTAGGAGAGACAGATGAGTATGAACCTTTAAGTCGAGCGGCATACTATAAAGCCATGCTTAAGGAAAAAGTAAATCAAATGGAGGTTAAAGACCCTAAAGAAATATCTAAAAAAACTAAAAAAACTGATGAGTAGTGTAAAAGAAACCGTTTTGCAAATCAACCTGGCTCATCTTACTCATAATTTTAATTATTTAAAAAGCAAGGTTAACTCCAATGTTAAAATCTTGGCCGTAGTAAAAGCTTCGGGATATGGCAGTGATGCCCCTATAATTGCAAAACATTTAGAAAAGATAGGAGCAGACTATTTTGCCGTTGCTTATGTCTCAGAAGGGATTACACTTCGAGAATCAGGAATAAAAACTCCAATTTTAGTATTGCATCCACAGCCTGTAAATTTTCAAAAACTAATTGAATACCAATTAGAACCTAGCCTATATAGTGCGAGAGTTCTCAAAACATTTATAGCAACAGCTACTACTCTACATCAGAAAAATTATCCGGTTCATATCAAATTTAATACTGGATTAAACAGAATTGGTTTCTGGGAAAATGATGTTGATCATATTATTGAAAACCTCAATACAACTGAAGCAATTAAAGTAGTTGCTCTTCTTTCTCATCTGGCGGCTAGTGAAGATGCTTCAGAAAGGGATTTTACAATACAACAGATCAATTCTTTTAAAAGAATTGCTAATAATATGATTGAGAAGTTAGGGTATACGCCTATACTTCATCAATCCAATACTTCTGGGATTCTTAATTATCCCGAAGCACATTTTGGTATGGTACGAGCCGGCATAGGATTGTACGGATACGGAAACGATGCAAAATACGATGCAGCATTAAAGCCCGTAGCGGGTTTAAAATCCGTAATCTCACAGATTCATGAATTAGAACCCGGAGAATCAGTTGGGTATAACAGAGCATTTATTGCTTCAGAATATACCAAAACCGCTACAATACCTATTGGACATGCTGACGGAATTAGCAGGCAATATGGAAATAAAAAAGGGTTTGTAACTATACACAACAAAAGAGCGTATCTGATTGGTAATGTATGTATGGATATGATTATGGTAGATGTTACCGATATTGACTGTAAAGAAGGGGATGAAGTTGTTATTTTTGATGTAGATTCTAGTGCATCTGCTGTAGCCGAGAATATAGGAACAATCTCTTATGAATTACTTACCGCAATTTCTCCAAGAGTAAAACGTGTTGTCGATGATAATTGATTTTTAACGAAAAACGGCTAAGTTCTAAAAAGCATATTATTTACTACTATGTTTTTAAATTCCATCCAGGCAGTATTGGAAGCAAAGGCTATAGCTGCTACGGTTGCCATTTTACTGGTTGAATTTTTTATTTTTTCTAAGACTAAAAACCAATTCAGATAATTCTGAAGGTATTTTGTTGCCACTCCATTGAAGGGCTCCATAAATTTCCTTAGACGCATATCCATATTATTCACATTTTGTACGTGATATATTTTGTCAACAGCTCTTTGACCCTTCGAAGCATTAAATTTTTTGTGTGCTACCTTCTTGTCTTTTGCAAATGCAGTATAGCTTCTGTGACTGTCGCTACAAAGGGTTTCTACTTTAGCCAACTTCCCTTGTAATATAGTCTCCAAGTCACTTTTACTAATGCGACCTCTGGTAGCTACTTTGAAATCTTTGTTCCCTGATCGGTCACAACTGGCTATCACAGCTACTTTTTCATTACTGAGACCAGCTTTACTTGCCTTTGCGCCACGTTTTCTAGCAGGACGATCCAAATTTCGATTCCCTTTTTCAGAGTAAGCAAAGAAAAGATCATCACTCTCTAGGATTCCTTGGAATTCATCCACACTTACGCTCCCAAAGGAGACAAGTAATTTGTGCCTCCAATCAAAAGAAGTCTGAATAGAAATCCCTGTTTCTTTGGCACTCTTGCGAATACTATATCCAGAGAGTAAACAGAATAAATAACGATTAACTTTGTCTTTCTTCTTGAGGTTGTACCAGAACTTACCGGTAGTTTCACTAAAGTTTTTATGACAAGTATTACAAACATAGCGCTGTACTCCTTTGAGCTTACCATTAGCCTTAATTTTATTGCACTTACAATGAGGACAGCTTATGGCTTTACTCTGATTGCTATCAATCAGGGCTGAACCCTCAGTAGAGATCTCCAATAATGTGGAAACAATTTCTGATTGAACCAAAGCCGATGAACTAATGAAAAAATCTCTAAAATCTTCTGGTATCATTTCTCCGTTTTTATAAAGTAAAGATAAAACATATTCTAATTAGAACTTAGCCCGAAAAACCAATTGCATTAGACAGTATCACCCTTATAATTGGTCTAATTTTTTGTTAAATTAGTACATTACTAACTATCTAAATTTAATTAATTATGGGGTTTTTTAAAGATTTTAAATCTTTCCTATTAAAAGGAGATATTGTTGCACTAGCCACTGCTGTTGTCATCGGAGGTGCATTTAATAAAATTGTTGGTTCTGCTGTAGCAGATATTATAATGCCTATTGTTGGTGTTATAACCGGAGGAACAGATTTTACTCAAAAGTTTATTGCTCTCGATGGTGGAGAGTATGCTACTCTTGCTGCTGCCCAAGAAGCAGGAGCCGCCGTTATGACCTATGGCAACCTGATACAAGCAATAATTAACTTTATTATTGTTGGTTTGTTTATTTTTGTGGTACTCAAAGCATATGAAAAATCTAAAAAGAAAGAAGAAGAAGCTCCTGCTGCACCAGCGGGTCCAACTCAAGAAGAGTTATTGGCAGAGATCAGAGATTTACTTAAGAAGTAAAAATATTGCTTAAAAGAAAGAGTTATCTATAGCTACCGCTATACTACATATTCTAATCAGTAAACCGCCCCAAGTTTAGGGGCGGTTCTTTTTTACACATTGTTTAATATATAACAAATAGTGTAAATTTCTATATTTTTAATATAAACACTTGTCGTCTAGGAAATATTCCTCAAATTTGTATGAAATTAAAAGGAGTATAATTTTCGCTATGCGAAAATGAAAAAATATAAATTGATGAAAGTAGCTGTAGTAGGTGCTACCGGTCTGGTAGGAACCGTAATGTTAAAAGTATTAGAAGAAAGAAATTTTCCGGTAACAGAATTAATTCTCGTAGCCTCTGAACGATCTATTGGGAAACAAATTTCATATAAAGGCAAAGAGTTTTCTGTAGTAGGACTTGCTACTGCGATAGAAATGAAACCAGATGTTGCCTTATTCTCTGCTGGCGGAAGTACTTCTCAGGAATGGGCTCCAAAGTTTGCAGAAGCAGGAATAACTGTTATTGACAACTCATCTGCCTGGAGAATGGATCCTACAAAAAAACTAGTTGTTCCAGAAATCAATGCTAAATCATTGACCAAAGAAGATAAAATTATTGCCAACCCTAATTGTTCTACTATACAATTGGTTATGGCTTTAGGTCCATTACACGATAAATATAAAATAAACCGTGCTGTGATTTCTACGTATCAATCTATAACAGGTACCGGAGTAAAAGCAGTACAACAATTAGAAAATGAATATGCAGGTGAAAAAGGAGAAATGGCATATCCATATCCTATTCACCGTAATGCTATTCCACACTGTGATGTATTTCAGGAAAATGGATATACCAAAGAAGAGATGAAATTGGTGAACGAAACCCAAAAAATTCTTGATGACCGTACTATTGCAGTAACAGCAACAGCAATTCGTATTCCTGTAGTTGGTGGGCATAGTGAGAGTGTAAATCTCGAATTTGATAGTGATTTCAATGAAAATGAAATACGACAACTTCTAAATGAAACGTCTGGAGTTACCGTACAGGATAATCCTGATACAAATACGTATCCTATGCCTATCTATGCAGAAGGTAAAAATGATGTTTTTGTAGGTAGAATTAGAAGAGATCACTCTAGAAAAAATGCTTTAAATATGTGGATAGTATCAGATAATCTACGTAAAGGAGCAGCTACTAATGCAGTACAAATCGGAGAATACCTGGTGGAAAATGAACTTATAGGTTAATCCATCCTAATAATATACTATTAAAAAGACCCTTGCTTTTAAAGAGAAAGCAAGGGTCTTTTTATTTAAGAGCTAGATTACCTGTTTGTATAATTTCTGTAAGGTTTCCAACATTTCCTCCTCTAATACAGTAATTTAACTCCTTAAAAAATAGAAAAATGAATAAATTAATTTGGCTAAGTTCTAAAAAGCATATTATTTACTACTATGTTTTTAAATTCCATCCAGGCAGTATTGGAAGCAAAGGCTATAGCTGCTACGGTTGCCATTTTACTGGTTGAATTTTTTATTTTTTCTAAGACTAAAAACCAATTCAGATAATTCTGAAGGTATTTTGTTGCCACTCCATTGAAGGGCTCCATAAATTTCCTTAGACGCATATCCATATTATTCACATTTTGTACGTGATATATTTTGTCAACAGCTCTTTGACCCTTCGAAGCATTAAATTTTTTGTGTGCTACCTTCTTGTCTTTTGCAAATGCAGTATAGCTTCTGTGACTGTCGCTACAAAGGGTTTCTACTTTAGCCAACTTCCCTTGTAATATAGTCTCCAAGTCACTTTTACTAATGCGACCTCTGGTAGCTACTTTGAAATCTTTGTTCCCTGATCGGTCACAACTGGCTATCACAGCTACTTTTTCATTACTGAGACCAGCTTTACTTGCCTTTGCGCCACGTTTTCTAGCAGGACGATCCAAATTTCGATTCCCTTTTTCAGAGTAAGCAAAGAAAAGATCATCACTCTCTAGGATTCCTTGGAATTCATCCACACTTACGCTCCCAAAGGAGACAAGTAATTTGTGCCTCCAATCAAAAGAAGTCTGAATAGAAATCCCTGTTTCTTTGGCACTCTTGCGAATACTATATCCAGAGAGTAAACAGAATAAATAACGATTAACTTTGTCTTTCTTCTTGAGGTTGTACCAGAACTTACCGGTAGTTTCACTAAAGTTTTTATGACAAGTATTACAAACATAGCGCTGTACTCCTTTGAGCTTACCATTAGCCTTAATTTTATTGCACTTACAATGAGGACAGCTTATGGCTTTACTCTGATTGCTATCAATCAGGGCTGAACCCTCAGTAGAGATCTCCAATAATGTGGAAACAATTTCTGATTGAACCAAAGCCGATGAACTAATGAAAAAATCTCTAAAATCTTCTGGTATCATTTCTCCGTTTTTATAAAGTAAAGATAAAACATATTCTAATTAGAACTTAGCCATTAATTTTAGCCTTAAGAATACTTCTGGGAGTGATGTTGGTTGTTTTTGGAAGTAATAAATTTTTTGAATTCATGCCTGCTTTTGAATTTACTAATCCTGATGCAGGTATCTTTTTTGGTGCATTAGTCAACAGTTATGTACTAAAAGTTGTCGGGATTATCGAGGTAATTGTCGGACTTTTACTTCTTATAAATAAAGCTCTTCCTTTTGCTCTGATAGTATTAGCTCCTATTTCTGTAAATATTATTTTATTCCACGCTACATTAGATCCCGTCAATATTGGCCCCGGAGCATTGGTTTTCTTCATAAACGCTTTCTTAATATTTAAATATTGGGACAAGTATAAAACACTTTTCTAAAACCAAAATTTTTCGTTTCTTACAGAAAATTCCGACTGCTCCCGCATATTAATCCTACATAGTGCTATACCCCAAAGCAATATGGAAGAAATCTTATTTCTTTACAGGTAAATTTGCAGAGCAGTCTTTTTTATATTTTCTTTAGCATTAATAGTCACATCTTTTGATAGATTTGTGAATCATACTAACGCATTGCATCATGAAAAAAGCACTTTTTGTATTATCCATCATTACAATAATGGTGGCTTGTAAAAACAAAACTAAAGAAGAAACTTCTAAAACTACCATTGCATTGAACTACCCTGAAACTAAAACAGTAGATACAGTAGATACTTATTTTGGCACTCAAGTAGAAGATCCATATCGCTGGTTAGAAGATGACCGAAGTAAAGAAACTGAAGACTGGGTGGCGACACAAAACAAGACTACTTTTGGATATTTAGAAAACATTCCTTTTAGAAAAGATCTGAAGAAACGTCTATCTGATCTTTGGAATTACGAAAAAGTTGGTTCTCCGTTTAAAGAAGGGGATTATAGCTATTTTTATAAGAATGATGGCCTTCAAAATCAGTATGTTATCTACCGATTCAAGAATGAAGGTGATGAACCCGAAGTTTTTCTAGATCCTAACACCTTTAGTAAAGATGGTACTACATCTCTTGGAGGAATATCTTTTTCTAAAAACGGAAAACTTGTAGCCTATGCTATTTCTGAAGGGGGTAGTGACTGGCGTAAAGTAATCGTTAAAAATGCTGAAACCAAAGAGATCATAGAAGATACTATTGTTGATGTTAAGTTTTCTGGAATATCCTGGAAAGGTAACAAAGGGTTTTACTACTCTAGCTACGATAAGCCAGAAGGAAGTGAGCTTTCTGCCAAAACAGATCAACATAAAGTATATTATCATAAATTAGGTACGTCTCAAAAAGACGATGCCTTAATTTTTGGAGGTACTCCAGAAGAAAAACACCGATATATTGGTGCAAGTGTTACAGAAGATGATCAATATCTTATTATTTCTGCCAGTGTTTCTACTTCTGGAAATAAGTTATTTATCAAAGACCTTACAAACCCAAATAGTAAACTCATTACTATCATGGGTACTGCAGATAATGATACTTATATTATAGAAAATGTAGGTTCTAAACTTTATCTTGTTACCAATCTAAATGCACCCAACCAGAAGATTGTAACGGTAGATGCCTCCAATCCAACTCCAGAAAACTGGAAAGACTTTATTCCCGAAACTGAAAATGTATTAAGTCCTAATACAGGTGGAGGATACTTCTTTGCAGAATATATGGTTGATGCTGTTTCTAAAGTAATGCAATATGATTATGATGGTAAATTGATTCGTGAAGTAGAATTACCAGGAGTAGGAAGCGCAAATGGATTTGGTACTAAAAAGGAAGAAAAAGAACTATATTACTCCTTTACCAACTATAAAACACCTAGTAGTATTTATAAATATAATATTGCCGAAGGTACTTCAGAATTATATCGTAAACCAAAAATCGATTTCAATCCAGAGAATTATGAAAGCAAGCAGGTTTTTTATACCTCTAAGGATGGTACAAAAATACCAATGATTATTACCTATAAAAAAGGGATGGAGCTTAATGGTAAAAACCCAACTATCTTATATGGTTATGGAGGGTTTAATATTAGCCTTACCCCAGCGTTTAGTATTGCCAATGCTGTATGGATGGAACAAGGCGGAGTATATGCAGTACCTAACCTAAGAGGTGGTGGTGAGTATGGTAAAAAATGGCATGTTGCCGGAACAAAAATGCAAAAACAAAATGTATTTGATGATTTTATCGCAGCAGCAGAATACCTTATAGAAAACAAATATACATCTAGCGACTATTTGGCTATTCGTGGTGGATCTAATGGAGGATTACTTGTTGGTGCTACTATGACACAGCGACCAGACCTTATGAAAGTAGCTTTGCCAGCTGTTGGTGTTTTAGACATGTTACGCTACCATACCTTTACTGCCGGAGCAGGATGGGCTTATGATTATGGTACATCAGAAGAAAACAAAGAGATGTTTGATTACATCAAAGGGTATTCTCCTGTCCATAATGTAAAAGCAGGTGTACAATACCCTGCTACTTTGGTTACTACAGGAGACCATGATGATCGTGTGGTACCAGCACACTCGTTTAAATTTGCAGCACAACTACAAGCAAAGCAATCAGGTGATAATCCTACATTGATTAGAATTGAAACCAAAGCGGGACATGGTGCAGGAACACCAGTAAGCAAAACCATCGAACAGTATGCCGATATTTTTGGTTTTACACTCTATAATATGGGATATGAAGTATTACCAGAAAAAGTTACCGACGAAGTAAAAGGGTAATCTTTTTAACTTAGAACTTGTCTTAAAAAAATAAAAAATCCGTTTTCTGAAAAGAGGCGGATTTTTTGTTAAAGTTCAATATATTTGAGTAATGTTAAAAGTAGACAATATATCCTTCGCTTATGATAAACTTCCTGTTTTAAAAAACGTTAGTTTTACTATTAAAAAAGGGCAGCATATTGCCCTAATTGGTGCCAGTGGTTGTGGAAAAAGTACCTTGTTAAAAATCATTTATGGCCTTTTACAGGTGCAGGAAGGAGAACTATCCTGGAATGGCACTAAAATATTAGGGCCTCTTTTTAATCTTGTTCCCGGTGAAGAAAACATGAAATACCTCTCACAGGGTTTTGAGCTACAATCCTATCGTAGTGTCGCGGAAAATATTGGCCAATATTTGTCTAATTTTCAACCAGAGTTAAAACAAGGTCGGGTAGATGAGTTACTCGACATTGTAGAAATGACTGATTTTGCTGACACCAAAGTCGAAAACCTGAGTGGTGGTCAAAAACAAAGAGTAGCACTGGCAAAAGCATTAGCCAAAAGACCAGAATTATTACTGCTTGATGAACCTTTTGGCAATATTGATAACTTCAGACGTAGTTCTTTGAGAAGAAATCTATTTAGATATCTAAAACGTAATAAAATTACAAGTATCACCGCTACACATGATAAAACAGATATTCTCTCTTTTACAGATCAGACAATTGTTATTCGCCAGGGTAAAATTTTAACTCAAAAAGATACGATCACTTTATATCAAAACCCTACCGATTATTATATTGCCGCCCTCTTTGGAGAAGTAAACGAAATACAACTTTCTTCATTTACAACATCTGATAGTCAGGATACTATTTTGGTCTATCCTCATGAGATAGAAGTTAATCCTAATTCTATGATAAAAGTACGAGTGAAAAACGCATATTTCAATGGGAGTCATTATTTGATTGAAGCTGTACTGGACAATACAATTCTCTTTTTTAATCATCACAGTAAATTAACTGCTCCCAAAATGATTGGGATTACAATTCCTGAAGAAATCATTGAGAAAAGAAAATAAATCTAGTTGTTGTAGTCTACTAACTTAAGTTCATTCCCATCAAAAACACCATAGGTGTAATGAGTAATCCAGTCTCCTAGATTTATATATTGGGATTGTTCGTTTAATTGTATTTCCATAGGAAGATGTCTATGTCCAAACACAAAATAATCCCTGTGTTTACTTTCTAATTTTCTTTTGCAATATTGCACCAACCACTCATTATCTTCTCCTAAAAAAGTCACATCTTCATCTCCCGAAATCAATTTATTTTTAACAGAAAGATACTGTGCCAGTTTTACTCCAAGATCTGGATGTAACCATCTAAAAAACCATTTTGCTACAGGATTGGTAAATACTTTTTTCATTCGTTTATATCCTTTGTCTCCAGGTCCTAAACCATCACCATGGCCTATAAAAAAAGTAGTGTCGTTAAAAGTGAATTCCTGGGGTTTATGATACACAGGAATATTTAATTCTTCTTCAAAATATCCATTCATCCATAAGTCATGATTTCCTACAAAATAATAGATCGGTATTCCCGAATCTGTAATTTCTGCCAGTTTCCCTAAGGTTCTGGTAAAGCCTTTAGGCACCACAGTTTTATACTCGAACCAAAAGTCAAAAAGATCTCCTAACAAGAAGATAGCGGCTGCATCTTTTTTAACTTCATCCAACCATTTTACAAATTTTTGCTCTCTGGGAAAACTCTTTTCTGATGTTGGAGCCCCCAAGTGATTATCACTTGCAAAGTATATTTTTTTCCCTTCAGGAAGGTTCATACGTATAATTTAAAAGGTAAAGGTAAGAAAAGGACCTAAAATTTAAATGATCTATTCATTATCTGATGCATACCACTCTGCAAATGATGTTTCGGTTTCTTTAAGTTTTAAAGAAAATAACTTAATACCTTCAGGCAATCGAGAGGTAATCCTTTCAGCAAAATCAATTACCATATTTTCACTGGTAGGTTGATAATCTACTAAAATTACATTATGCCCTCTATCTTTTAATTCTTTTGCAAGTTCTATATGTGGTGTGTTTTTGTTAAATACTGTTGCATGATCAAAAACATCTTCAATATCTTCTTTTACAATCCTTTTAAGGTCTCCAAAATCAATCACCATTCCTAATTTTACATGCGAAGTATCTGTAATCGGTGTGCCAATTACAGTTACACTTAGCTTATAGCTATGACCATGAACATTTCTACATTTACCATCATATCCATATAAAGCATGTCCGGTTTCGAAAGAAAATTGTTTCGTAATACGAATTTTACTCATTGCTTACTTTGTAATTTTTGGCAAAGTTACGGAAGATTATCGTCTCTTTCTCTTATTTATAAAGTAAACCACAACCAAAACAATTCCTAATACCAGAAACAATCCATTACCTCCTAAAAAATTTAGTATATCCATTATTTATTTAGATTTTTAATTTATAACCCAGGTTCTACATAAGAAAACAACGGCATTTTGAGTATTTTCTTATAAAAAACTAATAAAAGCGGGTAAACCCGCTCTATAATCTAATACTGCTAGATGAAATACAATCTAAAAAAATAAATCACTACGCAATACGTATTAACACATAGATCTACATGCAGCTAAACTTGCCGCACAATGAGAATGACCATCTTCTCTACAATCTACAAAGTCTTGTCTACATTCTCGCAAACAACTATTTGCTCCTCCATTAATACTTGATTGCTCCGTTTTGTTTAAGGACTGAACATGATTTAGGTTTAAAATGTTTTTTAACATGGTTATAGGTTTTAATTTGTAATAATGTAATTTAAGTAAAATATAGGTGTACAACAAATTTCCTTTTTCAATTGAAGTTTGTTTTTCTATTGATTTTTTTGCGTGAGGGATAGTAACGGTTACCCCACAGTCTGACAGAAAGGAAGTACGAGGAGTAAAAGTGAATAGCCCGACCCTTTGGGTCACGTCTAAAAGACAAAAAAGAAAATAACCCCAGAAACAAACACACAAGTGATATGTTTAATGATGAAAACTTTCCTTTTCATACGAGGCGAGCCTTGAAATATTAAATGAGTCGTCCTAAAACAAGTTGACACAAATTCGACTTATTTTAGGACGAGACAAATAATGCTAAGTGAAATACAATCTAAAAAAGCAAATCACAATGCACAAGCATTAACACGCAGATCTACATGCAATATAATCTGCCAGACAGTTAGCACCTCCACTACCAAGACAACTAATATAGTCTTGCCTGCAAGCTAGAAAACAACTGCTTCCTCCATTAATACTTGATTGCTCTGTTTTGTTTAATGATTTAACATCATTACGGTTTAAAATGTTTTTTAACATAATTAAAGGTTTTAAATTTGTAATGATGTAATGTAAAGAAAATAACAAAGGCAAAATTGAGGTTTACCGTAGTCTCTGTTATTCAACTCGTTTATACTCTTTCCAACTGGCTACAAAATGGTCTTTTGCACCCATATTTTGTCTTTTTTTCGTTCCATAGCTCGCTATGCACCTCAAAAAAGACTTTATCTGGACACAAAACCTTAATTTTTCGCTTCAATCAAAAAAGTTTAAACGAGTTCATTTTTTAAATTTTTCTAATGCTTTTTTAGTAAACTCAGAAAGCACTAATTCACCAGAAATAGCCGCCCTTTCTATAAGAAGTTCTTGCCAATGCTCTGTTCCTTTCCAATTTACTTTTTTCATTTGTTGTATTGCTTCTGGGTTATACCCAGCAAGTTTTTCGGCAAATAGTTGTGTTTCTTTATCTAATTCTGATATGGTACTAAAAACGCGCGCATATAATCCTTGTTCTTTTGCCCAATACGCATTTTTCCACTGCGATGCATCCCATGCAAGAGCTTCAAAAGCGGCTAATCCTATTTTTCTTGATACTGCCGGTTCTATTACAAAAGGACCTATACCAATAGTTAATTCACTTAATTTAATCGATGCTGCTTCTGTAGCCAGGCAGTAATCACACGCAGAAGCTAATCCAACTCCTCCTCCTACAGTTTTACCTTGTATCCTTCCTATGATTGGTTTTTTACATTTTCGCATTGCATTAATCACATTGGCAAATCCAGAAAAGAATTGTTTTCCTTCTTCTAGATTTGTTATTGCTATGAGTTCATCAAAAGAAGCTCCTGCACAAAATGCCCGGTCTCCTTCTGATTTAAGAATGATTACAGATACCGATGTATCCTCTGATAATTCATCAAAAGCTTTAGCCAATCTTGCTAATAATTCTGATGGAAAAGAATTACTGGCATGGTGACCAAATTCTATCGTTGCAATGTTGTTTTCGGTATGAGTATATAAGCTTCCGCTAGATCTTGGTATCATTGTTGTTGTAACTTTTATAGTAAAAGTAACTAATCCCAACTGAAGATTAAAATACCACATATAATTATTTTGGTTGGTATCATTCACCCATCTGGTGACTCCTGTATTAAAATTGTTTAATGAATAATCTTAATACAATCAAATGGTTTATTTCTTAGTAAAAATTAATTGTAATTATCTAAAATATAATACGTTTATATATAGAGATGGTTCATAAAAAATATATGAAGAAGATGTTAGAAGAATTTTTTGAAAAAAACAGATTACGAATAGGGATTCTATTAATCCTTATCTATGCTCCATTACTATTTATTCTTATTTATCCTTTTTAAGAAATCAGGGGCAAAAACTTATTTCTAAACTTTATGACGAGTGCTACTCCTCTAAAAAGTGCCCAAACCGTAAACGCTATCCATATCCCGTATAGCTTTAAATCAAAAAAGTTACATAAATAAAGAGTAGGTATAAACCCTAAGAATGTTGCTCCCAATAATACATTTCTTAAATAACTCATTTCGCCAAGACCTTTAAAAATTCCATCAAAGACAAAAGCCAAACCATTAATGGGCTGTACAATTAAAACAATAAAAAAGACGCTATAAAATGTTTCTAACACTATGGTTTCACTTGTAAATACTTCTCCTATTGCATCATAAAATATAAATCCAAATATTGCTAAAATCAAACTCACACCAATACCATAAGTGCTTACACGCTTACCTAATTTCCATAGGGATTTATAATCTTTTGCGCCTAATAGTTTTCCACCAAGGATATTACCTGCTCCTCCATAACCGTCAATAAAAAATGCAGTAAACATCCAGATGTTCATTGCTATCGTATATGCAGCAATATATTCATCCCCATATTCTGTTGCATTAGAGGTTGCGAAATATAATGCTGTATTTAATGCTATAGATCGTACAAATAAATTAAGACTCATGGTAACTAGTCTACCCAATTCTTTATTTAGAGGGAAACGTAACTTGAGGCTTACATTGGTTTTAGTCAACAATAATATAAAGACAATAATTGCCATGAGTAATTGTGAAATTAAACTTGCCCATGCGGCTCCGCTAATCCCCATTGGAAGAATAAACCCTTCGATTCCATATACCAAAATGAAATCTAAAACAATATTGGCTACGGCACCAATTACAGCAACAATCATTGGCCAAAATGTATTCTGTAGCCCTCTAAAAATACCAAAAACAGCAAATGTGAATAAGGTTAAAGGAAACCCCCATACCCTGATATCATAATAGACTACACAGTATTTTAAAATTAATCCTGAAGCATTGTACAACTTAAAAATCTCTTCAACAAAGAAAACAGTAGAGATCAATACAAAAATACTAAGAGCCACATTGAAGAAAATAGCTTGCGCGGGCAATGTTTTTACTTCTTCTATTTTTCCTGCTCCCAGATATTGAGAAATGATAGCAGATATCGCACTTCGGGTTTGCCCGAGAATCCAAATTAGTGCCGACAAAAAAGACCCAACAATACCTACTGCTGCAAGGGATTCGGTACCATATTCGGGAATATTACCTACGATAGCTGTATCGGTTATCGATAGCAATGGTTCTGCAATACCGGCAATAATAGCCGGAATAGCCAGACGATTTATATTTTTAAAACCAATTATCTTACTCATAAAACCAACTCATAACAGTGAAATGGATGTTCGCTTTGCTTTGGAAAATAGATATCCTCCAAACGTTGATACCCTCTGATTTCATAAAATTTCTGGTTTCTTTTATTTTGACTGAAAGTGTCTAATCTAACCGATTGATATTGATTTTTTCGAGCATATTCTTCTCCAAAATCCATTAGTTTTTGAGCATATCCCTTTCCCCAATATTCTGGATCAACTGCTACACGATGTATATAAAGATTATTGGTGTTATCTGTTAACCACCCAACAGGAATATATTCTTCATCTACTAGATCAGTAAGCACAATAATTCCTTTGATATAATCTTCTTCTTCGAGAACATATAGCTCTTGTAACTCAACATCTTTTTGAAAACGTTCCTGTGTTGGATAATGCTCATTCCATTGATATATGCCATTAGCTATCATCGCTTTGGCGCAAGATCGAGTCAATGTGTAAATAGCATCCAAATCAGATAATACTGCTTTACGAATCATACTTTTTTTTTGGAGAAACCCAAAAGTACTAACTTTATATTTCAGTTAATAACCATACGTCATATTCTACAGAATATTTAAAAAAAAATTAAGAAAAAAATTCATTTTAAACCATTAGAAACGGGTTAGAAATAATATTATGTCAAGAAATTAGTTAGTAAAAGGTCTAAAATCGTAATTTTATACTTTAAATCACAAATCATAATCGTTAATGAAAAATATATTGGTTCCCTTGGGGTTGTCTGAACATTCAATTAGCATGGCCAGACTTCAATACACTATAGATTTTGCAAAAGAACTCAAAGCAACGGTCTATGTCGTAGAGGTTTTTAAAGAACTACCCAGATCTAGTAGTCTTCCCTCTGTAAACAAAACACTAAAGGAAATCACAGCCTCTTCTATTCAAGAAAAAGTTGCAAAAATTGACAAAAAAGGAGTAGAAGTAATTGCTTTACCATTAGAAGGAGAACTTCTTGAAGCTATCCCAAAATTTAATTTAAAGCACTCTATAAATTTACTCGTTTTAGGTGCAGAGGTTAAGGATATTAAAGACCTTTATTTTCTTGGTGCTGTTTCTGGAAGTCTTGTGAAAAATACAGAAATCCCTGTACTAATTATTCCTCAAATGTATACTTTTATGCCTATCAAAAAGACACTTATGGCAGTCAAATCAGGTATCGTGAAAAAGAAAAATGCATTAACTCCTGTAAAGGAAATTTTAAGTACTTTTGGTGGTGATTTGAAATTGCTTCAGGTAAAAACAGCAAATTTCTTAGCCGAAGATTCTAAGTTTGATAAGGATTTAGGTGAGATTACCTCATCATATAAGTCGTCTGAAAATGCTACCTTATTTCAAGGACTTTTAGAGCATCTTAATGAGAGTTATCCGGATCTTGTTTGTGTTTTTAGGAGAAAACGAGGTTTCTTTGCCAAACTTTGGGAAAAAGATGCTATCCTTAAAAAGGACTTTGATAGTAGAATTCCTTTATTAGTTTTAAGAGGGTCAGATTAAAAAAATACTGGGGATGTAGCTTCCTAAAAACGCTACGCTCATCGGGACAGGCACTTCGCTACATCCCCATGAGAAAAATTGGGGATGTAGCTCAGCTGGCTAGAGCGCTTGACTGGCAGTCAAGAGGTCGTGGGTTCGACTCCCATCTTCTCCACCTTAAATCTTCATGGCTTTAGAAAAAGCTATGAAGATTTTTATATTTGATTAAATTTGTTAATCCATAGTAAAAAAAGAAAATCGGTTACTCTAAAACTAACCACTCCATATCACGTCTTAATCCTAAAATTAAAACCATCTGTTCCAATAGCCAACAATAAAACTACTTTTCCTTTTATCATTGGTTAGTCACTCCTATTTCTTACTATTGAAAGGAGTAAAATTATAACATTGTAACTCTTATAGATATATTTACTATTTTGTAACATCATGTCAACAAATGGTAATAATTAACGAAGCACTACGCCTGAAAACGAATAAATAAATGATGCAATATTCTATTTTACAAATAACTACTAATCAGGCAGAACAAATACTGCATCAATTATTCGATATTAAAGGAAAAGCCTCATCTCTTCCTGGAGAAATTGATTTTAATTTTAGGATTAAAACTGAACATGGAAATGAATATATTCTTAAAATATCAAGACCTGATGAAAATATCAATTATCTGGATTATCAACAACAGCTATTAGAATATGTAGAAAAAAAAGAAAAGGATCTTATAGCACCCAGAGTAATCCGAGATAAAGAAGGGAATCACATATCCGAAATTATAGATGACAATAATACACTTAGAAAAGTACGTCTATTATCCTGGATAAGTGGTAGAGTATGGAGCAGTGTTAATCCGCAATTAGATACGTTACGACATAGCTTAGGAGAACAATGTGGATTGCTAACAAGTGCCTTACAAGGATTTGATCACCTTGAAGCACATCGTGAATTTGTTTGGGACATCGCACAATCTTTATGGACCAAAAAACATCTACATCTGTTTGAAGGAGAAGAAAAAGATATCATTTCTTTTTTTCAAAATAGATTTGAGACCGTTCAGGATTCGTATACTACACTTAGAAAATCGGTAGTTCACAACGATGCTAATGACAATAATGTTATTGTTTCAGAAGATTTGATCAACCCTAAGGTTAAAGCAGCAATAGATTATGGAGATGCAATACACACACAGATTATAAATGATGTAGCTATTGCATGTGCGTATGCTATAATGAATCATAATGATCCACTAGAAGCAACTTTACCAATACTGCAAGGATACCATACTACTTTTTCGTTAAAAGAAAGTGAATTGAAGCATCTGTATATAGCAATAGCCATGCGCTTGGTAATTTCCGTTACAAAATCTGCTATTAATAAAATCGAGGAACCCGATAATACATACTTACTAATTAGTGAAAAGCCAGCTTGGGAAGTCCTCAAGAAATGGAGGCAAATTAGCGAAGAGTATGCCCATTATAGTTTTAGACATATTTGTGAGTATTCTGCACATCCTAATGAACAAGCATTTAGAGCTTGGGCAGAAAATAACACCTATTCCTTATCAGAACTGTTTCCTTCAATTCAAAAAAATGAGATATGCCTCTTAGATTTAAGCGTATCCAGCAAATGGGTTGGGCACCAACAAGAATTTAATGATTTAGAGGTATTTCAATTTAAAATAGATCGGCTTCAAAAGGAAAACTCTAACAAGATTATCGCAGGTGGGTATCTAGAACCAAGAGCACTATACACATCAACTACCTATGATAAAACAGGAAATAGCGGACGAGAAAGTAGAACGGTTCATCTTGGGGTAGATTTTTGGTTACCAGCAAATACTCGGGTTCATGCTTTTTTAGATGGAGAAGTTGTAGCCGCATTTAACCATACCGGAGATAAAAACTACGGAGGGTTAATTATACTTAAACATCAAAATGATGCATTAGAATTCTATACCCTATATGGGCATTTAACAGTTGATAGTGTTATACAAAAACAGCCTGGAGATATCATAAAAAAAGGGGAGTGTATTGGATACCTTGGTGATCCTACTCAAAATGGAAATTGGGCTCCACATTTACATTTTCAGATAATGCTTTCTATGCTAAACTATACTGTAGACTTTCCTGGAGTAGCGTATTATAATCAAATAGACGTGTGGAAAGGACTATGCCCGGATCCTAACTTTTTATTCAAATTAGAAAGCCTGAATTCTCAAAGTGATGCGACTAATGAAGAGTTAATCACATATCGAAAAAAACACCTGGGTAAGAGCTTGAGTTTGCAATATAAAACACCAATTAAAATGGTACGTGGTGCCGGACAATATCTAATTGATCAATATGGTAAAAAGTATTTAGATACAGTAAACAATGTAGCTCATGTAGGACACGAAAATTATGCTGTAGTCAAAGCAGGGCAAGAACAAATGGCCTTGATTAATACTAATTCTCGCTATCTACACGATACTATTAATCAATTAGCAAAGGAGTTGATAGAAACTTTGCCTCCAGAGTTAAATGTATTGCATTTTGTTAATTCTGGAAGTGAAGCTAATGAACTAGCTATTAGAATGGTTAAGGCTGTAACGGGAGAGTGTGATATTATAGCTTCAGAAGTTGGTTATCATGGAAATGCTAATATGTGCATCGATATTAGTTCGTATAAATTTGATGGTAATGGAGGCCATGGAGCTCCAGAGCATACTCATATATTTCCCTTACCTGATGCCTATAGAGGAAAATACAGAGGAGAAAACACAGGAGAACACTATGCGTTAGAGGTTCAGAATTGTATTGAAGAGGTGCATAAAAAAGGAAGAGGTGTTGGTGCTTTTATCATAGAGCCTATTATAAGTTGTGGTGGCCAGATTGAATTACCAGATGGCTTTTTACCTAAAGCCTACGAATATACTCGGGCCGCAGGAGGGTTATGTATCTCTGATGAAGTACAAGTAGGCTGCGGAAGAGTAGGGAAGACCTTTTGGGGATTTCAGCTATACGATGTAATCCCAGATATTATAACCATAGGAAAGCCTTTAGGTAATGGACACCCATTGGCAGCAGTTGTTTGCACACAAGAGGTAGCAGACAAATTTGCTAATGGAATGGAATACTTTAACACCTTTGGAGGAAATCCAGTTTCTTCGGCTATAGGTACTGCAGTGCTTAAAACTGTAAAACGTGATAAACTACAACAACATGCTCTAAAAATCGGAACGTTTTTAAAAGAAGAATTAAAAAAGCTAACTATAAAATATCCCATCATAGGAGATGTTAGAGGGCAAGGGTTATTTCTGGGTTTTGAGCTTGTAGATGATAATATGAATCCTTTGGCAAATCATGCTGACTATTTGGCTAACAGGATAAAAGATTATGGCATCCTCATGAGCACAGATGGCCCGGATCACAATGTATTAAAAATTAAGCCTCCTATGATTTTTACTGAAGAAAATGCAGAAGAATTAATTTTTTACCTCGATAAAGTATGTGCAGAAGACTACATGCAGAGTATTAAAGAAATATAAGACAATGATGAAATTAAAATATGTAATCATATTATTAGGGTCAATAGGGATGTATAGCTGTAGTAAAGAGCCATTACAACCCGTTTCAGAACAAACCAATCATTTTAATCATTAGATATTCGAAGAAAATAAACTGCCTCCCAGAGCCACTTTCTTTGGCTATGAATCTAAGTTGGTAAAACAAAAAGAAAAATCGAAACGATTTTTAAGGGGTATATGACAAATTTCCCTTTTTGTTAGAATTTAGTATTTTTAGCATAAACAGATCTAATGGATATAAAGACTCAAGCCTCGTTAATCTTCGACAAACATTTTGAACAATGGTTATCTGATCCTTCTCGTATGGAGAATGGATATCAATACGAATCTACCTACACTGCAATGATGTCAAAGGTTGAGTAAGAAGTTTTACAATTATCTGCTGGCGATGTTCCAAAGAGTAAGAACTCAAAAAAAAACTTCAAACCCGATTTGGAAAGATAGAGTCTTGTAAGTCTCACGTTATTGCACAATCTCCAGGATTTATGGGTATTAGTAGTTTGGCTCAAGAAACCATGTGTTACATTGGTCAGTATTTGGTGTTTAGTGAAGCAGAAGATGTGATCAATAATTTGACAGCAGGGGTTAATGCTAAGCAAATAGAGCGTGTTTGCCACAAATATGGACAATGGATTGAAGATGCCGACAATACAGTTATCGAAAATCTGGTTTATAAAGAATATGAATCAGGCAAGGCGGATGAACTTCATTATGTTAGTGTAGATGGGGCTATGTACCTAACAAGAGAGGAAAGTTGGAAAGAGAGTAAGCTAGGTAGAATATACCAACCCAAGGATATCGTTCAAGTAAGCCCGAAACGCACAGAATTGACAGCTTCTACCTATGTTACCCATCTAGGGGATTATAAGGAATTCATTACAAAGATGGATTATCATTTGGAAAACCTAAACTCTCTTGTCTTTATAGCAGATGGCGCAAGGTGGATTTGGACATGGATAGAACAACACTATCCTGAAAGTATACAGATTGTAGATTATTATCATTGTAAAGAACATCTATGCGAATTTGCTAAACTTTACTATAAAGATGAAAAACAAAGATATAAGTGGATTGACACATGCTCAGAAATGATGCTCACCAAAGGGATTGACCCCATTATTGTAGCACTTGAAGAATTATCAGAACAGCGCAAAACAACTGGAAAAAGAAACACATTGATCAAATATTATCGTAAAAATAAAGACAGAATGCAGTATCATAAATATATTGAAAAAGGACTGCTAATAGGATCGGGAGCCATAGAATCTGCTCACAAAGATGTGTTGCAATAGCGATTGAAGTTATCTGGGCAGCGATGGACTATGGAATATTAAATCATCCCAGTTTCGTTTTTTGAGAATGAGAAAAAAAATAAAAGTTTTTTTGAAATAAGATAAAGAGGTTTTGGGCTAACCGTTCTCTTAGCTACCCTATAAAAGGAGTAATGATATTCGTTTTTTGACCTTTTTTATAAAATCCAAAACTAAATCCTACCGGTTCGGAGTATACAAAACTCTGTGTGAGTGTATCGAATTCTACAGGTGCATTCAATTCTTTCATAATACAAAGCGTACGATATAATTTGGTTTTAGAGATTCCTAACTTTGCTGCCAGTTCTATGGGAGATCCCGTAGCTTGCAAACGAATAAGTTGATCAATTGTATTTGCTTTAACATGATATTCATAACTATGGATTAAAAACGCATACTGTACTGCGAAAAATAATAATCATTGCTTTTTGATTATATTCTTTTCCCTATTGGCATCGTAATAAAAGCGAAATTATGGTTTTTCCATATTCAATACGTAAGGAAAACCGTAAGCTAAATTTTAATTCGTGATGTTACCGTTTCCTGTCTTGCATTTGAGTATAAGAGCGTATTTTAAAGCGTAATCTTATCGGAAAAAAGAGGTGTTTTTGTAATGAATTTAGTTTGTCTAAAGCGCATGTACCTGTTTTCTGAATCCTACCTATAATAAGTATACTATCCTGTATTTCTTTGGTTTCAGAATTATCTAAAACAGCTACATAAGGCACTAAATCCATGGAAAAAGCATTAATAAAGTAGTAATAGGTAGATAAACCCATACATCATACATACATTAATATGTTAAAAAACAGCGGTTTATCCCATAAATACTTATTTGTAAAATTTTGATTTTCAATACGTTATGCCATTTTTATATTTTCACTCAAAAAAAGGAGACTACTTTTACAAATACATCATCTAACTTTATGAAAGTATTAAAATAGTAAAGTAAATACCTACACTTCACCTTTATTAATTAGATACAAAAATTAAACAATGCAAAAAAAAGTAAGGTCGTTTTCTGCCCAAAAATCTAGTATTAACTTAACTATTATTAACTATGACAAAATTTGTACAATTACTATTATTTGTTCTATTTACAAACGGAATACAGGCACAAAAAGTTTATGAGGATTTTAAATCGAACACTGCTCAACTTCAATGGATTGCTTCTAATGGTATTTACGCCTTAGAAAGCAATCCCGAAAATAATCAATCACAAATAGGTACATACACAAAATCACCTTCGCATCCATATAGCCTATTCTTTGCATCCATAAATCAAGGAATAGACCTGACTATCTTTAATCAAATCAGAATTAAAATATACAGTAGTTCGCTAAGATCATTTACGATAAAATTAGAAGGAGATAGTGGTGCGATAGAGAAAACTACAACGATTACAGAAATCAATAAGTGGATCGAATACGAATTTGATTTTAGTGATGGTAGTTCTATCTCTGGATTAAACAAAATAATCTTGTTTTTTGACCCTGGTTCTAATCGCGGAGAGAAATTTTACTTTGATGATATTGTTGCTTATACCGCCGCGCAGGCAAACACTCAAATCGTTGATACTTTTGAAATTGGAGGTACAAACTGGAATGGTAATAATGGAGTTTTTAATACCGTTAATAACCCACAACCTTTACAGACACTAAATACAAGTGCTACTTGTGGTTTGTTTACAAAGAACAGTGATGCTTATTCTTTTGTTTCAACCACTATCGGAACTATTGATTATAGTACTCACAATGAATTACAAATCAAAATTCTACAAAATCAAAATTCTGGAAACGATCAATATACCCGGTTTACCGTAAAATTAGAAAACTCAATCACCCAAGAATCTATTGAGAGAAGAGGGTTTATCGGTAATACAAATACATGGACTACATATTCTTTTGATTTTAGTTCAATTCCTCAAAACACTACATACGATAAACTATCCATCTTTTTTGGCCATAACGATACTTCTAATACTAATTCCTTTTATTTTGATGATGTCCTTTTTAGAACAAAACGTACTTATCTTGTAAATACTAATCGTACTATAGATCAATTAACTCAGAATTCTTATGAAGTCTTCAAATTGCTTAGAACCAATAAAGGTGCGTATCGGGATGCTAAATTGATTTCTAGTAATAATGATTATCATCCTGGATCTACCGCATCTACAGGAATGGGATTGATCGCTTTATGTATCGCCAATGAAAAAAACTGGGAGTCTAATGCTCCTGATTTGGTTATAAAAACATTAGAAACAATGACAGGGCATACTTCTGGATTTAATTTGGATACAAATGCCAGTGGTTTTGTCAGACACTTTTTTGATCCAAATAGTGGAGTAAGGGCCTGGAATTCTGAATATAGCTCTATAGATACTGCTATCCTTATGTCTGGAGCGCTATTTGCAAAGGAATATTTTTCAGACCCTTCTGCACCTAACAGAGCTACAACACAACAAAAGACACGGATTACAACCCTTGTGAATCAGTTATGGAATTCTATAACTTGGGATGAAGCGATAGAAAATGCAGCTAATGGTACCATATATAGAGATTTAGATAGTGCAGGAAAAGGTATTCCTGGTACAACTACTCTACCTTATAATGAGTATATCATTGTAGCCGATTTAATACATCGATCGGGATCTGCATCGGGTAAAACGCTGTGGGACAAATTTTATAAAAACCCATATAATACAGACGGTAATGGGCAATATTTACTTCCCAGAGCAACTGCAAGCTACACTGCTCCCAATACCCAAGTAATCAACAACGAAACACTTACAGATAGTAATGGCAATTTCGTGTCTAGTTTTTTGGTTCAATTTTCATATTACCTAATCCATGATTTTGCATCTAGTACTTCTTATGTTAACTATATGAAAAATGCAAAAAATGCTGATAAAAATTGGTGGAAATATGTTTCTGAAGATCAATATTATAGCCCTGTTACCAGATCCTCTTTTGAATGGGGTACAGGAGCTGGTGCTGCCAATGCAATAAACGGTTATCATGCAGATAAAATTTATAATAATGATAATGATAATTGGACTAAGATCGTATCACCACACATTATTGCAGGTTTTTTACCCGTTGATCAAAATAATGAGATCAAAAACGATATTCTTAATCTATATACATCAGGAAAAGGAATTTATACGTTACCTAATGCTTCTCAAACTGAAATTTTATGGAGATATAGTAAAGAGGATATTAATTGGAAAGCAGAAACCATTCAAGGTGTAGATTTTTCTACTATGCTTTTTGGTTTATATCATATAGAAGACCCTGGGTTCTTTAAGAAATATAACAACTATACTATTGCAGGAATGCCTTCTACAAACGATGTAAAACTGCGTATTACTTTTGATAATTATCCCGAAGAAACCACATGGGAAATTAAAAATGCCAGCAACCAGGTAGTACACTCAGGAGGATCTTATGGTTCTCAAACAGATGGCTCTACTCTTAATGTTACTAAAACTCTGGATGCAGATTGCTACACATTAGTAGTTAAGGATACATATGGTGATGGGATTTGCTGTAGTTATGGTAATGGTTCTTATGAATTAACCAATAGTGTTTCGGGGGTTGTATTAGTCTCAGGTGGATCATTTTCTTCTCAAGATACTAAAACCTTCTGTTTAGAGAATGCTACACTACATAACCTTAATACAGGTATAAAAACGGATATAGAAAGCTCTGATATTGTTATTCATCCTATTCCCGCAAAAGACGTTATCATGATTCGAATGAACAATATCAAGGGTTCAAATTATAGAATCATTAACCATATTGGTCAGATAATAAAAAATGGGAAAGTATCTGAAAACAGAGTAGAATTAGGCAATTTACCAGATGGAATGTATTTCTTTTCGGTTATATTAAATGATAAAACACTAACCAAAAAGCTTATTATCAAGCAATAACGTAAATTCAATTATATAAAAAAGGCCTTGATACTAAATTTAGTATCAAGGCCTTTTTTATATTCCTCTAACTTGGTTAATTAAGAGAAATATAAATAAATAGGGCTAAGTTCTAATTAGAATATGTTTTATCTTTACTTTATAAAAACGGAGAAATGATACCAGAAGATTTTAGAGATTTTTTCATTAGTTCATCGGCTTTGGTTCAATCAGAAATTGTTTCCACATTATTGGAGATCTCTACTGAGGGTTCAGCCCTGATTGATAGCAATCAGAGTAAAGCCATAAGCTGTCCTCATTGTAAGTGCAATAAAATTAAGGCTAATGGTAAGCTCAAAGGAGTACAGCGCTATGTTTGTAATACTTGTCATAAAAACTTTAGTGAAACTACCGGTAAGTTCTGGTACAACCTCAAGAAGAAAGACAAAGTTAATCGTTATTTATTCTGTTTACTCTCTGGATATAGTATTCGCAAGAGTGCCAAAGAAACAGGGATTTCTATTCAGACTTCTTTTGATTGGAGGCACAAATTACTTGTCTCCTTTGGGAGCGTAAGTGTGGATGAATTCCAAGGAATCCTAGAGAGTGATGATCTTTTCTTTGCTTACTCTGAAAAAGGGAATCGAAATTTGGATCGTCCTGCTAGAAAACGTGGCGCAAAGGCAAGTAAAGCTGGTCTCAGTAATGAAAAAGTAGCTGTGATAGCCAGTTGTGACCGATCAGGGAACAAAGATTTCAAAGTAGCTACCAGAGGTCGCATTAGTAAAAGTGACTTGGAGACTATATTACAAGGGAAGTTGGCTAAAGTAGAAACCCTTTGTAGCGACAGTCACAGAAGCTATACTGCATTTGCAAAAGACAAGAAGGTAGCACACAAAAAATTTAATGCTTCGAAGGGTCAAAGAGCTGTTGACAAAATATATCACGTACAAAATGTGAATAATATGGATATGCGTCTAAGGAAATTTATGGAGCCCTTCAATGGAGTGGCAACAAAATACCTTCAGAATTATCTGAATTGGTTTTTAGTCTTAGAAAAAATAAAAAATTCAACCAGTAAAATGGCAACCGTAGCAGCTATAGCCTTTGCTTCCAATACTGCCTGGATGGAATTTAAAAACATAGTAGTAAATAATATGCTTTTTAGAACTTAGCCATAAATAGCTATAACAAGCAGGCAAATTATCCCTCCTGCTACTTCTACATATTTCCAGGGAGTGATATCCACTTGTTTTGTGTATTCTTGCTTATACTCTTCTTTTCTGGGGTAGAGCCTACCTATAATTAACATGATTATAATATTTAGCATAAATAATATTGCCATTACATGTAGAAAATGAGGGTAGTTCTCTGTTCCAATTACAAAGGGTTTTAGTATAAATTGACTAATAATATATAATAAGGATCCTGAAATAATTCCAATTTTTGCTGCAATAGCAGGAACACGTTTAGTTACATATCCAACAACTATAATCGTTAAGATTGGAATACTATAAATTCCATTTGCCTCTTGCAAATATCCAAACAATCCATTTGTTGCATACGCTAAAAGAGGAGCGATACACATCGAAATTAGTGCCAAAAATATTCCGAAGGTTTTCCCGGCATTAACAACTTTTTTTTCGCTTGCTTCTTTATGTATATATTCTTTGTAAATGTCTATCCCGAATAAAGTAACCGAACTATTTAAAGCACTATTAAATGAGCTTAAAATAGCCCCAAATAATACTGCAGCAAAAAAACCCACCAGAGATACGGGTAATACTTTACTTACCAGCATAGGATATGCTTCATCAGGGTTTGCAAGTTCTCCTTTAAACATATGAAATGCTATGATTCCTGGTAATACAACAATAACAGGTCCTAAAATCTTAATAAAAGACCCTAACAAAAGTCCTTTTTGACCTTCTTTCAAATTTTTTGCCCCTAATGCTCTTTGAATGATCGCTTGATTGGTACCCCAATAAAACAATTGTACTAACATCATTCCTGTAAAAATAGTTGAAAAAGGCACTGAAGCTTCTGGAGAACCTATTGCATCAAATTTTTCGGGATGAGATTCTAATAATACATTAACTCCTCCTAATAAACTCCCATCTCCTATGGCATATAATCCAAATACAGGAATCATTAAACCGCCTATTAACAATCCAACAGCATTTATGGTATCTGATACGGCTACTGCTTTTAAACCTCCAAAAATTGCATAAATTGAACCTATACCTCCTATCGCCCATACAGTAGTCCATAATGCTGTAGTATCTGATATCCCCATAAGCCTAGGAATATCAAACATGGTATTTATAGCTAGTGCTCCCGAATATAAAACTGTTGGTAACAAAATAATAGCATATCCTGTTAAAAATAGTCCAGATGCAATCGCTTTTGTTGTTCTATCATATCTTCTTTGTAAAAATTGAGGTATTGTAGTTATTCCTCCTTTTAGATATCTGGGTAATAAGAATATTGCAGTGACTACCATAGCAACTGCTGCTAGTGTTTCCCATACCATAACCAGGATTCCTTCTTTATAGGCAGCCCCGTTTAAACCTACAATTTGCTCTGTAGACAGGTTGGTTAATAATAACGATCCTGCTATTACTGATGCTGTTAAACTACGTCCTCCTAAAAAATATCCGTCAGATGATTTTTCATTAGTGTTTCTAGTTAGCATATATGAAATAACGCCAACGATAGCCGTAAAAGCTATAAATATAAGTACTCCCATGTTTTTAAATTTTTGTTTTGCTTTTGCTTTTTGTTATCCCATCATTAAAGTTTGGTGGCATATCTAAAAAAGGGAGAGGGTTTTTCCTCTCCCTTTATTGAATAACTTCAAATCATTCAGTTCAAATGGGGGGTATAACTGAATGTAAGAATTTATTCTTACGGGACTAGGGAGTTACAAATTTTAAATCATCGATATGATAGGTATCGGTAGCTGTACCGTCTGATTGCCCGCCATTAAAAAATAAGACTACTTTAGTATTTCCATTACCTGTCGCAGCACTAAAATCAAAAGTGTAGTTTTTCCATTCTCCTGCTACATCAATATTTCCCCATATTTCTACAGCTGTACCTCCTTCAAGTTTAGCTAAGAAAGGGACGGTTTTGCTCGAATGTATTTTAATACTCAATTGCGAGTTAACGGATAAATCGATAACTCCGCCAAAATCAATAGCCAGATTATCCCATGCATTGGTTCCGTCATCAGTATATTCTCCAACATTAGAACTTCTATTGGAGCAGCTAACATTAGGATTCGCAACTACGGGTACAAATCCAGGGCTGCCTCCTAGTTGGAAATTTTGTTGACAATCAAAATCACTTATAATACTAAGATCAGGAGTCACTCCTGTGCAATCTTCTACAATAATACTACAATCCTTAGGTGTGAATTTTATATCATCAATATGATAGATATCGGTAGCTGTACCGTCTGATTGACCTCCATTAAAAAACAAAACTACTTTAGTATTTCCATTACCTGCCGCAGCACTAAAATCAAAAATGTAGTTTTTCCATTCTCCGACTACATCAATATTTCCCCATATTTCTGCAGCAGTACCGCCCTCAAGTTTGGCTAATAATGGAACTGTTTTACTAGAGTGTATTTTGATATTCAATTGTGAGTTAACCGATAAATCGATAACTCCCCCAAAGTCAATAGCCAGATTATCCCATGCATTAGTTCCATCATCGGTATATTCTCCTACGGACTCACTTGTGTTAATTCCACTTTTATTTGGGTTTTCTACTACAGGTACAAATCCAGGACTATTGCCTAATTGAAAATTTTGTTGACATTCAAAATCACTTACAATACTTAAATCTGCAATGGTGCCCGCACAAGGGTCTATAAATTCTTTAAATCTAATATCATCTATATAATAAATATCTTCTGCTGTGCCATCTGTCATACCTGCATTAAAAAACAACAATACATTTGTATTTCCTCCTGCAATAGCCGTTCTAAAATCAAAAGTATATTCTACCCATTGATCTATCGTGCTTATCGTTTTTGTTATTTCAATAGGCGTACCTCCATCAAGTTTTACAGTTAATGGGCCGGTCTTCTTGGCAAGAACCTTTATACTCAATTGTGAATTGACAGATAAATCTATTGGTGATTCTAAGTCGATAAACAAATTATCAAAAGGCTCGGTGCCATTATCTTTATATTCTCCTACAAATTGGCTTGTGTTGATTCCACTTTTATTTGGATTCGCTATAACAGGAGCTGTAGTATCCATAGTAGGGTCTCCTAGGAATACATTTTGTTGACAGTCAAAGTCACTTAATATGCTTGAATCCTTTTGGACATTTTCACAAGGATCAGGAATAATAACGGACACATCAAAAAAGAGGTCATCTAAAAAATATACTTCTTTTGTTCCATCATTTTCTATACCCTGATTAAAGAATATTACAATTTTTGTATGATTTTGATCCTTTTGATCGCTAAAATCAAACTGATACTCTATCCATTTATTGTTACCATCAAGAGAAACTGTTATTTCTACAGGAGTCGAAGAACTCCCTTCTAATCTAACTTTTGCTGTTGCCGAAATATCAGTTTTAATCTTAATTTTAAATAGTGCATGAGTAGATAAATCTATTGGTTTTCCAAAATCTATAACCAAAGCATCCTGAATTCCGGTACCATCTACATATTTACCAACAAACTTACTTTTATTAATTCCAACTTCATTTGGATTTCTGATCACCTCTACTTTAGGTAAAGTTTGGTTCGATTGACATTCAAAATCTGTAACGACATTAAGGTTTGCAACAACATTATCGTCTTCGCATTGAGCATACTTTATGGTTTGTAGTTCCTCTAGATCATCTTCACATGATAAACTCAACACTAACACCATAAAGAGGATGTAATGTATACTCGAAAAAAACTTTACTATTTTCATGATAAAAAATTTACATTAATAATTGGCTACTTCTTTTATATGTATTGCCATGCCTCCTCCAGAAGCTAGCGACATATTTAATAAAGTAGTATGATTTACTTTTATTGTTTTATTTTTAAACTGAAACCCAACAAAAGAGGTATCTATAATAGTTTCGGTTTTATGATGAACCATATACCAAGGTTCTCCATTAGAGTTCACACTAAAATGCATAGATATTTTAGCGTTTGGCGACTTTAATTCTATTACAGATTCTTTTCTTTTATCGCAAGACGACAAAAGAAGTATCATGATAAGAATATATTTTACGCTTGTTAACATTATAAGCTATAGTTTAAATTGTAACTTATTTTTTTCAAAACCGATAAAAGAACACTAACATCCTTTTTTACCTGGTGTTAGTGTTCATAAACTAAAGTTGGTGATCAGAAAATGAGAACTGATGTGTGAATTTTTGATCTGAACTACCACCTACAAATAGGTCGTAGTTTCCTTTTTCGTTCACAAAATTTATAGTACTGTCATAAAACTTTAAATCATTAGCAGTTAGGGTAAATTCTACTTTTTTTGTTTCTCCTTTTTTTAGGAATACTTTTTTAAATCCTTTTAGTTCTTTAACTGGTCTGGTAATACTTCCAAATCTATCTTTGATATATAATTGAGCAATTTCTTCTCCATCATAGTCCCCTGTATTTGTAATACTGGCTGTAATCGTGATTTTAGAGTTTGATGTAAGCACATCAGAATCTAAAGCCACATCACTATATTGAAAGGTTGAATAACTTAATCCATATCCAAATGGAAACAATGGTGAGTTATCGACATCTAAGTATCTAGAAACAAATCTTGGATTTGCCCCTTCGAGATCGGCAGGTCTCCCAGTATTTTTCATATTATAAAAAACAGGTATTTGCCCAATATTTCGCGGAAATGTAACTGTTAGTTTTCCCGAAGGGTTATAATCTCCAAACAATACATCTGCAATAGCATGACCCCCACTTGTACCTGGGAACCATGCTTCTACAATAGCATCTACAGTTTCATTCTCCCATGATAAATCCAGCGGTCTCCCATTTAATAAGACCAGTACTATTGGTTTTCCTGTTTTTTTTACTTCAGCAATTAATTCTTGTTGATGACCCGGGAGTTTAATACTTGTTCTACTGGCTGCCTCACCACTCATATTTTCTAGTTCTCCCATAACCATAACTACCACATCAGCATTCTGTGCAGTCTTTACTGCCTCTGCAAAATTTGATGTATCTCCTTCTACAATCTCACAACCTTTGGTATATGTAAACGTGCTTTCTTTTGCTTCGAAACCTTCTTTTACGCTTACTGCAACCCCTTCTCTATTACCATGCGCAGCCCAGTTACCAATGATATGAAACTCATCACTTGCCAATGGACCAATAAGAGCAATCTTTTTTACCTTATTTAAAGGCAGTACCTCATCTTTATTTTTTAATAAAACGATAGATTTTCTGGCAGCATCTCTAGCTGTTTCTAGGTGATCATCATTAAGAATTACTTTGGCCTCCTTATCTTCATTACAATATTTATATGGGTCGTCAAAGAGGCCTAGTTTATATTTTAGTCTTAAAATATCTTTTACAGCTTTGTTCAATCTATTTTCTTCTATTTTACCTTCTTTTATAGATTGCTGCATATAATTTTTATATACTCCTCCCTGCATATCCATATCTACTCCGGCATTCATTGCTAATTCTCCTGCATGTTTTAGGTCTTCTGCATAGCCATGAGGGATCATTTCATTTATAGATGTGTAATCGGTTACTATAAAACCATTAAATCCCCATTCTTTTCGCAAAACCTGATCAAGTAAAAAGGTATTCCCTGTTGCTGGTATCCCATTAAGTTCGTTAAATGAGGTCATAAAAGTAGCTACTCCAGCATCTACCGCTGTTTTAAAAGGTGGTAAATACACATTTCTTAGTGTATTCATAGAAATATCAACAGTATGATAATCTCTCCCGGCTTGCGCTGCACCATATGCAGCATAATGCTTGGCGCAAGCCAAAATGGTATTCTTACTAGAAAGATCATTTCCCTGAAATCCTTTAATTCTTGCTTTGGCAATTAAACTCCCCAAATAAGTATCTTCTCCAGCACCTTCTGATATTCTACCCCATCTTGGATCTCTAGCAATATCTACCATAGGAGCAAAGGTCCAATGTAATCCTTCTACAGAAGCTTCTATAGCAGCAATACGAGCACTCTTTTCCATGAGTTCTAAATCCCAACTAGAAGCTTCTCCCATAGGGATAGGAAAAATAGTTTTATATCCATGAATTACATCATAACCAAAGAGTAACGGAATTCCTAAACGTGTTTCTTCTACTGCTATTTTTTGAAGTTTTCTTGTATAAGCAGAACCAGTAGCATTAAAAATAGCTCCTACTTGTCCTTTTCTAAGATATTCTACATAATTTTTATCCAGTACAGGCCCTGTAATATCAGCTCCACTAGAGTATAACACGGTTTGTCCAATTTTTTCCTCTAATGTCATTAAAACCATTAAAGAGTCTATTTTATGTTCTATTTGGGTATCCTGATCTGATAAACCAGATAATTTTGTTTTGTTTTTACAACTAAAACAGAATACTCCAAGTGATATGATCAATACTATTTTTTTCATCAAAAAAATGATTCTTATATTTATAATTGTTTGATTGAATTCTTTTCTAGAATCCTAATTTTGAGAGCCCATCTTTTATTTCCTGATCCTTCATGAAAAGTGACCATAGAAGTTGTGTCCTATAATTTTCTATCATTGCTACAATAGGTCCTTGATCAATTGCCAAATACCCATCAGAATACCAATCTTGCTGTTCTGAGTAAGCATCATAGAAACCATACTCGCCCCATAACTTGTCGTTTAGCTTATAATAAAAATATTCTAATGCCTTTTTTGATTCTTCTGGAGTATAAGGAAAAGAGGAAAGTGCTGCTGTTGGAGTGATAACCCCATTATCTTCTGTTGGGCTGTGCACACCATATCCACTAGGTTGATCACTTGCAGTAAGTCCCCAACTATTTTCTCCATACCCTTTAAAACCTTTTGGGTTTTCGATACAGTATTCATAATTGACAAGTGCATGTGCTTTATTCTGATCAAAATAATTCGCATATTGATCTTCTAATCCTCTTGGGTCTAAACCAATAAAGGAATACTGTGAGAAAAATAAGGGTCCTCCAAAATCTGGACCTAGAGGTAATACTGTACCAAAAAATGATTTTCCATTTTTCATTCCTCCATTAGATGCCCATCCATTATCATACGTCTCTTTGTCTATAGAATGAGTAGGGGATGATGCTCCTAATACATAGATGATAAGTGCTTCATTCCATCCTCGTATCTTTAGGTTTATATCAAAATTATGGTTGGGTGACCAATGCCATGTAAGTACTTTTTCTCCCTGAGTGTACCAATCCCATTCTACAGCTTCCCATAGTGCCGTTATTCTATCTCTAATATCCTTTTCTTCTGTAGTATTGGCAGAAAAATATTGTCTGTTTATTAATAATCCTTGTATTAAAAATGCTGTTTCAACAAGATCTCCACCATCATCCTGTGTACTGAAAGGTCTTGTTTTGGCTGTGTCGCCATAGTACCAATGCGAAAAAGCACCGTGATAAGAATCTGCTCCCTCCAGGAAACTCAATATTTTTTGTATCCGTTCTATGGCTTCTGCTTTGGTTATCCATCCTCTTTCGACTGCGGCAGGAAAACATGCTATTCCAAACCCAGATCCTCCTGTGGTTATTACTCTTTTAGACTGCCCTTCGAATGCATCTTCTTGTGAACGCTCTCTTGCCAAACCGCTATTTGGCTCGGCAAAATCCCAGAAATAATTAAAGGTGCGTTGCTGAACCAAATCCAATAATTCTTCAAAAGGAATTTCTGGTATTGGATTTTCTTCTTCAAATATCGCTACCACATCGGGTGGCGGCGGTGTAACATCGTCTGTATTACAACTATTAAAAAACAGTATCGAAGAACAGATAAATGAGAGTAAAAACATTTTTTCTTTAATTATTATTAATGATTTCATAAGATTATATTTTTATTTCTGAAGTCAGAAAATTTCTTCTAATTGAGTTTAGGGTTATTTTAATATCCAGGATTTTGGATAAGAAGCCCTCCACTTTTTTGGATTTGATCATTAGGTATAGGAAATACTTCGTGTTTTCCATCAACAAAGGACTTACCATGTGCTCTAAGAATAGTACCAGCTCTTCCTTGTCGTACCAAATCAAAATACCGATCATGCTCAAAAGCAAGTTCATACCTTCTCTCGTTCCAAACGGCCATTTGATTTACACTTATAGCATCACTTAGACCTGCTCTATTTCTAACTTGGTTTAATGGGATTGCGGCATCTCCTCCAACTTGTAAAGCTGCCTCGGCATTGATCAATAGTATTTCTGCAAAACGTAGTATTCGTATATTTTTACCGGTTTCCCAGGCATCTGATAATGCACTGGAGTATGCTTTCTGATTATACATTGGATTTACTACCGTATTTGCGACTAGTCTACCATCAAATAAAGTTTCACCTCTAAATATTATAGTACCATCTCTTCTTCTATCTCCTGGTTCGTATGAATCGGCAAGGTCTTGGGTTGGAGTATTAAATCCCCAGCCCCAGCCACCTTCGCCTCTGGCTCCTTGACTCACACTATACCCTTGTACTCCTGCAGTAGGTGTTTCTCCACGAGCTTGTATTTCAAAAATAGATTCGGTATTATTTTCTCCAATCTCTTTCCAGATATCTTCATAATTGGTAGTAAGACCGTATTCTCCAGATCCTATAATTTCATTAGTAAGCTCATATACTTTTATCCATTTATTTTGATACATACTCACTTTGGCCAACAATGCTTTTGCTGCTCCATTGGTTGCTCTACCCAAATCAGCACTGTCATATTCACTCTTTTTGGGTAATGCCAGTATAGCCTCTTGTAAATCTGTTTCGATAAAAGCATAGATTTCTTCTTTTGTAGCTCTTTTTAGAAGTTCATTCGGGTTTGAATTAAGATCTGGAACATCTCCAATTAAGGGTACACCTCCAAACATTTTAACCAATCTAAAATATAGTAATGCTCTTAAGAATTTTGTTTCTCCAATAAGTCTACTTTTTAACGTATCGTCTAATTCATTAAAGGATTCTAACCTACTTAATGCTTGGTTTGCTCTTTGTATACCGTCATAGTGGGCTTCCCATATTTCATTAAATGATATTGAGGTGGCATCAAAAGTAAGTGCATCTAATAGATGTTTATCTGTTCCTGTATCTCCCGGATCACTACCTTTATCTGCATCATCCGAAGTAATACTAGAAATCCCGTTCCATGAAAATGAACTCATTGGCCATTGTAAAAAACTATTATAAACGGCATTTACAAGCTCTGAAGCATTCTCGACAGTTATGGCTCCTTCTGTTTCTTGATTTGACTCTACTTCGAGAAAATCTTCACTGCACGCTAATATTAGGGTGAGCATACAAAACAAAGAAAGATGATATCGCATTGCGCTTTTTATTGAATTTTTCATATTAATTTTTTTAAAAAGAAGTGTTTATACCAAAATAAAATGACCTGAGTGTGGGATATGCATTTAGCTCAATCCCGGCTGTCCTCAGAGGGTCTCCCGGAAGTTCTGGTGTATACCCCGAAAATCTCTTGAAAATAAAAGGGTTTTTTGCCGATGCATAGATTCTGACTTTAGAGAAAATACTTATAACATCTTTTGGCAAAGAATACCCTAATGTGATGTTATTAATTCTAAAAAAATCTCCCGATTCTAAATAATAATTAGAAGACAGTGGTACATCATTAGAAGCAATTGGAGTAGTGTTACTCGGTCTACCAGAAGTCCATCTATTGTTAAATACAGATTCTTCTATATTTTCATTTCCGAACCGTTGTGCTTTTTTCCCGTTATAGACTTTGTTACCTAAATTACCAAAAGTATCTACAGAAAAGTCAAAGTTTTTATATTCAACTCCTAGATTAAGTCCAAAGAAAAATTTTGGAATATAAGATCCAAAGAATTTTCTGTCTCCTTCGTCGGTAATACCATTATTATTTACATCTTCATATACTAATTCTCCTCTGTCATCAATACCAATTGCATTATACAAGAAGAAACTTCCTAAAGGTTGTCCTACAGCTACTTTTTTGGTATACTGCCCATTATCAATATTTCCTCCTTGTTGTTCATTAAAAAACGGGCTGGTTACTTTGGTAAGTTCATTCTCATTAAAGGAGAAACTTCCTCCCAAATTATACTTTACCGCTCCTATAGTATCTGCCCAGTTTAATGTTACTTCTGCTCCTTTATTTACAATTTCTCCTACATGAGAATTAAAAGGATCAAAACCAAAAACATCTGGAAGTTGTACTTCTAAAGTAGCATTGGTATTGGTTCTTTGATAGTAATCTAGCTCTCCACTTAATTTATGATTTAAAAGAGCAAATTCTAACCCTACGTCAAATTCATTTGTTCTCTCCCAGGTCAGGTCTTCATTGATGGTACCTGTAACTGTAATCCCTTGCTGTAGCTCCTGATTAGGTCCGAAAGGGAAAAACCCGCCACTACCTGTTGTTGCGGTTACTACATTAAAAGGTACATTTTGATTACCCAACTCCCCATAACTTGCTCTAAGTTTTAGTTTATCAAACCATCCATCTTGCATAAAATCTTCTTTGGTCAATACCCAACCTACACTTACTGCATAAAAATTACCAAATCTTTTTCCGGGTTGAAATTTACTTGAGCCATCTCTTCTAAAAGAAGCATTAAATAAGTATTTATTATCATAATCATAATTTACTCTGGCTATATATGAATAAGCTGTTTTAAATATACTTCTATCATCATTTGGTTCTCCTGGATTACCAAATCCTCCATCAGATTCTTGTCTATTATCTTCATCTCCAGAATGCAAATTATATCTAAGATGATTATTTGGTACATTTACCCTTGAGCCTACTAAACGTTCGTTTCCTGATTTTTCAGAGGTAATTCCTAAAGTCGCTTTAACTGTATGAGATTCACCAAATGTTTTATTGAAGGTGAAATAATTATCTAAAAACCACCTATAGTTATTGGTATATGTAACGATCAATCTGGTTTTTGCAGGGTTTTCTATCCCTCCTTCAAAATTACTTTCAAGATTTGCAGGATTATTAGCAAGAAATAATCCTAATCTATCTTCGAACTTGTAAAATCTTCCGGATTCCGTTTCGATAGAAAAACGAGATGTAAATGTTAATGGATCTATTATTTTATAGTCTAGTTTAAATGCTCCTTGCAGTTTAAAGAATTTTTGCTTTTCGTCTTGAAAAAATAAATCTTTTACGGGATTAGATACATTATTATATGCTACTGATGACCCAAACCGTCCTTCTTCATCTCTTATAGGCACAATAGGGGATTGTTTATAAGCATTCGTGAATGCATTAAATCCTTTTGGAGTTACATTAGCCAATTGTGCATTTACATTATGAGAAAAATTTAATTTTTCGCTGATCTTATAATCAACATTACTACGTAATGTAAGTCTATCAAAGTTGTTACCTATTAATATCCCTTCTTCTTTATTAAAGCCTGCACTAAAAAAAGAATGAATTTTTTCTGACCCTCCTGATACCGATAGGTTGTAGTTAGATATACGACCTGTTCTTGTTATTGCGTCCAGCCAATTTGTATTATATTTTTGATTGGAGAAGAAAAAATCATTGGTATCATTATCATTATTTGGATCATCATCGTTTCTTAAATCTCTCAGGACTGCCTCGTTATTATACGTCACAAAAGATCCAGCATCTGCCAGTTTAACTCTACTTAATATATCTCGATACCCTGTATAGGAATCAAAAGAAATTTCCATCTTTCCGGTTTTTCCCCTTTTAGTAGTAATTATAATAACTCCATTAGCTCCTCTGTTTCCATAAATAGCCAGGGATGCAGCATCTTTTAAGATATTCATAGTAAGAATATCTAGTGTATTGATGTTATTAATATTATTAGTCAATACACCATCAACTACATATAATGGTTCTCTACCACCTTGAATAGTTCCTAACCCTCTAATAATAACTGTTGAAGCTTGCCCGGGTGCATCTGAAGCAATTACTTGCACACCTGCAGCTTTTCCTTGTAGTGCCTGAGAAGCGTTAATAATTGGTTCTCTGGATAATTCGCCTCCCTTAACAGTAGTTACTGCACTTGTAAGAATAGATTTTCTTTGTGTTCCATATCCTACAACTACCACCTGTTCTAGTTCTGAAGCGTTAGACTCCATGTATATAGTATAGTCAATACTTTTTGTTATTACGATTTCTTTGGTTTTAAAACCTAAATAACTTACCACAAGAGTATCTCCTATTTGAGTATTTATTGTGAATCTTCCATCAAAATCTGTTAATGCCCCTTTGGATGTTCCTTTTACTAAAACATTACATCCTGGTAGTGGCATATTGTTATCAGAATATATTGTTCCGGTAATAGTTTGCTGTGCCATTACACTATTATAGATCAACAGTAAGCAAATGAGAATTTGATTTTTCATCTAAAAATTAATTATTTGTTAACACTAGGTTAAAATTACTTATTGCCGTTGTAAAAAATTTTGTAGTATTAATAAATTCTTACATCATCAAACATAAACATCTCTTTTTCATTTATTTACAAAACAAAATACATCAATATTTTAACATATTGATGTATTTAAGATGTAATTATTTTTAGAAAATAAATGACGTATTTAGAGTTTCATTAAGAAACTTGATAGGCTATCTTTAGCATTAAGCTCTAGTTTTTTTCTTAATCGATAGCGTTGTAACTCTACACCTCTTACACTTATCCCTAATAATGGAGCTATATCTTTAGTAATTAATCCTATTTTAATATAGGCACAAAGTTTAAGATCTTTGGTGGTTAGTTTTGGAAATTTTGATATTAATGATTTGAAGAAATCCTCATGTAATTCATTGAAATTAGATTCAAAAATTTTCCAATTATCATTACTGCTAATATGCTTTTTAGACGTGTCTAGTAGTCGTTTAGTCCTATACTCATTTGTAGAAAACCTTTTTAACCTATTAAGTTCATTTCTTAACTCTATAATCATTTCATTTTTGTTCGTGACTGATAAAGTAGAATTAGTAAGCTCTCGTTTTTTATTTCTTATTTCCTTTTCGAGGTTTCTCTTTTCAATTTCATTTATTTTCTTTTGCGTCTCTCGCATGTAATCTTCTTGAAGTGCCAATTGTTGTTTTCTTATCTTTACTTTATTGATTTTATAAATCATAAATAGTAACCCCATTGCCAGAAGTGAGTACAAAAATTTCATAACATTAGACAAGTACCAAGGAGGTAGTACCTTTAAACCTATCTGTTTTATTGAATTTTCTCCCTTTTGATTATTATTTTCTAATGCTAATGTATAATTTCCATAAGGAAGATTTTGTAGGATCAACTTCCCTTCTTTAACAAAATCCTTTTGATCTACTTCTCCTGATAACGTATAGCTAAAATCATTTCCATAAGATTTTGGCATGTATATTTCAAATGCTAAATATTTAGCATCTTCAAACGGTATATGAATAAGTGTATCATGTATTGAGAATTGTTTTTTTCTAGAATATATTTTATCTATTACCGGAGTCTGTGAAATCTTTTTATCATTTCGTAACGCATTTATATTATACATTGCAAAACCATCATTAAGATTAATCATCCTTAAAGAATCATTTTTGAATATAATTTTTTCATATTTTGCAACAAGACGTTGCTTAATGCCAGCAACATTAATTTTATAGATTTCCTTATAGTTACTATCTGTAAGGGTTAATGTATTTTCACTTTTTCTATCTATAAACCAAGCTTCATTTTTTTCTTTGTCGATCAGTACCTTATCATCAAAATCTTTAAACTTCTTAAAGCTACCAATACTGTCTTTTTGTTGAAAATACTGAAACCATTTTCCTGAATTATAAAATACTATATCAGAATCAATCTTAAAGATATTGGTCTGGTATTGTTTGAAATTCTTATTCTCCCCATAGGGAGTAACTTTTATTGCTTTGGTATAATCTTCATTCAGTTCTATTCTAAAAACTCCTTTATATGAATGTGTAACCCAAATCACTTTATCAGATTCAAAAACAATAGTATTCATCAAAAAAGAAAGATTTTCAATTACATTAGAATACCAATCGTTTCCATCCTTTCTTAAGAGATTAATTCCGTAATACGTTCCTTGTAAATACCAATTTGATTGTCCTGGTACTTTTACAGTACAATAGACTCCTCCTGATGTTAATTTTCGGGATAATTTATTATCCTCGATCAGAAAGCTACCATCATTGTGTCCTGCAATAATTTGGTTTTCTATAATACTTAAATCCCACACCTGTCCTTCCGATCCTTCGATAAATTGTAATTTTTTATCATTAGAATAGGTATAAATTCCGGTATTACTCGCCAGGTAATATTTTTCATTTAAAAAGGCAACATCATATACTGTTCCTATGGTTCCTGTAAAATCTTTATAATACAAAAAAGGTGTTTTGAAATCAATCCTACCAAGCCCATTATCCAAAGCTGCCCAAAGATTCCCTTCATGAACTTTTAGTCCCAAAACTGTATTGTTTTGCAAACCCGATTCCTTATTAATATATTGAAGTGTTTTTCTGTTTAGATTATAAATTATAATCCCATTCTTAATTGTTCCTAAAGCCACATGATCTTCATCTAAAAAAACAGCTTTGTTAAGTACGTGAGTATTTAAAAATAAATTGACTTCTTCAGGCAGTGGTGACAACCTATTAGTATCGTAAATAAATCCCCCTTCATTCAAATCAAAAAAGAATAATTTATCTGAAATTACTGCAAGATTATTTACTGAGTTAATAGTATATGTATTCTCTGAAAATTCAAAAGATATTAACTCCTTTTCTTTTAATTCCTGAATTCCTTTATTTCTATTGGCAACTATTAATCTGCCTTTATAGATAGCAATATCATACACTCCCAAACTATCTTCTACATATTCAATTTGGTTGCCATCATAGATATAAACTCCTCCTGCAAAGGATTCAAAAATAATACGGTCTTTATACTCAATTATCTTCCAAAATTGTTCGTTCTTAAATTGGTGATTGACATCAAAAGAAGGAACTAGTGAGGTATACTTATAATTCCCGAAAATATCTTTTTCCCAAAATCCAAATTCTTCATAAGAGCCCGTATAAATCCTATTTCTCACACATAAAACTGACCTAACAATTGTTTTGTTTGGTAATTCAAATAATTCCCAGGATTGCCCATTATATCGTAGTAAACCTTTATTGTTAGCTACATAAACAACTCCATTAGAATCAATATCAATGCCCCAATTTTGGTTATCGGCTTTATAGTTGGCTATAGTATAGTTCTCTATTTCAGGGTGAAATGTTTGACTAAAAGAAATACTATATACTACAATAAAAAAAGTACGGAGTAACAATTTTTTCATATGAATTGTCGGCATTAATTAGCTAACATATGAATTGATTTTCAATAATTAACAATTATTTTGTAAGAATTAAAACATAGAAAACCTGGAGCCTTAGTCATTTCTAACTACTACCCCAGGCAACTACTCCCCCGAACCTATCTACATTTAATGCTTTATATAGAGATATCTATACCTTATTTTGTACCTACTATTTCAATTCTAATATTGCTCTTTCGATCACCTCATCCTTTGCAGTATCTTCCAAATTAAGTACTACAGGAATATCGGGTTCAACACCATCATCCAGATGTTTCCCCTGGGCATCGATAAATTCACTTGTAGACAGGCTCCAATACCACCCGTTTGCCAAATATCCATCGGCTACAGATCCACTTCCTCCTCCTGTTCTTTGTCCTATAGTTTTTATACTTTCTACCGGGTCTACAGAATACAAGAATGTAGTAGATGCACTATATACATTTCTATCGGTAAGTATCATCACAGGCTTCAAGTACTTGTTTGCACTGCCTGATGGTTGAAGAGTAATATGGCTATCCGAAAAATCCTTTGGTCCTGAACCTATTTTAAATCTTTCAAAACCTGAATAAATAGGTTTATCTGTAAAATAAGATGCAAATTTGGTTGCCAAAGCCGGATCACCTCCGGTATTAGCACGCATATCAAAAATAAGGCCTTTAGTATCTTTTAAATCCAAAAATATTCGCTCAATTTCATCATCAGAAATCTCAACATTCCATGAAGGAATCCATAGATATCCAACTTTTCTATCTTGTGGCAAAGTACCCCATACAGCTCTAAACCCCTGTCCTCCTGCTAATGTCTTTATTTCAGAATTAACTGTAGTACCGATATAATTATTCACTAAGATCGCTGCGTCTATTCCTGCCGGATATCCTTCTTCAAGATCAAAACTAACAGACATACCATTTGGATTACTCTGGTCTTCAATAAGGCTAGAATGCCCATCTCTTAAGCTTTTGGTAACCTCGCCTAGAATTTCAAAAAATTCTTTTTTAGTTGTAGCATTATTAACCTTTCCTCTAAGGTTATTTCTTAATGTATTTATGTTTACATTCTTAAATTCTAGCATAGCATATTTTTCCTGTACCAGAGTCATATACTCATCAAATACGGCAAGTGCATCTGTTTCTGGATTTGATTCCATCAACGCCTTCTCACAAGAACTGAACACAGCCAAAAACAGAAGCAAGCATATTTTTATTTTTAGATATTTCATTACAATGTTTTATTAAAAATTTAATTAAATCTATTCCTCTTACTTGGTACGCTTAAAAATATTATATCGAATAGAGAGTGAATGTGTACCATAGGTCACCGGGTAATTTTTTACTTCAGAAAACTTTCTTAGATGCCATTTATATGCCACAGAAAACCGGTTTGATAATTGATATCGTATGCTCGTTCTTACCTGGAAATGCCTGGGTATCGTTCTTAATTCGTAGTATTTAAAAGCAAAAGGGCTGTTAATTTTATCATTTTGATAATCAAAATTTCCATTTTCAAGAACATTTTGTGGTGCAGAAAAAGCAAATCCTGTGCTCTCTTTGAAATAAGAAACTAATCCTAAATCTACTCCAAATCGAAGCTTTTTATAGTCATAAATACCCGAAGCCCACAATGTGCTTCCTGTAACATCATACCCGCTATTATTACCCAAACCATCAAATTTCTTTGTGTAAAGATCTAATACATCCCATGTGGCACCAACAAACAAATTTTCTTTAATGCGATGAAGATATTTTGCTTGTAGCATAGAGTTATATGTACTCACTTTCTGATCATGGGTCGCAGCTTTTTCGGTTGTTATTATTGCTTGCAGATTAACTCCCCAGATTGTTTTTTCGTTTTCTTTCTGATATCCTAGCCCAAACACACTACCAAATCCATTATATCTTACATTTGAATATTTTACATCCTGAAAGGAAGAAAAGCCACCGCCGGCATCAACATAAAAAGATGATGTTTTTTGTGCATGAAGTTGTACTAGACTAACTACAAAAAAGAGCAAAATTAAATAGGTTTTTTTCATGTTTTCATTTTTATGAATTAATTCACTATTGTATTGCTCGTTTAAAAATGAAACGTGTAATAAATATTCCGTTACTATCTCCTTCACCTGCGTCACTTTCTACTGCACTGGTTACAAAAACAAGATCCCAACCTTCTGCTAGCATTGTGGTTATCTTTGATGAAATCACTGCATCATTTGCTGCAATATTTTGAAAACGAATCCCTACCAAGTTGTAAAAGTTTAAAAGTTTGGTCTCCTCAAAATCCTTAACACGAATTGCTTTTCTTTTTGATTTATTACGTGTATTATCATCTTCTGTTTGTGTGGAGGTGAACTCCTTATAATCTCTTTCTGCATTTGCTGAAATAAGTCTTGAACGTCCTAAACCACTTGGAACTATAGATTCTACACTTGTAATAACTTTTACTTCATATTTTGGAGTTGAAGTTTGCGCAGTACTCGTTACGATTGATGTGATAATAAATGCGCTTAATAAAATTACTTTCTTCATTTTTCTTACTTTTTTATTATTTACTATTAATTTCAGTGTTCTTCCTTCTTACAAAACAGTAAACTTCTAGAACATCCTATTTTTTACTGTCTAAATATTATTTTACTTCTTTTATCAATTGTTTCGCTTTCTCTAAAACAGCATCTTTTCCATTGTTAAACTCTTTGATTGTTGGATATACCTCATAATGTGGCATGGTACCACTTCCTTCTGGAAATAATCTCTTATCAACGTCTTGCTCATTAATCACGATGAAGATGGAAAAGATCAGTTTAGAATTGGGTAGATTATAAAACAGTGGGATAGATCCTGTATGCCTGTAATATCCTCCTCCAGTTTCTTCTCCTATAAAAATGGCATTACTTTTATCTCTCACGAGTGCACTAAACAGACCTCCTCCAGAAAAAACTCTACCACTCGTCAAGACAAATACATTTCCTTTAAACTTATTTTTTGCCGGATCACGATGAATAACTTTATCTTCTCTCCAATAATACGCTCCATCATCTCCTTTTATCATTTCTTCTTTCACCATCTTTTTCATAGTTTTCTGGATAGTCTCTGGGGTACTGTCCGAATCCAACTCCATCATATCATACCATTGCGATAGTAAATATTGTGGATATGGTGGTACATTATCAATGGTGCCTAATTTTCTATACTTATTCTCTTTAAAATGCGTATCAATTAAGTATGAGGCTAATTCCATGTCATTTCCATCATCTCCACCTGTATTTTCTCTGATATCCAAAATCAAATTCTTAACTCCTTTTTTACTTATTTCGCTAAAAGAATTTTTGAGGAACTTGAAAAATATTTTTTGATTTTTTCGAGTCTCGGTAGAAAATGTATTTACAGTTAATAAAACTGTACTACTATCAAGGTATTCCAGGTAATATGGTTTTTCATAATGACTTTCTGTAATTGTACTTTCTAATTCAAATTTCGGAATTCCCGGTAATTCTACGGTACAGCTTTCTTTATCTGAATTATGTAAATATGCTATGGTAAATTTCTCTTGTGGGCCAAAAGCCAAAAAGTATCATCTTCTAATTGTCTGTATTTAAAAGTAGTATTATACCCATCAGAGCTTAATAATTTAAAAGTTTCTGTAGTTATCTTTTTGGTTGTGTTTCCGTTAATACTTAAAATCTGATCCCCTTTCTTTAGTTTCCCATAGTCCTGTGCAGCAACCAATGTGTCTTTTAAGAATTTTACTTTGAAAGGGAAAAAGGCATTGGTAGCATTATTTTTTAATTCTGAAAAAATATCTCCCGAGGCATAAAAACTAGAATGTCCGCAATTTATTTTAGTATGAATTCCTGCAATTAGGTTATAAAATTCTCGAATATTTTGAAGTTTTGGTAGTCTTTCATTTGCTTTTTCAAATATCGAATCAAAGGTTTCTTTAGCAGTATACAAATACATTCCGCTATGTGCCGTTTCTATAATATCACGATAGATTTTTAAATCTTCTTTTAATACTAAAGGATCAAATGGTTGTTTAGGCAATGCTGGTGTAAATACTATTTCTTGTCCATCTTGATTAATAAAAACAAATTGCGTTTTGGTTAGTTTTTTAATAGCTCTAGTGTTGACTTCTTTAGTAGTACTATTTACATAACTTATCGTTTTGCTATCACTATTATAAGTCCATTTCTCTTCAGTAACATCTCCATTTATCTCTGTATTTAATGTATAGTCTGAATTGAATTTGAATCTGGCGTTAGACACCAACTCTTTAATAGATAATAGTATTTCCTGTTTATTAGATTTTAGTTCTTTACCTTCTTTTTTGTCTCCTTTTTTTTCTGCTTCGGTCAATATTTTTACATATAAACTCTCTGCTACAGATTCTATTCCCGATGGATCGTATTTCCATTCTCGGTCTAATAAATATTCTAAATCTTGAGTCTTCTGGCTATTTACAGAAATACTCATAAAAAATAAGAGACTGATTATGTATGTTAGTTTTTTCATTTCTTTTTTGATATTGTAATAATTTGATCAATTACATAAATTGTTATTCCGATCAGAATAGGTAGTATAAGAACCAGATCAACTCGTGTTGCCGGACCAGTTATGGTTCTTTCCCATTTAGTTATTTGCATTTCCCAGACAATAAAACTGGACCATACCACAATTAAAAAAACTAGTAATATTATAGCTACACGTTTCATTTTTAGATAGTTTAATTTTTAACTCTGTACAAAGATTTGCTAAAAGAAAAAAGACAGCCAAAAAAACCAACGGAGTAACTGTTCGGAATTCAGAAATCCGAACGGAATGAGCTATAAAATTGAAGATATTATTCCTTTTTCAGGAATCCGGACTTTTAAAAATAAAGGTTATGCACTGTTTTTAAAACGAGAAGGAGTAGTACCTGTATATTTTTTAAAAGCATCATAAAATGTGCTTTTACTTTGAAAACCTACTTCATTACCAATACCTTCGACACTTAAACTATTTGCAATATCACTTCTTAAAAGCTCTTTTGCTTTTTCAACTCTAAAACTATTGATATAGGTGTTGAAATTTTGATTAAGTTGAGAATTTATAACACCCGAAATACGTTTAGGGTGTGTTCCTATTTTTTCTGCAATATCAATGATGGTCAAATCGGGTACAGTATATACCTTTTCATCCTGAATATATTTCTTTATTTCTTGCAATAGCTTTGCTGTGTTTTCACTATTTGTTGAAGAATCATTGTTTTTGTCGCTTTTGTCAACAGTTTTTTCACTATTCTCAACAGGAATTAAAGTCTCTACATTTTGTTGAAGAATACCTCGTACAGATATCCAATACAATAACATAACATTAATGGTAGAAATAGTTAAATCAAAGTAAAAACCGGTGTCAAAAAAGTCAGAAGCTATTGTAATAAAAGTAAGGAGAAGTCCAAAACCAACAAATCCTCTTGCCCAACGTAGCTCTTTATATTTTGTAGAAGTATATTGATCTTTTAACTCCTTAGTATGTTTTTTAATAAAATTTAAGGTTTTAAAACCTATATAAAAAGAAAAAAGAACCCCTCCCAAAAGTATAAGATTATACCAAAGTGATTCTTCTATTTCCATTTTCGAATCATTATCCTGAAAAAACACAAATACTCCAATAATAAATTCTAATACTCCAGGAATTAGTGTCCAGTAACTAAGTTTGTTTTTAGAAAGTATTGAAACCTGCTGAACGTAGATATAAAATAAAGGAAACATCAACCAGGTAAAATCAAAAGGCAATAAATCATATTGAAGGTAATACGTTATAATATTTAAATCTTCTAAAATGACGGGAAGTAAGTTTAATGCATATACAATTATAAACAAGCCCAAAAACAAAGTAGACTTATCCTTTTTTCTATTTATGATAATGAGTAACAAGCCGAGAATAACACCTTGTATTAGCCCAAGAGTATCTATAAAGGATACAATATTATAATTTATTTCCATTATCTAAATGTGTAGAAATTTGTAGATGAAGCATTGTTACAATAATGACTCCAAAAAGTATTAATTTATAAAATTATTTTGGTTGATTAAAATTCACTCGGGTTCTTACCTGTATGTTTTTTAAATAGTTTATTAAAATGACTGGAGTCTGTAAAACCTGTTTTTTGAGCTATTTCAGAAATATTCAAATTTGTTTGTTTTAATAATCGTTCTGCCATTTTGATTTTTGTCTGAATCACATATTGTTGTATAGAAATGCCCGCATGTTTTTTAATAAATACACTTACATAACTAGGAGACATATTAAATGTTGCAGCAATTTCCTTTATTCTAATATTATCTTTATCTAAAACATTCTGCCGTATATACGTAAGTATATCACTCACCTTTTCTTCTTCAGAAATAGTATGTATAGCAGCATTTTTATTAAGATTTCTTGATATTATAATTAATAATGCACCTAATAGCTCTAATAAAATTGATCGGCTATAAAGTGAGGGAGTTATATACTCTTTTTTAATAATTCGAAACAATTCGAACACATGAGATCTGTCTGTAGTATTAGAAATAATATTTTCGGGAATACTATTGGCATGTAATACAATGGCATCTAAATTCTTTCGCCATTTTAAATCAGAAACAAGTTCTGTTTTTTCTATAAAAAGCTGCTCTGTGAATTTAATAAAACCAAAGTCTGTATGATCTCTAATCCTAAATTCGTGCTCATCTTTTGGGGTCAACAAGAAGATGTCCCCTTCGGTATATTCAAAAACACTTTCATTTAAAACATGTTGCCCAGTTCCTTTCAGAATAAAAATTAACTCGAAAAAATTATGAGAATGCTTTGGATACTCCCACTTATCAAGCGACAGCTCAAATACATTTAAAGATTTTGCACTAAAAAAACGTTTTGACACAACTATACTAACATAGATTTATACAAATATACAATGAATATATACCAAAAAAATGCTTCTTCCTTCATATAAATTTGCATTATAAATCAAATGGTAAACCCAATGAAACTAATAAAAGTATTTTTTTTAATACTATCTACAAGCGTATGTATAGTTCTATTTTCTAGCCATACTTCAGAAAAAGAGTTTATAAAAACGACCGCAATAGAAAACGACAGCATAGCAGATCATTTCTGGCCAAATGATGCGCGACTGGTAATCTCGTTCTCAATGCAATTTGAAACTGGCGGACAGCCTGAGGGTGCAGAAAGTCCTTTTGCTGCAAAACCATTACCAAAAGGAAATCCAGATCTTCCTGCAGAAAGTTGGTTTCGTTATGGTGCCAAAGAGGGCATTTACAGAATGCTGGATTTGTGGGATAAACACAATATCAAAGTTAGTTCTCATGTAGTTGGTGCTGCTGCTATCAAATATCCCGAAGTTGCCAAAGCTATAGCAAATCGTGGTCATGAAATTGCTGCACACGGTATCGCCTGGAACGATCAATGGGGTATGACTTATGAACAGGAATTAGCATTTATAAAAACCGGTATTGACACAGTTGAAACCATTACCGGACAACGCGGTAGAGGCTATAATGCCAATTGGTTACGACGTAGTCCCAACACATTAAAGGTTCTACAAGAACTTGATTTCTTATATCATATAGATGATTTAAGTCATGACGAACCATTTATCACAGAGGTTAGGGGAAAGGATTTTGTAGTCATGCCGTATACACTTCGTAATAATGATATCGTAAATATTGAAGGCAAAAATTGGTCTCCTAATCAGTTTTTAAATCAATTAAAAATGGAGTTTGATCAATTATATGATGAAGCGGGAAGTAAAAGAAGAATGATGTCTGTGAGTTTACACGATAGAATTGGTGGAGCACCATCAATTGTTCGTGTAGTAGATCTATTCATACAGTATGCTAAGAAGCATAAAGGCGTTGTATTTATGCGTAAAGATGATATCGCAAAAATGATAAAAGATGACCCAAAAACGCCAAGAGATAATTCTGAATTAATGTATAACAAATGAAAAGTACAACTTCAAAAAACCATGCCTATTTTCTACTACGATTAGCAATGGGCATCAATCTTCTAGCACATGGATTAGTGAGGATTCCAAAAATAAAAACCTTTAGCAACTGGATGGTAAACCTTTATAAAGAAACAATACTACCCGAAATATTTATTTCTCCTTTTGCAAAAATATTACCCTTTGTAGAACTTACTATTGGTGTATTCCTTGTTTTTGGATTGTATACTTATCGTACCTGTCTCGCCAGTGGAATACTAATGACTATTCTGATCTTTGGTTCTTGTTTAGCCGAACAATGGGAATGGGTTGGATTTCAAATGATCTACGTACTGTTCTTTTACCTTTTGATTAGTACATCGCAAAACAATCATTTTTCAATTGATAATCTCTTACAAAATAAATCATGAAAACTACACTATATACAAAATACAAAATGAATGAGCTTTCATTAAAAAATCGCTTTTTAATGGCACCCATGACACGCTCCAGGGCAGAAGAACCTGGAAACGAACCTAATGCCTTAATGGCAAAATATTATCAACAAAGAGCTTCTGCCGGGATTATTATTAGTGAGGCTACTCAAATTTCTGTACAAGGAATGGGTTATGCAAAAACTCCTGGAATCTATTCTCAGAAACAAATCGAAGGTTGGAAACTCGTTACCGACGCAGTGCATAAAAACGGAAGTAAAATCTTTTTACAACTATGGCATGTAGGACGTGTAAGCTCTTCGAAAGTAAATGGCTTGCAACCTATTGCTCCTTCTGCAGAAATAGCAAAAGATACACAAGTATATATTTTTGATGGTGCTCCTAATGGTGATGCTACATTTGTTCCTGTCGAAAAGCCTCGAGAAATGACCAAAGGTGATATTACCCAGGTTATCGAAGAATTTAGAATAGGAGCAAAGAATGCTATCGAAGCTGGCTTTGATGGGGTAGAAATTCATGGGGCAAATGGGTATCTAATTGATCAGTTTTTGCGAAGTAATAGCAATCATAGAACAGATGAATATGGCGGAACCAAAGAAAACAGAATTCGTATTCTTAAAGAAATTACTCAAGCTGTGGCAGATGAAATAGGTGTTGATAAAACAGGAGTGAGATTATCCCCTTTTATAAGCTTTAAGGACATGAATGATCCCGAAATTTTAGAAACCATTATGATCGCTGCCAAAACATTAAACAAAATAGGAGTAACCTATATTCATTTATGCGAAGCCGATTGGGATGATGCTCCCACAATTCCAGAAGATTTCAGAATTAAATTGAGAGCTAATTTTACACATACAATTATAGCTACAGGAAATAAAACCCCCAAAGAAGCTAACGATCTATTAGACAAAAAATTAGTTGATCTTGTGGGGTTTGGAAGAAAATTCCTAACCAATCCTGATTATCCTAAACGAGTACAACTAAATGCTATAATGAACGACATTTCTGACCCCCATACTCTTTTTGGCGGTGGTGACGCAAGAGGTTATACCGATTATCCATTTCTAGAAGTATAAAACTATGATGACAAAAGAAATTAATCCTGTTGGTAGTTTTAAAGATTGGGATAGTACTAAAATACTAGAACTACAAAACAGCAATGAAGGGGATCGCGTTGGAGATACTCTTTTATTTGAAGATGATAGTATTAAAGTTTGGTCTATTATTTTAAAACCCGGAGATAGGTTACCTTTTCATAAGCATACAAAAAACTATACCTGGGTTTGTTTAACCCAAGGAGTGGCCGTATCTCACTATGAAAATGGTAGAATTGTCGAAATACAGTATCAAAAAGGAGATTTGTCATATTACGATCACGATACTAAAGGTGATTTTGTCCATAATTTAGAAAATATCGGTGATCTGTTATTAAAGTTTAACACGGTAGAATATAAATAACTTCCTATTACTCTGTTAACTTACACACCTCACCATCTAATTCTATTTCAATAGTACAATGACTAAAATGATACACCATCAAGGTTTTTTTAATCTCTGATTTTACACTAATAATCTGGTCTATTTGCGTAATACCTTTTAGCTTAACATGCGCCGTAAAAACATGATGTTCTCCCTCTAGTGACCAAACATGTAGGTGATGTATAGAATCAACATGTGGCATTTGCAGTATTTCTGATTTTATTTCTTCTATATTAATACCCTTTGGGATTCCTTGTAGAAATACGAATAATGTTTCTTTTAATCGCTTAATAACATTATATAGAATATAGAGTGTTATTAAAAGAGAAAGAGCAGGGTCAAGGTACTGAACATCTGTAAAATATATAGCAATAGCTGCAAAGAGCACAGCAACCCACCCCAATACATCTTCTATTAAGTGCCAGGAAATCACTTTCTCATTCAATGATTTCCCACCACTTACTTTCCATGCAGCATAACCATTGACTGCTATTCCCAGAAGAGCAAAAACAATCATCCCCCGAGCATCAGAATGTTCGGGTTCTAATAACCTGCCTATGGCTTCATAAATCACATAAATGGATCCTAAAATCAAGATAATACTGTTAATCAATGCTCCTAAGAGAGAGAAACGTCTGTAACCAAATGAGAATTTGGCATCGGCTTCTTTTTTCGATTTCCCTTCGAGATACCATGCTGTACCCAAAGAAAGTGAATCTCCTAAATCATGAATGGCATCAGAAATAATAGCGATGCTATTTACATAAAACCCACCTATAATCTCTAAAATGGTAAATCCTAAATTCAGAAAAAATGCAATTTTCAAATTCTTTCCTGCATGGTCATGTGAGTGGTCGTGTCCCATAGTTATTTTTGGTATGATTCTAATCTCATTTTCAAATCATGAGGTATAGGTATTGTTTTAAGCGGTGGTACATTTATGCCTCCGGTATTACCAATAGGAACCCTATTGATAAATGATTTCCACCCACCTACAATTAAACGAATAACTTGTCCAAAAATTTCACGGTTGTTTTTGGTAAGAATACCATATTTGAGCATTAAATAATGTGTATACGAATGCTCTCTGGGATATGATTGTCCCAAAATATGGCAGCGCTCTAAATGATTCCAAGCCTTTGGTAAATTTTTATTGGATAATGCTATTTTATAAAGCGACAATTCTTTATCATATTCAATTTTAAGCTTTGGCGGTATTGTTATATTAAACTTCATATGATTACATCTTTTACACAAAAATAGATATCGTAACCATGCAACAGAAGTGCATTTATTGCCCACTACAATGCTCACACATACCTTTTACCACCAAATTCATATCTTCGGCTACATATCCATCTGGTAAATTGATTTGAGGAATTTTATGTTCTGTAAGACATATCGTTTCTCTACAATTACTACAATGAAAATGTAAATGCAAATCTCTATCAATATCACAATTACAACCCGCTTCGCAAAGTGCATATTTTATAGTGCCCGTTCCATCATCTACCTGGTGTACAATCCCTTTTTCTTCAAATGTCTTTAAGGTTCTATACAGTGTTGTTCTATCTGCTTTTGCAAAAGCATTTTCAATATCTCCAAGTGTTTTAGCTACATTACTTTGAGTCATATATTTATAGACCAGCAATCGCATCGCTGTTGGGCGTACTTTCTTTGATTCCAAAAAACTTTCAATAGTATTCATCATTAATGTCCGTGTCCGTGACCTCCTTCTTCACTATTTTTTGCCTTCGCCAATATGGTAAACGCATCTTTTAGTACTAATCGAGTAGTACTAATATCTTTATTTTTATCCTCTAATGTAATCGCTACAAACCCTTCTTCTTCGGTTCCTTTGGTGATGGGGATCATTTCAAAATCCGTAACTATTGATTTTCCCTCACTTCTTTTCTCTCCTGCTGCAAAAACATAATGGTCTCCATCAAAACGGACTATAGCTTCCTCTGGAACAGCATATGCTTCGCGAGCACCAACTTCAATTTTTGCGTTTACAAACATTCCCGGAAGCAACTCCTGGTTTTTCTCTTTTAAGTGCCCATGAATAGTTATAGATCTATCATCACTAACATTATTACCTATTAAGAAAATCTCTGCTTCCATCCATTTATCTGGTTCATTTGCTAAACGAAAACGAATACGTTGCTCATTTTTTATTAATGGGATATCATCTTCATATACTTTGAGTTCGACATGCAGATCTTCGGCATTGGTAATATCCATTAACACATCTTCTGAACCAAAATACTTTCCGGTATTTACATACACTTCTCTCACGACTCCATTAATAGGAGAATATACATTTACCATAGAAGATACTCTTCCATTAGTTACATGAGAAGGGTTGATACCTACCATTTTTAATTTACTTTCTAAAGCTTGAATATTTGCTTTATTAATCAAGTAATCACTTTTTGCTTTTTGAAATACTTTTGTTGAAGAGACACTTTCTTTATTTAGTATTTCCTGACGTTCATAATCTGCTTTCAGGTATTCATTTTTTGCAACTGCTTCCAGGTAATCTCTTTGAAATTCTATAAAATCAGGGTTTTCTACTCTTGCTACAAGTTGTCCTTTTCTTAATCGTGTACCAGGAAGCATATTGGTGAACTTCAAAAACCCGCCATAAGGAACGGTAATAGAAAGATTACTTTGTGGAGGAACATCGATCATTCCGTTTACACTTAACTCATTTCCTATTTTACGTTTCTGAGCTTTACCAATTTCTATTTGAGTTTGCTTCATTTGTTCATCTGTCAACTCGACGAGATTTTCGTTAGCTTCTTCATGTTTTTCTTCAGAAGTTGCAGCAGGTTTATTAGCACATCCTAAGGTAAACAGAAGTACGAATATGGCTATTAATTTATATATGTTTGTTTTCATTTTTATTGAATTGCGTTGATACTTTCAATTTCGATAAGAGTTTGATTGTAAGCGTTTATGAATTCTAAATATTTGGTTTGAATTTCTAGCGCCCGATTGAGCCCTTGTACATATTCTATATATCCAATAGCTCCTTCTGTAAAACCTCGCTGAGACTGTTTTAATAATAGTTCAGATTGTGAAAGGGCATTTTTTTTATAATATGACAAGTTCTTTTGGTTTTTTTCTAATTGCCTCAAAAGCATATTTAATTGAGTGGTGACTTCATTTTCTACCACATCCAACTGTGCCTGGCTTTCTTTTTGACGAATTTTGGCGGCTTTTATTTTTGCAGCATGTGGTTTGCCCCAAATCGGAATAGCCAGACCTAATTTTACCCCGGTAAATCTGTTTCCAGAATCAAAAACCACATCAGATCCATTTACTGTTTGTCCGGGACCATTAAAAGATTGATTAAAATACCCTAATGTGATATCTGGAAGCATTTTTGATACCTCAACCGATTTCTTAATATCGGCAATAGTTATTTGTTCCTTATAAAAAGATAGTACAGGGTTTTTCTCTATAGCCGTAGTATTTTGATCTACAGGCAATAGATTTGATTTTACTTTTAAATCTCCCACAGCAATATCAACATGGTTTTCAGAGTTTACCAATTTTTGCATACGCAATTGATATTGTTGTATGGTTGCATTATTCTCCTGTATTTTAATTTGTAAATCTGCAACTTCTGCATTGGCCGTTGCTTGCTCTAATGCATTACTTTCGCCTGTTTTAAATCGCAGGTTTGCAGCATAAACAAATCGTTGATAAATGCTATCTTGTTTTTGAAGCAATTGTTGTTTACTCTTTAGAAACCATAATTGATAATAGGTAGCTTTTAATTGTTTTACCACCTCGTTTTGAACTACTTCCTGGTTTAATTCACTGGATTTTATAGCTGCCTTTGCCAACTTATTCTGGTTAGTATAGAGCGTAGGAAAGGCAAATGTTTGACTGATACTAAATTTAGTATCGTTATCAAAATCGCTATTGGTTTGTCCATATATCAGATCAAAATCAGTTTTGGGAAGGTTAAAACTGGTTCTTTTTAAGGCATGTTCCTGCTCGGTTTGATATGCTGCAACTTTTAGATTTGGATTACTTCTTAAAGCTGCATCCATAACTTCTTCCAAATTTTGATATATCGTTTTTGCTTCACTAGTCTGAGCATTTATGCTAGTCATATTTCCTGCTACTCCAAGAAGTACTACTAGTAAAAGCATTGCTTTTTTTGGTTTCATTTGTACTCTTTTTTCAAAATAATAATAGAGAATAGGTAATACCACCAGGGTTAAAAAAGTAGCGGTAATCAATCCTCCTATAACTACTGTTGCAAGAGGTCGTTGTACCTCTGCTCCCGAGGTTTGAGAAATTGCCATTGGTAAAAACCCTAATGAAGCAACAGTTGCAGTCATAATTACGGGTCGTAATCTAGTTTTGGTTCCTTTATAAATTCGTTCAAAAACATCGGTAATACCTTCTTTTTTCAACCTATTAAACTCTGCAATAAGTACAATTCCGTTTAATACTGCTACACCAAATAAGGCTATAAAACCAACACCTGCAGAAATACTAAATGGCAAATCCCGAAGCCAAAGAGCAAAGACACCTCCTATAGCAGAAAGAGGAATCGCTGTAAATATTAAGAGTCCTTGTTTTAAAGAACCAAAAGTAAAATACAATAGAATGAAAATAAGCAATAATGCTAAAGGAACTGCTATCCCAAGGCGTTGCTTAGCTTTGACCAGGTTTTCAAATTGACCTCCATAAGCAACAGTATATCCCGGTGCAAAATTTACTTGATTATCAATCTTAGTACTAATTTCTTCTACAACACTCTCGACATCTCGATCCCTAACATTGAAAGCAATGATAATACGTCTTCTTGTATTGTCTCGTTGTATTTGATAAGGGCCATCCTTAATAGATACAGTTGCCAGTTGTTGTAATGGAATTTGTTCTCCTTTGTCTCCATTAATATAAAGGTTCTGCACATCTGCAAGACTGGTTCTGCTACTATTATCTAACCGCACTACTAAATCAAAACGTTTTTCTCCTTCATAAACCAATCCTGTAGATGCCCCTGCAAAAGCTGCTTGAATTGTATTATTAACTGTTTTAATATCCAAACCATACTTTGCTAATTGAGCTCTATTGTAATCTATTACAATTTGCGGCACCCCTGTTACTTCCTCAACATAAATATCTACTGCTCCTTTGACTTTTCTGGCAATTTTACCGATCTGATTGGCATAGGAAGAAAGTCGGGCTAAATCTTCTCCATATATTTTTATAGCCACATCCTGGCGTACCCCGGTCATTAGTTCATTAAATCGCATCTGTATAGGTTGTTGAAAACCAAAAGCCACTCCTGGTATCACTTCTAAAGCTTCGGTCATTTTATTAGCTAATTCTGAACGATTGGAAGCAGATACCCATTTTGATTTATCTTTAAGAATAATGATCATATCTGCAGCTTCTACAGGCATAGGATCGGTAGGTATTTCTCCCGAACCTATTTTTGAGACTACTTGTAATACTTCTGGAAATTTATCGAGTACTATTTTCTCTGCTTTGGTTGTAGCTTTTATTGTATTAGAAAGAGAGCTTCCTGTAAGTACTCTGGTTTCTACAGAAAAATCGCCTTCTTCTAGTGTTGGAATAAATTCTCCTCCAAAGTTATTAAACACCAGATATGCTATTATAAAAAGTCCTGATGTGATTGCCAGAATAAATATTCTACTACGCATTGACCATTTGATTATGGGTTCATACAGCTTATAGAAGAAATTCATGATTTTATCAGAAATATTTTCTTTATGGGTTCCTTTTTTACTCAATACTAATGCAGACATCATAGGAACATAAGTGAGTGATAATATAAAAGCTCCCAGGATAGCAAAACCAACTGTCTGAGCCATTGGGCCAAACATTTTTCCTTCTGTTCCTACCAGGGCTAAAATGGGTAAGTACACAATAAGAATAATGATTTCACCGAAAGCAGCAGAGTTTCTGATTTTACTAGCTGATTTATACACTTCTTCATCCATCTCTTTTTGTGTCAACTTCTTGTTAAGTTTAAGGGCTCCAAGATGAAACAAGGTGGCTTCTACAATAATTACTGCTCCATCTACTATCAAGCCAAAATCAATAGCTCCAAGGCTCATTAGATTTGCAGAAACATCAAAAAGATGCATCATACTAAAAGCGAACAAAAGTGATAGTGGTATTACCGATGCTGTAATAAGTCCTGCACGCCAATTCCCTAGTAATAATAATAGAATAAAAATGACAATCAACGCACCTTCTATGAGGTTGGTCGTCACTGTACCAATTGCATTATTGACTAATTTAGTTCTATCTAAGAAAGGTTCGATTATTACTCCTTCTGGAAGTGTTTTGGTAATAGATGCGATTTTATCTTTCACATTTTTAATTACCTCTGCAGAGTTTGCTCCTTTAAGCATCATTACAATAGCACTCACTACTTCTCCCTCTCCATTACGAGTAGTAGCTCCATAGCGAATAGCTTTTCCGGTTTGTACTTTAGCTACATCACTAATTAGAACTGGTATCCCATCAGATGTTTGTTTGATGAGAATGTTTTTTATATCCTCTATTGTTCCTATCAACCCTTCACTTCGTATAAATAAGGCTTTATCATTCTTCTCTATATAAGCACCTCCTGTATTTTGATTATTTGTTTCTAATGCACTAAATATTTCAGAAATAGATATATTCATAGCATTTAATCGTTCTGGTCGTATGGCAATTTCGTATTGTTTCAGATATCCTCCAAAACTACTTACATCTGCTACTCCTGGTGTACCTAATAGTTGACGTTTTATAATCCAATCCTGAATAGTTCTTAATTCTGTTGCATCATATTGGTCTTCATAACCTGGTTTTGTAGTTATAACATATTGATAAATTTCTCCCAGACCAGTGGTCAAAGGAGCGATCCCTGGTTTCCCTATATTTTCAGGAATTTGGGATTGTGCTTGGACAAGACGTTCACTAACCTGTTGTCTTGCCCAATATACATCTACGTTTTCTTCAAAAACAATGGTTACTACTGATAGCCCGAAACGTGAAAACGAACGTATTTCTTCAATTTCAGGAATGGTAGCCATTGTAATTTCTACAGGAAAAGTGATTAGCCGCTCTATTTCTGGTGATGCCAATGTTGGAGAAGAGGTGATCACCTGTACTTGATTATTTGTAATATCGGGAACAGCATCTACTGGCAGCTGTTTTAATGAATATATTCCCAAAATAATCAGTGCTAGTGTTAGTAATCCAATAATCAATTTATGAGTTATGGAATACCTAATTATTTTATTAAGCATATTATATTTTTAATTCAGTGAGACATCTCGATTCAATTCGATTAAGACAGAATTTCTCGATGTTAAATACATATAACCTCCTTTAAAAAAAGGAGATAACTAGATATAATTATTCTATAAAACTGAATTATACTTGTGGTGGCTGGAGTGGTGTATTAGAAATATCTTTTCCAACACTGTCGAAGTGAGCAAACATTTCTGTAGAAATTCCTGATAACAATAATTCACATGTATCAATATTGAGATCGATTACATGAACGTGGCAACAATGACATTGGCAAAAGGGTGAACATAAATCATTCTCTACATCATGATCATGATTTTCACAAGAATCAGCAAAAGTCTCAATTTGAGAATCATCTGTAATAGATACATTATCATTACAAGGCATAAAATTAAGTGCCAGAAAATATATTGATAATATGAATACTAAAACTTTCACATTACAAAGATAGCAATATTGTAATGCAATCGTATTGCAAAATTATTTATATAATGAGTATCATAAATTATTTTTCGGAGAATACTACTTATTTACAAAGACAGAAAAATTATTGGAATTTGACTATAATTTTATGGTTCTATATTCCAAAATACCGTAAAAAAACAACCCCCGGGTTAACTACTCCCAGGGGTCTAAATTGAAACTTAATTGTATTTAACACAAACTCAACTTATACTAATTATGATAGTTCCAATTATAATATATTATATTATTTGTCTAGGTCTTTGACACGAAGATAAGCCCTATCCTTTAAATATTTTAACGTTTTTTTAATGATAATTAACACTTAATAATACGTTAATACATTGATAAAATCAATGCCACTAACTTACTAAAAGTCAATTTTCAAACTACTTTCTTTTATGTACTAATTATGCTTATTGTATTCCCAGTGTTTTTTAAATTTTTCCCTAACACTGTAGATCTTTTACTTTTACAAAATTAATGCCAATTTTGTTTGGTTTACTTTTTTTAACTTAACTTTAAGTAAACCCTCGGGTAACTACTCCCGAGGGCATGAATTGAAACTAATTATGAAATTTTACACAAATTCAACTTACATAATTAATCGAGTTTCAATTATTGTACTGTAATATCAAAACTTTGAGTAATATCTGTTTCACCCCCTGCATTTGCGATATTACCTCCTGCTACTCCTTCCGCAGCTTTATTAGGTTTATGTTTTAGCGTTACTGTTAAAGTTCCGGTTCCAGCAGCTGTTGTCGTTAATGTAAATGTAAGTCCAACAGGATTCGTAGTAGTAAACGCTGTTCCGTCTTCTTTTTTATAATCAGATTCTTTATCGGTATAAACTGTCGTAATGTTTAGTGCAGAACTTGTTTCATAGAAAAACTGATGTTCATCTGCTTCTTTCTCTATTTCCTCATTAATTACTTCGACAGGGCTCTCAGATTCGTTAAGCAGTACTACAGAACCATTATATGTTGTATTGGCACTTAAATTACCTGAAACCGTTACTACTGGTTTTTTCGGACCATCTGCTCCGTCTTCATCGGTAACAACCAAAGTTGTGGTATTTGCACCGTCAACTAGAGACACTGTCATTTTGGTTATTAATTCTTCTTCATTAACGGGTACGGGATTATCATCATCACTAGAGCAAGATGCGAATAAAATACCTCCAACGATAAGTATTGATAAAAGTTTACGTGTGTTCATTATTTCTAAATTTAATTTAATAGTTAACTGATAATCTTAATAAAAAATTCCTACCCAAATCATCTGCAAAATATCGCTGACGATTTAAGTAATTTCTATAGTTTGTATTTAATATGTTGTTTATTGTTAATCCAACTTTTAGTTTATTTCGTTCTCCCAAAGAAAACTCCATACTAGTATCTGCATTTAATAAATGATATGCATCTGGAGGAGTATTGACCTCTAACAATACATTTTCATTTTGCTGTGGAGAAAACACAGGGATATTGGGCGGGTATTCATTTTGTCTAAAAAAATATTGACTTTCTAAAGAAACATTAAATCCGAACCAATTTTTGTTACTATAAGTAATACCGTTATTAAAAGTTGGCGCAGGGATATTAATCAACGCGATATCTTTTTCATTTTCTTTTCCTTTTACCATAGAAAAACTATGATCTGTTCTCCAGTTCTGATGCCAATTAGCGTAAGTCTTGGCGTCGACTCCTAATAATGTAACATTGGTTTGTCTATATCGCCATACAGGAAATGCTCCTCGTATCGATAATTCGAGACCTATAGGCTCTAGCAAAATATAATCATTTATAAAATTGGCATATGGTGCTATTTCCCATCCCCATTTTTCTGTATTCTTTTGTGCGGTTAGAGATATTTTATGAGATGTTTCCTGATCCATCCTTAAATCTCCCAACTCAATTCTGGCAGCCGAGTGGTGTAAACCATCACTAAATAACTCTGAAGGATTAGGAGCACGTTGTGCTAATGCATAATTAAATCTAAATTCGTAATCTTCTCTAAAAGTATATTGTATTCCGGCAGTACCAGAAACACTATGGTAATCAAAAACTGGATTAGTGAGCCATTGCGTATTAAAATCCTCAATAATAAGATCAGAAAAATCTACACCATATCCTCTTTCTTCCCATCTGGTTTTCAAATAAAACTTTTTAGCATCCATACGATTATAATCGTATCGAATACCTGCATCTACAATGATATCATTTGTTACGCCGTATTCACCTGTAATAAATGCTCCGACATCATACTTATCATAGTCGGGAATTAATCTTCTTACTCCTGTACTGGGATCTGCAAAATTATTCTGATATCTAAATAACACTCCTACATTCCACAGAAAATCAGGATTCGAATCAAATTTAAAATCTGAAGTTAGCGTATGTGTTTTTAGCTCAAGATCTATACTAGGTAATTTAGTAAGTTCTTCTGTTCTGCGAATATCAAACTCAAATCGTTTATTATATTGAAAATCATATTGTGTATTCCATTTCCCAAGTTCTTCAAAACGTTTAAAATACCGAAGACGTCCCAAATGGTGAGTAACTTCTTGCTTAGGATTATCAATCTCATAGGTAAAATCTCTAATAATTGCAGGTTGCTGTTCATTAATAGCATTTATAAGATCGTCTACATTACCAATATGAGATGTTGCTAATACTCCAATTTCATTATCAAAAAAAGAATAATATGCATCCCAGCCGTGGGTAAATTTATTTACTCCAAAAGATAGAGATGCTCCTTTTTGGAATACCCCTGTATTAGAGAGAATATAGTCTGGTGTTTCTACATCTCCAAAACGTTTTAACGATCCTTGTGCTTTAACAAACAAGCCGTTTTTGTATCCTTTTATCAATTCTGAAGAAATTGATCCTCCTCGTCCATTTGTAGCTCCTGCAACCAGAGTCTTACCAAACAATGTATCTTTTGAAGGTACTTTACGAGGTTCCATAATGATAACACCACCTATTGCGTCTCCTCCGTATTGTAATGCAGAAGCTCCTTTAACAACAGTAACATTTCCTGCTGTGTTAATATCTACATTAGGTGCATGTTCATCACCCCACTCCATATCTTGCATACGAACGCCATTATTCATGATCAACACACGACTTCCGCTAAGACCCTGAATAATCGGTTTTACAATCGTGGATCCAGTATTTAAAGACGAAACACCTGTAATTTCTTTAAGGGCATCTCCCAAAGAGGCACTGCCGTATTTTTCTATGATATCAGAACCTATAGTTTCTTCTTGAGCAGATGTTGTTTTAGTATCATTGGCTCCCGAAACTTTTACTTCTTCTAATTCATTAAGGTGGTGTTCTAAGGAGAAATCTTTTGAGGACGTTTTGCCTACATCAAGAGTTACTACCTGAGAATTACACTTTTCATGAGAAACAGTAAAAGCATATGCTGTTGCACATAAACCTGTAATAGAATATCTACCAGAAGCGTCTGTCACGATTGTACGATTATTAAATGTTATTGTAGCGCCTTCAAGGGGTTCTCCGTCATGAAAATCTATGACTCTGCCAGAAAGTATTTTATCACATTCTTGTGCCGAAAGGAGATGAATCCCTAAAAGAAACACAAATAACCAAGTGTGTCTTTTCATTTGTAAAATAAATAATAGATAAACTGATTGGTATGGATATACCACAGTTAAGTTTCGATAATAAAGTTTAGGTAAAACTAAGCTACAGGGGGAGCTTTGTTTAGAAAATTGTAAGCAACAGATGAATCAAAATATCGATTCACATAATTTGCTCGAACAATATCGGCAGGAACATGTACTGCTTCAGAAATAGTAACTGTGTCTGCAGATGTAAAATTATCATTATGATGATCAGAAGTAAATTTACAAAGAGTGCAATCTGTATCATCAGCATCATGACCCACAATATGTAAGTCTGCCAATTGAATGATACCGAAGAGTACCAAAAATACGGAAGCCAGTATTTGTCTATTAAACTTCATAACAACAAATAAACGAAAAAAAATGATTGCTTATTGTATTTTTTGGCTAATAAAGTGTTAAAGACCTGTAAGATCTATACTTTTTTGCACTATTAACTCAAGATGTTTTGATAAATTGTTGCCTTGCCAGGGATGTTTTACACCAAATATATGATCTGCTCCTTCTACTATATATAATTGACTATTGACACTCCAAGCATGTATATTTTTACTTTCTTGTATATCAACTGTTGGATCGCTTGTGCCATGAACAATCAAATGTGGTATTTTAATTTTTTTGGCAGCATTAGCGATGGTTAATCTATCTTCATTCTCTATAAAAGATGTATAAAACTGAAAATAATGCGGCATTTGCTGTTTGGTTCTTCCGTTTTCGATATAGGTTACTCCAGTATTCTTCCAGTACTCAAAGACTTTTCCTTTTGGAAATCGATTTTTATAATCAGAAACACTCGCCCATGTTATTAATTGCGTTACTCTCTTATCTTCTGCTGCTTTAATGGTTACGATTCCGCCACCACGAGAATGACCTATCAAAGAAATGTTTGAGGTATTAATTTCATTTCTAAATTTAAAATCTGAGGAAGTAGTCCAATCTATAATTGTTTCTAGATCATCTAATTCTTTGATATAATTATTATTACCAAAAGCTTCTAGATCAGGAAAGTCAATGGGTTGTTCTATAGTGCCTCCATTATGGGAAAAATTAAATTTTATAAAGAAAAATCCAGCATTGGCAAAAGCTTCTGCAACCAAATCCCAAGCACCCCAATCTTTAAAACCTTTATATCCATGGCAAAAAATAATAACCGGTTTTTGTACTCCATCTTTTTTGTAAAAGACATCTGTCAAAATTGGTTTTTGATATCTTCCTTTGACTATTATATTTTTGTTTTTGGCCATCATAATTTTAAATGCAATAGTTTAGTAATAACCTGTTGTATACAGTTATACTTCTTTTTCAATAAATGGGGTTTCAATATTAAAAATTTCCAGGATCAGTTTTTTTAACTGTAACAAATAATCATCAAATACTGCATTTGTAATTTCGTAATTTGCTTTCCCTCTTACGCTCTCTTTTGTTCCAAACTTAAGAAATCCTTCCTGAAGATTCTTAAATGAAATTATACCTGCCTGAAAGGCTTCTGAAATCGGATTTTCATTGTGTTGCATATATGCATATGCCAAAACCTGAATTACTTTGCTGTATTTATACTCATCGGTGATTATATCCCAATCCATAATAACAACATCGCTTCGACCTACTCTTCCTGTTTTATAATCTATTACTCGTACTTGTCCATCTAACTCATCAATTCGATCTACTTTTCCTTTAATATAAATAGGAAAATCCAACTCAGGAATATTCAATTTTGTTTTTAGATTACTTTCTATAGCCAGAATCTTTAATCGGGCTCCACTTCTTATTAATTTCTCCTCGGCTTTTAGGAAGTTATATACGTACTGCTTAGCTACTTCAAAAATTAAAAGATTTTTGCCTTGCGTGATATTGAGCTTTGTATATTCTTGCTTAAACTGACCTCGAAGTTCGATATCAATTTGATTTCTCATTGTATTGATGTCTTCTATAGCAAGAAATTTACCTTCTAATGGTTTATAAAAAGTTTCGAGTGTATTATGAATTACCGTCCCTAAAGTATTTGCGGCAATAGTTTCTTCTACCTCTTCGGTTTCTGTAACACCCAATACATATTTATAATAGAAATCCATTGGGTTTCTTATATAAGCAGTTAGTGCAGAAGGTGACAACCCATGAGCACTTAGTTTTTTTAGTTTTAGTAAAATAGCTTCATTTTTTCTAATCTGTAATGGTTGATTGATTAATTGAGGTACTTTTGCTGATACCACATATTTTGTAAGCTTATGTTTTGGTCTTTTATCAATATCTAGCTGAAGTAAGAACCTGCTCTTTTCTCCACCACCCACTCCTTCGTCTTCTGTATTATACAGTAGATATACTTTTTTAGCCCTTTGGATTAATCTATAAAAGTGATATGTATATATAGCGTCTTTTTCTTTATAGGTAGGGAGATTGTATGCCCTCTTCAAATCATAAGGAATAAAAGAATTCATGCTCTTTCCTGCAGGTAAAACTCCTTCATTAACCGAAGTGATAATGACTGTTTCAAAATCAAGACATCTGGATTCTAACATTCCCATGAGCTGTAACCCACTAAATGGTTCGCCAGAAAAATCCAGAGTTTCAGACATCATAATATCTTTATACAATGTATACAAAGATCCTATCGTTTTTAAATATTGATAGCTCGTATGTAATGTAAAAACTTTATTAAAAACTAAATAGAAATGATACACATATTCTAGTTCTAACTCGTCTTTTTTCTTATCCAGATTATTCTTGAGCAGTAGTATTATTTTCCTACAGTTTTCTAAAGCTATGGTGACATCTTTCCACGGTTCAAATAGTAATCCAAGAGCTTTCTTTTCCTTAGCTGGAACTTTCTCCTGTAGTTTGTCTAATGTTATGTAAACGATATTTTCTTTAGCAATGGTATTGATCAATCGTGTTACTTCAAATCCTAATATTCTATATGCCGGAAGGCTATTTAAAATTTCTAATACTAATTTATAATAGAATCCTTTGGGGCTAGAATTTTTATGAAGACTAAATAGCAACTCAAAAAATGCAGCTATTGGAACTTCTTTAAGAGGTAGTCCCATTGTAATATTTAGGGCTTCTATTGTATTGGGCAATGAATTAAGTAAGGGTTGTAATAGCGTTTCGTCTGCAAGTACCAAAGCTGTTTTTTCGACCTCAGATTTGGGTATCGAAGTAAGTATTTGACCAATAGATTTTGCTTGACCTATATTCTTAGGCACTCCTATTAGGGTAATGTCCTTTTCTGAAGAAAAATTGTTTTGTATCCATTGAAACGGTTTCTTTTTATAATATTCCCATTGATTTTTATATGTTCTTAAGAATAAAGACGCTTCGTGATAGGCATTTTCTACAAAAAACTGATCTGCATCCCAATATACCTGAGCAATGTCGGCTTCTAAAAGTGATTGAAAAATGATCTGCTCAGCATTATTAAGAGCATTAAACCCTACTAGGATATGTGTTCTATTTTCAGTATTAACATATGTTTTGATATCTTCTGATGCTTTTCTGTACAGCAACCCTTGATATCCAATTTTTTTTGAAAGCAATTTATTTTTAAAATTGCTGTAATAATCCATCAGGTTTTCCCAAAACCTAATATAATTTTTAACTAATTCTGTTTTCTCTTTTTGTAGGTACCAATGATTTAAGTCCTGTATTCCTGATAAATAAGTAAAGAAACTCTTATGATCTATACAATACCTATCGATTTCATTAAAATCATAAATTAGGGTCTGGGCCCAATTACTAAATGTTTCAAAATCCTCTTTTTCTAGGTGAGTATGAGTATTCAGATATGCTTCATAAAACTCAAATAATGTCTGAACATTATCAATTTGTTGAAGTCCTGACAATCGAACAATAAATTCTTCAATACTAAGGATTATTGGTGCAAAAAGAGTTTGATCAGGATATGTTTCTAAAAGTTCTTTTTTGAGAAAAAGCCCTGCTCTTTTACTAGGTACCAGAAAAATCAGATCGCTTATTTTTTCTGTCGTGCCCTGTACTTCTAGTATAACTTCTTTTAGAAAACTTTTCAAGTATGTATGATTTTATGTGCAAGATATTAAATCTTAAGACAAACCTGAACCTATTAAGTAGAATCGATCTTTGTTAAATTTTAGATGTCAAACTTTACTTTGGGATATCCGTTTAATTTTATAAAAATAAAAAACGTCCCGAAAATTTCGGGACGTTTTATTATTATAATCGAGAGACTTTTATTCTTATTTTACTAAGTTGATCTCTACACGTCTGTTTTCTTTTCTACCTTTTCTAGTTTTATTAGAAGAGATAGGTCTGTCTTCACCATAACCAACAGCTGATAATCTAAACTGATCGATACCGTTTTCTGTCAAGTAATTCTTAACAGAATTAGCTCTAGAGTCAGATAATCTTTGGTTAAGTTTAGCACTACCTACACTATCAGTATGTCCTTCTACTGTAAACTTAGCATTAGGATATTCTTTTAGTATAGAAATGATATCTCCAAGTACTTTATGAGACTGTTCTTTTATAGTAGACTTACCAGAATCAAACAAGATCGTTTTTGCGTACTCATTAAGAGTCTTCTGTACTTCTTCAGTTACTTCTGGGCAACCATTGTTTGCAACAGTACCAGCAACATCAGGACAGTTATCATCTTTATCTAATACACCGTCACCATCTTTATCTTGGTAAGGACATCCATTATTAGCAGCTGGTCCAGCTTCATTAGGACAACCATCTTTACCATCAGCGATTCCATCACCGTCAGCATCAGGACATCCATTAAGAGCAGGTAATCCAGCTTCAGTAGGACACTCATCTTTAGGATCTGGAACTCCGTCACCGTCAGTATCAGGACATCCATTAAATTCAGCAGTACCTGCAGTATCAGGACACTCATCTTTAGCATCAGTGATTCCATCACCATCAGTATCAGGACATCCGTTGAATTCTTCTAAACCAGGAACGTCTGGACATTCGTCATCTTTATCATATACTCCATCACCGTCAGTATCTTTACCTCCAAATGCGAAAGTAAGTCCTGCAGAATGTTGGAAATGAGTTGGAGGGTAACTACCAGTTTCATAATCTTCAAATACGTGCTTGTAAGTTGTTTGAAGGTTAAATGCTAAGTTTTCTGTTAACCAAAAGTTTAATCCAAGAGAACCGTTTAATGTTCCAGCTCCTTTTTCATCAACCCAAGCATAACCTCCACCTACACCTACGTAAGGATCAAACCAACTTGAAGAACTTCTAAAACTGTAGCTAATTTTACCATCTAAGGCATAATAAGATAAGTCGTCAACATTAACAGGTGTACCGTTTTCAAGTTCACCAAAATTTTCTATTTTGTTAACTGACCCTGCCGCTGTAAAGGCAAAACCACTTCCTATATATCTACCAACAGATAATTTGGAAACAGATGGAAGGATGTTCCAGTGGTCACTAGCATTAAAAAATTCATCGAAAATTTCTCCCTGACTGGTAAGGTCTCCCCCAGTAGGAAAGATGTCAACGGCATTAATGCCTATAGAAACCGCCCAAGGATTGTTTTCATCTTGTGCATTCGCCGTACTAAATCCAAGTACAAGTAACGAAGCCACTAAAAATCTGCTAAGATGTTTCATATTCAATAATTTAATTTTTAAGTGTTAATTAGAGCAAATGTAATATGTTAAAAATAACTGTCAAAGATAAATCTAATAAATTTTTCTTAACAAGCCAGTATATATCGCAGCTTTGGAGAGTGTAGTCGTTTTTTTTAACAGTTTTCTGGCCCCAAAAAAAGCAATAATTTTAACCTAACTAGAGAAAAATTAAAATATTTAGCTCAACAATTATGTTACAATTATAAGATAAAAATACCTTTTATCCTTAAATTTCTTTTAGTAATTGTAAAAATGACAGATTATTTATACGTGTTTTAAGGTGATATCGTCATTAAAGTAAATTAGAATTTTATCTTTTACAATGTGCCCTATTTTTTCAAGAAGTGATGCATAGCCCTGTATTTGCATTGTATGAGAAGTATTGTGAATTCCTGTTTTATAATCCATTATCGTCGTTAGATTATTTTTATCAATTACTATTCGATCAGGTCGAAATAATCTTCCATTAGAAATTATATCTCTTTCATTATGCACTGTATTCTCCAAAGAGAAGTATTGAGAAAGCTCTGGATGATCTACAATACCCTTTATTTCATCATAAAGTATTTCTTTTTCAGAAATAGTAATTTCTCCCTTTTGGTAGGCTTCTTCAACAACTCTTTCCACATCCTTATATGTATTGATAGAAGCCATAAGATCATGTATCAAATTTCCTTTTTCTATTGCACTCTGTTGAGACGTATCCCATAGTTTACCAGAATTAGTTACAATATTTACTTTATATTTTCCCGAGGAATCTTCGAATCGAGAAAGTTTAACCATTTTTGGCTTATCTTCTATATCTGTATTTATAACCCCTGGTCTTAAAGAACTACCAAAAACATACTCTGTTTTTTCAGAATTCCATTGATCCAAATGTTTTAAATATGCAATTAATTTTCCAGAAAAAGTATTTGGGTTACTTTCTCCTTTTGCATTCAATTTTAGGTTAGAAACAATATATAATTGCTCTTCTGCACGGGTAAGTACTACATATAATAAATTAAACGCATCTAATTCTAATTGCGCTTGTCTGTTTAAAACAATTTCTTCTGCATCTTTACCATACTCAGATATTGCTTTATTATAGTTAATAAATACTTCTTCAAAATTGCCGTATTGTTCACTATCTACTGCTAACCATATTTTAGGTTCTATTTCTTCATAGATATCTATATTAGCATATGGATAAATAACGCAAGGAAACTCTAGTCCTTTTGCTTTATGTATTGTCATAATCTGAATTGCCTCTTCTGTTTCTGGGGCAACAATGCTTAATTTATCTTTTTTTATATGCCAATATGCTAAAAAACCTATGATACCTTCTGTGTGTTTTTGAGTAAATGTAAATACTACATCCAGAAAAAATTGCACATATGCTATAGTGTTATCAGCAAGAGAGAAGCTCGTTATAATATATTCTACTGCATCATAAAGAGGTCTTATCGAAACCTGGGCAAGATCAAAATCAAGCCCTAAAATTTTAAGTTCTGAAGAAAATGTTTTCTTATCAACACCTATCATTTTTTCTAAAAACAAATGTTTTTCTTGTATTGAAAAATTTTCGGTTAAAAAATGTAATACATTGATTTTTGATTGCAGATGCTCTGGGTGTGTACACCAGGTAAGTAAATCGATAATAAATGTTACCTGAGGTGCATTCTTAATTAATAATGTTTCTGAAGAAATTATAGACAATCCTTTCTGAGTAAGAAAATCTGCGATAACAGTTCCTTCTTTTTGTTTTCTTACGATAACACATATTTCATTAAGAGGATATCCTTTTTTGTTTAGTTCAAGTATAGTCTCAAACACTCTTTCGGGATATAAGTCATTCTCTTGAGCTACATTTTTAGCTTCAATAAATGATATATTAACATATCCATCTTTTTTAGAGTTAACTTCTTGCTTATTCCCCAACACATATAATTCCCGATGTTTTTCATTTTTAAAATCACCAGATAAAAAGGTAAATAAGCTATTATTGAATTTAATAATTTCTTCGTGGCTACGATAATTTCTAGGGAGATTAAGAACTTGTTTTTCCTGTATTGAAAAAGGATTTTCATCAGAAGATAAATTAATAAATTGTTCTGCTTTTCCTCCTCTCCATCGATAAATTGCTTGTTTTGCATCTCCTACAATAGTAACCTGCCCTCTTTTACCTGTTAATGTTTCTGTTGACACTGCATTATCAATAAGAGGAATCAAATTATTCCACTGTAATTCTGAAGTATCCTGAAATTCATCAATAAAATAATCTCTATATCGCTCTCCTAAACGTTCGTATATAAATGGAGCTGGCTGATCCTTAATTGCCTTACTTATAATCGTATTAAATTCTGATATTAACAGAATTTTTCTTTCCTTTTTGATTCCAATTAATTCTTTATTAATTGCATTTAATACCGAAAGAGGTGTAAGGTTTTTGATAACATTCTTAAAAAAACCAATTTGTATTAATAGTTGCTTTGTTGTTAGAAAAACTTCTTCTACAGAAGATCTAATGCTATCGATTAGTTCTTTTTTATGAGAGTCTAACTTAGTACTATAGAAAGAGGCTTCTTGTATATTTTGTTTCCAGGCGGCTTTAAAATCCACTTTCACATCACCTTCTGTAAGTTTTAAAAAGTGGTTAGGAATTGAGCTCCGAGTAAAATCTGTATATTCTACTCCATGAGTTTTAATTACTTGTAAAATGGTATTCGACTCAGAAATGATATCCTTCTTACATCTGGCAACTCTTTCACTCAATTGTTTTTTCAGGCTTTCAAAATTGGCAATTGTTTTATGCGAAAGTTTATTGAGATGTCCTCTGTCATTTTCACTAAATAACAATCTGGCTATCTTATTAAGCTCTATAGTAATATCCCAACTTTTATCATCTTCGAGTTTGCTGATGGCAAAATCAATAATCAATTTGGTCAGCTCTTCATTTAGTCCTATTTTGGCAACCACTGCATCTACAGCTTCTTCAATTAAAGAATCTGTATCCATTTCGATCTCAAAATTCATAGGAATCCCCAAATCATGCGCAAATGTCCTGATCACTCTATGTGTAAATGTATCAATAGTAACGACATCAAATGCTGCATAATTATGAAGAATACTTCTAAGAATTCGTTTTGCTTTTTGTTTCAGTTCAAGCTCAGGAATTTTAGTCTCTACACTTAATTCATTTAGCAAATCTTGATATTTTGATGGAGTATCAAGCTCACTAATAGCGACAAGATTCTCTAATATCCTGGATTTCATCTCAGCAACTGCTTTATTTGTAAAAGTAATTGCCAAGATATTTTTATAACTATCCCTATACTCTCCTTTTAATAGGGCGATCAAATATGCTTTTACCAGGGTATAGGTTTTACCAGCACCAGCAGCAGCATTATAAACAATAAAAGCAGTAGTAGAATTCAATTCTTTTTTTTACTAAAATACTAAAACCCGAAAATCTTATACCATCGATTTCTATAAAATTATAATAACAAAAAAGTTGTTTTTACTATCCTGTGGGTTTTAATTAATTTATAACAATTATAAATTTTTATTCATCATTCGAATTGTTAAATTTGATGTCGCTTTTATTTTTTATTAATTAAAATAATAACATATGTCATTCGAATTACCAAAATTAAACTACGCTTTTGATGCGTTAGAACCTCATATAGATGCTCGTACCATGGAAATTCATCATGATAAACATCATGCCGGATACACTAGTAAATTAAACGCAGCAATAGAAGGAACGGATCTTGACGGTAAAACCATTGAAAATATTCTTATTAATCTTGATATGTCAAACGGAGCTGTTAGAAATAACGGTGGGGGATATTATAATCATAATTTATTTTGGGAGATAATGTCACCTAATGGAGGAGAAAAGCCTTCTGGTGAACTTGCAGATGCAATTAATGCAGCCTATGGATCTTTTGATGCTTTTAAAGAAACATTCTCAAAAGCAGCTGCTACTAGATTTGGATCAGGATGGGCTTGGTTATGTGTACACCAAGGCGGAAAAGTAGAAATTTGCTCTACTCCTAACCAAGATAACCCTTTAATGCCAGGTATTGCATGCGGAGGAACTCCTATACTTGCATTAGATGTTTGGGAACATGCATATTACTTAAACTATCAAAATCGTCGTCCTGATTATGTTACTGCATTTTTTAATGTAATTGACTGGAACGAAGTGGCAAGCCGATATGCTCAAGGAAAGTAAATAACAATACTTTAAACAAAAAGAAAAGAGTCACACTACAGTGACTCTTTTTTATATTAAAAATATTACGAAATGTCAGAAAATAAAAAAAGGTGGAAGAACCACCTTTTTTTGCCCCAAATCTACCATGAACTTAACCTACTTATGCTATGGCTTTGCTAATATAGAACGTTATTTCATAGTGAAAAAATGTTTTAGACGAAAGGTCAAAATAATTGTTGAAATACACAAATTAACCCTTTTTAACAACAAACATTTTTGTTTTTTTAATACGCTCTTTCATTTTTACCTTCAAAGAAATTTATAAAAGCCTTATTTACAACTCTATTTCCTCCTATTGTTGGATAATCTCCCGTAAAATACCAATCTCCCAAGTTCTTAGGGCAGGCTCGATGAAGATTGTCAACGGTCTGATAAATAATCTTTACATCAGCTTTTACTGATGTATCACTTAACAACTCTGATATTTTATCACTTATTTCCTGATCAGGAAATCCGCTATAGATTTCTTTTACAAAATTTTGCACTTCTGAGTCTACTAAGTTTTCTTGGGCTTTACATTTTTCATAAACCTGCTCTACCAAATCATAATTCCCATTTTCTTTTAAAAGTTCTAACGCAGCCTGAAATGCAATTAAACCTTCTAATCTAGCCATATCAATTCCATAACAATCAGGAAAACGAATTTGTGGTGCCGAAGAGACAATAACGATTTTCTTTGGATTTAATCTATCCATCATCTTGATAATACTCTTTTTCAAGGTTGTTCCCCTAACGATACTATCATCAATTATAACTAGATTATCTTCTTGCCTTACTACACCATAAGTCACATCATAAACATGGGCCACCAAATCATCCCTACTACTATCTTCTGTAATAAAAGTACGAAGCTTAGCATCTTTAATTGCAATTTTCTCTGTTCTTAATCTGTATGAGAGAATTTCTGATAGACGCTCATCTGTTAATGTCTCTTTTTCTGAAAGTATCGTTTCGTTTTTCTGCTTGTTTAATTCATCCTGAGCAGCTTCAACCATACCATAAAAAGAGGTCTCAGCTGTATTTGGAATAAAAGAAAAAACAGTATTTACTGTATCATGGTTAATTTCTTCTAAAACCTGAGGCATAATCAACCTTCCTAAACTCTTTCTTTCTTCATAAATCTCGGCATCACTTCCTCGTGAAAAATAAATACGTTCAAAAGAACACGCTTTTCGTTCTAGTGGTTCAATAATTCTATCTACAGAAGTTTCACCATTCTTTTTAACGATAATTGCTTTTCCTGGATCAAGTTCTAATACATCATCAAAAGCAACATCAAATACAGTTTGGATAACGGGTCTTTCTGATGCTACAACCACTATTTCATCATCTTTATAATAGTATGCCGGTCTGATCCCTGCCGGATCTCTTAAAACAAAAGCATCGCCATGCCCAAGCATTCCTGCCATAGCATAACCCCCATCCCAATCTCTTGATGATTTTTTAAGGATTTTCGCGACATTTAATCGTTCTGCAATTTGTGGAGAGGCTTCATTTTTATTAAATCCTTCTTTCTTTAATTTCTTATATAACTTGGCTACTTCAGAATCCAAAAAGTGGCCAATTTTTTCCATTACAGTAACGGTATCTACCTTATCTTTAGGATGCTGTCCTAATCGTACAAGATTATTAAACAACACATCATTGTTGGTCATATTGAAGTTACCTGCTACAATTAGATTACGGTGCATCCAATTGTTCTGTCTTAAAAATGGATGAACACTCTCTACACTATTTTTACCAAATGTCCCGTAGCGCACATGCCCAAGAAGGACTTCTCCTATGTAAGGAATATTTTTTTTCTGTAGTTCTACATCATCCGAATATTCTGGATGTTCTACCAATTCTTTATTAATTCTATCGTTAATCTGAGAAAATATATCTTGTATTGGCTGTGATTCACTCGATCGAACTCTACTTATATATCGTTCTCCAGGAGCAGTGTCTAATTTAATACTTGCAAATCCGGCACCATCCTGACCGCGATTATGTTGTTTTTCCATCATCAGATACATTTTATTTACTCCATAAAATGCACTACCATATTTCTCCTTATAATACTCTAATGGTTTTAGTAGTCTGATAAATGCTATACCGCATTCGTGTTTTAACGCATCACTCATTGTATTCCAAAATTCTAAATGTTGTTGTGTTAATCATAATTAAAAAAGCCCCAAACAATTACTTTAGGGCTATCCTTTATCAAGACAATTCTATTTCAAATTGTGTTAACTCTCTAAACTGCTGAAGTCGCCTTTGAACCTCATCTTTATTTAAATTCTCCATTCGTTCTGTACCAAATTTCTCTACACAAAAAGAGGCTAGATTTGAAGCATGAATAATTGCTTTCTTCATATTCTCAAATGAAATATCCCCAGTTTTGGTTAGATATCCAGAAAAACCTCCTGCAAATGTATCTCCAGCACCGGTAGGGTCAAAAACTTCTTCTAACGGTAATGCCGGGGCAAAGAAAATCTGTTCTTCATGAAATAACAAAGCTCCATGTTCACCTTTTTTAATCACGACATATTTTGGCCCCATCTTTTCGATTGCTCTAGCTGCTTTTACCAAAGAATATTCTCCGCTTAATTGTCTAGCTTCTTCATCATTAATAGTAATTACATCTACTTTTGAAATTACTTTTAGAAGATCTCCTAAAAAAGCATCTTCCATCCAAAAATTCATAGTATCTAATATCGTAAGTTTTGGTTTAGAAGTAAGTTGTTCTATAACACCAAGCTGCACCGATGGATTTAAATTTCCTAACATTATAATATCTGCATCCTTATAATTATCAGGAACTACAGGATTAAAATCAGCAAGTACATTAAGTTGTGTATCTAATGTGTCTCTTGAATTTAAATCATTATGATAGCGACCCCTCCAGAAAAAAGTCTTTCCTCCCTTTACAATTTCTACAGCAGAAGTGTCAATGTTTTTTTCCTGAAGTAGGGAAAGATAATCCAAAGGAAAATCTTCTCCAACCACAGAGACAATTGCTGAAGAAATGTTGAAATTAGAAGCAGAAAGTGCAATATATGGGGCTGCTCCACCTAAAATCTTATCAGTTTTACCAAAAGGTGTTTCAATAGCATCAAAGGCCATAGAACCTACAATAAGTAATTTACTCATACAACTAGCGTAATAATTTTTTTGCAAATATACGTTTTACTTTTAAGTAGTAAGAAGATTAATACAAAGGTTATTTTCTATCAAAAATTATAGATGCGTTTTTATGATTTTGTTTGCAATTTGATAAATATAGGTTAAGGAATCTATATTTTGTTACTTATACAGAAATAGTAAGCAAGTAATCCTCCTTTTACAGATTTCTTTATGATTTTAATTTCTTCTATTTTATCAATAACATGCTCTAAATCAAAACTTAAATTTCATATTTTATTTACTAAAAAAATAATTTTGACTTGTATTTACACATTTGTGAAAATGATAATTTTTTAGCACAAAACCCTTAATAAAATTAGAATTTTTGAAAAAAAAATTCAAAATGCTAAAATAAACTTAAAAAAACAGCGTTCTTTATACAATACAAACTCAAACTTATATATTAATTATGAAAAAATTAAATTTAGCTAAACTAGTTTTAGCTACGTCGCTTTCGGTTTTATTATTTAACTGTGAAAAAGATTCTGAAGGCATTTTTGAAACTGATCAAGATGCAACTGCAAAAGACGCTCATGTATGTATCGAAAAATGGAACACTAACAATTCAAAAGCTGCCAGTGTTAAAGATGTGCAATGGGAACCTGGTCAAACTATTCGTGTAAAATTCCTAAACGGAAGTAATTATCTTCAATCTAAAGTAAAGCAATATGCTGTACAATGGGAAGACCATGCTAACGTAAAATTCGAATTTGTTTCTTCAAACAGTAGTGCCAATATTAAAATTGGTTTTGGTAACTATAACAATGCAAAAGGGTATTGGTCATATTTAGGAACTGCATCTAATAATCAATCCCACAGTATGCATTATCAGTATTTTAATAATAGTACATCTGATACTGAATTTAGACGTGTTATAGTTCACGAATTTGGGCATGCACTTGGTTTGATTCACGAACATCAAAATCCTGTAGCAGGAATCAACTGGAATAAAGAAGTTGTTTACGAATATTACCAAAGAACTCAAGGATGGAGTAGAGCACAGGTAGACAATAACCTATTCAGACGTTATTCGGCAAGCACTACTAATTATAGTGCATATGATTCAAAATCAATAATGCATTACCCTATCCCTGCAGCACATACTACAGATGGTGTTGCCGTAGGAAGTAATACAAGACTATCTGCAACAGATAAATCTTTTATTGCTAGAATATATCCAGGTAGCACTAACCCTCCTACCGGTGATATCTGTGATGGAGTTGCTGAATATAATGGTGGTTTTTACTCTGTTGGAGATAAAGTGACTTATCGAGGAAATTTATTCGAAAGAACAGCTAGTGGTTGGAAACATCTTGGAGCATGTGGTACTGCAAAATCAAAAAGTAATACAGCAGTTACATATCCATCTGTTTAATAATCAATCAGATTAAAAAATCTAAATAAAATGTGATACATTTTATTTATCAATAAAAATGCCTCGGGATAACTCGGGGCATTTTTTTGTAAATTTTAGACTACTGTAAACAAATATTTTAGATCACTTTACTTTCTACCAAAATCTGCAGGTATTTCTCCCCATGCTTTGGTTTCCCATTTTACAATTGTAGTTGTATATGTATTTTCTTTGAGCCATTGTGTTGCTCGATCTACCAAATCAAAGACTTCTTTGTTTTTAGCAGTTCGTTGCAATTTTGTTCTACATGTTTTTTGTTTTACCCATCCAATTGCTATTTTAGAATCAGAATAAATAATACGATCACTATTTTTCTTTTTCAGATACGCAAGACCATGCACAAGCGCCAAAAACTCTCCTATATTATTTGTACCCTGTCTAAAAGGTCCCTGATGAAAAAGCTGTTTTTCGGTTTGGGTATCGACTCCTCGGTATTCCATCTTACCGGGGTTACCACTAGAAGCAGCATCTACTGCTATTGAATATAAATTAGGTTCTCCTATTTTTGATAATTGTGCTGCGGTAAGTGTTTTTTTGGGTTTACTCTTCCCTTTATAGTCCTCATAATCTCCGTTATATGCTTTTTTTGCTATATCAAAAGAGTCAAAAGACTTATATTTTGCGCCTGCATACCCCTCAACAGCAGCTTTACAATCATTCCATTTGGTATAAATTCCAGGCTTGTGTCCTTCCCAAACCACATAAAATTTTTCTTTCTTAGCCATTCTTATTAATTACTAGTTTATGATTGCTTGTTGATAAATGATTATGTGTGCATATTTTGCGTTAGGGATAGTAGTGAAAATCCCGCATCCCGAGCTATTCGGGAGAGGAATTGTAACGTATAGCCCGCTCGAACGCTATAATAAAGAATTAAAATAATAGTATATACAATATTCCTTCCGTTTCTCACTATTAACCTGAGTTCGATCTAAGAAAATTTACGTCAGTCAGAGTGATTTTCGATAGAAAATTGTATCGAAGACCAGTAAATTTTCAATCAAAAGCCTAATTTCGATACAATTTTTCTTCGTTTCACTATGAAAAATCACTCAATTTGATGACTTTTTTAATCAATCCCTTACATCAAAATCAGGTTATTAAGCACACTACTCATTACTTGTTTTATTAGCAAACAGGAGTTCTTTTATAACGATTGGAAAATGTTTATATTCTAATTGATGAATCGCCTGAGCTACATCTTCGGCAGAATCTTCTGCAGAAATTGGCGTTTTGGCCTGAAAAACTATTGCTCCCTCGTCATAATGTTCATTTACATAATGGATTGTTATCCCACTTTCTTTTTCTTTATTTCTAACTACAGCTTCATGCACGTGATGTCCATACATTCCCTTTCCACCATACTTTGGCAATAACGCAGGATGAACATTTATCACTTTATCAGGAAAAGCTTCAATGATTTTTTTAGGAAAAATCCATAAGAACCCAGCCAGTACAATAATGTCAGGTTTGGCATCTTTTAAGATATTAAGCACCTCATTTGTGTCATAAAATGACTCTTTGTCAAAGTGTAACGCCTTTACTTTCAAGGCATGAGCTCTTTTCAATACTTTGGCACGCAGGTTGTTAGAGAACACATGTGTAACCTCGGCAATTTTTCGCTCGTGGAAGTACTTAATTATATTTTCGGCATTGGTACCCGAGCCGGAAGCAAAAATTATAATACGCTTCATAGTATGATAAAATTGTTGATTAGAGAGCACAAAAAAAATAATTATTATTCAATTTTAGGTAGCAAAAAGCCAATACTTCGCTATATTTGATAAAATACAAATACATTTTTATGGGATTGTGGGGTTTTAAAATAAAGTTTTTTATTTTTGCCACCTAATTAAAAAATTAAAATTAAACATTATGTCAGACATTGCATCAAGAGTAAAAGCGATAATCGTTGACAAATTAGGAGTAGACGAAAACGAAGTTGTAAATGAAGCTAGTTTCACAAACGATTTAGGCGCTGATTCATTAGACACTGTAGAATTGATTATGGAATTCGAAAAAGAATTCGATATTCAGATTCCAGATGATCAAGCTGAAAACATTGCAACAGTAGGTCAAGCAATATCTTATATTGAAGACGCAAAGTAATAACTTCACGACAAAATATGAATCTTAAGCGAGTTGTAGTCACAGGACTAGGTGCATTGACACCTATAGGTAACAATATTGATGAATATTGGGATGGATTAGTAAATGGAAAAAGTGGTTGCGCTCCCATTACCTATTTTGATACCGAAAATTTCAAGACTAAATTTGCTTGCGAAGTCAAAAATTATTCTCCCACAGACTATTTTGATAGAAAAGAAGCACGAAAACTTGATAAATTTGCGCAGTATGCTATTGTATCTTCTGAAGAAGCTATAAAAGATGCTGCTATTGACTTGGAAAAGGTTGATAAATTTAGAGTTGGTGTGATCTGGGGTGCAGGAATTGGCGGAATAGAGACTTTTCAGGAAGAAGTAATTGGTTATGCCAATGGAAATGGAACACCTCGTTTCAATCCTTTCTTTATCCCGAAAATGATCGCCGATATTGCTCCTGGTCATATTTCTATACGAAACGGTTTTATGGGACCTAACTATACCACAGTTTCTGCTTGTGCTTCTTCTGCAAATGCAATGATCGATGCGCTAAACTATATTCGTTTAGGCCATTGTGATATTATCATTACAGGAGGAAGTGAAGCTGCCGTTACTATAGCTGGTATGGGAGGATTTAATGCGATGCACGCTTTGTCTACAAGAAATGAAAGTCCAGAAACTGCTTCTAGACCATTTGACGCAACCAGAGATGGTTTCGTTTTGGGAGAAGGTAGTGGAGCTCTTATTCTTGAAGAATACGAACACGCAAAAGCACGAGGTGCTAAAATCTACGCCGAAGTCGTTGGTGGTGGGATGTCTAGTGATGCATATCACATGACAGCTCCGCATCCTGACGGAATAGGAGTAGAACGCGTGATGCTTAATTGTTTAAGAGATGCGGGTGTATCCCCAGAACAGGTAGATGCTATAAACACTCATGGAACATCCACTCCATTAGGAGATGTTGCAGAATTGAAAGCTATTACCAAGGTTTTTGGAGATCATGCACCTAACATCAATATCAATTCAACAAAATCTATGACAGGACACTTACTTGGTGCAGCCGGAGCTATAGAAGCTATTTCTTCTATTTTGGCTATGCAAAAAGGTATAGTGCCTCCTACTATCAATCACACTACTGTGGATGAAAATATAGATTCTTCATTGAATTTGACATTAAACAAAGCTCAAAAACGTGAAATCACATACGCAATGAGTAATACTTTTGGTTTCGGAGGTCATAATGCTTGTGTGTTATTTAAAAAACTGAACGAATAAATGAATGTTATTCGAAACATACTAAATTCCCGCTCTGAAAAGAACGGGAATTTTTTTTCTAAAATTCAGAAAATAGTCGGTTTTAAACCCAAAAACATTAAGCCTTACGAAAAAGCATTTACGCACAGGTCTTTAAATTTAAAAGACAAAAAAGGAAATGCTGTTAATTTTGAAAGGTTAGAGTTTCTAGGTGATGCTATGTTAAGTAGTGTTATTGCTGCACACTTATTTAAAGAAGTACCCGAAGGGAATGAAGGGTATTTGACCAAAATGAGAGCCAAAGTAGTGAGTAGAAAACATCTTAATGAGCTGGGAAAAGATCTTAAATTAATTGAATTGGTGAGAACCAATATTCCTAAGTCTCAATTTGGAATAAATATACATGGAAATCTTTTTGAAGCTCTTATAGGTGCCATATATCTGGATCGTGGTTTTGTATATTGCGAACGCTTTATAAAAGAAGCTGTAATCGATCCATATGTTGATATCGAAAGCCTAGAAGGACAAATCATTAGCTATAAAAGCTTATTGATAGAATGGTGTCAAAAAGAGAAAAAAGTATTTAGTTACGAAGTATATGAAGATACCGGTAAGGATGAAATGAAGCATTTTGCCGTAAAGCTTTGGATAGATGACAAAGTAGTTGCAAAAGCGAGAGCTACATCAAAAAAGAAAGCAGAAGAAAAAGCTTCAAAAAGAGCTTATTTTGCATTTCAATCTAAAATAAATATCTAAATAACATTAGATTTTTCCTGCCAAACTAATCAAAATATATGCATATTAGAAAAACTATAATTTTTTATAGTTAAAAGATACTAACTCAATCGTTTTCGTAAAATAACTTTATCTTTAATTAAACTTGTTAGATGAATTTATTTGTATATTTCGCGTTAAATCGGAAATAAAAAAATAAAAGTGGCTGTTCAGCGGTTAGTATTAGATGCCTTTGCCGATGATGATCATGAACTCATTGCCATTCATTGTTCATTAGCTTCATATCGGTTAGCTTTTCTATTGAACAAAAATCTAAATCTAAAGCTCTATAGAAAAAAAGAAGATATCAATTTTGAGTATGATGATCTCTCTGCAAATTTTCCGCTGTACCAATATGATGATCATTTTCAATATAGCACATATAGCCTCATAGGGAATAAATTTCAATGCCAAATAAAATCAGAAAATCAGATTTCTGAAGGGCTATTTACTACTATTGAGAATACACATACCACAAAATATCTAATTCCAGAATTAAAAAATGTAGATTATTTTCTAAAAATTGAGACCGAAGCATCAAATTTTTCAAGTAAATCTTTACTTATAAACATGCTTACTATTTCACAAATTATAACAGCATATCCTTTAGAATATGCTACACTTAAATCAAAGAACAACTTAATATTCGAATAATGCCAAAACGTAAAAGAACTAAAATAGTTGCTACTCTTGGACCCGCGACAAGTAGTGAAGAGATATTAAAAAAAATGCTGGAAGCGGGTGTAAATGTTTTCAGAATAAATTTCTCTCATGCTGATTATAGTGATGTCAAAGAACGTATAAAGATTATACGAAAACTAAGTAAAGAACACGGTTATAATGCATCTATACTTGGGGATTTACAAGGTCCTAAATTGCGCGTCGGTGTTATGAAAAGAGATATCATAGCAAATGATGGTGATATCATTAATTTTGTGACCGGAAAACCCTTTGAAGGCAACTCTAAAGAGGTTTATATGAACTATGAAAGTTTTCCAAAAGATGTAAAAGCAGGCGAGAGGATATTATTAGACGATGGTAAGTTAATTTTTGAAGTCATCTCTTCCAACAAAAAAGACACAGTTAAGACCAAAGTAATACAAGGAGGCCCTCTAAAGTCTAAAAAAGGAGTAAACCTTCCTAATACTAGTATTTCTTTACCAGCACTGACAGAAAAAGATATAAAAGATGCGATTTTTGCATGCGAACAAGGAGTGGATTGGATGGCCTTATCTTTTGTGCGTCATGCTCAGGATTTAATGGAATTACAAGAGTTGATAAAAGAACATAGTGAACACAAAATTCCAATTATTGCCAAAATAGAGAAGCCTGAAGGAGTAGAAAATATAGATAAGATCGTAGCCTATTGTGATGGATTGATGGTGGCAAGAGGAGATCTTGGAGTAGAAATCCCTGCTCAGGAAGTACCTTTAATTCAGAAAAACTTAGTTCTTAAAGCTAAAACTGCAAGAATACCTGTGATTATTGCTACACAGATGATGGAAACGATGATCGATAGCCTTACACCAACACGTGCCGAGGTAAACGATGTCGCTAATTCTGTAATGGATGGTGCTGATGCCGTTATGCTATCAGGAGAAACTTCTGTAGGAAAATATCCAGTACAGGTGATTGAAACGATGTCTAAAATTATTAAAAGCGTAGAGAATTCTGAATTAATAACGGTTCCTCAAAACCCTCCTCACATCAGAACCAATAGATTCATTACAAAATCTATTTGTTATCATGCAGCTCATATGGCTAATGATATAAATGCTAAAGCAATTTGTACTCTTACTAATAGTGGTTATACGGCATTTCAAATTTCTGCCTGGAGACCAGACGCCCATATTCTAGTATTTACCAGCAATCATAGAATCTTATCTCAACTTAGTCTTTTATGGGGAGTAAAAGCTTTTTATTATGACAAGTTCGTAAGCACAGATGAAACTGTAGAAGATATTAATAAAATTGCTTTAGAACGTAAATTTGTAGAACAGGGAGATATGTTAATTAATCTAGCAGCAATGCCTATCACCGCAAAAGGAATGGTAAACACCCTTAGAGTATCACAAGTCTAAGGAATTCCTTCAATAGAATATTTTTAATAAAAAGGCTTCTTGTATATGAAGCCTTTTTTATGACGTTTGCTTTAAAAAAATAGTCTCTAAGTCTTCTATAGTAACTGGTTTTACAAGATAATCCTTTACAGTATTGATGCTTTTGGCCTTTTCTATATCTACAGGATTAATAGAAGAACTTACAATATATAGTGTAATTGTTTTTTCGAGTTTGTTTTTAATTTTAGTGAAATTATCCAAAAACTCCCATCCATCCATTACTGGCATATTTAAGTCAAGAAATATTATTTCTGGGATTGTCTTTTTATCCAAATTGGTTAAAATAGCTTCAAAATAATTAAGAGCTTCTTTGCCATTCTGAAATACCATTAAGTTTTTACAAAGATTTTTTGCTTCTACAATCCTTTTTACAAGATTTACATACATATTATCGTCATCAATAATACACGCTAATCCAATTTTATGACTCATGCTTTTCGGTTGTTTGTTTTTAAAATTCAATTATAAAAGTTGTCCCTTTATCTACTTCGCTCTCTACGGTAATCTTTCCATCTAGTGATTCTATCTGATTTTTTGTTAGAAATAGCCCAATTCCCACTGCATCCTTATTGTAATGAAATGTTTTATACATCCCAAATATTTTATCCCTATACAATTTCATATCAATTCCCTTACCATTGTCTGTGACTTTTAAATACTTTTTACTACCTATAGAATAGCTTTTGATTTCTACTACCGGATCTCTATCAGGATGTTTATATTTTATCGCGTTCGTTATTAAATTTAAAAGGATACTTTCTAAATATGCAGGAATATAATTAATCGTATTTAATTTACTAAAATCTGTCCTGATTTTAGTCTTACTCATAGCAATCATTTGCCCGATTCCACTGGTAACCAAATTAAAAGCATCCTGAAATTTGACCGAGCTTTTTTCCTGACCCTTATTCGTATGTATCGCTACAATTTCATTAAGGTGTTCAATGGTTGTATTTAGACTATATGATATCTGTTTAATTTCTTTGATCAATCCAATCTTTTCCTCGGGGTTATCTATATCTTCAATCAATTGCACTAATAAAGATAGATTACTGGTATGCGACCTGAGGTTATGAGATACGATATGAGCAAAATTGAATAATCTAGAGTTCTGAGATGCGATAATATCAATTGATTTTTGTAGGCTTAATTCTTTCCTTTTGATTTCATCTATGTCCTGAAAAACACCTCTAATTCCAATTATTTCTTTATTTTCATTATATACCGGCTTTCCTATGGCTCGTACCCAAAATTCTCTATTGTTAGCGGTTACCATTTTAATTTCAGTATTAAAAGGTGTTCCTACCATAGCACAATTAAAAAATAAATCTGCTGCTTGTTGCCTACAATCCTCTGCATAGTAATTGGCAGAATCCTTAAGGGAAGGAATATAGTCGTCGGCATATTCTAAAATTCTTCTGGTTTCAAAATCCCAGAAACTTTTCCTTTCCTCAAAATCTACATACCAACTCCCCGTAGCTGTCATTTGAGCAGTTTCTTTATAGTAGAAATTATCTTTTGTAATATCCTGCTCAGGCTCTAGCTTGATTTCAATAAAAAAAACAAGGCTAATCTTAGATTTTATATTTACCGGTAATTCATCATTAGTTGCACACCTATATAGTTTATAATTTCCTTTTTTATCAAGGATTTTTATATGTTGCTTAAAACTTACAGCATTACGTCGATAGCTAAAAAAATTATCTCTAAATAACTCGACATCGTCCTGGTGTATCAAGTGCTCTAAAAAATAATCTATTTTTGACTCTAGTTCATCTTTTGTATATCCTAAACTATCATAAAACTTTTCTGACCAAACCTCTCTTTCTGGATCATCATATAACTCCCAATATCCAGCATTGAAATCTTGAATTACATTATTAAAAAGTTCATTTTGAAGCATTCAATAAAATTTATCATAACAAGATAAGGATTTCTTAGGTATTTTCTTCGATTGTATCAAGCCTAATCGCCAATGCTTTGGTAGAAATCTGAACTTCAATAAATGATAAAAAAAGTGAAATCATAAGCGAAAAAAGACTAATTCCAAATATCACATTAGCCAAGGATATCTTTTCAACATATAATAAAAACATGGTGATCACACTAGTAAGAAAACTAATAATAGCAATCGCTTGCATATTTCTAATCAACCATAATCGTTTTCTTAAATTTTTGATCTGTAATACGGTGTTTTTTGATCTAGAAGTCAAATATTCATTATGCAATTGTCGTATTAATGCTGCAATTGCCAAATATCTTGCATTATAGGCCAGCATAGTTAGTGATATTGCTGGAAACAACAATGCAGGAATACTCATGGTTAGTGTCATAACAAACTTTTTAAAAGCCACTAATTTAGATCAAAAAATTGAGTGATCATTATCAAATATAGTAATAGCATTCATATTGATTACTCAAACCAAACATTCTAAATATATAATTTTCAAGTTTTTTTATAGTACACAACTTATACAAAAGTTGCTTTTTGAATTACTATGCACCTGAATTTTATCTTAAAAAACAAAAGAAGTGGATTGTAAAGCTTTAATTTAGTTCGAAATTTACTTTTTCCATTTGCTTATCAGCAGAAATTTCTATCGAATATCTTCCTGTCGGAAGGTAATATTTCCCATTTTTTCTTTTGGAAACTTCTTCATCAGGAAATTCTTTTTCTAATATATTTTTTCCTTTTTCTGTGATTGTAAGGTCATATTCTACATGGTTAAGCCCCTTATCAGCTTTTGTAGAAAATTCCTGAAGTATTTTCCCTTCTTCGGTAATAATTTTAATAGCAAAATCTCCTGATTTTCCAGAATAAAATTTGATGGTCATTGTTGGTTCGTATGGTGTAACCCATTTGCTCCATGAAACACCCCAACGATCTGACCATTTCATTTCAGATATATCAAAAACATGAAGTTCTTTATTCATGATTTCATTATCCAGAAGCTGTATTGCCTTTATATTTGTTTTGTATATGCTTCTACCATGTGTTCCTAACAGCAAATCATTAGCTTCTGGTTGAATAACAATATCATGCACTGCCACATTAGGTAATCCATTTGAAAAAGCTTGCCAGTTCGCTCCTCTATCCAATGAAACATAAGCACCATTATCTGTTCCTATATATACTACGTTTTCATTTTTAGGATCTTCTTTAATCACATTTATTGCAGATACAGGTAAATCGTTTCCTATATTTTTCCAACTCTGTCCATAATTTTCACTTACATAAACATAAGGTTTAAAATCATCCCATCGATATCCATTTAATGTAACATATACTCTTTCTTTTTTATGTGAAGATGCAATTACTCTTGACACCCAAAGATCTTTAGGAAAAGAATCCGAAATCTTGTTCCAGTTTCCACCAGAATTTTTGGTTATATACACCAAACCATCATCACTACCTGTATAAATCAATCCAAACTGAAATATAGACTCGGCAATAGCAGTTAATGTTCCATAAGCTACATTACCTTTTTTACCGCCATTAGTTAGATCATTAGATATCGCAGTCCACTCATCCCCTTGATTCATAGATCTCATTAATTTATTTCCTCCCAAATATAAAATATCCTGATTGTGTGATGATAATAAGATTGGTGTTTGCCAATTGAATCGATAAGGAGATTCGCCCAATTCGTGCTTAGGTTGAATATAAGTTTGTTTGTTTTCTACGCGGTTTATTCTGAAATAGTTTCCAAACTGAAATCCTGTATATACAATATTTGCATCCCGGTCATCAATCTGCACCTGCATACCGTCACCTCCCATAATGCTTTCCCAAGGGTAATGACCACTTTGATGCCACGATTCATCTTCTTTGGCATTATGGGCTCCTACCCAAACCCCATTGTCCTGTAATCCACCATATACATTATAAGGTTTCTCATGATCAATATTAATCGCATAAAATTGCCCTACACTAGGTTGATTTGCTTTTATCCAGTTTTCTCCATCATCATAAGAGATGTTTAGTCCTCCATCATTACCATTAACAAGATGCATTGGGTTTTTAGGATTGATCCACAACGAATGATGATCTGCATGAACATTTTTTCTATTAATATTGGTAAATGTTTTCCCAGCATCTTTAGATTTCAAAATAGGTACTCCAGATATATATATATGATCTTTATTAACAGGACTTACCTGTATCTGAGCAAAATAATATCCATAACTATAAAATAAATCATCAATATAGTCTTTATGGGTTTTTACCCAGGATTTCCCACCATCATCACTTCTATAAACCTCTGCTCCAATAACCGGAGTATCAAACAATATAGCATTAGCATTTTCGAGATATTTAGCAAGATCTATTGGCTTTACTGTACCACTTCGCACCAGTTGCTTTATGTTATCTGCTCTATATTTTTCATGAAACCCGTTTGTTTTCAAAAAAGCATTTAATTTTTTGTTTTCCAGTTTTAAAAATGCTTCCGGTAACATGATTTTAAAATCTTCCTTTGTTAATCCTGTACTACTTTTTTTAGTATCGCTTTTATCTCTTCTAAATTGACTATCATGTACAGCATATAGTGTATTTTCATTAAAAACAGCAAGTCCAATTCTACCTACTCCTTCTCCTGTAGGGAAACCACTTCCATCTATAGAAATTTTATTCCAGGTCATTCCTGCATCGGTACTTTTATAAATCCCGGATCCCAATCCACTCCCATCAAAGTTCCAAGCTTTTCGGTCTTTATCCCAAGCAGCAGCATATATAATATTAAAGTTATCTGGTGCATATGCCAGGTCAATAATACCTGTTTGGTCGTTTATAAACAATGTTTTTTTCCAGGTAACTCCTCCATCTGTGGTTTTATAAACTCCCCGTTCTTCATTAGAAGAATATAAGTGTCCGGTTACTCCCACTACTACCTCATCTGGATTATTAGGATTAATAATAATCCTACCGATATGATGTGAATCAGGTAGCCCAACATTTTTCCAGGTTTTGCCTTTATCTGTAGATTTTAGGATTCCCACTCCTGCATAGGAAGACCTAGACGAATTATTCTCACCAGTTCCTACCCAAATGGTATTGTTTTTCCAGTCTACTGCAATATCACCAACATTAATTGTCTCTGCTGTATCCAGAACAGGTTCAAAAGTAGTTCCGTTATTGGTTGTATACCACAATCCTCCCGAAGCATATCCTACATAAAACTCTGTAGTATTTTCTGGATTTACATCTACATCTACAACACGGCCACTCATTACGGTCGGACCTATATTTTTAAAAGGTACCTGTTTCACCAATGAGGTTTTTTCCATTTGCTTTTTCTTCAACAATCCATTTTGAACCAATTCTGTATTAGTAGCTGGTTGTTGAGAAAAAAGAAAAAAAGAAAGAAATAGGAAAAATAATGATGAAGTAAATTTTTTCATTTTGATTAGTGTTTAGTGCGCTGAAAGTAGATATTGTTATCACAAACTCAAAATTTTTAGATATTGTTTAACAATCATTTATTTTAAAACAATATTTATAAAATCAAGATTAATGTGCTTATTTTTTGTGTTTCTCTTTATTTTTTAGTTAATTTATTAATAATTAATCAAAACATACAATCATAGAATAGAACTTATCATTAATTAATTAGTCGTGATATATAGGGAAATATCACAGGCTTTTAATTAAAAAATATAATAAGCGAATAAAAATACATTCATATTAACAAAAAAAGTTAAGGTAAATTAGAAAAAAGGAACTCATAAGATTTTGAGTTCCTTTTTTTATTACCTAAATAATAATCATATTTTTGGGAAAAATCAGTATTCTTAATCCTCATTTGGTCTAGAGAGGGCTTATGAGGTTTGTAATTAAACAACATATCATACAATGAAATATCACCAAATCGATAGAAACCTCTTCATTAAAAATCGTAAAAACTTTACAGCACAAATGAAACCCAATAGCATTGCTGTATTTAATAGCAATGATATATATCCAATTAGTGCTGATAGTACTATGCCTTTTGAGCAACATAGAGATATTTTTTACCTAAGTGGTGTTGACCAGGAAGAAAGTGTATTATTGCTTTTTCCTGATGCTCCTAAAGAAAAGCATCGTGAAATTTTATTTCTAAAAGAAACCAATGAGCATATTGCTGTTTGGGAAGGAGAAAAATTAACAAAAGAACGTGCTCTTGAAGTTTCAGGAATTAAAACAGTGTATTGGCTTACTGATCTGGAAAAGATTTTTTTTGAGATAATGACCCAATGTGAAACGGTATATGTAAACACCAATGAGCATTATAGAGCAACTGTCGAAACAGAAACCAGAGAAGATCGTTTTACCAAATGGTGGAAAGCTAAATACCCTGCACACAGCGTAGCAAAAAGTAATCCTATTTTACAACGATTACGTGCAGTAAAAGATGCTATCGAAATCGATTTGATGCAAACAGCTTGTAATATTACCGAAAAAGGGTTTCGCAGACTTTTAAGTTTTGTAAAACCTGATGTTTGGGAGTATAATATTGAAGCAGAATTATTGCATGAATTTATCAATAATAGATCTAAAGGTTTTGCCTATACTCCTATCATCGCAAGTGGAAATAATGCTAATGTCCTTCATTACATTGAAAACAATCAACAGTGTAAAGCTGGGGATCTAATCCTTATGGATGTTGCTGCAGAATATGCTAATTACTCTAGTGATTTGTCTCGTACTATTCCTGTATCAGGAAGATATACTAAACGTCAACGGGATGTTTATGATGCTGTACTTCGAGTTAAAAATGAAGCTACCAAAATGTTGGTTCCGGGAACTATCTGGGCCGATTATCATATTGAAGTTGGTAAAATTATGACCTCAGAGCTTTTAAAATTAGGGCTTATAGATAAGGCTGATGTACAAAATGAAGATCCAGAATGGCCAGCATACAAAAAGTACTTTATGCATGGTACTTCTCACCACATTGGATTAGATACTCATGATTATGGTATTCTTACTGAACCCATGAAAGCTAATATGGTATTTACTGTTGAACCAGGGATTTATATTCCTGATGAAGGTTATGGAATTCGTATTGAGGATGATGTAGTGATCCAGGAAAAAGGAGAACCTTTTAACCTCATGGCTAATATCCCTATTGAAGCTGAAGAAATTGAAGAATTAATGAATAAATAATTATCTTAATTCATTGATTTATAATCAAATTATGGGTGTCTGTTAACACAGGTGCCCATTTAAAAACAACCTCTAATAAAAAGATGCTAAAGACGCTTTCTTTAATTCTTTGTTTTTATCTAAGCACTTATTCTATTTTTGCTCAAGATCAAAAAGAAATAGATCTTTCCCAGTTTGAGCAGGTAATTTCTGCTCCGCAAGATAGTGTCGCCAAATACAAGAAATTGCTGAGTGCATCCTACCGTACTGGTGATTTGAAAGCATTTAAAAATTATGGTCAAATAATTTTGCATATTGCAATAGCCAATGATTTAAAGGAAGAACAAGTTTCAGCATTGGTATATATAGCTATTTATTATCAACAAATAGATCAATATGATGAGTCTATAAGCAACTACCTTGAGGCTGAAAAATTAAGTGAATCTCTCCCTGAAAACTCTTTTTCTAGAATTCTTGTACAAGTTAATATGGGAAATTTATATAATCATATTCAAGATTATGAAAAGGTAAAATTATCCATGAAAAAGGTCATAGCATTAGCCATGTACCAGGAAAATCCCGATAAATTTATTATTTCAGCATACAGTTCCCTGGGTAAAGCAGATCTCAATGAAGGTAATTATTCAGAAGCTCTGAAATACATGTACAAAGTAAAAGATCTGGCTGAAAAAATGAACAGGAATGATAAAATAATTAGAGCCTTGATCAATATTGCCGAATGTCAGCGTTATTTAAAGCTTTACGACCAAGCTATAGAGAATAGCACAAAAGCGTTGGATAAAATTGATAAAAACGAATCAGCATCTCTAACCGCTTCGGCAAATGTTATTATTGGAGTTTCTCGTTATTTATCAAACCAACCTGCTAAAGCGCTCCCAAACTTAAAAAAGGCAAGAAATATTGCTGGCGAAGGTAATTTTCTATATATCAAAATGGAAGCCCATCAATATTTAGCAAAAACTTATGAGGCTCTAGATAGTATAAAAAAATCTTTACAAGAACAAAAAGCATATACCAATACTCGAGAAAAGTACTTAAAAACCCTCTCTAAAGCTCAGCGGTTAAAAATTGAAAAAGAGTCTGAAAACAAGTCTGATATTATATCTGAACAACAAAAATCTATTGTGTTTCTGAGCAAAGAAAAACAGGTATATGTATTTGCCGGAGTTGTTTTAATGATCGTATTAATTGTGTCCTCTATAATTTATTGGAACAAACGTAGAAAACTTGCAGAAGAATCTTTACAGTTACAAGATGATAAAGCTTTACTTAAAAATGAAAACGAAGCCTTAAAAGATAAATTGAATGCATTCGCTCAAAAGATTCAAAAACAAGAAGCCGTAAAAGGAAGCACCAAAACTCAACAGCAAAAAAAGTCTTCGCTTAGAGAAGAAGATCAACAAAGATACATGGAGCTTATCCTAAATTATATGGAAGAGGAAAAGCCTTATTTAGATCATGAGACCAAACAATCTGATATCGCAGATAAGTTAAACATGAGTGTCCATCTTTTTTCTGAAGTGCTGAATGTATGTTTTCAAAAAAACTTCAATAATTTTATTAATTTATATAGAGTTGATACGGCAAAACAGTTGATGAAAGAGCCCAAATACCAACACTACAAAATTCTGGCTATTGGCTATGAAGCTGGATTTCCTAGTAAAACATCATTTAACAGGGTTTTCAAAAAACTAGTAGGTCTTACACCTACCGAATATCAAAAGAAACTAACATACTAGTTTCAAAACCCAGAAATATTTAGATGCTCCATTTTATAATATGGCACTATCTTCTTTACCATTCTTTATACTTTTCCAACTTAATAAAAGTATAATTGAAAATGAAAACATTAAAAATTGTATTAGGTGTTTTTTTAATTTTAACGCTTCTCTTTCTAGGATCATTAATACTTATCTTTAATTATTTCAACAGTGTAGGAAATTATAGTAATAGAGGTAATGGTTCAGGTGTGTTCATTGAGCTTGTGTTATTTGAGGGAATCTTTCTGATTTGTTTGATTGGGTCGATAAGTATTAGTTCTATAGTACTTTTACCCAAATCTTCTAATATAATTCGATTTATAGTTGCCACATCACTTTCTGTACTTACCGCTTATTTTGTTTTGGCCCTCACATTTCTACCATATATCCGTTTTTGGTAACCTACACGTATGTTCTCTCAAAATTCAGATGAAAATCAGTTTTTTATATAGAACTCTGTAAACTCGTAATAACCAGATTAAAAATACACGTTCCAAATTATAATTTGGTACTCTTTTCTGATCAATGTAGTATACATTTGATCAAGATATTCTACCAATTATTAAAAAATATAACCTAGATCTTTTAATTATGAAATATGTATTTATCAAAGTTTTTTTGATAACCTTAATGTTATTATCTTTTTCTTGTAGTCCTGAAGATGGAAAAAATGGACTTGATGGTGTAGATGGTATAGACGGTATTACTAACGGGTTAGGAACTCTAATTCTTACTGGAGATATTACTAATGAAGATGCAGTAAAAATTATAGAGGAAGGTGTTGGAGAAGACACCCATACTATAGTAGTCTCTAATACTACCAATGTAACCACATTAGACTTATCAAGAATTTCGGTTTTAGCAAAACTAGAGGTTATTGGTAATGAAAAACTTGAAAACCTCAATTTATCAAATTTAAAATCCATTTTGGATGAAGGAATTATTAGGGCTAATAATACATTAACAGCTATTAATCTTGAGAATCTAACTGTTATAGAGAATCTTCGGGTTAGTGAGAATAATATATTGCCCCTTATAAGCCTACCTAAACTACTAAGTAATGCAAAAAATCTTTATTTTTTTCAAAATCCTTTACTAGAAAATCTTAGCATACCATCATTGACTCAAGCACGAACTTTATTTATTGCTAATCTTTACAACTTAACAAGTATAGATATCAATACTTTAGAAAATGTGAGTTCTTTAACTATTCGAGAAAATAAAAAATTAACAACTATTAATCTAGCCAATCTAGTTAATGCGTTTAGAATAAAGATTAATGATAATGACATGATCAAAAGTATTACATTTTCAAACTTAGAACGTGTAACTAGCAATATAGATATAAAAGAAGATCTCTTAGAAGTTGTTGAATTTAGTAAGCTTACTACTTTTCCTACTCTTAATATTGATTCTACAGTGTTATTAACTACAGTTGATTTTCCTTTGGCTCAAGATTTCAGCAGATTACAACTAAATAGTTCTGGTAAGCTTTCTACAGGGGCTATAGATCAAGTTATAACCACACTGGTTAATATCACCCCTTCAATTACAGAAACAGTAATTTCAATTAGTGGTATAGCATCTGCACAAGCATTGATAGATACAGAAACCTTAAGAACTAATGGGAATACTGTTAACATTACAGAATAGTTTTTGAATCCAGAATATATTCAAAAACTATTAATGCCAACTTTAAAAAGTAGCACCAAATTTTTTTAATTATGAAACATATATTTCTTTTAATAACCCTTACAATAATGACCATATCCTGTAGTTCTGACGGAGCAGATGGTATTGACGGAGCCAACGGTATTAATGGTACTGGTGGCAATAACGGATTAGGGCGTCTTGTGTTTTCTGGAGATATTACCAATGAAGATGCTGCAAAAATCATAGCAGAAAACACTGGAAAAAACACGCATACCCTTATCATCAAAAACACTACAAGTTTAACAACAATAGACATATCCGAAATCTCAACCTTGGTTGAACTAGAGGTAATCGGAAATGAAGAATTACACACGCTCACTATAGCTAATCTCGAATCTATTTTTGGAGGAGCAAAGATCCAAACAAACGTAGCACTAACCTCTATTAACTTTTCTAAGCTCACTACTGTAGGAAGCTTTTCCATTAGTGGAAGTCCTTTATTAGAAAGTTTAAGTTTCCCCTCACTAATTGATTCTAAAAACATTTTGTCTATATCAAATCTAGATAACTTAACTACGTTAGATCTAAGTTCTTTGGTATCTGCCAATCTTATTCAAATTAATCGAAATCAAAAACTACCTACTATTGATTTACCAAAACTAACCGCTCTAAGGGAGGCTTCGATTTCAGATAATATAGCTATAGAAACCATAAACCTGCCTGTACTTAAAATTCTTGAAGCTTCCGAAAATGAAGACAATGACGATGGACTGTTTATTGGAAGAAATACAAATCTAATAGCAATATACCTTAACGTCCTCACTTCTATAGATATGCTTACAATTAGAAACAATGAAAATTTAACTACGATAAATTTAGATAAATTAGTGTCTTTGGGGTCTGTTTCTTTTGGTTCAAACCCAAAAATAACTACGATATCTTTTCCTAATATAACAACTATAAAAAACATTAATTTTTCTGAAAATGATTTAGTAACAAATATTGCGTTTCCCGATTTAAAAACCCTGGAATCTAATCTTACAATTACCGGCAACAACATACTAGAGACATTGTCATTTCCTATGTTAACTTCTATAGGAACTGAAAATCGTTATAGTTTCAGGATTAGAGATAATATGATCAGAAATATCACATTTCCAAATTTAGAAACTGTTAATGCTAATACTATAAATATTGGTGAAGATCTGTTAGAAACTGTAGACTTCCCAAAACTTGCTTCTTTTTCTGTTTTAAATATAGATTCTACCGTTTTACTTAATTCAGTCACTCTTTCTTCTATTCAAAATTTCGAAAGATTAGATCTCAATAGTTCTGGTAAACTTTCTACAGCGGCAATAGATGGTATATTAAACCGATTGGTAAATATTACTCCTGTGATTACTAATAAAACAATTTGGCTAAGTTCTAAAAAGCATATTATTTACTACTATGTTTTTAAATTCCATCCAGGCAGTATTGGAAGCAAAGGCTATAGCTGCTACGGTTGCCATTTTACTGGTTGAATTTTTTATTTTTTCTAAGACTAAAAACCAATTCAGATAATTCTGAAGGTATTTTGTTGCCACTCCATTGAAGGGCTCCATAAATTTCCTTAGACGCATATCCATATTATTCACATTTTGTACGTGATATATTTTGTCAACAGCTCTTTGACCCTTCGAAGCATTAAATTTTTTGTGTGCTACCTTCTTGTCTTTTGCAAATGCAGTATAGCTTCTGTGACTGTCGCTACAAAGGGTTTCTACTTTAGCCAACTTCCCTTGTAATATAGTCTCCAAGTCACTTTTACTAATGCGACCTCTGGTAGCTACTTTGAAATCTTTGTTCCCTGATCGGTCACAACTGGCTATCACAGCTACTTTTTCATTACTGAGACCAGCTTTACTTGCCTTTGCGCCACGTTTTCTAGCAGGACGATCCAAATTTCGATTCCCTTTTTCAGAGTAAGCAAAGAAAAGATCATCACTCTCTAGGATTCCTTGGAATTCATCCACACTTACGCTCCCAAAGGAGACAAGTAATTTGTGCCTCCAATCAAAAGAAGTCTGAATAGAAATCCCTGTTTCTTTGGCACTCTTGCGAATACTATATCCAGAGAGTAAACAGAATAAATAACGATTAACTTTGTCTTTCTTCTTGAGGTTGTACCAGAACTTACCGGTAGTTTCACTAAAGTTTTTATGACAAGTATTACAAACATAGCGCTGTACTCCTTTGAGCTTACCATTAGCCTTAATTTTATTGCACTTACAATGAGGACAGCTTATGGCTTTACTCTGATTGCTATCAATCAGGGCTGAACCCTCAGTAGAGATCTCCAATAATGTGGAAACAATTTCTGATTGAACCAAAGCCGATGAACTAATGAAAAAATCTCTAAAATCTTCTGGTATCATTTCTCCGTTTTTATAAAGTAAAGATAAAACATATTCTAATTAGAACTTAGCCAACAATTTCAATACAAGGAACTGCATCTGCACAAGCACAAACTAATGCAGATATATTAAGATCTAATAGTAATACTGTAAATATTACTGAATAGTTTTTACAGCAGTTTAATTAAAAAAAACCTAAATCATTTAATTATGAAATATATATATCTTATACTTTTTTTGCTAACGCTAGCAATAACTACTATTTCATGCGAGGCAGAAGATGGGAAAAATGGAGTAGATGGCGTCAATGGGCTTAATGCAGGATTAGAGTTTTTGGTATTTGCAGGAGATATTACAGACGAAGATGCTGCAAAAATAATCTCAGAAAATTTCGGAAAGACCACAGTTGCTATTTTGGTTACAAATACCACAAATCTAACAACATTAGAGCTGCCTGACATAGCAAAAATGACCAAGTTAACACTAACCAATAACGAAAAACTTCAGCGTCTTGTTTTTCCGAGTCTAGAATCTGTTTCAGGTAAAATTGTTATCCAATCCAATCCTTCTTTGACAACAGTCGATTTAGAAAATTTGATTAGTGCAGGAGATATTTATTCTGAAAACAATAAAGCATTGACCTCAATTAATATGAGCAAGCTAGACAGAGCACAAAATTTTGTGTTCGATAAAAACCCTTTGTTACAAAGTATTAATTTACCAATGCTTACCAAAGTAGGAGACGAATTTAAAATATTAAATCATAAGAGTTTATCAACTCTTGATGCAAGCGCTTTAATAACTACAAACGAACTTTTTGTTAACAAAAATGCAAAACTGCTTACTATTGACCTCTCAAGTATAACAAATACAGGTAAGGTATCCATATCCCAAAATCCAAAATTAGAAGCTATCAATTTGTCACAACTCACAACAAACACAGATGCTATAGACCTAAACACTAATCCCAAATTAACAACAATAGCACTACCAAATTTAGTGAATTCTGAGAGTTTATATATTTCTAACAATACAAATCTACAAACTGTTTCTTGTCCCGCTTTAATCAAATTAAATGAGGGACTAACAATTACTAACAATACTAACTTAAAATCATTATATTTCCCTACAGTAACTTCAATTGGTTCTGAAACCAGTAGATCTTCCATTAGAATTACAGGGAATGAAATGATAAAAAATATTGATTTTTCAAGCCTAGAAACTCTTGTTGCAAATATTATCACCATTGAATCCAATGCTTTAGAAACCGTAAACTTTAATAGCCTCACTACTTTTTCTGATTTACGTATTAATTCTACAGCTACATTAACGTCAATGCAAATTTCTTCGGTTCTAGATTTTACAAACCTGCAACTACCCAAAATACCTACAGAAGATATAAACACGTTATTTACAAGACTCGTAAATATTTCTCCTGCAATCACTGGAAAAAGAATATCGGTGGGAGGAACTGCATCTTCACAAGCACTTACAGATGCAGAGGCATTAAGAACCAATGGAAATACAGTTATTATCAGACCTTAGTTTTTAAAACATAGATCAAAAAAGTTAAGAGTGACTTATAAGTCTAAATATCAATTTCAAAACCAAAATTAAAAACCATGTGGATATCGGTTAAGGAACAGATTATATAAGAGCGTGAATTTACATTGTTAACTGTAAACTGCTCGTCGGGTAAAGTACTATTGCAATTGATACTACGCGATGCAAGAGTGTCTTTTTTTCTTTTTCCAAAAAAAATCACAAAACTAATCTGTGAAGATACAGGTAAACGCATTAAAAGATCATATTGGAGTGCAGAGATCAAAGAAACGGCAGAGAAGAACTGAAAAGAAATCTAAAAGTTCCTACATAGGGTTACTGGAGCTTTGGTGTCATTGCTTTAACAGTTCTTCTTGCTGTTCCTATTGGTTTTTATTCAGAAATCAAAAATAATCAACGAGTCCAAGATTCTTTTATGATGCAAAATAATGAGCAAAAGAAACTTATCCTGAAAAAACTAGATGTTGGAGATTTGGTAGCTACTATGACTAAAGTATATCAAATCAAAGATGTTACTGATAAAGATATAATCTTGACCGAAAGCTCATATCCAGCAAAACCAGAAAATTATACGGAAGGATTAACCCTTAAAGAGTATCCCGAAGATAGTTTTGTTGGTGAACAAATTACAGTATCAAAAACAATTTTTGTGTCTGGAAGAATATCAAATAGCAACATGATTCTAAGCATATTGAATAATTAGACTTGTTTTAGAATGTGATGCGTTACTGATAACTTTTATTAGCAATAAAAACACTAAAAAAGTCGGCGGTAAAGCCGTAACGTAATCTCTCTTGTTTTTTATAGTTTAGTCAAGAATATCTCTAAAACCAGTTCTACTATGAAAAAGCTTCTCCTATGTTTTTTTGTCATTACGCTTTGTAATGCTTGCGCTAAGAAATCACCATTAATTGGTAAATGGAAACTAACACATGTATTGGTAGATCCAGGAAATGGAAAAGGCATCTTTCAAAAAGTGAACCAAGAAAAAATTATCGAATTCTTTAAGGATGGCACCTTAAAAGCAAATGTATCCTACTGCCCATTAGACAGTGATAAGGCTATTGGAATGTCTGGAACCTATGATATAAATCATACTCAGCTTATTATGCCTTGTACATCTTCAGAATCTAAAATAAATTTTGAAATAAATGAGTCTATATTAATTATCGATTATCCTACGCAATGCATGGAGCCTTGTAAAGAAAAGTATGCCAAAATTGATTGATAATGTTCTTTTTAAACAACTGAATTAAACCAAAATTCATATAAAACCTTATAATTACTAGCAGAAAACCCCTAATCTTGTTGTACAAATTACACTAAACATCATACGTTTTGAAAACCTTTGAGGTCTTATTAATTTTACAGAAATGAATTAAGAATATCTCGTAATTGATAAAAACCGTATTTCTTTTGTTGACTTTGATATCAGTATTTAAATACTTTTGACTCTTAATTAAAATTCAAAATGATATGGTATGCATTTAAAACTGCTTAGAAGCATCATTATTCTTTCTATCTCGTTTATAGGATATGGACAATCTTTTCGAGTTTCTGATTCCTTGATGCAAAAAACATATAAACAGCTTAGTGAAGACTTCCATACAAGCTTAGATGATAATAAGTCAAAAGCAATATTATATGTTCACGCTTATTTTAAGAAAGGAAAAAACAGTAAAGACAGCAGTCGCATAGCATGGGCTTATGTTTATAAAAGTCTATTATACAATGATTCAAAAAAAAGAAAAATAGCCGCTTTAGATAGTGCTATTTTTTTTGGAAAAAATATCGTTAAAAAGAATCATCCAGAGGTTTTCTATAACAAAAGAGGAATTGCCTATGGGGAGTTTGGTGATCTTAATAATAGCTTTAAGGACTACTTAACAGCATTAGACCACTCTAGAAAAAACAATAATACACCATATATATACCTTCTAAAGCATAACATTGCAAATCTGAAAAGGAAACTAGGAAAATATGATGAGGCCAAAAGATTATTTAAAGAATGTATAACTTATGAAAAAAGTATCAAGAACAAAACGACTCAAGATACTATTTCTTATCTATTGACACTAACAGAATTAATTTCTGTATATAGGTTAAGTAATCAAATAGATTCTGCAAAAATTTTAAATAAAGAAGGAATTAAATTATCTAAAAGTAAACCTGTCGAATTTTTGTTCGACTTAAATGATGGTATTTTAGATTATTACGATCAAGAATATAATTCGGCGGTAAATAAAATTAAAACAATATTACCTAAAATTATTAATCCAGAAAGAGGGTATGAAAGTACCACCGATCTAATTAATGCGTATCTATATTTAGGAAATTCTAATAAAAACTTAGGTAAAACCTCAAGGTCTATTACTTGCTTTAAAAAAATAGACTCTGTTTCTAAAACTTTAAATTATTTTTTACCCGAAAGTAGATTAGCCTATGTAGAACTGGTTGATTATTACAAATCTATTGGCGACCATACCAATCAACTACTGTATATAAATAAATTATTAAGTGCAGATAGTATTTTAACAAAAGACTACAGGATTGTTAGTGATAAACTATTAAGAGAATTTGACACCAGAGAACTCCTTGAACAAAAACAAAAAATCATAACCTCGTTAGAAAAAGAGAACAGAAAGATATCTTCTCAAAATATTATCATATCAATACTTTTGTTATTAAGTCTAATTGGTATTAGTTATTATTACTATCGACAGCAGCTTTACAAAAAGAGATTTTTAAAACTCTTACATCAAATTTCTAATCAAAACCAAAAAAAAAATCAATCTAATGATGATTCTAGTTCCTCATCAATCAACAAAGAGACCCTAGATAAACTACTTGATAACCTTCAACAATTTGAAGAAAAAAAAGCATTTTTAAGACCTCTAACCTCAAAAGATCTTGCCAAAAGCTTTGGATCAAACTCTAGTTATCTTTCTAAAGTGGTCAATACTTTTAAAGAAAAAAGCTTTAGCAATTATATCAATGATTTACGAATCGATTTTGTGATCGATAAATTAAACAAGGATTCGATGTTTAGAAAATATACAGTACAAGCCATTGCGCAAGAAATTGGCTTTAATAACTCTGAAGCATTTTCGAAAGCATTCTATAAAAAAACAGGGATTTACCCTTCATATTTTATTAAAAAGCTAGAAAAACAAAAAAATGATAAGCTTGATCAGCCTTCTCGTTGATATTTTTGCTTTTGTATAGAATATTTTCTATACTTCTTTCGTTGAATACAAAAACTCTCTTTTATATAGTATGCAACGAATGAAAATCACTGCTGGTCACCAGCAAGCTATGCCATATATAGTAGTCGAAAAAGCCGAAGATTTTATTGATTTTATTCGAAAAATCTTTCATGCGCAGGAAATGATACGAAGCCTGGATGTTGATAACAGAATACAACATTCAGAAATCAGGATCGGCGATACTACTATTCTTCTTACAGAAGCTTCACAACATAATCCTGCACACCCTGGGTGCATGTATGTCTATGTAAAAGATACTGATCAAACCTATTATGAAGCAATAGATGCAGGAGCCAAATCCTTGATGGAACCTATGGAAGAAGATTATGGCGCCAGAGGAGCCGGTTTTCAAGATCCATTTGGTAACACGTGGTGGATCGCTACATTAAATTAAGCTTCATCAAATACGATTACGTTATATTTAGTTACATCCCAAATCTTGTTGAGATTGTACATCATTAACCGGAAAGCATAATCCCGATTTCAACGTTTCAGGCACATATCGAGTAAGATTAGTATCTCGTAAACTTGTTTCTATAAAAGCGGTGAGATTATCTATTTCCTGATTTGTCAAATCAATAGTGCCAAATTGAGTTGCCAGATTTTCATATGATACTTCTGTTGATTGTGGGATTCCTTTATTTTTATACACTATAACGTCTCTAACCGATGTAAATGTACCTCCATGACCATAAAAACCATTATCGGTGATATTATAAAGGGTTGGTGTTTTAAATTTATAATCATCATTTGGGTTTTTAGTGAATCCCCCTCTTCCTTTCTTTACATTTTCAAAACCTGCACTATCTAGCACTAATGCTTTAGCAGAATTATCAAAATCCCCCATTCCAAAGGCATAAAAACTCTTATCATTTAGCGCTGGTCCAGTATGGCATTGGTAACATTTTCCGTTACCAAAAAATACAATTGCTCCTTTCTTTTCTGCAATACTCATAGCGTCATAATCTCCTTTTAACCATTCTTGCCAAGGTGATTTATTGGTAAGTAACGTTCTTTCATAAGCAGCCATAGCAAGTCCTGCATTCTTAGTAGTATATCGTTGACTTTCTATAATATCGCCATAAGCTTTGTCAAACATTTCTGGCTAAGTTCTAAAAAGCATATTATTTACTACTATGTTTTTAAATTCCATCCAGGCAGTATTGGAAGCAAAGGCTATAGCTGCTACGGTTGCCATTTTACTGGTTGAATTTTTTATTTTTTCTAAGACTAAAAACCAATTCAGATAATTCTGAAGGTATTTTGTTGCCACTCCATTGAAGGGCTCCATAAATTTCCTTAGACGCATATCCATATTATTCACATTTTGTACGTGATATATTTTGTCAACAGCTCTTTGACCCTTCGAAGCATTAAATTTTTTGTGTGCTACCTTCTTGTCTTTTGCAAATGCAGTATAGCTTCTGTGACTGTCGCTACAAAGGGTTTCTACTTTAGCCAACTTCCCTTGTAATATAGTCTCCAAGTCACTTTTACTAATGCGACCTCTGGTAGCTACTTTGAAATCTTTGTTCCCTGATCGGTCACAACTGGCTATCACAGCTACTTTTTCATTACTGAGACCAGCTTTACTTGCCTTTGCGCCACGTTTTCTAGCAGGACGATCCAAATTTCGATTCCCTTTTTCAGAGTAAGCAAAGAAAAGATCATCACTCTCTAGGATTCCTTGGAATTCATCCACACTTACGCTCCCAAAGGAGACAAGTAATTTGTGCCTCCAATCAAAAGAAGTCTGAATAGAAATCCCTGTTTCTTTGGCACTCTTGCGAATACTATATCCAGAGAGTAAACAGAATAAATAACGATTAACTTTGTCTTTCTTCTTGAGGTTGTACCAGAACTTACCGGTAGTTTCACTAAAGTTTTTATGACAAGTATTACAAACATAGCGCTGTACTCCTTTGAGCTTACCATTAGCCTTAATTTTATTGCACTTACAATGAGGACAGCTTATGGCTTTACTCTGATTGCTATCAATCAGGGCTGAACCCTCAGTAGAGATCTCCAATAATGTGGAAACAATTTCTGATTGAACCAAAGCCGATGAACTAATGAAAAAATCTCTAAAATCTTCTGGTATCATTTCTCCGTTTTTATAAAGTAAAGATAAAACATATTCTAATTAGAACTTAGCCACATTTCTTTATACCCAAAAGTATCTACAAAATCTCTATCAACCAGTAACCTGTGTACTCCTTGACCTTTTATTGCCTGAACTTCTATACCCTGAAATCCTAAAAAATTCTCTTGAATATTTGTCCAATTACTTTCTGTTCCTTCATTAGTTCCTGTAGCTCCAAATTGTCCATTCCATAACATTACATCTTGGTATGCCACGTTTAAAAGAGTAGGTGTGCGAAGTGGTTGAATGTCTACAGAATCAACAAGAACACTAGTGTTTATTAATCTACCATTACCATTAGTTCCAAAACCTACACCACATTCTCCAATACCCTGTCTTAATCCAGAACTAAATCCCGCGGCAACCTGATGACAAGAAGCACAAGAATATGTGGCTTTCATTTCATCCATTTTTGGGTTTCTACCAAGAGCTGTTTCATGTAATAACAGCTTTCCTAGTTCAACTTTTTCTTTAGTAATTGGATTTAGAGGATCCTGTGGTATTTTGACATAATCATCACTTTGTGGTAAGATAAAATATGCAAGACCTTTATCCTTAGAAATATCAGTTAAAAGAATTTTTAAATCTTTGTCCAAACCTGATGCTATAGGTACATAGTCATCATCATTAGTACAAGAAAATAAAAGTAATGTAATAAGTGTAAGAGTAGTTATTTTTCGCATAGATTTCCCTTTATATAATTTTTTTTTGTTTCCCAGTGCGAATGTAACAAAACTAATGCAATACTAAATGGGGAATTTACCCCTAAAAAATCATTTTATTTTTGAAAAGATGTTCATAACAACTAATGTTACCAATGCAGGTAATAACCAAGCTAAACTATATACTCCTAAAGGAAGGATTTTTAAAATCGGTGCAACATAATTCTGCATTCCTATAGATCCCAAAAAATCAGGAATACTAAATAAAATAGTTACAATAACAACAGCTCTAAATACTAATGAAGAAGTGAATCTATTGGGTAAAACATTCAAAAGAATCAAAATAATGGTTATAGGGTAAATAAACATTAATGCTGGTTTTGCTACATTAATGATATAATGCACATCAAATTGCCCCATTAACACCCCCAGAATACAAGCCACAAGTGCAGTAATAAGATATGCTTTTTGAGACCCATTATAAACACCTTTTATAAAATCTGCAGTACCAGTTACAATACCTACAGCTGTGGTAAAACAGGCTAGCCCAACCAAAATACTTAGAAAAACTTTACCAATATTACCCAAGGTTTTTAAACTCATCCCTGATAATAAATCTGTTCGGGAAATATCAGTATCAAAATCAGCACCAAATAATGCACCACTATAAATCATTCCGGCATAAATAACAAAAAGGCCAATTCCTGCTAATATGCCTGATCCAACAATCAGGTTTTGGTTTCTTTTAAAATCATTTTCTCTTTTAATTTTTAGAGAAACAATAATAACTCCACCAACAACAACCGCTCCTATTGCATCAAATGTTTGATACCCTTCTAGCAATCCTCTAATAAAAGGAGCTTGAAATTCTGAAGGGTTAATTCCAGGAGTTTGCATTGAAAAAATACTAATACAAATAATACTGAGTACAACAATAAATATAATAGGAGAAAGAAATTTACCTAATAAGCTAAGAATCTTAGATCGGTTGAGTACAAAAAGTAATACTAATGCAAAATAGATTGTACTGGTTAACCATGCACTTGTACCAAAAAAAGGTTGAATTGCCATCTCATGAGTCACAGATGCTGTTCTTGGAGAAGGCAACGTGATTGAGATCAAATAAACCAATATACAATAAACAAAACTAAATTTGGGAGATACTTTCTTTGCAAAATCAAGCATAGTCCCTTGTAAGCGAGCATGTGCAAAGATTCCTAACAAAGGAATAATTACTGCCGAAATGGTAAAACCCATAATAACCAGAAACCAAGCATCACCTGCTTTATACCCAAGAAGAGGTGGAAGCATCAGATTTCCTGCACCAAAAAACATTGAAAATAATGCAAATCCTGCAACAAAAGTTTCTTTATTAAATCTCATTTAGTTAGGTATTTAAGTGCCATTAATAAGCAATAATAATGAAACCATAATAAGCATACAAAAATAATCGTAATAGTATTTATAAATAGAAAAACAATAACAAACTGAAAATTGATATTTAACTATTTCCAATAAATGTAGTGCATTTATAAAAAAACATTCATTTACATTTTAAAAGAATATTGTTTCTAGTTTCTTTGCTCTTTAAATCAAAAAGCAAAATGATAGTTACATATAAAGGGATTAAGGTGAATTATAAAACCTTCGGAAAAGGTACTCCTGTAATTTTTCTACATGGGTTTTTAGAAAATTCTACTATGTGGGAAGAAACCATCGACCTTATATCAAGCACATATCATTGCATTTCTATCGATCTTTTAGGTCATGGTCATACCGATTGTATCGGGTATATACACACCATGGAGGATATGGCTCAAGCCGTCAAAGTTGTTTTGGACAATCTTGACATCTCTACGGCATCTTTTGTAGGTCATTCTATGGGTGGATATGTAACTCTTGCTTTCATAGATCTTTTTCCAGATATAGTTTCGGGATTAGTATTGTTAAATTCTACTTCTTTTCCTGATAGCGCCGAGAGAAAAAAAAACCGCAGTAGGGCTATTGATATTGTAAAAAATAATCCTAACGCATATACCAGCATGGCAATTGCTAATCTTTTTGCTGAAGAAAATCGATTACGATTTACCGATAGAATAAATATAATCAAAGATCAAGCTTCAAAGATTTCTTTGCAAGGAATCATTTCTGGTTTAGAAGGAATGAAAGTAAGAAAAAATCATACATCTCTTTTATCCAATTTTGAAAAACCCAAAATTATTTTTGCTGGCACTAAAGATCCAATTTTGTCATACGATCAAAGTATTAAAGAATCAAAACAATGTAATATTAACCTTGTTAGTTTTGATGGAGGGCATATGTCTTATTTAGAAAATAAAGACGAATATATTATAGAACTCTACCAGTTTCTAAACTCTTTTTAAGATAAAAACGTAGAAGATAACGAACCTCTTTTTGATTTCTTTAAAGACTAAGTTATCTTATGTGTTTTTTAGATGAAATACTCTTTTTTTAGGTCAAAAAACACTACAAAAGGAGTATTTAAGCCAAAAATCAATGGTTTGTGGTGATTTTTTCTTACAAAAATGTGGATAATAATAAAAAAAAGATTATTATTGTATTGATAATGAACCATTAACCCTTTTCTATGAATTTTTAACCCCTACGAATAATGAAAAATACTACCCCATCCTCCACATTTTCTTTTTCAAAAATTTACTGTTCTCTATTTGGCCATGATTATCTTCTTTCTAAAAATGTTACTCATCACATTAAAGAATATACCTGTTCACACTGTGGGGAGCAAGCCACTACTAATAGTAGAGGGCGATTAGAAGCAATGACTCCTAAGTTAAAAGAAATTAATAATGCTTTAGCCTCTGTACATGCCAAGAAACAGGCAAAAACTAAACGTGACACTCCATTTCAGGCAGCTTCATAATTATTTGATTATTCCTTAATTGGATTCCATCCTTGGGCTTGTATTGCTATCTTTTCATTTGCTCTGGTTACTAGTCCTATTCCACTTTTCTCATCTGTTATATGACCAATAACGGTAAGACTTGGATTTGCTTTTATTTTAGGATAATCTTCTTGTTTTATGGTAAACAATAATTCATAATCTTCACCTCCATTTAACGCTACTGTCGTACTATTCATTTTAAATTCTTCACATGTAGCTATAACTGTAGGGTCTAACGGGATTTTCTCTTCATATAAATTTACTCCAACTTTAGATTGAGAACAAAGGTGCATTATTTCTGATGACAATCCGTCACTTATATCAATCATACTTGTTGGTTTTACTTCTAATGCTTTAAGAAGTTCCCGTATATCTTTTCGCGCTTCTGGTTTAAGTTGCCTCTCAATAATGTAAGCATATTGATCCAGATCTGGTTGCGAATTAGGGTTAACCTCATAGACTTGTTTCTCTCTCTCTAGCACCTGAAGCCCCAAATATGCTGCCCCCAAATCACCAGTTACAACCAGAAGGTCATTTTCTTTGGCTCCACTACGATATACTAAATCTTCTTCATTTGCATATCCAACCGCTGTAATACTAATAAGCAACCCTGTTGTTGAAGAGGTGGTATCTCCTCCTACGACATCTACATTATAAATCTTTGCAGCAGTTTCAATTCCTGCATATAATTCTTCTAATGCTTCCAAGGGAAATCTATTTGATACCGCAATAGAAACTGTGATTTGTGATGCTCGTGCATTCATTGCATAAACATCAGAAAGATTAACTACCACTGCTTTATATCCTAAATGTTTTAATGGAACATACGACAAATCAAAATGTACTCCTTCTATCAATAAATCTGTTGTTAATACGCACTTTTTGTTTTCAAAATCCAAAACTGCCGCATCATCACCAATCCCAAGAGAAGTTGTTTTTTGTTTGATCTCAAAATTCTTGGTCAAATGGTTGATAAGTCCAAATTCTCCCAATTCAGATAGTTGTGTCTTCGGTGTATTCTTGTCTTCAATCATTTTGCAAAGGTAGGTAACAAAGTGATTTCAATTCATAAAAAACTTCTGATTTTTCAACCATCTAAACCTAACCTATAAGTCTTGTAGCTTAGGGATATTAAAATAATACTCGAAAAAGTTTAGTACATTTAGTAAAATTGAAAAACATTATGAAAAGGTATTTTATATACGAATTGTTATTATTTGCAGCTTTTATAAGTTGTAGTGGTGACGATAATGGTAATGACGTTTTTAATCCCCCTGTTGCTACAAATGACGTTAAATCTGGCCCCTGTGAAAATGGTTTAGCTGGTGGATTTTATCCTTGTAGCGGATATGATCTGATCTCTAGAATATCATTGGCAGAAATGTCTGCAGGTACCGGTAATGATAGCTGGGGTTGGACAGATCCACAAAATGGTAAAGAATATGCCGTGATAGGTCTGGATAATGGTACAGCTTTTATAGATATTTCTACACCAGACAGTCCAATATATTTAGGCAAATTACCAACAGCAACTGTAAATAGCCCATGGGGAGATGTAAAAGTGTATCAAAATCATGCTTTTATTGTAAGTGAGGCTACCAATCATGGAATGCAAGTTTTCGATCTTACCAGACTACGAAATGTAAAAAACCCTCCTCAAACTTTTAATGCCGATGTACATTTTACTGATTTTGGAAGTGCACATAATATAGTTATTAATGAAGATTCTGGATTTGCATATGCAGTAGGAACAAGTAGGTCGGGAACTTATCAAGGAGGTCCTGTATTTATTAATATACAAGATCCTAAAAATCCAATTGCAGCAGGAGGTTTTCTTTCTACAGGAGATAGAGCCTACAGTCATGATGCACAAGCAATCAATTATCAAGGACCTGATACCGATTATATCGGTAAAGAAATACTAATTGGCAGTAATGAAATAGAGGTTGTAATCGCGGATATTACAGATAAAAATAACCCAATTACTATATCAACTATTAAATATACAGATGTAGGATATACACATCAAGGGTGGTTTACCGAAAATATGAGATATTTTATATTAGGTGACGAAACCGATGAGCAAGGAGTTGGGTTTAATACCAGAACCATAGTTTTTGACTTTGAAGATCTTGATAATCCTAAATTTCATATGAATTATACTGGTCCTACTGCTGCTGCTGACCATAATGGATACATAAAAGGAAATACATTTTATCTTGCTAATTATAGAGCCGGAGTTAGAATACTTGACATTTCTGATATTGGAAATAAAAATATGACTGAAGTTGGTTTTTTTGATACTTTCCCTTCAAGTGATAGTGCAAATTTTAATGGTGTATGGAATGTATATCCCTATTTTGAAAGTGGAAATATTGTAATTAGTGATATCCAAGCAGGATTTTTATTGATCCGAAAAAGTACTCTATAAAATATAATAAGCTCCATTTCCATAAATACATCAAGATATGATTTTTATTTAGAGCCCTGATAAATCTTTACAATTTTGATTGATCAAAAAAAGAAGTGTTTTTTATACAATTCCTCATTTTTTAACTCAAAATTATGTGAAAAAATGTTAAAAATAGTTAAAATAATGCAAATCCTATGTGTCATCGATAAATACTTATATATAAAATCAATAAATTAGTTAATTCTTTAAAAATTAAACTATTAGCGTATGACATAAACTTTGATTTCTAACTAACTCTTAAAACACAAGCTCAATGAAAACTCTAACTACTCTTCTGCTGTTAATATCAGCAGTATTCTCTTATGGTCAGACTCCATGTCAAAATGGCCTTGCAGGTTCTTATCCCTGTAAAGATTACGATCTCATGTCTCAAGTCACATTATCCCAAATGAGTGCCGGGTCCGGTAATGATAGCTGGGGATGGACAGATCCACAAAATGGTAATGAATATGCAATAATTGGTTTGGATAACGGAACCGCATTTATAAACATTTCTAACCCAACTAACCCTATTTATCTTGGCAAACTACCAACAGCTACCACTAATAGTACTTGGGGAGATGTAAAAGTGTATAAAAATCATGCTTTTATTGTAAGTGAAGCCGCCAATCACGGAATGCAGGTTTTTGATCTTACAAGATTACGTAATGTAGCAAATCCCCCTCAAACTTTTACAGCAGATAAAAGGTATACAGAATTTGGAAATGCACATAATATTGTAATCAATGAAGATTCTGGATATGCCTATGTGGTTGGGGCTCAAAGAAACTCTGGCCCTTATAAAGGAGGACCTCTCTTTATTAATATTCAAGACCCTAAAAACCCTACTAATGCAGGAGGGCTTTTATCCACCGGTCAACGAGCATATACTCATGATGCTCAGGTTATTACTTATAATGGACCAGATAGTGATTATACCGGAAAAGAGATCTTAATCGGCAGCAACGAAATTGAAATCGTAATAGCTGATATAACTAATAAATCAAACCCTAAAACAATATCGACCATAAAATATTCTGATGTTAAATATACTCACCAAGGGTGGTTTACAGAAGACTTGAAATATTTCATATTGGGAGATGAACTCGATGAACAAGGGGTTGGTTTTAATACAAAAACAGTAGTTTTTGATTTTCAAGATTTAGATAATCCAAAATTCCATTTTAATTATTTTGGCCCTACACCTGCCACCGATCATAATGGCTATGTAAAAGGTAATTTATTCTACTTGGCAAATTATAGAGCAGGGATAAGAGTTCTAGATATTTCTAACATTGGTACCAAAACCATGACAGAAGTAGGGTTCTTTGATACTTATACCTCTAGCAATAGTGTAACTATGGATGGTGCGTGGAACGTATACCCCTATTTCAATAGCGGAAACATTGTTATAAGTGATATTCAAGGAGGGTTTTTCTTAATACGAAAAAGTGCACCCGCAGTATGTCAGGCAACCGTTCCTACAGGCGTCGGATCTTCTAACATAAATGCAACTTCTGCCACTATCAATTGGACCACTGTATCCAATGCATCTTATGATTTGAGATATCGTCAGACAGGAACTTCTTCCTGGACAACAAACGCGGTAAACGGAACTTCTTACACTATAACTGGCTTGTCTGCCAATACATCTTATGAAGCACAGGTAAGAAGTAAATGTCAAGATGGAACCTCTTCTAACTACAGTGGTTCTGTTAATTTTACAACTACAGATGTACAAGTGAATTATTGTAATTCTAATGGGAATAGTGTTTCTGATGAATATATTAGTAATGTATCTATTGGAAGTATAAATAATACATCTGGTGCATCCAACGGTGGTTATGAAGACAACACCTCTATATCTACTAGCCTTGCAAAAGGCACATCACATACAATTACCATTACTCCAACATGGTCAGGTACAGTATACAGTGAAGGGTATAGTGTATGGATCGACTTTAATCAAGATGGAGACTTTGCAGATTCTGGGGAACAAGTATGGTCGCAGAATGCAACCAGAAACACTCCTGTTAGCGGAACATTTTCAATCCCATCTAGTGCTTCTGCGGTATCAACCAGAATGCGTGTTTCTATGAAATACAATGCCGTTCCTAAACCTTGTGAGTCATTCCAATATGGCGAAGTAGAAGATTATACAGTTACTATTACTGAGGGTAGCGGCAATGTTTGTGCCGGTGGAGTATCATCATTTCCATACAATGAAAGCTTTGAAAATACTCTTGGCGCATGGACACAATCATCATCTGAAGATATTGATTGGACAATTGACTCCAGTGATACCCCATCACGAAACACAGGTCCATCAAGTGCGAATGAAGGAACATATTATTTGTATGTAGAAGCTTCCGGAAATGGAACAGGGTTTCCTAGTAAACGGGCAATACTAACATCTCCTTGTTTTGACCTAAGTGGTACTTCTTCGCCTGCATTTACATTTACATATCATATGTTTGGCGCATCTGACATGGGAAGTATTGCTGTTGAAGCATCAACAAATGATGGGACTTCATGGACAAGTATTTGGAATAAAACTGGCAATCAAGGAAACTCCTGGAACAGTATTAATCTTGATCTTTCTCCATATATTGGCGAGTCTTTAAAACTACGGTTTAATAGAGTTACAGGGGCTACATGGCAATCTGATGTAGCTATTGACAATGTCTCTCTTACAACCAGTGTTGCCGCTAGTGCTTCTTTGGTTTCAACAGAAAATATCTCCTTTTCGATCTTCCCAAATCCGGTTCAGGGATCTATCATGAATATATTTATGGGTCGTAAAAACGCTTCTAATCAGCCTTCAAATTTTGAAATCAAAAATTTCGTAGGGCAATTAGTAGGTAAAGGAACCGTTAAAAATACTATAGATGTTTCTAACTTGAAAACAGGAGTTTACTTCTTACAAATTACTACAAAAAATCAAGGTGTTATTACCAAACGTTTTGTAAAAAAATAATGCCTTTAAAATATATGAACAAATGAATCGCTCTAAATTCTTATTCAATGTATTTATTGTCTTTATAGCAACATTAAGTTTGATTGCTTGCGGTAGCGACGATGAAGATAGTGTGACACCTGTTCCCCCTTTAGAAGGATTTCTGGGTGAAATAGACTGGGTAAAAACATTTGGAGGAAGTAATGAAGATAATGCCCTATCAGTAGTCGAAACTACTGATGGGGGTTATGCAATAGCTGGATATACCCAAAGTATTGATGGGGATATTACAGATAAAACTGCTCCAGATAGTGACTATTGGTTACTCAAAATAACTAAAGAAGGAGAAATTGCATGGAGTAAAACCTATGGAGGTTCTGGAGATGAAAGAGGAGAGAAAATTATTCAAACTACCGATGGAGGATTCGTATTAGTTGGATATAGTAGAAGTGCCGATGAAGATGTAAGTGCAAATGCTGGATTACAAGATTATTGGATTGTAAAAACAGATGCATCCGGAGGTATACAATGGGAAAAGAGTTTTGGGTTTCCCGGAATAGACAGAGCTTTTTCTGTGGTACAAACTCGTGATGGCGGATACTTTATTACAGGTTTTCTTGATGTAACCGCTAGTGGTGGAGAAGGCAATGATAACAAAAATGGTTTTTCAAAACACGGAGTAGGAGAATTCTGGGGCATTAAACTCAATGCCTCTGGAGAAAAAGAGTGGCGACGCTTTTTTGGTGGCACCAATAATGATCGTAGCTATGATGTAGTACAAACTCAAGATGATGGGTTTTTAATGATCGGATCTTCAGAAAGTGTTGATTTTGATGTTACTGGTAGTAAAGGAAGTTATGATTTTTGGGCTGTAAAAATTAATAAAGAAGGCACCAAATTATGGGAAAAATCATTTGGCGGATCAGAGATTGACGTAGGCTACGCAATTGCAGCTACTGGTGATGGAAAATTTCTAATTGTAGGAGATTCCAGAAGTGTAGATGGTAATATTTCTAATGCCAATGGAAACGCTGATCTTTGGTTGATACAAATAGACGGAAATGGTAATTTACTTTGGGAAAAATCATTGGGAGGTACCGCTTTTGATACTGGAAGGGCTATTGCTAAAATGCAAAATGGCGGTTTCGTTATTACGGGTAACTCAAGAAGTAATGATATCGATGTGGCACAAAACAAAGGACAAAGTGATGTCTGGAGTATAATTATAACCTCTAATGGAGAAGTCCAATGGAAACTAGCCAGTGGTGGTAGTCAGGCAGAATTTGGAGAAGGTTGTATCGAAACTAGCGACAAAAAAATAGTCGTTGTCGGCAATTCTGAAAGTAACGACTTTGATGTACCCAATAATAAGGGATTCAAAGACGTACTAATAATTAAATATAAATAAACACAATGAAAAATATAATATACATTCTCATAGCAACATTAGTAATTGTATCATCATGTAAAAATGACGATGAAGGAACAATAAAAACCTTCGGAAATGTTGCCCTTGATTTTAAAAACACAATAAATAATAATGGCATCGAATTAACTACCGATTCTTATACCAATGCAAGTAATGAAGTGTATACCATTTCAGAATTAAAATATATTATTAGCAATGTTGTTTTAATTAAAGCTAATGGTGAAGAATTCACATACCCTGCAGATCGAAGCTACTTTGTAATCAATGAAGCGGCTATAGAAAGTAAAAAAGTAAGCCTTGCAGATATCGATGCAGGAGAATATACTAAAATCAGATTTGGCTTTGGAGTTGACCAATCAAAATATCCCCTTGATGGTAGCGGAATAGCTAATTTTATTCCTACAGCAGAAGAAAACGGAATGTTATGGTCCTGGTCTGCTGGATATAAATTCCTTAAATTTGAAGGAACATATACTGTAAATGGTGGCACCAATACTGATTATACAGTTCATGTAGGAAGTCATGGTACCACTTTAGACAATTATAAGGAAATAACACTCGAATTACCTAATACATTGACCATCAAAGAATCAAAATCACCAGAAGTAGCAATTAATGTGGATATTGCAAAGATATTTGATGGTACCAATACGCATTCACTAGAAGAAAAAAACAGTATTCAGGTAGATCCTGTGTTTGCTCCAAAAATTGCAGAAAATATAACTACTATGTTTAGTGCAACTAGTGTATCCAATTAAAATAATATTTTGAAATTAGTATCATATATAGCTATTATCCTTATTGGGACTTCCTGTAGTTCTGATAAGGATAATTATGTTCCAATAGAAAATGCAAAACTAGAGTTTACGATACCTTCAAACTTTCCCAACCCAACTTATGACATAACACTTAATCCTCCTACAGAAAAAGGTTTCGAGCTAGGAAAAAGGTTATTTTATGATGGTCGTCTAGCCTCTGATGGTGTAATCTCTTGCGGTTTTTGCCATATTCAGGATTTTGCATTTACCCACCATACTCACATTGTAAGCCATGGTGTAGGTGGTGCTTTAGGGACTCGTAATGCGCAGCCATTACATAATATGGCATTTATGAAAGAATTTACTTGGGATGGAGCTGCAATACACTTAGACCTTCAACCTATTATACCCATTACTGCCGAAGTAGAAATGAATGAAACCTTCAATGGCATTCTTAAAAAATTAGAAGAACAACCAGAGTATGTAAAATTATTTGCAGAAGCCTTTGACGATCAGAAAATCAATTCTGAAAATATGCTTAAGGCGATCTCTCAGTTTATGATTATGATGATTTCAGCAAATAGTAAATACGATAAAATAGAAAGAAATGAGGGCTCTGTATTCACAACAGAAGAAGCTGCTGGTTTTGAGCTTTTTAAAACCAAATGTGCTTCTTGTCACCAAGGCACTCTATTTACCGATCAATCATATCGCAATAACGGTTTACCCATTGACCCTCAATACAATGATATAGGACGAAAACGTGTTACAGGATTAACTGAGGATATACAAAAATTTAAAGTTCCTAGTTTAAGAAATATTGAACTTACTTTTCCATACATGCATGATGGTCGATTAAAAACCTTAGATGATGTTTTAAATCATTATAGTAATGGAATGGTAGATTCTGAAACTTTAGATCCAATGTTTAAAGATCAAAATGGAGTTTTGGGAATTCCAATGACAACTGAAGAAAAGCAACAAATCATTGCTTTTTTAAAAACACTTACAGATGATGATTTTCTAAATGACAGTCGTTTTTCAGAATTTTAAGATCTTCTTTCTATACCTCCATAGTTTTTACCTATTCTAATATATAGCAGATATATGTTAGGATTTGTGTATAAAATCTACTTATGTAGTATATTTGCATTTCATTTAGAATTAATCTATATTATAAAAAGTATGATTAAGGTATCAGACATAGCAAAAAATAAGGTCATCCAATTGATGAATGAGGATGGGTATGATGCAGTTACCGATTATGTGCGTGTAGGTGTAAAAAGCGGAGGATGTTCTGGTTTATCATATGATTTAAAGTTTGATAAAGCACAACAAGAAGGAGATAAAGTATTTGAAGATAATGGTGTGAAAATCATTGTAGATAAAAAAAGTTTTCTCTATTTAATCGGTACAACCCTAGAGTATTCTGGTGGTTTAAATGGTACCGGTTTTGTATTTAATAATCCTAATGCCAGTAGAACTTGTGGCTGTGGAGAAAGTTTTTCCCTTTAATCGATAAAAAAGTTCCTGAATTAATTTAGGGTAATAAAAATGGCATATACTGAAGACGACTTAAAAAAAGAATTAGAAACCAAAGAATATGAGTACGGGTTCTATACCGATATAGAATCTGATACTTTTCCTGTTGGTCTTAATGAAGATATAGTTCGTGCGATTTCTAAGAAAAAAGAAGAACCCGAATGGATGACAGAATGGAGGCTTGAAGCTTTTCGAGCATGGGAACAGATGGAAGAACCCGAATGGGCAAATGTTACTTATGAAAAGCCTGATTTTCAGAATATATCTTATTATTCTGCGCCAAATAAAAAACCTAAATACAATAGTATTGATGAGGTAGATCCAGAATTACTCGATACTTTTAAAAGACTTGGCATTTCTTTAGATGAACAGAAGAAATTAGCAGGAGTAGCCGTAGATATAGTAATGGATTCTGTATCCGTAGCGACAACGTTTAAAGAAACCCTTGCAGAAAAAGGAATTATATTTTGCTCTATTTCTGAAGCTATTCAGGAACATCCAGAATTGGTTAAAAAATACATTGGAGCTGTGGTTCCGCAAAAGGATAATTTTTATGCTGCTTTAAACTCTGCTGTTTTTAGTGATGGTTCTTTTTGCTATATTCCTAAAGGTGTTCGTTGTCCAATGGAGCTGTCTACCTATTTTAGAATCAATCAGGCAGGTACAGGTCAGTTCGAGCGTACTTTAGTTGTGGCAGATCAAGGGAGTTATGTAAGCTATTTAGAAGGATGTACTGCTCCTTCTCGTGATGAAAATCAATTACATGCCGCTGTTGTCGAACTCATAGCATTAGATGATGCAGAAATAAAATATTCTACAGTACAGAACTGGTATCCAGGAAATGCTGAAGGAAAAGGAGGAGTCTATAATTTTGTGACCAAAAGAGGAATTTGCGAAAACAACGCTAAAATTTCTTGGACACAAGTAGAAACAGGATCAGCAATTACCTGGAAATATCCTTCTTGTATATTAAAAGGGGATAACTCTGTAGGAGAATTTTATTCTATTGCAGTAACCAATAATTTTCAGCAAGCAGATACAGGTACAAAAATGATACACCTAGGCAAAAACACCAAAAGTACTATCATTTCTAAAGGTATTTCTGCAGGAAAATCCCAAAATAGTTATCGAGGATTAGTGCAAATAAGTAGTAGAGCAGCCAACGCACGTAATTTTTCACAATGTGATTCATTATTGATGGGCAATGAATGTGGCGCACATACGTTTCCTTATATAGAAACTAAAAACAAAACCGCTCAAATAGAACATGAAGCAACTACCAGCAAAATAGGAGAAGACCAAATTTTTTATTGTAACCAACGAGGAATCGATACAGAAAAAGCAATCGCTTTGATCGTTAATGGTTTTAGTAAAGAAGTATTGAATAAGCTACCTATGGAGTTCGCAGTAGAAGCTCAAAAACTTCTGGAGATTTCTTTAGAAGGTTCTGTAGGCTAATTGTGAAACCATCAAATCTACACACTAATGAAAAAATCATTTATTTTAATTGCACTAAGCCTTATTCTTTTTTCTTGCAAATCCGAAAACAAAAATGAAGAACCTAATTTAATTCGTGGCGAATTTATTCTTATTGATGATGCAGCAGTCTTAAAAGGTAAGGACTTTATATATGGTGTGATAATTAATGATATCACTCTTGAACTTGCTAAAAAAGTAGAACCTCTGCAAAGAGAAGAATATGATATGGTTCCTGTAGTAGTAAAAGGAATTATAAAACCCAATCCAGAACAAGGATGGGAAGAAATAGTAGAAATAAAAGAAATTATTGGAGTTAGTGCACCAACCTCAGAGTTGCCAACTAAGATTAAGTCCTCTGAAGAAGACAAAAGCTCTGATTTAGAAAAATAAGAATAAATAAATTATATCTCATAAGAGATAAAAGTTTTATATAACATGTTAGAGATAAAGGATTTACACGCAAGTGTCGAAGGGAAAGAAATTTTAAAAGGTCTTAACCTAAATGTAAAAGCAGGAGAAATACACGCAATCATGGGTCCTAACGGTGCCGGGAAAAGTACATTAGCCAGTATCGTTGCAGGTAAAGAAGAATATGAAGTTACCAAAGGAGGAATTCTTTTGGAAGGAGAAGATATTGAAGAACTTGCTGCGGAAGAACGTGCTCATAAAGGTGTTTTTCTGTCGTTTCAATACCCTGTAGAAATTCCTGGGGTAACGGTAACTAATTTTATGAAAACCGCCATAAATGAAACACGAAAAGCACAAGGTCTTGAAGAAATGCCTGCAAAAGACATGCTTAAAAAAATTCGTGAAAAATCTGAACTATTAGAAATCGATCGCAAATTCTTATCTCGCTCTCTTAACGAAGGATTCTCTGGTGGTGAGAAAAAGCGTAATGAAATCTTTCAGATGGCAATGATGGAGCCTAAGCTTGCTATCCTTGATGAAACAGATTCTGGACTTGATATAGATGCCCTGCGTATTGTAGCAAATGGAGTAAATAAACTAAAAAACGAAAACAATGCTATCGTAGTGATTACGCATTATCAACGTCTGTTAGATTATATAGTTCCGGATTTTGTACATGTGTTATATGATGGTAAAATTGTAAAATCTGGTACCAAAGAATTAGCTTTAGAACTAGAAGAAAAAGGATACGATTGGATTAAAGAAGAAATAAACGCTTAAGATTATGGAGTTGAAAGATAAATTGGTATCTTCTTTTTTGGCCTTTGAAAACACAGTAGATGTTGATACTGCTGTTCATGATATCAGAAGCCAAGCTATTAAAGCTTTTGAAGAAAAAGGATTTCCTACCAAAAAAGAAGAAGCGTGGAAATACACCTCTCTAAACACTGTATTAAAACATGATTACAGTGTTTTTCCAAGAGAAGAAAATGCTATAGAATTTAGAGATATAAAAAAGTATTTCCTTCATGATTTGGATACATATAAAATTGTGTTTATTGACGGAAAATATTCTTCTCATTTATCTGAAACAACTCATGATAAGATCGATGTATGTTTAATGTCATCAGCATTAACCAATGAAAAATATCGATTAATAATTGAAAACTATTTTAACAAAGTAGCTCGTAAAGATGGGCTTACTTCTTTGAACACAGCTTTTTCTAGAGAAGGGGCTTATATTTATATTCCAAAAAATAAACTGGCAGATAAACCTATACAGGTTTTACACTTTTCTACAGGAAATGAAGCTGCCCAAATGTTACAACCACGTAACTTGATTGTTGTTGGAGAAAATTCTCATGTGCAAATCATTGAACGCCATCAGAGTTTAACAGACAATCCTGTTCTTACGAATTCGGTAACTGAAATTTTTGCAGATAAAAGAGCATTTGTTGATTACTATAAAATTCAGAATGATAACCAAAATGCTTCTTTGATTGACAATACTTATATCGAACAGCATGCACAAAGTGTAGCATCGGTACATACTTTTGCTTTTGGCGGAAATATTACTAGAAATAACCTTAATTTCTATCAAAAAGGTGAAGGAATCGACTCCATTCTTAATGGGATAACGATTATTGAAGGAAAACAACATGTAGATCATAATACTCTGGTACATCATACTGAACCAAATTGTGAGAGTCATCAGGATTATAAAGGAATTTTTGGAGAAAAATCCACTGGAGTGTTTAATGGAAAAATTGTTGTGAATAAAGAAGCGCAAAAAACAAATGCCTTTCAGTCTAATAACAATATCTTATTAAGTGATAAGGCAACCATTAATTCTAAACCACAGTTAGAGATTTTTGCAGATGATGTAAAATGCTCGCATGGTTGTACTATTGGACAATTAGATGATAATGCATTGTTCTATATGAAATCCAGAGGTATTGGAGAAAAAGAAGCCAGAGCTTTGTTAATGTATGCATTCGCAAACAATGTATTATCTAGCGTAAAAATACCTCAGCTAAAAAGTAGAATTAATAAGCTAATTGCGACTAAACTCGGTGTAAATATTGGTTTTGATTTGTAGAAATTAATAACTATCATATATACAAAACCTCTTCATATATTTGTTGAGGTTTTTTTGTTTTTCATTTTTGTGTAAAGCTTGATACCCATACTTTAACCAATATTGGCTAAAAACACAAAATACTAGTAACATTTTATGGGAATGTGACATAAACTAATATAAGGCAATGTGTTTATTATGAAAAATTAGATGTTATTTTTTTCTTGTAAAAGTATCTGCAAAAACTTTTCTAAGTCAAAATTAGCCTTTTGTTTAAAATATGAATAAAAATATTTTTAATAAATTTATTTCCTTAAACATAAAGTATATTGTTTAATTATTAATTTTTAAAAGATGAAATTAGAAAGTTTGAAATTGGAAAAATTTAAAGAGAATGAGCTAAAGAAGGAACAAATGTTCTTTTTAAATGGAGGAGGTTCAGCAACAGGAGGTGGCCGTGTTGAAGGAACACATGGAGGAAGAGCGGCTATCTATAGTTATGGATATGATGCAATAAGATTAAATGGCGCTGGCGGCACATATCTCACCTTTCATAACAGATCAAATATCAATTACTTAGCACAACAGCAAAGGCAAGGTGCTGTTGTAATTTCTGAGGCTCCAGAACATGATTAAATAGAAACACTAACTATAATTACAAAAACAAGTTGTAATTATAGTTAGTGTTTTAATAAATATTTTGAAGTTTTTATTGGTCTCAAATTAGGGTGAAAACCCTGCAATATCATTGCAGCACTTTAGTAATGCTAAAAAATCCATATTTTTAGATGAGATGAGATCATATTTAAGAAAAGGTTCTCATAGCTCAAGTCGTTTGAGTTGCTATGTAGTTTGGTGTAATAAGTATCGTTATAAAGTTTTGAAAGGGGGTATTCAGGTTCGTCCCATGTAAATTCTAATTCAAATTTGTGAAGCTGAAGATATAGAGATTTTAAAAGGTATAGTTAGTTCAGATCACATTCATATGCATATAGAGTATGCTCCCAAGTTGAGTGTAAGCTATATTGTAAAACAGTTGAAAGGCAATACCTCAAGAAAATTACAGCAAGAATTTCCTAGATTGAGTTATCGATACTGGGGTAAGCATTTTTAGGCGAGTGGTTATGGAGTTTGGAGTACTGGAAATGTGACCGACCAGATTAATGAATATTTGGAATATCATAGAAAAGATGATAGTGATGATTCCAATTTTATATTGGCATAAGGCATAGGGACTTTAGTCCCTAGTAAAACCAAACCTCTGTACTTTCATTGCAGAGTGGTTTAGTTTTCAAAGAGATATTATCTTGAGAAATAAATATTACTAAAAACATAAACTTAAGAAACCCCTTTGTGTCGTTAAATAGTTTCACTATGTATCAAGGAATAATTTTTGAAACTCTATCAGATATCTAATAATAAAGAAATGAAATGGACACGATTAAAAAGATCTTTTGAGCACATAGCTATTGTTTAAAATATAGTAGAAAAAGAGTGCGATTAGATGCGAAATTTTTATGCGTAAATCGTATAAAACAATAAAATAAATAGATGAAAGTGTTTTTTAGTTTATTGATTATTACAATTTTTAATTTTTGTTTTATCAATAATTCTTTTGGGCAAAGAAATTTGAAAAAAGAGAATAATTTTTCTCAAGTTACTTTGGATACGTACAGAATTTCTTCAAACACTTATGAACTCTGGTGGTCTAAAGGGGGATATAACTGTTTTACTGCAGGGGATACACTTCCTGCTTTTGTTGATATGAGACAGTATAAAGGAGTATTGAATTATGGTGTAACATTTTCTTCGACAAATGGTCAAAATTTTCATTTTATAGAGAATTTTTCTATGTATAAGTTGAATATTGATATCGCTCATTGTAAATTCAATAAAAAAGATAGCATTGTCGAAATTGAAGGAACTATAACGGGAGGATGGTCTGGTAGTAGCTGGAATGGTATACAAAACAATGTTGATATTTTTATTGGCAAAAAAAAGGATACCGTTACTTTGGTCAGATCAAAACAATTCATAAAATCTAAAGATGTAGCTGTTTTTTATGAAGGGAAAAAAGTAATAGATCATAAAAGTATTACTTTGGATACCTTACCTTCTTTTTCTATATATGATTACACCCATTATAAAACAAATCAGGGAAATGAACGTACGTTTAAAATTAAGAGTAAAATTGATATAAATTCTCTATTGATTTTTGGGCTCGGTTCATGTTATACAGAGATTTATGATATAGGTAAGATGGTGTATGCTAAAAATATTGTAAAACCAAAAAAGAAGCGAAAACCAAAAAATCTAACTCCCGATGTTATTATCCGTAATAATATACAAGAATCTAATAAAGAAAACTCGCTTGTAAAAGAAAAGCCTTCATACTATATAATTACGGAAAAAGCAGAAAATTATATTTTACGTAAGCAATACGGCAAAGCAAAACAAGAGTACGATCAACTTTTAAAAGATAACCAATACGTATTTGCCAGAGATATGCATAATGCAGTACGTTGTGCCATATTTACCAGAGATTACAAAACTGCTATTAATTGGAGTGAAAAATTAGTATTAAAAGGTGTGCCTATCAAATATTTTGATGCGAAAATATTTGATAGAATTAAAAACCATAAAGATTGGAATGATTTTTTAAAACGTTTTGATTCTCTTCATAAAAAACATCTAGTAGGGTTAAATTATACTTTAATTAAACGGTTAGAGGAATTAATAGATATTGACCAAACGGAATATATTAAAAATAGTAAAGGAGAGATAGAGCAATCAGAATTAAGTAAAACAACAGAGTTTGTTGATAAAGAACTTATAAAGTTGATACAGAAAGAAGGATTTCCTACTGAAGAAAAAATAGGAGTTGTGTTAGCTAAAGATAGTATGAGCATAGCAACAGCTAGTAAGTACTTTGTGTTAATTGTACATAGTTATCAAAAGAACCATAAGACTTTTCAAGAGATCAAAAATATAAGGGAAAAAGCGACTAAAAATTTTGAGTATGATGCTATACGAGATAATTTAGAGGTATTTAAGTCAGTAGGTAATACCTGTCTAAAAATATATAAAGGTGATTTGTATACTGATAAAACCTGCAGCATTAATGAATTGCAGGTAAAGAAAATTGTTTTTAGATTTAATAATGAACATCGATTTATAATAGATGCTGGGAGATATACAATAATACCTCTGGAAAATGAAGATGAGGATGATAAATATGTAGCAGAAAACTTTGATTTTGTAATGAAGTTAACTGATGATTGGCTTTTTTATGAAAAATAAATCCTTTTTATGATCCTAATTTATAGCAAAGATATAGACGATTTTGTAAATCAAGTTATTGATTGTCTAGATGAGGATTTTATTAGAATTGCTGATCAGGATAAAATATGTATTGATGAGGTAAACATTACTAATGAAGAAAACACATTTTATATTCATAGTCCATATTTTGAAGAATTTGATATTGATGCATTAACATCTATTTGGTTTAATGGAGGTTCTGCCAAAACATATGGCAATGATTATGAGAATAGCTGTTACTCCCTGCTGATAAATTCCTTTTTGAACCACAAACAAACAAATAAGATTGGAAGATTAATTAGTAATTTTGAGCTTAATAAATTTGATGTTTTAAAAGAAGCTCAAGTACAAGGCTTTAAAGTGCCAGATACATTATTCACTGGAAGTAAAAAAAAGTTAAACACATTTTATAAGAAATATAGTGGGCAGAATGGAATCGTTTGCAAAAGGATGACTGATCAGTACTTTTATGATAGTGGAGAATATATTTTTGATTTTAGCCTAACATTTTCTATCAATTCCAATATTTTAACTGATATTCCTGAGCATTTTGCTATTTCGTTATTTCAAGAAAAAATAGTTGCTGATTATGAGATAAGAGTCATTTTTATAAAAGACACTTTTTATGCTATGTCGATACATGCTTTTGATAACGAAATTGATTATAGGTCTAAACTAATGTCATTAAATAATATTAGAACGATTCCTTATAATTTACCCTCAAATACTAAAAAGAAATTAGAAAAGATGCTTAAAAGGTTTGATTTGAATTTCGCATCTATAGATTTAATGTTTAGTAATAATGAATATTATTTTTTAGAAATAAACCCAGTTGGTCAAATCAGTTTCGTGAATAATACTTGTAATTTTTATATCGAAAATCAACTATCAGAAATATTAAAAAATGAAAAGTAAAGACCCTGTAAATATATTTAATGATAAAAAATATAAAGAAGTTGTTTCAGACTCATCTCATTTGGTATCTATAAAGGCATATAAAAACTCATACAACATTACAAAACCATTTGTTAAACCAATATCTAAAATATTTTAAATTGAATTCAAAAAACTTTATCCTTTTTTCTGATTGTATCCCTGTCAAGGGGGCAAACAGGAGTGTAATTTGTGATTTACAAAATAATAAATACCATTTTATACCTAATGGATTATATGAGATTCTTGAGACTTATAATGGAAAGACTATACAGTTTATAAAAAAAGAATTTAATAATTCCTATGATGAAATCATAGATGAATATTTTGAATTTTTATATTCACACAATTTAATTTTTTATGATGCTAACCCAGACTTATTTCCTAAGATTAGTTTAGATTGGAATTCACCTTCTTTAATCACTAATATGATAATTGATTATGATGCCATTGAACACGATTTCGAAAATATAATAAAGCAGTTAGAAATATTGAAGTGTTCTTGTATTCAGGTTAGATTTTTTAGTAAAATTAATCTCCATCGTATTACTGAAATGGTAGAATTACTGAATGAATTGAAATCTAGAATTATTTCTATTGATTTTATAATACCATATAGCGAAAGTATAGGTAATGAAGAATTAGAGATATTAATTAAAAAGAATCCAAGAATACATTCTGTCATTGTTTTTAATGCTCCTTATGATAAAAGTTATAATGCTATTTGGGAAAAAATGGGCTACTTAATGTTTGTGAAAAGGAATATTCTTGATGAGAAACATTGTGGTATCATAAATGAGGAATATTTTTATTCGAATATTAAATTATTTAGTGAATCTCACCATCATAATACATGCCTCAATCGTAAAATTTCTATTGACAAAAAAGGAAATATAAAGAACTGCCCGTCAATGCCACAATCCTTTGGAAATATTAATGATATTACACTAGTAGAGGCTCTAAATCTTACGGATTTCAAGAAATATTGGAATATAACTAAAGATCAAATAGAAGTTTGTAAAGATTGTGAGTTTAGATACATTTGTACGGATTGTAGAGCTTATTTAGAAAATCCTGATAACCAAAACTCTAAACCTCTAAAATGCGGATATGATCCATATACCAATCAGTGGGAAGAATGGAGTACTAACTCGTTAAAGGAAAAAGCGATAAGTTATTACGAAATGGAGGATGTATTCTAAAAAATCTGAAGTCTCCTATTTTATCGCACTCACCAACTCTTTTAAAAACGTATTGAAATCCACTCCTGCATCTCCAATGAGTCCAAACCGTACAATAACCAAATCTTTAGAAGGAATAATAAACACCCGTTGTCCCTGAAATCCATTTGCAGAAAACATATCTCTAGGAGCATCTGGATAAAACCCTCCTGCATTTAACCAAAAATGCCCTCCATAATCTCCTTCAGATGTTGGACTTGGTGTAGTCACATAATCGGCCCACGAAGGTTCAAAAATCTGCTCTCCGTTCCAATTCCCCTTATGAAGATATAACAATCCAAATTTACCCCAATCTCTTACTGTTGCCCAAGCATAAGAAGAACCTACATAATTACCTGTCATATCTGTTTCTATAAGCATAGAATTCATTCCTATTTTATCAATAAACTCACGATATGGATAATCAAGATACTCCTGATAACTTTTAAACTGTTTTCTCAAAACCCCAGATAGCAGGTTAGATACACCAGAAGAATAATACCAATGTTCATTGGGTTTGTGAATTGCTTTTTTATGAATTTGGGGCGTTGTCATATCTTTATCTACATATAACATTTTTGTAACATCAGAAATAGAACCATAATCTTCATCCCATTCTAATCCACAATTCATCTGTAAGAGATTATTAATTGTAATCTCTTTTCGTTCATCATTTTGCCAAGCTGATACCGGGGCTTTATCATGTATGTTAATAGCACCTTGTTTTTGTAACACTCCATAGACTGTAGAGAGAATACTTTTGGTCATAGACCACCCTAATAATTTAGAATCTTTATCCAATTCATCTATATACTTCTCTGCAATGATCTGATCTTTATATAGCACAAGAACAGCTCTTGTTTTCTTTATATACTCTCCATTGGTATCAAAAATTGAAGTAACAGTTTTATTCACCTTATCATAATCGACCGTAGTAAAAACTGTGTCTTTTTGTTCCAATTCACCATACGGATATGACAACCTTGTCTCTGTTTTAATTCTACGTGGTATTAAAACAGGTGTGTTTTCATCAAAATCATCATCAATCAGAACACTACCTAAGCCTTCTCTATAAATTGCTTTTCTCTCTTTAAGCCCAAAAACTGAAGCAACAGATGCTCTTTTCTTCATATCCACCTCATCATCTGCCAGATGAACCGGAGAAAAATTAGTATCATTTATGTCTGTAAATTCTACACTTCGATTTGCAATAAAAACCGATGAATTCATATACTTTGCAGAATATCCTGATAGAATTGTAAGTTTTGGATAATTCAGTGCAAATGCAATACAAATTCCTGCAAATAGAATAAGAAATGTAATCCCAATAATTTTTTTAAGTCGTTTCATTCTAAAAAGGGTTAAATCATTCTAAAAATAAACAATCCTAATTAGAAATACTTACTACTTTTGCAGAAAGAAATTAATATGTTAGATCTACAGAAGATACGAGAAGATTTTCCAATACTTACCAGAGAAGTAAATGGAAAACCTTTGGTATATTTTGATAATGCGGCCACATCCCAAACACCGCAGGTAGTTATAGATGCCATTGTTGATTATTATAGTAATTACAATGCCAATATTCATCGTGGTGTTCACACCTTATCACAAGAAGCAACAGATGCATACGAGATGGCTCGTAAAAAGGTGCAGAAACATTTTAATGCAACACACACACATGAGATTATTCTTACTTCGGGAACAACTCATAGTATTAATATTATTGCTACCGGCTTTACCTCTCTTCTTTCCGAAGGTGATGAAATCATTGTTTCCGCTTTAGAGCATCATTCTAATATTGTGCCTTGGCAAATGTTATGTGAACGTACTGGAGCCATCCTTAAGGTCATTCCTATGAACGAAGACGGTGAATTAGTAATGGATGTATATGATCAATTACTTTCTAACAGCACCAAACTTGTTTTTACCAATCATATCTCTAATGCATTAGGAACTATAAATCCTATTGAAGAAATTATTGAAAAAGCACATAACGTAGGCGCAGCTGTATTGATCGATGGTGCACAAGCCTGCCCTCATGTTAAACCTGATGTTCAAGCATTAGATGTCGATTTTTATGTTGCCTCTGCGCACAAACTCTGTGGACCTACAGGAGTAGGTATGCTTTACGGAAAAGAAGAGTGGCTAAATAAGCTACCTCCTTATCAAGGTGGTGGTGAAATGATCGAGCAAGTTACTTTTGAAAAAACCACCTATGCCGGGTTACCACATAAGTTTGAAGCTGGTACTCCTAATATTTGTGGCGGTATCGCTTTTGGAGTAGCACTTGATTATATGAATAGTATTGGTTTTGATAATATTGCTGCATATGAGAATGAACTTCTAGAATACGGCACGCAAAAATTATTAGAAATTGAAGGGTTAAAAATTTACGGCACTTCCAAAAACAAAACTTCTGTAATCTCTTTCAATCTAGATAATATCCATCCTTATGATGTGGGAACTATTGTAGATAAACTCGGTATTGCAGTGCGCACAGGACATCATTGTGCACAGCCTATTATGGATTTTTATAAAATACCCGGAACCGTACGAGCTTCTTTTTCATTCTATAATACTAAAGAAGAAATCGATGCTTTGGTCGAATCTGTTAAAAAAGCCAAGATGATGCTCTCGTAAATTATTTTTTATACCATTTGGTTTTGTACAACGTTATTTAATTACTAAACAATATGTTACACAAAACAACTCATCTATGTACAGGTCTTTTTTTTTATTGAGTATTATTATTTTGTTTTCTTCATGCCAGGAAACAAAACGAGTATTTATAGCTAATACTCTAATAGATTGCGTTGGTGTTGGCCCTCAAAAATGCATGTTGTATAAAGAAAATCCAAGCGATAAGTGGACTTATTTTTATGATACAATCGAGGGTTTTGAGTATGAAGATGGATATAACTATGAAATTGAAGTTACCGTTACTAAAGTAGAAAACCCTCCGGCTGATGGTTCTTCATTACATTATAGTTTAGTCAAAATAATATCAAAAGAAAAAAATCAATCCATAGCCCAAAACGTCCCTTTAAAGAATAAAAAAAATCAGGATACTATAATTGATATAGAATACCAGGCACTCTCCAGAGGTTCCTTTTTTCAAATCAAAATTAATAATGATCGTATTGAAAAAACTACCGATGTAAATTTAAAAAATAGTCATTCAAAAAAATGCTCAAAAAAAGATTGGAATACCATTATTTCACTTCTGGAAACTATAGACATTGATAAAATAAGCGAGCTAAAAGCACCTACAGAAAAAAGACTTTTTGATGGTGCTCCTCATGCACAACTAAAGATCACTTCTTTTACCAAAACGTTTGTCTCGAATGGCTTTGATCACGGACATCCTCCTCACGAAATACAACAATTAGTTAATACTATACTATCATTGGCAGAAAGTATTGAATAGCAACAATTCTTGTTGTACTTTTGTTGAAAATTTGTGCGTAATGACAATACAAGAAATCCAGGAAGAGATTGTTGATGAATTTAGCATGTTTGATGATTGGATGCAACGATATGAATACATGATTGAGCTAGGAAAGTCACTTCCTCTAATAGAAGAAAAATATAAGACAGACGACAATATCATAAAAGGATGCCAGAGTAAAGTATGGGTACATGCCGAAATGAAAGACGAAAAAGTTGAATTTACTGCAGATAGCGATGCCATTATTACCAAAGGTATCATTGCAATATTGATACGTGTCTTTTCTGGACAACATCCTGCGGCTATTATTGAAGCAGACACCAATTTTATTGATGAAATTGGCTTAAAAGAGCATTTATCGCCAACACGTGCTAATGGTTTGGTTAGTATGATTAAACAGCTAAAAATGTATGCTATCGCCTATCAAACACAATTGAATTAAATCAATGTTTGTCGCACAAAGCTTGTTATGGCAAAATTAAAACTAAAAAAATGAGTGAAACCACTATAGATACAAACGACTTAGGAGAAAAGATTGTACGAGTATTAAAGACAATTTTTGATCCAGAAATTCCTGTTGATATATATGAACTAGGGCTAATCTATGATGTATTTGTTAATGAGGATTATGAAGTAAAAATCCTAATGACACTTACTTCTCCTAACTGTCCTGTAGCAGAGTCACTACCAGAAGAAATACGAGAAAAAGTAAAATCTCTTGATGCAGTAAAAGATGTAGAAATGGAGCTTACTTTTGATCCGCCATGGTCACAAGATTTAATGAGTGAAGAGGCCAAACTAGAACTGGGAATGCTGTAATCAGTAATACAGTCATTTTGGAACATCTTTCTAAAATAAATAAAAAAGGAAAATGAATCCTGAGCATTATAGTAAATTAGAAAGAATGTATCTACAGGCAAATATCAACACTGCATTGTATGATACCACCACGGTTAAAATCTCTGAAGGTTTAGCACAAATTGAACTTGAAATTTCAGAAAAGTATTTTCATGCATTAGGAGCTATACACGGTTCAGTATATTTTAAACTACTCGACGATGCTGCTTTTTTTGCTGTAAATTCTATTGTAAAAGATGTTTTCGTTCTTACTACTTCTTTCAATATTAATTTAATACGGCCTGTCGATAAAGGAATAATTACAGCTGTCGGAAAGATAAAATTTAAATCCAGAAGTCTATTTGTTGCAGAATCAACTTTATACAATCAAGATGGTAAAGAAATTGCTTTTGGAACTGGAAATTTTGCAAAAAGCAAGATAGAGCTTTCAGAAAAAATAGGGTATAAATAACATAATACAACGATACAATGGCCGATGAAATTGTAAATAGAGTTGCAAATAATAAAAACCTTATCACTTTTGATTTAGAAGAGTATTATCCTAAAGGTGATCGTATTCTTTTTGATATTAAAGATTGGCTTTTTGAGGGGTTAATTTTACGTGAAAAAGAGCTTAGAAAATCTGTCTTGGATCATGACTGGAGTCAATATCAAGACGCTTATGTTGCATTAACTTGTTCTACAGACGCTATTATCCCAGGATGGGCATACCTTTTATTGACTAGCTCATTACAGCCCTTTGCAAAAAAAGTAGCCGTAGGATCTTTAGAAACTCTGGAAACGGTACTCTATGCCGAAATTATAAATACTATTGACATTTCAGAATATCAAAACAAGCTGATTATTATAAAGGGTTGCACTAACAAACCTGTTCCTCAAGGGGCTTATATCGATTTGATCCAAAAATTACAACCTGTCGCAAAAAGTATTATGTATGGGGAGGCATGTTCTTCTGTTCCGCTATACAAAAGGAAATAGACCCTTTTATCTATTAATATTGTTCTTTATCGAAAAATAATGGTCTACTACCATACTTTTAAAGTAAAAAACGTTTCTTAAAATATATTTGCCAACATAAAAATTTACGCTGGTTATTTGTACCGGTTAACAAATTATTTAACCATCAAAATAACCTGATTAAATCCCTTAAAACTATCATCAAATGAAAAAAACATTGCTAACAGTAGTTCTATTAATTAGTTCTACAATTCTATTTGCACAAGAAGAAACAAAAAAAGACGAAGCTCCCAAAGAAGGGTGGACCAGAGGAGGAAATATTAGCCTTTTATTAAATCAATCTGCTTTTAATGCAGATTGGCTTGGAGGAGGAACATCTAATGTTGCAGGAAATTTATCAGTATCCTATGACTTTAATTATCGTAAAGGGTCTATCACTTGGGATAATAAAATCCTTGCAGATTATGGTCTTACCAAACTTAAAGATCAAGAGTTTATACGTAAAACTAATGACCGCTTAGAGTTGAATTCATTATTGGGTAAACAGATCAAAGAATCTCTATGGTACTATTCTTTTTTCTTAAACTTTAAAACACAGTTTGATAAAGGATACGAATATGGAGAAGAACCTATTCTAGATACAACTACTGGAGATGTTATAGGAACAAGAGAAACCCGAACAGAAACAACACATATTTTCTCACCTGCATATTTGCAGTTAGGCCCAGGTATGCTATGGAAAAAAAGTGATAATCTAAAGGTTAATATAGCTCCTGCTACTGCAAAGTTTATCTTTGTAGATGGTGATTTTACAGATGTAGGTAATGATCAGACAGCAATAGACGCTTTTAACGATGCCGGTGGTTACTTTGGAATAGAAGCAAACGATGCTTTTCGTTTTGAATTTGGTGCAGCACTTAATGGGTATGCCAAATTTGAAATCATGAAGAATGTATCTATGGAAAACATTTTAAATTTGTATTCTAACTACTTAGAAGATCCACAAAATGTAGATATAGATTATACTGCAAACATCGTGATGACGATTAACAAGTATTTATCTACTAATCTAACCTTTCAGGCCATCTATGATGATAATGCTGTTGGCGCTTTTCAGATTAGAGAAGTATTTGGTCTAGGAGTAAATTATGGATTCTAGAAACAAGAAAATATAGCTCTTAAAAAAAGCATCTTTTATTTAATAAAAGATGCTTTTTTCTTTAGTAAATCTACTGTTTTTTTATCCTTTACCGGGTACTAATTTCATATGAAACTCATATTTATCCTCGTCAACTGTCTTAAAACCCATACGTTCATATAAATACTTCGCTGGGTTTTCTTTTAATACTTTTAATATCATATTTTTATTTGAAGCTTTGGTAGTTTCCATTAGCTCTTTAATCACACACTTCCCTATTCCATGACCTTGATATTCAGGTAACACTTGTATTTGTAGTATTTCTATCGCGTGTTCTGTTTCAATATATTTCAATACACCTGCTCTTTGATTTGATTTTAATATCACATAAGCATTATCATATTGAAAATCTATTCTGGATAAATGTTCTTCATCTGATAAGAAAATTCCCATTTCCTCTAAGTGCTCGACCATTGTTACCATTCTTAAATTAAATAAGAAACCTTTATCTGATTCTTTCGCTTTAATCAGTTCTAAATTTTCCATAGGAAATCATATAATACAGTATCACGAATATACCTTAAATTATGAAATACATATTATAAAAAAGTAAAAGCGAGAGTAAGGAAAATACTCTCGCTTTTTTATGTATCTCATTTGCAAGCAAATTACTTAGAACGATCCTCTGCTGCAGGCACTTTATTTTTTGGGTTTTTGTCACTTTCTTTAAGTGTTTTTAGCACTTCATTAATAGCGCGATCCAGTTGCACATCTATACCTTGAGCATCTTTTCCTGGGTTTTCTGGAACATGGATATCCGGCTCAACACCATGTCCTTCTGCAAACCAGGTTCCATCGGGATTATACATTCTAAATGTAGGTACTGTTACATATCCACCATCTATTAATTCTGGTGCTCCCGAAATTCCTATTAGTCCTCCCCAGGTTCTTGTACCAATAAGCGGCCCTACTTTTCTTTTCTTGAAATAATCAGGAAAAGCATCTCCTCCACTACCACTCCATCCATTGATAAGCATCGCCTTAGGGCCATAATGCCCTCTTGGAGGCCAAGCCCAATCTTTGCCTTCTCGCACCTTGTAATAGCTTAATAATGGTCTATTTAACAATTCTACAAATCTATCTGGTATTTGTCCACCGTTATTAAACCTTTCATCAATGATTAATCCATCTTTGTGATGTTGGGCATAGAACATTCTAACTAATTCTTCTTGGCCATCTATCCCTGTACTTGGTACATAAATATACCCAATTCGTCCACCTGATTTTTCTTCAACATATTTTCGCTTTTTTTCGATCCATGCAAGGTTTCTAAGTCTTGCTTCACTTTTTATGGGTTGGACAAGATATTTCTTACTATTCTTACCATCTGGTGTTTTGCTAACTGTAATCTCTATCGTTTCGTTTGCTTTTCCTTCTAATGCTACATAAGGATCAGCATACTCTGTTAATTCGATTCCATTGATACGTAATATATAATCACCTTCTTCAACTAATACTCCTGGTTTTCTAAGAGGAGATTTAACCTCGGTATCCCAAGGGGCTGGCATAATGATCTTTTTTATTCTGTATTTTCCCTGATGCATTTCCCAGTCAACACCGAGATAACCAGTAGATTTATTAGTGCTTGATACTACATCTCCTCCACCTCTATAGGTATGAGAAGCATTTAGCTCTGCTATTAATGCTCCTGTAATTTTATTCAGGTCATTTCGGCTTGCCGCATATTCGATCAATGGCTCGTATTTCTTTTTCATAGCTTCCCAATCCAATCCGTGTAGATTTTTATCATAGAAAAAATCTCTTTCTAAACGCCATATATCTGTAAAGATTTGTCTCCATTCTTCTTTTGGATTAACGGTCATTTCCATATTAGAGGTATCTATATAATCTTCTAGAGATTGATCTTTTGCTACTTCTATAATACCCATTTTTTCTTCGCTAAACACCAAAATACTATTGTTATCAAACGAAAGTTCATAATCATCTACATTTTCAAGGATTGTCTTTTCTTCATCTTCTTCAAAATCATAATATTTTAAAACTGATTTTTCATCCTTTGATCCTGTTCTAGGGTTTTTTAAGAAAATGATTTTACCCTTTGCAGCACTTATCCCTCCTGTATTACCCAATTCTACAGGCAAAATGATCATTCTGGATTCTATTCCATTAAAATCAATACGTATCGGTTTTACCTTTTGATCTTCTTCTTCTTTCTTCTTGTCTTTGGTATCCTCTTTCTTTTTATCTCCTTCATTTATGGCAACTTCATCATTTTTCAATTCAATAGGATGTACTGTATCTTTTGTAAGCGGAATGATTCCTATTTTAGTTGCATTGGGATATGTCCAACTATTATCATAATCACTGTATACCGGATCAAAAGTTCTATTAGTCGTACAATAGATATACTCATTATCGACAGAAAACACAGGATTACCATCATCATAAAAAGCAGAGGTAATGGTGTTCTTTTTCTTTTTATCGATATCGTATATAATGATATGCTGATTTCCATTTTCATGAGAATTTGCATAAGTAATATATTTGCTATCATTTGACCAGCTTACAGAGAACCCTGACAAACCTCCTTGAAACAACTGAATTTCCTGATCTATTTCAGTAATCGTATTGTTAGTAATATTTGCCAGTTTTATATGCATTTCCTGATCTACAAAAATCAATTTTTTACTATCGGGAGACCAGAACAATTGATATCTAAATCCGGGGCCTTGTTTTGAAATTTGTTTCTCTGTATTATTTTTAAGATCTCTTACCATTAATTCGTATTCGCCTGTTTTATCACTCCAATATGCAATATACCTTCCATTTGGTGACCAGCTAGGGTAACGTTCTGCAATACCACTTGTACGTGTTAGGTTCTTGGTAATCCCATCTTTTTTAGGCACAGAAAAGATATCTCCTCTAGCACCTACAATAATTCTATTACCGTCTGGTGCTATACCTACACTATGAATATATTTTTCTGCTTTCTTTACTTGAGGTTTTAATCCTGTAAAATCCCCAATAGCACTTATAGATATTTCTTTTGTTGTTTTTGTTACCACATCTAAAAGATATAGTGTTCCCCCAGCTTCAAAAACGATTTCAGATTTTCCTATAGATGGGCGCTCAATATCAAATTCTTTAAAAAATGTAATTTGCTCATGTTGTTTTGATTGCAGGTTATATTTCCAGATATTAAATTTCTTAGATGTGTCTTTATCCGAAAGATAATAGAGGTCATCGTTATTCCACATCGGTAACTCATCATTACTGTCGTTATTGGTAATGTTTTCAGAAGTTAAAGTCTTAATATCAAAAAGATAGATATCAGAAGCCATTCCTCCTCGATATCGTTTCCAGCTTCTACCAAGTCTTGATTTATCTGTCATAGCTACAAGATCACCATTAACATGTAGGTCTAATTCTTCAACCTTACTTATCGGTATTCTTACTGGTAACCCTCCATTAACTGATATTTTAAATGCTTTAGAAAAACGTTGTTTACCACTTTCCATTCTAGAAGTGTAAATTAAAAAATTTCCGTCTTTGGTCCATGCTTTAATATTATCAGACATTCCGTGAGTTGTAATTCGTTTAGGAACACCACCGGTTACAGGAATTGTATAGATGTCATGGTTACCATCATAATTAGCATTAAATGCAATGGTTTTTCCATCTGGAGAAAATTTCCCCTTTGTTTCTCGACCTGCTTTAGTTGTTAACCGATGTGCAGTCCCTCCTTGCTTATTTACAATCCATAGGTCATCTGCATAAGTAAAACAGATATGAGAATCAGAAACATCCGGGTATTGAATCATTTTTGCTGGTAGTTGACCATAATTTAGGTTTGGCAGCAAATACAATAAAAATAGTGTAATAATCTTCGGGAGATTTTTCATGACATTAAAGTTTGTTTTTGTGATTGATATATATTGTCTTTACCATGACCTATGATTATTTAAAACGTTACATCAAATGCTCTGATTATTATCTTGTTATATTCATATGTCATTATATCAAAAATATCCTAAATGGTTTTTATTTTTATACGATTCTGACACATTAACCTACTGTTAACGTTAATATAGTAGATAATTACCAAAAAAACAGAGGGTTACTTATCTATGTTAATAAGTAAGTAAATATGAATGATGCTATAGTATAGCCTATGCAGAACGACTCTTCTGTAAAATGTTTTTAAGAAATATCTCTAATTTGAAAAAGCTAAATGCATACCGTATCTTTGTATTCTACCCTTGCAACAAAAGATCAAATGAATAGATTTTTTTTAGCTGTTTTTCTGCTTTTGTTAGTAACAAAAATTTCAGGTCAGGAAAAAGAAAAAAGAAAACACCTGGATTCAATTCAAATTAATTTAAAACGTTCTCTTGATAGTATTTTAAAGAATACCACAAATGATTTAAATATCATTGTTTTAAAACAGAAATTAAAAGAGATCACTCCAAAAAAACCAAAGAAAGAACATATCGGATGGAAGGACAAAGCAAACTTCACTTTACTTTTTAATCAATCTGTTTTCAATTTTGACTGGCAAGGAGGAGGAACATCTAATGTTGCTGGAAATGCAACATTAAATTATGAATTTAATTATAAAAAAAATAGCTTAACCTGGGATAATAAAATTATTGCAGATTACGGGCTTACTTTCTTAAAGGATGAAGATTTTGCCCGTAAAACCAATGATAGGATTGAATTTAATACTCGATTGGGGCAAAAAATTGGTCAAGGATTCTGGAACTATTCTTTGTTTATCAATTTTAGATCTCAGTTTGATAAAGGGTATAGATTTACCAAAAACCCCGATTCCGAAGAGACCATACGTATAGAAGAAACTCATTTCTTTTCTCCTGCATTTATACAGGTTGGGCCAGGGTTATTATGGAAAAAAAGTGATAATTTAAACGTTAATATTGCTCCAGTCACATCTCGTATGATATTTGTAGATAAAGAATTTACCAATGTTACAGATTATGAAGATGGTGATTATTTTGGTGTAGATGCTGGTGAAAGTTCTCGTTTTGAGTTTGGTGGATCTCTTGCCGCTTATTCTAAATATACTATAATAAAAAACATAACACTAGAGCAACTTTTAAACTTATACTCTAACTATATTGAAGACCCAGCCAATGTCGATATTGATTATACATTAAGTATTAATTTACTTGTAAACAAATACATCACTGGTAGTTTTGTGTTTCAAGCAATTTATGATGATAATGCTACTGGTGGATTTCAGATACGGGAAGTAATTGGATTAGGGCTTAAATATAAATTTTAGACTATTCTTCGACAATCTCAGGGTACAAAAAGTTATTATAAGGGAAACGAGTTACGTGTATTGCTCTTATTTCTTTATATACTCGCTTTCTAAAATCATCTATGTTCTCCTTATTGATCGCAGAAATAAACAGAGCATTATCTCCTATTCTACTCATCCAGGTTTGTTTCCATTCCTCTAACGTATAATGTGCTTTGGTTCTTTCTGTTGTTAAATCATCGCTATCTATTGTCTCATGTTGATAGGCATCAATTTTATTAAAAACCATCATAGTAGGTTTATCTCTACAATCTATTTCATCAAGAATCTTATTCACTGATTCGATATGATCTTCGAACTGTGGATGAGAAATATCTACAACATGCAATAATAAATCTGCTTCTCTTACCTCATCCAATGTGCTTTTAAAACTTTCTACAAGTTGAGTGGGTAATTTCCTGATAAAACCTACCGTATCACTTAATAAAAACGGAAGATTGCCAATAACTACTTTTCTCACTGTAGTATCCAGAGTAGCAAAAAGCTTGTTTTCTGCAAAAACTTTACTCTTGGCAATAACATTCATCAATGTAGATTTACCCACATTGGTATATCCTACCAAAGCTACTCTAACCAATTTTCCACGATTACCACGTTGAGTAGCCATTTGTTTATCTATAGTAAGCAGTTTCTTCTTAAGTAGAGAAATTCGATCTCTAACAATACGACGGTCTGTTTCGATCTCTGTTTCTCCCGGACCACGCATTCCTATACCACCACGTTGTCTTTCTAAGTGAGTCCACAACCCCGTTAATCTAGGTAATAAATACTGATATTGTGCTAATTCTACTTGAGTGCGGGCATAACTAGTTTGAGCACGTTGGGCAAAAATATCAAGGATTAAATTCGTTCGATCTATAATTTTAGCTTTTAAAATACGCTCTATATTACGAAGTTGACCCGGCGACAATTCATCATCAAAAACTACGGTGCCTATGTCATGTTGTTCTACATAAATTCGTACATCCTCCATTTTTCCAGAACCTATAAAGGTTTTAGAGTTAGGCATATCCATTTTTTGGGTAAATCGTTTTACCACTTCACCACCAGCTGTATACGTAAGAAATTCTAATTCATCCAAAAACTCTTCAAGCTTCTCTTCATCCTGATTTTTGGTAATGATTCCTATCAAAATCGTTTTCTCGTACGCTATTTCTTCTCTCTCTAACATTAATTACTTAATCTTTCTATATCTTAATTTATTATATTGTGCCTTTGAACAAATGTACAACAATTATGTACTCTGGAATCAACATTATAACCGGTTTCTTATAAAATTAAATCCTATGGCTAACAAATTTTATTTCAATAAAAAAGAAACAAATCACTATACCGTAGCATTTTATAATTTAGAAAATTTATTTGATACCAAAGATGATCCATATACTCTGGATAATGATTTCTTACCTGATTCTGAAAAAAGGTGGAACCGAAAACGATATGAAAAAAAAGTATTCAAACTAGGTACGGCTATTTCTAATATTGGATTTTCAAAAACAAGAAAAGCTCCTGTTTTGGTTGGTGTAGCAGAAGTAGAAAATAAAGCTGTTCTTGAAGATCTTATTAACTCTAAACATTTAAAACAAAAAGAGTACGGTATTGTTCATTATGATTCTCCCGATGAACGAGGTATTGATGTAGGGTTACTGTATCAAAAACAATATTTTGAAGTAATAAATTCTAAAACCGTTACAGTCTTAGTAGATAATGTAGGGGGAGAACGGGACTATACTCGTGATATTTTATGGGTAACCGGTGTTTTAAATCAAGAGGAAGTTCATCTCTTAATTAATCATTGGCCATCTAGAAGAGATGGGGCAGAAAGTACAGCTTATAAGCGTATTGCTGCCGCAGAAAAAAATCGTGAGATTATCAGTCAGATTACTGATAAAGACCCTAATGCAAAAATTATCATTATGGGAGATTTTAATGACGATCCTTCTAGCGAAAGTATAAAAAATTTGGTGCAACATGATCTTTTTAACCCAATGGAACGCCTTCTTACCCGTTACCAAGGCAGTACAAATTACAGGAGTCAATGGAACCTATTTGATCAAATAATCTTTAGCCATAATTTTCATAAATATGAAGAAGGAAAACATAGCTTTTCTGATGCTACTATTTTTGACAAAAATTTTTTAAAGATATACAAAGGTCGCTATAAGGGTACTCCTTTTAGAACCTATGCAGGAGGAAAATATAAAGGTGGATACAGTGACCACTTTCCTGTATATGTGAGGTTAAAGTATAATGTATAAAAACTACGATCTTACATTAAGCTATTCATTGGTATTTTGGTCAACATCATTCAAGACATCTTTCTTGTTTCATTCATAATCATCTGATTTATAATGTTTTTAAAATAGAAATTAAGGTTTCTTAAACTTTTTTTAACATCTCTGCCCAATAATAATCATTCTAATACTCTAACTTGCATTACGCAAAAAATCACACAAATAAATTAATAGTCATGAAATTAAAATTACTCTTAATTCCATTCGTCATCTCCTGCTTTTTAGGAATTCAGAATGGGTTTACTCAATCCGTATTTATTAATGAAATACACTATGACAATGCAAGTACAGACGTAGAAGAAGCTATCGAAATTGCAGGGACAGCAGGAACAGATCTTTCTGGTTGGAGTATTGTTTTGTATAACGGGTCTAATAGTACCGTTTATAATACAATATCTATTTCGGGAGTGATTCCGGATCAGCAAAATGGTTTCGGAACTGTGGTAGAAATTCTTCCTGCCAATGGATTACAAAATGGTGCGCCAGATGGGATTGCATTAATTGACAACAACAATACTGTTATCCAGTTTTTAAGCTATGAAGGTGTTATTACTGCAACAGATGGACCCGCATCTGGGTTAACAAGTACCGATATAGGTGTGTCAGAATCTAGCAGTACTCCCGTTGGAGCCTCTTTACAACTGTCAGGTGCCGGAACAACTGCAACAGAATTTATCTGGGAATCAACTATCACCAACACATATGGTGCGGTGAATACCAATCAAACTTTTGGAACACCAGTTATCATACCAATAATTAACGAATTTGTATTTAATCATACTGGATCAGATACTGATGAATTTGTAGAAATATTAGCTAGTGTAGAAACAGACTTAAGCGAATATTGGTTACTAGAAATTGAAGGAGATAGCAATGCTTCTGGAGTTATCGATGAAGTAATACAATTAGGCACTACAGATATTAATGGGTATTTCACTACTGCTTTTGGTAGTAATGTATACGAAAACGGTACTGTCGCTCTACTTCTGGTAAAGAATTTCACGGGTAGTTTAGGACAAGATCTTGATACAGATGACAATGGTACTTTTGATATCACCCCATGGGAAGAACGCATTGATGATATTGGAGTTAACGATGGTGGTGCATCTGATCTTAACTATGCCAATGTTACCTTACTACAATCCTTTGATGGAAGTTCATTTACCGTAGGAGGAGCATCGAGATTTCCGAATGGTCAAGATACTAATACTGTCACCGATTGGAAAAGAAATGATTTTGATGGAAGTGGGTTACCCAGTTTCCCTGCAGCTATAGCAGAACCGGGAGAAGCTGTTAATACACCTAATCGAGAAAATGTAGTTATCGATGATACGAATCCAACAGCGGTATTAGTAATTAATGAAATTGATGCAGATACCGATGGATCTGATGTTTTAGAATTTGTAGAGCTGTTTGACGGCGGAGCCGGAAACACATCTCTGGATGGACACACATTAGTATTCTTTAACGGATCCAATAATCAGAGTTATGCTGCCTATGATTTAACCGGTTCTACTACAAATGCTAATGGATACTTTGTTATCGGTAATGCAGATGTAGCTAACGTCGGGATTACCTTTCCAGGTAATGGACTACAAAATGGAGCAGATGCTGTAGCACTATATAAAACTGCAGCTTCTAATTTTCCTAACGGAAGCACTATCACAACAGAAAATTTGGTAGATGCTATTGTATACGACACCAATGATAATGATGATGCAGAACTATTGGTGTTACTAAATAATAGTGAACCACAAGTAAATGAAGACGAGAAAAATGATAAGAATTTCCATTCATTACAACGTTTTCCTAATGGATCAGGAGGATTAAGAAATACCTCAACATACACACAGGCAATTCCTACTCCGGGGGGAGCAAATACCAATGCAACAGAAATAGTTAATCTTATTATTAATGAACTGGATGCAGATACTCAAGGCTCTGATGCTTTAGAGTTTGTAGAACTATATGATGGAGGAACCGGAAATACCTCACTTGATGGTTATGTATTGGTAAATTATAACGGAAGTAACAATACCAGTTATAATGCCATTGATTTAGATGGTTTTACTACCAATGCTGAAGGATATTTTGTGGTGGGTAATGCAGATGTTGCTAATGTAGGCCTTGTCATTCCCGGAAATACGTTCCAGAATGGTGCAGATGCTGTAGTCTTATATTTTGGTGATGCTACAAGCTTTCCTAACGGAACAGTGGTTACTACCCAAAACATCATTGATGCCATTGTATATGATACCGATGATGCTGATGATGTAGAATTATTAGTACTTCTAAATACTGATCAGCCACAGGTAAACGAAAACACAAATGGAAATAAAGATGGAGAATCTTTACAGCGAAGTCCTAATGGACAAGGAGGAGCTCGAAATACTGCTTCATATGTAGCTAAAGCTCCAACACCAGGTGCAGATAACGATGGTGTAATAGTAACTCCTGGTGACCCAATAAGCATTGCAGAAGCTAGAGCTATTGCTGAAGGCACACCAGTTACTATCGCTGGAGTATTAACTGTTACTAATAGTTTTAATGGTCCTGCATTTATTCAGGATGCCACAGGTGGTATTGCTGTTTTTGATGATCAGGTGCAAGCTAATGCTACTTTAAAAGTTGGGGATTCTATTACCATAACAGGGATCAGGGCTGCTTTTAATGATCAGATTCAGATCAGTTCTGTAACAGATGTAGTAAATAACGGTCTTCCTCAAAATCCAATTACACCACTAGACATTACACTTGCAGAGCTTGCAGAACATCCAGGAGAATTGGTTCGAGTACTTAATACTACATTCCCTAATCCGGGAGATCTTTTATTTGGAAACTCTAACTTCACCCTTACCGATGCTAGCGGAAACGGAGAACTGCGTGTTGATAACGATGTAGCTTCTATAGTAGGTAAAGCACAACCCGCTACCTGTTCAGAAATCACTGGTGTGATAGGTCGTTTTAGAGAATTCTTCCAGTTACTGCCAAGGCAAGTTTCAGATATTCCTTGTGCGGTAGAATTTATTCCACCGGGAGACACTGTAGGGTTCCCTAAAGAAGATACGTTTGATGTAGTAACATGGAATATCGAATGGTTTGGTGATGAAAACAACTCGCCTGTAGGTCAAAATCCTATGTCTGATGCAATTCAAAGAGATAGTACGGCTACAGTGCTTAAAAAACTAAAAGCAGATGTATATGCAGTAGAAGAAATTGCTGATGATGTATTATTTGAAGAATTAGTAAACCTGTTACCAGGATATGATTATATTTTATCTGATGCCGTTTCTCGTCCTAATTCTGGTGGAGTATCACAAAAAGTAGGATTTATTTATAATACAGAAACTGTTTCTGTGGTTGAAACAAGAGCAATGTTTACATCCATTCATCCACTATATAATGGTGGTGATGCATCTGCACTTGTGGATTATCCTAGCGAAACAGATCGTTTCTATGCTAGTGGAAGATTACCCTTTTTAATGACTGCTGATGTAACTATTAATGAGGTAACAGAACGTATTGATTTGATCGCACTACATGCCAGAGCAAATAGTAGCAATGGTCCTCAAAATCGATATGATATGCGTAAATACGATGTAGAAGTATTAAAAGATTCGCTAGATGCTAATTTTGCAAATAATAAGGTTATTCTTTTGGGAGATTATAATGACGATGTAGATGAAACCGTAGCAGACATCCCATCAACCATTTCTAGTTTTCAGGAATATGTAGATGATACAGCTAATTACACGATTATATCTTCTGCACTAAGCGAAGCAGGATTGCGATCATTTGTTTTTAGAGAAAATATGATTGATCATATTATGGTAACCAATGAACTTAATGAAGCTTATATCGAAAATTCTGTAACGGTTCATTACGACGTATATGATAATGATTATGCATTCACTACATCGGATCACTTACCCGTTTCTGCACGATTCTTGTTAGAACCAAAGTTTGTAAACAATACTTGTTCGGGGGCATCTGTGGTAGCTTTTGATCAAGGGAAGAGAAAAGATGGTGGAAGAATATCAAGACTTAGAAGTAAGACTAAGCGTGCCTTAGGAACCCCTAGAGAAAAAAGATATTTTAATTTTGTGAGTTTAGGGTTTGGCGGATCGATCACCATAGAACTAAACAACGAGATTTTTGATAATGCTGATACTAATGAATTTGCAGTATTCGAATCTACAGGGTTCTTTGACAACATCCCTTGTAATTATTATCCAGAATCTGCAGAAGTATTTGCTTCTCTAGACGGTATCGAGTTTGTTTCTTTAGGAACAACTTGCCAGGATGGAGAATTTGATCTTGCAACGGGCAACTTACGCTCTGCAAAATATATCAAAGTTGTGGATACAAGTGATAAAGCTAATTTTCCATGGTTTGCAGATGGCTATGACCTAGATGCTATTGTATGCCTTGAAAATGGTGAGCGTATCGCTACAAAAAATACTTTGGTCTATGCAGAAAATCCTACTGCACTAGAAAGTGAATTACTCACCGAAGATTTTGGATTTGAAGAAGCTAGTATTTTTGTTTCCCCAAACCCATTTAAAAATCAATTATCTATAGATTTTAATACTCTTGTTGAAGGAGATGTAGATGTTATAATTACTGATGTAACTGGCAAAACTGTATATACTCAAACGATACAACTTAATGCCGGACAATCTAAATTATCTATTGATATGAATCGTTACCCTAAAGGGTTTTATGTTGTACATGCTTCTAGCACAAACGGAAAACTTAATAAGACTCAAAAAATTATAAAACAGTAATAGATCAAAAAAGGCTGAATTATCAAATTCAGCCTTTTTACTATTTACTTTTTGTTCTTCTCGAGTTCGCGCTTTTTTCTTCTTGCCTGGCGTTCTCGTTTTCGTTGTTCTCTTCTTAATTTTCGCTGCTCTTTTTTAGATAGTGTTTTAGTAACCCTCTTTTTTTGAGTCTTTTTAACCACTACCGCAGTCTTTTTTGATTTCTCTGTAGCTTCAGCCTCTTTTTTCTTTTCACCGCAGGCCAATACTGCAAAAACTAATATTACTACTAATAAACACTTTTTTAAAGTTTTCATAATACAACATTTTTAGTTTGTACTGTCTATAAAACGCGGTAACAGGGTAATTGTTTTATAATTCTGGCATGCCCTAATTTCACTAGTAGTTACATAGCCTTCACACTAACAAAGGTACTCAAAATCAAACAACAAGCTATAATCCAGTGTACAAGAGCCGAGGTAAAACATATAAACAAATCCATTCATGAAGGATTTTAAATTCAACTCCTGCCAAACACTAAGATTATAGCTTTACTGTTAATTCTATCCGAATATACTGGACAACTTAATTCATTAATCTTTAATCGCTATTCCTTTAAAAAAAGTATAGCAAAATGTACCTCCTCCTTCTGTAGTCTTATACAAATCATTAATACCTCTATTCATTTCTTCTTTGCTAATAATTTTTTTTGCTAGTGCTTCTTCTGTAATTCCTCTGACCATAGCGGTAAAAGTATTTTTTATAAACCCATCTAATAATTCAGGTTTCGAATCATCAACATATACCTGTCTCGGAGAAATAGTGATATTTTTAAATCCTGAATCAAGTAACAACGGATATAGCGCTCTGCCAATATTAGCATTCCCTCCTTTTTTTTGTTGTAAAGCTACTTGTGCCTGGATCACTTTTTTCGCAGATGGACTATCTGGATAAAAGTATGCAGAACCATGATCTCCTTCAATTATCATAAGTGTTCCCCCGGGTTTAAGAACCCTCTTTAATTCCTGTATAGCTTCTTTTGGGTGGGATATATGTTCTAAAACAAAGCAAACAAAAATGTGATCAAAATGATCATCTTTAAAAGGTAGATTTAACAAATCGGCAACCTTAAACACTACATTTTTGATGCCATGCTCTTTTATTGATGCCTCTGCTTTTTCTAATGACGTAGTAGACAAGTCTACAGAAATAAAAGTTGAATCTAAGTTGTTTTTTGCTATGATTTTGGTTTGTGCCCCAACACCACAACCGGCCTCAAGAATTAGAGAGCCTTTTTCCCATTTTGAGTCCCAATGCAAAAGTTCTGCAATAGAATTAGCCTGATCATTTAATCGATTTGTCTCCTCTTGAGAATATCCATGAATATAATCCTTCATATGATCTTGACTTATTTCCTGGATATTATTCTCTGCCTGTTTCAAGCGTTCGAGTATTTCTTTGCTGGCATCTCGCAACTCTTTACCAGACGTAGTAAACACCAATTGATTATTAATCCTATAAAATATCGGAGTGCCTACATGAGATTCTAACTCTTTAAGTTGATGACTTAATGCCGATTGTGTAAGAAAGAGTTTTTCTGCCGCGTTTTTTAAGGTTCCTACGGCTGCAACGGTATCAATAAGTTTTAAATGACGGATTTCTATACTAGCCATTGTTTCTGCTTTTTTTATGCAAAGTACAACGCTTCACTAAAAGCCAACGACAAAAGAATATGAAAAAAATTAATAGGCTACTTGAATATAATTCAACCGTTTATAAAACCATAACTAATCATCTTATAAAAATTGTCTTTAAAGAGACCTCACAGGTCTTTAAGACCTGTGAGGTCTAATTAGGTCTTGATAATTACATCTTATTTTCCGATAATTTTTATATTATCAATATGATATCGTGTAGTGGCTCTGGGATCACCACCGACATATCGAAAACCTATACGGATGGTACCCTCCAAACAGGATAAGTTAATCGGTCCCGAGGGTGTAGCATTGCCAAAAGCATTTAATGGCCCTCTTGGGATCATCCCCGCTCCCGCTAGCGTCTCGCTAGTGGCATTAATGTTTTGTTAATCCAAATAGGTATCCATCGCTATCAATCTCTAACACTGTATGGTCATCCTGATAATTTCTTGCACTACTATATTTCCAATCTACCGAATTGGTTACAAAACCTGATTCGACAGGATTATTGTGAATATAATCTATTTTTTGTTGAATCACTTTATTACTCCATAATTCTATAGGTTTATTATGTTGCTGCCAAAATTGCATTCTGCTTACAGTAGCATTCTTTTTACCCGCCTTCTCAAACATCCATAATAACCATTCTTTCCTACTTTCCTGAGGGTTGTTCTCTATTACTTTTAACAATTTTTTTGAAGTACACCCTTTAAAATCCCTAATCAATCCTGAAGGGTTATTATTTGAAGAACGAAATATTAAATGTATATGACTAGTCATAAAACAATACGCATAAACCTCCATACCTTTTTCTAATCTACAATATGTAATACTTTCTGACAAAACAGATAAATATTGTTCTCGTATAAATACATCGATCCAATACACTGTAGCAAAACTTATAAAGTACAGACCTGATGTATTATAAAATTTATAATTCCTGCTCATCTTGCCAAAATACAATATTACAGTTTCAAAAAATGAAACTAGAATATTCTAATCCTAAGAAAATAACCAGCTACATTGCTGTAACTGGTTCTTATCATTTATATATTCTTATTCTCCAAGCTTTGACGCCACTAGCGAGACGCTAGCGGGAGTAATTAATAAATATAAATCATCTTACTATTCCGTATTTTCCATTTTTCTTTTTCTTTTTCTAATAAGCAAAGAAAATAACCACTATGTTTTATGGAGATTGCGGTCAAAGCTTTTTTAAAACTATCATCAAATGCGATTCTTGAAAAATATAACTGTTTGTCGTATGTAATGTACTGTTCTTGTTTTGATTTTAATGAATCCAGAAAGATTACAGTATAACCTTTATTGCTTTTTAGCTTAGTAATATCAAGATTTAAATCTTCATTATATTCACTAAAAACCTTTAATAATTCTAAATAAGATTCATCATCTATATTCTTTGTTATACTAAGATTTTCTTTTCTATGTTTAAGTAAGTGGTGTACTCCTATCGTTTGTTTTCGATTCATAATTGAATCTATCTGTTTATTGGTAAAATAAGGTTTTTGACCTTCTGGTGGTGGTGGCTTAATGGGTCTTCCAAATTCATCAACTAATAAAGATAGTATTTGATACGTGTGCTTTTCCTGCTTTTCTTCAATAGATGTACATGACAAAAGTACTGATGCAGATAAAATAATTAAAAATACAATTCTCATAATTAATTACAGTTAGTAGGGTTAAAATTAGTATTATCATTAACGATTGCTTGTAAACGGTAAAGTTCTTTACTTTCTTCTATAGATAAAATCCCTTGATAATCATAAGCTCTAAGACCATCCCAACCAAAGCCCATATAATAATTAAGAGGATATTTGTTAATTAAAAAGACCGTCTAAGATATGGTATAGACGGCCTTATAATTACATCAAATCAAGAGATAGTTAATAGTTTTCGTTTAAACACCCTCCAACTACCATCCTTTTTTTCAAGAAGAACTAAAATTGTATTTCCACTCAAAGGCCCTCTGTTATTAATCATATAAACCACAGCCTTATCCACATTTTTATTAAAAATAATGTTTGAGAAAGCAACATAATGTGAAGCATTATTATCTTTTAATAAATTTCTATAAACCTTATTAACAGGTATAATTTTACGATTGCTAGAAACAATAATAGAATCAAAATTTATTTTAGAATTTTCTATTTCATTATTTTCTAACCTTTCTATTAATAAGTGAAAATCTTTATGGATTTCTCTTTTAGCTTGAGTGAATGTTCTTTCACTTTCAATAAAATGATCAAATACAACTATAGATACATTTAATTTATTGATTGAATCTACGTATCTATTAAATGCAATAGTATCTTTTTTATACACTCCTGGTGGTGGTGGTGGTGGTGGCGGTCCAGCGGATAACTTCTCTATTAAAAGAGATATGATTTTATATTTATCTTCTTTTGAATCATTAGCTTTTTTTTTAGAATTATTACAAGAATAAATAATAAAACAAATCAAAATAATATATGATATTCTACTTGTTATTGACATGGTATGTTGTTATTTTCTAATACTTTATTTGACAAATTGGCCCATTCAGACAATTGTTGTGGAGTGGGTTTTATATATTCTGGTGCATGCTCTATTAGACCTTCCCATGCAAAATGCATATAATGATCTAATGAATATTGATTTTTATCCAATTCTCTTAACGCTTTTGCTATAGGCGTTACATATTTTTCTGTCATATGGATATGCTGTGCTTCATCATTCCAATCTGAATCTTTGTAATGTAAATATAGCTGAACTACTCTGGCTCTTTCTCTAGGTTTTACATTTGGGTCATTTTTATGGACAAATCTAAAAATTTCCGCATGTATACCTTCATGCAATATGTTGGCCGCCCATTGTATTGGATTATGAGTATTTACCATTCTTGAATTAAATCTAATAGTTATAAACCCTTTCGAATCCAGAAATTCATCATCTGTCCTTGCATCAGCATTATCGGAAGAAGGAAAAGGTTCAACAACCATTTTCAAATCATATTCTTTATTATCAATAAAATTACGAATTGTATTTCTAAATAGCGAACCATTGGTTTGTTTTATATAATCATAAACACATTTTCCTTTACTACTCACAAAACTACTATCAAAAATCACTTCATCATCAAAATAAACTTTACCACCGCCTAGAAAAGCATTCATAGCTTCGATAGCAAAACCTCTAACACCAGAAAAAGGATGTGCTAATGTAAGCGGTATGATAGATTCATTTGCTGTATTGTATTGTACATATCCAAAGTCAAAAAAACGTCCTAAATCTTCATCACTAACTGATGCTGCGATAGAAAAATTTCCGCCTTTTAAATAAGCTTTTATAAATGATCCTTCTAAGGCATATTGTTGGGCGGTACTATTATGCTTAAATAATTCTGCAAGTATGTTACTAAAGCCTTTGTAGTTGTAATAATAATTACCGTCTAACCATTCGACTTTATCTTTTAATTTAAAACCATGAACCATCATACGATTATTACCCGTATCAAAAAATGAAAATGCGGCATTAGGAATTACAAGCTGTTCAAATTCTTCATAAACTGTCGAAGTATTATTCTCTAAAAACTGAGTTAATACAGTATTGGGGTATACCATTGCATCATGACTATATGTATTAGTCTCAAAATGTTGTTTAAGCTGTTTTCTAAACTTGGGATGAGTTGCTATAAATTGTTTGTCTTTTTCTTCAAAAATAAATGCCGAGTTGGCATTAATAGCATATCTAAAAAGAGATTCGTCTCTGGATAATGCCTCCCAAACTGGATCAGGAGCAGTATTTGGAGTACTCTCAAAATTGGTCGTAAGCGTAGGCATGTACTCATTCACATGATCCTTAATACTAAAAACATTATTGGCAAGACCAAACGATTGATAGACATAAGGATAATGATTCTCATTTATGGCAACCATATATCTAGTCATAAACCGTACAGCTTGCTCGTAATCCAAATTATTATAATGCTTGATATATTGATTTGCTAAAAACTTCTGAATATATCCATCGTCATTTGCTAATTCTAACTTATAAAGTTTTTTTCTTAGATTTTTATATGTCGTTCTTTGACGATCTCTTTTTTGTCCTTCCTTATATATTGCGTTAGAAATTGCAGAGCCATTCATATTTCTAATAAGATTTCCTTCATACATAAGATCTCCATAATCAAGGTTTACAGACCCTCCATTAGCATTTCTATATTCTAAGACAGATGTTACCGTTGTTGTCTTATTTAATATAGATTGATCAAAGTTTGATGCTGCTCTATAATTTTGCTCAAGATTAGTATAATAAGATTCTGCGGCTTTATTTGTTTCTTTATTTCTAAAATAATTCATTTGCACATCATTAAAATTTTGCTGTGCATGCCCGCCCATTTCTTTTGATAATAATTTTTCCTGATTCTTTAACCATTGTTCTTTTAAGGTATTGTCCTGTTTTGGTATATAAAGATCAAAATAACCTAGTTGAACGATACCAAAACAATAACAGCTTTCTACTGTTTCAGAGTTTTTCTCTTCGCAATCAATACAGCTTTTTGTACCATCGTCTGAGTATTGAACAATCTGTGCATATGTGGTGTTTGATACTAGGTATACCATACCCAATATCAATAATTTAAATAGTATTTTCATATATAAATATTTTGTAACCTTATTTTGATTCAAAAGCTTATTCTCGATACATTTTTCTTTCATTGCATTACAGAAAAACACTCGAATCGACGACTTTTGACGATGTAACTCTTTATGCAGAATTAGCATATATAAGGTGTTTTATAGTTTTACAACAGTTTTAGAATAGGGCGCTCCATTTATAGTCATTTGTATCACATAAGTACCACTAGGTAGTGCAGCACTATCAACCGTAATGGTTTGTGTTCCTTTTGCAATATGTTTTTGACTAGGCACACGTATTTTTTGCTGTCCAAAAAAATCATATACCGCAACCTCTACCTCTGCTGCTTGATCTAGTGTATAAGTGATGTTAAACTCATTACCAATAGGGTTGGGTGAGATAGTTGCAAAGTTTTTATCCAATATTTTTGGTGTTGCTACGCTTCTGGCTGTTGATTGGTTTTGCGTTTCTTTATATAGCACCATTCTAAAAGGGTGAGATATGGTTTCATTAAACTCTACAATCTTACCAGAACCTTTTGCTATCAATGCAGGTTTATTATTAACAAGCCCTTCTCTTAATTCTAATCCTGTTATATCGTATGTTAAAGTGCCTATATCTGGATGGTCTTTAAGTAAATTTTTTACTTTATATTTTAAATTTGAAGTAGAACCGAATGGTACTATAGTTTTGCCTAGTTGCTCCTGTATGATTTGATTATCCTTAGAAAATGTATGACCATTTATATCAAAATTAAATAATGCTTTCTTATATCTTTCATGAATTTCTTTTACAACAATGCGCAAAGACATAGGAACGTATCTTTTTATACCAGTACCTGTCCAGTCGAATTCTATTAAATGACCACTAAAATGATTAGCCAAGAGGGGTAAGATTTCATCAGCACGTTTATGACGAGTATAATGCTCAAAAGAAGCTAAACGTTCTTCTGCAGATATAGCAATCCAATCGTTATTTTGATTTTGTAAGGTTTGTTTTAGGGTTCTACTATTAAAAATATCATTATCTGCTAACATTTGTAGCCATTTTACCCTGTCTTTGGGCACTCCATAACCAAAATAATGCATAATGGCTAACCAATGTTTTGCCATTTTATGATTACTAGCTTCAAAATGGGTTTTTGCTTTGTTAACTGTACTAGCATTAGTAAACTCTTGATTATAGGCTATCATGTTCTTAAGCGCAAGATAACCTAATACATAATGTACATCATCTGGTCGATAATTAAGCGTAAGTAATTTTTCAAAATCCTTATTTATCGTTATACTACTCGGTGAGTATGTCTTTATAAAAACATTATTTGCTAATAGATAAACACCTCTGGTAAACATGGCAGGAGGATATTTATGATGAGCTGCCCGGCTTATTTGTAAATAAGACGTTTCTCTTCTTTGACCATGAATATAAGTATAATCTCCTTTTTGTAAATGAAGTAGCCCTTTTGCATAGGCCGATGATGGATTGGTTTTACCCTGAGCCTCTTCTGCACATGGGGTGATCTAATTAATCATTTCATCGATCAGTTTTGGAGGATAGTTTTTAAAATCATTTTTAAATTTTAATATAAGTTCTGCTTTTTGATCACAGGTAAGTCCTGTTGATTCTTGTGCATAGCTTTGATGCACATATAGTAAGGCAAGGCATAGCAAGCCCCATACAAATGATGTGTTCATTTTAATGAATTTAAGATGTTAATAAATACTGGTGTTATACTAATTTGTGTACTTCAAACCTAAAGTGAATTTTCATGCATTCAAATAGGTGTCTAGAGAGATCAACTCCCTTTTTCAGGCTTTTCATCAAGAAGTCAAAAACATGGCTATAGTATCTAGAATGTAAACCAGTTTATATGCTTCTGTACATTTTGGGTTTTAATGCTAGTGAGGACTGTGCTGTTTTGTTTTCATATGTTGGTGTTTTATTAGGTTTGTAAAATTGATATTCTCTATGCAATAGTAGCACATGCCAGTTTCATTTTTCGGGACTGGGAATGATAAAATGTTAAAGTTTTGTGTCCTTTATCAAGTTTGTTTTTGGTTATAGATTTGAAGCGAAGCTAAAGCACCGTATCATAAAATCCATACAGAAATCTGTAGTCTGGCCCTATTTTTAAATGAACAAATAAAAAACATAAGCCGTAATTTAAAAATCAGCTATTTAATCTTTAGACCTCACTCTAGACCTCACAGGTCTTAAAGACCTGTGAGGTCTGTAACAACTATATTTTAACTAATCTATTCTAAAGTATAACGTTTCTCAATCTTTACTTTTTTATTTAAATGCACATACTCAAAATTAGATATGCCACCAAACAAAGAGAGTATAAACTCTCTACTGAGCCTGGAATGTTTAGAAGATAAAAAACTTTGATATGAAGAGAATGGATATTCTCTGAAATCTAAAGCCATTCTGTGGTGTTCTGGATTTAAATGTACATAGATGATAAGTTGTTTCAAATATACTTCATTATCTATTTTCTTTCTTAAAAATCTATCTTTGAACAAACTTCCATTTCTATCATAAACCTTGTTGATCGCTTTAACATAGGTGTTAAACATATTCGAAAATTTCTGTGAAATCAGCCTTCCTTCAACATCTGTATTTGTCTTAATTACCAAATGAAAATGATTCTTTAGTAAGCAATATGCATAAACTTCGCAGATATCGTTACAATACTTATCAAGAAGGCTTAAAAAGTACTTATAGTTACGCTCTTCTTTAAAAATATCTTCTTTATTGTTTCCTCTATTGTATATATGAAAATAAGTATCAGATACTAATGGTTCGTATTTCATTTTTCTATTTTTTAATAAAGACCTCACAGGTCTTAAAGACCTGTGAGGTCTGATTAGGTCTTGATAATTACATCTTATTTTCCGATAATTTTTATATTATCAATATGATATCGTGTAGTGGCTCTGGGATCACCACCGATATATCGAAAACCTATACGAATGGTACCCTCCAAACAGGATAAGTTAATCGGTCCCGAGGATGTAGCATTGCCAAAAGCATTTAATGGCCCTCTTGGAATCATAGCATCGAGCTTTATCCAGGATGTGGTTGTTGGGTCTCCGGTAAAATTATCGGTCGCAAAAACCTCAAGGATATTTCCGTTATCATATCCTGATTGTAAATCAAAATGTAAAGTCTCATCTATTGAAGCGCTTATATCAATATCCGGAGTGATAAACCATACCTTATATAGACTTTCTTTTGACCTATATCCCGTTATTTGTACATATTGATTTTCTCCAAATTTGCCTATCTTATATTTTAATTTCCCCCCTGTAATATTGCTATTCATCCACCCAGAATCTTCCAGATCCCCAATTTTGAGATCACTAAAATCTTCTTCAAATAGTATCGTTGTACCTTCAGAAACTGCCGGACATTCTAAAACTATAGGATCACATCTCGTTTCATTATTAAATACTAATCCTCGTGGATCATTAAGTACCAAGTTATATCTGTTTCCTAAAAAGTTTTTAGTTAATATTCCTTCAAAACTTCCTTGTTGATTTGGTAATTTTAGCCCTTTAAAATCTGAAAAAGTGCTTGTGCTCATTATCGTAGTCCTTCCTGTTGCACAACTCTCTACAATACGTTCTCCATCAAATTTATCATGATTTTCTGCCGCAAAAGTAAAAGTGTTGCCTTCTAAAACAAGACTTTTGGTAAACTGAATATTGTTTACCTTAATGTATAGGTTTACTAGTTTGTCTGTAAAATCCTCAATTGTTATTTCTAGTGGAGTTATAGTAGCTGTTTCTGTAGATCTTATTATAACCTCTTCTATAAAAAAAGAAGGAATTGCACCAATAGTATTTCCTTCTGAAATTCCAAGAGTTGGAACCCCATTTTCCATCCCAAGAAACAAACCATCTAGTTTGATATATACTTTACGTCCAAATTCATAAGTAGTAAATAATGGATTATCATCAATTAATACGCGAACTCCCGAAGAAGGGTTAACATGTTTATCCTGAAGTACCAATTCTTTAAAAAAATTACTGGCCTTGTCACTTGATACTACATACCCTTGGATAAAATTGTTAGTATCCTCAAAAACTACTTTAGCATTTTCTCTATCTTCTACAAGTTTCTGCCCTAGAATACCTAGTATTGCATCAATCGTAATTAGTGTACCTTCAATTTGTGGCTCATCAATAGTAACCGGAGATACTTTAAACTCATCTTCTGGTGAGCAAGCGATAATGGTATATGATACCATTAAAATCCAAAAAAAATTCTTTGTGTTCATTTTTGTATTATGTTTTTTTGTTGTGTTTATTGTTTTTGTAATGAGATCTATAACTAAAATCTTACATAGACATTGAGGTAGTAGGAAGTACCAAATCCATGAAAATATTTTGATCCAAAAACGGGAGTATCGCGTTGTGATTCTTCTAAAGCCAGTCGGTAATTCGCACTCCTCGCCTGCTCAAATCCTCCTGTTTTATATTTTTGATCAAGAATATTATTTATAGAAGCAAAAAAACCAATGTAGTATTTCTTGATTCTCCAGGATTTACCACCAATAGCATTTACAAGAAAATAATCCTTAAACTGCTCCTGTTGTAAAAGCTGCTTTGCAATATTCTCGTCATAATCATTAAAAGGTAATCCATCGGTATCTTGATAAAAATTCGAAGTTCTTGCAAAAGGACTTATATTGATATATGCATTAGAAAAATAATTTGTAGTCGCCCCAAACCACCAAAAATCTGGATCGCGATATTCAAAACCTAATTGCCCTGCATGTTGAGGTCCTCCTGCTATGTGATATCCCTCTAATGCTGATTTTCCGAAATTTCGTATCCCTTGAATATCTGAAAATGCTTCACTAGTACTAGTTAAGATTAAATCTGGATCATTATCAAACACAAAATCCCCAATAGCAGCAGCTCCTTTAATCTTAATCGTAGGGGTGATTTGGTATTCAATTCCAAATTCTCCTCCAATGTATCGTTTATCAATATCGGTAAGTATTTCCTGAACAAACCCTACATCTGATCCTGAGATAGCTTCGGTAAAAAAGAAAGAAATATTAGTAGCATCCTTAATTTTGGTATAATATCCTGTTAATCTCGCTTTTATTTTTGAAGAGCGGAATATATAACTACCATCTACAGATTGAATTTTTTCACTTTCTTGGGTTTCATCTAATAATTGAGCTATAGTACTATTATTCTGTCTAACATTTGCAAAAGTATTACGAATTGTAGGTGCTTTATTGAAATAAGCACCTTGTAGTTTAATAAAATGATGTCCATTGACAGTAAGGGTAGTTCCCGCCTTTATTCCATAATTCAAGAAGTTCAAAGCTTCACTTTTTCCATAAGAAGCGTTCCCAGGAAAATATCCATTTTCAAACAAACCATTTCTTTGATAGGACGTTTGTGAAATTGTTCCGCCTAAAAATAAATTAACTCTTTTCAACTTAAATTGCCCCTGAAGAAATCCCTTAATTGTCGAGGCCTCAATCTCATAATTATAATCATAACGATCTCCTACTCCTACAATACGGTTGGGATTGCGTAAATCACTCTGTGCTCTATTGGCTAATTCAGAAGGGGTTAACCTTGTTGAAGATAAAGCAAATACATCAACATCCAGAAAACCAGTACCCCCCAAAAGATCTGTTACCTCAGCAAAATTTTGACTCTTTAAATTTTTGTATCTGATTGCTGCATTTAATGTAATGTGTTTATTGAATTGACTATTTAGTATCATATTAGCACTCAACTGGGTGTCATCTGTTCTATCTTCGTATAAGATATATGTTGAATTATTACCTTTTTCTGCATTTTGTTGATTAGTTTGCAATATATCATTCCAGTCTAATTGTCCATCGTTGATAAGATTTTGTTGTGCTAAAAAAGCATTTTGATAATCCAGAGGAGTTGGGTTGGGATTCTCTAAAAAAGAACTTGGCATATTATCCGAGTGTACAGGATTAGTGTTTGCGCTTCTGCCTCCTCCAATATAGGTTTGTTGCCCATTAAAGCCTATTATTAAATCACTTCCTCCATTATCTATTCTACTGTTTGCAATTTTACCTGTCTGAAATGCTATATTAGTCTGTAAATGCGTTTTTTTCGAAATATTCCAATAATGGTTTATCATAAAGACCGGCTCTTCTATTTTTCGTTCTTTAGAGTTCCTTATTTCTCCGTCCAAATATCCCCAGTTTGGGTTATATCTGTTTCCTTTAAGGTTAAATACTTCATCGGTAATCGCTGTAGATCTCCCTCTACGATTTGGAGTATAAAAACCTGTTAGGTTTAGACTGTGTTTTCTTCCTAATTTCTTTTCGACCGAGACAAAAAACGAATTTGCATCATATAAAGTTCCTTCAATAAAACCTTCTTTTCCATATCTTCTGGCTAAGGATACAGAGAAGGCCCATCCTTTTTCGGTAATTCCAGAGTTATAAGTTCCTATTACTCTCCCTTGGTAACTACGATTAGAAACAGCATAAGATATTTTGCCTCCTTTTCTGTACTTAGAAGCTCTCATAATGATATTAGAAGTTCCCAAAAGATCTCCGAATGTATAATCGTTTTCTGAAACTCCCAGAGAAAATTCCTGATTGCGTTGTACATCATTTAATCCTCCCCAATTACTCCATTGTGGTCTTCCATTAGAAAACTTGTTCATTTCAATCCCATTAATCAGAACTTTTCCATTTTCATTTCCTAGACCTCTTGGGCGAAAAAAAGTTGAGCTAAAATCAAATGCTGCAGCAGTAAGAAATACATCTCGGGTGGATTGAAGTAATCCAGAAACACTAAAAGATACATCATTGTCTTCATCTAATTCATGATCAGAAAGACTAATCGTACCTATGTGTTGTTGCTTCGTATTAAAATCAAACTGCAGGTCTATTTTTTTAAGATCCAGGACATCTCCTTCGTTAATTATAATAGGAAAGCGTTTGGTTATATATCCATCTTTCGATAGTACAAGCAATTGCTCCCCAATAGGAAGCGTGGTATCTCTAAAATCAAACTCACCAAAAGTATTAGTGAATATTGTAACTTTTGTTTCTTTAATAGATACTCTAACTTTTTCAAGATTCTCACCAGAAATAGCATCAATAATTTGCCCTTTTAGACCAGTTTCCTGAGCATGTATGCCTAGAATACTACAAAAGAATAGTAGTAATATATTATGTTTTAAATCAAAAAGATAATAGTCCATAGTATGGGATTGAATAACTCAAAATGATACTGAATTACATATTAGTAATGAGCAAGTATAAAATATCCCAGTTTCATTTTTCGGAACTGGAAAAACCAATATTTGTAATTGATTTATAAATAGTATTTGTCTTAAGGTGGATACCAAGATATCTACCTTGGATAATTAACCCTCAGATCTGTGAGGTCTGAAAAAAATAACCTTATGTTTTCAAAAAGCATCTATACAGTATTCTTTTTATTCACCGCTACATTTCTTTTTTCACAAGAAAAAACGGAATATAAAATCCATACTATTGCATTTTACAATCTCGAAAACCTCTTTGATCCAGAAGATGATCCCATAACTTTTGATGACGATAGAACTCCTAAAGGAAAGGATCATTGGACTTATAAATTGTATAGACATAAGATAAAAAACATGGCCAGAACCATCTCTGAAATAGGTAAAGATTTAGCCACCAACTCTCCTGCTATTTTAGGCGTTGCAGAAATAGAAAATAGAAAAGTCCTCGAAGACCTCGTTAATGATCCTAATCTTAAATCTAAAGACTATGGTATTGTTCATTTTGATTCTCCGGACCGAAGAGGTATTGATGTAGCTTTACTCTATCAAAAAGCTCTGTTTAAAGTAAAAAACTACAATAAACATGAATTGATAATGTATGACAATAATACAGCTAAGCGAGTATTTACAAGAGATCAATTATTGGTTGGTGGTTATCTTGATGGGGATCTAATACATATAATTGTAAATCATTGGCCATCAAGAAGAGGTGGAGAAGCCAGAAGTCGATACAAAAGAGAAAAAGCTGCAGCGCTAAACAAAAAGATAATGGATTCCTTATTTGCAATTGATCCATATGCAAAAATTATTACCATGGGTGATCTTAATGATAATCCCAACAACTCAAGCGTAAAAAAAATACTAATGGCAAAACAGTATAGAAAAAATATTAAAATTAAAGGGCTCTACAATCCTATGGCAAAATTGGCTAAAAAGGGTTTGGGCTCTCTTGCATGGAGGGATCAATGGAGCCTGTTTGATCAAATTATTATTTCTAAAAACTTTCTAAATACTAACTATTCTTCTTACCGGTACTATAAAGCAGGTGTATTTAATCCCGAATATTTGATTACATCAACAGGCAAATATAAGGGATATCCTTTTCGCAGTTATGCTAATGGTACATATACAGGAGGATATAGTGATCATTTTCCTGTGTATATATATCTTATTAAACAAAAAAAGTGACCAAAACGGGTCACCTTTTTAAGTGTTTTATTCTTAAATTACACATTGCAATTAAGTTCTGCTAAAGTAGCTCTAGAAGAATCCTCTGTAGCTTGGTCTGCAAAACAATTATTATTCAAATAACTTTCTAAAGCAGCTTTATAAGCATTACAGTTTTCTGTTGATTGATCTGTACCATAATTGGCTGCTGCAGTAGTCAAAGTGCCAGCATTCGCAAGACAATCTATAGGATTAGCATCATCACTTCCACATGCAGTAAAACCTAAGGCAAAGATAAATACTGCTACGTACATAAGTTTTTTCATAATTTGGGTTTTATAAATAAAATTAATCTGACGAATATAAGTAGAACAAAGTTTAAATTAACAAATAATTATGTTAAAAACGTGTTTTTAGCACAAAAAAGTGCTTTTTGTCGATGTTTTTATTTTTACTACAAAAAAAAGGCAGTTCCTAAAAACCACCTTTTCTATCTATTTTTTTATAAAAATATTATCTAATTATTTGCAATCAGAAAGTTCTACATATCGTTCAAAAGGAACTCCAGAATCTCTAGGAGTTAATACTCCTTCATGATATTCTTGTATAAAAGCATTACCATTTTCCCCTCTACACACTCCAAAATTTACATCATTATTAGTACAATTTAAGCAGGTTTGTCCTCCAAACTTACAATCTCCTAATACTTTTAATTGCTCTTTATATATTTTAGTGGTTTCGTCATCAGGAGAGCAACCATTATTTAAAACTGCTTCTATTGCTGTTTTATATCCATTACAAGCCTCTGTAGATCCAATATTTTGGCTAAATACTACTGCTGCTTCTGATAATTCTACATTAGCTTTAGCACAATCTATATCATCATCGCTACCACATGCTACAAATCCCAGGGCAAGGACATAAGCAACGACATACATTAGTTTTTTCATTTTGATTCTCAATTTTTAGGTTAAGTAGATTCAAAAGTAAGAAAATTAAACTGGACTAAGTAACATCACCATATAATCCAATGGTATTATCACCTAAAAAATTAGCTGTAACTAACAATTATTTTACCTCTTCGATATCTATGGGTTTACCAATATAAGCGAGAAAACTACCTTCTTCTACTTGTTCTATTTCTTTACTAAATGATGATATAATCCTAATGTTTTTATATGTATCTTTTATAAATAATGGAATAATGTCTTTATCATCTTTAGTCAAATCAATCAACTTTTTATACTGCTTTTTATCCTTAATCTTTATTTCCTGAATTCCAGGATATTTTTCAGCAAGCTCAATAAGTTTATAGTAGTCATCTGTATGAGAAAATAGTCCTTCTTGAGGGTTCTTTTTGGGATCTTGCATTTCTTCAGAAGTAATTAATCTAAAAGCCCCATATTCTCCAAATTGATCTTTATACTTATTAATCGCATATTTATTTATATCACTATTCCCCGTAAGCGCCATTAGGTATCCCATATCATTTAGCTCAATATTATCTTTGAGCTGATCACCATAGATGTTACCTTCTAGTGCTTCTAATCCCAGATCCTTAGCTTTATTGATGTTATCTCTATTACTATCTACTAAAACCACGTGTCGATTGTTATCTTTGATATATACTGCAATTAATCTCGAAATTTTGGAGGCACCTATAATCAAAATACCTTCAGATTTTTTAAGAAATACTCCTACTAATTTGGCGAAAATACGTGCTGTAGTTGCATTAAGTAAAACAGTGCCCAACACAATCATAAATACCAGAGGCGTAATATACTCTGCTCCCTGGACTCCTTCTTTATACAATTTTAATCCAAATAATGATGCAATACCCGCTGCTACAATACCTCGAGGTCCTACCCAACTAATAAACAATTTTTCGTTGGTTTTAAGCCCTGAGTTTAAAGAGCTCAGAAATACACCTACGGGTCTCACTATAAAAACAACAATGATAAAAAGTAAAACAGCTTTCCAATTATAGATTAGCTGTAAATCCTCAATATTAATATTTGCTGCTAGAAGAATAAATAATATAGATATCAGAAGTACGCTTAGAGATTCTTTAAAATACAAGATTTCATCAATATGAGGAAGATTTATATTTCCTAGTACCATACCCATAACCACTACAGAGAGCAACCCTGATTCGTGAGCAAAAACATCAGACAACACAAAAACACCTAACACCAATGCAAGTGTTACTACATTAAGTAGGTAGTGAGGGATTATTTTTTTCTTTAGAGAAAATGCCAATGCATGTGCAAACGTAAAACCAAATGTAAAACCAACAAGTAGAATTTTTCCAAATTCGATCAAAGCTGTAAATGTAAATTCTTCACCACCACCTACTCTAATAAATTCGAATACCAAAACAGCAACCAAGGCACCAATAGGGTCAATCAAAATCCCTTCCCATTTTAAGACTGCAGACACATCTTTTTTAAGAGGAATATTTCTAAGAATTGGAGTTATTACTGTAGGGCCAGTTACAATAATCAATGACGAAAATAAAAAAGAAATAGGCCAGCTTAAGCCAAAAATATAGTGTGCTGCTAATCCTGCACCAAAAAAAGTAACAATAACTGCGATTGTAATTAATTTTATAATCACCGGACCTACATTAAGAATTTCGCTCCTTCTCAAGGTGAGACCACCTTCAAAAAGAATAATGCTTATCGCTAGAGAAACAAAATAAAATAAACTCTCACCAGGAAAAAGACCTTCCTTTCCGTTCCAGATAGGTTGTATTAATTTAGTACCATCACTAGTAAACAAAGTTGCAAAAGGACCAACCAGTAGACCAATTAAAATTAATGGTAAAATTGCGGGTATTTTAAATTTCCATGCTACCCATTGAGCTAAGATTCCCAATATAATTATTCCTGCCAGTTCTAACATTCCTTGTTATTAAATCAAATTATACGTGAGAAAGATCGGAATTTTTTTAAAAATAACAGAAATAAGTACTATTTTCTAATTTTAAAAAATTAAGTTTATATTTTACCACTTAAAATTATTACAAAATAAATCCTTGAGCGAATTACCTAATCATAAATTTAATACTATCCTTATTGGGGTAGCTTTTTCTCCTAACCTGAAAAACAACATTTTTGAGGCCATGCGAATGGTTGATTTTTTTGATTCTAAAATGATCATTGTTCATGTAGGTGAAAAAACTAAAGAGAAAGAAGATAATATAAAAGAGCTGATTTCTGGTTTTTCTGATGATGACGAAAAAGTAAATGTTATTTGGAAACAAGGAGATCCCGTTACTGTAATTATTGAAACTGCCAGAGAGAATAATGCTGATCTTATTATGCTTGGTGCTATACCAAGAGAAGATTTTCTTAAGTTTTATATTGGATCGATTGCACGAAAAATTACCAGAAATGCACATTGTTCTGTTTTGTTACTAATAAAGCCATCAGAAGATTTAAGACCCTGCAATCATATCGTAGTAAATGGTCTTAAAGATGAAAAAACCAAACAAACAATTCTTGATTCATTTGAAGTAGCTCAGAATCTTGGTGCACAAAAACTTACCATTGTAGAAGAAATTTCTCGCCAAGAGGTTAAAGTTGTTGTTGAAGATGACCAATCTTTACTTAAAGATACCTTGATAAAAGAACAGTTAACTAAAAAGGAAGATCTTAGAGTACAACATATCTTAAATGATGTTCCTGAAGATCTTAAGACTGGTATTTTAATAAAAACACAGTCCATATTTGGAAAAAGAGGGTATTCTATAGGTCATTATGCAAAAGTGGTAGCGGCTGACCTTCTTATTATGAATGCCCCAAAAAGAACTACGTTTTTAGATCGTATTTTTCTTCATGATCTTGAACATATTTTATCAGAATTACCTACAGATGTTTTAATTATGAGATAAATGAAAAAGGCGAACAACACTACATCTGGTTTTTTCTCTCAACTACCTAAGAACATTTTTTCGGGCTTTGTGGTCTCACTAATCGCTTTACCATTAGGATTAGGATTAGCCTTAGCTTCAGAAGCTCCTCCGATCTCGGGAGTTATTGCCGCAGTCGTTGGGGGTATCATTGTAAGCATTTTTGGAGGGTCTAAAGTTACAATTACAGGTCCTGGTAATGGATTAGTAGTCGTTTTACTAGGTGCTATAACAACACTTGCAAATGGCGATCTTTATCAAGGGTACATATTTACATTAGCAGCCATTATATGCTCTGGGGTACTAATGATTATTATAGGGCAATTGCGATTAGGGATTTTAAGTGATTTTTTTCCTTCTTCGGCAATTCAAGGAATGCTAGCTGCAATAGGAATAAGTATTTTTGCAAAACAGTTTCATGTTATGCTCGCCAATACTGGTATCAAAGGAGATACTATTTCCTTGTTAACAGATATTCCTCATAGTATTTCTTTACTATTTAAACCCGAATATAGTACTATTGCCATTGCTGCATTAATTGGAGTTTTAAGCTTATTGATTATGTTTTTTTATGGTAAAATCAGAAATAAGTATTTTCAATTGTTACCAGCACCTATGTGGATTGTTCTTATCGCTATTGGTTTAAGCTATTATTATGAGTTCTTTTCTAGTGCTCCTTATCCTATAGATGCTTCCTTATTAGTACAAATACCAGATGACATTTTTTCAAACTTTCCTACTCCAGACTTTTCATTAATTCTTGACCTTAAATTTATCGGGGTAGTCGTTGCAATAACTCTAATTTCAAGTATTGAGTCTCTATTAAGTATTAAGGCTGTAGACAAATTAGACCCACTAAAAAGAAGGTCTAATATAAACAAAGATCTTACTGCATTAGGTGTTGCATCTATTGTTAGTGGTTTTCTAGGGGGCTTAATGTAGTTACTGTAATTGCTCGTAGTTCTGTAAATGTTAATAATGGAGGCACCAATAGAACTTCTAACTTCTTTCACTCTGTGTTCTTAATATTATTTGTGGTTTTGTTTCAAGATCAACTAAAAAGAATTCCGCTCACAGCATTGGCAGCTATTTTGGTATATACAGGATATAAGCTGGCAGCTCCCCGAAACTTAAAAATTGTTGCCAAAATCGGTAAAGAACAACTTATTATTTTCTTTGCTACAATTATAGCAACAATAACAACAAACTTGATCACAGGAATCCTTATCGGAATCCTGACAACCATTGTTATACATTTTATCCTTAATAAAAGTGTACTCTTTTTTGTTAGAAATCTTTTTAAACCTAATGTGCTTATGTTTAAAGAAGGTTTCAACGACACCTATTTTGTTAGTGTAAAGAATTTTTCAAGCTTTCTTAATTATTCTCGATTAAAAAGAAAATTAGATACAATTCCTGAGAATCAGGATGCTATTATAGATTTTTCTCTCTGTGATTTCGTAGATTATACTGTGCAGGAAAGTTTATTAGGGTATCAGGAAACATTTAAGAGAAAAGGAGGGTCTTTTGAGATTACAGGGCTTGATATTCATGGTGCTTCTTCAGAACACCCCCTAGCGATAAGAAGCCTAATTCCTTTTTCTAAAAAAATTAAAATTGGAGTAAAATCAAATCTTACCAAAAGACAGAAAGATTTACAGAATATTGCAAACGACTTTTCCTGGCAATATGACCCTAAAAAGGATAATGATATTTCTGGTTTGCGTGATTTTGTGTTCTTTAAAACTAAAAAAATCAATTATCTGAATAATTCTATTTACGATCCTGAATCGATTTTTAGAATTTCTGATACCGAATTTTCTGAAGGTGAGTTTATCGCACGCACACTGGTTAGAACTACAATATTGACTATACAATTAGAAATAGAAATTCCTAAATTTACCTTAGATAAAGAAGGATTATTAGAGTTTATATATAAGTTTTCAGGTTTTAAAGATATTTTGATTTCTGGACATCCTGATTTTTCTAAACGATTCTTTCTTTTAGGAGAAAACCCAGAAAAGATCCGAATGTTATTTACTGATGATTTAGTACTGTTTTTAGAGAGTAACCCATATTATCATATCGAATGTAATGGTAGCTCTTTACTTGTAATGCGAAAAGAACGTTTAGCTAGTATTAAAGAGATTAAAGCACTATTAGATTATGGAACTCGCTTAGAAAAAGTGATCTCAAGTATACAATATGATGAAATATTGTTAAAAAGTACAAAAATTAAATCTTGATCCCTTCCATTTTTTCTATTTTGCAAAGATTTTTAGTTATTCCTGAAAATATCCCATTGAATGAAACACAAATAAAGTATGAAAAAGGTGTTTTGACAAAGAAAAGAATTTGTGTTTTGAATATGCTAACCAATTCTAGGTGATATCATATAATTGAAGACATAATTTAAAGATAAACAAATGAATTTATATCCCATAAAAGCTGGTAATTTTAAACTTGACGGAGGTGCTATGTTTGGAGTAGTTCCTAAAGTTTTATGGAACAAAACCAATCCTGCAGATGAAAAAAACCTAATTGATATTGCGGCAAGATGCTTATTGATTGAAGATGGCGATAGGTTAATTCTTATCGATTCTGGAATGGGAGATAAACAATCTGAAAAATTTTTCGGCCATTATTCACTCTGGGGTAATGATAGCATAGATGCTTCTCTAAAAGCAAAAGGTTTTCACAGAAATGATATTACCGATGTTTTTATTACTCATCTTCACTTTGATCATTGTGGTGGTGTGGTGCAATGGAATGATACTCGTACCGGATATGAATTGGCATTTAAAAATGCTCGGATATGGAGTAACGAAGAACATTGGCAATGGGCTACAAAACCCAATGCTCGAGAAAAAGCATCGTTCTTAAGCGAAAATATAATGCCAATACAAGAAAGTGGCCAATTAAATTTTATTTCCAGATCAGATACTACGTTCCAAAAAAACACTGAATTGGGTTTTGGCGTGCTATTTGTTAATGGACATACTGAAAAACAAATGATTCCTCATATAGAATATAAAGGCAAAACAATTGTGTTTATGGCAGATCTTCTACCCACAGCTGGTCATGTTCCCCTACCATATGTAATGGGTTATGATACCAGGCCTTTATTAACTTTGGATGAAAAAAGATTGTTTCTTGATAGTGCCGCCACCAATGGGTGGTATTTATTCTTAGAACATGATGCTCACAATGAAATAATAACAGTACAACATACCCAAAAAGGGGTACGTCTTAAAGAAGTTTTTACTTGTCATGAAATATTTAATTAAAATAAAAAATCAAATGATTCCCTCATCTAATAAAATTTTTACCGCCATTGCTTCATCTATGATTTTGGTAAGTTGTGGTGCTCCAACTATTGTTTCTACACCCATAGGAAATATTGATACCACTCCTTTAAAAAATATAGATCTAACCGATGCTCAACTTAAAGGTTGGAATTCACTTGATTTGGTTTCTGATACTGTTCCTGGGATGAGTGTAAATAAAGCATACAATACTCTTATTAAGAACAAAAAAGGTCAGACTGTCATTGTTGGTGTTATCGATAGTGGTGTTGATATTGAGCATGAGGACCTTGATGGGGTGATCTGGACAAATCCAAAAGAAATCAAAGGAAATGGTAAAGACGACGACAACAATGGATACATAGATGATATTCATGGCTGGAATTTTCTTGGGGATTCTGAAGATGAAAATTTGGAATATGTAAGAATCATAAAAAAACTTAAACCAAAATATGCCGGTAAAACGCTAGCTTCTGTATCCGAAAATGATAAAGGTGAATACCAAAATTATATTGAAGCAAAAGCAGAATTCGAAAAAGAATATCAAGAAAACTCTGCTCAAAAAATGCAATATGAGCAAATTCTTCAGCAATCCAAGATTTCGCACAAAGCAATTACAGATGCGCTAGGGAAAGAAGATTATTCTCGAGATGAAGTTTTAAAAGTAGAAGCAAAAACTCAGGAGATGCAACAGCATGTCGCTTTTATGGCTCAAATGTTCGGGTTTATGGAGCCGGGAGATGCTATACCTGATTTTATGAAAACCATTAAAGAAGGGGTTGATCATTTTACAGAACAACTTAATTATAATTTAAATCCTGAATTTGACGGTAGAAAGTTGGTGGGTGACAATGTAGACGACATCACAGATCTCAAGTATGGGAATAACAATGTTATGGGGCCAGATCCAAAAAAAGAAGGTATAAAACATGGAACCCACGTTGCAGGTATTATTGCTGCAGAGAGAAATAATGGGATAGGAATGAATGGTGTAGCACAAAATGTAAAAATAATGGCAGTTAGAGCGGTTCCTAATGGAGATGAATACGACAAAGATATTGCTCTTGCAATACGATATGTTGTAGACAATGGGGCCAAAGTAATTAATACTAGTTTTGGTAAATATTACAGTACCCATCCAGAATGGGTAAGAGAAGCTATTACTTATGCAGCCTCAAAAGATGTGTTGATTGTGAATGCCGCTGGAAATGAAGGAACAGATCTAGATAAAAAAGCAGTATATCCTAATGATCAAATTAATAATGACTCTGAAATCGCAGATAACTTTATTACCATTGGGGCTTTAAACTATGCTTATGGCTCAAATCTGGTAGCTGATTTTTCTAATTATGGTAAAAGTAATGTTGATGCTTTTGCTCCCGGAGTTAAAATATGGGCAACAACGCCCAATAATTCATACGAATATCTGCAAGGAACCTCTATGGCTGCTCCAGCTGTGGCAGGAGTTGCTGCTCTAATTAGATCATATTACCCTCGTTTAAAAGCTCCACAAGTAAAACAGATACTTATGGATAGTGGTTTAAGTACAAAATCTTCTGTAGTTATTGGTGGGAAACAAACTAATGTAGGAAGCTTTTCTGGGTTATCTAAATCTGGTAAAATGGTTAACCTATATAACGCCCTTATTATGGCGGATAAATTGTCTAAATAGTTTTATTATGTTTAAAAAAATTGGCTTTGTTTTTTTTGTTGGTATCTTTTGTGCAATCGCACAAAACAATACTCCCTATTGGCAACAACAGGTAGATTACACCATGAATGTGGATATGAATGTTGAAAATTTTCAATATGAAGGGACACAAGAATTAATATATTCTAATAATTCTCCTGATACGCTATATCAAGTATTTTATCATCTATATTTTAATGCCTTTCAACCAGGAAGTGAAATGGATATACGTTCCCGTAATCTTCCAGATCCAGATCCTAGGGTTGGAAGCAGAATAAATAAACTTACTCCAAAAGAAATTGGGTATTTAAAAGTTTCTTCCTTAACACAAAACGGAAAACCAATAAAATATGAAACTGCTGGAACTGTTTTAGAAGTATCGTTAGACAAACCTATTGCACCAGGAGAAAAGGTTACTTTTTCTATGAAATTTAACGGTCAAGTACCTAAACAAATACGTCGTTCTGGAAGAAATAACAAAGAAGGTATCGCATTATCAATGACACAATGGTATCCCAAACTTGCAGAATATGATTTTGAAGGGTGGCATGCTGACCCATATATTGCTAGAGAGTTTCATGGAGTATGGGGTAATTTTGATGTAACCATAAATATTGATAAAGACTATGTTCTGGGTGGTACTGGATACTTACAAAATCCACAAGAAATAGGATATGGATATGAAGAACCGGGTACAAAAGTGACAAGAAAAGGCAAGAAACTTTCATGGCATTTTAAAGCTCCTAATGTACATGATTTTGCATGGGTTGCAGACCCAGAATATGTGCATGATGTTGTAAAGGTGCCCAATGGTCCTACGCTTCATTTTTTGTATAAAAACAAGAAAGAAATTATAGAAAACTGGAAAGACCTACAGCCAAAAACTGTAGAGTTAGTAAATTATTATAGTGAAAAAATAGGGAAATACCCTTATGATCAATATTCTGTATTACAAGGTGGTGATGGCGGTATGGAATACGCCATGTCTACCCTAATCACAGGAGAAAGAAATTTTGGTAGCCTTGTTGGGGTTACAGCTCATGAAATGGCACATTCATGGTTTCAACATATTCTGGCAAACAACGAGTCTAAACATGAATGGATGGATGAAGGGTTTACCAGCTATATTTCTACTCTAGCTATGAATGATGTAATGAAACAAAATAACCCTAATTCATTAAAAGGAATGTATCAGGGATATTATCAATTAGCTACTTCTGGTATAGAGCAACCACAGACTACTCAAGCAGATCGTTATTCGCATAATACCGCTTATGGAGCCTCTGCCTATACAAAAGGAGCTGTTTTTCTTTCACAACTTGGTTATATAATCGGAGAAGATAATCTTGCAAAAACAATTAAGAGATATTTTAATGAATGGAAATTTAAACATCCTACTCCTAATGACTTTAAAAGGGTAGCAGAAAAAGTATCAGGAATACAATTGGATTGGTATCTAACTGATTGGACACAAACAACGAATACAATTGATTACGGAATTAAAGATGTTGTAGAAAATAATACCACGACCCAAATCACCTTAGAACGTATTGGATTAATGCCAATGCCTATCGACCTTTATGTAGAATATAAAGACAGTACTATAGAGTCATTCTATATCCCCTTAAGAGTAATGCGTAATGAAAAGGAAAACCCAATCCCGTCAATGAAGAGAACTATATTGCCTGATTGGCCTTGGACTAACCCAACCTATTCACTAAATCTTTCTAGACCAAAATCTGAAATAAAATCGATAGGAATTGATATTACAAATACTATGGCCGATATAAACCCTAATAATAACAGCTTTTCAGAATAATAACTGTTTGAAGAAGTAAACCATATAGACTAAAGTCTTATAAAAAACCGGTTTTAATGCCGGTTTTTTTTATTACTCATATAAGAAATCTAATCACTACATTTAATGCCAATGAAGGCTACTTTTAATAAAAAAGAAAAGTTAAAAAGCAAAAAGGAGATAGAATTACTTTTTTCTGAAGGAAAATCTATATCCAAATATCCCGTTAGATTAGTGTATAGAAGATCAAATTTTGAAGAGAACATCAAAATTAAGGCTGGAGTATCAGCTAGCAAACGTAACTTCAAAAAAGCAGTAGATCGTAATTGTATAAAGCGTTTAATGCGTGAAAGTTATAGAAAAAATAAGTATATTGTACCCAACACTACTCATCAATTCACTTTTATGTTTTTATTTTTAGGTAAAGAAATGCCTGAATATTCATTAATAGAATCTAAAATAAAAGGAATATTACAAAAATTTGTAGAACAAGAAATAAAATCAAAATAACAACATTTTATGTTTACTTGATTTGCAATATTTAAATAAAACATCAATGAAGAAGAAAATTATCTACCCCATAGTTGCTGTGATTATCTTACTATCTACTGTAAGTTTTAAATCAGATTTTTTTGAAATCGCTAAGCAGATTGAAATTTTCACTACAATGTTCAAAGAATTAAATATGAATTATGTAGATGAGACAAATCCTGCAGAATTAATGGATACGGCAATCAAAGCCATGTTAGATGATTTGGATCCATATACTAAATATTGGAACGAACAAGATGTTGAAGCTTCAAAAATACGTAACGCAGGAGAGTATACAGGTATTGGATCCTCTGTAAAAACGATAAAAGATAAAATCATTATCATAGAACCTTATAAAGGTTATCCTGCAGATAAAGCCGGTCTTAAAGCCGGTGATGAAATTATACAAATAGGAGATGTGAAAGTAGCCGACTTTAAAGATGATGCAGGAGAACTTCTTAAAGGGGCAAGCGGAACTAAAGTTAACATTACCTATAAAAGACAGGGAGATACAAAAACTACAGTGTTAACAAGAGAGGAAATAGAAGTAGATGCAGTTCCTTTTTATACATTGCTTGATGATAATACTGGATACATTGTATTATCAAAATTTAATAATAAAGCCTCTAGTGAAACTATTGATGCTTTAAAAAACCTAAAAGCCAAAGGTGCTAATAAGGTAATTTTAGACTTAAGAGGTAACCCTGGTGGTTTATTAAGTGAAGCTATAAATGTTACTAATATTTTTGTACCAAAAGGAGAGTTAATTACCACTACAAAATCAGTGGTTAAAAAGTATAATAAAGAATATTTCACAAAAAGAGAACCTGTTGATATCCAGATTCCTTTGGTGGTATTAGTAAACGGAAGAAGTGCATCGGCAAGTGAAATTGTTGCAGGTAGTATTCAGGATCTTGATAGAGGAGTGGTTATAGGCGCCAGAAGTTTTGGTAAGGGACTAGTACAGCGACCAAAAAAACTAACCTATGGTACTCAATTAAAAATCACTATTTCTAGATACTATACCCCTAGTGGTAGATGTATTCAAGCATTAGATTATTGGAATCGTGATCAAAATAATAAGGCAGTACGTATTAATGAGCAGGATTTTAAAGCCTATAAAACCAAAAACGGAAGAACGGTATATGATGGAGGTGGTATACAACCTGATATAGCATTAGAAACCTCTAAATTCAGTAAAATTACGACAGCCTTATTGCGATCTGATGCTATTTTTGAGTATGGAACAAAATATTATTATTCTCATCAACTAAAAAAATCCTCTGATTTTAAATTTACAGATAAAGATTATGAGGACTTTAAAAGTTTTGTAAAACAAAGTGAATTTAATTTTGAAACCGAAACCGAAAAATCATTTAAAAAATCATTAGAAATCGCGAAAAAAGAAAAGTTTGATAAGGATATAATCTCAACCTATAATACTCTTATTGCTTCGATAAACACTTCTAAACAAGCAGCTCTAGATACTTATAAAACTGAGATTGTTAATTTACTCACAGATGAGATCATCAAACGTTATTTCTATCGTGAGGGGTTATATGATTATTATGTAACGCATAATCCCGAAGTAGCTAAAAGTCAAGAAATACTTAACAACAAAAATAAATACGACGGAATTTTAAAATAGAATCCTGTAAACTTGTGGGGGTTTTAAATATGTAAATCATATCTTCTTTCTTTAACAGGTTTACCAAAGGATGTCGATTCTATTTCTTTTGTTAGTTTAAAACCGTGCTTAAGATATAATGAAGCAGCAGTTTCTAGCTCATCTGCTGTCCACAAATAGCTTGATGTATACCCGCAGGAGTAGAAAAAATCCATATATAATTGTAATAACTTTCTGCCTAAACCAATACCTCTGTATCTTTCTTCTAAATAAAAATAACGCAACTGGGCACTATTATTTTCTCTTTTCATAAGTAAAAGAAATCCAATAATTTGATCATTATGTTCACAAACCCAAACACGTTCTTTATTTGGGTTATAGGATTTATAAAATTCATAGATGCCATTTGCAACATAGGTTTCAAATGAGATGCCATATTGAAATTCTTCAGCATATAACTTTCCATGTCTATGTATAATAAATCCTAAATCGCCTGGTTTTAAATGTGTTCTAATTTTTATATCATCAAGTGCTATATTCGACTTCTCAGACAATGTTTTTATGGATCGCATATTTTGTACAAGTGTTTGCGATTCTGCAGGAGATAAATGTGAAAACACTCTTTTTAATTGATTTTCTGAATTAGTATTGAGTTTTAAAAATTCCTTTTCTCCCAACTTAGTAAGTCGTAACACAAAAACTCTTTTATCAGCACTAGAAACAGTTCTCGAAATTATTTTTTGTTTTTCAAAGCGTTTTAAAATACGACTTAAATACCCTTTATCTATCTCCAAAAGTTCAATAATATCTGATGCAGTAAAACCGGGATTATGGTAAATTTCAAATATAATTCTAGCCTCTGGTAGTGAATATTTGCTATCTAAAATATGAGTGTCTAAAAGACCTATTATGTTAGTATAGAACCGATTAAATATCCTTATCTTATTGATATAATTTCTATTCATAACGTATATTAGTTGACAATGTCAACTAATATACGTTATTTATAATACATATTAAAATAGTGTAAGTATTTATTGGATAACCATAACAATATGTGGAATTCCATCTTCTAAATATTCTTCACCTATTTTTTCAAAATTATGAGTTTCATAGAATTTTTCTAAATAGGTTTGAGCAGATATCTTAATTTTTTCAGTATTATAATGTTCTTCTATTGCATTAATGCAGGCTTTTATTAAATCGTGACCATATCCAAATTGTCTTTCATTTTTGGAAACTACTACTCTTCCTATACTTGCTTTTTCAAAATAATCACCGGCATCGAATAATCTTGCATACGCAACAACTTCCTGTTCTTTAAATCCTATTACATGAAGTCCTTTTTGATCCTTATCGTCAATATCTTGATATATACACTCCTGCTCTACTATAAACACATCTGCGCGTAAGCGCAAAATTTTATATAACTCGAGTGTGGTAAGTTCGTCAAAACGTTTAACTTTAAATCTTATATCCATAAACTTTAATCTTGTACAATAATATCTTTATTATCTTCTTTCCCAAATTCTGGTTGAAGTGTTACATGGTTAATTCCAAATTTATCCCGTAACACATCTTCAATTGTATTTAATATTTCTCCAAACTCTGAAACTTTTATATCGATATTAAAATCAATATGCGCTTCTAAGTGTGTTTCTTCTTCATTAAGTTGCCATACATGGATATGATGAATACTTTTAACCTTTGGCAAAGCATTAATTCTACTTACTATTTCTTTTAACTTAATAGTATCAGGGGTATACAGCATTAATACTTTGAAAGATTTTCTTAGGAGATCATAACCTACAAAAATCAAATAGATGGCAATCGCAAAAGTCAAAAGACTATCTACCCAAAAAAGTTTATAAAACTTCATTAATACCCCTCCTATTAAAACTGCAAAAGATGCCATTAAGTCTGTTATAAGGTGTAAATATGCCGATCTCATATTCATGTTTACCTTGCTATCTCTTCTTAAAAGCAGAACACTTAGTCCATTCCCAAAAATTGCAATTATAGAAAGTATAATTACAACACGCGCACTTATTTCTTGTGGATTTTGTAATCGTTCTATCGCTTCTAGTACAAGAATAATAGCTATTACAACTAATGAAATAGCATTTATAAATGCTGCCATAATTTCGGCTCTTTTAAAACCAAAAGTTCTTTTAATAGAGGCTTCTTTTTTTGCTAACCGATTCGCAAAAAAGCTAACTATTAAAGAAAGTACATCACTAAAATTATGTAATGCATCGGATAATAGAGAAAGGCTACCAGAAGTCAAACCACCAATTACCTGAGCAGTTGTGATTCCAATATTTAATAGAATAGAAAATAACAAATTACGCCCAGTAAGCTTATCTTGAGAATATGAATGGTTATGGGCGTTGGTTTTTATCATAGGCTAAATACACATTGGTATTTTTTGTACTCTATTTAGGTGTCTGCCTCCTTCAAATTCTGTCGATAAAAACGTTTTTACCATTTCAACAGCTTGATGTAATGATGTAAATCTTGCAGGAATACATATGATATTGGCATCATTATGAAGTCTGGTTAGTTCTGTAATTTCTTTCGTCCAACAAAGTCCTGCTCTAACATTTTTGTATTTATTAGCTGTCATAGCAACACCGTTTCCGCTTCCGCAAACTAAAATACCAAAACTTGCTTTTTCAGTGTTTACATCTTTTGCTACTGGATGCACAAAATCTGGATAATCAACACTATTGTTTTCATTAGTCCCGTAGTTAGTAACTTCGATTCCTTCAGATTCTAAATATTCTGTAATTGCAAATTTGTATTCAGTTCCTGCGTGATCGTTTCCAATAGCTATTTTCATTTGTTTATTCATTTCATTAGTTAAGCAAAGATAATTTAATCTAAAAAAAGTAAACTCCAAAAAACCAATAATTTAACCCAATATTACGGTAATGTTAATAACTCATAACCTTCTGTTAACACTGGGTGTGAATAAACAGTTCTTAAAATTCATAAAGTTTTTTTGGTAGTTTTAATTATTATTAGAATACAAGGATAGTAAGAACAAATCAAAATTATAAACCTTATTTTTTTGGCTAAGTTTTCAAATGTAAAGTCAATGTTATAAACTACGGTAAAACCGTAATAATATTAAAAATTTAAGCTGTTGATTAACTATTAACAGTTGTTAATTAAATTTCATTTTTAGAACATTTTCAAGCAATTAGAATAATGATATCCTGTTCATATATATTTTAAAATTCAGTTTAACTTAAAAAACAAATAAAAGTTAAAAAAGTTATACCGCTATCCACACTATATTATAATCATCATTATTTATTTTTAAATTTAAAAAAAGAAAAAGATATATTTAATATATGTTGAAAACTATAAAAAATAAGAATACAGATTTATACAATTCTTAGATGAGAATTAGTGTTAAGATCATTTATGATTTGAAGTACTTTTTCTTTGTCTCTTTGATGAACTTTTAAATTAATACCTCCTAATGCATTTGAATAAAAAGGAAAAACACCTACCATTGTTTCATTTTCAAAGAAATAAGAAATACCTTCTTGATCTAAAAGTAGTCTTAGTATAGCATATTCAAAAGGATATGTATATGTTTTAATAGTAATAAAATCTTTCATTTTTTTGAATTATTCCTTGATGATCTTCCTTCTACAAGATACAAAATAAGCGTAACAATCAAATTGATATTAACCAAAACGAATATCAATTTATTTTAGATTGATAAATAAGTTTAGATAGTAAAGGATTAATTGATTTGACTAGCTTCGCGATCAGTTTTTACAGAACTATTTATTTCTGATTCTTCTAAGTTTTCTTTTTTCTGATCTATTGTATTGTTGATGTATAAAGTAAACGAATATATACCCAATAGAAATATGAGTATGAAGAGTAATATTATCTTATGTATTTTTTTGATTTTATGCATATCGAACTAAATACTAAACGGATAAAATCGAATCCTAGTGTACTAAAATTAAGTAAATTTTAAGAAAAATAACTGTATTTGTTTACTTTTTTTTAATGTAATATCTTGATTTACAGATAGTGTATTTTAGAACTATTTGGAAATAATAATATTTAAGTATTAATAAAAGTTTAAAGTTAAAATTATTGATGTTAAAAGATAAGCTGTACTTTTATCATAAATATATAGAATAGATATTAATGAAAAGAAAGAGTAGAAGAAGAAAAAAGTCACCTAAAATAGAGAATATCACCCAGGAAATACTCAAAATATTAAAAGCTGAATCAAGTAAAAGTTTTAATTATAAGCAAATCGCATCAAAATTAGGAGTAGATGATGCAAGTAGCAGAAACCAAATTATAAAAAAATTATCTCAACTCGCTGCTAAGAAACAGATTGAAGAAGTAGAAAGAGGAAAGTTTAAAATTATACCTAATATCAATACCTATACAGGTGTTTTAGAAATCACTTCAAAAGGTACAGGATATGTAATTGTAAAAGATCTTGAAGAAGATATTTTTATTCCAAATAACAATCTTAATAAAGCGCTGAACGGAGATGAAGTTGAGGTTTACGTATATCGTAGAAAACGAAGAGGAAAGAGCGAAGGAGAGATTTCCAGGATTATTTCTAGAAAAAGAAGTGAATTTGTTGGCGTAATTGATATTCAAAAAAACTATGCCTTTGTAAATATGCAAGACGGCAAAATGTATACTGATATTTTTATACCTAAAAATAAAATTGCAGATGCAGAAAACGGTAATAAAGTTTTAGTAAAACTAGAAGATTGGCCAGAAAAAGCAGATTCTCCTTTTGGAAAAATAATTAAAGTATTAGGAAAACCAGGAGAACACAATACCGAGATACATGCTATTTTGGCTCAGTATGGTTTGCCCTATGAGTTTCCTGAAGAAGTCGAGAATTATGCAAATACTTTAGATACATCGATTCAAGAATCAGAGATCAAGAATCGTAGGGATATGAGAAAAATTCTTACGTTTACTATTGATCCCAAAGACGCTAAAGATTTTGATGATGCGTTATCATTTCAGGTTTTAGAAAATGGTAATTATGAAATCGGAATTCATATAGCAGATGTATCACACTATGTAAAACCAGGAACAATACTTGATGATGAAGCTTATGAAAGAGCAACATCAGTATATCTGGTAGATAGAGTAGTACCTATGTTACCCGAAGTTTTATCTAATAATGCCTGTTCTTTAAGACCAAATGAAGAGAAATATACATTTTCTGCAGTGTTTGAATTAAATGATAAAGCAGAAATTAAAAACCAATGGTTTGGAAGAACAGTAACGTATTCTGATGCAAGATTTGCGTATGAAGAAGCGCAACATATTATAGAAACAAGTGACAATGTAATTCCGGCAGAGATCTCACTTACCAGAAAAGAATATAAAGCCGATCAAAAAATCGCTGATGCCGTACTCAAATTAGATGAACTTGCCAAAATCATGCGAGGTAAACGAATGGGTGAAGGAGCTATTTCTTTTGATAAAGTAGAAGTGAAATTTAGTTTAAATGAAAATAACGAACCTGTAGGGGTGTTTTTTAAGACTTCTAAAGACGCTAATAAACTTATTGAAGAGTTTATGTTACTAGCTAATAAAAAGGTCGCAGAATTCATAGGAAAGCAAAATCCTAAAAAAACATTTATTTATCGTGTGCATGATGAACCAAATGATGAAAAATTAGCAGCGCTACAAAATATTATTGGAAGATTTGGATATAAACTGGATCTTAGAGATAGAAAAACTACTACAAAATCATTAAATGGATTATTAAAAGATGTTCAAGGTAAAAAAGAACAAAATTTGGTTGATACGCTAGCTATACGCAGTATGAGTAAAGCAGAATACACTACTCATAATATTGGTCATTATGGATTAGCATTTGATTATTATTCGCATTTTACGTCTCCGATACGAAGATATCCTGATGTTATGGCACATCGTTTGTTACAGCATTATTTAGATAAAGGGAAATCTGTTGCAGAAGATGAATATGAAGAAAAATGTAATCATAGTAGTAGTATGGAAAATCTTGCTGCCAGTGCAGAACGTGATTCTATAAAATTTATGCAAATAAAGTTTATGAAAGATCATGAGGATGAGCAATTTTTGGGAGTGATTTCTGGAGTAACCGAATGGGGTATTTATGTAGAAATCATTAGTAATAAATGTGAAGGTATGATTCGCCTTAGAGATATGAATGATGATCACTATATTTTTGATCAAGATGAATATGCTATTATAGGAGAACAGACCAAAAAAGTATATCAATTAGGAGATGAGGTATATGTAAAAGTAAAAAATGCTGATCTTATAAAAAGACACTTAGATTTTATCTTGTTAGGAAACAAGGAAGATATAGAATAATCAAAAATTAGTGTCGTTATATTTTATATAAGATCAAAATTGAAATATAAATATTAAAAATTTGGTGATGAAAAATTTGAAATTTCTTTTTGTGTTTTTATTGGTCGCATTAGGACAAGCACAAGAAGACGTTAAAACCAAAAACCTGGATTATTTTACAGAAGTAAAAGTTTTTGATAAAATAAAAGTAACTCTTGTTAAAAGTGATAAACATAAAGTTATAGTCTCTGGTTATAAAAGATACGATGTAGAAATTATTCAAGAAGGCCTTATTTTGAAAATTAGAATGTCTTTGAATAACCTATGGGATAAAAGCAATACTGAAGTTTTGGTTCATTATGAGGAACTTAGAAAAATTGATGCTAATGAAGGATCAACGGTAGAAGTAAAAGATGTTCTCAACAGAAATAAACTTGATATAAGAGCTCAAGAAGGAGCAGTCATACTAGCAAAAGCTGAAACAGAAACAATATTTATTAAAGCAGTTACAGGTGGAGAAGTGCATTTGGATGGTGCATCTAAAGAACAGGAAATTATTATAAATTCTGGAGGAAAATATTTTGGTAGCGAACTCAAAACAGAAAAAACACAAGTGAAAATTAGTGCAGGAGGAGTAGCAGAAGTATATGCTAAAGATTATATCAAAGCAAATACTAATGCAGGAGGAACTATTAGAATTTATGGAAACCCAAAACAAAAGGATACTAAAAAATTTTTAGGCGGAAAAATTGTTGAAGTTAACTAAGTAGTTTTTAACTTTGTAATAAATTCGCTTAGACCCTATGCTTCAAGATGCTCAAGCAGCTATACCATTAGGTTTTTTATTAGCCTTTTTGATTGGACCCGTTTTTTTTGTACTTCTGGAAACAGCAGCTATTAAAGGGTTTAGGGCAGCTTTAGCTGTGGATTTAGGAGTTATCTTTGCAGATATAGTATTTATTCTTATCGCTTATTTTAGTACCAATCAGATTTTAGAAAAAATTAAAGATGATCCTGCATTATTTATATTTGGGGGGATGTTATTATCTACTTATGGTGTAATTTCTTTTATACAGGAAAGAAAAAACTATAATAAAATTCGAGATACCTCAGTAGAAATTATCAATAAACACAATTATTTTGTGTTATTTATAAAAGGGTTTTTACTCAACTTTATAAATATTGGTGTATTAGGATTTTGGTTAAGCGTTGTTATTGTCATAGGACCACAATTAGACATGAACACGAATAGGATTCTACGTTTTTTTACAATGGTAATAGGCACATATCTTTTTATTGATTTCTTTAAAATGCTGTTAGCAAAACGATTGAAGAGAAAATTGACACCAAAAAGAACTTATATCATCAAGAGGATCATTAGTATTGTTATGATTGTGTTTGGCATATTTCTTATTTTAAAAGGTGTTTTACCAGATACTATGGAGAAACGAATTCAAGATGAAATTGAAAAAATAACACCAGAATCCAGGTTTAAATAAAAAATCCTGCACATAAGTACAGGATTTTTGAGGTGTCGAGCGGATTCGAACCGCTGTAGATGGTGTTGCAGACCACTGCCTAGCCACTCGGCCACGACACCCAATTTTTGATTGGAAGGCAAATGTAAAAAAATTTATGATTACTTCTTAAATGATTTTACAATAAAAAGCGTTTTATACAATTTTAACACTATAGTTAACGTTTTTTACTTCTTGTAATAGTAACCATTTCTACATTTCCACCAATAGGTGGATTAATTTTTGAAACATCTACAATAACTTTATCAACCAATGGCAGTTCATCTAATATACGAACTAGAATTCGCTCTGCAGCATGTTCTAATAATTTAGAACGAATAGCCATTTCTTCTTTTACAATATGATTAAGATGAACATAATCTACAGTTTCTGCTAAACGATCAGATATTGCAGACTCAGATAAATCAGCCTTAATCTTTAGATCTACTCTGTAATCAGATCCTATTTTTTTCTCTTCGACAAGGCATCCATGATAGGCGTAAACCTTGATGTTTTTTAATTTTATTAATCCCACGGGGTTTTTAGGCAAATGTAAAAAGAATCTTTATGATTTAAACAGGGAGAACACCCCTTTTCTGATGAATTTTAGTAATATTAAAATAATTGTATTAAAGATTTTTATACAATAGCAAGGCAGGATTAGAATTTGTAGTTTTGTGTTTTATTAGATTATAGATGTCAGAAGAAAAAAAACCGCTTAATTTTATAGAGCACATTGTAGAGGAGGACCTTACAACCGGTATGAGTCCAGAAAATTTACGTTTTCGTTTCCCTCCAGAACCCAATGGGTACTTACATATAGGGCATACCAAAGCAATAGGTATTAGTTTTGGTCTTGGTCTTAGGTATAATGCACCGGTAAATCTACGTTTTGATGATACTAATCCTGCCAAAGAAGAACAGGAATATGTAGACGCAATTAAGGAAGATATAACGTGGTTGGGATATCAGTGGGATAAAGAATGTTATTCGTCTGACTATTTTCAGCAATTATACGATTGGACCGTTCAACTTATTAAGGATGGGAAGGCTTATGTAGATTCTCAATCAGCAGAAACTATCGCTTCTCAAAAAGGGACTACGACAGAACCAGGAAGTAATAGTCCATACAGAGATCGTTCTATTGAAGAGAACTTAGAGCTGTTTCAGAAAATGAAAGAAGGTAAGTTTGATGAAGGCGAGCATGTAGTGAGAGCTAAGATCGATATGGCAGACCCAAATATGTTAATGCGAGATCCTTTGATGTATAGAATATTAAAAAAATCTCATCATAGAACAGGAGATGATTGGTGTATTTACCCAATGTATGATTGGACTCATGGCGAAAGTGATTATATAGAAAACATCTCACATTCACTATGTTCTTTAGAATTTAAACCTCATAGAAAATTATATGATTGGTTTCTTGATCAAATATATAATACTAATATACGACCAAAACAAAGAGAATTTGCAAGGCTTAATTTAAGCTATACTATTATGAGTAAACGTAAATTACTCAAGTTGGTAGAAGAAGGTGTAGTATCAGGATGGGATGACCCCAGAATGCCTACAATTTCGGGATTAAGAAGACGTGGATATACTCCAACATCAATACGAAAGTTTGTTGAAACTGTAGGTGTTGCAAAACGCGAAAACGTAATTGATGTATCATTGTTAGAATTTTGTATTAGAGAAGATCTTAATAAAACTGCATCAAGAGTAATGGCTGTTTTGGATCCTGTTAAACTTGTTATAACGAATTATCCAAAAGGAGAAGAAGAATGGTTAGAAGCAGAAAACAATCCAGAAGATGAAGCTGCAGGTTCTAGAAAAGTACCCTTTTCTGGTGAATTATATATTGAAAGAGAAGATTTTAAAGAAGAGGCAGGTAAAAAGTTCTTTAGATTGACGTTAGGAAAAGAAGTACGTCTTAAAAATGCATATATAATTAGGGGAGAACATGTGATCAAGGATGCCGAAGGAAATATTACAGAAATCCAATGTACATATGATCCAAAAAGTAGGTCGGGTAGTGGTACCGAAGAATCAAAACGTAATGTAAAAGGTACATTGCATTGGGTATCAATAGCGCATGCTATTCCTTCAGAAGTTAGAATATATGATCGATTGTTTAGCGATGAAGCACCAGATGGCCATAAGGATAAAGATTTTATTGAATTTTTGAATCCAGACTCTTTAAAAGTAATAACAGGCTATGTAGAACCCGGCTTAAAAGATGCTAAACAATTAGATCAGTTTCAGTTTCAAAGATTAGGGTATTTTAATGTAGATATTGATAGTAAACCTGATGCTTTAGTATTTAATAAAACTGTTGGTTTACGAGATACGTGGGCAAAGGCAAAACCAGTTTCTACATCTCAAAGTAATCAAAAGAAACCTCAGAATCAGCAAAATGGTATACCTCCAATCGAAGAAATAAAAAGAGCGGGGAAGAAGTATACAAATGTACCAGATGCTAAAAGAGAGGTGCTTAAAACTAAGATTATCGAAGCCGCTAAAATGGTGGAAATAGAAGAGCTTGTACCACTTTATGAAACAGCTGTTAAAAAAGCGGGAACTCGTATTGCTACTATGATTGCTTTAAATGTAATCCTTAAAAATAAAGGGATTCAGCCTGATCAGTTAGCAAAAGATTTTGTTACTAAAGCTCTTGATGATAAGAATGAACTATTACAATTAGAAGCCAAAGAAATTGCTTCTAACTATAATATATAATGGAAGAACTTATAGATACTGAATCATTTTCAGTATCTATAAGTTTTTTTAATTCTTAATTATCTGCAATATGCTCATCTAAAGGAATTTCAATGTTGGTTTTAAAATTTGGGAAAAGCTCTTTAGTTTGCGGATCGTTAAGAAGTTTATTAGATTCTACAAAATACCATTGAGACTTTTTCTTATTATAAAATCCGAATAATGAACTTTTTAAGGTAATTAATTTACCGTTAAAATCCATTTTTATGGTGTTTTTAACTAAACAATGATATTCTTTTTTTTCTTTTTTTATCTCAGTTACTTCATCAACTTCAGAACTAATGATTTTTATTTTTTGAGCATCCATGGTTCTAAAAATTTCGTTCATGGTATCCATTAGTTGTTTCTCTCCATAAGCTTTGTAAACTTCGGGGTGAGTATATTTTAGTATTGTACTTAAATTTCTATCCATTGATGCTTCAGAAGTTGCTTTTGCATCTCGTAATGCATATTCTTTTAGTGTATTCATATTTTGACAAAAAACACTTCCAGAAATTAAAAGGAAAATAAAAAGGAAATTTTTCATGAGGGAAAATTTTTCATAAAGATAAGTATTTTTGTGCCATAAGAAATTCTTATAATTTTCATTAAACTATTAATTTTCCTTATTAAAAATAGCTTTATATAAAACGATATAAAGGAAGAAAAAAAATTAGTAATATGATTGGATCATTTTTATATGTGGATTGTGTAAAAGTGCTTTATTTTGAGTTTTATAAAAAATAACTACAGTTTTTAAACATTAAAGAAAAAATAAACCCGATCATAAAATTTGATCGGGCTTGACAACTGAAATTATGTTTTTATTAATTTTTATCTGGTTTCTTACCAAGACCTTTTTTTGCATTTTGTTTTTTCATTTCTTCTCCAATTTGATTTGAAGCTGTAAATGATGCAATCATATTATTTAACATATCACTTCCGGCTTGTGGAGAATTGGGAAGTAAAATTAAGTTACTATTGGTTTCCTCTCCAATAGATTGTAAAGTATCATAATGCTGTGTTACTACAATTAGGGCAGAAGCTTCCTGAGAATTAATACCTACATTGTTTAAAACGTCAACACTTTCTTCTAAACCTCTGGCAATTTCTCTACGTTGATCTGCAATACCTTGTCCTTGTAACCTTTTACTTTCTGCTTCGGCACGGGCTTTTGCAACGATTTTAATTCTTTCAGCTTCAGCTTCATATTCTGCGGCAACCTTTTCACGTTCAGCTGCATTAATTCTATTCATAGCCTCTTTGACCTGTGCATCAGGATCTATATCGGTTACTAAAGTTTTAATGATGTCATAACCATAGTTTATCATAGCTTCATTAAGCTCTTGTTTTACAGCAATAGCTACATCATCTTTACGTTCAAAAACATCATCCAGTTTCATTTTTGGTACTTCAGCACGAACCACATCAAACACATAAGATGTAATTTGATCATGCGGATTTTCTAATTTATAAAAAGCATCGTATACTTTTTCTTTAATAACCTGAAATTGAACAGAAATTTTAAGACGTACAAATACATCATCTTTTGTTTTGGTTTCGACAAGAACATCAAGTTGTTGAATTTTTAGATTGATTCGCCCAGCAATTCTATCAAAAACAGGAATTTTAAAATGTAATCCTGAGTTTCTGATACTTAGAAATTTACCAAATCGTTCAACGACTGCAGAAGTTTGTTGTTTTACGGTAAATATTCCTGAAAGCAGAATGATAAACCCAAAGATTACTACTGGAATTAAATATAGGCTCATTGTTTTATATATTAATAGTTAAATTTTTTTCTGTAAATCAATGTACTAATAAATTGTAAATGATTGATTGTTATTTTGAAAGAGTTATCATTGCGATGTTAGTATTGGCTAAAAAAGAAATGTCTACAACATCCCAACCTTGTTTAGAAAATTCATTCATAGTATTTTCTACCTTTTTTCTTAGTTTTTCTGTAGACCAATTTTCTGATATACGTATAACTTTATATTGTTTTCCCATGACAAAATAATTCTTTAGATTTTATACTTTATAAGTATTAAATATGAAGGAAATGTTACAGATTTTTATAAACAAGAAGACCATTGTTTAGCTAAACAATGGTCTTCTTAATTTTTGATATCGATGTTGTTAATTTTTTTCGATAGCGTTTTCTATCCTTCTAATGGTTTCTTTTTTACCAATCATTGAAGCGATTTGAAATACATCAGGTCCTTGAAGTGAACCCACTAATGCTATACGCAATGGCATCATGATTTTACCAAAACCAATTTCTTTTCCTGTAATCCATCTTTTTACAATGGTCGAAGCATTGTCTTCAGAAAAATCTGGAATATCACTTAGTATTCTTGTTAATTCGTGCATTAAACCTGAAGTATCTTCTTTCCAGGCTTTTTTAATTGCTTTTTCATCATATTCACTAGGTGATAAAAAATAAAAATGACTTAGGCTCCAGAGATCTTTAGTAAATGTAGCTCGTTCTTTTATTGTATTTATAACAACATCTAGATCTAAGGTTGTAGCAATGTTTTTTTCAGATAGAATGGTTTTAAATTGTTTTGAGAGTAGGGTATTATCCATTTTTTGCAGCTGTTGCTGTTGGAACCATTTGGTTTTTTCAGGATCAAATTTTGCACCAGCTTTATTAACACGTTTTAGATCAAATTCCTGAATCAATTCTTGAAGAGAAAATAATTCCTGTTCTGTACCTGGATTCCATCCTAAAAAGGCAAGCATGTTAACAACAGCTTCTGGCAAATAACCATCTTCACGATATCCTGAAGAAATATTTTGAGTTTTAGGATCTGTCCACTGCAAAGGAAACACTGGGAATCCCATTTTATCACCATCTCTTTTGCTAAGTTTTCCTTTACCGACTGGTTTTAGTATTAGTGGTAAATGAGCAAAAATTGGTGACTCCCAACCAAAAGAGCGATACAAAAGAACATGAAGTGCTAAGGAAGGCAACCATTCTTCTCCTCGAATTACGTGTGTAATTTTCATTAAATGATCATCCACAATATTGGCAAGATGATACGTAGGCATCCCGTCACTTTTAAATAAGATTTTATCGTCAAGAATGTTAGTGTCAATTTTCATATCTCCTCGAATCTCATCTGTAAGATGTAAAATTTCATCTTTAGGAGATTTAAATCTAATGACATAAGATTCACCAGAATCAATTTTTGCTGTTACTTCATCCTTAGATAAAGATAAAGAATTGGTAAGTTTTTCTCTGTTATGCCAATTATAGATAAATGTTTTACCGTTGGCTTCATGATCTTTTCTGTGTTTATCAAGAGCTTCTGAAGTATCAAAAGCATAATAGGCGTGACCATCTTTTATCAATTGATCAGCATATTGCTTGTATAAATGTTTACGTTCACTTTGTTTATATGGGCCAAACCCTCCATCTTTTCCTGGTCCTTCATCAAACGGAATACTACACCAATCTAGTGCTTCTTTAATATATTCTTCTGCTCCGGGAACATATCTGTTTTGATCAGTATCTTCTATTCTAAGAATAAAGGTTCCATTGTGTTGCTTGGCAAATAGATAATTAAATAATGCAGTTCTCACACCTCCTATATGTAAGGGTCCGGTGGGACTTGGTGCAAATCGTACCCTAATGTCTTTTGTCATGATCGTGTTTTTTAAACTTTAAGAAGTCTTACAAATAAAAGGCAAAGATACAATCTTAAATATGCTATGGAAATGATTTTAATAGATAACCTTTTAATTTCTTACTACCGTTTATATACTTTCATTTCACGTGGAACACGTTTATTCATAATCCAAAACCATAGGGGAGGAAGTAATGATATTACCATGGATGTAGGATAACCAAAAGGTAATTGAGGACTGTTATCATGATGATCCAAAATCTGATATTTTTTTGATGCTCTGTGATGATGATCACTATGTCGTGTTAATTCATATAGCATAATTCTTCCTAAGGTATGGTTAGAATTCCAGGAATGAATTTCCTTTACACGCTCATAACGGCCAGAAGAAGTTTTTGTCCTTACTAGACCATAATGTTCTATATAATTTATAGTTTCAAGTAATAAGAATCCTGTTATTCCACTTAAGATAGCAACAAGTAATCCATAGAGACCGAAGAAATATGTAAGTAACATGAGATATATAATGGTAATTAAAAAGTACCAAAGCATGTCATTTTTTATAGAGAAGAAAGCTTGATTGTTTTGGTTTAATAGTTTTAGTTGTATTTTCCATGCACTTATGTATTGTCGTATAGTTGAAGTTATCCAAAACAAATAGACAGGTTGATTGTATCTTGCTGTAGCTGGATCTTCTTTGGTTGCAACTTTAAGGTGATGACCAAAATTATGTTCAATATAAAAGTGCATATACAAAGATGGTAGCAGAAGTGCTTTGCCTATATAACGTTCTTTGGTAAAACGATGACCTAACTCATGTCCTACATTTATACCATTAGATCCTAATACGATTCCTAAGGAAATAATAATACCAACAACTTCATACGTATCCAGATTTGATGATGTACAGGTATAAATAGCAAAGAGTAAAATACCATAAACCATTGGGAGATTAAAGTAAAGCATCCAGTCAAATATCTTTTTTTTGGATTGTAATATTTTATGGTTGCCATCTATATTTTTGGAAGATGAATTTGTAAATAATTCCAATATTGGAATGACACCAAAGGCATATATAGGAGTTAGGTAAGTATAAATTCCATGTAACCAGATACCAATAATTGCCATAAAAGGTATTGTGTATGCACAAATATATTTAAGATCTTTCATAACAACTTATGTTCTAGAGGATTGAATTATCATAAATATAACAATTCTATTAAAAATAAAATTGTAGATTTAGTGGTTAATGAAAAAGGAAGGTTTAAAATATGGATAATTTTCAATTCATAAAAAGTAAGTTAGAGCAGTTTACAAGAAAATATTATATCAATGAACTTATAAAAGGTATTATACTTTTTTTTGCTATTGGTGTTTTATATTTTTTAATAACACTGTTAATTGAGAATTTTTTGTGGCTTGGTAAGCTAGGAAGAACTATACTGTTTTGGCTGTTTATCGCTGTTGAATTTGGTTTATTTATAAAGTTTATACTAGTACCAATTGCTAAACTATTTAAGCTTACAAAAGGAATAGATTATGAAAAAGCATCTGGGATAATTGGAAATCATTTTCCTGAGGTAAGTGATAGACTTTTAAATTTATTACAGCTAAGCAAAAATGACGATTCATCTGCTTTGCTACTTGCGGGTATTGAACAAAAATCAAATGAACTAAAACCTATCCCTTTTAAGCTAGCTATTAACTTTAAAAAGAATGCTAAATATCTTAAATACGCAGCAATTCCTGTAGCTATATTCCTACTATTGTTTATTTTCAATAAGACTGGCTGGATTTCTGATAGTTATAAAAGAGTTGTAAATTATGAAGTCGCTTATGAGCCACCAGCACCATTTCAGTTTTTTATAATTAACAAAGATTTGAATGCTTTCGAAAATAAAGACTTTATACTTAAAGTGAGAACTGCAGGTGATATTGTTCCTGATAATGCTACAATTACATATAATGATGAAATATATTTTTTAAAAAATGTAGGCTTAGGTGAGTTTGAATATAGATTTATTCAACTAAAAGAATCTTTAGAATTTGTTATAAGCGCGAATGAAGTTAATTCGCTACCGCATAGTTTGTCGGTGGTTCCTATTCCGGCGTTACTTAATTTTGAGATGAAATTAGACTATCCTAATTACACTAAAAAGAAGGATGAAATTTTAAAAAGTTCTGGGAATGCAACCATCCCAGAAGGAACAAAAGTGGATTGGATAGTGTATACAAGAAACACAGATAAGGTAGAATTAAAGACCAAAGATTCTGTTGTTCCATTAACAAAGAACGGAACGAATTTTTCTTACCAGAAAAAGGTGTATTCTAATATGGATTATCAAATCACTACATCGAATAAAAACGTAAAGGATTATGATAATTTGGCGTTTAATCTTAATGTAATTAAGGACCAGTATCCAGAGTTAAATTTGAAATCTGAAAAAGATTCAGTTGACAATCAAACTATTTATTTTTTTGGTAGAATAAGTGATGATTATGGATTAAATAAACTTCGATTAGTATACTATGATAAGGAGAATGCATCTGATATTAAGATTAAAAATATAGCCATTAATAAAGCTGTGTTTGATGAATTTATATATGCTTTTCCTGCGGGAATTGATTTGATAGAAGGGCTTAATTATGAATTTTATTTCGAGGTTTTTGATAATGATATTATTCATAATTATAAGAGTACAAAAAGCCAGGTATTTAATTTTCGACAACTCACAAAAGAAGAGAGAGAAGATACATTATTAAAAAAGCAGAATGAGGCGATATCTGGATTGAATAAATCATTAGACAAGTTTAAGGAACAAGAACAAGAATTAAAAAACTTAAGTAAAACTCAAAAAGAGAAAAAGAATTTAGATTTTAATGATAAGAAGAAGTTAGAAGATTTCTTAAAAAGACAAAAAGAACAGGAGAAAATGATGCAGGATTTTTCTAAAAAATTAAAAGATAATCTTGAGCAGTTAGAGAATAAGGAAAAACAAGAACCTTTCAAAGATGCACTAAAAGAAAGACTAGAAAGGAACGAAGAAAAGTTAAAAAAGAACGAAAAACTTCTCGAAGAAATTGAACGTCTTGCTGACAAAATTCAAAAAGAAGAGTTAACAAAAAAACTAGAAGAGTTAGGTAAGGAAAATAAGAATATAAAGAAAAATCTAGAACAACTTTTAGAATTAACCAAGCGATATTATGTGATAGAGAAACACGAAAAACTGGTTAAGGAGTTAGAAGATTTATCAAAAAGACAAGAAGAATTGTCTGAGAAAAATGATGAGGAAAACACAAAAGAAAAGCAGGAGGAATTAAATAAAGAGTTTGAAAATTTCCAGAAGGAAATGAAAAAACTAAGAGAAGAAAATAAGGATTTAAAAAAACCAATGAGCCTGGATCAGAAAAAGGAAGATGAAAATGAGATAAAAAAAGAACAGGAAAAAGCAAGCGAGAACTTACAAAAGGAAAACAAATCTGACGCTAAAAAAAATCAAAAAAGTGCAGCTCAGAAAATGAAGCAGATGAGTAGTGGTATGATGATGCAAATGCAAATGGCAGGTGGAGAACAACAGCAAGAAGACATGGAGATGTTAAGACAGATTTTAGATAACCTTGTTGATTTTTCTATAGGACAAGAAGGTTTAATGAAAAGGTTTAAAGGTATAGATATTAATAATCCCAGCTATTCATCTAAACTTAGAAAACAAAGTATATTAAGGGAGAATTTTATACATATAGATGACAGCCTTTATGCTTTAGCATTACGAACACCACAAATAACAGAAAGTGTAACACAAAAGCTTACCGATATAGAATTTAATATTGATAAATCATTGGAAAGATTGGCAGAAAACCAAGTTGTTCAGGGTTCGGCTAATCAACAGTATACTGTTACTGGATCGAATGACTTAGCATATTTATTGAGTAGAACTTTGGATCAGATGCAAAACAGCATGTCGGCTTCAGGTAGTAAAGGCAAGAGTGGTTCTAATGAATTTCAGTTACCAGATATTATAAAGAAACAGGATGAGCTAAATAAGAAGATGGAAGAAGGTGCTGAAAAAGGAAAAAAGAAAGGCGATAAAAAAGGAGAACAAGAGGGAGAAAAGCAAGGAGAAAAGCAAGGAGAAAAGCAAGGAAAAAAACAGGGTAAAAATGGCAAAGGTGGTGGTAAGGAAGGAAACCAAAAAGGGAGCAAAGAAGGGAATAAAAAAAATGGAGAGGGTAAAAATGGAGAAGGTGAGTCACAGATGCAAAAGGAAGATATGAATGGTGAGTTATATGAAATATATAAACAACAACAACAACTTCGAAATGCACTACAAGATAAAATTAGAAAAGAAGGAAAAGGAAATAAAATTGGGAGTAGCTTGTTGCGTAAAATGGAAGAGGTAGAACAAGAACTTTTAGAAAAAGGATTTAATGAAAGAACGTTATCAAAGATGCTCAATTTAAAACATGAGTTGCTTAAACTGGAGGATGCAACTTTGGAACAAGGTGAGGAGGAAAAAAGAGAAAGCAAAACAAATCAAGTACAGTTTGGTAATCAAAATAGACAGCAATTAGAAAAGGCAAAACAATATTTTAATACTACTGAAATATTAAATAGACAAGTACTACCTTTGCGGCAAAATTATAAACAAAAGGTACAAGAGTATTTTAAGAAAGATAATGATTAATTTTTTTTACGAAACGAACATAAAACTACCCAATGAAGCCTCTTTATCTTCTTGGATTAATGCAGTTATTTTATCAGAAAACAAGTCAGAAGGAGAGATTAATTTCATCTTGTGTGATGATAAGTATTTGCTTAAAATAAATCAGGATTTTTTGGATCACGATACACTCACTGATGTTATAAGTTTTGATAATACAATAGGGAACCAATTAAATGGTGACATATTTATTTCTGCAGAAAGAGTAAAGGATAATGCCAATGAATTTATGGTTTCTGAGGAGGAAGAAATGAGACGAGTTTTGATACATGGGGTACTTCATTTTTGCGGATATAAGGATAAGTCTGATATAGACGAAAAGCTTATGAGACAAAAAGAAGAGGAGAAATTACTAATGTTCCACGTGGAACATTAGTGTATTATGATAGTGTATAAAGTAATAATTGTTCCACGTGGAACAATTATTTTTGATTAATAAATTTATGTTCCACGTGGAACAATTGTATAGAAATTATGTTTGATACGGAGTATGATGTAATAGTAGTTGGTGCAGGTCATGCAGGAAGTGAAGCGGCAGCGTCAGCTGCCAATTTAGGTTGTAGCACTTTACTTATTACAATGAATTTGCAGAACATTGCTCAAATGAGTTGTAACCCGGCTATGGGAGGAATTGCAAAAGGGCAAATTGTAAGAGAGATAGATGCACTTGGTGGGTATAGTGGAATCGTGAGTGATCGTACTGCCATACAATTTAAAATGTTGAATAAATCAAAAGGACCTGCAATGTGGAGTCCAAGAGTTCAAAGTGACAGAATGCGTTTTGCAGAAGAATGGAGGTTGCTGTTAGAGCAAACTCCTAATTTGGATTTTTACCAGGAAATGGTGAGTGGACTTTTGGTTGAAAATGGAGAAATAAAAGGAGTACAAACATCTCTTGGAATTGAAATAAAAGCAAAGACCGTTGTGTTAACTAACGGAACATTTTTGAATGGATTAATTCATATTGGAGAAAAACAATTTGGTGGAGGTAGAGCTGGTGAAAAAGCCGCAACCGGGATAACAGAACAATTGATTGATTTTGGTTTTGATGCTGGAAGAATGAAAACAGGAACTCCTCCTAGAGTGGATGGAAGATCTTTGGATTATTCTAAAATGATTGAACAACCAGGAGATGATAATCCTGAAAAGTTTTGCTATACAGATGCAACAAAACCACTCACAAAACAAAGATCATGTCATATGACGTATACCTCTTTAGAGGTTCATGATTTGTTACGAGAAGGCTTTGATCGTTCCCCAATGTTTAATGGTAGAATTAAAAGTATCGGGCCAAGATATTGTCCATCTATTGAGGATAAGATTAATAGATTTGCAGATAAAGAAAGACACCAATTGTTTGTAGAACCCGAAGGGTGGAATACAGTAGAAGTTTATGTAAACGGATTTTCTACATCCTTACCAGAGGATGTTCAATTTAAAGCTTTGAAATCTGTAGTAGGTTTTGAAAATGTAAAATTTTTTAGACCAGGATATGCCATAGAATATGATTACTTTCCTCCAACACAGTTAACGCATACTTTGGAGACAAAATTAATTTCAGGATTATTTTTTGCGGGACAAATTAATGGAACTACCGGATATGAAGAAGCAGCTTCTCAAGGATTAATGGCGGGGATAAATGCAGCGCTAAAAGTAAAGGAAAAAGAATCTTTTATTCTTAAAAGAAGCGAAGCGTATATCGGTGTTTTAATAGATGATCTTATAACTAAAGGAACAGAGGAACCATATCGAATGTTTACTTCACGTGCAGAGTACAGAACTTTGTTAAGACAAGATAATGCAGATTTTAGGCTTACACCAAAATCCCACGAAATTGGTTTGGCTTCAGATGAACGAATGAAGAGAATGGAAGAGAAGGAAAAGAAGGCAAGTAACTTTGTTCAGTTTTTTAAAGACACAAGTGTTTCTCCAGAGGAAGCAAATCCTGTTTTAGAAGAAAAGAAGTCATCAACGATTAATCAGAGCGGAAAACTATTTAAATTGTTTTCACGACCACAGATTACTTTAGATGATATAAAACATTTTGAAAAAGTTTCTGCATATATAAAAGAGAATAATTTGGATAAAGAAGTTTTAGAACAAACAGAGATTCAGGTTAAATATTCTGGTTATATAGAAAAAGAAAAAAATAATGCAGATAAACTAAATAGACTTGAAGATGTGAAAATTCCAAAGAATTTTGATTATACAAAATTGAAATCTTTGTCCTATGAAGCAAGAGAGAAAATGTCTAAAATAAAACCAGCAACCGTTTCTCAAGCATCACGAATTAGCGGAGTGTCACCAAGTGATATTTCTGTACTTTTGGTTTATATGGGTAGGTGATGGATTATGTCATAATTCGAGAGTCAGAAGCCCCAATAGTTAAAGTGTTTTCTTTTATTACAATTTTTGTTTTTGTAGTGACATCTTTTTTTATTTCTAAGTTTTCTATAATTTTAGGTGTTCTGTTTTTTTTGATTGGCTTGTTTTTGGCTGGATTTTCTAATGCTTATAGAATTACTAAAGATTTTAATAATGAAAAACTCTTTATTCTTTATGGGCGAATTTTTTGGAGATCAAAACTTGATTTAGAATTTCCGGATTATATTTCCGTTTTTCATGCTTCATTTGTGAGTAGAGATGAGGTAGAAGGAACTGAGGATAAATTTAAAAAGTGGGTAGTTCGATTTTTTAGTGACAATAGATTTTTTACAATTTTAGAAGAAAACGATTATCATATTGCTTTAAAAAGCGCTAATGAGTTAAGTGAACTTTTGGGAGTTGAAGTTTATGATAGATCTAAAAAATAGTTCCACGTGGAACATTTTTTGTTGCAAGGGATTAATGATGTCTTTTAATTTTTGAAAACAAGTAATTATATTAATGAAAAACACTTTTATCCTTTCTGTTGTTTTATTATCGTTTTATTCTTGTATCACAATACACAAGGTAAGGCAAGTTGATAATTTTAGAATTGAAACAGAAAATATGTTTAATGAAGAATCGTTTCTTTTTAAACCTAATATGTATCCAGAAGAAGCAAAGCGTTCATTACGAAAACAGTTTGGCTTAACAAATGATCAAAACCTGTCGGATTTTGATGTAAAACTGTTCGATAATTTTGATGTTGAATTTAATGTCAAAATAAGTTTTGATGTGGATAGAGAAGAATCTATGAATTTTGCCTCTTATTTAATTAATAAAGAAGATTATGAAAATGACATAGGAGATGCTGAAACTTTTGTAAAAATTATTATTGTAGATACTAATGGTGATAATTGCCTTTCTACAAGATCATTATTTTATAATAAAACCAGGTCGTACTTAATTGATATTAAAAACAACATAAAAATAGAACCCTTATATTAAATTTTCTAGTACATAAATGAATACACAAAAAACCTTAGATTTTTTTATTGAATGTGAAGATTATACGGTTTCTGGAGAAAAGTTTCAGTTGCTTTATGATAAAGAATATGATATGTTGGTTACTTCTCCAAAACCTAATGAAAAAGAATTGGGTAAATATTATGAGAGCGAAGATTATATTTCTCATACAGATTCAAAACGATCTCTTTTTGAAAAACTGTACCATTTAGTAAAAACCTATTCTTTAGGAAAAAAAGTTAAACTTATTTCCAAATTAAATAAACAACAAGGTTTCCTTTTGGATATTGGAGCAGGGACAGGCGATTTTTTAAGTGTTGCAAAAAATAGCGGTTGGAGAATTGAAGGAGTAGAACCAAACAATCAAGCAAAAGAATTAGCAATCCAAAAAGGGATTGATTTAAAATCCAAAACGGCTGATTTAGATTCAAAAAGTTTTGATGTTATTACGATGTGGCATGTTCTTGAACATGTACCAGATTTGAAAATTCAAATTAAAGAATTAAAACGTCTTTTAAAACCAAATGGATTTGCGATTATAGCTGTTCCAAATTTTAAATCATACGATGCAAAACAGTACAACTCTTTTTGGGCAGCATATGATGTGCCCAGACATCTTTGGCATTTTTCTAAAACTGCTATCCAAAAGCTTTTTGAAGAGGAAAATTTGAAGTTAGAAAAAACACTCCCTATGAAATTTGATTCATTTTATGTGTCGCTTTTGTCAGAAAAATACAAAAGTGGTAAAATGAACTTTTTAAATGCTTTTTGGATTGGATTACGTTCTAACCTTAAAGCAAAACGATCTGGTGAATATTCTTCACATATTTACATCCTTAAAAATGGCTAATTTTTGTTTTTAGGCGCTTTTTTTGTCTTTTTAATACATGCTATACGTATTTATACTTCTTTTTTTTAAAAACGGCTTAAATGAGCTTATTTTTAGTAGGTTTTGATAGTTTTTTTATATAATAAAAAATAAAATAATTGTTTTTTCTTATATGTTGTTTTTTGCTGCTATATAATGAATAACATAACATGAACTTTGATATTTTTGCTCAGAACTAAATTTTTGAAAAATGAAAAAAATAGTATGTGTTGCAAGTGCATTATTAATTTTAGCTTCTTGTAATCAACAAATAGAGAAAACGGGTTATGTAAATAATACCAAAGTTGTTTCTGATTTTAAAGACATGAAAACCGCACAAGAAAAATGGACAAAAAAGAATAATGAAGTTCGAGCGGAACTGGAAGAAAAAGCAAAGCAATTTCAGATTGAGGTAGAAGGATACAAAAACATTATGAAATCTATGTCTGCTTCAAATAGAGAAAAGAAAGAGCAGGAATTGATGGTTAAGCAACAAGGCTTACAAAGAGAACAGCAAGCTAAAATGCAAGAGATCCAACAAGGAAGTCAAGTAGAGATAGATTCTATTATAGGTAAAGTGAAGAGTTTCATAGAGGATTATGGCAAGAAAAATGGATATACTTATATATACGGTGACACAGAAACCAGTAATATACTTTATGGCAAAGAAGAATTAGATCTTACAGATAAGATTCTTAAAGAATTAAATGGTGGTGATACTGCCACCACAGATGAGACTAAAGAGTAGCCAATAATATACTCTTTTGATATGTTATCAACCCCGATTAGTAGAATACTAATCGGGGTTTTGCTTTTAATATATATTGCTAATAATTTACGTGAAGATTACAAGATTATAATAAACTTGAGAATAGAGATCTTAACAAAGTTTAACAAGTTATAGCATTTTAGAAGTGTATATATAATTAATTTTTACGGTAATACCATACTTTTTATCGTATAAAAACGTTTTTTGCCGATATTGTTATTTTCTAAAACATTTATAATAAGGTAGTTATATCGGCATTTACATTTTTGATGTAAATAACTGATTTTGAGATATATAAAACTAATAATACATATAACAAAACATTAACTTTGGATCATCATAAAGATAAAAACTTGTTCATAATTTAGTAGGATTAATCTTAAAACCTTTTAATTATGAAAAAATTATTATTCACATTAATTATAATGTTTGTCAGTTCTTTGATAAAAGGACAAACAATAAGTGAAATTTTAAGAACAAAAGGGTCTGATATAATAGAGTCTAAAGATATAATTGTTTTTCCAACACATATTGCTAATGGAGAAAAATTAACCGTTTTGGCTAAAGGATATGAATATTTTGATGTTTTAATCTATGATTTACATGGTAATTTAATTATAGATAGTAAAAATGTGTCAACAAAAGTTAATTTAGATATTTCTAAGTTTTTACCTGGGATGTATATAGTTAAAGTAAATAAAGATAGTGATGAATTCATCAAAAAAATTATTGTAGCTAAGTAAAGAAAAACTATAAATAATAGTAAAACTTTGATTTGGATTAATAAATGAGAGTTTTTATTGTATTTTTTTTATGTTAATATAGAAAAAATGATCATTTTTAACATTAGAGTTTTAACACTACATTTTACACTTCATCGAATAAAACTGCTTTTTCAGAGCATTTAGTTCTCGTTAAATGCACCAAAAGTAATGTAAATTATGCGACCTTTATTTTGTTTTTTTATAATATTTTGCTCAAAATATGGGGAAATTATAGTATGTTATGTAGGGTATAAATGATTTTTTAAAGCTATCTATTAGATTGATTAACAAAATTTTATGTATATTGACATGTTTTTTTGTTTTGAATTTCTTTGGGTCAAAATTTGGCAATCAGTTGAAGGTAAGAAAATTATTACAAAAAAAAGTTAAATTTTAGTTTGATATAAGCATTTAATTTATAATTTTATGTTTTGGTAAAAAATATATTAACAATATTATTAACAAGCGCCCCAAATCGCATTGTTAATACGATATATTCACCTTAAATAATAAGCGTGATATCATGAAAAAAAGACTTAACCTATCGTTATTAATTGGCATGTTGGTATTCTTGAACTTCCAAGAATTGCGAGCACAAGCTGCTAGTTCCAGAATTATCGGCGCTCCATCACTACAGTCGGGGGGTAGCCAGATATGTGCAAGGCCATCATTCAATTCATTTAGCGTTATAGCTAGCTTATCCTTAGGAGGTCCTTTTGATGGTGGGAATCAGTTTATATTAGAACTGTCGGATGAAAACGGAAGTTTTGATAACCCTGCTAATATCCAAGAATTAGCAAGAGCAAATGGACCAAATAACGGTACGATGACTACACAAGAAATTCTTTTTGAGAACTTTGCGGTTCCCGAAAACTCAAATAGTGATAATTTTAGGCTTAGAGTAAGGAGTTCTTCTCCCGAGGTTATAGGAGCTATTTCAACAGATCCTTTACCTGTACATTTTTTTAATGATGATTTTCAAATTATCTTAAATGATTTTGAAGATGTTATTTTTTGTAACGTAAGCTCATTTAACAAAACACTTTCTGTTCGCATTGAAGATGGAAGTGGCAATAGTGTGAATCCAGATAATTTTGAATGGGAATGGCTAAAAGACGGAGCAATAATTGTTGGAGAATCACAATCAAAGCTTGATGTAACCGAACAAGGAACATATTTTGCTAGAGTACCTTTGGGAGCATGTCAGTTTTTCTTTTCAGCTTTTGGTGGAGCAGGAAGATCAAATAATATTGGTGTTTCTATTACAGATGTTGCTTCAGTAGTTATTGAAACACCTGCTCCAGACTTTTCTTTTTGTCCAAATGAAGTTAAAATACTGAACTCTAGTCTTGTAGATACTAGATTTAAATATCAATGGATTAAAAACGGAGAACCTATTGAAGGAGCGGTTACTTCTTCTATTACGTTACCAGATAATGATTTTGGAGGTGAGTATACATTAAGAATTGCTATTAGTGAAGATTGTAGTAATCTAGAAACACCCCCTGTAACAATAATTAATGAGGGGTCATCTATTACTGAGCCATTGCCAGAAAACTTAATTCTTTTACCTAGCCAGACATTTACACTACAAATCACAACTGATGCTCCAGAAGGGAGTAATGTAAAATGGTTTGTAGAAACAGCCCTTCAAAGCCAGGGACCATTAGTAGGAACAACTAGTTCGTTTGATGCTCAATTTGTTGGTAAATATAGAGTAGAGATAGAGGCCACAGATACATGTAATAGTATTTTGTTTTCAGAAACTGAGTTATTTGCTCCAACCGGTTTTGAAATAAAAATTGGAACAAAAGATGAAAATGTCTGTGATGCAGAGACATTTACTCTAGAATTGTTAGAATTATTAGGCGAAACAGTTGCAGGTTTAAAGATTCCTTTAACTCAAGAACAATTTGCATTTTTTGATTTTGAATGGTTTAAAGATGGAGTTTCTACTGGAGAAACAACAACATCAATTAATGTTGATAGATCTGATGAGAATGCAGCATATGTACTTAGAGCAGACTTAAGAACCGGAGAGTTTACGAACATCTCCTCAGATCCATTAATCATTGCTTTATCTGGAGGTATAACGATACAAGCTGATCCACCTGTTTTGACAGAAGGAGGTACCATAACACTTTCTGTTCCTCAAAATGATGCACATACATACCAATGGTTTAGAAAGGTAGATGGAGAAGATGTTCTTTTAGAAGGACAAACAAATAATACATTGGAAATTAATGAAAACGGAGAATATTCTGTAAAAATAACAACTCAAATATGCTCTCTTACAATAAGTATAAATGTTGGCGGTGGTGGAATATCAGAGATTATTCCAAATATAGTTACCCCAAATAGTGATGGTATAAATGACAATTGGCTATTGCCTGCGTCATTATTTAATCAACAGGATGTAGAAGTTACTATTTATACTTCTCGAGGTCAAGTTGATTTTACTTCGGCAAGTTATCAGAACAACTGGCCATTAGAGAATTCCAAATCTTTGGGTAAAGATCCTATTTATTATTATATAATAACAAAAAACAATTCCGTGGTCAGAAAAGGTTCGATAACGGTAATGAGATAATTTTATGGTCAGAAAATTACTATTAATAATCATATGTATATCCTTTAATCTTCTTAGAGGACAGGATGAAAATACTACCACTTACGGTGTTCTTCCTACTGATATACCTACTCATAACCTTGTAAAATATAATAGATTTTATTTCAACCCAACTTTTTCTTTAGTGCGTGAAAATAAAAAATCGGTAAATGTCTATAATAAGACACAATGGGCATCATTCAATGATAACCCACAAACCTATCTAATTAATTATACTGCAAATTTTGATGAGAAAATAGGAGTTTCTATTGGTTTACATCAACAAAATGAAGGTATTTATAGATATTTTGGTGGTATTGCCAACTTTGCCTATAACGTAGAATTAAACAGGGATATGAATTTCACTTTTGGAGTAAACCTAGGTTTTTCTCAAAGTGGTATTAAATCTAATATAGATTCTGCAACCAGTACGGTATTAAATAATGGAGTTGAAATAAGTGACCCCGTTATTCTTAATTATGAAAAAAGTTCTGTTTTTCAATTAACACCTGGTGTTAACTTTAATTATGAAGAATTTGATGTTGGAGTTTCGGTATCGAATTTAGTTGCCTATAACTTAACATCTAGTGAACTATTAACAGATAATATGGCCTTTACTGGTCATGTTATGTATACGACAAGTTTACAAAGAAGGTCTGATAAAATAATTCGTGGAATTGGCTATGCTAATATGTTACCCGATTCTGGTACAGATACTTCTAATCTTAGATACGGAGGTAGTGTAATTGTTGAATTACCGGCTTTAGGATGGGCTCAAGCAGGATATAATAGTTTTTATGGAGCTTCATTAGGTATTGGTGGAAATATTACTTCTAATGTTTCGGTAGGATACACTTACGAAACAGGACTTGGAGACACTAGTAATTTTGGAGCGACTCATGAGGTAGGTTTAGCATATAATTTTGAGAAAGAAAAGCCAAGAAGAAGAAGAAGAGGTAGTAGAACAAAATCAAGTACTCAAAAAGCTTATGAAGAAAGAGATTCTGAAATCAGAAGACTTAAAAAAGAAATCTTAGAACAAAATAAGTTAATAAGGAATCTTCAAAATGAAAAAGGAGATTCTAGAAGTCAGGATCAAAAAGCGATGAATGAGCTTGAAAGATCAATTGCAGAAGCTAAAGAAAAAGAAGCCAAAGCAGCCAGAGAGTTAGAATTACAACGTGAAGAAGAAGTAAAACTACTTAACAAAAAAGCAGAGGAAGAGCGCTTAGCAGCTCAAAGACAAATAGAGCGCGAAGTATCTGAGCAAAAAACAGAAGAAGAGCGCTTAGCAGCTCAAAGGCGAATAGAGCGCGAGGTATCTGAACAAAAAGCAGAAGAAGAGCGTCTAGCAGCTCAAAGGCGAATAGAGCGCGAGGTGTCTGAACAAAAAGCAGAAGAAGAGCGTCTAGCAGCTCAAAGACGAATAGAGCGTGAGGTATCTGAGCAAAAAGCAGAAGAAGAAAGAATAGCCACAGAAGAAGCAGCACGTGAAGCAGAAGCAGCAGAACAAGAAAGAATAGTTGCTCAAAAAGAACTTGATCGAGAATTAGCAGAACAGAAAGCAGAGGAAGAACGTCTTATTGCCCAGAAACAGTTAGAACGAGAGGTATCTGAGCAAAAAGTAGAGGAAGAGCGTCTAGCAACTCAAAAACGATTAGAGCGTGAAGTAGCAGAACAAAAGATAGCCGATGAGGCCACAGAAGTAGCACGTTTAGCCGAGGAGAAGCGATTAGCAGATGAGGCTGCGGCAGAAGCAGCGCGTTTAGCTGAGGAGAAGCGATTAGCAGATGAGGCTGCGGCAGAAGCAGCGCGTTTAGCTGAGGAGAAGCGATTAGCAGATGAGGCTGCGGCAGAAGCAGCGCGTTTAGCTGAGGAGAAGCGATTAGCAGATGAGGCTGCGGCAGAAGCAGCACGTTTGGCCGAGGAGAAGCGATTAGCAGATGAGGCTGCGGCAGAAGCAGCACGTTTGGCCGAGGAGAAGCGATTAGCAGATGAGGCTGCGGCAGAAGTAGCACGTTTGGCCGAGGAGAAGCGATTAGCAGATGAGGCTGCGGCAGAAGCAGCACGTTTGGCCGAGGAGAAGCGATTAGCAGATGAGGCTGCGGCAGAAGCAGCACGTTTGGCCGAGGAGAAGCGATTAGCAGATGAGGCTGCGGCAGAAGTAGCACGTTTAGCTGAGGAGAAGCGATTAGCAGATGAGGCTGCGGCAGAAGTAGCACGTTTAGCCGAGGAGAAGCGATTAGCAGATGAGGCTGCGGCAGAAGTAGCACGTTTGGCCGAGGAGAAGCGATTAGCAGATGAAGCTGCGGCAGAAGCAGCACGTTTAGCCGAAGCAGAAAGATTAAGACAAGAAGCAGCAGCAACAACCAAGAATGAAGAAGGACTGGATGAAATTAAGAAGGAATTAGATAATAGTAGTCGAATCACAAGTAAGATATTTGCTCGTAGAGATTCATTATTGACGACCAGTTTAAATGTAGATAAGCGTGAATTTAGCAAGCTCTTAGAATCACTTGTTAGTATGAATGATGATGCTGATGAGGCTAAAAGAGAAGCTGATCCTACTAGTTCTAAAAGATTGACAGCTAAGAATAGATTTGTAAAATTTGCAGAAACAACAAGGCCTGAGGCTCAAATTGCAACCAAATTTATACCAGGATACCCAGAAGGATATTACTTAATAGGTAATGTGTTTAAAGGTGGAGCATATGCTGATAAGTTCACGGGCACTTTAAAAGATTTAGGATTTAATGATTCTAAAATAATACTTAATCCAGAAAATCAATTCCAATATGTAGCAATAGAAAGTTACGCAAATAGGGATGAAGCGACAGAAAAGTATTTAAATAATATTGATAACAGATACTTTGGTGATATGTGGATATTACACATTGCCAAGAGTAGAGTAGAATCTTATAAAAAGCTATTACAAGAAACACGACTTATTAAAGATACGGTTAAGGATGATACTGTTTTAGCAGAGAGTCTATCTTATATAGGAGGACATAATATTGAAAATGGATATTATTTAATAACTAATATTTTCAAAAGAGAAAATTACTTTGAAAGAGGAATGGCGAAGCTACGATCTCAAGGATTAGAGCCTCAATATTTCAGGAACCCAAAAGATAACTATATATACGTTTACTTAAAGAGATATGATAATCTTGATGAAGCAAAACAGAGTCTATTCTCTAATGTAAACAATTCATATGATGGAGAACTTTATATATTGAAAATTCAATAGTAGCATGTTTTAGTTATGATGAAAAGTACCCCAAAAAAACACTAAATACTCAGCTTATGAAAACCAAAATACACATTAAAATAGCATTGGCGACGTTATTTATTATCGTCAATACCATAGGCAATATATCTGCACAGGAAACGATTCCCTTAACCCCAGAAACAACCCAAAACAGGATTAATGGTAATCTAGTAATGGCAGGAAACTCTATTGTAGGTTTGTTAAGAGATGATAATGGTAATACTTATAACCCTAATGCATCATATAATGGTAATTTAAATAATGGAAATAGTGTTTCAGACTATATTGATATAGACGGTGATGGTTCTACTTTTAGTTCTAGTAGTGCGAATATTACTACTCCAAGACCAACCTGTTCTAGAATTGTATATGCAGGTTTATATTGGTCTGCGACCTATTATTTGGTAAGGAGTAATGATGGGGATTTTAATAATCCGGCACCTAATAATATTAATAATTTTGGTGATCCACAACTTACAGGGTTACCTCCTGCCGATGCCAGAAAAATTGGAGCTGCGGATTTTAGAAATATAAAATTTAAAGTTCCAGGGCGTCCTTATGTAGATGTAACGGCTCAAAATGTGATTTTTGATGGATATAGAAATACTCTAACAAATCCTTTTAATTCTGCTTCTGATGATGTTCCTTATGTGTGTTATTCTAATGTAACCGGCTTGATGAATCAAGCTATGACCAATGGTGAATATACAGTGGCTAATATGAATGCAACTATTGGAAATACAAGTGGTCAAGATGGAGCTTCAGGTGGTTGGGTACTTGTTGTTATTTATGAAGATCCATTAGAAAGCAGTAAATTTATAAGTACCAATCATGGTTTTGTACAGATAAATAATGGTGATGCGCCAGTAGATTTTACCTATACAGGATTTACATCACTTCCGGGAAGCTTACCGGTTGAAGTAAGCTATGGTATTGCTACGTTAGAAGGAGATAGAGGTTTATCTAATGATAGATTGCGAATTAGAAATACGGCGGGAACTTTTGTTAGTCTAGGAAGTGGCGTTAATCCAACAAATAACTTTTTTAACAGTTCGATATCAGTTTCGAGTCCTACCCCACCTTATCCAAGTATACATACGACCAATCGTAATCCTGCTTCTAGAAATACGTTAGGTTTTGATATTGACCTTTTTCGTCTACCTAATAGCGGTAATAATTTGATCGGAAACAATCAAACCAATGCAACATTTAGACTTGAAACAGATCAAGATACCTATCGAGTCTTCCTGAATTCATTTGCGATTGAAATTATTGAACCCGAATTAAGGGTTCTAAAGAGAGTATTTGATACCGATGGGGTTACCGAAATCACCAATGCCAATGTTGAGCTTGGTGACGAACTTTTTTATGATCTTGAGATTGAAAATGTAGGAAATGAAGATTTGGTAGATGGTTCTGTGGTTATAACCGATATATTACCGGATAATGTAGATCTGGTTAGTATACAAGATTCAACATTACCACCAGGAGTTACTTATACAATTACTCCTCCAAGTAGAATTGATTTTAGGATTCCGGCGAGTATAGTCGAAGAAACAGACGCACCGATATTTATAAGATTTAGAGTACGATTGGTAAGTGATTGTGAGGCATTACGAGATGCCTGTTCAAATAGAATACAAAACACGGCCTTAGCAGCATTTACAGGTGCTATATCGGGCGAGACGTTAACAAATAATAGTAGTAGTGTAATTGGTGCTTGTGGTAACACAGATGGAGAAGCCACTAACTTTTTAGTTAATGTTCCTTCTTGTAGTAGTGACATTACTTTTTGTAACAATAATTTACAATTGGTTGCTGGTTCAGGATATACTACATATACCTGGACAGGACCAGGGATTACGACCCCAATAATTGAGTTCGATCCTGTTTTTGATGTACCTAATCCACAATCAGGAACATATACTGTTGTTAAAGAAGATGCAACAGGTACATGTATGACCCTTACAGAAGAATTTGTAGTAGATGCTTTTAGAGATATAGAAAATCCGGTTCTTGCTTATGTTAATGGTACTTCAGTAATTGAGACAAACTGTAGTGGTTTGAGATTACCACAGATTTTACTTTGTGGAAACCAAACTTTTGATATCGCAACTAATTTTGGTACTGCCAATCTTAATAGTATATCGTGGCAGCAATTATCCCCTAGCGGTTCTTGTGTTCTTGATTCTAATGACCCTTGTTCATTATTGTCTGGTAATTGTACAGATGCAAATTGGATAGAACAACCAGGAGGAAACACCACTAACTTTACGGTTTCTGATGCTGGAGATTACAGAATATTAGCAGAATTTGATGGTGGATGTTTTATACCATTCTATTTTAGTGTATTTAAAAATGACTATCAACCAACACTTGATATGGCCCCTATAGAATGTGGGAATGATGGAAGTGTTAGTGTTACAAATGCACCAACAAATTTTGAGTTTAGTCTTATTTCAGGAGGACCATATAGTGCCACTACGATTTTCCCTATTGCTCCAGGAGGAGGAGGAGATATTACTGTTTATGGTATAGATACTACATTTCCTGGATGTGAATATACGGCAACAATCAATGTACCAGAAATCAACCCAACATTTAGTGTAACAGGAACAAACCCAACTTGTATTAATGATGGTAATGGAACTGGTACAGGTACAATAAACATACAAGTTACTAATGGATCTCCAGAGTTCCAATATACGATTACAGGTGGTACTTTAACTGCTCCAATAATAGTTCCAAATAGTAGTGCAAACAATGGAAATTATATTCAGACTAATTTAAACCCAGGAACATACCAGGTAGAAGTTATATCAAATCGCCCTAGTCCAGAATGTATTTTTAATCAACAAATAATAATTAATCCAGCTCCAGATTTTAGAGCAGAGGTGGTGTTATTAGCACCAGAGACATGTGATTCTGGAGCTTTAGTTCAGGTTAATGTACTTGCCGGATCAGGAAACTACTCTTATGATATCGGAATAGAAACGGCCCCTGGTAGTGGAGTATTTAATCCTTCAGGAAATTTTGTTTCCTGTAATATTTTTGAACTTCCAACACCTGCCAATCCAGCTACATCTTATACTTTCTATGTAAGTGATGAAAGCATAAATACCCCACCAGCAGGTATTCCTGCTTGTATAATAGAAGCAAATATTACTGGAATTACACCTTACGAAGCTATCGTAATCGACAATGTAATAGTAACACAACCAGCTTGTTTTGGAGATGATGGACAAATTAGAGTAGATGTTTCTCCTACTGTTGCAGGAAGAAATTATACGTATCAACTATGGGATTGTGCTAGTGATCCTAATTGTGGTGATTCTGCAAATTGGGACCCTACATTGTGGACTATTGTAAATCAAATAGGGCCTGTTAATGGTCAAACAGCTACATTTACAGGAGTAGGTGATGGAAACTCATATGCAATAGCTGTTTTACATGACAGTACTACACCCGCTATCGCGAACCCTAATTGTACTATTACTGCACCGCCAGCTTTAGTTTGCCCAGTTAGACAATCGATATTTTCGATTACAACTCCGAACGCTATTGATGCCACAGTGAGTACTACTCGAGAATTAAGCTGTGTTGTTGGTAGTGAAAATGCCATACTTACAGTAGATATTTTAGGTGGAGGTTCAGGAAACTATGAATGGAGTTTTAATTCTACTTCAGGTTTTGTTAATGTGCCTTCTGATCCGTTTACTATTCCTGTTACTACAGCTGGAAATTATACTGTTTATATCCGTAATCAGGCAACAGACGATTGTACAATAAATCGTACTACAACCGTTGCTCCACTTGTAACAGTAACCGATATAGATTTTACAAGAGGAGATTCTAATTGTGCTGCTCAGACAATTATGGTTACCCCTGCGGCTGTGCCAGCAGGTCCAGCATATACATATACCGTTGTTCCAGCTCCTGTTTCTGGAGATGCTACTTCAGGATTTGAGTTGAACAGAGGAACTACTTATACATTTACAGCTACAAACCCTACAAACAGTTGTTCATATAGTGAAGATTTTAATGAAGCTGTTTTACCAGAAATAAATATTACTAGTGCAACCCCAACTCCTGTTACTTGTTTTGGAGATGATGATGGTACATTTACATTTGTAGTAACTAATAGCACTACTTTTAATTATACGGTAACAGGACCTGGTACTAATATAACGGTTAATGGTGCGACAAGCCCAGTAACGATTCAAGGTCCAGCAAATCCTTTAGAAGTTGGTACGTATACTATTACAGTTACAGATACAAATCCTTTAGTAACAACTAATTGTACAGATACCGAAACGGTTATTATTACAGGACCACCAAGTGCTTTAACAATTAGTGCTAATGGAACACCAACCGATTGTACTGCAAGTACAGGTCAAATAGTAGCAACTGTAGGTGGAGGAAATGGTAATTACCAATTACAATTAATAGATGATGGAACTGGTTTACCAGTAACCGGGTATGCGTATCCAAATACAGATACTACATTTAATGGGTTACCAGCGGGTAGTTATACTGTTTTTGTAAGAGATGGTAATTCTAATGCAGCCTGTGAAGTATCCGATGGAGCGACAGTAGACCCATCTATAGCGCCTACACTTACTGCAATTGCAGGAGGAGAGGTTTGCGTTACTCCTGGCCCAGCCACACAATGGATTACTATTAATACTACGTTGCCTGGTCCGTTTGAGTATACCTTAACAGGACCTGTTACAGCAAATGATATTCCAGTAGTATTTTTACCACTGGCTACTCCAGCTCCGGCAAACACATTTGAGATTCCTAATTTGATTGCAGGAAATTACTCCGTTACAGTAACCAATACGGATACCAATTGTGTATCATCTCCGCCAGAAACATTTACGATAAATCCAGCAGTCACAATAATGGCTTCATCACCTAAAGGTATTGATTGTAATTCTGGAGCTACTATCGACTATACCATTACAAATGGTAGTCCAAATTATACGGTTTCATATAGTACTGATAATTTTGTAACCGAAACAAATGTAGTCACCAATGATCCTTCGTTAACAGGATCAATAACAGGGATAACTACTGCTGGAGATTATATTATTAGAGTACTAGATAATGCAGGATGTATTGCATCATCTAATACAACAACAATAGCCCCTTATGTGACATTGGCTCTGGATCCAAACCCAGTACTAACAGAACCCGCTTGTCCAGGAGGTACCGGATCAATAGAGGTTACTGTTACCGCAGGAGAAGGACCATTTACATATACACTTGGTGCTACACAAATAGGACCAACCGCATTAACCACGGTTACCTTTACTAATGTGCCTTCTGGTGTACTACAGACCATCACTGTTGAAGATGGTTCAGGAGCTGCTCCTGCATGTACACAAACGGTTACAGCAACACTCACAGATCCTGCGCCTATAACGGCAGTTATTTCAAATACAATTCTTAATTGTACAGTAGGAGCTCTAGATGCCATTGTAAGTGTTACAATTTCTGGCGGTTCTAGTAGTTATGAATGGACTACAGATGGCACTAATTATACAGCAGCAGGAACCACACTTTTTACAATACCTTTTACTACCAATGGAAATTATACATTATCTATTAGAAATGCAGCGAGTGATGATTGCGAGGTTGATTTCCCGATTGTTATAGATCCAAGATTAGAAATAACCGATATTACTTTTGCCGAGAGTAATGATGATTGTGCAAATCAAAGAGTAACAGTAATACCTTCTGCAGTGGGCGATGCTCCGGTGCCGGCATATTCATATGCGGTGGTTCCTGCGCCAATATCTGGTGATGCCGTTACTGGGTTTGTATTAAATCGAGGTACTAATTATACATTTACTGCAACCAGAGGAGATAATGATTGTACCTATAGCGAGGACTTTAGAAGAGAATTATTAGATGTAATACAAATTACAAATGCTGCACAGACACAGCCAGTAACTTGTTTAGGAGGAAATGATGGGGAATTCAATTTTACAGTAGATACAGCTACATTCCCTAATTTCACATATGTGATTACAGGACCAGCACCTGCAACTCCTGCCGCAGTAGTGACTACTGGAACTTTTCCTGCTGATCCTTTAACAATAACAGGACTAGTAGCGGGACAATATACCATTACAATCACAGATACAAATCCATTGATTACAAATAATTGTACAGCTACAAGAACAGTAGATATTACTGAGCCTACTAGTCTTATTACATTTACACCAGTATTAAATCAAACATGTAATGATAATACAGTTACCGTAACAGGAGTAACTGGTGGAAATGGCGCAACATATACCTATAGTATTACTCATCCTTCTAATGGCACTAATTTAGGGCCACAAGATATTGCGATTCCGTTTACGGGGATTCCTAATCATCCTACAGATCCGTATACAATAACTGTTTTTGATAATACAGGGGTATGTTCTGCAACAGATATATTACCGGTAAATGAATTAACACCTGTTACTTTAAATCTAACACCGGTAGATTTATGTTTAGATGATAATACTGCAATCTTAAATATTGATATTTTAACTGGAACACCTGGTCTTGTTGGATATTCTTATGATATTACCAGAGATGGAACACAAATAGTAGGAAACACTCTATTGGGTGTAGGAATAACCAATTTTAATACTCCAAATTTAACACAATCAGGTACTTATGTAATAACAGTAACTGATAGTGTAGGTTGTACAGAACAAGTTACACAGGTAATTGCACCACAAGTTGCTATTACAGCTTCTTTAACCAGAGACTTAACATGTTTGGTTAATGCAGAAATTGAAGTGACGGTGACACCTGGTACAGGTAATGGTGCAACGTCATTATTTATAGATATAGATGGAGTAGGTTATGTTCCTTATGGTGGAGCATTACCATTTACAACGGGTACGGCAGGAACATATCAATTTATGGTTACCGATTCTTCTACACCTACAATATGTTCTGCAGAAACTGCAATATTTACAGTGACTCCAGCACCAAATCCGATAGCAACTGTTACGGCAACAGATGTATCTTGTAATGGAGATTTAACAGGAATCATCAACTTTGCAATTGATAATACTGTTGGAACTTCACCGTATATAACAAGTATTGATAATGGAACTACGTTTAGTTCTCAAACAGTTTATTCTGGATTAGCGGCAAATACTTATAATTATATCGTAAGAGATGCTAAAGGATGTGATTTAACCGGGCAAGTTACAATTAATGAACCGAATCCAATAACAGCAACAGTTACAGGTACTTTTGTAGAATGTATGGGAGCAGGTGTGTTTAATTATGCCGAAATTAATGTTACAGGTGTAGCAGGAGGAACTATTAGCACAACAGGTTATAGATATAGAATATTTGATAATAGCACCAATACGTTGGTTGCAGGGCCTTTATTAACTTCTGGAAATGATATTACCACAACCAATAATTTTGTGTTGTTTGAAGAACTTAACTTTGGAACTTATTATGTAACTATCGAAGATGAAAACAGATGTTCATTTAGATCAGCACCAATTACAATTTCATCACCTATTGATGATATAGATATTACTGCGGTTCCTATACTTTCTGATTGTACTGTTACTGGAGCTGTTTACGATATAATCATTGAAAATGGAACAAGGCCATATCAAATACGAATTGTAGATGTACCTGGTTTTGATGTATTTATTCCAACAAACGGAATAATCAATGGGACTACTCCAGTTCCTCCACTTCCTTTTGTATTGGATGCTACCCCAGGAGGTAATGTTCATCAATATACAGGCTTGACATTTGATGTGCCGTATATTATTGAAGTGATTGATAATGGAGGGTGTGTTTATCGAGAACCTATTCTTCCAGTACCATCACCAAATGGTGTAACGGCAACAATTACTGGTGGGCCAAGAAATGTTTCATGTATTGGTCTGACAGATGGAGAAGTTGATTTCACTTTTGCTGGATATACAGGTAATGATGTTCAATGGGAAATTTTCAATTCTTCTTCTGGTATACCGATAGGAAGCGGAAGTGCATCTCCTGGAGCTGCACCATATAACTCTACCCTAACAGGTTTTGGATCTGGTAGTTATTTAGTTGTATTTTCCACCCCAACAGAACCATTTTGTGGGGCGACAATTACATTTGATATCACAGAACCTTCTCTATTAGAATTAGATTTTGTGAGTTTAACAGATGCTCTTTGTGATTTAAACGGTTCTCCAAGACCTGGTCAAATTACAGTTATTGGTAGAGGTGGTACACCACCATATACCTATGATTTGGATGGAGCAGGAACTTTTGCCAATACATCAGGAACCTTTAATCTTGCTGCGGGAACATATGATATTGATGTTAGAGATGCGAACGGATGTACCGCTGGAACGATAACTAGAACAATAAATGCTACACCAACACCATCATTTACAAACTTACCTATTGCGTTTGTTGATAATCCTTGTACCTATGATAATAGCTACACATTCACAGTAAACGCTGCCGGAGGGGTAGGTGATTTAGAATATGGAATTGATGATGGAGATCCTGGAACAGCAGACGCGCCTACTTTCGTGGCAGATACGCCTAGTGATGGTATATTTACATTTACGGTAACCAGCGCAGGTGACTATAATTTCTTTGTTAGAGATGCGAATGGTTGTACAGATACTGGAACAATAACGGTATATGATCCATTAGATATTTCAGCAGAATTCACTACAGCACCAAATTGTAATACTCCAACAGGAGAGATTACAGCAACTGTTACAGGTACCGTTGCAGGTACGTTAACCTTTGAATTATTAGATGCTGCTGGAGTAGTTACTGTTATTCCGGGAGCAATAGGGGTAAGTCCATTTGTTTTTGGAACTTTAGTGGCACCAGGAGATTATATTGTTAGAGTTACAGATGATGGTAGAGGACCAAATGCTGGAGACTGTTCGTTTACTACTCCAGTAAGTATAGAAGCACCAACATTACCAATATTATTACCACAGCCAGATACGCAAATTACATGTACTGGTGATACAGACGGGGTGGTAACAGCGGTATTGGATCCTGCTACTCTTGATCCTACAGCAACATATTTATACGAAACAATAGCTCCTTCACCAATAATAAGACCGCAACAAACAAGTCCTCAATTTACAGGACTACCAGCGGGAACCTATACAGTACAAGTTACCGCAACAGAAGCTAATGGAACCTTATCTGTTTTATGTACAGATGATCAAACATACATTATTGAAGATCCAGGAGCTATAGTTGCAGACAGAATTGCAGTAAACCCAATACTTTGTGGAGGAGGAAATAGTATAACTCCTGGTACTATAGAAGTAACTATAGATGCTACGGCAGGAACGGGACCAAATTACTTTGTTACGGTTACACAACCTGATGGAGTAATTATAGACAGAATTCCGGTACCAACACCAATACCTGCACCACCTGCAGCGGCATTAGTAATTAATGCACCTATCGATGGTGCTTATAATATTACGGTGTTTGATAGTAATAATTGTTCACTAGTATTAGCTCCTGTAAATGTATTACCGTTACCAGTTATGAGTAATCCTACGGTGAATCAAGGAGCACTTATAGATTGTAATACTAATGTACAGCAGATTACAATTTCTGTAGATGGAGGAATAGGACCATTTAATTTTGAGGAAGTTAATAATCCAGCATTAGTTCAAAATAATGTGGCAGCAACTTTACCAACCACCACGAGTGCTAATTTTACACTTCCACCAGATCCAAGTGTGGTTTATGTGTTTGAGATAACAGATGTGGGTACTGGATGTACAATTCTTACCCCAGGTTATTCTGTACCACTTTATGATACGATTGAAGCAACTATAACTGTGGGCAACCCACCGATAGACTGTTTCGGAGATTTAGATGGAGTAATAAACTTGGAAGTAACAGGACATGTAGGAGCCTATAATTATGTGGCAACGAACCTTACTACAACAGCTACTGTAGTAGGTGCTGGAACTGCTGGGACTACCGAAGTAATTAACTTAGGAGCAGGTAATATACAAGTTACTGTTACAGATCCAGTTTCAAATTGTACAGATGATTCTAATATAGAAACGATACTGCAACCAGAACAATTAACGCTTGCAATAGTACCAGGTAGTAATATCAATGCAAATTGTAATGAACTTGCACGAATTACGGTAAGAGCAACAGGAGGAACACCACCATATACGTTTAGAGCAGATGATGATGGTATAGCACCTTTCTTATTCGAAACCACTACTACAAATGCAACACATGAGTTTATATTACCAGCAGCAATTGCCGGTACGACATATATCTTTAGTGTGATTGATGACAATAGTTGTACATCAACACCAGTATCTATTACAGATGATGTATTTATGACAGATGCGCCTACAATTACATCTGCAAATTGGACAGATACTTGTGTATATGACAATAGTTATACGATTAGAGTTGTAGGAGCAAGCAATGTGGCAGCACCTAATGATTCATTAACTTTCCAGATAGGTAGTACTACTAGTACTCAAGAAAATGGTAATGTGAATGGAACAACTCATGACTTTGTAGTAACCACACCAGGAACTTATACCATACGAGTATATGATGAAAATGGATGTGTATCTACAGACACTACCGTTACGATACCTCCACAGTTATTTGTTGATGCCGAATTTACAGGAGATCCTGTTTGTCGAACGGATACAAATGGAGAGATTACAGTGACATTAACTGGTGGTTCGGATTTTATAGTCAACCCAGGAAACTTTATGTTTACCTTAATTAATGATGTTACCAATGTAATTGTATTAGGCCCACAGGCTTCTAATGTATTTAGTCCAGTAGCAGCCGGAGATTATAGAGTAGAAGTTACCGATGATATTTATGGAGATGCTTCTGTAATTTGTACTACAACAGGAGATATTCCAGATTTACCGGCTCCTGTTGATCCAATGCTTACGGCTAATACACCACAAGCTGTTTCTTGTATTGGAGCATCAGATGGGACGATTACTATTACAATAGATCCTACGACAGATGATGATGGACCGTATACCTACCAATTATTTGAGAATAACGGGGGAGGAATACCAGCTATTTTACCACCACCACCTGCACAACAGATAGGAGTGGATCAGATCGATAATGGTACATTTACAGGATTATCCTTTGATGCATTAGCGGCGCCTTATCCAACAGCAGGAGAATATTTGGTAGTAGTAACTTCAGATAGAGGATGTGTTAGTGCAATTGAATTTGTAATAGATAATGCAACACAAGTAACCGCGAGTTCAAGTCAAACTCCATACACCTGTACAGGAGGAACCACAGAGAATTTCCCAGAGATTATAGTAACCATACTAGATGGAACACCACCGTATAGTGTAACATATACATCTCCATCAGGAACTGTAGTAACCGACTTGAACATAACAGATGCAGATGGTGGTACACCGGGAGTACAATATATATTTACAGGTAATGAAGTAGGTAATTATGTAATTACGGTTACAGATAGTAATGGTTGTACAATACCAACACCACCAGGACCGACTATCACAGAGACTATAAACCCGTTACCTATAATGACGGACCCTACAGTAACGCGTGATACAAGTGGCCTTAATAATGGTGAGATTTCTTGTAGACCTGATCCAGAAACAGTTACTGTTTCTATTACAGGAGGAACAGCTCCTCCAACAGGAACATTTAATTTTGTAGTAATTACTAGTCCATTAGGTGCTGTGGTTCCTGATCAATTAGGAGTTGCTGCAGGAACATTCGATAATCCTGGTACAGTTGCAGTAGAGACAAATGCTGTTTTCCAATTACCCGAAGTTGGATTATATACGTTCGAAATTACGGATACCGTAACAGGATGTTCTATACAAGTTAACCATACGATTGATCCATTTGATAATGCTATTGTTACGGCAGATTCTACTAGCCCAGAGACTTGCTTTGGTGCAGCAGATGGGGTTGTGGCGATTACTGTAGCAGAATATATAGGAGACTTTAGTTATACAATTGTTGATATAGGAGTAACACCAGAGGTAATTGTGCATACAAGTGTAGTGAATCTTACTGCTACTGCACCACTTGCTACACCAACACCTTTTACATTACCAGAAACATTACCGGTAGGAAACTATAGAGTAGATATTGTCGAAATTAACACACCATTCTGCCCAAAATCATCAAATGCATTTGACGTGAAGGGACCATCAGTACCATTTGTTGTTGACATTACACCGATTAATGATCAAGAAGGCTGTAATCCTGCTAATAATATATCTTTTCAGGCAAGTGTGAGTGGTGCTCAGGGAACACCGATTAATTATACCTTGACAGAAACAGGAGCTACTAATACGACAGGATTGTTTGGAGGGTTATCAATAGCACAAGCTACTAATACAGCAGGGGTGTTTACTTTTGAGGTTACAGCGGTAGATGCTAACGGTTGTACCGCAACCAACACCATAACAGTAACACCTCCGGCAGATGATGTTGCAATAACTGCAATACCACCAAGTAGTATAAGTTGTTTTGGAGAAAGAGACGGTACAATTACGGTTAATGCAACAGCAACAGATACACCACTTAGATATTCTATTACACCTGCATCAACAGGTATAGAAAGTGTACTACAAACGGGTAATGTGTTTGCTAATTTAGGACCAGACACATATACAGTTACAGTATATGATCAATTGGGTTGTACAGAACAAACAACCGCAGTAATTAATGATGTGCCAGAAGTAACGGTAAATATAAATGTAGATAGAGGTGTAAGCTGTAGTAATGATACAGTTGATGTAACGGTTACTGGTGTGACCTCGATTGCTGGTGGTATTACACAATTTGTAATGGTGAATATTACGAATCCTAGTGCTCCGGTAGAAACGTCTCAGGGAACAGGTCTATTTACAGGAATTACACAAGGAGAATATGTGTTCTATGTTATTGATGCTAATGGGTGTAGATCTCAAAATTCTGACCCAGTACCGGTAATCCCAATTAACCCTGTTAATTTTGACTTAGACACTAGTGCGGCAAATATTAACTGTCGTGATGAGGCTACAGGAATAATAAATATTAATAATTTAACAGGAGGTATTGGAAATTATGAGTTCTATCTTCTTAATGGTACAGCTACGCTTCCTATACCAGCTGTCCCTGCAAATATATTTGCTGGACCGCAGAGCGCAACAGAGTTTAGAAATCTTCCTCCAGGAACGTATACGTACCTTGCAAGATCAGCAACAGATATTAGTTGTGCATTTATAGAAAGCTTTACGATTGATAATCCACCGTTATTCTTACCAACTGTAACTCCTACAGATGTTAGTTGTAATGGAGAAGATGATGGTTCGATTATGATAACTATTGACCCTGCGAATAATCAAGGTACACCACCGTATTCATTTGCTATAGATTCGCAACCAGGTGTGTTCTTTAATGATGCTTCAGATGGAGTGACTAATCAGCATATATTTGACAACCTTGCGCCAGGAACATATCTTGTTTTGGCTCAGGATGCTAATGGATGTGATCACATAGAAACTCATGTAATTTCAGAACCAATTACTTTAGAAGCAGCCATTACAGGAAATATAACTCCAGAAACTTGCTTTAACGCTAGTGATGGTGCTGTTACTATAACTGTAACAGGAGGAACCCCTCCATATCAAACGAACATCACTAATAATGATGCTGATTTTGTACAAGATATGTTTACATATACTGGTTTACCAGGAGGTACAACTACAATTTATGTAAGAGACGCGAACAACTGTAGAATTGAACTACCAGTACCGATTCCTGCGGGTGTTATCCTTAGTGGGGAATTAGAACCCAGAATCGATTGTCCTGTTAGAGACGAAAATGATCCTTCAGTTATTGTACAAGGACCAAGATATTTTGTAAACTATGCATTAAGCTCAACATCGGTAAATACAGATATTATATTTACGCTTACCGGTGTTAATGGAACTTCTAATCCAGTACAGACTACCAATCTTACAGGAGAATTTGAGGTAAGCCCAGGACAGTATCAAGGTACTATGGAACATGCTGGAGGATGTATTGTTAATTTAGGTACTATTACTATAGATGAGTATATTCCTTTATCTATTCCTGTGGCACAGATGACGAATAATCCTGAAGATCCAAACGAATATGAGATTGTAGTTTCTGGAGGAAGTCGATTTGAGAACAGTCCATTCTATTCATTCTCATTTGCAATGTTAGAAGAAGGAATGACCGTTGGTCAATTAGTACCTTCAGACTTTACAGAGCTAGAGGGTAATATTTTTGTGATACGAGAGACTGCCGATTATGTATTACGCGTAGTTGATGTGTATGGTTGTGAAGTGGTTATAGTTCAGAATCTGACCTATATTAATATTCGTATTCCGAACTACTTTACACCAGATAGCCCTAATAGTACAACAGAAGAGCGTTTCTGGTACCCTAGACAGATTACTCCTAACACAGATGATCCTTTCTTCTTTGAGAATATGGAAGTAATCGTCTTTGATCGATATGGAAGAATGCTGGCAGAGTTTAAAGGAAACCAACAAGGATGGGATGGTTTATACCAAGGAAAACAGCTTCCATCAGGAGATTATTGGTATTCTATAATTCTAAATGATGTAGATAATAGAGAATTTACGGGCCACTTTACACTATATAGATAATATATAGAGCCTTAGTAAGTTATAAGACTATATGGATAATAAGCCAGATAGTATAGAAAGAGAAAAATTAATGATCTGTAATTTTTAATGTTAGATGAAGAAGTATATTATCATATTTAGCCTATTTGCAAGTTATTGTACTTTTGCTCAGGAGTTTTTTGCTCCTGTACAAAATCAATATATCGCAGATAACCCATACTTGATATCCTCGGCATATGCGGGTATTGGAGATTGTTGGCAGATTAGAGCTTCAGGTTTTGAGCAATGGGTAAGTATCGAGGATTCTCCAGGTACACAATCATTATCCATAGATGGTAGAATATCTGATCGCTCAGGTGTTGGTGCTATTCTGTTTAATGATCAAAATGGATTTACAACTCAAAAAGGGATTCAGTTATCTTTTGCTCACCATTTAACATTGAATGAATACAATAATCAATATTTATCTTTTGGGATTAGCTATAAGTTTACTCAATTTGGTATTGATACTTCAAAGTTTAATAATGGAGATCCTGATAACCCATTTAATCCTGGTTTAGCAGATATAAGTGTAAATGATTCTAATTTTGATATTGGATTATTATATCGTATTGGCCGTTTCTTTTTGAGTGCTAATGCTGTGAATTTGTTACAGAAAGAGATTGATGACTTTAACCCCACAGAACCTTCACAGATACAGAACTATTATTTATATACCGGATATACATTTTATCATAGATTTAGTGATATCGAGGTAGAACCTTCTATGTTGTATCAAAACTTTGCTGGTGATGGTCGTTCTACAGCAGACTTGAACCTAAAAGTTCGCAAAATGCATCGAGAAGATTATTATTGGGTAGGAGTTAGTCTTCGATCTCTTGTGGATCAGGATTTTAAACCCCTTTCAGTATCTCCTATGTTAGGAATTAAAAAAGCCAATTTTTATGTTGCATATGGCTATCAGATTAATGTAAACGAAGTTTTACAACCCACCTCAGCAGCAGGATCACATATGATCACGCTAGGATTTGATTTTGGTTGTAGACAAAGTAAATGTGGCTGTACATATTAATAAGATTTTAAAAGAAATTCTAAAAACCTGCTTTGTTTAAGCAGGTTTTTTTTATCCAAATTATTTACTTCTGAAACCGGTAGTTTGTTTTGCAATACAGATAAATAATTAACAATTATTTATCTGTATTTTTTTGATTTTTTAATTTCTTTAACAAGTTTCAACATGTTGATTTTCAATATGTAAAACCCCTGAAAACCGTGATTTTTATTTAAATACTTCATTGTATTTTTAATAGATACGAATGAGCTTCAACACTATAGTATTATACTAATATTTGTGTGACTTATTTAAATACTTATAACTCTTAAAACCTAAAACATGAAAAAATTATTATGTAGTATTGCTATTCTTTCTAGCTCTATTTTAATTGCACAAGTACCTTTTAATCCAGTATCTAATAGTACTATGACAATAAAAGGCGAGCTAAAAACAATAGGAAATAGCATTGTCGGATTAAACGAAACATTAAATGGAGTTACATATACACCAAACGAAAACTACAACGGTCCTAGATCAAATAATCAAAGGACTTTTGGATATATTGATATAGATAATGACTCAAGTACTTTTAGTTCTAGCAGTGCAAATCTAAATCTATCTTCTGGTTGTGAAAGAATTGCTTATGCAGGATTATATTGGGCAGCCTCATATTTTGTAGATAGAGAAGGTCCCAATGGAAATTTTATAAAATACTTCGATTTACCTTTGCCAGATAGTAGACCAGACTTTAGAACATTAAAATTTAAACCACCAGGAGAAACTTATATTACTATTACACCAGCTCAGACCCAAGTGATTTATAATGGATACCGTAATACTCCTACCAATACAGAAAATAGAGCAAAATCAGATATACCGTATGTATGTTATGCCGATGTTACCGAAATAGTTAAAGGGTTATCTACACCTGATGGAACTTATACGGTTGCGGATATGAGGGCATCAACTGGTTTTTCTGGATATAATTCGAATGGTATATCTGGTGGGTGGATATTAGTAGTTGCTTATGAAGACCCGATGTCATCTACCAAGCATATAAGTACAGAACAAGGCTATATTGATATCGCTCCTGGTGATGCACCACAAACTTTTACATATTCGGGTTTTCAAACATCTCCTGCTCCAGAACCAGTTAATGCAAGATATGCCATTGCTACTTTAGGAGGAGATAGGCCATATAGTGGAGATATATTTCAAGTTGAAAAGCCTGATGGAACATTACAAGACGTTTTCACAACCCCTGCTAATCCGGTCGGGAATTTTTTTGATAGTTCGATCTCTGTAAATGGCTCCTATGTAACAAGTAGAAACCCAGCCTCGCAAAATACTTTAGGGTTTGATGCTGATATCTTTGATATCTCTAACCCATCTAATACGGTTATTGGTAATGATCAAAATTTTGTAAGGTTTGTAACAACTTCTAGTGGAGATGCATATAGTGTTTTTTTTAGCTCATTTCAGGTAGAAGTGATAGAACCTCAACTTATGATTACCGAGCGTGTATTAGATGTTAATGGAACCAACATTACAGGAGATCAAGTAAATTTTGGTGATCAATTATTCTATGAGTTTACTATAGAAAATCAAGGCAATGAAGATATTATAAATGCTAGTATTCGAAACATATTACCTGCCAATGTAGATTTTATACAAGGAACTATTATTACAAGTGAGCCTAATATAATTGCTACCTATAATGAGATCGATCGAGAGATTATGATTGCAATTGATGATGACCTATTGATGAAAAATAAAGAAATTTATACAGCTCGTTTTGCTGTAAGTGTAGTAGCTAATTGTACCGATTTAAGAGACGCATGCTCTAATGAAATTATAAATTCTGCTGTTTATACATATTCTGGATTAGCTTCTGGAATCACAAAAACAGGAGAGGTTTTAGGAAAAGATGCATGTGGATTCGAGAGTATCAATACATCCAATACTTTGATAAATAATAATATATGTTCTCAGGTACAATCAGTATCTATCTGCCCGGGATCTTCCTTAACACTTATAACCGATGGTGGATTTTCAAACTATAAATGGGTTGATCTTAGTAACCCAGAAACGATTGTTGGAACTGGCCAAAGTTTAGATGTTAGTAAAGCAGGTACATATAGTGTTTATAAATCTGATAATTTAGATTGCAGAGAATCGAAAGAGATTTTTGAAGTCACTAGCTATGATGCAATGGTAATCAATCAGATAATTAGTCAAGAAGATAAGAGTGTTGAGATTAGTATTACCGGAGGAACAGCTCCTTATATCTATGAGTTATTGGATACTTCTACTTCTATAGTTATAATACCTGCTCAAGCCAGTAATACATTTATTTTGGATATAACAGGAAATTACACAGTGCATGTACAAGATGCAAACGGTTGCAAGGCGATACACTCTTTTGTTTTTGTAGAAAAAATAGAAGATGAAGAAAACAATAAGATTGTTAATAATGCCGAAGAATTTAAAATATATCCTAATCCATCAAGTGATATTATAAATGTAAATACAAAGGTTACTAGTATAAAAATTTATGATAGAATGGGTAAACTCTTAATAGAAACTACAGAAAACACATACAATATTGCTAATCTTCGTGATGGTATTTATTTTGTTAAGATCTTAACAAAAGACAAGAAGGAAATTATCACTAAAATAGTAAAGAAATAGTATTCCCCAATATTTATTTCTTTAACCCGCCTTATGTAATAGAAAATCTATTCTGTTTTTAAGAAGAGGTGAAATATTACTCTACACTAGGTTGGTATTACTGTTTTATTCTAAAAAAGTTTATTACATAAGGCGGGCGACTAGAAGAGCACTAATTAGTGCTCTTCTATATTATAAAGCATTTTATAAAGAAACTACATATAATCCAAAGATGGACACTATAAAGTAACAGGTGATTGTTAAGGCCCCTTGATAATCTTTTGCTACTCTTTGTCCAAAAAGCAACATTAAAAGCGTTACACAGGCTAAAAACATAGCTAAAACAGCATAGTATGTAGTATTATTGTCAATAAGATAATACATACCAATAACACAGCATATTGCCGTTATCATTTCAATAATTAGAATAATTGTTAAAAGAAGAGGAACCATATTGCCCATAAAAGTAGACGCAAAATGCTCTTTTAACCAACCAAGATTTCCTTTCCAATCGATTAGTTTATCAACTCCAGATTGCAAAAAAGTAATGAGAAGAAATAGTAAGATGGTTATTGCAACAATATTGTTTAAAAAATTATCCATATGATATTAGTTTAGGATATCAAATATAGAATAAGATTTGAGACTAAAAAATGCTGATTTTTAATTTACTATCCTTAAGCATCATAAGGTGGTAACTTATACGCTATTCACTTTTTTTATGTAGTAATCTGGTAAGTTTTATAGAAAGATCTGTGAGAATGATTTTTGCATTTCCATTTCGTTCTATATGATAAGCAGCATCCTGAAGTTCATTACAGATATCCATGATATTAGCACCATGCACAAAAGGAGCGAAGTTTTTTAATTTAAAACCACTTGTGTTTGGTTCTAGAAAGACTAAATCTTCTGCACCATAATTAAGTAACATTGCTTGTCTGAAAAAATCGAGGCAATATTTTAGGAACTTTTTTTGCGTTTCTCTTCCTGTACCTGCAATAGACTCACTCCAGGTGATTAAGTCGTTTACAGCAGACTTGTTTCCCTTGGCTTTAAATGCAGTACGAACCCATTGTATAAACCACTCTTCAAATTGATCATCACCACCATCATGATGCAATAGGTGCAGAGCTTTACTATAATCACCATTAGCTTGGTGTGCTACTTTTAAGGCATCACTATCAGAAATGTTTTCTTTTTTCTGAAGTGCTTCTTTTATTACCTGTTCTCCCAAAGGAGGAAAATGTAATACTTGGCATCTGGATCTAATCGTTTGTATAAGCTGTTCCTCATCTTCTGTGATAAGTATAAATATTGTTTTTGCAGGAGGCTCTTCTATTAATTTGAGAAGTTTATTAGAAGCTGCAATATTCATTTTATCAGCCATCCAGATCAACATTATTTTATAACCTCCTTCATAGCTTTTCAGCGAAAGTTTTTTTACGATCTCAAGCGCCTCATCTACTCCGATCTGACCTTGTTTTTTTTCGATTCCGAGAGAAAGGTACCAGTCAAAAATACTCCCGTATGGATTTTCATTTACAAAACTTCTCCACTCTTCTGCAAATTGATCAGATGTGGGGTGTTTTTTCACCTTATCGTTTACAGCAACAGGATATACAAAATGTAAATCAGGGTGAGACAGATGATCAAACTTTACATTGCAAGCCTCAATACCACCTACATTTTCACCATTTTGATTTTGGCACAAGACATACTGTGCATAAGCAATAGCCATGGGCAATGTTCCACTACCATTAGGACCGACAAAAAGTTGTGCGTGAGGTATTCTTTGACGATTAGCACTGGTGGTCAAATAGTTTTTGATATGTTTTAAGCCTAGTATTTCTGAGAAAAGCATTGGCAAATATAGTGAACTCTATGTATAGTTAAACAAGAAAACATAGGTGTATCAATATCGACATAAAAAAGAGGTTGACATTAGCCAACCTCTTCTGTACTATAATTTGTTTTTGTTATTTGCAGATCTTATTTGCTTGATTGGAATATAAGCGTTTTGTAGCTTTTTTGTCGTTTTCAGTTAACCCACTCAATCCAACGATGTCATTGGTATAGGTGCGCATGATTGATTTTTTATCAAACTTTGGGGTTCCTGGAACGAGAATTGCTGTCGAAGAAGGCTCTTTTATATGTGCAAAACCTATATTATGTCCGATCTCATGAGTAATAACATTTACCCATTGTTTCTGCGTTAATTTTTTCCCATTATTTATTGAAGAATGTTTTGCATCTAATTTTAACTTAATAAGATCTCCTGCTTTACCATTTTTTGGAAATGTCCCTTGCCCATAAGTAACAGAATTATTTCTTGGCTTTAACTCATTTTTGTCTGCAAGACGAATATTGATGTCAGGGTCTTTCTTAACCACTTTAAGTTTTAAAAAACTTCCATTTACACTATTCCATCTTTTAACGGCTGCATCAAAAGCTTTACCCGCCACATTATCACCTAAACTGTTTTTAATTTTTATGTTTTTAGAGTTTTTGCAACTAATTAATCTAAAATATTTCTGTTTTGAAATATTTGGATTCGTTAGTTCTTTATTAGAAATATAAATATCTCCTTCGACTATAACACCATCCCCGTCCTTAAACACTGGAATAATTTCTGTATTGAACCCCATATTCTTTAGTTTGCCAAGTGTTTCTTCAGAAACTTCTTTTTGTTGTACTTCCTGATTTTCTTCCACGGTGTCACTTTCACAAGCTGAAATGGCTATTACTGTAAGCCACAAAATCAATAATTTTGAGTTTTTCATGTTTAATATATTTAAATTAGTTAATACACTATCACAACAGTTTAATTTTGAGACACCCTATTCATTTATTTGTTTTTGTGAACAGATTAACTTTTAATGTTTAATAATCATACATATAACACTGATTTGCTGTTAATTCTTTACAAAAAACACTTTTTTTATAAAGAATTGATAAAAGTGAAAATTTACATCGTTTTCGCACGAATTTTTCTACAGATTTCTAATGTTTTTAACGGAATAGAATTATTTTCGTTTGCCTAATACCAATCCAGTAAGATGAAGACAATTGACGATTTTAATTTTGAAGATAAAAAAGCACTAATTCGAGTAGATTTCAATGTTCCTTTAAATGAAAACTTTGAAGTAACAGATGACACTAGAATTCAAGCAGCAAAACCCACAATAATTAAAGTTTTGGAAGATGGAGGAAGTGCGATCCTAATGTCTCATTTGGGTAGACCAAAAGGTGTTCAGGATGAATTTTCATTAAGACATATCGTAGATAAAGTTGCAGATGTTCTTGGAGTACAAGTCAAATATGTAGCTAATTGTGTTGGTCAAGAAGCAGAAGATGCTGTTGCCGCATTAAACTCTGGTGAAGTTTTGTTATTAGAAAATTTAAGATTTCACCCCAATGAAACAAGTGGAGATGTTGTTTTTGCAGAACAATTATCAAAACTGGGTGACATTTATATAAATGATGCGTTTGGTACAGCACACAGAGCACATGCTTCTACTACTATTGTGGCACAATTTTTTGCTGAACGCAAGTGCTTTGGTAGCTTATTGGCAAAAGAAATAGAAAGTATTGATAAAGTATTAAGAAGCGGAGAGAAGCCTGTTACCGCAGTTCTGGGTGGATCAAAAGTATCTTCTAAAATTACAATAATCGAGAATATTCTGGATAAAATAGATCACTTGATTATTGGAGGAGGAATGACCTATACGTTTATTAAAGCCCTGGGAGGTCAAATAGGGAATTCTATTTGTGAAGATGATAAACAAGAGCTAGCGTTAGAGATTTTAAGAAAAGCTAAAGAAAAAGGAGTAGAAATTCACCTTCCTGTGGATGTGTTGGGCGCAGATGCATTTGATAATAATGCAAATACTAAGGTCGTTGCTGTTAATGCCATTCCTGATGGCTGGCAAGGACTTGATGTTGGACCCGAAACAATGAAAATTTTTCATGAAGTAATTTTGAAATCAAAAACCATATTATGGAATGGACCATTGGGGGTTTTTGAGATGGAAAATTTTGCTAATGGAACGATAGCATTAGGACACTCTATAGCAGAAGCTACTGAAAATGGAGCATTCTCTCTTGTAGGAGGAGGAGATTCTGTAGCGGCAGTAAAACAATTTGGTTTTGGAACCAAGGTAAGCTATGTTTCTACAGGAGGAGGAGCTATGCTAGAAAGCTTAGAAGGTAAAACACTACCAGGAATTGCTGCAATAGCAAATGAATAAGATCTAGTTTTGTAAGAAAACACTTATTTTTTGTAAAAATTATGAAAAAACGGTTGTTTTAACCGTTTTTTTCATGTTTTTAACGCTTTGATTTTTTGCAGTTTAGAAAAAAAAGTGCGATTTTCGTTGCGGTATTGTTGATAACATGTTAAAAACGATACAAATAGCCCCAAATTTCCGTTAAACTAAAAGTAAATGCATTTATAAAATGAATAACTATTACGCATTATTTCTTTCTTTCTTATTAGTTTCGGTTTCATTAATGGGACAAGAAACATCATCAGAGAAACAATCAAATTCCCAAAATACGAAGGAGATTGTACTTAATAAAACCCAAGACTTAAAACAAAATACGGTTAGGGTAGTAGATACAACTCAAGTAATTAAAACAACAGGTGAACTACAAACCACTACGTTAACATCAACGAGTGTAAAAGATAGTGTGATTTATGTAGCAAATGACCACCCCAGGATGTCACAGTTAGATTCTATCTGGAAACAAGAACTATATAACTCTAACCTTTTTGATACTATTTATAAATCTGTTACCGAACTGAAATATGAACCAGTAGAATATGTTGATCTTCCTACTGATACTTTAAAGGCAAGATTAGCAGCATTAAATGCACGTACTCCTTTTAATGTAGAGTATAATCCTTCATTAGAAAGTGTAATTAAAAGATATTTAAAAAACAGGCATAAACACCTAGAACGTTTAATGGCACTAAGCGAATTTTATTTTCCGCTTTTTGAGCAAGAGCTAGACAATCAGAATATTCCTTTAGAAATAAAATACCTTGCTATTGTAGAATCTGCTTTAAAACCTAGAGCAAAATCTAGAGTTGGAGCTACAGGATTATGGCAATTTATGTTTGGTACTGGTAAAATGTTTGGTTTAGAAGTAAGTTCATATGTCGATGAACGAATGGATCCTATTATGTCTACCAAAGCTGCTTGTAAGTATCTTTCTAATTTATATAAAGTATTCGGAGATTGGGATCTTGCTTTGGCTTCCTATAATTCGGGCCCAGGTAATGTAACCAAGGCTATTCGTCGTAGTGGTGGATATACAAACTATTGGAATATCAGACATAACCTTCCTAGAGAAACAGCTGGATATTTACCTGCTTTTTTGGCAACAATGTATATTTTTGAGTATGCAGACAAACATGGTCTTAAACCTAGAAAGCCTGAGTTTGCATATTTTGAGACTGATACCATACGAGTAAAGCAGATGATCACATTAGATCAGGTTTCAGAATATATGAATATTGATATTGAAGAATTGCAATTTTTAAATCCTTCCTATAAACTAGATATCATCCCATATATCAAAGATGAAGATTATGTATTGAGATTACCATTGGATAAGATAGGTTCTTTTGTTACTAACGAAGATCAAATCTATACATTGGCCAAGGCAGAATTTGATAAGCGCGAAAAACCATTACCTAAATACATAGAGGCAAACGATCGGATTCGATACCGAGTGCGCAGCGGCGACTATTTAGGAAAAATTGCAAGACGTTATGGCGTTAGGGTAAGTCAAATTAAAAAATGGAATGGTTTACGAAGTAATAATCTTAAAATTGGTCGACGCCTCACTATTTATCCCCGTAGACCAGTAGTAAATACACCTAGGAGAACTACAACAAAAAAGACCTTAACTAAGGTTGCAGCTAATAACTCAGAGGTATATACTGTTAAGACAGGAGATACTTTATGGAGTATTTCACAAAAATTTAAGGGAGTATCTGTCGAGAATCTTAAAAACTGGAACGATATTAGTGGTAGTGGTATAAAACCAGGTATGACACTGAAACTTTCAAAATCATAACCACTAATATTATCTACCTTATGAAAAAATTATCACTCGCAATTATTTGCCTGATTTGTATCGTTAGTTGTACAGAGGTTAAAAAAGACAAAAACCAGAAGAGTCAGGTGTCTATGGCACACTCTAATGGAAGAATAAATCATCTTTCTGTGGTTGTAGATAATGAACTATGGAACAGTAATGTTGGTGATACGATTAGAAAATATTTTGGAGCCGAAGTACCAGGCTTACCTCAAGAAGAACCATTGTTTACAATGCGACAAGTACCTATGGAAGCTTTTGCCGGACTTACAAAACAGAGCCGTATTTTTCTTTGGATTAAAAAAGAAGATGGAGGAGAAAGTAAATATGGATTATTGAAAAATAAATTTTCTAACCCTCAAATTGGCGCAGTAATTTCTGGAGCTACAGACGAGGATATAACGTCTTTGATTCGAGAGAAGCATGAAATGATTGTTTCAAAGTATAAATTTACAGAAACAAAGGAAAAACAAGAGATTATCAAAAAATCCTTAGAGAAGATTCCGCAGTTAAAAGAGAAATTGGGAATCACTTTAAACATTCCTTCGGCATATCGAATTGCTATTGAAGAAGACAAGTTTTTTTGGATACGTAAAAATGTAAAACATGGTAGTATGAATCTTATGATTTATGAATTACCATTGGGAATAGTGAAAAAAGATTCTAATACGGTTTCTAGCATCATAAAAATGAGAGATTCTATAGGAACAGTAAAAATCCCTACGCCAGAAGTTGGTCATTTTATTACAGAAAAGGCCTATGCACCCTATCTTTATGAAATAGAGTTAGACAACAGGTTTACTTTCGAAACCAAAGGAATCTGGGAAATCAAAGACCGTTTTATGTCAGGTCCATTTGTTAATTATGTTATAGAAGACATTGCTAATAATAGATTAATGGTATTAGAAGGCTTTGTATTTGCTCCTTCGGTAAGTAAAAGAGATAATATGTTTGAACTTGAAGCTATTATTAAGTCTATAAAATTTGACAAATAACACGTTACTATACTCTAGCTTTCATATAACATCAATTAGTAAAAGTATTACTTAGGTATATTTGTATGAAAATTAGTTTTTCTTACAAATTGTAGAAAACTTTCTCTTTTACATAAAATAATCCATCATTTTTGGCATTATATTTAGCGATTCTAAAACTTGATTTTATGAGTATCGTTTCTTTTATAGCGAAGCAGATTCCTGTTTCAGAAAAACAAATTGCTAAAACTATTTCATTACTTGATGATGGGGCTACGGTTCCGTTTATCTCTAGATATCGTAAAGAGATGACGGGAGATCTTGATGAGGTGGCTATCGGCGAAATAGTAAAATTTAAAGGCGCTTTTGAAGCTCTTCAAAAAAGAAAAGAAAGCGTATTAGCGGCAATCAAAGAACAAGAAGCGTTAACACCAGAATTGGAAAAAAAAATCCTTTCTGCTGATACGCTTATGCAAGTAGAAGATTTGTATTTGCCCTATAAGAAAAAAAGAAAAACCAAAGCTTCTGTAGCCAAAGAACAAGGATTAGAACCTTTGGCTAAGATCATTATGCAGCAAAGAGAAGAAGAAATTCTTTTTGTAGCCTCGCAGTACCTAAATGATATTATTACTAGTGAAGAGTTAGCATTACAGGGAGCAAGAGATATTATAGCAGAATGGATTAATGAAGATGAAAAAATAAGAAATAGATTACGAAGATTATATCAACGTAAAGCTACAATAACTTCTAAGGTTATTAAGACCAAAAAAGATGATGATGATGCTCAGAAGTATCAACAATATTTTGATTGGGAAGAATCACTTCATAAATGTCCCTCACATCGGTTATTAGCAATTCTAAGAGCCGAAAATGAAAAGATAGTAAGAGTAAAAATTACGGTACCAGAAGGTGATGCATTAGATATTATAGATGATGTGATGATCAAAACAAATATTGAAGCTTGTACAGATCATATGTTTTTGGCTAGTTCTGATGCCTATAAACGATTATTAACACCGGCAATTTCTACAGAAATACTCAATCAATTTAAAGAAAAAGCTGATGATAATGCGATAAAAGTTTTTGCACAAAATTTAAAACAATTACTGTTGGCTTCGCCACTTGGGCAAAAGAAGATATTGGCTTTGGACCCTGGTTTTAAATCAGGATGTAAGTTGGTTTGTCTTGACAAACAAGGAGATTTATTACATAATGAGAATATTTATCCTCATCCTCCACAAAGAGAAGTAACAGGAGCAATCAAAAAAATCAGATCTCTGGTAAATGCATATAAGATTGAAGCCATTGCAATTGGAAACGGAACTGCTGCCAGAGAAACAGAAGCTTTTATTAAAAAAATACCATTTGAGAAACCAATCCAGGTATTTATGGTGAATGAAAGTGGGGCTTCAGTATATTCAGCATCCAAAATTGCCAGGGCAGAGTTTCCAACTTATGATGTAACTGTACGGGGTGCAGTATCTATTGGAAGACGACTAGCCGATCCTTTGGCAGAATTAGTAAAAATTGACCCAAAAGCTATTGGTGTAGGGCAATATCAACATGATGTGGATCAATCTAAGCTCAAAAACGAATTAGATACCGTAGTAATGAGTTGTGTAAACGGTGTGGGAATTAATGTAAATACTGCTAGTGTTCCGCTATTAAGTTATGTTTCGGGTATTGGAGAAAAACTTGCAGAGAATATTGTAGCATATCGATCAGAAAATGGGGCAATACAATCACGCGAAGAACTAAAAAAAGTACCAAGACTAGGAGGAAAAGCTTATGAACAAGCAGCAGCTTTTTTAAGAATTACTAGCCCCAAAAACCCACTTGATAATTCTGCAGTACATCCAGAGCGATATAAATTAGTTTCGAAAATGGCAAAAGACGCAGGAGTTCCTATACGTGAATTAATAGGAAATCGAGAGGCAATTACAAAAATCAAACTGCAAAGTTATATTACCGATGAGGTAGGGCTTCCAACATTAACAGATATTGTTAAAGAATTAGAAAAACCAGGTGTGGATCCCAGAAAAAAAGTAACAGTCTTTGAATTTGACCCTAATGTAAAAACCATAGCAGATGTGAAAACTGGAATGAAATTGCCAGGGATTGTAAATAATATTACAAATTTTGGATGTTTTGTAGATATTGGGATTAAAGAAAGTGGATTAATTCATATTTCAAAATTAGCAAATGAATTTATCAGTGATGTCAATGCCGTAGTACAATTGCAGCAACACTTGATGGTTACTGTAATAGAAGTAGATATAAGTAGAAAGAGAATTCAACTTTCTCTTATTGATTAGATATAAAACCATAAAAAAACCCAGTTCCTAAGAACTGGGTTGCATATGTATTTGAATACAGAAATTATTTTTTTTCATCAATTTTAGGATCTTCCTCTTCTTCTTTTGTCGCATCCTTAAATTCTTTTATACCACTACCAAGCCCTCTCATTAATTCAGGAATTTTCTTTCCTCCAAATAAAAGTAATAAAGCTCCTACAATTAAAGCAATTTGCCATGGGCCAATCATTCCTAAAAATATACTAGATAATATCATGATCTTAACTATTAGATTACAAAGTTAGCAAGAAATGATTAAATATATGTTTTTAGCTGTTAAAAAACGGGTTTTTATATCATTTTATCAAAATTGATAAACGATTTCAGTATCAAAACCGTTGTGCTTTAATATAGTTAAGTTGAATTTACCTCTAATTTAGAGTTGTATCTCATATGTTTGACTTTCTTTTATAGAAAAGGCATTTTTGATTGCAATAACAATGTAGTAATTTGAAAAAACACAAAATTAAAAGGTAAAATGTAAATTTCGCAGGTAAAAAATAAACCCAAGATGAGTTCATTATGTATATTTGCGATTAATGATACCGATTTGATAACATTCTTTATTGAAGATGTAATCTATGGCAAAAAAAAACAAAGAACAAAAAAAAATAACCAAGAAGCTTCTTAATAAGTATCGCTTGGTCATCCTTAATGAAGACACTTTTGAAGAACGAATATCATTTAAGTTAAACAGACTTAATGTTTTTGTAATGGTCACGATTACCTCAATTGTTTTGGTAGCAGGCACTACCTTTTTAATTGCATTTACTCCGCTAAGAGAGTATATCCCGGGATATTCTTCTACGTCACTCAATTTGAGAGCAACCAGATTAGTAGCTACTACAGATTCTTTAGAGTCTGTAATTAATATAAATCAGGAATATTATAAATCGATCAGGAAAGTACTTACAGGAGATGTAAAAACTGTAGAATTTGATATTGATTCTGCAATACAATCCCAAAAACTAAATCCTGAAGAGGTTGATCTTAAACCTTCAGAACAAGATATACAACTTCGTGAAGAAGTATCTAAGGAAGATAAATATAGTCTATTTGAAAGTGAAAAATCAAGCTCTGATTTTTCATTATTTCCTCCAGTAAAAGGTAATATCACTTCTAACTATAACATGAATGAAAAACATTATGGTATAGATGTAGCGGTTCCCAAAGATACGCCAGTAAAAGCAGCGTCTTCTGGAACTGTAATTTTTTCAGAATGGACTGCAGAGACAGGTCATGTAATTATACTTAAGCATAATAATAACTTACTTACAGTATATAAACATAATGCTACTTTAACTAAGAAACAAGGAGAACAAGTTAAGGCCGGAGAAGTAATTGCTACAGCAGGTTCGACGGGAGAATTGTCTACTGGGCCTCATTTACATTTTGAATTATGGAGAGATGGATATCCTACTGATCCTTCTAACTTTATTGATTTTGAACAATAATTATCTATGTCCTTAAAAACATTAGGAGCTAAAGTATTTGCCAGGCGAATTCGCAAAAAAATTAATAAATGGGCATCAAACCCAATAAAAACTCAAGAACAAGTTTTTGCAAGCCTTATAGAACAAGCAAAAAACACTGCCTTTGGTAAAGATCATAATTTTCAGCATATAAAAACATATTCAGATTTTGCTCAAAATGTCCCAATACGGGATTATGAAGAATTAAAATCATATATAAATCGTGTTGTAGCTGGAGAGAATGATATACTTTGGCCAGGAAAACCATTATATTTTGCTAAGACATCAGGAACTACGAGTGGCGCAAAATACATTCCTCTTACCAAAGATTCTATGCCTACTCATATTAGAGCAGCACGTAATGCGATTTTATGTTATATTGAAGAAACCGGAAAAACTGATTTTGTAGATGGCAAGATGATATTTCTTCAAGGAAGCCCAGAGATGAGTGAAAAGAATGGAATACTATTAGGAAGACTTTCTGGAATAGTGGCACATTATGTACCAAAATATCTTCAAAAGAACAGAATGCCTAGCTGGGAAACTAATTGTATTGAAGATTGGGAACAAAAAGTTGATGCCATTGTTGAAGAAACGGTACATCAAAATATGACAGTGATAAGCGGTATTCCACCATGGGTACAAATGTATTTTGAAAAACTACAGCAAAAGGCAAACAAAACCATAGGAGAACTTTTTAAAGGTTTCGAGCTTTTTATATACGGTGGTGTAAATTTTGAACCCTATAAAGCTACATTCGAAAAATTAATTGGCAGAAAAGTAGCAGGTATCGAATTGTATCCGGCTTCAGAAGGGTTTTTTGCGTTTCAGGACAGTCAGAACGAAAAAGGAATGCTATTACAACTGGATTCGGGGATGTTTTATGAGTTTGTAAAGGCCGATGAATTTTTTGAAGATACCCGTAAAAGATTAACCATTGGAGAGGTTGAGGTAGGCGTTAATTATGTAATGCTTGTTTCTACTACTGCGGGATTATGGTCTTATAATGTTGGAGATACTATAATGTTTACCAGCACCTCACCTTATAGGTTGGTGGTTTCCGGTAGAATAAAGCATTTTATTTCAGCATTCGGAGAACATGTGATTGGTAAAGAAGTTGATCAAGCAATTAAGGATGGTATAGAAGCCACCGGGATAATGATTAATGATTTTACTGTAGCACCACAAGTCAATCCGAACCAAGGCGAACTACCATATCATGAATGGTTTATAGAATTTCGAGAAGCTCCAGAGGATATAGAAAAATTAGTTTTTGAAATTGAGAGCTCATTGCGAAAACAGAACTCATATTATGATGATTTGATCGAAGGAAAAATATTGAGAACATTAAAAATAACGCCTGTTCCTAAAGATGGATTTAAAGAGTATATGAAATCTGTGGGTAAGCTAGGAGGACAAAATAAACTTCCAAGACTTTCTAATGATAGAAATATTGTAGATATACTCACAGCTATAATAGACAAATAGTCCTAATTGAATTTTAATGTTCAGTTAGTATACTTATATTTGCTAGGAAAAATTTATGACAAATCTTATGTTAGAAGGAAGAACGAGAGCTCAGGAAAGCTCTAGCGCGATAGAACGTATGTACATAACTATGCGTCATCTTTTTAATAGAGGTTTTTATAAACCCATGGGAGTTTCTGGGGATACGCTTAGAGAAGCATTGCTAACACTACGCCCAGAAATTTATGGTTCTGTCGCAGAAGAAAAAGTAGAGCTTAATGGATTGCTTTATGTTATTGATCGTTTACCATTGGGTATTGAAGAATGTCGGTATATTAATCTAACCAGTGATGAAGGGTATAAAAATTCTCATTTTAAAGCCATAGTACCCCCAAAAAGACGCAGGAACTGTTATCGTATAGATGAAGAGCAAATGAATATCGAGATCACCCGAGGGCGTTCAGAAATTTATGATATTCTTACACACCTTACATTTTTGTTTATAGAATCACATAAGATCATGAATCGAGTGGTGATTAATGAGCAAGGTAATGTTACCAGAGATTGGCAAAAATTGGAAAAAGCTGTAACTTCTAAAAAAGATTTGACTAAGGCCGAAAGAGAGGTGGCTTTGACCCATACAGCTAATATTTTGGGAAGAACTTTTGAGGAGGTTTCTTCTGTGTATGGTAATTTTTCTTGTCCAGATAATAAAGAAAGGTTTTTAGATATCATTTATTGGCTAGGCAAGTTGGCAATAGAAGAATCAATTGAAGATGAAAAGAGAATCGTAACCTTTAGTCCGGTATTAAGAGAAAGACTAGGTCACCATATTCATGGAGAGGTTTGGGCAAATACAATTAAAAATAAACTAGAAGAACTAAATTTACTACATCGCCCAATCCACATTATTAGTGCTAATATGCATAGTGTGATGAATACGTTATACGCCCCAATAGCATTAAAAACAGAGTTAAAAGATAAAAGCACTTTTGATGTTTATGAATCATTAAGCGATAATAAAAATGATAAATTAAGAGCAAAAGTGCGAAAGTTAGCCTTGCAAAAAGGAATGACTTACATAGAAGATCATAGTGGTGCAAATATTAATATTCAGATATTTGATACTGCTCAATATGCCGATGGCGAATATAAAAATCTGATTGCTGATATTGAAGATGATAAAAAACCAGTGATTATTGTTATGGATTATGCGTTTGGTGAGCAGGCATATGAAACTATGGATGAGTTATTAAAACCGTATATAACTACCCAGGGAGTCAAAACACATATAGATGTTAAATCTATTTCTATTATGGGTAAAGCAGGTATTCTTGAAGGAGGAAAAGGAGATATTATGATACCATCTGCTCATGTTTTTGAAGGAACAGCAGACAATTATCCATTTAAAAACCAATTAAAAAAGAAAGAACTAGAAGGCCATGGCATTGATATTTATGATGGAGCAATGATTACAGTTTTAGGAACGTCTTTGCAAAATAGAGATATCTTAAAGTTTTTTCATGACTCTACGTGGAATGTAATAGGATTAGAAATGGAAGGAGCACATTATCAAAAGGCCATACAATCTGCTTCAAAACTTAGAAGTAGTATCAGCTCAAAAGTAAAAGTACGATATGCATACTATGCTTCAGACAACCCTTTAGAAACTGGCAGTACATTAGCTTCTGGAGGATTAGGAACTACAGGAGTAAAACCAACATACCTAATAACAGAAAAAATAATAGAACAAATATTTAAAGAAAGATAATATTATGAGTAATGAAAATTACAATGACGAAATAGATGTAATGCAAATTTTTGGCATGATTAAGAATGGTTTTAGGAAATTTCTAAAATTAATTATTTCTGTAATTATATTCTTTAAGAAAAAAGCACTTTTGTTTTTTATTTTATTGATTGTTGGAGCAGCAGCAGGATTTTTTGTGGATCAATATCAAGATACAAAAAACAATTATATACAAGAAATAATAATCGAACCTAAATATAATAGCACAAAATATATATATGATTTTATAGACGAATTGGATCGTAACTTTAAAGATGATTTTTTCTTAGAAAAATTAGGTATTAATCCAGATAATATCAAGAATTTGGATAAAGCTACTATAGAACCTTTGATTAAAGGAACAGATGTTTTAGATAATTTGCAGGAAAGATACGAGAATCGAGAATTCTTTAAGGATATAATGACAGCATATGAAGAAGATAAATTAAAAGAAGAAGAATTTAGGAATTTTTATAAGCACCATAGATTAACTCTCAAGTTCAAAAATAAAACTGATGAAAACGCTAAGATTGTTTCTTCAATTTTAAACTATATCAAATCCAATCAATATTATCAAGATATAAAGAATCTGACTATTACTCAAAATAAAAATAGTTTAGAAAGAAACAAAAAATCATTACAATTTATAGATAAGTATTTAAATAACTTAAATAACAATCCTTCTTCTAACCCTAATGAATTGGTTGTGATAGCAAATGAAGCTGAAACACCAACGATAGCATCTTTATTAAAACAAAAAGATCTTTTACTGGAGATAATCAATGAACAAGAAGAGGTGTTAGTATTAGATAAAGAAGTACTTTCTATTGTGGATTATGGCGATATTATTTCAGCAAGAAAAAAACTATTAAATCGAACAATATTTATAATCCCACTACTTCTTATTGGACTAGTTTCTTTATTCTATTTCTTTAAATATATGTCTAGAACAATAAACAATTTTGTTAAAGAAGAATAAACCTGTTGCAATTGTAATTCATAGTAAGTATGTATTCCTTATCAAAATCTATGAAAGAATTAATAAAAAGCAATAATTATGCTATATCCTTTAAAATTTCGACCAATTCTAAAAGAAAAAATATGGGGCGGAGATAAATTAAAAACTATTCTCAATAAACCTGCAATAGATGAGAATACTGGTGAAAGCTGGGAAATATCGACAGTGGGTGATGATATTTCAGTAGTATCTAGCGGGAAGTTAGAAGGAAAAAAACTAGATGACCTGATTAAAGAACATAAAGGAGAATTATTAGGTAATAAGGTATATCAGGAATTTGGAGATCAGTTTCCTTTGTTAATTAAATTTATCGACGCCAAAGAAGATTTATCTGTTCAATTACATCCAAATGATGAATTAGCAAAAAAACGACATAATTCCTTTGGGAAAACAGAAATGTGGTATGTGATTCAGGCAGATGAGGACGCTAAATTGATCGTTGATTTTAATAAAAAGACTTCAAAACAAGAATATGAAGCTTTTTTAGAAGACGGGAAAATAACAGAATTACTAAATTTTGAAAAAATATCAGAAGGAGACAGCTATTTTATTAAAGCAGGTAAAATACATGCAATAGGTGGAGGAACATTAATTGCAGAAATCCAACAAACATCTGATATTACATATAGGGTATATGATTGGGATCGAAAAGATAATGAAGGAAATCAAAGAGAATTACACACAGATCTTGCTCTGGAAGCATTAGACTTTAATGTAGACGGTTCTTCTAAATTAGAATATAATAAAATTGAAAATTGTGTAAATAAGTTAGCTTCTTCTACCTATTTTACCACTAATTTTATTGAAGTAAATGGTAGTTTAGAAAGAAATTATATAGGTTTGGATTCATTTAAAATTTTGATGTGTGTAGAAGGGAGTGGTTGCATAAGTATGCATGACCATTCTATAGACATCTCATTTGGTGAAACGATATTGATTCCTGCCAAGATTGAACATTTATCAATCAAAAGTGATGCTCTAACAATGAAAATGTTAGAGATATACATTTAGATATACGATGAAAAAAAATATACTAATAACAGGAGGTGCAGGATTTATAGGGTCGAATTTTGTGAACCTCATTTCAAAAAATAACGACTCAAAAATCATCAATCTTGATGCGTTAACCTATGCTGCTGATCTTACTAATGTTGAAGTCAAAAATGATATAAACTATACTTTTATAAAAGGAGATATCTGTGATTGGAGTGTAGTTGAAAAAGTTTTTATCGAACACAAAATCGATACCGTAGTTCATTTTGCTGCAGAATCTCATGTCGATAATTCTATTAAGGGCCCAAAAGCCTTTATTGAAACTAATATTGTGGGCACTTTTAATTTGCTACAAGCTGCATACCAGACATGGATGAAAGCTCCAAATCAACCAAAATTAGAATTTGAACACGCTCGCTTTTTACATGTTTCTACAGATGAGGTCTATGGTACATTAGGAAAAACAGGTCTTTTTACCGAAGAAACGCCTTATGCACCTAATAGTCCATATAGTGCTTCAAAAGCATCTTCTGATATGTTAGTTCGAAGTTATTTTCATACCTATGGTTTACCAGTAGTAACAACGAATTGTTCAAATAATTATGGCCCTAGACAGCATAATGAAAAACTGATCCCAACTATCATTAGAAAGGCTATTAATGAAGAAAACATACCTATATATGGTGATGGCAAAAATGTAAGAGATTGGTTATATGTTTTAGATCATTGTAAAGGAATAGATTTAGTATTACGTAAAGGAAAAATTGGAGAGACTTATAATATTGGAGGAAAAAACGAAAGAGAAAACATATATATTGCCACTACTATTTGTGAAATTTTAGACACTATAATTCCAAGGAGTACTGCTAAATCATATAAAGACCTTATTACTTATGTTACCGATAGACCTGGTCATGATTTTAGGTATGCCATTGATGCTTCTAAAATTGAAAATGAGTTAGAGTGGGGAGCAGAAGAAAATTTTGAAACAGGGATAGTAAAAACAATTAGATGGTACTTAGAAAAATATAAAAACTAAAAACGTTTATCATTCCAGAGTAGACTGGATTTATTTTGAATATTTGTGAAGTAATTTTGCAATTAATAAAATCACCTCGGATTTCAGACATCCGGCTTCAGACAAAAAGAGATGAAAGGAATAATATTAGCAGGAGGATCAGGAACACGTTTACATCCACTTACACTGGCAATTAGTAAACAATTAATGCCGGTTTATGACAAGCCAATGATATATTATCCGCTTTCTACGTTGATTTCTGCAGGAATTAAAGAGATTTTAATTATCTCTACTCCTCAAGATTTACCATTATTTGAAAAGCTATTGGGTGATGGTAAAATCTATGGTTGTCGATTTGAGTATGCTATTCAGGATCAACCTAACGGATTGGCAGAAGCTTTTATTATTGGAGAAAAATTTATTGGTGATGATAAAGTTGCCCTAATATTAGGGGATAATATATTTTATGGATCTGGATTAGAAAAACTTTTAGAAAACAACAATGATCCTAATGGCGGCATTATATATGCGTATCATGTTCAAGATCCCGAACGATATGGAGTTGTTGATTTTGATAAGAATGGTAAAGTCACTTCAATAGAAGAAAAACCTAAGCAACCGAAATCTAATTACGCTGTACCGGGAATTTACTTTTACGATAATAAAGTAGTAGAAATTGCTAAAGCCATTACACCAAGTGCACGAGGAGAACTAGAAATTACCGATATAAATAATGTTTACCTGCAACAAGGAAAATTAAAAGTAAGCATACTCGATAAGGGCACAGCATGGCTGGATACAGGAACATTTAACTCTCTCATGCAAGCGAGTCAATTTGTTCAAGTTATAGAAGAACGACAAGGACTTAAAATTGGAGCTATAGAAGAAATAGCATATAAAAAAGGTTTTATTGATAAAAATCAACTTCAGGAATTAGCAAAACCTTTATTAAAAAGTGGATATGGTAAATATTTATTACAACTAGATTAACATGGAAATTAAATCTACGTTTATTGATGGGTGTTTTGTAATTAAACCCAGAGTATTTAGTGATGAAAGAGGTTCTTTTTTTGAAAGCTTTAATCAAAAGATATTCGAAGAAATTACCGGATTAAAGATCGATTTTGTACAAGATAACCAGTCTGTTTCTAAAAGAGGAGTGCTTAGAGGATTACATTTTCAAACAGGAAAATATGAACAAGCAAAATTGGTTAGGGCAGTTAAAGGAGAAGTATTAGATGTGGTTGTCGATCTAAGACCCAATTCTAAAACATATAAAGAACACTTTTCTATTGTGTTAAATGATCATAATAATTTTCAGCTATTTGTTCCCAGAGGTTTTGCACACGGATTTATTACATTGAGTGAAAGCGCAATTTTTAATTATAAATGTGATAATTATTATCATAAATCTTCAGAGTCAGGAATCATATACAATGATCCTGAACTTGCAATTGACTGGAAATTAGATGTTTCCGAAATTCAATTGTCAGAAAAAGATAAAAAACTACTTTGTTTTAAAGATTTAGAAAACTAAGAAAATAATTGATATTTGTTAGCAAAATGTTAAGTTTTGTAAAAACGTTTCAAAACCATTTTTCTTTCATTAATTTGTGCCCGTTTTCTTTTCTAAGTGAAAAAAAAACATACTAAATAGCAGTTATTATAAATACAAGTAATTGTATTTTATCGTTGACGCTTTACCTACCCGATCGTCACTTTTATTCAATGGATTCTCAAAATTAATTCCTTTTTTAAGGGATCTATATGTATTCGAATCTGTTGGACTATTGATTTTTAAATTTATTAATTAAGGAACAGTTTAGTTCCTAAAATAAAGCTAACCTACGACGATGAGAGAACATACCTCGGAAGAAATTGATTTGGGACAATTATTTCAACTTATTGGAAATGTAATTAATAGTTTTTTTAAATTTATTAGAGATATATTTAATAACATTTTTCACCTATCAATCTTATTTCTTAAATTCATAAGAACTCATTTTTTAAAATTTATAATTGTTGTGTTTTTGGGAGTCATGCTGGGAGGATATTTGGATTATAAATCTCAACCTATATACAAATCTTCCATGATTATAGAACCTAATTTTAATAGTGTTCAACAGCTATATAATAATATTGAATTTTACAATCAATTGGCAAAACAGCAAGAAAATAAAGCTTTGGCTGAAGCTTTACATATTCCTGAAAAAGAAGCATTATATATTAAAAAAGTGATGATAGAATCATTTTCTGATGAAACACAGAGAATAAAACAATTTAGTGAATTTATTGGCGAATTAGATTCAATATCTCAAAAACAGGTAGATTACGAATACTATTTAAAAAACTTTAATGACATCAATGCAAAATTTCATAAAATACAGATAGAAGCAACATCTCCAGAAATTGCAAAAAAATGCCAGAATACAATTGTTAATTCTATAGAAAATAATGAATATTTCAAGCTTCAGAAAGAGATTAACGATTATAATATTGCTCTTGAGGATTCAATTATAGAACAACAACAAAAAGAGATAGATGATTTACAAGAATTCTATAAAAAGGTAAAAATTTTAGAAGCAAAAAAACCAGATGGCAGAACGAGTATTAATTTGGCAGAAAATAAACCTTATCAAACCTCAGAAATTGAATTGCTTAATCAAGCACAAAAATTAAAAGACGAAAAAATTGAATTGAATAATGAAAAAGGAAATACGAAGAATACCATTAATATTATTTCAGAATTTCCTAATAAAGGAGCATTGGTAAATGATTTTCTTAATAAAAAAATTGTATTAATGCCTATAATATTTGTTACTATCTTATTTTTGATTCTAATTCTAATTTCATTAAATATTTATTTAATGAATTATGATAAATTAAGTGCATGAATTTGGTAAGACAATAAATGGAAAAAAAATCAGAGAAAAATAATATTTTGATTACGGGGTCGAGTGGTCAGTTAGGACAATGTATAGAAAAAATTAAGAAAAACTATCCTGGATTACAATTGCATTTTGCTAGTTCTAAAGAGTTAGATATTACAAAAAAAGAGGAGATACAACGTTTTTTTGAGGGTAAGTCATTCAATTTTGTAGTGAATTGTGCTGCATATACCAACGTAGAACAAGCAGAAAAAGCACCAGAAAAAGCTTTTTTGGTTAATGCTACAGGAGTGTTAAATATAGCACAGGTTTGTAAAGAGTATGATACTACATTTATCCATATATCTACTGATTATGTTTTTGATGGTTCGAAAGAAACGCCTTATCTTGAAGAAGATATTCCAAACCCCATTAATGAGTACGGAAAATCAAAATTATCTGGTGAACAATACATCCAAGAAATCTTAGAGAAATATTTTATCATTAGAACTTCATGGTTGTACTCTGAATTTGGGCACAATTTTTTTAAAACTATTGTAAAAAAATCAGAAACAGAAACAGAGCTTATGATTACAACTTTTGAAACTGGGACTCCAACAAATGCAAATGATTTGGCTAAGTTTATCCTCGATTTGATCGTAAATAACAATCAAAAACACGGTATTTATAATTTCAGTAACCTTGGTGAAGCTACTTGGTATGATTTTGCTAAGGAAATTTTGAGGATTTCGGGTAAACTTGAGTACATAATACTTAAAAAAACCGATAATTACGCTACTTTTGCAGAAAGACCAAAATATAGTGTATTGATGAAACAAAAGTTAGAGAACACTTTTGATTTAAGTATTTTAACTTGGGAAGAATCTCTAATAAATTTATATTCAATTATTTAATGAAAAAAAATTTAATCGTTTTTGGAACTAGACCAGAAGCTATAAAGATGGCTCCTTTGGTTAAAGAATTTCAAAAACACACAGATATTTTTAATACCAAAGTATGTATTACAGCACAACATAGAGAAATGTTAGATCAGGTGCTGTCTTTTTTTGAAATTAGTCCTGATTATGATTTAGATTTAATGAAGCCTAATCAGAATCTATATAACCTTACTGCAGATATTATCGTTGGTTTGAAACCAATTCTGGAGGAATTTCAACCTGATTATGTTTATGTTCATGGTGATACTACAACTACCATGGCTTCGAGTATAGCTGCTTTTTATTCTGGAGCTAAAGTTTGTCATGTAGAAGCAGGATTAAGAACATTTAATATGAAATCTCCGTTTCCCGAAGAAATGAATAGGAGCGTGGCAGGGGTAATTTCTGAAATTCACTTTGCTCCAACTAAAACTTCAAGGCAAAATTTGATTAATGAGAATAAATCTTCTGATTCAATATTAATAACTGGTAACACAGTTATAGATGCATTGAAATTTAGTGTTGAGAAGGTTAATGCTAATAGATTTGAAGATAAGGAGATAGAACAACTTAAAAAAGTTGTTGAGGATGATAAGAAGTTAATACTTGTTACAGGGCATAGGAGAGAAAATCATGGTCAAGGATTTGTAAATATTTGTGAAGCGCTGAAACAAATAGCGACAGATAATCCTGAAGCGCAAATTATTTATCCAGTACATTTAAATCCGAATGTTCAAAAACCAGTATATGAACTTTTGGGTGAGGTAAAAAACATTCAGCTAATTTCACCATTATCATATCCTGCTTTCGTATGGTTAATGAATCAATCATATCTGATTATTACAGATAGTGGCGGAGTTCAAGAAGAAGCACCTAGCTTAGGAAAACCAGTTTTGGTTATGAGAGATACTACAGAAAGACCTGAAGCGGTTGATGCTGGAACTGTCATTTTGGTTGGTACAATTAAAGATAGAATAATAATAGAAACAAAGAAGCTTTTAAGAGATAATGAGGCTTATGAAAACATGAGTAAGCTTCATAATCCATATGGAGACGGTAAAGCTTGTCAGCGAATTGTAGAATATATTTCAAAGAACTAAATATGAATAATAAGCCTAGTGTAGTAATGATTGGTTTGGGTTATATTGGGCTCCCAACAGCAGCATTAATAGCACAAAACAAAACATATGTCCACGGAGTTGATATTAATCCTAAAGTTGTAGAAACCGTAAACGCAGGTAAAATTCACATTGTTGAGCCTGAATTGGATGAAGCTGTAGCAAATGCTGTGAAAAATGGTTACTTGAGTGCATCAACAACTCCTGTTGTTGCAGATACTTATTTAATAGTGGTTCCTACTCCATTTAAAGGTAAGAATGAACCAGATATTTCTTTTGTAGAAGCTGCAACACGAGGAATAATCCCATTACTGAAAGAGGATGATTTATATATTATTGAGTCAACATCTCCTATTGGAACCACAGAAAAAATGATGGAGATAATCTACTCAGAAAGATCTGATTTGGAAGGGAAATTGAATATTGCGTATTGTCCAGAACGTGTTCTTCCTGGAAATGTGATGTATGAATTAGTACATAATGATAGGGTAATTGGTGGTATCGATGAGAAATCAACAATCAAAGCATTAAATTTTTATCGAGAGTTCATCAAAGGAGAGTTGCATAAAACTAATGCTAGAACTGCCGAAATGTGTAAATTGGTTGAGAATTCATCTCGTGATGTTCAAATTGCATTTGCTAATGAGTTATCGCTTATTTGTGACAAAGCAGATATTAATGTTTGGGAATTAATAGAGCTTGCTAATAAGCATCCTAGAGTGAATATCTTACAGCCTGGTTGTGGTGTTGGAGGTCATTGTATAGCTGTTGACCCTTATTTTATTGTAGCAGATTATCCAATGGAATCCCAGATTATCGGTAAAGCTCGAGAAATTAATAATTATAAATCATTTTGGTGTGCCGAAAAGGTAAAAACAGCTAAACTCGAGTTTGAACTAAAAAAAGGACGTAAACCCAATATTGCACTAATGGGATTGGCATTTAAACCAAATATTGACGATTTAAGAGAATCACCAGCTAAGTATATTGTTCAAAAGGTTTTACAAAATGCAAATAACGAAGAGTATTATATTGTAGAACCCAATATTTCTGAGCATAAGGTTTTCAAATTGACTAACTATTTAGAAGCAATCAAAAAAGCAGATATTATTGTATTTTTGGTTGCTCATAAAGAATTTATAAATCTAAATGTTTCTAAAGATAAAGTTATTTTAGATTTTTGCGGAATAATAAATTGATGAAAAAGACGAATATAAAAGATAATAAAATTGCCATAATTGGATTAGGGTATGTAGGCTTGCCTCTGGCTGTTGAATTTAGTAAGAATGATTTTAATGTTATTGGTTATGACATTAATTCGTTGAGAATAGAAAATTTATGTAAAGGGATTGATTTTACAAATGAAGTTTCCGAAGATGATCTTAAAGAACTTAAATCAATCCATTATACTTCTGATAAAAAAGAAATACAAGTTGCAAATATATATATAGTAACCGTTCCTACACCAATAGATGAATTTAAGCAGCCTGATTTAAACCCTTTAAAGGAAGCAAGTAAATTAGTTGGAAGATATTTGTCCAAAGGAGATCTAGTTATATTTGAATCTACTGTTTTTCCTGGGTGTACCGAAGAAGTTTGTGTCCCTATTTTGGAAGAATATAGTGACTTTAAGTTTAATGTTGATTTCTTTTGTGGATATTCTCCAGAAAGAATAAATCCAGGGGATAAAGTCAGAAGGGTACATAATATTGTTAAAATTACTTCGGGAAGTAATGAGAGAATTGCTGAAGTAGTTGATCAATTATATAGTACTATTGTTACTGTAGGTACCCATAAAGCATCTTCAATTAAAGTGGCAGAAGCTGCCAAAATTATTGAAAACACGCAAAGAGATTTAAATATTTCGTTTGTAAATGAGTTGGCGTTAATTTTTGATAAAATGAACATTGACACTTTAGAAGTTTTAGAAGCAGCCGGAACCAAATGGAATTTTTTACCTTTTAGACCAGGATTAGTGGGAGGACATTGTATTGGTGTTGACCCATTTTACTTAACTCATAAGGCTGAGAGTCTTGGGTATCATCCACAGGTAATCTTGTCGGGAAGAAAAATCAATGACGAAATGGGGGTCCATATTGCTAATAAGGTTATAAAACTTATGGTTAAAGAAGGACTTAGAGTTAAAAATGCGAAAGCGTTAATTTTAGGAATTACGTTTAAAGAAAACTGTCCCGATATAAGAAACTCTAAAGTAATCGATGTAATTAATGAACTTAAAGAATTTGGAGTTGAAGTTGAGATTTATGACCCACATGCCGATCGTAAAGAAGTTAAAAAAGAATATGACGTTGATTTGATTAATGAACCAAAAAGAAAATATGACACTATTATTTTAACTGTGGGTCATGATGAATTCAAAAAACTAAATATTAAGGAGTTAGGTAATACTAATGTTGTGATTTATGATGTAAAAAGTTTTTTCCCAAAAGAATTAGTAACAGATAGACTTTAAGATATGAGTAAAAAAAAGTATTATGCTCATGAGACAGCAGTAATTGATGATAATTGTATCATTGGAAGAGACACAAAAATATGGCACTTTTCTCATATAATGCCTAATTGTGATATTGGCGAAGCATGTAATATTGGTCAAAATGTGGTCGTATCTCCAGAAGTTAAGCTTGGAAGCAACGTGAAAGTACAAAATAATGTTTCTATATATACAGGAGTAGTATGTGAGGATGATGTTTTCTTGGGGCCATCAATGGTGTTTACTAATGTTATCAATCCTAGAAGTGCTGTTAACAGAAGAGGAAAATATGCAATAACAAATGTAAAAAAAGGAGCATCAATAGGAGCTAACGCAACAATTATTTGTGGGAATGATATTGGTGAATATGCATTGATAGGCGCAGGTGCAGTGGTTACGAAATCAATCAAACCTTATGCATTGATTGTTGGTAATCCAGCAAGACAAATAGGTTGGGTTAGTGAATACGGGCATCGATTGACTTTTGATGAGAACAATGAAGCAGTTTGCCCGGAAAGTAATCAAGAATATAAATTAGACTCTAAGGGAGATATTGTAGAAAGAATTAGATAGTTAAGATGAAAATAGATTTTGCTAATTTGACAAAAGCCTATCTAGAGAATAGAAAAGCTATTGATAGGGCTATGAGTAATGTTGTTTCTTCCTCTAGATTTATAATGGGAGAGGAAGTACAAGAATTAGAAAAGCAATTACAACAATATACAGGCTCTAAGCATGCGATTACATGTGCATCAGGAACAGACGCCCTTATATTAGCTATGATGGCATTAGATATTAAGCCGGGAGATGAAATTATCACGTCTCCGTTTACTTTTATTGCTTCTGCAGAAACTATAGCATTTCTTGGAGCAATTCCTGTATTTGTAGATATTGATGAAGCTACATATAACATTGATGCTAATCAAATAGAAGGAAAAATCACTAAAAAGACTAAAGCGATAATGCCAGTATCGCTTTATGGACAGGTAGCAAATATGGATACTATTAATAATTTGGCAGAGAAATACGATTTAGCAGTTATTGAAGATGCAGCACAGAGTTTTGGAGCTACCTATAAAGGCAAGAAAAGCTGTAATCTTTCTACAATAGGTTGTACTTCTTTTTTTCCAGCAAAACCATTGGGATGCTTTGGTGATGGAGGAGCTCTTTTTACAGATAATAAAGCATTATCGGACAAAATAAAGAGTATACGTGTGCATGGCCAAACTCAACGATATATCCATAAATATATTGGTATCGGAGGGCGGTTGGATACTTTACAAGCTGCAATTTTGATTGAGAAATTAAAACACTACGACAAGGATGTTAAGAGAAGGCAAATAATAGCCAAAAAATATGATGAATATCTTACCGAATATACAACTATACCAATTATTGAAGAGCACAATACTTCGGTATGGGCTCAATATTCTATCCGAGTAAAGGATCGTAATAATGTTCAGGAAAAGTTGAAAGAGAAAGGAATACCTACAGCAGTTCATTATCCCAGACCTCTTCACTTACAAGAATGTTTCGAATATTTGGGATATAAAACAGGTGATTTTCCAATTGCTGAGAGCGTATCGGATGAAATTATGAGCTTACCCATGAATCCGTATTTAACAGCAGAAGAGATAAATTATATAGCAGAAGAATTGAAAAAAACGTTATAATAAATTTAAGTTTTTGCTTTTACTGAAATAGCTTTAGGCTTATGATATTAAATAAATAAACGAATGAAAAACTTTGCATTGATAGGTGCCGCAGGATATATTGCACCAAGACATATGAAAGCTATAAAAGATACTAATAACATACTTTTAGCTGCTTATGATAAGAACGATAGTGTAGGAGTTATAGATTCTCATTTCCCAAAAGCAGATTTTTTTGTGGAGTTTGAGAGGTTTGACAGACATATAGAAAAACTTAAATATGAACAAGATCTATTTTTGGATTATGTAAGTATATGTTCTCCAAATTATTTACACGATGCACATATTAGATTTGCATTACGTAGTGGAGCAGACGCCATATGCGAGAAACCACTTGTTTTGAACCCATGGAATATTGATAAACTTCAAAAGGTCGAAGAAAAGACAGGTAAAAAGATTTATAATATTCTTCAACTTAGGGTACACCCATCAATAATAGCATTAAAAGAGAAGGTAAAAAACACTAAAAAAGAGACTAAATTTGAAGTAGATTTAACATACTTAACCTCAAGAGGTAATTGGTATCATACCTCTTGGAAAGGTGACAAAAGTAAATCTGGAGGGATTGCAACAAATATTGGAGTACACTTTTATGATATGTTATCCTGGATTTTTGGAGATGTACAAGATAATGTAGTTCATATTCATGAAGAAGATAGAGCTGCGGGATACTTAGAATTTGAAAACGCACGTGTTCGCTGGTTTTTATCTATAAATGCTGAATATTTACCTAAGGAAGTAAAAGATAAAGGTCAAACAACCTATAGATCAATAACTATTAATGGTGAAGAATTAGAATTTAGTGGTGGTTTCACTGATCTTCATACGATGGTATATAAAGATATTTTAGAAGGAAAAGGATACGGCTTAGATGCGGCAAGGACAGCTATTGGAATTGTTCATGAAATAAGAAATACAAATCCGGTAGGACTTAAAGGAGAATATCACAGGTTTTTAAATAATGACTAACATCAATATATAATTTTGTATTAACAATTTTTATTGTATTTTCTAATCTATGGAAGACAACATCAGACAGTAATAATAGAAAGCTTGATCGATCTGAAAGGGTTTAGATTTAATATTTCGAACTATAAGAGCTCCAAAGCTGGATCTTTGATAACTATTAAGTCGAATAAATTCGATACGCTCTCTGATGTTGCCAAGCACCTTGATTTAAAGCTAGAATGTATATGTATCGCTGGTTTCGTAATTATCGTGAATCTGGGGAATCAGCAAGTTCCTTGAGAAAGAGCGAAGAGATAATAGTACCTCTGGTATTTCCCCCTGAGATTCATAAAGTGCTTGAGAGTTTTCTGAATGATCCCGAGAATAGTTTTTTAGATTTCTGGGATGCCAAGCAACGGGTAGAAGAGACTATGGTATAGAATTAGTTACCAGCGATTGTGGCATTATATGACTCATAAACTAAATGAGACCGTTGCAAAAGACTACGTAAATTGATTTTAAATCTGATTTTTTCAATTTTCTTTTGATTTTAGAGCATATATGCTTGTTTCTAATGCTCATTTCTATTAATTTTACAATTAGAGGCGAGTATCCCTGGACTTCGATACAGATTATAACACATCGCTTCCATAAGATTTGAGTGTGCATTTTTGATGCCTCTGTACCTTGCTGTACCGCCAGAAAACCATCGCTTTATGCCTCCAAAAGTACGTTCTACTTTAAATCTTATTTTTCCTATAAGCAAGCTTATTGAACTTCTTCCCCCAATGGGTTAAAGGTTTGTTTTTATATACCTTTTTTAGAATATGGTTTTTAGTTTTCATTCTTTAAGGAGTTCTGAGTTTTTCTTTGATTGATACCTTTTGTCTGCTTTTAGTGGAATACCTTCTGGTAAATCTGCAGTATTCGATACCTGCTCTAAATTGGCTACTTCATTAGTACTGGCTTTCGTGGTTAACATTCCTAGAACCAAGCCTTCGTTGTCGGTAAAATGGTGCCTTTTGTAACCAAATCTGTATTTACCTCCTTTCTTTAGCCAAGCAGTTTGCGAATCTACACTATCTGGATACTCTTTAACCACTTCAACTTCTTGTTCATATTTTCTGTCCTCTGTTACCTTGTGATTGGTTTTTTCTTTGGATTTTAGAGGAGGTATCTATAACAATTGCATCAACAATAACCCCTGTTTTAACTATGATTTTATGAGCTTCCAGTTGATGGTTAATTTCTTTTAATAGTGGTTGGTAAGCTTTTGCTTTTGTCAGGATGGTTCTAAAACGGGATAAGGTACTATGATCAGGAGCTACTTGGTCGATATGTAACCCACAAAAGTAGCTAAAAGAAATACTGTCATTAACCTGGTCTTCAACTTCATAATCACTTAAACCATACCAAGTTTGAAGCAAACTCATTTTAAAAAGCAATAATCCAATATAACTCGTTTTTCCTGTGGCACTTAGCTCTTTAGTATGATGCTCTTTCAAAACTGTTATAATAGGTTGCCAATTTAAAAGCGTATTGATTTGTGTAAAAAAGGTTTGCTTGATCTTACGAGAACGTATATTGCAAATACTATCTGCTAAGGTTGGGTATTGTACTAATTCCATAATCAAAAGATAAGCAATCTTATCAAATTATGAAAACCCTTACAACGGTCTCTAAATGCGAAGCTGAAAATCCCCAGGAGATCAAATATCAATAAAGATCGAGAAGCACAGCAGCTTTTTTAAAACTCCCTAATGTCTTTACTGAGATTGGAAACAGTCTATATAAAGATAAGTTCGACAGTGTAAACCTGGATTTTCAGGATAAATCCAGATACGGCTTAAAGACATTTGTTGGACGCTGCTTATCAATGGTTGGAGTAAGGCCTTTGGTAGCTTACCAGCACAGTTATCTCTGGGGAAGCTATTCTCCTATTGCTGGAGACAGCTTTGTATGGGAGATTAACGGAGTTGATAATAAAATATTGGAAACATATCTAAAGGAGTTTTAAAACCCCATAGAGTTTAAAATAGTGGTCATAGATAATGCGGCTTTTCACGTAACCAAAAACATTGCTACACCAAAGAGTATATACTTGTTGAGAATTCCTCCATACACCCCAGAATTTAATCCTTGTGGGCAGATATGGCAATATATAAAGCAAAGATTTAAGGACAGACAGTTCGATTCATTAATAGAACTAAAGAAATGGCTGAGTCAACAAGTTTGTCAAATGAAAACCCTTGCAACGGTCTCAATTCAATTGAAAAAACAAGGGATGGTTAAATTTAACTATAGTGTTTGGTTTAAACTAATCAAGTAATCTTTTTTAATTAAAAATTAGGGTATCAGTAATGTTATCTGTTGTATTAGTAAAAGCATTTCGATTTTTTTCATAAGTGGTAATCTAAGTTTTTAACTTTTGTGTAAATCATGTCCCTTAACGAACATTCAGAGCACATATTACAAGTATGAAAAGAGGCGAAATTATAGTTTAAAATGGCTTTAGAGTAAAAGGGAAAATTTTAAAGTTTTGTAATACTAATTGATTTTGTTAAAAATAAAAACATGTGTGGAATAACGGGAATTATTGATAAAAAAGGAAAAGTAATAATGGATAGTGTTTTAAGAAATGCTAATGACATAATAAAACATAGAGGCCCAGATGGAGAAGGTTTCTACCATCACAACAATATTGGCTTAGCACATAGAAGATTGTCAATTATCGATTTATCTGAAGAAGGAAAACAACCTATGACTTATGATCAAGATAATTACGTGATTACTTTTAATGGTGAAATCTATAATTATATTGAATTAAAAGAAGAGTTATTAAAATTAGGACATGAGTTTAATAATAAAACAGATACTGAAGTAATATTGGCAGCTTATAAAGAGTGGGGTGATAGTTGTGTTCAAAAATTTAATGGTATGTGGGCTTTTGCTATTTTAGATAAAACAAAAGAAATTCTATTTTTAAGTAGAGATAGGTTCGGAATCAAGCCATTATACTATTATTCTGATGAAAATATATTTATATTTGGATCAGAGATAAAACAACTACTTCCATCTTTACCTTCTATAAAGGTTAATAGACAAATAATGTTTGACTATTTGATGATAAATAAACAAAACCATTCTAACGAAACGTTTTTTAAGAATATCGACTCTTTACCAAATGGACACAATGCCATTTATAATTTGAAAACAAATGAGTATAATATTTTGAAGTATTATACACTAAATCAAAAGGAAGAATTTAATGATTTATCTAATGAAGAGCTTTATAATTCATTTGAGAAGACTTTAAATGATTCTATTAAGTTAAGACTCAGGTCGGATGTTAAAGTTGGATCTTGTCTTAGTGGAGGAATGGATAGTTCAGCAATAACAGCAAAAGCAGCCGTAATGTATAAAGAACAAAATCCTAAAAAGAAATTTTATAGTATTACTGCAAAATCTGAAGATATAATAAATGATGAATCCGAATTTGCTAAATTGGTGGTTGATCAACACAAATTAGATTGGAATGTTACAGAACCTTCATATTCAGAATATAAAGAAATATCTAATAACCTATCTTATATATTAGAAGAACCTTTTAAAAGTAATTCTTACCATATGCAGTACTTTGTTATGGAAAAAGCAAAAAAAGATAATTGTATTGTTTTATTGGACGGACAAGGTGGGGATGAAAGTTTGTTAGGATATGAAATATATTACATTCCATATTTAAATCAGTTAAAAGGTTGGATAAATAAAATTAAGGCTTTAAAGTCAATAACAGGTAATTCAAAATTGTCCAACAGGGATATATTTATATATTATTTTTATTTTAATTTCTTTTTTATAAAAAAACTTCGCTTTAAACGAAAATCAAAATATATTAGAAAAGAATTTTCTAAGTATTTTAATAATCAATTATTGATCCAAAATAGTTTTAAAAAGAAAAGCATTTTTGAAATACAAAAGCATCATTTCTTAAATTTTCAAATAAAAAACCAACTAGTTTTTGCTGATAAAATTGCTATGTGGCACTCTATAGAAGCAAGATTTCCTATGATTGATCATAGATTTATTGAAACATCACTTTCTTTACCACTTGATTTTAAAATAAATGAGGGTTGGACAAAATATGTTTTAAGAAAAATATCAGAAGAAATATTACCAAAAGAAGTCGTGTGGAGAACTAATAAAATGGGATTTGAATCTCCTTTATCTTGGGCTAAAAAAAATGATGAGATGCTAAAAACAATAAAAAAATCCAAATTTATTAAAAACTTTGTGGATGTAGATGTTTTAAGCGATAAGATAGACGAAAACACAATTTTGAGACTCCATAGCTTATCTATCTGGGCAAAAACTTTTAATGTTTCATTTTAGGAAGAGGTAATTCCTTGATTCTCTTTTTTTATAGAAGGCAACAGAAAAGCATGAAAAGAATAGGTTTTTATCAAAAAAGTTGTCCTAACTATAGTTTATAAAAAATACTTCATTATGATTAATTTAAATAAGGGTATGTGTATTAAACCCTATCTATTGTTCTAAGTAGGATATAATTTAGGGGGTGCTTATAAGTTTATTAAACTTTGAACGATATAATTTGAGAGAATAATGTTATTTTTGCGGTCGGAGAATGCATTTTTTTGTTATTCGATTCAAATACAGGTGCTTAAGTATAAAGCGTTTTTCTTTTTGCAGAAAGCTTTTGTTTATGTACTTGATTAAGCATATAAAGAAATATTATGGGTGTTGTGAGATAACCATTATAATATTATGAATAGAATATTATCTTATATAAAAAAATCAGAATATACAAAGCATGTTTCTACATTGATAAGTGGGACGTTATTATCACAAGGAGTATTTTTTGCTTCTTCAATTATTATTGCGAGGTTATATACTCCTACAGAATTAAGCGTTTTTGCTATTTTTTTTTCTATTACATTTGTAATTTCGGGAGCTTCTAGTTTGAAATATGATCATGCAATAATAATTGAAGAAAATGATAAAAACACATTAAATATTCTTATAGGGTCACTTGTTTTATCTGTTATATTCAATACTTTTTGTTTATTTATTGTATTAATTTTCGGGAAATCAATAGGTGCATTATTTTCAATGGAACCAAGTTTTATTAAAATTCTATACTTTATACCTGCTGCTTCATTTTTACTGAATGCATATAATTGCTTTAAGAATTTTAGTAATAGGAATAGGTTTTATAAAGTAATGGCAGTTAATAAGATAATTGATAGTTCATCTATATCAATTGGTCAAATATTACTTGGATTGTTAAAGATGTCTGCAATTGGTTTGGTGTTTGGATATATTTTTAGTAAAATTATTTCATTATTTCACTTTGTTTTTAAAACAAGGAAGATCATTTTTTTCAATGATATCTCCAGAGAACAAATATTATCACAATTAAAATCACATAATAGATTTCCAAAATATTCTTTACCAGGTGAAACTGTAGGAACATTGGCAACACATTTACCTGTTTTCCTAATAGGGAATTTTTTTGGGGGAAATGCTCTTGGAAATTACTCATTAGTAGAACGAGTATTGAATGCTCCATCAAGTTTAGTCGGATCTGCTGTTTTGGATGTGTTTAAACAAAAAGCTAGTATTGAATATCATGAAAATGGTGATTGTAAAAAGCTTTATGTCAATACTTTTAAAATATTGGTAATTTTAGGTATCTGTCCATCCATTATATTGTTTTTTTTTGGTACTGAACTATTTCTTTTTGTTTTTGGAGAGCAATGGAGACAAGCTGGGGAATATACTAAGGTTTTATCTGGTTTGTTTTTTTTTTCGTTTTGTTGCTTCTCCATTAACCTATATGTTTTATATTGCTAATAAACAGAACTATGATGCTATTTGGCAGGTCTCCGTACTAATTGTAACAATATTTTCCTTCATAATAGGAGTATTGAAAAATGATATATTTTCAGCATTAATTATTTACTCCGTATTATATTCTTGTTTATACATAATTAGTACGATTATTTGTTTTAGATTATCATTAGGGAAACTCATAAGTAAAAAAAATGATAGCAATAGTAGATTATAAAGTGGGCAACTTAGGGTCAATTCAAAATATGCTAAAAAAGATAGGAGAAAGATCTATAGTGACCTCAGACCCAAAAGAACTTTCCAACGCAAAAAAAATAATCCTACCAGGTGTTGGTGCTTTTGATTCTGGAATTAAAAATTTAAAAAAATATAATTTATGGGAAGTACTTAATCAAAAAGCGTTAATCGAGAAAACTCCAATATTGGGTATCTGTTTAGGGATGCAGTTACTTTGTAATTCTAGTGAAGAAGGAAAAGAAAAAGGGTTGGGATGGATAAATGCAGAAGTAAAAAAATTTCACTTTTTAGAAAATCGCTTTAAAAGTCCACACATGGGTTGGAACTATACGTATCAACAAAAAGAAAGCAAGCTTTTAAAAAACATGTACGAAAACCCTAAGTTTTATTTTGTACACTCATTTTATGTAGACGTTAAAGATGCTTCACTTCTGACAAAGTCAAACTATAGTTTCGATTTTGATTCATCGGTAGAGAAAGAAAACATTTTAGGAGTTCAATTTCATCCTGAAAAGAGTCATAAATATGGAATGAAATTGTTAGATAATTTTGTAAAAAACTATTAGGCAAAATGGCTTTAAAAAGAATAATTCCTTGTTTATTATTGAGAGATGAAGGATTAGTGAAAACTCAAAAATTTAAAAACTCAGTTTATGTAGGTGACCCTATAAATACGGTAAAAATATTTAACGAAAAAGAGGTCGATGAACTAATTTTCTTAGATATTGACGCTACTAACAAAAAAAAAGAACCTCCATACCATTTAATAGAAGATATTGCTACAGAATGTTTTATGCCTTTCTGTTACGGAGGAGGAATAAAGACAATTGATCAAATTGGAAAAATTATTGCTTCAGGCGCAGAGAAAGTTGCTATAAATTCTGAAGCATATTATAATCCTGAGTTGATTAAACAAGCCTCAGAAATTTTTGGAAGTTCTACTATTGTAGTTTCAATTGACTATAAAAATGATTTTTTTGGGAAAAAAATAGTTTATGTAAATGGTGGTAAAAAATCAACAAAAAAGGATCCTATAACCTATGCAAAAGAAATGGAAGCTCTAGGGGCAGGTGAAATATTTCTAAATTCGATCAGTAGAGACGGAATGAAAGTGGGATTGGATATAGATATGATAAAGGAAATGAGTGAAACGATTTCTATCCCTGTTGTAGCTTGCGGAGGTGTAGAATCTTTAAAAGATATAGAACAAGCATTTAAAGAGACAGAGGTGACAGCCATAGGGGCTGGAAGTTTCTTTGTTTTTCAGGGAAAAAGAAATGCAGTATTGATTTCTTATCCTTCTCAGGAAGACATAGAACAAATTATTAATTAAACAATTTACCTTCATGAGGTTTAACGATAGATTTAATTAACTTTTCATGATTAATCTATTGAAATTTATAAAAGGATGTAGACTAATGAAAAACGAAAAATACCAAATATGCAAACGTTGCATCATGGATACAACAGATTCAGAAATAGTGTTCGATGCAGAAGGAAATTGTAATCATTGCAATGATGCGTTAGCGCGCAAAAATGATTCTTGGAAACCAAATAAAGAAGGTGAGGAGCGATTACTTAAAATTGTTGATAGAATAAAAAAAGAAGAAAAAAATAAAGAATATGACTGTGTTTTGGGTTTGAGTGGAGGCGTAGACAGTTCGTATATGGCATATAAAGCGCATGAACTTGGTCTTAGACCACTTGTTGTACATGTTGATTGTGGTTGGAATTCTGAACTAGCAGTAAAAAATATTGAAAACATTATTACAATGTTAGGATTTGAGTTGCATACTCATGTAGTGGATTGGCAAGAAATGAAGGACTTACAATTGGCATATTTTAAAGCCAATGTCGCGAATCAGGATGTGCCACAAGATCATGCTATTTTTGCAGCACTTTATAGTTTTGCAGTAAAAAATAATATAAAGTATGTTCTAAATGGATCTAATTTTGCTACGGAGAGTATTTTACCAAAAACATGGGGCTATGGTGCTTCTGACTTAGTAAACTTAAAAGATATACATAAAAAATTTGGAAAGAAAAAGCTTAAAAAATTTCCAAAGGTATCATTTTTTAAATGGTATATTTATTTTCCTTTCATCAGGAAAATGAAAATTCTTAAAATTCTTAATCTATTACCATATTCAAAAGATGAGGCCATAGAAGTTATGAAAAAAGAAATAGGATGGCAATATTATGGTGGTAAACATCATGAATCCCGTTTCACAAAGTTTTTTCAAGCGTATTATTTACCAACTAAGTTTGGATATGATAAAAGAAGGGCACACTTATCTAGCCTTATCGTATCAAACCAATTATCTAGAGAAGAAGCCTTGAAAGAGATGGAAATAGAAATATATCCTAATAATTCGCATATCGATGATATGGAATTTGTAGCTAAGAAGTTAGGTGTTTCGCTTTCAGAATTCGAAAAAATAATCCAAATGCCAAATAAATCATATGATGACTATAAGAATATAGAGAAATGGTTTTCATTTGGAATGAAGGTCAGAGATTATTTCAAAAAAGATGTGTGATTCACAAATAAATTTTTCAGGAGTTTATTAAAACAACGTGATCTAGATTATTATTTGTGAGAGATTCAATATATAGGTATTAAATAATTATATTCTCTATGATTATATCAAAGAAATATTTTTCTAATAAACAGATTAATAGGAAGATACAGATGTCTTTACTATCTCTTTTTGCTTTTAGTATACCTTTACTAACAAAGCTTTCGACTATTATTTTAATAGTATTGGCTATATATTCTCTTTTTTGTAAAAAAAATAATAATTTTAAAAGATTACCTTTTCTATTATTCCCGATTCTTTATATTCTAACTATTATATTCGTTTTATTTTCTAAAAATATTGATTTAAGCCTCCTTGAGCAACGTGCTTCTTTTATTGCTTTCCCAATAATTTTTTGGGCATTAAAAATAGAGCATCATGAATATATGAGGATATTAAAATTATTTGTTTTAGGTTGTGTAACAGCAATATTAATATGCTTTATATATGCTTTTTACAATTCTTTCTCCATCGTTAATGGTTATATTTTTTTTCAACCTGTTGTGAATGAAGAATTTTCATTTTTCTATTCTGTAGTAAGAGATGGAAATTATTTTTTTTCTGATTTTTTTTCTATTTTTCATCAAACAACTTATTTTTCAATATATCTTAATACGGCTATAGCAATTATCTTATCTTATTCTTTATGGAAAAAACATAAATTATATTTACTTTATTTGATTTTATTTTTGATTGGTATTTTCCAACTATCTAGTAAAGCAGGTATTTTTACGATAATGATAATATCTTTGTTCTTTATTTTTACGAATATTCAAAATATATTATCAAGACTAATATTGGTTATTATAATTATAATTACAGGAGTATTTACTATAGTTAATAACCCAAGGGGAAAGATTATGGTTGATGAATTTTTTGATTATGGGATATCATTCGAGCCTAGTGAAAGATATGGCTTTGCTTTACGATTAATGAGTTGGAATTCAGCAATTGAAATTTTAAAAAAACATCCTTTTTTGGGAGTAAGTATAGGAGATGTACAAAATGAATTAAACAAAGTCTATACAGAAAAAGGATATAAAACACCATTAGAAAAACGTTTTAATGCACATAATCAATTTTTACAATTTTATTTAGAATATGGTTTAATAGGACTCATTTCAACATTACTTATTCTATATTTTATAGTTAATATAAATAAACATAAGAATAATGACAGAAAACTTAATGTAAGCATATTTTTAATTTTATTTTTTAATTTTTTTTACGAAAGTATGATAAATAGATATTCAGGTATATCATATATCTTATTCTTCTATTATTTAATAGATTGTAGATACTATAATAATAAAGAAATTGAATGAAATATTTCTTAGACCAAGAAAAGTATAAAAACTTTTTATTACTAATCTCTTTGTTTTTATTGATGCAATTATGTTTTTCATTGGTATTTGAAAACTTGGGAGTATATATTAAGGTAAAAGATAGTTTGAAGTTAACTTATGGAATCAACTATTTTAAGTTTTTTATAAGTTTAATGATTGTACTAACGAGTATTACAATACTTAGTGTTACTAAAATAAAAGATTTTGGTTATGTTGTAAGTTCATTATTCCTCATATTTTCTGTTTTTCCAAGTGCAATTCATTTTGCAAATATTGAACCATTTGATATTAGAATATTTGTTTCTCATATTTTGTTATTTATTACTGTTATTGTCTCATGCAAAATAAAAATTAGCTTTTATAATAAAGTATTTAATAAAAGGCATTCTATATTATTGTTATTATTCATATCTGTTATTGGAACTATTCCTTTTATAATTTATTATAGCCCATACATTAATTTAAAAAACCTAATGTTTAAAGAGATATATGAAACAAGAGCTATGATGGGTGAACAAATTAAAATTACTTATTTAGATTATATTTACTCTTGGTTAAATAAAATTATAATTCCTTGCTTATTAGTTTATGGTATTTATTATAAGAAGAGATTAATAGTTTTTTTTAGTGTGTTATCAATTGTTTTTCTGTTCTTATGTGGAGCAAATAAAATAGTTTTTGTTGGACTTTTTATGATGCTAATTTTATACCCTTTCACATACAAAGTTAAATTGACATTTTTTCTAAGATTTTTAATTGGTATAATTAGTATTGCATTATTTTTATCTATTGTATTTGATAATCATTTGCTGATGCAACATTCCTTACGAAGAAACTTCATGTTACCATCTCTATTAGATATACTCTATTTTGACTTTTTTGAAGATAATTATTTATTATGGTCTGAAGTAATTAATGGTCTATTTATTGATTACCCATACGATCGTTCATCAGCATTAATAATTGGGGAAAAATATTTTGGAATAGATATTTGGTCAGCAAATAATGGAGTGATTTCAAACAGTTTTGCAAACTTTGGAATAATTGGAAATATTATTAATATAGCAACTATCGGTTTTTATATTAGTATATTAAATCACTTAAATATTAGTAGTAAGTTTTTTGGAATTATATTTATGATGATTGTTCTTTTTTATAATTCTGCATTAACTACAGTTCTAGTTTCTCATGGAGGAATAATTCTATTGATGTTAGCTCTTTTTTTTCTGAAAAATACTAAAAGCACAATGGATTATGAAGAAAACTAATGCTGATGAAATTAGATAATTTCTGCAAAAAACATGTCAAATAGAAGGAAATTGATACATTAATCTTGAGATTATTTTATAAACAAAGTATATTTTAAATGATTGGTCTATTAATATAGGACTCATAATATCAATTTTAAATAAAGGAATAATGAAAAAAGTGCTGATATTAACAAAAACGAACTGGGGTGAACCTCCACGTATAAGACATCAGATCACTAGACTACTAAAAGAAAAAGGATATAAGATAACATATGTTGAGAAAAACTCCTATCGTAGTGTTTTTATTAAAAATAGAATAGAGGAAAGTATAGCTTTTTGTTCCCATGCAGAGCTAATTCATCATCAATTAAGATACTTCCCTTTTATACAAAGGCTAAATAATTTTGTTGTAAAGTATTATTTAAAAAAAATCTTAAAAGAAGTTGACTTTGATTTTATAATGAATTTTAGTTATGAGTATGACTTTTTAAAGGAATTAGCCCCAAATAAAAAAGTTATAACAATGATGGAGGATGATTTCGAAGCTCAAGCAAAATTTGGGATGACAAGAGCCATTAGAAATCAGATAAAAAGTACGTGTAGAAATTCTGATCATGTATTAACGGTTTCCTATCCTTTATTTGATAAATTAAGTTTATATAAAAATAATGTCACTATGCTCTTTCCTTGGAGTCAGAGAGAATATGAGAAGCCAAAACAGCAAAAAGACCGAAAAACGGTTTTATATTTTGGTTTTGTGGGTAGGTTAGACTGGGGAATTACAGAATCAATAATTAAAACTACTAATTATAACTATAGATTTGTTGGACCTACCATCAGAAACTCTGATGCTAAGATGGTAAATTATTTAATGCAGACATATGATAACTTTGAACATATTGGTTATAGTAAAATTGAAGAATTAGAAATTGAAGATGTTTTTTGCTCAATTTTACCCTATGATTCAACTTTAGGGAATGTACAAGCTTGTACAGTTAGCAATAGAGCGTTTAATTTGCTCTCGCTCGGACTTCCTTTGGTTTATGCTGACCTAAGGAATTTGATAAAAGCACCCAAAACAATAATGAGAACAAATAAGACATTAGAAGAGTATCAAGAAACATTACATTTTTACTTTGATAATTTTTACGAAGCACAAAATGATATTGAAACTTTTCTTGAAAACCATTATAAAGAATCAAGGTGGACGGTTTTAGAAAGCATTATTAATACGTGACGACAATTAGCAAATTTGGATCTCGCAATAGAATTTTTTTGTTTAATCGATAGCTCGAAATGTAATAATCTTGACATAATAACCTTATTTTTGCTTCAGAAAACAGTAAAAACATAGAATTATATTTTAACTATTAAGGTAAAATAATGAATAGAGAATATAGAATTTGTTCAAATTGTGTGATGGATATCACAGATTCAAAAATAACTTTTGATGAAAAAGGAGTATGTGATCATTGCAATACATATTATAAAGATATTTTACCGAACTGGCATACAGATGAAAGAGGAGACGAGACTCTTAAAGAAATAGTTTCTAAGATCAAAAAAGAAGGAGAAGGAAAAGATTTTGACTGCTTAATGGGGATGAGTGGTGGCATTGATAGTTCTTATCTTTTATATATGATGAAAGAAAAATACGACCTTAGACCGTTAGTTTTTCATGTAGATGCTGGGTGGAACTCTCAGGTCGCTGTAAATAATATAGAACGATTAGTAGATGGTTTAGGTTTAGATTTATATACAGAGGTTATTAATTGGGAAGAAATAAAGGATTTGCAATTGGCGTATTTTAAATCCGGAGTACCACATATAGATACCCCACAAGATCATGCATTTTTTGCTACCATGTATAAGTTTGCTTCAAAACATAAGATTAAACATATTCTTACAGGAGGAAACTATTCAACAGAATGTGTTAGAAACCCATTAGAATGGATGTATTATCAATCAGATTCAATTCAGTTAAAAGATATTTATAAAAAACATGGTACAGGTAAATTAAGAGATTATCCGGTAACTAATATCTTATGGCATAAAGTGTATTTACCTTATGTAAAAGGAATAAAACTAATCAGACCCTTAGACTATATTCCTTATCATAAGGATGACGCTATGCAAGAATTAGTCGATAAATTTGGCTATCAGAAATACCCACAAAAACATTTTGAATCTCGTTTTACGAGATTTTATGAAGCATACTGGTTACCTAAAAAATTTGGCTATGATACTAGAAAAGTACAATTTTCTAGTTTAATATTAACAGGGCAAATGACAAGAGAAGATGCTTTAGAAGAATTAAAGAAACCAGCCTATGATCCCGAAACAATCAAGCAAGATTTTGAATTTATAGCAAATAAATTAGGAATATCAGTGGAAAAGCTACAAAGCTATATGGATGCGCCTAATAAAACGTATAAGGATTATAAATCTCAAGAAAGCATTTATAATATTGGAGCAAAGATGATGCGTCTAATAGGATTAGAAAGAGGAGGTAAACGATGATTAAAATAGTTAATTATGGTTCAGGAAATATTCAAGCCATATTAAATATCTATAAGCAATTAAATATAGAATGTTTTGTGGCCAACACGCCTCAAGAGCTGCTAGGAGCTACTAAATTAGTTCTACCTGGTGTAGGAGCTTTTGATGAAACCATGGATCAATTAATTAGATCTGGATTTAAAAAAGAATTAGATCATTTGGTTTTAGAAGAAAAAATCCCCGTGATGGGTATTTGTGTTGGTATGCAGATTTTAGCAAAAAGAAGTGAAGAAGGAGAATTAGATGGATTGGGATACATTGATGGAGAGGTCAAAAAATTTGATAGTAGGAAATTTACAGAAAAGCCATATCTACCGCATCTAGGTTGGAACAGCATACAGCCAACTAAAGAAGGTAAAATTTTTGAAAATATTGACTTTGATCGTGGTTTCTATTTTTTACATACGTATTATTTTTCTTGCAATACCATAGAAGATAAACTCGCTAGTACGCAATATGGAGGTGAATTTTCATCAGCGGTAAATCATGATAATGTTTTTGGGATGCAATTTCATCCAGAAAAAAGCCATAGCAACGGTATTCAATTATTTAAAAATTTCGCTAATCTATAATATATGCTAAGATCACGAATAATACCATGTTTATTGGTCAGAAATAAAGGATTAGTAAAAACAGTTCAATTTAAAGATTCTAAGTACGTAGGAGATCCTATAAATGCCGTAAAGATATTTAATGAAAAAGAGGTAGATGAATTGATTGTTCTGGATATTGATGCTACCAAAGAAAAGCGCGAACCAGATTTTAAAATGATTGAAAACCTGGCCAACGAATCAAGAATGCCTCTTTGTTATGGTGGCGGTGTAAAAACTGTAGAACACGCTAAACAAATTATACATTTAGGTGCAGAAAAAGTTGCCTTAAGCTCTGCTGCGATAGAAAGCCCTAATTTAGTTGTTGATATAGCAAAAGCTGTTGGGGTACAAAGTGTAATAGTAGTTTTAGATGTTAAAAAGAAAGGACTTTTTGGTAAATATCAAGTGTATATCCATAACGGTACAAAAGCCACAGGAATAGACCCAAAAGAACTAGCAGTGCAGTTTGAAAAACTTGGAGTAGGAGAAATTGTGATTAACTCTATAGATAATGACGGGATGATGAAAGGATACGATTTAAAATTGATAGATTTAGTTAGATCTGCTATTAATATTCCTATGACGGTTTTGGGTGGAGCAGGAGAATTGACTCATATTAAAGAAATTATTAAAAAATATAAAGTAATTGGAGTAGCAGCCGGTAGTCTGTTTGTTTTTAAGGGTAAGTATAAAGCTGTTTTAATAAATTACCCTAATCGTGCCGAAATCAAAGAATTACTAAAATAAATTAGATATGCTTTTTAATTCTATTGATTTTGCAATATTTCTACCAGTAATCTTTGTTTTATATTGGTTTGTAGTTAATAAAAATTTAAAACTCCAGAATTTTCTAATTGTTATCGCTAGCTATTTTTTCTATGGTTGGTGGGATTGGAGATTCCTTGCACTAATTTTATTTAGTACATTAATAGATTATACGGTTGGCCGATTATTAGAAAATGAGAACAACCAGATTAAAAGGAAAACTTTGTTATGGATAAGTATCATTGTAAATTTAGGATTCTTAGGCTTTTTTAAATATTATAATTTCTTTCTGGATAATTTTATTGGAGCTTTTAGTTTTTTTGGAATTCAGTTTAACACGAATTCCTTAAATATTATTCTTCCGGTTGGAATCAGTTTTTACACATTTCAAACCTTAAGTTATACGATAGATGTATATAAAAAGAAATTAAAACCAACAAAAGATTTTATAGCGTTCTCTGCGTTTGTTAGCTTTTTTCCTCAATTGGTGGCAGGTCCTATAGAAAGGGCAACAAATTTATTACCTCAATTCTATAAAAAACGACAATTCGATTATGACAAAGCAATTGATGGAATGCGTCAAATACTTTTTGGATTGTTTAAAAAGATAGTTATAGCTGACAATGCAGCTATATATGTGAACCAGATTTTTGATAATCATACAGAATATTCAGGAAGTACTTTGTTGTTAGGAGCGGTGTTCTTTGCATTTCAGATTTATGGAGATTTTTCTGGATATTCTGATATTGCAATAGGAACCTCCAGGTTGTTTGGGTTTAACTTAATGAGAAATTTTAACTTTCCATACTTTTCAAGAGATATAGCAGAGTTTTGGAGAAAATGGCATATTTCTTTATCTACCTGGTTTAGAGATTACGTGTATATTCCTTTGGGAGGTAGTAAAGGAGGAACTTCAATGAAAATAAGAAACACCTTTATTATATTTATTGTAAGTGGGTTTTGGCATGGAGCCAATTGGACATTTGTTATTTGGGGATTTATTAATGCTTGCTATTTTTTACCTCTAATGCTATTTCAGAGAAATAGAAAGAATATAGGAATGATTTCAGAATTTAGGGTTTTACCTACGCTAAAAGAACTATTACAAATATGTACTACATTTTTATTAACTGTAATAGCCTGGGTATTTTTTAGAGCAGATAATCTTGGTGCCGCTTTTAGTTATTTAAAAAGAATTTTTTCGTCTAGCTTATTTCATGTGTCATCTCAGGATTTAAAGCATATTAGTGATGGGGCTCACATAATTTATTTTATCCTAATTTTGATACTATTTATTGTGGCAGAATGGTTGCAAAGAAAGAAGGAGCATGGACTTCAATTTGCACCTAGATCAACAAATAGAATTTTTCGATGGGGATTATATTATGTTATAGGGTTTATGATATTTTGGTTTGGAGGCTCTCAGCAAAGCTTTATCTATTTTCAGTTTTAAATAAAAAGTCATGAATAAATTTTTAAGTAGAACTCTTATATTTTTCATTCCATTATTTCTATATCTTATTATAGTTTTAGCTGTAGATCCATATAACTATTTTAGCTCTGAGGTAGTCTCTTCAGAAATCAAAAAGAATATTGCTTTTAAATTAAATTATCCATTGTTTAAGCTACTAGCTTATGAAAAAGAACCAACAAAGAATATAATTCTTGGGGATTCTAGATCAAATAATTTGGATATAGATTTTGTTAATAGTTGTGGAGACAAAAAGTTTACTAACCTAGCTTATGGAGGGGGAACATTACAAGAAATTATTAATACGTTTTGGGAGGTGTCAAAAAATGCAAAACTCGAAACGGTCGTTATTGGGGTGAATTTTAACCTTTACAATAAGGCTAATGCTATGGATAGAGTTTCAGAAGCAATATCTCTTAAAAATAATTTTGTTTCATATGCTACCAGTAAATACACATTTAAGTCTACAGGGCTTATCGTAAAAAGTATCTTATTGAACGAAACTTATGATTTAGAAGTACCAGAGATGTCAAGAGAAGAATTCTGGCGGTACCAATTAAATTCTTCGGCGAATAACTCCTATAGAATTTATAAGTACCCAGAAAATTATTTTCTAGAACTCCAGCAAATAGCAGTGTACTGTAAACAAAACAATATTAAGCTTTCATTCTTTATTCCTCCTACTCATGTGTCTCTACAAGAGAAAATAGATGAATTTAAACTTACAATGCAAGAAGAAAAATTTAAAAAAGATCTAATGGGACTGGGGTCTGTGTATGATTTTGATTTTTCTAATGAGATAACTAAGAATAAAGATAAGTTTAAAGACCCTTATCATTGTAAAGAATCGGTTACAGAAATTGTTGCCAAAATTGTTTTTTGCAAAAATACAACATCAAATTTGTCTCAATATTATAGGTATCATGCTATGGAGAATAAATAAGATTATTTAAAAAATGAAATAGTTTGGTAACATTTTATGTTTACGGAACATATATTTGAGAAAGAGAATTAATTAAAAAAACACAGTAATGAAAAACTTAGTTTATTTTTTACCAGTTTTACTTTTTATTAGTTGTAAAAGTGATGATGATCAGTCACCAGAATTAGAAGAGATTAATGTCTGTATTATTTTTAAGAATCAAAGTATAATAGGTTTATCCGATTTCCAATTTAAGATATTAGATAAAGATGGTAATACACTTTTACTAGATCGTACTCATTTTAACAAAGAAAATTGTTTAAAGATGCAAAAGAATGTACCTGTTTCTTTAGAACTTTATGTAAAAGACAATTGTAGAGACTTTGTTTATAAGAAAGAATTAGGAACTTATTCATTGAATGATAATATAGAAGTTGTTATTAATGATGAAGTTTTACAAATTGATAGTGTCTATGAAGGAGATATAGAGATAAAAAATCAAGAGGAATTGGATGCCTTTGGTTGTCAAGGGTATAAAAAAATTAACGGAAGACTTAGTATACATGGTGTAAATAATTTGAACTCTCTTATTAATTTAGAAGAAATAAAAGGTTGGTTACTCATAGGGAGTTCGTTTTTTACTTCGAATGGTCAATCAACTTTTCTTCAAAACAAAAGAAATCTTGATTTAAAATCTTTATCTGGCCTTGATAATTTGGTGACTATAGAAGGAGGGCTTGTAATACATATGAGTGGTATTTCAGATTTATCTGGATTGACTAACTTAGAGAATTTAGAAACTCTAGTTATTGGTGGTAATGATAACTTGGTAAGTTTGAAAGGAGCTTCTAAGCTTAAGAAAATATCAAAAAATTTTTACTTGGGAGGGTTAGCGACCTGGATGTGTGATTTTACTTTATCTTGTGCATATATATCAGGGAATACCAACCTTGAAACATTATCCGGTTTAAATGTAGAACACATTGGTGAGAATTTTGCAATACGTGGCTCAGGTATTAGGAATTTTGAAGGCTTATCCAATATGAAAAATATTGGAACTTTAATTGTAAGCTCAAATGCCAAATTGGTTAATTTTTTAGGTTTTCCTACAGGAAATATTGTTAGTAATAATATAACAATTGGAGAATATTTAAATTTCCGACTTAATTTTTTTAATGAATCTCATAATCCTGCATTAGATAACTTGAAAGGATTAGAAGGTATAACATCTCTAAAAGGTAAATTAAGTATAGGACTAAATGACAAGTTAACATCATTAGATGGATTAGAAAATTTGCAATCTGCTAAAAACATAACTATATTTTCCAATCCATTATTAACAAGTTTAGAAGGGTTATCTTCTTTAATTTCAGTAGAGAATTTAAATATTGGTAGCGGCCCAAAAAATTCGGATAATGACTCTTCTAAAAATGATGGGAACCCTTTTCTAAAGGATTTTTGTGCTCTTAAAAATACCACAATTACCGGTAGATATGAAGTTATACATAACGGCTACAATCCAACAAAAGAACAATTAACTACAGATCAGTGTAAAGTAAATTAGAATACTTTCTCAAAAATGAACAAAAACCCTTTAGATTACCTGATTAAACAGTAATTTTGGCAAAACCTCTGAAAAGACTAGAAAATAAAGATGAAGCAAATCATACAAGACCTTAAAAACGGAGAAACTATCTTAGAAGAGGTGCCAGTTCCTATGGTAAAATCAGGACATGTACTAATTAAAACAACTAAGTCATTAGTTTCTTTAGGAACAGAAAGAATGTTGGTGGAGTTTGGGAAAGCAAATTTTATCCAAAAGGCACGTCAGCAACCAGATAAAGTAAAGATGGTTTTAGATAAGGTAAAGACAGATGGCTTGAAACCAACTATGGACGCTGTTTTTAACAAATTGAATCAACCATTGCCGTTAGGGTATTGTAATGTGGGTGAGGTAGTAGCAGTAGGTAGAGGAGTTACAGAATTTACAGTTGGAGATAGAGTAGCCTCTAATGGTAATCATGTAGAATATGTTAACGTTCCTAAAAATCTGGTAGCTAAGATACCAGATAATGTAACCGATGAAGAAGCAGCTTTTACGGTAATTGGATCTATTGGTTTACAAGGCATCAGGTTATTAAATCCAACTTTTGGAGAGACTATGGTGGTAGTTGGATTAGGACTTATTGGTTTGGTAACAGCCGAGCTATTACTTGCTAATGGATGCAATGTTATCGGTTTTGATTTTGATCCCGAAAAAGTAAAAATTGCAAAAGAAAAGGGCATTGTAGCTATAAACCCTGCAGAAGGAACAGATCAGGTAAAATTTGTAGAATCATATACAGGAGGAATTGGTGCAGACGGAGTAATTATTACAGCATCCAACAAGAGTAATGAAATTATTTCGCAATCTGCAAATATGTGTAGAAAACGAGGTAGAGTAGTTCTCGTTGGAGTTATCGGATTAGATATCAGTAGAGCAGATTTTTATGAAAAAGAAATTTCTTTTCAGGTATCATGCTCATACGGGCCAGGAAGATATGATGAAGAATATGAACAAAAAGGGAATGATTATCCAATAGGGTATGTTCGATGGACAGAGAAAAGAAATTTTGAAGCTGTATTAAAGGCTATTTCTAGAGGAACACTGGATGTAAAACCATTAATTACAGAAAGAATCCCTTTACAGGACTACCAAAAGATTTATGGAGACATGGGGAACTCAAAATCGATTGCTTCGATTCTTGAGTATGATAGTACAGAAGAGATAACATCTACAGTAGCAATTTCTAAGAAAAGTTTCGAAGGTAAAAAAGGTGTGATTGGGATTGTTGGTGCAGGAAACTTTACCAGTTCGACAATATTACCTAGTCTTAAAAAATTAAGTGCAGATGTAAAATATATTGCAAGTTCTGGTGGTTTGTCATCTACTATAATGGCCAAACGCCATAATATTGCTATGTCAACCTCAAACTATAAAGAGATTTTAGGAGATAATGAAGTTGATCTAGTGTTTGTGACAACGCAACATCATATGCATGCTTCAATGGTTTTAGAAAGTTTAAAAGCCAAAAAAAGCGTTTTTGTAGAGAAGCCATTAGCACTTACAAGTGTAGAATTAGAAGATATTATTGCAGAATATAATACTCAAAATGTAAATGTTTCTGTTGGGTTCAATAGACGCTTTGCACCTTTGGCCAAAAAGATGAAAAAACTTTTGGGTAATGATAATACTCCTATCAATATTATAGCGACTATGAATGCCGGCTTTATTCCTGCAGATGTATGGGTACATGATATGGAAGTAGGAGGTGGTAGAATTATCGGTGAGGCATGCCATTATATAGATTTATGTACTTATTTTTCGGGAAGTAGGGTGACAGCTGTTTGCATGAATGCTATGGGAACAAACCCCGAAGAGAATACAGATAATGCTAGTATTCTTTTAAAATACGAAAATGGGACTAACGCAGTAATCAATTACTTTGCAAACGGAAGTAAAGCATATTCTAAAGAACGATTAGAGGTATATTCTCAAGAACGTACCTTGATTATGGATAATTGGAGAAAGTTAAAATCCTTTGGATTTAAAGGAGGAGGAAAAGCTTCGTCTAAACAAGATAAAGGCCATTATAACCAGTTTAAAGAGTTGATAGAGCAGCAGCAAAAAGGAGGAAATCCTATCATTCCTTTTGATGAGATAGTAAACACTACAAAAGCATCATTTGCGGCTATAGAATCTCTTAAGCAAGGAAAATGGATAGAAGTAAATTAGTATTACTCATACATACGGTAAAGCACCTTAAGTTTAAACAAGTCTATTATCAAGTTTTTTATAAAGTTAGGAATACATTTTTTAAAAAGGATTATGCCAAAAAATTAGTAAAAGAAATAGAACCTTTAAAGTGGAATGATTCTTTTTTTTATCAAAATAGTTATTCAAAAGAGAGTGCTTTTACTTTTCTCAACATAACACACAAATTTGAAGGTGAAATAGATTGGAATTATCAAGAGTTTGGAAAATTATGGACCTATAACTTAAATTATTTTGATTTCTTAAATCAAGAAGAAATCAATGTAAGCGAAGGGTTGAAATTGATCGAAAACTATTTGAAAAATGAAGAGAATTTAAAAGACGGAAAAGAACCATACCCTATTTCTTTAAGAGGTATTAATTGGATTAAGTTTTTATCAAAAAACAATATTTCTGATGCAGATATTGATCAAGTATTATATAATCACTATCAAACATTAACTCATAATTTAGAATATCATTTATTGGGAAATCATTTACTCGAAAATGGATATTCATTATTATTTGGTGCCTTTTACTTTAAGGATGAAGTTTTATACAAAATTGCAAAGCAAATTTTAACTAAAGAATTGTCTGAGCAAATACTATCTGATGGAGCTCATTTTGAGCTTTCACCTATGTACCATCAGATTTTATTACATCGCTTATTAGATTGTATTAACCTTGTGAAAAATAATCCTTGGAAAGAAGATACATTGATAGTTTTTTTAGAAGAGAAAGTCACTGTAATGCTTTCTTGGTTGCAAGGAGTTACCTACCGTAACGGAAACATTCCGATGGTCAATGATAGTGCTTATGATATAGCACCGTCATCAGATCAATTATTTACGTATGGATCCTATTTAGGTTTACAATGGGGTGAAATAAAAGTTTCAGAATCAGGGTATAGGATGTTTAGAAAAGACAGTTATGAACTTTTTGTAGATGTAGGTCAGATTGGTCCAAAATATCAACCTGGTCATGCGCATTCTGATACATTTAATTTTGAATTGTATGTAAAAGATAAACCAGTTATTGTAGACTTAGGTACGTCTACATATGAGAAAAATCAATTGAGGTTACAAGAACGACAAACAGCCAGTCATAATACAGTAAAGATTGGTTCTTATGAGCAATCAAAGGTTTGGGATGGTTTTAGAGTAGCAAAGCGGGCAAGTGTCATTAGTTTAAAAGAAGATAAGAACAAAATTGAGGCAACTCATAATGGATATAATGAACTTGGTCTTTTGCACACTAGGAAGTTTTTTCCTGAAACATCAGCAATTACTATAAAAGATGTGATTTCAAAAGAGACAGAGCAAGAACAAGTTGCTTTTTTTCATTTTCATCCTGACGTTAAAAATATTCAGATCGATCGTACAGAGGTACATTTACCAAATGAGAATATTTATATAAAGTTTGATAAAGAAATACTCAAAATTGAAGCAGAAAATTACGATTACGCTTTCGGATTTAATAAAAGAGAAAAAGCAAAAAAAATAAAAGTGTATTTTAATACAACTTTGTCTACCATAATTAATTTGTAAATAAAGAATGAAATTACTTTTTTTAACAGATAATTTTCCTCCAGAGGTAAATGCTCCTGCCACTAGAACCTATGAACATTGTAAAGAATGGGTACAAGATGGTGTAGATGTTACAGTAATCACATGCGCGCCAAATTTTCCAAAAGGAAGGGTTTTTGATGGTTACAAAAATAAACTGTACCAAAAAGAAATCGTTGATGGGATTAAAGTAATACGAGTTTGGACTTATATCTCTGCAAATGAAGGATTCTTAAAAAGAATTTTGGACTATTTAAGTTTCATGATAAGTTCTTTTATAGTAGGGTTATTTATAAAAACAGACCTTATTATAGCTACATCGCCTCAATTCTTTACGGTTATTTCTGGGCGCTGGTTGTCCTTTTGGAAACGAAGGAAATGGATTATGGAGGTAAGAGACATATGGCCAGAATCAATTAAAGCCGTTGGTGCTATGGATACGAATCCAGTAATACGGTTTTTTGAATTTTTAGAAAAGAGAATGTATAAAAGTGCATCAAAAATTGTTGTGGTGACAGATTCTTTTAGAAAAATTTTAATAGAAAGACATAATGTGCCTAGCTCCAAAATAGGAGTCGTTAAAAATGGAGCGAATACTTCATTATTTAAGCCTGTCGAAAAACATGCTGGTTTGTTAAAAGAATTAAATCTAGAGGATAAAATAGTAATAGGGTATATAGGAACTCATGGTATGGCTCATGCCTTAGATTTTATATTAAAATGCGCAAAAAAGATTCAGAATAAAAAAGTACATTTTCTTTTTTTGGGTGATGGTGCAAAAAAGGTAGAGTTGTTAGAACTTAAAAATACATTAAAATTAGACAATGTAACGATGTTACCTTCTGTTAATAAACAAGAAGTGGTTAACTATATTTCAATTCTTGATATAGCATTAGTAAACCTTAAAAAGTCGGATACATTTAAGCATGTAATTCCATCCAAAATTTTTGAATTATGTGCTATGAATAAGCCAATTTTATTAGGAGTTGAAGGAGAAACTAAAATTTTAATCGAAGAATATAAGGTGGGTGTGACTTTTGAACCAGAAAATGAGAAAGATTTTTTGGACAAGGTCATGATTATAATAGAAAAACAAAACCATAAAGAAGGTTTTGAGAACCTCATTAGAGATTTTGATAGAAAAATTTTAGCAAAAAAAATGCTGATGTTTATTAAGGATTAAATTTTAATCTAAAAACTTTCTCTACTTTTACCATATTTTCAAAAACTATATTGAATTGAATTTTCTAGAAACAGCAATATTAATTTTTATAGGGTCATTTTTGTTGACATATTTAACGATACCCAAAATTATTGGAGTTGTCTCATATAAAAGATTAATGGATTCCCCTAATGAGAGAAGTTCTCATAAAATCCAAACGCCTAGTTTAGGAGGAGTAGCTTTTTACTATACATTAATTATTGGCTTGTTTTTTATTAGTAGTTGGGACACTAATAGTGAAATTATACATATTATTCCTGGACTTACAATTTTGTTTATTATAGGGCTAAAGGATGATTTGGTTGTTTTATCACCAGGCTCCAAATTAATCGCTCAGATTGCGGCAGTATCTTTTGTTGTTGCTAATAGTGGGTTTACAATACATTCTTTAAATGGTTTTTTTAACATAGAAGAAATACCGTATTACATTTATTTTCTTATTGCAGTATTTATTATGGTAACGATAATAAATTCATATAATCTTATAGATGGGATAGATGGTTTAGCCTCAATTGTAGGAATAGTTATTTTAATTATTTACACAACTATTTTTTATTTAACTAAAGAATATTTTTATGCTTTGATAACTATAAGTTTAGATGCTTGCTTGCTTGCTTTTTTTGGATACAATGTGTCGTCAACCAAAAAAATATTTATGGGAGATACAGGATCACTAATTGTTGGATTTATTATTAGTATTATGACTTTGAAGTTTTTGGCTTTAAAACCATCTTCTTCGGCCGAGTTACCTTTCTTTTTAGAGAATATTCCATTGATTGCAATAAGTATTCTAATCGTGCCACTTTTTGATACAGCCAGAGTTTTTACCATAAGAATTGCAAATAAGAAAAGCCCATTTTCACCTGATCGGAATCATACGCATCATGTCCTTATAGATTATTGGGGCTTATCTCATAAGCAAGCTAGTTATTTAATAGGTGGGTTTAATCTAATTTTTGTAGTATTATTTATTATTCTAGGGAGTACTACTAAGAACTTATGGTTATTCATAATATTGTTGGTTAGTGTAATAATCTTAAGTTTTATTTTCTTTAGGTTTAATTATAATTTTACTTCATTGAAACAGAAGATTTTGTTTAAAAGAAAAGTAAAAGCCATGAAAGAAAATTTGAAACCAAAAAAGGATAAACACAATAAATGAAAATTGCAGTAATAGGAACCGGATATGTAGGTTTGGTAACAGGGACATGTTTAGCAGAAACTGGTAATGAGGTAGTTTGCATAGATATAAATAAAGAAAAGATTCAGAAAATGCGTAATGGTGAAGTTCCAATATACGAACCACATCTGGATGTGCTTTTTGATAGAAATATAAAAGCAGGGCGATTAGCATTTTCTACTTCTTTAGCAGAAGGCTTAGATCATGGAGATGTTGTTTTTTTGGCACTTCCTACACCTGAAGAAGAAGATGGTTCTGCCGATTTATCTTATGTTCTTGGAGTGGCTGATCAAATAGGTAAGTTAATAACAGAATATAAAGTTATTGTTGACAAAAGTACAGTTCCTGTTGGAACAGCGGAAAAAGTATATAAAACAATTGAAAAATCTGCTACATGTGATTTTGATGTAGTTTCAAACCCTGAGTTTTTAAGAGAAGGTTTTGCAGTAGATGATTTTTTAAAACCAGAAAGAATCGTAATTGGATCAAGTTCTGATAGAGCAACAGAACTAATGCAAAAATTGTATAAGCCTTTTGTCAGGTCAGGCAACCCAATTATTGTAATGGATGAAAAATCTGCAGAACTCACTAAATATGCAGCTAATTCTTTTCTGGCTGCAAAGATTACGTTTATGAATGAGATTGCCAACTATTGTGAGAAAGTTGGTGCAGATGTGGATGAAGTAAGAAGAGGGATGGGAACTGATTCAAGAATTGGGAAAAGATTTTTATTTCCAGGTATTGGATATGGAGGTTCATGTTTTCCAAAAGATGTAAAAGCACTTCATAAATCTGGAAAAGAAGTTGATTATGATTTTCAAATCTTAAACTCGGTAATTAAAGTAAATCAAAAACAGAAAATTGCTCTATTGCCAAAGATCAATATGTATTTTAATAATGGTCTTAGAGGCAAAACATTTGCTATCTGGGGATTAGCTTTTAAACCAGAAACAGATGATATTAGAGAAGCCCCATCATTATATCTTATCAATGAATTATTAAACGCAGGAGCAATAATCAAAGCTTTTGATCCCGAAGCGATGGATAATGTTGCAGAAAGGTACGGGGATAAAATACAATTTTCAAAAACTATGTATGAAGCTTTAGAAAATGCAGACTCACTAATCATTTGTACAGAATGGAGTATCTTTAGAACCCCTGATTTTAAAAAAATAAAAAATAGCTTACTATATAAAGTTATTTTTGACGGCAGAAATTTGTATGATATTAATGATATTGAGAAAGAAGGAATTTCTTACTTTTCAATAGGAAGAAAAGACATAAAATTGTAGGATGAAAAAAGTTCTAATTACAGGAGCAGCTGGTTTTCTAGGTTCTCATCTTTGTGATCGGTTTATTAAAGAAGGTTTTCATGTAATTGGTATGGATAACCTGATTACAGGTACACTAAAAAACATTGAACATTTGTTTAAACTAAAACAATTTGAATTCTATCACCATGATGTAACCAAATTTGTTCATGTTCCGGGTGAATTAGATTATATTTTACATTTTGCCTCTCCTGCAAGTCCAATAGATTATCTGAAAATCCCAATTCAAACCCTAAAAGTAGGTTCTTTGGGTACACATAATCTTTTAGGGTTAGCAAAAGAAAAAAAAGCAAGGATTTTAATCGCTTCTACTAGCGAAATTTATGGAGATCCATTAGTACACCCTCAGAATGAAGAATACTATGGTAATGTAAATACTATTGGCCCCAGAGGAGTATACGATGAAGCTAAACGTTTTCAGGAATCGATCACCATGGCCTATCATACTTATCATAAATTAGAAACAAGGATAGTACGTATTTTTAATACTTATGGGCCAAGAATGCGATTAAATGACGGTCGAGTAGTCCCTGCGTTTATCGGTCAGGCATTGAGAGGTGAAGATTTAACAATATTTGGTGATGGATTACAAACACGGTCTTTTTGTTATGTTGATGATTTGGTGGAAGGCATTTACAGACTTCTTTTTAGTGATTATGTATATCCTGTTAATATTGGTAATCCCGATGAGATTACAATCAAAGATTTTGCAGAAGAGATTATAAGGCTTACAAAAACAGATCAAAAAGTTATATATAAACCGCTGCCTACTAATGATCCATTACAGCGACAACCCGATATTACTAAAGCAAAAGAAATTTTGGATTGGGAACCAAAAACAAATAGGTCTGAAGGGATGAAATTTACTTTGAATTATTTTAAAGGTTTCTCTACAGAAGAATTACAAAAAAGTGAACATAGAGATTTTCAATAAAACATTTTTTAATGATTTGTATGTATTATTTAACTGTTATGGTAATACAAATCATTAAAAAACGTTAACTACCTCATAATAGATCTTATAACAAGTGCAATTAGGTAAAATAGTAGTGAAAGCTACCAGCATGTTCTATAGAGAAGATCATTGGGTTGTAATGACCTTTTGGAACAGTTTGTATATTGCCTTTTTTTTACTACCACTAGGAATCAACCTCCCAACACCGTTTTTTATAATTTCAATTATTTTTGGAATTGGAATGATGTTTAGATCTGAAAAGAAATTTGTTTTAGATAAATCATTATTGCTTTTTCCATTGTATTTTATTGTAATGTCCTTGGGGTTGATTTACACTGATAATTTGATCAGTGGATTCGACTTGGTACAACGATCACTTTCGTTATTGTTATTTCCTTTAATTTTTCTGTTTGTTAAAGAAGATGCTACTACCGTAAAAAGGTTATTTGATTTTTTACTTGTTGGACTGGTCGTTTCATTTTGTATTAATGTTTTTAAAGCAGCAGAGAATTTGGTGTGGCATGTTGTTGATGAAAAAGAAAATATAGAAATTTTTTTCTTCTTGGAAGGGGTTGCAAGAGAATGGCATCATTTTTTTGTAGGACCTCTTTTTTCTAGATCAGTTAATACAAATTATATTTCAATCTATATACTTTTAGTATTAAGTTATTATCTCAAAAACAAATTACAATCCAGATTGCAGTTGGCTATTGTTCTTATTTTGTTTTCGTATCTCTTTTTATTAGCTTCAGTTGCTGCTTACCTTATTTTATTTATCATGTCAATACTATTAATTTCTGATATTGCTGATAAGCAGGATAAATACACAATGACAATTATCTTCTTAATGGGAATGTTATTGTTTTTAAATAACCCTAGAATATCTGATTTTTACTCCAGAATGAAAGATTTCAATAGTACAGGAGAGTATTATGATATTATAACCTCAGAAAAATCAAAATTATTAGCATGGGATGCGAGCATCGAATTGATTAAAGATGCCCCTATATTTGGTTATGGAGTAGGAGATGCAAACGATGTTTTGATTGAAAAATATAAGGAACTAAACTACACCCTTAATTATACCAACAAGTATAATGCACACAATCAGTTTCTGCAAACGTATTTACAGTCGGGCATAATCGGATTTGGAGTTTTGGTTAGCATATTCGTTTTATTGGCCATACGTATGAAAAGAAGTCGAAATGAGTTTTCAGTCTTTCTAATTCTTTTTATCTCATTATTGTTCGAATCTATGTTAGTGAGATTTAATGGTATCGTATTCTTTTCTATTGTTACTCCTTTACTTTTAAAAAAGAGAAGTATTTTGAGCAGTAGAATTATCCGAAATGATAATAATACATAAACCTAAAGTGCAATTTTATAAGGTATTTCAATTACTATATAGTGAGGTAACTTATATTATTTATTTGAAAGGCACACCTGTAAAATCATGAGTTTTTATCTAAAAAGAATTAGCTATACAACTACGAATGAACTATTTTTGAATCCTTAAAAACAAGCTATATTAAATCATGAATATTTTAGTACTAGGATCAGGAGGAAGAGAGCATACATTCGCTTATAAAATTAAGCAAAGCCCAATTTGTGATACACTATTTGTAGCACCAGGAAATGCAGGAACGGCTGGTATAGCTACAAATGTGCATATTGCGGTTACAGATTTTCCCGCAATTAAAAACTTAGTGTTGCAAGAGAATATTGAAATGGTTGTAGTTGGGCCAGAAGATCCATTGGTAAAAGGTATTAGTAATTATTTTGCAGAAGACAGTCAATTAAAAAACATTGTAGTTATTGGCCCGTCTAAAGAAGGAGCAAAATTAGAAGGAAGTAAAGAATATGCCAAAGAGTTTTTAATTAGGCATAATATTCCTACTGCAGCCTATCAAAGTTTTACTGCTGATACCGTTGATAATGGAAAGCAATTTTTAGAAACCTTACAGGCGCCCTATGTGCTAAAAGCTGATGGTTTGGCAGCAGGGAAGGGTGTGTTAATCCTTGACGATATAGATAAGGCTAAAGCCGAGCTTGAAAACATGTTAACTAATAAAAAATTTGGTGCAGCTAGTGAGAAAGTTGTGATCGAAGAATTTCTTGATGGTATTGAACTTAGTGTTTTTGTGCTTACCGATGGTAAAAATTACCTAACCTTGCCAACTGCAAAAGATTACAAACGTATTGGAGAAGGAGATACAGGGTTAAATACAGGAGGTATGGGGGCTATTTCACCAGTTCCTTTTGTAGATGATACATTTATGACTAAAATCGAAGAGCGTATTATTAAACCTACTGTACAAGGATTAGAAAAGGAAAATATAGATTACAAAGGTTTTATTTTTATTGGACTTATTAAAGTAGGGGATGATCCAAAAGTGATTGAATATAATGTACGTATGGGTGATCCAGAAACTGAAGCAGTCCTACCGAGGGTAAAGACAGATTTGGTACAATTGTTTCAGCACGTTGGAAATCAATCTTTGGATAAGGTGAGTCTGGAATTAGATAAACGAAGTGCTGCTACCGTAGTAACTGTTTCTGGTGGATATCCAGAGGCTTATGAAAAAGGAAAAGAGATTACAGGTATAGATACTGTTACAAACTCTATTGTTTTTCATGCAGGTACATCTCTTGTAGCAGATAAAGTTGTTACTAGTGGTGGGAGAGTAATCGCTATAACATCATTAGATGAAGATTTTAAAGAGGCCATTAAAACATCATATCAAAGTATAGAAAAACTTAATTTTGATAAGATGTATTATAGAAAAGATCTTGGATTCGATTTATAATATCTCTTCTATATAAGACAATAAAAAGCGTTTAATTCATTATGAATTAAACGCTTTTTTATCTAAGTATTTTCAGACTCCAAGAATTCTTTCTTGTTTTGATGAGGCTTTAATTTAAAAAAGAATGAGCTTTAGGATCTCTATTCTCCTCATTATTGTCATTAAATTTCTTCAATTCCTTCATCCAGTATAGAAAAGCAATAAAACCGATCAACATAAACATCCAATTAAGCATATTGGCACCCGTCCAGTTTTCTAATTCTAATGCTCTAAACCAATCAAATGGAATAAATAATACATCAACAAAAAGAGATTCTATAGCTTCAAAAAAATCTTTCATAACTTGCTCTATATTTCTTTAATAAAAAGTCAGAAGAAGTAAACTAAAAACTTTTTATAAATTAGTTCAATAATATCTAAAGACAATATTGTGTTATTGTCTGGTGCAAAAATATAAAAAATAGTAGTGTTATCAAGCTTTTTTAGTAAATCAAAACCCATTAATTATATTGCTGTAGCATTATATATGGGTATACTCTTTGGTATTGCCCATTATAGAAAGGGTTTTGAGGCAGAAAGTAGTTATGTTTTATTAACTGTTGCGAGTATTTTTTTATACATTATACCAATGCTAGCACTTAATTTTGTTGCGCAAAAAAATGATCTTACTAATAAAGGCACTTTTACAATACTTTTATACGCTTCTCTTACAGCAATATTACCAAATTCATTAATAAACTTTCCCATTTTGTTATCAAATATATTTGTGTTGTTGGCGGCACAAAACATCTTATATATGCGAAATGAAAAAGATATCAAAGCCAAGATTTTTAATGCATCCATCTTTATCGGTTTGGCTTCAATAGCATATTTTTGGAGTATTGGATTTATAATTTTAGTTTTTTTAGGAATACTGTTTTTTGATTCCAAAAACTATCGAAATTGGATTATTCCTTTTATTGGGATTAGTATGATTTATGTATTTGCGAATTGTTTTACACTGTTGTTTTATGATTCTTTTTTTGCGATTACAACCTATATAGACCCAATATCATTTTCGTTTCAGAATTATTTTATAAAAGAACAGTTATTTTCTGTTGGTATAATATCTATTTGTATTGTATTCTTTTTCTCAATATACCTTATCAAGTTTGGTAGGAAAACAGCTAACACAAAACCAATATTAAGAGTTGTTATGACTTATCTAATTGTAGCTATTATAATCGCAGCTATTGCACCAAAAAAAGATACTTCTGAGCTGTTTTTTATTGTAACACCTCTTTCCATAATCGGAACAACATACCTTGAAATGAGTTATCATCAATTTGCAAAGGAAATTAATATTTGGGTATTCATATTAATTCCGTTTACGATTTTATTGTTTTGAAGGTTTATCACGTGATGTAAAACTAACAAATTGGTATTCAGTAATTCAATATAGATTATAATGCATTGATTAATCATATAGAAGAAGACATATAATATTAGGATTTATTATGCAATTTTTACCATTATAGATTAAGCAATCATGTGCTAAATACTATTGTAAAATATGATACCTTTGTATCCGCTAGAAAAGTAAGATTATAACAACAATTTATAATCGGTTTATGGCTCATAAGATAAAATAATATAGAAGGTATAAAGGCGTACAGATTAGAATATTAAACAATTTAGAAAAATAATAGTACAGATGTTTAGTGATAAAGCAAATTCCATTTTCAAAGAAGTTATAGAAAAATACCATGTGATCGATAGTGTAGATCAAGAATTTTCGAATCCCTATGATAGTAAATTACAAGCTATAGAGCATTTACTATATCGAAAATGTTGGATTGATACTGTGCAGTGGCATTATGAAGATATTATACGAGATCCCGAAATTGATCCGATTGCTGCTTTAAAATTAAAAAGACAGATTGATGCCTCTAATCAGGATCGAACAGATATGGTAGAATATATTGATAGTTATTTTTTAGAATTATACAAAGAGATAACTCCAAAAACAGATGCTACCATTAATACCGAAAGCCCAGCATGGGGAGTAGATCGATTATCTATTTTGGCATTAAAAGTATATCATATGCATGTAGAAACAATTCGCGAAGGTGCTACCGATCAACATAAAGCTGCTTGTCAGAATAAATTGAATATATTATTAGAACAACAAGTAGATTTATCTACGGCTATTGATACTTTATTGAAAGATATTGAAAAAGGGGATAAGTACATGAAAGTATATAAGCAAATGAAAATGTACAATGATGACGAATTAAACCCTGTATTGCGTGGAGGTAAGTAATATTGGGAAATCAAAAGAGTTTGAAACGAACGTTCTGGTGATTCGTCTTTCAGCTATGGGAGATATTGCAATGACTGTTCCTGTTTTAAGAGTTTTTAGAGCTACCTATCCCGATGTAAAGCTAACAGTACTTACTCGTAAATTCTTTGAACCCATATTTTCTGATATCGAAAACCTAGAGGTATACCATGCAGATGTAGACCATAAGCATAAAGGCTTTATTGGCCTTACTCGGTTAACGAATGAGTTGAATAAACTGAAGATAAATGCTGTTGCCGATTTACATAATGTATTACGCTCTAATGTGCTTAAAACGCTATTCTCGTTACGAGGGATAAAAACGGTTCAAGTAGATAAAGGTCGTGAAGAAAAAAAAGCATTGACTCGATCAAAAAATAAGGCTTTCAAACAATTAAAAACAACACACCAGCGGTATGCTGATGTTTTTTCTGCATTAGGATATCCTATTGATCTTACAACTCATAAGTTTCCAAAAAAGCAACCGCTAACACCTGAAATTCTTTCTATAACTCAAAATTCGACCAAAAAATGGTTAGGAATTGCACCATTCGCACAGTATGAAAGTAAAACCTACCCACTAGAATTAATGATTGAGGTAATCGAAACCTTGAACAAGGAAGACGGGTTTGAGATTTTCCTCTTTGGAGGAGGTAAACGAGAAATGGATATTCTAAACAATATAGAGAGTAAGTATAAGAACGTAACGAATATAGTTGGTAAATTATCTTTTGAAGATGAATTAAAACTTATAGGTAACCTAGACGCTATGTTATCAATGGATAGTGGTAATGCACATTTAGCAGCGATGTATGGAGTGCCAACAATTACCCTATGGGGTGTGACTCATCCTTTTACCGGATTTATGCCTTTTGGGCAACCTATGGAGCGTGCTATTTTACCAAATTTGGCAAAGTATGACCAGATTCCAACTTCAATTTATGGTAATAAAGTACCTCCAGGTTATGAAAAAGTGATGCATACCATCAAACCAGAAACTGTCGTTGACAAGATAAATAAATTATAAACTTATCATGAATTTTAATCTTGACTGAAACCTATTTTTAGACATCATCAAAATCAACAGTAATTGATGATGAGGTTGGGTGAGCCTGGCAAGCTAATACTAATCCTTCTGCGATTTCTCCATCAGTAAGGATGCTATTTTTTTCCATTACAGCACTACCTTCAGTGATTTTGCAAATACAAGAACTACATACTCCTCCCTGACAAGAATAAGGCGCATCGATATTCTGGTCTAGTGCTGCATCAAGAATTGTTTTTTTCTGATCCATAGTGAAGTTAAACTCTTCATCATCTACCAATACTTTAATATTGGATTTTCCTTCAAGATCAGTATCTATTTCTGTTGCAGAAGCACTACTGGTAAATAGCTCAAAATGGATATTGTCTTTAGTAGTACCGTTCTCTAGTAAAATTGAAGTTACCGTATTGATCATTTCTTCAGGACCACATAGATAAAATGAAGTAAAAGAAATGTCTTTAAATTTATTTTTCAACACGTAATTTACAGTTGACTTTTCTATTCTTCCAAAGTGAGCGTTATCTTCCTGACTTCTACTATATATAAATTCTATAAATAAACGGTTTGAATAGTTTGCTTGTAATTCTAGCAGTTCTTTATAAAAAATAGTTTCTTCTGGTGTCCTATTTCCATATACCAAAACAAAACGACTATTAGGTTCTTCTTCAAGAATCGCCTTGATCATACTCATTACAGGAGTAATACCACTACCTGCTGCAAAAGCAGCATAAGAGTTACTTGCTTGAGCATTAGGAGTAAGTGAGAAATTACCTTCGGGAGTGTGAACTTCGAGTACATCTCCCTCTTTTAATTTGTTATTAGCAATGACCGAAAATGTACCTCCGGTTATTTCTTTAACAGCCACTTTAAGGATATCACTTTTGGGAGAACTACAAATAGAATATGCTCTGCGCACTTCTTTTCCTTCTATAGTAGTCTTAATAGTAATATATTGACCAGGAATAAAAGAATAAGCATCCTGTAGTGCTGTTGGTACCGCAAAAGTAATAGAAACGGCTAGGGGAGTTTCTCTGGTAATATGTTGTATGGATAGCTTATGAAAATCTGACATTACTATTTTTTTTGCAAAAATAGTAAATACAGTAAAAGAGATATGGTTTTCCTTGAAAAATATATACATAAAATACTTATGCATAAATATTTTATGTATATTTGTTAGCAACAAATAATTTTTTGTATGGGCAATTCTAAATTATATAAAGGTAGTCTTACTACCATTATTTTGAAGCTTTTGGAAGAAAGCGAAAAAATGTATGGATATGAGATTACTCAAAAAGTAAAAGAAATTACCAAAGGAGAACTGAATATTACCGAAGGAGCTCTTTATCCAGCACTTCATAAATTAGAGGCCGAGGGATTATTAGATGTAGAAATGCAAAAAGTAGATAATCGTCTTCGTAAATACTATAAGCTTACTCAAAAAGGAACAAGAGAAACCGCTAATAGGTTATCTGAACTTGAAGAGTATATACGTACGATGCAAACCATCATAAACCCAAAATGGAGTATTAATTAGTTGTTATATGAAAAATAAATTAACCAAAGAGGATATACAGTTTATAGATACCTATTTATCAAATTCTGAGATTCATTATGAAGATATAAGGATAGAATTGATTGACCATGTGGCTTCAGAAATAGAAGATAAAATCAATCAAGGAGATACCCGAGATTTCTATTATATTTTTAAAGATTTTATGGTACAAAACAAAACTTTTCTGGAAAAACAAGGGAGTAAGTCTTTTAATTGGAAAATTTTTAGAAGTGTAACTAAACAGTTTTTAAAAAACATGTATTCATGGCAAGTGATTCTTGGCAGTGTATTTTGTTTTTGGATTTTTAAGAATATATATTCCTATTTCCATATCGAAAGTGTTATGAGATTGTTTTTCCCCACTTTTCTTATAGTGATGGTAATGTTTATTCCATTGTTTGTTTTTGGAAAGAAGAAGTTTTCCTTCATCGGCAATTTTGGAGCTTTAATGTCTTTCTTTTTTGCATTAAATTATTATACAGTTCCATACATCGAAGAATCATCACTTTTCTCTTATATTAACTTGGGAATTATGACATTTTTCTTTGTTTGCAGTCTAAAAACAATGCTTTCTCTAGTAATGTTCTACAAAAAACGCTTTGAGATAGTATAAAGTCAAGATGATTTCATTAGATAGGTTTTTTAAAAAAGAATGGGATCGAATATTATGAGAGTGTATGGCAAATTTCCGTTTTCATTCAAAACTTTTTTTGTTTTTGCGTGAGAGATAGTAGCGGTTACCCCACAGTCTGACGGTAGGAAGTACGAGGAGTAAAAGCGAATAACTCGACCCTTGGGTCACGCCCAAAAGATTAAAAAGAAATTTGCCCTGTACACCCCAACCATATCGTATTTGCATTTTTCAATATTTTTTTTGTAACAAAAAGGTGTTTTTGATTACTAAATAGTTAAATACATCTTAACTATGTTTACCCGCTTCATCAATTTACAATGGAAATCTTTTTGGCGATCAGCTTCTTTAACCTCTGGATTATTTATGAAGTTCTTTATGGGGTTTTGGGCACTTTGGTTTATTGTTATGATGGCTTCGGGAGGAATTGGTGCTTTTTTCTTAATTAAAGAAGAGCTTAATCTCGATCCTCTAGAAACAATAAACAGGTTTTTAATATACTGGCTAGTAGTCGATTTATTGTTTCGATATGCATTACAAAAAATGCCAGTTATTAATATTAAGCCTTTGTTGATCCTTCCTTTCAAGAAAAGAAAAATCGTTTCTTTTGCTTTTGGGAAAACAGTGTTCTCATTTTTTAATAGTATCCATGCTTTCTTTTTTATTCCGTTTTCTATTGTATTGATAGGTAATGAATATCCAGTATTTGATGTGTTATTGTGGAATATAGGACTGGCTGCACTAATCTACAGCAACAATTTCCTAAATATTATTTTAAACAAAAAAGACAACCTTATATTTGTCATAGGAGGTGTTTTGGCAATTTTAGGAGGATTACATTATTTTGAATATTTTGATATCACCACGTATACAGCACCATTTTTTAGAGGACTATACGAGATTCCATTTTTGGTATTGATACCTATAGCGATACTATTGTTTTTAATAACCATATCGTTTCGATCCTTTGTAACTGACCTCTATCTGGATGCCGGATTAGCTGCTAAAACTAAAAATGTAAAAACAGAAAACCTGGAGTGGTTAGATAGGTTTGGTAAGACCGCAACCTTTCTTAAAAATGATATAAAACTCATAAAAAGAAATAAACGAGCCAGATCTACAGTTTTGGTGAGTATTCTGTTCTTATTTTATGGATTGTTATTCTTCACAGGATCTGTAGAGACATATGATGGACCAGTTTGGAGGATTTTTGCTGCAATTTTTGTCACCGGTGGATTTCTATTAAGTTTTGGACAGTTCGTGCCTAGTTGGGATAGCTCTTATTATCCTTTGATGATGAGTCAAAATATTCGTTATAAAGAATATTTATCTTCTAAATGGTGGTTGATGGTAATTGCAACATTGATTTCTACAATATTAGCATCCGGGTATTTGTATTATGGATGGGAAGTATATCTTGCTATAGTGGTAGGAGCAATCTATAATATAGGAGTAAATTCTCATGTAGTATTATGGGCAGGAGCTTATGTAAAAACACCTATTGATTTGACCAGTAATAAAAATGCATTTGGAGATAAGCAGGCATTTAATATGAAAACCATGATGTTGGCTTTGCCCAAAATGGTGTTACCCATGATATTATATGCAATAGGTCATTATGCGTATAGTCCTTATGCAGGATATGCTCTTGTAACTGTAGCAGGTATCGCGGGGTTTGCATTTAAAGATGCTGTTTTTAATAAAATTGAAAGGATTTATAGAACAGAGAAGTATAAAACGATCTTGGCATACAAACAAAAAAAATAAGAAACATGATATCAGTACATAACCTTACTAAAACATATACCGGAAATACCGTACTCAATATAGAATCTCTAGAAATACCGAAAGGAAAAAGCTTTGGTCTGGTAGGTAATAACGGAGCCGGAAAAACAACTTTGTTTAGTGCTATATTAGATCTTATTCAACCCACAACAGGGTATATCGAAAATAAAGGAATTAAAGTTAATGAAAGTGAAGAATGGAAATCTGTAACTTCTGCATTTATTGACGAGACGTTCTTGATAGGGTATCTTACTGCAGAAGAGTATTTTTATTTTATAGGAGAACTTAGAGGGCAGAATAAAGCCGATGTAGATGCATTACTATCAGGTTTTGAAGACTTTTTTCACGGTGAAATTTTAGGGCAAAAAAAATATTTAAGAGATCTCTCTAAAGGAAACCAGAAAAAGGCGGGTATTGTTGCTGCGCTTATTGGTAATCCAGAAGTAATTGTTCTAGATGAACCTTTTGCTAATTTGGATCCAACGACACAAATTCGTTTGAAAAAAATAATTAAAGAATTATCTACAGATTCTAATATCACCGTTTTGGTATCTAGTCATGATCTAATGCATGTTACCGAGGTATGCGAGCGAATTGTAGTGCTGGATAAAGGAGAAGTAGTAAAGGATCTTTCTACATCTGAGGAGACGCTTAGAGAGCTTGAAGCACATTTTGGTTCGCAAGATATTCAAGATACGGTTTTGTCAAAACCGTATCTTGAATAAGGTGTTAAGAGTCTTGTGGGCAATAATGAAAAGGGAGATTATTACAAAGGTTTTCATATGGGTTTTGATATCCTTTTATTCTCGAATCACTACCATCAATCCACCCTTCAGAGCACTTATCTGATGGCCAGTTACCATGATTAACTTTGATCATATAACGATTGCTCGTATAATAAACAACTTTTTTGACAAACCCTACATGACCGGGTTCATTAAATGTATCACTATCATTATTTACGTCCATGATTACTGCAGAATATTTAACAGGGCGATTTGAATTTATGAGTGCCATTTTCCCATCTAAACAAACAGTACTAGTATATATTTTTTCATTATCACACATTATCCATGTAGGCATTAGAGTAACTCCATTTAGGTTACCTTTAATCATTACATGAGCAACACAATTTTTACAATGTTCATTCTGTTTTGATGGATTAGTAGTACCAGGAGAATAATATTCGAGAATAGTCAGAATTTGTTCGGGTGTTAGGTTTTTAAATCGTTCATCATTTGATAGATCAGTATAGGGTTTACTTAAATCAACCTTGTAATATTCATAATCTAATTCGGTTTCTGTTCCTTGCAAATAGATTGCTTTATCTTCTTTGCTACAGCTCATAAATAAAAAAGCAGATATGCAGAATATACTTAGATAAAGTTTTATTTTTTGTGGTTTCATAATTGTATGGTTTTAAGTGTGAAATTTTTTTGTGAATTGGTTCAATATATTCGTCTAATTACACCCTACAGAAAAACCGGTAAAAACATCTCGATATTCATTGGTAGGTATTTCCATCCCACCACAGAATTGGTATTTTCTGTCGGTTCTATAATTAGCACAAAGATTTGCAATACATGAACAACTATTACCGACAGGTCTCCAACCTGTGGTACAACCCATATTTTCTAAAGTAGATTTTTTTAGGTTGTTGGCATTTATTTTCTCTAATGGAGTCAATAAGAATATAGATACTAAAATTGCACATGCTAAGGCAAATGAAGTTTTTAAAAACTGTCCTTTTGATTTTAAGAAATACTTTTTCATGATTTGTTGTATTTAACTGATTAATAAATTGTTATTCAGTATAAAATTACTAACCAACCATCATGTGCAGGATATAAAAAACCTTGTAAAACGTTAACTTAAATTATTCTTTACTCTTTTTTATTCAAGTTTCGGTATTTAGAAGGTGTAGTAGAGGTGTGTTTTGTAAAAGCCTTATAAAAAGTTACCTTATTATTGAAACCCGACTCTGTTGCTATAGCTTCTATTTTGTAAATATTGTATGTAGTGTCTTTCAATAATTTTTGAGAATAGGCTATCCTGTATTTGTTTACGTAGTCGTTAAAATTTTCTTGAATGAGTTCAGAAAAAGTTTGTGAAATTTGATAAGGTTTCACATTAAGTTCTTTGGCCAAATAACCAATGGTAAGATCATTTTTTAAAAATATTAAATGATGAATAAACAGCTCAGTAATTTTCTTTTGAATTTGAGCCATGCCATCATAATCCAATGTAGAATTTGAGTATTTTTTCTTAATCTCGTTAAGAAATTGAGGGTTTGTATAGAGAATAATCCCAACAACAAAAATCATGGTATTATTAAACAAATAATAATAAGCAAATTGGCGCCATCCATCGGCAAATAAAGTAAGGAATGAAATAATTATAGTAGAACAGATGTATATAATCGCAAGCGTAAATAGATATACTAATACATTTGATGATAGTTTTGCCCGGTTTTTTATGGTTATATAAATAACGCCAATTGCATATAATAGTTGATGAATGGCCCTGGCGTAATTTATAGGCATGATTTGATCCAAAAAACGTTCTCTCATATATTGTAAGCGCTCTTCATTGGGGAGCATCAAAATATCTATAATGAGAATATATATAATTATAAATGCTATAAAATGTAAACCATCAATTTTTGAATACCTGTTTTTGTCATAGATAAAAGATTGAAAATGAAACCATAAAAAAGGGCCATAAAGAAAACCCATATCGAAATAAAACCATCCTAAAAATTGAGGATATACTATTGATAGTTTACTGGTGCCATAAAGAAACACAAATATTTCTAAACCAAATATTCCAGAAAAAAAAGCGATAGTCCAGCTTTTTAGATTTTTAGAATGTTTGAAGAAAATTCCTCCTGAAATAAAAAGGATTGTAAGAGCTTGTATGAGAAGAAAATACCTGATGATGGTCATATTGAAAAAATGATGGACAACTCAGCTCTTTTTTTAAACCAATGAGATGTTTCAATTTTCGAGAAGAGAGTGCCGTAAAATACCTTTCAATAGTAGAAGAAAGGTAAAAAAGACATGTTTTTTTGACATATAGGGTATTGAAATTCAATTTCAACACCCTACATTATTTTAGACTAAAAAGAAAAAGCAGTTAGTTCCAGCAGGTACCACCAGGCTGAAGACCAGGATAAGAATCTAAAAAACATAATTCTATAGCATAACAACACCCCTGACCACCAGGACAATCTTGGTGACTAGTGCAAGGTCTGTGTGCACCACCTTTAATTTTTTGCTGTTGCCTTTTGCTTAATGTTTTACCTAAGTTTAACAATTTTGATTTCATAATAAGAGTTTTAAGAGATTTTGCCTTAAACATTTATAGACACTTAAGACATGAGTCTAAAATTTTGACAGAATGATAGTATGTAAAAATTACAATGAATTTATTGAATAATTTTCACCTAGAAAACAAATCGCAATTATATTTAATAATTTGATAATCAATAACATGTTGATGTTATGATTGCCTTAATTCTCAGTATAATGTTCTGATCGATAATTAGTACATTAAAAATGGTAATCACTGTTATTGTACTTATTGATAACTCAGCAGTGATTGTTCTTGATGTAACCTTTGCCAATTTGAATACCAAGACACAAATTCGTTTAAAAAAATGAGAACTAACTAGAGACTCCAATATTACTCTTTAGGTATCCATTCATGATTTGATGTATGTTACTGAAGTGTGTAAGCGAATTGTTGTGTTGGACAAGGAGAAGTAGTAAATCCTTTCAATATCAGAAGAGGCATTTTAATAAATTATACGATGATATTCGACAGAAAGACTCCAAATAAAGAAGATATGTCAAAAAGAAAACATATTTCTAGCCACATATCCTATAACTATTAAAAAACCACCAAAAATTAATAACCCTGTAGGGAGACCATATTTTTCCCAAGAATTATCTAGAAATAGTTTTTTGTTTTTCGGAAATTCAGGACTTATATATAATGATATTTCTTCACCTTTTACATATTCTCGACTAGAAGAAGATACCTTAGCTTTTCTGTTATACATTTTTCCGTTCATTTCAAACTCAAAAACTGGAGTATACATTGTAGTTGTAGTGTTATCAGAGCGACTTTGATAAGAATCATATTTTACTATAATAGCTTCTATTTTTTTGGCATTTGATAAAAAAATAAGCCTTTCAGTAAATTGATATAAACTAGAGAGCAATAAAACAAATCCTATACCTGAGAGCAAAATAAAAATAACAAAAGAGACTCTCTTAGATTTTGTTTTCTTATGATCTAGAAAAAGAGTTTGTGAAGAAGATGAATCTGTATTATGTAGAACATTGCGATCATTATTTTTAAGAACATTTAATAACTCTTTTAATTCCTGTTGTCCTGGATTACAATTTTCCTTTATATACTTAAGAGCTTCTTTTTTATGATTTGATTCCCATAATTTGTTTATATGGTTTATATCACTTTTGGTAAAAGATGTGTTTTTCATAATTTTTTATAAAGGTTAAAAATTGAAACAATACAGAAAACACTGTTTTTTTGATAAACATCTTGGATTAGCAATTTATACAAATAATGTTTTGTGTCATTGTTAATAACCTAAGAAAACACAATGAAAATAGTATTAGTAGGTAGAAAAATATGTTAACAACCCGTTTTTTAACGAAAGAAATGTATTTTTACAACGCACACACAATTTTTGTGTACAATCAACATACTAAAAGTCAAGTTTTTTAGTTATCACACGTATGAATTTATCTGGTTTGGGCAGAAAATTATTAAAGACCGCGCTGATATTGCTTTTGGCAATTATAGGATTTGCTTGTTCTCGTAAAAAAGACAAGTTTATAAATCGTACGTGGCATGATGTTACCACAAAAAATAATACACTATATAATGGCCGATTGGCTTTTGATGTAGGTAAGCAAGATATTATTCAGTCCTACAAAGACAATTTTTGGGAGTTGTTACCTGTAGAAAGGATGATCGTAAGTGAAGACGTTAGACTTCCTAACGAAGTGCTTAATAAAAACTTTGATAGAGCAGAGGAAAAGTCGGTAAAAGCAATTCAAAAACACAGTATGCTTATTGATAATAAGGAACGTAATCCTAAGATCGATGAAGCATTTTTGTTATTAGGTAAAGCTCGTTATTTCGAACAACGTTTTGTGCCTGCGCTTGAAGCTTTTAACTATATCTTATATAAATACCCCACAAGTAATACGATCAATCACGCCAAAGTGTGGAGAGCTAAAACAAATCTTCGCCTCGATAATAATGATAAAGCGATAGAGGATTTGACTAGAATGATCGAGCAAGAGTTTATGAAACCTCAGGATTATGCAGATGCAGTAGCTATGATGGCTCAAGCATATATCAACCTAGAAAGAAAAGACTCTGCCGTTACTTATATTACTAAAGCTGCCGTTCATACCAGAAAAAATGAAGAGAAAGGCAGATATCTCTATATAAAGGGACAATTATTAAATGAATTGGGGTATAAGGATAGTGCAAATTATGCTTTTGATCAGGTTATAGACCTCAACAGAAGAGCACCTAGAAAATATATGATGAATGCCTATATGGCAAAAGCTCGAAATTTTAATTACGAAAACGGTAATAAAGAAGAATTTCTCGAATTATTAGCTGATCTTGAAAAAAATCGAGAAAATCGACCATTTTTGGATAAAATATACAACCAAAAAGCAGTTTATTTTAAAACCTTAGATTCTATTGATCTGGCTATAGCGTATTATAATAAATCATTGAGAACAAAGTCTGAAGATAAGTACTTAGAATCTCTTAACTATTATACCCTTGGAGATATTAGTTTTGATAGAAAAGAGTATGCTATTTCTGGAGCGTATTATGATAGCACACTTCAGCGAATGATTGTAGATTCAAAACGGTATAGAGTATTAAAGAAAAAAAGAGATAATCTTGACGACGTTATTCTATATGAAGGTATTGCCAAAACAAATGATAGTATTCTTACTATTTTGGCCATGGCACCAGAGCAGAGAATAACGTATTATGCAGAGTATACCGATGCGTTAAAAACAAAAGCTTTAGAAGAAGAAAAAGCTGCAGAAGTTGCCAGAATAAAAGATAATTTACCAGTAGAACAAAGGTACAGGCAACCAGGTTCCGGATTTAGGACAGACACTAAAGGACCAAAGGTAGAAGGAGGAATCTTTTACTTCTATAATCAAACTACGGTAGCTTATGGTAAAACTGCTTTCAAAAGAACGTATGGAAATAGAGAACTACAAGACAATTGGAGAGTTTCAAGTATTTCTAATCCGGGCGCTGTCTCTACAATAGAGAAAGAAAAAAAGGATGAATATTCTATCGATACAGATCCAACGTTTGATCCGCAAACCTATATTGCTCAATTACCAACTGATCCTTCAGCTATTGATAGCCTTCAAACTGATCGTAACTTTGCTTACTATCAACTTGGAGTTATATATAAAGAAAAATTTCAGGAGTATGGTTTAGCTATAGATAAATTAGAAGATCTATTGCAGAGCAATCCCGAAAAACGACTAATTGTTCCTTCTAAGTATAATTTGTATAAAATCTATTTGACACAGGGAAATACGTCGAAATCCAATGCAATGATGCAGGATATTATTAACAATCATGGAGAATCGAGATACGCCAAAATTCTTCAGAACCCTGATGAAGCATTAAAAGATGATGAAAATAGCCCTAAATCAATATATAATAGGTTGTATAGGGATTTTCAGAATCAAAAATATGCATCAGTAATAAAAGAAAGCGATGAGATGATTATAAAATTTGGAGGAGATGAAGATTTTTTACCCAAATTTGAATTATTAAAAGCTCAGGCGATAGGTCGATATAGAGGGTTTGAAGCCTATAAGGAAGCGCTTAATTATGTGTCTCTTAATTACCCTCAAAGCCCTGAAGGTAAAAAGGCCCAGGTGATTTATCAGGTTACGATTCCGCAAATTCAGGATAATGCATTTTTGATTGATGTAAATGAACAAAATAACCATAAGCTGGTTTATGCATTTTCTACTTTTGGAGACAATCAGGCACAAGGATTAAAAGAACAGATAGAAGCTATTATCAAAGAACTTCGATATGAGAAGATGAAAGTTTCCTTAGATATATATAATAAAGATCAACAATTTGTAGTTGTACATACAAATGGAAATAAATTAGCCGCAGAAGGGTTGGCAGAATTATTGTCTTTAGGTAAAACTGAAGATACTCGTGGTGTAGATTTAACTAAATGGGATAGAAAAAAGAAATATTATGAAAAAGTAGAGGCTGCGTTTTTTACGATAGCATCTCCAAATTATAGAATACTTCAGATTCATAAAAATCTCGAAAAATATATTCAATCAGAACCAGAACCAGAAACCGAATAATCATTTAATCCCCCTTATATTATGTTTTCAGACAACAAAAAAGGAAGAGATTACGGCAATACGACCGATTTCTCACGCAATCAAAACAAAATCTCAGAAGGAACTAAAATCGTTGGAGATGTTATTTCTGAAGGAGGTTTTAGAATTGAAGGGACCATCGAAGGAACTTTTAAAACTACTGGTAAAGTAGTAGTAGGAACATCAGGCTTTATTAAAGGAACATTAGAATGCTCTGATGCAGATTTCGAAGGTAAGTTCTCAGGAACTCTTAATGTATCAAACACCTTATCTTTAAAGCCAACTGCACATATCGAAGGCGAAGTTACTGTAGGTAAATTAGCTGTAGAGCCAGGAGCAAACTTTAACGCATCTTGTTCTATGAAAGGAAGTGTAAAATCGTTGGGTAAATCTGGTGAACAAAAATCTTCACAGCCACAAACGACGCAAGGGCAAGGGAAATCAGCTTAGGTTGAAAGTTTGTATTGCACATTAAGTTTCTCTTGATTGAGAAAATACAAACTTCTGATGTAAAAGTGTAATTCTAAATAAAGTGTAGATGAAAAACATCAATTCTATAAAAACACTCAATAAGAATCAATTAGAGAGTGTCAAGGGAGGAAGCTCTCCTCACAGAGCTAGAGGAGAATCATTCTCGTTGTTAAAAAATCTCGACGATTTAGTAATTACTTATTTTTCTGGCCATGGTGTTGGAGACGGAACTGGGGAATAAGTTTTCTGTATAATTAGAATGCTTATTAAAAGCAATACTTTTTCTTAATAAAAAGAAACCTTGAAAAAGAATAATCGAGGTAAAAAAACCTTTAACAAATATATTGCCCTTACAGGAATAGCTTTCCAAATGGGAGCTACCATATTCCTATGTGCTTATGCGGGAAAAAAACTGGATGCTTATTATGAGTTAGAAAAGCAATGGTTTACCATGGGATTTATACTCTTTGGGGTAACTGCTTCTATATATCTGGTAATTAAGCAACTCAATCGAATTAATAAATCAGATTGACTATTAATGTATCAGTATTAGATTTTTAAACTCCCTAAATGCTTCTGTACTATTTAGAAAATTTAGATATTTGATGAGTTTATTTTTTGAATAAAGAATTTTAATACGCTAATGGGAAAGAACGTATTCCGTTTTTTATTTCTTTTCACTATTGTAATATCGGGTAGTTATATGATCCATATGGGTATCATAAACACCTTTTTACTTGAAAGAAATATTAATATTATCAAGTTTTCGTACATATTCAATAGTGTATTCACCTTTGTGTTTACAATGGTTATATTAGTACTAAGCAAAAAATTTAAGGATCAACTTGGTTTTATTTTTATGGGAGGTAGTCTTATAAAAATTGGAGTTTTTATAGCCATCAGTAAGCTTAGTGATTTTGAAATGAGTAAAAGCGTCTTTCTTGATTTTTTTGTTGCCTATTTAATCTGTTTGATCTTCGAAGTCTACTATGTCTCAAGGATTTTGAATTCTTCTAAATAATTGAATTTCAGAAACTTAATGATTTTCGGGTAATCTTAAACTTATTTAGTCAAAATAGTTTAAGAATCTAACATAATTATGTACATTTGCACCGAAATTTAGGAACCGAAATTTTACGCGTAATGCAAAAATGTACTGTAGTTAAAATTTTATTGATTTTTAGTCTGGTCTTTACGACAGGAAACTTATTCGCCAAAGAATCCGAGAAAAAGGAAGGTGAAGGAGGTTTAAAGACAGAGATCAAAGAATTTATAGATCATCACCTTCAAGACTCACACGATTTCACATTGTTTTCTGATAAAGAAGCAAACAAGCATTATGGATTTCCATTACCAGTTATCTTATGGGATAATGGGTTGAAGCTTTTCTCTTCTTCCAAATTTCATCATGGAGAAACTGTTGCTGAGGTTGATGGTAATTACTATAAACTTTACCATTCAAAAATTTATAAAACAGATGCATCAGGGACGATCAATTATGATGAGGATCACCATGCGACCAATACAAAACCATTAGATTTTTCGATCACAAAAAATGTAGTGAGTATTTTATTAATTGGCTTGCTTATGTTTTTTATGTTTAGTCGTCTGGCTAAATCATATAAGAAAAATAATGGTATTCCTACAGGGGTTGGACGTTTCTTAGAGCCTCTTGTGCTTTTTGTTAGAGATGAGATTGCTATTCCAAATATTGGAGAAAAAAATTATAAAAGATATATGAGCTTTTTGCTTACAGTGTTTTTCTTTATCTGGTTATTAAACCTTTTAGGGATGACTCCATTGGCTGTTAATGTCACTGGAAATATTGCTGTAACATTTGCTTTGGCACTAATCACGTTTTTAATCACTAACCTTACTGCTAATAAAAATTACTGGGGTCACATTTTTTGGATGCCAGGAGTACCTACTTTTATGAAGGTGGTTTTAGCACCAATAGAGTTATTAGGGGTTTTTATCAAACCATTCTCGTTAATGATTCGTTTATATGCAAATATGACTGCAGGTCACGTGGTGATAATGAGTATCATTGGTATGATGTTCTTATTTAAAAGTTGGATTGGTAGCCCATTATCATTTGGATTGTCTTTTGCGTTGTCAATATTAGAATTGTTGGTAGCTGCATTACAAGCATATATATTTACGATGTTGTCTGCGTTATACTTTGGTATGGCGACTGAAGAGGCACATCACTAATTTTGAACGTTTAATTTTTAATTATATAATTATGGAAATTCCAAATATTGTTGGTGCAGGTTTAATCGTAATCGGAGCTGGTATTGGTATTGGTAGAATCGGTGGACAGGCAATGGAAGCTATCGCTCGTCAACCAGAAGCTTCTGGTAAAATCCAAACAGCTATGCTTATTGCAGCAGCACTTATTGAAGGTATTGGATTTGCTGCATTATTTGCAGCTTAATTCATTTAATACAGATGATAACAACTGCAACGGTTGGTTGCAGTTGTTCATTTTGAGTTTTTTTAAAATTAAACGGTAAAAAGATAACATAATTAATTATGGATAAGTTAATAAATGATTTTTCATTCGGTCTGTTTTTCTGGCAGATATTACTTTTTGTAGGTTTATTATTATTATTAAGAAAATTTGCCTGGAAACCTATTTTAGAGGCTGTAAATAATCGTGAAGAAGGAATCAAGAATGCATTAGAATCTGCAGAAGAAGCAAGAAAAGAAATGCAAAACCTTCAAGCTGATAATGAGCGAATCCTAAATGAAGCGAGAGCAGATCGTGATGGGATGCTTAAAGAAGCAAGACAGCTTAAAGAGAATATAATTACTGATGCAAAGTCTGAAGCACAAGCAGAAGCTGATAAAATTGTAGCACAAGCACAAGCTACTATAGCTAGTGAGAAAAAAGCAGCAATTGCAGAGCTTAAGAATCAGGTTGCAGGACTTTCTGTAGAGATTGCAGAAAAAGTAGTAAGAAAAGAATTATCTGGCAAAGAGAAACAACTAGAATTAGTTGAATCTATGTTAGAGGACGTTACTTTAAATTAAACTAAATGAGTAGAGCAGCAATACGTTATGCTAAAGCAGTTTTGAGTCTGGCTCAAGACAAAAAGGCTACTGAAGATGTTCAGAAGGACATGCAAAGTATTATCGCTACAGTTAGCGGTAGCGCCGAGCTCAGAATGGTGTTAAGTAGTCCATTGATCAAAAGTGAAGTAAAACTTTCTTCATTGCGTGAGATTTTTAAAAGTACGGGTGAGATTACTCAAAAACTTTTTGATGTGTTAATCGAAAATAAAAGAGTGAATTTGCTAGATGATGTAGCCAAGCAATACATTATTTTGTTTGATCAATTAAATAATACTCAAGTTGCAAAAGTAACTACAGCAGTACCATTGGATAAAGGATTAAGCGCTAAAGTTTTGGCCAAGATTAAAGAATTAACAGGTAATGAGGCTACCATAGAAAATGTAATCGATGAAAGTATTATCGGTGGATTTATTCTTAGAGTAGGTGATTTACAGTATAATGCAAGTATAGCAAATAAGCTTACTAGCTTAAGAAGAGAATTAAGTAATTAGTAAAGTTATATGAACACCCCAAAAATAATAGCAGTATTTGTATCCTTATTTTTTATTTTTTCAGCTTCGGCTCAAAAAATAAAAATAAAGAAGGGTGTTGTTTTTATTGATAAAGTAGAGATACCTATTAAGGTCGATTCTGAGTATGTAACGACAAAGGGAGGTATTATGGGGGATTTTCATCAAATCCTTACTTTTTCTAATACTTCAACGTCTAATGTATTTGTAATAGTAGAGCACATAGGAAAAATGATGTCTCCTAATGGTGTAAAAGAAACATGGCTAGAAATTTCTGATCCAAGTAAAGAAAAAACAAATAGTGTTGATCTTGATAGAGCATTTGGAGGTGGTAGCAAGAAGGGAATTATAAAACATTTGATTAATAAATATCAGTTCTTTAATGTCGAAGGCGTAGTTGATCAAAATAAGATCACAGAATTTTTTGATACAAAGACTGAAAGTAAAGCAAAAAATAAAGCAAATAAAGGGAAGGCTAAAGCAAAAAAATCCAAAGCATTAATAAGCAAAATAAGGCCCTTTGTTAAAAATGATTTAACGACTATTGTAACTGGAGGAGCAATGGGGACCAAAGTAATTGGAACCGTAAATGCCCCAGATAAATATCATGATACAAGAACTACACCAATCAAAGTATATGATTTGGATAATAACTTAGTGGCTTCAGCAACAACAGATATATTATCCCCAGTAATCATTTCTTTAATTGATGGTTCGACTTTTGAATATAAAAACAAATACCAATTAAGTGGTGGTTTGGGTAATAAAGATTTCCTTACTGAATTAGTAGAGAAAATTGTAGGTAAAGGATATGCGCTGGGAAGTCAAATAAATAAAGAAAAAGAAGTTGCGCATCAGGAGGAAAATGAAAAAAAAGCTATTCAACATGAAAAGGATAAAGCCAATTATGAAGTAGCTAAAAGAAATTCTTCAAATATCTACCATAAAAAAGGCTATGTAATTGATGAAAAAGGAGTGAAAAGGGAAGGAGATATTTCTATAGCTTTTCAAAAAATTAAAAACCCTGCAGATTGGGGTGGAATGGTTGATATTAGCTCCTATGGAAATAGTTTAGCATTAAGATATATAGATAAGAAAGGAAAGAAAAAAATTAAATCATTTTCAGCTAAGAAAGGAACACGTTTTTGCCTAATTAATGAAGATGGGTCTGAGGTATGTTATCAAGGAATGAAAATTCAAGGTAATGGACTTCTTGGTCAAGCGGCAACTGTAACTTTTGAAGGAGTGGGCGAAGTACAATATGTAAAAGAAGTGCTCAAAGAAGGAAAAATAACAGTATATCAAAGTACACCAAGTAATAAATATGTAATAAGAACTGAAGATCAAGAAAAAGCATTTAATTTTGTATTTGGTGCATTAATTAAGAAAGAAAAGAAATTAGCTAAGTTAAAGGAATATCTTAACGGATGTGATTATGGTGATGGCACATATGATGAGGCTAGTTTTGAAAATATTGATAAAATAAAAGAACTAATTAATTTTTATAACAACTCTTGTAAGTAACAAGAGAAATCATAATAGTTATGGCAGAAGTGAATCCTGCTGAAGTATCAGCAATATTAAAACAACAATTATCTGGATTTGAAGCATCAGCTTCATTAGAAGAGGTAGGAACAGTATTACAAATTGGGGATGGTATCGCCAGAGTATACGGATTGTCTAATGCTCAATATGGAGAATTAGTACAGTTTGAATCTGGTTTAGAAGGTATCGTACTTAACTTAGAAGAAGATAATGTTGGGGTAGTACTTTTAGGTTCTTCGATCGAAGTTAAAGAAGGTGCAACTGTAAAACGTACACAGCGTATTGCATCGATTAACGTTGGAGAAGGAATAGTAGGTCGTGTTGTAGACACACTTGGAGCTCCTATCGATGGTAAAGGTGCAATAGAAGGTGAAACTTTCGAAATGCCATTAGAACGTAAAGCTCCTGGTGTAATTTTTCGTCAACCAGTAACCGAGCCCCTTCAAACTGGGATTAAGTCTATTGATGCAATGGTACCTGTAGGTAGAGGACAACGTGAGTTGGTAATCGGTGACCGTCAAACTGGAAAAACAACAGTTTGTATTGATACGATCCTAAACCAAAAAGAATTTTATGATGCTGGGGAACCAGTATATTGTATATATGTTGCTATAGGGCAAAAAGCATCTACAGTAGCATTAATTGCTAAGGTACTTGAAGATAAGGGTGCAATGGCATATACTACTATCGTAGCGGCTAATGCTTCTGATCCTGCTCCAATGCAAGTATACGCTCCATTTGCCGGTGCTGCAATCGGAGAGTATTTTCGTGATACAGGACGTCCTGCTTTAATTATCTATGATGATCTATCTAAACAAGCAGTAGCATATCGTGAAGTATCATTATTATTACGTCGTCCACCAGGTCGTGAAGCATATCCTGGAGATGTTTTCTATCTTCACTCTAGATTATTAGAGCGTTCTGCAAAAGTAATTGCTGATGATACTATTGCTAAAGATATGAATGACCTTCCTGATTCTTTAAAAGATAAAGTAAAAGGTGGTGGATCATTAACAGCATTGCCGATTATCGAAACACAGGCAGGTGACGTATCTGCATATATCCCTACAAACGTAATCTCGATTACCGATGGTCAGATATTCTTAACGTCAGATTTATTTAACTCTGGTGTACGTCCGGCGATTAACGTAGGTATCTCTGTATCTCGTGTGGGTGGAAATGCACAGATTAAATCAATGAAAAAAGTAGCAGGTACACTAAAATTAGATCAAGCACAGTTTCGTGAATTAGAAGCGTTTGCTAAGTTTGGATCTGATCTTGATGCAGCTACCTTAAATGTGATCGAAAAAGGAAAACGTAACGTAGAGATTCTTAAGCAAGCACAAAATGACCCATATACTGTAGAAGATCAGATTGCGATCATCTATGCTGGTTCTAAGAACTTATTAAGAGATGTGCCTGTAAATAAAATAAAAGAATTTGAAAGTGACTATATAGAATATCTTAATGCAAAGCATAGAGATACACTAGACACTTTAAAAGCAGGAAAATTAACAGACGAGGTAATCGATGTGTTAATGGCAGCTTGTAAAGAAATTTCAGCAAAATATAAAAACTAGTATTAAGTACAGCGTATTAGAATCTAATACGCTGTACTTAATAAAATAAAGTTTACTATTTAGAATGGTATTGATCTAGAAGGTACTCACTACTAACTACTCAATACTCAATACTAAGAAAAATGGCAAATTTAAAAGAATTACGTAGTAGAATTACCTCTGTATCATCAACGATGCAAATTACCAGTGCCATGAAAATGGTATCTGCTGCAAAGTTGAATAAGGCACAGATGGCGATTACTGCAATGCGTCCTTATGCAAATAAACTTACCGAACTACTGCAAAACTTGAGTGCTTCACTAGAAGGAGATAGTGCTAGTACATATTCAGAACAGCGCGAAGTGAATAAAGTATTAGTTGTTGCTATAGCTTCTAATCGTGGTTTAGCTGGAGCTTTTAACTCTAATATTGTTAAGGCTTCAAAAGAGTTATATGGAAATGTGTATTCTGGAAAGCAAGTTGACTTTGTTACTATTGGTAAAAAAGTGAATGATATTATTTCTAAAACACATACTGTAGTTGCAAATAAGAATGAAGTTTATGATGATCTTACATTTGCTAATGTCGCTGCTATTGCAGAAGAATTGATGGAGTACTTTAATAGCGGTTCTTATGATAAGATTGTAGTTGTGTATAACAAGTTTAAAAATGCCGCTACACAAGAGGTTATAACAGAGCAATTTTTGCCAATTGTACCAATCGCTGGAGAAGCTGCTAATACAAATGTGGATTACATATTTGAACCTTCAAAAGAGGAGATTGTAGAACAATTAATTCCTAAGTCACTTAAAACACAATTGTATAAAGCAATACGTGATTCATTTGCATCAGAGCATGGTGCCCGTATGACAGCAATGCATAAGGCAACCGATAATGCAACTGAACTTAGAGATGCGCTTAAACTGTCATATAACAAAGCAAGACAAGCTTCTATCACCAATGAAATCCTTGAGATCGTAGGTGGTGCCGAAGCCTTGAATAATTAGAAGATACTTTTCTAAAATATACCAAAACCTCATAAGAAAACTTATGAGGTTTTTTATTGTTTTAAAATAATGTCATCTATTAGTTAATAATAATCTTTTGATGATAAATATTTTTGTTTGTAGATATAGTAATTAAATATAGCCCTAGATTATTTGTATTTATTCTTATAACACTAGTATTGTTTAAATAATCAATGCCAATATCAATTTCTTTTCCACTAGAATCATACACTCTAACCTTATTAATCGTCTCATTTTCGTTTACTAATATATTTAAAACACCATTTGTTGGGTTAGGGTGTATCTTTATGTTTTTATCGAATTTGTGGTTATTTGATGTTGATTTTGTAGACACTTTGTTGTTTCCTGAGACACTCTGTTTATTAGAGTCATTGCAACCGTCCCACCAGCCTATTTGACCAGTAAAGTCAAATTCTGTTGTATTACTATTTGAAACCCATACATGAGCTTTTGTATCATTTTCATCATACCGACTTAGACCCACGATATCTTCTGCGCCATTATTATCAAAATTACCGCTTGTTATTCTTCCGGTAATTGTTTTAGCATCATAACTTGTGGTATTCCACCAACCACTGGAGCCTTTGTCATAAGAGAAACCACCACCGTTAAATTTCCAGAAATGAATATTTCCAGAAGAATTGCCATTGTCATAAAAGGCGGCAATTTCATCTCTGTTGTGTGAATGGTTATAAAAGTTTCCACTAACTACTCTTCCAGTAATTTGATTAGCATCATATCCACTATTTGGATTCCACCAACCGTTAGAACCATTAGAATACGTGAAATTTGATCCATTATATTTCCAAACATGAATTACAGAGTTTCCATTTCCATTATCATAGAAAGCAGCAATTTCATCGGTATTATTGCCATCAAAATCACCACTAACTACTCTTCCAGTAATTTGATTAGCATCATATCCACTATTTGGATTCCACCAGCCTCCTGAACCTTTATAGCTAAGGGAGCTTCCATTAGATTTCCAGACATGAATCACAGAGTTTCCATTACCGTTGTCATAAAAAGCCGCTATGTCATCTTTAAAAGTATCTCCATCAAAGTCACCACTAACAACTCTTCCTGATACTTTGTCAGAATCATATCCATTAGTGTTCCACCAGCCATTAGAGCCGGCATATAAGAATTCTCCTCCATTAGATTTCCAAACGTGAATAGTTGTTTCGTAGGTTCCGGTTTTGTAGAACGCTGCAATATCATCTTCATACCCATCATTATCAAAATCTCCAACAACTACACGATCTGTAATATTGTTAGAGTTATACCATGAAGGACTTTGCCACCAACCATTACTTCCTTGGTACTCTAGGGATTCATTATTTGATTTCCAGACATTAATTTTGGTAAGACCATTTTGATAGTAAAAAAATGCTGCAATATCATCTTTATATCCATCATTATCAAAATCTCCACTCACCACTTTACCTGTGATTTCAGAAGCATTAAATCCTGCCTCTATATAGTTTGGACGTGTCCATGAAAGTACAGAGGTGTTATTACTTACTGCATTTAAATAATTTGTATAATAACCGACGGCATTCATATGTTCAGGTTCATTTGAACTTAATTCTTTAGCAAAACAATTGGCAATATTTTTTAGATGGTTGAGATCTTGTGCGGAGTAATGTTCACTATCTTTTCCATAATATGTAAGTAATACAATTGGTTCTATATAGGATCCTGCTCCACCTCTTGAATTAGTGTTACTAAAAACATAAAAATCAGAATGCTCTAATATTCCAGTATTTGTTGGGTGATCTTTTACCCACCATTCTTTTAATCTTTTTTTGGAACTATCGTACTCATTCACTCTGTATGTAGTAACATGATTTATTGCTCTATTAATTGTATTAACTACCTCTTTTTTGAAAACTGAATATTGTTCTGGAATAATATCAAATACTTCGACGAGCCCTCTTATTATTAACATATGATATCCGATTTTGGTGTCATGATAGGCTTCAGTAACTTTTTGGTCATTCTGTTTTATGTCGTCAATACCTCCGGTAAACCACACGCCTTTATTAATGGTAGAGGTTTTGTCTTGGCTATCAATTAGTTGTTGAGTTAGTACATAGATTAATGATAAATATTTACAGTCTAGGGTTGCTTTATATGCAGAACTTAATCCCCAAATGGTAAGCCCTTTTCCGTTAGAATTAACCATGGATTGCGCAATGTTTTTTTCATCACGAGTTAACCAATCGGAAGCTTTAACTATGGCATTATAAACTTCTGTTCGCTTATAATTGTATCCTGATAAGTAATACTCGGATAATAACCTCAAAGCAAAAGCAGTGGTATATGCATCTTCCGCATTTTTGTAATATTCTGCGACACTGAATTGAGATTCTCTATTAATATGAGCTATAAATCCTCCTCCTAGGCTATTTTGTTGTGGATCTGGTTTTACTTGTTGATCTAAAAGATAATCGATACCATCTTTTACAAATTCTATTTGGGTTGGATCATTAGTATGTAAATACGCCTGTAAGTGACCACGAGAAAATTTACTTGTTTCTCTAGGTAAGGGATGACATCCCCAAAATTTACCTTTACTTTCCTCTTCATTTACAAAGTTATCTTCTGCATTTTGAATTTCAGGATAATAATACCCTCTTCCCCATGCTCCTAATGGCCAGTTTACTGATGTTTCAGTTATCCAAGGTGAGGAATTCATAAGTTGTATTTTTTTTAGCCCTCTTAAGGCATTACTTCCAGATTTTAATAAATCAAAGTCTTGTGGGCTAAAAGTAACTTTAGAATATGTCTCGCTAAGATTAGCAATAGTTACATCTTGCGCGAAAACAGAAATATTAATCATAAAAAGAAGAAATATTCTGGTATTGCGATTTAAAAAAGATTGTTGTTTCATTATATAAACGGTATAGATTTTTAATTGAAATTTTATTTAAAATACAACCACACTATTATCTAAATCAGTAGTCTCTATTCTAAAAAAATGATATAGTTGAATATATATGTAGTAGCGAGACAAAATGTTACCTAAATCCAGACAATTTTGAGTTGATTTCATATTTATAAAAAATTAAGATTTTTACTTTTTCATATTAAGAAAACTCCTAACTATGCAATAAAACATATAAGATTTTTAATCAAAAATAGATTTTTTTTAACTTGACAGCTCTTATAACCATAAATTATAGTGAATTATATTATCATAATTCATTAATGTACTGCTATTAGACTTTAATGTATTAATTTCACTTTTGGCATTTGTTTTGTTTATAATATCAAAAATCTATGGAAAGATGAATTTAAAAATGATATATAGTGTTATAGGCGTTTTATTCCTACTTATAACTTGCACACAATGTGCCAGCAGTCAACAAATAGATATGAAAACTCCGATAGAGCTTAAAGATGTTTATTTTCAGAAATGGATAGCTGGGGTCGAAGGTGGCGGTTCTGGTTTTATGTTGTATATAGAAGTTAATGAGAAACCAGATGTACAATTAGAACATGCATATTTTAAAGGAAAAAAGATAGAACTGAGACATAAAACCAATGAACTTGTATATGTAGGTCATCATACGTATCCATCTAGAAAACAGGATTTGAGTATGAGCGATGATCCCAAAGAGGAATTTAAGAACCAATTACCAGTAGTTGAAGAAAAACCTCCTTTCGAACTTAAAGATAATGAGTGCATTGTTGCGTATACCAAAAATGGTAAAAAAGGATATTTTAAATTAAATAATGTACCCGAAAAAGAATTGCAAGCGTATCCGACCAGAAACAATCAGTAAATTGTATTGCTGTACTATTGGAAATTGTAAAGAAAAACTAGTCATATATTGGTGTGTTTAGAGAGACAATACATAGAACTCATCTTGAGTAGTGGTTTTAAGCCGAAAAGTATAGCTTTTGTGCCATAATGAAGTTAATTTTTTTCAGCATAGCCTTAGCTACGTTGAAAAAAAATAGCAAAATGAGGGTGCAAAATGTGAATTTTGTAGGCAAAAGCATTACTCAAGATGAGTTCATAAACTAGAAACACTACTTTTTTGAATAAAAGAGAATAATTCAACACTATAAATTTATAAATAGAAAATGAAAAAAGTAATTACCTTATTGGTGTGTGCAATACTATTGTTAGGAAGTTGTGCCGATACTAAAAAAGAAAAAATAGAATTGAAACAGGAAACTTCTTTACCTAAGTATGAAGAAGAACCACATTCTTTCGCGCAGCCAAATAAAGCAGTAATAAAACATTTGGATTTAGATATAGATGTCGATTTTGAAAAAGAAATCATTAAAGGAAGTGCTACGTATCAAATAGAAAACAACAATGCTTCAGAAATAGTTTTGGATGTTAAATTTTTGGAAATTGAGAACGTACAGGCAGATGGAGTTGATACCGATTTTTTATTAGGAAATTTTGATGAATACATGGGGCAACCGCTAAAAATTGATATTCAAAAAACCACAAAAACGATAACAATTCAATATAAAACCACCAATAAAACCGAAGCATTACAATGGTTAAGCCCACAACAAACAGCTGATAAAACACACCCTTTCTTGTTTACTCAGGGACAAGCAATATTGACTAGAACCTGGATTCCCATACAAGATAGTCCGCAGATTAGAATAACGTATAATGCTACAGTAAGTGTTCCGTCAGATTTGATGGCAGTAATGAGTGCAGAAAACCCAAAAGAGAAAACAGAAAATGGAGAGTATCAATTTAAAATGAAACAACCTATCTCCCCGTATCTGATTGCACTAGCAGTTGGGGATATTGAGTATAAGGCGATTAGTGACAGAACTGGGGTCTATGCTGAGAAATCTATGGTAGATGCTGTTCATAATGAGTTTTCAGATATGGAAAAAATGGTTGTTGCGGCCGAAAAATTATATGGAAAATATGCTTGGGAGCAATTTGATGTGATCGTATTACCACCAAGTTTTCCTTTTGGAGGAATGGAAAACCCACGCCTGACTTTTGCTACCCCTACACTAATAGCAGGAGATAAAAGCTTAACATCTGTTATAGCACATGAATTGGCACATTCCTGGTCAGGGAATTTGGTTACTAATTCAACCTGGGATGATTTTTGGCTTAATGAGGGATTTACGGTTTATTTTGAAACCCGTATAATGGAAGAATTGTATGGAGTAGATAGGGCAAATATGTTAGCATTAATTAGTAGACAAAGTTTAGATGATGAAATAGAGAGTTTTAAAGCAACACCAGATGAGACTAAATTAAAACTGAACTTAAAAGGACGAAATCCTGATGATGGTATGAATAGTATTGCCTATGAAAAAGGATACTTGTTTTTAAGAACATTGGAAGAAACAGCGGGACGTGAAAAATTCGATAAATTCCTTAACAATTACTTTCAAACACATGCCTTCTCTACTATCAGTACAGAGAAATTCATTGTTTTTTTGAATGAAAATTTATTGATTAAAGACGATATTAAGTTTAATGCTGAAGAGTGGATTTATAAAGCAGGTGTTCCAGATAATCAAGCAGTTGCAAAATCTGATAAATTTGATAAAGTCTTAGAAGCGTTAACGCAATTTATTGCAAATAATAAAGTAGATGTAAAAATTACCGAAAATTGGACAACTCAGGAATGGGTGTATTTTGTTCGCAATTTTCCAAAAGATATAAACAAAAAACATTTAGCAATGTTTGATAAAACTTTTAATCTAACAAATGCTACCAATTCTTATATTGCAATGGTTTGGTATGAGCAATCAATAAATCATGATTACCGTGGTAATAATGTAGATAAAAAAATTGAAGATTTTCTTATTACTGTTGGACGTCGTTGGTATGTTTCTACTATTTTTAAAGCCTATCAACGAAACAATAAAACAAAAGAAGCATTACTTATTTATGAGAAAGCACGACCAAACTATCATTCTGTGACTATAAATACTATTGATGATATTTTAGGTGTTAAGAAGTAATTTTTATTAGAGCATGTTTAAACAGAATACAAACTGAAGATGACTAGTTTAAGGTTTTGGCAATGGTTCAAAACATAGGTTTATCGAGATAAATACTCTTTTTTGAGCCGAAGCCAAGTTCTTGAAGTATTCTTTTTCAGGAAGTAAGGTGTTTAAACATACTCTTAGTTTTTAGTAACGAACTCGTTTAAGTTTTTTCAATTGGCTAAAAAATTTAAACGAGTTTGTTGGTAAGAAAAACGTGACAATACGTAAGACAAAAAATTGTATTTTTACAACTATAAGTACACCACCAATTGAGCATATTTCAGAAACTCTTTAAACAAACTTTTATTTATGGGCTGGCAACAGTACTCCCACGTATGTTGTCATTTATCCTAGTTCCCTTATATACAAAGATTTTACCAACAGAGGAGTATGGTAAAGTATCTATTATATTTTCATATTTTGTATTGTTTAATGTTATACTAGCCTATGGGATGGAAACTGCTTTTTTTAGGTTTTTTAATAAAGAATCTGATAAAGATGCAGTAGTAAGTACATCTGCAATATCTTTAGTGATATCATCATTTTGCTTTTTTGTTTTAGCCTTGCTATTTAAAAACCAAATAGCAATACTTACTGATATAAGAGTTGATTATATTACTTTGGTGATCTGGATTCTTTTATTAGATGCTTTAGTCATTGTCCCCTTTGCATGGCTAAGAGCAAATGAAAGACCAATGCGCTATTCATTGATTAAGATTGTAAATGTAATCGTTAATCTGGGATTGAATGTCATTTTGTTACTATACTTAAAAGAGTTATCAAAAGATTTTTCGATACTAAAGAGTATCACCATAGAGAATTATGAGATCAATTATATCTTCATTTCTAATTTGATTGCTAGTGGATTAACATTAGTATTATTGATCCCTTTCTATAGTAAGATTAAATATCGTTTTAACCGAGTCCTCTGGAAAAAAATGATGAACTATGCTTTTCCGGTTCTTATAGCGGGAGTTGCGTATTCTATTAATGAGACGTTTGATAGGATTTTATTGGATTATTTGTTACCAGAGGATGTAGCGGATCATTTGGTTGGAGTATATTCGGCTTGTTATAAACTTGCATTGTTCATGACTTTGTTTGCTACAGCATTTAGATTAGGAATAGAACCATTTTTCTTTAACTACTCCGAAAACAAGAATGCCCCCGAAACCTATGCCAGAATTACCAAATACTTTGTAGCTTTTGGAGCGGTTATTTTACTTGGAGTAGTCGTTTTTGTACATTTATTAAAAGACTTTATTATAAGAGATCAAGCATATTGGGAGGCCGTAAAAATTGTTCCGATAATTTTATTGGCAAATCTTTGCCTTGGGATATATCATAACCTCTCTGTATGGTATAAAATTACAGATAGAACTAAGTTTGGAGCTTATATTTCTGTAATAGGAGCCATAATTACATTGGTATTAAACTTTATTTTGATACCAAAATACAGTTACCTTGGATCGGCTATAGCAACATTAGCTGCTTATGGATCTATGATGATATTATCATGGTATTATGGCAGAAAGTATTACCCTATTCCTTATAATCTTAAGAAAATAGGAATGTATCTTTCTATATCCATTACCTTTTCGATTTTGTCATTTTATGTTTTTGATAGTAATTATATAATTTCTATCCCATTGTTACTTGGGTTTTTAGTAATTTTGTACGCCTCAGAAAAAAAAGAATTAAAACAAATTTTAAAAAGATAAATCCAGATAAAATTTTGATTTTCAGCTTTTTTGATAAAGTAATCTAAATTTTTTTACAGGATAATAGGATGTTAATATGCAGATAAAAATAATTAATCAATCATCACACGATTTACCTCATTACGAAACTATTGCTTCGGCAGGAATGGATCTAAGAGCTCATTTAGCAGAATCAATAATGTTAAAACCACTAGAGCGTACAATTGTAAAAACAGGATTGTTTATAGAGTTACCAGTAGGGTATGAGGCACAAGTACGTCCACGTAGTGGACTGGCAGCCAAAAAAGGAATTACAGTACTCAATGCACCAGGAACAATAGATGCAGACTATCGAGGAGAGATAGGAGTGATTTTGGTAAATCTGTCGAATGAAGATTTTACTATTCAAAATGGAGAAAGAGTAGCTCAAATGGTAATTGCAAAGCATGAAAGAGCAGAGTGGATTGAAGTAACAGAATTATCAGAAACCTCTAGAGGAGAAGGAGGATTTGGAAGTACAGGAGTTAAATAAAATAACAATCACCATAAAACCAATTTAAAGTCACATGAAAATCATAGTACCAATGGCAGGAAGAGGGTCGAGATTACGACCTCATACGCTCACAGTTCCAAAACCATTAATTCCGGTTGCCGGAAAACCAATAGTACACCGATTAGTAACTGATATTGCTAAAGTTTTAGGAGAACCAGTTGAGGAGATAGCCTTTGTATTAGGTGATCCCGCATTTTTTGGAGATGATGTAGTAGAAAGTTTAACAACATTGGCAGAAAATCTGGGAGCAAAAGCATCTATTTATAGACAAGATCAACCCTTGGGTACTGGTCATGCAATTATGTGCGCCAAAGAATCTTTGTCTGGACCTGCAGTAATTGCATATGCAGATACATTGATCAGAGCAGATTTTAACCTTGATAAAAATGCAGACTCTGTAATTTGGGTAAAGCAAGTAGATCAACCAGAAGCTTATGGTGTGGTAAAACTAAATGACAAAAATCAGATCGTAGAATTGGTAGAAAAACCTAAAGATTTTGTGTCAGACCTAGCGGTAATAGGAATATACTATTTTAAAGATGTAGCAGTTCTTAAAAATGAACTACAATATGTTCTGGATAATAACATTATTAATGGAGGAGAATACCAGATTAATGATGGTATTAAGAGAATGATGAGTAATGGAAAAGTCTTTGTAACCGGGCAAGTAGATGAATGGATGGATTGTGGAAACAAAAATGTCACTGTCGAAACAAATACCAGGATGCTAGGATTTTTACAAAATGATGGAGAGCATTTGGTTAGTAATGCAGTTACACAAGAAAATTCAACGGTTATTGCTCCCTGTTATTTGGGTGAAGGGGTAACGTTAAAAAATGCTACCGTAGGACCTAATGTTTCAATAGGAAATGGATGTACTGTTGAGAATGCTACAATCAAAAATAGTCTTATTCAGACCAAAACTGTCATAAAAAATGCTAACTTAGACAATGCTATGATAGGAAATAATGCTGTTTATGATGGAAACTTCACTACAGTAAGTATTGGAGACTATTCTGTTTTGGAATAATTTATGATGCAATACCAGTATTGTGCAGAACGCTATTTATGATTAACTATTGGAAACATATAGGTTTTTTATGTCTATTCTTTGGGAGTGGAAACAATATTGTCTTGTCTCAGGAGATAGTGCCTAAACAAGAGATAAATATTGACGATCTAGGAAATGTTTCTGATGAATTTCAAGAGAATTTTTTTGAAGCGCTAAAGCAAAAAGCAATTACCAATTATGATAAGGCAATTGAAGCCTTAGAAAAGTGTATTGAGATTGATCCAAAACCCGATTTTTTATATTTAGAACTAGGTAAGAATTATTTAGAACTAAAACGATATCAGGATGCAGAAGATAATTTCGTAAAAGTATTAGCTGACAAGCCTAATAATAGGTTTATTCTGGAGCTTTTGTTTGAAGTTTATTTTCAACAACGAAAATATAAAGAATCAGTAGCAGTAGTAGAAAAATTGGTTGCATTCAATCCTTTGTTTAAAGAGCAATTGGCAAATCTGTACTTTTTAGAAAAACGATATGAAGATGCATTAATCGTTCTTGATGAATTAGATGACGAATATGGAACCGATGAATATCGTAATCGAATAAGAAAAAGAATATCTTCAAAAATTATCGATCCAAATGGTCAAATTAGTAGACTAGAGCAAAAAATAAAAGAAAAACCCAAGGTAGAACAGAATTATTTAAACCTGATTTACCTTTATAGTAAAGATAATCAAAAAGAAAAAGCATTTGAAACGGCTAAATTACTTCTGAAGAAAAAACCAAAATCAGAATTCGTACACCTGGCGCTATATAAGTTTTATCTCGAAGAAAATAATATCGAACAAGCTATTAATTCAATGAAGATTGCTTTAAAAAGCAATAAAATAGATATTGAATCAAAATATAAAGTGATTAACGATTTTTTACCGTATCTCGATAAGAATCCACAATACGAATCTCAATTAACAAGTATTGTTTCTTTACTCTCTAATGGTCAAAATAATGGAAAAGTTTTTACAGAATTAGGTCATTATTATTATAAAAAAGACAAAAAAGAGCAAGCACTCAATTTTTATGAGCGAGGAATAAAAAGTAATGTCAATGATTTTGTATTGCTAAAAAGGATCTTATTATTACAACTGGACTTAGAACGATATGAAAAAGTAGAAACGGGGAGCGAGTTAGCTTTAGAAATGTATCCTGCTCAACCTATTTTCTATTTGGCCAATGGCGTAGCATTGATTCATCTCGAAAAAGCAGCAGAAGCTGTCGAAATTCTAACAATAGGTATAGATTATGTAATAGATGACTTAAAGATGGAATTAGATTTTTACCAACAAATGAGTGTGGCATATCGCAACCTTGGAGATACTACAAAAGCCTCAGAATATCAACAAAAAGCAAATCAACTTCAGAAAAAATCGTAAAAGGGTAATGAACAGAATATTTTATCTATTGTGCATTGCTTTGATGATGCTTAATTCTTGTAAAGGGACCAAGGCGATAAATGAAGCAGGTATCAAAAAACTAAATGCAGAAAAAGTAATTGCAAACCATTACAATCGGTCTTTTAATTTTAGAACACTTAATACCCGTATAAAGGTAAAATACGATGATGGTAGGCAATCTTACAGTCCTAATGCCACACTGCGAATAGAAAGGGATAAAACCATTTGGATTAGTGTAAAAATGTTGGGTATTACATTGGCAAAAGCACTCATAACACCAGAAAAAGTAAGTTATTACGAGAAAATCAATAGCACCTATTTTGAAGGAGATTTCAAACTCCTAAGCGAGTGGTTGGGCACAGATTTGGATTATGATAAAGTACAGCAGATGCTTTTAGGACAAGCATTGTTTAACTTGAGAAATGATAAGTACAAATCTTCAATAGCAGGAAAAGTATATCAACTACGACCCAAGACAGAATTAGCACTTTTTGAACGCTTGTTTTTAATACACCCAGGTACCTTCAAAATGTTCTCACAACGGCTAAAGCAATCTATCGAAAATAGAGATCTAACGATCAATTATCGAAGCTATCAAAAAGTAGGAAATCAAGATTTTCCTAAAGAGATTTATATTGAAGCATTGCAGGATAAAGAAAAAACCATGATTGAGATTGATTATAAAACGGTAGATTACAATGCTAAGGTGAGTTTTCCGTTTAAAATACCATCAGGGTATAAGCAAGTTACTATTCAATGAGGTTTTTAAAGAGTATATATTTTGTAGGTTTATTACTAGTTTGTAGTCCATCTTTCTCTCAAAGCGCTAAACAACAGCAGCTTGAAGAAGAACGCCAGAGACTTAGAGAAGAGATTGAACAAATGAAAGAACTACGTGCCAACAATAAACGTAAGGAACGTTCTGTTCTTTATGAAGTAGAAACGATCAACTCACAGATAGGGACACGTAAAAACCTAATAAAAATTACCAATCAACAAGCTAATTTATTGACTCGGGAGATCAATACAAATTTTAAAAAAATAGCCGCATATCGTAAGGAGCTCACAGCACTTAAAAAGGATTATGCCAAGATGATCACAAAATCCTATAAGAGTAAATCTCATCAAAGTAGAATTATGTTTTTACTTTCTTCTTCTGATTTTTCTCAGGCCTATAAGCGATTACAATATATGAAACAATATAATGAACATCGCAAAGAGCAGGCAGATCGGATAGAAAATGATACCAAAGAACTTCAGGTTTTAAATACAGATCTGTCAAGACAAAAAAAGGAAAAACAAGTACTGATTGAAGAGAATCGCGAAGAACAGAATAAGCTTAAAGAAGAGAAGAAGGAGCAACAAATTTTGATGACTTCTATTCGTAAAAAGCAAGGCACTTATACGAAACAAATCAAAGCAAAAGAACAACAAGCTAGTGCGATTGATAAAGCAATTGAGAAGTTGATTAGGGAAGCCATAGCTAAAGCCAATAAAAAAGCAGGTAAAAAAGTAACAAAAAAAGGATCTGCAACAACATTTGCCCTTACTGCTGAAGCCAAAATATTAGCCGATAATTTTACATCTAACAAAGGAAAATTACCTTGGCCTGTGGGAACAGGAAGAGTAACCAAGAAATTTGGTCGTCAGCCGCACCCTACGCTTCCAAATATACAAATCAATAGTAGTGGAGTAGAAATTGAAACAAGATCAGGAGAGCCTGCGAGAGCCATTTTTGAAGGAGAAGTAATCGCAATCCAAAAACTTAAAGGAGCAAGTCGTTTAATACAAATACGACATGGTAATTATATCACTACATATTATAATATAGAGAATATTAGTGTTAAAGAAGGGCAGAAAGTAGCTACCAAACAATCAATAGGTGAAGTGCGCACCAATCCAACAACAGGTAGAACGATTATGAAATTCTTAATTTACCAAAATGCAAAACGATTAAATCCTCAAAGTTGGATTTATAAGATGTGATGAGTGTATAGATTATACAAACAACGCTTTCAGTTCTGTAGCATCCTCAGGTTTCATTTTTCCTGCAAGAACCAAACTCAATTGTTTACGGCGTAAAGCGGCGTCATACCTCTGTTTTTCGAGTGCTGTCTCTGGCGTTATTGAAGGTACGGCTACTGGGTTTCCACTTTCATTTACAGCAACAAAGGTGTAGATAGCCTCATTAGCTTTAGTTTTATCTCCGCTCTGGCGATCTTCTACCCATACATCTATATACACTTCCATTGAAGATCTAAAGGCTCTAGAAACTTTTGCTTCAACGGTTACAACACTACCTAGTGGGATAGCCTTATTAAAAGCAACATGATTCACCGAAGCAGTTACCACAATTCGTCGAGAATGTCTACCTGCAGCAATTCCTGCTGCACGATCCATACGAGCTAAAAGTTCTCCTCCAAATAAGTTATTTAAAGGATTGGTTTCTCCTGTTAGTACCAAATCGGTTAAAGTAGTAAGAGATTCTGAAGGGTGTCTGGATTCCATGCAATTTTAAATTTTTGCAAAGATATGCGGTAATACCATAATGAGAAAATAACAACAGGTATAATTTATGAGTATTTAAACTTCATAGTACAGTATTTTGTTGCGGTGATAACAAAATACTTACAATATATAATTGTAGTGTGATTTTGGATTACTTTTTAATCAATAACCAGGCTTTAGAGCTTTGTTCTCTTTTAATTCTGGCTAAAGCTTGTATTGCTTCAGAACGATTTTCATAACTTTCATATGCTACCTGATGTAAGCCATATTTGTTTACCCCAATAAGATGAGCATTAAACCCTTGTGATTTAAGTTTTTGTATTTTATTATCTGCATTAGATACAACTCTAAAAGCTCCAGCGACAATATGAAAACTTCCTGATACAGTTTTAGATATTTCAGGAGTTGTAGTAGTGTTTTCTTTACCTTTTATAATATTAAGGTTGATTGCAGGGAGTGGGTTTGAAATTTCAAAAGTAGCTTCCTGTATTCTGTTTTCGATTTCTTGATTAGCTTTTTGCCATTCTTTGTTATTGTAACTTACATTAGTATCACTAACTTGTTTTAAACCAAAAAAACCACCAATTCCTAATACAATTGCTGCAACAGCTGCGTATTGTAAATAAGGACGTTCACGACGTTTTTCTGGAGTAAATGCAAGCGGGATTACTTCTTCGATAGCTTCAACATTTTCCTTATATACCTCACGTTTGATCTCAATCTCCCTTTTAATTACAGGGGATGCAAAAGAATGTAAACCAAAAGCTTCTGTAAGATAGTTTACTTCTTGTAAAGGTTCAAATTGTAATGTATTTTCTACCGAAGTATAGAATGAACCAATTTTCTCTAATTCTATACGTTGTCCTTTTGCCATCTTTTCATTAAGAGACAAAACATAACGCTGGATTTTGGCAACAGCATCTGTATATGAGATGTTCTCTGCAGATGCAATATAATTAGCTAACAAGCCATCATTGTTTTGTAATTGGCTATTAAAAGAAATTAATTTTTGAGGAGGATAAAAAGTAGTAGTGCCATCTTGGATTGTAGCTGGTTGACGCCTAGTTAAAAACGCTCCAAAACCCGGTAGGATTATACATTCATATCGATATAATAGTTCGCTTATGTAGTTAGCTGTGTTATTCATTACCCCTTCTAAAAATATGCTTTCCTTGTTAGTGACAATTAATTATTCCAAAGGTATAAAAAAATGGAAGTCATTTAAACTCTAGCGGCTGAATTTATTAACAGTTTCTATTTTTTTTGTTACTTGCACTGACTTACAATTTATTACATGAATATCGAAAAACTTCTGGCTTTACTCACTCTTAAAAAAGTAACCAATCTTGGAGATAGCTCTATCAAAAAATTAATACGTGAAGTTGGCGATGCAGAAGCGGTGCTTGCCGAAAAAACAAATAACCTACTCAAAATTGATGGAATAGGGAAAATGAAAATCAAAGATTTGCATAATCCGGAGTATCGAAGAATGGCAGAAAACGAGCTTCAATTTGTACAGGAAAATAATATTAATTATTTGGTGTATGATCAACAAGATTATCCAGAAAGATTAAAACATTGTATTGATAGCCCGGTGGTATTGTTTAGTTCGGGAAATATTGATCTTCAACACAAAAAAATTGTGAGTATTGTAGGTACTCGTCAAGTAACTCGATATGGAGTACAGTTTTGCGAAGAATTGATAGAAACACTGGCGCCTGTAAATCCTGTTATCGTATCGGGTTTTGCTTATGGTGTTGATATCACAGCGCAGCGAGCAGCTGTAAAACATAATCTACAAACTGTAGGTTGCCTGGCGCATGGCTTAAATCAAATTTACCCTAAAGCGCATAAGAAGTATGTTGCTCAGATCGAGGAAAATGGCGGGTTTTTTACAGATTTCTGGAGCACAGATACTTTTGATCGCAAAAATTTTCTGGGCCGTAATCGAATTATTGCAGGACTTAGTGAGGCAACTGTAGTTATTGAGAGTGCTGATAAAGGAGGCTCTTTGGTGACTGCTGATATTGCTAATTCTTATAATCGCGATGTATTCGCGGTTCCTGGCAGAGCACATGACCCTTTAAGCAAGGGATGTAATATGTTGATAAAAACCCAGCAAGCCCATATGCTTACCAGTGCTGCGGATCTAATGTATATGCTTAATTGGAAACTTGATGAGAATAAGCAACCTGCTGTACAAAAAAAATTATTTGTAGAGTTAGATGAGCAAGAAAAGAAAATCTATAATTTTTTAACCGATAACGGAAAAGAACTATTAGACGTTATAGCTTTACAGTGCCAAATCCCTACGTTTAAAACGGCTTCTGTTTTACTTAATATGGAGCTAAAAGGGGTTGTGAAACCGCTACCGGGAAAATTATTTGAGGCAGTCTGATTGTTTTTATATTAAGAACTCGCTCTTTTTTTATATTATATTTGAAATGAAATCAGGAATTCTTCAAATCAAAAACACACAAATGAAATTACTATCGATATTCATAGGGATATTCTGTTTTTTTGCTTGTTGTACTACTAAAGTAAATACTACTATGACAGATTATCAAAAGGCTAAGGAAATTCAGGAAAAAATTGAGAGGGGAGATTTGATGATTGCGATATTAAATATCAACAAGGTTGATGAAATGATTGACTTATTTACTAGATCAGGAGATTCTGGTAACGCTGGTGGTTGGTACGAATTAGGTATGATTTATTATAAAGGTATAGGTGTCGATCAAGATGCTGAGAAAGCGGTTTCTTACTTTAAATTGGCTGCAGAATCAGAATATGGCATCGATGCGTGGATAAAATATATAAGAATAGCCTATTTTGCTAATCTCACTTCTATACCCACTAATGATATTATCGGTTTAGTTAGAAAATTGGAGAAAGAAGATCCTAGCGGAGAATTATATTTACTAAAGGGTTATATGTTATATCAAGGGTATGCATACAAAGAAAACCCGGAAGCTTCTTTATTGGCACATCAGGAATCTGCCAATAAAGGAAATGCTGATGCGATGTTCGAATTGTGTATTTATTATACTCAGGGAATAGGAGCAGAACAAGATGTACAAAAAGCGTTGGATTGGTGTATTAGAGCTGCAGAAAACAATAATACCAGAGCAATCTATAATCTGGGGGCGTACTATGCTAGAGGATATGAAACTATACCAAAAGACACCAATAAAGCAATAGAATATTATACCAAAGCTGCTAATCTGGGTCATGGTAAAGCTGCAGGACAATTGGCTGCAATGTATATTATGGGAGAGGAAGTCGATAAAGATGAAGAAAAAGCCAAGATGTTTTATAAATTGGCTTTTGAAAATGATTTTGATATTGATATTTTCTTTGAAAATTTAGGCCTTGAAGAACTTAACTTAGACGATTAAGCATAATAATGATCTCTCTCTTAAGTATGTTATACAAAGCAATTTGATCATTACTACTTATAAAAAAATTGCTCTTTTATGATTTTTCCATCACTTACTTCATAAACAATGATCTCATCGATTTCTATATTGTCATTATTTACCATGGTTACATCTGTAATCATTCGTATACTAAAATGATCTTTACTCACTAATGGTTCTGAAACCTCAAAATGATTCCATTTTTTTACATACAAAAGAAAACGTTTTTCTTTTTGAACCATAGCTTCTAAACCTACTACTGATTTTTCTTTAAATTTATCAGGTTCTTGATTTATCGCATTTGTAGCAAATAATTGTTGCTGAGCCTCCAAGAATTTTTTTTCTCGTAACAATTCTACTAGTTTATTAGCTATTGTTATAGTTGTCATGTATTGTTTTTTTGTGGTTTTTAAAGTAAGAAGGGCGCCATATGAGACTACCAAAGATAATTCTAAATCGATCAACCCAGGTTCTGCATTGTTTTACATCTTTCCATATATTTTTGTATTCAATAAAATTGATAGTGATAGGATTATTAGAATTTATGTTTTTCGTTAACCCATAAATCACTTTTTCTTCTTCTCTCTGAAAAGTACCAAATAGTTTATCCCATAGTATTAGAACTCCACCATAATTTTTGTCGAGGTATTTTTGATTAGAACCATGATGAACTCTATGCACAGATGGAGTATTAAATATTTCGTCTAACCAACCCAGTTTGATAATTCTTTCAGTATGTATCCACGTTTGATATTGTGCAACAAAAATTAATGAAACTATTGCTTGAAAAGGATTAAAACCCATTAATATCATTGGTATAAGAAAGACCCACTCAATTGCACTTTCAATAATACTTAATCGCATAGATACCGTTAGGTTATAATCTTCAGAAGAATGATGTACGCTATGATTGGCCCATAAAATACGATGCTCATGTTCTAGCCTGTGCATCCAGTAATATGTAAAATCAGCAGCCAACAGACTTAAAATCCAGGTCCAGCCATTCATAGGAATCTCAAGTGGTGATAGATGGTAAAAGGGCAGGAGACAAATGATCCCAATAGAACCAAAGACTGTTTTTTCTAATAATTGTCCGAGAAAAAATATAATGATGTTAGCTCCTGTATCTTTCCATCTTCGTTCCTTGCTAGTAAAAAAGTCTAAGCAAATTTCAAAAAAGATAAGTGTTATATTGATGATAAAGAAATACGCTACATAGTTTAGTATCTCTGAAGTCTGGAAAAGGAAAACAATTTCTTCTATATTCATTTTTGCTGTTGGTTTTCTGGTATGAAGTATAAAAACCAAAGGAACCATAAGAGGCTTAATAATCCCCAAATGGAACCTTGACCATGGTAATAATCGATCACATCTGAGAATGTATAGAAACCAATACATCCTAAAACTCCTAAGTACCAGTGTTTTTGAAACGTAAAGTTCTTCATGTTTTTTTACTTATGAAGCAAAAGTAATAGCTATACTAAAGCACATGTTTGTTAATTTTGGACAATATGTTATTTGATAGGAATATAAATCTCGGTAAGTAATTCGTGTTGCGGAGTATCTGCATTATCATTAAGAAAAAACTCTAATGTAGGCTTATCTACTAATTCTAATTGTATGTCTGTGATCCAATGTGAATATATATAATCATAAGTGATTATGGAGTCTTCATGACTTCCCTTATGAAGAAATTTGGCATATTTTTGAGGCGCTATCGTTTTGATTCTAAACAACCCTTCTACTTCAAATTTTGATGATGATTCTATAACAATACCCGCATTATATCTACAATGTACACTATCAGTAATATCATTGTCATCTAATATTTCTGCCATACATATGGTATCATGATCAAATACATTATTTTTTGATGCATACGTTATGAGTTGCTTCCAGGTTTCTTTAATACCTTTAATATTCTCAAATGTACCTTGATAGGTTAGGTATAGAAAATCGAGACTGGGTAATTCTTCAATTTCAAAAGTAACTGAGGATTGTTGACTCACTTTATGTGGATCTATTGTTTTTTGAAATAGTTGTCGTTTAAACTCCTGATCTTCTCTAAATTGAGAAGGAGAACAATTAAATTGATTTTTAAATGCTTTACTAAAAGCTGCGATGTCACTATATCCAAGAAAAAAAGCGATTTCAGAAATAGTAGTGTCAGAATATTTAATGTATTGTGCTGCTTTCTCTAGCTTAATTCTTTTGATGTACTTTCCGATCGTTTCATGATGTAGCGCAAGAAATATTCGATTTATATTTCGATAGGAGTAATACGATACCTCTTCTATATCTTTGATAGTGATATCTTCTTTGAACTTCTTATCTAAAAAATCTAATAAAGACTTATACCTTTCAAGTTGCGTAGGATTACTCATAAACATACATTGTTAAGTAAGATACAAATACCATCACAATGTGATGTTGTTATTTTTAGACAATTATTTACTCCCTAATTGCTTCATTATTTCTGATACTGCTTTATCTAATTGTGGTTGATTATTTTCTAAACGATTTTTAAATGTTTCTTTGACATAAATATCTGGTGCAACTCCTGTTTTTTCTAAATTTTTACCATCTAATGTATAACATCCCCAGGAAGGTAAACGATAGGAGGAACCATCTACCAGGCCTTTGCTAGAGGTAAAAATAATCCATCTATAGGTTTCTGTTCCTATAACTTTACCCAGACCAAGTTCTTTAAAACCAGCAGAAGTCATCTCTGCATCACTTAAGGTTTGCTCATTTATCAGAATTACGATAGGTTTTACCGCGGGTGCAAAATTGGGCTGTGAGGTAAGTTTACCATCCCTATATTTCCATTTTAAGTAAGGTCTCTGAGATAAAAATTGTAATACCTCATCATGCACATTTCCTCCTGTATTATTTCGTAAATCCAGGATTAGGGCATCTCTTTTATACCCTTCAGAAACCATTTCCCTTTTAAAGTTTTTGAGTTCCCCACGTACCATATTTTTCATATGAACATAGGCAATTTTTTTATTGCTTTTTTGATCTATATAGGATTGGTTACTATCGACCCATTCATCATAGCGTAAGCTTCTTAAGCTTCTCGATGAGATTGGGTGTAGATTTACTGTTATCTTCTGCGAATTACGTTCGAGTGTTAATTGTATTTCCTGATCCAGAGATGGTTGCGTAAAATATAGTTCTCTATTATTTTTTGAATCGATTTTTTGGTTATTTACGGCGATTAATCGATCTCCTGGGAGTATATTTTTGTTGGCTACATCTGCAGGGCTGTCGGTAATAATTCTTTCTACCTGATATGGATCATTTTTAGAGAAAACAATTCCTGTTGCCAGTGTTTTAGTACTATAAAACTTCTTTTCCTCTTTACCGGTAGAACGAAACCCAAAGTGAGATGTATTTAGCTCACCCAACATATCATTAAATAATAGTCTTAAGTGAGAACGATTATTGATATAAGGTAAGTAAGCTGCATATTGATCTCTAAGTTTTTTCCAATCTTCTCCATGAAAATCCCCATCATAAAAGTTTTCTCCAAAACCGGCCCAGGCTTCCCAAAATATCTGTTGAAATTCATCAGACAATGTTTTTCTGAATTTATGGTCAATTTTGATTTCTTCGGTCTTATTATTTTCAATATTGAGAGTGTGAATATTACCTTCTAACAGTATATAATGATTTTCTTTTGCCGATGCTATTTGATAACCAGAAACTTTGGCATCTCCGACTTTCTCTGTTTTATTTTTCTCAAATGGTTTTATAGTAGTTTTCCATAGTTTAGCATCTCCTTCATCGTGATTAGAGATATAAAACACATAAGAGGTTTCTTCTTTATCAAAAACATAGGTTCCACCTTGATATCCAAAAGCAGGACTAATACGTTTTATACGCTCCATCAACCCTTTTGGATTAATATTGATCTTTATCGTTTCAGTTTTGTCTTTTTTATCGGCATCTTCCTTTTCATCTTTATCGTCTTCTTTTACTTCTACAAATAATTCTTTAAACTTATTAGAAGTATAGGGAGCTTCATACTTATCTAATGCCATTTGATAAATACCAGCTTCATCTAGTCCATAAGGGTAACTGGGTTGTGTAAGGTTAGAACTAAAGTAGATGTATTTACCATCAGGGGACCAGAAAGGACTACTTTCGTTTACCCCGGTTTGGGTAAGATTTATTATTTTTTTTGAAGGGATGTGATAGGTAAAAACATCTTGTTCAAAATCACGTATCGCATTATAAACGAGATACTGGCCATTTGGAGAAAACCTGGGTTGCGGTGGATATAGTGCCCAGAATTCATCTTTTACAACAGTAGTGCTTTTTAGGTTTTCGAGATTAAGAAGGCGTAATTCATCTCTACCACTTATATAGGCTACTTGGGTACGCTTTGGGTTTATTTCGAGATTTACATTACTTCGAGAATCAGAGGTGATTTGTTTTTCTTTGCCTTTTCCTTCCGCAGAAATAGTAAATAGATTAAGATATCCATCTACAGTCTGGTTGTATAACAAGGTGCGATTATCCTTAAGCCATTTTACCTCAACTACTCGTTCTGCAGGGTTGACAGGTATTTGCTGAATAAATTTACCTTTTGGATCAGAGACAAATAGTGCACCACGCGAAACGAAGGCCATCTTTTTATTATCAGAGGAAATATCAAAATTGGTAATGTTCCCCTTTGTCTTAAAATCCCGGGTTTTTTCTAATGTGTTATTAAGATAGATCTTAATCGGTACTTTTTTTGTGGTATTAGTGGCTACATCATACAGGTAAATTTGATAATCTTTACCAAAAACCACGTGACTTCCATTAGCGCTTACTTGTGGTCTTGCGATAGAGGTGTCAAATTTGGTTAGGGTCGTTTTTTTACCATTTTTAAATGTGTACAGATTATATTCTCCGTTAGCTTGGTCAGAAACAAAATAGAGGTTTCCATTTTTGTCTATTGTCGTCCAAAAATCTTTTCCTTTATACGAAGTGTGTTCTTTATATTCTTTAGTTTGGGGATTATAGGATTTTATATTAGGATTATAATCTCCTTTATATCGTTTTCTATGCGTAAAATTTTTGCTTTCCCAACTTTCATTAAAGAAAATTTCTCCTGTGGTAGGGTGGGGTACTATATTATGAACGGTATTAAAATAATGATTAAATAAACGATTTGGAGTCCCACCAGAAACAGCTACTTCATATCCACTAAAACGATTTTCTCTGGATGAGGTAAAATATATTTTTTTTGAATCCCATGACCAGCTATCTACATCATCGGTAGCATCATGAAAAGTAAGTTGACGAATTTCTCCTCCTTTTATAGGCATGATATACACGTCTTTATTACCATATTGGGTAGCACTAAAAGCTAACCATTTCCCATCGGGAGAAATAGTTGGTAATGTCTCGTCACCTTGCATTCCGGTAAGTCGGGATGCCTCGCCACCACGAGAGGGCACTTTCCATAAATCCCCATCATAACTAAATATAATAGTCTGCCCGTCTGGAGTTAAGGTGGGGTCGATTGTAAAGTATGCTTCTTGTGCATAAGACGCAATACTAAATACAAAACAAAGAATTGCAGTGAAGAGTGATTTGAACATATTGATGTTTTTGATTGAAGCAGGAAAGATACTAAACTTGAGTAATACAAATTTTAGAATAAAAAGTTAAAAAATTGATTATTAGGTATGATGTAATATTTGACGCGACTAGCGGGAGTGGGGAAAAGTAAGTGTAAACCTTTGGGTTTAGCACTTATTAGCTTGCGTAATTTTATTTCAGATTCGCATTGCTCCATTCCATTATTTTAGTTAAATTTTCTTTTAAAGATTTTCCTTTTTTCGTTAATCTGTATTCAACTTTAGGTGGAATTACTGGATATGATTTTCTGTTTACTATTTTTAATTTTTCCAAGTCTTTTAATTGCTGTGATAACATTTTTTGACTAATTCCGTCAATAGCTTTATCCAATTCATTAAATCGCATTACTTCGTTTAAGAGCAAAAGCCAAATAATAACAGGTTTCCATTTTCCTCCAATTTGCTCCATAAATATGGTTATTGGACATTCTTTGGCTTGTTGATATTTTTTTTCAATTATTTTTTCTTCTGTTTTCATTTAAAAGTTCATTTTTCCGACTTATTAGTTAGTTACTTACTAAAAAGTAAGTACTTGTTAAATGTAAAGTTATTTAGCAAATTTGCAAAAAAATGATAGAATGGATAACAAAATAATAGTAATTACAGGTGGAACAACAGGAATTGGTTTTGCCTGTGCAGAATACCTTTTGAATTTAAATTATCAAGTAATAATAACAGGAAGAACTAGAGAGAATTTAGATAATGCAGTTTCTAAATTAGGTAATAATTCTGTTGGAATTTTATCAGATACTTCATCTTTAAGCGATATTGATGATTTAGTAAGAAAAGTCAAGAGTCAGTTTGGAAAGATAGATGGATTATTCGTCAATGCAGGTATTTTTAAAGCATCTAATTTTGAGGGAACTTCTGAAGAATTGTTTGACGAAACTATGAATGTCAATTTTAAAGGTGCTTTTTTTACAGTTCAAAAGTTTATTCCAATTTTAAATAATCCATCAAGTATTGTTTTAAACACTTCGATTGTTGTTTTTAAAGCATTTGCAGATACGAGCGTCTATACAGCCAGTAAAGCGGCATTAGAGAGTTTGTCAAAAGTTTTAAATATTGAACTTGTAGATAAAGGAATTAGAGTGAATATCGTTAGTCCAGGGGTTACCGAAAGTCCAATTCAAAAAAAGTCGGGAATGAGTGATGAAGCTATTGATAATTTATTGGAGCATTTTTCGAGTACTTCTCCAATTGGTCGAATTGTTCAGCCAACAGATATTGCTCCAATTGTTGAGTTTCTACTTTCAGATAAGTCACAAGTTTTAAGAAATGAGAAAATCATTGTTGATGGCGGAACAACACTTTAATTATTAAATACAATGTTCTTACGAGTAGCCTTATGCAAGCTAACGTTTAGTGTATGGTGTCGTAGCTGACGTTAGGAAGCTATGCACTATGCTCTTATTGTAAGACGTACTTATTTAGTTCGTTCAAGTTTTTGATTCTATAATTTGCTATTTTGGAAGCCTCAATACCTTCTCTTAAAATCTGTATTGTTTCGATTCGAATAGTATTCCCAGCTTTTATCTCTGATTCAGGATTGTCTCCTTGGTTTAATCATGGAAATCGGTTTACATATGTGCTAATTGCCTATACGCTTCATAAAATATTCTCCTTTACCCATTTCATTGGTTTCTTTAGAGTGTAGTGTAATACTAATTTTGTCATAACCCTTAACCATTTCACTAGCTTTAATTTCGCTCTTATTATACTTTGGCTTTAGTATTTGAATAAGATAACCGAACATAGTCGTACCTCTAGCATATTCATTAACCTTGTTAATGGATACTATGTCAGCATCAATACCATTAAGTTGTACGCTTAATTCTTTTTTTGTAATGATCTTAGGAGCAATATCTATAATATCCATATTGGTCTTAGGTAATTTTAAAGCTTTGGTTAGACTCATTGGACGAAAGTAAATTTGATAGGTCTCAAAAGGACCAGTTTGAGGCTCCGAGGCGTTAATTCCATAGATTTCCATGCGATCGTATTGTGGGTTTATTTCCAGATCATGATAAATAGGTAAGTTCCAAGCCCAATATTCCAGTTTTGTTTTACCATAATCAGATTCTTTTATGGCGTATAAGCAATAATAAGTACCTTTTTCAACTTCGATAGAGAAGTTTCCGTTGCTATCTGTTAGCGTTTCATAGGCATTGTCAAACAAGGTTGTTTTCTTTTCGACTGAAATATCATTTATTTTATTCTTTAACCATACCGAAGCGCTATCAACAGGTTTGTTATTGATATCGGTTACTTTTCCATACAGGGTTACTGTTTTTTGTGCAACTATATTACCAAATGTTATAAAAGAGAGTAAAAGGACTAAGGCTTGTTTTTTTTTCATATTGAAATCGATATTTTCATTGTCTCTATTGAAGACCCTCTCAATATTAAATTTGTTACACTCGAGAAGTATTATTTTAAATTTAATCTTAGATCTAACACTATAAAATCATTACTATCGGTTAATTAGAATACTAACATATCGTGTTTTTAACTTTAGTCTCGGGAAAGGGCTTTACATAAGATATAGTGTTAGCCTATATTTTTATTTACAATTTCGAGAATTCTTTCCGGTTTTTAAAATTCAGATTCTCATTAATTTGTTCCAAGTTCAATTCTTGCCATAAGTTTTTATTCTGAGTAACGTTTTCTACATCCATTGATTTCACTAGCTTTTAAACGGGTTGTATTTTACTCATTCTAGCGTCTAAATTAGCTATTTGCTTTTGAAGTTCCAGAACTTTTCTCTTTCTTTTTTGATCAAGATACTCATAAATTGTTGGAGGAGTATATTGTATATTCTTGTATAGCATATTCCAAAGTATTGTAGCTATTTTTCTTGCGGTAGCAGAAACAGCAACGGCTCTACCTTTTCTGTATGCTATTCTATTGAAGAAGTTTGAAAGATGAGTGTCTTTTAAATTTCCAATTGCATTTGCAGCTTGTCTTAGTGCTATTTTAAGTCTATTACTGCCTTTGGGAGTTCTACTGCTAAGAATACGTCCGCCAGAGATTTTATTGTTGGGAGCTAGTCTTAACCAAGATGTAAAATGTTGTGCATTTTGGAATTTTAGTATTCCTTTTTCACCAAGTTCACTCATTAATGTAAGGACAGTCCCATGACTAAATCCTTCTATGGCATATAAATCTACACCATCAAAATATTGATATGAAATAAGGTTTAAATCTATGTTTTTAGGCGTGTTTTTATTTATTCTTTTATGTACTTTCTTATCAATATAAAGTGATTTTTTTATTTCATTTTGATTCACAAATTGCTCTAAAATATTTTTTATTTCAATATCACATTCTATTATTAATTTTTGAGTGTCTTGGTATTTTTGTAACTCTTGTTTTAAAACAAATAAGTAATCTTGACGATTATTACTTTGTAAAGCTTTAGCAATTTCTTCTTCTGATTTTTTACAATTCCCATGTCTTAATTTAGCAAGTTCTTTTCCACTTGTTTCTCCATTACAAATTTTATTAATAATTCGTAAACCTGTTAAACCAACAATGTCCTTTACCACAATGTCTAATCTTAAATTCATTAGTCTCATGTTTTGAGCCATTCTTTTGGATGCTTTTGAAGTAGTCTGAATTAAATTACCGCGGTGTCTAACCAAAGTTCTTAGGTGTTCTGTTTCTAAATCAGGTAAAAAACTGCCACTTAAAAGCCCTAAAGTATGTAGTCTTTGAATCCACATACAATCCAAAACATCTGTTTTTTTTCCTTTGATATTTTTGGTGAATTTTCCATTTGTTAGAATCACCTCAATAGATGAATTCTGTAATTCTGTATATAAATTTTGCCAATACGAACCTGTAGATTCCATAGCTACAGTTTTTACATCATTTTCAAGTAACCACTTGAGTAATTCTTTGATGTCCTGAGCATAAACTCCAAACTCTTTTACATCAGAGTGTTCTTGATTAATTGCTACAAAATGTGAGCGACTTCCAATATCAATTCCAGCTGCATTAGGATTAATGATATCCATTTTTAAATTTCTTTTTGCCATTCTTTTTGATTTAAATGAATAAAAATGCCCAAAGAGAATGTATATTGTAATCAAGAAAATATTCTGAACGAGATATCCATAAAGGATTCATCAATGAGATTATCACAAGCCTTTGATACTGGTATATCAAAGGCTTTTTACATTCCAACCAGAATTGCGCTCGAGCTTTGAAGGCATCAATTAAAAATCGGTCTAACAATGAACCCTAATAAGATACAAAACGTTACCTTAAAGAGATTATTTTTTTTGGAGAAGAGAGGAATTAGCTACAACGTTTCATGTAAAATGTGTTTTAATGTATGTTTAAGGTATCTTGTTAGGCATAGTTTTTAATTAAATAATTCTTTTATTTTTCGCCCGAATCTTTTCGTTTTTTGCTAAATTTGAACAGGTTACCTTCATTTTCAACTACCTTTTCTATAAACTTTACAGGATCAGTTAGAAACTTTACAGCATTTGATTTTCTTAAATCTTCAAAAATCAATTCTGAATTTGGCTCGAATAAATAACCTTCTGTATTCATAACCATTAGATTGTTTTTAGAACATATTTCTAGCATGCCATTCATAAACTTCATTGCATTCTCTTTATTCCTTAAATCTGTTCTGAAATAAAACTCACCTATCTCTTCGGTTTTCTCATCAAATGAAATCTGGCAATCATTGTCTTCTTTATTTTCTGTGTTTCCTTTCCACCCAATTAAATCTTTATCGTTGCTCCAATCTCCTCTTTTTACTAATTTATCAATATGATTAGCCGTGTTTCGAATATTTAACTTTGTATTTCTCCACCATTTTATTGTTCTGGCATCTTCGAAATCGGGTTCGGGAAAACCATTGTCATAATTGACATTTTCCCAATATTTTTCCCAACCTTTTTCATCAATAAAAAGCTTTTCAGGAATTTCTCCGTACTTATCAAGTACTGCATTTTTTGGAATGATATTTAATTGATATTGCCAAATTGCCATTTTTGATTTTAATTATGTTTGCTGTTTAATATATGTGTCGTAATTGTGCAAATTGTTATCGAGCTTTTAGACTTTTCTACGCATTAGTTGCTAACTTTTACTTTTTGCAAGTATTGTGCCTTTATAAATATACAAGAACGAATTGATTAATCATTAATCAACTAAGATCATATATATCGTGTTGTGAGTAGTTCTATTTTTCTCAACTTATTTAGTTTGTTTATTCATTTGGATATTGAAGATCCGTTTTGATTATTTCATCTTTCGAGTTTGAATTGTTATAAAATAAGCGGTAAAGAAAAACTTCCTGATTATTAAAAACCCATATATCTCGTTCCATATTTTCAGTTCTCAATTCCGCAATTATTTCCTCAATTTCATTTTCTGTTTCTAAATCAACAGATTTTGTCTTTAAATAAACGTGAAAAAAGCTTTTGAGACACTTGTCATTATACATTGTGTCAATTCGTTTCGCATTATAATTTAGTTCAGTTATTTTTAGGTATTGTTTCTCTGTTAATTTATCATAATTACAGTCAAGATAATTGCAATTGGTTGCTAGAAATGTTAATACTATAATTCCTAAATATTTGATTTTCAAAGTTGTTTTTTAATTCTGAGTAACGTTTTCTACATCCATTGATTTCACTAGCTTTTAAACGGGTTGTATTTTACTCATTCTAGCGTCTAAATTAGCTATTTGCTTTTGAAGTTCCAGAACTTTTCTCTTTCTTTTTTGGTCAAGATACTCATAAATTGTTGGAGGAGTATATTGTATATTCTTGTATAGCATATTCCAAAGTATTGTAGCTATTTTTCTTGCGGTAGCAGAAACAGCAACGACTCTACCTTTTCTGTATGCTATTCTATTGAAGAAGTTTGAAAGATGAGTGTCTTTTAAATTTCCAATTGCATTTCCAGCTTGTCTTAGTGCTATTTTAAGTCTATTACTGCCTTTGGGAGTTCTACTGCTAAGAATACGTCCGCCAGAGATTTTATTGTTGGGAGCTAGTCTTAACCAAGATGTAAAATGTTGTGCATTTTGGAATTTTAGTATTCCTTTTTCACCAAGTTCGCTCATTAATGTAAGTACAGTCCCATGACTAAATCCTTCTATGGCATATAAATCTACACCATCAAAATATTGATATGAAATAAGGTTTAAATCTATGTTTTTAGGCGTGTTTTTATTTATTCTTTTATGTACTTTCTTATCAATATAAAGTGATTTTTTTATTTCATTTTGATTCACAAATTGCTCTAAAATATTTTTTATTTCAATATCACATTCTATTATTAATTTTTGAGTGTCTTGGTATTTTTGTAACTCTTGTTTTAAAACAAATAAGTAATCTTGACGATTATTACTTTGTAAAGCTTTAGCAATTTCTTCTTCTGATTTTTTACAATTCCCATGTCTTAATTTAGCAAGTTCTTTTCCACTTGTTTCTCCATTACAAATTTTATTAATAATTCGTAAACCTGTTAAACCAACAATGTCCTTTACCACAATGTCTAATCTTAAATTCATTAGTCTCATGTTTTGAGCCATTCTTTTGGATGCTTTTGAAGTAGTCTGAATTAAATTACCGCGGTGTCTAACCAAAGTTCTTAGGTGTTCTGTTTCTAAATCAGGTAAAAAACTGCCACTTAAAAGCCCTAAAGTATGTAGTCTTTGAATCCACATACAATCCAAAACATCTGTTTTTTTTCCTTTGATATTTTTGGTGAATTTTCCATTTGTTAGAATCACCTCAATAGATGAATTCTGTAATTCTGTATATAAATTTTGCCAATACGAACCTGTAGATTCCATAGCTACAGTTTTTACATCATTTTCAAGTAACCACTTGAGTAATTCTTTGATGTCCTGAGCATAAACTCCAAACTCTTTTACATCAGAGTGTTCTTGATTAATTGCTACAAAATGTGAGCGACTTCCAATATCAATTCCAGCTGCATTAGGATTAATGATATCCATTTTTAAATTTCTTTTTGCCATTCTTTTTGATTTAAATGAATAAAAATGCCCAAAGAGAATGTATATTGTAATCAAGAAAATATTCTGAACGAGATATCCATAAAGGATTCATCAATGAGATTATCACAAGCCTTTGATACTGGTATATCAAAGGCTTTTTACATTCCAACCAGAATTGCGCTCGAGCTTTGAAGGCATCAATTAAAAATCGGTCTAACAATGAACCCTAATAAGATACAAAACGTTACCTTAAAGAGATTATTTTTTTTGGAGAAGAGAGGAATTGCGTATAACGTTCTGAATAAACACCTGCTTTAATGGTGTTTATTTTTTGTTGTAAGTTGTTCTTTATATTCTTTTATCATCAACTTAGCTTCCTTCAATTGGTTTTCTCCCCAAACATCCACTTTACTATTTTTTACATAATAATTATCGATAAATCCTTGCGCAAATTGTTCTGGAGAGTATTCAATTCCCTTTTTATCAGCAATTCGTAAGTTTTTTATCCATAGATGCCAAATAGCAATATCAATTGTAGGAGAAAAATTAAGTACAGCTGCAACGGTCTTTGTCCAATCTTCCTTTTCTCTATTATAAGCGATATATAGGTTTAATTTGTTTAAGGTTTGTTTTTTTTCTTCGGATAGAAAATCAAGTTCATTTAGAATGTAATTCGCAAATAGAACATTCATATAGTTAGTCTTACCATTGTTATCGTCCATAGTGGATTTTTTTGATTCTTGACTAAACGATGTTAAAGTAATACTTATAAAGAAAAGGTTAAAAAATAGATATTTCATATAGATCTTTTAATTGCTTATAGCTGTTAGTATAAGAAACGTAGGGCAGAGGATAAGCACTTTCGTTTCTGTTAATTACTTAGCTAAATATAAATATTTTGCTTTTACCTTTTTCTCATAAACGCCAAATTTTATATTTGGTGGTATTTACAAATAAGCGCAGACCTTTCAAGTTATCACTTATTAGCTATGTTTTATACAGGTGTTATAACCAGTTTTTATTTCCAATTTGTTCCATTTTTCTTTCCACCTTTTCTTTTCAATTCTTTCATTGTAAATGGTCAAATCAAATTTAGGTGTTGGTATTACTAAAAGATTAAATAAGTCTTCTAAACCATAAGGCGCAATATATTTAATTTGGTTTTTGAAATCCAATTTTACAGCTATTGAAGTTGCAGTTTCGGGCCAAAAAGAAATAGCCTCATTAGAGTCGGTATATTGTTCGTGTCCATTTCTGATATTCATTCTTGACTGATTTTTCACAGACCAATTCAGATTTGGATTAGCGATTCTTAATTTAGATTCAATTTGAGAATCGTATTGTTTAGTTGAATTTGATTTATCAAAGTGAATGACGTCAATATCATTAAGTTCCGTTCGGTTTTTTCCGTGTTTTTCATCCCAAATTTTATTCCTTATAAAACCAGCACCAACCCAACAATCATTTAGCCTTAAGTCTCTGACAATTTTCAGAATGCCAATCATCCATAAATCACTTTTAATAATTTTTATAAGTTCTTGTTCTAACTGTTGGTTCATTTTGGGTAATTACCTACACTTTGTTATAGCCTTTATTATTTTATTTCAATTTCTATTGTATTGCTCTCCAATTGGATATTAGGGACCATACTGAATAATTCTATTAATTCGGTATTCTCATCACCATCTCCAAGATAGTCATTTAGTTTTGTCGACTTTGTTGAATAGTGAAATGTTATCTTGTATTTACCTGGAGATTGAAAATTTTCTTTTCTTTCAATTTCGTATGAACTAAAGAATCCATAGCCGTCAATTGATTGATAGGGGTTAAATAATTCCCCGGACTTTACTAATTTAAAGTCATCTTTTCTTAATGAATTCATGTTTCCACAACGCCCAAGAATGGGGAGTGCTTTATTCGTTGGTTTTTTAATAGTGTAGTAGCAATATGGGCTTCTCCATTTTTCTTCTGATGCATCTAAACTTCCAATCAAGTAAACATCATTACTAGAGTTATTAGTGATTGAAACAGTTATTTCGGGAGTTTCCCCTATTCTATATACTTTTTTGGTCGTTTTAATAGAACATTCGAAGTTTTCAGAATTTACAGTCCTCTCGTTGGTCAGTCCAAAGAAAGTTAAAATCAATATACTTAGTATTCCTGTTTTCATTTTCTTAATGGCTTAGAACGTTAAATATATGCGTCGTAACTGCGCAAATTGTTATCGAGCTTTTAGACTTTTTCTACGCATTAGTTGCTAACTTTTACTTTTTGCAAGTATTATGCCTTTATAAAAATACAGAAACCATTCGATTCATCATTTAGCTGCTATTACAGATATGGTGTTGTAGCTAGTTTTACTCGCAAAAAATATTATAATCTTCAATAAGTTGATGAATGTCAAATTCTTCATAAAGATTATTTTCCAAATACTTTACTATTTTTTTACAATCTTTAAAATAATCGATAGCTTTTTCTTTAAATTTTTCCGTAGAACCAATTGAAATTTGAGTTACTTTTATTTCGTTGCTTCTAATAACATAATATTGATCAACAAGTTCAGTTTTCACTTGTCTATTATGATTTGGAGTATTGTTAAAATTTGTATTTGGAGAAGGAGTGAACAACCTGTTATTATAATTGGTACTTTTGACAACTCTTTTGTATAATTTTGACTTCCCATTAACTACTAATCTAAGTAGTTCCAATTTATTTTTGGTTATAGGAACATACTCAAAATATCCAATCTCAGAATTGGTTGAACCATAAAATACTTTATTGATTTCTTTATCGTTAAATCTTTTTACTTTTCCTTTTCTATTTTTCTTATATAGAACCTTAGATTTTTTTAGAGAAATTAATTCTCCTGTTGACATACTTAACTTTACAAAACCCTTTAACGTTTGTCCATCTTTTAATATAATCTTTCCTTCCCTCCAGTCATACTGGCCAAAGCACATTGAAAAAGATAGAAGAGTAATAAAAGTAATAATTATTCTTGCCATAAGTTTTTATTCTGAGTAACGTTTTCTACATCCATTGATTTCACTAGCTTTTAAACGGGTTGTATTTTACTCATTCTAGCGTCTAAATTAGCTATTTGCTTTTGAAGTTCCAGAACTTTTCTCTTTCTTTTTTGGTCAAGATACTCATAAATTGTTGGAGGAGTATATTGTATATTCTTGTATAGCATATTCCAAAGTATTGTAGCTATTTTTCTTGCGGTAGCAGAAACAGCAACGACTCTACCTTTTCTGTATGCTATTCTATTGAAGAAGTTTGAAAGATGAGTGTCTTTTAAATTTCCAATTGCATTTCCAGCTTGTCTTAGTGCTATTTTAAGTCTATTACTGCCTTTGGGAGTTCTACTGCTAAGAATACGTCCGCCAGAGATTTTATTGTTGGGAGCTAGTCTTAACCAAGATGTAAAATGTTGTGCATTTTGGAATTTTAGTATTCCTTTTTCACCAAGTTCGCTCATTAATGTAAGTACAGTCCCATGACTAAATCCTTCTATGGCATATAAATCTACACCATCAAAATATTGATATGAAATAAGGTTTAAATCTATGTTTTTAGGCGTGTTTTTATTTATTCTTTTATGTACTTTCTTATCAATATAAAGTGATTTTTTTATTTCATTTTGATTCACAAATTGCTCTAAAATATTTTTTATTTCAATATCACATTCTATTATTAATTTTTGAGTGTCTTGGTATTTTTGTAACTCTTGTTTTAAAACAAATAAGTAATCTTGACGATTATTACTTTGTAAAGCTTTAGCAATTTCTTCTTCTGATTTTTTACAATTCCCATGTCTTAATTTAGCAAGTTCTTTTCCACTTGTTTCTCCATTACAAATTTTATTAATAATTCGTAAACCTGTTAAACCAACAATGTCCTTTACCACAATGTCTAATCTTAAATTCATTAGTCTCATGTTTTGAGCCATTCTTTTGGATGCTTTTGAAGTAGTCTGAATTAAATTACCGCGGTGTCTAACCAAAGTTCTTAGGTGTTCTGTTTCTAAATCAGGTAAAAAACTGCCACTTAAAAGCCCTAAAGTATGTAGTCTTTGAATCCACATACAATCCAAAACATCTGTTTTTTTTCCTTTGATATTTTTGGTGAATTTTCCATTTGTTAGAATCACCTCAATAGATGAATTCTGTAATTCTGTATATAAATTTTGCCAATACGAACCTGTAGATTCCATAGCTACAGTTTTTACATCATTTTCAAGTAACCACTTGAGTAATTCTTTGATGTCCTGAGCATAAACTCCAAACTCTTTTACATCAGAGTGTTCTTGATTAATTGCTACAAAATGTGAGCGACTTCCAATATCAATTCCAGCTGCATTAGGATTAATGATATCCATTTTTAAATTTCTTTTTGCCATTCTTTTTGATTTAAATGAATAAAAATGCCCAAAGAGAATGTATATTGTAATCAAGAAAATATTCTGAACGAGATATCCATAAAGGATTCATCAATGAGATTATCACAAGCCTTTGATACTGGTATATCAAAGGCTTTTTACATTCCAACCAGAATTGCGCTCGAGCTTTGAAGGCATCAATTAAAAATCGGTCTAACAATGAACCCTAATAAGATACAAAACGTTACCTTAAAGAGATTATTTTTTTTGGAGAAGAGAGGAATTAGCTACAACGTTTCATGTAAAATGCGTTTTAATGTATTTTTACATAGTGTTGTAAGTAGTTTTATTTTGGTTTTATAAATAATATTTTTCGCTTAAACTCTTCCTCGAAAATATACAGAAAATCTAACTCTTCTCCATATTGTTTGTGTTTTTCCCACGGTGTCAATTTCTTTTCAGAATCAAGCTCAGTTTTAATTTTTATTAGCATTTTTTTACGGAATTGTTCCGATAAGTCTCCCTCAAAGTCTTCAATTCGATCATTCTCTTCGTAATTTGTCAAAACATTATAAAATTCTAACAATTGATTTTTGAAGTTATTTTTTATAAATATTTCAATACAAAATTCGAGGTCAGCCAAATCTTGTGATATCAGCATATCAAATATTGGAGTTACATCTAAATAAGGTTCACCCCAAGAAAATTTCTTTTTTTCCAATTTGCATTTCGGTAATGTTTCATTATCAATTTTCATTTAATATAGCTTAATCACAATTACTTGCAACAATAGAATAAAGGATATATGCCCTTTATATTCCATGTATTATTATTTTTAAATTTGATCTTAGATCAAACAATATCTGTAATATGCTTTTACAAGCATTGTGATTTTCCAAAGTTACTATTTGTTTTTACTTAATAAATATAACTATTGAGTATAAAAACCCCCCTCGATTCTAACATAGAAATCGAAGGTAGTCAACAATTCAACACTATAAAATAATTAGTATGAGATAATTAAAATAATAAAACATTGTCTTTTTAACCTGAGACTTGGTAGAGGGCTTTACATAGGATACCGTATTGTAGCCTGTTTTTTATATCCATTCAGTTTTAATTCCCATATCATTCAATTCATCAAGGATATTTTCATTGGCATAACATAATATTGCTTTTTTCAAATTAGGGAATTGTTTTGCATCTTTTGCTGTTTCAATATCCCAATAATCTTCCCAACCTTCACCAAACCTCAATAATTGTAGATAAATCTCATTCCCTCCGTCTTGGTAGATTTCAGTAATTTCTGAAGCTAATCTTTTCGGAATAGGTAAATCCTTAAAATACTGAGTGACTTCAGGTATTGGTTCGTATCCTTCTTTTTCTATATCAATTTCTCTTTTATCATACCATTCTATAAATTCATATAGGTCAAATTTAGGTTTCAAAAGTTCTTTATTATACATCAATTCTTGAATAACAGATAATTTAAAACCAAAATCACAAAATTCAATTTGTTCTTCGTATAATTTCTCAATAATATACTTATCCGTTGTCAGTTTAGCCTTAACAAAACCTTTGTCAAAAATTTGATTGTATGAAATACTAATTAGGCAAGGACTTTTCTCCCCATTGTAAGTAAAGTGCTTTACCTCATATTTTCGCATTGTGATGTTTTTAAAATGATTTTTATTGATTTCAACACCATCAACAACTAATTTACCCTTAAAGAAAGGCTTTTGTTCAGATTTCAACCTTACTTCCATTGGATTATAGTCTGTATGAAGTGATAAATGATTTGTTCGACCATTACCGTGTGGATTCGTACTTATTCCTATGTCTTTCCAATAAATTTCGTTTGTTTTGATTTCAGTTGGTTCTCCAAAACACTTTTTAAGTTCCTTCCAATCTACTGGAAATTCAAAAACATTTTCGTCGATAGAAAATTCATTATTCTCAATTTTGATAATGATTTTCGAAGATTTATTTTTTAGCTTGAATATGTTTATCATTTCCTGTGGCTATGTAGTATTTTATATTTGGAGACTTTGCAAATAAACACAGGCCTCACAATTTAGCAATTACAAGCTATGTTTTTAGCACGGTGTTGTGCGTAGTGTTTTAACTTCCTAACGGTTTTATATATTTTGTAAAATCAATTCCAATTCCATTTGGGTCTTCGGTTGAAAAATGCTTTTCTCCCCAGGGTTCGTCCCTAATGTCTACTTTAATTTCAATATTCTTTTTCTTTAAATCAATATAAAATTTATCAACATCATCAACCTCAATAGTCAAATACATTCCTTGTCCTTTAAATTCAGGGTGAAAAAAGGTTGTTGAGTAGGATGATTTGGTAATAGAAAACTCAGTAAATCTTTTCCATTAGGAGTATTTAATAACAGATAAAAGTCAGTTTCAAATTTAACAGTAAAGTTTAAATATTCAGTGTAAAAAGATTTAGTTTCTTTTAGCTTTTTAGTCAAAATCTCTGCATTTAATCTCATATTAGATTGTTTTTTTTCGTTTTTACACATGTTCGTTAAGATACATAGTTTACACAAGTTAAAGATTAGGTGTTTACACTAAATTAGTTTCTATTCTTGTTGCTTTTTATTCCCAAGGTTCTATTCGAATAGTGTTCCACCTTTTTTTAAAACTTGTAGTCATTTTAATATAATTGTCTTTATTCATAGTTCTTTTATTGGGTTTGACTTTCATATTAAAAGCATCTTCTAATCCGTATGGAGAGTATATTTCATAGGTTTTTGATTTCCTAATTCCAATTGCAAATGAAGAAAGCCAAGTTTGTATTCCGTCTTCAGTATTATTAAAAGGGTTTATTTTATTTCCAAATTTTTCAGGATACCATTCGTGAACATATGCTTGATTAATTATATCCAGAGGGAATTTGTGATTTACTAATTTACCTATTTCAGATTGATGAACTTTTGATTGCCCTCTTTCTTCGTTAGCTGAGAAGTATACAATGTCAAAATCTTTTACATTCTTAAGAGCTGATTCTCCGTTTAAATTATTCCAAATTACCTGGGTTATTACTCCGCCAGCGATATAATAATCTTTCAAACCGTATTGATTACAAGCATCAAGAGTCTCTAATATTTCAGGACAATTTATTAATAATGAAATTAGTTTTTTTTCAAGCACCTTCTTTAAATATTTTTTGATTTCTGTAAATTACAGCTAACAGTTTTATATCCTTTGTTTCCTGTTAGCATTATAAGTTTTAATCTTTAATTATCATCAATTCATTGTACAAATCATCTAGAAACCTTTGTTGATTTTTATCTTCCTTAAAATACCTTTGGTTATTCACACCACAAGATTCAACATCCAAAATATTTGTTTTGTTAAAAGACCAATCATTTGTGTTTTCTACAGTTATTCCCAAATCAGTATTACAACTTAGCCATAGATTAGAGAATTGAGTTTTTTTATTTTCATTTAATTTATCGAAATCTGGATAAACAGAAAACCCTTTCATTTCCGAATTAAAAAACTTAACAATTGAAGTGATTGGAACTCCTCCCCAGTTTATTGTTGTCCCTTCCTTTAAAAAAACACTTGTAATATCCTTCTCATTGAGTAATTCTTTCTGCTCATATTTTTCCCAAAAGTATTTTTTGTTATATATGATTTTCGTTCCTTCTGGTAGCAGTATATTTTTAATGATTATAGGTTTAGTAGTTACAAAAAAAGGTCTTTTATCAGGCTTGTTAGTAACCCACGCAGAACCAAGTGCCTTGAGATAGGCATAAAAAAAGCCAATAACTATAAGTATTATTATGCCAATTATTATAAATATTTTTTTCGCTTCCATCTTTGTTCTAAATTCTGATTTTGTTGATGCAGATAATGTTGAGTGTATGGTGCGTATCCCGAAGAGTATGCACTATAACCTTATTGTGTGCCGTATTTTTCTAAATATTTCTTTGCCTGCTTCTTAATCCAAGTTCGTTTATCATCAACAAAAGGCAATACTTCTTTCTCAAATCCACTTACTTGCATTTTATTCAGTCCTTCAATGATATGACCGTAGACATATTTGTCATTAATCAAGCCTATTAACCTGTTTGCATATTTTTGATTGTGTTTATACCATAGTAGCATTACAAATGACTCTCTTCCTCTTTTTGCATTTTTGTCCAAACAGAAATCTACAATTTTTTCAGTTATTGAATTTTCCTTCCTTAGACTTTTATGATCAGCCAAAATTTGCCTGATATCTTCTCCTAATTTCCAAATCTCATATTCGAAATCATGCCAAGAAGGAACATCAGGGAATTCTTCAAATACGGGCAAGTCAGTTTCAAGTGTATTCGGAGTTTTACCCTTTGCCTCTTCAATCAAATCAAGTACTGTATTTTTAGCTTCCTCTTTTGTCATTTGGAATTAGTTCTTATGGAACACAACGGTCTCGTATAACCGTCAGTTATGGATTAAATTAGCTATTATTTTCTAATTAAACACTAGCCTTAGCAATTCTGAGTGGATTCGTACGTATTCGAATCCGCCGTAATTGCGGTTATACATTGTGGCTGTTGCACAACTATAAAAATTATCAAAAGGGCTGTAAACTTTCTTTTTTAAAATTGTATTCAATTGATTTAGAGCACTAAATTATTTCTATAATCATTTAAAATATTGATTTATTCAAAATTATAAATTGTGCAACGGTTACCCTTGTTGTGTATAGTTTTTTTAATTTCCTGAAGTTTGTATCAATCTTAAGGAGTCTAAATGTTTAAGGTATTTATTTTCAGGATCTAATATATTCATAGCATTAGAGTATTCGAAACTAGTTCTTCTTGCTATACTTGAATAATCTAAAAGTACTTTTTGGTACTTTCGATAGATAATCTCAAGTTCTATCTTACTAATTTCTCTACTAAATGTGGTATTAAAAGAAGGAGAAATAAAACCAAATTTTTGTGATATTTTTTCAGTTTCTATTAATTTTTTACGCCTACTATGTGCTAAATTTAGTTGTTCTAGTTCGTGTATAGAAAATTGAGCTAATATTCCGCTTTGTTTTGATGATTTCCAACTTTCGTTTCTTAAATATTCACTAGGTGATTGCAAGCCCATAAAACTACTATTAATTTCTATTCTAAGTCTCCAAAGTTCCTGTTCATTTAAATTAGAATCCCCTTCTAAAAAAGAACGAAAATGAGAATCTATTTCCTTTTTTAAAACATCAATATCTTTATTGAATACCTCTTCAATAAACCAAAGACCACTTTTTAATTCTGCGACTATTACCCGTTTATAGTTTTCTTTCTTCTTATAATTACTGTAGTACTGAAAGCTTATGTAACAAATAGTTGTCAATATTAGAATAGTTAAACTAATACGAAATTGTTTCTTGTTTTTTATCATTATAATTCCTTTGTCATTTTTATATTATCTAGCTTCTATTGAGAACGAGGCATTATTACATAGTGTTATTTACTTTTTGTTTGATTAACTGCATAAAGACGTGTTTGGCTTCCTTTTCCTTTGAGTTCTATACTGCCAAGTTCAGAAAAAACAAAACCTAAATTATTCAAATCGTTTTTTAAACTCTCAGAAATCAAAAACTCTTGCTTAAGTTCATTGCATTGACCTTGAATCCTTGCAGCTGTGTTTATAGTATCTCCATGATATGCAATTTCTTTTTTGTATTTACCTACCTCAGCCACAGTAACAATACCCGAATTCATTCCTGCTTTAAAATGTGGTATACAATTATAATTCTGTAGGTAATGCTCCTTTCGTTTATCCAACCGCTGTTTAAAATTGAAATAGACTTTAAGACAGTTTTGTCCTTTTATTCCGTCCTGAAACTTCCATGTCAATATTACTTCATCACCAACATATTGGTAGATTTCCGCTTCGTTTTCGACAGAGATTCCTAAATCAATAAAGCAGTCTTGAATCATTTTACTGTATTCAACGTGACCTAAATTTTCGGCATGCATTGTTGAGGACTGAAGGTCGAGAAACATAAAAATTCTCTTTTCTTCTCGGGGTGTATAGAATCTGCCGCGAAAAAGTTTCCATAAATTATCACTTCCTAAAAAGAGATTTACTTGCCTTAGACCAAACATGAAAATATCGATAGATACTACATATAAATAAATAGCGAAACTACCAGGCTCAAATGCAAACTGAAGAAGCCCAATATCTTTACTGAAAATGAAATATGCTAATAGTATAATAGAAGCAACAAATAGAATAGCAAATAGAAACCGAAGAATCAACAGCTTTTGAAATGCTATCTGTTTATATCCGTGTTCTTCAGTCAATATTTGAGCAATACCAGAGATACTTCCGAAAATGGGTCCCATAAAAAAAGAAGCAAGGATCGCTTTCCAAACTTCCATTTGAACAGATCCCAACTCTTTTGTGCCTTCCCCCCGAACAATACTTAAAAAAACGAACGCAATAGTCCATCCAATAATATATTGTTTGAGGATTTGTAATCTGCGTTTATTTCTGAACTTCATTTTATTATAAATAAGGGTCTCGTATAACCGTCAGTTACGGGTTAAATTAGCGATTATTTTCGGTTTAAACACTAGCCTTAGCAATTCAGAGTGGGTTCGTACGTAGTCGAATCCGCCGTAATTACGGTTACACATTGTTGGTGGCAGTGTATTATTTCGTTTGTATAGTGTAAAAGTCATAAGTAGCTTTTGCAATATCCGCTATAATTTTCTCGTTCGTTTTAAAATTTTCTTGCGAATCTGTTACAAAAACACTGATGATAAAGTACTTCCCATCTGGCAAAAAGACAATTCCAATATTGTTTACTGCAGCGGTAATTCCAGTTTCTTTATTTGTACCAGACCAACCTGTCTTGTGAGCAACAATTGTTTCCTTAGGTAGTTGTCCTCTTATTCTGCCTTTTCCTGTTGTTGTTTCTTTATTGGTTTTCCAGAAAAAATCATAACTGCTTTTTGAAAGTAAGTTATTACTATTCTCAAAAAATATTTTAAGTGTCTCACTTGCGGCATTCGGGGTTGTCCAATTTTGGAACATATTTTCCCACTTTGCTTGCATTTCTTCTTCATTGAAAGTAATCTGTATATCTTCTATACCACTCTTTTTTATGTATTCTTCAACCGTTTTAGGTGTTCCGATAAGTCGTATTAAAACATCACAGGCTGTATTGTCGCTATGAGAAACTGTGTATTGAATTAATTTTTTAATTGTAAAGCTACCTCCATTAGGGTTTTCATCTCTAAGTGGACTCCAAAAGTCTTTTGGCAAAAGTTCATCTTTATCTATTTCTATTATTTGGTCCAATGACAATATCCCCTTATCAACCTCTGACAATACGGCTAATGCAATATGGAACTTGAACACACTTTGCATTGGAAATCGTTTATCTCCGTATAGCGAAAGAGTATCTTTTCCATTATTTCCGATTATTGAAACTCCAACTACTGCATTTTTTTCAGATACGATTTGCTCAATTTTTTTTCGTAGCACATCAGTTTTGCTGTTTGGGGTCGTGCAACTTATTAAAAGTAATAATAGTAAAGCTGTCAATTGAAATAGTCTATTCATTCTTTATTTTCTTTTAGTCTTTTTACGTTTTATCTTCAAAAATTGTCACCAACAGTCTTGTATATGAAAAGTAGCGCAGTAAAAAAGCGATAATTTTTGAATTATACACAAGCCGAACCTTTGTGTTAGCAATAACTCGCGCTATTTTTTATAGCCCACAGTTATTTTCCCGAAATCTTCATCACTTCCTCTAATAATGGTGGTAATCCGCTTGGGTTTATATTATCATTATTCCAAAAACTTAAAGTACAACTTACATAGTTGTCTCTTACTTTTTCTGAAATGTAGTAAATTGTTAAATTCTTTCCTCCCGACATTGAAGCCAAAAGAGAAGTTACTCCCGTAAAATCATAAGATGCTTTTTTGGCTTTTGTAGGAACGTTCTCAAATATAATATCAACTTCTTCTTCAGATACTACTTTTCCGCCATTCTTTATTTTAGTAGCTTTTAATTGGTTTTGGATTGATAAATCAGCACTCATCTTTGTTTTGTGAACAGACCAATTCATTTGTCCGTAATACGGACATTGTATATTATTAATGTTCATCCAATTACAATTACCGCCTAATTCAAGATCTCGTCCAGCAAAATTAATGTTGTCAGTTTTTATTGAGCTGAAACAAGTTTTTGGAATAGCATCATTTAAAATTAAATCAATCATTTTCCTTTCAAATTCTGGATTGCTTTTGTCGTAATAGCCAAACCAAAAAACAGAAATGCGATTGTCTTTGTTTTTAACGAAATAATTTATGCTAACAGAAACCAAACCATCTTCAAATTCCTCACGTTTGATTACTTTGTAATTGTCGAAATTCAGTTCTTTATCGGTTTTTTTTAAATCTTTCTTCTTGATTTTGTATTTGCGATACGCTTTTTTGAGATTTTTCTCGTTGAATTCTGAAGAAATATTTTGGTTAGTAAAATCAACGCCATCAACATTATAAAATGTGGTTCCGCTATTATGAATTGCTCGAAGTCGATTAAAGAGTTCTTCGTTTTGTCCGAAACTTGTTTGACTAACGATTAATAATATGAAAATTGATATTTGTTTTAGCATATATTCTGCGATTGTAAATGTATAGATAGGTTTCCCTTTTTCATAATTGTGTGTAACATTTAGCCATGCGTAGTGCGGGAGCAAAAAATCATAGATTTTCGAGCTAACACTTAGCCAAAGTTTATGTTTTGTTTTTATATTTTCTAAAATACTAAATTTAAATCTTTGGCGACAAACCAAATGAACAATAACATTTCGATTAAACCCTAATCCGCATTATCGCATAGGTGTTGTTACCCAACATTTTTTAGCATTTCATTTATCCGATTTTCCGCATCACTTTTTGAAATTCCGTTGTAATAATCTTTTACAAATGGATGGTCAAAATCTTCGTGAAGAAAAATTTCAGGTCTATCATTTCCGCTTTTTGTCATTACATCGCAAGGAATTGAAGATGTATCTCCATATTCAGGAACATTGCTACATAACCAACCAAAATACCCAGTTTCGTGATTCGGATTATTGTAATTTTCTTTATAATCTAAATAACTTTTTTCGCTTAATGAGACCCAAAGTCCATATTCCAGAGTTTCACAAGCGTCATTTACTTTTTGAGTAAGAGTTACTCTTATGAAACGGTCAATTTGGTCTTCGTAATGAATTTCGCAAAAGTCTGTGTTCAATTTTCCGATTTCGGATTTTTCATTGTCGGAAAGATTGTGATAATTAATGGGTGAACTAAAAGCTAAAGCAGGCCATTCCGAATGCACCTTTCCGCATTCAGGGCATTTAAATTCAGTTGATTTATTTTTCTTTCTTTTCCAGAACATTACTCAACGTTTTTTATTTCGCTTTTTATTTTTTCAATCCAGTTTTTGTCGGTAGATTCAACAATAATTGCTTTAAAATTATATCTTTCACTCTCAATTCCTACTCCTTTTAGATCGTCAATATGTAGGTCAAAATCAAATGCTGTTGGATATTTAGATGAGTTAATATTCCGAGATTTTAAGACTCTCCGATTTTCCTTTTCATTCACAATTCGACTGACTTTTATTCCGTAATATTTTAAAGTCCGTCTTATTTTTCTTTTGCTACGAAATGATGTAGTATAGATATGGATTTTGTGCCCTTGATTTTGTAAATCAGAAATTAACTCAGATGTTCCTTTTCGTATTTCTTCAATTCCAAAAAATTTAGCAATTCCACTTCTATTTTCAGTTTCAAATTCCTTTCCGTTCGGGATTAGTGTACTGTCAAGGTCAAAACTGATATTCATTTATTTAGATTCTATTTTTTTCAATGCCAATGATTTTTTCAAATGTTGGGTAACAATGGTATAAAGGATATATATCACATGTATTCTTATTTTTAAATTTGATCTTATATCAAACAATATCCATAATATATTTTACAAGCATTGTGGTTTTCCAAAGTTACCATTTGTTTTTTACCAAGCAACCTCTCGATTTCTACGGTAAAATTAATCACTACTATTTTTTACAGTTCCGAAAAATGAAACTGGCATAGTATATCATTGCACATAATTTATTAACTAATTACCTATTGTTATTATAAAGCAAACAATGGGTTTTCAAAACATGTTATACAATGTCTAAAGAAAATTATGACACCAAGTTGGTGCTGTTAGAATCGTTACCACAAGAAGAGGTAAAATCACCAACAATTCCTGTTGATGTATTTATGCAAGAAGCCGAAAACTTATTTGTATGGGCAGAGGAGGATAAAGAAACCTTACTTACCAGAGGATTAGATTGGCAGACGTATGCCGAAGATTTACCTACCCGAACCGGGGCATGTAGATATGCCCAGGCCGTTTGGATGAAAGAACGGTATAGCCAGGAAGAAGCAGCCAAGGCCTGGAGAGAAGAGTCTCCCAAAGCGTACGAATTTAGAAATGACCTGTTGGCCGATTTGCGGTTTGCGTTTCGCAAACGTTTGGATTTGTTAGCTCGTGTACGTGCGATTGCCGATGGAGAAGGCGATGCCGATATGATCCAGGATTTGATGGATATTAGTGTATTGGGCAAAGCCAATATAGTAGAGCTGGAAAAAGCAAAGTATGACCTTAGAAACTTTGATATTGCAGCCCAACAATCGGATGCCCTCGCAGAACTATTGGCCAAAGCCAATGGGGCGACCTTAGATAACTCTAAAGCCAAAGAAATACGGGATCGGGCCTATACCCACCTTAAGGAGGCTATAGACGAGCTTCGCGAAACGGGTAAATATGCGTTTAGAAAAGATCCCGAGCGTTATAAGGGATATATTAGCCGATACAAACGCAGATAATCTGTTACTATTACTAGCCCCCGCATAGGGTAGAGATCTCCGCGCAGCGAGGAAGGATCACTCTATTGCGGGGGTTTGTTTTATCCTTGCGGGGGAAGCTGCCGGTATGCCGATGGTCGATAAAAGTAGTGCGGGGAAGGAGTACACCTATACGCGGAAAGCTATCAGTATACCGATGGTCGATAAAAGTGGTGCGTGGGTGAGGTAAAGCTATGCGCGGGAGCGTTGATTTGTTATTTTGTTGAAGAAGTTTTTGAATATCTATCCATTATAGTACACTTTTGTGTAAACTTATTTTGGGACGAGATATACTTTTTAATTTTCATTTATAAACCTTTCTATTGATAGTCTCAATTCCTCTGGAACTGAATAAATAGAATTTTTAAATACTATTTCTTCAGAATCAATGGACTCTATATGTGGTTCTAATAATTCTATATCTTCAAATGACATCCCATATCTGAGCATCCAAATATGTCTCTCATTATCAGTTCCGTATCTAATGTACTTAGCTAGCTTTTCAGATCTTAAGTCCTGTGATTTCTCAAAATATTTCATAAACGAAGCATAGAATATATCACTTAGTTTAAAGCCTATCAGCTTATCAATGTAATCATAGGTATCATACATTATAAGATCATAGTCTACAGATGATGCTTTTGATCCTTTAGGATATATACTATAAACTCTATGGTTCTTATCAGGTATGTCATGATATCCAGTCAAAAATTCAGCTTCAATGTGATTAGTACTTTGTCCTATTTTTTCTAATCTGGATCTTTCATTAGTTTTACTAACATGTGAGTATCGGTACCAGCAAATATTTTTAAATGTTTTCCCATGAACTTTCCAGAGCATTATTTTAATTGCTGTATCTAAAACATTTCCTTCTCCATCTTCGAGGTTACGACCTAAGTATATTGAATACAGATGTCTGAAATATATATAAAGTTGTAGGCGATTTCTAGTATCTCGATTTAGTCTATTCAGTGGTACTATTTCATCATCACTGAAAAGAGAATTTAAAATTTTTATGACTACATCTTCTGTTGATTCTGATGATAATTTAGCTAAGTCTTTTTCTGTTAGATTGTACTCATCAGAATAAGTATCATTTAATATAGCCTCTTTAAAGTCATTATAATCATCATCTTTTTGTTCGGATTTTTCTAAAGAAGAAACATCATCCAATTCTTCGTCTTGGCTCATAATATTCCTGAAGCTGGACATTTTAGCGGCAGAGCTAACAATCACGTAACCATAATCAAATTTTTGTTGCACTGATGACCTACCCGCTCTTCCAATTAAATTTTTAACCGATAATGGTTTACTACTCTCCAGACGATCTAAAAAGACAACGTCAAACGGCATATTAATGCCTTGTTCTAATGTTGAAGTGGCAAAACAAATACGACATAATCCTTCTTGCGTGAAATTCTCAATTATTGATCTAGTTTGAAGCGGAAGCGATCCATGATGAATTACAATGCCTCTTTTTAATAATGCAATCAAGTGGGAATAATAATTCTTATCAGCGATTGAATCACCACCAGTGTATTCTTTTAGTTGCTCTATATATATATCAACTCTTTCATCTTCAATCTCGTTACATAAGTCAATATATTTCTTAAACCTAAAACGAAACTCATTGCTATATATTTTGCTTTTAGTGACATAGAATAATGCAGCTCCTCCATTTAGAATAGATTGTTCTATAGGATCAAATGAGCATTTTATTTTTCGATTACCCATTATCGATTTATCTATCCCAAAATGATAATAGTTCCATTCAGCATTCGAACATAAGAATATTTGTCCAACATTTTTTTGCTCGAATTGAATTGAACCAGATGTTTCAGGTAGGAAGTGGTTCTTTTTAATCTGCGATTCGGGGTTCTTTACGAACGGGTGAGCAAAAACAAATGATGCATCGGGGAAAGATTTTTGAGCTCGTCTAACAATACTATCAAAATACAAACCTCTTTTCGATTCCTCGTTACTGAGTTGCGCCTCATCAAAGAGAAAAAGGGCAACATTATACGAATTTTTGAATTTGAATAATTCTCTGCATCTTTCAGGAGTAACAATAAAAACGTTTCTATTTGAATGTTTAGTATTTATTTTATCAATAAAGGTCAATATGTTTACTGACTTATCTGCAATGAGTTCGTTGAGCTTAATAAAATATTCATTAATCAGAGCTCTAGAAGGCACTACAATAACTATGTCCTCTGTATTTTTTTGAATCAAATTCATAAAAACGAATGATTTACCCGTACTGGTAGGGGCAGAGAAGCTAAAGCATTTATTTGATTGAATACCTTTTATAATGTTTGCTTGTACAGGAGTGTACGTATATTCATATGTATCAGTTATATATTTTCTATACTGCCTGAATACAACCTCCTTTAGTGTCTTAGGTTCAATGTTTTTATAAAAGACTCCCATATAATTTAAAACCCTATCCTGATAAATTTCGAATTCTTCTGGATTGTATAATTTTAGATATGATAGAATTTCCATGTCCGTTGTAGAAACAGGTCCATTTTTATAAAGGTTTTCTAGAACATATGAAAACACACCATTGATGTTTTTCGATTCAATAATATTTGAAATGAGATTTTTCATACATTAACCGCTACACAAATTAATTCTTCAAAACCTATAAGCTTTTTGTAGTCATTATTGTTCTTGATTCCCCTTATAAGGCGATCTGTAGAAGTTGCTTTACTTGCGAACGAAGCAATAAAACCTTTTTTGCCTTTTGAATGATTGTTTAAAGATTCTTCGCAACAAAATTCCTTTATTTCTATTATGTCTGAGACATCTTGTTTTTGATTTTCAAATCTTGCGATTTGCTCAAAAGAAGCTCCATAAGCATTATCTCTTGAATTGAATTTTGCTTCCCCAAATAAAATTATTTTCCTCAAATTTTTAGAAAAAAAATCAAATCCATCATTCCCGACAGCTTGACTTTTGAAAAGTTCTGCTAAAGGGATGTTTAGATACCCCATTTCATTAATTACTGCTAATCTGGAAAGTTCCGAAACGACAATTTCTCCTGTATCTTTTGTTATTTCACTGTTTGATTTTGATATAATATTATTTGCTATATAATTAATGGTTTCAACAGCTCGAACCTCAAATGATTCTCTTGTATATTGTTTATCAAAATCACTAATCCAAGCAAGGTTTGACATAGATTTAAAAACGTCTCCTAGAGTCAAATTAATGTCTGTAGGTTCAATTCTAATGAACGTAATATGAGGCTCAATTTGTAGCTGATCTAATACTGTATATCCACTCATATTTCTTCTAGGTATTTAATTGCCTCTAACATCTCGGCTATGGTTAGTACGGGAATTAAAAGTGATGAACTTTCGATTAAGCACTTAGCCAAAACTTTTGTATTTTGATTTATCTTTTTCTTTATAAAGCCAAATCAAAAAGATTTGACGGACTTGAGTACAAGCTCTAAACTTTGGTTTAAGCATCGAAACCCGTATTAATTATAGCCACTGTTAACTGCTGGCTTTATTTTTCATTTCCACTATTTTCTGGCAATTTAAGTATCGATTCACCATCAGTTTCTATGAATTCTATTTTTTCTGAACTTTCCTGAATTGAAGTCACCAAATCAATTTCAGCTTGTTTTTCCTCCGTAACCTCTTCGTCTTTCTTTGGTTTTGGTAAAGGTTCAACTCTTATTTCTACATTAAACCCATTGTCAATTCTATTAGCTAGTTTATTGAGGGCAAATACAACGCCATTTTCAAGTTCGTTTTTTCTTCCATTGTCGCTTTTATAGTGTTCGTCAAGAACTTCCTTTGCAATTTTTTTAATTTCAGATTCCATCATTCCGTTAGCATATGAATCAACAGACTTAGTCTTAGCGGCAGGAACTCCTTTTTCACTAAGTTGGTTTCTTAAAACTTTAATTTCAAGTATTTGTTTATAATGATTAAGAATTCTTTCGGTGGCTTTGGATAATACATCTGCAACTTGTAGACCGATTATAACATATAGAAGAAAATCACTTGAAGAAATAGTTTTAATTTTGAATTCTTGTTTCTCTCCTTCTACAGCTTCTGAAATATGATTTAATATGAAGGTTAACTCCTTAATCTCATCTTTAAATGAAGAAAGTTTATTGTCAATGAACTCACGAGGGATAGTATAACCTAATTCGCATTGTCCTGGTTCAAGAATTTCTTCCTCAATTCCTAGTTCTTCAAATCCACTTAAAGTATTGGTTATTGCACTTTTGAATTGTTTGAAGTCATTATTTATTTCTTTAATATCTGCAAGTGCTTTTGCTGGAGTAATAGCGTTAGCAGATAAGATATTTTTTATTTTAGATTTAAGCTTAATTCCAAATAAATCATCAACTGCAATTTCATCTATTACTTGCTTCCAACTTGGAGAATATTTATTGTATTTAGATTTAGAAAGAGCTTGATATAAATTTTCAAGTGATTTTACAAGATTAGTTTGGTGAGAAGGCTGGTTTGGTTGACTTACTTGATTTTGTAGATGTATTTCTACTTGCTGTATTAAGTTGGCTTGGTTAATATTATCCAGTTCTTCTTGTAAGTCTAGTAAAATTCTGTGTAATCTTTCTATATTCATATTTTAGTTTTGATGGGATTGCAATTAACAACAGAATAAAGGATATATGTCCTTATATATTCCATGTATTATTATTTTTAATCTTATATCAAACTCATATTATGAGGTACAATATCCATGATTCATTGATAAAATGATTGTGGTAATCCACAATCACCATTTGTTTTTACCAAACAACCCCATTCTTCAACTCGTAAGAATTGAAGAATGGGGTTGTGTTTACTTGATAAATGTAATTATTATTATTGAGTATAAAAACCTCCTAAGCCATTACTTATTTTTTAACATACTATTAAAAATAGATAATGATGTAAATCTATTTTAGGGTTAAGTATAAATATGTAAACTTTTTTTAGGACGAGACACCCATAAAGTACCACACAAAATACAACCAATGTTCCATAATTTGGATGTAGGAATTTGTTTATTGTTTTATTAAGTTTTTGTTTTCTTACCTCTTTTTAAGAGTTATTGCCAACAGCTTGTATACGATATCGTAAGGAATTAAAACGCACTTACTTTTGGATTTAACGCATAGTCAAATTTATATGCACCAATTTGGGGTTTGGCATTTAGTCTTTATTATTTTACACGGTGTTGGCTATAATTATTTTACGTGCTTAAATCAGTGTCTTCCCAACTTATACCTTTAGATAACATCCAGGTCAAGGAATGTCTTCGTTCATGAATTACACCTCCATTTCCCATCGGATCAAAATCATTGGGAACTGTTTCACTACCCAATTGCGCACTTCTTACTGCATTATGTAGGCAATAAAATAAATCTTCTTTTTGCATCAACTTTTCTTCAGACAGGGTTTCTTTATCTTTAATCCAATCTTCTACACTTTCGTCTATAGGACAACTAAAATTTTTCAAAACATCTTGCATTTGATCTCCCGACATCATTTGTCCCGTAATATCAGGCTCTTTATATCCAAAAAACCAAGCTAAAGACCAAGCATTTTCGAATTTCCATCCAATAGAATTTCTTGCTTGTTCATCATCTCTTGATATATTGAGAATTTCTTTTTCTTCTTCGTCCATAAAATCCTTAAGATTATTTTTGTCTATGAAAGTCAGAATTTTATCACTTTCTAAATTGTCTTGGGGAACCATTAACCAAAGAACTAATGCTTTTATAGCGCTTAATCTTTGCGCGATTTCAATTGAAGGTCTTAGTTCTCGATCAAATTCTGTTGGTAAAGAGCTAGCTGGTTTAAATCCAGAGTCAAGACAAATAGATATATTTTCGAGTCTCAAATCTGTCATCCAAGGAACTTGTTTAAAAGGCTCTAAGTTATTCTCATTTTTAGTTTCTCGTTCGGATTCTTTATTTTCTTTTGAACCAAATATTTTTTTGAAAAAGCTCATATTTCTATTATTGTGTTTAATTGTAGCCAAGGTTATAAGTATGTGTCGTAGCAGAGCAAAATATTACCTAGCCATCGATTTTTTTTGCGCTGATTTTATAATTTCTCTCCATAAAACCTTTGTGCATAGTAAATATACAAGAACCTTTGGGTTATCACTTAACCGCTATGACATCATACTTGGTGTTATCATCATTTTTTAATTTTAAAAACCGAATCATTACATGCCAAAAACCGTAATAATCAAGTCTCTTATTGAGCCAGATATTAATAGGTTCTGAACTATGAATGTTTAAAGTCAATACTTCGTATTCAAACTTCCTATTCATTCGATCAGGTTGATTTCGTTTGGCTTTTTCCTTTTCCGTTTTTGGAACCTCAAAACCTTTGATTTGCTCAGCTGGAATAAAATTTAATACTTCCATTTTAATAGCAAGTTTTTTTGTTCCGATTATTACCCAATTCCCATTAGGGTGTCCGTACTTAACTATTGGTATTCCGAAATCAGTTATGTTTAAGGAGCTTTCAAATTCATTCTTAAAATCATCAGATAAATCATCATATAAAAATGAATAAATAGTGGGTATTCCATATTCGATAGCCTTATCGCTTATATTTTTTTTAATTTCCAAATCCGTCATATAAATTGATGCTAATGGTTTGGCTATGGCCCGTTTTAATGCGCTATAACTTTTGTTGGCAATAGTTATTTATTCTTCGATTTCCATATTAAATCCTTTTTTAAAAGCTTTTTTTTCAGGTTTAGTCAGTTTTCTTTTTTTAATTTCTTCCCAGAGTTTAGAAGCCTTTTTAATTGAAAATTGATTAGTATCGCTACGCCAAACCAAAGTAAATACAAATTAAAGCAATGGTGTTAAAAAAACCATGTACAGCAATAACAAACCACAAATCGTATTTACGCAAGTAGAATATCAGCGCTATCAGTGCTCCGGTAATCCAAGTAACAAGTTGTCCTGTAATGCCTTGTTGCCAATGCATGAAGCCAAAAAAACCAGTAACTAGGACAATATTAAGCACTATACTGATTTTGCTTTCTCCAAAGAATTTTACAAATTGTCGCATAAAATAACCGCGAAAGATTATTTCTTCTCCAAATCCAGCAGTAGCCCACACTATTAGCAAAGTGATTAATAAGGCAGGAAGATTTCCTTTTAATTCATCAAAACTTGAATAATCTATAGGAACTCCAGTTAGTTTTGTAATTACAGGAACCAATGCAAAGAAATAAAAAAGAAAGAGCCCTAGTGCAACTAATGGAGCAAATACAAAAATGTTTTTGGTTGTAAATTTTTCGCGTTGAAACCCAAGTTCTGAAAATGCTTTTCCTTTGTATTCTATGTAATTTGCTATAATGATTACTATTGAAGCAATAATATTTGGAAGGAAACTTAAATTAATTGGTCCAAACCATAAAAAGCATATGATTGCAAAGGTAATTGAAGGGATTAATATTTGACGTAAGGTGATTTTGTTCATTGTTTTTTGATTTTAAATTCTAAACGAAATAATGAACAAAATCCCTGAAAACCCCTTTAAACACTCATATTTTTACTGAGTGGTCGAAATTTATAACTGAATAGTCGGTAATTTTTGGCATCTTTTATTGAAACCAATCCATAAATGCTTTTCGCTTGTAACGACTGATATTGATTTCAGCAACCGTATCCCTTTTAATGAAAGATTTTAACCGAATACGCAACTTGCCATTTTCAATCTTTTCAATTAGGTCTACAGTGTCTTTGTGAATGATAATTTGCCGATTGGCTCTAAAAAACAATTGATCGTTTATTTTTTCTTCGAGCTCATTTAATGTAAAATCGGTGTTAATTGTTGTGCCATCATTTTGAACAGTATACACAATTTTGTTTTCGCTGTAAAAACACGCAATATTTTCATAGGTAAGCTTCGTCATTTTCGTGCCGCTGTCAATAGTAATTTCAGCATCTCTTATAGATAACTTATATAAACTGTATAGGTCTTGAGCATACAATAAACCTATGAGAATAAAACATAGCAATAAGGTAATTAGTAAACCAATTAATAAATAATAGAACACTGTCTGCCCGCCTACAACTTTATCTATAATAATATTTATAGGAATATACATGATTGTAATATATCCTAGAGTAGAAGCCATAAACCTTACAATAGCAGCAATTTCTACCTTTTTAGAGAAATGCTTTTTCTTGTAAAATTTAAAATTAAGATCTGCTATGATTCCAACGAGAATAGATAAAACAATAGTCGACATAAAACCTTCTATGGGAAATCTATACGATTCACTATCCAGAAAATTATCACTCGCAGCTAAATGATTTGCTACTAAAGAAAAAATGATCAATATAATTGCTTTCTGAGACCAACGCCATGCAGCGCTACTGATACATGTATGCGCTACTGTTTTTACTGTATTCTTGGTTGGTTGTGTGGTACTCATAAATTAGAAGCTCTTTTTTTATCAGATTCAAAAGTAGAGAATAATTTCTCTATAGAATTTTTGTCAAGAATATTGCTCGTCATTTATTAAATTGGCTAAGTTCTAATTAGAATATGTTTTATCTTTACTTTATAAAAACGGAGAAATGATACCAGAAGATTTTAGAGATTTTTTCATTAGTTCATCGGCTTTGGTTCAATCAGAAATTGTTTCCACATTATTGGAGATCTCTACTGAGGGTTCAGCCCTGATTGATAGCAATCAGAGTAAAGCCATAAGCTGTCCTCATTGTAAGTGCAATAAAATTAAGGCTAATGGTAAGCTCAAAGGAGTACAGCGCTATGTTTGTAATACTTGTCATAAAAACTTTAGTGAAACTACCGGTAAGTTCTGGTACAACCTCAAGAAGAAAGACAAAGTTAATCGTTATTTATTCTGTTTACTCTCTGGATATAGTATTCGCAAGAGTGCCAAAGAAACAGGGATTTCTATTCAGACTTCTTTTGATTGGAGGCACAAATTACTTGTCTCCTTTGGGAGCGTAAGTGTGGATGAATTCCAAGGAATCCTAGAGAGTGATGATCTTTTCTTTGCTTACTCTGAAAAAGGGAATCGAAATTTGGATCGTCCTGCTAGAAAACGTGGCGCAAAGGCAAGTAAAGCTGGTCTCAGTAATGAAAAAGTAGCTGTGATAGCCAGTTGTGACCGATCAGGGAACAAAGATTTCAAAGTAGCTACCAGAGGTCGCATTAGTAAAAGTGACTTGGAGACTATATTACAAGGGAAGTTGGCTAAAGTAGAAACCCTTTGTAGCGACAGTCACAGAAGCTATACTGCATTTGCAAAAGACAAGAAGGTAGCACACAAAAAATTTAATGCTTCGAAGGGTCAAAGAGCTGTTGACAAAATATATCACGTACAAAATGTGAATAATATGGATATGCGTCTAAGGAAATTTATGGAGCCCTTCAATGGAGTGGCAACAAAATACCTTCAGAATTATCTGAATTGGTTTTTAGTCTTAGAAAAAATAAAAAATTCAACCAGTAAAATGGCAACCGTAGCAGCTATAGCCTTTGCTTCCAATACTGCCTGGATGGAATTTAAAAACATAGTAGTAAATAATATGCTTTTTAGAACTTAGCCATTAAATTCAATCAAATTTTGACGTGTAATTGTAAAAAAAGTGAGCCTGATTAGGTAAAGATTACTTTGAAGAATATCCCTCGAATATTTTTACCAACAATGATATAAAGGATATATATCCTTTATATCACATGTATGGTTATTTTTAAATTTAATCTTGTATCAAACTCTTATTATTGAGGATAAAAAAACCTCCTAAGGTGTTCTTGTTTTTTAAATTACACTTTGTTATGTTTAGTGTTTTTAACCTAGTTCGTTATATTTTGGTCTTTTTCTTTTTCCAGAAACGACATCATTTATTAAAGAGTGAGCATTCTTATTTATTTCATCATTAGATTCCATTTCCATTGCTTTTTCAATATAAGTTATGGCTTCATCATCATTTCCTAATACCATCAAGTTCACAGCATGATTACAATAAAGCCCAGCGTCATTTGGTTCACGATTGATTGCTTCTTCAGAATATTTGACTGCTAATTTTACGTTGCCAAAATCCATTGCGGAAATTGAAGCTTCGCGTGGTAAGTCAGGATTTGTTTTTTCTATTCTAACCGCTATTTCGAAATGCTCTAAAGCCTTTTTATTTTCAGACATTGCTTGATAAACCTTTGCAATCAACCAATTTGTTTGCCAATGATTTGGTATTAAATTGAGGCATTCTGTATAATGTTTAATTGCTTTTTTAGCTTTTCTTTTATTCCAAAACCCTAATTTAGAATTGCTCTGGTCTTTGATTATCGTCAAACTTTCAGCTAATTCGTTCCCTTTTTCAAAGTTTGAATTAAAAATCGGAATTTTTTCTTCTGGTAATTCGTATTCCATTTATGCTTATTTTTAAATTCAATCTTGTATCAAACTATTATTATTGAGTATAAAAAACCTCCTAAGGCATTACTTAATTTTTAACATACAGTTTTAAAAACAGATAGAGATAGGTATCTATTTGAATTATCTAAGCAGTAATGCCACTAGCGAGAGCAATACTTTCCGATTGTTAAATGTATTAAAAAAGCGCAAACTTTGATGGTTTGCGCTTAATAAGCTATTTTTTATATATTTTGTTGGCAGTAGTTTTTTTATTCAATCAATTTAAGAGATTCAATAGTAATACCTTGCCCACAATATTCATTCGATTTCGTCCAGTTCAGTTTAACAGAAATAGGAAATTCTACAGTTTCTAAATTAATACCTGAATTTTGAGGTAGTTCAGAAAAGCGATTTTCAGATTCTTCTCCATCAATATCAATAATCCAACCTCCACAACAAGTACACAAAGTCATATCAAATCCAGAAATTAAAGCAGTTGATTCAAATTCTGGTTCATCATCATCACTATTACAACTTGTAAGAAATATTAATCCTAAAACTATTACCAATCCAATTTTTCCTATTTTCATAATTCTTTTTTTATGTTGTATTTATTAGATGCAGAAATAACCAAAGGGTTGTGTCAAATTACTGCCAACAATAATGTAAAGAATATATGTCCTTTATACTCCATGTGTTTTTTAATATGCTGTTGTATAGTTATATATAGTGTTAGTGGTTTTCTATTTTTATCACTCCTCTTTCTATATATCTTTAGAAGGTAATTTAGTTTTTGTGTACTTATATCGAGTTCGTTTATAAATATTTTTTCACTCCCATTTTTGTGGTCATAACTTAGATAATAATCACCAAATCTTCCTGAATAAGAAGGTTTAACAATTATATCTTCATTTTTTATTTCCGACCATTTTCTTACCTGACTCCCGTTAGAAACAATGCCATCGTCAGAAAGGATAAGTCGAGGGTTTTCATTTTTAGGAGATTTATAATAACTTCTTATTCCATAAATGGACAGAATAATCATTCCAATTCCTAAATAATAATTGTGATAGAAAAAAACATAAATTCCAAAACCAAAAAGTAAAATATAAGGTAGAATACCCTATTTACCTTTGAATAGTAGACATAAGTTTCTTTAGGCGCTTTCTTATTTTCAACAAATAAACTTTCTAGCATTTTTTAATGTTGTACAATGCCTACTATATTATTATGTAGCTATCCCGATAGGGTAAGGGTAGCTATTAATTATATAGATTGTTCTAAGCCGTTTTAATTGCGTGATTTTATTAATAGTAAAACATTCTTTTCCTTTAAGCATAAAATAGAATCTTTTACCTTATAAATGATTTTATATTTTTCTCCATTATCGATAATAAAATCATTTTCTATAATTGTTTTTGTTCTATCTCTGGATATTTTATAAGAATCAATTAAAACGCTATCATCCTCTAACTCTTTTCTTGAGTAAGTTAACATACTTTCTGCCTTTGCAATATCAACTTCTAATAAATCTAAACCTTTATTGTATCGTTCTATTTTTTTTATAAAGATGATATTATTACCAATTTTTTTAATTGATTCTCTATTATAAACAATATTCTCTTTTTTAGGAATTAGTTTACCAGAAGCCACTTCGTTAAAATCAAATTGACTACTACAAGAGGAAATAATTAATAAAATAAATAGAATACTATTTTTTCGTAAAAACAACATTATTTGGAATAATTTTTTCATCTCTTTTTTCTATTATTATTCTGATATGATTAGGGCGAGCTTTACTTTTTTTTGCTCGTTCCCAAATTGTATTTATAACTTTTTTTGTTAGTTTGTCAGAAGTATTAGTTGGTGAATTATTGTCATTAATGATACCAAAACATCCCTCGGAGGCTGAGATAGAATGACCATAATTTTCATTATCATAGCTGCCTCCTACATGAATCATAACACCTCTTGCAATATCTTCTTGGAATCGATAATCCAAAAGTAATCCATCAGGTCTAGCTTGTGCATGCATTTGCTCGGAACCTCTTTGCATTAATTTTATTGCAGGTGTATCATTCTTTTTAGGATAAGCACTCATATACTTTCCTGAATAATGATTTATTTTACCTTCTTTCGGCTCAAATGACATATTTGAAAGAATCATTGTTTTTCCTTTATCATTACCTGGTATAACAGCGGCAGCATCACGAGCAACCGAAAATTCCATTTTAAAACTAGCATCCTCATTATCGGTAACTATAGCTTTATATAAATCAATATCAACATATTGAAGTCCTCCACTATAAGAACCTATGATTTTTTGTTTTCCTGTTTTTCCTGTTTTTTGTTTGGTTATCCTTATAATAGGGTAGTCATCTAAAACCTCCAATTCTGCAGTTTTTATTATTCCAGCTACTTCTAATTTAAAAATATTCTTGCCCATATTTTATACCTCCTGTTTAATTACTTCTAGTTCTATTTTTTCGTGATTACTACCTATTCTATAGTTACTTAGAGTATCATCTGTTAAAACCTCTCCATTGTATTTAAAATCTATTGTTTTATTACTTAACTTGATGGTAAATAATTCATCTGTCATATTTTTACTATGGATATTAAGTAAAATTATATTACCTGCTAAAATCTTATCTATCCTCTTATTATTCAAATCCGTTATATAATAATCAATGACTTTTTTCTTTTCTGTTTCTTCTTCTTGTGTGGTTAAAGGTGCTTGGTTACTCAAAAACTCTGTTTCTTGTCTTGGAGTGGTATATTTACCTTGTGAATGAGAGTCTTCTATTCCTGCAGCAGTGATCAACAGGGTTTCGGTAAGTGGGTCTGTATCATTTGCCTTAAAGTGTATACTGTCAAAGGTTACGTAACAATCGACAAACCTGATTCTTCGGGTTCTTCTTCCCGGCATACTATCACTATATTCCAGAATAATTTCTTGTATTTGCTGTGTAGGATGTATAGCTTTTTCAAAAAAGTAGGTGTCTTTTGTAGATTCGATTGCTGCTTTTAGCCCAGTATGAAAAGGTCTGGAGGTTGGTCGCCCTGTCTCATCACTACTTTGTATAATACCTTGTTCACTTTCGAGTACGTTATATACTTGTCCGTTTACGTATAGTTTGGCAATGATGCCCATGTTTTTTTGGTTTTTAAGAGTTAGCCAAATTTATAGATTATTTTGGTCTAATGGCTTAGAACAACAATATAAAGAATATATGTCCTTTATACTCCATGTGTTTTTAATATGCTGTTGTATAGTTAGATATATAGTGTTAGTGGTTTTTTATTTTTTCTAACCCAATCCATTCGTGTTCAATATCTTTCATTAAAATAGCGTTATCAAATTTCACAGAACCTTTTGGGAAAATATTTTCATTCTCAAAAAAGCTAGAATGAACTTTCTTAACATTTAAAATAGATACTTTCCAGTTATATGCCTTGAGTTCTAATCCGTCAAAGTCATTTTTGTCAGGAGAATACCCAACTGAGCCATTCTCGAAAAACTCTGAGACACAATTTAGATTTTCAAATACACTTTCCTCATTCCATTTGTCAGTCTCATTTGCCTCAATTGATAAAGAGGTTTCATCATCACTAATAAATGCCACATTATAATTCCCGTCAGATTCAATAACTGTAAATTTAGCAAGATGATGAACTCCCGGAAAAATAGTTCCTCCAGCTAAGGAGTTTAATTTAGAAGAAGTATCCCTTCTCGGAATGTAAACTCCTTCTTTTAACTTTCCGTTTTCGTTCCATTGAACCGCAATCCTGTGAGCTCCGTTCTCAGAGGAGATTCCGATTTGTTTTGGTAATCCCTTTGGTCTAATTTCTTTTAGTCTAATTAAACATATTCCTGCAATACCTTTCCCATTAATAAGCTTGGGTTTAAATGGCTTTGGTAAATAATTTTCTAAGACTTCTTTGTCAACTTGATAGTTGATAAGGATTCGTCTGTCAATTATTCCTTTTATTTTCGGTATTTTCATTTTTTGAGAATTATCACTAACGTGATTGTATATGGTTTGTTGCGTGTTTTAAAGACCTAATTTAGCAAATACAAACCGAATAGAAAATCCGAGAGGATTTTTGTAAGTAGGCTAGAAGCAGCAATAAATTATATACGGTGTTACCACACGTTTTTATTCCACTCTTTTTAATTTCTCTCTATATTTATATGTTTTTGAATTTAGAAAAACCACTAATAATGCAGCGCCAGATGAAAGATTAGAAACATCTAAAATTAAATTTTTCTTTTTATCTAATGACAATCTCGCTTTTGTTAAGTCAAATCTCCCAAAAAGATATGGTACACCAATGAATTTTAAATTTTTCTTTTTCAAGTATAAATATCCATCTTTTTTTAATTCGGTTTTAACAACAACTTCTTGAAATATTTTTCCGTTTTCTAAATAAGTAATTCGTGTTTTTTTTGGACTTATTGTATTCAGTTCAAAATGGTAGCTTTTTAGGTTGTCTAATTTAATCCTCTCTTTTCCAGATTTTAGGTCAGTTAAAGTAAAGAAATTCCGATGGATTGATTTTTTAGTTTTATAAGCTTTAGAAATACTATCAAATTCCAAATACATAATTTCATATTTGCCATTTAAATCAGCCAAGTTGTTTTTAGTTAAAGTTTTTGGATTTGAAATACTATTGTCAAATGAAGCGCAATTCTGAAAAAATATTGCCAGAATTAAAATCAAATAAAGTGGTTTCTGTCTTTTCAAGAGTTTTTTGTTAAATGTGTGGTAACAACAATATAAAGAATATATGTCCATTATATTACATATGTTTTTTAATATCTGTTGTATAGTCATATACTATAGTGTAGTACAACGTTTTTATTTGATAATTAATTTGTTTCGAGTAATATTCGTGCCCTTTCTGTATTTGGCCATTTATCAGCTATCATGCATATTTTAATTTGTTCTATCCAATGATTTTTATCTGTAACGTCATTAAAATAGGTTAGTTGGGAATTGTTTTCAATAGAGGGTTGAACAATATTTTTTTTCGATACCAATTTCACAAATGTCAGAGCTAAAACTTCTTTCGTTAGCTTTAAAGATTGTAGATTTTTAGGTAGAATGTCTAGCGTACAAAATAATGAGTAATACAAATTATATAAATCCTCATAATCTAAGGAGTTTTGTAGTTTCTGATTAAGATAATTATAAAGTATTTCAATACTATCTTTTTCAGATTTAGATCCCAATTTGATTTTTCCTTTCAAAAAGTTAAATATCTTCATTCTCTTAATATCTGTTGTATAGTCATATAGTATAGTGCAATTATTTGCCTTCTTTTTTCAATTGTAAATCTCCACAAACATGTTCGAGCAGTTCGCAGGCATCTACTTCTATCGCTAAGGCAATTAGATACAATTCGTCTGCTCTAAGTTTTGTGTTTTCATTGATCGAGAGTTCGCTTATCCTTTGTTTGCTTATGCCCGTTCTCCTAGATACTTGGGATTTATTCACAGCTTTTCTTTTTAAATAAGCTCCTAGCTTTGTCATTTGGATTTCATTTTATTCGGTCTAATTATATGAATTATTATGACTAATGTGAAGAAATTCTTCATTTTATTTCCATATAGTCAATTTTATATGTATAATTGTCAAGAAAATATGTAAACAATGATTGATAACAACCAAAAAAAGTGCCAGACGTATATTAAAATCCCTCTTACAGGAGAAAAAGAACTAGAAGTATATAAAGATGGGATTCTGGGAATATTAAGTAAAGTAGAAATACATAGCGCAGACAAAAGAATGATAGGGCATCTTAAAACCGTATACAAATTATTAGATTGTATACAGGTGCAGGATATACGATCTGTTTCTTAATACCGATATCCCAAAAAATGAAAGCTATGATTATGATGGGATTAAAAAAAAGAGTAAATTTGTCAAAGATTGACAAAATGAATGAAAGAAACGTTTGGAGAATATATCAAAATGCTTAGAACAACAAAAGGGCTTACGCTAACCCAACTGGCAGGGCTATTACAAATGGATTTTGCAAATCTAAGCAGAATGGAGAATGGTATACGTGATTTTGATAAAAAGAAACTCTCTAAACTGGCAGAAGTTTTTGACCTTAGTATAGAAGAATTACAAGGCGAATACGCAAGTGATCAACTCGCAAAGCATATGTATGAAATAGGTTGTTCTAAAGAGCTACTTAAAGTTGCAGAAGAAAAAGCAGAATATCGCAGAACAATAAAAAAATAATACCTGTTGTGCATTTGGGATTTTTGATTCAAAAAAGCTATTCTCGATACATTTTGTCTTCATTTTACTAAGACAAAACACTCGAACTGACGCTTTTTTTACAATGTTTTTTCTAAACGCACAACAGATTACATACGATACCTTTTTTACAGATTTAAGGTATTCTTTTTTTCAGGGCTACATTGCACATCCTACCTGGCAATCCTGTAAATCTGTAATATATAAAGAGAGAAAGTGATGTATGTTTGATTATACATTCTAAACTCTTTAGAAGTCGAAAACACTTATATCCGCTTCTTTTTGAGAAGATAGCACTTGGCATGCATTTGGTTTTTCTAATGTGTGTTTTAGCAAAGGCCGGAGACTACGCTAATTTTATCTAAATCAAAGGAAACCATAAATATAAGCAGATGAAAATAGATCTAGACACTCAAATTTTTCCGCAATTTAAGCTATCAACACATCAGGATTTGATCTTATATCTTATTAAGAACGAATTATTAGGTACTCGATTTATAAATCAATTAGCCTCGGTTGGTTTCGACACTTCTTTTTTTAGTGTAGAGCTGGGGATGGCGATTTTATCACTAATGGGTTTTAAAAACCGAACTGATGCTTTGTGGGAGTGGTATCATGGTACTGTAGATGCCTATGCGGCAAAAGTTTGTCTAGAAGATCATGCTGCTACCAGAGCCGTTTCTTTTGATTTTTATATTGCATTACGAATAAAACTACATACCGAACAAGGGTGATACAAAAACTAGTTTGTGTTCAATTTAGAAAGCTATATAATTTGGCAAAACAATCTGTTTTTATAGTGCTATTTATTCTGTTGCGGTAGCCTTTGATTTAGTCTTTTCTATTGAGGATGCATGATCTTTGATTACATACCATTTGTTGTCTATTTTTTCTAAATCATAACTAACCATCATATGATTAAAGTAAGGGCTGCCATTTCTATTGGGTTCTCTATACATGGCCTCGGTAACGGCCATTCCGATTTTATCTCCCACTTTTATATTTGCTATTTTTGTCTCTATAGTCCAGGTAGTATCTTTAAACCATTCCTGGTGTAAAGCAACAAATTCATCTACAGTGTTTTTAATTTTTGAATCAGGTAAAATGAGCTGCATTTCTCCTATTGGAGATAGTGTTGATTTTAAGGAGTCGAGATTCTTATTCTCTAAGGCTATAAGATGTGTTTGTAATGTTTTTGTAAAAAGCAATTCGTTTTGTTCTTGGGCAGCTTTGTGATCAATGGGTTTTTTGGTGGTATTAGTACATGAGCTTAAAAATATTGCTAGCAACACAAAGGCTGCAACGAATTGAATTGTACGACTATTTTTCATGAGTTCTGTTTTAAAAGATGATTTGTTTTTGTTGTGATAGGATGCTATGTTTTTATCTTTTTTTTCTTAATGTGTTACTCATTACATGTGCATGTTCTAAAAATTTTGATTGTTCAAAAACTCGGTTAAACATGCGTTCTCCTTTTTTAAGTTCTTTTATGAGCCTGGAGTTATTAAAATAATAACGACCTTCGAATATGGTTTCTGGCTGCAAAGAGGTGTCAAAAGACATCCATTCACCAGATGCATCATAAACACTTTTAAACTTATTCTCTTGTTCATAAGCAAAAAACAGTTTGCCCTCTTTTAGGTAATATGCTATTACAATAGATCCATGAGAGACTCCAATCCATTCAATATATTTTACCAGTTGGCCATTTTCAAAATACCCGGTAAGCTGACCACCACCATCTGTTGTATACTCCATGAATTCCTCATTGTATAAGTCCATCTTTTCTAGTTGATGATTTGAATTAATACGTTGAAATTCAGCCCTGATTTTTAGGATTTGCTCATCGGTATTCTGAGAAACCCCTATGAAAGGAATGACTAGTATACCTATAAACAGTAAAATGGTTCTCATAGTAATGGTGTATAAAAACTAGTATTTATGATAGTGCAATTCTTTCTTTTTTGTTCTTCCCCCATGCAATTACATTTACCCCTTTTGAATATTGAATTTTATCGGGCTTCTCCTTAATCAATTTATCAAATCTTGGGTAGTTTACCTTTAGATGAGTAAGCTCGATTTTTTGTATTGGCCATTCGATATGATGAATCTCAAATTCATTGATCGATCTCTCTGTATCTTGAAACAAAGCATACCTTTCTGTAAGCCATTTGTCGAGAGTGCTTTTTTCTGTAATTTCTTCTCCAATAGAAAACTGTATGTCTAATTCATCCTTAAATTCAGGATTTATTGACTGATATTGGTGTTCGCTTCGCGTTATTTTTGAATACCGATATGGCAATTCAGAAATTGCCTTAGCTATTTTACAGGATAAGCTTGTTCCTCCTTCTATACTTAGAAAATAGACGCCCGTTTTTGAATTAGACTTGACATACGTTCTAATATTAATTTCATCAAAAGTAGAGATAGGAGGAAATGCCGGTAGATGTTTAGGTCGAATTTTTTCCATGGTAAAAGCTACCAAAGAAACCCAGGGTTTCCCTTCAAAAAGATCGATTTCTAGCTCTTTTGGAACATATTTTTGTAGTTCGGATAATTCGACCTGCCAATGAATAAATATTGCATTATTCCATTCCTGGTAGAATTTCCAGTTTTTATCTGGGATTTTCCAGGGACGGTGCTCTGTCGTATTTAATAGTTCCTTGATTGACATTTATTTAATGACCCCAGCACATACTTTTAATCTTAAGATTTTCTTTACCGATTGCATTACTTGTTTTTTATAGGCTGCATTGGTTTTCATTTCGGCAAGGATAGCATTTATCGTTTTTACTTCGTTTTGTGGCATCAGGATCAGGTCACAACCTGCTTTAGAGGCGAGTAGGGGAGCGTTGTCTAATATCGTAACGGCTTTCATAATATTAAGCGCATCGGATATAACAATACCTCTAAACCCCATTTTTTCTTTTAATAAGCCAGTAATAATTTTTCGAGAACAGCTAGAGGGTAATCCATCGGTATCATATTCCTTATTGTTTTTAATAGTGATATGAGCAACCATGATCGAAAGCACACCATCTTCGATAATTTTTTTATAATTATCTACCTCTTGTAAAGGGCCATCTATATATACACTTTGCTTATGGGTATCTCCCTTTACAAGCCCGTGACCGGGAAAATGTTTTGCGGTGGCTATGATCCCACTTTCTTGAGAACACTTTATAAATTGATTGGCAAGGCGAACTACATCTTCTTTATTATCTCCATAACTTCTGGATTTTATAGCTTCATTATTAGGGCTGATATCCAGTACGGGAGCATAGTTGTGGTGCACACCAATATCTCTAAGTTCCTGGTTGATAATATTAACTACAGAATCTGATTGTGCTTCGTTTTTGATATCAATAGTTTTACCTACTTTACGGGCTCCTTTGATCCTGGAAGAGAATAAACTAGGCTCGGCATCCATACTAAACAAAAGCGGGATGGTCTTGTTTTTTGCAGTAATAGCATTAAGCGTGTTGATGTCTTCGGTATGTTTTTGTTTGTGCCCTTTTAGATAAACTACACCTCCGATAGCATTTTGCATGGCTAATTTTTTGACTGTAGCTGCTGGCTTACCTATTTCTCCACCAGAGGTGATGATCATTTGGGCCACCTTTTGTCGATCGTTTAATGTATTAAAAATAGAATCTACTGTATATTCTAGTTCGGAAGTATAGGAGTAAAAATCTTGTAAGCTAAATTTTGGTGCTTTTTGGGCATAGCTAGAAGTTGATAACAGGGTAATGCAAAAAATCAATCGAAAAAAACAGTTCATATAATATAATTAAGCAGATATTTTTTTTGTTTAACATTGAATAGGAACTTCATCCAACTGTCCCCATTCACTCCATGATCCATCATATACAGATACATTATGATATCCTGCCAGCTCTGCAGCAAGCATAATAATACATGCGGTAATGCCTGATCCACATGTAAAGATCAGTTTTTTGTCTTCAATATTAAAATGCTGTAGCATTTTTTGTAATTCGACAGTAGATCGCATTTTACCATCATCAAGTACTTTTGTGTAATGCAGATTCATCGAATTTGGAATATGCCCTCCTTTAAGACTTTCTCTGGGTTCGGGTTCTGATGCAGTAAATCTACCCGGGGAACGCGCATCCAGTATTAAAGAACTTTCAGAATTCATTTCTATAAGTACCGTTTTTGCATTGGTAACCAAGTTAGGAATGTAATTGGCTTCAAAATTTCCGCGAGTGTATTCTTGTAGGCTGGTATCTTCAGTTTCACAAGGGTGCTCGGCTTTTTGCCAGGCCGGGAAACCACCATCTAATATGGCAACATTTTGATGCCCCATGGTTGTAAACATCCATCGTACTCTTGGGCTGGAGTAGATTCCTAATGTATCATAGATCACTATGGTATGATGAGAACTAATCCCAAGTGTTTTACAAGCTTCTGAGAAAGCTTCTGCAGAAGGAAGCATATTAGGGATATCGGTGGTTGGATCAGAAAAAACACCTTTAATATCAAAAAATCGAGCTCCTTTGATTTTTAGATTCGAATTTTTTGGCTGGTCTTGAGCAGTTACTTTTTTGATTGTAGCATCCAGAATCACCAAATCGGGATGGTCTAGATGTTTAGAAAGCCAGTTTACGGATACAATAGGTGGTGTGATTTGTAATGTACTCATAGGGTAAGGTATTAAGATCAGGAGGTCATAAATTTATCAAGCATTCTATTGGTTTGCTGGTTTAGTTTTTTCTTAAAAAAGCTAGTTCCACCGAGCAAAGCACCTTTCCATCCTATGGCTTGAGAAGCCCATCGATGCAGGTTAAAATCATCTGTGTGTTTTATGATTTTACCATCTTTAAATTCGAATTGAGCATCAATCTTATTATGAACAGATCTTCCTGTTTTACTAAAAGAGTACCATGCTTCCCAATGCGCAGATCCTTTTTGATCATTAGCTTCAACGTGTGAAAACTCTACTCTAAAATTTCTTGCATTTTTACATAGCATGCGCCACATGCCTTTTGCACGATTTCCTTTTAGTTTTCCAAAACCGGGATCTTCAAAAACCACATCATCGTGATAACATGATATCATGGTTTCGGCATCGAGATTGCTTAATCCGGTATAAAACGTTTCAATAAGCTTCTTCATAGGGTGATAGTAAAAATCAGTGGCATGAAGATAAGAATAATTAGTCTAGCTTATCGGTTAGTTTCTTAAATACTTTTTTCGGATTTTTATTTTCATATAATACAGCATGTACTGCATCAATGATAGGCGTTCGAGCAGCTTTTGTTGCATCGAGTTCATATGCAGTCTTTGCAGCATAATATCCTTCGGCAATCATACTCATTTCCATCTGGGCACTTTTTACTGTGTAGCCTTTACCGATCATATTACCAAACATTCGATTACGAGAGAAAATAGAATACCCGGTGACCAATAAATCACCCAAATAGGCAGAATCGTTAATGTTACGTTTCATTTTATGCACTTTTTTAATAAAACGTTTCATTTCTCTAATGGCATTACTCATAAGAACACTCTGAAAATTATCACCGTACCCAAGACCATGTGCAATACCTGCTGCTACAGAATAAATATTCTTGAGTACTGCAGCATATTCGGTACCGATAATATCATCACTGGTTTTGCATTTGATATAATCGCTACTTAAATGATTCGCCATTATTTTGGCTTTTTCTTCATCATTAGAAGCAATAGTAAGATATGACAATCGTTCTAGTGCAACTTCTTCTGCATGGCATGGCCCGGTAATCACCCCGATATTATTAAAAGGAATGTCATACTGATCGTGAAAATGCTCTCCTACAATAAGCCCTGTCTCTGGAACAATACCTTTTATAGCAGAAAAAATAACCTTGTCTTTTAAAGATGTTGTTAGTTTTTTGAGTTCGCTATTTAGAAAAGCAGAAGGAATAGCAAAGATCAGATAATCTGCATAGGTAACAGCTTCATTTATATCATTGGTAAGTTTAAGTTGTTTAACTTTAAATTCAACCGAACTTAAATAATTAGGATTGTGTTGTTGTCTTTTAATATGCTCTAAAGCATAGGTACTTCGCATATACCATCCAACTTCATTTAGATTCTCGGTAAGCATTTTTACAATGGCAGTTGCCCAACTACCACCTCCCAGTACTGCAAATTTTGGCTTTTTTTCCATAAAAAATATTGTGAGTTCAAAAGTAGGAAAAATACAACTCAAAATAAAAACCTGATAATCAGGTTTTTATAATTTTGGCACGCGTTTTGGTTCTCAATAAATGAAATTGAAAACACACAGCATATGAAAACGCTAAAATTACTTTCGGTTATTTTTTTAAGTTCAATACTATTAACTTCTTGTGTAGCAGAGGTTGTTATCGAAGAAGATGTTTATGTAGAGGAACCCACAATTACTTTAAACGAATTATTGAATACCTATGAGGTTTGGTATGTAGATATCGAACGCACAAAAGGTAATGGCGAGATCCCGTTTTTACAAAAAGCGTTTACAGTTTCTTTCCGAAACGGGAAATTTTATGCCAATAATAATCTAGTTGGTATGGGAAGCAATGGAAATGGTTATGGGTTAAATGTTGGTTTCTATGATACCTATAGAATGGATCTGGATATAGACCATGATATCGATGGTGTATATAAATTAGTAATTACTCAATTATCAAATAATCAGATAGAAGTATATGATAAGGTAACGAATACCAGTTATTTCTTGGTTGGATACCAACGTAATAATTTTGATTATGATCAGGTGTTTTATGATAATATCCATTATTTCCTGCAAGAGTATGAAACATGGGAAAAAGTTTTTACCAGTGAGTTTGGGGTATTAAATGAGTTTGATAACGAAAACTATTTGAAATTCTCATATTTCGGATCTGGAGAAAATTTTAAAAGTTCTCAGGATGAAAATGGAATTCCTATTAACGATATCTTCTATGATTATACCGGTCATTATGAGATTAATGATATTATTAACACTTTTGATAGGAAAACTTTAACACTTGATTACGATTATCTGGGCAATGAATTCTTCGAGTTGTCCGTTATCAATGATAGTAAAATAGAATTGTTTCATCCTACCTCTGAAACTGTGTACCAATTTGTAGGTAGAGGACATATACAATTTAAGAGTTCTGAGAAAGGAAAACCAACTCAGAATGAAAATAAAAGAATAAAAAAAGCTGATTTTATGAAGCTTTCAAAATAAAAGTAAGGTAGCACTTAACAATATTAACTTTTTGGTTGGTTATTTAGTTGGGAATCGCTCTACAAGAGAAATCTTGTTTGAGCGATTTCTTTTTTAGCCTAGTTTTTAAGGGTTAAAAAAAGGGATTCAAAATATTTTGAATCCCTTTTTCTAAACCTACAGTAGATGATTAGCTGTAAATTATCTTTTAAAGATTTTCTTTACAATAGTTTTTCCATTCATAGTAAGTCTCAAAAAGTAAATTCCTTTTTTCAGAGATGCTATATTTACTTGTTTTATGTGATTTCCTTTATCATAAAGATTTTTATGATTCGAAATAAGTACGTTCCCTTCAAAATCTCGAATTGAAACAGAAACATCAGTATTCGGTTTTGTAGCTGTAAAACTGATATTTAAGAATTTGTTTGATGGATTAGGAAAAATAGATAATGCAATATTATCGGCAATTATATCCTGTCTTGGGTTTTCCTTTTTATTCTGATATACAATATCAAAACGTTCCCCTCCTATAACCCCTCTTTTATTCTTTTGAATTACATCGAAAACAAAAGGCCTTCTAAAAGGTTTGTTATCATTTAACTTAAATCGCATTTGCATAGAAAAAGATTCTCCTGGTTTTAGGTGAATTCCTTTCATAACTGCTTTAGAATTATAAATCTGAATGGTGTTTTTATCAATAATTTTAATTCCTTCTCCTTCTTTTGGCCATCTTTCGAATAATTCTGGATCCATAGTTGCAGTTACAGTTCCATTTCTCAAGAAAGGATTTTCGCTTGAAGTACCATAATTTCCATCCATAAAATACAAGTCAATAATATCTTCTTTTTTCCTAAAAGTATTTCTGATATAGACATTTGTATACTCAATATTATTAGAAGGATTTACATCATATACAGAGATGTTTTTCCAGGCGATATTGTTATTGTTTTTTGTATTACTGTTGACTGATGAAGTTTCTAGACCTATAGGGTCAATTTGAGATTCTACTCTGGCAATTAGACAAAAATGATGTATGTCATGGTCAAAATCATTTGGATTAGGAGGGTACCAAGGGATTTCAATAATGGTTTCATCTCCAGGATTGAGTGTGGGGATACTTAAGGGCATATTAGTAATTTCATCTCCATGCAATATATAGGAACCACTTGTTGTAAAATCGTAATAATTAGACCAGTGTGTTGGCCAGGATAATCCGGTAGAAGCTTTAGAAAAATACACTCTTAATTTACCATCAGAGATAGGAGCGCATCCTCTATTTTTAACTCGTACATATACTCCATTAGGACTTGTTGTCTTGTACTCTGGATTTTCATGAGTTGTACCTCCATCCACATCTTGTCGTACCCAAATATCTCTACTTGTCCACATAGGTCCACCAAAAGTATTAGGTTCTACACCAGAATCAGTCACACTGTGATAAGGAGCACGATTATCTTTAATATAAAGGTCACCTGTTCCATTTAATGTAAGTTGATCCCCGAGATTTATTGGTGTTTCATCAAATTGTGGCGTCTCAGATTTGGTATCATTAGCTTCTGCATAATCAAATGCCTCACGTTTACTAATTACACTGTCAGAATTTGTATCGGGATTCACCACAGTACCAGAAGGCAACGCTTCATTCATTGCCGAAGTCCAATAATAAACAAATTCGTCGGTATTGATAGTCGGGCCTGCCCATGACAATTCAGTATGTTTTGCTGCAGTTGCAATTACTCTATTTGGGCCAGATAGATCATCAATAAACCCACCACTATTACATTGTTCCATAACGATAGAGATTTTACCGGCATTGACCTTATTTACTTCTATTGCAAATTGATCATCGGTAATTGTTTCTCCCCATAAGTATAATAATGTATCCCATGCCGAAGTCCCAGAGCCATCTACACCACCATGGTCTGTAGTAAAAATGAATAATTCATCATCTTCATCTAAAATTCCTGAAAGCGTGTTAAATACAGAAGTAATATTTGCTGTTGTTGCAGAAAACTGAATATCGTTGTCCCCATCACCATCTAAATCTGGATTAGAATTGGTTCCGTTAGAAATATCAGCTGCAGCATTGGTTCCGTCAGACATTAACGTATAAATATTTGCTTCGTCATATCCATACTTGTTGATTAATGTACTATATACAAAAGAGCAATCGTTCCAATACCGAATATGATTATTTCCTTGATTCCAACCTCCACTAATAATAACGGCATATTTATTACTGGATGTTCCACAAGCTATAGTATTTGTTTTTGCAAAATCTAAAAAACGCTCTCTGGTTTCGATATACTTTTTAAAAATCTTCATCTCGTGAATTATATCAGGAGGTGTAGTTGCTCTTTTGATCTCAAACTCACCAGATCGAATATCAAAGAATATGTATTTTGCAGGATGCTCCCAGTTTGCATAAGGATCCTCATCAATAAAAAACAACCAGGACTCAAATTTTGAAGATATTATGGTTTTGTTGAAACTTTTGATCTTGTAATTAGGAGGAATTGGTTTTTGTAATCCATATACCCATTGGTTTCGTCCTTCTGGAATAACTTGTTTTTCTACTAAGATTTTGTAGGCTTCTTCTTGCGAAATCTGGGACCAAGCCAGAGTTGAGCTCAAGAAAATAAAGGTTAAAAGAAATAATTTTTTCATGATTTTATATTTAAAAGTTAGTAACTATAAAAGTTAGATTTTAACATATAAAATGTAAGAGGTATTTAACGGTAAAATAATAGGTTAACACCTATAAAGAAGTGGGGTAATACCACAGGATAAGGAAACGAGAAAATCAATTATTTCTTTTTTGAAAACTAAAAGAGAAAATTTGATTAAATTTAGTCTCATAAATAAGAAAATAACTAAAAATAGTAGTGTCGGAAGAGTAAATAATATTTTCATTATAAAAACACAGTATCTTTACGTTTTCAAAAAGTAACTTATACATGGCAACAGCAATATTAGATTTCGGAATTCAGGAAGCACTACAACAATTGGGTGTTTCTGAACACAATAAAGGGACTTCAACTGGAGCAAACTGGCTCTCTTCGAAAGAAATGATTTCATCATATTCACCTGTAGATGGAGAATTGATAGGTAAAGTAGAAGTTACAACAGCAGAAGATTATGAAAAAGTAATACAAACTGCAGCTGAAGCATTCAAAACCTGGAAAATAATGCCAGCTCCACAACGTGGAGAAATCGTAAGACAATTCGGAGAAGCATTACGAGAATTAAAAGAACCTTTAGGGAAATTAGTTTCTTATGAGATGGGGAAATCCTATCAAGAAGGTTTAGGAGAAGTGCAGGAAATGATCGATATCTGTGATTTTGCTGTAGGATTGTCACGACAGTTGCATGGTTTAACAATGCACTCAGAACGACCAGGTCATAGAATGTATGAGCAGTACCATCCACTTGGGATTGTAGGGATTATTTCTGCATTTAATTTTCCGGTAGCAGTATGGGCTTGGAATACTGCATTAGCTTGGATTTCTGGAGATGTATGTGTATGGAAACCTAGTGAAAAAACACCGCTTTGTGGAATAGCGTGTCAAAATATTATTGCCAAAGTTTTAAAAGATAATAACCTGCCAGAAGGAATTTCTTGTTTGATTAATGGAGATTATAAGATAGGAGAGATGATGACGACAGATAAAAGAGTTCCTTTAATTTCTGCTACAGGTTCTACCAGAATGGGTAAAATTGTAGGAGCAACCGTTGGACAACGTTTAGGAAAATCACTTCTAGAATTAGGAGGAAACAATGCAATTATTGTTACACCGGATGCAGATATTAAAATGACTGTGATTGGAGCTGTGTTTGGTGCAGTAGGAACCGCAGGTCAACGTTGTACCTCGACACGCCGATTGATTATACATGAATCTATTTATGATAAAGTAAAAAATGCAGTAGTAGCAGCTTATGGACAGTTGAGAATCGGTAATCCTCTGGATGAAAATAATCATGTGGGACCATTAATAGATACTGATGCAGTGAAAGGTTACCAAAATGCATTACAAAAAGTAGTAGAAGAAGGAGGGAATATTGTGGTAGAAGGAGCCGTGCTTTCTGGAGAAGGTTATGAAAGTGGATGTTATGTAAAACCTGCTATTGCAGAAGCTGATAATTCGTTTGAAATTGTACAACACGAAACATTTGCACCAGTATTATACCTGTTAAAGTATAGTGGTGATGTAGAAAATGCTATCGAAACTCAAAATGGAGTGGCACAAGGATTATCCTCTGCAATTATGACAAATAATTTACGCGAAGCAGAACGTTTTCTATCTCATGCAGGATCAGATTGTGGGATTGCTAATGTAAATATAGGAACCTCTGGTGCCGAGATTGGTGGTGCTTTTGGTGGTGAAAAAGAAACAGGTGGTGGTCGCGAATCAGGATCAGATGCTTGGAAAGTTTACATGCGACGTCAAACCAATACAATAAATTATACTACAGAATTGCCATTGGCTCAAGGAATTAAATTCGATTTATAGCCAGATAATTTTGTGATAAATAATAAAAAATGCATCCCATGTGGGATGCATTTTTTATTAAATGTTGTACTAATATATAACTTTTGTGGTTTATGTATGTAATAAATACTGTATAGAGAATGTTAAAAAAACGCAACCATAGCTTTTTAAAAGCATCTTATGTACAAGTAATAACTTATAAAGTTAAAATAAATGAAAAAGTTTTTTTTACTTTTATTAATACTCTGTGTAGCTTGTAATGATGACGATAAAACAGAAGACCCTGTTTTATGCACGTTAGAAGCTAGACCAGGTTTAGAAGTAACGATTAAAGACACTATGGATGCCACATTTTTGGTAGATGGTATTACAGTAGTTGCTATGGATAATGAATATAAAGAAACACTCGAGAATATATCAGGAACTAATATTTTTGTTGGAGCCCATGAACGAACTGGTAATTACGTAGTTATGGTGAGTAAAACGGGGTATACAACAATTACCAGTGATCCTATTTCTGTAACTGAGGATATATGCCATGTAATTACAGAGAGTTTAGAGATTTTATTAGAGAAAAAGTAAAAAAATCGTAAAATTCTTGAATATTTAAGAAAAAAATTCAAAAATTTAAGCTAGTTTTGAAAAAATCACTCACAAATCAGCTTAAAATGAAAACACTTTTATTTTATCTCAAACGTTCCGTTTGGGTAGTTACCCTTATGGGGATTATTTCTTCAGTAAATTCGCAACAGCTTAAAACACAGGCAGATCAGAAAGAGAAACCTGGTGGTCATTCACTTTACAAACAATCTAAAATTTACGATAGTAAATATGGATCCAAATCCGATGTGAAAAAAGTTGGCGATAAAGCGTTAGAAAGAATGAAATGGGAATTTGAAAGACTCAAAGATCCTAACACAAATGAAATTCCTTTCGGAATTAGAGACAAAGAAGTAAACTTCTCTAGTAAGATTGCAGAAGGAAATGATTCGAAACAATCCATTAGCAATGCTGCAAAATCTTCAAAAGCCGGTCGTTTTTCGTATTGGAAAAACAGAGGTCCTTATAATGTAGGGGGAAGAACAAGAGCCTTAGCTATTGATCGTACAAACGAGAATGTAATTCTTGCCGGCGGAGTTTCGGGAGGATTATGGCGCTCTACTAATGGTGGAGATTCCTGGAAAAAGGTAACGTCTCGTAGACAATCACCAAGTATTACTTGTATTGTACAAGATCCTAGACCTGGTAAGCATAATACCTGGTATTATGGATCAGGAGAACGTTCTGGTAACTCTGCAGGAGCAGGAGGAGCGTTTTTTCAAGGAACAGGAATTTACAAGTCTATCAATGGCGGAAGAAGCTGGAGACTTCTTGAAGCCACTAACGATAATGACGTAAGAGCATTTTCTCCTTTTGATTTGATTAACTCTATTGTGGTTAACCCAACTAATGGAGATATTTTTGTAGGTACTTTTAATGGTGTACACAAATCTAAGGATGGTGGAAACTCATTTGAAGAAGTATTAGCAGGGGACTTTGATAATACAGCAGAAGTTGCAGTTACAAGTACAGGTCAAATCTATGCAACTATCGACTCTGGAGGAAATCCAAATAATGGGTATTTTACAGCTACAGATGGAGATGTTGATACCTGGACAGAAATATCACCAGAGCTTTTACCGGCAAGTTACGGAAGAACTGTTATGGGGATAGATCCTTCTAATGAAAATATCGTATACTTTTTTACTCAAAACTTAAGTAGTGGCGGACCAGCATTTTTATTTAAATATGATGCTACTGCAGCTACACCAGAAGAAACCTGGACAGATTTAAGTGCTAATCTACCTACTGCAATTGGTGGAAGAGTAGGGAATTTAAATCTTCAGGGAGGATACAATATGATCGTTAAGGTTAGCCCGGCAGATCCCAACCTAATGTTTGTAGGTGGAACTAACATATATAGATCTACAACCGGATTTACAACACCTGCCGGACAAGAAAGTTGGATTGCAGGATATTCTCCTTTAAACAATGTAAGTGTATACCCTGATCAACATCCTGATCAACATGCGTTACTTTTTTATCCATCTAATCCAAATAAAGTGTTATCCGGTAATGATGGAGGTGTATTTGTAGCTGAAGATGTTACTACTTCTACATCTGCAGCAGAACCAGTAGATTGGATTTCTTTGAATAATGGATATTTAACAACACAGCCATATCATGTATCTTTTGATCCAGAGCCGAATAGTGATGATCTACTAGCAGGTTTTCAGGATAATGGTACTTGGTTTACATCTTCTACAAGTTCTGTAGAACCTTGGGTAGAAGATTTTGGAGGTGACGGAGCTTATAGTGCAATTGCAGATAACGGAAGAACAAGATATGTATCTTCACAGAGAGGAAATGTATACAGGTTTAATTTTGATGAAGCGGGAGAATTCCAATCATTTACCAGAGTAAGACCTGCAGGAGCGAATAACCTTGCTTTTATTACACCTTTTATCTTAGATCCAAATAATGATAATATCATGTATTTACCCGCAGGTAATAGAATTTGGAGAAATAATAACTTGGATGAAATCCCTCTTTTCTCTAATGCATTAGCAACCGTAAACTGGGTAGATCTTCCTAATACAGATACACCAGCTGGAACTACAATATCTTCTTTAGATGTTTCTAAGTATCCAGTAGCAAACAGACTATATTATGGTACAAATGCAGGAGGTATCTATAGAATGGATAATGCTAATCTTGATAATCAGGAGGTAGTTGATATTTCTACAGGAAAAGGTTTGCCAGAAGGGTTTGTAAATGATATCAATGTAGATCCATCAAATTCTGATAGAGTTATTGTTACTTTTTCAAATTATAGAGTAATAAGTGTGTTCTTAACTATAAATGGTGGAGATACTTGGACAAATATTAGTGGTAATTTGGAAGAAAATGCAGATGGGTCTGGAAATGGGCCATCAGTAAGAAGTACGGCATTTTTTGGAAGTAGCCAAGGCTTCTTTGGTTCTAGATTACAAAAAGTGTACGCAGCAACAAGTACCGGATTATACTATACATTTAGATTAAATGGCGAAAGAACTCGTTGGATCAAAGAGCCTTTTGCTATTGGTAATGCAGTAACTGATGAAGTAAAAACTCGTAAAGATGGATTTATAGCAGTAGCTGCTCATGGTAGTGGAGTATATAGTGCAAGATTCCCGATATTTAATGAATTACCAGAATCTTCATTAAGCGTTGCTTATTTACTTGATGATCTTCTTGTAGCAGAAAATAGTGAAGATATAGAAGTTGATGTAACAGACTTGTTTGTTCATTCTAACGGAAACCCAATTGATATAGAATTCACGAATTCTAATCCTGAGTTGGTAACAGCAACTTTAAATGGAAATACAATTACGCTTTCTTTTGCACCTGATAGTTTGGGTAAAGCAACAATTGGCCTTATCGCTACCTCAGGAGATGAACAAGTTGCAGAAGGGTTTACAGTATCTGTTACTGAGCTAGCAATTTATGAACAAATTGCCGGTGCGACATCTTCATTACCATCTCAATTCTTTGTAGATTTTGGTGGTTTGGTACAATCTGCAGATGATTTCATTATTCCTGAAGGAAATACATGGACACTAGAGAGAATTGTAGCTTTTGGTGGTGCTAATAACTCACCAGCATTAACCAATGCAACTGTTGTAATATATAGTGATAATGCAGGAGTTCCTGGTGATGAGGTATATAATAGTGGAGAGATTACTCCAATCTCTAATCCAACAGATACGAACCTAAACCTAATGCTTCCAGCAGCGGTAACATTAGAGAGTGGTAACTATTGGTTATCTGTTTATGCTAACTTAGCCTTTGGTGCTGGACAAGAACAATGGTTCTGGTCTTCACAAAATGGAGGAATTGGTCTGGAACCACATTTTAAAGATAATTTAGACTTATTTGGTACCGGTGCGACAGATTGGACACCAGTCTCAGTTGCACTTGGTAGAGATCCTCTTGATCAGGTATTCCAGATTTATGGGATGGTAGATGATGGAGGTGCAGGTGAGCCTCAAGCTTCAGTAAATCCTTTGGCGGTAATTGAAGTGTCAAAGAACACTACAGCTTCTCCAAATCCATCTAATGGGATGTTCTCATTTAATTTTAATAATACGACATTAAAATCTAATGGAAATACTTCTAGATCTATCGAGATCTTTGATTCCGTAGGGAATAAGTTGTTTTCAAATAATAATGTTGGTGATAATTCGACTTGGGATGCTTCAAACGCAAGACCTGGATTGTATTTCGCAAGAGTTACAGAAGGTGGAAACCAAAGTACTCTTAAACTTATTAAAAAATAAGTTGCAATAGTTAAATTTAAAAGGAGTTGAAAATTTCAACTCCTTTTTTTATTTTTATAGGATGAATAAAATACTATATATATTAATAGTAATCGGTTTATTTTCTTGCAAATCAAATAGCATTGCCCAGGAAAAGGAAACCAAAACCGAAAAAACTAAACCAAAAGTAGAAAAACCGAAGTTTAGTGATCTTCAAGATAATACGATCGATCCTAATACAGTGCATTTGATTGCAGTAATACAACATGTAACTAAAAATGTATCTATCTGTGAAAAAAGCTTTAAAACGACAACTACAGTAAAAGTAAAACAGATTATAAATTCTGGTTCGGGTATTGTAAATATGATTTCTTCAGGGCAGGAGATTACTTTTGGTTTTATGAACTCACCAGCAAATGATTTTGATACTCTAAAACAACGTATACCTAAGGATAAGGAAGTTTCTTTTACAATTAGAGAAAACCCATGTCCTGATATGAGTAAGACGGTGTATGAAGTTATTAGGTTTAAAACCAAGGATTAGAAGCTCAGACTTTGCAGTAGTATTATTTTAGAAAAACAACAATAAAAAAGATACTGGTTTTCGATCAGTATCTTTTTTTATGATTTAAATTTTATGGCTGCTAATTTCCTTTCAGGGGTAACATTATTTCTCAGCAAACCAGACAATTATTGCAATAATAATGAGTATAAGCAGTACAAAGAAGAATATTTTCCAGAAAGAGTAAGGTCTGCTACCAGAAATAGCTCCTGTTTGGCCATTGATAAAGAAATTATACTTTTTACCACTAAAGCGATAGGCACTAATATATACCGGAAGCAGAATATGCTTAAAAGTCTCTTCACTTAAACTCATATCTATATGATGTACTCTTTGGGTATCTCCTCCTATATCACGTTTGGCCCAGAATGTAGCAATACGTTCGGCTTCTTTAGTAGATGATAAATGACCATCTTTTAATGGAATAGTATATTTTTCAGTAACAAAACCTGCTAAAAAATTCGTGTTAAATGGTACAAGAGCGTCCAGATTCCAATTTGATATTTTCCTTGGCACAGGATTTTTATTTTGATGTGATGCTTTAATTAAAGTATCATCAACAAAACCACTTACGTTTCCACTTGCCGAAGACCATCTTGTTCTACGTTCTTGTCGAGTTCTGGTAACAGACTTACCATTTACCGTTGTTGTATACGGAACGCTAACATAATAATAATCTCCACGTTGTCCTGTGTAATTAGCATACAATTGAGCATCAAAGGTCCAGTATGGCAAATAGAGGCCTTTGGTATTTTGAGGATCTAATGCTGCTTTTTTAAGATTATTCGGGGCAAACCATAACCCTTTTACCCATTTAGAGAATATCTGATGTGATTTTTTCTGATCAAATTGAAAAGGAAGAACTGCCCCGGGTAATATCCAATCTTCTTTATATGCATCTTCTATAATCAAAGGCATTGTGCAATACACACAATGTAAAGATTTATAGTTTTCTTCGATATGTTGGTTGGCACCACAATTTTTGCAATGCAGCATCATGATTTCTTCAGAATGCGATTGAGAGCCCATTTCTTCGAGATAGGGATTAAGTTCTAATTCTTGAAACCCATCTTGATCATGTATGATGGTTTCATGATGTCCGCAATACTCGCAAGTAATCTCAGTCGTTCCAGGTTTATATTTTAATTCTGCACCACAATTAGTACAGGATTTTTTACGTTCTGAAACTGCTTTTTTTTCTTCTTCCATTTAGGAATTAATAATACTGGATGTTATATAGAATAGTTCCTTCTCCCACTTGGGAGAAGGTTAAGTCCCGCTCCAAAATTAATTTTAGGACGAGTTTTTGTTTTTTAATTTCCGGGTAATGGAGGAGGAGTGCTTCCGCCTAGAAATGATTTTAGCTCTTCTACATCTTTTAATGCAACCCAGTTATCCATTCCTTGTTTCCATACCAAAGAATCTTTATTTATAGTTCTATTGGCAAATAGTGCTTTTAATTGCTCAAAGGATACGGGCCCTGCTTGTTGTCCGTTTTGAGCATAAAAATACTGTACTTGCACTGGCATTGGTGGTGGAGCTACTGGAGGAGTTTGTTGAGGTTGTACTTGTTGTTGTCCTCCCATTGGATTCATCATGCCTCCCATTTGTTGAGCCAGAACAAATCCCATTCCCATTCCCATTCCGGCTCCTGCTGTACCTCCTTCATTAGCCGCTGCAGCTTCAATAGCTTTAGCAGTCTTAAATTTGGTTAATTTGTCTAGATCAAGCTTATCAATTCTACTATACTCAAATATCTCTTTTTTCAACTCCTCTGGCATAGAGACATTCTCGATAAAGAATTTTTCAAGAGAAATACCCACAGCGTTAAATTCGGGTTGCATTACATCAAGACAAGTCTCAGATAATTCTGTAGTATTAGCGGCATATAGCTCGATAGGTAAATTAGCTTCACCAACCGTATCAGTAAATCGAGTAGAGATTAAACTTTTAAGATGTTCATTGATCTCGAAATTAGTGAAATTAGCATCTGTTCCTACAATATCAATTATAAATTTACCGGCATCATTAATCTTAAACGCATAGGTTCCAAAAGCACGAATTTCTACAAGTCCAAAACGATCATCGTTTAAGGTAATTGGGTTTTTGGTTCCCCATTTCTCATCAGTAAATAAATGTGTATTTACAAAATACACTTCAGCTTTAAAAGGACTATTAAATCCATATTTCCAACCTTTCAATGTGGTTAAAATAGGTAAGTTTTGTGTGTTTAAGGTATATGTTCCGGCAGTGAATACATCTGCCAGTTGTCCTTCATTAATGAAAACTGCAGTTTGGCCTTCTCTTACGATAAGCTTAGCTTCATTTTTAATTTCATTTTGATATCGTTCAAACCGATGCACAATAGTATCATCGGTATAGTCTAACCATTCTATGATATCTATAAATTCGTGGCTAAGCTTATTCTTTATTTCGTCAAAAATTCCCATTGATGAATTGATTTTAAATTTGTGTTCTAAAGCTACAAAATTGAATGGTTGATGAAAAATTTTTTTCGGCCAATCTGAAGTAGATAGAATATAAATAGAAATCTGAATTTTTAATTCTGAAAACAATGTTTTTGCAGCACAGTTGTTACAAAGACATTGTTTTAAAAATTAACTAGATTAAACATTAGGAAATATCACTTAAGGAAACTATCCATCAATATTGTAAATCTGCTTCTAGATGGAATGTTAGTGATTGCATCAATAGTTGGGTTAAGTGTTGCTGTTCCTTCAACATCATCTAATTGGAAAACTTTTGCATCGTTTCCAATACCTATTTGAAGTTCTTCAATGTCAGTGATATAGAAGTACGCAGTATTAACATGTCCACTGATGGATTTGTACTGCAACGTGATCGTTTTTTGCCCATCTGGGCCAGGAGGTGCGGTGATGTAATATCTTGCAGCTTCATCATGAACTGTTGGGTCGTCAATTACTGTTTCATAATTGTGGCCTATCATTACAAGAAGTGTCCCTTGTTCTGCATCTCCTGGTGAGGTAACGATTCTGGTAGTAGAAGGAATTCCTAGTATTAAACGATCAACACCGGTATCAGACCATAGTGCATTTCCCCATGCTCCTCCTCCAAAAAAATTAGGACCAAGCCATGTATTAGGTTGTTGATTTACTTCATCTACATGCCAGACAAAAAGATCTCCGCCATTTCCACCAAAGACTCTAAAGTCACGTGCATTCCCTCCAATAACAACAATATCTGTCCCGTCATAAGTATCCAGCGTATCTGTTCTACCATCGTTTCCATTTCCGGCGTCTACTGCTGCTCTTTCCCAGTTATTTACAAAAATTAAATCATTTCCAGGACCTGTATGAATACTGGTGGTTATAATATCATATACCCCTGGATTTAGTACTTCTGCGCTTCCAATAATTACTAGATCATTATCATGCTGGTGGCCTGTTGCGCTAGAACCTGTTCTGACTGTTGCTGAATGGCTATGACGAAACCTTAACATATCTGGGCCATCGCCAAAATTTGCAGGATCTCCATAAATAGGATTGCCTGCCGAACTAAAAGAACCTTGTAATCCTAAATCAATAATATCAGTACCTGGTGAACCATAAAATAGTTCTAGATGTGAAGTCACATCAACCCCAGTAATTATGTTGCGATTGAGTCTCCAACCAAATTCTTGGTTAGAAAAATCAACAAGTAGGTCAAAGTTTCCTACAGAATTTGAAAACCCTCGCCAATTTGCCAACAATGAGGTTATGTTCCAATCCCATTTTCCGGGAGGCAAAATAGGAGAAGCTTCTCCTTCCACAGTATGTCCATCAAAATAAATCTCGTCGTAAAGACCATCAAGAGGGAAATCATTAGTGGTAGGTTCCCAGGAACCATCCCAAGAATATGCATTGTGTTTCAATGGCCAATTGGTACCGAAATCATCAATAATATCCGAATTGGGAACCTCATCTATTAAAAAAGATTCATCTGTACAACTCCCTGTGAATACAATTATAAGGAGACAGAAATATTTAATACTATTTTGCTTTACGTAAACCTTCTTTAAGGTAGGTTTTGTGTCGGTAAATTTAATTCTCAAATTATCTAATTTTACCCAATTTTGAATGTAGTGAACAAAGTTCTTTAGTAAAAGAAGTCGTAAACCTTTATGATAGTGATACTCAATTCGGGAAAAAATGCCTGTAAAGTATTTCATTGTTTTAATCTTATTTTTAGTTTAAACACTCTCTAACTCTTGATCGAATTAGAGAGTGCGGGGATATTTAATAACCCAGATGGGGAATTAGAAGATTGGAAAACATTTAAAACGGCATAGTGATATTGAATTCAAAAAATATACTACACAAACTACTTCTGGGTTACTTATAAAATTCTAAATTATCAATCATAATTGCGCCAGTTTCATGACCTGGAACATCAAATACGAGGAATACTTCTTTTATATTTGAAAGATTAATAGCGTTACCAAATGCACTTAATGGGATGAGTGTACTGGCCATGGCACTTTTTGTAAGTTTAGAAACAGGTGTTTGTAAAGGAAATATAGTACTACCGCTGTGTTTTATTGGATAAGGGATCACACCAAAATCACTAAGTTTCACTTTTTTTGAGTAGGTGCCTTGTTTATCCTTAAGCCTGATGTAAAAATCCTGCTCTTTATCTGTGATATTATATATGTTCTTATAAATTTGAGATGCTCTAATACTTAGAAACGAGTAGGATGACAAATTATAAGAAGAAGGGTATTTAAATTTTACAAACGAACTCCCTACATTTCTTTCGGTCCATGTTATTCTCATTGCCTTAGTATGATGAGGTGAGTAGGGGCGAAGTTTCCAACTATTTCCTACCTTCATTGTATTAATTCCACTAGAAGACTTAACAATAGCTCCTCCTTGATAATTTTGGGTGGCGGAATTGTTTTCGAAGTTGGCAAGTACACTTTTTTTGGCATCTGTATGTTGTTGATAAAACTTGGATACATCATCTACAGGCATATTAGATGGTCTTCTTTGATATTTAAAAAACTGATCGTATTGTTGATGATTTTCAAGATACAATTTCAGATGTGCCAAAATATAAGCATTGATCACTTTATTTTGATTAACACCGCTGTATTGATAATTAAGAGATTGCTGACTCCTATCGGTATACATAGTATGACGTCCATCTTTAAAAAAGATCATGTCCTTTGCAGGAAATAGGTTGCTAAAAGTTGATCCTTCCGTAGAGCACTCATCATAAAATTTAAAGCCACTTTGCTCTCTTCCGTCAAAACTTTTTGCCCCATATCTATCCTCATCATTTCCAGAGTATATGACCAATAATCCTTTTATGGTATTAATAAGGTTATGTTTTACATTCATATCATGTTGAAGTGCGGGAGCTAGTGATATTACAGATTTCACGTTTTTACCAGTCGTGGTTTCGAGATCATCGGCGAATCTTACTACTGCACCACCACCCATGCTATGTCCTATAAGTGCTATCGAATTAGTTAGTTGTGGATATTGATTAAATAACAAATTAATATGCTTTGTCATTTCTGTATTTACACTCAGATCATGTTTACCAGAATCCCATTGTATACTAGCACTGGCAATACCATGTTTGGCGAGGTGTCTTTGTAAAACGTCATATTCATCGTATACAAATCCATTTCCGTGCATGATTAATGCGAAAGGGTAATTAGAAGGGCCACCGACAGGCATGTAATATTTACCCTTATGCTCTTCTTGGTTTTGTGTAAAAAAAGAATATTTTTTAGCTTTATAGTTATAGGGTCCATCAGATATAATTGGAGGAAGGGGAGCGTCAAAAATTAATCCTTTATTTTCGACTAAGTTTTCATTTTCTAATACCATATCCTCATCGTAGCTACACGAATAGAATAAGAAGAAATAGAGCATTGTTACAACTCCTGCTAAATTAAATTTGATTTTGTTTTTCATGGTTGTAAGTTTTAAGATTAAGGTCAAACTTAAAGCTACTTGAAAACAATGATGGGTAGAAATTAATAACCATATGGTTTCAATTGATAGATATAGCTTATCAATTGATAAGACAACACATTAATCGAAATATGAATTCATTTTGGATATGCAAATAACAAGAATACTTTTTGTTGTACAATTACTGTAAATGACTCATGGCAATGAGAAACTTCTCTTTTTTACTTTTAGAAATGTTAATGATATCATTATTATTCATCATAATATAACCTCCATCTGACTTCACAAATTTTTTAACTTCTTTTAAATTGATCAAAAAACTATTATGTGTTCTCATAAATTGTTGTTCGATCAATAAGTTTTCATATTCTTTGAGATGTTTGCTAACCAATAGAGATATATTATCTTTAAGAATAAAGGAAGTGTAGGCACCATTGGCTTTACAATAAATAATATCTTCTACATTAATAAACTCTACACTATCGGCTGTAGAGAGACATATTTTATTAAATTTAGGTTGTTGAAGTTTGAGATTTTCTATTAATGTTTCTAATTGCCTTTTATAAATTGCTAGGCTTTTCTTTTTCTTTGCCTTTTCTACAGCATTTTTAAGTTCTTCAATACCAATTGGTTTAAGTAAATAATCTAAAGATGAAAATTTTATAGCTTGTATAGCATATTGCTCATAAGCAGTGGTAAAAATTACTTCAAAATTTATAGTGTCGATTTGGGTTAATATGTCAAAACCTATTCCTGTTTGTAGTTCTATATCCAAAAAGACAATATCGGGTTTATAATTTGAAATTTTATCGACAGCGTCTGTTACAGAATTTGCAGTGGTTACAACGGTGGTCTCCAAGCAAAACTCTTCAAGTAATTTTGTTAAGGTCTCTCTACTGTGCTTTTCATCATCTACAATTATTGCTGTTAGGCTCATAATTAGAAAATTTTATTCTGTTTGAATTTTGATAATCACCCTTGTTCCTATAGACGCACCATAGGTATCTATTTTGTCTATAATTTCTATATTTTTTTCTTCAGATTTATGAAATCTTTGTAATCTTTTTTCAGTTAATTCTAAACCTCTGGATTTTGTGGTTTTTTTAAGAGATGAATTTATGTTTTTAGCAGCACTTCTTCCTATACCATTATCATCTACTTCACAAATAATATATTTTTTTTCTTTTCTGAAACAAATATTTAGTTTTTTGCTGCCTCCATTTTTATTCAATAAACCATACAGGATTGCATTTTCGACAAAGGGTTGAATGATTAACATTGGTACTTCTTCGGCATCTGTGTTTAGAACATCATCTACATGAATAGTATACTCAAAAGAAGTATCAAAACGTAAAGTTTCTAATTCTAGATATTGGTGTAGTAAATTGATTTCATCAGATAATAGAATATTTGTTTCTATAGAATTTTCCAAAAGATTTCGCATCAGAAGACTAAACTTTTTAAGATATTTTAAGGCAGCTTCTTTTTTTTCGAATACTATTAAATGTTGAATTGACCCTAAAGAATTAAAAATAAAATGTGGGTTTATTTGAGCTCTTAGGGCTTTACAATTATTAATAAATGATTCTTTTTCGAAGAGGAGTTTCTCTTTGTGTTCTTGATGTATTTTATACGCCAAACCTAATGCAAAAATTATGATTTCAAGAGTAGCTCCTGCCATCATGTAAATGCTTGTCTTGAAAAAAAAGAAACCCAGAGTACCTATCATAAATAGAAATGATCCAGCAACTATAAAATAGGCTAAACGATTTTTGGCAGTTAAAAGTAAATAAATCATTCCGCCAATACCAAAGAGAGTCATTACAAAACGCTGAATATTCATGATATAAATAGCTCCTGTAAAATAGTTAAAATACAAAAAGAGACTATCTAGAATTATGATGGTGATAAGTGTGTAAATGATCCATTTTATGATACGATTGAGCGTAGGATAATCTTTTTTTGTAGCTAGATAAAACGAAACAAAATAAACATAACATAAATTAATTAGTACTTGTGCAATCTGAAAAAACCAATAAGTGATAATGCTATAGTTATCAAAAATGATATTGTTTGCTATAAGCAAAGTACCATTTAGGTAGATAAATAAGCAGAAAATGTATAAAGAGTAAAATAAGAATTCAATATTCCTTGAAGTTATAAAGAAAGCAAGAGTAAGAATGAACATAACCAGACAGACTCCTGAAAAAACATATTTACGTATTGGAATTTTAATGTTTTTTTGAGAGTAATAATTTTGTGCAGACTGGTTTATGGTTTGTGAAGCATAGTGAAATTTCCAATTAGTAACACGATCTGAATATCTTAAACGTCTTATTTTTAAATATATAAATCGATTTTTGATAAGAGACCTTTGTTCAAAAGGTATTTTGGCAATATAGAATATAGAATTCATTTTTTCTGAACCGTCAAATAAACCAAATTTCTTTTCTACCAGTGTATTGTTCTCGATACAAAACATAGATGCATGTCCATAATTACAAGATTTTAAAAACCAGAGGCTATCGGTTTCTAATACTTTTAACTCTTTGGTGAGATCGATTTTTATCCAATAAATATCTTTAGGGCTGGTTTTTTTAGTAAAATATTTGGATGATCGAAAAAGGGTGTCAGATTTTATAATATCGTGTATCGATATGGTATCATTAGTAGTTTTATATACTTCAAAAGGAATTTGGATTGTGCTTTTATCTAAGTTGTTTTGAGCACTAAGACTACAATAATATACGCTTGATACAATAAGAACAGAAATTACATATAGTAAATTTTTTGGCATGCGTCCTTTTGCTATTTTTTGTTGAGAATGAGTTTATAATATAACGTTTATAGAAGACAAGACCCCAGCCCTTCATATGGATCTTGTTCGAAATATTTTCCGTTTTTAGATTAGCACTTATTCTGTAATGGTAAAATAGAATGTTACTGCCTATGTTGGTTTATTATTCTTTAAGTCATACGCTGATCTGTTTTTTGATCATAGAATATGTTTTTTAAGAAAAAAATAAATCAATTGATTTTGAAACGCTGTAATAAAACAACCCCTACCCATGAAGAAATTGGGTAAGGGTTGTTTATCGTTTATTGTTTAGTCAAAAATTTCTTTAAATACTCATGTTTGACTACGACATATTGAAGTTAATCTGTTAGGTTATAAAATGACTGTACTTCTAGATAGTTCTCAAAATCAATACCGCTGGCATCATTGCCTTCTACCAACACAAACCGAAGCCTAAGATTAGATTGAGTAAAAGTAGCACGTAATGTAGCTTTTCCAACCTCAATCTTGTCAATTTCCAGAATGATATCCTGACCTAGACTAAGTGGTAAAGTTTCCCAATAGGTATTACCTGTTACTGTAACATAGGCATAAACAATACCGGTGTCAAATATTTCCTGAGTTAATTCGGGAATGTCAAAAACATTATCTCCGTTAGATATCGTTTGGTTTTCGAATAAAACAGAGACTACATTAGCGTTTCCATCTTGTCCATCAGTTCCTGCAGGCCCCTGTGGTCCTATTTGACCATCGACCCCATCTTCTGCAGAGCAAGAGCCTAAAAATAAGATTAGTACCAAAATACCATACTTAAAGTTTTTCATTATTGTTTCCATACTTTTTATGTTATTAATTATTAATTGTGTGAATATTCGATCGTTTATTTATGAAGTGTTTTAATAATAGACCTCACCTACAATTACAGCCATGTACTATAAAGGTGCTGTGAGCTCAAAAAGTCATTAAGAGGTTAACTATATTTTTATAAAGAATTATTTCCTGAGTTCGTATTGCCTTAAACCCATGTTTTAAAAATGCAGTCAGTTCTGTAGTCTATTTCATTTTGTAGAATAGAACAAAAAAGGGAGTTGTAATTGAACCTAATATTTATCTAGCTAGGTTCTGCTTTGAGGATTGATTTTTCTATTAGACTGATCTTTTCCTTTATAATTATAAAAATTAAGGAAAATGCTATTAATAAATACGCTAGAAATTTGATTGTTGTTTTCATGATATGTGATTTTTTATCATTTACAACCTTATATCAATAGCTTTGAATTTTTGTTACCCTTTGAATGGTGTTTTTTACTATTTTTTTAGTTTCTACCATTCTCATGGGTATATAGTTGGTATACTGGATCGCTTTGCCAAAACTCTTTGGTGTTAATATCCATTATGGTAAGTGAACCTTTAAATGCAGCTCCTGTATCCATATTCCACACACAAGTAGCCTGTGTTGGGATAGTCTTATTGATTCGTGTAACGGGAGTATGGCCAATATAGATCTCATCAAAAAGTAGTAATCGTTTTGGGTATTTTAGATCTGTTTTTTTTAGATTGGGATCTGTTGCCAATGCAGTTTCCCATAAAGTCCTGTCCCAATAGAATAATTTGCTAAAATATTCTCGATGAGGGCCATGAAGATTAGTAAATCCGGCATGAAGAAACAACCGATTATGATCATCTATGTGATAATTATTGAGGCTTTCATAAAAGTGGAGATGCGTATTGATTTCCTTTTGTGATAATTTGGCATATGAATCCATAGTTGCTTGACCGCCATGTTGAATCCATTCGGGATTGTGAGTGTGTTGTGTAAGCCAGGTATAACAAAGATCGTCATGATTCCCTCTAATAAAAATACAATTATGTGATGTTTTGAGTTCGATAAGGAACGAAACTAGCTGGGCACTATGACTCCAACCATCCACATAATCCCCTAAGAATATAAGAGTGTCTTTTTGAGTTGTCTTTGCTTTTTTTAATACTTGTTTTAATGCAGTTAGTGCACCGTGAATATCTCCAATTACTAAAGTTCTTCCCATGATTGGTTAAGCGTTGTTATTTTTAACTATATCTAACTTTTCTCAAGATTCGAATACTTTCTTTGCAGAGTGAATATATGGTATCACTATAGGCTTTTAAGTATGGTTTTGCCTCTTCTAATTTTTCTTTAGCATCGCTAAGGTCATTAAAATAACAGATCAAATAGGTGGCAGGAAGATTTACGATATCTTTTTCTTCGTTTTTTGATAAAGGAATTCTATTTTTTAGTTTTTCGATTAATGCATTGTTGCTATTGTACAAATGATGTAATGTTTTACGATCAAACTGGGGCGGTTCAAAGAGAAGTTTACTTTCAATATCATAACTGGCGTTATCCTTAAAAGTGATCACGACCTCTTCTAAAGGGTAATAGCTAAAAGTATCCTGTAAACCTAATTGCACATATTCTATAATCTTAAATTGATCATCTGTTAATGATATACTTACTTCATCCAATTCTGAGTAAAATAGTTTTACATGTTCATTGATTAATTCAATATCTACTCGAGAGTAATATATTTCTCCATTTTGTCGTTTTTCTTTTGCAGCCCAACAAACCACAAAGTATTCTTTAAAAACTTTATATGCAGGGCTATAATCTGTTCTTGAATTCATAAAATCAAAAACTCCATCAAGAGTAAGTTCAATATTGTTCTGGGCATGGCTTTCGATAGCGGTTACAATTTCTGAATTGACATCTTTGATCTCGATATCAAAAACTTTAGGCATACTAATACTACCATCTCTAAAAAATACACTACCACCATAATATTTCCATATGTTTTTGCGAAGAGAACAGAGTTTTCCTCCTTTAGGCCGAATTGTTACTAGACCAACGACCTTATCCGATGATAGATGTGGAAAAGGAATGTTTTCATAAGAGACAATAGGAGGGTTGTCTAAATATGCATTCACTAAGTTTTGGATTTTACTATCGTCAAAAAAGTCAACACCAAGAATTTGATTATCTTCATCCTCTACACCTATTACGATATAGGAGTTGTTTTTTGGATTAGAATTTGCGAGTGCACAAATATGCTTTAAGAATTTTGCTTTACCCTCTTTCTCTCCAATATTAAGCTTGCGCTTCTTGTCATAAAAACTATTTTCGTCATTATGTGCAAGTAGGTTCTTTATAAGGAGGCGTTTGTTGATCATTCCTTTTACAAATAGCAATTGAAACTTTTCCCAATATAAACTTAGCTATTTTTATTGGGGCAGCAATGCAATGAGAATAAAGAAATTATAAACTTTTGTTAACTATTGTGCTACTGGCTTGTGCAGTAGGAAATACAATAAGGTCTGCAATATTAACGTGATATGGTCGTGTGACTACAAAAGCTATAATATCAGCAATATCTTCTGGAGTTAATGGATCAAAACCTTTATATACGGTGTCTGCTTTTTGATCATCGCCTTTAAATCTAACATTACTAAACTCGGTTTCTACTAGTCCTGGGTGAATGGCACCTACTCTAATACCGTATGGATTAAGATCCATACGCATCCCTTTATTAATTGCATCTACAGCATGTTTACTTGCACAATAGATGTTCCCGTTTGGATAGACTTCTTTTCCTGCAATTGAACCAATATTGATAATATGACCCGATTGTTGTGCAATCATTTTGGGTATAACTGCTTTAGAAACATATAACAATCCTTTAACATTAATATCTATCATAGCATCCCAATCATCAAGATTTCCGGTTTGAATAGGGTCAAGTCCATGCGCATTTCCTGCATTATTGATTAGAATATCAATTGTATTGAACTCAGGTGGAATACTATCAATAGCAGAAAAAACTTTGTCTTTATCTCTAACATCAAAACAAAGTGTGTGTACTTGTACTTTTTTATTTAGTTCATTCTGTAGTGAGTCTAATCGATCTTGCCTTCTACCACAAAGAATAAGATTTATATTATGTTTGGCCAATTCTATTGCAGTAAATTTTCCGATTCCGCTGGTGGCCCCTGTGATTAGTGCTGTCTTTGTCATATTAGGATTATATAGTTTGTATAGTCAATGCTTTTTTTTGAATTTCTTGATTAAAATAAAAGCCAATCCAATAACTCCATAAATAAATACAGATTCATAGTTTTGATTTCCAAATGCTCCAAATGCCGCTAAAAAGAAAAACCCGGCAATTATATAAGAGAAAAATGATAGTCCTTTCATTTCTATTATTCTAAAAAAATGCAACACCTTTACATTAGATACGTCTTTTGATAAGATCATCGTAAAAACGATGAAAATCTTTATGTCCAATTTTTTGTAAAAGTGGTTTAAATATACTGTAAAATTTGTGCCAAAAACAGGTTTTGCAGTGCACATTTAACCAAGAATTAACAAGAGTATGAAAATTAATTCGACAATTTGCAATGTTGGATTATGAGTGTTAAATTCACGCCTTAAAAAAAAATAAAATAGATGGAAGAGAATAATGCTATTGATATTGCTTCAATCAATCAGAAAATAGAGAAAGAATCTGCATTTGTAGATTTACTGGCTCTAGAAATAAACAAAGTGATTGTAGGCCAGAAACATATGGTCGAACGATTACTCATTGGGTTATTGGGTCAAGGTCATATTTTGCTTGAAGGAGTTCCTGGTTTGGCAAAAACATTAGCAATTAATACATTGTCTAAAGCCGTTCATGGTAGTTTTAGTCGTATTCAATTTACACCAGATTTATTACCAGCCGATGTAGTGGGAACTCTTATTTTTAATATGAAAGAGAATGATTTTTCGATTAAGAAAGGACCAATTTTTGCCAATTTTGTTCTAGCGGATGAGATTAACCGTGCTCCGGCAAAAGTGCAAAGTGCTTTACTAGAAGCTATGCAGGAGAAACAGGTAACCATTGGTGATGAGACTTTTATATTAGACAAACCATTTTTGGTAATGGCAACGCAGAACCCGGTTGAGCAAGAAGGAACATATCCCTTACCAGAAGCTCAGGTTGACCGTTTTATGCTAAAAACAGTAATTGATTATCCAAAATTAGATGAAGAACAACTAATTGTTCGTGCTAATCTCAAAGGATCTTTCGAGCAGGTAAACCCTGTTGTTTCGGTAGAGCAGATTATTAATGCTCAGAAAGCGGTTAGAGAAGTATATATGGATGAAAAGATCGAAAAATATATCCTTGATATCATTTTTGCTACTCGTTATCCAGAAAAATATGGTTTAGAAGAACTTAAACCTTTAATCAATTTTGGAGCATCGCCTCGTGGAAGTATCAATTTGGCTACTGCAGCAAAATGTTATGCCTTTATTAAACGAAGAGGATATGTGATTCCAGAAGATGTTCGAGCAGTAATTCTTGATGTACTTCGCCATCGTATAGGGATTACCTATGAGGCCGAAGCAGAGAATGTAACTTCAGAGGACATCATCAATAAGATTGTAAACGAAATTGAAGTACCATAGAGATTTTAGATTTTAGAATTACGATTTTGGATTTCTAATATGAGAATCCTAAATCGTCAATCGCTGAATCATCAATCATCAATCATAATAATGGATACTAAAGAGTTACTAAAAAAAGTTCGAAAAATTGAAATCAAGACACGTCGCTTAAGCGACCACATTTTTGGAGGAGAGTATCACTCTACCTTTAAAGGACGTGGTATGACGTTTAGCGAAGTGAGACAATATCAATTTGGTGATGATGTACGTAATATTGATTGGAATGTAACAGCTCGGTATAATGAACCTTATATAAAGGTATTTGAAGAAGAGCGAGAACTTACTATGATGCTGATGGTAGATGTTTCGGGATCACAACTTTTTGGTACTCAAGAACAATTTAAAAAAGGGATCATTACTGAAATTGCAGCAACTTTAGCATTTTCGGCAACCCAAAATAATGATAAGATCGGATTGATTTTATTTACCGATGAAATAGAGTTATATATTCCGCCTAAAAAAGGAAGATCCCATGTGCTAAGAATTATACGAGAATTATTAGAGTTCAACCCTAAAAGTAAGAAAACTAATATTACAGAAGCATTGAAGTTTTTATCCAATGTGATGAAAAAGAAAGCTATAGTCTTTATACTTTCTGATTTTATTACAGATGATTATCAACATACATTAAAAATTGTAGGAGGAAAACACGATGTTACCGGGATAAGAGTGTATGATAGAAGAGAAGAAGAAATTCCTAATCTGGGAATGGTGCAAATGGAAGATGAGGAGACGGGAGAACTTTTGCTGGTGAATACAGGTTCAAAAAAAACACGCACTAATTACAGTAAATATTATCATGAAAGAGTAGAGTACTTTAAAGATAGTTTTACTCGAAGTGGAGCGGGTTCTTTAAGTAGTAGAATTGATGAGAGCTATGTGAAGAAATTATTAGGCTATTTTAAAAGAAGAGGATAAGGAAGATTTAAGAATGACAAATTACAAATTACGATTTGAAAAAAGAATAATACAACCAGGGGCCTTTAGGTTTTTTACCTGGATGATATTCTTTGTCTTTAGTGGATTTGGTGCTTTTGCGCAGGTTTCGGCAACAATCGACTCCACTACAATAGAAATAGGCAATGAGATTCGATATAAAATGCAAGTCGAAGCAGATTCGACCCAAATTGTTGTTTTCCCAGAGGGACAAACTTTTACTCCCTTAGAAGTAATCGAATCACAGAAAATAGATACCTCTAGAAACGGAAAACGTTTTAACCTTACCAAAGAATATGCATTAACTCAATTTGATTCTGGCCATTATACGATACCAAGGCAAAAAATAATGATCGGCGACAAGGTCTTTTTTACAGATTCTCTTAAAGTTGAGGTTAGAGATATTTTGGTAGATACTACCAAACAAAAGATGTATGAGATCAAACCTCTGGTTGATGTAGATGCTAAATTTGCTTTTAACTGGAAGAAATGGTTCTTATGGATTGGTATTTCACTACTTATATTAGGGTTGATCGCTTTTTTTATGTTCAGAAGAAAAAAACGGAAAGCAAATAAAGAAGATGAGCTGCCTCCTTATGAAAGAGCAATACTAGCACTTCAGAAAATTGATGAGTCTCATTTGTTAGAAAAAGATTCTCATAAAGAATACTATTCACAGTTAAGTGATACAGCTCGTAAATATATAGATGAAGAAGTGTATGACCATGCTATGGAAAGTACCACAGATGAACTAATTACACGGCTTGATGAAGAAATTAGATCAGGGAACCTTAACCTTGATAAAACCACTATTGAAGAACTTAAAAATGTTCTGAAAACTGCAGATATGGCTAAGTTCGCTAAATCTAAACCCGATATCATAACAGCAAAATCAGATCGTAATGTTATCGAGCAGGTGATTCATAAAACAAAAAGTGCGATACCAGAACCCACAGAAGAAGAACTGCTGGCAGATGAAGAATATAGAAAAACAGTAGCCGAGAAAAAACGCAGGAAGAAAATTATTTTTGGAAGCCTTGGAGCTGTAGCAGTAGTTGCTATTACATTACTCATTTTTATTTTTGTTATGGGTTATGATGTTGTAAAAGATACACTACTTGGGCATCCAACAAAAGAGTTGGCGGAAACCGAATGGATTACAAGTGCATATGGTTCTCCCCCTGTAACAGTTGCTACTCCCAGAGTATTGATTCGTAATGCGTATCAAATGACAGAAGAACAAAAGCAAATTCTTAAAGGAAATGAAACTTTTGTATATGGAAGCTTGGCGGGAAATTTCTATGTAGTAGTAACCACAATACAATATAAACAACCTACCGAAATAAAATTAAATGAAGTGGTCGAAGGTGTCGTAGGAAAATTTGAATCTTTGGGTGCAAAGAATATTTCTGTAAAAGATGAAGAATATGAAACTTTGGGCGGAGCAAAAGGAGTTAAAGTATTTGGGGATTTAGAAATAGTGAATCCTGTAACCAAAAAGAAACAAAAAAATAGCTACCTAATGTTGAATTTTGCTGAAAATGGCGGGTTTCAACAAATCACTTTGGTATATGATATTGAAGACCGTTATGCAAAAGATGTTGCTGAGCGTATTATTAATTCTGTTGAACTTAAAAATACCAAATAACGATGTTTGAAAATTTTACATTTGAGAATCCACAGTTTTTTTGGTTGTTTTTACTACTTCCATTAGCAATAGGATGGTATATATGGAAACGAAATAAACAACAAGCGACCTTAAAAATATCTAGCGTTAAAGGATTTAAAATTTCTGGAAGTTGGCTAACCAAATTAAAACCATTGTTGTTTATCATACGCCTAATAGCATTATCTTTAATTATTACTGCGTTGGCAAGGCCTAGAACGGTAGATGTATCTACAAAAACTAAGACTACCAAAGGTATTGATATTGTAATGTCTATTGATGTATCTGCCAGTATGTTGGCAAAGGATCTTAGGCCTAATAGATTAGAAGCATTAAAAGAGGTAGCGGCAGAATTTATTAAGGATCGTCCTAATGACCGTATTGGTTTGGTGGTATATGCAGGAGAGAGTTTTACTAAAACTCCAATTACAAGTGATAAATCAATTGTGCTGGGTAGTTTAAAAGATGTGAAATATGATAACGTTTTAGAGAATGGTACAGCCATAGGGATGGGATTAGCAACATCTGTAAATCGACTTAAAGACAGCAAGGCTAAGAGTAAAGTGATTATTTTACTTACAGACGGTTCTAATAATGCTGGTTTTATAGACCCTAAGATTGCTTCAGAATTGGCAGTAGAATATGGTATTAAAACCTATACAATTGGTCTTGGTACTAATGGAATGGCTTTGGCTCCTGTAGCTATTCTACCAAATGGATCTTTTCAATATGGCAGAGTACAGGTAGAAATCGATGAAGATTTATTAAAAGAAATTGCTAAGGTTACCGGAGGTAAATATTTTAGAGCAACAAACAATAAAAAATTACAACAGATTTATCAAGAAATTGATAAATTAGAAAGAACAGATATCGAAGAATTTAAATTCTATAATTACGAAGAAAAATTTAGATCACTAGTGCTACTAGCTGGATTATTAATTTTTGTAGAAATTTTGTTTAGATATACAATATTTAGAAGTTTTATTTAAAAAAAATAGGAATCTTATGAGTTTTCTAAACTGGTGAGATTTAATGAATAAGGTAGAAAATGTACGTATTAGAAGAGAAAATATATTTCTGGTTGTTATTGGGTATTCCAGTACTAATTCTGCTGTTTTTAGGAGTATTAGTTTGGCAAAAGACAGCTCAAAAGAAGTTTGCAGATGCCGCACTTCTTAAAAAATTGAGCCCTAATAAATCTATCTTTAAATCGATATTAAAGATTATAATAATTAGTTTAGCTCTGGCTTGTCTAGTGATAGCTCTGGTTAACCCTAAGGTAGGTACAAAACTTGAAACCGTAAAACGAGAAGGAGTAGATGTCGTTTTTGCGATAGACGTGTCTAAAAGTATGCTGGCAGAAGATATTGCACCTAATAGACTAGAAAAATCAAAGCAATTAGTTACACAGATTATCAATAATCTGGCAAGTGATCGTATTGGGATTATTGCATATGCAGCTAGTGCTTTTCCTCAATTACCAATTACTACAGATTATGCTTCGGGAAAGATGTTTCTACAATCTATGAATACAGACATGTTATCTTCTCAGGGAACTGCAATTTATGAAGCTATAGAATTGGCAAAAACATATTATAATGATGAAGAGCAGACCAATAGAGTTTTATTTATTGTAAGTGATGGAGAAGATCACGAAGGTAATGTAAAGGCTATTGCAGAAGAAGCTGCCAAAGAAGGAATTAAGATTTTCACTATAGGTGTTGGATTAGAAAAAGGAGCACCTATACCTATAAAACGGAACGGAATTATACAAAGTTATAAGAAAAATAGTCAGGGAGGTACCGTTATTACCAAATTAAACCCGACAACTTTACAGGAAATTGCTAATCAGGCAAATGGCATATACATTGATGGTAGAAATACAAGCAAAGTTGTAGAAGAAGTAACCACAGTATTGCAAAATATGGATAAGAAAGAATTCGAAGCCAAGCAGTTTGCAGATTTTAAAGATCAGTTTCAGTGGTTTCTGTTTGCCGGATTATTATTATTGTTTTCAGATATTTTCCTGTTGGAAAGAAAGACATCCTGGGTGAAAAAATTAAATCTGTTTAACGAACAATAGCGAGGTATGAAAAAGATTTTATGTATTATATTATGTTTTCAGATAGGGATGATATATTCTCAAGAAGAGAATCGTGACCAAATTATTAATGAAGCGAATCAGCTAATAGCCACTGGTAATAAAGTCCTTGTTAAAGATGGTAATTTCCCTAAAGCCGAAGGGGAATATAGAAAAGCAATTGCCAAAAACCCCGTAAACGCTACAGCAAAATACAATTTGGCTAATGCATATTATAATTCTGAAAAATATGATGAAGCTACCCATCGTTATACAGAAGCAGCTAAGGCAGCATCGGCTAGATCAGAAAAACATAAAGCGTTTCATAATCAGGGAAATACCTATATGGAGCAAAAAAAATATAAAGAAGCAGTTGAAGCTTATAAAAATGCACTTAGAAATAACCCTAAAGACAATGAAACCCGTTATAATCTGGCATTAGCGAAGAAAATGCTGGAGCAACAGCAACAGCAGAACGATCAGAATAAGGATAAAGATCAAGATCAAGACAAAGACAAGAAGGAGGATAATAAGGATAAGAAAGAAGGAGACGATAAAGAGGATAAAAAGGGAGATGATGGAGATAAGGAAAAAGAAAAAGGAGAAGATCAAAAAGATAAAGAAGGAGATAAAGGAGAGGACAAAAAAGATGAAGGAGATAAAGAAAAAGATGATAAGGGTGAACCTAAGGACGAGAAAAAGGATAAAGGAAAAGATCAAAAAGATGAAGAAGGTAAGCCTAAAGATCAACAACAGCAACAACAACAGGTTCAAGGTAAATTATCCCCAGAACAAGTTAAAAGTTTACTTGAAGCTATGAATAATCAAGAAAAGAAAGTTCAAGATAAAATTAACGCCAAAAAAGCTCAAGGGTCAAAAGTTAAAACGGATAAAGACTGGTAATTTGATAAAAGACGGGTTAGGTTCTTAAAACCTAACAGTCTAAATAGTATAAAAAATGAAACTAAAACTAATTTTTCTAACACTATTTCTGGCCACAGCACAGTTCGCAATGGCACAGGTGAGGTTTGAGGCAAAAGTAAGCAAGAAAAAGTTAGGTGTAAATGAAAGATTACGAGTAGATTTTGAAATGAATAAGGATGGAGATAATTTTACACCTCCTTCCTTTTCGGGATTTACAGTTGTAGGTGGACCCAATCAATCTATTAGTAATTCATGGATTAATGGAAAAAGATCATACGCCAAAACGTTTAGTTATTTTCTTGAGCCAACACGTAGAGGACAATTTTCGATAAAACAAGCAACCATAGAGATTGATGGTCAGACGTATAAAACATTACCAATTAGAATTGAAGTTACAGGTGCAGTAGAAAAACCAAAAGATGGTAATAACACCGATTTTGTTGCCAGTGAAAACCTTCATCTTATCGCAGAAGTTTCTAAAGCAAACCCTTATTTGAATGAAGCAATTACTGTAGTTTATAAACTATATGTTAGTCCGCGTATTAGCGTAAGCAACTGGAGAGAGCTCGATAGCCCAAAATATAGTGATTTTTGGAGTCAGGCAATCGATATGAAACAACTCAAAATTGAAAATGGAGAATATAAAGGAGAGCCGTACCGGTATGTAGTACTTCGTAAAACAGTACTATACCCACAAAAAACAGGTAAATTAAATATAGCACCGCTTACCTTAACCGTTTCTGTAGATGTTCCTACAAAGAGAAGAGATATTTTTGGAGGTAGATTGTATACAACCGTTAATAAGACTGTAGCCGCTGGTAATAGAGTGATAGAAGCAAAACCTTTACCCTTACAAGGAAAACCTGATGATTTTTCTGGTGCAGTAGGAGATTTTGACTTCAAAGTGACTACTAATAAAACAGAACTAGATGCTACAGAATCTCTGGATGCAAAAGTTTTGGTTACAGGAAATGGAAATTTGAAACTATTTGATTTACCAAAACTTAATGTGCCCAATGGTTTAGAACAATACGAGCCACAGCATAATGAAAGAGTACGAACAAATCTAACGGGTATGGGAGGTAATATATCTGACACCTATACTCTTGTACCACAATATAAAGGTAAATATCCAATACCTTCAATTTCATTTTCTTACTTTGACTTAAAAACAGAAACGTATAAAAGAATTACCTCAGATGAGATTGTAATTAATGTAAAAACTGGTCCAGATGATGGAGATACAGTCGTTACATCAGAATCTGGAGGAACAAATAAGAAATTAGTAACTCAAGTAGGAAATCAGTTTAGATTTTTAAAATTAAAAGCAGATCTTCAACCTATTAAAAAGGAATACTTTTTTAAATCTACTGTATATTGGTTGTCATTAACGGCACCTTTATTAGCAATTCCTCTATTCCTCTTTTTTGGTAAAAAAAGACAAGAACGATTAAGTGATGTAAGTGGTAACCGAGTTCGTAAAGCAGATAAATTAGCTCGTAAATATCTTTCTGAAGCTAAAAAAAATCTGGGCAATCAAAAAGAGTTCTATATAGCTATGGAACGAGCATTACACAATTATTTAAAAGCAAAACTGCATATCCAGACAAGCGATATGAGTAAAGAACGTATTCAGCGATTACTAAAGGAGCGTGATGTTGAAGATGCAATATCTATAGAATTTATTGCTCTATTAGAGAGTTGTGAGTTTGCAAGATATACCCCGTCTTCTACCTCGGCAATGCAACAAGATTATGATAAAGCTTCCAGAGTAATTGCTTCAATAGACAAACAACTATAAATGTATGAAAAGAATAGTTGAAGCACTTATTTTTTTAAGTATAGTATTTGGTTTTTCTCAGAATAATGAAGCATTTCAGAGAGGAAATTCATTATATAATCAAGAAAAATATCAAGAAGCTATAGATGCATATAAATCGATTTTGGATGCAGGTCAAGAATCGGCTTCTTTATATTATAACCTTGGGAACGCAAATTACAAATTGAGTAATATTGGTCCCAGTATTTTTTATTATGAAAAAGCGTTAGCATTATCGCCAAATGATGAAGATATCAAAAATAATCTGGTTTTTGCACAGAAGACTACAATAGATGCAATAGATGTAATCCCAGAAGGTTTTATTTCGAGAACATTTAGGAGGTTTACTAATATGCTGGATTTTGATAGCTGGGCATGGTTTTCAGTGTTTTGTATTATTACATTTGTAACCCTGTTTATTTTGTATTATACAGCGCGTAGTTCTTCAAAAAAAAGAGTATTCTTTGTAAGCTCATGGGCGATTTTAATTTTTGGATTATTTGGATTATTTTTTGCTTTTTCACAGTATAATGATATTAAAAATAACCAGTTTGCAATCATTTTTGCTCAAGAGACAACCATAAAAAGTGAACCAAACCTTAGAAGTGAAGAAGTTTTTGAGCTTCATGAAGGAACTAAAGTACAGGTTACAGAAACGGTAAATGATTGGAAGAAAATTAAGCTTGCAGATGGTAAAATAGGATGGATTCCTAAAACTGATCTAAAAGAGCTATAATGGTTACCAAAATTTGCCATACATTTAACAACATTTGAAAGCAATACTGTTATTTTTGTTTTCTGAAATTTCATAATAGTGATCATTAAACTTCAAATAGCCAGATTATTGATAGTATTCGGATTTTTTCTGAATCTAGTTGATTATGGCGTTGAATTAATGCATTTATATGAAGGAAATAAAAGCGATATTGTATTTAATATTGAAGATACTGAAGAAAACTCTGATCCGTTAGAAAAAGAAGGTTCTGAAACCGAAGACTTTAAAGAGAATGATAAGATTTCTCAATATTATATGGATGAGATAACTTCTATATCACATTTAAATATTAACCACTATCCAGAATTTTATATTCAAAATTCTTCTGTTTTTTTAGAATATACCACACCACCTCCCAAAGTCGTATAGAAAATATACAATCAAAAATACCTTTTTAATCATTCCGTATAAGGTGTTTTATAGCAAAAAACAATATACAAATTGAATACATAGTTTTTCAAAACCTAGAAATATATAGGTGTTGAATTGTATTTGATGTTATTGATACTAGATTTTATCTCAAATAAAGTTGTGATAACACAGATTTAAAAATATATATGAAAACACAGACTAAAGAAACACAATCTAAAATGACACCACAAATGTCATTAACATATTTACAAGAGGGTAACCAACGTTTTTTAAAAAGCTCAAAAGCAGAGAGAGACTTGTTAGGTCAAGTTAAGGATACTAAAGAGGGGCAATACCCTTTTGCAGCTGTTCTTAGCTGTATAGATTCCAGAGTTCCTGTAGAGATCGTTTTTGATCAAGGTATAGGAGATCTTTTTAGCGCTAGGGTAGCAGGTAATTTTGTAAATGAAGATATTCTAGGAAGTATAGAATATGCTTGTAAAGTAGCAGGATCTAATCTAGTAGTTGTATTAGGTCATACAAGTTGTGGAGCAGTAAAAGGAGCTTGTGATGATGTTAAATTAGGTAATATTACAGGTTTGTTAAGTAAGATTAAACCTGCTGTAGAAGCAGTAAAAGAACCGAATGAGGTGTCGCTTAGAAATTCGAGTAATATCGAATTTGTAAATAATGTTTCAAAACAAAATGTGATACTAACCATAGAGAATATGAGAAATGGGAGTGAAGTTTTGAAAGAATTAGAAACCAGCGGAGATATTCAAATCATAGGAGCTATGTATCATGTAGACTCTGGAGAAGTTGAATTTTATAAATAATTAGGAAATACCTAAATAATCACTAAGAAATAAATAATTATGAAGATCAAAGAGCTATTTAGCAATTTTAAAGGAGATGCATTTGGAGGATTAACAGCGGGTATTGTAGCGCTTCCTTTGGCACTAGCATTTGGGGTATCTTCGGGTTTGGGACCAAGTGCAGGATTATACGGAGCAATTTTTATTAGCTTTTTTGCTGCCCTATTTGGAGGAACTAATACTCAAATTTCTGGCCCTACAGCACCTATGACAGCTGTAAGTATTTTGGTAATTGCTGGAATAATAGGTGCTAACGATGGAGATGTAGAAAAAGCTTTGCCAGCTATTTTAACAGTATTTCTCCTTGCAGGATTAATGCAGATCGGTTTAGGAGTCATAGGAATAGGAAAATACATCAGATACATTCCTTATCCAGTAGTATCGGGATTTATGACCGCAATTGGGGTAATGATTCTGATTACTCAATTTTTGCCAGCACTAGGCTATTACCCAAAAGAAGACACCGAATTTGTAAATACATTTAAGCCTCAAGCAGAGGAAGTTATTTTAGATAAGATTCTGAAAGAAGAAGCAGGAGAAGGAATTTTGGTACTCGAGGATTTTAAGGAAACCATAAAAAGGGCAGAAAGCATTTCTAATGAAGAAATAGCACTTGAGGCTGTTACCTTAGCAGGAAGTGATGCTTCAGGTGTAATAGGTTCAATTAAAAGTTTACCAAATGCATTGTCTAATATTAACTATTTAGAACTGATACTATGTTTAATTACCATAGTCATTATTTACGGTTTTAAAAAGATTACAACTGCCATACCTAGTACCTTAGTGGCTTTGGCTCTGGTTTCTGGAGTAGCCTATGGTTTCAATTTAAATTATAGACCAATTGAAGAAATACCAAGCGGTTTTCCGGTTCCAAATTTATCCATATTTTCAAACTTTAGTTTAGGATCTGTAACACCTTATATTTTTACCGCATTATCTTTAGCATTTTTAGGAGCTATTGATTCATTGCTAACGTCGGTTGTGGCAGATAATATGACTAAGACCAAACATAAACCAAATAAAGAATTAGTTGGTCAGGGAATAGGTAATAGTATTGCAGCAATATTCGGAGGGATTCCGGGAGCAGGAGCTACGATCAGAACAGTAGTTAATATTAATGCTGGTGGTAAAACCAGACTGTCAGGAATGGTTGCTGGAATTATGCTACTGGTTATACTGCTAGCTCTGGGACCTGTGGCTTCTCAGATTCCTGCAGCTGTTTTAGCAGGGATTTTAATTACGGTAGGTATAGGAGTAATGGATTATAAAGGGTTAAAAGCAATACCTCATATACCTAAGATAGAAGTTGCAATCATGATTATTGTTTTGGTTTTATCTGTATTCTGGAACCTGGTATTTGCTGTTGGTATAGGTTTAGTAATTGCATCTCTGATTTTTATGAAGAAAATGGGAGATGTTACCGCAAGTGAATCTAGAGTAGAATCATTAGATGGATTAGAACGTAATAATAATGGAGAAAAACTCTGGAAAGATGAAATCAATTTTCCAAAAGAGCTTAAAGAAGAAATATTTATCAAACATCTTAATGGCCCCGTATTTTTTGGGTTTACGAGCGAATTACAACAGCTAGCTACCCAAATACCCGAATCCGCCACTCACGTTATTTTGAGAATGGATAGAGTACCTTATATGGACCAGTCGGGATTATATACACTAGAGGAAATTATTTTGGGTCTTGAACAAAAAGGAATTCATACGCATATCGTAGGTATCCAAAAACAACCTCTATATCTGGCAAAGAATATTGATATTATTCCTGATTTAATACCAGAAAACTGTGTGTTTGAAGATTTTGATTCCTGTATCACTTATTTAGGAAATATTGTAGAAGATACTATTACGATCAAGTAGTTACCTAATCATATTCCAATAAGCCTCTGAATTTCTCTATGATTTTCAGAGGTTTTTTATTTATAGACACTAAATTTGGACATCCTTTTTAGAGTCTTCAGAGTCGTTTGAGTCCTCTTCTTTTAGAATACTAGGTAATATCATTGGTGCCAACTTCCGAACAGGAGTGTACAGTACAGAAGATGTAAGTGTCTCTTCTTTGATAATTGTAATATTTCTATTTAGGGCATCTATAAAAATAATAATAACACTGGCAATAAACGCCATTTTTAGTACCCCAAAAGCACCACCTAGGATTTTATTTAGAATACCTAGTGCAGCATAATCAGCTATTTTAGTAAGAATCTTACCGGCTAAAGCAACAAGAATTACCACCACAATAAAAGTTATGGCAAAAGCTACTAGTTTCATAGCTCCTTCTTCCCAATCTACATATTGTTCAAGATATCCCCCCGCGATATGAGAAAAATGAACTGCAATATATATACCCACTATAAGAGCAACAAGAGAAGCTAATGAAGAGAAAAGTCCTTTACTAAACCCTTTTATTAATCCCCACAATAAAAGAATCCCTAAAATAATATCGATGTAATTCATTAATGAATAGTTATTGAATCTCAAATATAATTCTTTCTACGTATAAGTACACATTCAATTTCGTTTTGTAGGATGCGCTCATACTAGAATTTGTTTTGTTGCAGAGTCTATAAAATTAAAAATTGAATTATTTTATATATATTTATCATATTATATATATAATATATACCATGAGAAAAATAGTAGATATCGATGAGCAAATAATCCCTAAACTTAAGATTATAGCTGCAATAGAAGGCTCCAGTGTGAAAAAAATCATGGAAAAAGCTATTGTCTGTTATATTGAACAAAAACAAAAAGAACAGATGGATGCAATGTCTTTAGAGCAAAAAGAGGATCTGGGGTTGTTGCTTTTGATGCAACAGGCAAATGTGCAATCTACAGTGAGTGAAGAAGAACTGTTTAATTCTTAACAGATATGGTATTAAAAACCTCTTCACAATTCGCTAAAGATTTTAAAAGTTTGAAAGATGTTTCTCTAGAGGAGAAAGTGAAACATGTTTTAGAATCAATAAAAAATGCTAAAAATATAGATGGCATACCTCATTTTCGAAAAATAAGAGGTAATGAGAAAGCATATAAAATGGGGATAGGGTTTTATTATTTGGTCGGGATTATAACATCAGAACAGGAAATAACATTGATGCGATTATTACACCGGGATCAGGTGCTGCAAGTGATTAAAAACAATTAAAAATAGATTCTTAAAACCACATTAGGAGTAATCCCCAAAGATTGTTGCCGTAACTTATCTAATTCTATTTCTCCGGTAGTAGCATTATCATCTACCCTATAACTTATAGAAACCGGAACTTGTCTGTTATATAGATTTTGTATTGAAGCTCCTATTTGACCTCTCCAGTTACCAGTTTTATTGAAATCAAATCGATAAATTGCAGAGATGTCTAATCTATGATATTCTGGTAAACGCTTTGCATTGATAGCCCCATATTTGATTTTATCATTTACAAGACCAGCATCGGTAAAAGGAGCTCCTGATCGCCACAACCAGCCCAAAGAAAACTCCCAATCATTGATTTTATATGTATTAGAAATTCTAAAATTATGAGTGATATCGTTATTCCCTGGGAAAGAAGCTTCCTGTATTTCAGGAAAAGTATATTTAATATCGTTAAAAGTATATCCCAGCCATGTCCTGAAATTTTTAAACTTCTTTTTTAATAACACATCTATTCCATAAATTATACTTTCACCAGTAGACAAATCACGGTTGATAGTGCTAAATCCATTGGTGATCGATGTCAAACCATTGATGTTTTTATAATAGCCGTCAATCTCAAAATTCCAACCTTTTTTGGAAAACAAAAATCCTGTAGAAAACTGAGTGCTTTTTAATACAGGCACTTCTTCATTGGCATGTATCCATAAATTATTTTCAAGGCGAAGCTGGGTGTCTTCAAATTCTATCAATTGACTTATTGGCTGATATCTAAGTTCTCCTGTTACTTTCATTCTTAAAAAATTAGTAAAAGGATATTCAATATTTACTCTGGGTTCTAAATACAATTTATTTACTATCGAGTAATGAGAGGCTCTAAGACCAAGGTTGATAAAACTCTTATTTTTAGGTAAAAATTTGTAGTTTACATACATGGTATTCGCATTATTTTTCACCCTGCCAGAACCATTTAAAGGCGTCTCAAATTCAGCTTCTCTTGTGATTGCATAAAACACTTCATTATTAGAAAATTGGTATCCCAACATCAGTGAATTTTTGGTGTTTAGATCATAAGCGATATTAAGATCTAGTCCTACATCTTCTACAGTGTTTTTTCTAATCGATTGTTTTTCTATTTGCAATTCTTGTTTTTTGGTAAATAAATAATCAGAATCATACTTCGAATAATATGCTTTTAGGCTATGGTCAAAATGCTTTAGTTTTGTGCCTTCCCAGGAAAAACTAGCTCCTTTATTTTGAATCTTAAGGTTATCTGTAATCAAATCCTCTTCATCATTGATTTCGAATGCAAGATCATTGTTGGTATATATAGTACTAGCTAGAATTTTGTCATTCTCTGAAGCATCAATAATGAGTTTAGTACTAGCATCATAAAAGAAAAAATTATTTTCGGCAATTGCTTCTTCACGTTCTTCTTCGTCATCGTCGTCATCATCTTCTTCACCTGGAATAGGTGTTTGATTTGGGTTTTTAACTATTTTTGTGTTTTGAAATACTTTTTCAGAAAGAGCTTTATAGGTAGGAGTTTCAAAAATATCAGTATAAGATCGTCTCCCGGAAATTACCAAACCTACAGTTTTTGCAACAGGAACTTTCATAAAAACATCTGCATGAGTCCCATTAACTCCAGTACCACCATTAAATTTTTCAGGTACTTTTTTGTCACTAGAAATGTCAATAATTCCTGATGCCCGATCACCGTATCTCGGATCTGCTCCTCCTTTAAAAATTTTGGCACTTTTAACTATATTAGGATTAAAAGCAGAGAACATCCCAAAGAAATGACCGGTGTTATACATTTTTATGTTATCCCAAAGCACCAGGTTTTGATCTGGTGACCCGCCTCGAATTTGTATCCCAGTTGCGGTTTCATCGGGACTGTTTATTCCAGGAATTAATTGGATGCTTTGCATAATATCAGGTTCACTTTGACCGGGTAGAATACCAAGTTCTTCATTAGAAATTCTAAATGACCCATCAATATTTTTGTCAATCCCGGTAGTAATATATTCTACAATAAGCACTTCTGCTAGCGAAGTACTCTCTATAAAAAGAGGGATTCTAGGACAGTCTGAGGTTTTGAAAGAAGAAGCCTTTATCACCTTGTCTTTATAACCAACATACTGTATTGTGATTGATGTATTCTCATCGATAGTACCTAACTGAAAAAACCCATCATCATTAGCTATTGTACCTGTTTTAGTGCTTTCAATACTTATTGATGCATAGGAGAGAGGTTCATTAGTAGTTTCATCAAAGAGATATCCACAAACTTCAACTTTATTGTTGGGGGAACTAACAATCACCTGTCGATTAGATATTTTTTTAAAATTAAGGTTAGTTAATGTTTTTAGTGTAATTAAAATTTCGTCTATTGGAGTATTGTTTACCGTTAATGTAATGATCTTGTTTTTTACGGTTTCATTACTGAATGAAAAAATAAGATTATATGATTCTGATAACTCATTGAGTACCTGTTGCAAGGGTGTTTCACTATAATCTTTAGTGATTTGTGATTGTAGAGAATAAGTGCAAAAAAATAACAGTAACAGAGTTTTTTTCATTGTGTATTTTGGTTTTAGAAGATTCTAAAACGTTAAGATCCTAAAATGACTAATGTGTTAATTGAATTGATTCGTAAAACTATGGAGTAGAAAGCGAAACATTGGTTCCATTAACTACATATTCTATACCCATAGGAATTAAAACTGACTCTAAGGCGATATTTAAATTATTATAGTTAAACCCACCAGTGAATAACTGATTTTGATCAATTTTATTACGTTTAAAAGTGATATCATATTGCCTTTCTAATTCATCTAATACATTTATTAACGGATCACTACTAAAAATACTCTCTCCTTTTTTCCATAAGGGCTCAGGATCTGTTATAATTTCTTCTATAAGCTTCTTATCTTTTAAAGAAACACCTTCTCCTTTTTGTAATATCTTTTGTTCATTTTCTTGTGTAGAGACACGAACTTTACCTTGGTAGCAGCCTACTTTAAATTCATTAGACCTGCTCTTTACATTAAATTGAGTTCCTAAGACCTCAATTTCTCCAAATTTGGTTGTTACTTTAAAATTAGTGCCAGGAGTTACTTTGAAATAAGCTTCTCCATCCAAAGTGATTTTTCGGTTTTTTGACCAGAAAAAACGTTGGTGAGTGATCGTTGATGCTGCATTAAGATCAACCGAGCTTCCATCTGGTAAAACGATGGCTAATTGTTGCCCTGACTCAACGGTATAACTTACTGTGTTAAAGAAAAGTCCGATAATTAATAAGATAGAGGCTGCGGCTGTGATAGCATAAACAATTGGTTTTAGATTGATCACCTTTGCTTTTTTGGGTCGATAAATCTTACCTAAAGTTGTTGCTAATGATGGTTGAAGATTAAAAGAGGGTGCTCTAAAATATGTTAACCCCTCTACGATTTTTTTATAATCATCATATTCTGGAAGCTTTTTTAATTCTTCCAGTTCTTCGGGAGTAAGGTCATTATTTAACCACTTTGCCAGGTATGTATTTTCTTTTTCGTCGAGCATAATTTCTACCTTGTATCAGGAGAATAACAGGTAAGGTTTAAAATACCCTACCGGTTTTTATATGTTTTTTACCAATTTTCTTAATTGCTTTAATGCATTATGCATTCTTTTTTCTACAGCTTTTACCGAAATGTCAAGCATTTCACTAATTTCATTATATGTCTTTTTATCAATTCTATTGAGTAAAAAAACTTCTCTTTGACCATCAGAAAGTTCGGCAATGGCACTCTGAAGCTTATCCATAAACTCTTTTTCTTCCATCACATAATCTGGAGACTCAATATTCTTAGTGCTATGAGGCATTTTTGTGTATTCTAGCCTAACCTTCTTGCGGGCAACTTGATTTAGAAATACATTATTGGCAACAGTGCATAAAAATCCTTTTACTCTTTCAAAAATTACTTTTTTGCAATTATCCCAAAGTTTTATAAATGCTTCCTGCATTACATCTTCAGCCTGTTCCTTATCCCCGCACTTGTAGTATATAAAATTTCTTATATCCTCTGCATGTGTCTCGAATAGTTTGGTGAATACCGGTTGTTCACAAACAGATTTTTGGGGTTGCACCATAAAAAAAGATTTTTTTTCGATTTCAGGTAGGGTGAAATAGCTCCTACCTGTTATTAATCCAAAAATAGCTGATTATGAATTCGAAAACAAATCTTAAAATCTCATTAACTTTAATTATAATAGTTGCTATAATCTCTATAGGGCTTAAAGTAAAACCAATTCTCAATAACTATGATGATTTTAATTCTGAAGAAGTTTATAAAATAAACTATAGATTCTTTTTTAAATCCGGAGATAAAAACACTTCATTAAAAACATATGTACCTAGAAGCAACTCCAGACAAAGAATTTCTAAAGAAAATATTAAAAATGACAGCACCTTGTCTTTTGTTAAGAAAGAAGAAATTGGTCAGAATATAAGAGCAATTTGGAATACTAAAGATAAAAATACATATCATTCTGTAAATTATGAATTTGTTTTCGAAGGAAAAGATAGAAATTTTAAAATCCCAAAGATCTTTAATGTCGCATCTGGAAAGTATAGAAAGTATCTTAAATCTACCCAAAATATTCAATCAGACAATGAAATTATCAATGGATTAGCTACTCAACTTGGACAAAATACCAAGAATGATAAAGAAGTAATCAAAAATATTTTTGATTATGTATATGCTATTCCTTCAGCACCAATTATTACACTCACAGATGCGGTAACTACAATTGAACAGAATAGAGCTTCTTGCAATGGTAAAAGCAGATTATTGGTGGCATTATGTAGAAATTTAGGATACCCGGCTAGGATAAAAGGAGGCATTATTGTAGAAAGTACAGATAAAAGAACATCCCATGCCTGGTCAGAGATATTGATTAATGAAACATGGGTTCCTTTTGATGCTTTAAATAATCATTTTGGGTATTTACCCGCTAATTACTTAGAGATTTATCATGGAGATAAATCTTTGATTACTCATACCTCGGGCATTCAGTTTGATTACACCTATAAGATGGATCAAGTACAACATATTTCTTTTTTAAAAATGAATTCTGAAGAACTTCATGATCTACCTGGCTTCTCTCTTTGGTATCTGATTGATAAAAATGTTGTACCAACAGGAGCTTTACATCTTTTATTATTACTACCTATTGGGGGATTTTTGGTTGCTTTTTTAAGAAATATTGTTGGATTGAAAACATTTGGAGTATTTCTGCCTGTATTGATAGCTTTTTCTTTGTTGCATACAGGCTTCGTTTCTGGAATTGTAATTTTCGTGGGACTTATCATGTTTATTGGATTGATATCGTATCCCTTTGATAAACTAGGGTTGTTATATACACCAAAATTGGTAATCTCGCTTACCACGATGGTATCGGTGATTCTTTTGGCAACACATTTTGGAATTAAGAATGACATAGAATGGCTTACAAAGCTAACATTCTTCCCAATTATTATTCTTACGATCTCAGCAGAACGTTTTTCTCGTTCTACTCTTGAAGATGGATATATAAACGCTATAGATAAGCTGTTTCAAACATTAATAGCAACATCAATTTCTTACCTCATCCTATCCTTTTCATGGTTGCCTTCTGTTCTGGTATTATTCCCCGAGATAGCTCTTTTAATTATTGCATTATCCACATTATTAGGTAGATATATCGGAATACGATGGGTAGAATTGTTCCGGTTTAAACCTCTTTTAAAGGCAGGAAAATAAAATTTCACCTTTTTTAGGTAGGGTATATAAATACTCATCTGTTTCTATAGAAAATAAAGAAAGATAACAGTAAAATATACGATTATGTTCTCAATAATTTTCAATAAAAAATCAGCTAAAGCATCTGGTGTAATCGGTTTGAATGAAAGAAACATAAAACTTATTTATCCTAATAATCCAAAAAGACACTATCCATTAGCCGATGATAAAGTATTGACCAAAGAGATATTACATCAGTACAATATTCCTTGTGCAGAAACCTATGCAGTAATCGAATATAATAGTGATATTAAAGAAGCGTGGAAGTCCTGTAAACACTATAATTCTGTAGCAATAAAACCAGCAAATGGTTGTGGGGGTGGCGGAATTAAAATTCTTAAAAAGAACAAGAAAGGTGATTGGATGAGCAATGGTGAAATGATTACCGATCGCCAGGTATTTCAGCATATGGCATCTATTATCATGGGATTCTTTTCATTAGGATCTCACGATAGAGTACTTATCGAAGAATGCATAGAACCACACCCTTTCTTCTGTGAGATATATCCACAAGGAGTTCCCGATTTTAGAATTATAACACTTAATAAGGTACCATTGATGGGAATGCTAAGAATGCCTACAGATAGATCTGATGGTAAGGCCAATCTTCATCAAAATGGAGTGGGTATAGGTATCGATATGAAAGAAGGAAGATTATTAGAGGTGTATGATGGTAAAGAATATAGTAATCATCACCCGGATAGTACATTTTTGGTTAATGGAACCCCCATACCATATTGGAAAGAAATTTTGAAAATAGCTGTAGCAACAGCTAAGGCATTTCCATTAAACTATCTGGGGATTGATATTGTGATCGATAAAAATAAAGGTCCACAAATTATGGAAATTAATGTTCGGCCAGGCCTTGGAATTCAACTAGTAAATAAAACGGGATTAAACGAAGTAATAAAACGAGCTATTTAAATAACTCATTAAACAAAAGAAGAAAAATTGTAATGGAAAAAAGAAATATAATACTTGTTGGGATCATGTCATTTATATACTCTTTAAGTTTTTCACAAAGTAAAAACACTTTTGATATCGAGACACAAGGAGGATATGAATACAATTATTTTAAAAGTCCTAAAGAAGTAAGAGTGAATGATAGTATACTTACAAAAGAAGATTTGATATCAAGCAGTGCGTATCAGGATATCTCGATCGATTATAAGTATCGTTACAAATGGCAAAAAAACAGAGTGAGATTATATTTAAATCCTTTTTCGAGAATATTCTACGAGAATTTTGATGACAGTTATTGGAGTTTAGACACAAAGGCGAAATATGATCATAAGTTCACAAAAAAAATTACTTTTTTGGCAGAAGCTAGATTTAAAAGAATGAATAGAGAAGGTTTGGGGGGTGATCAGGATGTGTTAATCAATCCATTGGGATATACAAACTACGGAGTAACGATTGGAACAGAGTTCATGCCTTTTGATGCTAATGAGATGACCTTAGAAGGATTTTATAATTTTAAAGATTTTGATGCTTTTGGAATAAGAGATTTGCAATTTGATGAGTTTGGAGTTCAGTTTTCGAGCGTTCAATCCTTTGAAGTAAATCGATTAGAACACAAACTAGGGGTGAATACATATTTCAAAAAAAGACTGTATGATACTTTTAATGCCAGTGAAATTGATACAAATGGTGAAAGAGATTGGGATTATGTAAAAGGAAATTTGTTTTATGAATTGCCATTTAGTGAAAAACTTAAAGTAAAACCCAATTTTGTATACTATACTAGAATAGATAACTCTACCAGAAGATCCGGATTTGATCAGTTTGGTCCGGGAATCAATATGGTATACAAAAGTAAAGTAACCAAAATTCGAACCTCTCTGTCTTTTATCACTAGAAAATATAAAGAAATTGAAGCCAGAAATACAGATATGGTGATAGGAGAAAATCTTAAATATCAATACGCAATTTTTCAATTATATGCTTCACATGAAATAGGAAACGGATTTTCATTAACAGCAAAACTGTATTCTAGAGTAAGAAGTACAAATTATACAGATATAGACGCTCGTTCTTTCAGAAATTATAGAAACCAATATGCAGGAATAGGCGTTCTATGGAAATTGTAACATATTCCCCTAGTTTATTGTTAGTTTTTTTTCGGTTAAGCGTTACTTTTGTAGCGCTTAACTTTTTAATAAAATCAAGCTGGTAAAATTATGACTGGAAGTATTTGAATTATTAATCTAATTCATTCCGCTTGAAAGTGACTTTTATTAAATATCCAAAGTACATTTGACAACTATAATTGAGTAATGACTATGGCAAGAGACGAAGAACTAAAACAACGCTGGGAGACCTTGATAAAAAAACTGTCAGATCAGTTTGCAGATGGAGAAGATTTAGATCTTGATGGAATTATATATCTAATAGGAGTACAAGAATTAGGTCAATTACATCGAAAGTTTAAAAAAGAAGAAAAATTAGATCTGATGCATATTGCCATATGCCGTCTGTTAGAACCTTATGGGTATTATGAATTTGATTACTATGACGATGATGGTTGGCCACATTATATGGTGAAAGAACAATTGCCAAGTCTTAAAGCAGGTGAACAATCTGTATTGATGAAAGAAGCTATTGTGAGTTATTTTTTGGTAAGTCAGTACATAGTATAGGCAACCTTTTATGATTTTAATAGTATATTTAGTTACTTGATTTCAATATGTAAAAAGAATCGATAACCAAACCAGATACCAACATCGAGATTTTGGGAAAATAAATTTCTCACGAAGTAGTATGCCAGCAATTTACAATGGTAAAACCACTGGTATTGCTTTAAAATATGTAGTAGAAGGAAAGGAACATTATAAAACAAATAGAAATCAATTAGATGTATATAAGAGTCAGTTTATTATCCTGAGAGAAAATGTAGACTATGAAGTATATTCTAAAAATATAAATACCAAAGGTTTTTGTCTAGATATCAATCCAGAATTATTAGATATAGAGATCTCAGATTTTTTGCAAAACGATTTATTATTTAACCAACCATTTTCGGGAACTTTATCTATACCATTAGGTAAATCTTTATACGATTTTTCTAATACTACTTCAGAATATGATTTTTTGCAAGAGCCTATTGGAATTATTACTAATTTTAAAGATGATTTACTTAGTTTTCAAAAAGAATTAGACATAATTGAGGATTCTTTGCAGAAGATAACTACAAGAATTCACACACAAAAGCTTCTCGTCTCAAAACTTTTTAAGGCAAGAGAATATATTCATTTATACTATTCCCATAAAATCTCACTAAGTACCCTTGCTAGTATATCTGGAATCTCTAAATATCATTTTGCCAGAGTTTTTAAAATTTGTTTTAAAATGACTCCATTACAAATGCAGGAAAAGTTGCGAATGGAAAAAGCCAAAGAACTATTGCATGATGACAAGATTTCTTTAACTTCGATAGCGTATCAACTTGGGTACACAGATTTATCCTCGTTTTCTAAAAGATTTAAAAAATATTATAAAATGCCTCCTTCGCAATATATAAAATAGCAAGATTGTACAAACTATCGTAGGATATCCATAGTATCATTGTATTAAAAAGAGGTTTGAAAATCAAAGGAATATGGTAAATCGATATATAAAAAATATAGTACAGGTATTTGTGTTCGTTCTATTTAGTTGCCATAACAAAACAGAAAGTCAATCTATTGAATGGGAAACTATAACCAAACAATTTATAAAGGATTATAAAAAACTAGATCTTCCGGGACTAGAACTTTCTTTTGTAGAAAATCTCAAACACATTAGAGATAAGAAATCTGTCCAAAAACAGGAAGAAGTATTTATCTCCTTAGAAAATAATTTGCAGAAGATTAAGAAAAATCAATTGCCTGATCAGGATAGATTGGATTATGAAGTATTGCTATATCAATGTGAGCTTAACCTAGAGAGAATTCATATTGAAAAAAAGTGGATAAATACGATTAGAGACAGTATCCCAACCACTAAAATATTTGATGTGTCAAATGGAAAAGATTGGTATGAGTATTTCTTGAAAAAGTGGGTAGATAAAGAAGCAACACCAGATCAGATATATGCATTGGGGATGGAAGAAATCGAGAAGGTAAGCTCAAAAATCAAAGAAATACAAATCAAATCCGGGATGGATAGCCTCGATTTTAGTAAACATATCAAGGATTCAGCGTTTTTTTATTCTAATGTTAGAATGGTTCAAAAGAGCTTTTTTCAAATCAGAGAAACCGTAGCGAACAAATTACCAGAAATATTTCCGTTTTTGGATAGAATTCCAGAAGTAAAAATCAAACAAGGAACCAATAAAAATTTATCTCAGGTTCCAGGGTTTTATATGAATGGTACCTTTTATTATAACTATTTCAATACATCTTTTAATAAGAGACAAGTAGGTTGGTTATACATTCATGAAGGAATGCCAGGGCATCATTATCAGGCAATGGTCGAAACTTTGTTACCCCGTTCTGATATTCAAAAGATGTTTAGATATAGAGGAGTCGCAGAAGGATGGGCTGCATATGTAGAAGAAATAGGAAGGGAAATAGGAGCATACCAAAATATATATGACGAATTAGGAAAATGGGAATGGGATATTATTCGCTCTGTACGAGTAGTATTGGATGTGGGTCTTAATTACTATGACTGGAGCGACCAAAAAGCATTAAAATTTTGGCAGCAATATATCAAAGGACAAGATGATATTGCTTTTCGCGAAATAGCTAGAATGAAAAGGTGGCCAGTACAAGTTATCACGTATAAATATGGATCTAATAAGATACTTCAATGGAAATTAGAACTCGAAAAAAATCAAAATTTTAACCTTAAAGAATTTCACAAAAACATTTTAAAAAACGGATTATTGCCATATTCAATTTTAGAAAAACAATTGGGGTTATAATTATTCCTAATTTATGAAATCATTATCGTATGATAATCGTGAAGATTATTATATTTAGACTGCTTATTTTGATAAGATAATCATGTCGAACAAATACAGATAGATTTATAATATGGTGGTTAGAAGTTTAGAAAAAGTCGCGTTTAAATCAATAATAGATTGCTTTCTCATTTCATTTAAAAACTACTTTGTAGAAATGCCTACCGATGTAGAATATTACAAAGAAAGATGGGATAATGCAAAAGTTCGTCTAGAGCTGTCCTATGGTATGTTTGATGATGAAAAACTTGTTGGATTCATTATAAATGGTATTGATAAAAGAAACGGAGATATAATTGCTTTTAATACAGGAACAGGGGTTATCCCTGAGTATAGAGGAAAAAAAATAGTAAAATCTATCTATGAATATGCACTTAAAGATTTAAAACAAAATGGTATTACTAAATGTGCTTTAGAAGTAATAAAAGAAAATGTAATTGCTATTAAATCATATGAAAGCATCGGTTTTAAGAAAAGTAAAGATTATAAGTGTTTTAAAGGTAAACTGGATAATGTAGAAGATAAGACGGTTATTGAATTAAACGAAATTGATTACACCCTATTCGATACAATGAATTTACCCAATCAGGAATACTATTCCTGGGACAATCACAAAAAATCGGTCAGAGGTGTAAATTATAGATATTTTCAGGTTTTAAAAGATGAAGTTCCAGAATCCTATTTTGTTATCAATCCAATAAATGGATATTTGGCTCAATTTGATCTTTTGAGTAACAATGAATTGGGATGGAATCATTTGTTTTTGGGAATTAAAAATATTTGTAAATCCATAAAAATTAATAATGTTGATGCAAGATTGGTTGATAAAATAAGCTATTTAAATTCAATAGGTGTCGAAAACATAATTGATCAATACGAAATGGAATTAACAATATAAATGTACTATTGCATTAACCTAAATTATGTAAATTTGCCGTTCTATTAAGAAAATAGTGATGATTGATAAGATTAAAGAGTACATAGAGGAAGTTGATCGTTTTAAAGCTAAAACTAAAGAAGATGTTGAGGCATTTAGAATTAAGTTTTCGGGTAAAAAAGGATTGATTAATGAGTTCTTTGCAGAGTTTAGAAATGTAGCTAATGACCAGAAAAAAGAATTTGGGCAAGCTATTAATGCTCTTAAAGTAGCGGCAGAAGGAAAGGTGAAATCCTTAAAAGATGAATTAGAATCCAAAGATGAAGAAAAAGGACGCTATGGCGACCTTACGCGACCTGCAGAACCTATTGCTTTGGGGTCTAGGCATCCTATCTCTCTGGTGAAAAATCAAATCATCGATATTTTCTCTCGCATAGGGTTTAATGTAAGTGAAGGTCCAGAAATAGAAGATGACTGGCATAACTTTACAGCACTTAATTTACCAGAATATCATCCAGCACGAGATATGCAGGATACATTTTTTATTCAAACCGATCCTGATATTTTGTTACGTACTCATACCTCATCGGTTCAAGTACGATATATGGAAAACAACAAACCACCAATTCGTACAATTTCTCCAGGAAGAGTATATCGTAATGAAGCTATTTCTGCACGATCACATTGCTTTTTTCATCAGGTAGAAGGATTATATATCGATAAAGATGTGTCGTTTGCAGATTTGAAACAGACACTTCAATACTTCACTACAGAGATGTTTGGTAAATCGCGAATTAGATTACGACCATCATATTTTCCGTTTACCGAACCTAGTGCAGAAGTAGATGTATATTGGGGGCTAGAGACCGAGACTGATTACAAAATGACCAAAGGTACAGGTTGGTTAGAAATAATGGGTTGCGGTATGGTAGATCCAAATGTACTCAAGAATTGTAATATAGATCCTGAGGAATATAGCGGTTTTGCTTTTGGAATGGGAATCGATCGTATAGCACTATTGTTATATGGAGTATCTGATATTCGTATGCTTAGCGAAAATGATGTTCGTTTCTTAGAACAATTTAAATCTTCACTATAGAGTACAAGTATGAAGAAAGATATAGAAATACCTATTGTAAAAGGTGTTTATATTGCAGTGGTCAAAGAATGGGATGAAGAATTTCTTGCTCAGCATTGGAACTCCTATATTATTAATGATCGCGATACTGCTATAGAAATGGTTTTGGTTGTGACCAAAGGATACGATGATGATCGAAAAACCTCATTGTTACGTCATGGTATAGGAATAATGGAAGCAAAGTCTTCTGCCAAAATTGAAATGCTTCAGGAAGAACTACTTAAGATGAATAATGAATTTGTGGTTACTTTCTTTGCAGACAGTAAATTATATGATAAGAAATACCTGTTTAGAAAGCATACCATAAACGAAAATGCTTTTCAGGATTTACCGGTAATGAACCAACGAGGAGTTCTGGTAAAGTAAATTTATTACCTATTAAAAAACCCTGAGCGTATTTAAACACTTAGGGCTTTTTGATTTCTAATACTACCTATGTCTTTATAAGTGTAAAAATAGAATCGTAGTTATCCTATTTTGGTATTCAGGATATAGAACTATAATCTTATTATTCGTTTATAGGACCAGCATATCTGGACCAGAAAAATTTAGTTTTTGTTTGAATAGGACACCCCTTTGTAGATACAGTAATTGTTACATCTGATCCTCCAGAAGGAATAAAAACGTGTGATTTCCTACTATAATACCGGGTGTATCCGTTATTAACTACTTTCCATTTATAGGTATAAGAAGAATTGTAACTTCCTACAGAAACAGAAGATTGACGATATTTTTCATTTAGATTATTACCATACATTTTAACATTTTCACCAGTAGGACATGTAACAATAGAGTCAGGAATCTCAATGAAATTTCTGTAGCTGGTGTTGATCTTACCATTAATATGGTAGGAATAAAGGATAGTTCCCGCTTCTCTACTAATTCTTTTAATTTTAACCTGATTTTGATTGCTTGGACCAACAATCTCAAACCCACCCGCTACATTCCACCGGAGGGTAGGGTTCGTTAGCCCCTCTGCATAGATATATGATCCTACATGTGGTATAGTTTCTCCATTCATATATGTTGTAGTTCCTTCATATTTTGTGATTCTCCATTTATTTGAGGATTTATTAGATCCGATGGCACTTTCTGATGATGAAACTGTTGGGTTTTCATCAATAAGCAACAAATCATTCTCATCATTAGTTTCACAACTGCTTGCAAAGATGACAACTATTAAAATAGTGATTGTTTTAAAAATTGATTTTTTCATAATTTGATTTTAAGAGTTTAATTTTTGATATAAATAATAATAGATGAATAATATTCATAGACAAAGGTAGATGTATTATAAGACCTGTACTACACAGTTTTCAGTGATAATTTTATGTAAGAATTTTATATATGATTCCTTATAAATAACTATCTAATTTATACTATGGTTGTAAGCTATGATTAATAAACAAGACTAATAAGTATCGATAAAAAGCTATTATAATCGGTAAAATGCACATTTTAACGTTAAATATTTGTTAATGAGAAGTATTTTTCTGATTTTTGTAGCTGTAATTGGAAATACAGCATATGAAGAGACTTTTACCCGTTTACATTACGTTTCTGGTCTTGACACTTTTTGGAATATATTCTTGTGGAAAGAGTGATTCTAATACTTCTGATATTATGATAGTTGGGATGTGGCAATTGAAGCAAGAATTTAGTAATGAAGAGGAGAATGCGCCATTGGAAGAATTCCCGCTTACTTCTTGTGAAAAAATGACGACTCTAGAGGTGCTACTGAATGGTAGGTTTATTGAGAAAAATTATTATGATGATTTTGGGACTGGAGGAGAGTGTATAAAAGATACAGAAGATACCCGAGGGAATTGGAAAAAGGAATCAGATGGAACTTTTTATTTTATATATGATAAAAGTGAGATTTTGCTATTTAATAAATCCTATGTGACTATCAAAAATGGAAACTTAGTGGTTACCATCGAATATGATGATCCTGATTTGGGATATGAAACTACCCTTAAATTTGTTTATGCAAAAAAGCATTAGTAAATTACTTACTTATCAAAATAAAAGAACCCGTATTGGGGTATACGGGATTGTTGTAGGTTAAAATTTTAGATGGGATTCTTGAGAGGCGTTGCTTTTTTGTAATGTTTCTAACGCCCATAAATAATGTTGTTGCGTTTCCTGGGTAACGCCATACTTCTTTTTGTGAAGTAAAAGTCGTTCATAAAGTTTTTGCTCTGTCATAGATGTCGATTTTTATTAAAAGCAGTGTTAATATCTGTATCTTTTATTCACCCATAGAAATGTTGCAGATGCTTACGAACTTGAAAGCTCTGATGGTGTTGTATCAGTGTTACTGGGCTTAAGTGCTTCTAGTAAAGCAATAAAATTGCTTTGATCTTCTTCACAAAACTGATGCTCCTTTTGATAGGCTAACATATATTGATATAACTCTTCTTGGGTCATACATAATCATCTGGTGTAACAAATATAATAAAAATTACCGAACGGTAATTGAAATTGTGTTTTATTAAACTGAATTTTCCATTGTGGAAGAAATTGATAAAAAAGAGCTACTTAATATATTAGCTAAGCGTATAAAAGAATTAAGGTCAAAAAAAGATGTGACCCAAGAAGATGCGCTTAATGATACTGGAATTCACTTTGGAAGAATTGAACAAGGTAAACGAGATATTTCTTTTTCAACACTTTTTAAAATCTGTCAATATTTTGAAATATCTCCAAAAGATTTCTTTACCAAAGACTTTGATTAAATCTTTATGATCTAAATTTTCTTAAGCTTTATTACCAGGTTTATAGACGAAACTCGCATTTATTTTTTTGATTACTAATACATATCCTTGTATTACTACTCTATATGATTTAAATACATCAGCTCTATGTTCTGGTAAGAATTTTGCTCTTAAGAAAGCCTAAGATTAATTTCACCTGCCTTATTTCATCTTCAATTAATTATTAAACTCAAAACCTTTATTAAACGATATCGTTTAATAAAGGTTTTGTTGTATATTTGTTTATTAAACGAAACCGTCTAATAATGCCAAAAGTAATAGCACAAAGAAATGATTGGATAAAACTGGGATACAAACTCTTTTCTGAGCAGGGAATTTCTGGTATTGTCATAGAAAAGATTGCCAAAAAGTTAGAATGTAATAAATCAAGCTTTTATTGGCATTTTAAATCCAAGAAGAAATTCATCACTGAACTTATAAATTTTTGGATCACTTCAGAAACAGATCAAATAATACAGCAGATCGAAAAAGCAAAATCTTCAGAAGAAAAAATCGAACAATTCTTGAAAATCACCTTTAAGAATGACCCTTATTTAGAATTCATTTTTTTCTTAAAACGCTATGCCATAAAGAATAAGGAGGTTCAAGCTATCATAGACGAAATTGACAATAGAAGATTAGAATTTACAACTCAGTTGTTCCAGGAAATTGGGTATTCTAAGAAAGATGCGGTTATAAAAGCAAGTATTTTTTACAAATACTTAATAGGGTATCATGAAATGCTAAAAAACAAAAAGCAATCCAAAAATTATCTCGTAGAGGTTAAAAAGGAATTAAAACACTTTATAACTATATGAAAATAGTACACGGAAAAATATTAATATTCTTTGGGGTTGTTCACTCACTATTAGGGATTTCACCATGGGCATTTTGGAAACAGTTTTCAGGATTTGCAGACAAATTCTTTTTCAAAATAAGTGAAGGTCTTTTTGAGTTTCCTTTACTCGATGGCCAAATGAATTATGAAAATTTCGCAGCATTTTGGTTTTTCTATTTTGGACTTTTACTTATCCCCATGGGGATTCTGGTAAACCATGCAGAGAAAACGAATGTACAAATTCCCAAAAACTTCATGTTGGTATATTTGATAATCGTGGGTATTGGAGTGTATATGATTCCTTTTTCAGGCATGACTTTCTTAATGCTACCCCATGCGATTTATATGCTCTATAATAGTAATAAAATACATAACACATCAAAATAAACTAAGTAATGAAGCGAAATAAGTATTGGATAATCGCAGGTATAATTAACATTTTTACTGCAATCCTGCATCTAATTGGAGGTCAATTAGATTTGATTAACCCTTTTATGGAAAGCAACACTGATCTACAAATAAAAACCGAACTATTGGGGGTTTGGCATATGGTTACTATAATGCTATTTGCTTCTTCAATACTTTATTTTAAATATGGTTTTAGTATAACAAAGAAAGTAGACATCGCGTTAGTTTCTTTCATAAGCTATTTATACATCGCTTTTTCATTCGCTTTTATCCTTTCAAGTGTATATAAATCAGTACTAGCGCCTCAATGGGTTTTACTTCTTCCTATTGGTTTATTAGGAATTATTGGAGCCAAAAAATTAAAGACTAATGCTTAAAATCGGTGGATACATAAATCTAATAATTGGTATAGGTCATTTAATCGGACTCATTTGGCCAGAACAAATGTTTGAAAAAACTGGCGTACTAGAAGAAATGAAAGCACTTGCTCAACTTCATTTTTCTCTTCCATACTTGCTAACGGTTTTTGTTGCACTAATTTTTTTAATTTTTGGGTTTTATGGACTCTCTGCAAGCGAAAAAATCAAAAAACTTCCTTTCTTAAAATTTGGTACCTATACAATTGCTTCTATATATCTTTTTCGTGGGATAGCAGAACAGTTGTATAATATAAGCCAACAGACAACTACAATATCCGAAACCATTCAATCTATTGTAGCAGTAATTATTGGTCTACTATTTCTAATTGGTGGTTTAAAAAAATGGAAGTTAAAATAGAATGAAGCTTATTAAGTAAATTAAAGATTCTACAGAAATAATGTCCAACCCAGGAACATGCTATATTTTGAAATTAGATATGATAGCGTAAGAAATAGAAATATAATAGCTCACCCTTCTTTATAGTTCATTTACCAAATAAATAGAGTACTACACCATATTGATTTAGAGGCGAAATCATATTGTAGTTATTTTGTCCGAATAAAATAAACTAAAGGAAATAAAGAATGAACAATATGATTAAACTATTAAAATCCGGAAGTGTGATTTTTGCAATTAGTCTTATGTTTGGGTGTGGCTCTGATGATGACACTCTGGCACCAGTTGAAGCAACCATGATCACCGTAAAAGATTTTGAAATTACGATGGATGAGAATCCTGCTACAGGACAAGAACTCGGAGCTATAGAAGCTACGACCAACCGAAGTGTTTTAGCATATACTATAAAAAAAGAAGAGCCAACAGGAGCTTTTGTTATAGATTCTAAAACAGGAAAACTTACTGTAAAAGATGCGATGTTATTTGATTTTGAAAGCAGAACAACCCTTACTGCAATAGTACAGGTAAAAAACGGGGATCTGACTAAAGAAGCTAAAATCATCGTAACGTTAAACGATGTGAATGATGCAGTTATTACAGTACAAGATTTTGAAGCTACTATAGATGAAAACCCCACTATCGATCAGGAATTGGGTACTATAGAAGCCACTATCGATACGGGAGAATTAACCTATAGCCTTACAGCCGAAGAGCCATCAGGAGCTTTTGCTATAGATGCTAAAACAGGAAAACTTACTGTAAAAGACGCTACATTATTTAATTTTGAAACCAGAACAGCCCTTACTGCAACAGTACAGGTAAACAAAGGAAAACAGCGTAAAGAAGCTAGGGTAACAATAACGATAAATAATGTTATAGAGAATATTGTATTTGCAGATGCTAACTTTAAAAACGCATTACTAGCGCATACTAACCCTACAATAGACACTAATAACGATGGAGAAATATCTGATGAAGAAGCTCAAGTTATTGGAAAGATAGACGTTAGGGGAAAAAATATATCAGACCTTTCGGGAATTGAATATTTTACTGGGTTAATTAGATTGCATTGTGCTAACAATCAACTTAGGACTTTGGATGTACGTAAAAATACTGCCTTAGCTAGATTGTATTGTTACACCAATGGACTTACTATTTTGGATGTAAGTAAAAATACTGCCTTAGATATATTGAATTGTAGTGACAATCGACTTACTGATTTGGATGTACGTAAAAATACTGCCTTAACTGTATTGTCTTGTGACAGGAATAAACTTACTATTTTGGATGTACATAAAAATAGGGCGTTAACTGGATTGTATTGTTACATCAATCAACTTACTACTTTGGATGTACGTAAAAATACTGCCTTAATTAGATTGGATTGTAGAGAGAATCAACTTACTGATTTGGATGTAAGTAAAAATAGGGCGTTAACTAGATTGTCTTGTAACACCAATCAACTTACTGATTTGGATGTAAGTAAAAATACTGCCTTAGATATATTGAATTGTGGTGGCAATAAACTTACTACTTTGGATGTAAGTACAAATACTGCATTAACTGAATTGTATTGTTACGGGAATCGACTCACTTCTCTGAATTTGAATAATGGAGAGAATAATAGTTTAACAAAGGTAGAAGCAAACAATAACAGCCCCTCTCTTACCTGCATACAGGTAAATAGCCTTACCGATCCAAATACCTATTGGAAAAAAGATGCGGCTGCTAGTTATTCCGTCAATTGTGGTAGTTAACCAATAATCTGAGTTCGATTTTATAATAACACAGATAATTAGTGTTTCTAAAATTCAACTGGTAATTAAATTCTCTTTTTCTAAGAGAAGTTTAGAGTCTGCTCTAAATTGTTTAGAACAGACTCTAATTCTTTTTTATTGGAAAGAACAAAACCTTAATTTTTCGCTTAAAAACAAAAAGTTCAAATGAGTTTTATATAAAAACATCAAAGAAAAACCTATTTATATGACAAGTTCAAAATTGTGTTTTTCAAACTCATTTCCATTAATAATGATAGATAATTTATGTAATCCTGTATGAAATTTTCGGGTCGTAATTATTTTAAAAGACTGCTTTCTATTAATAATCGTTATTGATTTCTCGGGATATATTTTTTCACTTATTTTAAAAACTTTTTTAGATAAGCTACCATTAGCTTTCTGATAATAAAGCCCATATTCTAATCGTAGCTTAGATTCAGAATTGCCGGTGTTATTAAGTTGAAAGGTGAATTCTAAAAGACCTCCGAGCTTGACCTTTGGTGTAAGAATCTGTAATTCATCAATTTTGATATGTTGAGTATTGCCAAAGCCAAACAATTTCATGATTTCTGCATTTCCCTGTTTCAAAAGGGTTCTACACCCATGTTTTACCAACCAATCGGTTTCTTTTGATTTTCTGTACCATTCTTTTGCGAGACCAATAACAATATCCGGATTGTCCTTTGCAATATCATTTAGATTATTAGCAACACTTCTTCGTACAGATTCTGATGTATCATTTTTTAAATGTTCGAGAATAGGGAGGATAGATGTTGGATCGGTTTTTAAGAATGGAAGCGCCATAGCCCAGGGTAAACGAGGTCTACAACCTTCAGACGATAACCTTCTTACCATAGGGTGTTTATGCTGTGACCATTTCTTCATTTGTAGGATTCCTTTTTTAGGATGCTTTATAAGAAAAGGGCGAATAGCAAATTCACAACTTGTGAATTGGGTAATTTTTTCGATGGCTAGTATAGAAGCATCATAATGATCCAACCCATAGTATTCTACAAAATCCGGAAGAAACATATACTCAAAACTATTTTCTTTAATACCATCCTTTTGAAGTTGTATAATAGCTTTTAATAAAACATCTACGTTTTTGATATAATCGAGAGATAAATGGTGTTGCAATACGATGGTAATATGACGCATTCGTTGCTTCAGTTCTCTGTGTTGCCATTCGGCATCAAAAATTTGCTTATAAAAAGATGAAGCATCAAAATCCGGAACAATTTTTTGAAGAGCCGCTGTAAATTTTTCAAAAAACTCATGAGTATAAACATGTTTCAATAATTCTGCCATTATAAATAGTGGATTAATTTGAAACAAAAATAAAACAGGGGTGTGACAACAGTATGTCAGTTATGTTGAATTAATTTGGCAATGGTAGATTCTGGATAGTAATACCTTATGATTACTGTATTTTAAACACCTTCTTCCTGGCTATTACTATTAACTGTAAGTTGCCTTTGCTTAAGTAGTTCTACTGCCCATTTGTAATGCTGCAACATCTCTTGAGTTACACCATATTTTTTTTTGTAACACATTAATCGTTCGTGTAATTTTTTCTCTGTCATGACTATTGATTTTTATTTATTTATTCATATTTTTTCTTCTTTTTGGTTATTATCAGGTTTTAAGGTTCTTAATATTGAAATAAAATTGCTTTGGTCTTTTTCACTAAATAGATGTTCTTTTTGATACGCCAACATATAGTGATATAACTCTTCTTTGGTCATAACTTGAGATATCTTTACTATTTTACAATATGCAATATAGTGCATATTTGTAACAGATAGTCAAATGATTAACAAACTAAAGATATCTGTTGTATTTTTGCTAACAGGAAATTGGTCATTTTTGAGGATGGCTAAGGATGATAAATTCAAAGAAGCATTAGGCAATCGACTGCGAAGTTTAAGGCTAGACGCTGGATTTACATTAGTAGAATTAGCCGAAAAATCCGGAGTTAGTTACCGAACGATTATTGATATTGAAAAAGCAGACACCAGACCTTCTGTCGAAGTAATCAGATTGCTCTGCAATGCATTAAAGTACCCTCTCCCTGACTTTTTTAAATTCAAATATTAGTAAGCTGTTAAAAAACCTAACCTATATATGTTTATTCTAGGTATAGGCAGTATCCCACAATTAAGAAATTGTTTAAAAAATGTACTTTCTAGAAAACTACTGATTTTCGACTTAAATGATTTCTAAACATATTCTTAAGATTTTTCCCTGATCTTAAATTACGACGAAAATTCTTACACCTCTTACGGGAACCCGTATGAGATGTATTCATTTTTTTTATATGAGTTATGTATTTTGACCATTATTCACTCAAAATAATGGCTAAAACTAGTTCTTTACCCTTTTAAAAAAGGGGGTAAATCCCCCTTTGTTACGATGTTACATATTTTTTAGGATTCGTTACATCTTTGATATTGTCTTGATATAATGCTTTATAACTTTATAGTATTCGATTAATTGATTATAAAATGTTGGGCCAAACAAAGTAATAACTCTTATTAAAACCATATTGATCATGAAAAAAATAATATTAAGTTTTGTAGTTATGTTGCTTATTACCCTATGGGCTTGTGAGCAAGAAAGCAATATAGAAGAACAAAATAGTATAGAGAATGTAAAAGAAGTGAAAATCGTAGGAGAAATAGATAATAAACTCTTTACTCCTTATAGAAATTGTATTGTGATTCCGAAAGGGAGGTTAGTTGGAGGTCGATGTCAAGACCGCCTTAGTTTTCAATGTGGGCGCGAAGAGATTTGTTTTCCTCAATCAATCGATCCTTGCAAATTTATACCTTGTAATATTGAAATTTTAGACCCTTGGGTTCTCTATGATAAACTAATAAAAACCCCCGAAGTATTTGGTTCACTTAGAGAATATATTGATTTTCCTATCAAGAACAAATCGCAGTTTTTTCCGTTTGGGATCAATAAAGGCATTCTGGGACTACAATATTATGCAGAAAATCACCTGATGAACATTAACTATGGAGACCCAATGCCACAACCCAATATATTTTATCTAGAAGAAAACCTTACCCTGGATTGTTCATTTGCCAAAGAATTGGGCCTTGAAGGTAATATTATCAAATCAGGGAAATATCCTTTGATATTTAATGAAAAGAATAATACCTATAATGTAATTCTAAAGGTAAAATGATGAACTTATTTTAACGCATTAAAAATCCCCATCATACGATTGTCAAGTCAGGTTTGTCGAAGTTAGTACTCCCAACGCTTCTTCGATAGGCCTGGATTGATTTTTTTATCATATAAAATGAGATTATCTTTTTTTGAAATATGCATTTCTAATGAGTAAACCGTAGATTAAAATTGGAATAAATAAACAAATCACAACAGAAGAAGTCTTGTAATTACTCCCGATATTATTGAAAAGATTTAAAAAACTAACAGAACTATCAAATGACCAATTGGAAAAATTCTCAAAATCCGGAATCGCTATTAGCATAATGAGAACAACTAGAACAAATACAATTTTAAAATAATTTTTCCCCCCAATCTTATCTAATAGAAACATCCAGGTAAAAGGAATTAAGAAAAACCAAATAATAATATTGATCTCCTTGTAGGAAAAACCAGTAAGTTTTTCAAGAAATTTTAAAAAGTCATATGTAATTTCGAATAGAAATTCCATAATAATTTCTTACATCTAATACCCTACTTTCTCTCTAACTCTTGCTAGTACAGTATCGGCAATAGCAGTAGCTTTTTTGGCTCCGATTGCCAGAGCTTCGTCTACTTCATTAAGGTTATCCATATAATAGGCATAGCGTTCGCGTTCTGTAGCAAATTTTTCAATCAATAATTCATAAAAAGCTTGCTTTGCATGACCGTATCCGTAGTTTCCACCTTGATAATTCTTACGCATTTCCTCTTGTTGTTCTACAGTAGCAATAAGCTTATATAAGGCAAATAAATTGCAGGTATCCGGATCTTTTGGTTCTTCTAGCGGAGTGCTATCAGTAGCAATAGACATGATCTGTTTACGTAGTTTCTTATCTGGCAAAAACAGGTTAATGATGTTTCCTTTTGATTTACTCATCTTGCCACCATCAGTCCCTGGTACATACATGGTTTCTTTTTGTACCTGGGCTTCGGGTATTACAAACATTTCACCCACTTGATTGTGCATTCGCGAAGCTACGTCACGAGTCATTTCAAGATGCTGTAATTGATCTTTTCCCACAGGAATAATTTCTGCATCATAGAGCAGGATATCAGCTGCCATAAGCATAGGGTATGTAAATAATCCGGCATTTACATCCTCAAGACGATCTGCTTTATCCTTAAACGAATGTGCAAGCGTTAGTCGTTGATACGGAAAAAAACAACTTAAGTACCAGGACAATTCTGTTACTTGTGGGATATCACTTTGTCGATAAAAAACTGTCTTTTCTATATCCAATCCAAAAGCTAACCAGGCAGCAGCAGTAGAATAGGTGTTTTCTCGTAATGTATTGGCATCCTTGATTTGTGTAAGCGAATGCATATTAGCAATAAATAAGAATGATTCGTTTTCTGGTTCATTGGCCATTTGGATTGCCGGAATGATTGCTCCCAGTAGGTTTCCTAAATGCGGAGTGCCTGTACTCTGTATTCCTGTTAGAATTCTGGACATGGTGATATATTATCTTTTATTATAGTTTAAGTCTTAAGTTTGGGTTAAGCACCTTTTAATTTCTAAAATTTAATCCTGTATTTAATTCACAGATTTTAGTATCATGAACTACCTTCTATTTACTTCATACTTTTAAGTATATAACGGTACTATTTTCGGCAAAGGTAATTTTTTTGTTCACATAGCTCAAACCAATTGTGTATTTTTGGGGAGATGCATATACTAAGAAATATACTTATCCTGCTATGGCGCATTTGGTTTTATATCGTTATGGGTGTTCCTATACTTATTATGTTTCCTTTATTATTGGTGTTTTCGTCTAGAGAAGAATGGTATCCACAGTTTTTTGTAGTTGCTAGGTTTTGGGCAAAAATTGTGTTGTATGGGTCAGGTTTTTTACCAAGGATGACCAAAGAAGCAGAACCAGATCGTAAAAAGAGTTACATGTTTGTAGCTAATCATACTTCTATGACAGACATCATGCTAATGTTATATTCGGTAAAAAACCCTTTTGTATTTGTAGGAAAAAAAGAATTGGCAAAAATTCCGGTTTTTGGATTTTTCTATAAACGTACTTGTATATTGGTAGATCGTAGTAGCCAGCGAAGCCGAAAAGAAGTATTTGATCGAGCACAAGCAAGGTTACATGATGGCACAAGTATTTGTATTTTTCCCGAAGGAGGAGTTCCTGATGATGAATCTGTTATTTTAGATGAATTTAAAGATGGAGCCTTCAGGTTAGCGATAGACCACCAAATCCCTATAGTGCCATTAGCATTTCTAGATAATAAAAAACGATTTTCATATACTTTTTTTAGTGGAAGTCCAGGGATTATGAGAGCCCGTGTTCTTAAAGAGGTTCCTACCAAAGGATTAACACAAGAGCATAAAAAGGAGTTGAAAGAAACAATACGTGATCTTATTTTAAAAAAATTGAAAACAGATCACACATGATAAAAAATAGAAAGCCGTTTCTCCATATAGACGGGAAGAATATTTGCTGTTGTAAGAAAATAAGCTAAAAAAACAAAAGCGTAATTATGAACTTTGAAAACCTAGTTAAGGACATTCTTGTTGAAACAAGAGTTTGGGTAGTATAGAGGCTTACTTTTTACATAAAAATAGGGGCAGTTTTTTTATTCCTTGTGATAAAAAAGGAGATTTTAAAACAAAACGAGAAGATACTTAAGAAGGCAGACCCCATAATCAATCTTGTTTTGGAAGAAATAAAACAATGGAAAAAAGACGGCATGCCGGATTGAATATGAAAGATTTTCCTTAATACTAAATATTTATGTCTTGTTTTTTTATTTTAGTATAGTTATTACCTAACACAAATATTATGAAAAAAGCCAGCCTCTTAAAACCAATAGCAACCCTTCTATTATTATGCTCCTTAAACTTTGTTGTTGCTCAAACTAAACAGGTAGGAGGCACAAAAAGGATTACTTCAGTTTTATTAGGCACTTCAGTTCCTTTAGAATTTAATAATAAATCAATGAGTGTTTACGAAAAGAACATAGAGGATTTTACACGAGCACAAGACTCGATTACCGTGTTGAATATTGTCTTAACCGATAAAGACTTAATTAAAAGGGTTAAAAATGAATCTAAATTATTAAACAAAATCACAGATAAACATTTACGATCGTCTAAGTATGGTCTAAAATTAAAAAACATAATCGAGATTTTGTCTAAGATATCACAAGAACACAGAAGACTTTTAAAAGAAAATGAATAAAATAGACATGAAAGAGCTTAAACCATTAGAAATAAAGAAATGTCTTTTCCGGTTGTGACGTGGATTGTGAGCTTATTAAAAAGAACTAAAAGAAGAAACAAGAGGTCTTATTTTGAAGACATTAGAATTTGGTTCTTATCTTGTAAAAAGCTAAAGCCGTTTCTCCCCAGAAACGGCTTTGTTCATCATTGCTTTAACCTGAGTTTTATAGCAATAATTACCGAACCAACTAAAAATCTTTATATCTCTTAAAATTTGATACTTACTCCAGTATATACCCCAAAATAGTAGGGTTTAAAATTATTAGCATTATCATTAAATGCATTAAACTGATATTTAAAAATAGGTTCAAGGTTAATCTCAAATTGATCTGATATTTTATAATCGACACCCAGTCCTATATTACCACTAAAACTCACATCATTAAGATTACTGGCTTCACCTATAGGAGTTTCAAAGTCACCAGCCTCTATAGAGATTTCATTATCCTGCAAGAATAATGTACTTATACCACCAATCATATTCACTCCAATTTTTTTATCAACCAAGGCATATTTCATTTCTAACGGAACTTCTAAATAGGCAATACTCTGATTAAGTAATCCTGCATTTTGTTTTTGATTTATCGCATTTCTGTTAATATCTGAAAACTCAGCCCCAATATCAGTATTTCTTACGTTTCCGATGTCAGAAATCAAAATGGCTCCAGCGGTAGAGTTATAGTTTACATTTTCTAGGTTTTGACCTACTGCCGAAGGAGAAAAACCAACACCTTCGGTGTTATAACTAAGATCTACCTTATTTACTCCAGAACGTACACTAAACCTTTTATTTATAGCATAAGAAACATGTACACCATAACTCATATTTACTTGCCCGTTCTTGTTATTATCTGCAAATTGAGAATCGATCGAAGATCCATTTCCTATAGAACTATAATATACGGGAGCAACATTAGGAGCAACATTCCATTTTTTTGTTGATGTGGATTCTTCAGCTATTTCTTCTTCCTCTTCTTTGTTTATAACGTCAAAAATGGATTTCTTACCATTATCATCTAGGTTTTCAACATCTTCTTCAGGAATTTTGTTCTTTATATCGTTATCATTACTCTTTTCTGCTAAGCCTTGAGTATTCGTATTATCTTTCTCCTTAGGTGTTGTAAAAAGAGGATGTTCTTTTTCTGGAGTAGATTTTTTATTCTGTTGATTAGCAATAGTAGTTTTCTCAATTGTGTTTTCTTGAGTAATAATAGGATCCTCTTTTTGCTTAAAAGGAGTTTGTGCTGTTCTGCTATTATTTGTTGTGGTATGATTTACGATTCGATTTTTAGTTCCAGAATGGGAGGCAGGGTCTAATTCACTACCATTTTTAGGTTGTGATGGTACCTGTTTCAGGGTCTTAGCAACAGCATTTTCTTTTGTAACAGAAGGCTCAAAATAGTTATGTTGACCAGCATCATTGTCTTGATCTGGATTAGTGCTTTTTGTTTTTTGGTCAACAGGGTTAGTTTCTTTTTCTTCTGAAGTTACTATGACATTTTCTTTAGGAGGGTTAGTCTTTTTATCAGGTGCTGTTTTCTTCTGTTCAATTATATGTTGAGTATCAGAATCAGTGATTGTATTATTTTGTTGTTGAACGTTATTATTTAGTGGTAAAAAAGATATACCGAATATAAGTGTAATTAATGCTGCAACACCTGCAACTCTGTACCAAAATGGAATCAAAAAAACTCTTTTTTTGTTTTTATTTTGACGTGCTTTTATTTTTTCCCATACTATTTCATCAGGAATGACTTCAAAATCCTTGAATTTTTCCTGAAATAAACGATCTATATTTTTTTTATCTTTCATCTTCGTTCTTCAATTGATCGAACATAAAGCTCTTGATTGGTTTGTAATTTTTCTTTTAAAATATTTCTTGCCCTCGCCAGATTAGATTTAGAAGTCCCAACAGATATCTCTAACATTTCTGCAACTTCTTTATGAGAATAACCATCTAATACATATAGATTAAATACTAATCGATACCGATCAGGTAGTTGTTGTATAATTTCTAAAAGATAATCCAGTGAAATTTCTTCTTCATCGACTTCAACTTCAACTTCTTCAATCTGCTCTTCATTAATGATATCAAAAACTTTTTGTTTTCGATATTTCTGTAATGCTGTATTAATCGTTACTCGTTTTATCCATCCTTCAAAAGAACCTTGGTTTTTATATTGACCAATTTTATCAAAAATGGTTATAAAAGCATCTTGTAAGGTGTCTTCTGCACTCGAAGCATCACTAGAATATTTTAAGCAAATCGAAAACAACTTGCTGCTGAACAATCTATACAATTGTTCTTGCGCCAGAGCATTCTTTTTTTTACATCTTTTTATGAGTTGGTCTAAACCCACTAACAATTATTTTTAGTTTACCTGCTTTATAATACATAAAAACAGGTTTAATTTATAAAACAGGTACTTCTACAGTTAAAAATTGATTATCTCCATTTTCGTCTCTTCCTTGCCAGAACCTAAAGGTGTAAGAATCTTCATTTCCTACAATAAAATCAAAAGATACTTCGACTAGATCTGTCGTTTCTAAATCTTTACAATTACCTTGATTAACTACTAGATTGACCACAGATACTGTTCGTTCATTTCCTAGTTTGTCGTAATCAAATCCTGCAAAAGAATGACAATCTGTTGATCTAAAATAAGACACAGTAATTGTATAGATTTCTCCTCGATTAAACTGATTGGGTAGTGAAGCTTCCTGTACGGTAGCTAATTCATAAAAGAAACTTGTTCCATTGTCGTCATCAGAACATCCAGTCAAGATGACTACAAGAAAAAATGTTAAAACTATTTTTATCCTTCTCATTTTCTTGGGGTTTTTGAAAGATCATATAACCTATCCATTAGGTAGATGCTCTAATGTAGATAAGGTTGCTTTTAAGGTATAAAAAAATCCCGAAGCTTCGGGATTTTAGTATTTTTATTAAGAAAGTTTTATTCTTTTGCAATTTTTATGGCTTCCTTGATTTTTTGTTCAAGTTCTTCCATAAGTTCTGGATTATCATTAAGTAAAGATTTCACCGCATCTCGTCCTTGTCCTAATTTGGTATCTTGATAGCTAAACCAAGAGCCACTTTTCTTGACAATCTCGTAGTCTACACCAATATCAATGATTTCTCCATTTTTAGAAATACCCTCTCCATACATGATATCAAATTCTGCAGTTCTAAAAGGCGGAGCTACTTTGTTTTTTACTACTTTAACCCGTGTTTTGTTTCCTTGTACTTCACTATTACTATTTTTGATCTGTGTAGAACGACGAATATCTAAACGTACCGAAGCATAAAATTTTAAAGCATTACCACCAGTAGTCGTTTCAGGATTTCCAAACATTACTCCAATTTTTTCACGAAGCTGGTTAATAAAAATTACGGTACAATTGGTTTTACTAATTGAGCTGGTTAATTTTCGAAGTGCCTGAGACATTAATCGAGCATGAAGACCCATTTTAGAATCCCCCATTTCACCTTCGATTTCACTTTTAGGTGTAAGTGCTGCCACAGAATCAATAACAATAATATCAATAGCTCCAGATCTGATTAGATTATCAGTAATTTCTAGGGCCTGCTCACCGTGATCTGGTTGAGAAATAATCAAATTGTCTATATCTACACCTAGTTTTTCTGCATAAAAACGATCAAAAGCATGTTCTGCGTCAATAAATGCTGCAATACCACCAGCTTTTTGTGCCTGGGCGATAGCATGCAGAGTAAGTGTTGTTTTACCAGAAGATTCTGGCCCATAAATTTCAACGACTCTTCCTCTGGGATACCCACCAACACCTAATGCAAGGTCTAAACCAAGAGAACCTGTAGGGATTACATCTACTTCCTGTACAGAACTGTCACTCATTTTCATTACAGTTCCTTTTCCGTAGGCTTTATCTAATTTATCAAGGGTAAGTTTTAATGCTTTTAATTTTGCGTCTTTCTCTGTACTCATTTGTTGTTCAAATATATCGGGATTTGACATTGATAATAAACTTTTTGCTAAAGTACTATTTCTTTTTGTAGTTGGGATATGGATTCTAAAATCGTTATTAACAACGAATGTCCGTGTTTTATCTAAAACTTTAGAGTTTTAAGCAGTTGTTAAACATCAGGTTAACTGTTTTTTTGATTGATATAGCGCAACCTTTTTGTTTTTATAGCATCTACATAAAAAGCAAACATGAACAAAAGCAGAAGGAAGGAGAGAAATGAAATTTCTTAAAAAGGTCGTAAGACATAATCTTGATGGCTGCACAATTACTAAAATTAGTAATTGTATAGTAGAAGGTGGCTAGCTTCGTTATTATATTTTTTAATCGTTAAATTATTTAATAACGAATTAGCCCAAAAAATGCCTTGAAACTTATTTCAAGGCATTTTTTATACTCAGAAATTAGAATTTATTGATTTGCATTATCTGAATTATCTGTATCTCTAGGTTTGCATAATGGAATTGCAGAATAATCATCACAATTACCGCTTCCGGTAAAATATCCACCATTAATGATCTGTTGTTGTCTTTTGTCAAGCACTATTGCACCCATTAGATTTTTTAAGCTATTCATTATAATTTTTTTTAAAGAATTTATGTTCCTTGAACATTTAATGACACTCAAGGTTTGTGTCTATCTTTCGCGAAAAGATGAATTACTTCAGATAAAAGTATAGGTTGCGAGTTTCATTTTTCAGGACTGGATTTTTTTAACAAAAAAATAATATTTTGATAGTAGTGAATAGGGTAAAATCCTTTTTTTGTTAAAAACACAAATAAGAGTTTTTGGATATTACTTTACGATTTGTACTTTTGCAAAAAAAATAGTTTCTTTTTAACTTAAAACGTAAGTATAGCATGCAACTGTACAACAAATTAAGTGCAAAAGAGAGAGCAGCTCTTATAGATGAGGCCGGTACAGACCGACTTACGCTATCTTTCTATGCATATGCACATATTGGTAATCCACAAATTTTTAGAAATCACCTTTTTATTCATTGGGACGAACTCGAGGTTTTGGGGCGTATTTATGTAGCCAAAGAAGGTATAAACGGGCAATTATCTGTTCCGGCACCAAATTTTGAAGCTTTTAAAAAACACCTGGATAGTATTTCTTTTCTTGAAAATGTACGCCTCAATATTGCACGAGAGCAAGACGCAAAATCTTTTTTAAAGCTAAAAGTAAAAGTTCGTAAAAAAATTGTGGCAGATGGATTAAATGATACCACATTTGATGTAACCAACAAAGGAGTTCATGTTGATGCTTCTGTATTTAATGAACTTATCGAAGATCCAGATACTGTACTGGTTGATATGCGTAATCATTATGAAAGTGAAATTGGTCATTTTAAAGGAGCTGTTACACCAGATGTAGATACTTTTAGAGACTCGTTGGATATTATCGAAGAAGATCTTAAAGATCATAAAGAGGATAAAAAACTAGTAATGTATTGTACCGGGGGTATACGTTGTGAGAAGGCTAGTGCATATTATAAGCATAAAGGATTTAAAAATGTATTTCAATTAGAAGGAGGTATTATAGAATATGCGAGACAAGTAGAAGCTCAAGGCTTAGAAAATAAATTCCTGGGTAAAAATTTTGTTTTTGATCATAGAAGAGCAGAACGTATTTCTGGTGATATAATAGCTAATTGTCATCAATGTGGTGCCTCGTGTGATGTTCACGTAAATTGTGAGAACGAAGCATGTCATCTATTGTTTATACAGTGTGAGAATTGTGCAGCAGAACTAGAAAACTGTTGCTCTACAGAATGTATGGAAATTAATAGGTTGTCATTTGAAGAACAAAAAGCATTGCGAAAAGGTAAAGGGAATAGTAATAAGATCTTTAAAAAAGGTCGTTCTGAAGCATTAAAATACAAGAAGTAATATCCAAAAAGGTAAAGATACTGTGGCAGATAGTTTTTTTTTATACCATTTCATAGTATCTTTAACGATTAATATGTTAGGAAGAGTAAGTTTCTAACTTTAGTAAGAACCATATTTGTTGCGATTATGATCGCAGACAAATTTCAATATAGATAAAAAATATGGGGTGTAACAGTTGTTCCTCCGCAAAAGACGGGCAGCCGAAAGGTTGTAAGAATAATGGTACCTGTGGTACAGATGGTTGCAATAAATTAACAGTTTTTGATTGGTTATCCAATATGTCACTTCCCAGTGGATCACTGCCTTTTTCTTATGTTGAAATACGATTTAAGAATGGTAGAAAAAACTTCTTTAAAAATACAGAAAATCTTTCTTTAAGCATTGGAGATATTGTTGCAACAGAATCTTCTCCTGGTCACGATGTAGGAATTGTAACCCTTACTGGGGAGTTAGTTCGTATCCAAATGAAAAAAAAGAAGGTAGAATTGGATAGTGAAGAAATAAAAAAAGTCTACCGAAAAGCATCTCAAAAAGATATTGATATATGGCAGAAAGCGCGTGACAGAGAGGAAGTCATGAAGGTACGTGCTCGTGAAATTGCAATTAGATTAGAGTTGCAAATGAAAATTTCTGATATCGAATTTCAAGGAGATGGATCAAAAGCTACTTTTTATTATACGGCAGAAGAAAGAGTAGATTTTAGGCAATTGATAAAGGAGTTTGCTCACGAATTTAGTACGCGTATAGAAATGCGACAAGTAGGTTTCAGGCAAGAAGCTGCAAGATTAGGAGGTATAGGATCCTGTGGGCGTGAGCTTTGCTGTTCTACCTGGCTTACCGATTTTAGATCAGTAAATACCAGTGCAGCAAGGTATCAACAATTATCTTTAAATCCACAAAAGTTGGCCGGTCAATGCGGAAAACTAAAATGTTGTCTTAATTACGAATTGGATGCATATATCGATGCGCTTAATAATTTTCCTAAAACAGACATAAAGCTTCAAACAGAGAAAGGAACAGCTGTATGTCAAAAAATAGATATATTTAAAGGGTTGTTGTGGTACGCCTATGAAGGTGAATGGATGAATTGGCATAGAATATCGACAGAGGATGTTAATGAAATTATTACTACAAACAAAAACAATGAAAAAGTAGCAAGCTTAGAAGATTTTGCTTCAGAATTATTAGAAGATACTAAAACAGATTTTGAGAACGTTGTAGGACAGGATAGTTTAACGAGATTTGATCAGCCAAAACGTAGTAAGAGAAGAAATCGCAATAAAAGAAAAAGTAAGAATAAGAAGCCTTCAGAAAAACAAACAACAGCTTCAAACAAAACAAAAGAAGGGAATTCCAACAATACAAACAAATCAAATAATCAACGTAATAAAAAACGGAAGTCTCGTAATAGGAATAATGATAAAACTTAGGCTTTTTTTAGTAGTGTGTATTGTAATTAGTATTGTTTCATGTGATGACAATCAGGTTTTTGATACATACCACACCGTAGCTAATGCATGGGAGATGGATGAGAAAGTAAGTTTTACACTTCCTGAACTCGATGCTTCAAAATCGTACAATTTATTTATTAATGTTCGTAACAATAATGAATATAAGTACAGTAATTTGTTTTTAATTAGTGAAATGAATTTTCCAAATGGTAAAGTTGTTACAGATACAATAGAATATCGTATGGCAGCTCCTGATGGGCAATGGTTAGGTACAGGTTTTTCTGATCTGAAAGAAAATAAGTTGTGGTATAAAGAAAATGTAAGTTTTAAAGAAGAAGGAAGTTATTCGATAACCTTACAGCATGCTATGCGTAAAAATGGCGAAGTAAATGGAATATCATCATTAGAAGGAATTACAGATATTGGATTTAGGATAGAAAATGCTCAAAATCCTTAAAAATTAGAATAGATTATTTGCTCATAGACGGGCATAAAAAACATCATCAAAACATATAGAGAAAGGCTAGATTAGGAAGTATCGACAAAAAGGAGAATATTCCCTCTAGACTTGAATAAAATAGATTTAAATAGCTGAGATATGGCAAAGGCAAAGGCAAAATCAACAAAAAAAAGAGCAAAAACTCCAGCAATTAGTACCCTAAAATACATAAAAGGATTTTGGATACTATTTGGATCTGGAGTGTTTTTGATAACCTTGCTATTTCTTCTGGCTAGTTGGGGCGTTTATGGAGAAATGCCTAAATTCGAAGAGCTAGAAAACCCGCAAAATGACCTTGCTACCCAGATAATTTCTTCAGATGGGGTGCAAATAGGAACCTTTTTTAAAGAAAATCGTACTCCCGTAAGTTATGAAGATCTACCACAACATTTGGTTGATGCTTTGGTAGCAACAGAAGATGCGAGATATTATGATCACTCGGGGATTGATGCCAGAGGAACCTTAAGGGCTTTTGTTTTTTTAGGAACCAGAGGAGGAGCAAGTACCATATCACAGCAGTTGGCAAAGCAATTGTTTACAGGAGGATCAAAGAATAAACTTGAGCGGTATCTGCAAAAAATTCAGGAATGGGTAATAGCAACTCGTTTAGAAAGACAATATACCAAGAAAGAAATTGTAACGATGTACCTTAATAAATATGACTTTCTTAATCAGGCAATCGGGATAAGTTCTGCATCGCGAATTTACTTCGGGAAAAATCCAAAAGATCTTAATGTAGAAGAAGCAGCTGTATTGGTAGGGATGCTAAAAAATTCATCATTGTATAATCCACTGCGTAGACCAGAAATGGTGAAAAATAGAAGAGATGTAGTTCTTAATCAGATGGAAAAATATGAGTACATCACAGAAAAACAAAGAGATAGTTTAAAACAATTACCGCTTAAACTAGATTACTCTCCAGAAGGCCATAATGATGGAACAGCAACTTATTTTAGAGAATATGTTAGAAGCTGGATGTCTAAATGGGTAAAAGAGAATCCTAAAGGAGAAAATGCAGAAGGCGAACCCGAATATTTCGATATCTATAGAGATGGGTTACGAATTAATGTAACCATAGATTCTCGTATGCAAAAATATGCTGAAGAAGCAGTGCAGGAGCATATGGCTAACCTTCAGAAAGAATTTGATAAGCAAGAAAAAGATAATAAAACCAGTCCTTTTAGAGATTTAACAAAAGCTGAAGTAGAAAGAATACTTAATCGAAGTATTAAATCATCTGCCAGATGGAAAAAAATGCTTAGCCAAGGTAAAAGTGAAAAAGAAATAAGAAAATCTTTTGATGAAAAGGCAGAGATGAGCATTTTTAGTTGGAAAGGAGAAATAGACACCATAATGACTCCTAAAGATTCTATCTTATATTATAAAAAGTTTTTACGCTCAGGATTAATGTCTATGGAGCCACAAACAGGTCATGTTAGAGCTTGGGTTGGAGGAGTAAACTATAAGCATTTTCAGTATGATCATGTATATCAGGGAGCACGCCAGGTGGGATCTACATTTAAACCTTTTGTATATGCTACAGCAATCGATCAACTTAAACTCTCACCTTGTGATACCATACCAAAATCTCAAATAACTATCCCGGCTGGTTCTCATGGTGTAATCGATAATGACTGGACACCAAAAAATAGTGATGCAGACTATACTGGATATATGAGTCTTAAAGAAGCATTAGCCAAATCTGTAAATACAATCTCTGCGCGTTTAATGGATAGGATAGGGCCAGAGCCGATTGTGCGTCTTGCAAAGAAAACTGGAGTGAAATCAGACATTCTTGAGGTGGCTTCTATAGCATTAGGATCGGTAGATTTGAAATTGTCAGAAATGGTAGGAGCCTATAGTACATTTGCTAATCAGGGGATATATACCAAACCGGTAACCATTACTAGTGTTGAAGATAAAAATGGAACCGTTTTATTTCAATTTGTTCCCGAGACACGTGATGTGATAAGTAAGGAAGCGGCTTATGTTACTATTAACTTAATGGAAGGTGTTACGCAATCTGGTTCTGGAGTTCGTTTACGTACAGGGCCTTCATCGAGATATGATATAAAAAATGTAGTCACTGGCCACCCGTATAAGTTTACAAATCCTATAGCAGGAAAAACCGGAACAACACAAAATCAAAGTGATGGTTGGTTTATGGGTATTGTTCCTAATCTTTGTACAGGAGTTTGGGTTGGAGGAGATGATAGAGCAACCCACTTTAGAACGACTACATTTGGTCAAGGAGCTACAATGGCATTACCTGTTTGGGGGTTATTTATGAAAAAATGCTATGCAGATAAAACATTAAAAATTTCTACAAAGGCTTTTCCGAGGCCAGAAAATTTATCTATCGAAGTAGATTGTAATGCCTTTAAAAGAAATACTATTCAAGATGAAAATATAGACGAATTCAGTCTATAAGATGACTTTTATTTAGCGACAAAAATATTCGTAAAACTATCAGATCTCAAACGATGTAGTACTGTTTTTTTTAGTACTTTTAGTCTGCTAAAATTAGAACATTATGATTCGTAAAACGGTACCCAATATTACCGAAGCTCTGGTTGGTATCAAAGATGATATGACCTTTATGCTTGGAGGGTTTGGCCTATGTGGTATTCCTGAAAATAGTATTGCACATCTTGTAAAATCAAATATCAAAGGTCTTACCTGTATATCTAATAATGCAGGAGTTGATGATTTTGGATTAGGGCTTTTGCTTCAAAAAAAACAAATCAAAAAAATGATTTCTTCCTATGTAGGAGAAAATGATGAATTCGAACGTCAAATGCTTAGTGGCGAATTGGATGTCGAACTTATTCCACAAGGAACGTTGGCAGAACGATGTCGTGCAGCTCAAGGTGGTTTTCCTGCAATTTATACCCCGGCAGGTTATGGTACCGAAGTGGCCGAAGGAAAAGAAACTCGTGAATTTGATGGTAAAATGTATGTGCTAGAACATGCGTTTAAAGCTGATTTTGCGTTTGTGAAGGCCTGGAAAGGAGATGAAGCCGGAAATTTGATTTTTAAAGGAACAGCAAGAAATTTTAACCCATGTATGTGTGGTGCCGCAAAAATAACTGTTGCCGAAGTTGAAGAATTAGTACCTGCAGGAACTCTGGACCCTAATCACATTCATATTCCTGGCATATTTGTACAACGGATATTTCAGGGAGAAAGCTATGAAAAAAGAATAGAACAACGTACAGTACGAAAAAAAGAATAATCTCCTTTTAGATCCAGTTAAAAAGATAAAAGAATTTATTTAAATTAATTGTATGAAATTAGAGTTTACCTGTTCTCAATGTAAGATTCAAAATAAATTTAAACCAGTAACTGCAACTAGGGGTGAACTACAAATGAAAGTTGGTGATGAGGTTCAGGTTACTTGTAATTATTGTAGTAAAGAAGACAAAAAACATATCAATAGGATAGATGCAGTTGTTGATAATAAGAAAATACTTTTTGCGCTTATAATAAGTGCAGTAGTTGCTGTTGTTCTTTTAAGCTTTTATGGTCTTATAGCTTTGGCTGTGATCTCAATACCATTATTAGTATGGGTTCAGGAAAGTAAGTCAACCAATCATTTTAATTCATATAAGATTAGAAGAAAATAATTATGTTAGATAAAAACGGAATTGCAAAGCGTATTGCTAAAGAACTACAGGATGGATATTTTGTTAACCTGGGGATTGGTATACCTACATTAGTTGCTAATTATATCCCTCAAGGTATAGAAGTAGAGTTTCAGAGCGAAAATGGTGTCTTAGGAATGGGGCCTTTTCCTATAGAAGGAGAAGAAGATGCTGATATTATTAATGCAGGAAAACAAACTATTACCACAATGCCAGGAGCATCATTTTTTGACTCTGCAATGAGTTTTGGTATGATTCGAGGGCAACATGTTGACTTAACGATTCTAGGAGCAATGGAAGTTTCTGAAAGCGGTGATATAGCAAACTGGAAAATCCCTGGTAAAATGGTTAAGGGAATGGGAGGTGCGATGGATCTTGTGGCCAGCGCAGAGAATATAATTGTGGCCATGATGCATACCAATAAAGCTGGAGCATCTAAATTGCTTAAAAAATGCTCACTTCCGCTTACAGGAGTTGGTTGTGTGAAAAAGATAGTTACGAATCTGGCTTTTCTAGAAGTTACCGATAAAGGCTTTAAACTTTTAGAAAGAGCTCCAGGTGTATCTGTAGAAGAAATTAAAAATGCAACAGAAGGAAATCTCATAATTGAGGGAGATATTCCTGAAATGATATTAGATTGATTTAAATCTAATTCTATGAATATGGTAACGAATAATAATTAAATCTCTACGAATAATAAATTAGTAAAAGAGTCGTTTAGTAATAACAAGATAATTTTATCTTGTTATTGAAAGAAAAATACTACACTTTCAACAGATTTCCTGTGTCCTTAAACCTTTACTTTAACCTTTAAAAACTAGTGATAAGCATTTAAATGTTAAAATTTAGTGTATTTCATCGATTTTTTTGTGTATTTAAACGTTGTTGTTGAAAATAATTTGCATATTAGTGTCCCGTTAAAAAATAATGCCCCTATAAACATTATTTTTTATTAAGGATTAAAAAAATTATTAACCCACACAAGTTTCCCCTATTATGAAAAAACGTATAAATCGTCTGCAGAAATCAATCAAACCTACAATAGAATTGATTTCAAACTGTGTTTATGTGGCGAAAAAAGTATTTTTGTTGATGTGATTTTTTGTTGTTAATGGCTAAGTTCTAAAAAGCATATTATTTACTACTATGTTTTTAAATTCCATCCAGGCAGTATTGGAAGCAAAGGCTATAGCTGCTACGGTTGCCATTTTACTGGTTGAATTTTTTATTTTTTCTAAGACTAAAAACCAATTCAGATAATTCTGAAGGTATTTTGTTGCCACTCCATTGAAGGGCTCCATAAATTTCCTTAGACGCATATCCATATTATTCACATTTTGTACGTGATATATTTTGTCAACAGCTCTTTGACCCTTCGAAGCATTAAATTTTTTGTGTGCTACCTTCTTGTCTTTTGCAAATGCAGTATAGCTTCTGTGACTGTCGCTACAAAGGGTTTCTACTTTAGCCAACTTCCCTTGTAATATAGTCTCCAAGTCACTTTTACTAATGCGACCTCTGGTAGCTACTTTGAAATCTTTGTTCCCTGATCGGTCACAACTGGCTATCACAGCTACTTTTTCATTACTGAGACCAGCTTTACTTGCCTTTGCGCCACGTTTTCTAGCAGGACGATCCAAATTTCGATTCCCTTTTTCAGAGTAAGCAAAGAAAAGATCATCACTCTCTAGGATTCCTTGGAATTCATCCACACTTACGCTCCCAAAGGAGACAAGTAATTTGTGCCTCCAATCAAAAGAAGTCTGAATAGAAATCCCTGTTTCTTTGGCACTCTTGCGAATACTATATCCAGAGAGTAAACAGAATAAATAACGATTAACTTTGTCTTTCTTCTTGAGGTTGTACCAGAACTTACCGGTAGTTTCACTAAAGTTTTTATGACAAGTATTACAAACATAGCGCTGTACTCCTTTGAGCTTACCATTAGCCTTAATTTTATTGCACTTACAATGAGGACAGCTTATGGCTTTACTCTGATTGCTATCAATCAGGGCTGAACCCTCAGTAGAGATCTCCAATAATGTGGAAACAATTTCTGATTGAACCAAAGCCGATGAACTAATGAAAAAATCTCTAAAATCTTCTGGTATCATTTCTCCGTTTTTATAAAGTAAAGATAAAACATATTCTAATTAGAACTTAGCCTTGTTAATTAATCGCAACCTCCCCAAGTCGCGATGAATGAAACCCGTTAGACTGTTTAAGCTTAACAGGTTTTTTTTATGTACTGCATTTCATTTCTTGAATAATTGTAGGGACTCACGCCTTACTTTCTGATAACATCAGTTCGATTAATATTTGGATATACGATAAAAACCGTCAATTCGAGTGGTTTTTCATAGTGAAACAAAGAAAAATTGTACTTCGACAAGCTCAGTAGGACTATCGAGAATAGGTTTTAGTACTGAAATGCTGATTTTCGATACAAAATTCTTAACAGAATTTCACTCAAACTGACACATTTCGGATTAATAGAACTGAGGTTGATAACTACTTTTTTGAAACTATTTCCCTTGGGGGATCGCATGTATTAATTTCTTAGTATAATCTCTTTTTGGATTTTCATATATCAAATCTGCATCTCCTTGTTCTTCAATTTTACCTTTATTCATCACCAATAATTGATCAGACATATATTTTACGACAGCCAGGTCATGTGATATAAAGATATAAGTGAAACCAAAATTATTTTTTAACTCATTTAGTAAATTAAGTACTTGTGCTTGTACAGAGATATCCAATGCACTTACAGATTCATCACAGATGATAAGTTTTGGCTGTAAGGCGATAGTACGAGCAATGCCTATTCGTTGTCGTTGTCCACCACTAAACTCATGTGGATAACGGTTAAAATGTTCTTCGGTTAGGCTTACTCGCTTTAGTAGTTCTATTACCTTTTGCTTTCTTTCTGTATCATTACTGTACAAATTATGGGCCTGCATAGGCTCCATAATCGCTTTTCCGACTGTTAATCTTGGATTGAGTGATGCAAAAGGATCCTGAAATATCAACTGAATTTCTTTTCGAAGACTTCGTATCCCAGAAGAAGATAATTGTGTAATATCTTGCCCCTTGTATATGATCTGACCTCTATTGGCTTTATCTAATTGTAAAATTGTATTTCCCAAAGTAGATTTACCACAACCAGATTCTCCGACAAGGCCTAAAGTCTCACCTTCATAGAGCTTAAAACTTACATCATCTACAGCTTTAAATTCTGCTTTCCCAAATAAACCAACCTTAGAAAAATAGCTTTTTTCTACATTTACAACTTCTAGTAAGGGAGGGTGACTATATAAATTCTGATGATGTTGTTCTCGCTGTTCTTTAGTAATGATTTCTTTTTTTTGACCGGTATCTTCAAGAAAATCAGCAATGGTAGGTAGCTTTTGATATCTAATATCCATCGGAGGTCTTGCATTAATTAATGCTTTGGTGTATTCTTTTTGTGGATTGTGAAAAATAGTATTGGTTGTTCCATACTCTATCATCTTTCCTTGGTACATAACCAAAACATGATCTGCAACTTCTGAAACTAGTGAGAGATCATGAGAAATAAATAAAATACTCATTTTATATTCTTCCTGCAGGCTTTTTAACAAACCGATAATCTCTTTTTGTACTGTTACATCAAGCGCAGTTGTAGGCTCATCTGCAATAAGAAGTTTTGGCTTGCAAGCAATGGCCATAGCAATCATGATGCGTTGTTTTTGACCTCCGCTTAATTGATGAGGATATGATTTGTATGCTCGATCAGGTTCAGGGAGTTTTACTTTTTCAAATAAAGAAAGTACTTCTGTTTTTATTTCTGCTTTAGAGAGTGATGTATGTTGAAATAAGATTTCTGCGACTTGTTTTCCGCATTTCATAGAAGGATTTAAAGAACTCATAGGTTCCTGAAAAATCATGGCTATCTCATTACCACGAATCGCTCTATATTCTTTTTCATTAAAACTTAATAAAGAGATACCATCATAGATAATATTTCCTTTTGTGATTTTAGAAATTTTGTTAGGTAGTAATCCCAGGATAGCCAACGAAGCTACAGATTTTCCGCTACCAGATTCTCCTACAACTCCTAATATCTCATTTTTATGAATATCAAAAGTGATATCATGAAGTACCTGATTTTCTTTTTCTTCTGATAAAAAAGACACACAGAGATTTTGTACAGAAAGCAGTGTAGTATTATCCATAACTTAAACGTTAGGTAAATTTAGGGAATTCAACGCTTTCAGAGATTTCTTTTTAGAACTATTTTGGTGTGATATTTGTTATCTTTATCCACCAAAGTATATTATGAAGCTACTAAAACTTTCTCTTCGTACACGAATTTTTATCTCTATGACTGTATTGGTATTATTAGCTTCAATTTTGATTGCTGCTATTACGATCTATCAGTATAAGGAGGAAGCAGAAGAATATCATCAAGGCCGATTAGAACGAAAAGAAGAACGAATTCAGATTGCGATTAACAATGTACTAAAAAGCACTACATATCCTGTAAACCAAAAAAATCTCCCTCTGATTTTTAGAGAAAGACAACGAATCTATCAAATCTCTGAAGAACATTCTATGCCAATTAATATTTATGGGCTTTCCGGAAAATTATTGGTTAAATCAGAAGGAGGATTTACAAAAGATACTACCGATATTCAAATTAATCCTGTTATTTTAGATACACTGGCTTCTCTTTACAATAAAAAGTATTTGGTGAAATCTGAAAAAAATGGAGAAAGATTTTTAACCTCCTATACCTATATTACAGATTTTAGATTAAAACCTTTAGGAATTCTACATTTACCATATCTTGAAGATGATGATTTAATTACAAGAGAATTATTAGAATTTTTGCAACGCCTGGGACAGGTATATTTACTAATGCTTTTAATGGCAGTTGTTCTGGCTTATTTTTTATCAAAGTACATTACCAGATCTTTAAAAACAATTTCTGAAACTATAGACCAAACTCGATTAGATAAGAGAAATAAACGAATAGATATTGGTGATGCCAGCGAAGAAATTTATTCATTAGTGAATGCTTATAATAGTATGATCGATGAACTCGAAGAAAGTGCAGCAATGCTAGCTAAGAGTGAACGAGAGGCAGCTTGGAGAGAAATGGCTAAGCAAGTAGCGCACGAAATTAAAAATCCATTAACACCAATGCGATTAACAGTACAGAGTTTTCAGAGAAAATTTGATCCTGAAGACCCTAATATTCAACAAAAAGTTCAGGAATATAGCGATACTCTGATTCAGCAGATCGATACTATGAGTTCTATTGCTTCAGCATTTTCGAATTTTGCACAGATGCCCGCACAAAAAAGTGAAACTTTAGATGTGGTAAAGATTATAGGGCTGGCATTGGATATCTTTAACGAAGATTACATCGTTTTTCCTTCAGAAAAAGAAAAAATCATAGCTAAATTTGATAGAACACAACTTATACGAGTAGTCACCAATTTGGTGAAAAACGGTATACAGGCAATTCCCGAAGATCGTATTCCCAAAATTATGGTGGATGTGTTTTCAGAAAATGAAGAAGTTCTTATTACTGTTGCTGATAATGGAATTGGGATAACCGAGGAAAATACAAAGAAAGTTTTCGAACCTAAATTTACCACTAAAACCAGCGGTATGGGACTTGGATTAGGAATGGTTAAAAATATTGTGGAAACCTATAACGGAAGTATTACCTTTACATCAAAAGAAGGAAAAGGTACTGTTTTTAAAGTTAGATTCCCGAAAGAATAGTACACTTTATTTCGATTATTATTCAATATTATATAGTGCTATGAAAGAGTATAAGTTAGAATCTTTGGTCTATTATTCAAAATTAACTTTAGACAAAGAACATACTTTGAAATCTTCCTCTAAAGATATACAGGTGAAGCTAGATGAGTATGGAAAAGAAGGGTGGAGACTAGTATCTACCGATGTAGAGGATTTTGGAATGGGGATGTATTTTTATCTGTATTTTGAAAGAGATTTAAAACAATAAAGAAAATATAAACAAACATATAATTATAATGTATACCAACATTCTAACATCTCAAAACAGCGGAGTTACAAGAGTAACTATCAATCGTCCATCAAAATTAAATGCACTTAATAAAGAAACTATTCAAGAATTACATGCTGCTTTTAGAGTGGCTGATCTTGATGCTGACACCAAAGTCATTATTATTACAGGAAGTGGTGAAAAGGCCTTTGTTGCAGGTGCAGATATTAGTGAGTTTGCAGATTTTTCGGTATCGGAAGGAGGAAACCTTGCTGCAAAAGGACAAGAACTACTTTTTGATTTTGTAGCCAATCTTTCTACACCAGTAATTGCTGCGATAAATGGATTTGCTCTGGGTGGGGGATTAGAATTAGCGATGGCAGCACATTTTAGAATTGCCAGTAATAATGCGAAAATGGGATTGCCAGAAGTTTCTTTAGGAGTAATACCCGGGTATGGCGGTACACAGCGTTTACCACAGTTAGTGGGTAAAGGCAGAGCTATGGAAATGATTATGACCGCAGGAATGATAGATGCCAATCAGGCATTGCAGTACGGATTGGTAAATCATGTAACGGCTCAGGATGAACTAATACCACTAGCAGAGAAGTTAGCAGGAAAAATTATGAGAAACTCGTCTGTGGCAATTGGTGCAGCTATCAAAGCTATAAATTCTGGTTATGAAGATGGAGTAAATGGGTATAAAGCAGAGATCGAACAATTTGGAAACTGTTTTGGTACCGAAGATTTTAAAGAAGGAACTACAGCATTTTTAGAAAAACGTAAAGCTGATTTCCCAGGAAGGTAAAGTGACTATAATATAATGTATAGACCTCACAGGTTTTTAAAAACCTGTGAGGTCTATATTTTTTAATCTCATTTTACAAGTAAACAATATACAGGTAAAAGAATTAAAAAAAACTTAAAGATTTAATGCATTCCTCTACCTATAAAAATTCATTTCGTCAATATATTCCCATACAGTAGAGGGGAGCAATGGTCTTACATTTTTATTAGCTGCGATTGCCTTGCGAATGAATGTAGAAGAAATCTCCATAATAGGAGCGTCAATTCGATGTATTTTGGGATGATCTGTAAACTGAGTTTCTATAACTCCTTTTGCAATTCTAGGATATACATAGATGTTATGGTTTTCGAGAATAACTTCATAGTTTTTCCATTTATGAAAGTTCTTTAGGTTATCCTCTCCCATGATAAGATGAAATTGATCATCGGGATATTTTTCTTGCAAGTGCGCAAGCGTATGTACAGTATAATTGGGTTGTGGTAGTTTAAATTCTACGTCACTAGGTTTTAGCTTAGGATAAGATTGTGTAGCACGATATACCATTTCATACCGATGATGATTGTCTAGTAACGAATTTTTCTTCTTATGAGGATTATGAGGAGTAACAACCATCCACAGCTCATCGAGATCAGAGAACTCAGCCATATGATTGGCAATCGCCAAATGACCGATATGGATAGGATTAAACGTCCCAAAATACAATCCGATTTTTTTCATGGAAAATTTATTTTTCCATTTCCACGAAGGTGGAAATCTTATTTTAATTCTTTAAAAAGAAACTTTTTAACCAGCTGATATACTTCGTTTTTAGCTTTTTCGAGATCATCATTTGTTATGATCGCATCAAATTGCGGAGCAGTAGCCATTTCGGTAGAGGCTTTGGCAACTCTCATATTGATCTTGTCTTCAGATTCGGTTTTACGTTTCTTCAAACGAATCTTTAGTTCTTCAATGCTAGGTGGTTTTACAAAAATTGCCAATGTACGATCTGGATATATGCTTTTAATATCTAAACCGCCTACAACATCGATATCAAAAATCACATGCTTACCGTTGTCCCAAAGTCGTTGTACTTCAGTTTTCAATGTTCCATAAAAGTTATCTCGATATACTTCTTCCCATTCGAGGAATTCTTCGGCTTTAATCTTGTCTTTAAATTCTCGTAAAGATAAAAAGTAGTAATCTTTTCCATGAACTTCTCCTCCACGAGGCTCCCGAGAAGCTGCAGAAATAGAAAATCCAAGATTTAATTCTTCTTGATTGAGTAAGTATTTAACTAAAGTAGTTTTTCCACTTCCAGAAGGTGCCGAAAGTACAATAAGTTTACCTTGGTTCATTTACAACACATTTAGTAATTGTTCTTTAATTTTTTCGAGCTCATCTTTCATCTGAACTACCAGTTGTTGCATAGGGGCATAATTAGATTTACTACCAATAGTATTAATTTCACGACCTATTTCCTGAGTAATAAAACCAAGTTTCTTTCCGTTAGAATCTGAAGAATTTAACGTAGTAGTAAAATACTCTAAATGATTTGCTAATCGAACTTTTTCTTCTGTAATATCAAATTTCTCGAGATAGTAAATCAACTCCTGTTCAAAACGGTTTTGATCCACTTCTTCTTTTAGGTCAGACACTGCTTTATGTAATCGCTCTCTAACTGCTTCCATACGCTCGGGATCAATTTTTATAACGTTATCCAAGAGCTCACTTATGTTTTTAACACGAATATTGAAATCTTTTTCTAATGCTTTTCCTTCGTCGATTCTATAGTCCTCTATTGCTGTTAAAGCCTTGGTAAGTTCATCCTTTATAGCTTTAAATTCTTGCTCATCGATTTGTTCACGTTCTGTTTTTAGAGCATCAGGCATACGAACTGCCATTTTTAATAACTCTATAGTGTCACCTTCGTGTACATTTGATAATTGTCTGATATATTCTTTTACAATAGCTTCATTAACCTTGTTAGATGTTTCTTCACCAGTTGCTTCAACATATAATCCAAAATCAACTTTACCTCTTGCTAGTTTTTTTGCAATGGTATTTCGCATTTCAAGTTCCTTTTCACGGTATTGTGAAGGAATTCTGGCATTAAGGTCTAAGTTTTTACTATTAAGTGATTTAACCTCAATAGTTATTTTTTTTGTAGGTAGCTGAAGGATAGACTTCCCGAAACCTGTCATAGATTTGATCATAGAATTATGCTAAAAAGTTGCACGAAGATAATGAAAACTGTTGAGGTAGCACACGGAACTGTGATTTACAAAGTAATAACTGCCTTACTAAGTTAGCCAACTTTGGTTGCCATAGTTATTTTATCAATATACTCTTCTTTTTCAAGAAAGAAGCCTTGGATACTACCTGAAGGTATAAACCCCATTTTTTTGTACAAAGAAATCCCGGCGATATTAGTTGCATATACTTCTAACCATAGTACTTTTAATAACTCATTTTCTTTTGACCATTCTAATACATTTTGAATCAAAAGAGTACCTATACCCTGGTTTTGGCATTGGGTATGAATTCCCATTCCAATCATGGCGGTATGTTGCATCTTTTTACGCCAACTACCAGTAAGGTCAATATTTCCAATAATATCTCCATCACTTTCGGCAACCAATAATAGACTATTAGCTTGTTCATGAAGGTTTTGAATAAGTTCACCTTCTTCTTTTACAGTATTAGAGTATTCATAATCAAATAAAGGAATAGTGTTGGTATCTTTAAGATACTCCAGTTTTAATGCTAATAATTGCTTAGCATCTGCCGGTGTTGCCTCTCTAACTAAAAGAGACTTCCCTGATTTGGTATGGTATGTTTTCGAGATAAAGTTCAATCGATATTATGCCTCAGGATTCTTATCCCGAATTCTTTTATAAAGTTTAATTCCCATCATAAGTATAATTGCGAGTGATAGTATCCCTACAACTCCATATATCCAGTTTACTGCATCACGTACGATGACTAAGAAAATTACTGAAAAGAGAATAATTGTCGAACCTTCATTCCACATTCGCATTTGCCCAGAAGACCATTTTATGACATCATTTTGAAGCTGCTTGTAGATGTGATGGCATTTTAGATGATACATGAAAAGTAATACTATAAATCCAAGCTTAACATGCATCCAGGGTTGTTGTAGCCAACCTGGCATTAAAACAAGTAACCAAATTGCAAATAAAGTGGCTAATATAGCAGAAGGCCAAGTAATAATGAACCAAAGGCGTTTAGCCATTAATTTAAGTTGCTTGCCTAATATGTCTCGATCGGGTAGAGGCTTTTGAGAAGCTTCTATTTGATAGATAAACAATCTGGGAATATAAAATAACCCGGCAAACCATGTGATCACAAAGATCAGGTGCAAGGATTTTATGTAATTATAATATTCTAGCATTGGTTGACTTTAAAACTATCTCCTAAATCTGTTCAGGATGATAGAATTTGTATACTTAATCAAAAATAGAAAATAATTATGTACCGTCACCTCGAGCCGAGTCGAGAAGTAAGTAATTTTTTAAATGACTATGATTTTTATGTTCTGACAAGATGTTACAGGAGGTGATTTAAACTTCTTTCGAATTACTTATTTTTTATGAGAAAAATGGTATTTGATTAGTTTTTGATATCAAAAACTAGCAAATCAGCTTATATTTACCCTAAAACAAAAAAACTCTTGTAATATCTTAGAATATTTATAGTTATTAGTGTGATGTATTATATAGGAGTATGAAACATTCGTACTCAAGTAATTTATACTTCTTATTGAATTTTAATATCATTAATTTCAACAAAGATTGAATACTATATTATTAGGTTTTGCAATTATTGTCAGTGGAAGTATAGGATATTTTATAAGTATCGCATTAGTCACTACTTCTTTTTATAAGAATCGCGCAAATAACTATCTCTCCCTATCATTATTTTTGCTAACAAGTTTGACTTTATTTGGGTGGTTTGACATAGAAGATACGGTTTTAGAATTTTTAAACAATCCTGTATTGGAGTACCTATTTGGAGTTACTCTATTTACCTATTTTCTAATTCAAATTCAACATAAGTACCTTAAAGAAAGTTGGTATAAATGGCTTTATCTTCCCTTCATTTGCTCTTTGATTATAGAAACTATTCTTTATTTAGATACTATTTTTAACTTCTATAGTTCGGATTTTGTTGATCTGCAATTTCATATTATGGATAATGCATCATTTGTCTATAATGTGTTTTTAATCTTTTGGGGAAGGAAATTAATAAAAGGTTCTCATACTATTTCAGAAGATAAAAAGAGTTGGTTATTAAGATTAAACCTTTTTATAATATGCATTATAACATGCTGGCTTTTATCTACTATAGAGTTCTATGTATTTAATTCAGAATATGCTACAAGTTTTCTATGGATACTGCTTTCCTTTTTATTGTGGTGGGTATTATATTACGGAGTGTTCAAACTACAGATAATAGTTCAAAAAGACGAAATACACCAATATTTAGTTTCAAAAAACACACATAATACTCAAGCAAAAAAGAAAATAAGAGAGACTACTGTTTCTAAAATTATTACTCAGCTTTATGTACTAATGGAGGAGGAAGAGTTATATAAAAATCCTCTTTTAAGCAGGTTAGATCTGGCAAATCGGTTAGGAACAAGCGAAGGGTATTTATCTCAAATCATAAATCAGGAAATCAATAAAAGCGTTATTCAGTTTGTAAATGAATATCGAATTGAAGCGGCTAAAAACTTATTGCATGATCCGGTATTTAATAAATATTCTATCGAAGCTATAGGTATGGAAGCTGGTTTTAAATCTAAAAGTGCTTTCTATAACGCTTTTAATACTAGTTTAGGTATGTCTCCGGGAGCCTATAGAAAACTTCAAAAAAAGTCCTGATTTGTATTGATCTACCGTTTCAGTACTTCTTCAATCCCAAAATTACTTTTTTATTTTTTTGATACAGATACTTTTACTTCAGTTAATCAAAAAACATAAAAATGACTAAAGTATTTTTTACTTCCCTTTTAGTAATGAGTTCATATTTTGGGTTTTCTCAAAATGAAAAAGACATATCAGTAGAAAAATCAGTTTTTGGGATTCAAACTGGATTATTAGGTATATGGGCTCACAATGAATTAAAATTATCAAATCAAGTTGCTTTACGAAGTGAAGTTGGTTTAGGAGGTCTTAATACAGCAAATATTAGACCTGTGTTAGCATTAGAACCTCGTTGGTACTACAATCTAAAAAAACGCGCTGATAAGAATAAAAGAATAGATGGGAATAGTGGGAATTACATGTCACTCAGAGCTCGTTATCATTTTCATAGTACTGAAGAAGCTGAAAAATCTGATCTATATCATCTATTGACTGTTGCTACTTGGGGTATTAGAAGAAACATTGGCAAGCATTTTAATTACGAAGCTGGAGTTGGTGTAGGGCTTGGTTTTGAAAAAGGCAATAGTAGAAATATTGATTTCATGGTGCCTTATGCTGCTTTCAGTATTGGATATCGTTTTTAGCAATTTTTGTAATCTTTAAATAGCACAGAATACCGTTTTCTTTTGATCAAATGTTTTTTGAATAGATCATCAAACTTTACAATTTTCAATTATAATAATTTCAAAAATAAAATTATGATGAATTCATATATTAAGATAAAAACAGAAATAATAAAGCATTTTAAAAAGTGCTTTCCAATCTTGATTTTATTAATTTTTACTGCCTGTCAATCTGATGATGATACACTTTCTCCTATAGTAGATCCAATTAATGGTTTTTGGTTGTCAGCCGAAAAAGGGTATATTTTAGAATTTACTGATGGTAAAGATATATTGTATAATATAAATACTGCGGGATGTTCAATTCAAGATGATGATTTTATTCCCGAAGAATTTTTTGGATTGAAATTAGATCTCGCTAGCGAAAATGAGCTAATAGCCTCTACAGACTTATCGGATTCAGAAGTAAAATTTACCCGACTATCAAATCAAAACCCAAATTGTCTACCTGATCAGATTTCTGCTACAGAAGATCCACAGGTTAATTTTGATCATTTCTGGAATATTTTTAATGACCACTATGCTTTTTTTGAAACCAGAGACATAAACTGGTCTCAATATGAAAGTCTAAGAAATCAAGTCACAGCCGATAATTTTTATGATATTTTAGAAGGGTTAGCGTATTTGTTAGAAGATGGACACGTGAGTGTTATCGATGAAGAGAATGGTGTTCAAATTGAATCAGGAGATCCAATACTGTTAGAAAGATTGAATACAAACCTAAGTGGAGATCTTATCATGGATAATATAGATGATTTCTTTGACCTTGGTAATGAAAAATTAATAACCATAGTAACCGATTATTTGGGAGGAAATTTTGAAATAGATGAAAGAGAGAATATCATATGGGGATTGATTAACGATGATATTGGTTATATTAATGTTTTAACAATGACAGGATATGGGACAGATTTTAGTGATGAATTGACAACATTAAATGCTGTATTAGATACAATTATGGATGATCTTGAAGCATCAGGAGTTTCTAAACTGATTCTCGATATACGTTTTAACGATGGAGGCTATGATACGGCAGCCTTGAATATCGCATCCCGTTTTATAGATCAAGAACGCATTTCATATTTTAAAAAAGCGAGATTAGGTGACGGTTTTACAGAAAACAAACCTTTTTCTGTAGGACCTCGTGGGGATTTTCAATTTACTGGGGATATCATATTACTTACCAGTCCCTATAGTATAAGTGCAGCAGAACTTTTCGCTTTATGTATAAAAGATTTACCGTATGTGACCATTGTAGGGGAAAGTACTACTGGAGCTTTTTCTACCATTCTTACGCATGTATTGCCTAATGGAGCAGAAGTAGGACTATCTAATGAAATATATACTGATGCACAAGGAGAAGTTTTTGAAGTTATTGGTATTGGCCCCGAAAATGAAGAAAATCGAGTGCCATTTTTGTCAACTATAGATTTTGAAAAAGAAAAAGATAGTGGAATAGAACGTGCTTTGGAATTACTTAGTAATTAGATAATTTACTCAGCGTGGTTCAAGAAGAGAATCCGATTCGAAATAAATTACGTTTGTTGTTAAGTATAGATATAACAGGAATTATCTTAGCTCTATATAATATAAACCCGTTGTGCATTTTGAAAATAATACTTTAAAAAAGAGTCAATTTTTGAGATTTAGACATATCAAAATGCACAACAGGAAATATAAACGCAATAGTATTATTTCATAGGCTATACACGTTTCCAATGCTCTCGAAATAACAAAAGAATTTTTTGAATTTATTTTTCTACAAAAAGATAATTAAGCTGCAAGGTATTGAACTCCGCATTAAAACTTTTAATTTCTTCAGTAATTAATTTATCAAAATTTGCTAATTGATTATTGATTTTTTTGGTAAGCTCATTTTTTACAGCAACATCTTGTTCTGTAGGACCAAAATCTCCCATGCCTACCAAAGAATTCAGGTGTCCTAGCTTATTAGTGAGTTTAATAGGAAAGTTCAAGGGGTCCTGATTACTTTTATTTTTGGTTTGGTATAATGCCTTTTCGATTTCACCAAATTGTTTTTGCAAGTCTGAAGCTTTTTTAACCAGATCTTTAGTCGCTGAATTGTCTTTGTACTGTATAGAAAAAGCTTTAAGCTGGGCGTTAATTTTCCTAATTTTTTTTATGGATTTATGCGCTTTGTCTACGGTTTTATTAACACTGATAATAAAGTCAAACTGTGATTGCATTTGTTGTGGTGATGCTTCTGTCCTAGGATCGGCTACAATAGTAAAAGATTGTTTAGATACTTCTTTTCCATTTACTGAAAGACTTACGGCATAATTACCGGGTACAGCTTTTGGCCCGTTAAGATTTGCCCACCATAGGATCATACCATCTAATTTTTCTGCTCCTTTTCCTCTCATATTCCAGGCAAACAGTTGAGCTCCTTTTTTCTCTATTTTCAATTGATCTTTTTTCTCTTTTGCTTTTGTACTAAATGATTTTAGTGTATCATTTTTAGTATTAAAATAGGTTAAAGAAACCGTATCTTTTGCTACATCATAATTTTTGAGATAGAAATAAGTCATAACACCAGCAGGGTGATTAGTTCCTTCTGTTTTAGAGTCTTTAACACTTCCACCATCCATGCGATAAGAATTTTTGGGTTTAAATAGAATATGATTTTGAGTTTTCATTGTGTTGTTTAATTGATGTAAGACCGTTAAATCATCAATTATCCAGAGACTCCTTCCTTGTGTAGCAACAATTAAATTGTTGTCTTTGATTGTTAAATCAGTTATTGGAACAATAGGTAAATTTAACTGCAAAGGTTGCCAGGCAGCCCCATCATTAAAAGAGATGTACATACCTGTTTCTGTACCGGCATATAATAATCCTTTTTGCTTAGGATCCTCACGAAGCACACGTGTGAAATGTTCGTTTTCGATTCCATTCGTAATTTTTGTCCATGACTTACCATAATCGGTAGTCTTGTAGAGGTAAGGAGCAAAATCACCAGACTTATATTTGGTTCCGGCAATATAGCAAGTACCCTCTGTAAAAACACTGGGTTCGATACTATTGATCATCATCCATTCTGGCATACCCTTTGGCGTTACATTATTCCAGGACTTTCCTCCATCCTGGCTTACATGTAGAAGTCCATCATCACTCCCTACCCAAAGTAACCCTTCTTTGACAGGGCTTTCTGCAGCGGCAAAAATAGTGGAATAATATTCTACAGACGTATTGTCTTGCGTGATAGGGCCTCCAGAAGATTTTTGTTTGTCAGGATCATTTCTAGTTAAATCGGGACTGATCACTTTCCAGCTTTGTCCTTCATTTTCGGTAACATGAACATGATTAGAGAATGTATATAATCTGTTTGGATTATGTTTGGAGAATAGTATTGGGAAATTCCATTGAAAACGATATTTCATATCCTCTGCACCATGTCCCATAGGATTATCCGGCCATACACTAATTGAGCGTAAGGTTTCTGTTTTATGATTTACTCGGGTAAGAAAACCATCGTAACTTCCTCCATAAACAATATCATTATCTTTAGGATCGACAGCAATATGAGCTGATTCTCCCCCTGCGGTACGTTCCCAATCATTTTTAGATATAGATCTCCCCGTACTTCTATGATTGATGCGTATAGTAGAATTATCCTGTTGAGCGGCATAAATTCGATATGGGAAACTATTATCAGTAGTCACTCTATAAAATTGTGAAGTGGGTTGATTGTGATAAGTACTCCAGGTTTCGCCACCATCATAGGTGATTTGTGCACCTCCGTCATCCCCAATTATGATACGTTTCGGATTTTCTGGAGCAATCCACAGATCATGGTGGTCTCCATGTGGAGCACTATAACTACTAAAGTTTTTACCTCCGTCTTTGCTTTTATGATAGGACACATTAACGACATAAACAACATCTATATCTTGAGGGTCGGCATAAATTCTACTATAGTACCATGCGCGTTGACGTAAACTTCTACTGCTATTTAATTGACTCCAGGTGTCACCTCCATCATCACTACGATATACTCCGCCTTTTTCTTTATTCTCTACTATAGCCCAAACTCGTTCACTATTGACAGGAGAAACAGTGACTCCCATTATTCCTAAAGTATCTTTGGCAAACCCTTTGTGTTGCGAAATCTCATTCCATGTTTTTCCACTATCCGTACTTTTCCATAGGGCAGAACCCTTTCCTCCAGAACTAAGGCTATAAGGTGTTCTTCTTGCATTCCATGTCGAGGCATATAAAATTCGAGGATTATTAGGGTCTAAAGTCAAATCTACCGCTCCAGAATCCACATTTGCAAACAACACTTTGTTCCAGGTTTTACCTCCATCGATACTTTTGTATACACCACGATCTTGAGTAGATTTATATATATTTCCTAATGCTGCAGCATATACAATATCAGGATTAGTAGGATGAATAGCTATTCTTGGGATATGTCTACTTTTAGGAAGACCCGCTTGCACCCATGTTTTGCCTGCATCCACACTTTTCCAAACACCATAACCCGAAGATACATTACCACGTAACGTTTTTTCTCCACCACCAACATAGATTACATTGGGATCACTTTTTGATATGGCAATAGCACCAATTGATCCTCCAAAAAAGCCATCAGAAATATTTTTCCAGGTACGTCCACCATCTGTAGTTTTCCATACTCCACCACCAGTAGCTCCAAAATAAAATAAATTAGGCTTTCCGGGTACTCCGGTTACTGCAGCACTTCGACCGCCACGAAACGGTCCAATAAGTCTATATTCCAAAGCGTCATAAAGTTCCTGATTATATGTTTGAGAGTTGGATGTGAAAATAGTTGAGAAAGCAAAAAAGAGTATAAGGATTACTCTGCCGAATTGTGAATGCATAGTTAGTTGAGATTTAATTTAAAAGCCTTGCGTTTTCAGAGAAATTACAGATAAAATAGATTTGATGGGATACTAAAGTCAGGAATTAAAAATTATTCCAAAAGATTTTCACGTAATTTTAACCTTAGCTATTGAGATCATTTCTAATTTTGAAGCATGGTTATAGAAGGTTTTATACTTGTCTTAAGTTGTTTGGGAGTTATCCAGGCTCTTTTCTTATGTTTTTATCTTTTTACGCTGAAAAAAGGAAATAGAAAAGCGAATGCATTTTTGGCTTTGGTATTGTTAGGGCTAACAATACGGATAGGAAAATCTGTTTTTCATAATTATATTGAAGTTGATCCCAGATTAAGAAATTTAGCGATTTCAACTATATTGGCTGTAGGTCCTTTTCTTTGGTTTTATGGTAAAGCTCTTTTTGAGAAACAACAAACGTTTTCAAACCAAAACTATATTCATTTGATACCTTTTGTATTATTTGTTTTATGTAGTCCTATTATTCCTAATAGGGGAGATTTATTTTCATCTATAGCGTATTCTTTGGTTCTCCTTCACTTTGGTATCTATCTATCCATTTGCTGGAGAGGTATTTTAAAAATCACAAATGATGCAAATCCACAACTTTTAAAATGGTATAGAAATATTGTGATTGGAATTAGCTTGATTTGGGTACTGTATCTTGGTATTTTTGTTAGGGTTATTCCATTTTATATTCTTGGAGCGATTTCTTTTTCATTTTTAATATATATGTTTTCTTACCTGCTTTTAAAAAGGCATGTTTTTGCATTAGAAAAATATAGTAATTCTAGAATTGACCGAGAAGCTTCCAAAAAATTACTTAATCGTGTAAAGGAACTATTCGAAAATGAAAACGTTTATTTAGATAGTAATATTTCTTTACAGACCATAGCAGAAAAACTATCAGTTTCCTCAAGAGAATTATCACAGGTAATTAATGAGAATGAACAAAAGAATTTCTCTGAGTTTGTAAATCATTTTCGAATAACAAAAGCCAAAAAGTTACTTGTGGATTCTGAGTATGCTTTAGAAAAAATTGCAACTGTAGCTTATGATTGCGGTTTTGGTAATGTTACATCTTTTAACCTCGCTTTTAAAGCAGAAACTCAGCTTACACCTTCACAATATAGAACTCAATTTAGTGCTGCTTAATTGATTTTTCGTTTTAAAGATCATGTTTTTTAAAGGATTTTGATGTATTCTTTTGGATTTTGCACTCAGAAAAATTCAAAATAATATTAATGAATAAATCAATATTCTTACTGCTTTTGATTGTGGCGGCTTGTGCCAAAATTGAAAAACCTTCAGAGGTTTCAAAAAAGAAAATGCAGCCAATAAAAGAAATCATAATAGATAGCCTTAAACACCCCTGGAGCATGGCTTTTTTATCAGAAGATGAGGTTCTGGTATCAGAAAAGGATGGAAATTTGGTTAAAGTAAATCTCATTTCAAAAGAAAAAAGAATTATTAAAGGTTTTCCTCGTGACCTTACTGATAGCATTCGAATGATTACAGGAGGAGATAATTCGGGTATTTTTGAAGTAGTGTTGGATCCGGATTTTAACAACAATGAACATATATATCTTTCGTATGCTGCAAAAAGGAAAGGGGAAGGAAGTGCTACAAAAGTAGTACGAGCTGTACTAAACAATGACTCCTTAACTAGTATAAAAACATTGCTCGAAGCCGGACCGTTTACAAGAGAATATTTTCATTATGGAGGAGGGATGACTTTTGGACCCGATGGTAAATTATACATTACCATGGGAGAGCGATTATTTAAGGAAATTGATGAACCTGAAATACCTATCGCTCAGGACTTGAAAGATAAACGAGGAAAAATATATAGAATAAACCCTGATGGAAGTATACCTGATGATAATCCAGATTTTGGAACAACTGCGGTTCCGGGAATTTATGCTATTGGGATTAGAGCCGCACAAGGGATAACTGTAAATACTGCAACAGGAGAGATATGGTTTAGTGAGCATGGTACCCGACAAGGAGATGAGGTTAATAGGTTGAAACCTGGAGCTAATTATGGCTGGCCGATTATTACGACCGGGGGCTATCGAAGTAAAGAGTATTATCCTCCTAAAATTGAAGGAGCAGTGTATACCGATCCCATTTGGTATTGGATGCATACTGTAGCACCTACTGGGCTCCTATTTTATACAGGCGATGAATTTCCAGAATGGAAAAATGATCTACTCGTTCCTGGATTGAGTAGAGGGAGTCTGTGGAGATTCAGAATCGAAAATAAAATCATAAAAAGCGCTGAAGAATTGTTTGTTGATGATAGAATACGATCCAGGAAAATAGCGCAAAGTCCAGAAGGGAAACTCTATCTACTTACCGATGAACCTAATGGGAAAATCTTAAGAATAGAAAATAATCAATAAACCCGTTGTGCATTTAGAAATCAACAGCATAAAAAAAGCGTCAATTCGAGTGGTTTTTCGGAATAGCCTCTCGACTACGCTCGAGATGATATGAAGAAAAATTGTATCGAGAATAGCTTTTTTGATTCAAAATTCTATTCTGGATAGCTCTGCTGAACTTGCCGAAGTACAAGACTCCTAAGTCGGATCGAAATCGAATTGACGAATTTTGAATTAAAAAATCTTAAATGCACAATGGACTAATCAATAACATAAATAAAAAAACACATGAAAACCTATTTTTGGATAACCCTATTTTTAGTTAGTTGTAACATTATCATTGCACAATCAGAAGAAGATAATATACGTGCTTCGATTAATAAATACCTAGAAGGAACCTCATATAACAAGCCTGAAACAATTAAAGAAGCTTTTTATGATGAAGCAAATTTGTTTCTAACTCATAAAGAGAAAAAACTATGGATTGTACCGATTAATGAATATGCTTCATGGTTTGAAAAAAGAGAGCAAGGAAAATTTAATGGTAGGATAGGTAAAATACTATCTATAGACAGAGAAAATGATATCGCTATGGCAAAAGCCGAAATTTTGATAGAAGGTGAAGATATAAGATATATCGATATTTTTCTTCTGAAAAAGATTGATGCAGAGTGGAAAATTATTAGTAAAGCTGCTACAACCAAAAAATAAAAACAACTAGTTACTTTCTGTAATAAGCTTAGTTCTCACTTCCCGATTCAGAAAATATCTGACAGTGTGAATTTGAAATCCGTATAAGAAAACAAAAACAGTCATATATAATTTGGCTGTTTTTTTGTTTTAACGCTAAAAAATACTCAGTCCCGAAAAATGAAACTGGCATGTGTTTAATTTGTACCAAGTTAAATATTCACATTAAATAAAATTAGTATGAAAAACCATTTTACGAGCTATGCATTTATGACCATAGCTGTATTATTAACCTTCTTTTTCTCTAGTTGCGAAAAAGAAGAGGGTTTTATAACAGAATCAGTATCATTAAATACTACAGAAGAACACTCTTCTTCAAGTTATACATATGCCAGCGGGACAGAAGTGCCAGAGGTTTTTGAAGCGTTTAACATTGCATTGAATGCTCCTAAATCCAAATCATTTGATAATGTTACGGTTGATAAGAATCAGGTCGTAGAGCTAACTACCTTATCAGGAGATAAGACGTATAGTATGTTACTTACCGTTCCTAATACAAGTGCATACGAGTTTTATAATTTAGTGGTAAAAAAATATGCAGATGGTACGATCGGAGAACCTTTTGTATTACAATATCAAACCGATAAAAAAGCTCATGAGATCACAGCAGAGGATTACAATAGTCTAAACTGGCAAATTACTAGTTATGAAGCCAAAGATTTTTTTGGTCGTGAGATAAGTGTATTATCATCAAAATCATCTTCTCCTTGTTCTTCTGTTGATATACGGCCCGACACTCCAAATAGTGTTGGTGGTTTTTCTGCAGAAGGTAGTTTATCGAGCTATTTTATAAAAGGCAAACGATTACCAAGAACCTCGAATGCAGGACCTAATGGAGTTCTTGGTACAGTTACGACATGTGTTAAACAAACCAGAAGGGTGCATCATCAATGTAAAGGCCCTAATAGTGAGACAAATCACCCAGAAGGTCCTAATAGTGGAGCAGCAGGAGATGGTCGTTGTGGAGATGCAAGGTCAAGTTATAGCGGTACAGGTGATAAACTGGTTACTCAAATTACCTGTATTGATGTTAATGTTGTAGTTAAAGGACAATACTCTTCTACTAACGCTATAGATGGAACTGTAATATATGATTATACCGACATCTATTTTAATAAAGGAAAGTACAGCCTTTGTCAATTAGAAAATATATATAATGGATTAGTAGAGAATCAAGCGAATCTTAATCCCGGAGGGATTAAGTTAAGAGATCGCATAAAGACTACTTTGGGCCTAGATGGGTATAGTAGTTATTGTAGTGGTCAAAGAAGAGATGGTGGTGCAGTGAAAGCTCATAGCAAAGGAGCTGTTGGTCCAGGTAGTGCTACTCCAGATGCTTCTATTGCTGGTTCACAGGTAAGGTGTGCTGATAATATTGATAATGTAGCAATTAGTACCCCATCAGAAATTCATAACCTGATCAAATCTTTAAAAACCATTGGAAGAGATGATTTTCATGGAATAACCACAGCACAGGAGAAATGGCTGTTAGATCCCAAAAACCAAACTGAAGCTCGTAAAATTGCCTATTTTGTAGAAAGTAAGCAAGGGAATGGTGAGGCGAAAAAAACAGCTAAAGAGATGATAATAGCAGCTATAGATGGCGCTTTAGTTAGTATACAGCCTTTTGTGAAATATCCAAAAGATAAAGCAGAACAGTATAAAAGAGATTATCCTGCGTTAACAGAATTTTTAAAGAATGAAATACCAAAAATAGCTAATAATGACAAAATTATTAATGAAATACATGGTATTACTGATGCTCCTGTTGAAACTATTAAAGAAGCATTACAATGGGGAAAAGGCCCCGAAATTGTAATTGAGCAATTACATGGAGAAGGTAACAAGGAGCAATATGGGGCATATCGAGGAACTTTCAACCCTGAGCTTAGGAATAAACTTTTTATAGATATTGATTTGATAAATGATATAGAAAATTTAAAAAATAGCGATAAGTTTAGAGAAGAAATAGGTTTTCTCATTGCTGTAACTATTTTACATGAATATAATCATTTCGGTGATACTGTTTTTGGCAATAATTTCTGGGGCGAATTATATCTTGATGATCCAGTAGATCAAAATGAAGCTGGCGCGGTTTTTGAAGTAGCTATTTTTGGTGAAACTGTATGGCGAAGTAATGTAGGAGTAATAATGAGAAATTTCGGAAATTGGTAATATGAAAAAGGTTATTTTAATTATAATAGCATTAGGAACTTTCGTTTCTAAAGGACAAGAAAGAGATTGTAGTAATACAAAAATTTACAATCTTGTTTTTCAAGAAATGCAATTATATAAGAAAAAAGCAGTTGAGATCAAAGTTGGTTATAAACCAAGTAAATTTATTATTGAGAGTATTGACAAGATGAATATTTTTGACACTAAAGAAATGGAACAATTTAATAATCTACCTAAAGATATGGATTACCTTTCTTGTAGTAAATTTAAAAGGCAAATAGAATTAATATTAAGTGATGATCTGATAAAGGAAAATGGTAGTTATAATAGCTATAAATTTTCTAAAGTAATATCTCTTTCAGATTCTAAAAAATGTATTCTTATGTATACAGTTGCTAAAAACAGAAAATATGAAGGGGGAAAAGCAATAGGTGGTGAGATCTTATATATATATGATTATCATAAAGGAAAATGGTCTTTAAGCGATAAGAAAATTGTTGTAATGTACTAATTCTTCCGAATAATATTATGTTCGTATAAATAATAATATGAATCGTAAATGTAGAGATAAAGATTTTGATAAGGTTAATAAAGAACTTAACCTTATTAGTACTCCTGATTGGGGTATTGTAAATGATGATGCAAACAGAGTTGTAGAGTTTATTAAGTATTATAACAATAATGTTGATGAATTAGATGAAGGTGTTGAATTTGAGTTTTTAGAACTAGTTATCTCATCAATGAATGAAGCTATTCTCGAAAATAAAGTGGATAACGAAATGACATTTTTGTTTAAAGAATTTATATATCCACATCTTAGTAATGAACTTGCTCTTCATTTTCAAACTATTATTTATTGGAGTGTTATCGCAGATCAAGAGGAGTTTCCTGTTGGTTTTTTAATACGTGAAATGCTTGGCGATGATTAAAAGTATGTAATAAACCGTAATCATCAGACCCCACAGGTCTTAGAGACCTGTGAGGTCTGAAAAAATAAATTAATCAAAAGTATACAATGGGGTAAAGGCCCTGAAATTCTTATTCTACAATTAGGAGGTGAAGGAATAAATGAACGATATGGTAGATACCTTGGTCATGTACTTCCAGAGGAAATAAATAGACTTCGAATAGATATTGATTTGGTAAATGATATAGAAAACTTAAAGAATAGTGCTAAGTTTAGAGAAGAAATAAGGTTTCTCATTGCTGTAACTATTTCGCATGAATATGTTCACTTCGCTGATACTAATTATGGGTTTAATTTTTGGAGTGATGCTTTTTTTGAAGATAGGTTAGAAGAAAGTGAAGCTGGTATTCTTTTTGAGAAAGCAGTATTTGGAGAAACCGTTTGGCGATCAAATGTAGGAATAATAATGAGAAATTTCGGAAACTGGTAATATGAAAAAAATAATTTTATTTTTAGGTATAACAATGTTTATAATAATCAATTGTAAAGGGCAAGAAAACAATTGTACTGATACAGAATTATATACTATTGTTTTTGAAGAAATGAAGATAAATAAGCGTAAAGCAGTTGAAATTGAAATTGGTTTTCAGGTCGAACCCTCACATATTGAAATTATCAGTAAATTAAATATTTTTAATAAGAAAGAGCTAGAACAGTTTAATAGTCAAACTGAGAATATGGATTATATGTTATGTTCTAAGTTAAAAAAACAAGTTCAATCGATATTGAGTGATGAAATAATAAAAGAAGATGGTAGTTATATAAAGCATTTCTTTTCACAAATAATTTTTCTTTCAGATTCTAAAAAATGTATTTTAAATAAAACTGCTATCAAAAACAAAAATTATGAAGGTGGTAAAATTATTGGTCATGAAATCATTTACATTTTTAGTCTTATTGATGATAAATGGGTTTTAATAGATAAAAAAAGTATAGGAATGAGTTAATCGTGCAACAACAGTATATTTACATAAATAATTTTGGCTAAGTTCTAATTAGAATATGTTTTATCTTTACTTTATAAAAACGGAGAAATGATACCAGAAGATTTTAGAGATTTTTTCATTAGTTCATCGGCTTTGGTTCAATCAGAAATTGTTTCCACATTATTGGAGATCTCTACTGAGGGTTCAGCCCTGATTGATAGCAATCAGAGTAAAGCCATAAGCTGTCCTCATTGTAAGTGCAATAAAATTAAGGCTAATGGTAAGCTCAAAGGAGTACAGCGCTATGTTTGTAATACTTGTCATAAAAACTTTAGTGAAACTACCGGTAAGTTCTGGTACAACCTCAAGAAGAAAGACAAAGTTAATCGTTATTTATTCTGTTTACTCTCTGGATATAGTATTCGCAAGAGTGCCAAAGAAACAGGGATTTCTATTCAGACTTCTTTTGATTGGAGGCACAAATTACTTGTCTCCTTTGGGAGCGTAAGTGTGGATGAATTCCAAGGAATCCTAGAGAGTGATGATCTTTTCTTTGCTTACTCTGAAAAAGGGAATCGAAATTTGGATCGTCCTGCTAGAAAACGTGGCGCAAAGGCAAGTAAAGCTGGTCTCAGTAATGAAAAAGTAGCTGTGATAGCCAGTTGTGACCGATCAGGGAACAAAGATTTCAAAGTAGCTACCAGAGGTCGCATTAGTAAAAGTGACTTGGAGACTATATTACAAGGGAAGTTGGCTAAAGTAGAAACCCTTTGTAGCGACAGTCACAGAAGCTATACTGCATTTGCAAAAGACAAGAAGGTAGCACACAAAAAATTTAATGCTTCGAAGGGTCAAAGAGCTGTTGACAAAATATATCACGTACAAAATGTGAATAATATGGATATGCGTCTAAGGAAATTTATGGAGCCCTTCAATGGAGTGGCAACAAAATACCTTCAGAATTATCTGAATTGGTTTTTAGTCTTAGAAAAAATAAAAAATTCAACCAGTAAAATGGCAACCGTAGCAGCTATAGCCTTTGCTTCCAATACTGCCTGGATGGAATTTAAAAACATAGTAGTAAATAATATGCTTTTTAGAACTTAGCCATAATTTTTAAAAACAGCTAAACTCATTATTTGAGTTTGGCTGTAAACATTTAAAAGATGAATCTAAAGGGTGTTATATTTTTGCTTATAACGATTTATGGACCTTGTAATTCTATGTTACAAGAATTACTGTATTTAGGAAATTATATCTCTTAAAATAATATATGCATTTACATTAAATGGAAGAAAAATCGTTTAAAGAAGTTAATAAGGAATTAAACTTGATAATGACAGGGGATTGGAGTATCGAAAATGATGATGCAAACAGAGTTGTAGAATTTATTAAGTATTATAACAATAATATTGATGAATTAGATGAAGGTGTTGAATTTGAGTTTTTAGAACTAGTTATCTCATCAATGAATGAAGCTATTCTCGAAAATAAAGTGGATAACGAAATGACATTTTTGTTTAAAGAATTTATATATCCACATCTTAGTAATGAACTAGCACTTCATTTTCAAACTATTATTTATTGGGATGCCATCGCAGATCAAGAAGAGTTTCCTGTTGGTTTTTTAATACGTGAAATGCTTGGCGATGATTAAAATAAAATATAAAAAAAGAAAATAAGTTAAAAAGAATAGACAACCAGGTTATTAAAAAATAGCTTGGTTGTTTTTTTAACAGATTGGTGTTCTGAAATTTTAAAAGATGAGAAGTAAAAATAAAGAGTTAGCTAGTTTTCTGTAATAAGCTTAGTTCTCACTTCCCGATTCAGAAAATACCCAGTAACAATGGTTGCTAATATATCTGCAATCGGGAAAGAAATCCAAACTCCTAATTCGCCATAAAACTTTGGAAGAATCAAAATCAAAGGAATAAAGAAGAAACCTTGCCTTGATAACGTAAGTAATAAAGCGGGAATGGCTTTCCCTACAGCCTGAAAATAGGCAGCCCCAATTAGCTGAAGCGCAATAATAGGCGTAGCAGCAAATACCCATCGCATAGGTTCTGCAGTATGAGATAATACATATTGATTTAGAGCTAATTCTTTGGGAGCTAGATTGGGGTTGTTACTCAGAAATAAAGTTGTTATTTCTGCAGGAAAAATCATTAGCCCAATAAAAACTAAGGTGGCTAGAATCGCAGCATATTTGATTGCGGTATTAATAGATTCTCTAACGCGAGGGTAGCGTTTTGCACCATAATTATATCCAGCAATGGGTAAGAATCCCTGGGTTACTCCAAACACAGGAAACAAGGCAAACATTAGCATTCGACCAATAATAGCATACACAGCTACCAAGCCTTCTTGCCCAAGATCGAATAAAATATTATTCATTAATAGATAGGTAATGCTTACTACAGCTTGTCTGGCTAGAGTTACTCCGCCAAGTGAAGCAATTTCTGAAACAATCTCTTTTTGTAGTCCAAGATGACGAAAGCTGATTTTTAATTCAGAGTTTTTAGAACTGAAAAACCAAAATATATATAAAAAACAAGCAAGATACGAGCCTGTTGTCGCCCATGCAGCACCATGCATTCCCATATCCATTACATTAATAAAAAGATAGTCCATTAGCAGATTACCAACTGTAGGGATGATCATAGCCGTCATAGCAAATTTAGGCTTTCCTTCTGCTCTGACTACAGTATTACCCATCATAGCAAAACCAAGGATAGGTACACCATATAAAATAATCGTATAGTAGATTTTTGCGGGTTCAAAAATATCTCCTTTCCCACCAAATTTTGGAATAATATCATCGACAAAAACTAAACCTAAAACAACCAAAGAAACCATAAAAAGCAGAGAAAGAGTAATCTGGTTTCCAAAAGTCTTGAGTGCTTTTTCTTTATTATTTGCACCTAATGCCCTAGAAATTATACTAGAACCTCCTACACCGATAGACATTCCTAATGCAGCAATAAAAAAGGATACGGGGAGTACTACATTAATAGCTGCAATCGCAATAGAACCAATCCAATTACCTACAAAAATAGAATCAATTAGGATATTAAGAGACATCACTAATATTCCTATAGATGCAGGAACTGCTTGTTTTATGAGTAATTTCCCTATGGGTTCTACCCCCAGAGCTTCGGCCGTTATTTTTGCCATTATACGGTTTGGGTTTTAACAGTAACCCATTCATTTACCCAATTTGCAAGCAGACCTGCCCAATCATCACGATCATTAAGACAAGGGATGGTTGTGAATTCTTTACCACCAACTTCGTGAAAAATTTCTTCTCCTTCCATTGCTATTTCTTCCAAAGTTTCTAAACAATCTGATACAAAAGCAGGAGTTACAATAGCCATTTTTTTAATTCCTTCTTTTCCCATACGTTCTATGGTACGATCAGTATATGGTTGTAACCATGGATCAAAGCCTAAACGAGATTGAAAAGAGGTAGAATAGGTTCCTTCTTTTAATTTTAATTTTTGAGCTACTTGTTGTGTAGTAGAATAACATTGATGGCGATAGCAAAACTCATGAGCTGCAGAGGGAGTATTGCAACATGATCCATCAATTTTACAATGGGATTTTGTAATGTCACTTTTACGAATATGCCTTTCTGGTACTCCATGATAAGAAAATAGAAGATGTTCGTAATCTAATGTTTCTAACTTTTCGGCTATACTTTTGGATAAGATTTTGATATACTCAGATTTGTTATAAAAAGCAGGAAGATCAATAAGTTTCATGTTAGGGAAATGCTCTTTACGTAATTCTTCGGCAAGAACTAAAATAGTCTCTGTAGTTGCCATAGCAAATTGTGGATAAAGCGGAATAATCATGACTTCATTTACACCTTTATCCTGCAATTCTTGTAATCCTTTTTTGATATTCATCGAGCCATAACGCATTGATAAACTTACAGGTATTGAAGTAAGATCGGCAACTTTTTTCTGTAATCGTTCTGATAGTACAATTAAAGGGGAACCTTCATCCCACCATATTTTTTTATATGCTGCTGCTGATTTTTTTGGCCTGGTATTTAGGATGATCCCTTTTACCAATAGTGTTCTTGCCCATAGCGGAACATCGATTACTCTGGGATCCATCAAAAATTCACCAAGATATTTTTTTACATCCTTTGGATCTGTACTGTCTGGTGATCCAAGATTAACAAGGAGAACTCCTTTACTCATAATTTTCTTTTTGCACCAACAAAAATACAAACTATAAGGAGGAATGATACTAAAAGTGATAAGACTTTTTGATAGTAGTATTATAGAATTGATAATTGATAACCGTCGGATATGAGTTAAAAATAAAACAGAACTTAAAATACGTTAAATTCTGGCAAACTGAAAGTTGAGTAGTTTTATTTTAGTATTTTTAGATGATTAAAAAAAGCAAAGATGAAACGTATAATTGTAGATGTCGAAAAAGACAAACTGCCCTTTATTCTGGAGCTGTTAGAACAGTTTGATTTTGTATCAGTTTTAGCAGATACTTCAGATGAAGATCAAGGGATGTATGATTCGATAGTATCCCTGCAAAAAGGAATAGGGATTCCCAAAGGAGAATCAATAGACTAAATGGGTTTTAGTTTAAGCTCATTACATATTTTTTTGGAGTAGTGCCAAATTTCTTTTTAAATGCTGCAATAAAATGGCTTGCAGTGCTATATCCTACTTTTAAGCCTACTTCGTTTACATTATGACTTCCCGAGGCGAGTAGTTGTCTGGCTACTTCCATTTTGTAATCAAACAAGAACGTATATACTGGTTCACCATAGATTTGTTTAAATCCGTCTTTAAGTTTTTTAAGAGGTAATCCAATCTCATTTGATAACTCCTGAAGAGTAGGAGGTTCTGCCATACGGGCGATAATAATTTCCTTAGCTTTTCGGATTTTTAATACATTTTCTTCATCTACCAAAAATGGACATTGTTCTACATCTGCATCTCCGGGTCTATTAAAATAGAGACTTAATAATTCGTATGCTTTTCCTTTAAAATATAATTGTTTGATCGATTTATTCAAATTATAATTCATGATTTGATTCAATACAACAGCCATCGAAGGGGAAATACTAGCATCAGTATAATATTTTTTATCTCGATTCCCATCTCCAAGAAAAGGAATATAATCTGCTTCTTTTGAAAATAAAGAATGAAACCTTTTTATTGAAATCAGGACGGTAATCAACCAAGAATTCTTGTCCATTTCTAGATTCATAGGAAGATCACGCTGTGGATTATAGAGCAGTAGTGAATTTTCTTCAGAAAGGTTAATAGCATAGCTTCCGTTATTAAAATTAAATTTAACCCTCCCTTTTATAGAGAAGTGAAATTGAATAAAACTGCTGTTGATATCCCTTACAACTCGCTGATTTTCATTAGTTTCGTTCTGAAACTTTAGGATATAAAAATCATCTTCGATTTGAGTTTCTTCAAGAACCCCTGGAGCGTTATTTTTTAGTTCAATTTCCATAATTATAAAATTTTATTTATTTAGAACGAATCTAAACTGTCGATATAAGAACCTCTCGTATCTATACAAAAATAAGGGTTTTTGCTTGTTTTTCATGCAAATAATGTCTCAAATAACGTTTTTCGACACTATTAGTTCTTCTGGCGTTGTTTTTTCTGATCTATCTAAAATACTTTTGTTATGGAATATTATAGAATTGACTGCATGGAGTCTCACTTAAGAGCAAAAGGAACAAATTTTTACACTATTGGACTTAGTTATAAAAAAGCTGATGCAGAGATCAGGGGTCATTTTAGTGTAAACGATGAAGCCAAAGAAGGAATACTACAACAGGCCAAAAATGAAGGTATTGAAGCCTTGCTTGTTACCTCTACTTGTAATCGAACCGAATTACACGGTTTTGCTCAACATCCATTTCAATTAATCAAATTACTTTGCGAACATACTCACGGAACCATAGAAGAGTTCGAAAAAGTAGCCTATGTACATAAAAATAATAAAGCAGTATCACATTTATTTAAAGTGGGGACTGGTTTAGATAGCCAGATATTAGGTGATTTTGAAATCATAAGTCAACTAAAAAAAAGTTTTATAGCTTCTAAAAAAGTAGAAATTACTAATCCTTTTCTAGAAAGACTGATCAATGCAGTAATACAGGCGAGCAAGCGTATTAAGAACGAGACTGAGATTTCATCAGGAGCAACTTCGGTTTCTTTTGCTTCTGTTCAATACATTCTTAAGAATGTAGAAAATATTTCAGAAAAGAAGATCGTACTTTTTGGTACAGGTAAAATAGGCAGAAATACGTGTGAGAATTTAGTAAAACATACCAAGAACGATCATATTACTCTGATTAATAGAACTAAGGATAAAGCAGAAAAAGTAGCAGGAAAATTTAATCTTATTGTAAAAGATTATGCTAATATTCAGTCAGAAATAACAAACACAGATATTCTTATTGTCGCTACGGGAGCACAGAATCCTACTATTTCTAAACAGTTAATCCATTCACAAAAACCATTATTGATTTTAGATCTGTCTATCCCAAAAAATGTGGCAGATGATGTGAATGAATTACCTAATGTAACTTTGGTTCACTTAGATCATTTGTCAAAAATGACAGATGATACTTTACAAAGAAGAAAACAATACATTCCACAAGCCGAAGTTATTATAGATGAGATAAAAACAGAATTTGGCAGTTGGTTAGAAACTAGAAAATTTGCTCCTACTATTAAAGCACTTAAAAATAAATTATCTACATTAAAAGATGCAGAAATTAATCTACAACGAAAAAAGTATGCAGATTTTGATGAAGAACAAGCTGATATTATTACTAGTCGAATCATTCAGAAAATTACCAATCATTTTGCCAATCACCTTAAAGATGATAATACTTCGGCAGATGAAAGCATAGAATTGATTCAGAAAGTATTTCATTTACAAAATAAATAGTCTTGACAAAAACGATTCGTATAGGTACCAGAGATAGTGAATTAGCACTTTGGCAAGCTAATACCGTGCAAAAAAGTTTAGAAGAATTGGGATATAAAACCCAGTTGATTCCTGTTAAGTCAACAGGTGATATTATACTAGATAAGCCATTGTATGAATTAGGAATTACCGGGATTTTTACCAAAACACTAGATATAGCCATGTTACATGGTGATATTGACATTGCTGTGCATTCGATGAAGGATGTGCCAACTATACTCCCAAAAGGAATAGTAGAAGCTGCTATCTTAAAACGTGCTAATGTAAACGATATTCTGGTTCATAAAGGATTGGATTTTTTAGAAAGTAAAGGAACAATTGCTACCGGAAGCCTTCGAAGAAAAGCACAATGGTTACATAAATACGCAACACATACAGTAGTTGATCTACGTGGAAACGTAAATACACGAATGCAAAAACTAACCGATAGTGATTGGAATGGTGCCATATTTGCCGCTGCAGGATTAGAGCGTATTAATCTAAAACCCGATAATTATATTGATCTGGATTGGATGATTCCTGCACCAGCTCAAGGAGCTATGTTGGTAGTTGCCAAAGAAGAAGATGAATATTGCCTCGAGGCATTATCAAACTTAAACGATAGCCCATCGGAAATATGTGTACATATCGAACGAGAATTTCTACGGGAATTAGAAGGAGGCTGTACTGCACCAATAGGAGGACTAGCAGAGATTAATACCGATAGTATCCATTTTAAAGGAGCTTTATTTAGCCTTGACGGAAAGGATAAGATTGAAGTGAATAAAGAAATTAAAATCGGTGATGTGGAAAATCTGGGTAAGATATGTGCTCAGGAAATATTGAATAACGGAGGGCATGAATTGATGAAAGAGATAAAAGCAGAAATAGCATAGATTGGATACTTCACCAACAATACTCTCAACCAAAAAACTTTCTGCAGCTCAAAAAGAGTTGTTACTAAATACAGGTCTTGGGTTTGTCGAATATGATGCCATAACTATAGAACTTTTAGAAAATAATATTGAGAATACAATCCAGAATGCAATTTTTACAAGCAAGAACGCTGTGAAGGCAATTAAAAATTCCGGAATGATCATTTCAAACTGTTTTTGTGTAGGAGATAATACCAAAAAACGTTTACAGGAAAATGACTTAAATGTAGTAGAAACTGCTCAAAATGCATCAGATTTAGCCAAAATCATTATAAAAAAGTATAAAAATGAATCTTTTTTGTTTTTTTGCGGAAACTTGAGAAGAGATGAATTACCTAATCTTTTGGAGCAAAATAATGTTGAGGTAAAAGAGGAGATAGTATATAAAACACATTTAAAATCAAATAAATTTAATCGAATGTTTGATGGGATATTGTTTTTTAGCCCATCTGGAATCCAGAGTTATGTTTCAGAAAATAAAATAGGAGAAAGTATTGCGTTTTGTATAGGAAACACAACCGCTTCTGAAGCCAAAAAACATACAGATAATATTATTGTTGCTAATAAACCAACGGTAGAGAATGTAATTGTTCAAGCCGTGAAATATTTTAATAAATTATGATCCTGGTATAGGCCAGAATCATTTTGAATACTAAATAATAAAGAGATTTTCGCAAAGTAGAAAATTCACAATAGCTATGACAGAACTAAAAAACGATCTATTTCTTAGAGCACTAAAAGGAGAAACCGTAGAACGCCCACCAGTTTGGATGATGCGTCAAGCAGGACGATATTTACCAGAATTTCGTGCACTAAAAGCAAAATATGATTTTTTTACTCGTTGTAGAACACCAGAATTAGCGGCAGAGATAACCGTACAGCCTATAGATATCATTGGTCCCGATGCTGCAATCTTGTTTAGTGATATTTTGGTGATCCCGCAAGCAATGAATATCGAAGTCGAAATGAAAGATGGGATTGGTCCCTGGCTTCCTAATCCAATTCGATCTTTGGCAGATGTAGAACAGGTAATTGTTCCAGATGTTCATGAAGAATTAGGATATGTAATGGATGCGATAAAACTAACAAAAGAGCGTTTGGATAATCGTGTTCCTTTAATTGGTTTTGCCGGTTCACCTTGGACGATTCTATGCTATGCGGTACAAGGACAAGGATCTAAGAATTTTGATAAAGCCAAAGAATTGTGTTTTACACAACCAGAGGCAGCACACCAATTATTACAAAAGATTACCGATACTACTATTGCATATCTTAAGGCAAAGGTAGCAGCAGGAGTTAATGCAGTTCAGGTATTTGATAGTTGGGGAGGTATGTTATCTCCTGTGGATTATCAAGAATTCTCATGGAAATACATCCAGCAGATTGTAGATGCGTTAAAAGAAGAAACCGAAGTGATCGTTTTTGGAAAAGGGTGCTGGTTTGCATTACAAGAAATGGCGCAATCAGGAGCTGCTGCGCTTGGAGTAGATTGGACTTGTTCTGCACGTAATGCTCGTTATCTTAGCGGAGGAAATATAACACTACAAGGTAATTTTGATCCTTCGAGATTATTATCTCCGCCTGCAGAAATCAAAAAAATGGTGAAGCAAATGATAGATGCTTTTGGTAAAGATCGTTATATCGCTAATTTGGGACATGGGATTTTACCGAATATTCCTGTAGAGAATGCTCAAGCATTTGTAGATGCAGTAAAAGAATATCAAGCATAAGAATGAGTATTAGGAGTCTGTTAAAACGATTAAGTTTTAGACAAATCCTTAGATTGACAGGGATAATGCTTCAGAATCCTTTACTTGTCTACCCAACGCTAAAAGCTACAAGGAGAACCATGATTATTTGTGATTTGCATTATGGGAAAACACATCATAATCATGGAAAAGCGAATGCGTTTAGACATGCCTTGTGGAATATTTTGATTTGCTATAAAACCTTTAGAATTACTAAAAATGAAGAAAGCTCAATTCGGTGGACCAAGAAAATAACTGATTTGCATGAGAAACTGGCTCCGAATAAACCCATAGAAACTGCAATGGATTTGCAGAATAATGAAATGGGTAGAAAGTACTTTGTTTCTTTAAAAAATATTTCTGAAGATGAAATAGTTACCTTTTTAAAAAAGCATGTACAAAAAGCTAAAAAAGTAACAGAGCTCAATGCATTACTAGATCATAAAAATGATTTGGTTTATCTTTCGGAAAAATAAGAAGTTAAGAAATGTTGAAACAAACTTCATAAAAAAGCTACTTATAAAAGTGAATCAATCAAAAAAGAAAACCAATGCTTAAAAATATCATTAATGGGATCAAAGCTTATTTCGGGACGTTCAAACTTATTTCGAAATTGGGATTATGGAAATTTTTTGCCATACCTATTTTAATAAGTGTAATCGCAGGATTATCTTTTGTGGCATTAGCATATTTCTTTTCTGATAATCTAGGTACTTTGATTGCAAAAATTTGGCCTTGGGAGTGGGGATCGGAAACATTTGCTACTATTAGTACATATATTGGAGGTCTATTGATCCTGGTGATAGGGTTAATACTATATAAACATATTGTAATGGCATTATCCGCACCATTTATGAGCCCAGTTTCAGAAAAAGTAGAAACACATCTTCTGGGAGAAACAAATCATGTGCATCGCAATACATCATTTAGCCAACAATTATCTAGAGGTATCCGTATTAATATACGAAATCTATTTAGAGAATTATTATTTATGATTCCGTTGATTATTTTAAGTTTTATCCCGGTTATAGGTCTTTTATTTACGATTTTGATTTTTTTAATTCAGGCATATTATGTAGGTTTTGGGAATATGGATTATACAATGGAACGTCATTTTAACTACAAAGAGAGTATCCAGTTTGTAAGAAAAAATAGAGGCACTGCAATAGGTAATGGGATCGTATTTGTATTGATGCTCTTTATCCCTATTATAGGGTTTATCATCACACTACCTATATCTGTGGTTGCAGCTTCTACAGAAACAGTGAAAATTTTGAAAGAAAAAGGATTAATTGAACTAAAAAACGCATCCGAAGAGATTTCTAAAATTGAAGCATAATATCATGGTTAAATTCAATTGGGTTTTAAGATCTAAAAAAATATTTACATAGTTATAAATGAAAGATAAGTTTTATCAATATATACAAGACTTACAGGATACCATAACCTCAAAATTAGAGAAAATAGATGGTAAAGCTAAGTTCCAGGAAGACCTTTGGGAACGTCCCGAAGGAGGTGGAGGAAGAACCCGTGTGATCGAAAATGGAAATGTATTCGAAAAAGGAGGTGTAAATATCTCTGGAGTTCATGGAGCACTTCCTAAAGCCATGCAGAGCTATTTTAATGTAGGTGATGTTGACTTTTTTGCTTGTGGTCTATCCTTGGTATTACATCCTAAAAACCCAATGGTACCAACAGTGCATGCCAATTGGCGTTATTTTGAAATGTATGATGCAAACGGAACTATTGTAGATAGCTGGTTTGGTGGAGGACAGGATTTAACACCTTACTATCTATTTGATGAGGATGCAAAACATTTTCACCAGATATGTAAAGATTCTTGTGATAAACATCACCCAGATTTTTATACCATTTACAAAAAGAAATGTGACGAGTATTTCTACAACGCACATCGCGGAGAAGGTCGTGGAGTAGGAGGTTTGTTTTTTGATTATTGTAAAGCAGATGATACGATGTCGATGCAAAACTGGTATGATTTTGTAACCGAAGTGGGGAATAGCTTTTTAGAAGCTTATACTCCAATTGTAGAGAGAAGAAAAGAGCTGCCGTATACCGACACGCAAAGAGATTGGCAGGAAATCCGACGTGGGCGCTATGTAGAATTTAACTTGGTACACGATAAAGGAACTCTATTTGGACTAAAAACCAATGGAAGAATAGAAAGCATTTTAATGAGTCTTCCTCCTCATGTACAATGGCGATATGATTACCATCCAGAAGCGGGTAGTGAAGAAGCACGATTAATAGAAGTACTAACAAACCCAGTAGATTGGGTATAATTAAAAGGCACTCATTATTTATGTTGAAAATAATTAGAAGAATTGGTCTTATCATTAACTATAAGACTTTTGTTATTACTTTTCTCTCCTTGATATCCAGTTATGGATGTAGATATTTTGATTTTACAGCCAATTTTCCTTTAACATTAATTGCTACTGCAATCGTTTTTCCTATTGTTTTTTCTATAGGAGGAGCATATAAGCGGAGAGAAAATGCATTAGATGAATATGGTAGTATCAAGGCACATGGCAGGGCTTTGTACTTTGCAACAATTCACTGGTTAGAAAATCCTCCAATAACTCTTAAGGAAGATTTAAAAGTGCATTTACAAGGATTATTGAACGCTTGTAAGCATATGTTTACAAAACCTGTAGCCGAATTAGAAAACTATGAAAAGGAGGTGTACAGAAATTTTACAGAACTATCTTCTTTCATAAAAGAAATGAGAAAACATGGATTACCTTCGGGAGAAGCTTCGCGTTCCAATCAGTTTTTAAGTAAAATGATGATTTCTTTCGAAAAAATTAAGCATATCTATCAATATCGTACTCCCAGAACACTAAGGACATATAGTGATATTTTTATAATTATTCTTCCCATATTGTACGGACCATACTTTGCTTACAAAGCAAAAGAATACGCTGTGGGATTAGAATTTGCAATGCCAATTTTGTATAGTGTTATTTTGGTCGCTTTGGATAATATTCAATCTCATTTAGAAAATCCTTTTGATCAACAAGGAGAAGATGATGTTAATTTTAACGTAGAGAAGTTTATTTCTAATTTAGAATAAGAAATCCATAATTGACCTCTTAGGGCCTATATATAATGCCATATAATACTTACTAAAAAACCGAACACAAAGTCAAAAACCGGTTAAAGTGCTTAAAATTTCCGCCGAATGACATTTATATAATTTTTTTTTATTAACTTGCAAGACAATCATTTAGGGCTTATCTATAAAATGTTATATTAATTAACACAAATGCCTTATGAAAAAAATTCTACTATTGTTAATTGTAATCCTTGTTGTAGGATGCGAATTTTTACCCAAAGAATCTAAGTTTTCTAAGTTTTCTAAAAATACAATCGAATTTAAAAATAATACGATTGTGCTTACTAGTGGATACTCAAAAATAACTCCAGAAAAATTTAGAAATAGACTGGATTCTCTAGAAAATAAGCCAAAATTTAAAAAGGTTGCTTTACATGAATTGAAAAAAATAGAGGACAAAAAAGTAGACTTCGAGCTATTCGTGGACGAAAATAATGTCGAAAATTATGTTTTTATATATACATGTGATTTTTATCAATTTGATGAGCATAGAGCAGCTAGAGTTGTAGCAGCACTTAATGATCAATTACAAGATGAATCTAATGTTCAGGAAGTAAAATATAAAAGAATTCACGGTCGATTTTTCTTTACTCCGACTTCAAAAGTGGTTAAGCTTAAATACCTAAAAGCGTATAAAAAGGAGAAAAAATTTCAGACAGAGTATATTGTTGCATCAAAATCAGGAGGAATTGGGTTATTGATTAGTAATCTAGAGGATATTGATTTTGAAAGCTCTATAAAACGATTAGCATCAAAATAAGATAATTGATAATGATATATCTTTTATCTTAGTTCTTTTCTACTCTGTAAATTGTAGATCATGCAATGGATAAAGATATTTTTGGTACTGGTTTTGGTTGCGAGTTGTGCCCGCAATATAGAACCAACAGCAGATAACATTAATAAGATATTTACATCTAAAGATTTTACTTTCGAGTTTGTTCGTCAAACCGGACATGAAGAATCTCTTAGTTTTAGGAATGATTATCTAGTTTATAAAAGTGATAAACCTACATATCGTAGAGAAATAAGTTATGATGAGGTACTTTTGATCAATGATTTCATTCAAAAGATTGTTAATCTTCATTCTAAATCATTAGACCCAGAAACATCGTCACATTATACCATAAAAAATACAGCATATAAAGTAGTAATTGTACCAGATCTTGAAGATTACTACTTTGATGCTTTACTAAAAACGTTAGAACTGGATAAGATAGAATAAGATGGTAAACTTATTCAAAAAGTAAAGTAAAAGAAGTCTCTTGATTTGGTATAGAATGCACTGTTAAACTCCCCCCGTGCAAATGCATAATTTGCTTAGAAAGACTTAAACCAATACCGGTACCTTCTTTTTTTGTGGTATAAAAAGGTATAAATATTTGACTCATAATATCTGGATGGATCCCTGGGCCATTATCTTTAACTGTTATATACTTTTTTTCTTCGGGTGTAATTCCCAAAATGAACATAAGAGTTGCTTTTTCGGTCTCTTTTAAAGCCTGAATTGCATTTTTACAAAGATTGACCAATATTTGAGTAATTTGCTTTTCATCAGCATAAATTTCAAGATTTTCAGTAGTATTAATAATATCAAAAGAAATGGTATTAAAATCAATTTCCTGACTCATCAAAACTTTTATCTTTTCTAGTAATTCATACACTTTAATTATTTTCTTATCGGGTACAGGTACATTTAGAAAGCTACGATACGACTGTACAAAACTCATTAAATCATTTCCTTGGTTTTTGATTACTTCTAATCCTTTTGCGGTATTATGGATCTTATTTTCATCAATTTCTGTAACCGGTATGATCCTGTCTTTATCTTTATAATACCCCAAAATAGATTCTGATATTGAAGTAATAGGAGTAACAGAATTCATAATTTCATGGGTCAAAACCCTAATGAGTTTTATCCAAGAATCTGTTTCTTTTTCGTCTAATTCATTATGAATATCTTGTATTGTTATTAACCTTAAAACTTCACCATTTAATAGTATTTCAGAAGATTTAATGGCAAGCTGTATAGTTTCACGTTCGTTAGTGAGTTGAAAAAGTGTTCGTTCAAATGGTTTAATGGTATTAAATAGTTCATATAGGTTTTTATCAACTTGGGCTAGTTGTTTTATATGATTTAGAGGTGTATGATTTAATAGTTTCTCAACTTTGGGATTATTAAAAAGGATATGCCCTTTATGATTAAATGTCAAAATACCGATTTCTGCCTGTTTCAATATTTCCTGATAATACTGCTCTTGCGTTTGGTTTTTTAGGTGTACTTTTTGGATCACAGTATTAAGGCTATTAAGGCTACGATTTAATTCGTTGAATGATTTTGGACCTCCTTTTTCTGGAAATCGAAGAGTGAAATCTTCGTTTTTAATAGAATTAAAAAAATAAGCAATTTTTCGATTATTGTAATTTAGGTATTTGATTAAAAATACAGATTGTAATGAAAGGAATAATAGAAGAAAAAAGGATAAAATATATAGTTCTTTAAAAAAAAGAAAAGCCAATAGTAGTGATGTCAATGAAAGGATTACTACTCTTAGAATGAGTTGTGTATATAGGCTTCGACTTACCATTAGCGTTCTGATTTTTTTATTTTGTTATATAAAGTCTGTCTGGAGATACCAAGTTGATTTGCTGCAGCGCTGTAGTTTCCGTTGTGCTTGTCTAGTGCTTTAGAAATCATAAGTTGTTCCATTTCATCAAGAGTTTCCGGGCCTTTATCCAAAGAAATCCCTGAGCTGGCACTTAATAAAAAATCTGTTGGTTTCAATACATTTCCTTCACATAAAATTACGGCCCTTTCTATAGTGTGTTGTAACTCTCTTACATTTCCTGGCCAGCGATATCCCATTAGTTTTTCTTCGGCAGTAGTATTTATTCGAAGAGATGGTTTGCCATACTTTGAAGCGAATTTTTTTAAGTAGAAATCTGCCAATATCAAGATGTCATTATCTCGTTCTCGCAATGGAGGTACTTCTATATGAATTGTATTAATTCTATAGAGTAGATCTTCTCGAAAAATACCATCATCTACCATCTGGTTAAGATTACAATTAGTGGCACAAACCAGACGTATGTTTACAGGAATAGATTTATTAGAACCAACCCTTACTACAGTTCTGTTTTGTATTGCAGATAATAGTTTGGCCTGTGTTTGTAGTGATAGGTTTCCGATTTCGTCGAGAAACAAGGAGCCATTATTTGCTGCTTCAAACTTTCCTGCTCGATCTTCTTTGGCATCTGTAAATGCTCCTTTGGTATGACCAAACAGTTCACTTTCAAACAATGTTTCTGATATTGAACCCATATCTACACCAATAAAAACTTCATTTTTACGAGGAGACATTCTATGCAATTCACGAGCTATTAATTCTTTTCCTGTTCCATTTTCACCTGTAATCAAAACATTGACATCTGTTTTTGCTACTTTTCTAACTAAGTTCAAGACAGCGGTAAGTGCTTTAGAATTACCAATAATATAATTACTGTCCTGATTAATTACTCGCTTCAGATGGTTTTCTTTCTGTTTTAGTTCTTGTACTTCTTTTCTGGATTTACGAAGTAAAAAAGCTGACTTTATGGTTGCCAGTAGCTTTTCATTATTCCAGGGCTTTAATATAAAATCGGTAGCTCCTTCTTTTAACGCTTTTACAGCAAGATCAACAGCACCATAAGCTGTCATCATAATTACCGAAGTATGAGGAGCTTTTTTCTTTATTTCTCTAAGCCAGAATAAACCTTCATTTCCTGTATTAACACCAGCAGAAAAATTCATGTCTAATGCAACAATATCAAAATCACTTAGATTTTGCATTGAAGAAATTTGATTGGGATTAGAAATCGTTTTAATGTGTTTGTACTCAAACTGCAATAAAATTTCCAGTGCGCTTAAGACACTCTTATTATCATCAATGATTAAAACTTTTCCATCCTGCATCATTTATTATTTAAGTTACCATAGTAAAACTACAAATTTGAGACAGTACTCCTATAGCAGTGTAAAATTATTTGACACTATTTGTATAATAATTTTACATTTTTAAAATTCAGTATAAACGATTTAATACATAATTACCTGATAAGCAATTCATTATGTTTTTGGCATGAGATTAGGTTAAGGTTTGGTATCAAAATATTATTTAAGTGTTTAATAAATGATAAATTCTAAAAACAAAATCTTATATTTTCTCTTGATCTTGATATCAAATACGATGTATTCTCAAGATTCATGGTCATTAGATGATTGTGTAGCTTATGCTGTAGGCAATAATCTACAGCTCAAGGATTTTAAATACAACCAAGATGCTAACAAGGAAACATATCGGCAGTCGGTAAGAAATTTATTGCCAAATATCAATGCATTTTCAGATTATAATATTCGATATGGAAGATCAGTAGATCCTAATAATAACAATATTGTAAACACTGATTTTTTCTCAAATAATTATAGGTTGAATGCAGAAATTGATTTGTTTAGAGGTTTTCAAAAAATAAATACAATAAAAGCTTCGAAATTTTTGCATAAAGCATCAAATGAAGAAGTACTGCATCAAAAATACCTATTGGCATTTAGGGTGATGTCTGCTTTTTATGATATTCAGTTTATGGAAGGGCTTTTAACCATTTCTAAAGAACAAGAAGAAGTATCTGATACTAATTATAAACTTGTAAAAAGACAAGTAGAACTTGGTCAAAAAGCAAAAGCAGACTTGTATGAAGCAGAATCAGCTTTATTAGCTGATCAGTTATTGGTTACTCAAAATGAGAATAATGTAGCAGCAGCAAAGCTTAAGCTTATACAAGAAATGAACTTAGAAGGTGTTACCACTATTTCTATTCAATCTTCTCTTATAGAAGATGATGAGAATGTAGCCACTCTTCGAACAAATAAAGATTCTATTTACAGTAATGCCACAACTTTTGTTCCTATCATAAAAGCACAGGAGTTAAAAGCAAAAGCAGCCAAAAAACGATTAGCCATAGCCAGAGGAGGCTTGTACCCTTCTCTGTCTTTTTTTGCAGGGTATCAAACGGGATATTATGAAACTAATGTCAATGACAATACAGGAGAAGTTATCTCTTTTAAGAATCAGATTAAGGATAATGTCTCAAAATATGTTGGAGTTTCGCTTAGCATTCCTATCAGCAACGGATGGTCAAATCGTTCACGCGTAAAACAACAAAAGGTAGAAATGATGCGAGCAGACAATAATTTTGATATTCAGAAACAAGAAATGTTTAAACTCATTCAGCAACTTGTTCAAGAAGGAGACGCACTACGCACAGAATACCGACAGAGTTCACAAAAAATGAAAGCACAGGTTTTAACTTTTGAGATAGCACAAAAGAAATATGAAAAAGGATTAATAAGTGCTATAGAACTCAACCAATCTAAAAACGTATTAGCGAACTCGCAAAACGAAAACCTACAGGTACAATTACGTTTAAAAGTAAATGAAAGTACATTGGATTTTTATAATGGATTACCTGTTTTTAATATAAATAGAGCACAATAAAATGGATATAAAAATTGAAAAGAAAAAAGGATTAAGGCCTAAACATTACGGATACATTGCTATAGGTATAGTACTGTTTTTTGTAGGTTGGAAAATGGTATCCGGAAACTCAGCAGCTACATTTAGAACAGAAAAAGAAAAATTGTCGATTGCAGAAGTTTCTTTTGGGAAATTTGATGATTATATTACCATTAATGGTTCAGTAGCTCCAATAAGTACAATTTATATGGATGCTTATGAAGGAGGTAGAGTAACAGAAAAACTTATTGAAGAAGGAGCGATGGTAAAAAAAGGGGATATTATATTAAAGTTAGAAAATAGTGCTCTTTATGAACAGATTTTGGCTAGTGAAAGTAATTTAGCTTTGAAACAAAATGACCTTCGTTCGACAAAGTTGACTTTTGATTCTAGACAAGTAGAAGGTCGAAAAGATCTGGTAAGTTCAGAATATGAATTACAAAAACTGAAGCGAAATTATGAACAGAGTAAGGCTCTGTTTGAGGACGAATTGATTTCTAGAGAAGAATATCTAATTTCAAAAGAAAACTATGAGCTATCCAAAAAGCGGCATGAAATAATTAAACTTCAGACAGAACAAGATAAATCTCTTCGAGCTACATCTTTATCAGGATTAGATACTGATCTGGAACGTATGCAAAAAACACTTTCAATGGTGTATGAGCGTTTGGATCATCTAAATGTAAGAGCTCCTGCCGATGGTCAATTAGGATTTTTGGATGCAGAAATTGGGCAGAATATTCAACAAGGACAACGAATAGGTCAGATAAATGTATTAACAGATTACAAGATAGAAGCAACAATTGATGAGCATTATATTGATAGAGTGAAAAGAGATCTGACGGCTGTGTTAGATCGCAATGGTAAAGAATATCAACTTCGTCTTCGTAAAGTATATCCCGAAGTACGTAACGGGAAGTTTAAGGTAGACTTGGTTTTTGCAGATCAAAAACCTGAAACCATACGTGCTGGGCAGAGCTATAATATAAAACTGCAACTAGGAGCATCAAATGATGCACTGTTACTACCTCGGGGAAGTTTTTTCCAGAGTACCGGAGGGCAATGGATTTTTGTTGTGGATGCCTCAGGCGAAGTAGCATGGAAAAGAACAATACGTATAGGAAAACAAAATTCGAGATATTATGAATTACTAGAAGGATTAGAAGCAGGAGAAAAAGTAATTACTTCGAACTATGATAGCTTTGGAGATGCCGAAAAAATAATTTTGAAATAAATAGCATTTAAAAAATAAAATCAATCAAAAAATGATACAGATAGAGAACATAAAAAAGAGTTTTAGAACCGAGGAAGTCGAAACTCTGGCATTAAATAATGTAAATCTAAAAGTTGAAGCAGGAGAATTTGTGGCCATAATGGGGCCATCGGGTTGTGGGAAATCTACTTTACTCAACATCATTGGTATGTTGGATAATCCTAATGAAGGATATTATCACTTTAATGGTCAGGAAGTAGGCGGATTAAAAGAAAATCAACGTACCAAAATTAGAAAAGGGAATCTGGGATTTGTATTTCAGAGCTTTAATTTGATTGATGAACTTACCGTTTTTGAAAACGTAGAGCTTCCTCTGATTTATCTCAACATGAAAAAAAGTGAACGAGAGCAAAAAGTAAGACAGGTGTTGGAGCGAATGAAAATCGCACATCGAGAAAAGCATTTTCCACAGCAACTATCAGGAGGACAACAACAACGAGTAGCTATTGCCAGAGCTGTAGTAACTAATGCTAAGTTAATTCTGGCAGATGAGCCGACAGGAAACCTGGATTCTAAAAATGGTATCGAAGTTATGAATTTGCTTACCGAACTTAACCAGGAAGGAACTACCATTGTTATGGTAACACACTCAGATAGGGATTCTCATTATGCTCATAGAGTTATTAATCTGTTTGATGGGCAAATTGTTACCGAAAGCCAAAATAAGCCTTTCAAAGTCAATGTATAATATGCATCAAATAAACTTATTAAAATTAAAGTCATGATAAAATATTTGTACCACTTAGCAATCGCAATATTATTTTTTTGTATCAATCTATGTCAAGGTCAATCAGAAACTATTGCCGTAAAACACTTTGATAAAGTAATTATAAGTCCGCATATCCAGGTAACCTTTGTTCAGGGAGAGAAAGAAAACGTTATGATCAAAAATGCACGTTTGCCGCAAGAAAAGATCAATATCGAAGTTGCAGGAAACACACTTCGTATGTATTTGGATGGAGCCAAAACAACAACCAAAACAGTGAAAACAAACGAAAATGGATGGGAAAGAAAAAAACCTATCTACAAAGGAACTATGATAACTGCTGTTATAACATATACCCAACTTAGAGAACTTTCAATACGAGGAGAAGAAATAATTGAATGTAAAAGTCCAATAGAAAGAGATGATTTCAGATTAAAAATCTATGGAGAATCTAAAATGACAATGAATTCATTAAAAGTAAACTCATTACGTGTTTCTATTTATGGGGAAAGTTACTTGGAAATTAAGGAGGGTAGTGTAAACGATCAAAAATATACAGTGTATGGTGAAGGAAAAGTGAACACTTTAGGAATGAATAATGAAAATACTAAGATCACTGCATATGGCGAAAGTAATTTTAGAGTAAGAGTTTCAGATCATTTAAAAGTTACTGCTTACGGGGAGGCAACTGTGGCTTATAACGGAAACCCTTTGATAAATAAAGGAATAATTTTAGGAGAAGCAATCATTCAAAAAATGAACTAAGAATTCATCATTCTAATTAAATTCTGAAAATCAAAAAACGACAGTTATGTTTAAAAATCATTTAAAAATTGCCTGGAGAACTCTTCGTAAACGAAAAGTATTTACCTCTATTAATATTTTGGGATTGACCCTTGGTTTTGGATGTGCTATTTTAATTTTTTTATTTGTAACCCACCACCTTCAATATGATAATTTTCATAACAATTCAGATCGAATTTACAGAGTAGTAACTGAAGAGCATCGAGATGATGTTGGTTATGAGTCAAGTGTGCCTCCAGGTTTTCCAGAGAGTTTTGAAACAGATTATGATTATGCAGAAAAAGTTTCCAAAATAGCGATAAGAGACCATTGGCAAGTTAATGGTACAGATCATAGATCCAATCAGAGTTTTCACGAAGATATAGTTTTTGCTCAATCTGATTTTTTTGAGATATTAAATTTTCCATTAGTCGAAAAACTAGGAGATCATACCCTGGAAGAACCAAATACAGCTTATATCACTGAAAGCTTTTCTGAAAAAATGTTTGGTAACGAAAGCGCTTTAGGAAAAACATTTGTTTTAGAAAATGAAGAAACTATTCAAGTAATAGGGATATTAAAAGAATTACCAAAAACAACGGTAATTCAAGGAACAATCTTTCCTTCATTTACAACTTTAAAGAGTTATGATAACTTTTTATCCAGTAATTCTTGGGGAGGAATTAGTGATGCATTAAAATGTTTTGTATTACTTCGTCCTAATCAGAATATTGCTGAGATCGAAAATACATTGATCTCATTGGTCTCAAAACATCGTCCTAAAAGTAAAAATGTACATCGCTACAAACTACAAGCATTAAATGATATCCATTTTAATAATAAGTATGGAGGAATCAACGTAAGTTTACTTTGGATCTTTGGGTTAATAGGGTTTTTTATCATCGCAGTAGCTTGCATTAACTTTATCAATATTTCTACAGCGCAAGCCTTTACTCGTTCTAAGGAAATAGGGATTAGAAAAGTACTGGGAAGTTTCAGACAACATCTTTTTTGGCAATTCATTTCAGAGACATTTATTATCAGTTTTTTTGCGATGATACTAGGTTTAGTATTTGCTATATTGGTATTACCAGCGTTCAATGAACTTTTGGAATTAGATCTTTCTATATCCTCTTTGCTTAATGTTAAAGTAGTTGGATTTGTATTGATGTTGCTGATAGGTGTTTCAATTTTTGCAGGCAGTTATCCCGGAATTATACTGGCACGTATCCTTCCAACTTTGGCGTTAAAAGGAAAACTTACCCAAAAAGATACCGGTGGAAAATTAACTCGAAAAGTATTGGTGACTTCTCAGTTTGCAATTTCTATCATATTTATTGTCGCAACAATTATTATCAGAAAACAAATTAACTATGCAGTAAATGCAGATTTAGGCTTTGATACAGAATCAATAGTAATTGTAGAAATTCCTGAAGATATAGAAACCGTAAAAATAGAAGGTTTACAAGAACGAATCAATACTCTTTCTGGGGTAAAGAATAATACGGCTTGTTTAGCGAGCCCCGGAGCCTCTAGTAATAATTGGGGTACAGGGGTACGATATAATAATAGACCTGAAGTTGAAGAATTCTCGATTTCAGCAAAATTAGCGGATAGAGATTACCTTAATACATTTAACCTTAAACTGGTTGCGGGGCGTAATTTTTACCGCACTGATTCGATCTCAGAAGTCGTTGTGAACGAAAAACTTGCTCAGAAATTAGGCCTTGCAAATTCCCAAGAATTAATAGGTAAACAAGTAGAGTTCAATGGGGCTACAATTAAAGCATCAATTGTAGGAGTAGTTGCCGATTTTCATGATAGGAATTTTCATGAAACAAAGAGTCCTATATTTATTGCTCCTCAATCTAATGCATATAACGAATTAGCTATTAAAGTTTATAACCAAAATGCTAAAACTACTTTAGAAGGAATTGAAAGACTTTGGAAAGAGGTTTTTCCAAAATATATCTATGAGTTTGATTTTCTGAATGAGCGTGTAGCCCAACAGTATAAGGAAGAACAACGCTTTTTACTAATGTCAAAATTATTTTCAGGATTAGCTATTTTTATTAGTTGTCTGGGACTTTATGGATTGATTTCCTTTTTCGTGGGACAAAAAACAAGAGAAATAGGAATTAGAAAAGTATTAGGAGGAAGTGTAAGCGATATTTTGTTATTGGTTACACAAGATTTCTTAAAACTTATTTTAATTGCTGGGGCAATTGCTTCTCCTTTAGCATGGTATTTCATGAATAATTGGCTACAAAACTATACATATCGTATCGAAATAAATTGGTGGGTATTTGTCCTATCAATAGCAGGGTTATTAGTCATCACTTTGCTTACAATAAGCTATCGGGCTATTAAAGCTGCAACTGCCAATCCGATAAAAAGCTTGCGAACAGAATAAATCATCAACTTGTGCTGAACTTGTTTTCAGTATCAAAAAATGACAGTTATGCTAAAAAATCACTTAAAAATAGCCTGGAGAAGTCTAAAAAAGCAACCTTTTTTTACTTTCCTAAATACATTTGGTCTTGCTATTGGTATGGTAGGAGGATTACTGATTTCATTATATATCTACGATGAATTGAGTTTTGATAAGATGTTTGCAGATGCTGATCGTATCTATAGGATAAATGTTGATGTAAAATTTGGAGGAAGTGCCGAAGAATATGCAGAAGTATCGGCTCCTATGGCCGAAGCCATGAAAAGAGATTATCCACAGGTAGAACTGGCCACACGATTTAGGAATTTGGGGAGTATGCTTGTAAGAAAAAGTGATACCGAGTTAAATATAAAAGAAGCCGGAGCTACTTATGTAGATACCACTTTTTTTGAGATGTTTGGCCTTGACCTGTTGGTAGGAAATCCCAAGACAGCACTAAAAGAACCTAATACTTTGATCCTAACCAAAGCTGCAGCAGAAAAACACTTTGGGATAAACGAAGCTTTAGGGCAAAATGTGATATTAGACAATAGGGATACATATACAGTAGTAGGTGTTATAGATGATATGCCAGAGAATTCTTTCATTAGAAACCACAATATTTTTATTGCAATGGCAGGAAATGAAGATGCTGCCTCTACCGAATGGGGAAACCATAATTATCCAACTTTTATTAAACTAAGATCGGGAGCAGATATCAAAGATTTTGATACTTTTTTAAAATCTGCATTAAGAGACTATGTAATTCCTGGAGTACAAAAGTATGCACCTGGGATAACAGAAGAGCAATTTTTGGCTTCTGGGAATTATCTTAATTTTAGTACTATAGCTTTAACAGATATTCATCTATATTCTAGTAGATATCCAGAGTTAAGTGCAAATGGCGATATTCAAAACGTTTATATTCTTTCTTTTATCGCATTATTTTTGATTATTCTGGCAAGTGTTAATTTCATGAACCTATCCACTGCGCATTCCCTTAAGAGGGCAAAAGAAGTAGGGGTTCGTAAAACGTTAGGTTCTAATAAATCAGAGCTCATCAGGCAGTTTTTGATAGAATCTGGTTTGATTTCTTTTATGTCATTAGTACTAGCCATTATAGCGGCTTCAATTGCGGTTCCTTTTTTTAATGAACTTGCAGGGAAAGAAATTTCCATACCATTTACCAATCCTTTTTTCTGGTTGATTTTACTGGTTTCAGTACTAGTATTAAGTCTTTTTTCGGGTAGTTACCCTGCATTTTTTATGTCAAAATTCAAGCCTATCCAGGCATTGAAAGGTATAACCGAAAATGGTATCGGAGGAGGAAAAATCAGAAATTCCTTGGTTGTTTTTCAGTTTGCTATTTCTGTGTTTTTGATTATTAGTACTCTAGTTGTTTTTCAACAATTAAAATTTATTCAAAACAAGGATTTGGGATTTACAAAAGATCAGGTTTTAATTATAAATGATGTGTATGCTACCGAAAACAAAATAGCATCTTTTAAAGAAGAAGTACAGCAATTAGCTCAGGTAAAAAACACATCGGTAAGCGGCTTTTTACCAACACCTTCATTTCGAAGTAATAGTACATTTTATAGAGAAGGGTTAAAAGATGATCATGAAAAAGCAATCAATATGAGTGATTGGAATGTTGATTTTGATTATGTGTCAACTCTAAATTTAGAAATCATTGCAGGACGTGATTTTAATCGAAAATTTAGTACAGATTCAACAGCTATGATTTTAAATGAATCCGCTGTAGCTATTTTAGGAGTAACACCAGAAGAAGCACTAGGGATACGATTATCATCGGATTATGATGGAGGTGAAGTTATATTTAGAACTGTAGTGGGAGTAGTTAAGGATTTTCATTACGAATCTTTAAGAAGGGATATTGATGCGTTGAGTCTTTCGCTGAACAATAGTCTTGGATCAATGGCAGTAAAACTTAATGCCGGAGATTTCTCTAATACTATAGCGCAAATTGAAACTATCTGGAATAGAATATCTCCAGGTCAGCCTTTCAATTATTATTTCATGGACGAATCTTTCAATACAACCTATCAGGCAGAACAACGATTGGGGCGAATTTTTATCATATTTACGATTCTATCGATCCTAATTGCCTGCCTTGGATTATTTGGCCTGGCTGCATTTAACGCAGAAAAACGAACTAAAGAGATAGGTGTTAGAAAGGTGATGGGGGCAAGTGTAAGTCAGATTACATATAGGCTTACCATTGATTTTCTTAAACTCGTTGGGATAGCAATATTGGTATCTCTACCATTAGGATGGTTTGCTATGAGTAAATGGTTAGAAGATTTTTCATACCGAATAGAAGTCAGTTGGTGGGTATTGATCCTTGCAGCTTTTATTGCCGTTGGGATTTCGATATTGACTGTAAGTTATCAAAGTATTAGAGCAGCAATTGCCAACCCGGTAAAAAGCTTGCGAACAGAATAAATCATCAACTCATCCTGAATTTGTTTCAGTATCAAAAAACGACAGTTATGTTTAAGAATTATATTAAAATATCTTTTAGAAACCTATGGAAGCATAAAGGCTTTTCTTTTATCAATATTTCTGGACTAGCTATTGGATTAGCAGCAGGGTTTTTAATGTTATTGTATGTGGGTTTTGAGTTGAGTTATGATCACTTTCATTCTAAATCAGATACTATTTATCGAGTGGTTGCTAATATAGAAATGCCAACAGGTACAATGGAAACTGATAAACCTGCAATTGCTGTACCTCCCCATTTGAAAAAAGAATTTCCAGAAATTTTAGATGCAGTTCGAGTTATGGATATTAATCTGGATGTACGTAATGCAACTATAAAACTAAAAGAAAATAATGCTATAGCAGCAGATTCTACTTTTTTTAAAATGTTTGATTTTGAAATATTACAAGGAGATAAGAATAATGTGCTTAAAGCACCTTATAGCATTGTATTATCCGAGACTGCTGCAAAAAAATACTTTGGAAATCAACCTGCAATAGGGCAAACATTAAAAATCAAAAATGAAGATATACATGATATAAATTTTACGGTTACAGGCCTTATGAAGGATTTTCCAGAAAACTCGCACATGCAAGCAGATATGGTTATTTCTATGACTACATATACACAAGGAGTCTTAACCGATTTTGACCAATATTGGGGTACATATGATCCATCGGCATATCTTCTATTAAACCCTAATGTAGATCCTGTGGTTTTAGCATCTAAATTTCCTGATTTTTTAGAGCGAAATATTGGAGAAGATATGAAAAAAAGCAAGTCTTATGTTTCACTTTTTCTTGAACCACTAAATGAAGTGTATTTATACTCTTCTAGAGGAGGCGGAATAAGTGGGGATATCGATTCTATTTATGTGTTTTCTATAATTGCGATTTTTATACTTTTAATAGCAAGTATAAATTTTATTAATTTAACCACAGCTCGTTCTGTTGAAAGAGCAAAAGAAGTAGGTGTACGTAAAGTTATAGGAGCAGAAAAACGACAACTTACTTTTCAGTTTATAGGAGAATCGATCATAATAGCCTTGTTAGCCTTTATACTCTCTATTGTACTTATAGCGATATTTTTACCTCTTTTTAATACCTTATCAGGTAAAATTGTAAGTCCAGGTATTTTTTCCAACGTCACTCATATAGGAATACTGTTTATAATCGCTTTAACAATTGGAGCACTTGCAGGGACCTATCCAGCTTTTGTTTTATCTTCTTTTAAACCAGTTCAGGTGTTAAAAGGCAGTTTTTCTACAGGTACAAAAGGAATACTGCTTAGAAAAGGATTGGTAGTCGTGCAATTTACGATTTCTATCGCATTAATTATAGGAACCATAATTATCTATAATCAAATGAATTATATGCGCAATCAAGAATTGGGGTTTGATAAAGAACAGATAGTTGTTTTAGAAACAAATATTTCACCTGCACAGAAAAAATTACAAGATAATTTGAATAACCTACCAGGAGTAATTTCTACCAGTTTTGGTTCTAGTGTACCAGGAGGAGGAAATAATATAGCTTATTCTTTAATTAAAAATAAAAATGGAGAGGAACAGGTAATAAACATAGATGCATATTTTACCGATTACAATTTTATTTCTCAATTTGGATTAAAAGTAGTTGCTGGTAGAACTTTTTCAAGAGATTTTGGAACAGATTCTACTGAAGCTATGGTGCTTAATGAAGCGGCTGTTAAGTTATTAGGATACAATTCTCCTGAAGAAGCATTGGGGATTAATTTTTCCCAATGGGGTAAAAGTGGACAAGTAATTGGTGTGGTGAAAGATTTTCATTTTACGTCATTAGAAGAAAATATTAATCCTTTGACTATGACTATTGCACCTAATAGAACAGATCTTTTATCAGTAAAAATCAGTACTCGAAATATCGAAGAGACACTATCTTCTATAGAACAGAAATGGGAAACAATTCTACCCGATGATTCATTTGAGTTTTATTTTTTGGACGAAGCTTTTAATGAACAATATCGTACCCATGAACGTTTCGGAAATTTATTTATATCGTTTACTATACTTGCAATATTAATATCCTGTCTAGGACTATTAGGTTTAGTAGCATATAGCACATTACAGCGTAAGAGAGAAATAGGTGTTCGTAAAGTATTAGGAGCTTCTGTAATTAAGATTATAAAACTTTTATCTAAAGAATTTATAAGTCTAGTGGGCATAGCCTTTATTATAGCCTCACCAGTAGCTTGGTTTATAATGAGTTATTGGTTAGAAGACTTTGCATACAGAATAGGTATACAATGGTGGATGTTTGTATTAGCAGGAATGTCTGCATTATTCATTGCTTTTATAGCTGTATGTTTTCATGCTACCAAAGCTTCTTTCGCTAACCCGGTAAAAAGCTTACGAACAGAATAAATCATCAACTCGTGCTGAACTTGTTTCAGTATCAAAAAACGACAGTTATGCTAAAAAATCATTTAAAAATAGCTTGGAGAAATCTCACAAAAAATAAACTTCAGACATGTATAAACCTATTAGGTTTAACTGTGGGTACTGTTTGCTGTTTAAGTATAATAGTATATGTATTTGCTCAATTAGGTTATGATACACATCATGAAGATGCTGAATCTCTTTATAGAATAAGAACTGTAATTACTGGTAATGGTAACGGCGGTGCTGATTTTAATGCAGCTACAAGTTCTCCTCCCATAGCTTTTGCTTTAAAAGAAGATTTTCCCGAAGTAACAGAAGCTTGTCGTATTGTATATTTTGGTGAGGGTAATGATGCGTTATTGAGAGTTCAGGATAGTAAAGAAAGCTATTATGAATCTCGTGGTTATTTGGCAGATCCTACTTTTTTTAACCTATTTGGCTATTCTTTTAAAGAGGGTAATGCTACAGGTGCACTAACAAGCCCTAATACTGTTGTTCTTTCTTCTACATTAGCCAAAAAATTATTCGGAGCAGGAGAAGCCCTACACAAAAATCTGGTTTTAGGTAGTGGTGAGGATGAATTAATTTTGACTATTACAGGAGTTTTTGAGGATAATTCTGCAAAATCTCACCTTAATCCAAATTATATTTTAAGCATGAATTCTCCTGGATTGGGAGAGTTTGTAAGAAATGAACAAAATTTTGCAACTCAGAATTTTGTACATAGCTATGTAAAACTTCTTCCTGGGTCTAATGAGAAGCAACTGCAGGAAAAATTACCCGCATTTTTACAAAATCGTGGTGCACAAAATCTGGCAGCAGTAGGTTTTGATAAAGCCTTACTATTGCAAAAGGTTAAAGATATTCACCTTTACTCTAAAGGAATCTCTAATCAGATTGATACCGTTTCGAATATTCAATATTTATATTTACTACTTATTCTCGCTCTATTTATCCAGATAGTAGCATGTATTAACTTCATTAATCTTAGTACGGCACGGGCAAATAAACGTGCCAAAGAAATTGGAGTGAGAAAAGCAGTAGGTGCAAATAGAGGATCCCTAATACGTCAATTTTTAGGAGAATCAATATTACTATCTCTGTTTGCTTTGGTGGTAAGTATTCCTATTACAGCTTTAGTATTACCTTTTGTGAATATACTTACCAAGGGAAATATACACTATACTGCTTTATTTGATTTGAAAATTTTAATGCCTTTACTGGCATTAAGTATACTTAGCGGTTTATTTGCCGGAGCATATCCAGCTTTGATCTTATCGGCTATCAAACCCGTTAAGGTACTTAAAGGAACTATTAATGTATCAACTGGGAGTGGAAACTTCCGTAAGGCATTAGTTGTCTTTCAGTTTATTGTATCTATCGCCTTGATAGCAGCAGTAATAATAGTGAATAAGCAAGTAGAATATTCACAAACCAAAGATATGGGGTTTGATAAAGAAAACCTTATTGCAATTCGTTTAGGAACCGATGAAGCGATAGGAAAATTTGATGCACTACGGTCTCAAATATCAACAGTATCAGGAGTTACTGATGTGGCAGGTAGTAATCACTATCCATCAGAATATATAATGAATGATTTAGGATTACATCTTCCAGGAGAAAACCCTGTAAATCAGACATTGGTTAAATACAATGGTATTAGTGATAATTATTTTGAAACTGTAGGAACACCTCTGCTTGTTGGTCGTGATTTACGTGCTAATGATAGTACTCAGGTTATCGTTAATAAAGCTACTATTGATGCTTTTAATATTGATATAGATAATGCATTAAGTTCTAAATTGATACAAACGTATGAAGGAGAAACTTCGATATATGAAATTGTAGGAGTTGTAGCCGATTACCATTTTGCCTCTCTAAAAGAATCAATAGCTCCTATCATGCTTTTCAATGATAATGAACCAGGGTGGCTTATCGTTAAAACAGAAACTACAGATTTTAAAACCTTGTTAGCTAATCTGGATCGTAGCTGGACATCAATAAATCCTAGTACACCTTTTGTATACACTTTTGTTGATAAAGAAGTTGGAAAATTATTTGTTGAAGAAAAACGGCTAAGTCAAATATCAATTGTATTTACTTGCTTGGCTATTTTGATTAGTTGTTTAGGTTTATTTGGATTGATTTCTTTTATGGCAGAGCAGAAGAAAAAAGAAATAGGAATTCGAAAAGTGTTAGGTGCCAGCGTAGGAACTGTAATCAATATGCTTACCAAAGATTTTGTAAAACTGGTACTTATAGCTTTACTTATAGCTACTCCTCTTGCGTATTACTATATGGAAGACTGGTTACAGGGTTTTGCATACAGAATTTCGATTAGTTGGTGGGTTTTTGCTTTAGCTGGAACTATTACTATGGGTATTACAATATTAACTGTATGTGTACAGGCATTTAAAGCAGCAACCGCTAACCCGGTAAAAAGTTTACGAACAGAATAAATTGTCAACTCGTACTAAACTTATTTTCAATATCAAAAAACGATAGTTATGTATAAAAACTATATCAAAATCGCTTGGCGAAACCTAAAAAGGAACAAAGGGTATTCGGTCATAAATATCGGTGGGCTTGCCATAGGTTTGTCGGCTGTGATTTTCATGCTTTTTTATATCAATCATGAGAATAGTTATGATACGTTTCATAGTGAATCTGATAAGCTTTTTAGGGTCGAAAGAACATATGTAAGTAGTATCCAAAGTGATATCTGGGATAGTACACCTTACATATTATCAGATGAATTGCAAAACGCTATTCCAGAAATTACTAATGCGACCAGTATAAGAACTACCGCAAACTACCTAAGTGTTAATGATGCAATGTATCATGAAAAGAATGGACTGTTTGCTGATAATGAGTTTTTAAAATTATTTAGTTTAAAATTCACTGAAGGTGATCAGTACAGCTCATTAGAAAATCCAATGAGTATAGTGCTTTCAGAATCATTAGCCAAAAAACTTTCCCCAGAAAGTAATATTATCGGAAAAACAATACGTATCGATAAAAAATATGACTGTATAGTTACTGGCATATTTGCTGATTATCCCGATAATTCTCATTTAAGGATTGATTACCTACTTTCTTTTAGCTCATATCAAACCATTACAAGAAATACACTCGATGCGGGTTGGGGTACAAATAATGCATCTACTTATGTTCGACTAAGGAATAATGCAGAAATCGGCAAGGTATCAGAAAAGATAAAAGGGTTTTTAACAAATCACCTTACGCTGGAAGATGGAATTCAAGAACTACTTAGTTTAAGATCCATTAGAGATATTTATATGAAAACTTCTAAAGTAAGAGGTGGTGGAGGAAATAGAAGTGAGGTAACTATACTGTATCTTTTTCTTGCAGTTGTAATTTTTACCGCTTTAATCACTTTGTTAAATTATATAAATTCATCGACTGCCCAAGTTATGAAGAGGGAATTGGAAATAGGAATCAAAAAGGTTATGGGTAGCACAAAAAGACATTTAAGATATCAGTTTATTATCGAATCATTGGTTATGGTATCTATTTCTTTTAGTATTGCTATAGGTCTGGTACTATTATTTCTACCACTCTTTAATACGATTGTCGGAAAGAATTTATCTATTGTTTTAAGTCAGGATTGGCCATTTTTTGTATATGTTATGCTTGGTTCACTTTTGGTAGGTATTTTGGCTGGTTTATATCCTGTTTTCTTTCTTACATCCTTAAAAATTTCTTCTTTTCTTCAAGGGAATTCGTCTATTAAACGCCGTGCTGGTCTAAGAAAAGCTCTGGTTGTTTTTCAACTAGTATTAGTGATACCACTGGTATTTACTTCAATACTTATTATAGAGCAGTTTAAATATATAGAACAACGAGATATTGGATTTGTAAAAGAAGATGTATTAGTGTCATTTATAGATGTTATCAATAAAGAAGACAGAGAGGTACTTAAAACATTAGGAGAACGATTATTACAAAATCCTAATATTCTTAATTATTCTATATCAGATTCAGGTCCATTTGGTGGTGGTGGACAGCAAAGTATGGATTGGGAAGGTAATAGAACTAATGAAAAAGCTATTATTAGGTCACACAGGGTAGATTACGATTTCTTGAAAACCTACCAAATGACACTAACCGAAGGAAGAGATTTTTCTGAAGATTATGCTACAGATATCCAAAGCGCATGCATTATAAATCAAACTGCTTTAGAATTGTTCGGCTGGGACAATGCTTTGGGTAAGAAAATTGATAATGGCCGTTTAAAAGTGATCGGTGTAGTAAAAGATTTTAACGATTATACCGCATTCAAGAAAATCCCACCTATGATCCTTTTTATGGATGAAGGTTCTGGTGGTTCATATGTAACCATAAAAGTAGCTCCAGATAAAAGGGCAGAGGCCCAAGCATTGGTTAATACACTTTTTAATAATAATTTTCCAGAAAGCCCTATTGAATTCAGCTTTTTGGATCATGAGCTTGACAGTAGTTTTTTGAATTCACTAAAAGGCACCATCAATATTTTTATTTTTTTCTCGGTGCTGGCTATACTATTGGCAGTACTTGGGTTATATAGTCTGGTATCCTTTTCACTAAGAACACAGCAGAAAATGATAGCAATACGAAAAGTGCTGGGGGCCAATGCAAAAAGTATTTTTTTAATACTGCTTAAAGAGTATATGATATTATTCTGCATAGCTGCAACACTAGGGCTTATTACGGTTTATTTCATAGCAAATAAAATAATACATGTTTTCGCATATCATGAAGGTGTCAAATTTAGCTATCTAATTATGGCAGGGTTGCTAGCCTTATTTGTGGTGCTTTTTTCGGTGAGTAGCAAAATAATTTCTGCAGTATTACAGAATCCCATAAAAAGCTTGCGAACAGAATAATTTATCAACTTGTACTGAATTTGTTTCAGTATCAATCAAAAAAATATAGTTATGTTTAAGAATCATTTAAAAATTGCCCGGAGAAGTATCTTAAAAGATAAGATGTTTACTTTCATCAAAATAGGAGGTTTTGGTGTTGGGATTATGGCGTGTGTATTAATTGCACTTTTTATAAAAGATGAATTAAGCTATGACAAGCATTATGTTAATGAAAAACAAATTTATAGGGTATATACAGAAGTAATACATAAAGGTGAACTTATAAAATGGACTCATTACCCAGCACCTTTTGCCAAAGCCATAAAAAATGATTTTCCTGAAATACAAAAGTCAGGAAGATTTCTTACCAGTGAGCTTTTTGGTACTGGAAACAAAGAGCTTCGAATAGAAGGGGAGTCAGAAAATATTTTTGAAAATGGATTTATTTTTGCAGATCAGGAGTTATTAGAAATCTTAGAAATACCACTTGCACAAGGAAGTACCGAGAGTGCTTTATCTCAACCAGGAACTATAGTAATCTCTCAAGCCAAAGCTGATAAATATTTCCCTAACGGAGATGCTATTGGTAAAATCCTGATTTTAGATAATAATACAGAGAAACCCTACAAAATAACTGGTGTAATGAAAGATTCACCAGAAAACACACATTTTGAGTATAACTTTCTAATGACGATGGTGGGCAGGGATTTTTATCCTTATGAAAAACATAACTGGGGTGCACAGAACTATCATACCTATATTTTAGTAAATGATAATACCAACCTACAAGAATTAGAACAAAAAATGTTCTCCATTGTTGAAGACTATATGATTCCTACCGCTAGAGAATCTAACAGGCTTGATAAAATTGACTTCTTAAAAAGCTATCAATTCAAACTGCAACCTATAAGCGATATCCATTTAAAATCAACAGATATTAGTGATGGATTAAAACATGGTGATATTCGTTTTGTATGGTTGTTTGGTGCCATCGCAGTATTTATTCTACTATTGGCATGTATTAACTTTATCAATCTATCTACAGCCAAATCAGCCAATCGCGCCAAAGAAGTAGGGCTACGAAAAACTGTGGGAGCTTTTAGGAGAAATTTAATTTCTCAGTTCATCACCGAATCAGTCCTGTTTAGTATTATATCATTTGTTTTGGGTGTGCTGCTGGCGTGGGTATTACTCCCATATTTTAATACGATTGCTTCAAAAGCATTGGTCATACCATGGGGGCAATGGTGGTTTTTACCCATACTATTACTTTCGGCATTATGTATTGGGATTCTAGCCGGATTATATCCTGCTTTTTACCTCTCTGCTTTTAAACCAGCGAGCGTATTAAAAGGAAGTTTGAGTACAGGTAGTAAAAGTGGTAAACTAAGAAGTGGCCTGGTTATTTTTCAATTTACTACATCTATTATTCTTATCATCGGAACACTGATCATATACCAACAGGTGAATTATATCCTGAACAAGAAACTGGGTTATGATAAAGAACAGGTTCTGGTTGTTCAAGGCGCAAAAAGTTTGGGGAATAAGACACAAAACTTTAAAGATCGACTATTAAAATTACCCGAAGTAAAACTAGTTTCTGTTAGTGATTATTTACCTATCGAAGGAACCAAACGAAACGGAAACACCTTTAAAGAAAAAGGTAAAGAAAATGATGGGGTAGCTGTTCCTGCACAAATTTGGGAAGTAGATCATGATTACATCAACACTTTGGATATGCGTATAAAAAAGGGACGAGATTTTTCCAGAGAATTAGCTTCAGATTCTACCGATGCAATAGTCATTAATGAGATTATGGCTAGAAATTTTGGTTTTGAGAATCCTTTAGGGAAAAAAATAACTAATGGAAGAGAATCCTGGACTATAATTGGGGTAGTAGAAGATTTTCATTTTGAAACTTTAAAATATGACATTCAGCCGTTGGCAATGACTGTAAGTAATAACCCAGGGATGATTTCTGTACGTTTAGGCACAGACAATATAAATCAAGCGTTAACATCAATTTCCTCAATTTGGGATGAAAGCGTTCCTAATCAATCTTTTAGGTATAGCTTTCTAAATCAGGATTTTTCTAAAATGCACGAAGATGTACAGCGTATTGGTAAAATCTTTATCAGTTTTGCGTTGTTTGCAATTCTTGTAGCATGCTTAGGTTTATTTGCTCTTTCGGCTTTTATGGTAGAGCAGCGTAAAAAAGAGATTAGTATCCGCCTGGTTTTGGGAGCTCCCTTTAAGAGTATATATAAGTTATTGACATTAGATTTTTTAAAACTAATTATAATTTCAATAGGTATTGCTATTCCTATTGGTTGGTATATGATGAGTCGATGGCTAGAGGATTTTGCCTATCGTATTAACATTGGTTGGGGAATATTTTTGATAGCAGGAACCCTGGCAATAGCAGTAGCGATTTTAACTATAAGCTATCAGTCTATCGGGGCAGTATTTATTAAACCTTTAAAAAGTTTACGAACAGAATAATTATTAAACCTCACAGGTTTTAAAAACCTGTGAGGCTTAAATATCACTATATCATGCACACTTTATATTTTAAAATAGCAATTAGATATCTTTTAAAGAATAAACTCTATTCTTTTATTAATATTTTGGGATTAGCCATTGGTGTTGCTTCTTTTATTTTGATCATGGTTTATGTGAATTATGAACGTAGCTATGACACTTTTGAAGGATCAGAAAATGTATACCGGGTATATATGGATGCTCTGGAAGGTGATGTTTTTGAAGCTTCAGATGCGCAAACTGCCAATCTTATTGGCCCTACCTTAAAACAAGAATTTCCCGAAGTGATAGAGCAGGTGCGTCTTTATCGTTTTGATAAGGTGACTTTTAAATATGATGGGAAAATCATTGAAGAATCCAAAGGCGCCATGGCAGATGAAACCTATTTTGAGGTATTTAATTATCCCCTTTTAAAAGGAGATAAACAAAATGTACTAAAAGAACCTAATACTATTGTACTCACAGAATCTTTTGCTAAAAAGATATTTGGAGCGCAAAACCCTATAAAAAAGACGTTATTAGGCTTTCATGTAGGAGAAGAAGTGTTATTAACGGTAACGGGAGTTTTAAAAGATATTCCCGAAAACACTCATATGAAAACCAATTTCCTGATTTCTTTGGATACGTATGCAACTTGGTTTGCATCAGATGCAGAAAAAAAATTAAACTGGGGACATTGTAATTTTTATACGTATCTAAAAATAGATAAAAATACAGATAAGGATCTTCTGAAAAGTAAAGTGATTGCTAGTGACTTTGAGGACGATGCAGATGAAAGGTACAATATTGAGCCTCTAGAAGATGTCCATCTGTATTCTAATAAACCTTATGAAGCCGAAACTAATGGTAGTATCAGTAGAATAAAATTTCTAACAACCATAGCTTTTATAGTACTGTTATTATCATGGCTCAATTATATCAATTTATCCACCACCAAATCCCTGGAGCGTGCCAAGGAAGTTGGTGTTCGTAAAGTTGCCGGGGCACAACGGATACAACTTATTTTGCAATCGTTAACAGAATCGATTGTTCTAAACGGTATCGCAATTGCCATAGCAATTATACTTGCCCTAAGTATGCTTTCAATCTATAACAATGTTACAGGTAAAGAATTGGTTATACAGAATTCTACTATTATAGAGCTATTACCTATTATTAGTTTTATTGTAATTGGTATGATCCTAACAGGACTATATCCTGCTATTTTACTAAGTGGATATTCACCGTCAAAAGCATTAAAAGGAAAGATACGTGCTTCTGCCAGTGGATTGAATATTAGAAAAGGATTGATTGTTATGCAATTTCTAGCCACTATTGTTTTGCTTATTGGTACGATAGTCATTACCAAACAAATAGATTTTATGCAAAAACAACCGATCGGTGCAGAATTGAATCAAACTATTTCTTTTCATGGCGAATTTTTAAGTAATATATCAGATTCCCTGGCTAGAAATAAATGTAAAATCCTTGAAACAGAGCTGCAAAAATTTCCTTTTGTAGAGAGTACATCAAGAACTCAGACATATCCTGGCGACGGTTATCATAATTTATCAGGATTTATAGGGCTGAAATACCCCAACGGAACAGAGGATAGCAAAAAAGTATTTTACAAATATGCTGCAGACAGTAATTATCTTGATGTATTAGATATTCAATTTCTTGCCGGAAATAATTTTATAAACAATCCCAAAGGAAATAGCAATACTGTTATAATTAATGAAGCTTGTATGCGTGAGATAGAAGTTTTTAACCCAAATGAAGCTATAAATAAAACCATAAACTTTTTTGGAAGGGACTGGGTGATTTCTGGGGTTATTGAAAATTACCATCATTTCGGATTAAAAAAAGAGATACATCCTATGATTATTCTACATGGCAATAGCAGTGATAATTTATTAGTAAAATTTGATGAGACTGTTGCTTCTGTTTCAGGATATAACAAAGCAATTACCCAGATAGAAGAAAAATGGAAGCAAATACTGCCACAACGAACTTTTGGTTATACATTTTTGGATAAAAAGTTTGAAGCCCAATATAATGATGATAAAGAATTTAGTGCTGCCTTCAGGATATTTACTCTTCTGGCAATATTTATTGCCGCGTTAGGCTTATTTGGGTTAACATCTTATACCTGTGTACAGCGTAAAAAAGAAATAGGAATTAGAAAAGTAAACGGAGCAAGTATTTTTAAGATTCTGAAATTACTAAACATTGATTTTATCAAATGGGTTGGGATTGCATTTATAATTGCTATTCCTATAGCCTGGTATACTATGAATTCCTGGTTAGAAAACTTTGCAATAAAGACAAGTCTTAGCTGGTGGATATTTGTACTTGCAGGAATAATGGCACTTGGTATTACATTGATTACAGTAAGTTGGCAGAGTTTTATGGCAGCCAATCGAAACCCTGTTGACGTACTTAGAGACGAATAGTAAATGATTCTGAATCAATAAAGAAACAAACCAATATGTTAAAAAACCATATAAGAGTAGCGTGGAGAACACTTTTGAAACACAAAAGCTTGTTTACAATTAATATTTTAGGTCTAGCTATAGGAATTGCTACCGCCCTTATTATATTCCTTTTTGTAGTAGACGAATTAAGTTATGATCGCTACCATAAAAAAGCAGATCAGATTGTTAGAGTTGTACTAAAAGGCAAGATGAATGGTGAATTAATAAAAGAAGCCGTTACCCCCGGTCCTGTTGCATACACATTACAAGAAGAGTTTCCAGAGGTTTTACAGGCAACTCGTATTAAATCAAACGGAACCCCGCAAATTACCTATAAAAATAACACATTTAGAGATCAAAAATTTGCATATGTAGATCCTAATTTTTTTCAGGTATTTACATTACCACTCATTAAAGGTGATCCTGCTACAGCACTACTAGAACCTAATACTATTGTTATTACTCAAAAATTAGCATCAAAGTATTTTGGAAATGAAAACCCTCTGGGAAAAATAGTAGATTTTAAAGAATGGAATCAACGCTATAAGGTCACAGGAGTAATTAACGAGATTCCTGAAAATTCTCACTTTCATTTTGATGCTTTTGGATCTATGAAGGGATTTGCAGATGCAAAAGAACTTAAATGGATAGAATCTGGTTATCATAGTTATCTTCTTCTTGATAAACGTGTGGATTATAGAAATGTAGAAGAGAAATTACCAAAAATCGTTCATAAATATATGGGACCCCAGATAAAAAAATCTATGGGGATGACTTTTGAAGAGTTTCATGGAAAAGGGAATGATATAGGATTATTTCTACAACCTTTGACCGATATTCATCTTCATTCTGATTTTGCAGATGCTACCAATCTCAATCCTGGGGGTGACATCCAAACAGTATATATTTTTGGTGCTATAGCGATATTTATATTAATAATAGGGTGTATAAATTTTATGAACCTTTCTACCGCTGCAGCATCAAAAAGAGCTAAAGAAGTAGGGGTAAAAAAAGTACTTGGATCACCAAAAATCCAATTAATTAAACAGTTTCTGATAGAATCTTTTATTGCAACGATGATTGCTATGGTATTGGCATTAATTCTAGTTGTGATTTCGTTACCGTTATTTAATGACCTATCTGAAAAAACATTAGAAGTGACTTATATTCTTCACCCTAAGGTTTTGATGTACTTGCTGCTATTAGGAATTAGTATTAGTTTTCTGGCAGGAAGTTATCCGGCTTTTTTCCTCTCTTCATTTACCCCAATAGCTGCACTGAAAAACAAATTCACCAATACGGGTAATAGTAAAGGATTAAGAAGCGGGTTGGTCATTTTTCAGTTTACGATATCGGTAGGCCTTATCCTGGCAACCATAGTAGTAGATCAGCAAATGTCTTTCATTCAAAATAAAGATGTTGGTTATGAAAAAGACCAAATGCTAGTATTAAGAGATTCATGGATATTAGGAGATAACGAAAAAGTCTTTAAGGAACAATTATTTAAAGACTCCAGAGTATCTAATATTACAATGTCTGGCCATATCCCTGCGGGACCTTCTTATAATCATATGTCTAGTATTTATCCAGGTCAGGATTCTGATGCAGTTAGAAGAACTGTAGTGTATAATATTGATGAACACTATATTCCAACTATGGGAATGCAGTTAATTACTGGAAGAAATTTTGAGAAAGAAGAAGGATCAGAGACCACAAATTTGATTATTAACGAAACGGCTGCCAGGATTTTGGGCTTCACCAATAATGCAGTTGGTCAGGCGGTAACAATGTCTATAGATAATGAAGGAGGTACAAGACTGTATTCGGTGATCGGAGTGGTAAAAGATTTTCATTTTAAATCATTACACCAAGCTATAGATCCTCTTATTATGATTAATGAACCGAGTTCGGGGCTTATTGTAAGAGCAAAAACTTCAGATATGAAAGGATTGATCGCCAGTGCAGAAAATATATGGAATGGTTTTAAAGTAAATGAACCTTTTAATTATGGTTTACTTGATGAATTATACAATCAAACGTATCTAAAAGAACAAAAAATGGGAACTATTCTTAGAGTATTTGCTTTGCTCACCATTTTTGTGGCATGCCTGGGGTTATTTGGTCTAGTAACTTTTACAGCAGAACAACGATTTAAGGAAATAGGAATTCGTAAAGTATTAGGATCTACCATACCTCAAATTATTATGATGCTCTCAGTTGATTTTATGAAACTGGTATGTATTTCTTTTTTAGTAGCATTTCCTCTTGGGTTTTATGTCATGAATACATGGCTTCAGGATTTTGCTTACCGCATACAAATACAGTGGTGGATATTTGTTCTGGCAGGTTGTATAACACTATTAATTGCATTTATGACTATAGGTTGGAAAAGTTTCAGAGCAGCATCAATGAATCCTATTAAAAGTTTAAGAACTGAATAAACAAAAGTTATGTTTAAAAATTATATCAAAATAGCATGGAGAAATGCTATTCGACAAAAACAATTTACTATTCTTAATATATTGGGATTAAGTATAGGAATAGGTACATGTTTTATCATTGGATTATATATTCATAGTGAAATGACCTATGATACTTTTCATGATAATGCAGATCGTATTTATAGAGTTAATCAGCCTAATATTTGGGACGATTGGAATGAGATATCTTCTGCTACAGGCCCCAATGTGGCTATCGCATTACGAGAGGATGCTCCAGAGTTTGAAGAAGTAACAAGACTCTTAAGGACGGGTACACAGATAGTACGATCCAAACATAATGAAGAAGCAAGTTTATATAGTGAAGAACAATACTTTGCTGCCGAAGAAAACTTTTTTAACATATTTTCTTTTAAGTTTTTACAAGGCGATTCTAACACATCGCTTAGTGAACCTATGAGTATGGTCATGACAAAAAAAACAGCAGAACGTTATTTTGGCACAGAAAATCCAATAGGAAAAACAGTAGAAGTAAAAGATTATGATAACTCCTGGAAAACCTATACCGTAAAAGGAGTACTTGCTGATGTTCCTTATAAATCACATATTCAATTTGATATGTTGGTGTCTTTAAAAAGTCATTCTGAAATGATGCAAAGAAACGGTTGGAAATGGATTTGGACAGCATTTTCGACTTATGGATTGGTGAAAGAAGGGACTGATATAGCTGCGTTTTCCGAAAAAATTCAGGCCATACCACCAAAATGGGCGCCGCCTACAACAGAACGTATTTTTAATCAAACGTTTAAAGAATTTACTGCGGGGCATGACTGGACATTATACCTACAACCTCTTAGAGAAATATACTTATCTGATGCTCCCGGTATTCATTCCTTTGGACCAACAGGAAACCCAATGTTTGTCAAAATATTTGGAGCCATAGGTATCCTTGTACTCATATTATCTAGTATCAATTTCATGAACCTCTCCACAGCAAGATCATCAAAGAGAGCAAAAGAAATAGGAGTGAGAAAAGTTTTAGGATCCAAACGAAATGCACTAATCAAACAGTTTGTTTTAGAATCTACCCTCTTCGTTTTAATAGGTACTGTTTTTGCATTGATATTCGTACAACTTTCTTTGGGTGTATTTAACACTATAGCAGATGTGCAACTAGAATTGATTCCGTATTTAGGGAACCCAATATTTCTGGCAATTGTACTATTGTTTATATTAGGATTGGGATTAATTTCAGGAAGTTATCCTGCGTTTTACCTTTCGATGTTTCAGCCTATAGAAACCCTTAAGGGAAAAGTAAGCACAAAATTTAAAGGAAAAGGAATTAGAAATGGATTAGTTGTCTTTCAGTTTACTATTTCTATTGCTCTGGTGATTTGTACTTTATTTGTACAAAAGCAATTGTCATATACTTCTTCTTTAGATTTAGGATTCGAGAAAGATAATATTCTACAAATTCACAATATCGAGCAGATTGGTTTTGATACCGAAGCACTCAAAACAAAGCTTTTATCAAATCCTGCTTTCTCAAAAGTTGGAAAATCATTTGGGCTTCCTCCAAATATATGGTCTGGAGATCGATATAAAACACTGGGAGCTAATGATCAGGTGGTTCAGCTTAGAAATGTAAGAACAGAAGAAGATTATCTCGATGTATTGGGAGTAGAATTTGTTGCCGGTAGAAATTTTGATTCATCAAGACCTAATGATAAATATAAAGTGATATTAAATGAAAAAGCGGTAAAAACTCTGGGGTGGGGTAATAGCGAAACCTATACTACAGATTCTCCTATAGGAAAAATAGTGGCTTTAGCCTCTGGAAGCGAAGATCAATTTGAAGTCATGGGCGTGGTTAAAGATTTTAATATTAATAGTCTACAACAAGAAATAGCACCACTGGTTATTATTCATCAACAAAATGATAAAGTTTGGGATTATGGGGCTGGATTATCGTATTATTCGATAAAACTTAATCCTGCAGTGGTTAAAAACCCTAATGATCTTCAGGTGTTGATTGATGGAGTTAAAGATGATATTGCACAGATAGATCCTTCGGTACCATTCGAATATAGTTTTATGGATCAGGATTTTGAAAACACTTTTGTATCAGAACAAAGAATGGGAGTGATACTTAGTATATTTACTATTATGGCATTACTTATAGCATGTCTTGGATTATTTGGTTTGGCTGCTTTTACAGCAGAGCAACGTATCAAAGAATTAAGTATTAGAAAGGTATTAGGTGCCAAGGTATCAGAATTAGCTTTTTTATTCTCTTCAGAATTTACAAAACTGGTTCTTATTTCTATCATCCTTGCCTCACCTATCGCATACTTTTTGGTAGATGAGTGGCTCAAAGATTTTGCATACAGAACCCCAATAGATAGCTGGGTGTTTATAGTGGCAGCGATAAGCGCATTTGTAATTACATTGGCAACAGTAAGTTTTCAAACCATTAAGGCGGCATCGACAAACCCCGCGAAAAACTTAAGAGCAGAATAAAATTATTTCAAACCTCACAGGTCTTAGAGACCTGTGAGGTTTAAAGTAAAATCTATTTTAAAAATTAACAATTAAAAAAATAAAATATGTTATTACAACTAAAAAATATATCCAAATGGGTAAACTCAGGAGGGCAGAAGGTATTTTTACTAAAAGACATTAATTTTTGGGTAAATGAAGGAGATTTTATATCAATAATGGGACCCTCTGGTTCAGGGAAATCTACTTTACTTAATATCATTGGGATGTTGGATGATTTTAATGAAGGAGAATATGCGTTCCTGGAAGAAAAAGTACATTCACTAAGAGAAAAACACCGCGCGAATTTGTATAAACAATATATAGGATTTGTATTTCAGGCATATCATTTGATCGATGAATTAACGGTGAAAGAAAACCTGGAGATGCCATTATTGTATAAAAAGCATAATTCATCAGAACGTAAATCTTTGGTAGCCGATATGCTGGATCGTTTTAATATTGTGGGTAAAAAAGATCTTTTTCCTTCTCAGTTAAGTGGAGGACAACAACAATTGGTGGGTGTTGCCAGAGCACTTATTGCCAGTCCCAAACTGATCCTTGCAGATGAACCTACCGGGAATCTTAATTCTAAACAAGGAGAAGAAATCATGGAAATTTTCACACAATTAAATAAAGAAGGAGTAACTATTATACAAGTAACCCATTCTAAAAAGAATATGTCATATGGCTCTCGAGTGATCAACTTATTAGACGGTAAGATCGAGTAAGTATTTTGTTTTGATCAGACCTCACAGGTCTCTAAGACCTGTGAGGTCTGGAGTTTATAACAAGTCAAGTCCCGAAAGACTAGAATAACATGTAATCTTATTATTTTTGCCCTGCCTCTGTATCGGTATCAGGAGCAACTGTAAATTGTTTTATAGCAGAATTTGGTTCTATGATGTTGTATCCTTTCCAGAATTCTGGATTGTATCTGGATAAGTATTGTGGTTTAATACCCTTGTTTTCGGTGCTAGCCTTGTAATCAGCTTCAGACAGTTGTTTCGAATCAAAAACAACAATCTCAAACTTACTTGTATTGGTCATAATAACATCCAGGGCTAACGATAATTCATTTTGCTTACGTCTTCCTTTAACAAACTTATTTTTCTCAATTACTTTTAGAGAGCGATCAAAACCAAAGAGATTTCCTCTACGCATTTCGAGATATTTAAGATCATATGTATTGTTTTGTCCTTTAGAAAAAATCACTTTGTTGCGATACAGGTTATCTCGAAACATAACACCCAGAAGTTTAAAGCTTTTAAGGTTTTTTACATTCTCATAGTCTGCTCTAATAATCGCAAAATCTTCAGTATTAACATATAATGTACCTTTAAAATCCCCTCTCCATTTAGGAGAAAAATTAATAATATACACACTATTATCATCGATATATGTATAATCGATAAGTTCGAAATTATACCTTCCAGATTTATTCAAAAAATTAGACATCACATCTTTGTTAAAGAAAAGACTAGACATTAAACTTTCTAATCCGGATTTTCGGTGTTTTAAAAATTCACTCTTGTCGTCTTTTTTCTTTTGATTATCAATTTCATCCTTTACAATTGATGCTTCTTCTCTACTTTCTATTAGAGAATCTACCTGTACCTTGGTACCAAACAGGCCGGATTTTATTTTTAAGTAAGAATTGGGTTTTACATTTTTCTTAAATATAGCTTCCATACGTTCAGCTACAGCCTCCATAGACACTCTATTATTTTTGTCATAGAGTTCTGCTGCTTTAATGATATGAAGTTTCCGCTTATCAAAATCACCATATAGGTCACATAAAATTTCTGTATAATATTCTGCTTTTTTAGGTAAAACACCCGTCACACTATCAATCAATTTTTTGTTGAGCTCTTTGATTGTTGATTTTTTAAATTTGACGTCGAATTTTTTTACAGTATTAAACTCAGATTCTCTAAAAAATAACCGTCTTTTGGATAACCCAAAATTATAATTTTGGGCTACTCGTTCTTTAACGTTATCAATAATCTCATCTACGGTTAGATTTTTGTTTGAAATAAAAACCCCTTTTAGTTCTATAGCTTTGGGCTGGATGTAAATAATACTATCGGTTACATTTTTTACCGAGACGCCTACTTTTTCATATCCCATAGAGGAAATGTAGATAGAGTCAATTTTGGCAAGATCCCCATTTAGGTTTAAGCTAAACCTTCCTTCTTCGTTAGTAATAACCCCTTGTTCTTCTGATAACTGTATAGTGGCGTAAGGGATAGGTTTATTAGTTTTTTTATCTACCACCTTAGAAGTAATGGTTTGACCAGTTACCATAGTACTTATGGATAAGCATAAAAATAAAACTAATATTACCTGGTTATGATTCATAATTTGATATTTAGATCAATAAAGTTCCTATATATTAAGACGCAATACAAATGTATAAAGTTGCCCGATACAATCACAAAAGGAAGACTGAAACAAGAACTAATTGTTACAAATGAATGTACAAATAAAAAAAATCACAATCAAGATACTAGTATCTTGATTGTGATTTTTTAAGTATAGAAATATATCGCTAATAGCAATATTGGTTAGTTATATTGTTCTAAAAATGCTTGTATAGTATTGATCTTATGATTCAATCTTTGACTCAGAATACGATATTTCTTAAAAAATACTAAATATTATTTGTATAATTTACGGTTTTACCGTAATTTTATGGTGTCAAAATTGTAAGTTTAAAAGAAGAAGGCTTTAAGTAAACACAAAAATGATGCGGTTTTATACTGTGTCATTTTTTTATTTTTACATCAGAATTGGTATAAGAAGATATATGGAAAGCAAAAAAGAGAATTCAATCATGAGAACTTGTAATCCATATAATTATCATATCTAAAAAAATCACGATCAAGACAGCGCTTCTCAATCGTGATTTTAAATGAGCAGATATATAAAGATTATTCTTCTTCTATCGGCTTTAAGTTATCTCCAGAATTTCTATCGATTAATTTATTATAAGGATCAATACCTGCTTTTATCGGTTTTTTATCGGTAACAATAGTAAACGTGTTTTCACCGGGTTGCAACCATTTCCGTTCGAGGTAATATGGGGTTTTAAGCGGCACTTCCTGATCATCAATACTATCTTCACCAAATAATCCAACCTCTATATAATTGGCAGTGTCACCAATGCGTTCTTCTTTACCCGTATCACTATAGTACATCTTTTTTGAAGCTACAGTAAAAGTGGTTTCATACCGGCCATTATCCAAAGCTTTGGTTTTAGCACTAGTAACGCGATTTTCATAGAGTACGATTTTGGTAAATCCATCTTCTACAGCATATTTTAAGGAATCTGGAGCTATTTTATAAATAGCGTCATATAGATCCTCTGAGGTAGGATATACTCCTTTTTTATACTCTCTATATTCATTAAGAAAACCTTTAAGAGCTTTATTCACTTTATCTTCGCCAAGAAGATCCTGAAGCTCATACATCACCATTGATCCTTTTTCATACCAGATATGTGGTCCTGTTTCTACATTCATTAAAGAACGTTCTGGCTTAAAGCTAAACGCTCTACTTTGTAAATACCGATCTAAGGAGTATTTAAGGAAGTTTTTAATTCCATTTTCACCATATTCATGTTTCATGGTCATAAGGGAAGAATATTCTGCTAGCGTTTCAGAAATTATATTGGCACCAGATGTTTTACTTGGTGCAACAAGGTGCCCCCACCACTGGTGTGCTACCTCGTGAGTAGTAACTCTAAATGCATAGTTAAAATCTTCGGCCTTATCAAAATTAGCAGCAAACCCAAAATCTTCAGAATAGGGGATGGTAGTTACAAAAGACTGTGCAAATTTTGAATGGGCAGGAAATTCTACAATCCTGATTACCGAGTTAGGATACTCATAGAAATTGGTTGAGCAATAATCTAGAGCTACTTTAACTCCTTTGATAAAATGCTCTAGATTGCGCTTGTGTTTTGGTGAATGGTAGATCTCAATATCCACTTTTTTTCCACTAGGTGCAGTCCAACTGGATTTTTCTACATCATATCGTGCAGATACGACATTAAAAAATAAATCAGTTTTTGATTCTAAGGTGTAGTGATAGTATGATCTGTCGTTTTCTTGCCATTGTTTTATCAATTTACCAGGAGCCAGGGCAGTCTGATCTGTAGATGTGCTAAGTATAGCTTCAAAATTAATATAATCAGCATCCTCATTAAACAGATTTTTCTTTAGTGCCAGACTATCTGTTCGGCGAGGGAGTAGATAATCGAGTTTTTCTAGTCCATGTTTTACACGCACTCCATTGTCCATAAGACTTCGCTCATAATGAAACCTCGGGAATATAAAATGATTAAGAAAGGATCCATTATATAATACTTCGGTCTCCATTTGATTGGCAAAACCTTTAGTTTCTGAAAATACTTCAATCGTAAGATTAGCTTTCTCATCGGGTTGCATTGCCTTAGGGAGTTTATAAAAATACATCCTGTATACAGAATCTGTTACCACTGGCGAGAGCGTAGTACCATTATAAATCACTTTTTGTAGACTGGTATGTGCCCCCGAATATTGAACCTCGAGTAATAAGGTGTCTATAGGGGTATCATAATTATTAATGATTTTAAAGTCTCCTTTGGCTTTTATATTACGATCTTCAGGAAAAATATCGATATAGGCTTTTAGATCGGTTACCTGTGGGTGAGCCTGCCCTATATACTTCGCATATTTTTTTTCGGCATTTGCATTTATCTTTTCTGAGTGGTTCCCGTCAATCATCGTATTAAGAACCTTAAGGTTATAATAATTATACCCGGCAACAGAAATAAATGCTAATACCGTAACGACAAATACTCCAATGGTTTTGGGAGTGAATCTTTGTTTTGCGAGTGATAATCGCTCTTTGGTCGTAGCAAAGAATCCACGAGTCCAGAATATTTTTCCTATGATCATTAAGATAGCTGTACATAGAATCCAGTACATGTTTAACCAGGTAATTCCTGTAAGATAATGACCAAAACCATTAAGGTCACTTAAAAAAATTGGTGTCGTGCCAGTAAACATATACATGGGGTTGGTACTTTTAAAAGCAAGTGCTACCAAAAGAGGTAATCCAAAATAAATGATAATGACTATAAAATGCCCCAAGAACTTATTATTCACTAGTACATGAACAAAGAAAGAAAGTAAGATAGTTGTTAAAAAACCAGGGAGCACCAGGGCAAAATTATAAATGAAATACATACCCAGATCATATTGGAAATATCCATTAAAGGTTTGGAATAAAATACCAATAATAATGTTTGCTATTGTAAGGACAAGAGCTATCCCAATAAGTGATATTATTTTTGAAAAATATAAGCTGGAATCACTAATAGGTAGGGCATCATAAAAAACAAAGGTTTTATTTTTTCTTGTTCTATGAACAGCCTCTCCCGAATAAATGACTAATATAATTATCGAAAAGAATGAAATCACCCCATTGATATACATTACAATATATCGGGTTAACGGTAAATTTGGAGTCCCGTAAGTTTCATTAAGATTATAAATACTGAATACAGAAAAGATAACTCCTATAATCAACAAAATAATAAAAACAGGGCTTTTAAAAATAGATAGGAATTCAATTTTACTAAGAGATAAAAGGTTGTTCCACTCTGTTTTTTTGGTAAAATTTTGTGTTACAGAAGTGCTTAGTGAAGGTGTATACTCACCGTTTTCTATTTTATTTCCTTTTTTACCAGAAAGTAAGAATTTTTTATAATCAAACCTGAAAAGAGTAATAAGAAAGAATATCAATCCTATAGCTAACCAGAACATTCTATTCAATAAAAATTCACCGTATATAGGAAGTTGATTGGTATTCAATTCATTAATCGACCAGTATTTTTTGACAAAAGTAAAGGCTCTATTTCCAAAAGGATCAAGATAAGGTGTTAACCATTGGTTGTCGAGGCTGGATACAAAATCTCCCGAAATGCTATATAACAAAAACAAGCAAATTCCGCCTAGATAGATAATAGGCATTTTCTTAAAAAAGGCCATTAGGCAGAAGAATAAGGATCCTATTAAAAGTGCATTGATTTGTAATAAAAATATAAAAGGTAACAGATAAGACGATAGATTAAAGCTAGTATACGTACCATAATCAGGGCGATCTAAAAATATACCAATACCAAATCCGATTATCGCTCCTAATATGATAAAGATATTGAGTAAGGTAACAATAGTATAACTACCCAAAAACCGACCTAATACATATGATTTTTGAGTAATCGGAAATGTAAAATAAGTTTGTGCTGTTTTATGATCCTTATCTCTGAAAATAGGAACTCCCATGATTGCTGCGTAAAAGAAAATGCAGATTACAGATATGGGCCCAACAACCCCTGCTATGGTATTAGGACTGTTTACAAATTGAGCTGTTACCGATTTTTCAAAAACCGACATTAAAACAGCTATCATAAATCCAAGAGCTATATAAATCCAGGTGGCAGGCCGTTTTAAACGGTATCTTAGTTCGAATAAGAATATTTCTATCATAATGCTGCCTCCTCTTCTTTTCTGTTAATACAGTAGAAATAGAAATCTTCTAAATCATTATTTACCGCTTCAAACCCTTCTCCTGGATTAGTATCACTATACACATTTATATAAAATTCTCCTCCTCTTAAGTAATTAGACAGTACCGTAAATTCGTTTTCAAAAGCTTCTAATTCAGATTTATCAATATGTTTTCTGTATACTTTTCTGTTTAGAGTATTAGACAATGTTTGTGGATTGCCCTGTACCAGTATTTTACCTTCATTAAACACAGCCATGTTTTGGCATAGATTGGTCACATCATCTACAATATGCGTACTCAAAATAACAACCGCATTCTCACCTAACTCGCTTAATAGGTTATGAAAACGGTTACGCTCCAGAGGATCCAGTCCTGCTGTAGGCTCATCAACAATAATTAGTTTAGGATTTCCTAATAGTGCTTGAGCAATACCAAAACGTTGTCTCATTCCACCCGAAAAATCACCAAGATTGCGATTCCTAAACTTATATAAATTTACTTTATTCAGTAAATCTGCAACATAACCTTTACGTTCCTGGCTGTTGGTAATCCCTTTTACTTTTGCAATATGATTAAGCATCATCTCTGCAGAGACCTTTGGGTATACTCCAAAATCCTGAGGCAGATATCCTAATACTTTTCTTAGTTCTCCCGGTTGTTTAAAAACATCAATCCCATCAAATTCAATCGTTCCCGAATCTGCTAATTGTAGTGTGGCAATGGTTCTCATCAATGTTGATTTACCGGCACCATTGGGTCCTAATAGACCAAACATTCCTTTTTCCAAAGTAAGGTTAACATCATTTAATGCTTGTGTTCCGTTGGGATACGTTTTATTAAGATTCTTTATGGTAAGCATATTTATATATTTGCTAGTTAAATTTTTAAACTCTTTCTACGCCGCCCCTATTAGTTGCAAATTTATCATTTTACTACTTAATTACTTTACAGCTCCTTTATTAAGAGGTTATGATTATTCTGCTTACAAATAAAGAACAAAAGTTAGGATGAATTCATTTCAATATTAGTAATCTTTGTTAAGATTTTGTTACATGATTTGATATATTTTTAAGTAAAATTACCTTTAGTACCTAATTATTAATGATCAATAAGTAATAGATATATCAGTATCTTTACAGGATTAAATTTTACAGTTAAGAATGCAACAAATTCGCAGAAACAGAAGACTAAGAACAAATGATGCTATTCGTTCTTTGGTAAGAGAAAACACAATTACACCTCATGATTTTTTGGTTCCCCTTTTTATCGTGGAAGGAAAAGGTATAAAAGAAGAAATCTCTTCTATGCCTAATTATTATAGGTATAGCTTAGATTTGTTGGGTAACGAAGTTAAAGAGCTATGGTCTTTGGGTTTGAAATCGGTACTACTTTTTGTAAAAGTACCTGATCATCTTAAAGATAATAAGGGTACAGAGGCATTAAATCCAGATGGATTAATGCAACGAGCGATCAAGACCGTTAAAGATGCCGTTCCCGAAATGTTAGTGATGACCGATGTAGCCTTGGACCCATATTCTTCATATGGTCATGATGGTATTGTAGAAAATGGGCAAATCATTAATGATGAAACCTGCAACATTTTGGCAGAAATGTCATTATCACATGCACAGGCAGGAGCAGATTTTGTAGCGCCAAGTGATATGATGGATGGGCGAATCTTAAGTATGAGGAAACTTCTTGAAAAAGAAAACTATAAAAATACAGGTATTATGAGTTATAGTGCCAAGTATGCTTCTGCTTTTTATGGACCTTTTAGAGATGCCTTGGATTCTGCACCAGGATTTGGAGATAAAAAGACGTATCAAATGGATTTTGCCAATCGTGATGAAGCGATCAAAGAAACACTTATGGATATCGAAGAAGGTGCAGATATCGTGATAGTAAAACCTGGATTATGCTACCTTGATCTGGTAAGAGATATCAGAGATGTTGTAGATGTACCTGTAGCAGTATACCAAGTGAGTGGTGAGTATGCTATGCTAAAAGCTGCTGCAGAAAAAGGATGGCTGGATCATGATGCTGTAATGCTAGAACAAATCATGGCATTTAAAAGAGCAGGAGCGCAAATTATTGCTAGTTATTTTGCTAAAGATGTAGTGAAACTTTTAGGGTAATCTTTAAATCCAATAATAAATATCTTTTAGATGAAGTAAATTATTAGTATTATATAAGGGTATAATTGAACAGTCGAATTCAAAAAATCATGAGTTATGGTAAGCAGAGATAGGATATATCAGACGTTTGGAGAGTTACTTTATGTAATTGCAATGAGTGACGGGTTGATACAAAAGAAAGAAGTTGAAACCCTCGAAGATATTTTGAAAGGACATCCTAAAGCAAAGGAAATCAAATGGTCTTTTGATTATGAGAACGAAAATCAAAACGACGTCGAAACCTTATATAAAAAGATTATCGAAGTGTTTTCTGATAATGGCCCCGATCAAGAATATGATTTTATGATGTATGCATTAGCCAAAATTGCAGATGCCAGTGAGGGAATGAATACAAGTGAAGAGAAAATGATTACCAATTTCTCTAGAGATTTATTAGAACGTTTTAAAAGCGATATCGAGAAAATTCAAGAAAAATATAAGTAGCCTTTAGTCAGAAAAGAGACAATTTTTCTGACCAGAGACAAGTAACACGATTTATTATTTATATGCAAAAAATAGCCCTATTATGTATGGCGATAGCTTTATTTTGTGTAAGCTGTCAATCTGAAAAAAAAGAAAATTCAACTGTTACAATAGGAACAAAAGAACAAAAACTCTCCCCGTATGATCTGGGAAAGAAAGTATTTCATGGTAAAGGAAAATGCTATACTTGTCACAAGATTGATAAAAAATCTATTGGCCCAGGTGTTATCGAGATTGTAAAGGTTTACAAGGATCAAAATAAGGATCTGATGTCATTTTTAAAGCAAGAAGCAGACCCTATAGTAAACCCGGAGACCTTTGCTGTAATGAAAACCAATTTTGCGATTATCAAAACATTTACAGAAGAAGAGCTTAAAGCCGTAGAAGTATATATGACAGAAGTAAATGCTAATACAACAAAATGATATATAAACTTTTAGTATTTGTTTTTTTGATTTCGGGTACCGTTATAGCTCAGCAGGGCACTCCAAAAAGTGCCTTTCTTGAAAAGTGGAAAAACTCTAAGGACTATCTTTTAAAAATTGCTGAGCAGATGCCAGAAGATAAATTTGAGTTTAAACCTACCGAACGGGAAATGAGTTTTAAAGAACAATTATTTCACATTCGTGGCAATATGCTTTGGTTAGGGACTACGTATTTTTCTTCAGAAGAATTTGATCGAGAAAAATTAAAAGAAAACCTTCCTGAAACCAAAACTGAAATCATTACTTTACTTACTAAGGCATTTGATAAAGTATATACTTACATTCAGGAAACCGATAAAGATGATCTGAAGTTTGAGGTTGATTTTTTTGCAGGCCGAAAATCAAAGCTGCAAATTCTTAACCTATTACAAGACCATGTTACTCATCACCGAGGGCAGCTCATTGTTTATCTTAATCTAAATGATATCGAACCACCACGTTATGTGGGGTGGTAGTCATTTGACACTATGTCTACATCAAAATCTATATTGCATAAGTGTCTTTTTAGATTCCTGTTAATATTTTGGTGTATAAGCAATATTTATGTAGTAGTTTTAACCCGTTGTGCATTTGACCTTTTTTAATTCGAAATTCGTCAGTTCGATTTCGACCAAAGGAAGAAGTGTATCGAGAATAGAATTTTGAATCGAAAAAGCTATTCTCGATAGCTCTGCTGAGCTTGTCGAAGTACAATTTTTTTATGTTATTATTTTCTAAAAACACAACAGGATAGTTTTAATTTAAAAATACATTTCAAATTCCGTACTTTAGTACCATACTTAAACCACAATGACTCTATTAATCATTTACGCCGTACTTTCTATTTTCTTTTCGTTTTTATGTTCGATACTAGAAGCGGTTTTGCTTAGTGTAACCCCAACTTTTATCAATGTCAAGAAAAAAGAGGGCAAAGCATATGCTAACACATTAGAAAATTTAAAAAAAGATGTAGATCAACCGCTGATTGCAATCTTAACTCTAAACACAATTGCCCATACTGTGGGGGCTATTCTGGTTGGAGTGCAAGCAGAGCAACTACCTTATAAGTTTGAAATCCTTGGTGTTAATATGGTAGGGATTGTATCTACAATCATGACACTGTTAATTCTAGTATTGTCAGAGATTATTCCTAAAACAATTGGAGCAACATTCTGGAAGCAATTGGCAAATTTCACATCCAAATCACTTGTGATTTTGATAGCACCATTAAAGTACACAGGTATTCTATGGGTATTACGTCTTACTACTAAACTTATTGGTGGTAAAGGACATCATGGGTCAGTGTTAAGTAGAGAAGACTTTACAGCAATGACAGATATTGCTCATGAAGAAGGTGTTTTTGAAGAATCTGAATCCAAAGTGATTAAAAACCTATTAAACTTTAAAGAAATTTTAGCCAAAGATATTATGACACCCAGAAGTGTGTTAAAAATAGCTCCCGAAGATCAAAATATCGCTGAGTTTTTTAAGGCTAATAAAATGTTACGATTCTCCAGAATACCAGTATATAAAGATAATCCGGATCATATTAGTGGTTATGTGCTTAAGGATGAGGTTTATAAGGGAATGGCAGAAGACAATCATGATATGATACTTGCAGACCTTAAACGACAATTGTTTGTAGTAGATCGAAATCTAGCTGTACCAAACCTATTCGAAAAATTCGTAGAGCAACGAGAACATATTGCTCTGGTAGTAGACGAATATGGGTCGGTAAGTGGTCTGGTTACTATGGAAGATGTAATTGAAACACTATTAGGGTTAGAAATTGTAGATGAAAGTGATACCGATGCTAATATGCAAGATCTGGCACGTAAAAATTGGGAAAATCGTGCAAGACGACTTGGGATTTTAGACGATAAAAAAGAAGAATGATCGATGAGGTTTATATAGAAACCCCATTAGGTATTGCAACGATATCAGGAGATAAAGATGGAATTGCGAGTGTTTCTGTTACCAAAGAGTCAGACAATCTACCTTCTAAAGATATTCCTTTACATTTACAAAAGGCAGTCTCACAGCTCAAAGAATATTTTGAAGGCCAACGTATAGATTTTGAGCTCACTTTGAATCCTTCTGGTACTGATTTTCAGAAAAAAGTTTGGGCCGAATTGCTCAAAATTCCTTTTGGCAAAACCGTATCCTACCTTGATATAGCCAAAAGATTGGGAGATCCAAAAACAATACGAGCCGCAGCAAGTGCCAATGGTAAAAACCCATTATGGATTATAGTCCCTTGCCATCGGGTTATTGGCAGTGATGGATCACTTACCGGATATGCTGGTGGATTATGGAGAAAAAAATGGTTGCTTGACCACGAAAGCCCTGTAAAGCAACAGTCTCTATTTTAAACTTTAGAATATAAATAATAATAATTTGCCTTTTATGAAAACTTCATTCTATATCATGAGCTGTATGCTCATTCTAATTTCTGTAGAATTGTCTGGACAAGAGTCTTTGGATAGAGAATTAAAGCAAGTAATCAATTATAATATCAAGTCAATAGATTCTTTATTAATAAAAGCAGATAGTTTAAGTAACTCTAAAAATTATGAAGAGGCAGAGAAAGCTTATAGATCCATTTTCGAGCTTGCTCAAAAAAAGCAGCAAAAAAAATTAATACTTGATGCTGGTTTTAAATTAGAGCGATTTCTATCTGAAACAATGGAAAAATATGAAGAATCTAAAGAAGTAATTATTTTTTTAAATGAGTATTGCGATCAGTTAGATGATAAAGACTGTCAAATTAAAAGTATTTTTCGATTAGGAGAACTATATCAAATAAAAGGAGAGTTTATTAAGGCTCTCGAATATTTTAGTGAAGCTGTATTGAGGGCAGAGAATTCAGAGAACAGTTATTTACGTTGGAAAACAAGAACGTTAAGAGGGTTTTTACTAGGAGAGATTGGAGATCAAGATAATGCTAAAAAAGACTTTGAAAAAGCATTAAACTATCTAACAGAAGAAGATTCAGATTCTTATAGGAGCACATCCTACATTAACATTGCATCTTCATTTAGTGATAAAAAGCCTGATTCTATAATTTATTACTCTAAACTTTCTGCAAAATATTGTAACAATAATAAAAGTTCTAGAAACTGTTACATTGCTTATAATAATATAGCATGGTCTTATCTATTAAAAGGCAAACCAAAAAAAGCATTAGAACTTATCAATGCTAATATTGATATTGATAATATGCAGTTTAGTTATCGTGATAATTTGTATGCTGGAGTAATGCATACTATTGGGGCAATAAACTATGAATTAGGTAATTATAAAGAATCACTCGAATATTTTGAGATAGCTAATACATATTTTGAAAAAAAACGAACTATAGTTAATTCGATTATTGTGAAAGAGGATCTTTCTAAAGCATACGAAAAAACAGGTGACTTACGATCAAGCATTAAGGCTCTAAGAGAAATTATACCATTATTTTCTAAGATGGATAGTTTAAAAATTACCCGAGAGATTGCAAGGATTGAAAGCAAAAAAATTCTTAATATTAAAGACGAAAAAATTTCTGACCTTAAGCAAGAAAATGTAAAAATAGAAAAGAAGGTAAACAAAACTAGATGGGTTATTTATTTTTTAGGCCCTTTTCTAATTATAATTATATCTATTCTGTTATATCGAGGGCATAAGAATGCCTTACGATTTCACCGAATTAATGAAGAGCTAAGTTTAAGTAGATTGAAATCCCTTAGATCGATGATGAATCCACACTTCTTATTTAATTCATTTAGTACTTTACAAAATTACATTCTTAAAAAAGATAATCTTAGAGCAAATGAATATATGACAGAGTTGTCAAACCTGATCCGAAATGTTCTATCTAGTTCGGATAGTATTTTTATTAATTTTGAAGAAGAATTACAAATTTTAAAATCGTATATTACGATAGAACAGGAAAGATTTGGTAAGAATTTTGAAATAAAGTATCAAATAGATGATGAATTAATACGAATGAACCCTACCATTCCTTCTATGGTAGTTCAACCTTATATAGAAAATGCATTAATTCATGGATTTTCTCATTCGGATAAAAAAGGAATACTAGTGCTGTCTTTTGAAAAAGAAGAGGATACTTTACTATGTAAAGTGATTGATAATGGGATAGGAAGAGGTGAGGCAGAACGATTACAGAAAAAAGGGAATGATAAAATGCATTTATCTATCGCAACAAGAAATACCAATGAGCGTTTAAGAATTTTAAGTGAAATAATAAATCAGAAAGCAAGTGTTGTTATCCGAGATCTTTTTGAACCTTCAGGTGTATCTAAAGGGACAGAAGTAATAATTACACTTCCATTAATGAAAACCAAAATGAATGAGTAACCTGCTTAAATGCATAATTGTAGATGATGAAATAAAAGATAGAGAGAATATGCGCTTACTTTTAGAATCGTACTGCCCTCAGGTAGAGATTATAGGAGAAGCAAAGGATCGTACTTCTATATTATCTATATTATCCAAAACCAAACCTGATTTGGTTTTTATGGATATTCAATTGGGTGCTATATCTGTATTTGATATTCTTAATGAGTTGGATAGTATTGATTTTAAGATCGTGTTTGTTACTGCATATGATAAGTATGCCATACAAGGATATCAGTACGATGCTATTGATTATTTATTAAAACCGGTAAATCCAAAACGGTTAATTAAAGTAATCAATAAAATATTACTGTTTAACAATCATTCAGGTTCTAAAGAAAAGGTGCTACAAGATTTTAGTGATTTATATACCAAAATGATGGAAACGCCTAAGATATCAATTACTGATGCCAAAGGAGTTCATAGGGTTAAGGCAATAGATATTATTTATTGTGTTAGCGATGGTAATTATACCACTTTCATCCTTAAAGACAATTCAGAGATTATCATTTCCAAAAATTTAAAACATTTTGAAATTAAACTTAAAGACTATAACTTTTTAAGAATACATAAATCTTATCTGATTAATATGGATCATATTGATTTTTTGATAAAAGAACAAGGAGGATCGGTAATTATGAAAAATGGAAAATCTCTTCCGGTTTCTAGAAATTGTAAAAAAACTTTATACGAAAAGATGGACATATTATGAAGTGTAATATAGTTCAGATCGTTCTTTCGTACAATTAATTGAAAAGTAAAACATACGCTATAGTAGTTGTGAAATCTGTTTCTAAAAAAACAACGTCTGATTAACGTAAATCTTGTTACGTTAAACTTACATTAGTAGTTTCTTTCCGAATTACAAATGATTTTTTTGTATTATTTTAACTTAAGTTTAGAAGAGTATAAAAAGTCTCAATTAAAGTGTTTTTTTCATACTGAAATGAAGAAAGATTGTATCAAAAAAAACCTTCCAAAAGTATACGATAGTAGATGTTAAGATTACACAACATCATCAAATGAACTTTATAAGTTCAAAAAAGCAGTAAATACATTCAAATTGTTGTTTAAAACATTGAGTTAATAATTGATATTAAAGGAGTATTACATTTAGTGCGTATTTAATTCAAATTACTTCAATTATGAGTTTTTTTTTAAGAACAGCTATATTGTTTTTGATAGCAACTTTAATAGGAGCATCTTCATGTACCAAAGACGAAGTTGATTCAATTGATGAAGTTCAATTCACTCATTTACCAAAAGATGTTTTAGTAAAACTAAAAGAACTGAAATTAGATCCCTCAGATTTTAATATGATAGAAATTGTTGAGATAGATGGGTCTAAAAACGAGATGATTGTAATGGGTGATATGATGATAAGTAAAGAAAGACTTATAAAAACCAATGCAAACGAGTCTGTTTATATATCAAATCGAACGAAGTTTATTGTAGATACAAAGATTCATGATGTGATTAATCTGTATGTTAATACAGAAAACACTGCATATGGCCTGTCAAAAAAAACTCAGGAAGCATTGAGAGATGCTATAAAAGAGTATAATGAAATACCAGGAACTACCATTAGATTTAACGCAATTTTTAGTAGTGATAATTCCAGGTATAACGAAAAAAATTATGATGTTTTGGTCAATGTTCAACCTGATTTATTTAGTGAAACTGATATTACAGGAGCCTCAGAATTTCCAACAAAAGAAGGGCACCCAGGTGAGCATTTTGTTCTTTCTGTAGGAGCTAATAAAGCTAGTGCTAAAAATTATAATTCTCTAAAACACTTAATAATGCATGGATTAGGTCATGTTATTGGGTTTAGGCATGTAGATTGGGCCACCAGATCTTCTTGTGTGAGGCATGAATTTCAAAAAGAAGAATCAAAGGAAGATGTTGTTATTTATATTTCAAGAATGTTTTCTAGTATGTCACCACAATTTGATTCTGTTATGAATGCTTGCTGGAGAGAAACGGAAGGAAAATTTTCTACCTCTGATAAAAAAGCTATAAAAAGCCGTTATCCTCTTCGTAGTCCACTGTTAAATTGATTATTGTCGGGGTTAAGAAAGTGAAAAATATGATTATCCGCTAGTAATATGGATAATTTGATAAGATATCTCATCATTAGAGTTTATGTTAGTCAGTGATAAAGAGTACCTTGAAAACAGGTGCTCTTTTCTTTCTCTTAGATCATACTTTTATGAGGAATAAAGTTTTTAATAGTTCTCATGTTTTTAAACCTGAGTTCGATGTAATATTTTAGTTTAAAAAAGATGTCAAATTGAGTGATTTTTCATAATGACCTCTCGACTTTAGCCTGTTCTGAGCTAAGCCGAAGGACTCGAGATGACGTGGAGAAAAATTGTATCGACCCTTCGACGAAGCTCAGGATGAGAAGGATTTTTATGAAAATTTTCTTGTCTTCGATACAATTTTCTATCGAAAATCACTCTGACTGACGTGAATTTGGTATATCGAATTCAGGTTCTAACAGTGATGATTCTATTTATGAATTGGATAATAGATGATCTTGGTTATATTAATTAACCCCTATACTTTCTAATGCAATTTCTAATTTTTCAATTTTTTCGGATAATTTTTCAACTTTAGAAAGTGTTTCTTTCATTTTTAAGATTTCTGTCTCTTGTTTTTTCAAGATAGTAATCCATTCATTTGTTTTAAGGCCTACAGATACATTAATACGATTAACTAATGAGTTATTGGAAGCAGACCAAGCACGACCAATAATATTTTTAAGGTCCTTAACCTCTATATCTTTTTCAGCAATAGCAATAGAATATCCATCGTTATTACCACTGGCAACAATAAAATCCCCAATAGCAACTTTACCAGCTACCAATGCTGGTACTTGCCCCATGAAACCTACCTTTTCATAATTTTTTTGTTCGTTTTTGTCGGGCATATTACCCAAAACAATAGGATTTGCAGAAATAGTTAATACATGATCAGCATCCTTAGTGTTTTTAGAAATCTTACCTCCTTTAATGCCAACCACTTCACCAAAAACAAATGTATCTGTAGGATTTTGTTTTTCTAACCATTCTGCATAATCTGCTCCTTTAGATCCATATATAATACCTTGATTGCTAGCGACTTGTTTTAGAGGGATTACTATAGAAGCCATAGCTATTGACCATGGTGACAATGGAAGAAACCCCAAATTATGTTCAGCACCCCAACCGATCATTGCTCCTATTTGATCTGATGCTTCAAGTCCTATCTCAGGATCAAAAAAACCATCAAAATTAAGAGAAGGAAACTCCCCTATGTCAAAATCGGAAGTAGGTAGTGATCCTGGATTAAAAGAAAGAGAAGGGAGAGAACCTCTACCAAAATCAAAGTCAAATTTTGCAAAATTGATATCTAAACTTGGTAACGAACCTCTTCTGAAATTTGCATTAGGTAATGAACCGTTATTAAAAGCTAGTGAAGGGAGTCTTCCTCCTGTTAATACGCTATCAAAATCAAATACATTGAATAAAGTATTGAAATCAGGAACAGGAAAAGATTCCCATAAATCTCCCCCCAATAAGTCATAACTTTCTATTCTTCCGGCTACATAATCGTCTTTTCCATAAAATGTTATAAATCGATTTCTAAAACTTAATGTTTCGTTATTAATTCGAATAGCAATACCATCTGCATTACCTCCAGCATTACTTTCAAAAAGAGCAATATGCTCTGCGTTAGAATCACCATCTGTTACTTCTTTATCAGAACGAACAATTAAAGTAGACAAAGTGGTATTTCCTTCTACATCCAAACTATCCTTTAATGTTGTATTCTTATCCACATGTAATGTTCCTGATAAGTTGGTAGAATTTTCATTATTTACATTCAGGTCATTATTTAGATTTGTGATGCCGTCTACCATAAGTTCTCCAGATAGATGAGATAGGTTTCCATCGATAACATACAAACCTTTTTTTAAGATAATATCTCCATCGATCTCTGTATTTCCTGAAAAGATAGATTTTCCACTCACTTTCATATCACCTGTTGCTATAATATCCCTGTGAAACGCATAGGGAGTAAATAAAAGTTGTTGATTGCTTAAGGTTTCAAAATCTCCATTTTGATTAATTTCTACGAGTAAGTCTTTTCTTTTTCCATCCCAAACAATAGCATTAAAACTTTTTTCAGAAGTAGGTTGTCCTTGCCCAATGACCAGATTTATCATTCCGAATGCATCAGTTTTTACCTGATGTGTTTCTTGAAATTCAGTCTCACTCGAGGCTGTGCGCATTATTGTAAATCGTAGAAGTATGTCTGCATGAACTAATACGTTTCCATTAACATCCTGTCCAGGTAATTGTTGAGTGTTTTTATCTAAAATGACTGCTTGATATGTTAATCCATCAGTTTGAGCTAATAGACTGTTAAAAGTTATAAGTAGAAGTAATTGTAGTATTTTTTTCATAACCTAAGATTTTATACTATTTACCCGATGAACTTCTTTTGTTATAAATTCGCAGGATATATAGAGGTGTTGTTTATTGTTTTTCGAGATTTATAGCCAAACCAATGCCGATCATATTTGCATAAATGTATAATTTGGAATCGCCGCCTTGGGATACTTGAGACAATGCAAAACTGTTTATATATTGATAGGCTAGACTAATGGTAGTATTTTTAGAAATTGGGTGTTTAATTCCGATACTTCCACGGTAAAAGAAGGTAGCGTCACCAAATTCTCCTAGATGTCTAAGATTGAGGACTTGATTATTAATTACTTGATTACCGTGTATTAAAAAATCGGTAGATAAAGCAGCTTTAAGATAAGGCTCAAAATTACCTACACTAAATGGAGTGTATTCTACCCCCAAAGCAATACCCAAATAATCAGCCTCCCATTCAAAATAATTATTTTGAGTGGGTTGACTTCCTTTAGAACCAAGACTGTTATAGATAACATCCAGTGTTAAATCGAGTTTGCTTTCAAATATTTCAAAATTTATACCTGTTGCAATGAAACTTTTAGAAATAGGTTGAAAATTTTCGAAGTTCTGACCTTGAGAATCTTCAAATCTAAATGAAGAAATGGATTTTCCGGTTTCTATACGCAATGTCTGTGCAGAAGTTGATATACTAATAATTAAAAAAAGTAAGTAGAGTTGTTTCATGAAATTAATTTTTGATGATTTGTGATCTTAAAAAAGTTCCAGCAGTAGAGATTCTAATTAAATAAGTTCCCGATGAAAAAAGAGAAACATCTATATCGATACTATTAGTAGCATCATAGGTCTTAGAGAATATGGTTTTTCCGTTTAGATCTATAATATCAATATCAATTGTTGACTTAACTGTTTTTTCAAAATCAACATGTAATACAGATGCTGTTGGGTTAGGATATAGAATAGGTTTTAGAGATTGAGAATCTTGCAACACGTTGCCTTTGACTACTAAGGGGTTTTGATACCCCTGAAGCACGACATAATTAGTGCCTATAAAGGTGCCGATAACACTTTTTTGCGCAATACTCTGGCTTATCGTATATACGTTGTCTTGTAGTTTTATAACCGTACTCCCTCCACTATGGCCAATGGTAAATTTCTGGATGTGCTGTGCTTTTGCAGATAAAGCAAGTGCAAACAATAAAATTTGGCTAAGTTCTAAAAAGCATATTATTTACTACTATGTTTTTAAATTCCATCCAGGCAGTATTGGAAGCAAAGGCTATAGCTGCTACGGTTGCCATTTTACTGGTTGAATTTTTTATTTTTTCTAAGACTAAAAACCAATTCAGATAATTCTGAAGGTATTTTGTTGCCACTCCATTGAAGGGCTCCATAAATTTCCTTAGACGCATATCCATATTATTCACATTTTGTACGTGATATATTTTGTCAACAGCTCTTTGACCCTTCGAAGCATTAAATTTTTTGTGTGCTACCTTCTTGTCTTTTGCAAATGCAGTATAGCTTCTGTGACTGTCGCTACAAAGGGTTTCTACTTTAGCCAACTTCCCTTGTAATATAGTCTCCAAGTCACTTTTACTAATGCGACCTCTGGTAGCTACTTTGAAATCTTTGTTCCCTGATCGGTCACAACTGGCTATCACAGCTACTTTTTCATTACTGAGACCAGCTTTACTTGCCTTTGCGCCACGTTTTCTAGCAGGACGATCCAAATTTCGATTCCCTTTTTCAGAGTAAGCAAAGAAAAGATCATCACTCTCTAGGATTCCTTGGAATTCATCCACACTTACGCTCCCAAAGGAGACAAGTAATTTGTGCCTCCAATCAAAAGAAGTCTGAATAGAAATCCCTGTTTCTTTGGCACTCTTGCGAATACTATATCCAGAGAGTAAACAGAATAAATAACGATTAACTTTGTCTTTCTTCTTGAGGTTGTACCAGAACTTACCGGTAGTTTCACTAAAGTTTTTATGACAAGTATTACAAACATAGCGCTGTACTCCTTTGAGCTTACCATTAGCCTTAATTTTATTGCACTTACAATGAGGACAGCTTATGGCTTTACTCTGATTGCTATCAATCAGGGCTGAACCCTCAGTAGAGATCTCCAATAATGTGGAAACAATTTCTGATTGAACCAAAGCCGATGAACTAATGAAAAAATCTCTAAAATCTTCTGGTATCATTTCTCCGTTTTTATAAAGTAAAGATAAAACATATTCTAATTAGAACTTAGCCTAAAATTTTTATTAATAATTTCATGAATATCTGATTTACAATAAAGTAGTTGCTTTACTATTTTTATAGCAACATTAATAGTAGAATAAGAAGTAGTGTGTTTTTAATAAATTTTTCCCACATCAAAACTACTAACTTTAAAAACCTTAAAAAATAGGGCATAAGCCTCATTTTTTGGCTCCACATTGTAATTTTCAAGAACAAGGTATATCTTTGAGAGATGCTGAAAAAAGTTGTTTTTTGTTGTTTAATATTACTTTGTATAGGTTGTTCTGTTAAAAAAAAAGAAAAAGAGAATTCTTTAAATATAGCTACATATATAGACCAAGAAGATAAGGTTGAGATAAACAAAATTGATAATGTCCCTTTTAAAACAGGTGATAAGCAAATTATTAATTACAAATTAGGAATTCCTGCATTATGGTTAAGAATTAATATCTCAAAGCTTAAAAAAGAACAAGATCATGTATTACTTATCGGAAATGCATTAACCGATAGTATCATTGTGTATAGTAAAAAAGATTGGGAACTGAAAACTACTCATCTAGGAGTAATGATACCCAAAAGTAAGCTCGATTATAAGCATTATAAGAATGTTTTTATATTGAATGAAAAACATAGTGATACTCTTTATGTAAAAATAAAAAGCAGGACTGCACTCGAAATTCCGGTAGCATTAATTTCAAAAGAACAACTTTATCGTAAAACCAACAAAGCATTGTTTTTTTCGGGCTTTTTATATGGGATAGTATGTATTCTCATTTTTTACAATATATACCTGTTTATTCATCAAAGAAATTTTGCATACGTTCTCTATTCTTTCAGTGCATTTTTTAATCTATGTATACAAGCATTATTATTAGGGCATTTTCAGTATTATATTCTACCAGAAAGCCCCAATAGTATACACTATGTATTTTATGTATGTATTTCTCTAAGTACTTTCTTTATTACTCTTTTATGTGCTGCCGTTTTGGAATTAAAGAAAAAGAATAAGCTTTTGTTAAAATTTACCAATTTTATAGCATTTTTATCTCTTAGTTGTATCCCATTATTATTCTTTCTAGATTTTTCTATAGTAGCTATTTTTATCATGATAGTTATCACATTTTTTAATTTTGGGATTTTATTTATTTGTATTCATCAGTTTTTAAAAAAGAATAAGATTGCTGGTATGTTAGGTGTTTCTTGGGTTGTTTACCTTACAGGGACTGCTATTAATTTTTTGAGAACTTTTGATATTGTTTCTTCTAATTGGTTTACTGTAAATATTACGTTTACTACATTTTTTGCAGAATTTTTAATGATGGCAGTTATTATGCATTATCTACATTTTTTTAGAGCAAAAGAAAAAGAACAAAAGCAATTAGAGTATACTGAAAAATTAGATCTGGAAGTACAACAAAAAACAAAAGAGCTTTCTCTGGCTTTACACCAGAAAAACGATTTACTTTCTGAGATCCATCATAGAGTAAAAAATAATTTACAAATAGTATATAGTTTGCTCAATTTACAAGAAAGACGTACAAAAAGCAATGCATTAAAGGATGTGTTTGAAGCAGGAAAAAATAGAATTATGGCAATGTCATTGGTACATGAACATTTGTATAAGAACAATTCTTTTAAAAAAATAGATAGTAAAAATTATATAACAGAACTTATTAGCTATCTTTCTAATTTGTATGGAGAAAAAATAGATATTCAAAAAAAGATTACATCAGTTTCAATTCCAAATGATGTGGCCATCCCGCTAGGACTAATTATCACCGAAATAGTATCAAATTCTTTTAAGCATGCGTTTTTTTATTCTGAAGAAGGTAATCATATAGTTGTTGTTTTTTATAAAAAGAATAATGATCTTCATTTAGAAATCTCAGATAATGGTAAAGGGTATGATCTAGAGGGTCAAAAACCGGAAAGCAAACAAACATTAGGCATACAGATTATTAAAGGAATGTCTCAGCAATTGTTAGGAAAACTATTTATAAATACCGTAAACGGAACCTCTTACCATTTGATTTTCCCCCATAAAAAGTAAAAACTGTATCTTTATTTTAAAACAAACACCATCTTATAGTGTATGATGGTAAAAAAAGTAGTTAAGCTTGTTGTCAAAAAAGGAAATAAAAATATTAATATTAGAAGATGAATTTTTAATAGCACAAGATATTTTTGAGACTGTAACCAATAATGGGTATATAAATACAAAAATTGCCAATTCATATAGCGAAGCAAAACAAGTAACACAGTACTGGTTTCCAAACATAGTGTTATCTGATATTAATCTAGAGACGTGTAAAACAGGAATAGATTTTGTTACTAATATGAAAAACACACATCAAAACTTTGAAGTTATTTTTATTTCGGCAATTAATGACAAAAACAGGATTAAAGAAGCAATATCTTTTATACCTCTAGGGTATCTAACAAAACCTTTTGATGAAAAGCAATTAAATATTAGTATAGAATTAGCAATAAATACTATTAATGCTAAAATAAATACAATATCTCCAGAATTAAAGCATTTAAGTCGTACTGAATTAAAAATAATACAACTTATTTCTAAAGGATATCAAAGTATAGAAATATCCCAAAAATTATCGGTTAGTGAGAAGACTATCAGAAACCACCGGTATAATATTATAAAAAAACTAAAGCTTCCTGCAGAAAAAAATAATTTGTTAAAATGGGCTATGATTCATATACGCTAATAATTATTTGGCCTATTCAAACCTTTTTCATTTCATAATGAGCGAACTTTTAAATGTAATTAATTTTCATACATTAGCTACACCGGTATTTTGTTCTATAGGTACTGTAATATCAACAATAATTTTATTGAAATGATAAAACGGATTCTCAAATTTTTCTTAAAAAGTTTACTTATTGTTATAGTACTCTGTGTAGCACTGTTGTATATTTTTGATTATGATTATATACTTAAAGGAGTAAGAGTGGTTTATATGACGGGACATACCACGGCATACATTGATGATTATTCTTATTTTGATAATCGTACTATAGAAAAAGGGAATGGTACCATTGCTTGGGCTACGCATCCAGAATATAACAAAATGCAAAGTACAGAGAAACTTAATGCGATTAATAAAGAACTAGGTACTGTCGCTTTTATGATCATAAAAAATGATAGTATTTGGTACGAAAACTATGCCGAAGGATTTGGAGTAGATTCTAAAACCAATTCTTTTTCTATGGCAAAAAGTGTGGTAACGGCCTTGTTAGGCAAAGCCATTATGGATGGTCATATTAAAAGTTTGGATCAACCTGTTGGAGATTTTTTTCCTGAGTTCTCTCAAGGTCTTGCAGCAAAAACCACAGTAGGGGACCTTTCTTCTATGTCTTCTGGCTTAAACTGGACGGAGCATTATACTAGTCCGTTTTCGATTACAGCCAGAGCGTACTATGATCCAAATATCAGAGATATAATGCTGGGCTTGGATGTTATTGAAGAACCAGGACAAAGATTCGAATACTTAAGTGGGAATACGCAATTATTGGGTATGGTTATTGAAAAAGCTACAGGTAAAAAGCTCGCAACATATTTAAGTGAAAGTTTTTGGAAACCTTTGGGGATGGAACATGAAGCCATATGGCAATTAGATGGTGAGGAGAGTGGTATGGAAAAAGCATATTGCTGTATAGCAAGTAATGCTAGAGATTTCGCTCGTTTTGGAATGCTCTTTAAAAACAAAGGGATGTTTGCGGGGGAACAAATATTGCCAGCAGAGTTTACAGAATTGGCAACAAAACCAAGATTTGAAGATGGGCAAATGTATGGATATGGTTTTTGGCTATCAGATCATTTAGATAAGAAAATTTTTGCCATGCGTGGTATTTTGGGACAGTATGTAATTTGTATCCCAGAGGATAATATTATGATTGTTCGATTAGGGCATAATCGTGGTCAGTTTGTTCCGGGAGAATCATTTACCGAAGATTTTTTCGTTTTTATTGAAGAAACTTATAAAATGCTAAAGAATGCTTCATAAACTTAACCTAGAACACATCCTATTTCTAGATATAGAAACGGTTCCCGAATATGAAAGTTTCGAAAACCTGAGTGAGGAAACAAAATATCTATGGGCAGATAAAACCAAGTATCAACGTAAAGATGAGTTTACTCCCGAGGAGTTCTACGAACGTGCAGGAATATGGGCAGAGTTTGGTAAAATTGTATGCATATCTGTTGGATATTTTACTTTTAAAGGAGAAACAAGGTCTTTTAGAACAACTTCATTTCATGGAGATGAAAAGCAACTATTGATTGAGTTTAAAAATCTATTAGAAACCCATTTTGCAAGACCACATCATTTACTTTGTGCGCATAACGGAAAAGAGTTTGATTTCCCATATATCGCCCGCAGAATGATTATTCATAACATTACATTGCCAAATAAGTTAAATCTCTTTGGTAAAAAACCCTGGGAAGTAGCACATTTAGATACTTTGGATTTATGGAAATTTGGAGACTATAAGCACTATACTTCTTTAAAACTACTTACAAATATTCTAGGTATTCCATCACCAAAAGATGACATTGATGGGAGCGAGGTACGGCAAGTTTTTTATGAAGAACAGGATATTGACCGTATCATTATTTATTGTGAAAAGGATACAGTTGCTGTTGCACAAATCTTACTTAGACTGCGGCAAGAAGAATTATTAGAAGACGATGAGATAATATCTGTATGATTTCAACAAAAATTTAGTCTTTTATTTCAATTTATTTTTTTATATGGAAAAGAAAGGAAACGAGTCCTTTCTTATTCCATAATACTACTAATTTTGACGAAATATTTACAAAGTCGAGTCGAAACAGGGGTAACAACTCATTATTTTAATCTGAATCTTTTTTCTTTCTGTAGTGTACAGAATTAATTGCTCTTACACTATAAAAAAACAACATATACTTTATGCTATTGTTTTCTTTTAATTATGACGTTGTGAAAAAGAGTGTTTACGAAGTGAATATCTAAGATACAGATTCTATTGATATGTACAAATCTTTTTTCAAAATAATTTTTTTCTTATGATATTTTCTGGCTAAGAGGTGATTCTAAATAATAAACAAAAAAACCACCTTATATAATAAGGTGGTTTTTAAAACATATTTGATTTTACTTATTTTAAAATAAGCTTTTTAGTTATAGTTTTAGTTTCTGATTTAACCGAAACAAAATACATTCCTGATGGTAAGTTGTTTAGCTCTATTCTATTTGCAGACATATTACCATGTCTTACTATTTCACCTGCTTCATTAACGATTTTGTACGTAGAACCATTAAAATTATTCATTCTGATTATAATAAAATCTTTTGCAGGGTTTGGATATGCTTTTAATTGCTCATTAAAAGGTGGAGCAGTAGCAGTTACAGAGAATGCTGTTGTAGCAAAAAATGCACCACATGCCCCAAGGTTATTCCATCCAGTGCTAGTAAGTTCATAAAGAGATCCTTGAAAAGTGACACGATCACCAACTTGATAATTTACTGAGCTATTATATGGATCTACTCCTGCACAAGGATCAGAACTTCCTCCTGTGGTAGTTACATCTAGAGTGTTACTAGCTGCAGAAACATTTCCTGCTGCATCTTTAGCTTTTACAGTAAACTGGTATGCTGTGTTAGCAGTTAATCCAGTGATGTTTCTTGTAGTTGCTGTTACCGATCCCAGATTAGTAGTTCCTTGATATACATCATATCCTGTAACTCCTACATTATCAGTAGCGGCATTCCAAGATAGTGTAAGTGTTGTTTGAGCAACATTAGAAGCTGTTAATCCAGCAGGAGCAGAAGGAGCTTGAGTATCTGTACCACCAGATCCACCGATCACTACAGTATAATCTTCTACCTCACCATAATCAAATGATTCACAAGGATTTGGTGTTCCATTATATTTCATAGATACCCTCATTCTTGTGTTTCCATCTTTTGCAGTTGCAGGTACAGTAAAGCTTCCACTTACTGGAGTAGTTTTAGAAGCTGCTTTAGTCCATACTTGTTCTCCTGTATCAGCAAAATCACCATCTTGATTATAATCAATCCATACAGAGTATCCTTCATCATATGTAGTTCCAGGCCATGTAGGAGTAATCGTAATAGTGTTAGCCCCTCCTTTAGAAAGATTAGTAGATTCAGCAGTAAAATCGCTATACCCACCACTTCCTGCGGTAGAGGTTTTATTGATAGTTCCTACTTGAACCTTACCAATATATTCATCATTAGTCTTTTTACCATTAGAAGCACAGTAGTTTAGTTGTACATCGGTGGTTGTAAAGTTTACAGAAGTGCTGTAATCTGAAGTAGTACCATCGGCACACTTACTTCTTACCTGAGCTTCATACGCTGTTGTCGCAGATAATCCCGTAATAGCGTTAGAAGTTCCGCTTGCAGCAACTGTAGTCCATGAAGAAGCTCCAGTTTGACGATATCTTACATCATAAGTTGCACCAGCTACTGCAGTCCAGTTAATAGTCGCTGTATCAGATCCTATTGCAGAAGAAGATACTCCTGTAGGTACTGTTGCAGTACAAGTTGTAGAACCACCATTATATGTTATGGTAACATTTGTAGTGTACTCCCAGGTGCCATTATTTATAGTAACTGTGATAGGAATCTGAGTTCCTTTGGGTGTAGTTGATTTTAACTGAAAATCAATAGCTCCAGTATCAGTTCCTAAAATTGCAATACTATTATATTGTTTAGGTTGCCCTAAAGTGCTTATATGCGAAGAATTCGATGATAAACTTACCTTCCAGGTGGCTTGATTAAGACTAAAACGTTTGATAGAATACGCTACTGTTCCTGATGTACTTGTAATTGTTTGATTTACATTATCAGGCGTTACTTTTGCATATTTGGTTGCCATTCTTAATATCTTGATATTAAATGGATAAACCTCATTACATAAAGGAATAATTCTACTGGAAGCTGGCCAGAATCCATCGTTTGAAGCCCCTACTTCTGGAGTCATGGCAAACACCTTGGGTTTAGAACTTTGTTCTCCATACATCCAATCATCAGAACTTCCTCCTGCATTATATGATACTGTTTGATTTGCAGTACCATAGGTGTAGGAATTTTCTGCAGTCATATATGTGCAGATTTTTACAAATGTACTTTGGTCAGGAGTAAAAGTATTTGCTTTATATCCCCAAGGGTGAATCAAAAGGTTACCATAAGAGTGATAATTAAGTGCAGCTACAAAATTATGTTTATTTGTAAAATCTCTCATTGCCTGAGTTTCAGGCTCCGAAAATTTTGAAGGTCCATGATACTGATCACTATTTGGGTTTGAAGAAGATCCTCCTGGTGCAGCCCATTGATAACCGTAGTTACGATTTAAATCCACACCATACGACCCTCCGTTGTTGCGTCTGTTTTTCCTCCATAAACCTCCTCCATTAGGGTTGGTTTGTTGATTATGGATATATCCATCTGGATTAACAACCGGGATAAAATACAACTCTGTATTGTCTACCAGTGTTTTAATTTCTGAATCAGAATTGTAATTTTCTAACAAATACCACATAAAAAAAAGATTTTGAGAAAGCCCTATAGGTTCTCTGGCATGATGTATAGAAGTGTATAGCATTTCATCTTCGTTTTCATCAGTATCTGCATTGTCACTTATTTTTACCATATAAATCGGTCTACCCTGAGTCGTGGTACCGATAGATGATTTAGCAGTGATCAATTGAGGATACAGTTGCCTCATTTTATCTAATGCAGCTATCGCTTCATCATTGGTATGAAAACCTCTTATACTTCCTAAAGTAAAATTGCTAGGAGAGGGTACTTGCTGAATATTATTTTTACGGGCCTTACGAGCATTTCTTCTATCGATTCTCTTATTTATTCTAGGAATTCTTTTGGAGAGGTTACGAATTTTGATTTTATATTTAACGTTGTTTTTTCTTAATAGATTAAGATCTCTTTGAGAAATTTCGGCAGTAACTTTTCCATTTTCATAGTGAAAGTGATCGACCTCTAATCCCTTTACTTGTAGAGATTTTAATTGTTCTTTATCTGTATCAAAAACGACACGATAATATTTTTCTTGTGCTTGTAATATAAGCATGTTGCATAGAAAAAAAATAGTACATATCCATGGGATATACGATTTTAAAGAATTAGTGTTTGTTTTCATTGTTTGCGTGTTTAAGAGTTAGTTTTTGTTATTTTCTATATGGTATATATGAAGAACATAGAATGATTGATGAAACATTCTTCATATTTGTTTGTTAGAAGTGTAGAAAAAAATAAAGTTAATTCTTAGGAGGATGTAGAAAAATTTCTGATCCCCGAATACATATTACCAGCATGTATAGTAAGATAGCCTTGAGAAATATTCTGATAATTTTTAGGGGCTATAGGAATGTTAGAGCTAAGAATTATTTGTTTTTTTGATAGTTTACTCTTTTTCTTTTTTTCTTGTATTGTTAGGAGAGAAAAAGTTAAACCAAATGCCAATTGTGGAAAGGCATTTTTGTTAAAATCTTTCATTATGACGAAGTTTGAGTTTTGTGCATGGTTAATAGACCATAAATATAATTTTAATAAATCATATATCTTTAATAATTATCACATATTTTTTGATATAAGTGCTTGTTTTTGAGGTGATAAGTGTGGTAAAAATGTAATTCTTTTACTGTTTCTTTTTTGTAGGTTTTGAAAAAAGAGATGAATTGTTATAATAAAGCAGACCGCTGAATTGATTATAACAGAATAGATGAAGTAGTAAATTATTTTATTCTGTTATTTCCCTAAGTAATCAGGGATATGATTAGTAGCAAGAAATATCATGTTTTTTTATGAAATTATAAAACTCTCCTCAAAACATTTTGTTTTGAGGAGAGTTTTTAAAATCCTATTGCTTGAAAAATTGTATGGTTTTGTTACCAATTTTTACAATATAAGGTCCGGTTTGTAATTCCTGAACGTTAATTGTATTTATAAAGGTTCCCTGATCAATAGGTTCCCCTAGCATATTAAATATTGCATATTTTTTACTTTCAGAATCTTGAGTAACTATATTGAGAATAGATCCACTCACAGGGTTTGGGTATACTTTTAGTTGCCCATTAAGTTGAGTAGAGGAGATAGAAGCTGCTCTGGCAAAAACTCCACATGCTCCAAGGTTTTTCCATGAAGAAGCAGTACGTTCATAAAGGTACCCTCTATACGTTACACGATCACCAACTTGATAATTTACTGAACTACTATATGCAGGCACTCCAGCACAAGGGTCAGAACTTCCTCCTGTAGTAGTCACATCAACCGTATTACTAGCACCAGAAACATTTCCTGCTTCATCTTTGGCTTTTACACTAAATTGATATGCAGTGTTTGCTGTTAACCCAGTAATACTGGCAGAAGTCGAATTGGCACTTCCTAGTAGGGTAGTTCCCTGATATATATCATATCCTGTTACTCCTACATTATCTGTAGCGGCATTCCATGATAATGTAAGTGTAGTTTCTGTAACATCAGAAGCTGTTAAACCTTCAGGAATGCTAGGTGCTTGGGTGTCACCGGTAGATGATCCCGAAACAAGAGGTACTTTCCATACACCTCTTCCATAAGTACCAGCTAATAACACTTTATCTGTATAATTAACTTCTAAGTCTCGTACAGAAACATTAGGTAAATTTTTAGAATAATTTTCCCAATTGTTATTACCTTGTTTATAATAAACCCCTAGATAAGTACCTACATAAATAGTTTCTGTACCTTTTTGGTGGCGTACCACATTTTTAGCTTCACTAGGCAGATTACCAGCAATATTAGAAAAATTTGATCCCTGATCAGTAGATTTAAAAACTCCGGTAGAAGTATTAGATGAAGAAACACCACTAGTAGAGATATAAATGATATTGCTATTATCATTGTGTACTTCTATAGAAGTAATATCTGTAGCAGAAGTATGAACTTTTGTCCAGTTCACTCCTTTATTAGTACTTTTATATAAATTATTTTTACGAGAAACATAGATATTGTTTGTATTAGATGGGTCTATTTCTATATGATCCAACTTACCACCAAAATTGTAGTTAGTGAGTTTTTGAAAAGTAGTATTGTTAAGCTTATAAAAACTTGAATACCCTGCATATATGTTTCCATTTTTATCAGAAACCAGAGGTGTAACCCAATTTCCTGATTCAGGCCCTCTAGCTACTTGAGTTTGTGTTGTTCCTCTATTGGTCGTTTTATACAGAGAGGATCCAGTTTGTATAAACCCATAATAGGTATTGGGGTTAGCACCACTCACTGCACAATCCATCCCATCAGCACCAAAATAATTTTTCCATTTGTTACCATCTCTAGCGTATCCTCCATTATCTTGAAGTCCACCTACAACATTGTTAGAACTACTATTTGCTGCTACTGATATTCTGTAAAACTGACCTATCTGTAATCCTTTGGTTAAATCTGTAAAACTTCCACCATTATTTTCTGATAGATAGATTCCTCCGTCACTACCACACATTAATTTTCCGTTATAATAGCGTAAAAAGTGAATATCTGCATGGGTGTATGTGGCTTGTTGAGGTTTTGCCCAATCATTGATTACTGAGAAATTATTTCCTCCGTCTGTAGATTTCCATATATTAAAACATCCTACAAAAATAGTATTTTCATTAGTGTCTGAAACTGCTAGTGCTAAATCATACCAAGCCTGACCTGATTCTAAGATATCAGTGGTTTCTCTAGTTTTTGTAAAGCTACTTCCACTATTAGTTGAACGGTATAAGCCTTGAAAAGCATATCCTGCATTTCTGGTTTTGGCACTTAAAACATACACATAGTTAGGATTAGCAGGAGTAACATCAATAACAAGTCTTCCAGAACTTGATGGTAATCCACTTTGGATTTTTGTAAAACTAGTTCCTCCATTTGTAGATTTGTAAAAAGAATCTTTTGTAGCGGCATAAATTACATTAGAATTACCTGGTTTGAGTTTGATATCTTTTACATCTGCATTCAATGTTTTAGTCCATGAGGCTCCTGCATCAGTGGTTTTATAAACTCCTTGAGTAGTTGCTACCCATAATGTATTAGAGTTCTTGGGGTCAATATAAATATCGTTGCTCGTTGTCTGTGAATTTGAAAATTCTAAACCTGTTTTTGCCCACGTGTTTCCTCCGTCTGTAGATTTAAGAACTCCAACACTATATGAGTCATTGGCATCATCATCTCCGGTAGAAATATAAATAATATTCGAATTATTAGGGTCAATAGCTATACCAGAAACTCCGATTTGAGGAAGATCATCTGATAAAGCAGTCCAATTTGCACCTTTATCTGTAGATTTCCATATTCCTCCTGCGGGAGCTCCAATATAGAATGTATTCGGATTATTAGGATCTACAATAGCAACATTTACTCGTCCTTGTCCTGGAGACCAAGAACCTGTTACTTCATGATTAAATGGCCCCATAGGAATCCAGCTTGCAGCTGCACTTTTAGAAGAAGAGGTCATATTATTCTTTTCTTCCCAAGCTTTCCATAGGTGCTGAGGGGTTGGCATGGTGCCATCTGGTAATAAAGAATTTTTCCAATATTCTTGCCACCTCATAAAGGGTTTGTATCCACTACCTTTTTTCTTGTAGTTTTTGTTTGCCCAATAGGAATTAAAAGCATTAGTTATTTTTTGAAATTTTATAGGAGTGTCGATTCTCGAAGAACTCCTGCTTTGGTTTAGCTCCTGCATCCAGGGAGCACTCGAATTATATTGAGAATGCCCAATATAACAAATAAGCGTGATTAAAATGATAAGTGATTTTTTCATTTTTTAGGTTTTAATGTGTAATTGATAAAAATTGATTTTTGATGGCTAATAAGCCATAAGTTTGCTTGTAGTATAGAAAAGTGTAATTAATTCTTAAGACTAGTAGGGTTGAATATTTTGATACTTTTATAAGAGTTAACACTATCACTAATACTAATGCATTTAAGGTTTTTTCATGAGTTGATTTACTTGTTAAGTTTATAGTTTTGAAAACTACTTAAAAAGGCTTCGCTAATCAATCTGTATACGTCCATAAACATGTTTTGAGCTGTCTTAAAACATGTTTACGGATTTTATATTATTGATAATCAGTGTATTATTTGTTTTGTTAAAAAGGAAGCGAGAATGCTTGACATTAATATAAAATCCGTAAACAAGTCTTGAGAAACAATTTTATTACGGTAAAACTGCAGAAAAAAAGCTTCAAATTAATATAGAAATATCATGAAAAGCGATTTTCGTAAAAGAGAAGTGAAAATTAGCACAAAAATACTCGTTTGTAAATGATTAGAATTTATGTGGTATAAAAAAACCCTCTCCATAAAAGGAGAGGGAGTTCAGTAATTATACTTCTGTTGTGTCCCCCAACACATTCGAATTATATCAGTACAAGACAGATTAATTCATTGAATTTCCCTTGATATAATTACTAATGAACAGATAAAAAATCTCTGCTAAATTATGCTTTAGAATACCTCCTAAATATTAAAAAATGTTGTGTGAAAATGAGTGTGAAGTTATTTTTGAAGGGCGAATATATAGATTAATCTTAATATAATATGTTTTATTATAGTAAATTACTATGTATGCATAATATATAGCTCTTTTCTTCTATTAAAATTTAGGAGGTATTAGAAACATATTTAATAGATATAAAGACTCAAGTCTTGTTAATCTTCAACAAACATTTTGAACAATGGTTATCTGATCCTTCTCGTATCGAGAATGGATATCAATACGAATCTACGCAGGCTGCAATGATGTCAAATGTTGAGCAAGAAGTTTTACAATTATCTGTGGTTGTGTTTCTAAGAGCAAGAACTTAAAAAAAATTCAAACTCGATTTGGAAAGATAGAGTCCTGTAAGTCTCATGTCATTGCTCAATCTCCAGGTTTATGGGTATAAGTATTTTGGTTCAAGGAACCATGTGCTATATGGGTCAGTATTTGGCATTTAGTGAAGCAGAAGATGTGATCAATAATTTGACAGGTGGCCAAGGGTCAATGCCAAGTAAATAGAGCGTGTTTACCACAAATATGGATAATGGATTGAAGATGCTGATAATGTGTTTATCATAAATATATTGAAAAAGGACTGCTAATAGGATCGAGAGCCATAGAATCTGCTTATAAAGATGCGCTGCAACAGCGATGAACTATGGAAAGTTTTCAACAAATGGCGCAACTAAGAGTAGTATATAAAAGCAAACAAGAATACAGGATCAAACAATTATGCCGAAATGCAGCGTAATGGGAAATTTGTCGTACACTCCAATTGAGGAAAAGCATTTTTGTTAAAACCTTTCATTATGACGAAGTTTGAGTTTTGTATATGGTTAATAGACCCTATATATAATTTTAATAAATCATATATATCCAACAATTACTATATGTTTTGTGTTGTAAATGTTTGTATTTGAGAACTTAAATGTGATAAAGATGTAATTTTTCCCATCATTCTTTCCAAGTAATCATTGATATCATCACTTGTAATTTAATATTTCAGGCAAAAAAAAATTCCCTTAAAACTCTAGTTTTAAGGGAATTTAGATAAGGTTTTATTGTTTAACGAATTGTGCAGTTTTGTCACCAACCTTTACAAAATAGGATCCTGATTTTAATTCCTGAACATTAATTTTGTTTATAAATGTCCCTTGATCAACAGTTTGCCCTAGTATATTAAATATCACATACTCTTTACTGCTAAGGTTGTGAGTATCGATATTGATAATAGTACCGCTTACGGGGTTTGGATATGCTTTTAATTGCTCATTAAAAGGTGGAGCAGTAGCAGTTACAGAGAATGCTGTTGTAGCAAAAAATGCACCACATGCCCCAAGGTTATTCCATCCAGTGCTAGTAAGTTCATAAAGAGATCCTTGAAAAGTGACACGATCACCAACTTGATAATTTACTGAGCTATTATATGGATCTACTCCTGCACAAGGATCAGAACTTCCTCCTGTGGTAGTTACATCTAGAGTGTTACTAGCTGCAGAAACATTTCCTGCTGCATCTTTAGCTTTTACAGTAAACTGGTATGCTGTGTTAGCAGTTAATCCAGTGATGTTTCTTGTAGTTGCTGTTACCGATCCCAGATTAGTAGTTCCTTGATATACATCATATCCTGTAACTCCTACATTGTCAGTAGCGGCATTCCAAGATAGTGTAAGTGTTGTTTGAGCAACATTAGAAGCTGTTAATCCAGCAGGAGCAGAAGGAGCTTGAGTATCTGTACCACCAGATCCACCGATCACTACAGTATAATCTTCTACCTCACCATAATCAAATGATTCACAAGGATTTGGTGTTCCATTATATTTCATAGATACCCTCATTCTTGTGTTTCCATCTTTTGCAGTTGCAGGTACAGTAAAGCTTCCACTTACTGGAGTAGTTTTAGAAGCTGCTTTAGTCCATACTTGTTCTCCTGTATCAGCAAAATCACCATCTTGATTATAATCAATCCATACAGAGTATCCTTCATCATATGTAGTTCCAGGCCATGTAGGAGTAATCGTAATAGTGTTAGCCCCTCCTTTAGAAAGATTAGTAGATTCAGCAGTAAAATCGCTATACCCACCACTTCCTGCGGTAGAAGTTTTATTGATAGTTCCTACTTGAACCTTACCAATATATTCATCATTAGTCTTTTTACCATTAGAAGCACAGTAGTTTAGTTGTACATCGGTGGTTGTAAAGTTTACAGAAGTGCTGTAATCTGAAGTAGTACCATCGGCACACTTACTTCTTACCTGAGCTTCATACGCTGTTGTCGCAGATAATCCCGTAATAGCGTTAGAAGTTCCGCTTGCAGCGACTGTAGTCCATGAAGAAGCTCCAGTTTGACGATATCTTACATCATAAGTTGCACCAGCTACTGCTGTCCAACCAATAGTAGCTGTATCAGATCCTACCGCAGAAGAAGATACTCCTGTAGGTACTGTTGCAGTACATACTGTAGCTGTTCCTGTTAATCCAGTAACAATAAGAGAGAAATTTTGACTTCCTCCTGTTAATGTTCCTTTATGAGTAACTGTAATAGTATATGTTCCTGAAGCATTCGCTACATCAACTCTTTCATATGGATCTACAGTATTGTCTCCCGTTGCATTAGTAGTGATACTTGTTAATTTGTAAGGGTTAGATGTAGTAGAACCTTTTGTAACTCTAATATCTAAGTCATTTACTAATACAGCCGTGCTAGAATTTGTCGCAGTTACAGCAGTTCCTGCTCTATCTGTCCAAGAAATAGAAGCCAATAAAGGGCTACTACCATCAGAGTCAACAGTTACAGTATACGTTTGACCACTTGTAAGTGTTAGTTCTTCTATTTTTGAAACAGTTCCTTTATTAGTGATTGCTTCTGCAGCAACTTTAGCGTTTAATAATCCCCATCCATGTACTGCATCAGGACCAGAAGGACCAATATCATCTGCAGTATGAAGAGCTAACCCTTTTAAGGTAGCAGCTTTCATGTAGTTTGAGTTAATATTGTTATAATGTTGTTGTAATAATAGAAGTGTACCTGTCACATTCGGAGATGCCATAGAGGTTCCTGTATAGCTGCTATATGAACTATCACTATCAGTTGTACTAGAGTATACCCCTGTCCCATTACCTGTAATATCTGGTTTGATTCTTAAATCATCAGTAGGTCCTTCACTACTTCCACTATTTATAGTAACACTGTTTAAGGTACCATCGTTATTTACATTAGCATCTCGTGCATTAGCTACAACTAGATTGTTTTTAGAAGTACTATGGCCAGATAATTTATCATAAGAAGAATTTCCGTCCAATGGTTGAGCATTAGAGCTATTGTCATCTCCATCATTACCTGCAGCTGCTACCATAAGATAGAAAGGTGCATTATACATAATCTGATCCCAATCTCTTGATTCATCAATATAAGCCCCAAAATATTGATCCGGTATTTGAGGGGCACCATAACCATAGGAATGATTAGATAATAACATTCCATTTGAAGCAGCATTAGTTGCTTCTGTTTTGTCATTATTCCATTCGTATGTTTTAGCTTTTGCCTGTGATGCCATACCTTTTGCATTAGCATTTGCTCCAGAGGCCATTATAGTACCTGTAACGTGTTGCGCATGATTACTATTCCTTACAATAGTAGTAACACCATCACCAATAGTAACCCTGTTGTTTCCACCAGCTCCATCAAATTCTTGATGAGTAGGTTTTGTAGGTCCTCCATCCCATACATGTGCAGTCATGTTTTGACCGTCTAGATTTAAACCTAAAGAACCACCAGAATTAATATGATTAGCTCTAGTTGACTTGGCAGCACTTACATTATAAGGAACATAGTAGATAGGCTCCCCGTTTGGTCCCAATTTTTGAAGTTCTCCAAAACCTCCATTTGCTGCTTCAATTCTAACTTTCCATCCATTTTTTTTAGCAGCTTGAATTGCTTCTTGTTTTTGTGTAACAGTTGTATTAGCATATGAAGTTTGTAATAGATTCAGTTTTGCTAAGTTACTCTGTTGTACAATCTGTTGTTTTTGCTGCTTACTCTGAGCAAAAAGTCCTGTTGATAACAGGATCATAGAGACAAATGCAAAGGTGCTCGATACAGGAGCCACTTTGCTGGTAAAACCCAATATGGATATTGGGTTTTTGTAGCTTTTTTTCATTTTTGTTGAGTTTAAGTTGATTTTATTTCGTTTTTTTGAATTATTCCAAGAAAACGCTCGAATTTCTTAAATTATTCGTAATAAAAAAAAGTTTTTCGATGAAGAGAAAGAGAATTACTGTATAAAACATTAAAGCAATAATAATGCAACTATGTTGCAAGAAAAATCTTTCTTTATATTTAATATTAATTTGGTTGCTCAAAAAAATTCAATGTTCGCAACTCATTATAATATGCTTTATTAGGAAGGTAAAAACCTACATGACCGCCATATTCAGGAGTTTCAAGAAATAGATTAGGGTTTTTCTTGGCTTCATCAAAAGGGTAACATAGATCTCCTAGGAAAGAATCATTTTTAGCATTTAGGATAAGGGAGGGAACTTCGATATGTTTCAGAAATTGCCTGGAGCTACATTTAGAATAATAATCCATCGCATTTTCATACCCATGGGCTTTACTTGTATACAAATTATCGATATCCATAAGAGATTTGCAGGCTTTAATATCTGATGTGCTTAAAGTGTCAGAAAATTGAACTTGTCGATCATACAATTTGGCTTTTAAGTGATTGATAAACCGTTGTTGATAGATGTAATTTTTTGGTTTGTTTATTTCTGATAGTGAATCATAAAGATCACAAGGAACCGAAATAGCCGCTGCAGTTTTTATCTCTGGCGCCAAAGAGCGACCTTCTCCAAGATATTTTAACATGATATTACCTCCTAAACTAAATCCACATATTGATATATTAGTATAGGTATATGTTGCGAGAATATGTTTGATAATACGATCTAAATCATCACTGGCTCCAGCATTATAGGATTTATAAAGACGATTTACTTCTCCACTACAATTTCTAAGGTTTATTGCTGCAGAATCCCAGCCGTTATGATTTAAAAGTCTTGCCAGTCCAAGCATGTATTGGCGTTGCCCATTACCTTCTAAACCGTGGATAATCACAGTTAGTTTTTTTGAGTTTGGTGCTGTGCTGTAACTCCAATCAAGATCTATAAAATCTCCATCATCAAGTTCTACACGTTCTCTTTTTTGTGATACTCCTTTTACTTTACGCCATAGATTAGGGTATATGGTAGACATATGACCATTTCTGAATAAAAAGGGAGGAGTATACTGGGATTCAATTAAAGGCATTAGTACAAAATATTATCTTTTGGTTGTTCTTTTTCTGGTAAATCTTTTTCATTTAACATATCACGTAGGTCAATTTCAATAGTTTTGCATAATGCAGTAATAGGTACATCATTAGCTCTGCCTTCAAAAGGATCTTCACTATTGCTTCCAATTTTTTCCATAGTAAAAAAGATCCAACTGATTAATACAGATAGTGGTACCATTAAAAATATGAATCCTTGTTTTATGTCATGATTCATTTCGTTTAGTTCATTTTCAAAGACATTAAGCAGACCAAAAGGGAGCAAAAGAATGAATATCCAAGTAAAAAGAGTACTGAAATATGCATATTGCCTTGGGAAAGGCGTGTTTTTGATACGTTCGCACTTCCCTTGAAGATTGTAAAATTCTTCTAGTGTGTTATGAAATAACTGTTTGTCAAATTCTGTAATTTTGCCTTCTTCCAAAAGTTGTTTAAGATGTAACCCTTGATTTTTAATTATATGAGTTGCAGCATTCTTCCTTTTAACAAGATCTAAATACTCTTTTTCAGAAATAAAATGCTTTGCCTCATCGCATGCAGGCTTTTGTTCGCCATGTTTTTTGAACAGTTTTTCTAGTGCAGCATTTTCTTTTAGACTAAAGGAATTTGGTTGTCTGAGTTGTATTCTTAAGGCGTTAATCCAAGCGATATGCCTATATATAAGAATTTGCTTGGTTTCTTTGTTATCTTCGACTAAGCATATTACTTGATTTGCCCACGTACGCGAATAATTAACAATACCACCCCAGATCTTACGAGCCTCCCAAAATCGATCATAACTTTGACTATTTTTAAAGCCAATATAAAATGCAACAGCAATACCTATTACAGAAAGTGGTTGAAAAGGGATGTCTATAAATTTCCAATCTAAAAAATGATATATTGAAAAAACACTGGTAGTATACAATGTGAAGAAAATAGCGTTTTTCCAGATATATCTTAGAATAAGTCCCCAACCAATATTTCGTTTTATATACATTATGAGTTTTTTTTAAAAATAGGAAGACTATGCAGGTTTTCAAAACCTGTATCACTAAAATCTTAAAAATAGTATATGGCTCTGGATATTTTTTTGTTTTATATGCAAAATCAAATATACATATTTATTAGCACTCTATTATGCGTGCATAATAAGTTATTTTGTACTTTTGTCGACCAAAAAACAGACATTATGTATTTAAAAGATTTTGAAATTAGATGGAATGATATTGATGCAAATCGTCATTTGGCGAATAAAGCATATATAGAATTTGCCGCACATACCAGAATGTCTTTTTTAACAGAAAAGGGTTTTGATCAACGTCTTTTGGGTAAGTTTAATATTGGTCCTGTCGTATTTTATGAGCATATTTATTACTTTAAAGAGGTGTTTTATGGTAGACCGGTAAAAGTTTCTTTAGAAATTTCGGGATTAAGCGAAGATGGGAAGTTTTTTGAGTTCAGACATAAATATTATGATTATAAAGGCCGAAATTTTGCACAATGTGAAATGATGGGTGCCTGGATGGATTTGAATACTCGAAAATTGATTGCTTTGCCAGGTGAAATACACCAATTGTTAGACACAGTAGAACGACCAGAAGATTTTAAGGTACTTACCAAAGAAGATACAAGAAAATTTGCTAAAACTCCAGTAGATTTAGAACAAGTTTAAGAGGCTGTTTTTTTTGGTGGTTTGGTAACCAGATACACACCCAGGAAAACTAATAATGCAGATGCTATCTTAACTGTGTTTAATGTATCTGCCCCCATGAACATGGCAAAACTAATAGCCAATAGAGGTTGTAAATAAATGAATGCTGCAATTGTAGATGCTCTTAAGTGTCTTAGTGCAAATATATTTAGTAAATATGTTAGAAAGGTAGTCGCTATCACAACAAAAATCATTTTCCATATGACCTCATGAGGTAGTGAAATCCATTCTACTTCGCTAAATTCTGAAATGGTAATCGGAAAATTAATGATCACACTGAGTAAGAAAAACCATTTCATTAAAGTAATAGAATGATACTTGCTGGTTAAAGGTTTTACCAATACTAAGTAAATAGCATATGAAGCTGCATTGATAATAAATAAAGCATTTCCTAATGGGATGTTTGGTGCATCCTGACGTATTTCAGAACCAAAAAGAATAAGACCGAGTGCTCCCGAAAAACCTAATAAAATACCAATAGTTCTTAAAAAGGTAATTTTCTCTTTTATAAAAAAAGCAGATAAAATAAACACCAAAATTGGAGAGATGGTGATCATTACAGAACTATTGATTGGTGTTGATAATTGCAATCCTTTAAAAAACATAAGCATGTTGATCACCATCCCAAAAATAGTACAGGCAATTACCCTTGGCCAGTCATTGCGTTCTATTTTTTGTTTTGGTGCCCACATCGATGCAAACCAAAATAATAGTGTCGCACCAACTACTCGCAATAAAATAAATCCAAATGGTTTGATATAGGTAGGCATTACACCTTTGGCCACGGTATGATTTATACCATATATCAAACTGGCGCCAAATGCAGCAAGTAATGCAGCAGTCCTTTTATCCATTAATAGTGTTATTGGCTTCTTCGACTACTTTTTTACTGTTACCAACAAAAATTTTGTCATTTACAATAATTACTGGTCGTTTTAAGAAGGTATAATGTTCTAAGATTAATTTTTTATAATCTTCTTCAGATAAATTCTGATTTTTAAGATCTCGTTCTTTGTATAATCGGGCTCTTTTGCTAAATAAGGCCTCATAGCTTCCAGACAAGTCGTACATTTTTTCAATTTGCTCTGTGGTAATGGATTCGTTTTTAATGTCTTGCAAAATAAAATCCGAAGAAGGATTTAATTCGTTTAAAATACGTTTGCAAGTATCACAAGTAGACAAATGGTATATCTTTTTCACAGTTGATTATTTTAAGTGTCAAAATCATCACAAAGGAAATTCATTTCACAATTAAAACTCATATTTTTGGCTAAAAATTATGAAATGAGCCACAATGATTATGTTGTAACTATACAATACGATCATTGGCAAATTTTATACCTGTGCTGAGCATAGTCGAAGTATGACTTTTGAAAAACAATAAAATAAACAGATAAGTACCATGCAAGATTCAATAACAATTACTCGCGTAAATCGAAAAATATTAGAAAAAATATTAGATAACTATTCTTTGGATCAATTAAATGAAGTGCCTGAAGGATTTAAAAATAACCTAATATGGAATATTGCGCATGTAGTGGTAACTCAACAACTATTGGTGTATAAATTGAGTGGTTTACCAATGATGATTGATGATGAAATGGTAGACTTGTATCGAAAAGGAACAAAGACCGAAAGACCAGTTACTGCAGAAGAAGTATCAGAAATAAAGAAACTTTTATTTACAACATTAGATAAAACAGAAAAGGATTTAAGCGATGATATCTTTAAAAATTACAATGACTACGAGACTAGTACTGGATTTGTATTAAAATCTATTGAGGATGCGATGAATTTTAATAATTATCACGAAGGGATTCATTTAGGATATATCTTGGCACTTAGAAAAGCGATTTAAGTAAGTTTTGATAAAACAATTTATCTTAGGAAAGATAAATTGTTTTATCAAAAAATCTTAACTGCAAAAAACGAAGCAACTTCTTCCTTATTCAATTTTAATTCTATAGGTCCTTCTGCATAGGAGTTGATTTCATATTGATTGTAATAGAGAACAACTTCTTTATCTGTAAACCCTATGGTTGAAGGTAAACTGAAAGTATCATTTTCAAAAAAGAAACCGGTACTATTAATCGATTCATTTTCTGGGATCTTATATTGTGTTCTAAAGACCTTTTCTACATAATGTTCAAACTCATTATAATTTTTAAATAATGCTTTGTTCGAAAATCGTTTTCCTGTTTTTGTGTCAATATTGATATAAGAAACTGTACCATTTCCATGAGCACCACCAGTAAATATATAAGAATCCATTATAATAGAGAGTAAACCTTGACATTGGAAACTAAGTTCACAATCAATAGTGGCTTCATAAGGAACGATTTCTTCAGGGAATTCTTCACTAATATTTTGATATGAACTATTAAATTGAGAGATCGCTTCGTTAAGAGTTGGTGCTGATACGTCTTCACCAACATTTAAAATAGAACAAGCTACATTTTCTATTTCTTTATTAATAGTAGTAGTTATGAGATTATCACCAACTATTTTTAATACGTTGATTTCTAAAGAAGCACAATCCACATTTTTACAATCAAGAAGAGTGTCTACTGTAAAATTTTGTTTTTCAAAAGTGAAAGATTCTTTAGTGTCACAGCTATATAATCCCCAAAAAATTAGTAGCAAAAGAATGAATTTTGATTTGGTGTTAGTTTTTGTGTTAATCATCTACTAAAGGTATTCAACGGAATATGATTAGAACGAATTTAATCATACATTTGTCCCGTTTTTCAACATAAAAATGACCAAGTTAATTTATTCTTGTTAAAAACTAATAAATAGATGAAATTTAACACTAAAACAATTCACGGAGGACAGCAACATGATCCAGCTTATGGTGCTGTTATGCCTCCGATATATCAGACATCCACATATGCTCAAACTACTCCAGGAGGGCATAAAGGTTTTGAATATAGCAGAACACATAATCCAACAAGAAAAGCATTAGAAGATTCTTTTGCCAGTATCGAAAACGGAAAATTTGGACTTGCTTTTGGATCTGGTCTTGCTGCCATAGATGCAGTAATCAAATTATTGAAACCTGGTGATGAGGTTATTTCTACGAATGATTTATACGGAGGAACCTATCGTTTGTTTACTAAAATCTTTGAAGATTTTGGAATCAAGTTTCACTTTATCGGAATGGAAAATGCAGATAAAGTAGAAGATTATGTAAATGAGAATACTAAATTAGTATGGGTTGAAACACCAACCAATCCTATGATGAATATTATTGATATTAAAGCCATAGCTGCAATATCAAAAAAACACAATATTTTGTTAGCCGTAGATAACACTTTTGCTACTCCATACCTGCAAAGACCTTTGGATCTTGGTGCCGATATTGTAATGCATAGTGCTACCAAATATTTAGGAGGACATAGTGATGTGGTTATGGGAGCATTGATTGTAAAAGATGAGAAATTAGCAGAGCAGCTTTATTTTATTCAGAATGCAAGCGGAGCTGTTTGTGGACCACAAGATAGCTTTTTGGTATTAAGAGGGATCAAGACATTGCATATACGTATGCAACGACACTGTGAAAATGGTGAAGCCATTGCAAAATATTTGAAGAATCATCCTAAAATAGAAAAAGTATACTGGCCAGGTTTTGAAGATCATCCTAATCATGAAGTTGCTAAAGCACAGATGGATGGTTTTGGAGGCATGATATCTTTTGTTACAAAAGGCAGTGATTATGATAGTGCAATTAAGATCGTAGAGAATCTGAAAATTTTCACTTTAGCAGAATCTCTTGGTGGCGTAGAAAGCCTTGCAGGTCATCCGGCAAGTATGACACATGCTTCTATTCCCAAAGAAGAACGTGAGAAAACAGGAGTGGTTGATTCCTTAATTAGATTAAGTGTTGGTATAGAAGATGTAGATGACCTAATTACTGATCTTGACCAAGCCATTGGATAACCTAATTATTAAATTAAAAAAATAAACTTGTTTTTTTAGGAATATCATATATTTGACCTGATATTTCAACCTATAGATAAGAATCTATTAATTCAATTAACATATGCAAACAAAGATAGATGCATTCATGGAAGAAGTAAAGGCTCGTAATGCTCATGAGCCTGAGTTCTTACAAGCGGTACAAGAAGTTGCCGAAACTGTAATCCCTTACATCGCTACAAAAGAAATTTATAACGGGAAGAACATCCTGTTAAGAATGGTTGAGCCAGAGAGAGCGATCATGTTTCGTGTGCCTTGGGTAGACGATAAAGGAGAAATTCATGTGAATAGAGGATACCGAATTCAGATGAATTCTGCAATAGGACCATACAAAGGAGGGTTACGTTTTCATCCTTCTGTAAACATAAGTATTTTAAAGTTTTTAGCTTTTGAACAGGTTTTCAAAAATAGCCTAACTACTCTCCCTATGGGAGGTGGTAAAGGAGGATCTGACTTTGATCCTAAAGGAAAATCTGACGATGAAATTATGCGCTTTTGCCATAGCTTTATGAGTGAGCTTTTTAGACATATTGGCCCTGATACCGATGTTCCTGCTGGAGATATTGGAGTAGGAGGTCGTGAAATAGGATTCTTATTCGGGATGTACCGTAAAATGCGTAATGAATTTACTGGTGTTCTTACCGGAAAAGGACTTACTTGGGGTGGATCTTTAATTCGTCCTGAAGCTACTGGATACGGAACTGTTTATTTTGCTAAAAATATGCTTGAAACTCAAGGAGGTTCTTTTGAAGGAAAAACAGTAACAGTTTCTGGTTCAGGAAATGTGGCACAATACGCTGCAGAAAAAGCAACGCAACTAGGAGCAAAAGTGGTAACACTTTCTGACTCTTCTGGATACGTTTATGATAAAGACGGAATTGATGCAGAAAAGCTTGCTTTTGTAATGGAACTTAAAAATGTAAGAAGAGGACGTATAAGTGAATATGCTGATAAATATCCTTCTGCAGAGTTTCATAAAGGAAAGACTCCATGGGAAGTGAAATGTGATATTGCATTACCATGTGCTACTCAAAATGAGTTGAATGGAGAAGATGCAAAAACACTAATAGCTAATGGTTGTGTTTGCGTTAGTGAAGGAGCTAATATGCCTAGTACACCAGAAGCAATATCAGCTTTTCATGAAGCTAAGATTTTCTTTGCCCCAGGAAAAGCCTCTAATGCAGGAGGTGTTGCAACATCTGGTTTAGAAATGACTCAAAACTCTTTGCGTTACAATTGGACTCGTGAAGAAGTAGATAATAAACTAAAACAAATTATGGAAGATATCCATTCTGCGTGCCTTGAATATGGTACAGATGATAATGGATATGTAGATTATGTAAAAGGAGCAAATATTGCTGGTTTTGTAAAAGTAGCTGATGCTATGTTGGCACAAGGCGTGATATAATAAGTTTTATTTTTATAAACAAAAGCCGTTTAGATAGTTTTCTAAACGGCTTTGTTGTTGATTTAAGAGAATTAACACTTTTAAATATTAGATCTTTGGATTGAACTTAGGCTTATATAATTTTGTTATGTATTTTTATGATTCCTTATGAAAACTCAAAAATGAGTTCTTAAACTGATGCTCATGAAACATATAACCCTTTTCTTTTTCTTAGCACTATTCATCTCATGTGGGGTTACAAATACAGTTTATGATTATGATGAACAACAGGATTTTTCAATTTACAAGACCTATGCTTTTTATCCAGAGATGAGTTCTGGGCTTAATGATTTGGATCAAAAACGATTATTGATAGTAACAGAGAGCGTCATGCAAAACAAGGGGTTTACCAAATCTGAAACTCCTGATATTTATATGAATTTTAAAACGGTTATTAATAAAACACCTTCTCGTAACAGTATTGGTGTAGGAGTTGGTAGTGGTAGTAGCGGAGTTAGTATTGGTGTCGGAGGATCTATTCCTATTGGTGGACCAGAAACTTTTTTAGAACTTACGATAGATTTTGTTGATGTCAAAAAAGATGAGTTGGTATGGCAGGCGATTGCCGAAAGGCGTTTTCATCCTAATGCAGCTCCAGATGTACGTACTAATTTCTTTCAAAAAATAATAGAAAAAACCTTAGCCAAATATCCACCCAAGAAGAAAAAATAAATTGCTTTTACTTATTTTTGATTTATAATGATAATCAATTCACCAGCAATAGTAATACACTCCTTACGATATAGTGAAGCAGACTTGATTGTTTCATTATTTACAAAAACAAGTGGGCTACGCTCTTATTTACTGAAAGGAGTTTTAAAATCTAAAAGAGGAAAAATTAGAGCATCATTATTTCAACCCCTTACCTTATTAGAAATACAAGCTTTTCATAGAGATAAAGGTTCCTTAGAGAGAATTAAAGAAGCCAAAATAAAAACAATTTATAAATCCTTACATACAGATTTTATAAAAGGTACAGTAGTGTTTTTTATTTCTGAAGTGCTTAAGAATTCTATCCAAGAAGAAGAAACAAATACAGATTTATTCGAATATCTTGAAACCGCTTTAATATGGTTAGATACACATGATACTATTGGTAATTTTCATATTACGTTTTTAACCAAACTTACCCAATATCTTGGTTTTTATCCTGATACTCCTCATATAGAATCAGATTATTTCAATATGCAGGATGGTATTTTTCAGTCTACCAGTAGCAATGTATACTGTGTATGTGGAGATCAGGTAAAATTATTCAAACAATTTTTAGGTACAACATTTGAAGCAAGTATGGATATTAAACTATCAAAGAGCATACGAAGTGATATTCTGGCTATGCTATTAGTATATTTTGAGCTACATTTGCACGGTTTTAAGAAACCGAAATCACTTTCTGTTTTAAACGAAATTTTTAATTAAGATAATGCGGTTATTTATATTTCTTTTGTTGACTATGTTTTTTGTATTGCCTGGCAATGCTCAAAAAATCACGATATTTAGTACTACAAGTAATCAACCTATTCCTAATGTAGCTATTTACAATAAGATTAAGTCTAAGAGTGCTATTACTGATTTTGATGGAGTAGCCGATATTTCTGCGTTTTCTGATACCGAAATCTTATACTTTACTCATGTCTCACATTTGAGTATAAGTATGATTAAGTCTAAAATACCAAAATCACTTTCTATATATTTAAAGCCAGATGAAAACCAACTTTCTGAAGTTGTTATTTCAGTATCAAAATGGGAGCAAGAACAAAAAGAAATTACACAAAAAATAGTAAGTATTTCTTCTAATGATATTGCATTGTCTATGCCGCAAACATCTGCTGATCTTTTACAAAGTAGTGGACAGGTTTTTATTCAAAAAAGCCAACTGGGAGGAGGAAGTCCTATCATTAGAGGTTTTTCTACGAATCGATTATTGCTTACCGTAGATGGAGTACGAATGAATACTGCAATTTTTAGAGGAGGAAATGTGCAAAATGTAATTTCGGTTGATCCCTTTACTGTAGATAGAACAGAGGTAATATTAGGGCCAGGTTCTGTTGTATACGGTAGTGATGCAGTAGGTGGGGTAATGAATTTTTATACTACACAACCTAAATTTGCCATAAATAATAAGAATAAATTAAGTGGTAATGCACTTATTAGATATGCCAGTGCCAGCAATGAAAAAACGGGACATGTGGATTTTAATATTGGATTAGAGAAATGGGCATTTTTGACAAGTGTAAGCTATACAGATTTTGACGATTTAAAAATGGGAAGTCATGGTCCCGATGACTATTTGAGAAATGAATATGTAGAAATCTTAAATGGAGAAGATTATATAATTCAAAATGATAATCCGAAAAAACAAGTGTTTACAGGGTATGATCAGATTAATTTATTACAGAAAATTCGTTTTATGCCTAACGAAAAATGGGATTTTAATGCGAGTCTTATCTATACAGAGACATCAGATTTTCCTCGGTATGATCGCTTGATTAGAAGGAGAAATGGAAATTTAAGATCTGCCGAATGGTTTTATGGACCACAGCTTTGGTTTATGGGTAATCTACAGGTGTCACATAAATCAAAAAACAAGCTGTATGATAAAATGAAAATCACTGCAGCATATCAATATTTTGAAGAAAGTAGAAATGATCGTAATTTTAGAAGTGATATCCTAGAAAGAACTCAAGAACAGGTAGATGCTTACTCTTTAAATTGGGACTTTGAAAAAAAGTTTAGCAATAAGACCACATTGTATTATGGATTAGAATATGTGCTGAATCAAGTATATTCTGATGGGTCAGAACGCAATATTGATACTAATATCATTGAAGATGCACCTTCGAGATATCCAGATGGGTCTACCTGGCAATCTATAGCGGCATACTTAAGTATAAAGCATAAGTTAAGCGAGAAACTAAGATTTCAAGGAGGATTGCGATATAATAGAATCATCTTGTATTCAGAATATGATGATAAATTTTTTGATTTCCCATTTACAGAAGCAAATATTGATACCGAAGCATTAACAGGTACTGCGGGGCTAAGTTGGTTTCCTAATAATATGATACAATGGAAATTGAACTTCTCTACAGCTTTTAGAGCACCTAATATTGATGATGTTGGTAAGATTTTTGACTCAGAACCTGGATCTGTGGTAGTACCTAATCCTGATATAAAATCAGAATATGCGTATAATGGTGAAATAGGAGTAAAATTAAATTTTGATAAAAACATATCTGTAGATTTGTCGACGTATTATACGCATCTTAAAGATGCATTAATACGAAGAGATTATAGCCTAAATGGGCAAACAGAAATCGAATTTGGAGGAGAACTTAGTAATGTACAAGCTATTCAAAATGCTGCAAATGCCAGAATATATGGTTTTGAAGCAGGAATAGAGTACAAGTTTTTTGAGAATTTTAAACTAACATCTAAGTATACTTTTGTTGGAGGAGAAGAAGAATCTGATGACGGCACGACAGCTCCATCAAGACATGTTTCTCCTCAATTTGGAACTACTAAATTGAGTTACATATCACCTAAATTTACAATCGATGCTTTTGCTATATATAATGGAGAGTTTAGTTATGAGGATCTAGCACCTTCTCAACAAAATAATGATTTTTTATATGCCAAAGATCAAGATGGGAATCCATATTCTCCATCCTGGTATACCTTTAACCTTAGGACACAATACCAAGTAACTAGAAATATAAAAGGAATATTATCGATAGAAAATATTACTGACCAACGATATCGCCCGTATTCTTCTGGAATTGCTGGAGCAGGTAGAAATTTTATCCTATCAGTAAAATATACACTTTAACATCATAGAATAGAAGCTGTATGAAGAATACATTATTCATATTTGATATCGATGGAACACTCACAGATAGTGTGCCTATGTATTTGATTTCGGTTACAAAATCGTTATTAGCATTGGGAATTTCTGATATCGATACCGATTATGATAGGTATAAACACCATACCGATAGTTATGCATTGAGATATAATTACGAGCGCAATTTTAAGACAGCCTTTCCAGAGTCATTACTGGATGATTTTGAGATTGATTTGATTCATCAAATGAACATGTTTGATCCTGTAAAAGAAATTGATGGTGCTAAATCATTAATTCGGTTTTTTAAAGAGGATAACATTCCTTTTTGTTTTGCCACAGGAGCATTACCAAAACCTGCAATGATCAAATTAGATCAATGTGATATTTGGTATGATGAAAAACTATTAGCAACTTCAAAAACGCACGAGTCGAGAGAAGGATTTGTTTTGGATGCTATAGAAAGGTCAAAGTTGTATTATGGTAAAGAAAATTTTGATCGTATTGTATCCATAGGAGATGGTGTTTGGGATTTGAAAACAGCTCAAAATTTATCTCTTGATTTTGTAGGGATAGGAGATAAGAATAAAGTAAAATTACTAGAAAACGGAGCTAAACACTGCTTTTCTACGCTATCAGCATTCAAAAAATCACTAATTTAATTTATAGTAGCTCTTAGCTTTTGCATTTGGTAGATGTCAAAACCTTTTTTATGCATCGTATGTTTTTGTTTCTGAATTGATTACTAGAAATTGTGCTATGGTATGAATCATCCTTATTTGAAACAGTATGCATTATAATGTTTTAATAACCCCAAGCATTTCTTTATAAGAACCCCCATGACCTCGATACATAATTTTTAAATCTTTATTTAGAATTATAAATGTAGGATAGCTCATAACCTTAAGCTCTGAGATGATCTTTGGTTTAATAGTACTAGCACTTTTGGGTTTTCCTTTTACATAGGTTTGTTGCCATTCTATAGCATTACTGTTTACATACTTCCTGACTTTGGTAACATCTTCCTGATAAGCGATGCCTAGAATAGCCAGTTTGTCTTTGTTTTCTTCTCTTAATTTTTTTAAATCCGGGGTTAACTTTTTACAGGGGCCACACCAGGTTCCCCAGAAATCCAGGACTAGATATGTATTGTTGTCAAAGAGGCTGGATAATGTAATGGTATCTCCTGTAAGCGTATTTAATTTGTAATCTTTGATATAGTTTCCCGTATGTTCTCCATATACTTTGCCTTTAAGCTCTAATTTTCTTAAATATATTTCTTTAGCGTTTAAGTTGATTCTATCCATTAGAAAATAAGTCGAATCCAATCGTACCATATCCCCCTCATTATATTCGATATAATACCCACTGGATCTTTTTAAAAAATCCTTGTTTGATTCCTGAAAAATTGCAAAACTTTTTCCACCCAAACCATATTCTTTCATTGCGACTTTATAGTTCTTATCATTATAGGTAAACTCTCCATACCAATAGCCTAGTTGTAGTGATACCAATTGTAAACTACTTTTGATTTTTTGTATTGGGGTCATTTCGTTATAACGGTAAGAATACGTATTTGGAATTACTTTTATAGACTTAGCAGTTCCTATAAAAGTATCTTTTTCTATCTTTTTATAAGGCATTAAAAAAGTTTTAAAAAAATCCTTGGCCTTATCTCTATCGGTACTCAAACTGCGATCAAAAAGGATTAGCTCGTCATCGCTAAAATCCTTATTCCTGTTTTTATCCAGGATATAGAACTGTTTATCCTCTTGATATCCACTTACACAAAACAGTTCCTGCTCTCTAATTTTAGTTCTTAGTTTGTCGGTCAGTTTTTTTTCTTTTTTTAGTTTTCTGATTTCATGTCCATCATTAAGTGTTAATCTACCTACAACTACTGTATCTACATCGGGGATCCCAATAAATTCTTTTGGTATAGCATCCAGCATGGTGAATGGCATTGTAGGTATAAGAAAAGGGTCATTTTCTAATGTTTGATGTATTGGTATCAGAATTTCCTCCTTTTGTTGTGGTTTTTGTGTACAGCCTATAGTTAAAAACAGAGCACAGATCAAAAGAAATTGTATTCTAAATTGTGTTTTATAGCGAATCATATACCTATTAGTTTAAGAAGTGAATAAATAATCTCTGAGGCAAAATTTTGAGAAATTCTATAAATTGAAATAATGAGAGATGACAAATAGTAGCCTCTTAATAGTTCAAAATAGATACAAAGTCATTTTTGCCATAAAAATTATTACAATAAAATATATTAAATAGGATAGGATAACACTAATATATGTATTATAGCTGAACTAAAATAGTTATTAATTATTAAATGTTTAATTATAAATGACATAGGAGTTCAGTCACGTCAATATATAAAAGATGTTTATGACTGCTTTTCTACGCTGTCAACATTCAAAAAATCACTAATTTAATTTATAGTAGTTCTTAGCTTTTGCATTAAGGTGGTGTCAAACTCTTTTTTAAGCTTGGTGATTTCGGCTACATTTTCATTAGGGATAGCAATAGATAACACATAGTGCTTTATTTTCCAGCCATTAGCCGTTTTTTGAAGAATACCACTACCACGACAAATCCCCATTTGAGTATCTAATAACTCATCAAACCACACGATATCACTTTCTTTTTTTGCAAAAATATTTCTTTCAAGAGTAGAGAAGCTCCAGGCTTTTCCTTTATCAAAATAAGGTTTGGCAAAAGCTTTAAATTCAGAGTTATTCCAATTTTCTGTAGGATCTGTTCCTATAAAAATAGCATCCTCTGTCATTAACCCAAAATAGGCTTCAAAATTAGCATCGGCAGCAGCTTTGTGCCATTGCTCAAGAGTAGTATTGATTTCAGTATTTTGTTGTGCAAAACAAAAACTGTTGACGATTAGCAGTAAAGATAGAATGAGCTTTTGCATGAGTTTAATTTTATAGTTTTTTCTCTTGATTTTCTAGTTCTCTTAAGAGTTCTTTTTCGATATTTTCTGGGATTGCTAATGACAACTCATTTAATTGTATGATCAAACTATTATAAGCTTTAATCAATCTTGTATTAGCCTTCAGAACCTTATCAGAATCTTTATTTTTCTTTTCAGAAAGCAGCTTTAGCAAGCCTGTTTCAGTAGATAGAACACTAATTCTAGAGTTAATAGTATTTATATTTAGATCTTCAGAAAGATTTTCTTTAAATGTACTCACTAATAAATCTATGCTATCAACATGTTTGTTCACGTAAAAAGAATTCTCATTGCTTAGTACGGTTATAAAACTTCTTAAGTTTTGAAAATCATCAAAACTCTCAAGGCTTTTTTCTGCCTCTGGAGAAAGTTTTAAAAGGTCTAATTTGATCTTTTCTTTAGAAAGACTATCTAGCTTAGTGATAGGATTTTTTCCCTGTGTATTGGTGGTTTTTTCACTTTGACACCCAAAACAAATTAATATGATTCCTAAAAAAAGAAATATTCGCATCCTGTATTTTTTAGTAAGGACTCAAAAATAAGGTATTTATATCAGTTCTTACATAAAATTAATTCTAGAAAATACGATGTCGTTGATATCTATATAGAATTGCTAATATGTAATTAACCTATCTTTTGAAATAGAGGATTAAACGCTTTCGAAGCAACAATTACTTTATCTCCTATAGTAATTGTTTTAATGTCATCTTCTTCGGCAACTATTTTTACAAAGTTTGAACCTATCAAAATGGTAACAATATAAATGATATCTTCTTGTTCAATTTGAATTATTTCTCCGGAAAACTGAAATTTTCCACTTACTTGTTTCGTAGTAAATACTTCAATTGGTTTTCCTTGTTTGATTATTTTTCCGTTTTCAATAATAAATACACTATCAGACATTTTTATAACCTCGCCTATCTCATGACTTATCAATAGAGTGGTTAAATTAAATTGCTTATGTACGTTAAGAATATAGTCTTGTAGTTTGGTACGCATTTTTATATCCAATGCAGAAAGAGGCTCATCCAGCATTAAGATTTCTGGCTTTCTTACCAATGCTCTTGCTAGGGCTACTCTTTGTTTTTGCCCTCCCGAAAGATTTTTTGGCTTTCGATCTTGTAGATCACCTAATTCGATAATATCTATGAGTTCATTAACAATTTCCTTGTTTTGTCCTTTTTCTACTGCAAAAAGAAGATTTTCTTTTACAGTCATATTAGGAAACAAAGCATAATCCTGAAATACAAATCCTATTTTTCGCTGTTGGGGTTTTAGGCAAATTCCCTTTTTGGTATCAAGCCATGTTTTTTGATTGACTGTAATTGATCCTTCATCTGCTTGTAGTAATCCAGCAATCATTCTTAGGATAGAAGTTTTTCCCGCTCCAGAATCTCCATATAGTGTAACTAATTGACTTTGCTCGATATTGATATTAATATCAAGTTGCATCGCTCCATTTGCTGCCGTTAATTCTTTTTGCAAAGCTATATGTATCATTTCCAGAATCTTTTTAAATACCCACCATTGATTAGATATACCAATAATAAGATGCTAAATGTAATTGCAAATAAGATGAGCGAATACCAATTTGCTACATCGTAGTTAAGAGCTTCTACTTCATCATAAATAGCAATAGAGGCCACTTTTGTTTTTCCGGGCATATTGCCACCAATCATTAATACGACACCAAATTCACCAATGGTATGCGCAAAAGCCAATACAACTCCTGTGAGTAATGATGGTTTTATATTAGGAAGTAATACTTTGAAAAGAGTTGTAATTTTAGATTTTCCTAATACATAGGAGGCTTCTGTTATTGATGAAGGCAAATTCGAAAATCCAGCTTGAATAGGATGTACCATGAAAGGTAAACTATAGATAACAGATGCAATAACAAGTCCCTGGAATGAAAAAATAAGTTGTATCCCAAGATACTCGTTTAACCAACTTCCAAAAGCATTTGAAGGACTAAAAGCTACTAGCATATAAAACCCTAAAACGGTAGGAGGTAAAACTAAAGGCATACTCACCAGAGTTTCTAAAAACGGTTTTACTCTTGATTTTGTATGAGCAAGCCAATAGGATAGAGGTATAGAAATAACCAATAACAAAAGCGTGGTAACTAATGCGAGTTTAAATGTTAATATTAAAGGTTGCCAATCCATCATTCTGATAACATTATTTCGGTAGTTTTAATCATAGCGGTGATTTTTTCGCCAATTTCTAATTGCATTTGATCAGCAGCATCAGAAGTAATAATTGCGGTTAGGTGTCCAACTGTAGAATCAATAATTACTGTGCTTAATAATTTTCCTTTTTTTATATTAATAATCTCTCCTATAGCTTTGTTTTGTATACTTAAAGAGTGTTCTACTCCTTTCCCAACAATTACTTCTGTTTCTTTGAAAATCATTTTGATATGATTTCCTTGTTTTAAATAGGAAGCCGTATCGGGTGTTTCGATTATGATAGTATTAAAATAAATATCATCAATACCTACAGTAACCAATGATAAACTACCGTTGGTTTTTATAGATGTTATTTTACCCTGTAGGACATTCATAGGCTAGTTTTCTTTTGTTAAATACCCAAAACTTTCGAGAATTCTTCTTGCTTCTGCAGAAGATAAAAAGTCGTAGAATTTTTTTGCCTTTTCTTGATTATTATGGTTAAGAATAACAACACCTTGAGCAATCGCAGAATGATCAGTATCTTCTATATCAATCCAATTTCCTTTATTGTTCATTTCTGGAGATAAAACTACGGATTTTGAAGTAAAACCAATTTCTGCGGATTTTGAGATAATAAACTGATTAGTTTGTAAAATACTTTCTCCATAAACTAATTTATTCTTTACACTTTCATATAGGTTGTGTTTTTTCAGAACCTCAATTGTAGCCATGCCATAAGGAGCCATTTTAGGGTTTGCAATTGCAATATGGTTTATTTTCGAACTTTTCAGAATTTCTAGTGAAGGGTGAATACTATCAATCATTGATCCCATAACCAATTTTCCATATCCATAAATCTTGGGTGCTTTAGTCGCAAAACCACTATTAAATAATTCTTTTGGATATTTCATGTTGGCAGAAACAAATATATCAAAAGGAGCACCTTCTTTGATTTGCGCAGTTAGTTTTCCCGATGAGCTTATAATGAGATCACAAACGATACCTGTTTGGACTGTAAAAGCTTTTGATAGTTCTTTCATCGCAAATTGCATATTAGCAGCTACAGCAATAGTTAATTTTTCCTCTTGTTTTCGTTGACATCCTATCGTAGTAGTTACCGTCAAATATGTAAGAAATATGAATATTGCTTTTTTCATTTTAGGGTATTTTCCAGTACTATTTTTTGTTTAAAGATATCAACTCAAAAAGCAACCAGGTATTTGGATCGAGTTCTATAGAAGTCACTTGTTTCTTTGATACAATTTTTGATATTTGTATCTTTTCAGAAATCATAACTGTTTCTATTGCCATAGTTCCATCTTTGTATGTTATTTTTATATCAAGAGGGAAATTATAAATACTACTTTTTTGATTTTGATGTATTTCTACCTGTAAGAGTTCATTTTTATAATCCCATGTAGCTTCTAGTTTGGGATGTCCTATTTGATAAAGCCATTGCTTAAAAAAGAGGGATAAGTCTTTCCCAGAAATATGTTCCATGATTCTTTGCAAATCTTCTGATAAGGCATTGCTATATTTATAGGTTTCATAATATGTACGAATGCTTTTCCAAAAAAGCTGATCACCTAATTCTCTTCGTAACATATGTAATATCCAACCTCCTTTTTGATAAGAGTATGGATTGAGCAATTGCATATAATCTTCTATATTAGGATTTACTATCGGTGCGGGATTTTTTTTGGTATAATCTATTATGGTAAGACGTTCTGCTTTTATTCTATCAACGAATTGATCTCTACCATACTTATTTTCAAAATATAGATTTGTGAAGTAAGTAGCAAAGCCTTCACTAAGCCATATATGATGCCAATTGAGTTCAGAGGCAGAATTTCCAAACCATTGATGAGCTACTTCATGAGCAATCAAAGCTTCGTTACTTCCGGTACCTGTTACACTCCTTTCTGCGTAAAAAATATTACCAGCATTTTCCATTCCTCCAAAACGAGTTTTAGATTGTACATTGGCTAATTTTTTAAAAGGAAAAGGACCGATGTGATTAATCATATAATCAATAATAGGAGTTGCTAAAGTATAGTCACTAAACCCTTTTTCTCTATCTTGTGGATACACCCAGGAGGAAACAGGAATCCCATAAATTTCTCCTTGTTCTTCTACAGCGAATCTTGCCGCACCAATAACCATCACTTTGGTAGGTATTGGGTTAACCATTCTCCAGCGAGTTATTATTTTATTATCGGAAATATTTGTTTTCTCAACCATCATACCATTACCAATAGTTTGATAATGAGAAGGTGCAGTAATGACCCATTCGACAGTTGCTTTATCTGAAGGATGATCCACTACTGGTAACCAATTTTTACTTCTATCGGGCCAGTTATCTCCAAAAAAAGTACGTTCATTGTATTTGTTTTTTGAAATGATCAATCCATCTTCGGGAATACCTTTATATTGTATAGTATATATTCTAATTTCATCTTGTTTGGTTGCATCAATATTAAAGATGAGCTGGTTGTTATCGTGTGTATAGGAAGTAATATTGTTTTTGTTTTCTGAAACAGTATAAACTGACATCCCTTTACCATTTGATTTCTTTTTAACAAAATCGAGAACAAAGGTTGTGACTGCTTTTTTGAATCTGATTTTGATTTCTGCAGTACCTTCAATTTGATTGTTTGTATCCGATAATTGTATGTCGAATTTATAATTAAGAATATCGATGGTTTCAAAACGCTCCTGATGCTTTTGGGCTTGAGTATTAAAAAACAAGGAAAAAAAACATAATACGCTTATATATGTTCTTTTTAGAATAATTGTGCTCATAAAATTGTCATTTTGATAGAATAAAAACTATTCAAATATCAGACGTTTAAAATACTCAAAATATTGAAGCAATCTATTCATTTTGACAGGATCTATAAGAATGAATTATATTGGTTAAACCAATGCTGATGATAGTAGAAAAAATGACGACTGGAAGTTGATTCTTTTTGATATTAAAAGACACGTATTTCATCATATAACTTTTATAGTATTGACCGCTGTTGTTTATTTTGCATACACATTAGGATCAAATTTTTCCATATAAATTTCTGGTTTTGGAAGCTTTGTAAACCCGTACTTTTCATATAACCACTCAGCAGTACTTGTTAGTAAAATCCAACGTCTTAAATTTTGTAAATCAGGGTGTTCCATGATAATTTCCATTAGCCATTTGCTAAGCCCTAAACCTCTATGTTTCTTTAGGATAAAAATATCTCCTAAATAAGCAATAGTTGCATAGTCAGAAATCACTCTTGCATAACCAATTTGTTTATCCCCGGAATAAAGCCCAAAATTAAGAGAATTCTCTATTGATGTCTTTACAATATCATATGAAATCCCATCACTCCATCCCGATTCATTGGTTAGAAAATTATGTATCATTGAGATATCCAACTTATTTTTATCTGTTGATATAGTATAATTGTCTTTACTTGTGACAATATTTTTCATTTGTACGTAATATATTTAATAAATTATTTTCAACACTTCCAGTTAAATAGGTGCAAACTAATTTTTAAACCCTGTCGTAAACAGATTTCTTGCTCCTTTTATACCACATTTTTGATATGTATTATACGTTTGAGCCGCTCTTTCTTCAATTTGTTTTCCTGTTTCATTTTTGATCCAACCATCGATTGCTGATTTTAATGTATATGCTTCGGGGGCCATTAAATGTGTAGTCCATAAAATAGGATTTGCTTTTGCTTGTTCTATTTCTTTTGAAAAATAATTTTGACTATAACATGCTAAAATTATCACATCTCTCTTTTTTGTAACACTTTCTTTGTAGGGGATATGTACATTAAACTCCATTAAGCCATCATGACCGATGTATGATAGTAAATCAGAACCTCCACCAAACTTTAATGTTTCTGAGCCTATATCAATCAAAATTGGATTTTGAGCATTGGAAGCTTGTAGAAAATCTTCAATACAAGTTTGAATTTTTGCGCCATCATACGCATCAGCTAATAAATAGATCTTTTTAGTTACATGTTTAAATAAAACTCTATCTAGAAGGACTGAGTCATTCATTTCGAAATCTTTTACCAATTTCCAGTCTTTTGCCTTGAATTTAAAGAAAGACTTTATTCCATAACCAGCGCCCCAGTATAAATTATGTTTTGGATCTTTTCCGTTCCCTAATTTTTTCGGTACAGGAACAATTCCTTGATTCTCATTATCACATAATGCTACATATACATGAATAGTTTTTGCCTGACTATACATTTTGAAGCATAAAAAAGAGATCAGTATCAAAAGGAATATTTTTTTCATGATCATTAATACTTGTTTTTATACTAAATATACATAGTTTTAATCGATATCAAGGTTTTCTGAAAGGGAGTTAGATCTGGCATGGCTTTGAATACTTCATTAAGACTCGAACTGTCATAATCTTTAGATCAAATAACATAATATCAAACCTTATAATAAATCCGGATCATTTATTTTTTTGTGGTTTCATGTATGTATTGATCATTGTATATCTAATATTTAATAAAAGATTTTATTTTTCTTCAAGAAACTGTCCAAGTCTATCAAAAACAGATCCCCAACCATTCATAATACCCATTTTTGTTTGTTGTTCACAATATTCTTCTGTTGGATGTATGACATTAAAAGTAAAATTGGTTTTGTCTCCATTTTTTTCAAATAGAGCTTGTATTTCTACACCTTCTGTCATGGGTTTGAAGTTTGCGGAAGAACATATTTTTTCGAGCTCGACAATTTCTAAATATACACCATCAGAAATGAATTCGTTCCCGTCTGGCATTTGCATAGTATATTTCCACTTACCACCAACTTTAAAATCATGTTCAATAACTTTTGTGTTGATTCCTTTTGGCCCCCACCATTGAGCGATATGTTCGGGATGGATCCAGGCTTCCCAAACTAATTTTATAGGGGCGTTAAAGGTTCTTTTTAGAGTTACAGTTCGATTGTTTGGTTCACTTTGATTACTCATTTTCTTTATTTTTTGTTTGTAATTTGGTTAAATAATTTTCGAAAGAATCCAGTCTGTCTTCCCAGAGATTTCGATATTGTTCTATCCATAAGAAAGCGGGGATAAGGTTTCTGGGTTGAATTTGGCATAACCGTTCTCTCCCTTGCTTATTAATAGTTATTATGCCACACTCTTTTAAGATTTTTAGGTGTTTTGAAATAGCGGGGCGACTAACGTCAAATTTTTGTGCTACGGTATTTACAGTCAATGTTTCGTTTGCCAGTAACTCTATAATTTCTCTTCTAACCGGGTCGGCTATTGCTTGAAAGACATCTCTTCTCATAATTTTTAAGTAACTGATTGGTTACAAATATAAGTGTAATCATTTGGTTACTCAATTTTTTTCAAAAGAAATTGTAATTAACGAATAGAATTAATTTTGAGAGAGTAGTGGCTAAAGTAGAGAGCGATTATTATTTTTTATTTGCGATTAGCAAAAGAGAATCATTATCCTCAAACTCATTATAATCACTGATTGATAGAATGTCAAAATACTTTAGATAGGCTTTTCTAAGTGTTGATTCGTTATGATAATTTACAAAAAGACCTTTGAAAACTTCAGAACCTTCTCCTTTCCAAAAAGAATGGCATATTATTCCATTAGAATTTAAAATTTCATATTGCCTTTTAACAGTGTCGATCAATTCATTATCATTTAAGTGATGTAAAACTTTATTTGAATAAATCCCATCAAATTTTTTGTCAGTTTTTAAAGTAATGGCGTCTAACTCAAGGAATTTTCCTTTGGGATTTTTGGAGATCAGATGATTCAGAAATTCGGTTGAGTTATCAGAACCAGTAATATCATATGATTTGTTCAGGATTTTCCAATCTGTACCGGGGCCCGAACCAATTTCGAGTAAGGTCGAATTGGAAGGTAAAACTTGTTTAAGTTTTTCAATTAAGAATTCTCCATTAGCATCTTTTGCTAATCTGATATACTCTTCGACTGATTCTTTTGTTTTATAATACGTTCCTGTCATGATTAATTGTGAATTCTAATGTACTACAGATGTTATTGGTGCTAGTTTTTATTTTTTATAGACTCCACTCTGAAGGATGATTTTTTCTTCTTTAAGACCTCTTAACAAATTAGTGATTTTATCTTTTGTAGATGCTCCCATTAAGACATTCAGTCCTAATTTTGGTGGGCCAAATTGCGTTATCTTTTCTAATAGATTCTCAAAGAATATAATTCCGTTAGCAGTTTGGTCAGAAGATCGTTCTTTTTTTAATCCTAACGTATCAAGAATAGATTCCATGTTAGAAGTTTGTTCAAGAAAACTTATTTTTGATTCATTTGCCCAGGGCATTGGGTAGTCTACTTGATGATCTCCTTTTTTGAAAATATCATAATAAATAAAGGTTCCTTTGGTAGTTAATACTCTATCTATTTCAGAGTAGAATTTTAATTTGTCGTTAATGTTCATTTGTACGTGTTGCGTCCAAACTACATCAAACGATTTGTTTTCAAAAGGTAAATTAGTTGCATCTCCCTGAATAAATTCTGTACTATTATTTAGACCAACAAGCTTAGATAGATTAGTTGCGGTTTTTATAAATTCTTCGGATAAATCAAGACCAATTGTTTTGCAGTTAAATTCATCAGCTAACATCCTGCATGGTCCACCTATACCACATCCAACATCTAATAGTTTAGCGTTATTTACACTAACTGTTTTTGCTAATTCGCGAGAGACTTCTGCTCCTCTCACATGAAACTCATCGACACTAGCTATATCTTTTCGGTTAACATTTTCTATATCGACTCCCATTTCTTTGAGGCGATTTAAAATATCATCATATAAATCAGGTCGATAATAATGGTTTTCAATTTGTGAAGTTAAAGTTCCCATGCTTCTTGTTTCAAATTAGTACAAGTGGTATATCCACTGTTTTGTTGTGTGAAAACTAAGATAGTAAAAAGGAGTGATGTAATAGAAAACTATGACATTGCATATGCATCACTTTTTGATTCTTTCTCAAGAAGTTAGCAATTTCTAAATACCCATTCTTTAAAATCAACATATCCTAGTATATGACCAGGAATTGGATGCTCTTCGAACTGTTCTTTAAGCTCAGTAAAAGCTTTTCTTTTCTCTATAGCATCATATTCGACGGTTTTTGATAAAAACTTTAATATAATTTTTTCGTAGAAAACTATGTTTTTTTGTTTTTTAAGATGTTTTTTCATAGAGTTTATCAAATACCGTAGGGTAAATCCATTTACTAGTTCATAATGAACCAGTAAATTTAGCCAATAGGTGTAGGTGATTAAATCTTTTCGATCTTTTTTAGTTGAGGAGTTAAGGATATCATTGATCCATTGTAATGCTTTTTTGTTATCCTTTTTTAAAAAGTAAATATTTGCAAACTGAAAACGAAACGATAGCCAATAATTGTTAGGGACAAGAGTTTTATGAAGCTCAATAAAATTTTGGATCTCATCAATAATCTCGTGAGTGGTATGGAGTTCTTTTAGGTTTCTATGAATTTCAAGTTCAATATTATAGAGTCTTAACTTTTCTTTAATCAAAGCTGCAGAAATAGTGCCAATGGCAAGTGCTTTTTGTTTTAAAAGTAAAATTCTTACAAACGCCTCTTTGTATTGTTTTTTGAATACAAGAAAACCTAGGAGGTTGTTGTTTACTGAAAAATACATTGAAAAGTATTCTTTTAGCAACTCAGGGTTTTGCTCCCATTCCTTGATCAGATCTTCTAGGGTTTGTTTTGCTTTATCTGTATGTTTGGTAAGGAGTTGTTTTCTGTATTTATGCAGTGTTTTAAGGGTTTTGTTTTGTAGTGAAACACTTTTCTTATGTGATAATGAGAATTGTGTGGGGTCTATGTTGGCTAATAGAAGACTGATATATTCATTAGTAGACTCAAGTGTTTCTTTTTGTTTTTGGATAATGGTTTTAAATGTTTCAAAGTCCTGAGGGTATAGTGCCTGGTGTACCTTTCTTTTCCAATCTTGTATGTGAAAAAGTAAAACATCCTGCTGAAAGTTTTTTGCTTTTTTTTCGGCTCGATTTAACTCGCTTAAACAAATGGCATACTGACCTTTGTGAAATAGGATTTCTACATTGCGAATGATGTCCATAAGCTCCGTATTTTTTGAAATCCTAGAATGATAATTCCTTAGTGATTGAAGAATACGTTGTTTTAAATAGTTTTTTATTGTGGTTAATTGATTTACAAATGCTTTGTCTTTAAAAAGGACTTTGATTTGAGTCTCATTGTATTCCTTTTGGGCTTCTATTGCATCAAAAAGATTTAGGTATTCTGAAGATTCATTTCCTTGTGTACTTAATTTAAAATAACGCTTTTCACTTTTAGATAAGGATTGGATGAGGTAGAATAACTCTTCGTTTTTTTTCATTTTAGAAACCTATGTTTTTGTAAAAGTATAATTTTTTTGACACATATGATCACTTACCTTTGAGATATTAGAAACCAATAAATTATAACATCATGTCAAATGCGATTAGCTGGTTTGAAATACCAAGCACTAATTTTGAAAGAGCAATACAATTTTATAATGTGCTTTTAGAGGCCGAACTACAACCTATGGAGATGGATTTTAAAATGGCTTTTTTTCCTTATAAAGATGGAGGCGTAGGAGGTTGCATTACCCATGGTAATGGCAATAAACCTTCGCAAGAAGGTACATTTGCATATCTTAATGGGGGAGATGACCTATCTATTCCTTTGGCTAGGGTAGAGAAAGCAGGAGGGAAGATTTTAATGCCAAAAACTTCACTGGGAGAAAATGGATATATGGCTATTTTTCTGGATACAGAAGGGAATAGAGTGGCGTTCCATTCTATGAAATAGTATTTTGTGTGTTTTGTCACATTGAGCAAAACTAAAAGGTTCAATGTGGCAAGAGATACTTATTTGTTCTTTTTATTAATTTTAATTACTGTACCGATGCATTATTTTACAGAAGATTTTGTAGCTTTTTTTAAAGAGTTGTCAAAGAATAATCATAAAGATTGGTTTCATGAAAACAAAAAAAGATATGAAGCTAGTGTGAAAAAACCGTTCGAGACATTTGTAGGTTCAATGATAAGAGAAATACAGCAACTGGAACCGACACTACAAGTTGAACCTAAAGATTGTATACTTAGAATTAATAGAGATATTCGTTTTTCTAAAGATAAATCTCCTTATAATTTGCATTACACAGCCTTTATTTCGAGTAAAGGGCGTAAGGACAAAAGCATCCCGGGCATATTTTTACGTTTTTCACCAGAAATGATAGGTATAATGGGTGGGTGTTTTGGCCCTTCAAAAGAACAGTTATATAATATAAGAACCACAATTAGTAAGTCACCTAAGAAATTTAGAGATTTATTAGAGGATAAGGATTTTGTGCAGAAATTTGGAGAAATTAAAGGCGAAACAATGAAACGTATTCCCAAAGAATGGAGAGAGGTATGTGAAAAAGAACCTTTAATTGCTAATAAGCAGTTTTATTTTGTTGGAGAAGAAGCTCCGAGTCTGATTAGTAGTACTACTTTGGTTGAAGAAATGATGACCTATTGGCAAACGATGCACCCCGTAAATGAATATTTATCAAAAGCAATTCAGTAACTATGGCATACAACGAATTTATAGCAGATCGCATTCGACAAATTTTTAGAGAGCAAAAAGCAGATTTTTATGAAAAGAAAATGATGGGAGGGTTATGTTTTATGGTCGATAATAAAATGTGTTGCGGAATCCATTATAGTAAGAAAAAGGAAATGGATTTACTAATGGCACGAATAGGAATAGATGCAACTGAAGAGGCTATGAAAAAAGAAGGGTGCCAACCCATGGATTTTACAGGAAGACCTATGAAAGGTTTTGTTTTTGTTACCCCCGATGGTTTTGATTTGGATGAAGACCTAGAGTATTGGGTGCAATTATGTTTAGATTTTAACCCTTTTGCAAAAAGTAGTAAGAACAGATAGGATTTGCTTAATTTTGCAGTTATTTATAGACTATGATTACCGTCCTGACTGCTTATGCTAGAAATTATATTGATATCTCGGATGAGGAGATGCAATTGTTTTTTAAATATCTTAAAATACGAAAATTCAAAAAGAAAGAGTATGTGTTGGAAGAAGGAAAAATCTGCAGGGCGAGATACTTTATTTTAAAAGGATGTGTACGATCCTACTATATTGACGAAAAAGGAGTAGAGCGAATTTTGAATTTTGGGATTGATAACTGGTGGTTTACGAATTATAATAGTTTGGTTAATCAAAGTCCATCAGAAGATTTTATTCAAACTATTGAAGATTCAGAATTGTTAGAATTAGATCAGGATTCTTTTGAAGAGCTGTCTGCTAAACTTCCAAAAATTGATAGATTGTTTAGGATAATCACTGAAAAAACTCATATTGCTCATATGAATAAAGTGAAATACACTCGTAATCTTTCAGGAGAACACCTTTATAAGCAATTTGTGTTAAGTAACCCTAAGTTTTCACAGCGGGTTCCTCAATATATGATCGCTTCTTATTTAGGGCTGTCGCCAGAATTTGTAAGTAAAGTAAAAGCAAAAGGCTTTTAGTACAATAACATACGATAACCATTAAGTATAGATCAATTGAAGCACAAAATGCTTCAGCAAGATTTTTCATTGCTAAAATAAAAGCATTTAGAACACGCAATCTAAAACTCTTTCTTTTTAGATTAACTAGAAATTTACGTAAACAAAACTTCTGTTCTTGATCCAGATTCATTATGATTATAGATGGATTATTTACGATAGTGCTAAGTACCTTATAAACGCAAAAAAGTCTAACATTGCTGTTGGACTTTTGCTCCCCCTTTTGGACTAGAATCAAGAGTCCTTTTTAACAGAACAAAACTCCCAATAAAAGCAGGTAAGAAATGCATATAGTATTTAGGTTGCACTCTTTTTATGTTTGGTTTATCATAGTATTTAAAACAAATCCAGATTATGGTTCCTGCGCTTGCCAATCTCAAGAATTCCATGGCTATACCCAGAATAAGAATACTTCCTGAAAAAAATAATTGACTTGAGAACACACAAGGAAATAGCAAGGTTATTTTCAACGTATTCACGCTTCACATAAAGAAAATAAAGTGAACCCAAAATATTTAATGATGCAACATTTCCAGAGAAAAAAGCTAAAACTATGAATGTGATTATTTTAAAAACATCTTAAGATTTCCGAAATCAAGAAGGTGAATATCTGTATTGATAATATACTTGTCCAGTATTTTAGACTATAGATGCTTCAAACCGTTTCCAAAAATAATGTTGAACAATAGGCATGGAAAAACAATTAAAAAATAGGAAAAGACGCTCTCAAATAACATTTTTAATGTCTATGATAACCATCATAGGCTATTCACAGAGTCTCATTGATAAATATAAAGGAAAAACCAACACCATCGATAACGTCATCAATACTTTATATGCCGTAATTTCTGGTGAAAAGGGAGAAGAGCGTGATTGGAAACTAATGAGATACATCAATACTCCTGCGTATTCTTATGCAACAAGTAGTACACCTTAAAAATATATACAAACTAAATAACAATTCGCATGTATAAAAAAGCAGCACTACTGTATCTCTTATTTTTTTCTGGGTTAGCTCAAGGACAAGAAACCTCTTTGGATAACAATCTGTACGATAGATTGGATTCAATCCAACGTGTGATTTATGATTTAGAGAAATCTTTTCAAAAAATGACGAATACCAATGGTATTGCCAATGCCTTTACACATTTTTCAGATGATGATGGTGTAATCAATCGGAACAACCGTTTGCTTCACGGAAAAGAACAGATTTTTAATTTTTATAATAACAAGATGTATTCCCATGCTAAAGTGGATTGGGAACCCAATCGTATTATGGTTAGTAAATCTTCAGATTTAGCATTTAGCCACGGGAACTATACCTGGCTAATTCCCGATGAAAATGGAGAATTACAAAAATACACAGGGATCTATCTTACCATTTGGAAAAAACAATCAGATGGTTCATGGAAATATGTTTGGGATTAAAAAACAAAGTATGAAATACAGACCTATAGTAAGATATCTCCATAATATGCAATTAAATGATTTTATAATAATGAAAAAAAGATTACTAATTATAGGTATACTATTTTCGATTGGTTGTTTTGCTCAGGAATCGGACAGAGCGCTCAAAAGGGTGAGTTTTTCGGGGACAGGTTATAAATTAGGTTTGCAACATGGCACAGAATTAAAAGAAGAAATTGAGGCAATAGTATCTGCATGGAAAAAAAATACCAGCAAGCAATTGGGTAAGGATGCGGACAAAGTGGTTGCCGATTTTTTTGAATATTCAGACTTCACCAAAGCCATTAAACAATGGACCCCTGAGCTTTACGAGGAAATTATTGGTATTTCGGATGGTTCAGAACAAAAGTTCAGGGATGTATTTGTGTTAAATCTTTTAGATGAATTTTGGGTATACGTAAACAATATACATAATCACCACTGTAGCGGAATGGGAGTTCCAGCCTTGAATGGAAACCCCGGATATCTATCCCAAAATATGGATCTGGAAAATTATACGGACGGTTTTCAGGTGCTCATGCGATTGAAACGGACAAAAAAACAACCAGAACAGCTTATTCTCACGCATCCTGGGCTCATTGCCCTAAATGGACTAAACGAAAATGGAGTTGGGGTTTGCGTTAATACTTTGATACAGTTAAGGGCAGCCGCAAATGGATTACCTGTGGCCTTTATCATCAGGAAAATAATAGGTACTAGCAACAAAAAAGAAGTCCTGCACTTTATCCGTAAAGTGAAACATGCTTCTGGACAAAACTACATTATTGGAATACAAGGAGAGGTATTCGACTTTGAAGCATCTGCAAATAAGGTAGTCCGATTTATTCCGGCAAACAAAAATGGTACCGTATACCACACCAATCACCCCTTGATGAACAATGATCTCAAACCTTGGTTTGAAGCTTATAATCCAGATTTAATAAAAGAACAGAACTCTTTAAAAACCGATAGTCATTATAGGTTTAGAGCCATAGAAAAACGAATGACGACTCAAAAAGAGGTAACAGAACAATCTTTAATAAACGCATTACGATCAAAGGATAATAACAAAAACCCAGTCTGCAAGACCAACAATAAAAATGGACAAGGCTTTACGTTTGCTTCAGTTGTGATGACCTTATCGGAAAAACCGTACTTGCAAATCGTTCCTGGGCCTCCAGATGAATCTGAATTCATTAGGGTTGATTTTAGTAAGGCGAAGTAATTAATTATGCCTGGCTATAAAACCAAAATGTATTTATATAAAACTCGGTATAATTATCTATAAAATGAAGTATAATGAAAAAGTGTAAAAAAGGCCATAAGATATTTATAGCGGTGTTTTTATGTGCTCCATTTTTAATGAACGTACAATTGCATACATTAAAAATACCCCAACCCAGCAATTAGGAGTTGCGGATATTACCATTAACTATAGTAGTCCGTCGGCCAATAATAGAGAGATCTGGAATGACCTCAATGTAATACCACAAAATGGGAACCCCATTGCGTGGCACGCTGGTGCTAATATGAATAATCCTTTTGCCAACAACTTTTGTATTCTCCTTTTATGGGAACAACAAAACATATGAAGGAAAAAGATCGAAAACTTTGCTGTTACATTTCAATGTAAGACAAAAATCAGTAAACAATATCGAACGGAAAATTTAAACAATTAACTTTTAAAGACGAACCTCTAAAATTGAGTTGGGGATACCTCAACCGGAAATGGACTTCTTGTTAAAAAACAAAATCAATACAGGGTACGATCTTGGATACTACCAAATAGATGTGCTCTTAAAAACAATAGAAAACTTATGCTAAAAAAAAATATTCTACTGCTCATGTCTGTAATTGGCCTTTGGGGTAATGCGCAAAAAAATATAACAGGAAAAGTTGTTGATATAGACAATAATGCCATTGCTTTTGCCAATGTTGTAGCTAAATTAAAAACCGATTCTACTTTAGTCAAAGGGGCCATTTCTGATGATGAAGGAAGTTTTAATCTTTTAATGAAAGAACCAGAAACTTGCTTTTTAATGATTTCTTATGTAGGGTTTAAAACTAAAACGATTGCTTCAATTATTTCAGATGATTTGGGAACCATTGTTTTGGATGAAGCGGCAGAGCAGTTGAACGAAGTAGCAGTAGTCGTGCAAAAGCCATTTATCCAAAGGGAACAAGACAAGCTTGTTGTCAATGTTGAAAACAGTATCGTTAGTGCGGGGAGTAACACATTGGAGGTGTTGGGGAGGTCTCCAGGGATCATTATAAATCAAGATGATAATATTTCACTAAGTGGTAGAAGTGGAGTAAGGATATATATCGATAACAAGGACACTCGATTACAAGGCGAGCAATTAGCCAATCTTCTTCGTAGTCTTCCTTCTTCCAATATTGAAAAAATAGAGATTATCTCAAATCCATCAGTAAGATACGAGGCACAAGGAAATGCGGGTATTATCAATATTGTGACAAAAAAAGGAAAACTTTATGGGACCAACGGGAGTTTGACTTTAAGCCCTGGCCAAGGGAAGTATTTTAGATGGAACAATAGCGTCGACTTCAACCATAGAACAGAAAATTTTAACATTTTTGGACAGTATTCCTTTTCCGATATGAACCGCTACCAGGAGATTGTGATTGATCGTGTTTTTCTACAAGGTGACGACCCCATATCCTATTATAACCTGCAGAATGATTTTGAACTACCAATTAGTAATCATAACGGGCGTTTGGGGATCGATTATAACCCCAATGAACGCACAACTATTGGACTATTGTTCTCAGGACTCAGAAGTCAACAAAAAAATATATCTACTAGTCATGTGTTTGGGTTTGATATTGAAAGAACCTCAATTTCAGAAGAGCTGACCACCACTAATATTAAATCGAATTGGAACCAATTTACGACCAACTTTAATGCTGGACATCGCTTTAAGGACAAGTCAAGCATTGACTTGAATCTAGACTATGCCCGATATACCAATGGTTCGGATCAAAACTTCGTTTCTGATTTTGAATTTTTTGATACTGGCGATACTGCCCAAGATATTTTATTAGGCGATGTGGATGGTTTTTTAAATCTTGCTGGAATAACACTGGATTATCGTTTGCCATTAAAGAATGGTAATGTATTTGAAACCGGTTGGAAGAATACTTGGGTAACCGCAGATAACGATCTAAAGTATGTGAATGACCAGAATGGTACCATAGTGCCAAACGAAAACTTGAGCAACCATTTTATTTATGATGAAGCAATATATGCTGCTTACGCAAGCTATAGTATCAATAAGAAAAAATGGAATGCTCAATTGGGTCTAAGGGCCGAAAATACATTTATTAAGGGAAATCAGGTCATCACGGATAACGTTTTTAAAAATGATTATTTCAACCTTTTTCCAACAGCTTCCTATAATTATACATTGAATGAAAAACATGCTTTGGGCATTTCATTGGGAAGACGTATTGACCGACCTAGCTATGGGCAATTGAACCCATTCAGAACCTTTGTGAATACTAATACATTTAGGGAAGGAAACCCTTTTCTTCAACCTCAGTTTACTTGGGTATCAGAACTGAACTATACCTTTAAACGACGATACTATGTTGCTTTAAATGTAGGCTATACCACCGATAACCTGAATAATGCAATTATTCGAAATGGTGACGAAGAGGTCGTAGTGGTAAAGCCCATAAACATTGATAAACTAAAAAGCTATTCCCTGGTCGCCAGTTTTCCAGTCCGATTTTGGAACTGGTGGGAGAGCAATTGGAATATCAATGCTTCGGTAAGTGATTTTGATGGTGAAATCAATGGCTTCAATTTTGACCGTAACAATCCTGTAGTAAGTTTGAATACCAATCATAACTTCAATTTGGGAAAGGGTTATCGATTACAGGTGAATGCCTTTTATCTGTTCCCTAATTATGCCACCGTTACTAAGATTGAAACTATATCTGCAGTCTCCTTGGGTTTCCAAAAGAACATATTGAAGGATAAGGCAACACTTCGATTTAATTTCAATGATATCTTTTGGAACCAATACCCTACGGGGAGAACCCGGTTTGGCAGCCTTGATGACACTTTTACCAGTTATAGAGATACCCGTTTTGCGACTTTGTCATTCACATGGCGCTTTGGCAAACAGACCGTTCAACCGCAACGTCGAAGACAATCAGAAATACAAAATGAGTTGAACAGAGCCAGGCAAACAAACAATAATGGATAAATTAATGAATGATATTTAAAACAAAAGGAGTCATGAAGAGATCAATCTCTATTGGCGTCTTTTTACACGCTACATTTCATATACAAGATCGTTATCCACAATTATGAGTCGTCCTGAGTAAAGGCTACATAATTTCGAATATTATGTATAAAACGACAAAGTAATTAGACGTTACAGTGAACCTTTTAAATTAAAAATTTTAGCTGAACTTAGTACTGGAAAATACACAAAGAGTGAACTAGGAAAACTAAGAAACAAGATAAGTTTGGAAATGTATTAAAAGAGTAATTCACTCATAAAAATATATTTTATAAAAAACGGAAAGTGATTTAACTAAAAACAATAATAGATAACAATCGCTATAAGTAATTACTTGTCTTTTGCCTACTTCTAAAATTTCAGAGGATTTTCAGCTTGGTGTGTCCTTATAAAGTTTCGTGTTAACCTACGAAAACACTAATAGTTAAGACCGTTCGGGTCAATTCACCTGAGGTGAAATTTAATCCTTGCCATTAGGGGTTGACTCGAACGATGTACTGCTTCCGAGTTGAAAGAGCTCAGTTCTTTGCTTCATACAAATCATACTTGGTTACCGGTATTTTTCTGATTCTCTTGCCTGAAGCACTAAAAATAGCATTTAGCACTGCCGGAGCTAAAGGTGGCGTTCCAGGTTCACCAAGCCCAGAAGGGCGCTCATCACTTTTAATGAAAACAACCTCAATTTCTGGTAATTCATCCATCCTAAGTACTTTGTTATTATGGAAATTATTCCTTTGTACAATTCCATTCTCAACTTCCACACCTCCATATTTTACTGCAGATAGCGCCCAGATGATTGACCCTTCAATCTGCCCCTTTCCAAAATGGGGATTTATTACCATACCACAATGTACTATTGCGGTGACCTTGTCTACGATAAAGCCAAACTCCTCATGCATTGTAACCTCAGCAATTTCGGCACAAACTGTATTGCCAAAATTTGCGATGGCAAACCCCTTGCCTTTTCCTTTTATGGTTTCTTTTGACCATAAATCACTCTTTTTAATATAGGATAGGATATCCAGTTGTCTTTGCCTTAATAATTTCTTTTTTGGTAACATGTGCTTTATTGCCCAATCGGACATGGTTTTAGGGTCTCCCCAATCCACTTCATGACTTAATAGTTCTATACGATATTCTAAAGGGTCTTTCTGAAGCTCATGAGCTAGTTCGTCCACAAAACATTCCTTAGACAAGGCCGCCGAATGTTCCCCAACACTACGCCAAGCACCTTCGTGCAAAAGGGTTGGAACCATGGTTCGATAGCAACGGATATTAGGAAAGGCGTAATAATGCTCCCATTTTTCAGACCAAGTTACATAGTCAACAGTACATATGCCCCGGTTCTCTAGAGCTTCAACTGATTTTTTCGGTGTGATTGCAGCTTTTAAATAATTCTTCAAATAGGGTTGAAAATGATCGTTCCTAATTTCATCTTCCCTAGTCCAAGTAATTTTAACTGGCTTTTTAATCTTTCTTGAAATGAAGGCAGCCTCTATTGAGGTATCAGCATGGTATCGCCTTCCAAAGGATCCTCCTGAATTTAAGACATGGATCACCACTTTTTCAGATGGTATTTCCAAAACCTTCGCTACTTCCGAAATTGTTTGCTCTGCATCTTGAGTGCCTACCCATATCTCACAAATATCATTACGAAAATCTGCTGTAGCATTTAGGGGTTCCATAAGAGCATGGGCCTGATAGGGGTTGTCGTACTCCATTTCTAAAATCTTGTTCTCGCTTTTGGTGAAGCTCTCCTCAACATTACCAAGGTCCATGGTCATTTGACTTGGCGTATCTTTCACAGCCTGCATGTTATTGTTCAAAGAAGCGACACTTCTAGATTCATTTTCACCTCCATCCCATTCAACTTTAAGTAGTTTTCTGGCTTTAAATGCTATCCATGTTGATATGGCAACCACCACTATTCCTTCATTAACATATCCTAATACTGGATTCAATATACCTTTAATTTGTTCAGATAAAACTATTGGAAAAATATCTAGAACGCCTTCTATTTTTTTGGCCTCGGTATCATCATAATTTTTGAGTTTACCTTTGTAAATAGGGCATTTCTCTATAGAAGCATAGACCATTCCTGGGATATCCATGTCTATCCCATATTTTGCCTTCCCAGAAATGACATTTTTGGTGATACGATTTTTCATCGGCTTACCAATATATCGGTATTCTTCCGGTTTTTTTAGGAGGATTTCAGTAGGAATTGGTAGTTGAGAGGCTATCTCGGCCAATTCACCAAATTCTATTGTTTCATCAGTTACAAGATTGGTAATGAAACTATTTTTTACCTCCAATACTAATGGATCAACACCCCATTTTTTTGCTGCAGCCTGCTTCAACAATTCCTTGGTAGTGGCTCCCGCCATACGAATAGAATCCCATGTTCTAGAAATAGAACCGCTTCCTCCGGTGGTGCCCATTTCTTGCCAAGTGTATTTTGGACTGTAATCCACTTGTTGGATTTTTACCTTTGCCCAATCCGCCTCAAGTTCATCTGCAATAATAGTAGGAATTGAAGTTCCTGTACCTTGTCCCATTTCATGCTTTGTGAGCATTATTGTAATCTCCCCGTTTGTGTCAATGGAGATAAAATTATTGAACTCAATTTCTTTTTGTTCCAGGTTGAACGCGTTTATCTTCCCATAACTAGGAAAGGCAAGAGATAATACCAATCCGCCCCCAACTTTACCACTTACTTTCAAAAAACTCCTTCTCGTTACATTCATGGTTTCATATTTTTAGCTGCAGCCTTAATTGCATTGCGAATTCTGGAATACGTCCCGCAACGGCATATATTTCCCTTCATGGCTCTATTGATGTCATCATCGGTCGGATTCGGAATACGGTTCAACAAAGCAGTCGCCGTCATAATCTGTCCAGATTGGCAATAGCCACATTGCGGTACATCCTCCGCTTCCCAGGCCAATTGAACAGGATGGTCGTTTTTAATGGACAAACCTTCAATGGTAGTGATAGATTTATTCTTTACACTTTCAATGGTGACACTGCAGGACCTCATTGGTAAACCATCAATATGCACAGTGCAAGCACCACATTGAGCAATACCACAGCCATATTTTGTTCCATATAGTTTTAATGCATCCCTTAAAACCCAGAGTAGCGGGGTATCAGGGACAACATCAAAGGAATAGGTTTTGTTATTTATTTTCAACGAATAGTTTGTCATCATCTATGAATCTTAAAATTGTTTTAATTCGGTTTTGGTTAAAAACGGCGCCTTATTTTGCCAAGTATTTTGAATATAATTGATAACATCTGTGATTTCCTTATCGGTAAGCATTATTGGTTTCATACCGCCCTCAAAACCAGATCCAAACTGGATGAGGGTTACAGTTCTTTCAGTTTGACTCCTTGTAATGTCATCCGATTTCAACAGCGAAGGATATATACCTTCTATTCCCTGACCGTCTGGTTGATGACAACTGATACAGTTAGTGATGTAAACTTCTTTTCCATTCGCAATACTTTCTTTTTCTGCCTTTGGTTGGCAGGAAAACATAGCTAAAAAACAAAAGGATGTAATCAAAGGTTGTTTCATTCTCAATAGATGCTATTTTAGATAGATGACTTACTTGAGAAATCTTCTCCTAAAGCTTTAGTTAGTTTCAAATATTTCAACTTCTAAGGTTATAATTTGAATAGGGTAATTTCAAACCAAGAGTGAAAAAAAATGTATCGATTTCGAAAACCAATAGATGATTTAAGAGTATAGAACAATAATTTAACGCTTGTTAACAAGTCATTTTTGAAAAGTATGAAGGAGTGAATTTCTTTCATGAATGCGTTGGTTTAAAATTATTTTACATACTATAGTTTTGTTGATATGGGGATTTCCCGAATTCGGTTTCCAGTTGCAGCAAAAACTGCGTTCAATAGTGCGGGAGCAACACCCGGTACCGCGGGTTCACCGGCGCCAGATGGTGAATCTTGACTATCCAATAAATGAACATCGATTATTGGAGCCTCATCTATTCTCAATACATCATAAGAGTGATAATTTTCTTGTTCCACGCTTCCATTTTTAACCGTAATCTTATCTTTAAGTGCGGCAGTCAATCCCCATATTACACTTCCTTCAACTTGAGCTTTTACCAGACTTGGGTTGATGACCTTGCCACAATCCATAACGACCGTAACGCGCTCTACATATAATTCTTTTCCATCTATTGATATCTCGATTACCTGTGAGCAATAGGACGTGTTATAGCTTATGGAAGAAACTCCTTGGTAGTGGTTTTCCTTTGTTTGTCCCCAATTAGATTCAAGTTTAACTTTTTCAAGGGTACGCCTTAATTTTTTTGGATAAAGGTTGTCTCCGACCCAAATATCCATAATCTGCTCCACTACCTCTGCCTTTTCCAGTAAATGTAATCGATATTCAATAGGATCTATTTGCGCAAGATCGGCCAATTCATCAATAAAACATTCCAGACTAAAAGCCCACGGATGGGCATAAACACTACGCCAAGAAGCTCTAGGTAATAACCAACCTTTCTTTTCATAGATACTGTTGTAATGAACCTTGGGTAGGGGATAAGGATAAGGACGAAATCCATTAGTGCCTCCCAAGGTGCCTTGATAGCCAAGGGCAACAGCTTTATTGTTTTTATCCAACACGGCGTCCCAAGAATCAACACAAAGTGGATGGTACTTAGATGTCCTAAAAGTGTCTTCTCTAGACCACGTTACTTTTACAGGCTTTCGTATTTTTTCCGAAATTAAAACGGCTTCTTCCACATAATCGGAATGGAACCGTCTGCCAAACCCGCCCCCCGAAGGTAAGTTGTGAGATACTATGGCGGCTTCGGGGATTCCAGTGAGTTCATAGATGCGTTCTCTGAACATGGCTGGTGCTTGGCTACCCGCCCAAATTTCAATCGTATTTCCTTTATGGTGAGCAGTCGCGTTAAGTGGTTCCATACAAGCATTAGCTTGATACGGGGAAATATAAGTTGCCTTAAATTTCTTGTTAGAGTTCTTTAAGATTTTGGCAGCTTCCTTAAAATTAGCATTTATTCTTTTAGGTTCTTTTAGTTGTTTTATAAGTTCTTCTTTGACATCACTGTCTGATTTTTTAGCGAATCTTCCCAAATCCCACTCAATTTCCAATAACTTTTTCGCCTCCAAAGCAGCCCAAGTATTATTAGCCAATACCGCGACCCCTGATCTAACACCTCCTTTAAAATCATTAGTGGGGTTTATTTTTGTACTTGAAACTTCAATTACGTTGATAACTCCTGGGAATTCCTTTGCTTTTGTTGCATCAAAGCGAATCAATTTACCGTTCCAAACCGGACAACGAGCTATTGCTGCATAAACCATATTGGGTATTTTGAAATTGATACTATAAGGCAATTGACCTTCAACGATGGTTTTTGCTCTTTTTCCTATCACTGGTTTCCCAATATATTTATACGCAGAGGCATCTTTTAACTTAACTTTTAAGGGTATGGGAATCTTTTTGGCCAATTCTATTAAACTCGTATAAGAGGTTTTTTTTTCTTTGGATTTACAATTTACCCAACCATTCTCACTGTAACAATCGTTAGGTTCCACTCCCCATTTTTGTGCGGCGGCCAGTATAAAGATTTCCCTAGTCGTTGCCATAGCCTTACGTAAAGGATTCCAAAGAAGTCGTAGCCCATTACTTCCTCCTGTATCTTGAAAGTTTCCATATCGTTCAAAGGCCCCATCGCCGAATTCTACCTTAAGTTTTTCTATAGCAATACCGAGTTCATCTGCAACAATCATAGTAAGTCCTGTAGAGGTGCCTTGACCTAACTCAGTTATTGAACAAATAAATGTGATGGTATTATCCGGATCTATTCGAAGAAAAAAGTTGGGCTCCCAACTTTCTTGTGTTATCGTTTCAATATTACATGAAATAGGAATGAAGGTACTCATTAAAAGCCCTCCACCTGCAAGCGCTGAGGTTCTAAAAAAATGCCTTCTTTTCATAGTTTCTTATTTTTTTGAATGACTAGTTGAATGGATTTTTTAATCCTTGGATAGGTGCCACATCGACAAATATTACCACGCATACCTAACTCAATTTCCTCTTCCGTGGGATTAGGGTTTTGTTTTAGTAGCGCCAAGGCATTCATAATTTGCCCACTTTGGCAATAGCCACATTGAGGAGTATCATTTTCTACCCAAGCATCTTTTAAAGACCGTAAAAGGGAATTGGGTTCTGAGTGTTCAATGGTGGTAATTTTTTTGCCCAATGCTGATGTAATGGGAATACTACATGAGCGTGCAGCCTTACCATCTACCAAAACAGTACATGCACCACATTGGCCAATGCCGCAGGCGTATTTGGTGCCGGTCATCTCCAGCAAATCACGTAAAACCCACAATAGAGGCATGTTTGCATCAGCTTCAAATGTATGGTCTTGATTGTTGATGTTAAGTGTCATTCTTAGTTATTTTTGATTGATTTGTCATTGCTAAAAAATCAAGCGTAGGAATCAGACGATGTTTTATGCACGATAATCTTTAGTATTTATAAAGATGAATTGTTTACCGAATGTTTTCATTTCTATTTATTCAATTAATCAACCACCTTGTAAATCAATAAATTGAATAAGGCTATTTTAATACGAATAATGGAGAATCCATTATTGATTTCCGAAATGAGTAGACTTTTAAAGAATGAACAATAGAAATTTCACATCTTTTAACGAATCTTGCGTTCATCCAAATCAAACACACGGTTGAATTTCTCTAACCTTCGGATATCATTGATTCCTTATAGTGAGCTAAATTCAACCGTGTGGTTCCTTTATGATAAACCCTCTGGACTCAAATCTCAATATTTTCTGTATCATTTCACTGGTATCAATCAGAATTCTTTAATCCATGATATAAGCGTGGAAGATTTTTTCAAAAGAATTTAGTTGACCTTTTTTTCTGATAGGTCAATCTTGTGAAGAATAAGGCATAAACCCTTTTTGTTTTGTTTGTTTCGTTTAATTAAAAACAGAATTGATAGTTTTTCTTTCATAACCAATTGATTTAGATTTAACAATTGGCATACAACTCGGTCAAAAGTTGATCTCTCCAAATTTTACTTGGACACCTAGTAGGTCTCTTTTTTTAGAGAAAGTAGATATATTATGATTAGATGGATTATTTATGATAGTGCTAAGTACCTTATAAACGCAAAAAAGTCCAACATTACTGCTGGACTTTTGCTCCCCCTCTTGGCGTATTTCTTAACATTTCATACTATATCATAATATCAAAATACACTATAATTCAGCGTGTTACATTTTTTAGTTGTCCTATGTAGTATCATGAAATAGTATAGAATAGTGGTTTGGTTGGCACAACTGGGATACATTCTATTGGAGATAAGTGTAAAACAACTTTTATTAACGCCTCTATTGCTAATCTCAAATATGAGTTTGTAAATGGGCCTATAGTATTTAATATTTAAAAAACCAAGTATTATTATAACAATTTAGTATATTAACATCAAATTTTAAATAAATTAAAACCTAAAACAACATGAGAAATTTATTAAAGTTTGTGTTCCTTTTTGTGATTGCCTTCCTAATAGCTAATTGTCAAAAGGATGAATTGTCTGTTGAAAATGACATTAGCCAAAAGGCAAAGTCATGGTATGAAAGTAATCATAATCAAAAGTTCGACGATAATCTAAATTTTTATGGTAGTCCAGATTGGGATAATCATTTTCAGGTTGAAGATGACATTTATTTTCCGTTGATACCAAAGTTAATTAATACTAAAAATAAAATAAAACTCGATGATTTACAGAATAAAACTTACGCAAAATCTTATCTGGTATTAACTATAGATAAGAACAACTTTAAAGAGTCTTTAAAAGTCTTTCTTAATACAAACGACAGTTTTAAGGATATTAAACAGGTATTGAAATTACCCTATATAGAATATAAATATTCGAGTGACAATAACGGTATTATTTCAAAAAGCACTTCACTCTTTCAGCCAAATAACACAAATATTTATAAAGAAATATTGAATCCTTCAACCTCAACACAAATCACTTCAAAATCACGTTGCCAAACTTACTATGTGATTAAAACAACTTATGTCGATAGTAACCCTGTTCATATAGACATACTTTATAGCTATGAAGTATGTGGCAGTGGCGGAGGAGGCACTGGTGGCGGTGGCAGTGGTGGTGGAGGAGATCATGGAGATCATGATTCTTTACCGACAGCAGATGAAGAGCCAACTCCTGTTCTGTTTTTTACAGATTGTAAAAGTTTTGAATACGCAAAAGTATTTGGTCAAAACATAGCTGCCACTATAGGAATTAACGAATCTTTCCATGCTGATCATAGAGTTCTTAATGGTATTATGAGAAGAACAATTGAAACACATATAGATGTAGCTACTTTTGTCGCTCCTTCTGCCCTTAGACCCGGGCAAGCAGCTAATTTGACGGCTATGGCTGTTGCCAGTGCTAACATAAATACACAACTATGGTTCTCTGGAAATACAGGAGCAAGTGAATTACAGGTGAAAATACAGTGGGAGATTCACTTAAAAAAAGCTATGAAAGCAATCGGAGGTTCTATAGACATAGGAAAAAACACTTATGGGGTAAGAAGTCCCGCACCTTACTTAATTGCTTTTACACCTACTAATTGTGATTAAATTATAAAATAATAAAGATGAAAATATTAATTTTAGGCTTTCTAACGCTATCATTTATGACTAGATCACTTGATATTGAAAAATTATTGTACAAACATATTGATCAAATACAAAATGCTTTGCCGATACATGAAGGAAATCATCCTTCCATAAATTCATATGTCATTAAAGGAGATTACGAATATTTAGGAGAACAATATAAAGACATTTATATTTCCACAGATAAAAATAAGATTATACAAAATTTTTCTTTTGGTATTATCGGAAGGATGAACAGACAATTTTATGACAAAATGATAACGGAATATGGTGAGCCTGATGAAATTACAAAGAAGGATAACATTACTACTGGCAAGCCATCGATCTCAAGAGGAATCACATCTATGGAAAGCACATATACTCTCAAAGAATGTACTTTTGAAGAGGAACCACTTTATATTATCTGGAATAAAGAAGGATATACAGTAAAGGTATTACTTAAACAAGAACAACGAACTACAATTAAATCTATTTTTATAACCATTGGTAATGTTAATCTTTAACTTTTGGTTTTAGAAGAACAACATACTTTTGCAGGATATTAAATGATACTTTTAATTATAACTATTTTAATGGGAAATCCTTTAAATACAGAGTTTATAGGTAAACATATAAGTGAGATTCCTAATGTTAAACTTAGTGTAAAAGAAACTAACTACAACCCTGTATCTGAAAACTTCAGATACAGGGTTGTAGTTAGAAAAACCTTATCAATTCTTCACTATTACAACAGATAAAAACGATACTATCAAAACCCTTTCTATCAAGATAAACGAAGTACTAGATAGGTCATTTTTTGATCGTATGGTAAAAGAGTACGGTAATCCTGTTGGGATTTATAAAATAGGTGAAATCCTAGAGAGCAACACATTATTTCATGAAAACGGGGGAAGCTCCACACAAACAAAAGGTTTCATGAAAAAATGTTCGTTTGAAGAAGAACCAATCTTGATTATATGGAATATAAGGGGTTATAGCCTAACCGTTAAAATAAAAAGACAAGGCTCGTTTCCGAGCACTTCAGTAGATTTAGAGAAGGTAAAGTTAATATGAAAGTTCCTAAACCTTTAAAACTAAAGAAATGTCCTTTCGGTTGTGATGTAGACTACGAGCTTATTAAAGAGAAACAAAAGTTTACGTCAAATGGTAAAATGTATCATGGTGAAAGATTGTTGTATAAGTGTCCCGAATGTAAGCAGGGATTTACAACAACAGAAAGTGATACAATTAGTATGGAGAATTTAAAGAATAAATTAAAATGAAAGTCAGTACTAAAAAACTAATTGCTAGGGAGTTTTTATTCTTTTTAGGAACAACGGTCGGACAAAACAATCTTATAAAATAAAAAACCCCAGTAAACATAGTGCTTACCGGGCTTTTGAAGCTCCCCCTCTTGGACTCGAACCAAGGACCCTCTGATTAACAGTCAGATGCTCTAACCAACTGAGCTAAGGAGGAATTTATTTTTGCAAATATAGAATGTTTTTCTCTTTTTGCGAGTGCAAATATATACTATTTTTTATATCTCAAAAAGATTTTTCTGATTTTTTAAGGTTATTTATAGAGGAATTGACAAATATAATTCTGACTATGAGTAGTAGTTTTATGAAAACTATCAGCTATGTATTTGTAGTTAAAGGGTTTAGTGTTCTTTTTGTTAAATAAGAGATCTAGTTCCTGTTTTTGTACGAGATAGTGTTTTTTTAATATAAAATGAGTTCTTCTTCTGATAATAGTTTTGGAATTGGATGGCAATTATAGCATCATTAATACTATTAATGTGCAAACTTGTTATTTCGATTTCGATTTTTTAAGTGATTATAGATATAAAATTAATATGCATAGATTTCAAAAGTGTAAATAGTATTAATTTATGAAAAAGGATAATCCAATAAGAAATAAAAAAATCAAGTCAATACAACCTCAGTTATATTGACTTGATTTATCTCATAAAGAGAACTATATGAAATTAGCGGTCTATTGATTCGCTATTGATCAAAAATTGCCCTATAAATATCATTACCATTGGCAAATAATAATAGAGCGATAAGCAGTATAAAACCTGCAAGTTGAGCATATTCCATAAACTTATCATTAGGTTTTCTACCTGCAATAATTTCGTATAATAAAAACATGACATGACCACCATCTAATGCGGGTATAGGTAGTATGTTCATAAAGGCCAAAATGATAGAAATAAAAGCTGTAGTTCCCCAAAAGGCTCTCCAGTTCCAGGCATCAGGAAAAAGATTTCCTATAGCTCCAAATCCACCTACTTGACTTGCTCCTTTTTGGGTAAATACATATTTAAATTGTGCTATATAGTCATGCAAAGTCCAATATCCAAAATCGAAACCTTTGGAAATACTTTCTCCGAAGGAGTATTTCTTTTCTTGAACCTTATAACCATTTCTAACAACAACACCAATTAGCCCATCTTCATTAGGAGTTATTGAAGTAGAATTAGTTTCATTGTTTCTTGTATAATTTATAGAAATAGGAGTGCCTTTGTTTTCAAGAATTGTTTTTCTAAACTCGTGCCAATATTGTATAGGTTTTCCGTTTACTTCAGTTATTCTATCTCCTTTTTTAAGACCAGCTTTCTCAGCTATTTCAAGATATGTACTGTCTATAACAGGCTTATTTATTGGAGAAAAAGGCCGTAAGATTCCAGATTCAAACATAGTTGTTCCTATGTTTTCAGGAATTTGGATAGTTTCCTTATTTCCACTTTGGTGTAAAACACTAATATTTTTGACATCACGCATAAATAAATAGTGATTGATCTGGGTTACATCTTCTAATGTCTTGCCATTTACATCAAGAATTCGATCTCCGTCTTCGAACCCTAATTTTTTAAATGAATCTTCTACAGCAAAACCATTTGGCATATCATCAAAACCAACATAATTGGTTCCCCAGGTAAATATAATCGCCATATAGATTAAAAATCCAAGGATGATATTTACTGTAACACCACCTAACATAATAATCAGTCTTTGCCAGGCAGGTTTAGATCTAAACTCCCATGGTTGTGGTGGGCCAGCCATCTGCTCTTTATCCATACTCTCATCAATCATACCGGCGATTTTTACATATCCTCCTAATGGTAACCAACCAATACCGTAAACGGTTTCACCTATTTTTTTCTTAAATAGTGAAAATTTTACATCAAAAAAGAGATAGAATTTTTCTACTCTTGTTTTAAATAATTTAGCAGGAATGAAGTGTCCTAATTCGTGTAAAACGATTAGAATAGATAAACTTAATAGTAGCTGTATTGCTTTTATAAAAAATGGACTCATAAGTCGTTGTTCAAAATTAAATCACGCAAAAGTAACCTTTTAGAGGAGTATATGAAAAAAAACTACCTACAGTTCGATAGATTTAGGATTTTTTTAATGAAAACGACCTTTTTATAAGTGATAATCCTTGTAATTTTGCAAGCATAATAAATCATTATGCTTCAGTTTTTTTCTAAATACAAATTTTTTGCAATTGTACTTTTTGTATTATCCGCTATTATTATTTCTATAATATATTCAATTCTTAAACCTAATAGAGTTTTACAGGTGTATGAACCCGATATGGTGAATACAGAATTGGTAGATAGTACTGTACAATATATACGTAAATATCATAAAATTCCAGATTTTAAACTAACCAATCAAAATGGAGAAGAAATAACCCAGCAAAATTATAAGGATAAAATCTATGTTGCAGATTTTTTCTTTACGACTTGCCAAACGATTTGTCCGATTATGACCGATCATATGAAAGAGATCCAGGAGCGGTTAAAAGAGGACAGTGAAGTACTTTTACTTTCACATTCTGTGACTCCAAAAATTGATAGTGTAGCCAGGTTAAAAAAATATGCTATTGAAAAAGGGGTAGACGATACTAAATGGAATTTGGTTACGGGGGATAAAAAGCAGATCTACGATTTGGCGCGTAAATCTTATTTGGCTGCCAAATCAGATGGAGATGGAGGGCCATATGATATGGTACATACAGAAAACTTTATTCTTGTAGATAAAAAGAAACGTATCCGAGGATTTTATGATGGAACCAATCCAGAAGATATTGATCGGTTAATAGAAGATATTGCTATTTTAAAGAAAGAAGGTAAATAGTTGAGAATTTCTCTGACATATTGTTTTTATTACTTTTATTTTGAAACTTTAGCTTTTTCAATACGAATTTTTACACTATTTTTGCCTTGTTTAAAATTAATCTAAATAAACTTTGAAGACTACAATTGCTACACTAAAGAGAGGTCAGCGTGCTTTGATTAAGGAGATTACTTCAGATATTATTCCTCTAAAATTATTAGAAATGGGATGTTTACCAGGAAATGAGGTCGAATTACTTCAGACAGCTCCTTTTCAATGTCCAATGTATCTTAATATAAATGGTAGCCATCTTGCCATTCGTAAAGAAATTGCAGCCCAAATTGAAGTTCAAATTATCTAAATAGCAATTCTTTTATGGCTAAGCAAATCAAAGTTTCGCTTATCGGAAACCCAAATACCGGAAAAACATCTGTTTTTAATTTGCTTACGGGCCTTAATCAACAGGTTGGTAATTACCCTGGGATTACTGTTGAAAAAAAGGAAGGAATATGTAAGCTGTCTCGTGGAGTAAAAGCCCATATAATGGATTTACCCGGGACTTACAGTCTTAATGCTTCTTCATTAGATGAAAATGTAGTTATCGAATTATTGCTTAATAAGAAAGGTAAAGATTATCCTGACGTAGCAGTCGTAGTTAGTGATGTAGAAAACCTTAAACGAAATTTACTTCTTTTTACACAAATTAAAGATCTGGATATTCCTACTATTTTGGTAATCAATATGGCGGATCGTATGCATAGAAAAGGGATTTCATTAGATATTCCATTATTAGAAAAAGAGCTAAAGACTAAAATAGCTTTGATTAGTGCTCGTAAAGGAGAAGGGATTGATGAGCTTAAAAAATTAATAGAATCCTATGCGCAATTACCAAAGACACCTTGCCTTAATGCATTGTCTTTTGCACCAGAGTATTTTGATCGACTACAGCAAACATTCCCTGATCAATCTCTATATAAACTTTGGCTTGTAATTACCCAAGATGTTAATTTCAGAAAACTTGATAAACAGGGTATGTCTGTTTCACCGGATTTTAAGATTAAATCTGAAGGTGAACTGAAACGATTTCAACAAAAAGAGACTATTAAGCGATACCAATTTATAAATAATGTACTTAAAAATGGCCTTACGGTAGATGAAAAAGCAGCCACAGGTATGCGAGCAAGGTTGGATAGAGTGCTTACTCATAAATTTTGGGGATATTTTATTTTCTTAGCAATACTCTTACTGATATTTCAGGCTATTTATGATTGGTCATCGTATCCGATGGATTTAATTGATGAAGGTTTTGCCTGGTTAAGTGAAGTAACAAAAGCTTCTCTACCTTCTGGGCCTTTTGTTGATTTGATTACAGAAGGTATTATTCCTGGGCTAGGAGGGATTGTTATTTTTATTCCTCAGATTGCGTTTCTGTTTCTTTTTATTTCAATATTAGAAGAAAGTGGTTACATGAGTCGTGTGGTCTTTCTTATGGATAGGGTAATGCGAAGGTTTGGATTAAGCGGTAAAAGTGTTGTTCCTTTAGTTTCGGGTACAGCTTGCGCTATTCCAGCGGTAATGGCTACAAGAAATATTGAAAACTGGAAAGAAAGATTAATCACCATTTTAGTTGTTCCTTTTACAACTTGTTCTGCAAGGTTACCTGTATATCTAATTATTATCTCATTAGTAATTCCTGATAAAAAAATAGGCTGGATATTTGGTTATCAAAGCCTTACTTTAATGTTGTTGTATTTTCTTGGTTTTGCCACGGCTGTAGGTTCAGCATGGTTGCTTAATAAGATATTAAAAATCAAAAGTAAATCTTATTTCGTAATCGAAATGCCGGGATATAAGATTCCATTATTCAAAAATGTAGCTATAAATGTAATCGAAAAAACAAAAGCGTTTATTTTTGGAGCAGGAAAGATCATTTTAGCAATCTCTATTGTCTTATGGGTTTTGGCAAGTTTTGGACCTAATAAAAACTTTAATAACGCCGAAGAAATTGTAACAGAACTTTATCCTAGTCTTTCACAAGAAGAACTGGATAACAAAATCGCATCTTATAAACTCGAATATTCTTTTATAGGATATGCAGGTAAAGCAATAGAACCTGTAGTGGCACCTTTGGGTTATGACTGGAAAATCGGAATTGGTATTATTAGTTCTTTTGCTGCCAGAGAAGTTTTTGTAGGAACGTTAGCAACTATATACAGCGTGGGAAGTGATGAGGAAGAAACGATAAAAAATAGAATGGCTGCAGAGATTAACCCTGTAACAGGCGGCCCATTGTTTAATTTGGCTAGCGGAATTTCATTATTACTGTTTTATGCCTTTGCCATGCAGTGTATGAGTACTCTGGCCATAGTAAAACGAGAGACAAACAGTTGGAAATGGCCAATGATTCAGCTCGTTTTTATGAGCATTTTTGCGTATGGTGTGGCACTAGTAGTGTACCAAATTTTAAAATAAAGTGTTAAGTTTTAGTATCTTTATACGACTCTATATACTATGAATATTCTTATCCAAAATATAATCGTGCTTTTAATTTTTGTGGGAGCAATCGCATTTTTGATTAAAAAATTCTTTTGGAAAACTTCATTATCTTCTGTAAAGAAAAAGTCATCAAAATCTTGCGATAGTACAGGTTGTGGATGTCATTGAGGATTTGATTTCTTAAACCATTTTAACGGACCGTTACTAATAAGGTATACTCCAAAAAAGATCAAAATACAGCATGATAATTTTATTATAGTGATATCACTTTTATATTGACTATTTACAACAAAATAAGAGATAACACCTACAAGAATCATAGCCACGGCAGGTTGTACATAAATATAACTACTCGAGACGGTAGGTTTTACAAATTGTAAAGCAAACATATTAAGCAAGTATGCCAAAAAAGTTGGGCCTACCACAACATAAAATAGAGAAATCCAATTTGAAGTAACAAAAGCGCTAAAGTCTGTATGGATCAATTTTTCTATACAAAATGGAAACATAAATATAAATCCAAATAAGAACGTCCAAACAATGACAGTAATGGGTTTGTATTTAGACATTAATGGTTTTACAATCACCAAATAGAATGCAAATGCTAAGGCGTTAATACAAACGAAAATATTTCCTAATAAAGAACCTGTTCCTACTCCAGAATTTCCTATATAAATTAATAGTAGGGCACCTGCTCCTCCAATTGATATCCCAAGAATACGCTGCAATGTTAGAGGTTCTTTAAGCAAGAAATAACTAATAATTACTGTGAAAATGGGTATGGAAGTAATAATAATAGCAGCATCAACAGGAGAAGTGAGGCTGAGTCCATTCATCGAGAAGAACTGATTAGTGGCTATTCCTAAGAAACCGCATAATACTAAGCGAGGAATATCTTTTCTTTCTACTTGCTCTTTAACAAAGAGTTTAAGAATCAAGAATAATAGACCTGCACCGCTGATTCGAAGAAACACTAATGCTGAAGCTTCAATCTTATCAGGCATTAATCCTTTGGCAACAAGATAATTTGCACCATATACAATATTAACGCTCAACAGAGCTAAATGAGCTTTTATCTTGTTAGAAATCATTTGGCAAAGAAAAGGAAAGTTGATGAAACTCTATTTTAAAAAAGAGTCTTTTATTTAATAAGCAGCTCTAGATAATATTCTGAAGGAATAATAGGAGTTTTTGCAGAAGGATAAGGCTTTAAATTATGTATGCAAACCGTATTCTTATCAATTTTCAATACTTCTTTTATACGATTTGGATCAATGCCATCTGTTCCAAAAAGAAGTTCTTTTTCCTCTATTAGGATTTCGTCTTCTTCATGATTAGAGATAATTAGTATTGAAGATATATAAAAAATAAACCTAAATACATTATGACATACCCATATTGCTGATTTTTCATTTTATATTTGACTATTAAATATATGCAAAAGTACGATTACATAATTTCTGGTTTAGGAGCTTCAGGTTTGATGTTAGCATACCACATGGTATTAGATTCTTTTTTTGATGAAAAGCAAATCTTACTAATTGATAGAGAATTAAAAAACAAGAATGATCGTACCTGGTGTTTTTGGGAAAAAGATATAGGGATCTGGGATGAAATCGTAAGCAAAAAATGGGATACTATTTATTTTGGAAGCACTAATTTTTCAAAACAAATAGAGATTCTGCCGTACCAATATAAACTTGTAAGAAGCAAAGATTTTTATGATTTTATTTTAAGAATTTTAAAAGAGAAATCTAACATCAACATCGTACAAGAAGAAATCATTTCTTTGACCGATGAAGGGAATATTGTTGAAGTCGAAACCGATACCCAAATATATCTTACGGATAAAGTTTTTAATAGTACTGTGTTATCTGAAGATTACAAAAATCAAAGCCAGTATCCTGTTTTAAATCAGCATTTTGTAGGATGGTTTGTGAAAACGAAAAGCCCTCTGTTTGATGCTAAAACTGCTACTTTTATGGATTTTACAGTAGCTCAGAAAAACAATACACGATTTATGTATGTGCTACCTATTTCTGAAACCGAAGCATTGTTTGAATATACACTATTTTCTAAAGATCTTTTGGAAGAAAAAGAATATGAAGATGAAATAACAAGATACTTAAGGGAAAAAGGAATCAATGAGTATAAGATTGTCGAAAAAGAAAAAGGATGTATCCCAATGACCTGTTATGAATTTGGAAAGTATAATTCTAAAAACATCTTACATATCGGTACAGCTGGTGGATGGACAAAGCCCAGTACAGGGTATACATTTAATACTTCTTTTAAAAAAATAAAAAAACTAATCTCTTACCTTAAAACTAATCGAGATCTTTCAAAATTTGACAAGAGAACTAAGTTCTGGTATTATGATTTACTATTTCTTGATGTTTTGTATCAAGAAAACAAAATAGGTTCAAATTTGTTTTCCAGATTATTTCAAAAAAATAGAAGTACAAAGATTTTAAAATTTTTAGACGAAGAAACCACTCTATTAGAAGATGTCAAAATTACCACAAGTCTACCCGTGGGTAATTTTTTAAAAGCGCTTTACAGACGAATTTTTAACCTGAACTAATACTGTTCAATCAATTATAAATAATTAGTTATATGATCCCACGTTCTTTTTTAATTTGATCATATGCTTTTTGTACCTCTCTAAATTTGGCTTCGGCACCTTTGATATGGATCTCATCCATATGCTGTACTTTATCAGGGTGATATTTTTTTGCCATGGTTCTAAATGCTTTTTTTACTTCGGCATCGGTAGCTGCTTTATCAATTTCCAGGATTTTATAAGCATGATCTCCAGTTTTGAAAAACATGGCTTTAATACTCTCAAAATCTTTAAAATTTATTCGTAAAAACCCTGCTATTTTCCGAATCTCTTCAGCTTCAGAGATGCTTACTGATCCGTCAGCATTTGCAATTCCGAATAAAAAGTGTAAAATCTGTAATCTGGATGGATATCGAGTATGTTGATTGATATACATACAAACACGTTGTGCAGAAACATGCCTGTTTTTAATAATTTCATTAAATGTTCTAAAGGTAGCATTAGCTCGTTCTTTGCCATAAGCACTCACAAAATATCGTCTTACGTAATCAAGCTCTGTTTGATTTATTGTTCCATCTGCTTTAATAACGATAGAAGATAGCGATAGTAAATTAAGTTCAAAATCGGCTGGAGTTACTTTTGGTTCTTGAGAAAATACCGTTTTAAATCCACCGCTAGTTTTGATTTTTGTTGCATCAAGAAGACTCCCTAGTATAAAACCTAGAACTGCCCCGGGTAATCTAAAAAAAACAGCTCCTAATATTGCAGCAAACCATTTAATCATTCAAAACATTTTTTTGGGTTGTAAAGATAAACTAATTATTAAAAGATAATTTTTAGTTCTCTATTATATTAGTAAGAAGTATTCCTAATTTGTTACGGATATAGATTATAATATCTAGTTGTCTTGATTGACTCTGTATAGATTATAAGGTGCTCTTGGCCTTTAGAAATATGTAAAACAGGTATAAATTGAATACTGGGAATTTGATTTTAATTGTGTGCTATAAGTGAATTCTCAGACTACTTGTCAGTTGTGCTTATGTGGTACATAATTTGTAACTTTGTATCAAATTGTAATACGAAAAATAAAAGATAAAAAATATGTATCCAGCAGATTTAGTAAAACCAATGCGCGAAGATCTTACCAATATTGGTTTTGAAGAATTACATACAGAAGAAGCAGTAGACACAGCAATAGCAAAAGAAGGAACTACATTGGTAGTCGTAAATTCGGTATGTGGTTGTGCTGCGGCAAATGCTCGTCCGGGAGCAAGAGCTTCACTAGAGAATGATAAAAAGCCTGATAATTTAGTAACTGTTTTTGCAGGAGTAGATAGAGAGGCGACAGATAAGGCACGTAGTTATATGATTCCGTTTCCTCCATCATCACCATCTATGGCATTGTTTAGAAACGGAGAATTAGTTCATATGCTAGAGCGTCATCATATCGAAGGACGTCCTGCAGAAATGATAGCAGAAAACCTTAAAGATGCTTATAACGAGCATTGCTAAAATGATTTTAAGTAGAAAGTATAAAAATTCGGTTTGTATAACCGAATTTTTATACTTTAATTCTAAATTTTAGCATTCATGGCATTGACCGCCCTCACCATTTCCAGATTCATTACCTCCGGGAGCATTATGACCACCACCACAAGAACAGCCACTACCTCCATTAACTTGTTTTAATACTTTTTGATTAAGTACTTGTACTCCTTCTACTTTTAAAATGTTTGCTAACATAATTTAAGCTATTTAATGATTTGTATGTTTCCTGAGCATTTATAGACATTCAGGAATTATGTCTTTAGTTTATGTCACCTCGATGATAAATGTTACCAAATAATCATCAATTATTTTTTAATTTGATATACAAAAATATTGGTCAACTAAAAATAATATAAGACCTTGCGATACCTTTTACACAAGTTAAATTTTATTAATTATGCAGATAAAATGGAGGCAATAAAAAAGATATTAAGTTATCCGCTTTCTATAGTTTTCTATTTGTTTTTTGGTTTGACCCTAGTGATTTTTCATGGATTACAGTGGTTAGGCGTAAAATTAGGAGGCCCCAGAGGACATAGAGGAGTTGTAAATATTATGAATCTATGCTTATTACGGTGTTTACACATTTTGGGTGTAACATTTAGTTTTAAAAATAAATATGCGTTACCTCAGGATCAACCTTTAATATTGGTATCGAATCATCAAAGTATGTTTGATATACCATTGATATCTTGGTACTTGCGAAGATATAAGCCAAAATTCATTTCTAAGATTGAGCTAGGCAAAGGTATACCAAGCATATCTTTTAACTTACGACATGGGGGTAATGTTTTGATTGATAGGAAAAATCCAAAACAATCAATTCCGGCATTATCAAAATTCGGAAAATTTGTTGCTGAGAACAATTTTTCGGCGGTTATCTTTCCCGAAGGTACGCGTAGTAAAGACGGAAAACCTAAAACATTTGCTCCAACAGGATTAAAAATCTTATTTAAAAATGCACCAGAAGCCCTGATCGTACCAATAACTATAAATAATAGTTGGAAACTGGTTAGATTTGGTAATTTCCCTATGGGAGTAGGAATACATATGACATTAGAAGTACAAGAACCTATAACAATCGATAAAGAACCCGAAATATTACTGGATAAAATAGAAGAAAGGGTTACTTTAGCAATCAGAACATAATACTAACCATAATGGCTTTAGATAATATTAGATTAGAGGTAATGCAACTACTAGAAAAGAAGGTAGATGGTTTTATTGATAAATTTTTGATTCCGGTAGATAAAATATGGCAACCAACTGATTTCTTACCTGATTCACAAAATGAAGATACTTTTTTTGAAGAAGTAAAAGAATTGAGAGAATTAGCTAAAGAACTTCCTTATGATTTTTGGGTAGTTTTGGTAGGAGACACTATTACTGAAGAAGCTTTGCCTACTTATGAGTCCTGGTTAATGGATGTAGAAGGAGTCAATCAGCATGAAAATGGAAAAGATAATGGATGGGCCAAATGGGTACGCTATTGGACAGGTGAAGAAAATAGACATGGGGATGTATTGAATAAATACCTCTATTTGTCGGGTAGAGTGAATATGATTGAAGTAGAAAGAACTACACAACACTTAATTAATGATGGTTTTGATATAGGTACGGATAGAGACCCTTATAAAAACTTTGTGTATACTAGTTTTCAAGAATTGGCAACTTATATTTCTCATAACAGAGTTGCAAAATTAGCTAGACAATACTCTAATAAGTCATTGTCTAAGATGTGCAAAATTATTGCAGGAGATGAAATGCGTCATCATAATGCATATAGTGAATTTGTAAGAAGTATTTTTGAGGTAGATCCAAGTCAGATGATGATTGCATTTAGTGATATGATGAAGAAAAAAATTGTGATGCCAGCACATTTACTTAGAGAATCTGGCCAATCCATAGGAACTGCTTTCGAAGATTTTTCATGGTCTGCACAGCGTATCGGGGTATATACCTCACAAGATTATATTGATATTGTGCAACGTCTTATCGAACGATGGGAAATTGATAAAATAATAGATCTTACAGATGAAGCAGAAAAAGCACGTGACTTTTTAATGAAATTGCCAGCAAGAATGCAACGTATTAGTGAGCGATTGGTTATCCCAGAAGAAATTTTTGAATTTAAGTGGGTGCAACCAGCAATGACAAAATAATACTACTAGGTATGACTGAAGATCAGATTATATCTAAAACTATTGATTTTGTAAAGGATACACTTAGCGGAGCAGAAGGAGGACATGACTGGTTTCATATTGAAAGAGTACTTAAGAACGCTCAATCAATTTCTAAAGAAGAAGAAGTAGATTTTTTTATAGTCTCATTAGGCGCGTTACTTCATGACATAGCAGATTCAAAATTTTATGATGGAGACGAAACTATAGGGCCCAAAATGGCTGCAGATTTTTTAAGAAACCTTCAGGTAGAACAAGCAGTTATTGATCATGTGATCAAGATTATCAAAAATATTTCTTTCAAAGGAGGGAATGTAGATCAGAAATTTAGATCTCCCGAATTAGATGTCATACAAGATGCAGATCGATTAGACGCTATCGGTGCTATAGGAATAGCAAGATGCTTTAACTATGGAGGGTTTAAAAACAGAACATTGTATGATCCCGAGATTATTCCAAATCTAAAGATGAGTAAGGAAGAATATAAATCTTCAACATCGCCTACAATTAATCATTTCTACGAAAAATTATTGCTGCTTAAAGATAGAATGAATACTAAAACAGGTAGAAAACTGGCAGCAGAAAGGCATCAATTTATGGAACAGTTTCTAGAACAATTCTATAAAGAGTGGGAAGGGAAGTCTTGATCAGAACAATCGCAACTGTTCATCTTTATAGAATTGATGTAGATTACAGTTTAAATGTATCTTTTGCTTCTCTGGAAAGTATTTTTGCCTTGCTATAGTAAATAATTGATGAATTTGATCTGCCATGTTTCCAGATCCTCTCATTCTTCTTCCAAAAGCACTATCATTTAGGTTACCTTCATGACACTGCATGACCTGATGTAGTATCTTATCCTTACGATCGGGTAAAGTATTTTCTAACCATTTGGTAAATATGCTACCAATTGCTCCATTTAATCTTACGATTGTATATCCTATATTTTTTGCACCACACATAGAAACTTCTTTGGCTAAGGGTAATATCTCATGACTATTGATAGATGGAATTATTGGTGCCATCATCACATTTGTAGGGACCCCTGAAGCATTTAGCCTTTCTAGAGTTTCTAATCGTTTCTTTATACTTGCAGTTCTTGGTTCAAGAATTCTTCGTGTTTCTTCTCTTAATGTAGTGATAGAGAGGTATACCGATACCAGGTTATGTTTTGATAATTCAGAGAGAAGATCCAGATCTCTAAGGATTAAAGCGTTCTTGGTAATGATACCAACAGGATGCCTGTATTTTAGAAAAATTTCAAGAAGTTTGCGGGTAATTTCAAGTTTTTTTTCAATAGGTTGATAGCAATCGGTATTTCCAGAAAGTGAAATCGGATATGCTTTCCATTTTTTATTTCGCAACTTTTTCTCTAATAATTCAGGAGCATTTTTTTTGATCAAAATTTTACTTTCAAAATCTAATCCAGCACCATAACCCCAATATTCGTGAGAATTTCTGGCATAACAATATACACAACCGTGCTCACAACCCTGATACGGATTGAGAGAATATAACATACCAACATCAGGACTGGTTACTCTGTTGACAATCGTTTTCGGAAACGTTTCTATATAAGTAGTTTGATATTTATTGATAGACTCTCCCTGATCAAGGCAATAATTAAGAAAGTCATCTCTTGTTTCATGATATAGTTCAAAAAATCGATTATGTACTTTTTCTTGTGCCCCTCTGCCTTTTATATGTTTTTGTGTCTTCATTACTATTGATGATTTGAGTTATAAAGATAATATAGATTATGGAATAATTCCTTTTTTAACTGGAATTATTCCATAATCTATGTTGTGTTTATTCATTTGAAGCGTTACTAGTAAACGTTTTTCTGTAGATGATCTATTTAGTCTTAAGAAAAACTAATAAAATTTAAAATGCTGTATTATAGGTTTTTACCCCTTTATATTAAAGTTGTTTAACTATAAAAAAAACAGTGTAATGACTCTGCGATTTTTTTAGAATGTGATTTATATTTATAGTGTCCTAATCAAAATCTAATTTCAATTTCTAAATTGATTTAGGCACTCCACCCCTAACCAAATTTTATACCCCAATAGATCAACAATGAAATAGCATATAGCTTTTATCTCTCTGATATTGCTATAGAGTAATGATACATTATTAATTAAGAATAATATGATTTTTGAAGTATTACAAATCATAACCGAAGAGGTTAATAATTTCTTTGATATAGAATTCGAAGAAAAACCGGTTTCATTGGATAATATAGCTTTTATAGAATCCGAACAGGGAGACGGGCCTAATAATAGCAATAATATAGTATTAACATTATTGCATACCGAGGAAGAAACCACCTTAAGAAATTTCCCAAATCATTCTATCGAAGGAACTAAGGTAGCATATAGAAATCATAAGATTCATCTGAACCTTTATATGATGTTCTCAGCCAATAGAACAGACTACACCGAGTCATTGAAAAGTATATCTAGAGTTATGGAATTTTTTCAAGCTAAGCGAACCTTTACACAAGCAAATACCAGTTTTGACAGAGAACTGGATGGTATGAATACTATAAAAGAATTCAAGTTTAATGTGGAGTTGTTTACCCCATCATTCGAAGAAATGAATTTTATCTGGGGAACCCTGGGAGGCAAACAATACCCAACGGTAATATACAAAGTCAGCGTACTGGAAATCGAAAGAGATAAAGTACAGTCTGAAGGAAGTTTAATTACAGAAATCAACGGGAGCTTAAATCATAATTAACAATGGCATTTAGAACACTCTATAAAACCCTATTTCATATAGACATACATCATTCTTATTTCCTAAACGATGGAGAAGACGCTTTTCTGGATATGACTGATGCAGAAAAGAAAGAGCAGCTTAGAAAATATATGATATCTGATTATATGGATGTCGTACCGGCAATGGCTACACAGAAAGAATTAAAAAACCATAAAATGGTGTTTAGAACAGAAACAGGCGGTTTTAGGGTATTATGTAAAGTTAATGAAGAAGACGATAAATATAGGACACAAATACCCCTTGGCGAAGAGCTAAAATTGACTTTTTACCTATATGCAAATGACTATTTGTTTGACAATTATACGGCACTAACTAAAGAAGAGAACAAGTTGTATTATTTTTCGAATATCAAACCTGATACCGAAGCAAATCCGTATTCCTATATCCCAGTAAGCTCATCCAATGATCTCATTACAGATGATTTTTTACTCACTGAAGAAAGTACTCAGGCACTAGTATTTGCTTTGGAACAAGAAAATAAAAGAGTAGACACCAATGCTCGTCTAAGTTCAATTGCGGATTTAGAAGCTGCGGATTTGAGTACCGATGAAGGTAAATTAATCATAAATCAAGCAATCCAAAAGGAAAGAGGAAGAGGTTTGTTGGGCATTATTCAATTGTATATGCAAGGAGATAATGATCTGGATGTAACAGAAATTGATGCTGCTGATCCAGAGGATGTAAAAGATTTCATTTTAGATCCCGTACCAGAGTTTAAACTTCATTTTGATAATAAAAAAACCATCTGGAAATATATCAATGTAGCTACTGAAGTAGAATTAGAAACTACAGTAGAGAAACCATTAACGATACATGGTTTTATAGAGATAGTTCCGGAGGATGATTTAACTGCACCACTTCCTGTGGATATAGACAAATATCTATTTCCTAATCCTACAGCACATAGTATAAAGCTAGTAACTAACGAGAACACAAATACAATAATAACATATTCTGAAATTTATATTTAAAAACAATTAAAATTATGGCAACGACGTACAAAACACCAGGGGTCTATATCGAGGAGATTGTAAAATTTCCTCCATCCGTAGCCCAAGTAGAAACCGCGATACCAGCATTTATCGGATATACCGAAAAGGCTACTAAAAAAGTGGCAGATGATTTGCTTCTCAAACCCACGAGAATTACCTCTCTGTTAGAGTTCGAAACTTATTTTGGATTTCCACTACAAGAGGTTAATATAGAGGTAGATATATATGATGCTTTGGTAAATGGCGATGTAGAAAGAACCATAACCGTAGATCAAAATCAGGTAACAGCAGACCGACAACCTTATTTAATGTATTATGCATTACAGATGTATTTTGCAAATGGAGGAGGGCCTTGTTATATTGTTTCTGTAGGTAATTATTCCGGGGGAACGGTTCTATTTAATGACCTTAATGATGGTTTAGATTTATTACAAAAAGAAGATGAACCAACCTTGATCCTTTTTCCTGATGCTACAGCAATTGCGGATCCTAATGAATTTTTTGCATTATACAACAATGCATTGACACAATGTAATGATCTACAAGATCGGTTTACGATAATTGATACTTATACATACGATGATACTAGTGATGATCCTGTTGATGCATTACGATCAGGTGTAAACCTTGAAAAAGATTACCTGAAGTATGGAGCAGCATATTATCCTTATGTAGAAACAATTTTGGATTATAGTTATGATGAATCCAATGTAAGTATCAATCATACCAGTGAAGAAGAAACCCCAGAAAGTGTTGCGGCCATGGATGCGGCGGAACAGGCAGATACCGATATTCAGGGGCAATTAAATACTATTCCGGCTTTGGTTACAGCATTAACTGATGCAGAAGGACTTATCGACGATGGTACGAACGGAGAAGCTAATACGAATAGAGTAACGGTTACGGATACTATTCAACCTATTATAGATTCACTAAACGCAATAGTAGCAGCCGGATCGGCAGCCGTTGTAGCAGGAAATGCTGCGGGTGATGCAGGTGTTACAGCGGCTTCAGGAAACTTGAATACAGCTGTTACAGGTGGGGCAAATATTCCCACAATGATTACTGCTTTAGAAGGTCATATAGCAGCTATTATTGCAGCTCCCAATACCGCAGGAGGGGGAGGAACGGTAAAAACCGAATCAGCAGCAGCGGCAGCAGCGGTAACGAATGTAGAAGCTGATGTTCAGGCAATATTGGCACTTGTGAATCCGGCTTTAATAGCTGCAATAACGGCAGCTCAGGATGCAGATTCAACGATTACAGGAGCTTTGGATGGTCAAAACCTGGCAGCCCTGGAAAATGTAGACAGTAGTACATACAACAGAATAAAAGTAGAATTAGGAATTCTTCCATTAGAACTACCACCTAGTAGCGCTATGGCAGGAGTATATGCACGTGTGGATAGTGATCGTGGTGTATGGAAAGCACCTGCTAATGTAGGGGTAAATTATGTAATTAAACCTACCATAAAAATAACCAATGAGCAACAAGATCGTCTCAACGTGGATACCATAGCTGGTAAATCTGTTAATGCAATCCGAAATTTTACAGGAAAAGGAACCTTAGTTTGGGGAGCCAGAACCTTAGCGGGTAATGATAAAGAGTGGAGATATGTACCGGTAAGACGATTCTTTAATATGGCAGAAGAGTCTATTAAAAAGGCTACAGAACAATTTGTTTTCGAACCAAATGATGCCAATACCTGGGTGAGAGTAAAAGCAATGATCAATAATTTCCTAACACTACAATGGAGAGCAGGAGCATTAGCAGGACCAACACCAGATAAAGCATTTTATGTAAATGTAGGATTAGGAGAAACCATGACAGCCAATGATATCTTAGATGGTAATATGATTATAGAGATTGGAATGGCAGTAGTTCGTCCGGCAGAATTTATCATTCTTAAGTTCTCTCATAAAATGCAAGAAGCATAATCTTAATTAAAACGTAGTGTTTTTACAATAATCTAGACTTTAGTTTCTCTCCCAAAATGTGGTGAGACATGAGTCCGAATGATAGAGGGAATCCTTATCAGTATGAATGTTATGAAATAGAAATTAAACAATAGAAATAAATAATAATAAACAATAGAAATCATGGCAGAATATCCATTACCAAAGTTCCATTTTAAAGTAACCATAGGAGGTGATACCGAATTAAACTGCACCGAAGTATCAGGTTTAGATTTTGAAACCGAAATGATAGAATACAGAGGAGGAGGAGACAATGATTATTTCAAGAAAAAACAACCTGGAATGACCAAGTTTGCTAACATCTCGATCAAACGAGGAACATTTTTATCTACAAAAGGACAGTTCTTCGATATGTGGAAGAAAAATGTATTCTTCCAGGAAGGTGAGGAGCAATACCGAAGTGATCTTACCATTAGCTTACTAGATGAAAAACATGAACCTATAGTAACTTGGGAAGCATCTGATGCGTGGTTAATGAAGATCCAATCCACAGATTTAAAAGCTGATGGAAATGAGATCGCTATAGAATCTGCAGAGTTTGCAATTAACAGTCTTAAACTTGCTTCATAATGGCCATTTATTATCCACCCGTAGGATTTCATTTTAGTGTTGAGTTTACCGGCTTATCGACCAGTAACAAAGATCATCAATTTCAATCCGTTTCCGGATTGACCGTTGATGTCGAGACCGAAGATGTAACCGAAGGAGGAGAAAACAGATTCAAGCATAAAATTCCTGTGAGAACCAAATACCCTAATCTGGTATTAAAAAGAGGGTTATTGGTGGATTCTGATGTAGTAGATTGGTGTAAAAAAGCAGTAGAGAATTTTGACTTCGAACCGATTGATTTGATTGTCAAGTTGCTCAACGAAAAACACGAACCACTATTATCCTGGAATATAGTACACGCATATCCTATAAAATGGGCAATCGCAGATTTCAATGCAGAAGAAAGTAAAGTGGTCATAGAAACTATTGAATTAGCGTACAACTATTATAATACTATAGCATAACATGGGAGCAATTGAAATTAAAGAACTGCACATTAAAATTAATGTAGATAACGAGAAGAAATCATCTGCAGAGACTGCCGACTCTAAAAAGTCAGGAGCTAATAAAGATATGATTATCGCAGAATGTGTAGAACAGGTTATGAGAATCATAGCCAAACAAATCGAACGGTAGTCATGAGCAACGGAGAATTAACAAAACTTAAGGTCAAAGCGTATAGCGATCCTCAATTTAACAATGAGGTTGCGGATGGAGAGTTTACCACTTTGGTGAACCCTGAGAAGTATACGTTCAATTATAAGATAGAACAAAACGAAGATCAGGCATCAGGAACCAGTGATTTATCTCCTAAATTCAATAAAAAACTCCCGGAAAATATCGAGTTAGAGTTCCTTTTTGACAGAACCGGTGTTATTATACATTATGGAAGTAATCCTGATGAAAGTTCGGATGATACAGTATTTAAAGATAAAGGAGAAGGTGTCATCGATGATATCGAAAAGTTTAAAAAAGTAATTCTTGATTATAATGGTGATGAACATAAACCTAATTATGTAATGATCTATTGGGGTGCACTTTTATTTAAAGGAAGTCTCACCGAAATGAGTATCGATTTTAAGCTTTTTAAATCTGATGGTACTCCTATCAGAGCAGTTGCTAAGGCAAAATTTCAGGGATTTGCAGAAGACGACCTAAGAGTGGCGAAAGAGAATAATCAATCTCCTGACCTCACCCATTTACGCCTGGTAAAAGAAGGAGATACTTTACCATTGATGTCACATCGCATTTATGGAGATTCTAAATATTATCTCGAAGTAGCTAGAGTAAATGGAATAGCATCCTTTAGAAAACTAGAAGTAGGAAAAGAAATCTTTTTTCCACCTATTGAAAAAATATCATAACCATGGCAGAAGGTAGTGTAATACAAACATCAAAAAGCGCGGATTTAGTTACCCATAAGCTACTGGTTAGTGGAGAAGAACTGTCCAAGAAGTATCAGGTAAAAACGATTACTGTAGAAAAAGAAGTGAATAGAATTCCTACTGCTACAATTGTACTGATGGATGGAGAGCCTTCAAAACAAGATTTTGAACTAAGTAATGAAGAGCTATTAATACCAGGAACAGAAATTGAAGTTACAGCAGGATATCATTCAGATGAAGAGACTATTTTCAAAGGTATTGTAATCAAACACAACATTAAAGTCAGAACCAATGGATCCTATCTCATTCTGGAGTGCAAAGATGAAGCAGTTAAACTTACTATAGGTAGAAAGAGTAAATATTTCTACGAAAGCAAAGACAGCGAAATCATCGAGGAAATTATTGATACGTATGGAATTGATAAGGAAGTAGAAGATACCAATTATGAACATAAAGAATTGGTGCAGTACAATGTTTCTGATTGGGATTTTATGGTAAGTAGAGCACAAGCTAACGGAAAACTTTGTTTTGTAGATGATGGCAAGTTAAGTGTTAAGAAACCAGACTTTAGTTCAGAAGAAATAGAAACGGTGACTTTTGGAGGAACTATGCTGAATTTTGATGCAGAAATAGATGCCAGACACCAAATAGATAAGGTAACATCCTATAGCTGGAACTATGCTGATCAGGAATTGTTAGAAATAGAGGCAGTCGATCCAGCAGTATCATTAAATGGAAATCTGGAACCATCTGACTTGGCTTCAGTAGTAGCGTTAGAAAACTTAGAATTAAGACACGGAGGGGCACTTTCTACAACAGAATTACAAGATTGGAGTGATGCTAAATGGATGTTCCAACAATTATCTAAAATTAGAGGTCGGGTACAGTTTCAAGGAATTCCAGCGGTAAAACCAGGAACAATTCTGAACCTGCAAGGAGTAGGTGACCGTTTTAATGGTAAAGTTTATATCACAGGAATAAGCCATCATATTTCCGAAGGAAACTGGACGGTAGATGCGCAGTTTGGAATTAACCCAAAATGGTTTTCAGAAACGTATGATATCAATTCAATGCCAGCATCGGGGTTATTATCAGGGATCTGTGGATTGCAGGTAGGGATAGTAAGTCAATTAGAAGAAGATCCTGACGGAGAAGATAGAATCTTAGTACAATTGCCAATTGTAAATAACGAAGAACAAGGAATTTGGTGTCGTGTAGCATCATTAGATGCCGGAGAAAATAGAGGATCCTTTTTCAGGCCAGAAATTACAGACGAGGTAATTGTTGGATTTATCAATGATGATCCTAATGATGCGGTAGTTCTGGGAATGTTACATAGTAGTGCTAAGCCAGCACCTATAACCGCAAGTGATGATAATCACGAAAAAGGATTCATTACCAGAAGCGAAATGAAAATTCTTTTTGATGATGATAAAACATCCATATCTATTGAAACACCCGCAGGGAAAAAAGTGGTTTTGGATGAAGATGCAGGATCTATAGTGATAGAAGATGACAACTCCAATATCATTACCATAGACGATTCTGGAATAGCAATAGAAAGTGCGAGTGATATTAATATGACTGCCTCTGGAGATGTCAACATCGAAGGGACCAATGTAAATATTACCGCTAATGCACAATTCAAAGCAGAAGGATCAGCAGGAGTAGAAATGTCATCAAGCGCAACAGCAACTTTAAAAGGATCTTTAGTACAAATAAATTAAAAAAATATGCCACCAGCAGCAAGAATAACAGATATGCATACCTGTCCAATGGTTACAGGAGTCGTTCCTCACGTTGGAGGACCAATATTACCAGCAGGAGAACCGACAGTACTTATTGGAGGATTACCCGCAGCAAGAGTTGGTGATATGGCAACCTGTGTGGGCCCACCCGATACTATAATTATGGGATCAGGCACAGTATTGATTGGAGGAATGCCTGCAGCTCGTATGGGAGATACTACATCACATGGAGGGGTAATAGTATTGGGATTACCTACAGTATTAATAGGAGGATAATATAGAATTAAAATGGATACAAACGCATCATTTTTAGGAACAGGTTGGGGCTTTCCGCCAGAGTTCAATAAAAAAACAGAAGGAAAGGGAGAAGTAGTCATGTTATCTGATGAAATAGATATAAAAAGTAGTCTGGAGATTTTACTATCCACCCGTTTAGGAGAACGAATTATGGTTCCCAATTATGGCTGTAATCTGGATGAATTATTGTTTAAACCCTTAAACCTGACATTAAAAACTTTTGTCAAAGAATTGATCAAAAATGCGATCCTGTATTATGAACCCAGAATTGATGCAGAAAAAATACAGATAGATCAAACCAATGAATTAGATGGAGAACTATTGATCATTATTGATTACAGAGTTCGAGTGACCAATGCGAGAAACAATCTGGTATTCCCATTTTATAAACAAGAAGGAACGAATATTTAATAAGAACTAAGATGAGTTCTAAAAAAATAAGATACAATGAGTAGCAGTTGCGAACATAACGATTTATTGTTGATGAGAAATGGTACTTCTCAAAATCAACGTTGTATTGATGCTCTGGACCCGGGAAATATAAAATTACATAATCTGGATACAGAAGACTGGATGCGATTTGCCTTAAAGTTTTCTGAGAAAGTAAACTATTTTGATACTAAAACGAATACCCTTTCAGGTGATTGGGGTGACTTTTTTATCAAAGAAAGTGAGATTAAGGATTTTGTAGTAAAATTAACCGGTCTGGAAGAAACTGAGAATGATTCAAAAGTTTTAGAAAGCAATATACAACCACACCTTACACTGTTTGCAGCATTTCTAAAATTAACCTCTTTTTCTCAGGAAAGATTAAATGGTCTTTCTAAAAAACATCTGGACTTTTATTATAAAGAAGTACTAAAACTAGATAATAAAGCTCCCGTAGCTGATAAAGTTCATTTGCTATTTGAATTAGCCAAGAACGCCTCAGAGGTTAGAATAGAAGAAAATACCGCACTGGATGGCGGAAAGGATGGAAACGGAGCAAAACGTATTTATAAAACCAAAGACGAAATCATTGTCAATAAAGCCTCTGTGGCATCGTTGAGAAATGTATTTCACGAAGAAAACGTAGGAGTTAAGAACGCTTTTGTAGCCAATTCCTTCGATGGAATGGGAGAAGATTTTCCTGATGATGAGATAAGATGGTGGCCTTTTGGATATCCAACAAATACTCCTGGAGCAACCCAGGATACAGGATCTTACCCTGATTTGCCTTTTGCTAAAACAGGGTTTGGATTATCCTCTCCGGTTTTGCTACTCAAAGAAGGAAAACGAACCATAACATTCACTTTCGATCTAAGTTTGTTCAAGCTAGGGAGCTTAACAGAAAATGATTTAAGTGACATTCTGGAAGTATCATTTAGTGGAGAAAAAGAATGGGTACTAGGAACAATCATTACTAAAAAAAATAAACCCATTAATTTTCTGGATGACCCCTCTTCAATACAGGGTAAAATACTGAAAATAGTAGTATTGGTAGATGAAGGGTCAGACCCAATAATTCACTATAATCAAGAAGTGTTATTGGAGCCATATGCAACGATAAATCCCATAGCAAGATTTATTATTGATAACAACGAGGATAGTAATAAGGGAGATTTGTTTCAGCAGTTGTTTTCTAAAGCAACTGTCAATTCAATTACCATTGATGTTTCTGTAGCTGCAATACAAGATATTGTAGTAGAGAATGATCTGGGAGTTTTAGATGCTTCAAAACCATTTTTACCCTTTGGTCCACAGCCAGTAGTTGGATCTAATTTCTTTATCGGAATACCAGAAATTTTAGATAAAAACTGGAGCTCAATAACTGTTGACTTAAGTTGGAAAGACAAGCCAAAAGACTTTAGAGATAGATATTATGCGTATCGTGAAGAATTTTTAACGAACCTCACCAAAAGTATTTATAATCTAAAAGCTCCAGAACCGTCACCAACGGATAATTTAACAAACCTGACCAAAAGTATTTTTGATCTAAAAACTTCAGGATCGTCACCAACGGATAAATTTAAAGTAAATAAGGTGACACAAGAGTCTGAAGATAAGTTGATCAGAATAGTTACAGGAGAAGATTATTTTAAGGTAGATATAGATGTACTCCAAAATGGGGTTTGGGAAGAAATAAAAGAGTATGAACTATTTAAAGATTGGTTGATACAAAATTTCGAGAAAAAAGAATCGGTAAAGAAAATTTCTTTAAACCCAGATAAATTTGTTAGCGCAAAATCCAAAGCTTTTTCATCTTTAATAGGTCAGAGCGCAATTTTGCCTACAGGACAATCATTTATAGGTACTGAAAAAAAATCTCAGGAGAAACCAGAAAAAGCTCCCGAAAAATTCTCTGCAGCCAGTAAAAAAGGTTTTGTGAGAGTTACATTAAATCAATCTTTTTTACACTCATTGTTTCCCAGAATCTTTTCGGTAGCGATGTCTAAACCAGAAGAAGAAGACACTATTGTAATTCCTAATGAACCCTATACACCACAGGTAGAAACTATAAGTATAAGCTATAAAGCAACGGCTAGTACCATTGATAAAGAGATAAGTCTTTTTCATGAACATCCTTTTGGAATTTCTGAAGAAAATACGGCATTAAAGAAAGATTCTGTGTTAAAAGATTCGGATAGGGGGATTAAGTTATTGCCCACTTATAAAAAAGGGTCGCTGTTCATCGCTTTAGAAAATGCAGAAAATTTACAAACGGTATCTCTATTGGTTCAAACCTTGGAGGGAAGCGAAAACCCTGAGACTACTAATGATTTTGAAGAAGGAGAGAAGCTACAATGGTCAATTTTATGTGCTAATGAATGGTTAACATTGAATACCGATTATATCATTACTAATAATACCGATAATTTTTTAAAATCAGGTATTGTAAAACTTTCTATTCCTAAGCAAGCCACTAAAGATAATACGAAACTGCCTACAGGTTACTTTTGGCTTAAAGTAGATAATCCGAGAGATTTTGATACTGTAAGTCAACTTATGGATATCAAAGCACAAGCTGTATTAGCCCAATTCGAAGACAATAATAATGAGTTAAGTCATTTGCAATATGGAATTCCGGCAGGAACAATTTCTAAATTGGTAGAACGATTGGCAAATGTGAAAGGAGCTGTTCAGAATTTTGGATCCTCTGATGGAAAACTACAAGAAACGGATAAAGAATTTTACCAAAGAGTTAGTGAACGATCACGACATAAGCAACGAGCAACTACGCAATGGGATTATGAACATCTTATTTTACAAGAGTTCCCAGATATATATAAGGTTAATTGTTTGAATCACACTTCTTCAAATTCATTTTTATCACCAGGAAATGTAACCTTGATTGTGATACCAAATACGATCAATCAAAACGTATATGACCCTTATAAACCTAGAGTTAGCAAAGCAAAGAGGAATGAAATACAGAGCTTTATCAATCAACTAAATACGCTCCATGTAACTGCTGAGGTGATTAATCCGATCTATGAAGAAGTACAGGTAACCCTGAAAGCAAAATTCTACGAGGGTAAAGATGAGAATTTCTACTCAACACAATTACAGAAGGATATTGCGCAACTCTTAGCGCCGTGGGCTTTTGAGAAAACATCTGTTATAAATTTTGGAATCACACTTCATGAAAGTGTAGTTATAGATTACATCGAGAAATTGGAGTATGTGGATTACATAAAAGATTTTCAGTTAAAAAAAGAAACAGGTACAACGAATAATGGTGTTAAGATATTTTCTACGGTAAAGAAAGTAGTGCCTTCCAGTGCTAAAGTGATTCTTACCTCTGTAAAATACACTAAGCATAAAGTAGACGCTGTCACACCAGAAGAAGGTTGCACAGTATTAACATCAGCATCATAATTATAGAATAATGAAGGAAACGATATCCATACCGAAGAATGTAAATACGGGAGATGATCTCGATTACGGATACCTGAGAGAAATAGGTGTTGACTATATCGAAAAGATCGGAAGCCAGTTATGGACAGATTATAATGTTCATGATCCGGGAGTAACCATTCTGGAAATGCTATCCTATGCTATAACAGATCTTTCTCAGCGAATAGAAATGCCCATTCAGAATTTACTGGCATCAGAAAAGAACAATCTGGCTAAAATGCATGAACAGTTTTTGTCTGCAATACATATTCTACCCTCCAAGCCAATAACAGCATTGGATTACAGAAATTTATTCGTTCATGTGGCCGGTGTTAAAAATGCCTGGATCAAGGCGCATGATCAATACATTTATATTAATTGTAAAAAGCATCCAGCAGAACTTTCGTATATCCCTTTCGGTGAAACTCAGACTGCACCAGCGCCTTTTAAACTTCAGGGACTTAATGATATTATTTTGGATCTCGAAGAGGAAGTAGAAAATTCGGATACTATTATTAAAGCAATAAGAAATCTATATCATCAAAACAGAAACTTATGTGAAGATGTGGTGGATGTTACACTTATAAAAGAAGACCCTATTGCCATTTGTGCATATATAGACCTGGAACCTGGAGCAGATGAAGAATATATTTTAGCATTGATCTATCGAGCTATTGATCATTATTTTTCTCCTTCTATTAATTTCTATTCTCTGCAGCAAATGTTTGATAAAGGATATACAACCGATCAAATATTTGAAGGCCCTATTCCCTTTACTGGTGCGTGTGTAGATGTCGACAATGTAAGAGGAGGATTCATAGATAAAGAAGAACTCATAGCAGCTGATCTCAGAAAAGAAGTACGACTATCGGATATTATTCAATTGATTATGAATATCGAAGGAGTACATGTAATAAAAGATATTTCCATTGGTAATTGTGATGGGAAACTTGGGTTAGAAGGTTCATGGAATATATGTGTCAAAGATTGGCATAAACCGATACGATGTGATAAAAGTACATTTAATTTCACCAAAGGATTACTCCCAATTGGTATTAATGAAGTTAAAGTAGAAGAGCATTTAAAAGAATTAAAAGCTGAAGAAAAAGAAAAACAACAAAGCGTCAGTATAGAAGATGTAGAAATCCCTCTGGGAACATACCAAAACCCTGAAAGTTACACCACTATTCAGAATGATTTTCCGGATACGTATGGAATTTCTCCATTTGGATTACCCGGAAACGCAAAAAAAGCAAGAAAGGCTAAAGCAAAGCAACTAAAAGCCTATTTGTTGTTTTTTGATCAATTACTGGCGAATTACTTTAAACACTTGTCCAAGGTAAAAGATTTACTATCCATTGATGAGGATCTAAAAAAACTATATATAAATAATATAGTCCTAACAGAGGAAGAAGAACTAAAAGCAAAGCAAACTTTTTATACGCAACAAGTAGAGGACATTGCTGGCATCGAAACTATAGTTACTGATCACACGAAATACGACCAGGATCTTATTCATATTATGAACGAAATAAAAGGAGAGGATACTGGCAATACCATTTTTTATGAAAGAAGAAACGAATTATTGGATCACCTGATTAGTCGTTTTGCAGAACGTTTTGGAGATTACGTATTTATCATGAAGTCGCTTTATGGCGATAATGATAGTGCTAATGATGAGATTCTACGAGCCAAGTTGAGTTTTTTACAAGATTACCAGGAAATTAGTTGTGCTCGTGGGTTAGGGTTTAATTATTGCCATCCAGAAACTACAGCAACCGATAACGGTATATGGGACACTTCTAATGTTTCGGGTGCACAAAAAAGAATTTCTAAACTGCTTGGAATATTAGATTACCAAAGAAGGGATTTAGCGACCGAATTCTTAGAAGTCTATGATGAACTTGATGAAGATGGAATTACAGAGTATAGATGGAGAATAAAAAATGAATCCCAGATACTGCTATCATCAAGTAAACATTACCATACGTTAGACAAAGCCTTTGAAGAATTATATCTGGCATATCATTTAGCTAAAAACTCGGATAATTATGATTTTAAATTAACAGAAGATGAGACACAAACGTATTTCAATTTAATCAATCCTGCGATTACAGATTTAGAAAATGAAGATCGGATTATTGCCAGAAGAATTGCCTTTACCGATACGCTCGAGGAAGGAATTGAAGCCAGAGATACGCTAATAGAATTGATAAAGGGTATCAATGCAGATGAAGGCATGTACATTATAGAGCATATACTATTGCGCCCGGATATCAATAATCTAAATCAGTTTGATCCCAACCCTCCGGATGAGTTATTACCAGATGCAGGTTCACAAGATTTTATGCCGACCTGTTTAGATTCAGATTGTAAATCCTGTAGTCCTGTCGACCCGTATTCATTTAGAGTTACAATAGTGTTGCCGGGTTGGACACAGCGATTTGGAAATAAGGATTTTAGGACATTCGCAGAGCAATTGATTCGAGAAGAACTACCAGCTCACATTTTAGCAAAAATCTGCTGGATAGGATACCCAAAAGGTTTGGTGCCAGATGAGGAAAATGGAATGCTAAACTTACAAGAAAAGTATAAAACCTTTTTAGAGCAATTGCATTGTGATACTACCATTGAAACAAAAGAAGATATAGAAAATTATAGAACTACAGTAAACGAACTTGTTGACTGTATGAATAGTGTACATACAATTTACCACACCGGAAAATTACATGATTGTGATAATGAGGATACAGAAGAATCTGGTAACAAAATAATATTAGGAAGAACGAATATTGGCAACCTTTAAAAAAGAACAAAAATCATGGCAACAATAAAATTAGAAGAAATCACAACACAATACCGATCATTTGTCGATGATCAGGTACTGACTGCAGAACAACTCAATACAATAATAGATTATTTTGAAGATCAAAATAGGTTGACACGTATTTGTTTAAGTGGAGTAGGGGTCGTGTGTGGGTTAGAGGTAAACTATGTTGAGAATAGTTCAATCACCGTATCCAACGGGTGTGGAGTAACCACAGATGGAGATTTGATTAAGTACGTAGCACAAACATACACGCATTTCAGATCTTTCGAAGATAGAGATGCCGAGTATACTAAGTTTACAGGGATCGATGATATTAGAGAATTATTAACTACAGAAGAATCCGAAACTGCTGAAGGAGCTGCTTTATTGGATACAATAGAGGATCTAGAAGATAAGGTTGTAGTACTTTACCTGGAAAATTATTCAAAAGAAGAGACGCCATGTACTTCTACGGATTGTGATACACAAGGAGAGGAACAGGTTGCCAAAATTAGAATACTACTGTTATCTAAAACTAATGTAGAGACCATTAGTAATAAAACCAACGATCCTATATTTGACAAACATAATAATACTAAAAAATTCATTAACCTTCCTGAATTACCAGTAAAACGAGTAATTCTAAAAAACAATTATGTAACGAATGCTTCAGGAAATACAATTATTTCTCAAAACTCCAATACCGCCAATTATTTTAGATTAAAGAATAGTTATTTTGAAGTTATTAAAAACACTCCTATTCTTACAGATCTAAAAGCAGGAATAACCAGGTTGTTTACAGATTTTAAAGTCTTATTGGATACAGATTCTTTAGTAGTAAGTACATCATCTGTAATTAATGATAATATTACCACGCTTTTCAATTTTACTTCCAAAAATATTCCATTAGATATACAGTATCGATATGATATATTAAAAGATTTGATATATACATATAATGAAATCAAATGTCTTTTATTTGATTTAAGAGTAGTTTGCTGTCCCAATAAAAACTCATTCCCAAAGCATTTACTATTGGCTGAGTTAACATCTCAGGAAGAATATCTGGAATGCAGACATCGTTTTTATCCAACACCAATAATTTCTCATGGTAAAGAAAAACTAGAAGAAATTAGAAATCTAATACTTCGTATGCATTATATGTTAGAGGAATATAATATCCCGCAATCTGCATTAATCGAAGTTAAGGTAGTACCATCTAATAATTACGATCAGGCATTGAGCAAACGCGCTATCCCGTATTATTTTAGAAGTACAAAAAACCTAATTGAGAATTGGGATTACGATAAGACCAAAAAATATGAAGCAGATCGAAACCTGGGGCATCAAAGCGCGAATTTGTCATCTAATGATGAAATCCAAAACCCTTTGGATTATGATATATGTAGTAATGATTTTTATAGAATCGAAGGGCATCTGGGAAAAGATTATCGCACGGCAATAAAGGATCTGGATACGATAAAGAACGAAAAAGGACTAGCATTCGATATTAAGGTATTAAGTATTGATGAAACTTTAGAAAGCTTAGATTTTTCTGATTATAAATGTCAGTTTGATGACCTAAATGTAGTCTTAAAAGCATGGAGAGCAGAGCAAAATTGTTTAAATGCCAGTGTAGCAAAGTTCTTTTCGGGTTTTAGCTTAAACGATAAGGGGAAACATAAGTTTTATAGAGTGAATGATTTTGAGCAATCTTCAGCAGCAGCATTGGATACCGCCTCAGAAACAACATTCACTGCAGAAAGAACATTATTAGCACCGATAAGCGCTACATCAACAAGAGGTCTTTCTCTGGATACGTTAGCATTACAGAGTACATTTGGAGATATCGGAGGGTTTCAAGCAACATATAATGTTGATACTGTAGTTGAGGATAATTTGGTAAAGGATAATGATGTACTGGGAAAAATAATAGATAAAGCGATTAAGGAAAAACCAGAAGGTTCTGCAGAAGATATCATAGCAGTTATCAAAAAAGATATAGATGAAGATCCGGTAATAGCCACTTGGGAGGCTGAAATAAAAGAAGTAGCAATAAATCAACCAGCAGAAATTTTGGCATTTACTAAAGTGGCAACCCGATTTATTCCTAATGATGTTCAGGAAATGGATATCAAGAGAATTAATGATTATAAAATCACGGTAGAAAATCTTTGCGAAAGAGTTGAGGCATATAAAAAAAGAACCACAGGATTGCTCTATTCTAATGTGTCCAGTTATAGAAGAGCTGGATTTGAACAGCAATATGCGTTATTACTAAACCAATTATCAATTAACTGTTGTGCTGCAGAAAAAATTGAAATTCTGTTAGCAGAAATACAAAAGAGAAAAGAAGAAGTGCTCTCTCAGAAGTTATTATCTAAGTTTGTTGAAAAACACACAGGATTAGAGCATAAAGCAGGAGTAAAACCTGGAGGAACCTTTGTAATGGTTTACAAAGGAAAAACACCACTGATTAGAAGAGTAAATACATTATCCTTAGCAAATACGGCAGTTTTACCAACAGCATTTTCGGCAAGCAATTTATCATTGGCTAGTACGATTAATACTTCTTCCTTTGGCACTGCAGCTATCAACCCTACGTTGGCTATCAACCCTTCTATAACAGCTATTGATCCAGGCTTATCTGCGATAAATACTAATCTTTTGGATTTTACCAGGTTTGGAGATTTGTTATTGCCTCCAATTGCCAATGTAACAGAAAATACAGTAGTTGCAGATTTTTCATTGCCATATAGTTGTTGTTCTGATTGTTCACCAACCGCATTTATTATACCTAAACAACCTGTATCCTTGAGATTACCTGTAGATTATCTATGTCTGGATGATAATACCACACCAATAGCATTTGAGGTAATACCAGCGGATGGAATTGTTGCTGAAGATGTAGAAGAAGGACTTAATGGCGGAGTTGTTCAGACTGACGGTAAGTTTTTCTTTGATGCTACACAGATAAGCACAGAGTTATTAAGCAAAGAAATCAAGTTTACAGTAAACGATCAATTTACAGAAGCAAAAATTACGGTGTATAGAAAACCAGAATTTGATTTTATTAATTCAGAACCAAAGTATTCTGATGACAATACATTAGCTTCTGTAAACTTTACGGTTCAAGGAGTTGATCTTCCAACAGGGGTTAAATATTTATGGGATTTTGGAGATAACACATTACCAAATAATAGAACAGACGAAAATCCAAGACATGAATATAAGTTACCAGTAAACGATAAGAATCTGGTTACCGTAGAATTAACAATTACCAATGGTAAATGCAGTAATACAGTTTCGCACGATATACAATTCGAGGTAGCTGTAGTGGACAGGCAATGTATTAATGATGCTACTAAGGTTGTTGAAAATGGAAGAGATGAGTTAGCTCAGTTCAATGATATGTCACAAGAGTTAATTAGAGATATTTTCGAGCCTACTCTTACTCAGTATAAAGAGATAAGGGAGAGAGTAGAAGAATTTGTAAACGGAGAGTTTAATGGAGAACTCTTAGAAAGGTTTAGACCTTTAATTCTTGTAACAGCCGAAGCTATTATTAAGAGAATAGAAGCTCAAGATAGTTTTGAATTCTTTGCATTGATCAACATCTTTAGACTACAGGTACAATTATTCTATACAATTTTATGCTGCCAATCTATTGATCAGATTGAAGAATCTAGAAGCCTAATAGAGGATGTGCTGGCAGATATTAGTTCAGCATTAACAGATTTCAGAAACAATCAAATGAGTATAGATAAAGAGGAAAAATTGAGAAAATTCCTAGAGACTACGCTACAAAAAGTAGAAGATAAAGACCTTCTTGTGGAGAGAATCAAAGAACAATTAGAATTATTAATATGAACACTCCAAAACATATTATAAACAAGATACTCTTTGAGGTAAATACATCAGATACAAAAATAGCGTATTACCTTAAGGATAACCTGGATACTTTTATAAAACAAAGTATGCTTCCGGTAATGGAAAGTTGTTTTAACTCAATCTCAGAAAATAAAAATCATAATCTAAGATTTGACAAATTGGAGTTGAATATTGATAGTGTTAATGTAAAAGATCAAGTACAATTACAATTAGATATTCTCAAATCGCTTCAGAAACAACTATTGATTACACAGAAATCTGAAGAAGGTAAAACAAGTGATTCCTCATTTTCAATTGTTAATAAAGAGAAAAACGATGTAGATACATTTTTTCATTTTCTAAAAACAGGACAACATCCTTGGTGGAATTCTAATATGGATCTTTTTAGCACAGAATTCATTGCTAACCTAGTTTCAAATAAAAGTTTTAAAACGAAACTAAAAAAAACAGTACAGAATAAAACCGTTAGACAGCGATTGATTTATCAGTTTGAAGATAAATTGTTGTCACAAATATTGGGAAAAAAAGGCGCTTCTAAAAATATTTCGGATAATATATCCAGAAATCAATATTGGGAAGTAATCACCAAATATGTGATGGATGAGAATATTACCAGCTTAAAAAAAGGACTGGGTAATTTGTTTTTGAAGGTTAGAAGCGAAGAGGTTGAAAAAGATAGAATTTCAAATGAGTTTTTATCATTAGAATTAAAGAAACTTTCTAATTCGATATCTATTAAAACAATCCTTCTTGAAAAGGTAAAAGAAGAAGTTTTAAAAGCATTTAAATCTAAAAAAGGAAATAAAATTTCAGAGAAGAATCTTGTTACTGAGATACAGAAAATTGTAAAAGAACAAATAGATAAGAAAACTTTAGCTCATTTGGTAGGGATCATAATAAAAGAAAGTATCAGAGTGCAGCAAATACACCTTGAAACAATAACCAAAGAGATAGTATCCATAACATCCGCTATGATTTCAAAAAAACTAGATTTTTCAGAGATTAAAGAGATGAAAACACTTACAAAAGATTTGCACACTGATAAACAACAAGAAGAAATACAAATAGATACTGGAGAATACGAAAGCGAAGTATATATCAAAAATGCTGGCTTGGTACTGGTTCATCCATATTTGAATTTATTCTTTGAAGCTGCAAAAATGACTGATGATAAGGGAAATATAAAACCAGATGAAAGAGAGAAAGCAGTTCATCTACTTCATTATTTGGCAACAAAAGATGAAAACCCATCAGAAAGTAGTTTGGTATTCGAAAAGTTTTTATGTGGTTTTCCTATTCATAAACCGATTCAGAGAACGGTTAAACTATCCAAAAACTTAAAAAAAGAAGCGGAGGATTTATTGAATTCAGTATTAAAATATTGGGGTGCACTTAAAAATACTTCTCCAGATGGATTAAGAGAAGGATTCATAAAACGAGAGGGGAAATTGGTCTTAGGGGATGAATCCAAGTATAGAGTGATTGTAGAGAAAAAAACACAGGATATCCTGTTAGAAAAATTACCGTGGAATCACACATTGATTAGACTTCCATGGATTGATAAATTAGTCTTTGTAGAATGGTAAGGTGTTTATACATACGCTAATTCACAGGCAATTATAAAAAATAGGTAGACTTATGAAAACCTCACTTTACATATTAGTATTGTTTGTAATAACAATGGCTCTTTTATTTCGGTTTGATATATCCATATTGGAGTTCAAATCTATAGAAGACATCGACCTAAGTACATTATTACTTTCATTTCCGATAGTATTGGCACTTGTAGAAAGGTTTAATGAACTTTTTATCATCAAGAAAAAAGACAAGAATAAGCTCGATGAGGATAGTGAAAAACAAGTTTCCAAAAAGAATTTTATACTGGCGACACATACTTCATTTGCAGTGGGATTATTGCTGGCAATTGTTGGATTTAGAATTATAGAGACCTTTATGAATCCACCATATGAATCAGAATTATTTCAAGGTGTACTGTTTAGGGGTTTGGATTGCATACTAACAGCTTCTGTGATTGCAGGAGGAACAGATGGGTGGCATCAATTGGTAAGTCTTATCAGTGATGTTACCAAAGCAAAAAGAAAAGAAGCAAAAGAAGAAATATCATGAGGCTAAACAGAAGGAAAAAACCAATAAATCAAACTCAAAATAAAGGATCTTTTATTCAACCAAAGTTGAAGGTGGGTAAACCTGGAGATAAATACGAGGTTGAAGCAGATAAAATGGCAGATCAAGTCGTTAGTAAAAGTTCATCAAACTCAGACGGAGCAATCCAAAAAAAAGGAGGCTCTGAAGAAGAAGTACAACAAAAACCATTGGCATCTTCTATTACTCCATTAGTACAAACAAGCATGTTTAAAGATAGAAAAGAAGGAGGAGTTCAGAAGATGGAAGAGGAAGAACCTGTTCAGGCTATGGAGGAAGAGGAATCTGTTCAAGCTATGGAAGAAGAGGAACCTGTTCAAGCTATGGAAGAAGAGGAACCTGTTCAAGCTATGGAAGAAGAGGAACCAGTACAAGCAAAATGCGCAGCATGTGAAAATGAAGGAGAGGTTCAAGCTATGGAAGAGGAAGGTATTCAAACCAAGTCAGAAAACCCTAATACTGCTGGATCAATAGAGTCTAAACTTAATACTAGTAGTAAAGGAAATAAATTGTCTGGTGATACTAAAAATGAAATGGAATCAGGTTTTGGAGCAGATTTCAGTCATGTAAACATTCATACAGATAGTAATGCTGTACAAATGAGTCAAGAATTAGGAGCGCAGGCCTTTACACATGGTACTGATATATATTTTAATAAGGGAAAATACAATCCAAGTTCTAAAGATGGAAAACATTTATTAGCGCATGAACTGACACATACCATCCAGCAGAGAGGTATGGTACAACAAAAAAGAATAAATAAAAAAAGAAATCCCGCGATACAACTTCAAAAAAAGCCGAAATGTGTTCGCCCTATTAAGTGGAAACATAAAAATGCCAGAAAACATGGAGCAAATGCAATTAGAATTGATATAAATTGGAAAAGTAGTACAGGAGCTTTAGCAGATCTATCTAACTGCACGGTTAGAGAAGTAGTCAAATATGGCAAAATACCTAACCCACCATTTACATGGACACCACCAAATCCAACAATACTTAGTGTAGCAGGAACTAGTGGTGCCGCAATGGATACACACAGCTATCCTCCCGGAATTGCGAGTCTCTCAAAAAAATATGGAAAAATGATTGCAACTCAGGTATACCAATGGAAATGTACTGGACCTAATTGTGATAGTAAATGGCATACTTTTCCCGGTCAGCGGTATACTATTAGAAGAACAGTATATAGAATAAAAGGAACAACAAAATGGTTTTATAGAATTGTGAAATATGGAGGTTCAGGTTTTAAATCTGCGAGAAGGGTGAAAATACCATAAAATGAATTCATTTTCATGAATAAAGTACAGATCATTATAATAAACACCATTTTCTGTTTAACAATAATAATACCTATAAAAATGGATAAAACTCAGGAATCTTCTCTTGCAGGTTGTTTTCAACTTGATAAAAGCAACTACTGTATAAACGAAAATATTTGGTTGGACTTTAGCATAGAAAATACATCCAAAAAAGAAGTCTATGTGTTTTTTCAAAAAGAAGAACCAGAAGAGATAAAGATAGAGGTAAAGGAATCCAAAGGATATGCAATGAACTCAAACAAACAAGAGTTAGGTATAAGTCTACTACCAGAATATGAGTTGAAACCTGGAAAAGAATTATCTACTAAATATCTTTTGAACCATTGGATAGAGTTTGAAAAAAAGGGAATATATACAATTACCGTTTCTATCAATATTGAATATAACGGAATTAGTATAAAGAGCAATCAATCAAAGGATTTAAACAAAACAGAAACGATTACTTCTATAATTTCATTAGAAATAACAGAATAAAACATGAATAGAAAGTACAAAAATGAATGAAAAATGAAAGTCTTATAAAAAATGAAACCATGGAAACAATATTAAACGACTTACATCTGTATGAATTGGTACTATTATTTTTAGGAATTTTTCTATTCCTGATTTTGAGTGCTGGCTTAGTGTATTACATTATAAGAAAAGAAGAGATTAAAAAATTATTGTTTTTTTTTCCAATACCCATTTTAATGATAGGATATCCCAGTGTACAAGAAGTAACCATCTCAGGAGATAAAATCGCATTCTCAAAATATCAAGATGAGTATATTCAGAATCCAAAGGATACAGTTGTAAAACAAAAATTAGAAGCCCTAACAGAAAAATTAGAAGAACGAGCACAAACACCAGAAGATATTTTGCAAATCAGTAAAGCAAAATTATTGTTAGGGAATACCAAAGAAGCAATAGAATATGCTGATAAAGCAATTGAGGTAGAAAAAGAAGATGCTGATAATGAAACAGCTTCATCAGATACCCATACTCAAAAAACTAAAACGACTACCCAAGCAAAACAATTAAGACAATTAGCCCAAATTCAGGATTTAGTTGTGAATGAAAAAGATACTACACTGTTCAATAACAAAATAAGAAACATGAAAGTTAATGAGCAATTAAAAGGTACTGAGAAAATAGTACAAAGAAACGCTATAAATGGTATAACCAAAAAAGTAAAGAGAAAAATTAATCATTAATGAATGTTTAAATCTGCTTCGACAAATACCGCAAGTGCTAAATCAAGTAATCCTTCTCTTCTTGAAAATGAGAAAAAAGGAAATGGTTTTATACAACCCAAACTTAATATAGGAAAGTCAAATGATACATATGAAATAGAAGCAGATCGAGTGGCAGATACTATTGTCACTAAAAGAAATGATCGAAATAAATCACTTTTTGGTTCACCTCTCACTCCTGGTGTTCAAAAAAGTGAAGAAAAGGAAAATGAAATACAGGAAAAATCTATATCTGAAAGTATAACTCCATTAATCCAAAAACAAGAACCTAGTGAACCTCTACCTCCAGACAGTAGAACATTTCTTTTTCCATCAATTTCGCAAACTTTTGGGCGTTTTGGCGTTACTTATTTCCCTAATGATCCTCTACCCTTAAATGGTATATTGAATGTAGAATTGAAAGTTCATTTTACATTTAATGGACGTTTTACCCCCGAAGAACAACTCACCTTTACTCAAAATTTTGAAAACTCTATTGAAAATGCTTGGAGCAATAAACATCGGCTGGTATTAAATGATCCAAATATGGATCAGCACTTCTCGAATGTACAAATTAATATTGTTACTGTAGATAGCCCTGCAGATGCTCAATTTACAACAACAGTAGCCAGAAGGAATAGATATTTTAGATCCAATGTTGAAGGCACTCAAGTAGAATTAGATAATAACGACGCAGATAATAGTAAAAGTAATCAAGTAACTAGAGCCGATTTTTTTAAACAAGTTGGTGATTTTGGTTTTGATAGTTCAACAATTAATAGTGATGTACAACAGGATTTAGATGAGGTCACTTCTTTTTTAAATAGTATTCCTCAAAATATAAGAGCTGCAGAAGATATAGATAACATGCTATTTATGGAATATACTGGAAGAGCAAGTTCAGGTGGGAATAGAGCATATAACAAACGACTATCTCAAAAAAGAATTGATTCTGTAAAAGGTCATATTGATAGTCAATTCCCCGAATTAACAGCTATAGAATCCGTCAGTGCAGATGGTGAAGTCAATACACAGGCAGAATCAAAATATCGGAGAGTAGATGTGAAAATTGACTCACCTTTAACAAATGAACTAGAAACTACAAATCAAAATACAGCTGCACATGAAGCTGGTCATATGTTTGGGTTAGATGATGAATATATTGAAGAAAATAGATCAAAACATCGTTTTGAAGGTGATGAACCTGATCATGCTAATCTTGTAGAACAGTTAATTGGTAATGAAGCAGCAGAAGAACTAAGAGTGGGGAATAATGAAAGTATTATGTCGCATGGTATGGAAGTAAAACGTGGTCACTATTTACCATTTCTAGCGGCAATCATAAGACTAACTGGAAATGACAATTGGAATGTTGAATAATGTTTAAAACAGCGACTAAAACATATAACAAATCTAATAGCTCTTCTCTTTTTAATAAAGGGAAAGCTGACTCCTCTTTTATACAACCCAAATTAAATATTGGTAAACCTAATGATAAATATGAAGTAGAAGCAGATCGGGTGGCAGATACTGTGGTAGCTAAAGGAAACACTACAGCTGATACATTTTTTAATCCTGCCCCATTGGTTCAGAAACAGAAAGAAGACGAGGTACAAACATTAGTAGAGCCAGATAACGAAATCCAACAAAAGTCACTGGTAGAGAGTATAACTCCATTGGTCAGTAAGCAAGCAGAACCTTTACAGGAAAAAGAAGAACAAGAAGAAATCCAACAGAAGACGGAAGAAGAAGTCCAGAAAAAAGAAGCTGAGGAGGAAATCCAACAGAAATCAGAGGAAGAACTACAGAAAAAAGATGCGCAGGAAGAAATTCAACAGAAGGCGGAAATAAAAGAGGATCAGGTTCAATCAAAATCAGATAGTCATATTGTTATTCCTGAACTTCAAAAGCAAGAAGAGGAAATTCAGAAAAAAGATGATCAGGAAGAAGTTCAACAGAAACCAGAAGCTGATGTTCAGAAAAAAGAGGTAAAAGAAGATCATATCCAACCAAAAATAGATAATCATGCCGTCACTCCCGAGCTTCAAAAACAAGAAGAAGAAATTCAGGAAAAAGAGGAAGAAGAAGAACAGCAACCGATTCAAACCAAAGTCAATACCGCTGCTGGTTCAGATGAATCTGGAAATTCGTCAGTAGAATCTCGTTTAAATAGTTCCAAAGGTGGAGGTTCTCCTTTACCAGATGGGGCTAAAAGTCAAATGGAATCCGGTTTCGGAACCGATTTTAGTAATGTGAGGGTACATACAGATTCTAGTGCAGTACAAATGAGTAAAGATTTAGGAGCTCAAGCATTTACCCATGGAAATGATATCTATTTTAATGAAGGTAAATTTGACACTTCTTCATCTTCGGGGCAACATCTTTTAGCACACGAATTAACACATACCGTACAACAAGGTGCTACGGTACAGCGTAAACCTGAAATTTCACAAACATCCAATACCGTACAATTATTACCAGATATTATTGCGGGCAAACTTAATGAATATGCTCGTTTTATACCTGGGTACACTTTATTTACAGTATTGATAGAATACAATCCAATTCTGGGAGAAACAGTACGAAGAACACCAATCAATGTGGTAGAAGGTTTACTGGAACTCATACCGGTTTGGGGAGTTCTATTGGTGGATAAACTTAGAGAATATGATGTTTTACAGACGGCATTCGATTGGATTAATGAGGAGTTAACCAGACTAAACCTCACGACAGATAGAATTGAGCGATTGATTAATGAAGCATGGGAAGATATGGATTTTGTAAGATTCGACCCGTTTGATTTTAACGTAGGAGTTCTGGAAAGAACCTTTACTGGTTTATATAACGATGTCATCTCTTTTGCAGATTCCTTAAAAGACCAAATACTAGAGTTTATAAAAGATGCTGTAGTATCACCACTTGTAGGGTTCCTCGAAGAAAATAGTCCAACCTATGTATTAGCTACTAAAGTGATTGGGAGTAAGTTTCCTTTGGAAGATGAGGTCAATGCTCCAACAGTAGAAATATTAGAAGATTTTCTAGTGCTTATAGGTAAAGAAACCGAAGTCGAAGAAATGAAAAATAAAGGAACACTGCAAGAAACTGCAGATTGGATTGATACCCAATTGATTACTTTTTTCTCTTTATTAGGTCGTTTCAATGCCTTATTTACCAGAGCTTGGGATGCTTTCTCATTGGAGAACCTTCGGGATATACCGACTGTTTTCAGTGAATTGTTAACAGATTTCACGGAGTTATTACAAGACTTTTTGGATTTTGCAGCCGAAGTGGCGCTCAAAGTACTTGAGATTATTAAGAATGCGTTATTAGCATGGTTAAGTAGTTTTGCAGATGATATCCCAGGATTCCATTTGCTTACTGTTATTATCAGAATAAATCCGTTTACCGGAGAAGCTGTTGCTCGTTCCACAGAAAATATTATTCGAGGATTTATGGGACTTGTTCCGGGAGGTGAAGCCAAATTCCAGGAACTACAACAAACAGGTGTTGTAACGAGTGCAGCTCAACGTATTGATGCGTTAATTGCTAGATTAGGGATTTCAGTAGCTTTTATAGTACAGTTATTTACAGATATTTGGGATTCACTCTCTATAGATGACCTGATTAGTCCTATCGAAACCTTCCAAAGAATTGCGGCACAGTTTGGAGAACCTATAAGTCGCCTTTTCTCTTTTGTAGTAGAAGTAGTGAAAATTATTATCGAGCTGATTCTGGCGATGATGAATTTTCCAACAGATCTAATTCAATCTATTATAGCAAATACATTACAAGCCTTTAATGATATTAAGCGAGATCCGGTAGAATTTCTTCTCAATCTGATCCGGGCAATTAAACAAGGTTTTGTGCAATTTTTCAATAATTTCATAAATCATTTATTGAGTGGTTTACAGAGGTGGCTTTTTGGAGAATTAGACAATGCAGGGATTCAACCTCCTGCAGATATAACGTTTCAGTCGATTTTAAGTATGTCTATGGATGTATTAGGAATTACGGTAGATAATATTCTGGAACGTTTAGCTTTAAAAATTGGACAAGATAAAGTAGATAAAATACGTGCAGGGTTGGATATGTTGACCGGCATCTGGACATTTATAAAAGATGTTATAGAACGTGGACCAATTGCCATCTGGGAGTATATACAGGAAAAGATAAGCAATCTGTGGAGTATCATTGTTGATGGGGTAAAAGGTTGGATTATGACCACAATTGTTACAAGGGTAACCACAAAACTGTTATCCATGTTAGATCCAACTGGTATTATGGCTGTGGTGAATAGTGCTATTGCATTTTTTAATGCAATCCAATCATTCATTGAGAAGTTACGAGAAATGCTCGAAATCTTAAACACTTTTGTTGCCGGGATTGCAGAATTAGCACGTGGATCTATAACAACAGCAGCAAATTATCTGGAAACAGCACTCGCCGATGGTATTCCTGTGGCGATAAGTTTTCTGGCAAAACAAGTAGGATTAGGAAATTTAGGAGAGAAAATATCAGAGATGATAGAACTGGCCCGTGAAAAAATCAATGAAGGTATTGATTGGTTAATTGATAAAGCCATGGCTGCAGGTACTGCATTTTTGAATATGCTCGGATTAGGTGGAGAAGAAGAAGAGGATGCGGAAACCCCGACGGGACCAATTAGTGCAGCTATTGCAGAAATAAATTCAGAAGGAGAAAGAGAAAAAGATGAAGGAGAAGTAACTGAAGAAGAAGCTCAAGGGATAAAAAATAAAGTAAATACAGATCATGCATCAGTAATTAATATTTCTTCAGTCACCGATGGTGGAGATACCTGGAATTATAATTATGTACAAAGAGCTGTTGAAAAAATTCCTAAGAAAACTGTTGAACCTACAGTAATTAGATATACACCTGGAAAAGTTGTGGCTGATCCGCTTACTAGTGATAGAAGTTCAGGAAGTCGTCCAGGCGTATTACCAGGATGGGCACATGCACAAACTTTAAACGTAGTTCATGATTCATGGGTTAGAGGTCATATGCTTAGTGAAGAATTAGGTGGAACAGGTTCCGCGCAGAATTTATCAATAATCTCTAAATCAATTAATGGTCTAATGGAAACTGGTCCTGAAAATTTTGCAAAAACAGCAACTACAGCGACTAGTTCTAATCCTGGTAAAAAGTTGTATTATGAAACAACTTGGGAAAATCACCCTAAATCTGGTACTGTCGAAAACTTTGCTAAAACAATTACAGTCAAAATAGCTGAATATAATGGAGATGTTAGAGGTCCCCTTGTTCCATATCCATTCACTCAGTCAGCTCCACCACTAACCGCAGCTGGAGTAAGTTTTAACATAAACGAAATTGGTAGACCAACTATTGTAGCGCAATTTAAAGTATCTTCAAATTTTGCATTAGACATCTTAGAAGCTAAAGCTACATATGGACGATTCGCAAGTGTTGCTGATTTAATTAGTAAAATTGAATTATTATACACCTCAAAAGGGTTCTCCCAAGGGTCTAGAAAATGGAACTCTATTCGAACTAATGTAACCTTAATAAACTCCAATATGAGTACTAATTCAAACCTTCAAATAAGTTAGTAAAATGGAAGTAATAATTGAAAAAATTAAAAAATTTCGAGAAAATATAAAAGAAAATCCTAATGTGGAAATTAATGAAGCAGAGTGGAAAGATTTTCTTGAATTATCAAACTCCAGTATTCAATGGATTATTGAAGATTTAGCCAATATAGGAAAAATCACTATGGAACCAAAGTATTATAGTGTCATGAATTTTTCAAGCCTGAGTATTAAATGGAAAAGTAAGAGCCAAAATTACTTTTTATACGGAGGGTTTCATATTAATGGAATCTTTGAAGCTCTTTCAAACCCTTCTACTTTTTGGAAAATAGACTTTTCTCTACCCTCAGATGCTGCAGTCCCAGATAACCTTAAACACTTTGAAAAACTAAACTGGTTCGAGAAACAAGCGTGGGGTGATGATTGGAGATATGGCTGCTTCGTAAGAGGTGTGAACAAGTTTCCACCAAAAATAGCCTTTTTTGATAGGAACTGGTATACGTTGCTTAATTTGTCTTTTGAAGATTATTTGGAAGCTATGATTGTATCTTGTGCTGTAAAAGGGTGGCAATATTTTTATATAGATTGGAATCAAGAAATACTACATAAATCAATTGCTCTGGAAGATATGGAATTAGCAGTAAAAGCGCTTCCTGAATTATTTCCAAAACAAGATTTTACATACCATATCGATAAATTAAATGAAGTAAAAGGACTTAAATAATATCGTATTAAACGATTGATTAACATCAACTACTTAGTTTGATGATATGATTAAACGTAGGAAAAAACCCCTAAAAAGATGAGTCTTTTACCTCATGAAAAACCAGTAAAATAAGAGTAAATTTAAGTTTTAAAGAGATTAGGGATGAAAAAAACAGCATACCAAAAAGAACTTGCTATTAAAGCGATTCAAAAACGAAGAGGAACTGATAATAACAAAAAAGATGTCATGAAAATTCAATCCTGGTTGACATTATTTTCTATCAGAAACCCAAGTAGTGGTACCGCGACAGGTATAGATGGAGATTTTGGCCCAGCTACAGAAAAGGCAGTGAAGAATTTTCAGGAGTCAAAAGGTCTTGTAAAAACAGGTGTTGTTGATCAAGAGCTATTTAATAAACTCTCAATTAACCTGAAAGAGGCTTTTGAAAAACCTTTAATTAGTAATGGTCTTAGAGGTTTGGTTATAGAAGTTGCAGAAAATCATCTAAAACAACATCCTTTTGAGCTCGAAATACAAGGGCAATCTAATAGTGGTCCTTGGGTACGTAGTTATATGGATGGTCATGATGGATCTCCATGGTTTTGGTGTATGGGATTTGCACAGGCTATTCTTGATCAGGCAGCAAGTACTCTAGGTAAAAATTTTAAAACTCTAATGCCACTAACTTACAGTTGTGATACGGTTGGTAATACAGGCCTGGAAAAAGGATTATTATCAAGATTTCGTACCATAAGAAGAAATTCTTCTATCATAAAACCAGGGGATGTATTTCTAATTCAAAAATCACTTTTAGACTGGACGCATACAGGTATAATAACTTCCGTGCAAGGAGATGTAATAGAGGCAATAGAAGGGAATACAAATCATCAAGGTTCCAGAAACGGAGTAGCAGTAATGAAAAGAATGAGAAACTTTAGAAAATCCAAAATAGACATATTTTCAATAGAGCCATTGGTGTAAAAAACCAACATGAAATGAACTATAATAATTAGGTTGATGCAAACCTAAATGAGTATTAGTGAATTCCATATCACTATAGGGCACGTTTAAGTATGACTTCTAAAACAATAGTATAAACAGATGAAACAAGTTTTAGTCCAGAACACAATACATTTTAATAGTAAGCTATCTTTTTTAAGAGAGGTAATAGAATATCGTTTAAAAACTGAATATACCAATGAATCGGTAGTTTTTCCAAAATTTGATGATATCGTATCTGATGATTCCTTGTTTTCGATATTTGTTAGAAAACAACAATTGACATTAGAAGAAATAATTACATTATTGGTAGCAATTGTTCCTCATATATCTCCTAATTTTTTTACAACAATCATATCAGATTTTTTGCCAAATGGAGGAGAATTACCAGAATTCGGAGGAGTAAAAGGCAAAAATCATAGAGGAATTATACCAACGGGAGAAACGATACAGTTTATAATAGGAGGAAGTGATATCCAAAAAAGAATCCAATTTACAGAAATGTTCTATGAAGATCATCTGTTTATCAAAGAGGGCATTCTATACTTAGGTGATGTACCGTCTGGAGACCCAAGAATGAGTGGGCGTTTGATGATGGATGAAGAGTATATTGAATTGTTTACTACCGGAAAAGTACTAAAACCTACAATGAGCAAAGATTTTCCTGCAGAAAGAATCGAAACACAACTAGACTGGAATGATCTAGTGTTACAAAGCAAGACATTGCATCAGGTAAAAGAGATAGAAACTTGGTTAAACTATAACGATGTGGTACTAAATGATTGGAACATGAAATCTAGAATTAAACCTGGATATCGTATTTTGTTTTCTGGTCCACCGGGAACAGGAAAAACTCTTACAGCTTCATTATTAGGTAAGTATACAGGAAAAGATGTCTATCGTATCGATTTGTCTATGATCGTATCGAAATATATTGGTGAAACAGAAAAAAACCTATCTAAATTATTTGACAAAGCAAAAAATAAGTCGTGGATTATGTTTTTTGATGAAGCAGATGCGATTTTTGGGAAACGTACTAATGTTAGAGATGCTCATGATAAGTATGCTAATCAAGAAGTGTCATATTTACTGCAACGGATTGAGGCACATTCGGGATTAGTAATTTTGGCTTCAAATTTCAAAAACAATATAGACACAGCCTTTACCCGTAGGTTTCAATCTATTATTGAATTCGAGAATCCATCTTATAAAGAACGGTTATTACTTTGGAAAAAAAATCTACCAAATAAAATACCAATACACAAAAATATTTCTTTAGAAGAAATTTCAAAAAAATATGCGCTCACTGGCGCAAATATCATTAATGTTGTGCAATATACCTGCCTTAAAACATTGGCAGAAAAAGATACATCTATTCAGTTAGAAACGTTATTAGAAGGAATTAAAAAAGAATACCTAAAAGAAGGTAAAATGATCACCATCTAATGAGTATTCTATATTGATAGTAATATCTATCTCTTCAGAGTGTATAGCTATCATGTTTCTAAATGCGATGCAGTCATAGCTAAAATTTCTTCTATCCTTTATTATCATTGACTTCATGGTTTTAAACATACCTTTTTTTACGGTTTAAAAGTAAAACTTTTGTTGGAATATTTCCTATCAAAAATGGAAATATTCCAAATAAACAAAGTAATTTTGTAATAGCGGTTTTTAGTAAGAATTGGTCAGTTTTAGGTTAAAAAAAGAAGTCAGTGATGAAAAACAAGAATTATGAATATGATGTTGCGCTTTCTTTTGCTGGAGAGAATAGGGCATATGTAGAGGAGGTTGCAAATAGCCTCAGGATAAGAGGAATTAAAGTGTTCTACGACCTGTTTGAAGAGACAAACTTATGGGGTAAAAACTTATACGAGTATTTATCCGAGATATATCAAAACAGAGCAAGGTATACGGTGCTATTTATCTCTGGATTTTACAATCAAAAATTATGGACAAACCATGAGAGAGCCTCTATGCAGGCAAGAGCATTTCAGGAAAGTAGAGAATATATTTTACCAGCTAGATTTGATGATACAGTGATTCCTGGAGTATTGAAAACAGTAGGGTATATCAACCTGAAAGATAGAAGTCCAGATGAATTTGCAGGCCTGATCGAAAAAAAATTAAAAAAGGATCAAACCTTTTTAAAAAGCAAATGGTCAAAGATTTCTACTCTGGTCAATCCTAAACCTTTCATTTTTACTATTAAAGTAGGAAATGAAAATAAGGAATCAATTAAAAATGCCAAAGTGGTACTTGTCGCTAATAATTCCACATACCTTGAAGGATTTTCTGATGAAAAAGGTCTGGCACATTTTATTATTCGAACACGTAAATTATATACGGTGCTTATTGCACACCCTGGATATCCGGCAGTATTATTTAAAGATATTAACCCAAAGGAAGACATAGAAGTAACTATTGAAAAATCAAAAGGATCGGGTTCTGTAATCCTTAATAAATCTGGTGAAATACGAGGGATTATGGGAAGGATAAAACCTGTATTGAAATCAAACAGCAAAATATCATTATATGCTGATAACATAGCTATTGAGGGGGGACAGCATCAACCTTTTGATATTGAGTTAAATAAATCAATAACTTTGGAAGATAATGGAGGAAATAGTATACATTTAACGCTTAGATTCTTTCAAGGAAGAATCGCCTTAATCGATTTTTGTAAACACAAATTACCTTAATTATGAAAAGAGTAATCATCTTTTTTAGTTTTATTTTGTTTTTGGCGTGTAAAGAACAGCCAAAAGAAACAGTAGAAAAACCAATTGTTGAAACTGTTAAGGAAGACACTAAAAAACCAGAAGATAGTTTTGGAATTGTAATTCATGGTGGAGCAGGAACTATCTTGAAAAAGAACATGACTCCAGAAAAAGAAGCAGCTTATAAAGCTAAACTTGAAGAAGCAATAAAAGTAGGACATACCATTCTTAAAAATGGAGGGACAAGCCTTGAGGCTGTTGAAAAAACAATAAATGTACTTGAAAATTCCCCGTTATTCAATGCCGGAAAAGGAGCTGTATTTACTAGTGAAGGTACAAATGAATTGGATGCCTCTATTATGGATGGAAGCAATCTGAATGCTGGAGCAGTAGCAGGAGTTAAAACGGTTAAAAACCCAATTAACCTGGCTAAAGAAGTAATGCTTAACTCTCCTCATGTACTATTATCAGGTAGTGGAGCCGAATTGTTTGCTAAAGAAAGAAGCCTTGAAATTGTTGACCCCGCATATTTTTTTACAGAAGACCGGATGAAATCACTGGAGAGAGTAAAAGAAAAATTGAAAAACAAAGAAGCAAATAAAACAACCGCTTTTTATGATCCGTTTATAAAAGATGCTAAGTTCGGAACGGTGGGCTGTGCAGCATTAGATAAAAATGGAAATTTGGCAGCAGGAACTTCTACAGGTGGAATGACCAATAAAAAATGGAATCGTATAGGAGATTCACCCATTATTGGAGCTGGGACATATGCTAATAATGCAACTTGCGCAGTATCAAGTACAGGATGGGGAGAATATTTTATACGAGCGATGGTAGCGCATGATATTTCAGCATTAATGGAATATAAGGGACTTTCTCTTAAAGAAGCTGCCAAAGAGGTGATACAGAAAAAACTGACCGATCTTGGAGGTACAGGAGGAATTGTAGCGATCGATAATAAAGGCAATGTAACCATGGAATTTAATACCGCAGGAATGTATCGTGCAACAATGAATGCTAGCGGAGAACTTACTATAGGAATATATGAAAAATAATACTCCTGATTTTAAATTTTAAAAATTTACCCTCCTAAATAAGGAGGGTTTTTTATTTTGAAGATATCCGAGGGTTGAAAATTCCCTGTTTTCAGGGGATAACGACATTAAAAATCGCTTTACCTTTATCAAATAATTACAATATTGTAAACAATAGATAAGTGAAAAGAATATTAGTTTTAATAATCATCTGTGTAATTCATAAAGGGATGGCTCAAAATAAAGAAGATATAGTTGGCTTATACTCGCTGGGATCTCATTCACCAGAAGGAGGAAGTCATTTATTCGTTTTAGAAAACGGCAAGTTTGTGATTACCTACTTTGGCGGTGTGCAAGTCGGTCAATGGAAAAAAGAAAGAGATCATACATTTTTGTTTACTCCAAATGTCAAGACAAATCAGTTTGAACTTTATGGAAGACACAATAAAAACATAAAGGACAGCTTAAAAATCTCTTTTATGGGTTTTGAAGAATCACAGAATTTTGTGGGATTAAAAAAAACTAAAGATGATGTACATATAATGAAACAAGTGTTTAATGAAGATGCTAACTGTTTTAATTATCCTTATGTAGAAATTTTTAAAAAGCATACAGATATAATTTCTTTTATGACTTCAAATGAAGAAATGAAAGCGACTATCATTGACTTCGACACAAAAAATTTTAATGACTTTATTGCCTATTTTTTTCCTTCAGAAAATGAAGCATACCCTTTTTATGCTAAGTTAAAAGAAAACAAATTGTATTTAGACGAAAATGAGTATTCAGAAAAACATCCTTTGCCGGCAGAAGGAGAAGATATTGAATTTATTAGAGCAATAGCCAATAAGAATACTTCTGAAGATAAGATTTTTTGTAATCCTTCTTATAACAAATTTGAAGGTAATATCAATGATTCTTACGTTTTTAATAAAGAAAAAGAAGCATATATACATCCGGATTACTATACTGAGGGAGACGAATTTAAAGAAGATACCTATGATAACTTATCTATTATTTATGAGTATCAAGCTTGTACAAATGACCTTTCTAAGAATATTGACTTTAAAATAGAAGATAAACCTATATTTCAAGTTAATTGTCGATAAATGAATGAAGAAATGTAGTATGGGAATCCAAAAAAAATAAAATAAAAAAGGATTAAATAATAGAATTGAAATTTATAACCTTAAGTAGGTTAAGATAATGTGGAATACAATCAAAAATATACTACCTTTAATCCGCTAAACATCGACTAATATGAAATTATCACGAATCTTCTATTTGTTATTTTTTGTAACACTAGTATTTTCTTGTAAGAAAAAGGATGACCAATCTATAGCTGAGGCTAATGCTTCAGAATTAAACAAATATCAGGAATATATCTCAGATGTATCTTCAGGAGTTATTTCGGTATTAGATAATGTATATGTGGTTTTACAAACACCAGTAGAAGGTTGGAGTGATAATCAAGAGCTGCCAAAAGATATACTTACTGTTTCACCAAAAGTGAAAGGTAAAATAATTGCCGTAAACAACCGAACTATTTCTTTTCGTCCAGAAGAAGGGTTTGACGAAGATACTGCATATACTTTTACATTGGACTTAGAGGAACTGGTTAAAGATTTTAAAGATGATCTTGATGAAGAATTTGTCTTTACAGTAAAAACATTAAAACAACAATTTTCTGTTATTACAGATAACCTTCAGTCGTATAGTAAAGATTGGCAATATATAGATGGAACAATAACATCAAGTGATCAGATGAAATTTGATGTTGCTAAACAACTTATTTCTGCAACACAGAAAGGGAAAAAAGTCACTGTAAAATTTAGCGAATCAATTGATAAAAGCCGTCAATTTAGTTTTAGAATAGATAGTATTCAGCGTTTTGAAGAGGATTCTGAAGTTGAAGTTAAATGGTCTGGTAAGTCTTTTAATATTGATACCGAAGGCGAAGATATATTGTCTATACCCGGAAAGAATAATTTCTCGGTAATCAGTGTTTCAGTAGCTAATGTAGATAGTCAATATGTTGAAATTAATTTTTCTGACCCACTTAAGAAAAATCAAAATTTTAATGGCCTGGTCACTATTTCTGGAGCCAAAAAATTAAAATACACAGTAAACGGTAATGTACTTAAAGTATATCCAAAACAAGAACTTAAAGGAACCTTAGGAGTTACCGTATTTGAAGGAATAAAAAGCACTGATAACTATAAATTAAAGAACACGTATACAGAGAATGTGTCTTTTCAACAACCAAATCCAGAGATTCGTCTGTTGCAAAGCGGAGTGATTTTACCAACCTCGGATAATCTGAAATTTAATTTTGAAGCTATCAACCTTCGCGCTGTCGAGGTACAGGTAGTTAAGGTGTTTGAAAATAATGTACTTCAATTTTTGCAAAACAATAACCTAGATGGCTCTAATAATTTAAGAAGTGTAGCAAGACCAATTGCTAAAAAGCTTATTAATCTACAAGAAAACCCATCTTTAAACCTTAGTAAATGGAATGCTTTTGCAATTGATTTAAAAAAGCTAATTACACCAGAACCTGGGGCAATCTATAGAGTAGAATTAAATTATCGAAAAACCTATTCACTGTATAAATGTGATGGAGCAGCAGCCAATGATACTCCAATCACAGAATTGACAGATAATTATGACGAAGAAGAGGAATCGAGTTTTTGGGATAGCTCTCAATACTATTATGATGAGTACTACGACTACAATTGGCAAGAAAGAGAAAACCCATGTAGCACTTCTTACTTTAGAGATAAAAAAATCAGTGCAAATGTATTAGCCTCTAATCTGGGAGTAGTAGTTAAAAAAGGACTTAATAATGCATACATGGTTACGGTTAATGATATCATTACAACTAGTCCTGTTGCAAATGCGAAAATAACTTTTTATAACTACCAGCAACAAGAAATGGGTGAGGGGACTACAGATGCAGAAGGAATAACTGGTTTTGATGCAGATCGTCCGGCATATTTTGCCATTGCCCAATCCGGAAAACAGCAAACTTACGTGAAATTGAATGATGGAAACGCATTATCAGTAAGCAAATTTGATGTTTCTGGAGTGAGATTGCAAAAAGGAATCAAAGGATATATTTATGGAGAACGTGGTGTTTGGCGCCCTGGAGACACCCTGTTTTTATCTTTTATGCTTAATGATAATGCAAATAAATTACCAAAAGGACACCCGGTAAAGTTCGAACTACGTGATCCATACGGTAAAGTGACCTATCAGGAAACAAAGACCAATAGCACTAACAATTTCTACAAATTTGTTGTGAATACTTCTGATGAAGCACCTACTGGTAACTGGCAAGCCAAAGTTAATGTTGGAGGAGCTAGTTTTAGTAAAACACTTAAAATAGAAACCATAAAACCCAACCGTCTTAAAATCAAAACAACCTTTGATGATGAAGTTCTGGGGGCTAATAAGAATATACAAGGTAATCTCGAAGTGTTATGGTTACACGGAGCGATAGCTAAAAACCTGAAAGCAGATATCAATGTTCGATTCAACCCAGGTAAAACCAGTTTTAAAACCTTTCCGGGGTATGTTTTTGATGACCCAACACGTAGGTTCGGAACCGAAGAACAAGAAGTATTTCAAGGGCGAATTTCTGGTGAAGGAAAAGCAAGTTTTAACCTTAAACCAAAACTTGAGAACAAGGCTGCAGGAATGCTAAAAGCTTCTTTTATTACCAAAGTATATGAAAATGGAGGAGATTTTAGTACCGATGTCATTAGTAAAAACTATTCACCATATAGTACGTACGTTGGAGTAAATGTTCCTAAAGGAGACAAAGCACGAGGGATGCTGTTAACAGACACAAAACATAATTTTGAAGTTGTTTCTGTAGATGATAAAGGAAATCCTAAATCAGTTAAAAATCTTGAAGTTTTTATCTATAAAGTCGATTGGAGATGGTGGTGGGATACATCTGAAGATAACTTGTCTTCTTATAATAGAGGATCATATAATAATGAAGTATTTAAGACCAAAGTAACGACTAAGAGTAATGGTAAAGCAAATTTCAATTTTGAATTAAAATACCCCGAATGGGGAAGATATCTGGTAAGAGTAGTAGATCCAAATGGAGGGCATGCTACCGGAAAAATAATGTATATCGATTGGCCGGGTTGGGCAGGGAAATCAAGAAAAAATGACCCCTCGGCAGCAACCATGTTATTGTTTTCAACAGATAAAAACACCTATAATGTTGGAGAGAAAGCTATTGTAACCTTTCCATCAAGTGAAGGAGGAAGAGCATTAGTAACTGTAGAAAATGGTACCGAGGTGTTATCTTCACAATGGATAACTCCACAAAAAGGAGAAACGAAATTCGAATTGCCAATCGAAGAGTTATACACCCCCAATGTATATATCAATATCACATTATTACAACCGCATGCGGATACCGCAAATGATTTACCGATACGTTTGTATGGTATCGTTCCAATTTCTGTCGAAGACCCTAACACCAAGGTTCAGCCTAAGTTAACCATGCCAGATGTATTGAGACCAGAAGAAACGATTACACTGAAAGTTGGAGAAAATAATGGTAAACCCATGACATATTCTATTGCTATAGTAGATGAAGGTTTGTTGGATCTAACACGATTTAAAACCCCAAATCCCTGGAATAGCTTCTATGCTCGTGAGGCACTTGGAGTAAAAACATGGGATGTGTATGATGATGTAATTGGAGCTTATGGTGGAAGTATCAATCAGGTATTTAGTATTGGAGGTGATGCTGAAGCAGGTGGTAGCAAATCCAAAAAAGCGAACCGATTTAAACCTATGGTCGTCTTTAAAGGACCATTCGAACTTAAAAAAGGAGAAACTCGTGCGCACAAAATTAAGATTCCAAAATATGTTGGATCTGTACGTACCATGATAGTGGCTTCAGATGCAGAAAAGGCAGCTTATGGTAGCGCAGATAAGACAACACCAGTGCGTAAACCCTTAATGGTACTGACTTCAATTCCTCGTAAAATTACTCCTGGAGAAAAAGTAACTATACCGGTTACCGTTTTTGCGATGGAAAATAAAGTGAAAAATGTAACGGTTACTTTAAAGCCTAATAAAGGATTTACAGTCATTGGTGAGGCCCAGAAAAAACTATCGTTTCCTCAACCTGATGAGAAAATGGCCTATTTTGATATTGAAGTATTAGAAGGAGCTTCTATTACAGATATTGAAGTAGTGGCTAGTGGTGGTGGAGAAAAAGCATCATACAAAGTTCCAATTAATATAGTGAACCCAAATCCAATGACAACAGAAGTTACTTCGATTGTTCTGGAACCCAATAGTGAGCAAGAAATAGACTTTGCAGCATTTGGAATTGATGGAAGTAATAGTGCAGCGATTGAGTTTTCATCATTACCGCCAATGAATTTTGAAAGTAGATTGAGCTACCTGATTCGCTATCCACACGGTTGTGTTGAACAAACGACTTCGGCAGCATTCCCACAATTATATCTTGGTGATGTTTTCAATTTATCATCTGATAAAAAGCAAAAAATACAGAAAAACATAGAAGCTGCAATATATAGATTAAAACGTTTTATACAACCTAATGGAGGGATGTCATATTGGCCTGGATACAGTAATCCAAATGATTGGGGAACTACCTATGCTGGTCATTTCTTGCTCGAAGCAAACAAACAAGGATATGTATTACCCATAGGTTTTAAAAGTAACTGGATTAATTATCAGCAACAGCAGGCTAAACGATGGAGAAGTGGTAATAATGATCTGGCACAAGCCTATCGATTATATACGCTAGCACTTGCTGGTAGCCCTGATTTGTCATCAATGAACAGGCTAAGAGAAACATCAAGACTATCTAATGATGCTAAATTGAGATTAGCCGCAGCTTATGGGTTAATTACTCAAACCAAAGCAGCAAACCAATTACTTAATTCGGCAAATATTGATTTTCAGCCCAGAAATAATAATCATTACACCTATGGATCTAGTAATCGTAATCGGGCAATGGCACTAGAAACTCTTGTAGCTCTAGATCAAAAAATGAATGCACAGAAAGTGGCGGTAGATCTAGCTAAAGAATTATCTTCCAAAAACTGGATGAGTACCCAAACTACATCCTATGCACTAATGGCAATGGCAAAATATGCAACTTATGTAGGAGGGAAAGGTGTAAATGTAAACTATATTCTTAACGGAAAATCAACAAATGCTAATACAGATAAAACATTGGCAACTTCTGGTGATAGATCTATTCTAAAAGATAATAAACTGGTTCTTAAAAACAATAAGGATAACACCATTTTTGTACAAATTGCAACAAGCGGAATTCTACCTGTTGGCAAAGAAAAAGTAATTCAAAGCAAGTTTAAGGCAATTATTGATTATAAGACTAAGGATGGTAATATAATTAATCCAGCTCTATTAACTCAGGGAACAGATTTTGTAGCAGAAGTAACCATTACTAATGCTACAGGTTCTAAAGTAAAAGATGTTGCATTGACTGAAATTTTCCCATCAGGGTGGGAAGTGGTCAATACTCGATTTACAGATTTTGGATCGTTTAAAGCCAATGCTGTGACACATACTGATATCCGTGATGATAGAGTGAATTTCTATTTTGACCTAAAACCAAATGAAAGTAAAACAATGACTATTTTATTAAATGCATCCTATTTAGGTAAATACTATCTGCCAGGTATTCAATGTGAAGCCATGTATGATCATGATTATTTAGTGAGGAGTAAAGGAAAATGGGTGGAGGTAGTAAAGTAGATTGCAAAATTTGAAAACAGAACATTTTTATATGTATATCAAAATAGTACAAATATTATGAAAAAACACCTGCTTAGATATGTAGCTTTTTTTGTATTAGGATTGTATTCTTCTCAATCTATTGCCTGTGATTGCTACTGCGAGGGAGACTGTTCATTTTCTACAGTTTCGACAGGAGGATTTGTTGCTCTGGTAAAAGTTATTGAGTATTCTGAATTTTTAGAGTTTGAAGATGATGGGAAATTAAAGAAAATGCCTTTAGCAATGAAAGTAGAAATTATTAGAAAATATAAAGGTGAAGATACTCGTAAAATCATTCAGATTTGGGGTGATGATGGCATGTTATGTCGACCATATACCGATAATTTTAAAATAGGGAATCATTATTTGATTGCTCCAAATAAAATCATGAAAGATTCTGAAAACGGGAAAAGAAATGATTATGATTTCTTTGCATGTGAGACGGGTTTTTTGGATGTTGATCTCGAAAAAAAGATGGTTTATGGAGCATATTCCAAAAACATAAATAAAATTTCATTAGATAAAGTAGAAATTGCCTTAAGTAAATAAAAATTATTATATCATTCTTACGCCCCTTTTCCAATAGTAAAACATCTGCATAACAAAGCAGTTATTTTAACTTAACCATAAACGAACATATTGTTTTTTTTACTACCATTGTTGAAAAGTCGAAAATATGAATACTAGGTTTTATAATCTCTTACTGGGTCTTTTTTGCTTGATAAGCATTTGTTCCTGCAGGCAACAATCGGTTTCTGTAAATAAGATTTCGGCAGTTCAACAAAAAATTGATTCTACAATAGTTACAGATAAAGCTATAGATTCATTTATTGCACCTTTCCGAGATCATTTAAATAAAACTTTGGATGCTACCTTATGTATTGCAGCAGTAGATTTTACTAAAGATGATGGCAAATTAGAAAGCAAGTTAGGTAACCTTACGGCAGATATTTCCTTACAACAGGTAGAACCTATTTTTAAAAAGAGGTATAATAAAGAAATTGATTTTGTATTATTAAATCATGGAGGTATGCGGGCACCAATACTAAAAGGGCCGGTAACTGCAAGAACAGCCTTTGAAGTGATGCCTTTTGAAAATGAATTGGTAGTGGCAGAATTATCTTATGAAAAAGTACAAGAATTAGCTTCTTATTTGGCCGAAAAACAACGAGCACACCCCGTTTCTAATTTACGACTTAGTATTGTAAAACAATCAAAAGAAGTACAAGAATTAATTGTTAATGATAAGCCATTGCGAGAAGATAAAAGCTATTTTGTACTCACTACAGATTATTTACAACAAGGAGGAGACAGGATGAATTTCTTTAAAGACCCTATACGGCTATATAAAACAGATTATAAACTCAGAAATGCACTAATCGATTATTTTAAATCGATAGATACATTAAAAGTGCAACTGGATAAAAGAATGAGATATGCAGAATAGGAGAAGGTTTATACAGCAAATAGTATCGGCAACAGCTTTAACTAGTTTAGGAGGAGTAAGTTTAGTATCCTGTGTTAAGCCGGTATCAAAAAAGGTAACAGTGCTACATACCAATGATGTACATAGTCAGATTGACCCCCTACCTGACAATCATTACAAATACCCGGGATTAGGAGGATTTGCCAGAAGGGCATCGATTATAGAAAAAGTACGAAAAGAAAATCCAAATACTATTTTATTAGACGCAGGGGATATCTTTCAGGGTACTCCATATTTTAATTATTATGGTGGTGAAATTGAATTTAAACTGATGTCGAAACTAAACTATGATCTTGCTACCATTGGAAATCATGATTTTGATAATGGAATAGATGGATTATTAAGTCAATTGCCTAATGCAACTTTTGATTTTGTATCAGCTAATTATGGTTTTAAAAATACGGTGCTTGATGGTTTAGTAAAACCGTATAAAATACTAATTAGAGAAGGGATTAAAATCGGAATCTTTGGATTAGGGGTTGAACTTGAAGGTTTAGTGAATAAAAGTTTATATAAAGAAACCCAATATCTCGACCCTATTGAAGTTACTCAAGATATCACCAGAATATTAAAAGAAGAGCAACAATGCGATCTTGTTATTTGTCTTTCTCATATTGGGTATGATTATAAAAATGATAAAGTTTCTGATCTTCACCTAGCTAAAAATACAAAAGATATCGACCTGATTATAGGTGGTCATACACATACATTATTACCGAAACCAGTAATTGTAGATAATTTAGTGGGAGAGAAAGTGCTCATCAACCAATGTGGTAAAAGCGGAGTGTATATGGGGCAAATTGATTTTTATTTTGATTCCAACGGGAGTAAAACAGCAGGAGGAAGATCAATAAAGGTTTAAAATACTTTTTCGAATAATTTTAGATTTATTATCCATCGGACACATTGTTTAAAAACATAAAAAACTACATAAAAACTCGTCCAAAACGCTTCATAATTCTTGGAGTAGTATTGATTGTATATTATTTTTTATTACCAAGACCATTATTTAATGATCCAACCGCTACAGTAATTGAGACCAGAGGCGGAGAATTATTAGGCGCTAAAATAGCAACCGATGGGCAATGGCGTTTTCCTGAGACTGATAGCGTACCTGAAAAATTTGAACGGTGTATCATCGCATTTGAAGATCAGCAATTTTATAGACATTTAGGATTCAATCCCGTGGCAATGGGCGAGGCAATAAGTGAAAACATTAAGGCAGGTAAAGTGGTTAGAGGAGGAAGTACAATTACTCAGCAGGTTATTCGCTTGGCACGAAAGGGTAAAAAGCGTACCTATTTTGAAAAACTAAAAGAATTGGTACTGGCCACACGATTGGAGTTTGGGTCTTCTAAAGAAAGGATTTTGAAACTATACGCCTCTCATGCTCCTTTTGGGGGTAACGTAGTAGGGCTCGATATGGCGTCCTGGCGTTATTTTGGGTTACCAGCACATCAATTATCCTGGGCAGAGACTGCAACACTTGCAGTATTACCTAATGCCCCTTCCTTAATCTACCCAGGAAAAAACCAAACTCGATTATTAAAAAAAAGAAATCGATTACTTCATATACTTTTAGAAGAACAGACAATTGATTCATTGACCTATGAACTATCAATAAGCGAAGGACTACCTCAAAAGCCTTACTTTTTGCCACAAATAGCTCCGCATTTGTTAGAAAGGTTAGCAAAAGAACATGATGGCAAAAGAGTACAAATTACCATTGATCCGATACTACAAAAACAGGTTAATCAAGTAGTTAGAAAGCATTATGAAGTACTAAAACAAAATGAAGTACATAATATGGCAGTTTTGGTTTTAGATGTTGATACCAGAGAAGTGCTAAGCTATGTAGGAAATTCTCCAACCGATAGAGCACATCAAAAAGATGTAGATATTATCCAGGCCGGGCGTAGTACAGGAAGCACATTAAAACCACTATTGTATGCAGCCATGATGGATAAAGGCGAATTGCTACCAGAACAATTGGTTTCTGATATTCCTACGGTAATATCAGGATATAATCCAAAGAATTTTGACGAAGGTTATAGTGGAGCAGCACCGGCTAATAGAGCATTGGCACGTTCCTTAAATATACCTGCTGTTCGATTATTACAGCAATATGGATTGCAGCGATTTCGGGATGAAATGAATGCATTTCAAATTAAAGATTTGAAATACGGAGCCGATCATTATGGGTTATCTCTAATTGTTGGCGGTGCAGAAGGTAATCTCTGGGATCTTAGTAAAACATATGCTGGCTTTGCAAGCACATTAAACCACTATCAAAGTACATCTAGTGAATATTTTTATCGAGAATTTACAGAACCGATTATTTTGGCCGATAGAGAAGTAGATTTTGGTAAAAGAACACAGCAAAAACCAGTGTATGGTGCTGGAAGCATTTGGTTAACTTTTGAAGCAATGAAAAAAGTTAATCGGCCAGCAGGTGATGAAGCTTGGGAATTTTATGATTCTTCTAGAGAGATCGCCTGGAAAACTGGTACTAGTTATGGTAACAGAGATGCTTGGGCAATCGGTGCCAGCCAAAAGTATGTGGTAGGAATATGGATTGGTAATGCCGATGGAGAAGGGCGACCAGAGCTTACGGGATTAAACTCAGCAGCTCCTGTTTTGTTTGATGTATTTAATCTATTGCCAAAATCTAAATGGTTTCCTCCTCCGTATGATGATTTGGCTGCTGTACAGGTTTGTACTAAGAGTGGTTTTCTGGCAAGCAGCAATTGCCCTACAAAACAAATGTATGTCCCTGCCTCAGGAACCAGGACCAAACCTTGTTCGTATCATCAACTAGTGCACTTGGATACTACAAGACGATACAGAGTAAACTCTTCTTGTGAACCGGTTGCTAATATCATTCATGAATCTTGGTTTGTATTACCTCCATTACAAGAATATTTTTTTAAGACCAATAATGCAGACTACCGTTCTTTACCACCCTACCGACCAGATTGTGTAAAAGAATCTCAGGACCAAATGGATTTTATTTTCCCAAAACCCAATAGCAGTGTGTACTTACCAAAAGGATTTGATGGTAAAACCAATGAAGTAATTCTTAAGATAGCACATACAAGTCCTGAAACTCAAGTGTTTTGGTATATAGACCATCAATTTGTTGGAACAACAAAGCAGTTTCATGAAATGGCAGTGGCTCCAAAACCAGGAATACATATTATTACTGTTTTAGACGAAAAAGGAAATGAATTAAAGCGGAAAATCGAAATCAAAGAATGAATTTAATTTAATCCCGTAATTGTTTTATTTTTTTTCCGTAAATGCCTTAAAATAAGATTGTTAAAGAAAACAAAAAATATTTCAATTTTGTGTTAAAACGCCAAATTTGTTAAACTTTGAACAAGTGTCTTGTTATCTTAGAATCAATATTTTACAAACTAGCTAGCGTTAATAATTAACGTATAACTCAACTTAACTCTTAAAACCAATGAAAAATGCAATTTTATTGCTTGTCATAGCATTATGTTCAAGCATTACCGCCTATTCCCAAATAGGCCAAGGAGGAGAACCTTTGTTCTCGAATGAAAATGTTTCAAAATCAAGTCAAATTCCCAGCGTAACATTACCTAAACTGGATATAGCAAAACTGCTAAAAGAAGACGAACAGGAATCAAGCAAAGACGTACCAATGCGTTTTGCATATCCTCATAAAACGAATCTTAATCCAAAAAATTCAGGAAAGTGGTATACCAATTCAAAAGGAGATCGATATTGGCTTATTGAGATTGAATCTAAAGGGGCAAAATCACTGAACTTAACTTTTTCTGAATTTGATCTTCCAGAAGGAGCTAAATTATTTGTTTATAACAAAGACAAATCAGATGTTCGTGGGGCTTTTACGTCTGCAAATAATAAAAGTTCAAAACGATTAGGTTTAGCTCCCGTAAAAGGAGATAAAATCATAGTTGAATATTTTCAACCTGCTCAGGTAAAACAACAACCAGATTTAAATATTTCTACAATTGCTCATGATTATAAAGGTATTATGAGTATGGCAAAAGCCTTTGGTAGTTCTGGATCTTGTAATAATAATGTAATTTGTGCAGAAGGAGATCCATGGAGAGATCAAATTAGATCAGTAGCATTAGTAATTTTAGGAAACGGAACCAGATGGTGTTCAGGATCTTTAATAAATAATACTGCAAATAATGGAACTCCATATTTTTTAACAGCAAATCACTGTACATCTAATCAGACAGTAACCAACTGGGTTTTTGTATTTAATTATGAGTCTCCGGGATGTACTAATAACTCTGATGGATCAACAAGCCAATCTATATCTGGTTCACAGATGATGGATAGTGGTTCAAGTTCTGATTATGCATTGTTAAAGCTTTCTTCTACACCGCCATCTAGTTACGATGTGTATTACTCAGGGTGGGATGCCACAGGAAGTATTCCTACCAAAACAACAGGTATTCATCACCCTGCTGGTGATGTGAAAAAGATATCATTTGATAATGATGCGCCTACGATCACAGGATACAGTGGAGGATCAGGATCAGGAACTACTCACTGGAGAGTTCTGGACTGGGATGATGGAACAACTGAAGGTGGATCTTCTGGATCTGCTCTTTTTGATCAAAATAAAAGAATAGTTGGTCAGTTACATGGTGGCGGTGCTGCTTGTGGAAATAATAGCTCGGATTGGTATGGCCGTTTGTCGGTAACGTACCCAAATATTTGCCAGTGGTTGGCTCCGGGATGTACTACCAAAACAGTAGATGGTTATAATCCCGGTAACGGTGGTGGAGATACACAGGCACCTTCTACTCCTGCGGGATTAAGTGCTTCTAATGTTGCAGCAACTTCGGTATCACTTTCATGGACTGCTTCTACCGATAACGTAGGTGTAACTGGTTATGATGTGTACCAAGGTAATTCAATCGCTACATCGGTAACAGGTGCATCGGCTAATATTGCAGGATTGACAGCTAATACAGCATATCAATTTAGAGTAAAGGCTAAAGACGCGGCAGGTAATACCTCAGGATTTAGTAATACCGTTAATGTGACCACTACAGGCGGTGGTGGAGTTACCTATTGTTCTGCTAATGGAAATAATTCATCAGAAGAATATATCAGCCGAGTTCAACTAGGATCTATTGATAAAACTTCTACTGCAGGAAGTGGTGGATATAGTGATTTTACATCAGAATCTACAAACCTATCCAAAGGAAGTTCTAATACAGTTACGGTGACACCTACCTGGACCGATAGAAAGTACAGTGAAGGATACCGGGTGTGGATAGATTATAATCAAGATGGTGATTTTACAGATTCTGGAGAACAAGTCTTTACACAATCAGCTAATCAAAACGCTTCAGTAAGTGGAAGTTTTACGGTACCCTCATCTGCTACCAATGGAACTACCAGAATGCGAGTTGCTATGAGATATAATACTGAACCTTCTCCTTGTGGATCATTTAATTATGGAGAAGTAGAAGATTATACTGTTGTGATTGGCGGATCAAGATTAGCTACTAAGAAAAATAACAATGTAGCAATTTATCCTAATCCAGCTAAAGATATACTTAATATATCGTTCAGTACTCAATCAAAAGAAATTTCATATTCGGTAATAGATATTTTAGGAAAAACAATTATCTCAATATCAGGTGAAAATAAGTCAACTATAGATGTTGGAGGCCTGAAAAAAGGAATTTATTTTCTGAAGTTTACCGATGGAAATAATCAGTATACTAAACGCTTTGTGAAGCAATAAAATTAAAATCTAGCTAGCTAGTGCGTAAAATATTAGAAAGAGAGCAGGGTTCCTGAGTTTAATCAGGAGTTTTGCTCTTTTTTAATTTACACTTATCTCAAAGGAAATCCTTTTGCTGCCCACCACAGATGTATTTCAATAATTAAACGTCCGGATTTTACCATAGGATCCATATTGGCTAAGCTATCTGCCATTTTTTGTGTTGGTGTATTGTAAATTGTGATTCCTCGAATATCGCCATCATCTCCAAAAGGTCCCGAAATATCTGCATACCCTTCTTTGTACATTTTGCCAAGATGTGCAAGGTGTAGTTTTTGCAAACTGTCTGCTTCTTTCTTACTTTGAGAACGATCAGGCCCTTTTTTTAAGAAAGCAATAAAATATTGCTGCATAATCACAGTGTCACCAGTTTCTTCATCTATATAGTCAAAAATCTTAAACCCGTTTTTTTGCAACCTTTCCTTGATTGATTGTACTGAAGGTTTTATTTCTTCAGCAACCTCTTTTGTACTCTCCGATTGTGGGATGCTTTCTTCTTTGGGTTGTTTACAAGAAAAAAGAAATAGTAAAGCAAAAAATAGGAGTAGTTTTTTCATCTTAATAAAGCTTTTAGTGATTTGTGGGATTAAAATAACGAATTTTACTTGAAGATGATAGGATTATTTAGCCATCAAAATAGAGTTAGATGGTTGTTTAAGCCAATGTAGATACTATTTTCTCCTCCTTTTTAGTATGAAATGATATTTCTTAAGCTAGCTAAAATTATATTCTTATCTGCATAAATATAGGTGTCATTGGTAATATAATACGTAGAAAACTTTAGGTTTATAATAGATCGGGAATATTTGGTGATATATTTAAATAATACAGTTTTCTGTTTATGTCTTTTAGAAGATGTAAATTTTATTTTTGATTTACAGTTGTTTATGTTGTGTTATTATAGTAACTTTAATACAAACATTATATCCCGATTACCCTCTAATGTTTTACCTTACCCTGAGACTGGTTTTTTTAATATCTAAATATTAAAAAAGAAATAACTACAATGATAGTTTTATTAAGCTACCTCATTAGTAAACTCCAATGTCAAAATTTCATATAATACTGTAATGATAATACGATGAAAACAAGTTCTGTATATATAAAAAAAAATGTACTCAATAATGATCTTATCACAATAGTAAATGATAATGGGTATTTTGTTGAGTCAAACCCTCAGTGGTCCGTTTTATTGGGATATAGTAAAAAAGAATTGTTAAATATTCCTTATTTGACTTTGGTACACTACGAAGATAGGAGCAAAGCCAAACAAGAAATCAATAACCGATTGCAAACTCCTGACTCTAAACCATTCGTGGTTAGACTTGTCAGTAAAATGGGGGATGTAATATGGTTAGAATCTATTATTACCAAAATAGGATATGAAGAAGGCTTTTTACTAATTGCAAAAGATATAACTCAAAAAAAAGCAGAAAAATCTTCAATAGAAGCGGATTTGATTGCTTTAAAACTTAAAAATAGGCAATTAGAAGATTTATTTAATTTAAGTCAGGATTTAATAACTATTTCAAATCCTGAAGGGTATTTTACCAAATTAAACCCGCAATGGAGTAAAACTATGGGGTATACCGAAACAGAATTAATGGATAAACCTTACTTAGCATTTGTGCATCCAGATGATCAACAAAATACTGTTGCAGAAGCAGCAAAACAATTTGATGGTACTACTATATTTAACTTTAGGAATAGATACCTTACTAAAGCAGGAGAAATTGTTTGGTTAGATTGGAACGCCACTGCATTAGATCATACCGGAGAAGTATTTGGAATTGCCAGAAATATTACAAAAGCAATTAGACAAGAACAAAAAATAGAAGCAACGTTACAAGAATTGATAGCAAAAAATAAGCAATTAGAAGACTACGCATATATAACCTCTCATAACTTAAGATCACCAGTGGCTAATATCTTTATGCTTACTAAATTTTTGGAAGAAAGTACGCTTACCGAAGAGCAAATGAATTATACGGATATGATCAAAAATTCTGCAGAGGTACTTAATAAAACAATGAAAGATTTGATAAACGTGGTGCAGATTAATGAATCTACAGATATGACTATTCAAAATATTTCTCTTCAAGAAACATGTATAGAAGTAAAAAGGCAATTAAGTGCAAAAATCATGGAGACCCAGGCAAAAATCATTACTGATTTTAAAATTGAAGAAATTTCCTACTCGATTGCTTACCTGAGAAGTATATTTCTTAACCTTATTTCAAACTCTCTAAAATATTCCTCTTCTAAAAGAAAGCCAGTTATTCATATTTCTTCAGAAAAAGTAAATAATAGAATTCAACTAATATTTAAAGATAATGGATTAGGAATTGACTTAGATAAATATGGAAATAAAGTGTTTGGGTTTAGAAAAACGTTTCATAAAAATGCTGATGCCAAAGGACTAGGGCTTTTCATAATCAAATCTCAAATTGAAGCTTTAAAAGGGACCATAGCTATTGACAGCGAGCTTGATAAAGGAACTACATTTACTATAAATATTGTATTATGATTAAGGAGAACCATATTTTATGTCTTATAGATGACGATAATATTCATCAGTTTATTATAAAAAAAATCGTACATAAACTTAGCCCTAGTCAAAAACTACTTGTATTCTCTAACGGAGAAGAGGGTATTAATTTCATCAGATCAACAATTGGAAAAATAGAGAAGTTACCAGATTTAATTTTACTAGACTTAAATATGCCTGTTATGGATGGCTGGGAATTTTTGGAAGAATTTGTTACAATCACTCCAGAAATTAAAAAAGATATTATTATTTACATCTTATCGTCATCAGAAAACCCTACAGATAAAGAAAGAGCTAAAAAATTTGAATTAGTTTCTGGGTATCTAATCAAACCCATTAATGAGGATCAATTAGAATCATTATTTGAAAGTGTCTGACTTATACATTAAGTTTTTATTGTCATCAAACTCATATCTATTTTAGATAACCCCACCAAATATATATTGTATTTGATGGGAGTTATTCTTTATCAAATATACTATCTAGAGGTATATACTAATCCAAATGAAAAAACGGATTCTTTATTATAATTTCTACCATCTAGAGTAGCGCCATAACCGGCAGAAACACCTAGAGCATTTTTGTAAACGGGAACATAAAAATCAAAAGAAAGATTGGTATAATCTACTTCAGTTTCAGGTAAAATAGCAGGCCCTCCCGCGTTACCAAATTCTGGAGTACCAATATCATATCCCGACATAGAGTTTTGTATGTTGAGTTTGGCATGTACATAAAGAAACTCATTATAGTATCCTATTTTAGCACTATACAACATGGCATTAGGGATATCAAAATCATTGCTGTTACGTATACTATACCCAAACTGTAGTTCGCTAAATATTTTAAACGGGGTACTATACTGAAATATAACTGAACCATTAATAGTGGTAGCTTCATTACCTAGAGAAAGTACACCTCCTCCTTCATAATTTCCTACAGGAAATGTTACTCCAGAAGCGCCTCCTAGCGTTATCTGAGAAGAGTTGTCGAATTTTTTCTCCAGAACTTTAGCTTTTAGAAAAATCCCTAAATCCTGAATGCCATCTATCTGTGCTACGTTTTGAACGGGATCAAGTGCTTCATCTTCACTTTCGACACTAATGTATGGTAAGGTAAGAGTGGTAGATAACCAGTTTGTAATAGCATATTGACTATAAAAAGAGATAATAAATGAAGAAATTTTTCCTAAACCAGCAGGATTTCCTTCAGATAATGCAGATCCTCGATAGAATTGATCATAACTTTTGTATCCATAACTGGAAGCCAACGTAAAAGAATTCTTTTTAGGATAAAATCCATTTACTGGAACTTGTCCTATGGCATTTAAAAATGGAGAAAAACATAATATGATCCCTACTAGGGATCTTTTGGATTTGTGCAACATAACTGTAATTTTGGTTAATAAATAAGTACGCTTAGCCGTGCTTATTCAGTTCACCTTACCAATACTATATGTTACTCTTTTGTTAAGATTTATTAAAGCAATGTTAATTGAAGTTAAAGACCTATTGATCTTACTTTTTTACCATAAATAATATGGTTTTTTACTTAATTGAGAATTATAATATTTTCGATCTCCGGTAACTTCTTCTCCTAACCAATTGGGTTTTAGGAATGTTTCATTTTCGTTTTCTAATTCAATTTCTGCTATAATGAGACCTTTGTTTTCTCCAAAGAATTCATCAACTTCATAGATATGGTTTCCTAGAGAGATTTCATATCGTATTTTTTCGATGATTCCTTTTTCACATAAAGGCATTAGTTGCTCTGCTTCTGATACATCAATTTCTTTTTCCCATTCAAATCGAGAAGTTCCCGAAGAGTTACCAATTCCTTTTACAGTAATAAAAGCGTATTCCCCTTTGATTCGTATACGAACCGTTCGTTCTGGGTCAGTATTTAAAAACCCTTGTATGATACGCGTACTTTTTTGCGCTTCATTTTTAAAATCCTCTGATGTAACGAGAAATTTACGTTCTATTTCGATCATGGCTAGTTATTCGGTTATTTCCAACGATATGGGAGTGTTTTATAATTAGAGATAAAGATATTATAATTTGAATCATCAATATCTATTATTTTTGTAAAGTGGAAGAGTTGGACACAAATAGAAAAATCATACATGTAGATATGGATGCATTCTATGCTTCGGTAGAGCAAATGGATAATCCCGAACTTAGAGGAAAGCCATTGGCCGTTGGAGGAGGAGGAAAACGAGGTGTGGTGAGTGCGGCTAGTTATGAGGCCCGTGTATTTGGTGTACGATCTGCTATGCCTGGTTTTAAAGCAAGAAAACTTTGTCCTGATCTTATCTTTGTTCGACCTCGATTTGATCGGTATCAAGAAATTTCTTCTCAAATCAGAAAAATATTCTTTGAGTATACAGATCTTGTAGAACCTTTATCCCTGGATGAAGCGTATCTCGACGTTACCGAGAATAAAAAAGGAAACCCCAGCGCAACACTGATTGCCCAGGAAATCCGAAAACAGATTTTTGATGAGGTTGGATTGACAGCTTCTGCGGGAATATCGATCAATAAATTTATTGCCAAAGTTGCAAGTGACTATAATAAGCCTAATGGGCAAAAAACGGTGAACCCCGAAGAAGTAATCGAATTTTTGGAAGATTTGGATGTTAAAAAATTCTATGGAGTGGGTAAAGTTACCCAAGCCAAAATGTACCAGATGGGGATTTATACCGGAAAAGATTTAAAATTAAAATCAGAAGAATTTCTTACTCAGCATTTTGGCAAATCAGGAGGGCATTACTATCGTATTGTAAGAGGAATTCATTTAAGTGAAGTGAAACCAAACAGAGAACGTAAATCTTTAGCTGCAGAACGTACCTTTAGCGAAAATATAGCTTCAGAAATTTATATGCTTGAGCGTTTAGAAAGTATCGCAGAAGAACTTCAAAAACGTCTTAAGCGAAGTAAAGTTGCTGGTAGAACAGTGACCTTGAAAATTAGATATAGTGATTTTACGTTACAAACCCGAAGTAAAACATTACCTTATTTTGTAAACGATACCGATATCTTATTAGAAACCGCAAAAGAGTTATTGTATCAAGACAAGATGAAGAACTCTGTACGATTATTAGGGATTTCTCTGTCTAATCTTAATACGGGTAAAGAGAAGAAAAAAGAAAAAGAAGAGATAGAAATTATTCAGTTACGATTTGATTTTTAGTTTCAAATCTCAGACAAAATCTCTGCGGCTCTCTCTAATGTATCCTCTGTTTTAGCAAAGCAGAAACGTAGTACGTTATCATCTTGCTGATTCAAGTTAAAAACGGATACTGGGATAGATGCAATCTTATATTCTTTAGTTAACCTTTCAGCGAAAGCTACATCACTTTCATCAGTAATAGCAGAATAATCCAATACCTGAAAATATGTCCCGGATGCCGGAGTAAACTTAAAACGAGAATCAGTAATCATAGACAGGAAAAAATCTCGTTTTTTTTGATAGAAATCAGGAAGGGAAAGATAATGTTCAGGAATTTTTAGATATTCAGCCAAAGCATATTGCATAGGGTGGCTACTAGAAAAAACATTGAACTGATGTACCTTTCTAAATTCTGTCATTAATTCTTTTGGAGCCAGGCAATACCCCATTTTCCATCCGGTAGTATGAAATGTCTTTCCGAAAGAAGCAGTAATAAAAGCACGTTCTGCTAATCCAGGAAACAATGCAGCACTTTGATGTGTCTGGCCATCAAAAATAATATGTTCATATACCTCATCACTCAATAAAATGATATCCGTGTTCTTTAGTAATTTTTCTAACTGAAGCATATCTTCTTTAGACAAAACACTTCCGCTGGGGTTATGAGGCGTATTGATAATGATCATTTTGGTTTTAGAAGTGATTTTAGTAGCTACTTCTTGCCAGTCTACGCTAAAATGGGGCGCAGACAACTGTATGGGAACGATCTTTCCTCCAAATAATTCGATAGATGGTTCATACGAATCATAGGCAGGTTTAAATATAATCACTTCATCTTCAGGATGTATAAAAGCCGAAATAATAGTAAAAATAGCCTGTGTAGCACCAGAAGTTATGGTGATATCGGTTTCAGGATGATAATTACTGTTGTATAATGAGTTGGTTTTTTTAGTAATAACTTCTCTTAATGATAGCAATCCGGGCATTGGTGCATATTGGTTATATCCGTTTTGCATAGCCTGAGTTACCAAATCAATTAGTTTTGGACTTGCCTCAAAATTAGGAAAGCCCTGAGAGAGGTTTAATGCTTCATATTGATGAGCCATTTTGCTCATTATTGTAAAAATAGTAGTGCCAACCTGAGGTAATTTAGAGTCGATGTGTCTCATACCATAAAATTAATATAATTGTAAAAAGAACTGCTTTTTTTGATTAAAGTTAGTGCTATATTTTGAATGATTTAGAAAGAAATGATAAGCAAAATTTATTTCTTTTTTATATTCATTATAAATAGCGAAATAAACCCAAGGTAAAGCTTGGCTAAAAAAGCATTGAACCCTATTTTTGCTTCACAACTAATTAAACATTTTAAATAATGGGTGGATTGATAAAATCTTCAATAGCTAGAAAAGTTGCCATGGCACTTTCGGGACTTTTCTTAGTTTTTTTCTTATTACAACACTTTGTCATCAATTTTACTTCAATTTTTAGCGCGGATACATTTAATGAGATATCTCATTTTATGGGTACAAATCCGTTAGTTCAATTTGCATTGCAGCCTGTTCTAATTTTTGGAGTAGTGTTTCATTTTGTGATGGGGTTTGTGCTAGAAATAAAAAACAAGAATGCTAGAGCGGTTAAGTATGCAAAATATAATGGAGGTGCTAACTCTTCGTGGATGTCTAGAAATATGATTTATTCTGGGTTAGTGATTCTTGCGTTTTTAGGAGTGCATTTCTATGATTTTTGGGTTCCGGAAATAGTACATAAATATGTAGAATTTGCTCCAGAGGATCCTACACGATATTATCCAGAATTGCTGCATAAATTTGTGAGCCCGATCCGTACAGGATTATATGCGCTCTCATTTGTGTTTTTAGCATTGCATTTATGGCATGGATTTGCATCTTCGTTTCAATCTGTTGGGTTTAATAATAAATACTCGGTAGCGGCAACCAAGTTTGCAAAGGCTTTTGCGATAGTAATTCCTGTTGGGTTTATTGTTATTGCTATAGTGCTTCATCTTACTCATTAAAAACACCACTAGTATGTCAATTTTAGATTCTAAAATACCTGAAGGTCCACTGGCAGATAAGTGGACAAATTATAAAAATAAAATTAATCTGGTTAATCCAGCTAATAAACGAAATATAGACGTTATCGTTGTTGGTACAGGATTAGCAGGAGGAAGTGCGGCCGCTACATTGGCCGAACTTGGATATAATGTAAAAACATTTTGCTATTCTGATTCTCCACGTCGTGCGCATTCGATTGCAGCACAAGGAGGAATCAATGCAGCAAAGAACTATCAGGGCGATGGTGATTCTGATTACCGATTGTTTTATGATACTGTAAAAGGAGGGGATTATCGTTCTCGCGAGGCTAATGTATATCGATTGGCTGAAGTTTCAGGAAATATTATCGATCAGTGTGTAGCACAAGGAGTTCCTTTTGCACGTGAATATGGTGGTTTATTAGATAACCGTTCTTTTGGTGGAGTACTAGTATCTCGTACATTTTATGCCAAAGGACAAACAGGACAGCAATTGCTTCTTGGAGCATATTCTGCAATGAATCGTCAGATCAACAGAGGAAAAATACAAGCTTTTAACCGCCACGAGATGTTAGATTTAGTGAAGGTTGATGGAAAAGCTCGTGGAATTATTGCTCGTGATTTGGTTACTGGAGAAATTGAGCGTCATTCTGCTCATGCTGTAGTATTGGCGAGTGGTGGATACGGAAATGTATTCTTCTTAAGTACCAATGCAATGGGGAGTAACGTCATGGCAGCATGGAGAGCACACCGTAGAGGAGCTTTCTTTGCAAATCCATGTTATACCCAGATTCACCCAACTTGTATTCCAGTATCTGGAGATCATCAGTCTAAATTAACGTTGATGTCTGAATCGTTGCGTAACGATGGACGTATATGGGTGCCAAAAAGAAAGGAAGATGTAGAAGCAATACGTACGGGTAAGTTAAAACCAACACAGTTATCTGAAGATGAAAGAGATTACTATCTAGAACGTCGTTATCCAGCTTTTGGTAATTTGGTACCACGTGATGTGGCTTCCAGAGCAGCAAAAGAACGTTGTGATGCTGGTTTTGGAGTGAATAAAACAGGAGAAGCTGTATATCTGGATTTTGCATCAGCAATCCAACGATATGGAAAAGAAAAAGCAATGACTTCGGGTATGCATAACCCTTCTAAGGAAGAAATTACGAAGATGGGAGAAGAAGTTATCGAAAGTAAATATGGGAATCTATTTCAGATGTATGAAAAGATTGTAGATGAAAACCCATATAAATCTCCGATGATGATCTATCCTGCTGTACATTATACTATGGGAGGTCTTTGGGTAGATTACAACTTACAAACAACTATACCAGGATGTTATGCTGCAGGAGAAGCCAATTTCTCTGATCACGGTGCAAACCGCCTTGGAGCATCAGCATTGATGCAAGGATTAGCAGATGGATATTTTGTATTACCCTATACGATAGGGGATTATTTATCTCATGATATTCGAACAGGAAAAATCCCAACGGATACACCAGAGTTTGATCAAGCCGAAAAAGAGGTGAAAGATCGTATCGAGAAATTAATGAGTGGATCAGGAGAGCATTCTGTAGATTATTACCATAAGAAACTAGGTAAAATCATGTGGAACAAATGTGGGATGTCTCGTAATGAGAAAGAATTAAAAGAAGCTATCGAAGAAATCTCCGTACTACGTGAGGACTTCTGGAAAAATGTAAAAGTTCCGGGAACGGTTAATAGTATGAATCCAGAACTAGAAAAGGCAGGAAGAGTTGCTGATTTCTTAGAATTAGGAGAATTATTTGCCAAAGATGCATTAAATCGTAATGAATCTTGTGGAGGACATTTTAGAGAAGAATCTGTAGAACAATCTGGAGAACAAAAAGGAGAAGCACTTAGAGATGATAAAAACTTTAAGTATGTAGCAGCGTGGGAATACAAAGGAGAGCCTAAAGATGCCGAATTGCATAAAGAAGATCTCGTCTTCGAAAACATTGAATTAAAAACACGTTCTTATAAATAAAAAGCTATGAATCTTACATTAAAAATATGGCGTCAAAGTGATGCTAATTCCAAAGGAAAGTTAGTAGACTATAGTATTTCTGGAATAGAAGGAGACATGTCTTTTTTAGAAATGTTAGACGTGTTAAATGAAGACTTGATCAATAAAGGAGAAGAACCTGTAGTTTTTGATCACGATTGTAGAGAAGGAATCTGTGGAGCCTGTTCATTACAGATCAATGGCGAACCTCATGGCCCAGATCGTTTGATAACTACCTGCCAATTGCATATGCGTAAGTTTAATGATGGAGATACTATTTATATAGAACCGTTTAGAGCAAAGGCATTTCCTGTAGTAAAGGATTTAATGGTAGATCGCTCTTCTTTTGAACGCATACAGCATGCAGGAGGATATATTTCTGTCAATACCTCAGGAAATACACAAGACGCAAATGCTATCCCTATTCGTAAAGAAGATGCAGACGAAGCTATGGATGCAGCAACTTGTATTGGTTGTGGAGCCTGTGTAGCTGCTTGTAAAAATGCTTCAGCAATGTTATTTACTTCGGCTAAAGTTTCGCAATTTGCATTGCTACCACAAGGTCAGGTAGAAGCTACAGAACGTGTGTTGGCAATGGTAAACCAAATGGACGAAGAAGGATTTGGTAACTGTACCAATACTGGTGCTTGTGAGATTGAATGTCCTAAAGGGATTTCTTTAGAAAATATTGCTCGAATGAATCGTGAATATTTGAAAGCAAGTATGAAAGGATAATCACTTTCTTTTAAGTTATAAAATAGAAACCGAAGTATGAAAATACTTCGGTTTTTTGTTTTCTAATCTCATGAATAGGATAAGAGCGAAATCTATAGATTTACGTAATAACAATAGGATGTAAAAGGTTAAATTATTTTAATGTTAACTTTTGTTTTTTTTTCGATCAACTATGGTTTTATTTGTTGATAACCAGTATATTAGTGTAGGTGATAAAATCACTACTACCCCCTAAGAAAAAATCACAAATTGTTTATTAATCTTTTAAAACCTAAAGTATGGATAATCTAACAGTTTCTTTAGAATCCTCAAAAGTTCGTATTGAATTTTTGAACGAAAAATGTAAAATTGACAATGATTTCTTAAGCCTTTTGATCGAGTCTTTAGAAAAGGCAAAAAGCAAAGCCGAAAAGAACTTAAATGAGAATTTGTATAATGCATTAGAGTGGCCAACAAATGTAGAGGATTATGTTGCTTATCTAAGATTTTTTAGTAGGTGGGCACCACGTCAGAGTGGAGAAGAAGCTTGGAAAAATCCAGAAGATGGGCAAAGCCAAGAAGTATATGATCGTTTATGTCACTTTTATTGGTTGATTGACCAAAAAGTTGGAAAAGGAGAGACTACTATTGTAGAAAATATCCCATGGTTTAGTCAATGGCTAGTCGATTATGCAAAGGATTGGGGAAGCTTTTTAAATACTACAGATTCTTTTGATGACGAAATTTTGGAATCATTTATAAAATATTCTCCAAAATATAGAGTAGAAGACTCTATGGTTAAAGGGAAGCCTAATAATCCAAGTGGATGGTTAACGTTTAATCAATTTTTTGCAAGAGAATTGAATCCTGGTTTACGTCCAATTGAAAACCCAGAAGATAATACAGTGATAGCATGTCCTGCCGATTGTACATATAAACAAACTTATGCTATTGATGCCGATTCTAATATTCCGAAAATAAAGATGAAAAAGACACATGAATATGCAAGTATTCAAAAACTATTAGAAGGTAGTCAGTATAAAGATGCTTTTGCTAACGGTACTTTTGTACATTATTTTCTAGGACCATATTCATATCATCGTTTTCATACACCAGTAGCTGGTTTTATAAGAGAGTGTTATCCAGTGCAAGGATTGGTATATCTAGATGTACATATTAATCAGAATCAGTTTAATGCTCCAGATCAATCTCGGGGAGGATATGAGTTTACACAAGCAAGAGGGGTTGTTACTATTGATACAACAAACTCTGATTATGGTAATGTCGGAATCGTTGCGGTTATCCCTATTGGTATGTGTCAGGTATCTTCAGTAAATATGATTGCTACACCAAATAGACAATGTCTTAAAGGAGATGAGTTTGGGTATTTTCTGTTTGGAGGGTCTGATATTATTGTTTTGTTTCAAGAAGGTGTAAATCCTGAAATAAATACTAGTTTAGATTATAGACATTATGGAAGAGAGATGGCTAAAGGAAGGATTTTAGATTAAAGAATTAATCTTTATGATTTTCAATTTATGAAAAAGTAATCAATACCTATGTTGATTCTATTAAATTAGAAGCCGAAGCATTTTCATGCTTCGGTTCTCTTAGTTTATTGTTTTTTATATTGAAAAACGGTATACAAATTCTACATTTTGAAACATACTATGATTATTAATATAGGGTATACTTTGAACTTTATTTTACGGTAAATTTAAAGTATAATAGATATAATTATCTATTTATTAATAGTTGTGTTTTCGACAGAAGTTTGATTGACTGTAGTAGTATCAATTTTCTTCTCTTGATATTGTTCTATTGCAAATCTCTTTTTAATGATTACAGCATCATTTATCACAAATGGTTTAGGCATCATATTTTTATTTCTCGACGGGATCGAGAAATGTTCATTAGTAAGTAAATCATATGAGGATTCATATACAACAAATTTTGGTAATGAGTCCTTATGAAACTGCATTTGTAATTCTAGTGGTTGATTTTTACTTACATAATAAGTAAGCAGATTTTGACTCCATCTTTTTGTAAACGCATTGTAGGTTTTACCATCGGAGTAATCAAAATCTATTGCTGTTTCGCCATTAACTCGTAAAGCATCAAAGTTAAACAAGGTTTCGGTATATAAATCAACTCTTTGGATGTCTCGTTGAGGAGCAATGCACAGCTCCAGATGTCTCAGATTTCCGATTATAGTATCTTTACCGATATCTAATTTTGATTGGGTTATCTTTTTGATAGGCGCTTGATTGGCATAAGTAAAAGGTCTTCGATACTTGCTTTGCAACGTGTTCGCATTATAAGTTTCGGCAATGTTTTCTTCTGTGTTGATATAATTTTTTGTCCAGGAATCAAGAATGTTATCATAAGAAACCCAAACGGCCTTGTCTTGATCGATATCTAAAATATAAGCAAGACTATTAGGTTTTTGCCGTTTTTCGGTAAAATCTGATTTTATATGAGCAGCTATAAAAAAGACTAAACTTAGAAGAAGACATAAATTCCCAAATATTTTTTTTCTTTTGTAGAATCCAAATACCGGAATCAGTGCACCAAATAATAGTACTGATAAGATGGCAGAGACAAAAAGAATCTTTAAGCCTAAAGCCACAGGAAAAGATACAATAAAAGGAGATACAATAAAGATAGCTGGTAATGCTAAAACAACCATTAATATTGGATTAGGCCTTTTTTGTCGAATAAGAACAACTAATGATATTAATCCAAATAGCACAATGATTATAAAATAACTAGCTCCTTTAAGATATAAAGCTGCTAGTGAGCAAATAACCAGCCAAATAAATAATGGCGCTATAAGCAAGTTAGCTTGATTTTTACTTTTGCTAAACCTAGCATATACCTTAAAACAAATAGCTATTGATAATAATACAAAAACAGTAATATATTGATACCCATTATAGGTAAATCCATGTTGAATTTCATTGTAATGAGGATAGATAATCTTAATTAGTTGCCATCCTCCAAATGTTAAGCTCCCTGCAAGAATTAGACATAAAAGAAAAATAACTAACCCTACTAAAGCTTCTTTAAAATCTATACGATATGCAAATTTTCCATAGAAAATTAGCCCTATAAATAAGATAATTGCAATAATCAATAATACATATATCCAACTAAAAGGATATGTAACAAGACTAAAAATTGGAGCATTAAAATAAATATAATCCTGATCAGATTTAAGTATGTTTAAGTCGACCTCAGAAAAGTAGGAGAGTAGAGGCATGAGGTAACTTCCTTGATGCTGTAATGTGTTTAAGTCTAGATTTTGCCATGTATCATTGGCTGTGTGATAATCAAAATGATCATCTATAAAAGCAAAGTTAAACCCTTCGACATCTGCTTGTTTTCTAAAAACAGTAAGATCGGTATCATTGGGTAGCATTTTATAAATACTATAGGCTAGAGAATTAGTAACCGGATATTTTGCACCAGCTTTAGAGAATTCACTAATCATTTTTCCATTCTTACCGTTAGTTTCTATAAGCATATAAGAATTACCACCACTTCCTCTGGCCTCAAAATTAAGAACAAGCCCAATATCTTTGGCCCAAGGATGCTTTTTTACAAAAAGATCTGCTCCATTAAGCCCAAGTTCTTCTCCATCAGTTATACAAATGATAATATCATTTTTTGGAACTTTATTGGTAGCCAAATATGCTCTGATTCCTTCAAGAATAGTTGCGACACCACTACCGGCATCACTAGCTCCATATGATGAATGTGGAGAACTATCATAATGAGACATGAGTACCAGAGACTTTGTAGAATTACTACCCTTAATCTTTGCAATAATATTTTTAGGCTTACTTATTGCTCCTCCGTCAGAGATAGAAATACCTTCTTGAATTTCGGGACGTAATCCTAGTTTTTTTAATTCATTAAGAATGTATGTTTTAGTCTCCTCATGTGCAGAGCTACCCAGATAGTGACATTCTTTAGAGATGTTTTTTACATGCTCTAAAGCACGAAGTGTAGAAAATTCCTGTTTAGAGGTCTTGAGATCTGTTATTTTTTGTGGCTTACTGCTGTAAAATGTGTAAACTAATGAGATAGAAATGAGGAGTAACGTAAGTAATGAGGGAAACTTTCGCATGTGTGAGTATTGATTTAGGTTAAAGGTAAGAAATAAGCTACAATTATTAAAAATATACCTTTCAAAGTGATCATTGGTGATTTCATTAAATAGTTAAAAAAGACACTGATAAAGGTATAAAAATTAGGTTTTAATTACATTAAAATTGGAATCTAACTTGAATAAGTTGTTGTAAATCACTATATTTAAGATTCACTAAATCACTAGATATTATGGGGATAATCAGTTTTCAAGGAGCTCGCTCTAAGACGAAGAAGCAGGATGAGACACTTATAAAGGTCTCTGATTATATGACAAGAGATTTGATTACATTTAGTCCTGGTCAACCGGTTATGGAGGTTATCGAGACATTAGTAAAGCATAAAATATCAGGAGGACCTGTGGTTGATGATAATAATCAATTATTAGGCATTATTTCTGAAGGCGATTGTATTAAACAATTGAATGAAAGCCGTTATTATAATATGCCAATTGAAGATACGAGAGTAGAAAAATTTATGGTTAAAGATGTAGAAACTATAGATGGTAATCTCAATATTTTTGATGCAGCGAATAAATTTTTACAGACCAAAAGAAGACGTTTTCCTATTTTGGAAGATGGTAAACTAATTGGACAAATTAGTCAGAAAGATGTAATGAAAGCAGCATTGAAAATGAATAGTCAAAATTGGAGAAATCATTAATCAAACTTATTAGAAGCTAAGAATAACGGGTTTAGTAATTGTTATTTTTTATCAGAACCCGTTATTCTTGTTTCGAAACCATCAATACTAAATGCATTCTTCTCTTTTTGATAATTTTCTAATCGTTCTTCTCCTTGTTTTTCAGACCAGGATTTTAATTGTGTTCTTTCTTCTTTAAAATCCATAAATGGAACAGCATATCCGCAAGAGGTTTGTATCATATCTACATGCATCTCAATAATTTGCCTTGAACCAATGATCTCAGGAAATAGGTGAATATAGTTATGATATGTTTTATCTTGTTTATGAAATATATTGGCAGTTCCGTAAAGTCTCAAGATTAAAGGTTTTCCTTCAAAGGCACAGAATAGAATAGTCATTCTATTATTTTTTATGACATGAGCGGCAGTTTCATTTCCACTTCCTGTTAAATTGAGCCAAACAATTTTGTTTGGTCCAATAACCCGAAATGTATCCATTCCTTTAGGAGAAATATTAACTCGTCCTTCATTGGCTGCCGTTCCTACAAAGAAAACTTTTTGTTTCGTTATGAACTCTTTTAATTCTGTACTTATCTCGGTTACTATTTTTGCCATTTTTAGATTGTAATTTGTGTACAATTCCTGAGAATACTTAATATCCAAACATTAGTAGGTGTCCTAAATTACACTTTTTAAAACATAAAAAAAATTAACAATTTTAAAATAGGGTATTTATAATGTATGCTGTTGTCATAGTAACAGTTATTATAATTGAAAGTCAAAAGTTGATTTTAAATATTGATTGTTGTAAAAAATGTTAGACTATATAAATTTTTGGTTTAACAAACAGTGAAATTGTAACTATTATAATTAGTATTAAGTTGAGTTTGTGTTAAGTATAATTAAGTTTCAATTCATACCCCCTAGGCGTAGTTAACCTGGGGGTTTTTTAGTTGTAGGTATAAGTGTTTTATATTTTAAGAAGTACGAAATGAACTACTAATTTCTTTTTACAACTGCGTAAAAATCATTTTCTAGTGGTAGATATCCCTGGTCGTATACGAAATAATAGGTGTTTCCGGTTTTGGTAACATAGATACTAGTGAAATGCTGAAAATCAAAACCCTTAGCCATTAGTTTCGTCTTAGTGGTTTTAGTCTTGTCTTTTGGGTTTAATTCTTGAAGAATGCGATAGTTTTTACGTAACAGGTTGTTAATGTTGCGCATCAGGTTTTTACTATCCTTGTTAAGCTGATTGTTATATGCATTACGACAATAATCACTACAGAATTTTTTATCTGCTCGACCAATGATTTTGTCACCACATACGGGACATTCTTTTTGCATCAGGATATAATTTGATATGAAGATACAATAAATATCCGTTTACAAATGATTAGCATCAAATATCAAAAGAAAATATCTTGTGCTAATCTGTAGGTGTTGGCGTGTGCTTCTATAATGGTTTTGATATCTGGAGAATAACCACCTCCCATAGAGCACATTATTGAGATATCAAGATCTTTACAGGTTTGAAGTACAAATCGATCACGTTCTGTACAACCAGAAAGAGTACACCCTAATTTACCTAATTTATCGGTAGATAAGATGTCTACACCACTCAGGTAGTATATAAAATCAGGTTTCTGATCATTAATAAGTTGAGGAAGAGTTTCTTTTAGGATTCTTAAGTATTCCTGATCTTCGGTTTGATTAGGAAGTTCGATATCCAGATCTGATTTTTCTTTTTTAAAAGGATAATTGTTTGCTCCATGCATCGAGAAGGTGAATACAGTATCATCATTTTTGAATATTTCTGCGGTTCCGTTACCTTGGTGTACATCAAGATCTACGATTAAAACTTTTTTTGCCAAATTATGTTGTAAAAGATATCGTGCTGCAATAGCTTGGTCATTTAATAGGCAAAATGCTTCACCACGATCTGTATATGCATGATGAGTACCACCAGCTATATTCATAGCGATACCATATTGTATGGCATATTCTGAAGCCTTAATGGTGCCATCGGCGATAATCATTTCGCGATCAATGAGTTCTTTTGATAAAGGAAAGCCGATTTTTCTTACCGATTTAGGACCTAGGGATAGTGTATTAAGGCTTTTGTAGTATGTTTTAGTATGTACTGCCAAAATAGATTTTGCATCCGGGATATCAGGGGTAAAGAAATTTTCTTCTTTGCAGGTTCCTTCATAAAGCAATTGTTTTGGCAATAGCTCGTATTTGATCATCGGAAACCGATGCTTTTCTGGCAAAGGATGCGTATAAATTGGGTGATATGCTATTTTGAGCATATAACTTAACTAACAATTGCCCCGGGATTTACACCATCCTCATCAGGATTTAAAAATACTAGTTTCCCTTCTGGGGTCTCTGTCATTAAGATCATTCCTTCACTTTCTACACCTCGTAATGCTCTTGGAGCAAGATTAACCAATACCGTTACCTTTTTGCCTACGATTTCTTCTGGAGAAAAGTGTTCTGCTATACCCGAAACGATTGTTCTGGTATTAATTCCTGTATCTACTTTAAGGACTAAAAGCTTTTTGGCTTTAGGCATTTTCTCAGCTTCGATGATAGTTCCTACACGGATATCTAGTTTGGTAAAATCATCAAAAGTTGCTGTATCTTTTTGTGGCTCTACCACTTTGTTTTCAGCTTCGTTAGCCTTTTTAGTTGCTTCCAATTTTTCTAATTGTTTTTGAATTTCAACATCTTCGATTTTAGAGAATAACAATTCTCCTTTTTCGATTTGATGTCCTGCCGGAAGGAGTACTTCTTTTGTCGCAATTTCATTCCATGTGGATTGCTGATCGAGTTTCGAAAAGTCAAGAATTGATTTTAATTTCTCCGAAGTAAATGGTAAAAATGGCTCTGATAATGTAGCTAATGCAGATGCAATTTGTAATGCAACATACATTATAGTTTTAGTACGCTCTTCATCTGTTTTAATCAATTTCCAAGGTTCTTCGTCCGCCAAATATTTATTCCCTAATCGAGCAACATTTAGTAATTCCTGGCTGGCTTCTCTAAATCGATATCGTTCTATAGAACTAGAGATAACTGCAGGATAGGCTTTAAGCTCTGTTAAAGTTTGCTCATCAACTTCAGAAAAAGCACCTGGTAAAGGTACCACACCATCGTAATATTTATTGGTTAGTACGACTACTCGATTGATAAAGTTTCCGAATATGGCAACCAATTCATTGTTATTTCGCGCCTGAAAATCTTTCCAGGTAAAGTCATTGTCTTTGGTTTCGGGAGCATTGGCAGTTAATGCATATCGCAATACGTCCTGTTGATCAGGAAATTCTTCTAGATATTCATGTAGCCATACCGCCCAGTTCTTTGAAGTTGACAGTTTATTACCTTCGAGATTTAAGAATTCGTTTGCAGGTACATTTTCGGGTAGTATGTAACTTCCTTCTGCTTTAAGCATACTAGGGAAAATAATACAGTGAAAAACTATATTGTCTTTTCCTATAAAATGAACTAATTTGGTGTTCTTATCTTTCCAGTAGGGTTCCCAGTCTTTTCCTTCTCGTGCTGCCCATTCTTTGGTAGAAGAGATATATCCTATAGGAGCATCAAACCATACATATAATACTTTTCCTTCTGCACCAGCTACCGGAACAGGAATTCCCCAATCCAAATCACGTGTTACTGCACGAGGACGTAATCCATCATCTACCCAGGATTTGATTTGGCCATATACATTGGTTTTCCAATCTTTTTTATGCCCGTCTAAAACCCATTCCCTTAGGAAACTCTCATATTGATCTAGTGGTAAAAACCAGTGTTTTGTTTGTTTCAGAATAGGTTCTGCTCCAGAAATCGTAGATTTTGGATTGATAAGATCTGTTGCATTAAGAGAACTACCACAATTTTCGCATTGATCACCATACGCTTCTTCATGGCCACACTTAGGGCAAGTACCTACTACAAATCGATCTGCCAGGAATTGCTCGGCTTCTGGATCATATAGTTGTTCTGATGTTTCTTCTATAAACTTACCGTCATCGTATAATTTCTTAAAAAATTCTGAAGCGGTTTCATGATGAATAGGAGCAGAGGTTCTTGAGTAGTTATCAAATAAGATCCCAAAATCTTCAAAGGATTTTTTAATGATAGTATGATACTTATCAATAATTACTTGTGGAGAAACTCCTTCTTTTCTAGCACGCATAGGAATAGCAGCACCATGCTCATCACTACCACAAATAAAAGCAACATCATTGCCAGTCATTCTAAGGTAACGTGAGTAAATATCTGCTGGGATGTAAACCCCTGCCAGATGGCCTATATGAATAGGGCCATTGGTATATGGTAAAGCTGCTGTAATTGTATATCGTCCTGTCGTGCTCATAATGCTAAAAAATAAGGCGCAAAGGTAAAAAAACACTAGCAAAATACACCAACAGTAGTATGCAATTATTATGGATATTAATTAATTTATGATATTACTATTGATCGGCTAAATTCGCCAGTATTAGTTTGGATACGATAAACATAAGGTCCAGTACTTAATCTTGTATTTGCTAATTCTTTTACATTGATAACAAGATTCCTTCTTTCCATAAGCATTTCATTAAATAAGATAGCTACTTTTTGTCCTATGATGTTATATAAAGAAACCTCTATATGAGTAGTGAGTGGAGATACTATATTAATAAACGTTTGACTATCATCGTCATAGGTGGGGATGTGTGTCAAGCTTTCCCCATCTGTTGGAATACTACTGGTACCAGAGCAGTTAAATCCTAAATCTAAAGACTCAAAAGGTCCTCCATCAGTATCTAGTAAAGCTCTTCCTACTAAACCTTCATCAATACATAACCAATCTTTCATAACGGTAGCATACACTTTTCTGAAATCTGTAGTGTTAAATACATTACCTCCTCGAGTCAAATTGTTTAAGTCGGGATGCTCTCCTACAAAACCATTCCCGTTAAGAGCAGAGCCAAAAAATAGGGTTGGTGCTGCAGTACCGTGATCTGTTCCCAGAGAACCATTTTCTTTAAATCGTCTGCCAAATTCTGACATGGTCATAGTAAGCACTTTATCATCCCAACCAGCAGCGGTAAGATCTTGATAGAATGTGTTTATACCTTCAGAGAATGAATTGAGTAATTGTTGGTGTCTTAGGGTTTGATTATTATGTGTGTCAAATCCTCCTAAAGTAACCAGATACACTTTGGTACCTAAACCTCCTTTAATTAATCTTGAAATGATACTAAGTTGTCTTGCAAAACCATCATCTTCTAGATAACCTGCAAAATCATTTGGTCCAGATCTATCATACGCTTCAGTAATAACTTCTGCATAATTAAACGTGGTATTTGTAGCTTCTCTTAAGAATCTTACTTTATCATCATAAGTACAGTCATTTAATCCGTTAAGATCATAGAATGTTTCATTTTCTATGATTTGAAGTAATCTTTCGGGACTTGAAACTGCAAAAGAATAATCACTTTCTGGTCCTTTAAAGATTAAGTTTCCAATACTTCCTATCTGTATAGAAGGCGGGCTTACTGGTGGATTGAAAAAATAATCTGGAAAAATTTCACCAAAATATCTACCCATAAACCCTGTACGGTCATCTTCTCTAAGGTTTGTATTAGAATAAATATCAGATCCTTTAAAGTGAGATAATGAGGAGTCGTCATACCCAACACCATGAACAACCTTCATTTGTCCATCTCCCCAAACACTTTCTAATTTGTTCATAGGTTTAGGCATAGCAAAATCATCATCAAGCGTAATAAATTCACTAGGTGGGATTTTGATCAAAGGTCTTGCATTAGCGTATATATCATAGTCATATACTGGGATTATGGTATTAAAACCATCATTACCTCCTTGTAGTCTTACGATAATAAGAATATTATCACTTTCTGCTTGTGTTAATGCTGTAGATAAAGACGAAGGAGCTGATACTGATAATGGCGTATTGCCAAGCATGATTGATCCTCCTCCAACGAGTCCCAGTGCCTGAAGAAATGATCTTCGATTCCATGTTTTATGATCTTCAGTATTGCAGTTACCGTCTTTATTTGGTTTTATATTTTGATTGTGATTCGTTTCGCACATAGTAATTTTATTTTAGTTGAAATTCGGGGATAAGTATGATATGCAGTAAAAAGGCATAGAATTGATCTGCCACTTCTGGACGATCTAATCTCCATATAGCTGGATCTGTTGCCCCTGGATCATAATAACTAGGTGGAAAAGCAGGAATATCTTTAAAAACACCTAAAATTTCATTAAAAATAACTGGATCAGAGATACCTCTCGGAAAAAAATAATTCACCAATGCTCTTACTACAATTTCAACCTCTGAACCACTTAGACTAGTTGCTAGATTTGCGTCGGCTAAAGTGCCTATAGGCAATCCCACTACAAAATCTCTAAATTGCTGTTTGTTTTGTGCCCAAGCAGCTCTTATATTAAATTCTATACTTCCCCAACGGCCAATCAAAAAATCAGGACTAATCCAATCTTCATCGCCTTGCCAGCCTTCGACATCTATGGGATTAAGTACATCTTGTCCTAACATACGAACAGCACCTCGTAAACTATCATTGATATCCATAATATTAAGAGAAAATCCTAATTCATTATGAAAAGAAATCATTATATCACAAGGACTTTTGATAATTGCACCTATAGCTTCTATATTAAAAAAGTGCTCACTTTTAAATAACTGGCGAAGTACGGCTGCTATTTGATACCCGCTTGTAATAAAAGTTTGTACCATTTGGGCAACAATAGCATCATTACAGGTAGGGCTTACAAAATAGGTGTACAGTTTTGCGCAAATAAAAGTTGCAACTTGATTACCTCTTTGTTGAAATAAAATATTGACAACATCGTCATAAGTCCAGTTTCCGGTTTGACCGAAAATAGTTTTAGAGTCATTACTAAATTGTGCTGGATCAAAAAGAACATCTCCCCAGGGGATATCATTTGTATTTACATATCCGGTTAGCGCTTTTGCGGTTTCCTGAATATCATCTTCTGTATACCCATTATCTACACCAAGGGTAAAAAGTTCATACAATTCTCGGGCATAATTTTCATTTGGTCTATCCCTTATATTTTCATCTCCATTGAGATATACCAGCATGGCATTTGATATGCCTATATCGTATACAAAATCCCTAAAATTTCCCAAAGCGTGCATTTGAAGGAGATTATAGTACTGAGATTGATAAGCAGGACTACGATAGGTATCATCTTCTGTAACAAAATGGTTGCTCCAGAACAATGTAAGACGATCTCTTACCTTATTTTGGATCAAATCATTTATCATTTGATTTTTTCCTTGAGTTCGATAGAATCCTATATCGTTATTTTCGTTTGCTGCTTCGGCAGCTTCAAATTGATCTCTATTCCATAAACCCCATGCAGGAGGGGGAGTGGTATTTAGAGCAATAGCATTATCGATAAGCTGATCAACCAATGCAGAAGGATTGTTTTGAGTCAAAGCAGCAAGAACCTCTGCTTTTGATGCTCCAAAAGCAATTCTACGGTACAAATGATTTATTTTGCTTACGTTCCAGGGATTTCCTGGAGAAGGCACATATTCTGCTAAGGAAGCAAGATTACATGAAGTATCCGACATCATAGGCAATAGGGTTTAAAAGTAGAGTAATGGGGACAAAATTCCTTACAATATAATAGATTATAACGAAAGTATTTGTTAATTAGTATCTTAAAATTGAAAAAAAATAAGAAGAGAACCTTATAAGTAGTTGGTTATGTCTAGAAAATGAATGTCTTTTGTCATAAGAAATCTTTCACATTACTATTAAAAAAATAAGAACTCAAGAGTGAAAATGTTAAAGCCCGATTTTGTTAAAAAAGGAGATAAAATTGCCATTGTTTCTACAGCAAGAAAGATTAACTTAAAAGAAATAAGAGAAGCTATAGTACTATTAGAAACATGGGGATTAGTGCCTGTATTAGGTTCGACAATAGGAATAGAAAGTAATCAATTTGCAGGATCTGATCAGGAACGAGTATCTGATTTTCAAGAGATGTTAGATGATAAGGAGATTAGAGGAATATGGTGTGCAAGAGGAGGGTATGGAACCGTAAGAATTATTGATAAGATTGATTTTTCAGGTATTCTGAAACATCCAAAATGGATCATAGGATATTCTGATGTTACTGTACTACACTCACATCTTCATACATTAGGTATATGTTCATTACATGCACCTATGCCAATAGATATCCATAAAGGCACAAAGGCATCGATAGCTTCATTAAGAGATATTATTTTTGGTAAAAAAAATGAATACATTCTTCCTTCTTCCAAAAAGAATATTCAAGGAGATTGTAAAGGTCAGTTAGTAGGAGGGAATTTATCTATTTTATATTCTCTATGCGGTTCTACGTCTTCTATAGATACTACAGGTAAAATTTTGTGCATTGAAGATTTAGATGAGTATCTTTATCATATTGATCGTATGTTGCAAAACTTTAAACGCAATGGGTATTTTGACAACTTATCAGGATTGATTGTTGGAGGAATGACCAAAATGCATGATAATAATATTTCCTTTGGGAAAAAAGCGAAAAGGATTATTCTCGATATTGTACAAGAGTATGATTTTCCGGTGGCATTTAAATTTCCAATGGGGCATATAGAAGATAATAGAACTTTGATTATGGGTGCAGAAGTCTTTTTGCAAGTCCATAAGAATCAAGTAACATTAGAATATATATAAGGATGGCAGAACATAATGCTCTTGGTGAAAAAGGAGAAAAAATGGCAGTTGATTTTCTTATCGAAAAAGGATACGATATTTTAGAAAGAAATTATAGGTATCTGAAACATGAAGTTGATGTTATTGCTCGAAAAGAAAATATTGTAGTTGCTGTAGAAGTAAAAACGAGAAGTACACCCGAATTTGGTGACCCACAAGATTTTGTAAAACCGAAACAAATACAATCTCTTGTGAAGGTTATTGATCATTATGTTACCGAACAGGATTTGGATGTAGAAGTACGTTTTGATATCATCGCTATTATAAAAAATAAAATAGGAACAAGAATAGAACATCTCGAAGATGCATTTTACCATTTTTGATACTACTAAGTCTTCATAAAATTTGTAATCCTTGAATCTAAAATAGAGAAGAGAAGACGTAGGAATTAAAAAAAATAAGGGGGCATTTTATAGGCCCCCTAAATTATTTTATGATTTTTGATATCTATTTTACAACAAACTTTTTTATTAAACTTTCTCCTGACCTAATGATATATATTCCTTTTGCCAAATCAGAAATATTAATTTCAGAAACGTTTTGTGTAGAGATTTCTTTATGAATTACTCGTACCCCTTGAATGGTATACACATCTATATCGGTTTTTTCTTGTAAAGCATCATTCGTTTGAATATTTAAAATACCTGATTTATGATTTGTATATACAGATAAATTTGGTTGAATATTGTTTTTTGCTGTTGAAATAGAAGTAAATTTAAGTCTTTGGTTGTTACCACCATGATACTCATAAATACCAACATTTGCATTATTATTTGTACCAAAGGCATCTATAGATTTTTGACTTCTAGAATCTATAACTTTATAAATATTTGTGTCAAGCTTACTTATTTTCCATTTTTGATTTGACCCTCCGTGGTACGTATAGGACCCTATATTATCACCATTATTTTGTCCAAAAGCATCCAAAGATTTTCTGCTATTTACATTTATAATTTTGTAAATACTATTTCCTAAATTAGTTACCTCCCATTTTTGTAAACTTTCTTCATTATAGTTGTTGATTTGAATATTGGAACCATTAGAATTTCCTTGAGCAGTCAAAGCTTTTCCATTGTGTTCAAAAGTGATATTATAAGTACCACTGGGAAGAGTATCGTTATCAACAGTTACAGTATGTTTACTTGTTCTTCCTAATATATCCTCTAGTATAACTTCTACTACACTTCCTGAAGAGGCCGATATTGATGAAGATCTAGTTTCTGGGGCAATTATAGATTTTACCGTATTACCATCCACTTTGATTGTATATTTGAATTGAGGAGTCGAAGATGTTGGTACATTCCATGAAATATTTGAAGAAGATACTGATTGTATTGAAAATGAAATAGCAGGATTTGAAGGTGCAGCATTTGTGTCGGTATTAAAGGTAATAGGCGGATTACCAGAAAAACTTGGCGAAGTATTTCCTCCACTTTGCATAAAATAGATTCCATCATCAGCTCCAGCATCTACAGCGTTGGTGTAATTGGATGATCTGGGTTCTACATTTCGATTATAAGTACCTTGATTCATGGGTGCCCAGGTTCCATTTGTTTTTCTTTTAAAACCATCTTTCATTTCAAATCGTCTTTTATGCATTCCGGTACTAAGCCAGTCTTCCAAAAAAGCATTTGTAGTGCCATTAAATGTTACACCGCTAACCGGATAATTCATTGTAACCATATGATACCATTTGTTTTGAGAATCTCTACGAATCCAAAAACCAAAATACGTGTGAGAACCTACATTCCAGCGACGAGTTACTACGGTATTCCATTCATTAAGATTCCATCCAATAGTAGGATTCATAGATTTTAATCCCGTTCCTTCGCCTCCAAAATTTTCAACAATTGTACCGGGACCAACATAATCGGCAGTAATAGCTTGTCCATTACTAGGATCCCATATTGAATAAATAAAGACATGTCCTTTATCAGGAGAGTCCTGAAAACCACAGTATGCCCCTCCTTCACTGCCGGCATTCCATTGCATTGTACAATAATAGGTAGCGTTGGTAGTAATGGTAGACCTTACGGTTTTCATAAGAATATCACCTGTACCATTATCATTGGCTCTAAGATGTGAAGACGGAGCAGAGTTTTGCGCAGAAGAAAAATTAATTATCGAAATTAAAACTAAAAAGAATATTGTGTTTTTCATAATATAAAGATTGTTAAGTGTTAGTTGGTTTTATGAAGACATTTTTTATGTTCTGATGTTGTTCAAATATCCTTATAATGATTTAGTTACATGTGGATATTTTAGTCATATACCTCTAGATTTTCGGAATATCGTGATTAGAGTCTTAATACTATGGTTTGAAAAAGACATATACTAGTTTGGGCAGATTACATCAAGCGGCACCTGTCTTAATTGAATATATTGTTAAGGAGTAGAAGGAGATAGGTTTCTATGAGTTAGAATAGAGTATAGTAAAATCGTTACTAGATTATAGTGTCCTAACCCGTTGTGCATTTGTGAAAAACATTGTAAAAAAAGCGTCAATTCGAGTGGTTTTTCGAAATAGAATGAAGAAAAATTGTACTTCGGCAAGCTCAGCAGAACTATCGAAAATAGAATTTTGAATTAAAAAATCTCAAATGCATAACGAGTTATTCTAATTATACCTGTACAATGATTTTTTGAGGTGTGAATATATACATTAGGTCGAAAAATAGTTAATAATAAGATAGTTTTGTATAAAAATTAATTACTTCTTATGCAGTCTTTTGAATTAATTGACCTAATTGTATTTTTAGGTATTAGCCAAGGAATATTTTTAGCTATTGTAATTCAGGTGTTACAAAATAAGAATAGACTTGCTAATAGAACATTATCTCTGATTTTAACCATAGCTTCAATAATGTTAACAGGTCGATTTTTCTTTACTATAGAGACCGATAACAAAGTCTTCTTTAGGCTAGCACTTTTTGTAGATATACTAGTATTTGTATTTGGCCCCTTGTTATATCTTTATTATAGAAGATTAATATTTAATGAAAAATCAAAATACAAATTACACTATACATGTTTTATTCCTGCAACAGGAATGTTAGCATATCATTTTTGGACGTATCAATTTTCTTATGATGAATTTGTTTTACTGGCTCAGAATGGCAATCTTACACTATCTTTTTTAATTATAGAAGCGGTTGGAATTCTCTTCAACTTATATTTTGTATATCAGTGTTTTCAGTTATTAGGGATATACCAAAAAGAAGAAAAAAACAATTTATCATATTCTCAAAATCTGGTAAGATACCTTAATGCAATTTTGATTATAGGGAGTTTGTTTTTATTGTTATGGATAATAAGTTTTGTGCTAGGATATGGTTTTAAGATATATTCCTCATTTTTAAGCTACAATGCCATATGGATAGTGGTTTGTGTTTTTGTTTATATAATAGGTTTTTATAGTCTAAAACAACCTGATCTTTTTAGAATGCCTTTATATCTAAACACACACATTAAAAAGAAAGAACGACTGGATAATGAAGTGGTTAAAAACTTAGAGGTTATGCTAGAAAAACTTATGATAAATGAGAAAATATATCTGAATCATAAACTTACCTTAGTGGATCTTGCAAAAAAATTGGATACATCAACAAACAATGTTTCCTGGTTACTCAATAATATTCATAAATGTACTTTTTATGATTATATCAATACATATAGAGTAAAAGCATTTATAGAAAAGATTCATAATGGAGAGCATCATCATCATACGCTCCTAGCATTATCAATGGATTCTGGATTTAATTCTAAGTCTACTTTCAATAAAGCATTTAAGGCAGTTATTAAAGATACGCCAAGCAACTATATAAAAAAAACTGCTTAATTGTATAAAAATGTTTAAACGTACCCAAACGGTCGATTTCTTTGTTTCCTGAAGTTACTTTCACAAAAACTTTAAAAATTAAAGAAATGAAAACACTTTTTAAAAGAATTAAAATTATAACGACTTCATTAGTTGCTTTATTGAGTATGTTCTTATTATTCCTGTCTTGTAGTGGTGATGGAATCGACCCTGATCCTGAAGTAAAAACCATACTTAACAATTTTGTAGGGAATGGTGCAGTATCTGTAGATAGAAACGGAAATGTTTATGTTTCAGAATACGGTAGATTTATTGATACAGGTGGTAGTGGAACTCGAATTTTTAAACTTTCTCCACAAGGAAAAATTTTAGATACAATACAAGGCCTTTCTGGACCTATGGGGACTGCGAAAGATTCTAAGGGAAACTTGTATGTTAATAATGCCAATAATACTGTAAATGGCCAAGTGTTAAAAATAACACCTGAAGGAGATCGTATAGTTATTGCAACTATTAATGGTTGGCCTAGTAGCATGACCATAGATCACCATGATAATTTATATATTTCTAATTATACTGCATCTACGGTACATAAAGTTTCTTCGAATGGAGAAGTTACAGAATATGCAAATGACCCTAGGTTATTAGGAGGTGTAGGAATTGATTTGGATAGTAAAGGGAATGTAATTGTTGCCAATTTTTACACAGCCGATATATATTCTATTGATAAGAATGGCCAAATCTCATTGATTGCCAATATCCCCGATATTGTAATTCAAAATTTTGGGATTGGTTATATCACAATAATAAACGATACTATTTATGCTACAGGAATTGCTGTAAATTATATTTATAAAGTTTCATTAGAAGGTGAAATAGAGATTCTAGCTGGTAATGGAGAAGTCAAACAAGTAGATGGGCCTTTATTAGAAGCTTCTTTTCAAAATCCAAATGGAATATCTTCTAATAAATATGCTAAGATTTTATATGTTTCTGAATATACAGGTAGTGGAGGTATTCGTAAAATAGAGCTTTAATCAAATATATTGATAGGAATTAATATTAGATGAAATTATTTCATTAGAATAGAAAACAGCTGCTAAAAAAGAGATGAGGTGATATGTAATTTCTTTTTTTAAAGTACGATATGATCCATTCGGTCGAAAAAGTATAAGATAATATGATAGTTTTGTAATAAACAGTAATTATTTGTTAATGCAATCTTTCGAATTCATTGATCTTATACTTTTTTTTGGAATTAGCCAAGGTGTTTTTTTGGCGGTTACTCTTCAGATTATTAAGAATAAGAATAAAGCGGCAAACAGAATACTTTCTATAATGTTAATGCTTTCTGTTTTTATGCTTTTGGGCAGAATGATTTTTTTTAAATTCTTGACTATAAGATTGTTTCAATGGTCTATTCTTATTGATTCGGTAATTTTCTTATTTGGGCCGCTATGTTATATGTATAGTAGACGATTGATATTTTTTAAAAATGATACGTTTAGACTTTCTTGGTTTCACTATATACCTGTTGGTTTTCATCTTTTATTTTCGTTTTACATTTTTTCTTTTCAAGTAGATGATTTTTCAGATAAGTTATCGTCAGGATTTTTTAGAATACCTTTTTTTATTATTGAAGGAGCAGGGATTGTTTCTAATATATACTATTGGGTTCTTAATGTGAAAATTTTGAAAACATATATTCATAAAGAGAAAAATCATGTTTCTTATACTCAAAGTTTGGTGTCGTTTTTCAAATTTTTTCAAATCTCAATCTTTATTGTTATTACGGTATGGATGATCAGTTTTATCTCAATGAACTTTTTTAATTATTCTATAAAATTTATTAATTATAATTCGGTTTGGAGTACAATTTCGGTATTCATATTTGTGATCGGATATTATAGTCTTAAAGAACCAGAATTGTTTAGAGTACCGTTTCAAAAAGAAAAAACAAAATCATCACAACGTTTACCACAAGATCAGATTATTTCTATAGGAAAAGAACTAAACAGGCTGATCGAAAAAGAAAAGATTTTTCTAAAACCTGATTTAACGCTTCGTGATCTTTCTGTACATTTAGATACTTCTACTCATAATATTTCATGGTATCTCAATCATATATCAAAAAGTAATTTTTATGATTATATCAATCATTTTAGGATAAAGGAATTTTTATCGAAGATAGATAATAATGAACATCTTCATCATACCATACTCGCCATTGCTATGGAAGTAGGTTTTAATTCGAAATCAACTTTTAATAAGGCCTTTAAATTCGAAATTAAGGATACACCAAGAAATTATATTAAGGGATTAAAGGCGGCTTAAAATAAGTGCGAATAGATCCAAACCGTCGATTTTTATGAAGTGCTTGCATATTTTAGGGCAAACTTAAAAATCATTCAATATGAAAACATGTATTCAACACATTAGTATAAAAGCATTGATGCTTTTTGTTTTATCTTCAATGGCAATCACACTAATTTCTTGTTATGGAGATGGAATTGATCCAGACCTCGAAGTAGAAACTGTAGTTTCACCTTTTTTTGGTAATGATGCCGTTAGTGTAGATAAATTTGGCAATATTTATGTCTCAGAATTTGGCCAGTTTGCAGGAGCAAATGGTAATGGAACCAGGGTTTTTAAAATATCCAAAAATGGTGATGTTACAGAATTTGCGTCGAATTTAACAGGTCCATTAGGGAATGCAATTGATCAACAAGGTAATTTGTTTGTTGTTAACAGTAGTGGTGGTGGATCAGGAGAGATTCTTAAAATTACACCAGACGGCACACAAACTGTAGTAGCGACCATTAGTGGTTTTCCATCGGGACTAACTTTGGACCATGATAATAATCTATATGTGTCAAATTTTGGAACCCCGACGGTTCATAAAGTTACGACTGAAGGAGAAGTAACCGTATATGCATCTGATCCAAAATTAGCAGGAGGAGTAGGGATTGATTTTGACCGTAAAGGAAATCTAATTGTTGGTAATTTTGCTACGGCAGATATATTATCTATAGATCCAAAAGGGAATGTTTCTCTTATCACTACTATTACTGATGCTGTGGTTAATGGTTTCGGAATTGGGTATATAACTGTTGTTAGAAATACGATATTTGCTACAGGTATTGGGGTAAATAAGATATTTAAAATTTCTATGGATGGTACAACAGAAGAGTTTGCAGGTACAGGAGATGCAGCTCAAACCGATGGATTACTTAAAGAAGCATCATTTAATGGCCCTAACGGAATTACTTCTGATCCATACCATACAGCGATGTATATCTCAGAATTTGGAGGAACCGGAGGGGTGAGAAAAATTAAATTTTATGGCTAAGTTCTAATTAGAATATGTTTTATCTTTACTTTATAAAAACGGAGAAATGATACCAGAAGATTTTAGAGATTTTTTCATTAGTTCATCGGCTTTGGTTCAATCAGAAATTGTTTCCACATTATTGGAGATCTCTACTGAGGGTTCAGCCCTGATTGATAGCAATCAGAGTAAAGCCATAAGCTGTCCTCATTGTAAGTGCAATAAAATTAAGGCTAATGGTAAGCTCAAAGGAGTACAGCGCTATGTTTGTAATACTTGTCATAAAAACTTTAGTGAAACTACCGGTAAGTTCTGGTACAACCTCAAGAAGAAAGACAAAGTTAATCGTTATTTATTCTGTTTACTCTCTGGATATAGTATTCGCAAGAGTGCCAAAGAAACAGGGATTTCTATTCAGACTTCTTTTGATTGGAGGCACAAATTACTTGTCTCCTTTGGGAGCGTAAGTGTGGATGAATTCCAAGGAATCCTAGAGAGTGATGATCTTTTCTTTGCTTACTCTGAAAAAGGGAATCGAAATTTGGATCGTCCTGCTAGAAAACGTGGCGCAAAGGCAAGTAAAGCTGGTCTCAGTAATGAAAAAGTAGCTGTGATAGCCAGTTGTGACCGATCAGGGAACAAAGATTTCAAAGTAGCTACCAGAGGTCGCATTAGTAAAAGTGACTTGGAGACTATATTACAAGGGAAGTTGGCTAAAGTAGAAACCCTTTGTAGCGACAGTCACAGAAGCTATACTGCATTTGCAAAAGACAAGAAGGTAGCACACAAAAAATTTAATGCTTCGAAGGGTCAAAGAGCTGTTGACAAAATATATCACGTACAAAATGTGAATAATATGGATATGCGTCTAAGGAAATTTATGGAGCCCTTCAATGGAGTGGCAACAAAATACCTTCAGAATTATCTGAATTGGTTTTTAGTCTTAGAAAAAATAAAAAATTCAACCAGTAAAATGGCAACCGTAGCAGCTATAGCCTTTGCTTCCAATACTGCCTGGATGGAATTTAAAAACATAGTAGTAAATAATATGCTTTTTAGAACTTAGCCAATTTTATTAAAACATTAAAGATGTTAGAGTTAGACTAATTTACACTTCTATTTTGAAAGAAATATTATAAAACAAGCCCGTACAAATGATGTATGGGCTTTCAAATTTCTTAATAATTCTATTAAGATTATTTAAAATAGATACTAAGAGGTTCGTTTGTATACATTCGGTCGACTCAATGAGCAATACAATTTAGATTTGTGATCAACTTAAAAATTGTAATAGGCACTTATACCTGTTATGATATTAATTATTCATCTTAAAACTAGATCATTATGTTACAGTCAATTTTAAAATTAAAACAAGTTAAACTACTAGACAGAAAAGCTAAAGTAAATATTAATGGAGGAGGTATTAATAATACAGTTTGTCCTAAAGAGGGAGATATTTGTTCTTCAAGTTTTTTGTTAATACCTTGTATGGGGCCTGCAGATGATATTTCATGTGTCAATGGAGTTTGGACTTCTTGCAGCTACTGTTGATAGGTTAGTTCAAATCGAAGCTCATGAATTGTCTTAACCTTAAAACCATATCATTATGTTACAATCAATTTTGTGAGCTTTGATTTTGAATACAGATTAATAAAATTTAAGAAATACTAAGCTGTTCTTATTTTTAGTGCCCTTAGATAACTTTTAACTTCAATGTACATTGCTTCTTTGCTGTATACATCATCAATGTTATTATAGCAATGATACCCAAAAGAATAATTCATAGAAAATTCTTCTATATCGATCAATTCTGGATTGTTTTTGTAGTTTTCTATTTCTTCTGTAAACCTCCTCTTTAGGTTTGAATAGTTTATTGCATACAGTTTATTAGTATTAAGGTCATCTATCAATTGACTAACTCGATTATTTATCTTTTGTAGTTGTTTCCAGGGATCTTTTAGAAAACTAAATTCTTCTCTTGCATTCATAATCAATGTTGGTTTGTTGTTATAATTATGATGAAATTAAAAATATTTACCTCGTTAAAAGATATTTCTCGACAAAACACATTAAAACTGGCGTTAAAGTGTTGTTTTTTGTCGGCGAATGGTTTTTGTGATATGACTTCTGAGAATTACTTCCTCGACTTCAGGATACTGTATGGTACGAACACTAATATTACATTGTTCTACCAGTTCTTTTTGGGTAAGTCCTTTAATTTTATGACCTAGGGTTTTAACTGTTATATGATTTGATCTATTTCCTTTATCCCCAGCTCCCTAAGATTCATATCATATAAAAGTATTGAGCGAATTTGGATATTAGGACCTTTTAATAATAGCAAATAGAAGGAGTTTAGTGGTTTGTTAATACAGGTTTTCTTTATTTTTACACTTTATAGTGGTTTATACTTTTATGGTTCTAGCAAAAAAGTATAAATCATTTCTTTTAATAATTGTGTTTTCAGAACTCTAATTTTTTAAAATTAAAATAGTATCATAAAATGAACTACAAATCAAAAACCTTAATTATTGTCATAATTCTTTTTACCTCAGCACTTGGGGTTTCTCAGGTAAGAGTTGGGAATTTTTCACATATTAAAAATAAATTTAAGAAATTAAATAATAAAGATTTAAAAAGGTTTACGAATACCCAAACAACATTTGTTTTTCCTAATGTTTTTCCTAAATCATCTTATGAAAATATCCTTAATCAGGTTTGGGATATAACCCCTTATAAAGTAGTTTATGAAGATGATTTTACAGGGGATGACTTAGAAATTGACAATGCTTTGGCTAGATTTGAAATTATGGAGCTTGAAGTAACTACACAATCAGGGATGATGAAATCATATAGTTTTACCTGTATAGATTTTGGTGTTATTGACAAAATTAAAAAGAAAAAGAAAAACAATGTTTGGAGCATATCAAGAGTAGGTGCAATTTATTTTACACCAGATATCAAAATAAGGCAGCAAATAGCAGCACCATTTAACGCAGGAGAAGTTGTTGGTGATTTTATCAATTTTAGATTAGGATATTTAAAAAATTATCTACAATTAGTAAATAAAAATTTAAAAAATGAAAGGCCTGTTGATATTTATGATGATTATGTCCTCCCTGAGTTAAAAGATCTTAAAAATCATACTTTGTATATAGATTCTAATCTATTATACGGGTATGATGGCTTTTTTGGATTAGAAAAAAAGAGCCCAGAAATAGAAAAGTTAATGCAAGATTATCCTTTTAAATATGAAGTAGTTAAATACGGCACACTAGAAGAAAAAATCTTTAACGAAAAGAAAGATTTCTATTACTTAATGTATAATCAGATAAATTATAATAAAATAATAAACATTGTAAATGGAAAAACCGGAAATGCAATTTATCAAGAACACACTAAAATGTCCTTTAATATAAAACCTAAAGATTTTAAAAAAATTAGTTCTAAAATAAGTAAACTGAACTAATCTTTATAACATGAGTTCGACAGAAAATTATATCGAAAATCTACACCGAACTCACGTTATTTATTGTCATTACGCTTCAACATCAACCTTAGATTGTAACGGTTGTAACACTTGTAGTGCCATATCAACAGAACTAATATTTTCAAAAGTTAATAATAATCGTAGGCCGTTTCGCGTATTTTTTTCTTTCATTTTACAAATTTCAGAATTTTGTTGTACATATTTCAATACATATGTAAATGCCGGACTTTGATAAAAACCAGATTGTTGATCGCTTATAAAATAGCCAATCAATTTACCTTGTTTCATAATAATTTTTTCAAGTCCAATAGATGTGGCTATCCATTTTATTCTAACCGAATTTAATAAATCTACTGCCTGATCAGGTAATTCACCAAATCGATCTACCAATCGTTTTTCGTACTCCTGCAAGTCTGATTCTTCTTTGATCCCATTAAGCTCGGTATATAAACTAAGTCGTTCGGTAATATTATTGATATAATCATCAGGGAACAACAATTCGAAGTCGGTATCGATCTGTGTGTCTTTTAGATATACTTTATCCGTTGCTTCTTCTTTATATAATTCTGCAAACTCGTTTTCTTTGAGTTCTTCGATGGCTTCATTAAGGATTTTTTGGTATGTTTCGAAACCAATTTCATTAATAAATCCACTCTGTTCTCCTCCTAACAAATCTCCCGCTCCACGAATTTCGAGATCTTTCATCGCAATATTAAAACCACTTCCTAGTTCTGAGAATTGCTCTAGTGCTGTAATACGTTTACGAGCATCATCGGTCATAGCAGAATATGGAGGAGTGATAAAATAACAAAATGCTTTTTTATTACTTCGACCTACACGCCCTCGCATCTGATGTAAATCAGAAAGTCCAAAATTATTGGCATTATTGATAAAAATAGTATTTGCATTTGGGACATCTAATCCACTTTCTACAATAGTGGTAGAGATCAATACATCAAACTCTCCGTTCATAAAAGAAAGCATAAGACTTTCTAGTTTTTTTCCTTCCATCTGCCCATGGCCAATACCAACTTTGGCATCAGGAACCAATCGTTGTACCAATCCCGCAACTTCTTTTATATTTTCAATTCGATTATGAATAAAAAACACCTGGCCACCACGCTGGATTTCATAACTTACAGCATCTCGTATTGTTTCTTCACTAAACCGTATTACATTGGTCTCAATAGGGTAGCGATTGGGAGGGGGAGTGGTAATGGTTGATAAATCCCGAGCTGCCATGAGGCTAAACTGTAATGTTCTTGGAATTGGTGTAGCAGTTAAAGTTAGTGTATCTACATTTTCTTTTATGGTCTTGAGTTTATCTTTTACTGATACCCCAAATTTTTGCTCTTCGTCAATAACTAATAATCCGAGATCTTTAAATTTTACATTTTTGTTAACCAGTTGGTGAGTCCCAATAATGATATCTACTTTACCTGCGGCTAAATCTTCGAGAGTCTCTCTTTTTTGTTTTGCTGAGCGGAAACGATTTATATATTCTACAGTTACCGGGAAATCTTTAAGGCGTTCTCTAAACGTTTTTGCATGCTGAAAGGCAAGAATTGTAGTTGGCACTAGAATAGCTACTTGTTTCCCATTGTCAACAGCTTTAAATGCGGCCCGGATTGCAACTTCGGTTTTACCAAAACCAACATCTCCACAAATAAGACGGTCCATTGGGCGTTCACTTTCCATATCAGCTTTTACTGCGGCTGTAGCAGTACTTTGATCGGGGGTATCTTCATATATAAAAGAAGCTTCCAGTTCGTGTTGTAAATAACTATCAGGATTGTACTGAAATCCTTTTTGAAGCTTTCGCTTGGCATATAACTGAATCAAATTAAAGGCAATATGCTTTACCCGAGCTTTGGTCTTTTGTTTAAGTGTTTTCCAGGCTTTTGAACCTAATTTGTAGATCTGTGGTGGTTTGCCATCTTTACCATTAAACTTTGAAATTTTATGGAGCGAATGAATACTTAGGTATAGTACATCTCTTTCTCCATAAATTAGTTTGATAGCTTCTTGTTTTTTGCCTTCTACATCTATCTTTTGTAATCCACCAAATTTACCAATTCCATGATCAATATGAGTTACATAATCTCCTACATCCAGGTTAGTAAGCTCTTTTAGAGTGATCGCCTGTTTTTTGGCATACCCATTCTTAAGATTAAATTTATGGTATCGTTCAAATATCTGATGATCAGTATAGCAAACAATTTTGTGATCGTGATCAATAAATCCCTGAAAGGCAGAAAAAACAATAGTTTCATATTGTTTTACATCAAGATCTGCATCGTCAAAAATATCATGGAAACGTTTTGCTTGTTGTTCGCTTACGCAAAAAATATAATTTTTATATCCTGTTTCATGATTTTCATTCAGATTTTGAATTAATAAATCAAATTGTTTATTGAAAGAGGGTTGGGGCTTAGTGTTAAATTTAATCGCATAATCTGCCTTGGTAAGAGGGCGATTTCCGATTTCAACCAAAGTAAAATCTAATAATTGCTTTTTGATGAGTTCTGAAGTAGCAAAAAGTTCTGTTGGAGTGCCATGCTTGATATCCTTAGAAAGCGTTTTGAAGGCTTCTTGCGCTTTTTCAAAATTTTTATCAATTCTGGCAGAAAGAAGGTCGATGTCTTTTGTAAAGATTACCGTTTTTGAAGCAATGTATTTTAGAAAACTCTCTCTGGTTTCTTGCAATGCTTTGTTTTCAACGTTTGGAATGATAGAGATTTTTTTGATCTGATCTGTAGATAGTTGAGTTTCGACATCAAAAGTTCTAATGCTATCGACTTCATCACCAAAAAATTCTATTCTATAAGGTTCATCATTGCTAAAAGAAAATACGTCTACGATCCCTCCACGAACCGAAAATTCTCCTGGTTCGGTAACAAAATCTACTCTTTGAAACTGATATTCAAATAGTACTTCATTCACAAAGTCAAGTGAAAGCGTATCATTAATATTAATTTTTAAGGTATTTTTCTCCAGCTCTTTTCGAGTCACTACTTTTTCAAATAATGCATCAGGATAGGTGATTATTAATGCTGGTTTTTTTCGGGAGTTGATACGATTGAGTACTTCTGCTCTCAGTAATACATTTGCATTATCAGTTTCTTCAATTTGATAAGGTCGACGGTAACTCCCGGGGTAAAAAAGAACATTCTTATCCCCGAGTAATTGTTCGAGGTCATTAAGATAGTAGGCAGCTTCTTCTTTGTCGTTAAAAATACAGAGAAATGGTTTGTCGGCTTGCCTAAAACTGTTTTCAATAATAAAAGATAATGATGATCCAATACCACCTTGCAGATGTGTTTTTGTTTCAGACTGGGCAATAGCTTTTCCCAGTTTCTGCAATTGCTGAGACTGTAAAAAAGTTTGCGAGATTATGGTTGTACTCACGTAGCAGATTTTGAGACAAATATAAGTGCTATATCAATTTCTGGCAAAGAGATATTAGATTTCTTAACCAAATTGTGCTAGTAATCGATCAAAATCTGTTTCAGAATTATATACATTAGAGGATATTCGTATGGCATTACCGCGAAAAGAAATAAAAATATCTTCTTGTTTCAGCTTTCTTTTTAATTTTTCTAAATCTATATGAGCTGGTAAATAAATACCAAAAAGGTGATGTGCTCTATGGTGATCTTCTTCGATAAAACAGCCTAAACTTCTAAGTTGTTGTACTGCAGTTGTAGAGATTGTTTTACAATATTCCTGAATTGCAGCAGGTGTCCATTCGATCAATTGTTCTATTGCACGAATCAACATTGGGGTTAACACAAAATTACTAGATTCGCCAACCGAATATCTGGCAGCTTTTTCCTGGTAACGATCTTCATATTGGGTCAATCCAGCAAAATCCTCACTGTTATAACGGTTCATCCAGTTATGTTCTATAGGTATTCCTTCATTAAAAGAGTCACTATAATATGCTACTCCGGTAGAATAAGGACCAAGTAACCATTTATATCCTGCACAAATCAAAGCATCGGGTTTAATTTCTGAAACAGAAAAAGGAAGGGCTCCCACGCTTTGAGTTCCATCAATGATTAAAAAAGCATTTACATTTTCAGTCTTTGCACGTATTGCTTTTAGGTCAAATAATGTTCCATCTGCCCAATGCACATGGGGCATCGCTACAACAGCAGTTTTTTTGGTAATTGCATCTAGAATATTCTGATTCCATGTTGCGCCTCGATTTTCAAATTTTTTTGGAGGTTTGATTACCGTTATAGAAGCACCATGTTTTTTTGCTACCTCTTGCCAGACATATACATTACTGGGAAATTGCTCATCGATTACTATAATTTCATCCCCAGAATGGATGGGGACATTATTAGCAGCATTAGCAATACCATAGGATACCGAAGGTATAATTGCAATGTTATTATAATCAGGAGCATTAACCAAAGTGGCAAAACGTTGTTTTAGGATCTCTCTTTTGGTAAAAAAATCTTTGGGCATGATCTCATTAGGCCTGGCTTTTTGGATAACAGTAGTTAATCCAACTTCGGTTACAGATTTTAATTGAGGGGCCATATAAGCTCCGTTTAGATAAGTGATATTATCTGATAGATCAAAGAGGTGCTTTTGATGTTGCATATGTATCTGTTATTGAATATAAAAAAGAAGGTGTCTAAAAAATCAATTTTTCTGTGATCTCGAGCGAAGTCGAGAGATAATTATCCTTGATTATCAGTACATTTAGAATCCACTCAATGTGACAGTTAGTTCTAAAATATTTTTTTTAGACACCCTCTTCTGTAAAGGTATATGATTAGGAATGTGTGATGATATTGATCAAAGTTAAAACTATCCTAATTATACAAACTTCTAGTTTTAGTAGTCAGAAAAGATAATAAAAACTTAATTTATTCTAAAGAGTAGTGGAATAAGGAGTTAGTGATCTTTTCTTTTAACAAGAAAAAAAATATCAAAAAATAACATTTTTTTTTGCCAGTCCCGAAAAACGAAACTGGCATGTTTTATTATTGCACTATAAACATTTGCAATAATGATAAATCCAATTTTAAATCCTGATCAGGGTAGGACTAAGTCGGGAGGAAATTTTGGACTATGTAGGGTAGGGTTACCCCTTTATTTTTCCAGCTATTAGCTGATTTTTTGCAATTCTTAAAATTCTCCCATGCCTAGCATGGGAGGGTTTTATCACTGTAATGTACAAAGAAAATAGATTTTTGGTAAGATTTATTAACAAAAGCAGCAATGAATTAAGTTTTTCTTAACAATTAAAATTTCAACATATGGGAATACCTTAATGTTTCTATATTTGCGCCTTCTTTTTATTGTCTAAGAAAAGAAGATAAATAAATCAAGATTATTGTATTCAAAGAGATAAAAACAAAAAGCGAGATCAAAATTACCTCGCTTTTTTACATTTTATATACCAGTCTCGATAAGAGAGGTGCTATCCTATATCTCCTCATGGCTTACCTGTGTATAGCATAACTAGAAGAAGCAGGTAGTTGTTTTATAAAATTAATAAATGGTTTAAAGTTTAACGTTACTGTAAATGTGTATAAAGTTTTCATATCTGATTATTTTTAGATTATTAATTTCTTTGGATATAATATAAACAATTGCCGTGCCAAAAAAACAAAAACGCTGTTAAGTCAATGGTATCAGGATGTTACAAGGGGTGTGTTTTTGGATGAACACGTATAAAGTGTTCAATATTTACTTTTTATAGTCTCATTTCTAAGCTTATATGAAACTAAGGGTAGTTGAGTTTGACATAACTTTTAAACTGATCAGAAGCCGTTAAATAGTGGTGTTTCACTGAAAATGGGGTAGCTTTAAAAATTAATAATATTTAAATTTGAAAAAAGTGTAAAATGAAGATGATAAGAATATTATTTTTTTTAGTTGTTACTACAGTAAACTTAGGCTATGGTCAAGCCAATAATAATGCAGAGCTACATACTTCGAATTCGAATGATACAACATTAGTAATAACAGGAGATAATATTTGGGTTCGCGAATATCCAAAGACAGGAGAAGTTGTGTTTACTCTAAATGATGGTGAGGTATGTCGTGTTTTGGAAAAAGGAGAAGAACAAATTATTCGAGGAAATAGGGATTTTTGGTATAAGATAGAACATAGTAGTAAAATTGGATGGGTCTTTGGTTCACAGACTTCAATAAGACAGAATGCCGATCTTAAAAGTTTTGAACCCTTTCTGGAGCATTTTTTAGAAACTTCTTTTTTTGGAAAAAAAATTGATAGTTTAATGCATTTTAGAGCTTCAATAATTACAGATATTATCCATAAGGAGATAGGTTTTTATAGATTGTATAATCCTGGTGCTGCTTGTGCACGTTATCAATCTTATGATAATTATAGTATTATAATGCCTAAAGTAGATACTCCCGTTTTTTTTGCAGAAGAATTTCCTGAAGATGGTTTTTGTGAAAAAAGCTCCAGTCCAGATGGAATATATTATAAAAGAATTGACAGTTTACCCAGATATCTAAATATGGATGAAGTTTTTGAAATGGAAAAAATTAATATTCCAACAAAATATAGAGGTGGGCCAAAGGTAAAAGTGAATATTTTATACAAAGAATGGATAATCAAGACGATGTATTTTATGGTGGCTGATAATAAATGGTGGCTTGTAGTTATTGATGATTGTGATTGTTCTGCATAGAATTATAGTAGCAGACATAAAATATAATGCATAGTTAACTATATACTATTTATGTCTTTGAAGAGTAAATATACTTCCACTATATAAGTCAAGGTATAAAACAAGATTGGAGTTATTGCTTAAAAACTTAGTTTTTGAGCAAAGAAATTAAAAAACAATCTCCTTTTTTGATCAAATTATAAATCCAAATAGTCGAGTTCAAAAAAATGACAATTATTAATTTTAATAAGGTATATAGTTTAGTTATATTTGCGGCAAATTAAACAAAATATACAATGTCAATATCTGATTTATTTGATAGCGGATTTCAGAAAAGAAACCAGGACCATTTTGCAGCAATTGTAAAAGTAGCAATGAGTGATGGAGTAATTACTGACGAAGAGAAGGCTTTTTTGGATAGATTAGCCAGAAGACTGGATATTTCTGAGAATGATTATAAAGAAATTTTAAAAGATTATAGTACACATCCTATTAACCCTCCAACAAGTTATGAAAGAAGGCTTGAACGATTGTATGATCTATCTAGGATGGTATATGCAGATCATATTAAAGGTGAGGATCAGGTAGTTTTACTAGAGAAGTTGAGTATTGGATTAGGGTTTAATCCAGAAAATGCAAAATATATTGTTGATAAAGCTTTAAATCTAGTTGATCAGGGTGTAGACAGTGATACTTTTGAAGAAGAGGTTAAAAATATGAATAGATAATGCGTATCTATTTTTACATGATAAAAAAGCAGCCTAATTGGCTGCTTTTTTTGCTATTTGTTTTGTGATTTTATAAATCAATTCTTCCTGCTCAAAAGGTTTTGCTATAAAATCATCCATCCCAGATCGTATACATTTATCTCTGGCAGCATCACTAGCTTTCCCAGAAAAACCAATAATAGGTACTTCTGAAATGAATTTATCTCCATAATTATTTCGAATCATGTGAGTAGCTTGATATCCATCTATTTTGGAAACCGTAAGGTCCATCAAAATCAAGTCATACTTGCGACGTTCTATATAATTAATTGCCTCTTCGCCGTTAATAGCAATGTCAACAAAAAAATTACCTTGCGAGATCAATACCTTCATAATTAGATACTGCGTTATTTCTTCATCTTCAACAACTAAAATTCTAAATTTAGTTGCGCTTTTTGGTAAGGTATATTTTTTCTTTTTTCGTTCTGGAGTTGATTTTGTGATCTCAAATTTAAATGGAAGCTTTATATTAAACATAGTTCCTTTTTCGGGCTCACTGGTTACTTCTATCTTTCCATTTAAGAGATCTACTAGGTTCTTTACTATAGCAAGTCCAAGACCAGTACCAGAAATTCGTTTGTCAAGATCAAAGCGAGTAAATCGCTCAAAAAGATAAGGGATGTTTTCTTCCATGATACCAATCCCAGTATCTTCGATTTTAAAATTAAGACTTAGCTTATTGGTACGTTGATAATTTTTGGTTATCGAAAAGATAATCTTCCCTTCTTCAGTAAATTTGAAAGCATTGGTCAGGATATTATTTAAAATCTGATATATTCTGGTTCTGTCTCCGATAAGATATTCTTGAATGCTGGGGTCTATATTGGTCTCAAAAGTAATTTGCTTTTCTTCAGCTACCTTAGCATAAGATTCATGAAACCCATCTATTAAATTCTGAAAAGAAAAACGTTCTTCTACAATCTTTAGTTTTCCTGATTCTATTTTAGACAGATCAATCATATCATCTATCAGGGCATTAAGATGAAGGCTTTCTCTTTTTATAATTCTGGCAAGTTCTTCTTGTTCAAAAGTCAATTTGGTTTTCTCTAGAACTTCTACAAACCCTAATATACTTGTGAGAGGAGTTCTTATTTCATGATTAATATTAGCAATAAAACTATTCTTAAATTCTTCTTTCTCTAAAAGGTATTTGTTTTTAAGTTCTAATTCTTTAGCTAATAAAATTGACTCATTTTTTTGCTGTGCTATTTGATTCAGGTCTTTGTATTTTCCTGTATAATCAAAAAGAATAATTATAATTTCTTCTTTTTCAAGAGTAAACGTGACGTCGCAAATTTTTTCTGTTTCACCATCTTCTAGGTGAATACAAGGGAAGTTTAATTCTTTTTTATCAGAAGAGGTGTTTTTTTCAAATTCTCGTAGGATTTCAAAAAAGGGATGAGCATCAAAAATTAAGGAGCCTTTTTTCCAATCAAAAAAAGTAGCATCACTTTCTGTAATGATACTATCATAAGTAACATGAATAATTTGTACTTGTGGATTAAATTGCGAATGGTCGTTCTGATGTTTCGTCATGCTCACTTGGTTATTTCTTCTGCCAAATCTAAAAAGAAACTCTCGACATTCTTATTTGTTTTAGCACTGGTTAGGCCATCAAAAGGAATGTTTTTTGCTGTAAGTTGGCTTCTGATTTCTTTTTCATTAACCAGATCAAGTTTATTACCTAACACTCTGGCTGGTACTTTGATGTAATTTTCTTTAAGATATTCAAGATCTTTAGTAAGCGTTGCGTATGTTTCTTCTCTGGTAAGATCAAAGACATAAATAAAGGCATGCGATCCAAGAAGGTATGATTTTCTGGTGTCTTCTATACTAATAGAATGCCCTTCTGTATCCCAAATGATCATAGATAACTCTCTACCATCTGGAAGTTGTATCAATTTCTTTTTTATTTGAACTCCAAGGGTTACCTTGTATTCTTCAGAAAATTCGTTATCCATAAAACGTCTGAATAGAGATGTTTTTCCGACGCCAAAGTGCCCTAAAAGCACTACTTTTTTAGACAATTTCATCTGCAAAATATTTTTTTAATTTTTTAGTAAAAAGGGTGCTGTTTTCTAAATCTTTGCTAGAAATATGATTTTTAGCAAAATCTATAATCTGATCTTCCAAAACTTCTTTAAACATCATAGTATATGCTCCAGAAATTACAGCAGCTACATAATACGAGTAAAAATTTTGTATATGTATGGTATACAATTCATACTCTATGAGTTCTAAATTTTGATTCCCTCCTTCAAAAGCATCTTCAACAAAACTTTTTATAGCGGTGAGCATTCCTGCAACCATTTCTTTATCTATAGTGCCATCTGATAATGGGCTATAATCTGCAAGTAATATACCAGAGTTTTTTTCGATAACAAACATTTGTATTAACCTTGGTTTTGCGTAATCTGTAATAGCAAGATCACCTTCACTAACTCCTTGAACCTTGGCTTTAGTTTTGCGAAACCAATTTCTGAAAGAAAATGCTTTTTTTGTTTTTCTAGTAATGTTTTCACTCAATAATTTCATTTCATGAGCAATATATTTCTTGATCATTTTACCAATGATAGGAAATAAAGCTTCTACTACAGCATCTTGGGAATTTTGGATTTCTTCTCGTAAGGTTTCTGTAATGGTTGGCCCTAAGGTTTTAGGGATTTCTTGTACGAATTCCTCTAGTCTGTCATCAATTATGGGATCGACTTTATTGGAGAGCTCTTTTTTTTGGTGAACAATTTTGGTTAAATCATCAATCTTTTGAGCAATGGAATCGGCAAATTCGTGTTCTTCTGTAAAAAGAAGTTCTTTAAGAATTTTAAGTTTATCCTGCTCTTCCATAATTTAGGACAGATTGGATTATTTTTGATTGATTTTCTCGCCTAGGTTGATAAGAAGATCTCCCAATGTTTTTTTATCAACTTTTTTGGTGTCAAGCATATCAGTTTTATCAGCCAAATTATCTTCTAATTCAGTAATTCTGATATTTATATCTGTACTTAGATTGTCAATTGCTTGATTTAACTCTTTACGGGTATCATCGATAAAATCTTCAAGCTCCTTCTTTTTTGAAGTAATTTCTTTTTTTACTTTTTCAAACTCTGAATTATAAGCAGCAATATTTTCCCCAAAAATCAGATTCTTTATTGCTTCTATTTTTGAAGATGGGTCATCAGCAACTTTTTCTTCAACAGCTTTATTTTCTTTAGCCATTTTAATCGGTTTATTAGATTCTTAATTTTGAATTCACGTAAAATTAACATAAAAACGTTAGAAAAGGCGCTATAATAGCGATAATGTTAATTTTACTAATTCAAAATCTTATTCTTTTAAAAAGATTGCGTTGTACGTTTTATTCTAATTCTTAAGATAGGGATATATCGAAGTTCTATAAAAATACAAATATTCGATATACAAGGATAATAAAAATAAGGTTATTTTATCTATTTAGACTTATTTCATAAACGACTCTACTTTTTCAACCATATTTTTACTACCACAAATAAAAGGAGTACGTTCATGCAATTGAGTCGGTTTAATATCCATGATTCGTCTATATCCATCACTAGCCTTACCGCCAGCTTGCTCAGTAATAAATGCCATAGGATTGCACTCGTATAATAAGCGAAGTTTTCCATTAGGAGATTTTGAAGTATTTGGATACATATACACTCCTCCTTTTATCATATTACGATGAATATCACTCACCAGAGAACCAATATATCTCGAAGTATATGGGCGATCTTCTTTTTCTTCCTGGCAATATTTGATATAGTCTTTAATCCCTTGGGGGAAATGAATATAGTTACCTTCGTTTACTGAGTATATGTTACCGTCTTCCGGGAATTTCATATTAGGGTGTGATAAATAGTATGTTCCCAATGCAGGATTTAATGTAAAACCATTCACACCATGACCTGTAGTGTAGACAAGCATAGTAGAGGTTCCATAAATGATATATCCTGCTGCTACCTGTAAATTACCAGGTTGTAAAAAGTCATCCAAAGTTACAGGAGTTCCTGTTGGCGTTATCCTTCGATAGATCGAGAAAATGGTTCCCACAGAAACATTAACATCTATATTAGAACTCCCATCTAATGGATCCATAAGAACCACATAATTATTGCGATGGTCGTTTTTTTGCCCTTTTATAGTAATGAACTCATCGTTTTCTTCAGAGGCAATTCCACATACAATCTCTCTATTTGTAAGAGTGTTGATAAAGGTCTCATTAGCCAAAACATCTAATTTTTGTTGATCTTCACCTTGTATGTTGGTTTCTCCGGCAGCTCCCGTAATATCAACTAATCCAGCTTTGTTTACCTCATGATTCACCATTTTTGCAGCTAATCGAATTGAGTTGATCAAACGAGAAAGCTCTCCGCTTGCATACGGAAAATCATTTTGATTCTCTATAATAAATTCTCCTAAGGTTTGATTTCTTCTTGTCATTTATGGTGAAATTTAGTTGCTGCAAAAGTATTATTTTTTAGGCAACTATAACGTTTTCGGAAGTTTTAATTATTAAAGTCCATTAAGAATTACAAAAACACATAATGTGACCGCATAACATTAGAAAATTATCTGATTTCTAATACATATTTTATAGTTTTGATAAACTTTTTTTATGAATTATGTAATTAGAGATGCCAAACAAGAAGATATGGCTCAAGTGTTGGGTTTAATCCAAGAATTGGCAATTTTTGAAAAAGAACCTGATGCGGTTGAAATAACTGTTGAAGAACTTATACGTGAGGGTTTTGGAGATCATCCGCTTTTTCATTGTTTTGTAGCAGAAGTAAAAGATGAAATAGTAGGAATAGCCTTGGTTTATTATCGATTTTCTACCTGGCAGGGACGTTCTATTCATTTAGAAGATCTTATCGTTAAAGAATCTATGAGAGGAACTGGTTTGGGTAAAGCATTATATAAAGAAGTGCTAAAATACGCTAAATCAAAAGGAGTGAGAAGAGTAGAGTGGGTTGTTTTGGATTGGAATACTCCTGCTATTGATTTTTATGAAAAAAGCGGAGCAAAGCTTTTAAAAGATTGGTATTTGGTTCAAATGGATCAGGATGGAGTTAATAAATTTGTGTCAGAATCATAATGCTTTCAAAATAAGATTATCTAATTATTATTAAAGAAACACTTGGTTAATGAGAGTTTTTAAATTCGGTGGAGCATCTGTAAAAGATGCTAATGGGGTAAAAAATGTACTCAATGTACTTGATAAAACAGGGTTTTCTAATCTTGTAATTGTTATTTCCGCAATGGGAAAGACAACCAATGCTTTAGAGCGTATTGTCGAATTATATAGTAACAATAGTAAAGAACTCAAAACATCACTTCGAGATCTGGAGATTTATCATAACGAAATTCTAGAAGCACTTTTTGAAAACAAACAACACCCTGTTTTTGATAGAATTGAAGGGCTTTTACTAGATATGCAAACAACATTGACTAGAAATAAGTCAACTCAATATGATTATGTTTATGATCAAATAGTAAGCTATGGAGAGTTAATTTCAACGACCATTGTAAGTGAGTATTTAAATCACAAAGGGTACCAGAATGAATGGTTAGATGCACGAGATTTTATTAAAACAGATAACATTTATAGAGATGCCGAGGTAGATTGGGAAACTACCCAACACTTGATACTTGAAAAGGTTAATAAAAATGGTCTTAGTATTACTCAGGGATTTATTGGATCTGATGAGAATAATTTCACTACTACTTTGGGCAGAGAAGGGAGTGATTATACTGCCGGGATTTTGGCATATTGCTTAAATGCAGATAGTGTAAGTATTTGGAAAGATGTGCCAGGGGTGCTAAATGCAGATCCCAGGGTATTTGATAAAACCCAATTATTGTCTCATATTTCTTATGAAGAAGCGATAGAACTTGCGTTTTATGGAGCTTCTGTAATTCACCCAAAAACGATTCAACCTTTACAGCGTAAAGAAATACCGCTATATGTTAAATCCTTTCTTAACCCTGTTGATCAAGGAACCTCTGTAAAGAAAGGCCAACCATTGGACCCTCACTTACCCTGTTATATTGTAAAGAGAAATCAGGTTTTAGTCTCACTTTCTTCTTTGGATTTTTCATTTATCGTCGAAAATAATATTAGTGAGATTTTTAGTCTTTTTCATCAATATCATATAAAAGTAGATCTGATTCAGAATTCTGCAATTAGTTTTTCGGTATGCCTTGACGATAAATTTGATCATTTTGAAAAACTTTTAAGTAAACTTAAAGCAAAATTTAGAGTTACTTATAATACAAATGTGTCCTTATTTACGATTAGACACTTTACAAATGAAGCTATTACCTCTTTAGAAAGAAATAAAGAAATTTTGCTAAAACAAATAACCAGAGAGACTTATCAAATGGTATCCAGAGATTAGTGATATCAATTCAAGGATTTTGCTATATTTGCAGTTAGCGCAAATTGTATTTAATGCCCATAGTCACAGCAAGAGAAGTAGCCGCGGGGCTCAAAATGGAAAAAATTGGTTTTATAGGCACCTTTATTGGTTGGGTGATTCTTAAAGTTACCCGGATATCAAAAATAAATCGACAGTATGATAAACTTAGCCATTTAAAAGGGCTGGAGTATATAAATACAACACTTGATTTATATGGCGTTACTTTTGAAATCCCTGAAGAAGATTTAAAACGATTGCCAAAAGAAGGACCGTTTATTACATTATCAAATCATCCGCTTGGAGGAATTGATGGAGGGGTATTACTTAAATTAATGCTTGAACATCGTTCTGATTATAAGATTATCGCAAATTTTTTATTGCATAGTTTTAAACCATTAGAACCTTATGTTATGCCTGTCAATCCTTTTGAGGATAGAAAAGAAGCAAAGTCTAGTCATAAAGGAATTAAGGAAGCTATTTTACATCTTCGAGAAGGGAAACCATTAGGTATTTTTCCGGCAGGAGAGGTATCTACTTTTAGAGAAGGAAAGAATTATGTAGATAGACCGTGGGAACCAAGTGCAATGAGATTAGTTCAAAAAGCAAAAGTTCCTGTAATTCCTATATATTTTCATGCTCGTAATAGCAGACTTTTTTATCGTTTAGCTTCTATGAGTGATATCTTAAGAACAGCTAAATTGCCGAGTGAGCTTTTTTCTCAGGAAAATAAAGTAATCAAGGTACGAATTGGTAATCCGGTTTCTGTAAAAGATCAGGAAGAGCATACTAATCTTGAGGATTTTACGAATTTCTTACGCAAGAAAACGTATATGTTAGCCAATCCTTTTGAGAAAAAGACATTAAGAGAATCGATTCCTCAAAATTTGAAATTGCCTAAATCACCTAAAGAAATAGCTGTTGAAGGAAATATCAATGCGATAGAATCAGAATTGCAATATTGTAGAGATCATGATAAACGATTATTGACCAGTAAGAATTATGAAGTTTTTCTGGCAAAGAAAAAGCATATCCCAAATGTAGTTCATGAAATAGGAAGGCTTAGAGAGATTACATTTAGAGAAATTGGAGAAGGAACTAATAATTCGTTGGATCTGGATCCTTTTGATGAATATTATCATCATATGTTTTTATGGGATAGTGAAGCAAAAAAAATGGTTGGAGCATATCGAATGGGAATGGGTTCACAGATTTATGCTAGTCGTGGTATTGACGGGTTTTACCTTCAGGATTTATTTAGATTTGAACCAGAATTACATAAAATGATGAATGAATCTATCGAGATGGGTAGAGCTTTTATTATTAAAGAATATCAACAGCGTCCTATGCCATTATTTTTACTTTGGAAAGGTATAGTACATTGTACACTTCGTTTCCCTGAACATAAGTATCTTATTGGAGGAGTTAGTATTAGTAATAAATTTAGTAATTTTTCTAAATCTCTGATGATAGAGTTTATGAAATCTCATTATTACGATCCTTATGTAGCACAATATGTTAGACCTAAAAAGGAATTTAAGGTAAAGCTAAAAGATGCTGATAAAGATTTCGTTTTTGATGAAAGTAAAAGTGATCTGAATAAATTTGATAAAATTATCGACGAAGTAGAACCAGGAAGTCTTCGTATTCCGGTTTTAATTAAAAAATATATTAAGCAAAATGCTAAAGTAGTAGCATTTAATGTTGATCCATTATTTAATAATGCAGTTGATGGTTTAATGTATATTCGTATCGCCGATCTTCCCGATAGTACTGTAAAACCTGTTATGGAAGAATTTCAGGCAGAATTAGAGCAGAAATATTTTAAAAATGGTGATAAATAATACCATTTGTAATTTGAATTTACTGTAAAAATGATAATTATAAAATTAAAAAAGGTCTCGCAGATTTTAAAATCTGCGAGACCTTTTTTAGTTGTTACTTTATTGAGATATGGTTTTCAATATGTTTTTCTCTACAAAATCTTTGCAATATTCTTTAATCTGATTTCTGGTTTTTGTAAATGCAGTATGAATTTCTTCTTCCGTACCATCTATCTTTGATGGATCAAAGAAATTATAATGCAATCGTTCTGCCTTACCAGGAAAGAAAGGGCATCTTTCTTTGGCATTATCGCATACCGTAATGATGTAATCAAATTGCACATCTAAATATTCATCTAGGTTATTAGAAGTATGAGTAGTGATATCAATACCATCTTCTTTCATAATAGCTATTGCTCTGGGATTTACTCCATGTGTTTCTACTCCAGCACTATAAATAGTTGCGTTGTCTTTGGCAAAATGTTTTAAATATCCTTCTGCCATTTGACTTCTACAGGAATTACCGGTGCATAATACTAAAATATTCATAAGTGTTTTCTCTTTTAATTTTCCTCTTTCTAGAAGAGAATTTGTGGTGTTTGTTGTGGTTATATTATTATTTTGCTTCTTCGTTCCAAGAGTATATTGTCGTACCAGACATTATTTAGTTTCGCCACTTTTTCTCTATACCCTATTTCTCTAAATCCTAGAGATTTATGTAAATCAATACTAGCTTTGTTATTCCTAAATATTCCAGCTTGTAAGGTCGAAAATCCTCCTTTTTCGCTTTCCTCAATCAATTTGTATAAAAGTAGTTTACCTATACCCAAACCTCTATATTTTGATGTTATATAAATGCTAACTTCTGCTACTCCTTTATATACTTCTCTTTTTGAAGTAGGGGATAGGGCTGCCCAACCTGCAATAGTATTTTTGCTGATTGCTTTAATTCTACACGATTTTATGTGCGAAACATCCCATGTTTCCCAAGTAGGTATCTGAGTTTCAAAAGTGGCAATCCCTGTATCAATTCCCTCTTTATAGATTGAAGAGATTGTGGGCCAATCCTCTTGGGTAAAATATGTTATTTTGATTGTAGTATCCATCTAGCAACAACCACTACCTGGTGCACAAGAAGCAGTTTCTTCAGAATTGGCTTCTGTAATTCCGCAAACTTCTTTAGCCTTGCAATCTGTTGGATTTACGGTTAGTTTTAGGATCAACTGATCATTTTTAATTTCAAAATCTGAAATATGCAATTGCGCTGTATGAAACATAGTATTTCCATATTCTATTTTAGCAACGGCGTCCATTTCATAAGGCTTCATCTTTCCTACTTTTCTTAATATTCCTAAAGCTTTAAGAGTGCTCATATATTCTGGTTTACCTAACTCGTTTGGACTCTCCCATAGTTGAATAATAGTTTCTTTCCAGAAATCGGTACCAGTGCCACAATCCACAGCATCAACGGTAACATGTTTTACTTCGGTAATGTGATAATTAGTTCCTACCAGCATTCCTGGAGCATATTCGAATAGTAATGATTTATCTTGGTGTTCTGCTAATAGTGTTATAAAGTCTGATGTATTCATAGTTTTTAATAATTAATAGATTTAACAACAATTCTTTTTGGTCGTATTAAAAAATGAGTTTAGATTTTTTTGCAAAGCTGTCCATCGATCGATATCGATACAGTAGCACATACTTTTACCTTCAATCTCTCCCTTAAGTAATCCTAAGCTTTTTAGTTCTTTAAGATGTTGAGATATTGTAGCTTGTGCTAATCCTATTTCTTCAACCAAATCATTACAGATACAAGCATTTTGTTTACTTATGTATTGAAGAATGGCAATACGAGCAGGGTGCCCTAGTATTTTGAAGAACTGTGCCAATTCATTTTGTTGTTGATCGAATATTTGCGTTTTGGTAATTCCCATAATTGATATTATAATATCGCAATATTACGATAATAAAATGTAATAAAAAAGCTGAAAGTTAAAATTTCCAGCTTTTATTATGATTAGAACCAAGGTTTTTTGTTTACTTGATACGTTTGATAGAACTCATCATCAGATTTTACTAAGTACATAATACCTTCTATTAGCCCTATAATTCCGGAAATCGAAGAAGTAATTCCACAGGTAAAAAAACCAAGAAGTCCACAAACAAGCATAATAACACCTTCTTTATTATATCCTAAAATAAATTTATGAATTCCTAACCAGCCCAAAAGTATTCCTAAGATACCAGCCAACATTTTTTTGTTATCTGTAGAATTAACAAATTCTTTAGCTTCTTCTGCAAAATCACTGGCTGCTTCTTTAACAGTTTCTGCCGCTTCTTCTGCTCCTTTTTTTATGTCGTCTCCTAGGTTATTGTTTTCTTCGCTCATATTATTCAAAATGATTTATTAGTTTGGAGAAAATTACAAAAAAATATCAATTAAAAATTAGAAGATTAGCAGAATATTTGAGAGTGTTAATCATTAGTATATACGATAGCTATAGCATGGAGTATTTTGATAAGTCATATTTATTACTATATTTGGTATAACAACTTTGAATAAAAAAACAAATACTAACCTTTTAAATTTGAAAACTATGATATGGGGAATCTCATTAATCGTTTTAAGTATTCTTGCAGTACCATCATTGCTATTATCTAAAAAACCAAATGCAAAAGAACTTTTAGAAAAAATCGAGCCTTACCAGGGTTGGATTGGGTTCATATTTTGTATTTGGGGTATTTGGGGTATTATTTCTGCAATTTTAAATCTGGGGTGGCTTACAACATATCCTATTTGGTGGATAACCTTGTTGGCAGGAAACATTGTTTCTGCAACATTAGGATTTATGCTTGGATTTGGTCTCATCAGCAAATATTTTTTATCCAAAAGTGAAGAGGCAAAAGAAAAAGCGAATCGCCTTAGAGAGAAATTGGCTCCAAAACAAGGTAAGCTAGGTATCTTAGGAATAATAGTAGGTTGCTGGATGATTGTGGCATCTTTATTATTCTTTATGTAATATTCTAGATGAAATTGTATATAAAAAAGGTTGGCTATATAGTCAACCTTTTTTGTTAATACCTTATAAGAATGCTTTATCTACGGGTTCCCAAAGTTCTATTTTATTGCCTTCTGGATCGATAATCCATCCAAATTTACCATATTCATATTCTTCTACTTTGTCAATTACAGTTACTCCTTCTTTTTTGAGCACTTCTAGAAGTTCGATTAGATTTTCTACCCTGAAATTCATCATAAATTCTTTCTTACTTGGCGCAAAATAGGTGGTGTCGTTTTTAAAAGGACTCCATTGTGTAGAACAATCGTTACCTTCTTTGTCTTTCCACCAGAATGTGCATCCATAATCATCTGTATTAAATCCTAGATGATCTCTGTACCAATCTTTTGTTTTTTTAGGATCTGCTGTTTTAAAAAATATGCCCCCTATCCCTGTTACTCGTTTCATAGTTATATTGTTATTTGTTTTTTACTTTAGATTCATACATAGCAATCCATTCTTGCGGAGTCATTTTGGTTGATAATTCTCCGATCAATTTCATCGGAATCTGATCTATTTTCTTAAAACGGATACAACTTTTACCCATATCTAATTTTGTTTTTACATGCTTGGAATATTCTTTAACAAACCAATCCATTAATTCGGGATTTGCATAAATACCACTATGATAGATTGCTATAAAATTCTTTTGAGAAGCTATATTCATAAATGGTAACGGTAGCTTAGGGTCGCAATGATATCCAGATGGATATAACTCATGTGGTACAACATAACCAATCATTTTATAATTAATTACTTCAGAAAAACCTTTTGGAAGATGTTCTTTAATCACCTTTCTAATATTTTGCATAACCTCTTTTCTTTCTTCAGGAATTGCATCTATATATTCATCTGGTGTTTTAGCTTCGTATTGCATGTCTTTTGATGTTTTAGTTACTTCTTTTGGGTTTACGTTGAAGAATCAGTGCAGAGATTAACGAAATTATAAATCCAACAATCATGACTGTAGCAAACATTAAAAAGAAGCTTATAAACCGGTTAGAAAACAACTCTTTTTGAGCTTCTAACTCTGCCAATTTTACTTCAAGTTCGGCTTGTGGGAGAGAGTTTTTCATCTGTTCAACATAATGTGAATAGTATTCTGCCATAAAATCCGGATTGATATATTTTATATAAATTACATCTAATATTCCAAATGCCAAAGCCGCAATAAGAGTGATAAGTACACCTATCAATAATGCTTTTCCAAAGGAAACAATACCATTATTTTCTTTATCTCGATACTGTTTAATTCCAAGAAACACAAAAAGCAGTGATATTATAATACCAGCATACCCAATTACTTCTTGAATAGAATAATCTAGATTTTTTCCTAAAAACCATCCTGCAAGTGCTAACAAACATATAGAAATGGCACTTCGTAATCCATAACGTATAATTGTATTTTTCATTGATTTATAAGTGTTTATTGTTAGTCTCAAAAGTAAATTTAGACTAATAAATAGCATTCATACTAAAGTATGAAATTTACAGTATATAGGGTTGAAATGCCTTAAAGAGGTATAATTTGTAGTTTTTTTGCAATCTGTATTGCCTGAGTACGACGTTTGGCATCTAGTTTTACTAACATATTAGAAACGTGAGTCTTTACAGTACTTTCTGAAACAAAGAGTTTTTCGGCTATTTCCTTATTTGATAATCCCAAAGCAATCTGGCATAAGACTTCATATTCTCGTTTACTTAAGCCTAATTCTTCAATTTTTTGATAATTTATTTCTTGCGTAGGACTTTTCTTTTTATGCAGGACTCTTTTGTTTATTATAACGCCAATTACAAAAAAAATAACAGCGATTATGGCAATTACAGTTTCTATTGATGTATCTCCTGTAATAATACTGTATTTACTTAACTGAAAAAGAGCTAGTATTGCGACGACTAAAGCGGCAAAAGTAAAAATTGTTTTCCTCACTCTATAAATGTAATAAAACTGAAATTTACTTAGCAAGCAAATCAATTTCTTGTTGAAGATTTTCTTTTGCTTTAGCTTCAAACCTTTTATAGAAGTATTCAGATTTAAAGATGGCGGGCATATTTATAAAATGATTTAAAACTTTGATTCTTCCTTTGTTATACATAAAATCGGGATAGTACTTATATTCTTTCCTTACATTTTTAAAGTACTCCTCATAGTTTTTCCAATCACTTCCTAATATCGAGAGATCTGCATCTGTGAAGTAGTTTATGTCTTTATTTTCTGAAATATGATGTCCTTTGGTGGCCAATATAATATCCGAACAAAGAGTGATTCGATTATCTTCAATAGATAATGAACTTAAGATTCCTACTGCTTTCTTTGCACTTTGTTCCTCGTTATCCTGTTTTAGTGCGTTGTAGATATAATCATGATAAAACAAAGCAAATAAGACTATATCCCAGTCTTTGATTTCGTTTTTAACTTCGGTTAGTTTATGATAAAGATGTTCTAGGTGAGAAAGGTTGTGATAGTACCTATTCTTTTTGCTATGGTACTTTACAACATCATCCCATAAAGATTTGATATAACCAACATCCGTTGTGTAGTTTGATAATAATGTGATAAATGCTTGTTTTAACAAAACTCTGCTTTAATTTTATCAACTATGGTTTGTGCTAATTTTTCTTTAGACTCTACAGTCCAGCCTGCTACATGAGGACTCAAGATTATATTATCCATTTTTAATAAAGAGGCAAACGCATCTGGTATTTCTTTTTTTGAAGCAAATAAATTCTCAAAAGAGGATTTTTCATATTCTAAAACATCAAGACCAGCACCAAGAATTTTACCATTGTTAATGGCTTCAACCAGGTCAGCGGTTACGACACTTTTTCCACGAGCAGTGTTGATTAACCAAAATGGTTTTTTAAATTTATTGATGAACGTGTTATTGATCATTCCTATAGTCTCTGGAGTTTCTGGAGTGTGTAGACTTAATACGTCTGTTTTTTCAAATAATTCGTCAAGTTCGACTTGCATCGCATCACTGTTTTCTACATCTTCTTTGATGTCGTAACATATAACTTCTACCGCAAAACCACGAAGTTTTTTGGCAAAGGCTCTACCCATATTACCATATCCAATAATACCCACAGTTTTACCATCGAGTTCTATGCCACGATGTGCTTCTCTAAGCCATTGCCCATTTCGTACACTTTGATCCCCGTTATTCAATTTATTAAATAGAGATAAGATCATTCCCAATGTATGCTCTCCTACAGCATTACGATTGCCTTCTGGAGCATTAAATAGTTTAACTCCTAGCGTTAAAGCATATTCGATATCGATATTCTCTAACCCGGCACCTACACGTCCTATAAATTTTAGGTTTTTTGCCTTGTCTAAAAAAGCTTTGTCAATAGTAAATCGGCTTCTGATAATAATCCCATCATACATATGGATTTTGGATTCGACCTCTTCTTTATTAGAAGTATAATCTACATCGTTTTGAAAATTCGCCTGTTTGAGTTGACTTAAAAGTAGAGGATGGTTTGTATCGAGGTGAAGTATTTTCATATATTTTGTATAGATCATCAAAATTAGTTAATAAAAGATTAGATACAGTATCTTTGGTATGTATCATCCCTTAATTTTAGAAATATTTAAGATGAAGTCATCAATTGTTCTTGTTTTAATTTTTTGTCTTTTTACTATAACCTCTCTTTTTGCTCAAGGAAATGATATAAAAAATGATAGCCTACAAGTAGAAGAATTATATGCAAAGGCAATAGAAATAAAAGATAATGATCTTGTAGAAGCAAAGAAAAAGTTTGAAAGCGCCATAGAGATCATTGATAAGAGCTTATTATCCAAAGATGAATTTTTATTAAAAAAGGCTTCTATATTAGAACAGCTTGCCTATTTTTTGAGAAGAGAAAACAAGTTTGGCCCCGCACTAAAGAACCTTCAGGAAAGCTTAAAATTAAAAAGAAAAATAGGAGAAACATATACCTTGGGATATACCTATTCTCAAACAGCTTGGTTATGGCTTTATCAGTCGGAATTTGAAAAAACGAAGGTTAATTTGGACTCGGCATACGCTCTGAGTAAAAAATACAATAATACAATAGAAATTATTAGGACATTGAGTCGATATGGGATTCTTTATCTAAATATAAAGGATAGTACTAAGGCAGAACAACATCATCTTCTAGCGATTAAACTTGCAGATTCAATTAATGAAACCAAATCTATCGCGGCTACCAATGCGAATTATGCTTTCTTTTTAAGACGACAAAAAAGGTATAAAGAAAACATACCATATCTTGAGAGAGCAGTAGAGATGCATCAAAAAGCAAATAATCAAATAGGATTAGAATCTGGTTATTTTGCTTTGGGAGTTACCTATAGAGTTTTAGGAATGCCTCATAAAGCGATCGAACTATATAATAAGACTCTTGTTATGTCTAAAGAGCAAAAAAATGAAGCTGTTTTGCATTCTAGATATTTGGGGTTAAGTAATAGTTATGCAGATCTCAAAGATTATGAAAAAGCGTATTCATATCATTTAGAATATACTAAGTGGTGGATAAAAGTCAAGAATGAGAAGAACTATCAAAAGATGGTAGATCTGGAGACTAAATATAAATACGAACAGCAGCTTGCTGTAGATAGCCTCAAATTTGCGCAAGAGAAAAGAGAAGTAGAACTTGTGGCACAAACAGAATCTTCAAAAAAGAAATTATACTTTGCCTTATTACTTGTTACACTTATTGGAGGTGGAGTTATTGGTTATCTAATACGACGCAATTATCAACAACGTTCAAAACTTGCGAAGGCTACATATGAGAATGAAAAAAAGATATTAGATCAGAAAATTAATGCGAAAGAAGAAGACATCAAACGACTTGTTGCTGATAATAGCATGCGTTTGGCGTTTAAAGAAGAATTGTTGGATAAAATAAAAAATGAAGTTATAGGGGCTGAGCCAGAAAATATTAAGAAGTCTCTTAGTTCTTTAACCACCCAATTACGATTACAAATTGAAACCGAAAGTAAATTATCAGGTCTGCAAGAAAAAATAGAAGTAGTTAATAAAAGTTTTGATACTAAACTTCAAAAATTATATCCCGAACTCACAAAAGGAGAACGAGAGGTCTGTGCATTACTACGATTAAATCTCTCTATCAAAGAAATCATGACTATTCGTAACGTTTCTTCAGATTCAGTCAAATCTATGCGACGCCGTATTCGTAAGAAGATGCAAGTTTCTTCAGAAATTGAACTTGAGAAGTTTATCCAGGAGTTAGTCTAAATGAATTGTCTATGTTGTGCTTAATCCTGTGTATAGAGCTTGTCGAATCCGTACACTGAGCCTGTCGAAGTGTAGTCTTCGACAGGCTCAGATTATACGATCATAAAACTTCACGCAATCCCATACGTGGCACTACGTATTTTGAGCTAATCATTATAAATGACACCTTTTGACACTGTTAAAACTATCTTAAAATCAGATATTTGTAGTATTTTTGCACTAATATCCAATAAATCCCAAAATATGATAAAACAACTACCCTTCGTTTTAGCACTTTTTTTATTGATCACTGTATCACAAGCGCAGACAAATAATCAATTTGATGGAGCAACAGTAACACCAACGCAAGATTTCAATACACATACACCTGCTCCTTATGATGGCACCCAAACATTTACTCCTGGATCATCTTTTACCTCTGGAGATTGGAACCTTTCTATAGGTCCTGGCGCGGGAGCCTCCTTGGGAGTGTCATATAGTAATATTTTGATAGGAGGTATGGCCGGAGCATTATTAAATGAAAATACTTCTGGTATTGATGCTGAAGATAATATTGTTATCGGAACATTTGCTGCTGATCGAACTCTTAGTGCATCTGATAATGTATTTATTGGAAATTATGTAGCCAGGAATGCCACCGGAAATGATAATGTTGTTGTTGGGCATCGAGCAGGAGGCAATTTAACTACCGGATATGACAATACTATTATTGGAGAACAAGCAGGTGCGTTTCTTACTGAGGGAAGCGATAATGTACTCATTGGTGAAGATGCAGGATATGATTTAACAACAGGTAAAGACAATTGCTTTGTAGGAAGTAGGGCTGGAGCAAATACAACGACAGCCAGCGGTAATACTTTTATTGGTGGAGAAAGCAATTACTCACTACCTAGTTCTTTGGGTAATGGAGTTGATTATGATTTTAATAATTTAGGGGATGGGGTAGGAGAACGAAATACAACAGGTCAAGCCAATACGTTTGTAGGTTCTGGTGCAGGTTTGGATAATGTTGATGGTTTTGCGAATACGTTTTTGGGGTATGCCGCAGGTGCTAATAGCCAGTATGGAGATGGAAACACATTTATCGGTTATGGTACAGGTTGGGATAATAATCGTACTAATGAAAGAAATAATGCAAATCGAAATACTTATGTAGGGGCACTAACTGGAGGTGTGAATAGAGAAGGGTCTGATAATATAGGAATGGGATGGAAAGCTGATTTTAATAGTACAGGATCCGATGGGAGCTCTGATGGTAAGAATAACCGAAATATCTTTTTAGGAAATTCTGTATCGGTTTTTGGAGATGATCAGGTGATTATTGGTCACGCCGCCAGAACTACAGGAAATAGAGGTTCAATTACGATTGGGTCGCAAAGTAGTACAGCCAATTCATATGCTGCAGCTATTGGGTACGATGTAGATGTTACTCAAGCGAATACGATGGCATTAGGAGGAAGCACTACTACCAATCGCATGAGTGTAGGAATTGGTACAGTAGCGGCAAATCAAAATGCGTCACTAGAACTGGCAGATATAGATAAAGGATTTTTGGTAAACAGATTGACCACGACACAACGTACCGCCATGGAAACTGCTGCGGCAAGTGGTAATCCTTTGGCAGCGACTGAAGCAGGAATGCTCGTATATGATACTGATCTTTCTTCTTTATTTGTATGGGATGGAACACAATGGATTAACTCTACCATAGATACTAATACAGATACCGATGATCAAACCATAGATGAGTTTCAGTTAAATGGTGATGATCTCGAACTTTCTTTATTAGATGATGCTGAAGCTACTAAAACGGTTGATCTTTCGGGTTATTTGGACAACACAGATAGTCAAGCCTTATCTTTAGCAACGAATACTTTAAGTATTTCTGGAGCTGCAGGAACTATTGATTTATCTGGATATCTGGATAATACTGATGCTCAGGATCTAAATTTATCTTCTAATACGCTTAGTTTGACTAATGATGGTACAACGGTTGATCTTTCAGGATACCTGGATAATACCGATGCGCAAGAATTGTCTTTAGCTGGTAGTACATTAAGTATTTCTGGAGGGACCAACACTATAGATTTATCAACAGCACTCACCAGTTCTGATAATCAAAACTTAACTTCTGCTACATTAAGTGGTACAGATCTTACGATTACAATAGAAGGTGGTGATGCAGTATCTGTTGATCTTTCTCCCATTATTTCTTCACTACAGACGCAAATAACAGATGTTTTATCAAGGTTGGACACTGTAGAAAATTGTGCCTGTGATAGTCAAGGTAATAAAAACTTAGGTCCTATATTATATCAAAATATACCAAACCCGTTTAACGGAACATCTTCGATCAAATACTATTTGCCTAATGGTATTACTAATGCATCTATTGTTTTTAGTAATTCAATGGGTCAAGTCATATCAACCGTTCCTTTACATAAAACAGGTACAGAAGAAGTAAATATTAATAGCGATAGTTTATCCGCTGGAACGTATTTCTATACATTGTATGTAGGAAGCCAAAAGATCAATACCAAAAAGATGGTGATCAAAAATTAAGAATTTAAAGTATAAGAACAAAAAAGCTTCGTTGTATGGCGAAGCTTTTTTTAGCAAATCACTATTCTCGATACAATCCTCCTGCCTGTACTAGCTATGTCGAAGTACTTGATCACTCCTTTAGATTTGTATTTAGAATTTATACATTAAACAAATAAAGAAATGATTTCATCAGGTATCCTTGCTGGCCGTAATGATTTCTTATGTAAAAAACACCAACTTGTCTTGGCCGAAACCAATACTTTTTGAGTGGTTGTGTTTATTATTTTGGTATGGCGTTCACTTCTAACACCTCTATAGTTATCAATCCAGGTTTGTAGCGTGATTTCATCATTTTCAAAAGCAGGGCTATGATATTCTATATAATGATTAAGAACTACCCAAACATAAGTATTCCTAATATCTTCATTGGTTCCGGATTCCCAATGTTTTTTGGCAACATCTTGTACCCACTGTAGATATACTACATTATTTACATGATCCATATCATCTATTGCAGACTTTGGTACTGTAAAACGGAATTCAAAAATTTTGGATTTCATGAATAGGTGAGTTATATAGAATAAAAGTACAATTATTTTAAAATTTGAAAGAAGATTTATGATCTAAAATCCTAAAATAAGTTTTGCTATATAAAAGAATAAGAAGATCCCAAAAATGTCATTACTGGTTGTAATAAAAGGACCTGTAGCAATTGCAGGATCAATACCTCTTTTGTCAAGAATAATAGGAACAAAAGTGCCAATAAGTGCAGCTACAATAATAACACTCATAAGTGCTGCTGCTATAGTAATACTAAACGAGATTTCATAGTTCATTATAAAACCAAAAACAATAATAAGTAGTGCTAATGCAGCACCATTAATTAAGCTAAGGCTCACTTCTTTTAATAGTCGATTTAATAAACTTCCTTTTACTACATTATTTGCCAATCCTTGTACTATAATTGCAGAGGATTGAACACCAACATTTCCTGCCATTGCAGCAATTAGTGGTGTATAGAAAAATAAATCTCTAATTCTTGGATTGGTCATTACACCTTCAAAGCCCTGCATGATGAATACACTTCCTAATCCTCCAAAAAGGCCTAAAATCAACCATGGTAATCGTGCTCTGGTAAGTTCCCATACATTATCATCTGCTTCTACATCTTGAGAAATACCTGCAGCTAATTGATAATCTTTCTCGGCCTCATCCTTAATAAAATCTACAATATCATCTATAGTTACCCGACCAACTAATACGTTTTCATTATCTACTACAGGAATGGCTTCAAGATCGTATTTTTGCATAATACGAGCAACTTCTTCTCCTTCGGTATCTACATCTACAGAATCTACTTTAGGGATATATACTTCGCTAATATGAGTTTTTGCAGAGGCTGTAAGTAAATCTTTAAGAGATAGCCTACCTTTTAGCTTTCCATCTTTATCTACAACGTAAATAGAATGTACCCTAGTAACATTTTCTGCCTGTCGTCTCATCTCTCGAACACACCCCGCTACGGTCCATGTTTCTTTTACTTTTACTAGCTCTTTGGCCATGAGTCCACCTGCAGTATCTTCATCATAGGTAAGAAGCTCTTTAATATCTTCTGCACGTTTTTCATCTTCTATCTCAGCAATTACTTTTTCTGCACGATCATCAGGAAGTTCGGCAACAATATCAGCGGCATCATCGGTATCCATTTCTTCTAACTCTTCTGCAATCTCTTTTTCAGAAAGGTTTTTAAGGATACGTTCACGAAAATCTTCCTCGAGCTCCATAAGAGCTTCAGAGGTTTTTTCGCTATCTAATAATTTAATAAGATAGGTAGCTTCAGATAAATCAAGTTCACTAATAATTTCTGCAACATCAGCAAAATGTATTTCACTAAGTATTTCGCGCAGACGAGTATCACCTTCTTCCCGGATGAGGTGCCGTACCTGTTTGATTAACTCATTAGAAACTTGAAATTGCATATACTCTGTATTTAGTGATCTCCCCGCACAAACGCTCACAAAGATAACCAAAGAATTTAATTGGACTTTATGGAGGTGTTAAATCACTTAACCTATTGCTTTTCAATTAATAATGTTAATTCTATAAATTGATCTACAGATAATTGTTCAGGTCGTTTAGTCAGTATTTCTAATGTTTTGATCTCATCGTTCAATTCTAAAGTTTTAAGACTGTTTCTTAGGGTTTTACGACGTTGCCCAAAAGCAGTTTTTACGACTCTGAAAAATAATTTTTCGTCACAAGGTAGCGCATATTCATTTTTTCTAATCAATCTCAATACTCCACTATCTACCTTAGGGGGAGGATTAAAAACATCGGGAGGAACAGTAAACAAATATTCAGCATCATAAAATGCTTGTGTAAGCACCGAAAGGATACCATAGGCTTTACTACCCGCTTTTTCGCAAATACGTTGGGCGACTTCTTTTTGAAACATTCCGGTGAATTCGGGAATACGATCTTTGTTTTCTAATGTTTTAAAAACAATTTGAGTAGAAATATTGTACGGAAAGTTACCCGTTATGGCAAATTGCTCTTTAGTAAATATAGTATCTAGATCAAATTTCAGAAAATCTGCTTCGATTACCCTAAATGTAGTATTACCTCTTAGTGTTTCATTTTGTTCTAGACGAAAATTGGTGTTAAGATATTCGATAGATTCCTTGTCCAGATCCATGGCGATGACATCGAGATCTTTTTGAAGGATATATTTGGTAAGAACACCCATTCCCGGGCCAATTTCAATAACATTTTTATAGCCTTGCAAAGTAAGTGTGTCACCAATCTTTTTGGCTATATTTTCATCCTTTAGAAAATGTTGACCCAGGTGTTTTTTTGCCTTTACAGCAGTTTTTTCAAAAGAAGATTTGGGATTAGAACTGTATTTTTTATTTTTTTTTGGTTTACCCATCTTGTTCGCTTACAATTTCTAATTCTGTTCTAAATGCTACAAATTTACCCGTGAAACGATTAGATTTTGACCTAAGATGATCTGCATCTTCATCATAGTATTTTTGTAAAGTTGCTTTATTATTGGTCGTGTATTGTACAGAATAGGTGGCACCTCCCATTTCTTCTTCTACCAATACTTTGGTCATTAAAGCTTTGCTAAACTTTCCTGTAGAAAGCATATCGGGTATATGTTCCTTTTTCATCCAATCCAACCATTCATCATGAATAGTTTCTTCTATATTTATGGTAACGTTATATATGTACATTTTATAGGTGTTAGTTGACAATGAATAACAGTTTATACATTGTTATTACTGCGTTTTTTTATGTTCTCTTTGATTTCTGATTGAATGTATTCTTTTGACTTTCCTTTTGGAATAGAAGGCGAATCCCATCTTTCATTTAAAATCATTTTTCCTATATATGCTATCTGTCCAATATGATATGGATAATGAGCAATCTGTCTGGTAATACTTTCTATTAATTTATATTCCTTATTTCTGATATAAATAGGAGTGTTAAAATTAGTAGAATCTAATGACTCCAGACTAGAAAAAAGGCAATTCCATCCGTTTTCCCATTTTAAAATAATTTCATCATACGTCAAGTTCTGTTCTAAAAATTCATCATCACGATTTCTCCAGTCTTTTTCTCCGTCACTATTGAAGAAATCTGTCCATCGTGATGTCATATTCTCTGATAAATGAACAATGATACATGCAATATTATTGCTCTCTGTATTGTATCTCCAATAAAGATCTTCTTGGGTTAATTGTGAGATGGTTTTATCTGCAACAGTTTTATAAGACCTAAATTGTTTTTTAATATTCTCTAAATATTCCTCTATCATTTTATTTTTTCAAAGTATTTGTACAATAGATTATAATACTCGCACAAAGTTACAAAGATGCAAAGACCTAATATAGAGTAATTATGTCTAAAAAGATAAATTGCCGATTTAATCTATGTATTGTCTGTTTTTAGGATATAAAGAAAAGAGTAGTTTTTATGTACTAGTGTAATAGAAAAATTACAGCCTGTGTCCCCCGTTGTGTAAAGATCTTTTGGAAATCAATGGATATTTAATTTATGGCATCTCCTCGCAAGGTTCTGTATTTTTTTCGTGCTTCCACAAAATAAATACTATCAGCGTGATTAAAAATTATCTTTTCATATAATTCTTTAGCTTTTTCAGGTTCCCCTAGTTCGTTTACATAGAGTTCGGCTAACCAATAATAGGCATCATCAACAAGAATATCCTCGGTATAGAATTCGATAATTTTCAGGTAGTTAATTTTAGCTTTTTCGAATTGTTTTTCTTTTTCAAATAGTTTTGCTTGTCGTAAAAAAGCTTCATCTTCAATCTTTTCACCTTTATGTTGAGTCAAGATAATTTCATACATAGTAATAGCTTCTTGATTTTTACTCTGGAAGGCCAATAGATCAGCCTTTGCAAAAATCTTTAAAGCGGTTTGAGTAGAATCCTCAAGAGAATTATCGCTGATAATTAAGCTTAATTCCATAGCATCGTTAGCAATCAATTGAGAGGTAGAAGATTTTAGTACATCGAGTTGCGTTTGTGCCCAGGCAAAATCCCCTTTGTAATAACTGGTTTTTGCGACTTTAAACCTGGCATCTTGTGCTAGGAAATTATTTTTTAAAGCATTTTGTACCTGAGTATAGTAAATTAATGCCTGATTAAATTTTTGATCTAATACCAGGATATCTGCAATTTTCATTTTTATTCTAGAGGATTGAAACCTTGATAACGGTTCTCTATCCAGTATATCTTTTAAAAAACGAATAGCTTCCTGTTTTTTATCTTGATTAAATGCAAGAAAATGTGAATAATCAATTTGTAATCCTATAGTTTCTCTGCCTTTTCCATATTCCTTAAATACGGTATTATATTGTTCTATAATAGTTTTATGTTCTTTTTTAGAAGCATTATCTACTTTTGCTTTCAGGATAATTTTATGTGCTGTAAGCTTCATGTCTTTTGAAGCTGGTGTTTCCAAAATATAATTTAGAATTTCTACTGCAGACTTAATATCTTTCTCCGAAATAGCAATTCTGGCCAAATCTATGATACCTTCTGGACTTTCCTGTTTACGCTTGTATATTGCTTTCTCTTGTATAAATGCTTTTTTAAATTCCTTTTGTTGTACAAAAAGCCAGCTTAGCATTTCGTTGTATAAAATATCGGGATTCTGTTGAAGTTTTTTAATCAATAATTTTCTAAATATAACATTTGCCTCACCCGTTGGGGTATCTGTTATGTAATCACTAAAATTTCGTTGTACAATATTTATATAATTAGGTTGTAACCGTAATAAAGCCAAATAACTATTAAACATTTTTTCTAGTTCTCCCTGTTCTCCATAAATTTTAGCTAATTGTACATTAAAATTAGCTCTGGGATTATTCTTCATCCCTTTTTCATAAATCAATGCGGCTTCATCTAATAAACTATATTTTTCAAAGGTTTGAGCAAGCGAATATGCATGATTTGCATTATTATTACTATAGTTTTCTATAGCCTTATCATAGTAGGTACGAGCTTGTTCTGTTTTCCCTTGTAGATCATAATGATGTCCTAATTCGACCAGAATTTGAGAATTATTTGGAACTTTCTCAATTCTCTTTTTTAGAATGCTCTCTGCTTTATCAAAATGTTCTAATTGTTGATGAGATTCTACCAATCCTAGTAAATAATTGATTCGGTTTGGGTTTTTGGCATATAATTTTTTATAAACAGAAAGTGCTTTTTCGAATTGTCCCTGCTGGATATAGTTTTTTGCTAACTGCTCCGACTGCGCAAACGTCGAAAAAGCAAATAAAAAGGAGATGTAGAAAAAGATAAAGCGCATTTTGCAAGTTTTTTTGTAAAGATAGCAAAATGCGCTTTAGTAATATGTTATGGATCCCTTAATCTATATATTCAAATCCACAGTAAGGAACTAATACTTCAGGGATTTTGATACCTTTTGGGGTCTGGTAATTTTCTAATATACCTGCAAGTACTCTAGGTAATGCCAAAGAACTTCCATTAAGCGTATGTGCTAATTGGTTTTTTCCGTTTGCATCTTTAAACCTTAATTTTAAGCGATTAGCTTGATAAGATTCGAAGTTAGATACAGAACTAATCTCTAACCAGCGGTCCTGTGCTGTAGAGAAAACTTCAAAATCAAATGTTAGTGCAGAAGTAAATCCGATATCCCCTCCACAAAGACGTAGGATACGATATGGTAATTGTAAATCGTTAAGGATGCTTTTTATATGATCTACCATCCCATCAAGAGCCTTGTATGAATTTTCAGGAGTTTCTACACGCACAATTTCTACTTTATCAAATTGATGCAATCGATTCAATCCACGCACATGTGCGCCATAAGAACCTGCTTCGCGCCTAAAACATGGCGTATATGCTGTACAACAAATAGGAAGATCACTTTCTTGTAACAATTCGTCTCTAAACATATTGGTCACAGGAACCTCTGCAGTAGGGATAAGGTATAAGTCATCTCCGGTTGCATGATACATTTGCCCTTCTTTATCGGGTAATTGTCCAGTACCATATCCTGATGCTTCATTAACCAGATGAGGGACCTGATATTCTTTATATCCTGCTTCAGTGTTTTTATCCAAAAAATAACTAATCAAAGCACGTTGTAATCGTGCACCTTTACCTTTATACACGGGAAAACCTGCTCCGGTTATTTTTACACCCAATTCAAAATCAATAATGTCATATTTTTTGGCAAGCTCCCAATGTGGTAATGCACCTTCTTCTAATACAGGAATATCCCCTTCGCGAAAAATCTCTTCGTTGTCTTCATCACTTTGACCATTTGGTACAGAATCATGAGGAATATTAGGAATGGTATATAGTAACTGTATTAATTTTTCTTGGATATTGGTAAGCTCTGTCGATAACTCTTTAGAACTTTCTTTTAGTTGTGCAGTTTTCTCCTTCAGAAGGTTTGCTTTTTGCTGCTCTCCATTTTTGAACAACATCCCTATTTCTTTAGAGAATTTGTTTGAGTCAGCCAGAGTATTATCTAATTTGGCCTGTGTAGCACGGCGATTCTCGTCTAGACTAATAACTTCTTCTATAACAGAAGCGGCATCAAAATTTCGTTTTGCCAAAGCTTCTATATAAGCACCTTTGTTTGCTATGATGTTTTGTACTACTAACATGATGTCTTTTTTGGGCGATTACCGGGCTATTCGTTATATCCCTGAAACAAGTTCAGGGGATGCCACTACTATCCCTATCGCATTGAAGCAGCAAATTTAAAGAAAAGTGAGGTTTGTAGGTTATAGTTCTGTAGTGAATTTTAAGAAATTTATTTAAACCTTTTTTTTAACATAAAAATTTATGCAACAGGTACTTCAATATTAATGACTGTACCTCTTTGAATTACAGAGTCTATAAACATATTTCCAGATAGAGTATTCAAACGGGTCTTTATATTTTTAAACCCAATTCCATCAACCGCTTTTCCACTTTCAAAACCTACTCCATCGTCCTCAAAAAGTAGTTGTATCGAATCATCGTGATGATTGAGATAGATATCAATATTTTTGGCTTTAGCATGTTTAAGACAGTTAGTTAATAGTTCTTGTATAATTTTAAATAATTCTTCAGTAAGCGTCGGGCTAATTTGATTGACTTGATTTTTGGGATATGGGTGAAATGATATTTGCTGACCACTACCATTGATCACATTATTGATGTATTCTTTTATCAATGAAGTAATTGGGTTTTTTTGAAACTTTTTAGGGATAAGGTTATGAGAAAAATCTCTTACCTGATTATAGGTTTCATCTACTTGTTTAATAATACTTGCTTCCTGGTCATTGGTTTTGTCTGAGTTAGAAAGTTGCAATTTGATACTTGCCAGATTACCTCCAACACTATCGTGTAGCTCTCGTGCCAGGCGTTGTCTTTCTTTATCCTGTCCTTCCATGGTGGCTTTGATGAGGTTTAGTTCCTGATCTTTCATCAACCCATATACTTTTTGAGTATTTACTTCTTCCTGAGATTTGTTAAGCGCTATTTGAGTCTTTAATTTCTGAAAATACATAAATAATAAACCTACTACTGGTAATAGTACAGCAAGAAAACCAATCAAAAACGCTTTTTTGATAGTGCGTTGTCTATTAAGTTCACTTTCTTTTAATAATTGTTCCTCTTTAAGCGATAATATCTCTTTTTCTTTTTGAAGTGTCTGATATTTAATTTCTAATTCTTTTACAATTTTTTTGTTTTGCTTTGTGATAATTTTATTAGAAACATCTACATATTGGGTCATTAATGCATATGCGTTTTTATAATTTCCGCGACTTGCATACAGACCCTTTAGCATATTGATAACTTTTCTTTGCAATTCTAGCCTGTTCCATCGTACTGCATTTGTATAAGCAGAGGTTAGTACCATTTCTGCAGAGTCGTATTGTTCTAGTTTATAATAAACCCGACCGATATGGTATACAGCATCTATATATAGATCATAAAAATGGTTTTCTTGTGCTTCTTCTTTTACAGGAACCAAATACTCCATTGCTTTAATAGTTCGATCATGAAAAAGTTCTATTCTACCCAAATTTATTTGTGTTTCCATGCGAATTTTGTTGGGAGTTTGGGTAGGAATATTTTCAAGAACATCTAAGTAATACGATGAAGCCTTTTCGGTATTTTGTCGATCAAAGTAAATATCACCTAAGAATTTTTTGGCAAGTGTTATCGTTTCCTTATTCTTAGATTCTAGGATACAAGCTTCAAAAATAGGAAAAGCAATATCATGTTTTTTTTGTTCGAGATATACAAGACCTAGCCCGAGTTGATGCTTGTAGTGCATTATTGGCATTTCTGAAACAGGAGAGTTAGAAATACCCTCAAGAAAATGTTTCATTGCTTCATCATAGAGTCCGTTTTTTAGCTTCCCCCAGCCAATAATGTAGTTGGCTTTAGAGAGATATAATGGTTGGTTAGATATACTTTCTGCTAATGCTTCTGTTTTTAAAAGATCCCCATAATAAATAATAGAATCTGTATTCCCAGATTGTTTGTGGATTTGAGATATTTCTTCAATTAACTGTAATGTTGTGGTGATGTTTTTGCTATTCTTAAGTTCTTGATACAGTTCGGGATCCACGGTATTAGGGGTGATACCAAAAGAGGTAAAAGTAATAAGTTCCCTATTTTCCTGACTATATAAAGAAATCGAAGACAATATGAATATGCCAAAGATCCCTCTTACTAAATATTGATACATTGCAATGGTTTTTGTGAGTCGAAATTAGATACAAATTAGAGTGTATAATTTCGAATTAAAATCGTATTTCCCTGATTTTAAACTATACAAAACTACATAAGGTTTTATAATGAAGAGCCATAGGTGCTGAAAAATAACTTAATTTTAGCTCTTTTTATTCTTTTTCTTCATATTTGAGAATCCATGGATTCGTAGTAAAATAATTCCATGAAGCATTCGCTAAGTCAACCTTTGGGTCGATAAGAGTTTGATATTTTTTGCCATTGATTGATACTTTGCTATGAACATAGATGGCAATATCTTTTTCTTTGGTTGCATATTCTGTTTTGAGTCTTTGCGCAAATTGCCACATTGCATCGGGTTTTGAAGAGACTAATCGCAATTGTTTTTTAGAGAGGTAATCATTTTTGTTTATTAATTTCTGTAGTGCTTTAGGATCATTTTTATCTACAACATAAAAATTTGTAGTACCATATCTACCTCTTAGCATCATACGCCAACTCATTCGATGACCTTCTTCTGTCCATAATACATCTCCCGGAATAGTCCAGTGTCGAATGGGAAGTAGGATTTGAATAATAAACCAGAGTGTAATTACCGGAATTAGAAATTTACGATACGAAGGTATAATTATTTCTCCCTCGTTATAAAATTCCTTTTTTTTCATAAACAAATGATGTATCCGTTCTCTTGAAAAGAAAAAGACAGTAAAAGCCAATGATAAATATGGAAATATCCCTATTTGAAAAACAATAGAATTAAAAATATGGAAAAACACACTAAAACAAAAAGCAGCTAGTCGAGTTCTCTTCCATAGTAACAATGGAACAATTAATAAATCAAATAAAATACCGTAATACGCAATAAAAACATGTGCCCAACGCTCCTGAAGAATTTCTCCTACAATAGGGTAATTTGCTTTACCAGCCATCAAGTTTTTGGCAACAGTAAAATCTAGCCAGTCTGGATATAGTTTGGCTACCGATGCATAGGTATATACAATCCATAGTTGAGCAATAATGACCAATACACACCATCTGGGCATCGCAATTTTTTTGAGTAATGGATTTCGTTTTACATCTACCGAGAAATAATTCCCTGCGGGTAACGTACACATTAGTATGCAAAGTAGTAATAAGAGATAGTAATGGTTGTTATAAGATGCTTTTTGCATAAAATAAACTCCTGCCCATAATATGGTATAGCTAATCATACTCCATCGATATTTAAAACCAATCATTACCAACAGGCCAAAAATCCCCATTACAGCAAAATAATAATACATACCATTACCAGGTAAGGGTTGTAAAAAATCTAAACCAATAAAATTGAAGGTGAATTTGGGTTCAACAAGAGTGCGAGTAACCCAGCCTGTAAAAATGGCTCCAATAGCTTCTGCAGCGATCAGGAATCCAAAAAACACTCTAAAAATAATAAGGGAGCTATTATCTATATGTGTGAATAGCCAACGATTGATCATACTAAAGAGTTTATAAAATCACGAGAAAATTCCTCATCTTGTTGCATGGCATCTTGCAACTGTTCTAGGGAATCAAATTTTTTCTCGTCTCTGATTCGTTTTATCATTTCTATTTGAATCTTTTTACCATATAAATTAAAAGAAGTGTCAAAGAAATGAGTTTCTATCGTTTGGTGGGTACCATTTACCGTAGGATTTGTGCCGATATTCATCATCCCAAAATAGGTTTTGCTATCAATAAATGATTTTACAATATAAACTCCATTTTTTGGAATTAGTTTGTAATCTTCTTCAATATGTAGATTAGCCGTCGGATAGTTAAGTTTACGTCCGAGTTTTTTTCCTTTTACTACTTTACCGGTTAACATAAAGTAATACCCAAGGTATGCATTTGCTTTAGTAATATTGCCTTCAAATAGTGCTTTTCTGATTTTGGTAGAACTTACGGCAACATCATCAAGATCTTGTTTAGAAATTTCTTCTACTGTAAAATCATACTGTACACCATAAGAAGCAAGATCTGTGATATTAGAATTACGATTACGTCCAAATCGATGATCATATCCTATAATAATATGTTTTGATTTAAGGCAATCAATAAGCATTTGTTGTACATATTCTCCTGCGTTTAGACGAGAGAATTCCTTGGTAAACGGATGAATAACCAGATTGTCAAGCCCGGTCTTTTCTAATATTTGGATACGCTCATCAATAGTGTTGATCAGTTTAATATCAGAATCCTGTTGTAATACCATTCTGGGATGTGGAAAAAACGTAAGAATAACCGACTCTAGGTTATTTTTTTTAGCATTTTCAATCAGGCGTTCTATTATTTTTTTGTGACCAATATGTACACCATCAAAAGTACCTATGGTAACTACAGAATGTGTTTGGCTATCGTATGTCTTTGCATTTGTATAACGTTTCATCTGTTCATTTTTGATTTGATTTCAACTGTCAGATAGAATTCGTTAATGAATAGTATAACCCGTCTATTGTTGGATAGGTAGGTGTTAATATGATTATTATAACTCATTTTGAGAAGTAAGATTTTAAGCAATTGTAAAAATAAAAAATAGTTGTGAGACATTTCTTTATTTTCCGTTAAAGCTATTCATTGTATTTGATGTTCCTGCGGTAGCAAAAGATTTAATCAAAGCGATTCCTTTTTCTAATCGTTCTGGTATAGCAGACTCTTCTTCGGGATTCCACTCTCCAAGTACATAATCTACTTGCCTGCCTTTGCCAAATTCATCACCAACTCCAAATCTAAATCTACAATATTTAGAAGTTTGTAATTGAACTTCGATATCTTTAAGTCCATTATGACCCCCAGCACTACCTTTTGATTTGAGTCGGATAGTACCAAAAGAAAGATTGATATCATCGGTAACAACCAAAAGGTTTTCTAAAGGTATTTTTTCTTTCTCTAACCAATATCGAACTGCTTTTCCGCTAAGGTTCATATAGGTGTTGGGTTTGAGAAGTATAATGGTTCTTCCTTTGTGTTTGTACATAGTAAGGTCGCCTAGTTTTTTGGTTTCGAAAGTTAGATCTTCTTCTTTGGCCAAGGCATCTAGTATTTTAAAACCAATATTATGGCGGGTATTGTGATATTTAGGACCAATATTACCAAGACCGGCAACAAGAAATTTTTTCATGAGATCTTCTTGATTTTCATGGGGTTGTTTAGAAAATAATTTTTTAATTATCGAAAACATGTTGTTTTTATTTGCGTAAGGGATAGGAGCGGCATCCTTTTTTATACTATTCTGAACTAGTACTCAGAATAGTATAAAAAAGATACAGCATATAGCCCGACCTACACGCCAAAGCGTGTGGGATACGCCCCGAAAATTTTCATAAAAATAAAAAAAGCATTCTGAATTCAATTCAGAATGCTTTTATATTATATTAAAACTGTAAGATTATGCTTCTGCTGCAGGAGCTTCTGCACCTTCGGTTGCACCCTCGGCTGCACCTTCAGTTTCTTCTTCTTCTTCGTCTTCAACCGCTGTACGAGATGTCTTAATCATACAGATAACAGTATTATCTGGATGTAGGATAGTATAATCATCACTTGCTATATCGGTAATGGTTAACTTATTTCCGATTTTTAGGTTGGTGATATCTCCTTCGATAAGGTCTGGAAGATTAGTTGCAAGACCTTTTACTTTGATACGTCTTAAGTTAAAACGTAGCACACCTCCATTAAGAACCCCACGAGAATTTCCTATAGTTCTGAAAGGAATCTCCATAGTAATAGGTTTATCATCGAAGATTTCAATAAAATCGATATGTAAAATTTTATCGGTTACAGGGTGAAATTGGATATCCTGTAGAATAGCATTTACTTTTGTACCATTATCCAACGCTATTACCACGGTATGAACGTCTGGAGTATACACTAAGTTTTTGAAAGCAATTTCTGGTGCTGCAAAGTGTACAATAGTGTCTCCACCGTAAATAACACAAGGTACCTGTCCAGCATTACGTAAGGCTTTTGTTGCTTTCTTGCCTACGCTTTCTCTTTGAGATGCGTTGATTGTTAATGATTTCATTTTTAAAAATTTATTAATTAGTATTTACATTATAAAGTTAGAGCTGATCGACTCGTTTTTATGAACTTTGTTCATAACATCTGCAAATAAATTTGCACAGCTTACAACTCTGATTTTACTACTTTCTTGTTTTAGAGGAATAGAATCGGTTACAATTAATTCTTCTAATTTTGAGTTTTCTAATCGCTCATAAGCATTACCCGAAAGAATAGGATGTGTACAAATAGCTCTAACACTTTTTGCTCCTCTTTCGATCATAAGATCTGCTGCTTTGGTTAATGTGCCGGCAGTGTCAACCATATCATCAACTAATACTACATTTTTTCCGGTAACATCTCCAATGAGTTCCATATGTGAAATTACATTGGCTTTTGCTCTTTGTTTATAGCATATTACTACATCACTAGTTAATGCTTTAGAATAGGCATAGGCTCTTTTTGATCCTCCCATATCTGGTGAAGCGATCGTAAGGTCGGTCAGATTTAACGATTGTAGATAAGGCAAGAAAATAGTAGAAGCAAATAAATGATCTACTGGCTTTTCAAAGAACCCCTGAATTTGATCTGCATGCAGATCCATTGTAATGATTCTTGTCGCTCCTGCAGTTTCAAGCATTTTTGCAATTAATTTTGCAGCAATCGGAACCCTTGGTTTATCTTTTCTGTCTTGACGAGCCCATCCATAATAAGGCATTACTGCAGTAATATGTCTTGCAGAAGCTCTTTTGGCAGCATCAAGCATTAATAACATTTCCATAAGATGATCAGAATTTGGATGTGTTGATCCAATAATAAAAACTCTGGATCCTCTTACAGATTCTTCAAAAGAAGGTTGAAACTCACCATCACTATAGGTTGATGTAATAACTCTACCTAGTTTAGCACCATAGGCAGCAGCTATTTTTTCTGCAAGTTCGGTACTTTGACTACATGTAAAAAATTTTGCTTCTGTAACTGCAGTTGACATAGGGTAAAATGTTGTATTGTAATGAGTTAAAACTTTTTTCTGAAAACAAGGTGCAAATTTAGAAATTTATTTTCACTCTGACCTTTATTTTGTTACTTAATTTAATGGCTAGGAAGAAATATTTTGCTAATTTTGCCATCCGAATATGCTCGAGTGGCGGAATTGGTAGACGCGCTGGATTCAAAATCCAGTGACTTCGGTCGTGTGGGTTCGATTCCCACCTCGAGTACTAGAAGCCCTGATAAACAATTGTTTATCAGGGTTTTGTTGTTTTTAAGGGCAACGAATAGGGCAACTTTTGAGTTAAAAACCTTCATTGTCTTACATTTATATTAAGTAAGGTAAAGGGTTTATTTTGTTTACTCTGCCCTATACTTATTAGGAATTTTATCTCTTATAGATTCTTTAAACCTGTGTAAAGTAGAATATGATACTTTTTTATTGAAGGCTAATATACCAACTACAATTGATGGATGTAATTTATGTGTTCTTGAAAACTCTCTTACTTTGTCATCGGTAATATAACCGAAGTCATTATTGAAGTATTCAAAAATCTCATCTTTAAGTAACATTTTCTCTGCCATATCATTTGCTTCCTCCTCTTTTTTAGAAATTTCATTTATGGCACTAGATGTGTCATCTATAAAGATAGTGTCTTTAGCTTTTTTATTAGTCAAATGAGCATAAACATGGCTGATTTCATGTGCAATTGTGAACCAAAAATTATCTACTCTATCGTATCTTCCTGTTAGTGCTATAACAGGATTTATTTCGGATAAAAATGCTGCACCATCAAGATATGTTTTGGATAAGTGAGATAAAAAGCAAAACTTAACCCCAGATTTAGTCAGTTCATTCAAGAATTTACTAACACCATTTGTTTGAATCGTATATTGATGTAATTCAGACATTAATACTTCTAGCTTTTTTTTATTAAATACTTCTGCCTTGATTTTTTTAGAATGAGTAAGTGCTTTTTGGTGCCAAATTAGCGCATTAAATTCTTTGAACTGACCTTTGTATGATTCAGATGTTCTATATTCAAGTTGTACAGATTTCGAATTTAGAAGAAATGAAAGGTCAATCTCATTATTGTCGGATAAACCCCAGAATGATTGAAGCTGTTTGTCTAGTTCTTTCGAGTCTTTGTAGGGTTTTAACCAGCCTTTTTTGATTAATTCATTAATTGGTAAATATTTATAAACTTCAGCTTTACGCTCAACAAACTGTTCTTTTTTTTGTTCAACCTTTTTAGAGAGTTGAAAGTTTGTGTCTAACATTACCCAATCATAAGCATTCCATTCAAAAACTTTTTCAAGAAGTCTGGCTATATCAATTGATATTGATTTTTTGTCTTTTATTAATTCATTGGTGTGTTTCAAAGAAACAGAGAGGATGTGCGCTAAATCTTCTTGAGTCCATCCATTTAGAGCTAAAAAATGCCTGAGTGCTTGTCCAGGACTTTTAAAATCAGAAGTTGTCTTTGTCATAGAGAGTGTCTTGCCGAATAAAGATGGTTTTCTATATCAGGAAGTTTGATTACCTGTTATTAAGGTTCAGTAAACAATTCTTAAAATAAGATTCATGTAAATATAACCTTTTTGGTAAAATTTGCAAATTATTTAACGTTTTTAACCGAATGAGTTATGAACTATATTTTATATTTTACCTGTTTGGTAATATTTGTTTTTCAGGTATTGATATTTTTCTTATCTTTGTATTTGTTCAGATAGTAGATATCTGTATAAACAAAAAAAATCAGACAGCAAGCTATCTGATTTTGGTATTTTAGAAAATTTGATTTTGGATTGCGTAATCCTGAGTCAAACCTATTGTAATTCGGACTACAAAGGTATATATTCTTTTCAGGAATACCAAATTCACCTAGCTTTTGTTTGATTATCTATTAATCTTTTTAATATAAAATATTACGCGAAGTAAGTACTGATTTTCCTTTTTTTTAATCTATTTCTATATAAAAAATAGGTTGAACATCTTTGCGATGATTATCTCCATTTTTAAGGGTTTTATGAAGAATTTGGAGAAAAAATATTTTATAATTTTAAATTTTAAGAACATGTCCATACAAAAGACAGATTTAAGAAAATGCTTTTGCAGTGGGGTAAAACCAGCGATCGCATACGAATATATATTCGACATAAATGAGGGAAGATATTCCTCTAAAGAGCAAGTAATAACAGGTAATACCTTACATGAACTAGCTGGTACAGATCCTAATACACATTTTATTAGGATGGTCACCAATAAAGGAAAAACACTTGTGGGACCTGATATCAAAATCGATCTAACAGAGTGCGGTATCGAAAGGTTTATCATACGTCCTTACAAACAAGAAACTATTGATTTAGAAAATTGTTTTTGTGAAGGAGTAAAACCGATAATAACATACAAATATCTTATCAAAATTAATGGTAAAAAATATATCATTGAAAAAGAAAAGATTACTGGTCGTGAAATATTGGAATTGGTAGATAAAGATCCTAAGAATTATAGGCTTAGGATGTTCACTAAAAACGGTAAAGTAATAGTTAAGCCAGATGATGTCATCGATGTTACCGAATGTGGAGTTGAAAGGTTTGTTTGCGAACCTCTGGATTGCACAGAAGGATTTATTCAGAAAACGGATTTTGATATACCTGCAGATGATAGTGAGTTCTTGAACTCACTATCAAATAAAGTTGATATATTAAAAGAAGGGAATGTTTGCTGGATCATGCTTAGGGATTATGCTTTGCCAGAGGGATATAATGTAAATACAGCCGATGTGGCGATTATGATTCCTCCTCATTATCCCAGAACCGCCTTAGATATGGTTTACTTTACCCCTCCTTTGCATAGGAAAGATGGTAAACAGATTGGGCAATTGGTAAATCAGTCAATAGAAGGTAAAAATTATCAGCGTTGGTCGAGGCACAGGACACAATATAATCCTTGGCATCCCGAAATTGATAATTTCGAATCTCATTTAGATCTGATGATGCATTGTTTGATAGCTGAATTTAATAAACGTTAAAATCAGTATTATGATGCATATTAAATTAACAAGCAAGATGCATCAAGAGCTAAAGAGCCATCTCCATCCAGGAGATGGTTTGGAAGCCCTTGCATTTGCAGTTTGTGGGAGGCTAAATTTTGGTAAAGACAATTGGTTGTTTGTTCATGAATTGTTTCTTATGCCTTATGATAAATGTGATCGAAAAGTTGATTCTATTCGCTGGAAAACTGAATATGTAGAGGATATTTTGGAGAAAGCGAGAACCAAAGGATTTGGAATAATAAAATTACATTCTCATCCTAGATTTGCAACTGATTTCTCAGATTTAGATGACATTTCTGATACAACTTTTTTTGAAAGTGTTTATGGTTGGACAGATACACCGTTGCCTCATGCTAGTGTAATTATGTTTCCTGATGGTTCTTTAAAAGGCAGGCTAATAGCAGAAGATCTAAGTTTTCAGCCGATTAAAAAAATATCAATAATTGGAGAAAATATTGAAGTTTTTGAGAAGCATACCAAATGTATTCAGCTGAGCAGAGCTTTTAAAAGAAACGAACAAACATTCGGAAAAAAAACAACCGATTTGTTAAGTAATTTGAAAGTTGCAGTTATTGGCTGTTCGGGTACTGGAAGTCCAGTTATTGAACAATTAGTAAGACTTGGAGTAGGAGAATTAGTTTTAATCGATTCTGATATTGTTGAAGAAAAAAACTTGAATAGAATTATTGGTACTACGTTACAGGATGCTAAAAATGGTCGATACAAGGTAGATGTTTTAAAAGAGTATATTGAAAATATCGGTTTAAATACTAAGGTAACTGTTTGTCCAGTTTTACTGCAGGAGAGTAGGGAAGCAATGGATGAATTGGCAAGCTGTGATGTAATATTTGGTTGCCTAGATTCTATAGAAGGGAGGTATGTTTTAAACCTAATGTCTACTTATTACCTAATTCCGTTAGTCGATATTGGTGTTAAACTCGTTGCAGATGGTGAAGGTGGTATTGATTCGATTAATGGAAACATACATTATGTTTACCCAGGATCTCAAACTCTTATAGAGAGAAAAGTATTTACAATTGATCAGCTGTCAGCAGAAAGTTTGGAAAGAATCTCTCCAGAAGAGCATCAAAATAGACAAGTTTATTTTGATAATATAGAGGTAGATAGTCCAGCTGTAATAAGTGTAAACATGATTTATGCTTCACTTGGAGTAAATGAAATGCTTAATAGGCTACATCCTTTTAGATATGGTAATAACAGTAAATATTCTCATACCTGTTTTAATCTTACCGATTGGGATATAAATATTTCGTCTACTGAATTAAGTACATCAATGTTGGATAACAAGTATATTGGAGTAGGGAATTTAGAACCCGATCTAAAGAATATATCTATATGAGAAAGTTTTTTAGATGGTTAGGAAGTTTATTTACTAAACAGGTAAATGAAGAAGTTTATCATTTGAAAATAGTTTCTGAATTACCGGAAAATATTCTTGATCGAACACTTTATCTTGAAGGAGATCCTTCAAAAGAAGATTATTGGTACGCTTTGTTAAAGTGCCCTTGTGGTTGTAATGAGAGAATAATGCTTAATTTGATGCAAGATGCCGAACCTTGTTGGGAGATAAGAATGGATAAAAATGATTTTTCTATTTATCCTTCTGTATGGCGTACTAAAAATTGTAAAAGCCATTTTTGGTTAAGGAATCGAAAGATTATTTGGACTAAGTAGTTTGTTTTAAATTGTTTGTGAAATATTTTTATTAACTTAGAAGCAACGTAAATTAATAATTACCCCATATCCAGAATAGCTCTGGGTATGGGGTAATTAATAATAGTAGAAATTTTAAATGAATAATATACGTTGCTACAACTGTACTGAAGAAATTAATCGGGAAAATCAATCCCTGGAACATATTATTCCAAATGCTTGCGGAGGAAGACTAACTTCTAGAGATTTACTCTGTAAAGAATGCAATTCTTATTTTGGTGAAAAATGGGACGCAGCCCTGGCTAAAACTACCAATGCATTCGCAAATCTATTAATGATCACCAGAGATAGGGGAGAACCTCAATCCGAAAAAGGGGTTGGATTGCGTACTCAGGAGGAGTTTAAACTTCCTCCGGGAAAACCACCGGTGCTTTCAAAGCCTACCATTATAGAAGACCTGAAAAATGGTGAAATTGAAATACATGCTAATTCAGAAAAAGAGTTAAGAAAGGTTCTGGAGGGGTATAAAAGAACATATCCTGAAATAGATGTCGAGAAGGCATTAGCTTCTACAGAGCACAAAAGAGAATACTTCGATCAAGCAGTGAATCTTAAAGTGCATATAGGAGGTCCTGAAGTATTAAAGGCTATAGTTAAAATTGCTGTTAATTTTTTTATTCACAAAGGTGGGGGAAGAGATGACATAAAACATCTGTTACCATATTTAAAAGGGACAAAAGAATTAAATATTGTGTGGCTTTATCATCCTGAAGAAAGGGTATATGCTGCAGGAATCAAAGAGGTTCCTCACGTGATAAAAATTATCGGGGATCCAAAAGAGGGTGTCCTTTACGCTTATGTGGAATTATTTGATACACATAGTTTTATTGTGCTTCTAAACGAAAATTACAAGGACGCACCTGTGGATCTGGACTATGTCTTCGATGTGGTTTCGCAAACCTCTAAAGAAAATGTGACTAAACTTACCCTAGTAAAAAATGACATTATAGAGATTTTAAAACAAAAACCTTTTAACATAAATAAGGTTAGAAGTAGGATTGACAGGGTTCGTAAAATATCGAATAAGCTTCACGATCATAGGGAAATAGATAAAATTATCAGGAATGCAGTAAAGGTGTTTGAAAAAGAATCGGAAGGAGTTCTCATTAGCGAAGAAGCAAAGAATAAATTCTTAGAACAAGTCAGTTTAGATTTTGCAAAATTTATGTTGCACAAACAAAACTCAGTAGCGTATTTAAGAGAGGATAAACCAAAATAAAATTAGTTGACACAGTATGTGATAATTAGGAACCATAACCAAAAATGAGGGTTTACTTTAATACACGATGAGGGAGGTGTTTAGACTTCAGGAACTTATATTTGAATCAAGAATTATAAGCAAAACGCTCAAAATAGATCTGAGAGAAGTAATAGTATACTAAAAAATATCCCATAAAGGTTCATTCTGCCAGTTGGGTTTCATTCCTAAAGCACCTGGATCAACATTAGGATATTTTTGAAACAATGTATCCAATTTGTTTGTAAACGTGTTACCTGGCTGTACCGTATTGAGCAAATATTTCATTAAACAAAGATGTACGTATAATTTCAGGAACTCGTGCTGCTTGGGTATATTTTGTGTTTCAAGTATCCATGGATTAGGAGGTTTTGGTAATAGTTTTGGAGCTCCAGGTAGATTCCTGTTCCAAAGTCTTGAATGATGTGCACAGTAGTTGCGTATTTGAGCTATAGATTGTAACCAACTAGGTAGAAATGTATGATTTACTACTCCGTATTCTTCTGCAATCTTATCTTTAGATTCTATAGTGTTTTTAAGGTTTCCATATAATTTTGATAAAGCACCAAAGCTAGTTTGCTCTAAGGATTTCCAAGCAGGAGGAAAGCGTAAATCATCTCCATATTTTTTTCTGTGATTTTTTATAGTTGGGTCTTTAGATCGAGAAAGTTCTCTTTTTAAATTAGCTAAGGTTTTTTCTAACTCATACTTATTTTTGAATAACTGTTCGTTTGCAAACCACCAAGGATCTGATTCATGCGATAGGTGATAAATAAGTTTAGTTCTAAGACTTATCTCTATTTTTTCAATAACATCAAAAAGTAAAATACGCAATTCTCTGTCAAAACTATAAAGTGCAATAACATCAGAAAAACGGCTATTTTCTTTAAAAAGGTGTTGCTCTTTATCATATTGCATAGAATGCCAATATTCACCTAATCGGTAATAGCTTATGTGAGAAAGATAATGATCTGCTTTATCTTCAGGAGCTATTTTTAGACCTCTATCTTTAAGTTTTTGAATTTGTTCCTGTATTGTAGTTGGTTTTTTTTGAAACATTTTAGCCGTAAAATAGGTGTGTAATTCTGAAAACAGAAAGGTTTATAAAGCAAAAGACACACCCTGGGACGCTGTTCTAATGGGTAGCGTGGTGTGTACTGTTACTGCAAATATATAGTTTTTATATCTTTTTTCTGTCTTTTTTAACAATATTTTTCTATAGCAGAGGAAGGTAATCTTGTTTTTCTATGTATTGTGAACATTCATATTGTCACAAAAGTAGTATGTTTTTGTGACAATATTTGTTTGCTCTTTGCTTCTTCTTGTGAATTTAACAGATAGTGTCTGCTAAATTTTTGTGCTCTTAAATTTATCTACGCTTTTTTCGAGCTTTCTTTTTAATTTTTTGTTCTTCACGTAATAAATCTATTGCACTGTCTACAGACATACAACAAATATTGCCAAATGAACTCTCTCCATTATCTTGTAAATTATATGCATTGATGAAATTATAGTATGCAATAATTGCTTTTGGATTATCTTTTGCTTCTAACAATGTCCTGTATGAAGATACTCTATATTCTTCTGCAAAAATATCATTTACATATTCCTCCAGTACTTCATCAGAAACAGAAACCTCTTTATTAAGTTTTGACCAAAATTCTTTACTCTCTTTTCTAGAATTCCTTTTGTCAAACAAATTTCTTAATTCACCTTTTTTATATGCACTATAATCTTTTTGATTTTTTGTAGGTCTGGCATTAAGGGAATTTCCATCTTTATCAGTCGGATACAACCATAAACCTTTATTGAGTTTCTTTTTGGTCTTTCTCTGCAGCCTGAATTTTTTGATCATTTCTTTTTCTTTTTAACAAGAACCATGTATTCTAAAAGGTCTTGAAGTTGTTTAGTATTCTTAAATCTAATTTCTAGATATCGTTTGGCAAAAAAAGCTGGGATTGAATAAAAAAATGTCTGAATAATAAGAACTATAGCTATCAAAAACATTAATAAATATTTCATTTGATTAATCTCACTTTGATCACCTTCCTTAACTTTTCTTACTTTATCTAGTATATCTGTAAAGAAATCTACTTTAAGGTAAATTTTCACAAATTCGAGTAAAGAAACAGAAATTGCAACAACCAGTATACCAACAACAAAAACTAAAAAAGAAGCATTAACAGCTTCTCTATGTCTTAAACTATTAATAATGAAATCGGGTTTAAAATCAATGCTATTTTCCTTTAGGAATTTCTTTGTTTTTTTTGCTCTAAGTTTTAAAATCTTTAGAGATAAACCATCATCTCCAATTTTGACGTTATTACCATCTTCAAATGCTCTATCAATCATAGCATCACGCTTGGTAAAATAATTATATAAAACCCCTTTCTTTTTATCTCTGATTAACAAGTTAGCGTCTACAACAATTATTAATAAAAGGATTATTGCTAAAATTGGAAAAAAATTAAGCAGTAAAATTGAGAAAAGAAAAACTCCGAAATACAAAAAAATCAAATTATGATAAATTCTTTGCCAAAAACCAAGTTTTTTTATTACTAGCTTTTTGTATGCTAATTCATTCTTGAAAAAGTTTTCCAGTTTATTGATCATCTTTAAAATTTTTAAGTTAAATGGTTTTATTCGAAACATATATTTCATCCAAAAAAAGATATAAAATCAACTCACTAAATCCATATATTATTATAAAACATTACTCTTTTGTTGCATTATTAACATTACCTCCTCGTAAGAAATAGGATAAAAGTCATGACAATCAACCCCAACATCTAAAGCAGATTTTCTATTAAAGCTATTGAGTTTCCCGTGAGAGTGCCCGAAAATATGGTAAGAACCACTATGTTTTCCTTTCCAGGTCATTAATGGGTAATGCATCATCACAATAAGTTGATTATTGGCTGAATCTGGATCAGACAGCTTTAATTCGTGATAGTCTTTGATCCATTCAAACCGATCTTTACAATTTCGGTTCAAATCATCATGATTTCCTTTGATTAAATGAATTTTTCCATTTAGCCTCTCTAAGATCTTAACTAACTTACTAGATGCCATTAATCCAATATCACCAAGATGATAGACGATATCATTCTTTTTTACTTTATCGTTCCATTTAAGAATCATAGTTTCATTCATTTCTTCCACTGATTTAAAAGGTCGTTTGGCATGTTTAATAATTCCTTTATGTCCGAAATGATGATCAGAAGTGAAAAATATAGTGCTCATTTTTTTGATTATTATATTGGCTTAGTGAAGTGAAACGAGCAAAGATTTCTGGTAAGTGCCTGTATAGGCCTTAACAGGAATTTTGCGAAGCTTGATCGAGCTAAGCCAATATAATTTGCAGTTTAATTCGATTAATACTAAATTCTTAACTATTTTGATTACCTCTAATAGTCATAGTAATCCACATTTATTGATTTTTCATATGTTGCTCCGTTGGAATCTCTAAAATGAAATGTAACAACCCCTTTTCGAGGAGAAACCATCCCTAATTGTTTTAGTAAACCCCCATTCGAAATTCTATTACCAATATTCCACTCAAATCCTTGAGGAATATGATCTTCACTCCCGTCAATGATATACATTAAATCTCCTAATCCAACCGAAGTGATATGTAAATAATATTCAATTTCTTGCTTCAAATTATCTGGACGTTTAATGAAATAAGTAAAACTTAAATCCCAACGATATGGTACAGATAAAGGATCAGGAGTCATTACTACCTCAAAATCCGTAAGTAATGTTTCAAAATTGATTACTTTAGATTTCACAACCCCATTAGAAGCTTCAGCTATAAACTCTATATCAGTATCTTGAGCCTTTGTTCCCTCATACTCTCCAAAAGTTATCCCTTCAGAAAGGTTAAACTCTCTATTTTGAAGTATTTCTTGATCTTCTGAATCCAATTTCACTTCTCCTTCCACATTTTTAAAGTATACTTTATACGTTAAGTTTTCTGTTCCTTTTGTTTTAATATCTATACTGAATGGTGTGGATTCATTAATGTAGTTTTTCTCTTTATCAAAAAGAACTGTAAACTCAAAATCTGTTTCATTAACTGTTATTGGTACAATAATCTCTTTGGTAATTTCATTTGAAGCTGTTACTTGAAAGGTTAGATTCCCAGCCCCTATTGACGTTCCTAGGTAATTCAAACTCATAATACCGTTTGAAATATTATTTATAATTTCTCCCTGGGCATATTCGACACCATTTATAGAAAGCTTACCTTCAACGCCAGTGTCAAAATATTTCATTGAGAAATTAAGCTCTTCTGTTACTGGTTCTTCAATAGTAATAGATAGATTAAGTTCTATGCTTTGATTGATCAAAAGAGTTTCTTGATCTGTATTTGTAGTAAGTGTAAAATTTGTTTTTTCTAAATTTTGAATATCTACATCAAGTTCTTCACAAGAAATTATAGATAAAGCAATACTAACTAAGATGATTATTTTTTTCATTGTTATAAAGTTTAAAATTTAAAGGCAAGTCCAAGCCCAATCATGAATTTGTTTTTTCCTATCTCGCTTTCAGGATGGTAAAAATGAGTATATCTAGCTATAGCAGAAAGATGATTTGTTATTTTGACATCTGCTTCTGCAGCTCCATAACCACCATAAATAGCCCCTCCCTTCGTAGTTATAAACTCTCGTTCTTGTAATTGTATTTCTGAAAAATCAATAGATTCATTCCCTATAACTCCACCAACTCCGACAGAAAAGAGAAATGACTTACTGTAATTACTTATCAAAGGTATATTTGTGAAATACCCTACATTAAGAGTATACACTTCTATTGGAATGTCATATCCAGTTTGTTTTTCTTCGAGAAAGCCTGCATATCCCCCAATCTCAAAATATCGTCCAATATTTTTATCTGGATAATAATGAAAATTACCCGCAGCAGAATAGCCATTATTTGAATAGCCAATCAAACCGCTTACCTCATTTGAATACTGACCGCTTACAGTACAAAATGCTAGTAACATAATAAGCAGAATTATATGTTGTTGTTTCATGATCTTAATTTTGTTTGTTACTTGTGATTCCATAATGATTTAATAATAGATTAGTTTTAAATACTTCATTTTTCATAAGTCTGATTTCTGTTTTTAGATGCTCATTTTCTAGTTCAATAAGATTAATGGTATTACTGTCGTTAAAAGTTAATGTCCTTCCTCTCAGCTTTTCTATTGATAGGTATACTAGCCCTATTGTTACTGCAATCATTATTGAGATAGATGATCGGTAGATTTTATCACTCAAAAACCAGTTTTCGGTTTTGTTCCATAAATTGTTTTCACTTGTTTCCATAATTTTGATTTTTAGAAATTAATTAAATTGCCATCTTCTTTTTGGTCTATACCTGCAATGCCCAAAACTTCATTGATGATGTTGTTGTAATTACGTTTGAAATATTCTTCGGGAGTTTTGATGTTATAGGTATGTTTTATTTCAGGTTGTTCAGAAATCAAAAACTTAGTCTTTAAAAATTCTCGGGGTGTTCCTTCTGCTACAATTCCATAGAATTCCCCTTTATCCAAATTCATAATATCAGTAACCTTAACACGATCTCTTTCCTGAATCGATTCATTTTGTCCTTTGCTCTTACTTCTTCCTAATTGCCAAGCTAATCCTCCAGATTTTCCATCATTCTGCGAAGTGGTTACAAAAGTTCTATCTTGTTTACTGAAAATAGATTTTATCATTTCTGCAGTTTTTACATTTGCGGTTCGCCCATAAATTTGCGTACCTAAATTTGAAAGAATAGATTGAGCAGCCTCTTTTCCATTTTGAGCTTCGATTTGACCATAATCCTGTGCAGCATAGATTGTAGAAATTTTATTGGATCTTGCTGTGGCTAAAAATTCCGTTAGTCTAGGAATGAAAATTGTAGGAGCTTCATCAATTATAATTGTACTCTTATATTTATCTTCTTGATTCATTAACCGCAGTGTAGAAGATAGAATAAGGGAAATGACTGGGGCATATGTAGCTGATAAAGTACTGTCATTACCAATGCACATAAACTTTGGATCGCTGGGATCATTAAGGTTTAATGAAAAATCATTCCCAGATAGAATCCAAAATATTTCAGGGTTATTAAGTGTTGATAAAGCATTTTGAAGTGTTGACATCACACTCGCTACTAATTTATTAGCTTTACGATCCATTGCTTGCCTCAAACTAGAAATCATTCCAGAAGCTTCGGTATCTGTTCCTACCATTTCTATAATTTTCTCTATATCGACATGTAAAAACATGCTAATGATATGTGGTATGGTGCAATACTCTGGGTGATTATTTCTCATATACCACATCACGCCTGTTAGAATACTTTGAGCTTCCCTATCAAAATATTCTCTCTGCTTTATAGTTTCTGGCAGAAGGTTTTGAATAAGGGTTTGACTTAATTCAAAAGCATGGGCAGATTTGAGAAGGTATTTTGGGGAAATCGGATTAACTCTATTACTTCTAGAAGGATCTTTAAAATCTACAAAAAATGTACTTACCTTAGTTGAATCTTTATATTCGTATAATAGTTTTTCACTCATGGAAGGTGCTTTAAAATCATAAAAGACACCGGCCATTTCATTTTTTGCGGATTGAATGATTGTTGGTTCGATTACGCTTTTCGATTTTCCTGCACCAGCTCCACCTTGTACATATATATTTCTATAGATGTTATCAATTGTTATGATTCCTTTTTCTGTCTTAAAACTTAAACTTTCTGAGTTATCACTATTTTCAGAATCAGCAACTTCAATATCATTAATTTTATCAATATTCTTTTTAGCAACCAGTTTATTGATCCAGTAATAAAAGGGAAATACTGTGACCAATAAGTTAACTAAAGGAAAAAAGTAGATAAGTACTCCGAAGGCATAATGAATCTTAAAATATTTGCAGAATAGGTAACAGCTATATACTGTCCAGATTTTTATTAAAAAAAATAAAGTGTGTCCTAATGCTTCAATTATATTGATGTCTTTCATAATTCTAGTTCTTTTGATTTATCTAAATTATTTTCTTGTATTAGGCTTTTATATTTTATCTTTTCTTCAGGAGTTCCATTCTTTAAAGCATATTGTACTTCAAACTTCTCATTCAGGCTTCTTTCGTATTTAAATTGCCTATCAAATGATTGTTCATTTTTGATAACCCATTGCATTCGGTCAAAACTTGCGTTAGGTACATTTCTACCTCTTAGTTTATGATTATTAGTGTTCCTGGCACTTCTGTGCGGACTTAATCGGATTCGTTTTTCTTTATGAGACCTGCTAACAACAATATGTACGTGACTTTGTAGCCCAGGTTTTAATTCCCCACTTTTAGCTTTGCCATTGATGACTTCTTTTTCTGTGCCTTTGTACTTTCGTTTGTGCTCAGTTTTTCCGAAGTATACAATGTCGTTTTTCGAGATATTGTTTCGGAAATTTGAAGCATAGTTTTTCATTGCGTTTCTCGCATACTCACGGATGTTAGTATTATATTTTTCAAATTCTTTTTTACTCATTTGGTTTACGTTATCAATCCCTTTTCTACCAGTTGCCTTTTCTGCCAAATAGCTCAATTCTTTTTCGCTAAAATTCAATGTAACAGTGAAATATTTATCTTCTTTTCTGGTTAGTCCTTTGCCTCTGGTATTTTGATCGATCTTTTGCATAGCAGTTGTAGAGGATAGTTTATTTTGATGTTGATCAAAAAAGAATTGTTGGCGATCATACTTTTTCTCTGCAATGAGTTCTTGATTTTCTTTATTTAGATAAAAGGTATATTTAGAACAACTTCCTTTACTGTCAGCAGTAGTTTTATGTATAATACAAACTGGCATTATCTTAATTTTGAGTTCAATTGTTCTAATGATTCACTAATCTTTAATAGATCATTTTTTAGCTCAATATCTTTTTCTTTTACTCTTCCAAAAATAGAGTTGAGATTCTGAATTAAGTCTTTGAAAAAAGAGGTGTTCTGTTCAATAGATTCTGATAATGACACTTGTAACGGATAAAGAATTTCAGATTCTTGTGTTTTGAAAAAACCGACAATTCTACGATCAATAACCTTTATCATTTGAGAGGGAGTTTTGTCATTTATTAGTGCAGGGTCTTGTCCTGTTTTTTTGAAAAACAGTATCATATCTTCTGTGAATTTTCCGATAGGACGGTTAAATTCTTCAGAAAGATTCCTCAAATCCTTATGGGGTTTTTCATTAATCACAATACTCTTTTTCATCTGTTTTATAATTTTTAATGTTGAAAATCAGATCATTACATAGATGTTATAAGAATCTTATAAATCGTTATAAATTTTAACTTGTTCTAATTGATTGATATCCCATTGATTAGCCTCGCAGAGCAAGTTGGGTTCACTGCGTTAGCATGAATCCTACTTGCTGTTCTTAAAATAAGAACACACTCACCGTTTCTTAGAATTGGGTATCAAAGGGAAATTAAAATCTACGACTCTCTCCATTAAGAGGAATCACATTAAACATGTGGTAGATACGATCATCGATGCGTTTATGATTTTCTTTAGCATCCCCATCATATTTTTTTACGAGTTCTTTAATAGTAAGATTAGTAGAGCAAAAAGTCTTTGTACCGATAGCTTTAAAGCGATTATATCGCATTTCTAAAATCTCTCTCATGAGCTCCTTTCTAATACCAAAGTCGTTCGCGATTCTTTCACTGCCCAGATCATCAAAGTATACTTTGCCTTTTGAGTAATTTTCAATTACACTTTCACCACCTCCTGCGGAATTATTTTTTTTGTTTTCTTTATTAAATTTTGTGGTGATGGTAAGACAAGAGACATTAGTAAACCATAATTGTGGAATATTATGTGCTTTTCCGATACTTTGCATGATTTCAAAAAATGAAGTTTTGCCAACTCCACAATTTCCAGCAAGCATGATACCTTTTTGTAATTGCCCATTTTCTACTATTTCTTCAAATGAGGGATCATTTGCAAAATAGCGACAAAGGATATCGAGTATGTGTCGATTTTCATCATCTACAATGAATGCTCTGCGTTCTTTCAAGTAATATGCTTTTGCAGCCTTATAGAACTCTTTTTTAAGCCACTCTAGGGGTAAGGTCATATTTTTAATTTTAATAGGTTCTGGTGTATTATGAAGCTTTTCGAAGTATTCTATAGTTTTTCTTTGTCGCGCAATTCTTTCTTTTTTTTCTTCGGGAGTTTCCAACCCAAACTTTTCTTTTACTCTTTGTCCTAATGAATTTTTCATTTTTTTCTTGGATTTGCGTTGATGATTTTTGATTTTTTCTTTTTAAAAGAAAATGTATTATTACTATGTATTATTATATTGTCACTTTCCGCACTTTGCGAATCCTGTATGTGCGAAGTGCGGACTGCTAGATTATGGGAGTGCGCAATAACAGTTTTCAGGTAGTGCGAAACATTAAGGTATCTAACAGAGCCATTCTGAGTTCTAACCACTTTTCTAGTGATCATTTTTTTGCTTACAAGCGTTTTAATTATATTTGAGACTCTACTCTCGGATACGCCAAAGAATTCAGAGAAATATTTATTTCCAGCGTAGCATCCACCTTTTACATGATCCTCAAGGCTATCAATTTCTACAATGAATATTTTTTCCTGAATAGATAGGTCTTTACTAAGCCAGATTTCTTTAGGTATCCATATTCCTTTGAATGCTCTATTCATTACCTTCTACTTGATTGTACTAGCCCTGGATTTTTTTGAGCAAGTTTCAAAAGTTGTGATTTGGAAAAAAACACAGATCTACCAATTTGAAAATAAGGCACTTTACCTTTCTTTTTCCAAGCTATAAGGCTTGTTACTGATATACCAAGAAATTTGGCTGCTTCTTTTTGTGATAGTCGATCTTCTGTAGGGTTAATAGGAGTTTGTTGTATAAACTCTGTCTTACGCAATCTATCGATTACAACCTCTACAATACGTTCTAGGTCTTTTTTGGAATGTGTTATTAATTGGAAACTCATATGACACTGTTTTTAAATTAAACCACCTTAAATAGTTTAGGTGTTTGAACAGGTCAAATTTGGATAAATAATGAGTAGAAAAAATTTGACGAAAAAAATTGTCAGAGCAAATGAGTAGTACTAATGAAAATAAGGAATTATTTATTAATCAATTTGTCAAGTATAGTTTTCAAATCATACTTGATTTCGTTTGAAAAATCTGATTTCTTGTACAACTTGGTTCTAAAAGTCACATCACCTATCAAGAGTTTTATATCTGGAAATGATTTAATTAAATTTTCATACAACCTATTAGCATTCAAATTCAGGATAATAGATTCATTGCTAAAAAACTTTAAGAGTCCAACGAAATCTGAGAGCTCCTCTATAGTTAGATTTGTTGTGTATTCTTGAAAATCAAATATTTCTTTAATATAAAAACTCTCTGGAACATTCTTTTTGTACACTGTGCATTGTTGTATAAATAACCGAAAAAATGTGTTATTATAATCTTTGGGCATATATTCAGTCCAAAAAGTCTCCATAGCTAATTTTAGAGCTTTTTGAGACAGCTTGTTCGAAATGTATAGAGGATTCTTATTTTTACTCCTTTTGAGAGCTTCTTTTAACGTTACTATTGAATAATCTTGATCTATGACTTCTTTATAAATTTTAAAATCATCATATATCCATCTATTGATTCCATTATGGTCAATATTTAAATTATCATAATATGAATAGAATTCATTGTAATTGCTTCTTTCCAACCCTAACTCAAAACAAGTCTTAACCATGTCTCTAATACTTCTAGCATCGGTTCCTTTGAGATGGGAATTTTTAATGTCTTTCCTAAACTGAGTTTTCCATTCATTGAGAGTCATGATGAATAAGGATGCAGATAAAAATTTTGGGTCATGAAGTAGTAATGGTTGATTATTAAAATAAATCTGTTCCCAATGCTCAACACGATAAATCTTTCTCACTTTAAAAATGGTTTTAACTATAAGGCTCGTGATTTTTTCATCAAGCAAACTTTTTTTTTCTTGATTAATTTTGCAACTAACTGATTTTCTCAAAAGAAAAAAAAGACGATCCAGTATATCTAATTTAAGTCCTTCAGAGATTATACTATTAATATCTGTTTGTAAAGTGTTCTCGCCCTTAATAGCTGATTTATTCATATGTCCCTGATTCACGCTGATTCATTTCAAATTAACTATATTCACTTAATTTTATCCCAAGTATTATCCATTTCACTACGTTTTAGATCCTCAGCAATCTTTACATAACGTCTAAAACTTTCCTCTTTTTTGTGACCGGTGATGTTACGCACTACCATTTCTTTCATACCTAACACCAGGCTATTTGTTACAAAAGTTTTACGAGCTGTATGACTCGTGATGAGCTTGTGCTTAGGAACTGTCTTATCAATTCGTTGTTGTCCAACATACCTTGTTGTTGTTATAGGAGTGTTGATTTCTGCTTTTTCACAACACTCTTTGATGTATTTATTGAACTTCTGTTGTGAGATGATAGGCAAAGGTTCATAAATGGTGTCTTTGTATTTCTCCAAAATAGCTTTAGAAAATCGATTTAAAGGAATTCGAGTGTTATTAGCTCTTGTTTTCTGAATTGTTAGTGTAATCGCATCATCACTAATATTTGATGGTTTAAGAGAGCTGGTATCACTTATCCGTAATCCCGTAAAACAGTTGAAACAATAAACATCTCTTACTTGGCTTAATCTATTGGATTCGAATTCAAAATTATATAGTGTCATTAGCTCATCCATTGTAAGGTAGATAATCTCTGTTTCATCTATTCTAACTTTAAATTTTTTAAACTTTAGATTGTCGTGATATTCTTTGTCATGCGACCACTTCATAAATGTGTTTAGGACTTTTATGATGAATGCTAAATAACTATTCTTGTTCTTTCGGATCAGAAATGTATAATCCTGTATTTTTTCAAAGAAGTTGTTGTCAATGGATTCAAAGGTCAGTTTATAACCAGTAGAAATTTCAAAATCCTGTAAAAAGTTACGTGTGGTAGCATATGATTTAATAGTCCGTGGAACTTTTACTGATTTACAGGTCTCAATAAATTCTTCAAAGGAAGGGAAGAATAGGTGTGTAAGCTCAACTTTCTCGATACCAGAAGTAAGTTTTTCTAAAATGTATTCTTTTGTAGGGACGATATTATTCAGGAGAATATATCTATCAAGCTTCTTTATGTTTGCTTCCAGTTCATCAATGATCTTATTGTATTCGATGTAGTTGTTGTATTCTTCTTTTCTTTTTTGAGCTTTTATTCTTTCTTTTCTAGTATCCCAATTGCTTTCAGAACATTTTACGCCTTTTACCGCTTTAAAGATTTTAAATCCATTGGTCGCGATAACCATCCTAATGGGAGCTAGCCCAGCTTTACCGATTTTGTCCTTTCTTAAATGAAATGAAACTTGCATTAGTGTATAGTTTGATATAAATATACTAAATAGGGCAACAAAAAGGGCAACTTTTTTGAATAAAAATTGATTTAATTGGATTTTAATTTATTTAACATAATCTATGTATAGTAGTCTAAAAGGGTTTAAAAGGATTTAAGTATAATTAAAAATAATGGTACTCCCACCTCGAGTACTTAGATCAACCCTTTGATTTTCAAAGGGTTTTTTTGTTTTTGCCTGCTTCTTGCTTTTTTCTTTTAGATTTAAAATAGATGGGTCAATTTCATAGGGATATACAAGCAATACAGTTTAATCAAAATGCACTTATTTGTAGTGTTTTCTCTTATTATGCATTCTATGTTGTCAATCAGTTTGTCATTTAACCCTCGTTCTGGTTTTACTTTTTTGAAAATAAATCAAATTGCCTCAGAAATAGTTTTATTCTCTTTCAGGGACTAAAGAAACAGCTTGAAAATCAAATTCTTCAGTAAAAAGTGCTATATCTATTTGAATCTTGAAAAGAATATCAATAGTAATTATTGGATACTCAGATAACGAGAATAACTTGTAATTGTTCTCGGTACTAATTATCCTTTTATCCTACTTGGACTAACTCCGAATTTTCGTTTAAATGCTGTAGAAAAATGCTGTGGGTTTTTATAGCCAATCCTATCTGAGACCTCGTTGACAGAAAGTTTTTGATTTAGTAACATCTTTTTTGCCTGTTCCATTTTTGTGTCTCTTATGTAACCAAAAACAGTTGTCCCAAATACATTTTTAAATTCTTTTTTCAATGTACATTCGTTGGTACTCACTACTCTAGCTAAATCGGATAAACACATTGGGTTATTTAGTTTGGCTAAAACAATTTCCTTTGCATAATACATCTTATCAATAATGGTTTTAGAAGTATTGATATTCACAAGACATACATCACACAATCTAATTTGCTCTAATTGTAACAATAAAAGTTCTAAAACCTTAGCTTCCAAAAACAACTGTCTGTATTTGTTTTTCCATGAACAATTTATTATTTCATATATAATAATGAGCATAGGAGGGGTAATGGGATGATTGTGTGGGCTTAAAAAACCTATTTCTTTATTTTGTATTATTTTTTTGAACGTATCGAATAAACCATCATCAGGCAGGTATTGCTCAAAAAATTTAGGTTGTAGATTGATTTCAAAAATGTAAAAATCTTTTGAGTTCCACTCCATTTTCCCTTTAATATCGTTGCAATAAAAAATGTTATGTGTATTATTACCAATAGAAAAATCGGTAGGTAGAGCTTCTATTGAAGTACTCGAACTTCCTTGAAGGGTGAAGTGCATTTCTACGGTTTCTTCATTAAACTCAAAAAAAAGAGTTGTTTTTTGTGAAAGTGTACTACTACCATAGCCTATTTTAAAATTATCCAGTACAATTTCTTTGTACCATCCTCTAAAATTCTTGTAATTGTAGGATATGTTTAATTCATGAGTGCCTGCAACATCAATATCATATTGGTGTTTTCCAGATTCAAACATGATATCCTGAACATCCTCTAAACATAATTTGAGTCCCATATATTATTCCGTTACACGTATATAAACTTCCCTTTTGCGTAGTTGAATTTTTTTTTCAACAGTATTTTTGCGCTTTCAAATTTAACTATTTAAAATGAATCTAAATAAAACAATTAAAAAAATTAATCTCTGTATTACTCTAATTATATGTGTATTAAGTTCTTATGCTCAGAAAACTATCAGCGGAAATGTAACGGATGAAACAGGAAATCTAATTGAAAGTGCCGATATTATCATTTTAGGTACAGTAAAAGGAGTTTCTACTAATGCAAAAGGAGAGTATAGGATTACCAATTTATCCAATAAGTCATATTTTATAAAAGCCAACTATTTAGGATTTGCATCACAAACAACAAAGATTGACCTAGAAGAAGATAATACTATACTAAATTTTGTGTTGAAAAAATCTACTAATGAGCTGGAAGAAGTTATTATTTCAGGTGCAAACAACCGTCTAGAGAATATACAAACAACAGCCGCTTCTATATCGGCAATTAGTTCTAAAGAAATAGCTCAATTGCAAATCAGTCAAATAAGCGAGTTAAATAGCATTTCTCCAAATTTTAGGGCTTATGACGATGGAGCAAATGGTGCTTTTACAATGATTAGCAGTAGAGGTATTACTACTTATGATAATAAACCAGTTGTTGGAGTATATATAGATGATATCCCGTATTTTAATGGATATTCATTTCCTATAGCACTACAGGATATCGATAATATTGAGTTACTAAGAGGTCCTCAAGGTACGCTTTACGGAAGAAACTCTTTAGCAGGTGTAGTCAGAATAACAACAAAAAAACCTACCAATACAATAAATGGCTACATAAAAGCAGGCTATGGTAATCTAGAGGCAAAAGAACTAGCTCTAACATTTAATGCACCTCTAGTAGAAGACAAATTATTCTTTAGAGCAAGTACTAATATAATTGACAGGAATGGTTTCATAAATAATAGTTTTAACAATAAAGAACTACAAAACAGAAAAAATATTGATGCAAACTTTAAATTAAAATATTTGGCAACAGATAGGTTAAGATTAGGTTTCCTATATAATGTACAACGCAAAGAATCTGATGCCTATGCGTTTTTGATTTCTTCTTCACAAAATGCATTACAAGATCTTTTAAAAGATCCATACAAAGTTAATTTTGATGTGGATGTATTTAGAAAGACCGTAAATCAAAACATTGCCTTTAATATTAAGTATGACTTCTCAGGCTTTAATATAAACTCAATTTCGGCCTATCAAACTACAGTAGAAGATGGTGCAGATGATTATGACTATACTCCTCTTGATATTCAGTCTTCATCTGGACTTTCGAAGGTCAAGAACTTTTCACAAGAATTTAGATTCGTCTCTAACGGTGATTCTAACCTAAAATGGGTAGGAGGGCTGCTTTTATATCATAATATGTTTCAGCTTGACAGAAATCTAAACACAGGAAACGATATTGGGCAAATTAATCCAACTTTAGAACCATTGGCACCATTTACACGTTTAGATGATTCTAAAAATACTCAAAAAGGAATTGCAGTTTATGGGCAAGCATCGTATGATATTATTGATAAATTAATACTTACTGGAGGGGTGCGGTTTGATTATGAAGAAAGTAGTCTTGATATTAAAAGAACATTTAACACATCTGCTTTTCTACCGGGCAGTTTTGAAAAAACTGCAGAATTCAATGCGTTTTCACCCAAGTTGTCATTAAGCTATACTGCCAATGATGATGTATTTGTATTTGCTAGTATTGCAAAGGGATTTAGACCTGGAGGGATCAACGAATTTGTACTCGATAAACAAAAAGCGACCTTTGACAATGAAAGTAGTATAAATTATGAGATAGGTGTAAAAACTAATTTTTGGGATAATAGAATAAAGTTAAACCTTACGGGCTTCTATACATCCTATACAGACCAACAAATCTATACTATAGTTGATCTGTCTGCCTTTGCATTTGGTAATGATAATATTGGTGAATCAAGAATTTTTGGAGCAGAACTGGAAGCTAAAGCTTCTCTTGCCAAAGGTTTAACTCTCGGACTAAATTTAGGGTACTTAAACGCTGAAATCAAAAAATATGAGGAAACAGTGATAAATCCTCAAGATGGTTCAACAACTCTGGTTGATCGGTCAGGAAAATCACTGCCTGTTTCCCCTGAAATTAATGGAAATATCACCCTAAACTATATTCAGCCTATCACTAAAAAGATAGACTTTGAAACAAGTCTGGACTATAATTACCAAGATGACATTTATTTTGACATTCCTAATCAAATGCTTCAAAAGGCTTATGGCTTGCTTAACGGTAAAGTAGGAATAACTTCGAAAAATATAGATGTGTTTGTGTGGGCTAAAAACTTAACCGATGAAGCTTATTTCAGCTATGGTTATGGTGTTGGTGGGTTTCAAGCATCGACTTTTGCATTGCCTAGAACCTATGGCACTACATTGACCTTTAAATTTTAAGATAACAGGATGAAAGTAGCAATCTATATCATTCGATTTTTATTAGCTCTAATGTTTATTTATGCGGGTATCGAAAAATTGTTCCTGCCCTATGATCCTTCGATATTTAGAGCAAATGCAGTGGGTAGTGATCCGCTGTTTTTTGAATTTTATGATTTCTTGCAGAATAGTGGATATCTCTATTTTGTAGGCTTTTTTCAATTGCTGTGTGGTGTTTTATTAGTTTTCAAAAGAACCTATATTTTGGCAGCCATAATGCTTGTGCCTTTGATACTTTGCTTGTTGATGACCCATGTGTATTTTTCTAAAAACACCTTCTATATCCTTTTTGACTCCAGTATGTTTTTGTTGAATACAATACTGATTATGGGTAGGTACAAAGAATGGTATCCTATCCTTTTCCAAAAAAATAAAACTCTCATCTAATAAAGAACAGACAATGAACAATAGTGTAAACATATTTGAAGGCGACCGTGCTATCAATTACGATGAATTTGTTCAATGTTGGATTCCCAATTATGATTACTTCATATCGACACTGCCACAAATGTTAAAAAGTGTTTGTGAAAAGGAAATTTTGGTTGCCGGTTGTGGTACGGGAAATGAAATTCTAGCTTTCGCCCAAGCCAAGGAAGACTGGTCAATAACAGGTGTAGACCCCTCACCCGAAATGGTTAGCATAGCTAAAAAGAAACTGCATCACTATAAAAACATCAAACTTATCAAAGGAGAAGTAACACAGTTACCCACAAACGAACTTTTTGGTGCGGCAACTTTGCTACTTGTTTTACATTTTATAAAAGATGACGGTAGTAAGCTACAATTGTTAAAAGAAATAGCACAAAGACTACGACCTGGATCCCCCTTTGTCCTAATGAGCATTTTTGGCAATAAAACAGAGCTTAAAAAGAACTTGGAAATTTTGAAACAATTACTATCTCCTTTTCTGAATAAAGAGGACATAGACGAACGAATAGATAGAATTACCAATACCCTGTATCACGATACAGAGGAGCGACTTATCAAATTGTTGATCGATACTGGTTTTGAAAAACCTGTACGCTTTTTTCAAACGTCTATATACGGTGCTTGGATAACCAAAAAAGTATAACAATGAAACTCAAGATTACCATGCCATCAAAAAATAATAGAGTATGGATTTAATAGCAAAACAAAAAGAATTCATACTGACCGGAGCTCTAGCGAAAGTTATGTGGAAGTTATCGCTTCCGGCAATTATCGCTATGGTGCTTTTTGGATTAAATGCCTTTATGGACACTGTTTATATAGGGCAATTGATGGATGAAATTGCGCTTTCTGGAGTTGCTTTAGCATATCCATTAACCTCTATTACTTTAGGTCTGGGGGCATGGGCAGGAACAGGAGGTGGAAATTTACTGAGTATCGCCCTGGGCAAAAATGATACCAACACACAACGTTCTATTTTATCCAATGCAACTATTTTAATGCTCATAACCACGTTGTTGTTCGCTATTCCATCTTATGTTTTTGCTGAAGAATTAATCGAATTGATGGGAGGAAATGGAGCAGTTAAAATGTATGGAGTGTTGTATCTGAGAGCTACTTTATGGGCATCACCTTTCTGGGTATATGGATTGGGACTGAATTTTATAGTAAGAGCTGAAGGTAAAATGAAAGAAGCAGCTATAATGATGTCTTTCGGTCTCATTATAAATCTTATACTCACCCCTATCTTTATTAAATATTTTAATATGGGAGTAGAAGGGGCTGCGTGGGCAACTAATACAGGAATGCTGATTTACTGTATTATGGGCTATCGCTATTTTAAAAAAGGAAAAGCTTCCTTTACCGCAAATATCGACTCATTAAAATACAATAAACCCATTTTTAACAACATTGTTAAAATGGGTTTCCCTGGACTTATGATGTCTATCATGGGGCTGGTACAGGCATTGGTGGTTTTCATTGCCATATCTAAGTATGGTACAGTAGAAGATCTTGCATTTTTTGCTTCTGCAAATAGAATTCTACTTTTTCTGATGACTCCTCTTTTTGGTTTAATGAGATCTTTGCAGCCTGTAACGGGCATCAATTATGGGGCAAAACAGTATAAAAGAGTGAAGAGTAGTTTTGTTTTGTTTTCAAAAACAGGCTTTTGGCTTGTATTTCCTTTTTGGCTTTTGCTGACCATTTTTCCACAACAAAGCCTTTCATTAATGTTACCAGATGTACAGTTTTCTACAGACAATTTATGGCATTTTAGAATCTATGTTTTTGTTCTCCCATTTTTACCTCTTGTTTTTATGGCATTAACCTATTTTCCTGCTATAGATAAATCTAAGCCTGCAAGTATATTGGTTTTGGCCAGACAACTTATATTTTATATCCCTTTAATGATTTTTCTACCAAAATGGTTTGGAATAGGTGGTATTTATTATGGAGCAACATGTATAGATATTGTAATCACCATCTGGATTGTCTTTCTCTGCTTAAAATCATTTAAATCCTTATCAGAACTACAAGATAATGGGCAAAACATACCCAAAATAGTTATTAATTCAGATTTAAAATCAATAGAAAAATGAAATTAGAAATAAAAAACTTATCAAAAACATATAAAAACGGGGTAAAAGCCCTACAAGACGTATCGCTTACAATAGGTAAGGGAATGTTTGGGCTTTTGGGACAAAATGGAGCCGGAAAATCTACCCTTATGCGTACTATTGCTACTTTACAAGACCCCGATTCTGGAAGTATTGATTTTAATGGAATAGATGTATTGCATAAACCAGATGAACTACGAAAAACACTGGGGTACTTACCACAGGAATTTGGTGTTTATCCTAATGTAACTGCCGAAGAGTTATTGACCCATATAGCAGATATGAAAGGGGTTACTCAAAAAAGCGAACGAAAAGAACTGGTTTCGACACTACTACAACGCGTAAATCTATATGAAGCACGCAGCAAAAAACTAGACGGTTTTTCTGGGGGGATGAAACAACGTTTTGGTATTGCCCAAGCGCTGCTCGGAAATCCACAATTGATTATTGTAGATGAACCTACCGCAGGATTAGACCCAATGGAACGAAACAGGTTCTATAACCTACTATCTGAATTGGGTGAAAATACCGTAGTTATTTTATCTACCCATATCGTAGAAGATGTAAGTACATTATGTAATGAAATGGCCATTATAGGCAACGGAAAACTATTGCTTACAGGTAAGCCCCATCAAATTGAAAGTGAGTTAAATGAAAAATTATGGGAATTGGAAATCGATAAATCAGAATTGGAAACCTATACTAAAAACCATACCGTTATATCCAATCGTTTTCATGGCGGAAAAATGCTGATTACCCTTTTGGATGATGATATGCCCAATGAAAAATGTTGGAAAAAAATGCCAACATTGGAAGATGCTTACTTTAACCTTATTTCCAATCAACAAAGCTTAACTGTATGAAAACGATATTTAGCATCATAAAACACGAACTAAAAACAAGAGTGTTCACGTGGCTGTCTCTTATCTTTTTTATTATGTTGGTGTTTCAAGGTATTTGGTATACCAAAGGAGCCTTCGATTATTATGTAAATGATGGCGTTTTAATGAACGCTCCTGCAATTATCTATCAAAATTATGCGGGTCTGGGAATGCTTATGGTAATTATCATAGCAATTGTTACAGGGGGAGTATTGTACAAAGACATTCAACATAAAACTGCACAATGGATGTATAGTATGCCTGTAAATGAAAAACAGTTTTTTGTAGGACGCTATCTAGCTGCTTTTCTGTATTTAATGATTTTAGGTACCGGAATGTTCGTAGGAATGTTGCTGGTTCCTTATTCGGGTATTGGAGAAGCACATCGATTTGGTCCTGTTCCTATTGGGCAGATGTTTCATGCGATATTGTTTTTCTATATTCCCAATGTATTGGTTTATGTTTCACTCATTTTTGCCAGTATTGTATTCTCTAAGCGAATGGCTGTTGGCTATTTGGCAAGCTTTGTATTAGTTATTCTATTTGTAGTAATGCAGGTATCCTATGAAGGTGGTGGAGGAAGTCTCATCTATTTTTATTTAGACCCATCTGGTTACGTTTCTGTAGAGAATTATATGGATTACCTTACTACTGCACAAAAAAATACTGAATACATTAAGATAACGGGTTATGTGCTTGCCAATAGATTGATATGGATAGGGGTTGCATTGTTTCTTTTTATCCTTGCCTATAGAAAATTTAGTTTTAAAGATTTTGTAAATGCCGGTAGTTCTACAAAAACTAAAATCAAGGTAATAGATGCACCTAATAAGGCAAAAAGCAGTATACTACCTAAGGTAAATATCTCTCAGACCTTTAAGGATTTTGTAATCAAGCTATTTAGGCTTTCAAAGCTTGAGTTGTTGAACATTGTTCGGCCAACATCCTTTAAAATCATTTTATTTGTAATGATACTAATGATTTTATTACAAAACCTATTATTTAACACCAGTTATTATATAGGAAATGAAATGCCGCTGACCAGTAATATGACCTTCTTTAGGTTGCCTTGGGGCGTGTTCATTACAATGCTGTTGATGATATGGTCGGGCGAATTGTTCTTTAAAGAAAAAACAGTGAAAATATGGCAAATTACAGATGCCTTGCCCGTGCCCGTTTGGGTGACACAAGTTTCTAAACTCATTGCAACCTATGCTTTAGCGCTTATTTTATGTTTAGGATTTGTAGTTGTGGGGATGTTCTCACAAATTATCGAAGGCGGATTTTCGTTGATAGACCTTAAACAATATGCGATTGATATTCTAGGATTCAGGTTAGGGTTCGTAAACTTTGTATTCCAGATTTCATTGGTGTTTTTTATTGCTGGACTTACAGGAAATCGATTTTTAACCCACATACTTACCGTTGGTTACTTTTTGATCAATATTATATCGTTCGATATGGGGCTCTTTGAGCAAATACGCCACGGTTATGCACTTGTACCGGGTATAGAAGACTTTTCTGAAGTTAGTGGTTATGGCATTCTAAGCAAATCTGCATATTGGTTTGCTGCAATGTGGGCATTGTTGGCAACAACCTTTGTACTTTTAGGAGTATTGTTTTGGCATCGAGGCGTAGGAAAAAAATGGTATAGAAAATTAATGGGTAACCAATTAAGTATTGGTAGTAAAATAGCCACAATATTATTTTTTGCTGGATTTATAGGGGTACAGTTTTACCTGAATCAACAGATATACGCAAATGGAAATTTTACACTCTCAGAAGCACAAGAAGCTCTAGATGCCGATTATGAGAAAAACTACAAATACATAGCAAAAAAATCACAACCAAAATATGAAAAAGTAGATTTGATAATGGATTATTATCCTGATATACGTAAAGTTAATTATCAGGTTAACATAAAATTGACTAATAAAAACGTAGATACATTATTTCTGACTTTTAAAGATTTTATAACAATCCATAAAATTGCTTTGAATGGTAAAGATTTGCAAAAAGTAAGTGAAGATATTGATCACCACATTATAGGATACCTTGTGCCAAAAGCTACTCAAAAAGATAGTTTACTTACTTTAAATCTTCAGGCGACAAAACAGTATATTGGGCTTTCGCAAAGCGAATTACAACCCGATATTACTAAAAACGGTTCTTTTGCTCCTATTAAAGAGTTTCTGCCTGTTATTGGGTATGATAGCGATATTGAATTGACCGAAAACCGAAAACGCCAAGACAATGGGTTAGAAAAACTAGGTTCTAGAATGGCCAATACAGATGATAAAAAGGCCTTGTCGCAAAATGTGTATAGTCCTGATGCGAATAGGTTAACAGGTTCAATAATCATTAGTACAAGCTTAGAACAAACAGCCATAGCTCCTGGTGAAATTGTAAAAAGCTGGAAAGAAAATGAACGCAATTTTTATAAATATGTTATCGATTCTCTTTTACCTTTTAATTGGTGTGTAGGTACTGCTAATTATAATAATTATGTACAGGATAATTATGGTGGTATCAAATATCAAATATATGCCGATGCTAAGCATCATTTCAATATCTCATTTTATCAAGATGCCATTAAAAAAAGTATCACATATTATCAATCTGTTTTTCAAGGATTTTCACCTAAGGAATTGAGGTTTTATGAAATTAATAAATGGAACGATGAAGATTTTTATGCCTTTGCCAATGTAATTGCCATATCAGAAAAAGAAGGGTGGTTTGCGAATACAAAGTATATGGCTGAAAAAGCATACATATATCAAACCGTTGCTGCTCAAATGGCAAAATTGTGGTTAAACAATCATATGGAAATAGCCAATGTACAAGGTGCCGATATGCTACGGGTAGCCATACCAGAAGCCTTGGCACTTAGCTTTGTTGAAAATGCCTTAGGCAAAGAAGCTATTGAACATATTATTAAAAAGAAAAAAGACAAATACGGTAAAGACAGAAACAATGAGCCTAACGTAGAACAACCATTGATTTATGCTGACGGAATAGAGTATTTGGAAGCCAATAAAGGAGCTATTAAACTGTATAATTTAAGTAAAGAAATTGGGGATGATTTGTTTAATAAAACTATTATAGAATATTTAAATGCAAACTCCAACCATCTAATTGTCTTTGAAGAATTATACCAACAGTTGTTAAAAACTGTACCAAAGGTCAAAAAAGAAGCTATAAAAACAACATTTGAGACGGTAGAGTAATTATGTAGAATGATAAAATTCAATCAATATGGATACTATTCTAAAAGGGTTTGACTGGTTTTAAAGTCAAACCCTTTTTGAGAGTTATAGAACTTATTCAAAACTTAATATCAAGTAAAGGCCTTTTCCATTTTTGCAGTATGATTTTTACTGTATTTCAATAAATATCTAAAAAAATAACACAAAAAATGTTTTAATTTAGAATCATTCTTAATAGATTTGCTTCAAAATTATTTTTATTTAATTTAAATAAGAATAGAACCAAAACTAATTATAAATGAAAAATCAATTATCAATAATTATTACATTGTTATTGTTGAGTTTCTTTTCATATTCTCAAAATGGAATTGTAAAAGGAACTACGACAGATAATGCTCAAAAAGTACTATCGGGAGTTAATATCTTGATAAAAAATTCGACCCTTGGAGTACAGTCAAATACAGATGGAACCTTTGAAATTGCCAATATAGAAAATGGAAACTATACTCTTATTATTTCTTATTTAGGTTTTAAAACAAAAGAAATTTCTTTTTCAATAGAAAACAATCAGACAAAGGAACTTGGCTTTATCACTTTGTATGAAGGAAATGAGATTTTAGCCGAAGTTATAATAGAAGGAACTCGCAAAAATAAGTTTTCAAGAAAAAAAACTGCTTATGTTGCTAAACTGCCCCTAAAAGATATAGAGAATTCTCAAGTATATAGTACTGTAACTACAGAACTATTAAAATCACAAGTAGTCACGAATTTTGAAGATGCATTAAAAAATGCAGCAGGTGTTGAAAAATTATGGTCTTCTACCGGGCGTGGTGGTGATGGTGCAGGTTATTATTCTTTACGTGGTTTTTCTGTACAACCTCAATTGGTTAATGGAATACCAGGACTTACTAACGGGACTATCAATGCTGCCAATATCGAAAGAATTGAAGTCGTAAAAGGGCCATCAGCAACCCTTTTTGGAAGTGCAGTAACTTCTTATGGAGGTCTTATAAATGTAGTGACAAAAAAACCATATGTAGGATCAGGAGGAGAGCTTTCATTTACATCTGGGACTTATGGTTTTAATCAACTAAGTGGAGATTTTAATACAGCACTTGATGCAGATAAGAATATTTACTTTAGGCTAAACACATCTTATGCTACAGAACAGAGCTTTCAAGATGCTGGTTTTAGAAAATCATTTTTTGTTGCTCCGTCACTTTCCTATCGTGTCAATAATAGGTTGTCATTTTCATTCTATGGAGAAATTTCGCAAGCAGAACAAACCAACCCTATGTTTTTGTTCTTGAATAGGAGTGCACCTACAGAGGCTGCTAATTTAGATCAATTAGGGTACAATTATAAATTATCATTCACCAGTAATGAACTAACCTTAGAAAACCCTACCCAAAATTATCGTGTAGAAATAGACTATAAACTTTCTGATACATGGCAATCACAGACGATATTGTCAAAAAGTGCTACATCAACCAAAGGGTATTATTCTTTTTTGTTTGATTATGGTATTCTGGGTAATGATACGTTTTCTCGTTTTGTTAGTAAACAAAATGCGAATACACAAACAACTGATATTCAACAAAATTTCATAGGAGATTTTAAATTAGGATCAATCAGAAATAGAGTAGTTTTTGGTATAGATTACTTTAATTCTACTCAAACAGATAATAGTAGTGGTTTTGCTTTTTATGGAAATGTAACCCCAGAAGGAGGAGCTAGTAGTGATAATCCTTTTACTCCAGATGTAGAAACGAATCCATTTCCACTATCTGAAGCAGGAGTAGATGCCGTACTCGCATCTCAGGGAATTGCTAATATAAAATCTAAATCACACGTATATAGTGCTTATATTTCTGATGTCGTTAATATTCTTCCATCTTTATCGGCTATGGTAGGTTTACGATTAGACGTATTTGATAATGAAGGTGACCTTTCAAACCTTGATGATGATTATGATCAAACAGCTTTCTCTCCAAAATTTGGAATTTTATACCAACCTATACAAGATAAACTATCAGTATTTGCCAATTACCAAAATGGATTTACAAATGTAGCACCTGCACTAGTTGGTGATCCAACTGCTGGTCCGCAAACACTAAAAACGTTCGATCCAGAACAAGCTAATCAATTAGAATTTGGGGTGAAAGCTAATTTATTTAATAATAGATTAAACGCGACTATAAACTATTATGACATAAAGGTCAAAGATCGGGTTATTACAGATCCAACTTCTCCTTTTAATAAAATACAAGGAGGAGAAGTAGAAAGTAGCGGTTTTGAAATTGAGGTAAATGCAAACCCCGTAGACGGACTTAATATTAAAGCTGGTTTTAGTAATAATGATAGTGAAACCACAAAATCTGATAATGTAGAAATCTTAAATCGTAGACCATTAGAAGCTGGTCCTGAAACCATTTATAATTTTTGGACGGATTATGAATTTCAGAAAGGAAAGCTTGAAGGTTTTGGATTAGGACTAGGTTTTAACGGAGCAAGTGAACGTTTTGCAATTAATTATGCTTCTACAGGAGATTTTATTTTACCTAGTTATACCGTTGCCAATGCATCTATTTTTTATCAAGCAAATAAATATAGAATTAGCCTAAAGCTCAATAATGCCTTTAATAAGGAATATTATAAGGGATGGTCAACAATAACACCGCAAGCCCCTAGAGCGTTATTTGCCAATATAATTTATAAATTTTAAGTAAACGGTAATATTAGTTAAATACAAGCAACTATAAACATCTAGTATATAGTTGCTTGTTTTATCAAAATGAAATGATATCAATTAGTGTTTTATTAATCTTTTTTAGTAGTTTTTTACTGTATAATGCTTCAAAAATGGGTGTTTATAGTAAAGAGCTTATTACTAAAAAATGGATACAACCAAACATAAAAGTTTCAAAACTACTGGGAATTACGTGTCTACTAATTTCACTAATACTCTTTTCTATTTCTTTTGGAAGAGTCTCAGGAATTCTATTTTGGCTTTTCTTATTGATTATAATTTTAGGATTATTTATCATAGTAGCGCCTTTAAAACAAGTGACCTATAAACAGGTGTTGATTTTATTTTTGGTTCTACTATTAGTTGAATTCATATACTAAACTATGCCAGCAAATCCAAAATATTTAGACAAGTCACCTTGGCAACAATTTGCTAAAGTATCTGCCGGAATTATAGGAGGATACATTATTTCGGCATTGTTTCACATGTGCTTACCGCTCTGGCTGCCATATCCAAGAGAGATTTTGATTACATCTATACTTACCTTATTTGTTGTTTGGTGTGTGCTTTTGATTATTCCTTTTTTATTTAAAAATGGCTGGAAAGCATGGGGGATGTATCTGCTGATCATAGTTGCGTTATATAGCATTTATTATGTAGGAAACCTAAATAATCCTTTTATATAATGAGTAAAAGAAGTTATAACGTGTTTTTTAATACACATACTGTAAGTGGTATCGTTATAAGTGTTGCCTTATATGTTATTTTTTTTGCTGGTGCATTTGCATTGTTTAAAGAAGAAATTGCAATATGGGAAGAAGGGGAACTAATTGGTCATACAGAAAGAGATGATATTGATTATGATAAAATTTTTGAAACACTAGATGATCGATATGAATTAACAGGCAGAGATTTACAACTTAACTTTGGCGAAAAAAGTGATCATATCTTTGTTTTTATGGGAGCTAGTAAAGATTCGCTAGCTTCCGAAAAAGGAAAAAAGGCGAATTATTTTTCTGTTGATATTAATTCTGTTGAAACTAAAACATACTCTGAACGATATAGTTTAGGTGAATTTTTATATCGATTACATTTTTTTGCTCAATTGCCTGTAATAGGGATGTACTTGGCTGGTTTTATATCTTTCTTTTTTCTATTTGCTATAGTAACAGGTGTTATTGTTCATTGGAAAAAAATCATTCCAAATTTCTACTCATTTAATCCCAAAATAGCTTTAAAAAAAGTTTGGACTGATGCACATACAGTTCTTGGTGTTATTGGGTTACCATTTCAGTTTATTTTTGCGGTTACTGGGACTTATTTTTGTTTAAGTGTTTTAGTGTTAATCCCTGCTAATGCCTTATATAATAACGATCAGGTCAAGCTTATGGAGGATTTACGCCCAGAACGTAAAACCTATGAATGGATTGGCAAGGCAAAAAAGAGTCCGCCCAGTTTTAATGATTTTTCTCAAAAAATGACCAATGATTTGTTAGATTTTCATATTACAAACGGGTTTATAAAAAATTATGGTGGCTCCAATATGAAATATGTTTTAATTGGAGAGTATAAGGATAACAAGCGTTTTATTGGTACTGGCCGTAGGGTTCTTGATGCTTTTTCAGGAAAAATAGAAGAACAAAAGAATCCTGATAAATTAGTATATACTGAAGATGTTCAACGTTTAGTTGGGCGCTTACACTATGGAGATTTTGGAGGTATTCCCATGAAAATAATCTATTTCAGTTTAGCTTTAATCACGTGCTTTGTGATCATTACTGGGGTGTTGATTTGGATTGAAGCTCGTAATAAAAAAAGTATGACAATTAGCCAAAGACTATACACTGCTAAAGTTGGTCATATTTACCTTGCTATTTGTTTATCAATGCTTCCCATAACTGCATTAGCATTTTTATTCGTAAAATTTTCAAATGGATATTTCGAAGATAAACAAACAGCTATCTACTATTTTTATTTTATTACTTGGTTAATAGTAATCTTGTTTTTTCGATTTAAAAGAGATAACTACATTATCAATAAGTACAGTTTATTATTTGGAGCCATTTTTGGATTTCTTGTCCCAGTTACTAACGGAATCATGTCAGGAAATTGGCTATGGAGTTCATTTAGTCAACATCAATATGAAATTTTATTGATTGACATAATGTGGATTATAATTGCCAGTATTTCATTAATTTTTTATCTAAGAATACGTCCAAAGGTTAAAAATCAAAGCATTTTTGACAAAAACCCTATTGATTATAAAAATATTTCAGCTTTAAAAGCTGAAGAAACCAAAAAGATGACTCATAACAACTATATGGAAACAAATACAATAGCAACAACAGCTAAGAACGATAATTACATGTCAGTTAGGACAAAAATTATTATACTATGGATGTTTATCATTCTTGGTTTTATATTTCATCATATATATGGATTAGCCAGCATATTTTTTAATGAATCAGTATTGATAGAAGGGGCTACTGGAGAAACTCCGTTTTGGGCACATCAATGGCGTATTTTAATGGAAGGACTCGCCTTCTTTTTTGCTGTATTGACTGTGCAACTATCCAAAAGTTGGTTTAGATGGGCTTCTTTTGTTTGGGCAATTATTGTAGCTTTATTTAACGTGTATCACGTTGCTGAAGCCATTATGCATGAAGCTAGTAATTATTCAGAAATTTTAATACTACTTTTAATGGCGGTAGCGAGCATCTTTTTGGTTATAAATTTGAATACATGGAGGAAAATCAAAGCATTCTAGATCCTTTATGTTCTAATAGTCTCAGCAAAAATTAATAACAATCCATCTTAAGTTGCCCTTTATTTTGATAATAACCTATAGGCTTATTATTGACTTCTCTACATATTTCATCTAATACATTAATAACCTCTTTTTGCATAATAACAGAGCCGCAAATTAGTACAACTCCGTTTTTATCTAATGTTTTTGTAATTAGGTTACTATTTCTTTTTAGCAAATGCTGTACATATATTTTTTCTTGCTGGGCTCTTGAATACGCAGGATAAAAAGTAGTTAAGCGACTGTTTTTTAGGCTTTCTCGGATTGTTTCGTTATACAGTTCATTAGATTGTTTATTTCGTCCTCCCCAAAATAGATGTGTTTTTATATTCTTATTATTTTGGCTAATCATTCCTAGAAAAGGAGCTATTCCTGTTCCGTTTGCAATCATAATAACCTCTTTTGCATAGGTTGGAAAATTAAAATCAGGATTTCGCTTTATTGATGCCGTAATATTATCGTTTTTGCTAAGCTTACTAAAATAGGTTGAACATATACCGAATTCATGTTTTTTAATACTCAAAAGAATATCGTCATCAATTTTTCCAATAGAGTACAGGCGTTCTGCATCATCACCTTCTGGATAAAAAGCTAGCAGATCTCCTGATTGGAATTGTATTTTCTCTTCTGGACGTAAACGCAGTATAAATGTATTGTCAATATTTAGTGGTGATCTATGAACAACAATGAATTGTTTATTGTTTTTAGATTTTGTAGTCTTTTGTAACTGTTTTACCTGTATTGGTAAATCAATCTTTTCTCCCCATTTTAAAGACCAATTTTTAAAGGATTCATAGGATTGATTATTTATAGTGTATAGTTCTATAATCGATTTAAATTTTGGATGGGATTGTAACATTTTGTCAACGTCTATTGCATATTTACAAAAATCAGGATATGCTAATGAACCGAAACCGATAACCGAAAATTTAATTTCTTTTTTAGGTTCATTTTTCTTAAAAAGTAACTCAAAACTTTTTGCATTTGCAGGAGGCTCTCCTTTACCATAAGTTGCTGTAAATACAATCAAGTGTTCTACTGTTTTATAAGAAGAGTATTTGTTTAATTCTGAAATAAAAACTGTTTTCCCCAAATCAATTAAAGCATTATAGCAAAGTTTTGCATAATCAAATGTATTTCCGGTTTCTGAGCCAACCAAAATGATGTATTCGGATTTGTCTTTATGATAAACATTTTTTAGCACTAGACTTTTCTTTCTTCGTTTGAGAGTCATTAAAAAGCCTGAATACATAAAAAACAGAATAGAACAACTGGAAATAAGTAAAATAATAGACCATAAGATACTTCCTTGCCCTGTATGTAATACCATGCTCCAATGTGATAGTAATGTATTAAAAGGGTACTCTGCTTTACTTAATATTTCGCCTGTAAATTGATTAATATTCAATTCCTTATCAGATAGTTTTATATGAAAATAATCTTCACGATCATCAGAAAAAGGGAACTCTACTTTTCTGACATTTTTAAGTTGTATTTGATTAAAAACTTTAAAATCTTTGATTTGCTGTTTGGGAATTTCTTTTATATTCTCAAAATCAATTTGATGTTTGATTATATTGGATGGTAATAGTGAAAATTTTTCTAATGACAAATACACACCTGTTAGCGCTATTATGATAATAGGAATCAATGTTAACCTGCCTATTTGTATGTGATAATATTGCTCAAAATTCTCTTTTATAACTTTAGAAAAAAAACGGCGTATACCTTGTTGTCTTTTAATAATCAAAAGGACTCCGGTAGTTGCAATTAAAAACAATATAAGAGAGACTAACCCTACAAAAAAGCGACCAGTACTTTTTAGAAATAAAGAACGATGTAGGTTGGTGACAAACTTAAAAACAGGCTCTTTTTCAATAATATCACCTACCTTTTTACCAGTTAAAGGATCGACATAAAAAGTTTTGTTTTTTCCTTCCTTGGTAATTACAGAGGTTGATACAAAATCATTATTATCGATTTCAATTTCAATTATCTCATCATAATTTTTTTGTAATACTGTTATAGTTTGTGCAAGAGTAATGTTTTTTATGTTTTTTGCAGCATAAGGTTCTAGCTGATTCGATATAGGTTCGAATGCTAAAATAATTCCTGTTAATGAGGCTATACCTATAAAAGCAAATGAAGATATAGCCAAAGCAAGGTGGCTATATCTCCAAATTGAAATCGTCATTTATTCGTATTGTTATTGTGGCATCATACGAATATATCGTATAAACCCTTTTCCTTCAACTTTACTTTTTATGGTTTCAGATGTTAGCTCAAACTCTACATCATTCTTGTAATATTCTTGATCTTCTACAGCAGTTTCAAAACGTATTTTATAGCCAGAGTCAATCTTATTGCTTTCAATTTCAATAATATTGATAGATCGTCCACCACCACTTACAGTTGCTCCCGTAATAGCGTCAATATCTTGACGTTTTTTTCCATAGAATTTCCACCAATCGGTAATATCATGATACCATTCTTCATCGTCACCTTGTACATATAGTGTTTTTTCATAGTTGCCATTTGGGTCTAATAAAGAAATGACAATATATGCACCTTCTCCGGTATAATTTGTCATTTGTATCATGCATTTGTAAGTATTACTTTCTATACTACTTTTAAATCCAAATAGTGTAAAAATTGTAACTGCTATTGAAAACACTTTAAATATTACTGTTTTTTTCATTTTATTTTAAAAAATTTAAATCTACGTTTTTTCTTTTTAATACTTCATTTTCACTTGCCAAATCAAATACAGATTCTTCAAAATCAGTTTTAATAGTCTTATCGGCTCCAATAGATAATAAATATGCTAAGATTTTATTATTCTGGGCATTCATCGCTGCTTTATGTAAAACTGTAATTCCTTCTTTATTCTTAGCATTGATGTCGATATTATAATAAGGAACCATTTTTAATAATTCCAGATCATTTTTCTCTATGGCTAAATGATACATTGTATTTCCGTTTTTTTGAGGTTTGGTAATATCCAATCCTTTTTTAGTCAAAGCATCTATTTTCTTTTTGAATTGATCAACCTTATTAGGGTTATATGATTTTAGTGTATAGTATCCTAAATCATTCCCTTTAGAATCAATTACATTTACATCGGCTTTTTGACTAATCAGAAAATCAACCACATCTATTGTATTATTTTTTATGGCATTGGTTAGCGCAGAATGTCCTTCTTTATTAATGGTATTTATATCATTTGTCTTTTTTACCAATAATTTTACTACCTCTAAGGTATTGCTATGAGATGCATTTAACAAAGGAGTATTACCTTTATCATCCTTTTGATTACTATTCACCTCTTTATCTAAAAAGTAGTTGAATGTATTTAAGTCTCTATTACCATAAGCGATGTTATGCAGTGGTGTTATTCCATCTTTATTAGTAATGTTCGGGTTAATGCCTAAACCTTCTAAGTACTTGATAAAACTCAATGGATTATAACCGCTACGTGAGCCTATAGTAGCTGCCAAAATAGCGTTATCCCCGTTGACACTTGGATTTTTATAAGGCAATCCCTTTTTTATTAATAACTCCAACATGGTTTTGTTGCCCTTATAAGCTGTATAGTTAAAAACTCCGTTTCCATTGTTGTCTATGCTATCAAGGTTAAGCCCTTTGCCCGCAAAATAATCTACAAGTTCAAAATCTTTTAAATGACCAATTAATAGTAATAAAGCATTGGCTCCTTTTTCATCTAAATCACTTTTAACATCAATCCCGTTTTTTATAAATACATCGTAGATTTCTGTATTAGTTTGTCCTGCGACGGCAGCAAAAGTTAATGGTGAAAAATTGTGTGAATCTTTTAAATCTAATCTGGCATTATTATTAATAAGATGTTTTACCAATTCAAGATTTCCTTTATAAGCTGCCCAAAATACATAGGTTCGTTTATCATGGGTTAACTTGTTAACGCCATTCCCTTTTTTAGAAAGCAAATGTTTTATTATAGTATTGTCTGCTTTTTCCAAAATAGCATATACTACAGCATCGAATCCATATCGATTCAATTCTGAAGGATTATTCCCTTCTGTTATTTTTTGCTCTATCGCCTCTACAGAGGGCTTGGTTTCCCAGAATTCTCTTTCTAAAAAAACATTTTTTGTCTGAGCTTGTATGCCACTTACAAACAAAATAAATGCTGTGGCTAATAATTTTATTGTATTCATTTTATTTAATTTAAAATTTATATCGCAATACTGTTCCAAAACTAACAGGTTGAATCCTGTTAAGATATACTGTACGATATGCATTATATCCAATTTCATTAAAAACATTATTTGCGAAAACATCTAAACTTAATTTGTTATTAAATTTATATGATGCTTGTACATTTACCGTAGTATATGCTTTTAAGTCAAATGGTTTAACCCCAGGCACTACTCCAGTATGTGTATAATTCCTGGACCATACATTATGTGGTCGTTCTCCTAAATAATAAGCTCCCGCACCTAAAGACAGACCTTTTACATGTTTTTTGAAGTTATAACGTGCCCAAAAATTGGCTGTATGTTTAGGTGTATTTAGAGGGCTAGAATTAAAATAATATGATGCGTGGTTCTTATATTTGGCATCTAAGTAAGAATAGCCTCCGATTATTTCTAAATTTGGTAATACTCGACCAATTAATTCTATTTCTATACCATTTCTGGTATCTTCTCCTCCTTTTAAATAATATCCTAAGAAATTACCTGCAGGATCAATTGCTTGTAGGTTTAGATTTTTACTACTCGTTAAGAAGTAAGTAACATTAAAACGTAAGGCTTTGTTTAACCATTTAGATTTAATTCCTGTTTCGAATTGATCCCATCGTTCTGTACCCAACTCTTCACCATTAATATCTCTATAAAATGATGTCATAGGGTTAGAGCTGCTGGCATAAGAGCCAAAAATAATAATATTTTCGTTTGGCTTAATATTTATTCCTGCCAGAGGGTTAAAAGCATCATCACGTTTGGCACCAGTTAGGCTACGGCCAATAAAATTACCTTTTGTTCTCTCTAAAGAGGTGTATCGCAGTCCTAAAAATACATCTGCCCATTTTGTAACAGAGATTTTATCTTGAATAGTGAAACCATAAGATTTTGTTTTTGATCCTGTAGCTCTTGCCGGATTAACTGTTAACGATATCGCTGATGGTAAGGTGTTATTTATTGGTTGAGTTACATCTATAATATCTACATAAGTAGGAGGATCATTATTAGGGTCATTATCATTATCTGGATAGTTAGCTGTATAAGCAGTATTGTCAAAAGTTGTGTTTCTATAATCTACACCAACTTGAAACGTATGCTTTAGAAATCCTGTTTCAATAGCTTTACCAACAAGATCAATCTGCAGCACACTATTTTTATCACTTCTTCCTCCACCATAATACTCTCTGTATCGTTGTGTATTAGATAATTCAGGTAAACCTGATCTTCCTCCACCTTCAAAAGCATAGGCTCCTTCATTATAAGTTTCTAGGTCAGAAGCAAAATATCCAGCTTTTATAGTTAAATCACTGTTTATTTTTCTTTCGAACCTTACAGCATAAGTACTGTTTACAGAAGTATATCTATCGGATTCGAAACCTAAAAATTTTGAATCTGGTAATTTCAAAATATTATTAGTGCTGTAATCTCCAAGATTGATTGTACCTTGATCAGGAGTTGTACTATTATCTGTATAATCCATTTCTAAAACAATAGAAGTTTTATCATCTGGTCTCCATGCTAGAGAAGGATTAATATAAAAACGTTCTGAGTTTACTTTTACTCTATAACTGTCTGCTCTATCATATGAACCAGCAACTCTAAAAGCTACTGTTTTTTCTTTATTTAATGGGCCATAAAAATCAAAAGTAGGGCGTACTTTTCCGTAGCTACCTGCTCTTAAAGTTACTTCGCCTCCACTATAAAATTTTGGAGTTTTGGTAACTATATTAATTACGCCTCCTACAGAACCTAAATCTCCTCCCAGACCTTGGCTAATTGCAGAAATACCTTTTAATACCTGAATGTTATCTACTCCAGCCATATCAGTAACAATACCAACTCCTCTAAAATCAGAATTAATTCTAACTCCATTTTTTAGTAGAGGAATACCTCTATATCCTCTTAAAGACATACTCTCTCTAATGTTGCCATAAGTAGCAAAAGTATAAACACCAGCTACATTTTTGGTAACTTCACTTAGAGTGAGTGCATTTTGCTGATCAATAAGTTTGTTAGACAAGATCGAGATACTTTGTAATTGCTCATTTGGTTTTAAAGGAAGTCGAGTTAGTGTTTCTAGTTTTTCTGCTCTTTTATTTCTAGAGCCAAAAAGCTCAACTTCTTCTAACTGAGTATCATTTTGTAATACAAAAATAAGATTTGATAAATCTCCTGATACAGCTATCTTTTGGCTAAGTTCATTATATCCAACAGCACTAGCTACTATCTCGTAGGTGGCAAAAGGAACATTGTTAATGGTAAAAGCACCATCTTCTTGTGCCTGTGCACCTAGATTGGTTCCTTTAATAAAAACATTTGCATAAGGAACCGACTCGTTAGATTCGCTTTTTACAACACCTTGTATAACAGCTTGACTATACATTAAATTTAAGCTACATAGAAGAAGTAGTAATAGGGGTAATTTTTTTAAGACTGACATGGTTGTATTATTTATTGGTTGTATTTGTATTTATTTAATAACAAAGGATTCAATGACTTTATTAATATCTTTTTCTTTTATATTTTCATCAGAAAATAAATGTTTATATAATGGTTTGTTATCGACTTTGGCTTCTAATACCAGGTCAGCATTTCTACCATAAACATTTTCCCATTTGTTACGAACCAAAGCCCATTTCTGGTTGTTTTCTTTCCACCAGTTTGCGGCGGCTTTACATTTACTATCGTCTACTTTTACATAAGTATTATATCCTTTTTCCTTAGCCAAAATAACATCAGCTTTACCTGCTTCACGTATTACTTTATCATTATTTTGATCATGGACCCAACCGTTTTTAGTAATCTCATGCCTATTTCCTCTAACAGTTACATTGTAATCGCTTCTTTTGGTATATTCTCGTCTTGGTAGTGGTGCATCTGTTCTGTTTTCCCAAAAACTTTTTCCATCTACATGCACCCAGGTTGCAGAACCTTCATAACGAGGACTATCGTCTACCTGATATACTTTTTGAGTCCATTGTCCTTTTACTTCAGACGCAGACTTACTCTCGTAGTTCCAAGAATTATTTCCATTAAACATATAAAAATTGGTGTTTTGATATATCCAATCTTGTCTCCAATGTTTTACAATATGAGGTTTTGATGGATCTCCAACCTGTAATAAATGCTGAATAGAAACTTTGTTTTTATCATCTTCAATTAGCTGGGCCCATTCTAGTGCTGAAGCAACTTTTGTCTTTGAAGGTTTATAAAGAGAATCTTTACTATACTGAAAAGTTTCAGCAAAATTAAAAGTCACTTCATAACAGCCACACATCTTTTTTATGGCATTTTTATCCTGGACCTTTTTGCTCTGCGCATTTGTAGTAAATACAAATGCTAATAATAAAAGTGATGAAAAAGTAAATCGTTTCATTTTTGAATATTTAAAAAATTATCAATTCTTATTTAGATTGAATTAAAATAAGATATATATTTGCTGCAAATTTATTAAGAATGAATCTAAATAGAAATAGATTTTTGCTTTATTTTTTAATTTTTTGCTTTAATTTCCTTTTTGCGCAAAAAAATGAAATAGAAAAAGATTCTGTTAAAACAGAAAAATTGGAAGAAGTAGTTGTTACGGGTCAATATTCTCCACAATCAATTAAAAAATCAGTCTTTGAAGTAAAAATTATTAGATTATGAAACCAGAAATAGTATTGGAAGTGGTTGGCGATTCCCATATTCATCAACAGCAAAATTGCTTGATGATAGGTATTATATCATAAAAGATACCATTGGTAATTATTATAAACTTCGTTTTACCGCAGTTGTAAATGAAAGTAATGAAAGAGGAAACCCTAAATTTGAGTATACTTTGTTAAAATAATGAAGTGTGTTTTTTGTTTTATAACCATAGTGTTAATGTTAACTCTCCATGTCTTTTGATATGGAGAGTTTTTAGTATTGAAATAGTTTAAATTTTCTGTTTTCACTTTTGAATTTTAGAATATGATTTTGAATGTTAATTGGTTAGATGTTGTTTTGTTATATCAAATCCATAAAATAACGATCTAAGTATTGGTTTGTTCAATAACATATCTTTAATCATATAGTTCTAGATTAAAATATTTTTCTCTATCAATATTCCGTTATATCCCTTGAAACATATGTAAGGTTGACCTTCCTTGAGTTTATGAGTTTTTCCAAACTCCTTGAAATCAAACGCTACACTGTCATGATATGGAGTTCGATATCCATCTCGTGTTCGGGAATTAAAAGATCCCTTTGGTTTCAAAGAATCTTTTTATTTTTAGCTAATTTGTATACTTTATTAAATCATATACTGTTTTATTAATAGCATGGTCGATAGAAGGTGAATTCTAAATTAGAATCTATGGAAAAATTTTATGCCAAGATTGTTGTGGTTTTAGTATTAATTTGTTGCCAGTATGATGCGCTAGCCAATGAGAAGTATAGTATTGAACAGATCACAGTTAAAGATGGTCTGGCTAGTAACAATATTCGTTCTATCTATCGTGATCATTTGGGCTATTTATGGATAGGTACTGTTGGAGGATTGCATAAGTTTGATGGTTTTTATATGCAAAAATTCTTCTATGATGACGAAAATGATAAGTCCATACCAAACAATCATATTAATTTTATTATTGAGGATGATTCTTTAAATCTATGGATTGGCACACGTCGGGGATTAGCACGTTATAACAGAGAAGAAGATTCATTTTCAACTATCGTATTTGATGAAAACTCTGCAGGAGTTCATTCTTTTAGTAAAGAAAATAATCAACTGGTATTTGGTTTTTCTACTGGATTGGCATTCTTCAACTATAAAACTAATGAGTTCGATGTAAGACTCTTTGAAGGAGAAGGCCCAGATTATTCTATTTCTAAATTGGCTAGTTTTGATAGTGAAAACTTTGTCATTGGATCAACTAGAGATGGGCTATGGGTATATAATAAGTCATCAACCAATATGATTCAAATTGGGGATAATGAAATTGAAGGTGTTTATGATGTCTTGGTCGACAAAAAAGGAATACTATGGGTTGCTACCAATAAAAATGGGATAAGACTTTTTGAAAAAAATGGAGAAGAGATTTTTGATAAGACCGTAAATCAACTGATAGACCCTAAGTATCATTTTGTAACAGATTTAGTTGAAAAAGGGAATGAGCTATACATTGCTACCGATGGTGGCGGGATCATAATATTTGATCAAATAACCCGAAAGATTAGGAAATTACAACATCAAAAAGGAGTAGAGAATTCATTACTCTCTTTACCTAGTAATTCTATTACCGATTTATATTTTGACCATTTTGGAAACCTTTTTGTAGGTACAGTTCGTACTGGTTTGATCTGGATCAATGAAGTATCTGCTCAATCTTTTGCTGAGGTTCCTTTTGGTAATCATTTCGGGTTGTCTAATCCAACTGTTTTAACACTATTTGAAGGTAATGATGGTAAAATCTGGATAGGAACCGATGGAGGAGGGTTAAATGTGTTTGATCCTAGACATAATACATTTGAACATATAAAGGAATTTCAAGAAGGAAAAATTGTTTCGATATGCGCATACGGAAAGGATAAGCTTTTGGTGAGTTTTTATCATGATAAAATTAGAGTATTTGATAAAAAACGAAATACGTTTGAAAAAGAAGACAATACCTCTTGGTTAGAAGAGTGGAGTGATTCAGATTCTTATATCCCTACATATCTTTTTCATGACAAATATGGTAATATCTGGAATTTTGGAAGAGAAAAAGTAGAGCTAAGGACTAAAGATGGTGAAATAGATGTATTAGCAAAGAATAATGGGTGGGATATAAAACAGTCTATAACGATTAATATTATTGAAGAAATCAATGATGAAGAATTTGTTGCCAGTGGAGTGGATGGAGCATATCTAATAAATACTTCAAAAAAATCGGTTAGCAATATTTTTTCATTATCTGATGAGAAATGGAATTGCGAAAAGTATAATAATTCTATTTATTCGATGATCAAAATAAAGGATAGTATATGGATGGCTTCTTCTATAGGACTCTTCTGCTACGACAATAAAAAGAAACAAATCTATTATAATAAAAACAAATTTTTCTCAGCTGTGCAGAGCGTTACAGAAGGAGTAGACAATAGCCTATGGCTAGGAACCAATAATGGACTGTATCGTTATTATCTTTCTGATAGAAGCTATCAACTTTACGGGAGATTTAAAGGAGTACGAATCCATGAATACATGAGTGGTTCAGTATTAAAATGTAGAAATGGAGATGTGTATTTTGGAGCTGCAGATGGATTAGTAAAAATTAATGCCAATCAAGATGTTAATGAATCATTAACTGCTCCTGTGACTTCTATTGTTGATATCATAACTGATGGTGTTCGAAAAACAGAACATCAAGAGGGTAACCTGCTAAATAATAAAATTAAATTAGTTTGGGATAATTCAAGTTTACGTTTCAATTTGGTAGTAAATGAAAAAGATATTTTTCGTAATAGAATATATAAAATTCAATTTGATGGATATTTAGATAAAGTTATAGAAACTACTAATCCGCAAGTTTATTTTACGCATATCCCGCATGGAAACCATGAAATAAAAATATGGTGCAATCTTACAGATGGAAGTTGGCCTAAAGAATATACGTCAATATCACTTTTTGTTCCATTACCCTGGTGGAAAAGTTGGTGGTTTATTGGCGGTGTTATTTTTCTGACATTATTTGTTTTTATTCAGATGTCATTAGACTTTAAAAAGCGAGAAAAACTAAAGGCTGAGCTATTTATAGAAAGAGAACGGAAAGAACAAGAGAAGTTACTTCACAAAAAAAAGCAAGAATTCTTTACTAATATTTCACACGAACTAAGGACTCCTCTAAGCCTGGTTTATGGTCCGTTAAAGCGTTTGTTGGGTGAACAGGTTTTTACAAAAGAAGAGGTCTTTCGAAATATAAAAATAATGCACGGCGCTACCCTTAAAATGAAACGATTAGTAGAGCAGGTTTTGGATATTCGAAAGTTTGAAGTAGGGATAGGAGAGGTCAAATTGGATATGTTGCAGTTAAATGATTGGTTACATAAATATTTAAAACAGTTCGAACTCGAATTTGAAACAAAAGGCATAACTCTTGTTGTTAAACTGCCAGAGAAAGAAAAGGTTGTAGCTCTAGATGAAGATAAATTGGATAAAATCCTTAGCAATTTATTAGTCAATGCGATTAAGTATTCTCCTCAGAATGGACAAGTGTTTTTAAGTTATACAAAAAAAGCTGATAAAATTGAATTTGTGATTGCTGATGAAGGACCAGGGGTTTTAGAAGAAGAAAAGGAGGTTATTTTTGATCGCTTCTTTCAAGGAAGTAATCATTTAGGAGGTTCAGGAATTGGATTAACATTTGTTCGTAAACTAGTAGAGTTTCAGCATGGCAAAATTTGGGTAAATAATAGACCCGAAGGAGGAGCCGAGTTTAGTTTTTACCTACCATATACAAATAATATACTATCAGAAAATAATGACAATCCAGCATTTGATGAGGTTTATTCTGATAAAAATGAATTTGTACAGGATAATAATTATGAAGTATTGCGAGATAAAGTGATTTTGATTGTTGAAGATGATATCGACTTGAGAACTTTTATTGCTAGAGGACTTGAACAGTATTGTAAGGTCATTGAAGCTGCCAACGGAGAAGAGGCATGGCATTTGGCCCTGTCTCATTTACCAGATATTATTATTTCTGATATAATGATGCCAAAAATGAATGGTTTTCAATTATGTGAAAAAATCAAGAATGATGTTCGCATAAGTCATTTAGTAGTTATACTCTTAACTGCTAAGAGTGATGAAGAAAGTCGATTATTAGGATATAAAGGGGGGGCTGATGCATATCTGTCAAAACCTTTTAGTTTGGATTTGTTATGTGTTCGAGTGGTGAATATTATTGAAAATCGAAGTCTTCAAAAAGAATTAGTAAGAGTGAAACAAAAAATTGTTCCCTCATTGATAACCTACAATAATACGGATGAGGTTTTTCTTAAAAGAGTGATTACTATTATAGAAAATAATCTCGATAACCCTAATTTTAATGTAAATATGTTAAATGCTGATTTTGCAATGAGTAGATCTGCATTTTATGCAAAAATGAAAACTATATCTGATTTAGGTGTTAACGAATTTATTAAACTCATTAGAGTTGATGCTGCTGCAGAATTATTAAGAAACACCAATCTCCCTGTAAACGAGATAGCCATGAAAGTCGGGTTCGACAACCAACGATATTTTAGTACAGTTTTTAAAGAAATGAAACATTCTACACCTACTCAATATCGTGAAAGTGAAAAATAATTCCAGTTCTTATATCAAATAACTATATAAAATCATTTCTGTGGATAGGCATATCCACAGATTTTTTTTCTTCTCTGAAAACAAAATAATTCAATTTTCCTTTTGGGTAATTTCACGTCAGAACTGGTATAATATCTGTTTTTCAAAGAACGTACTAGTTTAGATTTTACTTTTCGTTTTTGTTGTTCCGCAAAGTCGGGAGACTTTACGGGGGTCATCCTGAGTGTGTCGAAGGGCTCGATACACCATTCGTACTTCACGGCATTCCTTTAGACGGATTTTGGTTAAAATAAGGGTATGTTGGACAAAATCAAACATCATTTGGATAGTATTGAACATGATAAAAACTAAAATTTGGTTGCTTTGATTGTTCTATAAAATAAACTGATTTATAAAACTAAAATTCACGAACAGTTTACTTATAGGTAAAAAAAATAATCTTTTAACCAAAATTTTTAACCATGAAAAAATTATTTTCAAAAGTGCTTTTGTCAATGGTACTACTCTTATTCTTTTTTGGAAATGGGTATGCACAAGCGATAAAAAATGATGCTGTTTCTGCCAACGGCCAATTACAAGTTAAAGGCTTAAAATTATGTAATCAATATGGTAATCCAATTCAACTAAGAGGAATGAGTACCCATGGTATTCAATGGTATGGACAATGTGTTACCGACGCCTCCTTAGATGCTTTAGCAAATGATTGGGATGCCGATATTCTTCGTATTTCTCTTTATGTTCAAGAAGGAGGGTATGAAACAGATCCTGTTGGTTTTACTGCTAAAGTCGCAAAGATGATTAACATGGCAACTGATCGGGGTATGTATGCTCTGGTAGATTGGCACCAGTTAACTCCGGGTGACCCAAATTACAACACCGAGAATGCAAAAACCTTTTTTACAGACATTGCTACTCAATTCAAAGACTACAATAATATCATTTATGATATTTGTAACGAACCAAACGGAGTTCCATGGGCAAATGTTAAAAGGTATGCTGAAACTATGATTCCTTTTATTCGCAAGATTGATGCAGATGCACCAATATTAATTGGCACACATGGTTGGGGTTCACTAGGAGGTGATATGACTGGTACTAAGGAGATTGTAAATAACCCTGTGAATTTCTCAAATATCATGTATACCTTCCATTTTTATGCTGCTTCACATGGGCATTATTATGAAAGATTTGATTGGGCATCAGATAGGTTACCTCTATTTATTTCAGAATTTGGTACACAAACATTTAGTGGTGATGGTCCAAATGATTTTGATACGTCCAAAAAATATCTGGATTTATTTCGTAGAAAAAAGATCAGTTGGATAAATTGGAATTATTCTGATGATTCTCGATCTGGTGCCGTATGGAATGCAGGAACATGCACAAGCGGAAATTGGACTGATGCTAATTTAAAAGAAGCCGGAAAATGGATAAAAAAGAGAATATTACTTCCCGCAGATGATTTTCCAACTCAAACTAATAATATAGCCCTTGGTAAAACAGTTACCGCCTCATCTATAGAAACAGCAAATTTCCCAGCAAATTTTGCCGTTGATGGTAAGAATACTACTCGTTGGTCTAGCAGATATTCAGATCCACAATGGATTTCTATTGATCTGGGAGCAATTGCCAATATTAATCGGGTAGTCCTTAATTGGGAAGTAGCTTATGGAAAGGCTTATCGTATTGAAGTTTCAAATGATGGTACGACATGGAGATCTATATATTCAACATCAAATGGTGATGGAAGAGTAGATGACTTAAGTGTTTATGGAACAGGACGATATATTAGAATGCATGGTGCTGCCAGAGGAACTGCTTATGGGTATTCATTATATGAATTTGAAGTTTATGGTGCTTTTGCAAGAGGAACACTTAATAGTAAATCATTAAGCGCTATTGATGTAAAAGCATACCCAAATCCTTTTACAAATACTATTAACTATGCATTTAACTTGGCAGAGCGTACTCATGTAACAATGAAATTATTTTCTTTACAAGGAACTGAGGTCGATGTAATAATTGACAAAACGTTACCCGCCGGGAACCACAATCTTAAATATGATGGAACTTCGTTAAATAGTGGCATGTATATGTATAGAATGCAACTGGATAAAGGTAAGACCATGTATAACTATTTGATCAAATAGCATCCAAATAAGCTTCAAATAGTTAGCAAGAAAGCTGTCCATCCCTCAATGAGGCAGCTTTCTTTATTCCATTCTGGAATTTATAAATTATTGTTGCTTGTATACGCACTCTAAATGGCTGTTTTAGGAGTTTTTAGGTGTTGGTATAACAGCGAATTTGAGATAAAGGATTCGACATAAAATATCATGAACAATTTCATTACTTGATCACGTACTATTGTTTAAAATAAGGGTATGTTGGACAAAATCAAACATTATTTAGATAGTATTGAACATGATAAAAACTAAAATTTAGTTGCTTTGAATAACTATAAAGACGAACTGATTTATAAATAAAATTTGCAAACAGTTTACTTGTAGATAAAAAATTAATCTTTTAACCAAAATTTTTAACCATGAAAAAAATATTTCCAAAAGCTTTTTTATTAATAGTGTTACTCTTATTCTTTTGTGAGAATGGATATGCACAAACAATAAAAAATGATGCCGTTTCGACCAACGGCCAATTACAAGTTAAAGGCTTGAAATTATGTAATCAGTATGGTAACCCAATTCAATTAAGAGGAATGAGTACACACGGTATTCAATGGTTTGGGTCATGTTATACAGACGCTTCCTTAGATGTTTTAGCAAATGATTGGGATGCTGATGTTCTTCGTATTTCTCTTTATGTTCAAGAGGGGGGGTATGAAACAGATCCTGTTGGTTTTACTGCTAAAGTTGCAAAAATGATTAACATGGCAACTGATCGAGGCATGTATGCTGTGGTAGATTGGCACCAGTTAACTCCGGGTGACCCAAATGCAAATACCGAGAGTGCAAAAACCTTTTTTACAGACATAGCTACTCAATTCAAAGGCTACAATAATATCATTTATGATATTTGTAATGAACCAAATGGAGCTGATGTTACATGGCCAAAGATTAAAAAATATGCTGATACTATTATCCCTGTAATTCGCGCCATAGATGCAGATGCACCAATATTAATAGGAACACATGGTTGGGCCTCACTTGGTGTATCTATGGGACTAAGTTCTCAGGACATTTTAGATGACCCCTTGAATTTCTCAAATATCATGTATGCCTTCCATTTTTATGCTGCATCACACCAAGATGCATATTTAAAAGAAGTTGATTTGGCATCAGACAAGTTACCCATATTTGTTACAGAATTTGGCTCACAAAATTATAGTGGAGAAGGCCCAAATGATTTTACTATGACCGATAAATATCTGGATTTATTTCGTAGAAAAAAGATCAGTTGGATAAATTGGAATTATTCTGATGATTTTCGCTCTGGTGCCGTATGGAAACAAGGAACATGCAAAACTGGAAAATGGACAGATGCTAATTTAAAAGAAGCCGGAATAGAGATAAAAAAGAGAATATTATTTCCTGCAGATGATTTTCCAGTTGACATAGTAACTCCTCTTTTTGCCCCAAGTGATTTAACCGCAATAGCTATCTCAAAAAGCCAAATCGACATTAATTGGTTAGATAAATCCAATAATGAAGATTTATTTAGAATAGAACGTTCTGCAAATGGTACTAGTGGTTGGACATCTATTGCAACAACTACGGCAGATGCAACCTCATATTCTGATACCGGTCTTACTGCCAATACAACCTACTATTATAGAGTAAGAGCTGAGAATACAGCGGGTAATTCTAAGTATTCTAATACTGTTAATGCAACTACGTTGAAAGATGGAATTCCTCCTCCTTCTGGAGAGAATATAGCTCTTAATAAAACAGCCACTGCTTCATCACTAGAAGCACCAAGTTTCCCCGCTTCTTCTGCAGTCGATGGTAAAGGTGCTACGCGTTGGGCTTCTGTTGAAAAGGTTGATCCCCAGTGGATTTCTATTGATCTGGGAGCAAATGCTAAGATTGATCGTGTAGTGCTAAACTGGGAAGCAGCCTATGCAAAAGCTTATCGTATTGAAGTTTCAAACGATGGTACAGCGTGGACGTCTATATATTCTACATCAAATGGTGATGGTAAAATAGATGATTTGAATATCACAGGAACTGGGCGATATATCAGGATGTATGGAACAGCCAGAGGAACTACCTATGGGTATTCATTATATGAATTTGAAGTTTATGGTACTATTGGAGATATTCCTCCTCCTGGAGAGAATATAGCTCTTAATAAAACAGCCACTGCTTCATCTATAGAAACATCAAGTTTCCCCGCTTCTTTTGCAGTTGATGGTGATAATACTACGCGTTGGGCTTCTGTTGAAAAGGTTGATCCCCAATGGATTTCTATTGATTTGGGAGCAATTGCTAAGATTGATCGCGTAGTGCTTAATTGGGAAGCAGCGCATGCAACCACTTATAGTCTCGAAGTTTCAGATGATGGCACGACATGGACATCAATATATTCCACATCAAATGGTGATGGTAAGATAGATGATTTGAGTATTACCGGAAACGGGCGATATATCAGAATGCACGGAACAGTCAGAGGAACTCCTTATGGATATTCATTATATGAATTTGAAGTTTATGGTGCCTTTACAAGTGGAGCACTTAATAGTGTATACCCGTTAAGTGCTATTGATGTAAAAACATATCCAAATCCTTTTACTAATGATATTAATTATGCATTTGATTTAGCAGAACGTACTCATGTAACTTTGAAATTGTTTTCCTTAAAGGGAGCAGAGATCGATGTAATAATTGACAAAACTTTACCAGCTGGAAACCATATTCTTAAATATGATGGTACTTTGTTGAGTAGTGGTATTTATATATATAGAATGCAACTAGCTAAAGGTAAGGTCATGTATAACTATTTGATTAAATAGCACCCAAATAGTTATTAAGAAAGCTGTCTCTTAATGAGATGGCTTTCTTTTCTCTACTATAATCTGAAATTTTTTAGAGGATATTCAGGGTGAAAATTTGGACAACAAATATTTGGTCAATATATGTAGTATCCAAGATCAATATATGAATTTCAATTAAAGAAACACTTTTTAACGGTCGAAACCTTTGTGTCTGATCTGATTTTAAAGTGTCTAATGCTATTTGTTAATTCAGAATTCTTATCTGTACTCAAAACAAGCAATTGTTGAAGTAGTTTTTCGATTTTTTAGGACTTATAAAACTTAAATACAAACTCAAATCGTCGTGAACAAAAAAATACACCTAACTTCTCTGCTATTCACTATACTTTCTTTTAGTGCTTTATTTTCTCAAACAGTAGAATTAAGCACAGATGTGAATTCTAATACAATATGTAGAGGGAATGCTATTCAAGTTACAGTTGATGTAAACCCATCTTCGGTCGCTTATACGTACAATTGGAAAAACCTTACAACCAATCAGTTTATTAAAAGTGTAAATGGAGATGCAGGAACTTTTCATGTTTTTCAGAGTGCTGATCGTTTATTAGAAAATACAACTATTCAAGTAGAAGTATTTGGAAGTCCATCAGGAGTCGTATCGGGGACCATTGATATCATTGTTGTACAATCTTTAAACCCAGGGGCACAGGGAGATGTTTTGCTTTGCAATCTATCAGGAAGTATCGATTTATTTGATCGATTGAGAGGAACACCGGATCGTGGAGGAACCTGGAACCCACCTTTGGCAAATGGAGATAGAGGTACTTTTAACGTTGAAGTTGATGCACCCGGAGAATATAAATATATCCTTAAAGGAACTGTTCCATGCCCAAATAGTGAAGCTAGTGTGATGGTAAGAGAATGTAAGAACGATGATTTTGATAATGATGGAGTTATCAATGATATCGATCTTGATGATGATAATGATGGTATTTTGGATGCCGAGGAGAATGGAAGTTGTAATGCAGGAGGTCTTACCGAAACAAGACCTATTGTTGATATTGATTTTGGTCAAGGAAATTCAACTACAGACCCTAATGTTATTAGCCATACCTACACAGCAATCTATGCTCAAGATGGAGAGTACAATGTTGCCACTTCATTGGATATGTTTAACTCTGTGAGTTGGGACCCCGAATTTGCTTGCACCAATGATAACCCAATCCCTCATATTGATGGTAGTGGAGATATTGATGGACGCTATTTGATGGTAAATATTAAGGATAATTTTGTAAACAAGGCGCTGTACCGATTAGAAAACATTCCAATTGTTCAGGGTACTGATTATAATTTCAGAATTGATTTGGTGGGATTATGCAGTGATCCCGTTGCGTGTATTGATATTCCAATGTTGGATTTGGAACTTATTGATCAAGTGACCGGAGCGATCATTGGTTCTGAAACTTCCCAAGGTCTGGGGGTTGCAAATGATGATATCTGGAGACGGTTACTACTTAATTTTACAGCACCATCTTCAACTTTTTTGACTTTGATTATCAGAAATCAACAGCCCAACGGAGCCGATGGGAATGATGTAGGAATTGATAATATCCGATTTGCACCTTTGGAGTGTGATTTTGATCGTGATGAAGTGCCCAATTACTTGGATTTGGATAGTGATAATGATGGTATTTATGATTTGGTAGAAGCAGGGTTTGGAAACCTTGATGCTAATGGTGATGGAATTGTTGATGGTGCCATTGACCCATCGAATGGAGTTCCCGTAAATGCTACAGGAGGACTCACTCCTTTACCTCATTACTTGGATATAGATGCTGATGATGATGGTATTCAGGATAATATAGAAGGGCAGTCTACCGCAGGATATATTGCTCCTAGCGGTAATGATACAAACAGGAATGGAGTGGATGATGCATATGAGGCTGGAAATAAAATAGATCCAGTAGATACAGATAGTGACGGAACACCGGATTATTTGGATTTGAACTCTGATGATGATTGTTTAACAGATACAATAGAAGGATATGATCTTGATCAAAATGGAGTTGCTGATAGTATTCCTGCAGGTACTGATACTGATGATGATGGTTTGGATGACGCTTTCGACACTATAACATTAGATACATCAACTTCAATGATCAACGCCACAGATGATAGAGAACTCCCAACGGATTTTCCTGATTTTTATACTCCTGGAGGTGATGTCGATTTTAGAGAGGAATATGTAGCAATAGATGAAAAAGTAAATGTTCAAATCTGTACAAGAAATTCTACAACCATTAATCTTTTTGATAGTTTGGTAGATACTGCAATTATTGGCGGTGTTTGGTCTGGACCTGATATCTTGGTAGGTGGTCATCTGGGTACGTTTGATGCATTAACAAATACAGCAGGACAATACAGCTATACACTTCCAATAATTGACTCTTGCCCTAAACGTAAAGCAGAGGTAACCATAACAGTGATCCCAGATCCTGATGCTGGAGTAAGCACATCATTGAATTTGTGCGCAAGAGACGAAATAATTAATCTCATTGACAGCCTGGGGGCAACAGCTCAAACAGGAGGAACATGGACCGATCCTAGCGGAAATCCTTTTGGGATTAACGATCAGGGAAGTTTTAACCTTTCAACAGATTCTTCTGGCTTGTATACATATACAATAGGTATAGCACCATGTAACGATATAGCAACGGTAGACGTAATTATTGGAACGAGTGCAGATCCAGGAGATTCAGGTGCTGTATCGTTTTGTTCAACAGATGTAATAGTAAACTTATTTGATAGCTTGGCAGGGGCACCAAACACAGGAGGTATCTGGACTGATCCCAATGGAAATCCATTTGGGAGTGATCACCTGGGGACTATAGATCCAACAAATGCAACTACATTATCAGGAAATTATACATACACAGTTACAAGTGCAACATGTCCCGATTCATCATCAAGTATAATTGATGTGAGTATAGAAACAAGCCCCACATTGCTGCTTGATAGCACTTCTTGTTCATTTGATAATGCTACTTACAATGTGATTTTTACCACCAATGGCATCTGGGATATAACAACAGATCCACCAGGTGTTGGAACTATAGATATAACTGCTGGTACGATTACCGGAATTACTTTGGGAGTCGATATTACAGTGATTGCTAAAAACCCTGTAAATGTAGCATGCAAAACAACCTTAACAATTGCAGCACCAGATTGTAGTTGTCCTGATATAACAAAACCTATCAACCCTGGTAATGAAGTCATATGTGAAGGAACTCCAAACCCAATACTTTCTGTTCAGGTTTTGGCAGAACAAACTGCAAATTGGTATGCTCAGGATGGAACTCTGTTGGTTGCTAATGAAACAACTTATACCCCAACAGATACAACAATAGGTGATTATGTATACAGTGTAGAAGCTTTTGATACCACTACTGGTTGTTTTAGTGATCAGATTGAGGTGTTATTTAGCATTATACCTGTTCCCACAATAGAATTAGATTCTGAGGCTGTTATCTGTGTTGATGAATTGGGTGAACCATTGGATACAGGGAGTTTTCCAATCATAAATACATTCCTTAGTGAAGCAGATTATGCTTTTGTATGGAGTCTTAACGGAATCGAAATTGTTGGGGAGACCGGAGCTTCTGTACAAGCGATACGCCCAGGAACATATCGTGTAACATATACAAATATTGTTTTTGGTTGTTCCAATAGTGCAGAGATAAGTATTGAAGCTACTATTGGTCTGGAGAACATGAGTTTATCATTAACAAATGGAGCTTTTGCCGATAGTAATACTATTGTTGCATCTGTTATAGGTGATGGGGTTTACTCATATTCATTGGATAATGGATCTCCGCAAGAAAGTAATGTATTTACTAATGTAGCTCTTGGACTTCATACTGTTACCGTTTTTGATATCAATGGGTGTGGAACGCTTACAGATGAGATTTTTGTTATAGGTTTTCCAAAGTTTTTTACACCTAACAACGATGGTTTTAACGATACATGGAATGTTATAGGGGGTGCAGATCTGCCCGATATGAATATTTATATATATGATCGATTTGGGAAACTTTTGACACAAATACAAGGTGCTGGTCTTGGTTGGGACGGTACTTATAACAGTCGTAACCTACCTTCTTCAGATTATTGGTTTACAGCCAAACTGATTGATAGTTCAAAAATCTACCGTAGTCATTTTACATTGAAACGATAATAAATAACATCATTCATAATTAAGAAATAAAGATCGATGAGAAGTAAAAAAATAGCACTACTAGTAGTAATGACCTTATGTATAAAGATTATGATTGCGCAAGAAGGTTTGCCAATATATTCTGACTACCTCACAGATAATTATTATTTGATACATCCATCAATGGCAGGAGCATCAAACTGCTCTGAAGTACGATTGACTGGACGTAAAAACTGGGTAGGAGAAGAAGATTCGCCCGGGCTTTTTACAGTTGGTTACAATGCAAGAATTACAGAGAGTTCTTCTATAGGAACAACTGTATATCAGGATAAAAATGGTTTTCATTCGCAAACGGGAGCATACTTGACGTATGCGCATCATTTGATGTTTTCAAGAAGTGAAGTTGATTTAAATAGGTTATCCTTTGGATTGAGTGCAGGTACTATTCAATATCGATTGGATCAGAGCCGTTTTGTACCCAATGGAGATCCCATAATATCTAGTAATTCAATAAATACAAGTGCGTTTAATATTGATTTTGGGTTCTCTTATCATGTATATAACTTCTACATACACCTTACTGGAAAAAATTTACTAAAGAATTCAGGAATTAATAACGATATACAAATCACTAGTGATTTGAGACACTATTTGATGTCTGTAGGATATGTTATCGATAAACAAAACAGTGAATGGTCTTTTGAACCATCATTATTATTTTCTCATAGAAAAGGGATTGATCAATCTTCTATTGATTTTAATCTGAAAGCATATAAGGATATGTCTTTTGGAAAATTATGGGGAGGATTATCATATAGACGAAGTCTAGATGCTGTTAAGATTATTCAGGGTGCCGAATCCAGAAGTCAAAATTTGAATTATATCACACCTTTTTTGGGAGTTAATTATAATAAATTTATAGTAGCCTATACCTATTCATACCAATCGAATCCTATAGTATTTAATAATGGGGGGTTTCATCAAATTACATTAGGAATTGATTTTTCTTGTAGAGCCAAAAGATATGCTTGCTATTGCCCGGCTGTTAATTAAAAATTTCTGTTTATTATATCTAATACCCTTTCTTTCTCACAAAAACTAATCGAATACATCATCTTCCCGATACATTGTTTTGTGTCATCGGTAAATAAGTTAATGCTAATTTTGCGATACGTAGGGTTTGATTTTTATGTAAAAATGGAAACTATATCTGATTGTGCGTTAACGAATTTATGAAACTCATTACAATAAATTCTTCTACAGAGGTATTAAAAAATACAGACCTTCCTACTAGCAAAATAGCTATGAAAATTGGACTTGATGACCAACAATATTGTAGTGCAGTTTTTAAAGAAATAAAATAGTGTACATCTACTTACTATCGTGAAATTGAAAAGTATAATTTTTTAGAGAACAGTTTAGGCCTTTGACCTCAGTTCGATGTAAACAATAGTGTTTATTAAAGTGTCAATTCGAGTGGTTTTTCAGAATAAAATGGAGAAAAACTATATCGAGAATAGTGATTTTCTTATGTCGAATTTAGGTTTTTAATCATTTGTTGCTAATAATAATTAAACAAAATCGGTTTTTCATCTCTGAGTGAGATGAAGAGTTTTAAGCAGTAGTATACACTAATGTAAAATTTAAATAAAGAGTGTTATATAAAATACCTTCAACAATTTTTTCACTTGATCACATGCTATAGGTTAAAATAAAGCATATTGGACAAATTCAAACATCATTTGGATAGCATTGAACATGGTAGGAATTAAAATTTGGTTGCTTTGGTTAATTATTAAGACAAACTGATTTATAAAACTAAAACTCGCGAACAGTTTGCCTATAAATAAAAATAAATCTTTTAACCAAAATTTTTAACCATGAAAAAAATATTATCAAAAGTTTTTTTATCAATGGTGTTACTTCTATTTCTTTTTGGGAATGGATACGCACAAACAAATGATACCACACCTAAAAACAGAATAGCTATACCACCACCATACGACTATTCTGATAATGTCCCACATTCAGTTAATCATCCAGGTAGTGATAAAATACCGTTATCAAAAGTTCCTATGTTTGTATCTATAGGCTGGGATGATAACGCAATTTCTGGAGATCCTCTTAGTAAAAAATTAAAACCAGGTACCAAGGATAGTATACCGCGTCACAAAAATGGAGGGATGAAATGGATACTTGATTTTCTTGCAGGACTACAAAATCATGAAGGAGTTGGTAATAAAAGAACCTATGATGGCACATATGCCAAGAATACTTTTCTAAATACCTCACGCCCTATTACCGAATGGGTCTGGGAAGATTCCAAATATGTACGTAAAGCTTTGAGAAGAGCTATGGAAGAAGGGCACGAAGTAGGAAATCATACCCGTACACATTTAAAAAAACCTCTGAATGGTAAGACCATGACAGTAGATCAATGGAGAAAAGAAATCAAGGATTGTACTGATGATTTTAAGAAACCTTATCCAGAACAAGGTGTTGGTCTTACTCGCTTATTTGGATTTAGAGCCCCACGCTACGAATTTAATAACAATACCTATACTGTATTAAAAGAGCAGGGGATAATGTATGACTGCAGCGGTTATGGAGGCAGTAAAGAACATACTGTGGCAGATGGGAGACATTATTATTGGCCATATACTATGGATAATGGTCTGCCAGGAAAAAGAAATCTTAAACACCCTGGTATATGGAGAATGCCTAAACATGGTCTCATAGATTCAATAACAGGTAAGAAACGTTCATCTACTGATTATACTTTACTGAATGGTAAGAACGGGATGAATTATGATGAGTTTTTGGGAGCCTTAAAGCGTACGCTTGATGAGCGAATGAAAGGTAACAAGGCTCCATTTATATTTGGAGGACATACAGAAATATATACAGATGGAGCTGGTTTTCTTAACGATAAAAGCCCAACATCAGAAGCAGAAAGGAGAAAAGCTATTGAGAAATTTTTGATCTATGCCAATAAGTTTGATGATGTTAGAATTGTTAGTACCAAGCAAATCCTTGATTGGGTTCGTAATCCGGTAGCATTAGATGATTTGTCAGACAATCATGAGCCGCCTAATAATAGCCAAATGGAGGCTATTGATGCACCTGCAGCGCCTACTAATTTATCAGCAACGTCTAATTCTAATAGTCAGATTAATATCACCTGGACGGATAATTCTATAAATGAAAGTAAATTTATAGTAGAACGTTCTGCAGATGGAGCTAGTGGATGGAAAAATGTTGCTGAACTAAAAAAAGATGCAACGAACTATCTAGATACTGGTTTAACTGCGAATACCACTTATTATTACAGGGTAAAGGCCAAGAATTTTGGAGGAGATTCTAAGTATTCTAATACCGCTAATGTAACTACTCTTAGTCGTGGTACTGTCCCTGCAGCGCCAACCAGTCTAAAAACTGTCTCTGCTATAAGTACCCAGATTGAATTGAATTGGACAGATAATGCTAATAATGAAGATTCATTTAGAATAGAACGTTCTGCAAATGGCACTAGTGGTTGGACATCTGTTGGTACCACTGCTATAAATGTAAGTTCATATACCGATAAAGGCCTCTCATCTAATACGACCTACTACTATAGAGTAAGAGCCGAAAATACTATAGGAAACTCTACATATTCTAATACAGTTAATGGAACGACCACAGCAGGAAATATAGCCCTTGGTAAAACAGCCACTGCTTCATCTTTAGAGACACCAAGTTTCAAAGCTAATCTTGCTGTTGATGGGAAAGATACTACCCGTTGGGCTTCTAAAGAAAAAGTTGACCCTCAGTGGATTTCTATTGACTTAGGAGGCGTTGCCACTATTGAGCGGGTAGTTTTAAATTGGGAAGCTGCCTATGCAAAAAAGTATGAAATTAAAGTTTCAAACGATGGCACAACGTGGACAACACTATATGCTACATCGACTGGAGATGGAGGAATAGATGATCTAAGTATTTCTGGAACAGGACGATATATTAGAATGTATGGTACTGCCAGAGGAACTTCTTATGGGTACTCATTACATGAATTTGAAGTGTACGGTACTATTGGAGAAGGAACAGCTCCAAAAGCACCTACTAATTTATCAGCAACTGTTGTTTCAAAAAGCCAGATTGATTTAAGTTGGACAGATAATGCTAATGATGAAGATTTATTTAGAATAGAACGTTCGGCGAATGGTACTAGTGGTTGGACATCTGTTGGGACCACTACAGCAAATGCAACTTCATATTCTGATACCGGTCTTACTGCCAATACAACCTACCATTACAGAGTAAGAGCTGAGAGTGCGACTGGTAATTCTTCGTATTCGAATCCTGTTAATGCAACCACTTCGTCAGATGGAACTCCTTCTGTAGGGAATATAGCCCTTAAAAAAAGAGCTGTTGCGTCATCTTTAGAAACACGCAAGTTCCCAGCTTCTTATGCAGTTGATGGTGACAAAAATTCACGTTGGGCCTCTACAGAAAAACATGATCCTGAATGGATTTATGTTGATTTGGAAGGAGTTGCCACTATCGAGCGGGTAGTTCTAAATTGGGAAGCCGCTTATGCAAAAAAGTATCGTATTGAAGTTTCAAATGATGGCAATATATGGACATCAATATATGAAACATCGACTGGAGATGGAGGAATAGATGACTTAAATATTTCTGGAACTGGACGATATATTAGAATGTACGGCACGGCAAGAGGAACTCCTTATGGATATTCATTACATGAATTTGAAGTGTATGGTACCTATGGAAATAGAGCACAAAATAGGTCGGAGCTATTAAGTACTATAAAGGTAAAAACATATCCAAATCCTTTTACCAATGATATTAATTATGAATTTGATCTGAAAGAAAGAACTCATGTAACTTTGAAATTGTTTTCCTTAAAGGGAGCTGAGATCGATGTAATAATTGACAAAGTTCTACCAGCAGGAAACCACATTGTTAAATATGATGGGAGTTCCTTAAGTAGTGGTGTTTATATATATAAAATGCAACTAGATAAAGGAAAGACCATTTATAACTATTTGATCAAATAACCCCTTCATATACTCATATCAAATAGTTATTAAGAAAGCTGTCCACTCCTCAATGAGACAGCTTTCTTTAATTAAATTCGATACAATTTTCTGTCGAAAATCGCACTGACTGATGTAAATTATTATATCAGTCAGTGTTATTTGTATATAGAGTGGTTTATTCTAGAAGTGATTCTAGCAATAAATAACTCATTTCTTCAAGATGATGTAAATTCTCGAGTAAGGACTATTTGTCTACATTAGAAACTTAGTTTTCTTGTTGTTAATAACATTTTTAATAACTCATTTTTATTAATTTGAAATGAGAAGTTTCTATGCTTAATTTTATAAATGATAAAAAGGTCTTTTAATAGTGTAATGATGAATTTTTATGATTTTCATATAGTGCTTCAGGAAGTACCAGGGGAAATAAGTATATGTTTTAGTATTTCAGGGTGTCCTTTACGATGCAAAGGGTGTCATTCACCTTTTTTATGGAAAAAGGGGAGTGGAGAAAAATTAACTAAAAAAATATACAAGGATATACTCAATCAGTATTCTGGATTTGCTACCTGTGTTGTTTTTATGGGTGGAGAATGGCACAAAAAAGAATTGATAAACAACTTAAAACACGCTAAAGAGAAAGGATATAAAACCTGTTTGTATACAGGCTTAGAAAAAGTAGATGATAAAATCTTATCTCAATTAACCTGGATTAAAACCGGAAGATGGGATCAATCTCTTGGAGGACTAAATAGCGAAACCACCAATCAAGAATTTATAGAAGTAAAAACCAATAAGCGACTTAATTACTTATTTATTAAAAATTAAAAACTCATGATACGACTTTCAGATGATCAAATAGCAAATAAAATAGACTTTATAACTCATTATTTAGATTCTACCAATGCAGCAGACGGTTCTAAAGTAGATGCTAACGCCAATGTAACTTCAAAAAACATTGCAACAATGGAAGCAGAATTAAATAAAGATATTAATATACAGGTAAATAGGGCATTGGTAAAACAAAAAATAGCTGCTCTGTATGGCGATGATCTGGCAGAAGAATATATAAGGCAGATAGAGTCACATGAAATATATGTACATGATGAGACTTCACTAAAACCATATTGCGTTTCTATAAGTATGTATCCGTTCTTATTAGATGGACTTACAAAACTAGGAGGCGAAAGCAAAGCGCCAAAACATCTTGAGAGTTATTGTGGTGAGTTTGTTAACCTTGTCTTTGCAGTAAGTTCACAGTTTGCAGGAGCATTGGCGACCGTAGAGTTTTTGATGTATTTTGATCATTTTGCTGCTAAAGATCTTGGAGAAGATTATTTACAGACTCATGAAAAACGCATTGCAAATCATTTACAACATGTAGTTTATGCGGTTAATCAACCCGCCGCCGCAAGAGGGTATCAATCCGTATTTTGGAACATCTCACTATACGACGAAGCCTATTTTAATAGTATGTTTGGAGATTTTGTATTTCCCGATATGACCAAACCAAAATGGGAAAGTGTAAAAAAACTACAAGACTTCTTTATGAAATGGTTCAATAAAGAACGAAAAAGAGCCGTGCTTACTTTTCCTGTAGTTACTGCGGCAATGTTAGTGAAAAATGGAACTCCTGTCGATAGAGAATTTACCGAAATGTGCGCACAAGAACTTAGCGATGGAAATTCTTTTTTTATATACCAATCCGAAAACGCAGATAGTTTAGCATCTTGTTGTCGTTTACGAAATGAAATTAGTGATAACACCTTTAGCTATTCTTTGGGTGCTGGCGGAGTAGCAACAGGGTCGATTAATGTAATCACTCTTAATATGAACCGGTTGATTCAAAAAAAGGCTGATATGGTTGAAGAAGTGCAAAAAGTTCATAAATATCAGGTTGCCTATAGAACACTTATAGACGAATATAATGAAGCGGGATTATTGCCTGTTTATCAAGCGGGTTTTATCGCATTGGACAAACAATTTTTAACAGTGGGTATTAACGGTATGGTAGAAGCTGCCGAAAGTCAGGGGATTGAAGCAAGCAATAACACAGCATATAAGAACTTTGTAAATAGATACCTAAAAGCAATTTACCAGGAAAACAGGGCAGCAAAAGAAAAATACGGATATATGTTTAACACAGAATTCGTTCCTGCTGAAAATCTAGGGATAAAAAATGCAAAATGGGATAAAGAAGATGGACTATTTGTACCTAGAGATTGCTATAATTCATATTTCTATGCGGTCGAAGACAATAAAGTAAATGCTCTGGATAAAATAATGTTACACGGTAAAGAGATTATACAATATCTGGACGGAGGTTCTGCACTACACCTTAATCTCGAAGAAGCACCGAACAAAGACGGGTTTATAAAACTAATTCATGCAACGGCCGCTGCAGGATGTAACTATTTCTGTTTTAATATAAAAATTACAATATGCAATGAATGTTCACATATAGATAAGCGCACTATGTCTATGTGTGGTGATTGCGGTTCTAAGAATGTAGATCATGCTACCCGAGTAATAGGATATTTAAAACGAGTATCTAATTTTAGCTCTGGCCGACAGGGTGAACATCAATTAAGACATTACCATACGCAGCCTGAAAAACCTAATTTGGCAAATAAAAGAATTGAAATTTTGACAGAAAATCAACCCGAATACCAGATTGATGATCATGCCCAAAACTTAGAAGTTATTAAAACATGATAATTGTCATATTTAGTTCTGTTTCCATTCGTGATTTTTGACAGCTGCATATGTGTTAATGTATGTTGAGAAAATTAGGATGATTATGGTATTATATCATAGTGAACTAATACATAACTAAACCAGTACAAAACTTAATTCATTATGATGAAATTACATTCATTTCATATTCCTGTAATGGGAATAGGTTTTACTATTGATACTCCATTAAAAGTTTCTCATCTAGGAATAGATTCTGTTATTTCATTAGTCGATGATATTCTATTAGAAAAACTAAGAAAGATGTATTGTGATACATTCGAAATGCCATATAATGAAATCACAGAAAGCATAGAAGATTTTAGGGCAAAGAGGATTACTTCTTACCTTAATTTGATGAATGATCTGGCAGAAGAAAAGTTTAATCAACTTAAAAGTATTACAACAGAATGTAGTAATGAATTGAAGCAATATTTCAATATTTTACCCGACACATCCTCATTAAAACAACGATTTAAAAATCTTACATCCAATGATTTTAATTTTAATGGGATCAAAGATTTAATAGAATCAAATTTATCAATGGGTAGTATTGATGTTAATATTATGACCAAAGTTGATAAAGAAAATTATCAAAAAAAAGAAAAACTACCTTCTAAGTATAATGATGCACATGCAGCACTTAGAGGATATGCTAATAGTGATTTATCATCATCAGTAATACTTTCTGCTGGGATGAACCCCAGACTGTATAGCTATATGGAAGAGTTTGAAGATTTTTATCCAAACGAGAACGGAGAAATAAAAAAGAAAATAGTTTTAAAAGTAAGTGATTATAGATCTGCGTTAATACAAGGAAAGTTTTTGGCCAAAAAAGGGTTATGGGTTTCAGAATATAGAATCGAATCCGGACTTAATTGCGGTGGACATGCATTTGCAACAGATGGGTACCTTATGGGGCCAATACTAGCTCAGTTTAGAGATCAGAAAGAAGAATTGATTTCTGAAACACATAAAATCATAACAGAAGTATTATCTCGTAAAAATCGATATACTCCTCAATCTCCTTTACCGATTAAAATCACTGCCCAAGGTGGGGTAGGTACAGCAGAAGAACACCAGTTTTTACTAGACCATTACAAAGTAGATTCTGTAGGGTGGGGAACTCCGTTTCTTTTAGTGCCAGAAGCAACAACAGTAGATAATGCTACATTAGATAAATTAGTAAAGGCCAAAGAAGATGATTTATATTTAAGTGATATCTCACCATTGGGGATACCATTTAATAGCCTTAAAGGAAACACAAAAGATCAGGAAAAGTTAACTTTAATAGAAAAGGACAGGCCTGGTAGCTCATGCCCTAAAAAATTTGTTGCACTAAACAAAGAATTTACAGAAAAAGGGATATGTACAGCATCACGACAATATCAACATGTAAAGATTAAGGAGTTAGATAAAAAGGGGCTTTCTAAAGAAGACTACCAAAGAGAATTTAACCAAATTGTAGAAAAATCATGTACTTGTGTTGGTCTTGGGACTTCTGCACTATTAAAGTACAACCTAGATACTAAAGTTGAAGGAGAAGGAGTTTCTATATGCCCTGGGCCAAATATGGCTTATTTCTCTAAACTTATGAGTTTAAAAGAAATTACAAGTCATATTTATGGAGAGTCTGACGAGGTTGTACGAGCAGATCGTCCTAATATGTTTATAAATGAGCTTACTATCTATATTGATTTTTTAAAAAATAAGCTTGAAGAAACAAAGCATTCTATAAATGATAAACAAAAACGATATTTATCGACGTTTGTCAAAAATCTAAAAGAAGGAGTTTCTTATTATGAAAATATCTTTAGTGATATAAAAATCGCTTTCGAAAATTCTAAATCACAAATATTAAATGACTTAGATAAAGGAAGAACGACTTTAAACAAAATAAACTCAGAAATTGATGATTTGTAAATAGCACTCTGGTAGAAAAACTATTATTTCAAATCAAACCCCTTTAAAGAAATTACAGTTCCTTCTATTTCAATTTCTTCAACAAGTTTTGAAATCGTTTTATCTCTAAATTCATTCAATATTTTTTTCTTGAAAGGAGATACAGTAAAATGTACAGGACAGGGGTTTTTATCACTACATTTTGATAACCCAAGAAAACATTTGTCAAATTTATGAGTGCCGTCAATACAACAGATGACATCCCAAATCGATTTCTCTTTATTGTTTTTATCCAGAAAAAAACCTCCCCCGGGACCTTTAGTCGAGGAAACCAGCTTATTTGAGGTCAATTGCCTTAATAATTTGGCTAAAAAAGGTTGAGGAGTTTCTAAGTCTTCAGCAATTTTTTTTACACCTATTTTGTTAGTCTCATCAGAGTGTATTGCCAGATAAAGTATAGCCCTTATAGCATATTTACAAGCATTAGATAGCATAATAGCACTTTTTTTTAATCAAATATAATAAAAAAGATCGTTTTGTCTTTTTTGTGACTTTTATCATGTTTTTTTTATGGTAATTGAGACTATATTTGCCGTATGAAAAGTACGGTAATATTGTTTGTTGCTTTCCTTATGCTTATAAAGCCTCTTTGGCCTATAGGAGAGTATATTATGAACTATGATTACATCGTAAAAAATCTGTGTGAAAATAAAGACAGGCCTCGATTAAAATGTAATGGTAAATGTTATCTGGTAAAACAATTAGCCAAACAATCAGAAGAAACAAATACCAATCCGTTCAAAAAAGAGCAATCCAAAAATAAAACTCAAGAAATCGTCTTTTTTCAACTGTTATTTCAGTTTGATTTAAAAAAAGAACCTGAAAACACATTAGAGAACAATTATAAAACTACTTCAGAAATTATTTCTAAGTTACTTATTACAGATCTTTCTCCACCTCCAAAGTTTGGATAGTTCAATATAAGTGTATTTGTTTTTGAAGGTATACCATACCTATAAAAACCGCTACACAAACTTATTTATATGTTGAATTATTTATAAAATATACTTTAATGAAAACCAGTATTAGGGTGACCTCTTTGTATAAGATATTGAGGGCACCGTTTAAAAGGGTAAATACCCTATGGTATATCCTGCTTTTTCAAATTATCCCCTGTTGGATTAGTGCTCAGGAAGAAATCCCTAATAAAGAGGCAGATAGTATTATGTCTGTCAATTTAGAAGAAGTGATTTTGATATCTGCAAGGAAAGAATTGGATTATCAAAAACAACCTAAACCATTATCCTCGTTGGATGAATACCTAGAGCTTTCGCAAAAAGTGGGTATGATAAAACGAGGAGCCTATGCCTGGGAACCTGCACTAAATAATATGACATCAGAAAGGCTCTCGGTTACTATAGATGGGATGCGAATCTTTGGTGCATGTACTGATAAAATGGATCCTATAACCTCGTATGTAGATGTGTCTAATCTAGCCAAAGCACATGTTGCATCTGGACAACAAGGATCAGAATACGGAAACTGTATAGGAGGCGCAATAGATCTGGAGTTGGATAAAAGTAATTTTAGAGAAACAGGATTTAAAGCAAGTTTAGAAGACGGATTTGAAACCAATAACCAATTAGTGGTTTTAGGAGCAGAAGCGAATTATTCAAATTCTGATTTTTATGTAGATGGAGATATCATTTATCGCAAAGCGGAAAATTATACTGCAGGAAACGGCGAGGAAATTAATTTTTCTCAATACACAAAGTATAACATTTCTGTAAACGGAGGGTATAAGATTGATGAGGATAGAGCACTCACAGCAACTGCAATTTATGATGAGGCACGAGATGTAGGGTATCCTGCCTTACCCATGGATGTTTCTTTGGCACGTGCAATTATTGCATCTGTTGGTTTTGAACAAAGTACTATTGGTGTGTTTAGCGATTGGAAGTCTAAAGTGTACTTTAATAAAGTTACTCATGTGATGGATGATTCTAAAAGACCAGATGTACCTATTCGAATGGATATGCCGGGATGGAGTGATACATATGGGTTTTTCTCTGAAGTGAATCTAAAAACCAAAAAACAACACTTTTTGATGAAATGGGATGGGTTTTATAATAAGTCTCTTGCAGAAATGACAATGTACCCAAATAACCCCAATGAGAACCCCATGTTTATGCTTACTTGGCCCGATGTACGAACTTGGAATACAGGTTTATATGCAGAAGATAAGATGAGCTTTAAAAAAAGTTCTTTAAAACTATCTGCAAGATTAGCAGTGCAAAATAATAATGTAGCTGATGAATTTGGACTTAATAGTCTCAGAATCTTTTATCCAGATATGGAAGAATCTAAAACAAGGTTTCTTAAAAGTGCTTCGCTTCAATATCATAAACATTTAGAACCCATTCACATCAATGCAGGACTATCCTATGGAGAACGTGCACCATCGGTATCAGAAGGGTATGGATTTTATCTTTTTAATAGTTTTGATAATCACGATTATATTGGTGATCCAAACCTAAAAAATGAACAATCTATAGAGGCTAATGCTAAAATTTCTTTAGAAAAATCGAAACTAAAAATTGCTCTGGAAGGAAATGTTTTTCGAATGCCAAATTACATTATTGGAGAGGTAAATGAATCGCTAAGTACTATGACAATTGGGGCAGATGGAGTAAAAATATACGAAAATCTAGAGTATGCTGATTTGATTAATGTGTCTTTGAGTACAGAATACAAAATCCTACCAGAACTTGCATGGTCTGCTTCAGTATCCTACCATCAGGGAAAAGATGATACCGATCGTAATTTGCCTTTTATAAGTCCTGTATCATATCGGTCTGGTATTAAATATAATAAGAACAGTTTTTCAGGAGAAGTTACCATGAAAGGTGCTGGAGATCAAACAAATTTTAATCCAGAATTTGGTGAAGATAAAACATCAGCTTATACCATTTTTTCGCTAACTCTGGGAAAAACCTTTTATATAGCTAACGATGTGGTATACGCCAAGGCAGGTGTAGAAAACATTTTTGATGAATACTATTCAACGTATGCAGATTGGAAAAATGTTCCTAGAATGGGACGCAATTTCTTCATTACACTTTCATATAAAATCAATTAAAAAAACATAATTAAAAATAAACAAATGAAAACCATAAAATTAATTTTTACAGCAATCATTCTTTCAACCATTTTTGTCTCATGTAGTTCTGATGATGATGAAATGATATTAAATCCTATGGATGGATTTAATATAGTAACCTCTTTTGATGCGAACAATCATTCTATCGAACTATATTCTAAGAAAAACGATTTTAGCATAGGATATAATGAGGTACACTTACGTATTAAAGATATGGCAACAAAAAGTTATATTTCTCAATCCGAAATTTCTTGGATGCCTGTTATGCATATGACACAAATGAAACATTCTTGCCCAAAATCTACTCTGACTGTTACCGAAGATAAGACGGTTTCTAAAGGATTCTTGGTTTTTCAAATGCCAGGTAATACAGATGAATATTGGGATCTTATTATTACCTATACAATTAATGGAGAAGAATTTACGGCCAAAAACACTATAGATGTAATATCACCTAAAGATGGTAAACAAAAAGTAAGCACATTCAAGGGTAGTGATGGTACTCGCTATATTTTGACTATGACCGGACCAGTAGAGCCAAAAGTTGCAGTAAATGATTTTAATGCAATGCTTTTTAAAATGGAAAATATGATGACTTTTCCTGTAGTAGAAAACTATAAAATTACAGTAGATCCTCGCATGCCTGGCATGGGTAATCATAGTTCGCCAAACAATGAAGATTTGAGCTATGATGCAGCATCAAAAATGTACAAAGGAAAATTGTCTCTTACCATGACAGGATATTGGAAGATTAACCTAAAATTATTAAACGAATCTCAAGAAGTACTAAAAGGAGAAGACGTTACCACAGATAACGTGGAAAGTAGTTTGTTTTTTGAAATTGAGTTTTAAAATTCCTCTTTTCTTTTTTGAAAGGCCACTCGAAAGAGAGGCCTTTTTTTATGGGAGTAGAATGAATTTTGAAATGAGTTCTTTTATTAAAAATTATAAAAAAGACTTTTTTATCTTTAATTATGATTTTTGTCATAGTATTCACATTCAAAGACCTCTATTTTTCGCGATGTAATGAATACTATGATAAAAGTGGAGCTAAAAGAAAAAATAAATAACATAAAGAAAGAGAAAAATGCTGTAATCCTTGCACATTATTATCAACGGCCAGAAATACAGGAGGTTGCTGATTATGTGGGGGATAGTTTAGGATTATCTCAAAAAGCAGCAGAAATTGATGCAGATATTATTGTCTTTGCAGGTGTGCACTTTATGGCAGAGACTGCAAAAATTCTTAATCCATCAAAAAAAGTAGTATTGCCAGATTTAACTGCCGGGTGTTCATTAGCAGATTCGTGTCCCCCTGATGCATTTGGTTCTTTTGTAAGATCACACCCTAATCATGTTGTGATTACTTATATCAATTGTTCGGCAGAAATTAAAGCAATGAGTGATTTGGTTTGTACCTCTTCTAATGCGCTTAAAATTGTAGAATCAGTACCAAAGGATACACCTATCATTTTTGCTCCGGATAAAAACCTGGGTAAATACATCATAAAACAAACCGGTAGAGACATGATACTTTGGGACGGTAGTTGCATAGTACATGAAGCATTTTGCATTGATAAATTGCTGGATTTATATCAAGATAATCCAGGGTCGGTGATTATAGCGCATCCTGAATCTGAAGAACATATTTTGAAAACCGCAAAGTATGTAGGTTCTACTGCCGGGATGATAAATTATGTAAAAGAACATCCAAAAGAGAAATTTATAGTAGCTACTGAAGCAGGTATTTTACATGAAATGAAAAAAGAAGTACCCAATACAGTATTGATTCCGGCTCCAGCCGAGGAGGATAATACTTGTGCTTGTAGTGAGTGTAGTTATATGAAAGTAAATACACTTCAGAAATTATATGACTGTCTACTTAATGAAACTCCCGAAATAAATGTAGCAGAAGATATAAGAAAAAAAGCTTTAACTCCTATTGTACGAATGTTAGACCTCTCTAAATAAAAGAATGATGATATCTGTAGATTATTTAGTAATTGGATCAGGTGCTGCCGGATTAACTTTTGCAGTTAAAATAGCAGAAAAATTTAAAAACAAAAGGGTTTGTATCGTAACAAAAGCCGATGATGACGAATCTAATACAAAATATGCCCAGGGAGGAGTAGCAGTGGTATTAGATGCCGAAGAAGACTCTTTTCAAAAACATATACAAGATACTTTGATTGCTGGTGATGGTTTGTGCGATTCTGCAGTCGTTAAAATGGTGGTTAAAGAAGGCCCAAAAAGACTTAATGATTTAATACAATGGGGAGCTAATTTTGATTTAGATTATAACGGAAATTTAGATCTAGGTAAAGAAGGAGGACACTCAGAATATCGTATTGTTCATCATAAAGATATTACAGGTCGCGAAATAGAAACTGCATTACTAAATCGTATTCATCAATTGCCTAACGTTAATATATTAAGTCATCATTTTGCAATTGATCTAATTACAGAACATCAATTGCAAATACAAGATCGTGAACATATTTCTTGTTATGGAGTCTATACTCTGAATCAAAAAACTGGAGAAATAAAAACGATAAAAGCCACCGTTACATTGTTAGCAACAGGAGGTATTGGTAAAGTATACGGTCATACTACTAATCCTGTTATTGCAACTGGTGATGGAATTGCAATGGCCTATAGGGCAAAAGCAAGAATTAGAGATATGGAGTTTGTTCAGTTTCATCCAACAGCATTATATGAAGATAACGATGGACAATCTTTCCTGATTTCTGAAGCAGTAAGAGGTTTTGGAGCCTATCTAAGAAATAAAAACGGTCATAGGTTTATGCTGGATTATGATGAAAGAGGAGAACTTGCTTCACGAGATATTGTTTCAAAAAGTATAGATAACGAGCTTAAAAAATCAGGAGATTCTAGTGTCTATTTAGACTGTACTCATCTTCAGATAAATGATTTTAAAAAACACTTCCCTACAATTTATAAAAAATGCATGGCCAATCATATCGACATAGAAAAAGATTGGATTCCGGTAGTTCCGGCATCACATTATTTATGTGGTGGTATTGAGGTTAATAAAGATGGTATGACATCTATTCAAAATTTATTTGCCTGTGGAGAATGTTCGAGAACAGGTTTACATGGAGCAAACCGGTTAGCTTCAAACTCTTTACTAGAAGCCTTGGTATATGCGCATAATAGTTACCAATACCTTTGTTCTAATGTTGTACAATCGGTTTCATTAGCAATTCCCGATTGGAATGATCAGGGAACTCATGTTAATAAAGAACACATCATCATAAAACATAATACCAGACAATTACAAGCCTTGATGAGAGACTATGTTGGTATTGTGCGTAGTAATCACCGTTTGACAAAAGCTAAAGAACATTTAGATGTAATGTATAGAGAAGTAGAAGAATTATATAAGGATTCGAAGGTAAATACGTCATTATGCGAATTACGAAACATGATTAATATTGCGCATTTGATTATCGGACAATCTTTAGAAAGAAAAGAAAATAAAGGAGGATATTTTAATATAGATAATAGTACTTCTCCAGAAATTTTAGAAATACAGAACCCTTAATATAGTATGATATGATGAATGAAATAATTAAAGAAAGTATAGCCAAAGGGATTTCTTATGTGGCATATGTCGAACTAATAAATCGCTTTGTTGCAGAAGAAAAAACGACAGGAGCAGAACAGACGAAACAACGGATTGATTTTACTAAGTTAAATGCGAGTAGAATGCGAAGACTTGATAAAACTCTTATAGTACCAGAGCAATCCAAACAAGTTTTTCTGGATCTGAAAGAAAAGCAAACCTGGTTTGTTCTTATAGAAAGTTGGTGTGCCGATGGCGCACAGACTATTCCTATCTTAAATAAAATAGCAGAAGCTTCACCTGCTATTGATTTAAAAGTTTTGTTACGAGATGACAACCCTGAAGTTATGGATCTTTTTTTGACAAATGGAACGCGCTCTATACCTAAACTCATAATTGTAGATAATGATGGTAATGTATTAAATACATGGGGGCCAAGGTCACAAGCAGCAACAAACCTGGTTCTGGCTTATAAAAAGGAAAATGGAAAAATAGATGATTCTTTTAAAAAGTTTCTTCAAGTATGGTATAATAAAAACAAAGGAGAAGCTATTGTTGAAGATCTTGTGAAAGTAGTTGAAGATTCACTTACGCTGGAAAAAGATTTTGATTGAATAATGTTACCTACATATGAAAGAGGGTGTCTAAAAATATACTTTTTAGACACCCTCTTTTTATGAATGAAAAGATATTAATCTTTAACAAGCGAAGATGTTTTCGATTTTTCTATGATGTTCTTCTCTAATTCCACTGCTTTAGGAAATAAAATGTTGTTTTCTAAGTGAATATGTAAGTGTAAATTCTTTTCAAATTCTTCTAATAACGAAAAAGTAACACGATAGGTGTTGCAGGCATCCTCTGGTGGAGTATAATTATCTGTTAATGAAGCAATTTTCCGAAATCGTTCTCCTTCATTGTCATGTTCTTGCATCATCATCCCAATAGGATTTTCGACGGTTCCGAAATGGGGAGGTTGAACGGTATTATTTTGCGCTAAGCTTGTTACCATTTTTCTAATAAAAGGGAAGAGTATAATTTCTTCTTTTTTCATGTGTTGCGTAAGTTCTCCTCCGGCTTGATGAAAGAGTTCATAGATTTCTAGTAACTCTTGGTGCCGCCCTCCATGTACCTTACATAATTTTCCTAAGTATTGAGTCACTATTGGTATCTTTTCTTCAACATAACGATGATGTGTTTTTTCGATATAGTCTGCTAATAAATCAAGTGGCCAGGATTGATAATCAATTGCAGTATCATCTTTTTTGGTTAATACATCATTCAGACTCTCTAAAATATGTTCAATTTCGATCCCATTCTTATTACAAACTTCTTCTAATGTTCTATCTCCTCTACAGCAAAAATCAATTCCATGTTTTGAAAAAACAACAGCGGTTCGGTAATCCTTTGCTACGAATTGTCCTACCTTGGTTTTTATTAATGTTTCCATAATGTATTTATTTTAAAATTGTTTTTATTTTGTTCTTTAATGTTAGGTCAAACACGAACCAGCAAGTAGTTACTATGCCAATTGCAAAAATGATATCACCAATAGATCGTAACCATTTTAAAATAGTCATTGTAGGATGTTGCATTAGTTCGGCGGAACGGGCGTACCACATTCCGTGCTCCATACTTTCTAGTGCTTGCCATATACCAATGGGTAATAAGCTTAGTAATGCCATAGCCAATAAACCTATGTTCAAGGACCAAAAAGTAATTTTCAGCAACTTTTGATTCCAGAGTATATCCCTGTATAAGCTTCTTAAAACAAATAGCATTAAGCCTATTCCCAACATGCCGTAAACTCCGAACATGGCTGTATGTGCATGAAGTGGTGTTGTATTAAGCCCTTGAACATAATACAAAGCAATTGGCGGATTGATGATAAAGCCAAAAATCCCTGCCCCAAGAAAATTCCAGAAAGCGACTGCTATCATAAAATAAATGGGCCACTTATAATCGTTAAGCCAACGTGTTGCTTTTGATAATTTATAATTGTGATATGCTTCATAACCTATAAGAGTAAGAGGTACGATTTCTAACGCACTAAATGTTGCACCCAGAGCCATTATAGCGGTAGGAGTCCCAGAAAAATAAAGGTGATGAAAAGTACCCAAAATACCACCAGATAAAAATATAATAGTAGCAAATAGTACATTGTGTATTGCGGTTTTTGTTTTTAGAAGTCCTAATCGCACAAATAAAAAAGCAATAACTACTGTGGCAAAAACTTCAAAAAAACCTTCTACCCATAGATGCACAACCCACCATCTCCAATATTCTGCTATTGCAAGATTGGTTTGTCTACCCCACATAAGACCTGCTCCATAAAACATGGCTATGGCAATACAGGATATTAAAAACATGATGATGAGGTTTTTTTCTTCAGTTTTTTTCTTCAATATGGGTAATAATGGTCGAGCCATTAATGCCAACCATAAAAATAAACCTATAAGCAGGAAAATTTGCCAGAATCTACCCAGATCAACATATTCATATCCTTGATGACCAAACCAAAAGTTTTCTACTAGATTCAGTTTTTGCATTACTCCTAACCATTGCCCAAACATCGAACCTGCTACAATAATCAGAAGGGCTATAAATAAGAAATTAACCCCAAATACCTGAAATTTTGGATCCTTACCAGATATTGAAGGAGCAATATATAATCCAGTAGCCAACCATGCGGTGGCTATCCAGAAAATAGCTAATTGAGTATGCCAGGTACGGGTAACTGAATAGGGAAGAATTTGATCTAAAGGAATCCCATAAAATCCATCTCCCTCTACACCATAATGAGCGGTAACAATACCAAGTAACATTTGAATGATCATTAATAGACTTACAACCCAAAAATATTTTTTAACCAATTTCATAGAAGGTGTCATACCTTGTTTTAATAAAGGATCCTCTGATGGAGGAGGAGTATCTTCATCTTCACCTGATTTAACGTGATAAAAGATCAATATACCAATGCATAGTATCAATAAGATAATACTTACCCCAGACCAAGTATATAAACTCGTTGTTGGAACGTTACCTACTAATTCATCTGAAGGCCAGTTGTGAGTGTATGATATAACATCTTCTGGTCTTTGTGTAACCGTCGCCCAGGTAGCCCAAAAGAAAAAAGCATTCATTTTACGCATTCGCTCTTCATTTTTAATAGTGTTTTTGGGGATTGCATAATCCATACGTAATTGATCAAACTTCGGGTCGTCTGTAAACAAATCTTTATAATAATCACTCAGATGGTGTATGGCTTCAATTCTCTCTTGTGAAATTGTAATTGTACCATTCACTTTATCATACGTATTAGTTCGTAGATTCTTTTGTAATCGTATTTTTAAAGCCGCCTGCTGCTCTTCATTGATTTCATCATAATTTTTATTAAAATCTGCTTGAGCATATTTGTTAAGAATAAATAATGCTTCTCGATGTAGCCAATCTGCAGTCCAATCGGGAGCAACATAAGCCCCATGCCCCCATATAGAACCTATCTCCTGGCCACCTATACTTTGCCATATATTCTGACCATCTTTGATATCTGTACCAGTGAAAATAATACTATTATCTGATGAAATAATTTTATCGGGTATTGGAGGAGCTTCTTGATAAATTTCATAACCGTAATACCCTAAAACGCTAAAGGATAGCAGTATGATTACTGCAAACCCTAACCATAATTTTCTTTCTTTATTCATTTTTTTGTCATTGAAAAATTAATTCGGACAATTTTATCCTATTTAGTGATAATTTTTTTTAAGTTTTTAAATATGAAGCTCCAGATTTTATTCCAAGAGCTAATTCTTCAAGGTTGGTAGACTCCAACATTATTTTTAATTCGTTTCTTACGGAAACAAATTTATGATGAACAGGGCAAGGGTGGTCTTCAGAACACTTATTAAGACCTAATCCACAGCCAATATAAATATCATCACCATCTATGGCGTCAACAATCTCTGCAAGTTGTATAGATGCTATTTGATCTTTTTCGATTTCAAACCCACCAGCTGCACCTTTTATTGAATTAACAATCTTATTTTTGGCAAGTTTTTGAAGGATTTTTGCTGTGAATGCTTCTGGCGAATTAATTCGAGCTGCAATATCTTTTAGACTTACACGCTCTCCTTGATATGATTTTAAGGCGATAAAGATAGCAGCTTTAATTCCGTATTCGCAGGCTTTTGAAAACATTCAAATTAAAAATTAGTTACAGTACAAAAATAGTAATTATTTAATTAGGATAAAAATATCCGAATTAAATAATGAGATCTTTTTCTGTCGCAAATAAATAAAAGACTAATTAGTCTGAAATATGATAATTATCATATTTCATGTGCTACGGTAATTATTATTTTTACAAAATAAAAGATAAAAAAGTCTTTTATTAATAAAAAAAATAGTTTAAACATGAAATCAAAAAAACCATTTGTATTGTTATCCGGTACTGGATTGTTTGCAGTAGTTCTATTGATGATCCTGTCTGCGTGCTCTGAGAGTAAAGAAGCAGAGGCAAAGAACTACTTGGGGCCAGAAGGTATTCCTGTAAGTCAAGAAATGATTGCCGAATTAACTGCACCGCCTAATGTACCAGGACCAACAGCAAGAAGAAAGGCAAAGAAGCTTATTGTAAATATGGAGGTTCTAGAAGAAGAAGGAGAGATGACAGATGGTGTGAAATATGTATATTGGACCTTTGGAGGTTCGGTACCAGGAAGTTTTATTAGAACAAAAATTGGAGATGAAGTAGAGTTTCACTTAAAAAACCACCCTGATAATAAATTACCCCATAATATAGATTTACATGCTGTAACAGGCCCAGGGGGTGGGGCAACATCTTCTTTTGTTGCTCCCGGACACGAAGCTCAGTTTTCTTTTAAAGTACTAAACCCAGGATTGTATGTATACCACTGTGCAACAGCTCCGGTAGGGATGCATATTGCTAATGGAATGTATGGATTAATACTTGTTGAGCCCGAAGAAGGTCTTCCACCGGTAGATAAGGAGTATTATGTAATGCAAGGAGATTTTTATACTAAAGGAGAAAATGGCGATAGAGGACTACAGCCTTTTGACATGAAAAAAGCTGTAGATGAAGATGCAGATTATGTGGTTTTTAATGGAAAAGTAGGCTCGTTAACAGGAGATAATGCTATTACAGCAAATGTCGGAGAAACGGTTAGATTATATGTAGGTAATGGTGGACCAAACCTTGTATCTTCTTTTCATGTTATCGGCGAAATTTTTGATGTCGTTAGGGTAGAAGGAGGTGATCTTATTAATACCAATGTGCAAACTACTCTGGTTCCCGCAGGAGGTGCAGCTATCGTAGAATTCAAGGTTGATGTTCCTGGAACCTTCATTTTAGTGGATCATTCGATTTTTAGAGCATTTAATAAAGGTGCCTTAGGAATGCTCAAGGTGCAAGGAGATGAGAATAAGAAAATCTATTCTGGTAAACAGGAAGAAGGAGTTTATCAACCAGAAGGAAGTGGAATTCAGGAAATGCCGGTTGATAAAGATATCGTTCAAACCAAAGAAACTGCAAAATCACTACAAGAAAAAATGGAATTTGGTAAAGCTACCTATATGAGAACTTGTTTTGCTTGTCACCAGGCAGAAGGGCAAGGAATCCCGAATGCTTTTCCTCCTCTTGCCAAATCAGATTACTTAAATGCTGATCTAAATCGTGCAATAGATATTATTTTACATGGTAAAACAGGCGAAATTACTGTAAATGGCGTAAAATATAACAGTGTGATGACAAAACAGGATTTAACTGATGAAGAAGTGGCCAATGTACTTACTTACATATATAACAGTTGGGGAAATTCTAAAAAAGAAGTTACGCCTTCTGTAGTCGCTAGTAGAAGAAATGCACATTAAAAATTGAAATAAATGATAACCTCTCCTTTAAAAATAGTTTTCTTTTTTGCTATATGTATAATATGTACATTAAATAGTGTTATAGCACAAACAGAGAATATGGTTACTGTTAAAGGAGGGGTTTATATTCCTTTATACGGGGTGGATTCTACAGCTGTTAAAGTTAATGACTTTTTAATGGACATCTATCCTGTATCAAATAATGACTTTTTAGCATTTGTTAAAAAATATCCACAATGGAAGCGCAGCCATATAAAACGATTATTTGCAGATGAAAATTACTTGGTACTTTGGAATGACGATAACACTCTAGGAAATCAACTAAAACCTAACTCTCCTATAACTGGTGTTTCTTGGTTTGCTGCAAAAAAATATTGCGAATGCCAAGGAAAAAGATTGCCAACTATTGATGAGTGGGAATATGCAGCAATGGCAGATGATAAGATGCCAGATGCTAGAAAAAAAGAAACCTACAATCAATATATTTTGGAATGGTATGAGACTCCTAAGTCTTTTAACAATAGCATAGGGTCTACTTTTAAAAATTATTGGGGGATATACGATTTACATGGATTGGTTTGGGAATGGACACTCGATTTCAATTCTGTACTAATATCGGGAGAATCGAGAAAAGATGTGGATAAAGACAGTAATTTATTTTGTGGTAGTGCAGCGGTTGGAGCTTCAGATTTAATGAATTATGCTGCATTTATGCGTTATGCTTTTAGAGGCAGTATGAAAGCAAATTATGCAGTAAAGAATTTGGGTTTTCGCTGTGTAAAGGACCTAAATATAACTCCTTAAAAATCGAATATAGAATGTATGTTTAATCATCAAATATGATCAAAATGAATATCATAAAAACATTACTATTAGGAGCAGTCATTGTGTTAAGCTCTTGTAATAAAGAAAAAAAACAGGAAGAAGTAGCTGTATCCGAATCTAAATCCAAAGAAAATAGTGCTTCTATTTCTGAACTTTCGATTTATAATTTACCTTCCGTTTGGACCACACAAAACAATAAAAAATTAGAACTGAAAGAACTAAAAGGGGATGTTCTTGTGATGGTAATGATTTATACTTCTTGTAAAGCAGCCTGCCCCAGATTGGTGGCTGATATGAGAGATATAGAAGCAAAAATTCCAGATTCAAAAAAAGATAATATTAAACTATTATTAGTTAGTATTGATCCAGAAACAGATACTCCCGAAAGACTCAAAAAATTCTCGATTGAGAACAAAATGAGTTCTGATCAATGGTTGTTTCTAAGAGGAACTAAATCAGATACTAGAGAATTTGCAGCTGTTCTTGCTGTGAATTACAAAAAAATATCACCAATGGATTTTTCGCACTCCAATATCATAAGTGTCTTTGACCAAAAAGGAGAACTAGTACATCAACAAGAAGGGTTAGGGGTAAACAACAAAGAAACGGTAAATAAAATTATTGAATTGGCACATTAATCTGAAAAAGAACATAGCCTATATCGATGTTTTTGAGTGTTGTCAATGATTGATGATACTTGATTTCTATATACTATTTTCAATAAAACAATAAGATAAAGGACTAATTTGTCCGAAAATATGATAAAAATCATATTTATGTCTCTTACTCATACCTAATTTTGCCATATGTACTCAAAATAGTGTTTCACTAGAGAAATGAACTTTTGAAAAATAATTTTAAATCGATTAAAATGATTAGACTAGACAAATTAATGATGTTATTCGCTTTTACACTACTAATAAGTTGTGGGGGAAAAGAAGAAAAAAAAGAAGAGCAAATTAAAATAGGGAAAAGTACAACAACTCAAAAAAAAGAAACCAAACCGGTTTCTACAGGTACTCCTGCATCAAAGACAGTTGATCTTACTAATAAAGGAGTTGGGCCAATCAAAAATTTGGAGTTGGATGCAACTATTGATCAAAAAAAGGCTGATCTTGGTTTAGAACTCTTCAAAACAAAATGTGCTGCATGCCATAAGACTCATAAGAAATTTATTGGGCCTGCTCCTGTTGGTATTCTTGAAAGACGAACTCCAGAATGGGTTATGAATATGATTTTGGATCCAGAAAAAATGATTAAAGAAGATCCATTAGCTCAAGAATTATTAAAAGAATTTAATGGTTCTCCTATGGCAAATCAAAGTTTAACAGAAGAAGAAGCCAGATCTATTTTAGAATACTTCAGAACTTTGAAATAAAAGTGACGTAATTTCTTATTGGAAATGTTGTAACCTGTCTAAGGAGAAAGAATGTTAAAACAAATTGTTGAACCGACCATATTAAATTTAAAACAAGCAGAAGAGATATTTGCAGAATTACCACCTGCCATTTATTCCAGTACATCTGCAGCGCCTTATTACAGTAGTATAGGAGGGCATTTACGACATATACTAGACATTTTTAAATGTATACTTAAAGGTATAGATTCGAGAATTATTGATCTAACTAATAGAAAAAGGGGAACTATTGTAGAACAAAATCCGATTGAAGGCCAGAAATATTTAAGAAAAATAATTTCTGAACTTGAATGTATTTCTGATTTTGACCCCAGCATTTCCATTATCATAAAAGATGATCTTGGAATGGGAATAGTTGAGATTCCAACAACTTTAGGAGGAGGGGTGAACCAAGCGCATAGTCATGCAATTCATCATTTTGCCTGTATTGGATACATATTACATATCCATGGAATCACGTTACCTAATAAAATTTTTGGATACAATCCTACAACACCTAAAAATCAGAATATTTGATGCTGTAGGGGTTATAGATTTTGTGCAAATCAATACCCGCACAACAGAAAAATAAATTAAACTAAATATTATGAAAACAACTAAAGCAATTTTTTTAATTCTAATGAGCTTTACCTTCTTGCTAAGTTGTAAAACCGAAACGAAGAAAGAGGAAACAAATTCAACACCCCAAAATACAGTTACTGAAACCACCGAAAAACAAGGCCAAGCATTTATTCAAGATGATGAAGCGACTCCTAATGTGCTTAATATAGCAATTGGTTCTAAAGACCATACTACATTGGTAGCTGCTGTTCAGGCCGCTGGTTTAGAAAATTCTTTGGTGAATGCAGGACCTTTAATGGTATTTGCCCCAACTAATGAAGCGTTTGATGCATTACCAGCCGGAACGGTAGAGAATCTTTTGAAACCAGAAAATAAAGATGCATTAGCAAATATTTTAAAATACCATGTAACACCAGGTAACTACTCAAAAGATTTTTTGAAAAAATTTAAAAAACTGGGTCAATCTAATGGTGTTAATGTAAAAGTCACTAAAGAAGGTGAAGATGTTTTTATTGGCGAAGCCAAAATCGTAGCAAGTATCCCTGCTGGTAACGGAATTGTACACGTTATTGATAAGGTATTATTGCCACCATCAAATTAGTAAACTAATAAAAAAGAATAGATGAAATCATTGTTATATGACTCCATTTAACGCTTATAATAAATACAAACCAATGAAACGTATATCTCAAATACTCTTTATAACAGCGGTACTTAGTTTGGTAATAACCGGCTGTGCTGACATTAGTAAAGATAAGAAAACAACCAATGGAGCATTAGGATCTAATGCTGCAGAAAAAGTCTATGTAGCTCCTGGAGAGCATGATGAGTTTTATGCATTTGTCTCAGGAGGATTTAGTGGACAATTATCTGTATATGGACTTCCATCAGGACGATTATTTAAGGTAATTCCCGTTTTTTCTCAGGACGCAGAAAAAGCCTGGGGATATAATGAAGAAACAAAACCAATGCTTAATACTTCTTATGGTTTTGTTCCATGGGATGATTCTCACCACCCTGATATATCACAAACAAATGGAGAAGTTGATGGGCGTTGGGTTTTTATTAACGGAAACAATACTCCAAGAATTGCAAGAATTGACCTAAGTACTTTCGAAACTACAGAGATAATTGAAGTTCCGAATAGTGCAGGTAATCATAGTTCATCTTTTGTAACAGAAAATACAGAATATGTAGTAGCCGGAACTCGTTTTTCTGTGCCTGTACCACAAGAAGATATTGCCATCAAAGAGTATAAAGGTAAATTTAAAGGAGCCGTATCCTTTATTAGTGTAGATCCTGATCATGGAAATATGGATTTGGCTTTTCAGATTTTACTACCAGGCTTCAATTATGATTTAGCTCACCCAGGTAGAGGAGCTTCACATGGTTGGTTCTTCTTTACTACTTACAATACAGAAGAAGCAAATTCTTTGTTAGAAGTAAATGCATCTCAAAATGATAAAGATTTCATTGCTGCAATCAATTGGAAAAAAGCAGAAGAGTATATCAAACAAGGGAAGTTTAAAACCATGCCGGCTAATTACGCACATAATGTATATGATGAGAAAACACATACAGCGACTTCGATAATGAAGAAAGAAGTGAAAGTATTGGATCCGGCAGAATGTCCAGGTTTAGTATACTTTTTACCAACACCTAAGTCTCCACATGGCTGTGATGTAGATCCATCGGGAGAGTATATTGTAGGTAACGGTAAGCTTTCTGCCGATCTTACGGTACATTCATTTAGTAAAATGATTAAGGCTATTGAAAATAAACAGTTTGATGGTGATGCTTATGGAATTCCAATTATTAAATTCGAAGATGCATTGGCTGGTGTTGTTTCTCAAGCTGGTTTAGGACCATTACATACAGAATTTGATGGTAAAGGAAATGGATATACTACTTTCTTTATTTCTTCTGAAGTCGTAAAATGGAAACTAGGAAGCTGGGAAGTAATAGATAGAAAACCTACATATTACTCTGTAGGTCACTTGATGATTCCGGGTGGAAACTCTAGAAAACCATTTGGTAAGTATGCATTGGCAATGAACAAGATAACCAAAGATCGTTACCTGCCAACCGGACCAGAAGTTACACAATCAGCACAATTATATGATATCACTGGTGAAAAAATGGAATTACTATTAGATTTTCCTACCATTGGAGAACCCCATTATGCCGCTGGTATACCTGCAGATCTAATAAAACCTCGTTCTAAAAAGATCTATAAGCTAGAAGAAAATGAGCATAAATATGGTGTTAAGAATAATGAAGATGTTAAAGTAGTACGTAACGGAAAAGAAGTACATGTGTATATGACCATGATTCGTAGTCATTTTACACCAGATAATATAGAAGGAATTAAAGTAGGGGATAAGGTCTATTTTCATGTAACAAATTTAGAACAAGATTATGATGTGCCTCACGGGGTGAGTATGATCGGAGCCAATACTTCTGAATTATTGATTATGCCAGGACAGACAGAAACCTTTATATGGGAACCAAAACAAGTAGGAGTTTGGCCATTCTATTGTACCGATTTTTGTTCAGCATTACATCAAGAGATGCAAGGATATGTTAGAGTATCGCCTGCATCATCAGATATAGAACTTTCTTGGTCTCTGGGAGAAGATTAATTTTCAGATGTATCAAGAAGGAGATAGATTAGTTATATTTCCAAAAAAGCGAGAGGACAATAACTCCTCTCGCTTTTAAATCAATTTAAAAGATAGTTGTCATGAAGAAGAAATCAAGATTATTAATGCTTGTAGGAGCTCTGCTGCCTTTATTTCTATTTGTATTCCCTCTTTGGAATATTACATTAGAAGCTCCTCAGTATCCAACTCCATTAGGAATGGATATCTATATAAACGATTTTGCAGACATGCATCCTCATGACATTAAGAATATTAATTTAATGAATCACTATGTAGGAATGAAGTACATTCCTGAATCGATTCCAGAATTTAAAATCTTTCCAGCTGTAATCATGATAATGGCTGCTCTGGGAGTTATATTGGCTTTTAAAACAAACTATAAATGGTTTTTAGGCTGGTTTATTATAATGACCATTTTGGCCTTAGCAGGAATCTATGATTTTTATCTTTGGGAACATGATTATGGACATGATTTAGATCCAAAAGCAATAATGAAATTTACTAACCCAGATGGTACTGTTATGGGCTTTCAACCTCCTTTATTTGGCACAAAAGATATTTTGAATTTTAGAGCTCATTCATATCCGCAACTTGGCGCATATTTTTTGGCAGTAGGAATGGCTCTTACTTTTATTTCTTATTTTGTAGGGAAACGTGAAAAAAACTTCAAACGTCTATAAAAATGAAAAAATATAGCTTTAATAAAATACCTCTTTTTATTTTGACGATTGTGTTTTTGAATTCATGCAGTGTTCAACCTGAAAAAATACACTACGGAGAAGACAATTGTCACTATTGTAGAATGACTATTGTAGATAAAATTCACGGAGCAGAAGTTGTTACAAAAAAAGGTAAGGTGTTTAAGTTTGATGCGATTGAATGTATGATAAATTATTCTGCAGAGGTAGACAAAGAAGAAATCTCACTTTATCTTTCTAATCATTATGATACTCCAGAAGAATTGATTGATGCAACACAAGCTACGTTCTTGATAAGTAAAAATATTTCAAGTCCTATGGGAGCATTTTTGACTTCATTTGAAGATAAGGCAAGTGCCGAAAAAATAAAATCAGAAAAAGGGGGGGATTTATTTACCTGGGAAGAACTTTTAAAACACTTAAGACGCTAAAAATACATATCTTGATGAAAATCAGGAGTTATTCAAATTCTATATTGATCTAGGTCGATCTGCATTGGTACAGATCTTATCTTTGAAAAAGCAAAAAATAATAGATGTTTCAAATCAGAAAAATACTATACCTAGCTATCTTTCTCCTACCTATATTTCTTCAGGCCAAGACTGTAGAGGTTTGTGATTCTTGCGAAACAAAAACCATAAAAGAAGGTATTGCCAGAGCAACCGCAAGTGATACAGTACTCATAAAAAAAGGAAAATACAATGAATTTGATATTGTAATTGATAAACCTTTGACATTGCTGGGAGAAGACTATCCTGTTATTGATGGAGAGTTAAAAGGAGGGATTATAAAAGTGATCTCTGATAATGTTACAGTAGATGGGTTGTTTATTATTAATGTAGGGACTAGTTATACAGAAGATTATGCAGCTGTAAGAGTGGTAAAAAGTAAAAATTTTTTGATACAAAACTTAGTATTAGAAAAGCTATTCTTTGGGATATATTTAGAAAAATCAAGAGATGGCAGAGTATTTCATAACAAGATTATTGGTGATGCAGTAGAAGAATATAATTCGGGTAATGGGATACAATTATGGTATTCTCAAAATATAGATATCGAAAATAATATCATTACACATGTAAGAGATGGTATCTATCTTGAGTTTGCTAATGATTGTAGAATAAAAAATAATATAAGCTCTGATAACTTACGATATGGGTTGCATTTTATGTTCTCTAATAATGACCTTTATGAAAATAACACGTTTGAGAATAATGGAGCAGGTGTTGCTGTGATGTTCTCTAAGAAGATAAAAATGCTAAATAATACATTTAAAGAAAACTGGGGGACAGCATCATATGGTCTTCTGTTGAAAGAAATTAATGACGCAGATATAGTAGGAAATATTTTTAAAGAGAATACCATAGGAATTAATATTGAAGGCTCTAACCGAATTAAGTACACTAAAAATAATTTTATAAAAAACGGTTGGGCTATAAAAGTACGAGGAGCTTGCTACGCAAATATATTTAGCAACAATAATTTTATGTATAATTCATTTGATGTCTCTTATAACAGTAAACTAAACGATAACAAGTTTGATCAGAATTACTGGAGTGGGTATACAGGATATGATTTGGATAAAAACGGCGTAGGAGATGTACCATACAGACCTGTAAAGCTTTTTTCATATATCGTAAACCGAACGCCAGAAACGATTATCTTAATGAGAAGTTTATTTATTGATATGATTGATTTTTCTGAAAAAGTTTCACCAGTATTTACTCCGGATGATTTACTTGATAATTTTCCGCTAATGAAAAGACAAGAATGATTAAAATTGAAAATTTACATAAGAATTTTGGAAAGAATCAGGTCTTAAAGGGAGTTGATCTAGATATAGCACAAGGAGGAATATTTGCAATACTAGGACCAAATGGATCTGGCAAGACAACATTGATCAAATCTATTCTTGGGATGGTGATTCCAAATGAAGGAGATATTTTTATTGATAACATACTAATTAAGAAAAGTTGGAAATATCGACAACAAATAGACTATTTACCACAAATAGCTAATTTTCCTGCAAATCTAACAGTACAGGAATTGATAAAAATGATTAAAGATCTACGAAATAAACCTGGAAATGATGAAGGACTTATAACATCTTTTCAACTAACTCCTTTTTTAGACAAAAAACTAAGCAACCTATCTGGGGGAACAAAACAAAAAGTAAATTTAGTATTAACACTAATGTTTGATAGCCCATTGATTATTCTAGATGAGCCTACCACGGGACTTGACCCTATTGCTTTGCTCGAGCTTAAAAAAATAATACAGCAAGAAAAAGATAAAGGAAAGACAATTTTGATTACTTCTCACATCATGAGTTTTGTAGAAGAGATAGCCGATGAAATTGTTTTTCTACTCGAAGGGAAAGTATATTTTAAAGGAGATATACATACCTTAAAAGAAAAAACAAAGGAAAATGATTTTGAACATGCTATTGCTAATCTGTTAAAAGAAAACAATGCTTAAGATTTTAAAATATAGTTTTTATGACCTTATCCGTAGTCGCTGGAGTTATGTATACCTGCTTTTCTACTTGGCATTAGGTTTCGTATTATTATTCTTAAATAGTGACTTGTCTAAAGCCGTAATTACTTTGATGAATGTGATTATCATTCTTGTTCCTCTTATCGGAACCATTTTTGGAGTAATGTATTATTATAATTCTAAAGAATTTACAGAATTACTTTTGGCACAACCCATTAAAAGGTCATCTATTTTTCTTGGGCAATACCTAGGAGTAGCTCTTTCACTTTCTATGAGCTTGGTCATAGGGTTAGGATTACCATTTATAATGTATGGTCTTTTTCAATCCAGCGCAATTTGGGAATTTTCATTACTCCTTATAACAGGTGCATTTTTGACATTAATTTTTACTGCTCTGGCATTTAATATTGCCTTGTATAATGAAAACAAGATCAAGGGATTTAGCTATGCTATTTTACTATGGTTATTTATGGCAGTAATCTACGATGGCCTTTTTTTAATGTCATTAATTATGTTTGAATCCTACCCATTAGATAAATTTTCAATAGGAGTAACTTTATTTAATCCTATCGATTTATCTAGGATTTTAATTTTATTAAAACTTGATATCTCTGCTCTTTTAGGATATACCGGTGCTGTTTTTCAGAAATTCTTTGGTACTAATTTAGGCGTGATTTTATCTTGTATCGCACTTTCTATTTGGGTATTTTTACCTACATTCAACATTTATAGAAAATCTAAGAAAAAGGATTTTTAAAGCTAAATAGTTGTATTGAATAGACGAATAGATGATTAAATCAAAACGAGATGCTACAATAGCACTAACCTTTTTTTTATTGGCAGCCGCACTTGGTGTCTTTTTAAGGTCTTTGTATGTTTTTGATATATCCTTTGATTATAGATATATTGTACATGCTCATTCTCATATAGCATTGCTAGGATGGGTATATGTTGGTTTAACGACGCTACTTTATAAACTATATTTGAATGATTGTAATGTTGGTAAACGATATAATATCATTTTTTGGTTTACCCAATTTACATTACTAGGAATGTTGTTTAGTTTCCCTTTTCAGGGGTATGCTTTATTCTCGATAACCTTTTCTACATTATTCCTTTTTACTTCGTATTGGTTTACTTGGTTTTTTGTTAAAAATATACCAGAGAAATTTAAGAATACAAAATCTTATAAATGTATAAAGATTGCTTTGTGGTATATGGTTGTTTCTAGTATTGGTCCTTGGGCTTTAGGAGCTATAATGAGTACCTTAGGAACGGATTCTATCTGGTATAGACTAGCTATTTATTTTTATTTGCATTTTCAGTATAACGGATGGATGATATTGGCTTTATTTGGATTACTATTTTTCGTTCTTGAACTTCGAGAAATAAAAATCTCCGACAAGCACTTTAATCGCTTTTCTTGGGCAATTAATCTTGGAGTTATTCTGAGTTTTTTCCTTTCTGTATTATGGACTAAACCAGCAGGAATTTATTATATTTTAGGAGGAGTAGGCGGCCTGTTTCAGATCATAGCATTTATGTTATTTGTTGAACTATTAATGAAATCAAAAACGATATTAAGCAATATATTCTCTGGTTTTCAAAAAAAACTCTTAAAAACCGTTGGTATTCTTATCATAATTAAATTTTTGCTGCAACTGATCTCTGCTTTTCCGTATGTTGCAAATCTCGCAACTACTGTTTTGGATTTTACCATAGGGTATTTGCATTGGACTTTTCTGGGAGTAGTAAGTATTGGTTTGTTTTTGTTTTTAGAGTATTTCAAACTTATTAAAATTCCCGAGAAAGGATATTACATCTATCTTTTAGGGTTTGCTCTAACAGAAGTGTTGATTTTTTATAAAGGAGCTGTCATTTGGCTTGATTTCATTTTTTTTGAACACTATTTTATTGCACTTTCAATAGCGAGTGTTGTGATCTTAATTGGTATTAGTTCTTTTTTTGTAGCAAATTTGAGATTGATTATAAAACACGATAATGCATGAGTTCGATGTAATAAAATTTACATCGAACTCAGTATTTTGTCATAAGAACCTTACTATTATTCTTGAAACCTATTGGTAATCACTTTATCAATGGTTCTTTTGATCATATCAGCATATTCTTTATCAGCTTCTTCAACTCTGTAATTAATATCTACAGCGTTTACTCCCGTGAAGAATTTAGCAAAAGATAAACCTACCATATACATCCCTTCTATAGAAAGATGAGTACTGTCGCTGTTTCCTGCATATAATCGATTATATAAAACTTTATCTGTAGAAGTATCATCCAGATATATCTGATGTACTACGGATGCTACATCTACGAATTGAATTCCAAGCTCCATACATAATTTCTTAGTTTCCTTAAGATTGGTGTCATAAGTGCTTTGACGATTTTTTAAAGACCAGGGATGATAAAGAATAGGAATACTTTTTTCTACTCTTATAAGGTCTACAAATATTTTTCCATAAGTTCTAAAATCTTCCAAGCCATCAAAAGGCTCATCTAGCATGGGCTGAAGTACAGTAACGTTGTGCTGCTCCTTGATTCGGGCTATTTCGTAGGTGTTTCCTGGACTATCTGGATCTGGGGGGTTATCGTATCCATAATGTCTTTTTAGAGTAGCTCCGCCTCGTATGGTTTCTACAAAACCATTATTCAAATTTAATTCATTATAAATTTGTTGTAAATGATATTTTACAGCTCCTTTTTTACTTTCACTGTCATTGCCCCAACGAGGACCAAAAGGATGTGTTAAACTATTACCTACAAACAAAATATCTGCTGGAGCTTCAAGGAATATAGGTTCTTTAACCGAAATTGTTATGTTTGCCTTGGTTTCTGTATTATCTTTTTCTTTGGCAGTAACGCTTAATATGTGCTTTCCTATAGTGCCGTTATTATATGTTATGGTATTTTCTGAAATACGGGTAAGATGCTCTTCTGGTGTAACCGTATAAGTAATTGGATTTCCATCTTTGTCTTTATCAGGACCTAGAGTAATTGTTAAGTCCTTGTTTTTATGAACACTTAAAAACTGATCTTTAATTATAGGTTCTTCCTCATTAGTATTCACTTCTTTGAAGACCAAGTTGTCAATAGTCTTTTCTGAGTCTTCTAGTATTATGTCTGTATTGGCATAGAACTGAACCTTATCATTTTCATAAAACGTGACCTCTAACTTATATTTTCCGTAGGGGATTTTGGATGATGTTCCATCAAAAACATGATTGTCGTGATCTATTTTTAAATCAAATGAGTTTTGATATGTTTCATTTTTGATAATAGCAGTTGCTTTTGATATCAAAAACCCAGCATCAAATATGATTTTATTATTGTGTTTGATATATAATAGTGCTTCATTATTTGTTTGTCCTGTGTCATCATCTTTATTACAGGCGAATAAAAAGGAAAAACAAATAATTATAAAAGTTAGTTTGGTTTTCATTTTTAATATAGAATTTGGGTTGTTTTTATAAATTAGGAATCTGATTTGGTTCTAATTCAATAATGTAGGCATTACTATCGTTATCACTTCCGGCAAACCATGTACTAGTAAATATTATTTTTGTAAAATCTCTATTTGTAGATGCTTTGGTTTCTGTCCAGTAATTTTTGCCAGGGAATTTTGCATGATCTCCGTAGGTGTTCGAGATATTCAGTATTCTTCCATCTTGCTTTAATTCTATTGCCATAATTTTGTTCTGTGCCCATCCATTCAGTGGATTTTCGCCTGAATAGGTGGATAATAGCGCCCATCCTGGTTTATTAAAGGCTTTTAATGAATAGTGATTTGAAGCATTAATTGGTTTGTCGCCACCAGTAGTATATTGATACAAATGGTTGAATTCAGTTTTTTTATTAGCTTGTATATCATACATAAAGATTTGACCTTCATTGTCTTGGTAATCGGCTGCTATATATACATCATGCCCATTGGGTAAAACCCCTAAATCAGAATGTTCTGAGGTGTGGTGCAATTGTACATAAGAAGAAAAATTTTTGGTATAAGCGCGTGTTCCTACTCCATTTTGTGTGCTAGAAGGAACTATGTAATCACCAGAGGGCGACATGCTTACATGATCTGGCTTATCTCCGTAATCTGCTTTGTTCAAATAGCCTACAATAGCATTCTCTTGTTGATCATAAACCATTAATCCTAAAAAATGGAAATCATTACCCACTACCTTTTCTATCATCAAACCTCGATATCTTCCATCTTTTGAGCTGGTTCCTTCGGCTTTTGTCCAAGCCACAGCAGCATCAGGCCATATTTGTTTTACAGAATTCAAACCTGTATCACCTTTTATAGAAGTAACTTTTGTAAGGTCTATTATTGTTTTAACTTCATCTGTTGCTATATTATGTTCAAAAAACTTAAGACCTACACCATTGTTACCAGTATATATAACCTTATTAGGGTCTGTATGATGCCAATCTATTTCACAATCTCCGGCAGGGCCTTGTAATTTTTTGTAATGACTTCCATCTGTGTTGTATACATGCCAAAACCCATCTGTTGCAAAGATTAAAATTTTGGTGTCATTACTATTAAATGATTGTTTTCTCGAATATTCATTGACCATGAAATCTACACCAGGACCATCTTGTGTAGGATTTGATATTCGTCTAACTGTTGTTTTGTAATGAGGGTTGGTGTACGATTCTCCGGGTAATAAAACAGAAGGTAAGTTTGGATCAGATTTTGGATTATAAAAATCATAACCTTCGATCAAGTCAAAACTATTGGTTTCAGTTTCTTTTACTGTAATATTTATTTTGGCAGTTATAGGTGTGTTTATATCATCTGTAGCAGTAACATTAAGTGTTTCAGGACCTACTTTGTCAGATTTGTATTCTATGATGTTTTTTTCTGATTTAAAAGTGATTTTGGAATCCGGAGTTACTGTATATATTAGGAGGTTACCTGATGAATTTTTAATATCCCCTAGGGTAATTTTTTTAGATTCATTTAGAATGATTGTTATGTTCTGATCTTTAAGTCTGTATGAATCAGTATTTTCGTTAGTAGAAATATTATTATCGTCTTTAGAACTACAGGATAAAAATAAAAAAGCTAATATAGCGTGTAATAGGATTTTCATGATTATGGAGGCATGTAAATGAATATCCAAAATTATTATTTTGATAATATAATTGACACCCGGTTTTCAGTGAAAAATACCCCTATTTTCAGTGAAATTAATACATTTTTTTTAAGGTATAATCAGTTACTTCTTCTATGCCGATTCGGCGGCAAGAAATTACCAAGCGATTACTGTTTTTTGTCAGAATTTCTTAAATTTTTGATAAGATTTTTTATGTATTTCTTCGTTCATGTATTTAGTTGTACATTAGTCGCACACCTCAAAACCTAAAATTATGTCAGAGTTTTGGCTTTATCTAAAGCTAGGTTTTGGTCACGTGCTGGATTGGCATGCTTATGACCATATTTTGTTTCTAATTGTGTTAACTGTAGGGTATACTTTTGATAGCTGGAAACGAATTTTAGTGTTAGTTACTTTATTTACAATTGGGCATACCTTTTCTTTATTCTTGGCAGCATATAATGTGGTGTCAGTGAATTCAAGATTGGTAGAATTTCTTATCCCCTTGTCCATTTTGATGACAGGTTTGTTTAACGTATTTACAGCAAAAAACACGTCAAAAAATAGTAAAATTGGAATCTTATATGGGGTAACGATCTTTTTTGGGTTAATTCATGGATTAGGTTTTTCTAGTTATTTCAAAGCAATTAGCAGTAATGTAAGTTCTAAGATTTTACCTTTGATTGAATTTGCATTGGGAGTTGAAGCAGCACAGATTATTATTGTTTTATTAGTCCTTATAGTTAGTTTTGTATTTCAGACCTTTTTTAGGTTTTCAAAACGAGATTGGATACTTGTTGTTTCTTCAATCGTGATAGGAATGGTGATCCCCATGCTTATTGCTAATAAAATTTGGTGAATAAGTAGTGATTAGGGTTGTATTTGCCATATCGTAATAATATATTCGTACTTTGATTGTTATCAATACACTAGTCATTCTATTTTATGTCCAAAAAAAAACAACTGAAGTACGATAAAGCCTATCTTAGGATTGCAAGAGAATGGGGGAAATTATCTCATTGTGATAGAAAAAAAGTTGGTGCGGTTATTGTAAAGGATAGAATGATTATTTCAGATGGATTTAATGGAACCCCAACAGGTTTTGAAAATCCATGTGAAGACGAAGAAGGATATACAAAGTGGTATGTATTACATGCAGAAGCAAATGCAATTTCTAAAGTGGCTTCATCTACTCAATCATGTAGAGGGGCAACATTATATATTACATTATCACCATGTAAGGAGTGTAGTAAATTGATCCACCAAGCAGGAATAAAACGTATCGTGTATCAAACAGGTTATAAAGATGACTCTGGCTTGCAGTTTCTTGCTAAAGCTGGAGTAGAGATAGAACAGATTACGGATTTAGAAGAATAATGGGATATTCAAAAAAATACTTGCCTTTGTTTTTGGGTTTGGCTGTAGGAGCCGGAGTGTTTTTGGGTAGCAAACTTGATTTTAGCAACCCTTCAGCAAAGTTATTTTCATATAACCCAAAAAAAGAAAAACTAAATAGGCTTATTGATTATATAGATTATGAGTATGTAGATGAAATCAATACAGATAGTATTGTTGAGGTTACAGTAAATAGGATATTAGAAAATCTAGATCCTCATTCAATATATATACCATCAGAAGAACTCGAAGGGATTACAGAAAATATGCAAGGGGATTTTATTGGTATTGGAGTGAGTTATTATCCTTATAGAGATACAATATCTGTAATTAATACCATAAAAGGAGGGCCAAGTGAAAAATCGGGAATTAAGGCAGGAGATAGAATATTAATGGCAGATAGGGATACCTTGTTTGGAGAACGACTTATAAGAGATGGTTTAGCTAATAGATTAAAAGGTGAGCTTAATAGTCAGGTACAGCTTAGGGTATATAGAAAAGGTAAAGGCACATTTGATGTTGTAGTAAAAAGAGGACGCGTACCTATACAAAGTGTTGATGCATCTTATATGCTAGATGATAAATTAGGGTATGTAAAAGTAAACCGTTTTGCAGAGACAACTTATAAAGAGTTTAAAACGGCAATGGATGAGTTAATTGATGAAGGGGCTGAAAATATGGTGATTGATCTTCGTAATAATGGAGGAGGATTTATTGCTCCGGCTCTAAAAATGGCAGACGAATTCTTGAAAGATGATGTGCTGATTATGTTTACCAAAAATAAAAAAGGAGCCATAGAAAATAATTTTGCTACTAATAGAGGAAGTTTTGAGAAAGGAAAAATCTATGTATTGATCAATGAAAATTCTGCCTCTGCCAGTGAGATTTTCGCCGGAGCAATACAAGATAATGATAGAGGAACTATTGTAGGTAGACGCTCTTATGGTAAAGGCCTTGTACAAAGAGAAATGGCACTAGGAGATGGTAGCGCAATACGATTAACAATTTCAAGATATTATACACCTACCGGGCGATCAATACAAAAACCGTATGCTAACGGAAATAAAGAGTATTTTAATGAGTATATGGAGCGATATAAAAATGGAGAATTGCAGAATGCAGATAGTATTCAGGTAGCAGATTCTTTAAAGTTTAAGACTCCGGGAGGCAAAATTGTTTATGGAGGTGGAGGTATTATACCAGATATATTTGTAGGTAAAGACACTACACGTGTTGGTGAAACATTAGATTATATGTTACGCTCTGGCCGTATGGGGGGATATGTATTCGAAGAACTGGATAAAAACAGATCGTATTATAATGATTTATCAGAAAATGAGTTTAATGAAAAAATCAATTTAGATAATACTTTTGCTGAAGATTTTTTAAAATATTCAAGACAAAGAGGAGTAGAAATTGAATTAAGAAATTATGAAGATCAATTAAAAAAATATTTGAAAGCGACAATGGCGCGACAATTATTTGGAACTGGGGCTTTTGAAAGAATTATAAATGAAGATGATGCAATGATTACTAAAGTATTATCACTTTCTAAAGAAGAATAATTTATACCAATATATATGTCAGAATTTGAGGAATATCTAGTAGCTATTGCAATATGCTCTCCGCTTTTTTTCTTTATTATAGGAGTTGCTTTTAGGTTATTGGATAATAGTGCTTCTATTTTTTTAAAACATGAGATATTAGTTGATACCTCCTATGTTTCTGGTGATATAATAAGAGAACACATACATAGTTCTGAAGATATAAAGCTCAAAAAATCCTTAATGCGAGCATTATTGTTTAGAAAGCTGCATAATTTTTTTATGATCCTAATGGTGATTTCGATACCACCTGTTATTATCGCTTGCTTCTTCGTATTTTAAGTAGTGCTTTTGAGAAAATATACGTTATTTAAAACAATAGCTATAACTAATAAGCTTCAAGAATTAGTTACCTCTTTTCTTCTTTTGAATACTTTTAGAAACCAATAAGATTGACATTAAAAGAATTACACAGGCAGAAGAAAAAATGCCAATAAGAGCCGTTTTGCTATCACCAGTCAATAAACTATCAAAATCTAGATAGGTTATATTGAAAATAATTAAACCTGTCGCAATCGCAATTAATAGGTATATAAAGTATTTCATGTGTTTAATTTTATTTAAAAAAGGCCTTTGATATTTGTAGCAAATAATTTAACAGCAATAGCAAGTAGAATTACCCCAAAAATCTTTCGAATCACATTAATCCCTTGTTTACCTATTATTTTTTCTATTCTTTTCGAAGATTTTAAAACGATATACACAAAAATAATATTAATCAGTATGGCAATTACTATGTTAATTGGATGGTATTCTGCTCGTAGAGAAAGAATAGAGGTCATGGTTCCGGCTCCAGCAATCAACGGGAAAGCTAAAGGGACTACTGCTGCTGTTTCTGGCTCATCATCTTTATATAATTGGATACCTAATATCATTTCTAAGGCTAGAAAGAAAATGATAAAAGCCCCAGCTACAGCAAAAGAATTAACATCGATTCCGATAAGATTTAAAATTTCTTTTCCTACAAAAAGAAAAACGACCATTAATATAGCAGCAACAATCGAAGCTTTTTCACTTTGGATATGCCCCACTTTTTTACGTAAATCGATGATAATAGGGATGCTTCCTATGATATCTATTACAGCAAATAAAATCATACTTGCAGTAAAAATTTCTTTAATGTCAAAGTTCATAGTAAAAATGGTTTCAAAAATTTGAGCAAATATAAATAGACTTTATTTAATAAAGGTATTATAAAAAGGTGAATAAATTGTAAAAAATCTATTGTATAAGATTTATCTTAGCGCCATGTTTCAATTAGGAAAAACCATAGTTTCTGAGGATATTATTGAGAAAGACTTTGTCTGTAATCTTTCTGCATGCAAAGGAGCTTGCTGTATTGATGGCGAGGCAGGAGCGCCCTTAGAAGAGTCAGAGACCCATAAGCTTAAAGAGATATATCCTATCATCAAATCTTATTTGAGAAAAGAAGGTATTGAAGCCATCGAACATTATGGAACTTCTGTCAAAACAGCTAATGGAGAGCTCGAAACACCTTTAATTGATGGCGCAGATTGTGCTTATGTGATTTTTGACGAAAAAGGCACAGCTACGTGTGCTATTGAAGAAGCATATAACCAAGGAGAGATCGACTGGAAAAAACCAGTATCTTGTCACTTGTATCCAATTAGAGTTCAGGAATACACAGAGTTTTCTGCAGTGAATTATCATAAATGGGAAATTTGTGATGATGCCTGTACATTAGGTAAAGAGTTTCAAGTACCGATCTATAAATTCGTTAAAGAAGCCTTAATCCGAAAATTTGGAGAAGACTGGTATATAGAACTTGAAAACGTGGCAGCAAAATTGAAAAAATAACCCCCTTCTTTATGTTTTTTGATGTAAATATGCCCCCTTTTTTATTCTTTTTTTTGTTAAAATAAGAGATTTTTTAGATTACGGGTTTACCGTAAACAGATGTATTTTCCCTTCTTTGTTTTTCTGCTGAAAAACCTCGGTTAGCAAGTGAAAAATAAGAGATTTTTGAAGATGATGTTCACATTATCTGTATTTTCTGAAAAACACTTAATATTTTGATTAACAAAGTGTTATATGTGTTTTTGTGAAAGATCATTTTTGTTGCAAATTCACTTCGTGTTGAAAACTTTGTTGAAAACGTTTGTTAACTTTCCGTAGAACTTTTAACCTATTTTTTGATCTTTGTAAGACCCTTAGGAAATAAGAAATTCTCAAAAAAAACAGCTAAAAAAAAAAGAATGAGCGCCGTAGAACCTATTTTGCAAGAAAACAAAGATCGATTCGTAATTTTTCCTATCCAACACCACGATATTTGGGAATGGTATAAGAAATCCGAAGCTAGTTTTTGGACAGCAGAAGAGATCGATTTGCATCAAGATATTACGGATTGGGCAACCAAACTTACTGAAGATGAGCAATATTTTATTAAACATATTTTAGCGTTTTTTGCAGCATCTGATGGGATCGTAAATGAAAACCTTGCAGAAAATTTTATAAACGAAGTACAGTATAGTGAAGCAAAATTTTTCTACGGTTTCCAGATTATGATGGAAAACATTCATTCGGAAACATACTCTTTACTAATCGATACTTATGTAAAAGATGAGAAAGAAAAGGATATATTATTTAATGCATTAGAGAATTTTCCTGCAATTAAGAAAAAAGCAGATTGGGCATTACAATGGATAGAATCTGATTCTTTTGCAGAACGTTTAATTGCTTTTGCAGCAGTAGAAGGGATATTCTTTTCAGGAGCATTCTGTTCTATATTCTGGTTGAAAAAACGAGGATTAATGCCAGGGCTTACATTTTCTAATGAGCTAATTTCAAGAGATGAAGGAGTACATTGCGATTTTGCAGTTCATCTTCATAACAAACATTTGATAAATAAAGTGCCAAAGGATAGAATTAGAAAAATCCTGATAGACGCATTAGATATAGAAAGAGAATTTATAACAGAATCTCTTCCGGTAAGTTTGATTGGTATGAATTCTAAATTGATGACTCAATATCTAGAATTTGTTACCGATAGATTATTGGTAGAATTAGGATGCGAAAAAGAATATGAGACATCAAATCCATTTGATTTTATGGATATGATCTCTTTACAAGGGAAAACCAACTTCTTTGAGAAAAGGGTTTCAGAATATCAAAAAGCAGGAGTACTTAATAAAGATACAGAAGACAACAAAATAAGTTTTGATGCAGATTTTTAATCGGAAAGAATATTAATTTCTTAAGATTATCATTCCAGCGAGAGTTGGATCCAAATGCTTAAAAATAAAGATATATTCATTCTGAGCTAGTCAAAAAACATTTCTTCTGTTTAATTCAGATTAGCTCAGTTTGATAAAGCTTTATAAAAAGCTACACAAAAAAACAAAAGGGACGAAAGTCATATTATTATTTACCTATAAAATTACTCTGATTTTTGGATGTAGAGATCGCTCTTTAGTATCCAATTTCAAGGAAAAGGAATATAATTTTTGACTTTCAAAATATAAAATTAGTAACGCGAATTATCATCAACTTCTTCATTAAGAGGAAAATTTAAAAACCAAAAAAAAATATGTATGTAGTAAAAAGAGATGGGCGTAAAGAACCAATTATGTTCGACAAGATTACCGCAAGGGTAAGAAAATTATGTTATGGACTTAATCCACTAGTTGATCCTGTAAAGGTAGCAATGAGAGTGATAGAAGGGTTGTATGATGGAGTAACGACTAGTGAGTTGGATAATTTGGCTGCAGAAATAGCAGCAACAATGACTATAACACACCCTGATTATGCGAAGCTTGCAGCTCGTATCTCTGTTTCTAATCTACATAAAAATACAAAGAAAACTTTTTCTGAAGTCATTACAGACTTATATGAGTATGTAAATCCAAGAAACGGTAAAAAAGGACCACTGATAGCCGATGATGTATATGAGGTAATTATGGCTAATAAGGAAAAGCTGGATTCTACTATTATATATAATAGAGATTTTGGCTATGACTATTTTGGTTTTAAAACATTAGAACGTTCTTATCTGTTAAAAATCAATGGCACAATTGCTGAACGTCCTCAGCATATGCTTATGAGAGTTTCTATCGGTATCCATCTTAATGATCTTGATGCTGCTATAGAGACTTATGAATTGATGTCTAAAAAATACTTTACACACGCTACACCAACATTGTTTAATTCGGGAACACCAAAACCGCAAATGTCATCTTGTTTCCTTCTGGCGATGAAAGATGATAGTATTGATGGTATTTATGATACACTTAAACAAACAGCAAAAATTTCTCAGTCTGCTGGAGGAATAGGATTATCTATACATAATGTACGTGCTACAGGTTCTTATATTGCTGGTACTAATGGAACATCTAACGGGATTGTACCTATGCTACAAGTATATAATGATACAGCTCGTTATGTAGATCAGGGTGGAGGAAAGCGTAAAGGGTCTTTTGCAATATATGTAGAACCCTGGCATGCTGATATTTTTGATTTTTTGGATCTGAAAAAGAATCATGGTAAAGAAGAAATGCGTGCGCGAGATTTATTCTATGCAATGTGGGTGCCGGATTTATTTATGAAACGTGTACAAGAAGATGCAGAATGGACATTAATGTGTCCTAATGAGTGTCCTGGTTTATTTGACATACATAGTGATGAGTTTGAAGAAGCTTACCTTCGTTTTGAATCAGAAGGAAAAGGACGAAGAACAATCAAAGCACGTGAACTTTGGGAAAAAATATTAGAATCTCAGATCGAAACGGGTACACCTTATATGTTGTATAAAGATGCTGCAAATCGTAAATCTAATCAACAAAATCTGGGAACCATACGATCCTCTAATTTATGTACAGAGATATTAGAATATACCAGTCCAGATGAAGTAGCCGTATGTAACTTGGCATCTATTGCGTTGCCAATGTTTGTGAAAAATGGGCAGTTTGATCATAAAGAACTCTTTAGAATTACAAAACGGGTGACTAAGAACCTGAACAGAGTAATTGATCGTAATTACTATCCGGTAAAAGAAGCAGAAAATTCTAATATGCGTCATCGTCCAATTGGATTAGGAGTGCAAGGATTGGCTGATGCATTTATCCAATTACGTTTGCCATTTACCAGTGATGAGGCTAAGAAATTAAACCAAGAGATTTTTGAAACTCTATATTTTGCTGCAGTAACAGCATCTATGGAAGAGGCAAAAGCTGATGGGGCATATCAAACTTATGAAGGCTCTCCAATATCTAAAGGAGATTTTCAATACAACCTATGGGGAATAAAAGATGAAGAATTAAGTGGTCGTTGGGACTGGGCAAAACTTCGTAAGCAAGTGCTTAAAAACGGAGTGCGTAACTCATTATTAGTTGCACCAATGCCTACAGCATCTACTTCTCAGATTTTAGGAAACAATGAAGCATTCGAACCGTACACAAGTAACATTTATACCAGACGTGTACTCTCTGGAGAGTTTATCGTAGTAAATAAACACTTATTAGAAGATTTAGTGAAATTAGGATTATGGAATGATAACCTTAAGGATGCTATTATGCGTGCAAATGGTTCAGTACAAAATATAGATATCATTCCGCAAGATTTAAAAGAACTGTACAAAACTGTTTGGGAAATGAGTATGAAAGATATTATCGATATGTCTCGTCATAGAGGGTATTTTATCGATCAGTCTCAATCTCTAAACTTGTTCTTAGAAGGTGCTACTATGGCCAAATTAACTTCAATGCATTTTTATGCATGGAAGAGTGGATTAAAAACGGGTATGTATTACCTGAGAACGAAATCTGCGGTAGATGCAATTAAGTTTACGCTTAAAAAGGAAACTAAAGAAGAGCCTAAACCAGAGCAAGTAGCCGTAGCTGCTGCACAAGTAATGGAAGCGCAAGCGACCAAAGAAGAACCAAAACAAGAAGCTGTTGCACCAGAAGGAACAGCTCTTACTCCAGAAGAACTTCGTGCAATCATTGCACAATCTAAAGAAGGCGAAGGAGACGATTGTTTAATGTGTGGGTCTTAGACCTAGATTTATATAGGGCAAAAGGGAAGTTTTCTTAGGATGCTTCCCTTTTATATGAAGCACTAATTTTAAATTTAAGAGTTTTGTGGCTTAAAAGCCAAAGAATTATTTTTGAACAGATTAAAATATTTATGCTGAGGTAAAGAAAATTTATAAAAAGAAAAAGGGACGAATGAACATCCCTAATTTGTAATTCTTAATAAAATTTAAAGTCGTCGAAAACCAGATTTTAATTAAGAAATGAAGAGAATGAGATAACCTCATCTCCGTATTTTGTTCTTCAAATGTACAGGATTAGACTCTTCTATACAAATTAAATTGTTCTATTTTTAATAAATAGTTTTTCAAAAGACTGATTATAAGTTAGTTATAAAAACTATAAACAATTAAATTAGAATATTATGAATATTATTAATATTTACAGATTGAGCTTAGAAAACAAGAAAAAAGAAGCTCAAATTTTAAGCCATTTCAATGGTGAAACCGATTTTTTGAACACTTTAGAAGAGTTTTGTAATCATACTTTTCGTGAAATACATTATTATACAGATAATAAGGGAAGACAAAGATCATTCAGTTTAGCTAGTCCGGCTGTAAAGGATTTAAATCAAAGATCTATTGTCGGAATTTTTGAACCGGGTTATACAGGCGATAAATTTAAAGTTAAAGATGGCATGACCAATTCTTTAAAGTATAGTGCTTCAAGAAGAGATCTTCAAAGTAGAGAATTATTTACTATGATCTATATTCCTAAAAACACTGAATATGCATATTTATGTATTGAAAAGAAGGAAAATTTTTCTATTAAAACAGTTATTGAAAACACGTTAAATAAGTTTTTAAAAGAATCTGGATATTTAGATTATAAATTGAAGATTGAAAATTCGCCAAATTATAATTATTTAAGAAGGATGATAATAGAAGGGGAGCTAAAAGAGATGAATTTGATAAGAGAAAAACCATTAACTTTTGATGAAAAACCATATTCTAGTGCTCTTGATAAAGCTCGAGTAAATAGAAATGAACAAGTTTATAAGTTTAATAAAGAATCTAATACAACTATACTGAAGAATGAATTGTTTAAGGTATTTAGGGAGAAATATTCAGAATTTCAAAAAATAAACTTTTTAGGTAGCCTAGAAGAATTTGATGAAATATCTTTTATACTTTCTTTAGATAAAATTACTAAAACATTTTATGTAAAGGATAAATCTAAAATAAGATCTAATATGGATATTACTAATTTGGTTGATATTGTAGAAGGCGAAGTTGTTTTAGACTCTTTGATTAAAGCATGTTTTATGTGTATTGGTAATATAGAAAACTCATCTTTTGATGATATCGAAGATGTTGCTTAAAAGTAGTATTTAGAATGTAATAAGGGGAGCAATTTTGCTTCCCTTTTTTGTATATTCGAATTTTCTTAGAAATATGATGAATTGGGAACAACTCCTGTCCTTAAAACGACAAGGAGATAGAAATAAAAGATTACGTAAAGAGCAAGACGAAACTCGATTAGGTTTTGAAGTCGATTATGATCGTATTATCTTCTCTTCGGCCTTTAGAAGTTTACAGGATAAAACACAGGTTATCCCGTTATCCAAAACGAGCTTTGTACATACACGATTAACACATAGCCTCGAAGTATCTGTAGTAGGACGTTCTTTGGGTAGAGTAGTGGGTAAGAAGATTTTAGAAAAACATCCACATCTTGCCGCTGTTCATGGATATCAGTTTAATGATTTTGGCGCTATCGTTGCGGCTGCCGCATTAGCACATGATATTGGTAATCCACCCTTTGGGCATTCTGGAGAGAAGGCTATAGGAGAATACTTCAAAACAGGAAGCGGTAACCGATATAAAGATTTACTTACTCCGAAGCAGTATCAGGACCTGATAGATTTTGAGGGAAATGCTAATGGATTTAAAATTCTTACAGAGTCTCGTGAAGGGATAGAAGGAGGTCTTAGGTTATCCTATGCGACACTAGGAGCATTTATGAAATATCCTAAAGAGTCGCTACCTAAAAAACCAACGACACATATTGCTCATAAAAAATTTGGGTACTTTCAGAACGATACTTCTTTTTTTAAAGAGGTAGCAGAAGAAGTGGGGTTGTTGCAATACCAGATAGGCGATGAGGTTACCTATAGTCGTCACCCACTAACTTTTTTGGTAGAAGCAGCAGATGATATTTGTTATACTATTATTGATTTTGAAGATGGTATTAATCTGGGGTTAATAGAAGAAGAATATGCTTTAGAATACTTGATTAAATTGGTGAAGGATACTATCAATACTTCAAAATATAATAAACTTATTACCACGGCAGATCGATTAAGTTATCTTAGGGCGCTAGCGATTAATACTTTAATAGGAGAAGCAGCAAGTATTTTTGTCGAGCATGAAGAAGCCATATTATCAGGAACTTTTGATATGGCATTAATAGACAAAAGTAAATACGAAGCTCAAATCGATGACATTATAAAAATAAGTGTTGCTAAGATATATCAAAGCCAGGAAGTCACCGAAAAAGAAATTGCAGGATATGAGATTCTAGCTACACTTTTGGATCGCTATTGCGTGGCGACAGATAACTTTAACAAGGGAGAGAGTTCTAACTATGATAAGCTTATTTTGAGAGCCGAAGGTATTAATTTTGATTATACAAATGCAGATCTCTATACTCGTCTTATCGGGATAAGTAACTATGTAGCGAGTCTAACGGATGGTAATGCATTACTGAAATTTCAGAAAATTAAAGGGCTACAGATATAAAAAAACCTATCTGTTTTTAATGTAGATAGGTTTTGTAAAGAGTATCAATAAAAAATAGCTTTTTATTTCTTTTTATAAATATAGGTTAGCAAAACTCGTTTGTGATTATAAGCCTTCGAAGTAGTTGTTTTTTTAGATTTAAAATCTATACTTTTTTATAGGTAAATGTTGAAATATCTCCTTCTTCTTCATATTTGAGTTTTAACATAGTTTCATTTAGTTCAAGAATAGTAGCATCTTCGGTAGTTTTATCATATTTTGCAGTTAAAATATTCTTAGAAATAGACCAGGTTTCCTTGCTTTCATATGGAATACAGCTTTCTGCAGTTTCTCCTCCATGTTCAATATATATAGCAGTTTTGTCAGATTTAAATTCATAGGAATCCATTAAATCACAAACATTAAGTGTTTCTGAACCTTGACTATCTGTTATTTCTGTAAGTTGCCATTTCCCGATAATTAATTCTTGATTTGTTGGAGTTGCGTCATCATCTTTAGAGCAAGAAATAAAAGTTGTTACAATAAGTAGGGTAATTAGACTTAGTTTTTTCATAGTTGTAAAAAATATTAATGTAATTGATTTAGATTTTATTCTAAGGTATATGTCATGACAAGAATAATTGTTACCATGCATATTGTCAAATTTTATAAATAAATACTTAGAGGTATGTATTGATTGTATTAAAGATTTTTTTAGGAGAAATCCCACAAATGTCATGTAATTGATCTACAGTACCATGATGAATAAATTGATCAGGAATACCTAGGGTAATGATAGTATTTTTAAAACCATACTGATTGGCAAAATCGAGTATTGAACTCCCAAAACCACCTTTGATGACTCCATCCTCTACAGTGATAATTGTTGAGTATTGTTGCAATATTTGTTTCAGTAGATCAATATCTAAAGGTTTTATAAAGCAAAAATGATAGTGGCTAATTGTTTCTTCTATAGTTGCTATAGCTTCGGTTACATTATGTGCAATAGTACCCGTAGAGATCACTGCGATTTTAGAACCTTTTTTTAGGCTAGTTGCTTTACCAATTTCTAGTTTTTGCATGGGAATTTCCCAGTCAACAATATGTCCTCTTCCTCTGGGATAGCGTATTGCTATGGGGTGGTCTAACCCCAATGAAGCAGTATAAAGTAGATGTCTTAGCTCAATTTCATTGATTGGAGCTGCAACAATCATATTAGGGACGCATGTAAGATAGGCAATATCAAAAACACCATGGTGTGTTGCGCCATCTGCACCAACAATACCTGCGCGATCAATGCAAAAAATTACAGGCAAATTTTGTAAGGCTACATCGTGGATTACCTGATCATAAGCGCGCTGTAAAAAAGTAGAGTAGATAGTGCAGAAAGGAATCATTCCTTGTGTTGCCATTCCGGCAGCAAGGGTGACCGCATGTTGCTCAGCAATACCTACATCAAAAGCCCGATCTGGTATTTCTTCCATCATATATTTTAGAGAACTCCCGGTAGGCATTGCAGGTGTAATACCTACAATCTTTTTGTTTTCTCTTGCCAGTTCAAGAATAGTAAACCCAAAAACATCCTGAAACTTAGGTGGTAATCCTGTATTATCTTTTGAAATTAGATCTCCGGTAGAAGCATCAAATTTACCCGGTGCATGGTACTTTACCTGATTTTCTTCAGCTTGTTTTAAACCTTTTCCTTTAGTAGTAATAATATGTAAAAGTTTTGGGCCTTTTGTTGTTTTTAGTTTTTCCAAAGTTTTGAGAAGCATAGGTAAGTCATGCCCATCGACAGGACCAAAATAATTAAAGTTCAATGCTTCGATAATATTATTTTTTCTTGGTCTAACTCCAATCTTAGCTTTAGTAAGGTATTCTTTCAAAGCACCTACACTAGGGTCGATACCGATAGCATTATCATTAAGAATAACTAACATGTTGGTGTCGGTTACTCCGGCATGATTAAGCCCTTCAAAAGCCATTCCGCTAGCAATAGAAGCATCACCAATTACTGCTACATGCTGTTTTGTGATATCTCCTTTTAGTTTAGAAGCAATTGCCATACCTAATACAGCCGAAATAGAAGTAGAAGAATGCCCAACTCCAAAAGTATCATAGTCACTCTCATTACGCTTAGGAAACCCACTTATACCACCCAATTGCCTATTGGTGTGAAATGTATCTTTTCTTCCGGTAAGGATTTTATGTGGATATGCCTGATGTCCCACATCCCAAACAAGGAGATCATTAGGGGTGTCAAAAATATAATGAAGCGCAATAGTAAGTTCTATAACTCCTAAACTTGCTCCGAGATGCCCCTCTTTAGCAGCAACAATATTGATCACAAAATCCCGAAGTTCTCTTGCCAGTTTAGGTAACTGATCAGGAGATAATTTTCTTAAATCAGATGGGTATTTGATATTGGATAGAAATGATTGTTGCATAGCACAAAAGTACTATTTTGTAATGGTTCTTTATATACTTTTTATTTCATTCAGAATGCAAATATTTTTATTTAGCTTTACCTAAAATTTAATAGTATATGTTAGACCCATTGGATGATTCTTACTATATGAAGAAAGCCCTTCAGGAAGCAGAATTGGCATATGAAAAAAATGAAGTTCCGATAGGAGCAGTTATTGTGGTAGGTGACCGAATTATAGCCAGAGCTCATAACCTTACAGAATTATTAAATGACGTTACAGCTCATGCTGAAATGCAGGCAATAACAGCGGCAGCAAATTTTTTAGGAGGAAAATACCTTAAAGAATGTACATTATATGTAACTCTCGAACCTTGTCAGATGTGTGCCGGAGCGTTATATTGGAGTCAGATCAAAAAAGTAGTATATGGTGCAGTTGATGAACGAAGGGGATGCGCTGCAATGGGAACAAAACTTCACCCAAAAACTGAAATTATAGGTGGTGTTTTGGAAGAAGAATGTGGAGAACTACTTACCCGTTTTTTTATTGAAAAACGAAATCTTAACTGAAGATTACTTTTTGTACCAAGAGGTAATAAAAAACAAAAAAAACACTACGATCGGTAGTGCTTTTGAAACTTAAGAGTATGCGTTTTATCCATGAATTATACGCACATTCGCTGCAGTAAGTCCTTTTCTTCCTTCTTCTTCATTATACTCCACTTTGTCACCTTCATTTAATGCCTCGCCATCAATTCCTGAAGCGTGGACAAAAATGTCTTTTCCTGTTTCGTCGTTGGTAATAAATCCGTAACCTTTTGATTCGTTAAAAAATTTTACTGTTCCTTCCATTGTGATAAGATAATAAGTATTTAAATAATAAAGGTAGTTTTAAATTTTTTATGAATTGTTATCAAAGTATGAATATTTTAAAAATTTATTGGGTATTATTTCCCTTATTCTTGTCATAATCTCTCATTTTCTTTAGGTTTTCTTCGGTAAGCATATAGTCTTTAACTTTTTTATTTTTCCATCTATGATAGATGAAAATGGGCATTAGAATAAAGGAAGATGCTAATATTCCAATCCCAACTAATTTATCTCCGGTACCATGATCTCCCGAATTTTTGAAGTAATATCCGACACAAATCAGGATGACAATAGCTATAAAAAGTATTCTAATAATATATTTCATGCGTTTAAATATTGTAAAAATAAATTCATTAAAAAATTGAGATCCTCAGCAATAGCAGTCATATAATATATTGACGATAGATTGAGGGGGTTATCGTGTAAAATTAATCAACTTTCTACGATATGCAGTAAGAAGTTTTGATTTTGAAATAAAACCAAAATACTTACCGTTTTTAATCACGGGTAGATTCCAGGCTCCGGTATCCTGAAATTTTTTCATTACCGTTTTGGCATTGTCATGCTCATAGATTATAGTAACCGAGGTTTGAGTCATCAAGGTGTCTACAGTTATTTTGTGATATAAAGTAATATCAAACATAATATCTCTAATGTCATCTAATGAAACCATTCCTATGAGATGATTAGATTCATCAGTAACGGGAAATAGGTTTCTATTTGATTTTGCCACAGCTTCACTTAAAAGTTGTTTTAAGGTATATTTTGGTTTTACAGGGATGAAATTAGTTTCTATACAGTCTTCAAGATTCATTAGGGTTAACACGGTTTGATCCTTATCATGAGTCAATAAATGACCTTGTTTTGCGAGTTCTCGTGTATAGATATTATGTTCTATTTTATTTTTTGAAATTATAAATGATATTGAAGTAGTAATCATTAACGGAACAAATAATTCATAACTAGAAGTGATTTCTGCAATGAGAAATATTGAGGTTAGCGGGGCATGTAACACTCCGGCAATAAGCCCAGCCATTCCTAATAATGTAAAATTGGCTTCAGAAACATGAAAACCTATTCCAGAATTATTAATTACTTTAGATACTACATTACCTAATGCGCTACCCATGACCATTGTTGGAATGAATATTCCTCCAGAGCCTCCTGCGGCAAAAGTAGCGGTCATAGCAACCGCTTTAAATATAGTAATACCGGTTAATAAAGCAATGACGATCCATATATTACTCGTCATAGTATCAAATGGAGTTTTACCAATAGCAGTTAGATGATCACCATGTAATAATCCATTTATAAAACCAAGGCCTTCACCATAGAGAGGGGGAATAAAATATAGCATGATCCCGATAGCAAGTCCGCCAATTAATAACCTATGAATCTTTTTAGAAAACCGATCAAAAAAATGTAGTATTCCAAAATACATCTTAGTAAAATATATAGAAGCAAAAGCTGTACCTACTCCTAAAATAACGTAAAATGGAGTATCATAGATATCAAATTTTTCTAGAACATTAAATCTAAATAAAACTTCATCACCCAAAAAAAAATAAGATGTAATTATCGACGATACCGAAGCAAAAAGTAATGGTAACAAGGAAGTTAATGTAAGGTCTAAACTAAATACTTCAACTGCAAAAACCAACCCAGCTAAAGGAGATTTAAAACCAGCAGAAATAGCTCCGGCAGAGGCACAACCGATAAGTAATACTCGTGTTTTTCGATTAACATGAAATAAGGTGCTAAAGCTAGAACTTAATGCTGATCCAGAACTAATTGCTGGACCCAAAAGCCCCACCGAACCACCAAAACCTACTGTGATCGGAGCAAGAATAAGTGGTAAATATCCATGAATAGGTCTGATGACTCCATTTTTTTTTGAAAGCGAATGTAAAATAAGCGGGATTGCTGATTTTATGTCTCTTTTAAATACATATTTTGTGAATATATAAACGATTAATAAGCCTATTATAGGAATGATAAAATAAAAAGAAGCTTGCCAGGAGATAATATCACTTTCTAAAACGACCTGGATTAAATGAGTAATATTTTTTAATAATAAAGAAACAAGTCCAGCTGTAAACCCAACAAGAATGCTTAAGATAAGAATAAAAGTCTTATCAGAAATATGACGATACCTCCATTTAAGTATCTTATAAAGTAGTGTCTTTTTCTTTTGGGGAGACATATGTACTTGACTTAAATCGTTTTAAAGGTAATAAAAATCCCGCTCGTGGCGGGATTTTATATTATAAATCAAGTTTTATATTTAATTCTTTGAGCTGTTCGCTATCAATGTCAGATGGTGCATCAATCATAACATCTCGTCCACTATTATTTTTTGGAAAAGCTATAAAATCCCGAATTGTTTCCTGACCGCTAAGAATAGCGACTAATCTATCAAATCCAAAAGCAATACCACCATGAGGAGGAGCTCCGTACTGGAAAGCATCCATTAAAAATCCAAACTGTGCTTTTGCTTCTTCTGGGGTGAATCCCAAATGATCAAACATTAATGCCTGTGTCTCTTTATCATGAATACGGATAGAACCTCCACCAATTTCATTTCCGTTTAAAACAAGATCATATGCATTTGCACGAACATCTCCAGGTTTGGTATCTAATAAAGCAATATCTTCTGGTTTTGGAGAAGTAAAAGGATGATGCATAGCGTGATAACGTTCTGTTTCTTCATCCCATTCTAATAATGGAAAATCTATTACCCATAGAGGAGCAAATTCCTCAGGATTTCTTAATCCTAATCGTTCTGCAAGTTCCATTCGAAGAGCACTTAATTGGGCTCTTACTTTATTTGTTTGACCAGAAAGTACACAGATTAAATCTCCAGTTTTTGCTCCTGTTTTCTCTGCCCATTTGGCCAGATCATCTTGATCGTAAAATTTATCTACAGAAGATTTGTATGTTCCATCTTCATTGCATTTTACATATACCATTCCTAGTGCTCCAACTTGAGGACGTTTTACCCAATCTATAAGCTTGTCAATCTCTTTTCTGGTATATGAAGCTCCGCCAGGAACAGCGATCCCAACAACTAATTCTGCAGTATTAAATACATTAAACTCTTTGTGTTGAGCAATATCGTTAAGTTCACCAAACTTCATCCCAAACCTGATATCAGGTTTGTCATTACCATAAGTCCGCATGGCTTCATCGTAGGTCATTCTAGGGAAATCACCAATGTTTACTCCTTTTATTTCTGATAGTAGATATCGGGTAAGCCCTTCGAATGTGTTTAAAATATCTTCTTGTTCGACAAAGGCCATTTCACAATCTATCTGTGTGAATTCTGGCTGTCTATCGGCTCTTAAATCTTCATCTCTAAAACATTTTACAATCTGAAAATATTTATCCATTCCACCAACCATAAGTAGTTGCTTAAAAGTCTGTGGAGATTGCGGTAATGCATAGAATTGCCCTTCATTCATTCTGGATGGCACAATAAAATCACGAGCTCCTTCGGGTGTAGACTTGATTAAATACGGAGTTTCAACTTCGATAAACCCTTCATTAGAAAGATAATTTCTTACTTGCATTCCCACTTGATGACGAAATATCAGACTGTTTTTTACTGGATTACGGCGAATATCGAGATAACGATATTTCATGCGTATATCTTCACCATCATCTGTTTGATCTTCAATAATAATAGGAGGGACAATTGATTCATTAAGAATGGTTAATTCATTCACCAGAATTTCAATTTCTCCTGTAGGGATATTTTGATTTTTAGATTCCCGCTCAATTACTATTCCTTTTACCTGAATTACATATTCTCTTCCTAAGGTTTTAGCCTTTTTGACAACAAGCGCAGGAGTACGTTCTTCATCAAATATCAATTGAGTGATACCATAGCGATCTCTAAGATCAATCCATATCATAAATCCTTTATCACGAGTCTTTTGCACCCATCCTGATAAGGTGACTTCTTTTTTGATATCCGAGGCGCGTAGTTCACCGCATGAATGACTTCTATACATATGTTATATATTAAGGCTGCAAAAATAAGAAGTTTTATGGATTAGTTGATGATTGATGGTTGATAGTTTTTGTGAGATATAATTAAGAAAGGTTGTTTTTATAGTTCTTAAAAGTATGGTCTATGTTTATACGTGATTATAGTAGTAGTAGATGACTGTCATATCCTGTCAAAACAAATGCCCAAGGAGGCATAAACTTCAATAAATTTATGTTTACTAAATATTAGGTAAAAAAGTAAATGGAATCATGAGATTAAGAGTTGAGTGATTTGTAAAAATCAAAATTTTTACGTTTTTAGTGCAGAATTAATAGTGTTTTACCAGATTTTATACGAACAATTGTTAGTTTTAACATTGTTTTATCAAAATCTTTTAATAGATTTAACCAAACATTTAAACAGATCATTATGAAAAAACACAATCATTTTTGCAAAATGAAGATTTTGCTATTACTAATTTTTGTTCCGACTTTGTTGTTGGCTCAGGAGACCATTACTGGAAAAGTAGTCGTTGAAGGGACTGGCGAAGGAGCTCCTTTTATGAATATTGTTGAGGAAGGAACAAATAATGGTACCTCTAGTGACATTGATGGTAATTTTAGTATTACCGTGAATAGTTTACCCGTCAATCTAAAAGTATTTGCACTAGGATTTGCAGAAAAAACAGTATCTGTAGCAACTGCGGGTAATATTACGATTCAAGTAGCTGAATCTACAGAATCATTAGAAGAAGTGGTAGTAACGGGGTTAGCTACTTCGGTAAAAAGAAGTAATGCAGCAAATGCAGTAGCATCGATTTCAGCGCAGGAATTAGTAGGGTCAACACCTCCACCAACATTGGATGGTGCGTTGTACGGAAAATTTGCGGGAGCTATAGTAAGTGCAAATTCGGGTGCTCCAGGAGGAGGACTGTCAGTAAAACTTAGAGGGATTACTTCAATTGCAGGAAATTCTCAACCTCTATATATTGTAGATGGAGTATATATTGATAATTCGTCTATTGCAGCGGGATTAAATACCGTATCGGGTGCGGCTGCAGGAGGAAGTACTTCAAATCAAGATAACCCTACTAATCGTATTGCTGATATAAATCCCGATGATATTGCTAATATAGAAATATTAAAAGGAGCTTCGGCTGCAGCCATATATGGATCAAGGGCCTCTGCTGGAGTAGTAATAATTACTACTAAAAGAGGTAAAGCAGGAAAAACAAATATTAATATTACTCAATCCAATGGTTTTACACAGGCAATCAGATTGCTAGGAACGCGTGACTATACGGAGGAGCGTATTACTGCTTCTAGTAGTTTTAATAATGATGATTTACAAAATTTTATTGCAGCTAGAAATGCTGGACGTTTAGTGGATTATGAAGAAGAACTTTTTGGTGAAGAAGGATTTATTTCAAAAACAAACCTTAATGTAAGTGGTGGTGGAGAGAAAACAACATTTTACGCAGGAATCTCACACCAAAATGAAGATGGAATAGTTAAGAGAACTGGGTATGAAAAAACATCACTTCGATTAAATATTGATCATAAAATTACAAATAATATTAAGCTTAGTATAAGTAATAATTATATCCAGTCGTCTTCTGATAGAGGGTTTTTTAATAATGATAATACGGGTACTACCATTGGAGTTGCTTTAACATCAACAACACCTTGGTTAAATTTATTCCCAGATGCTAATGGAGTTTATCCTGATAACCCTTCTGGGGCTTCAAATATTCTTCAAACTAGAGATCTAATCACAAATAATGAAAAAAATAAAAGATTCATTTCAGGTGCTAACTTAGATATTAATATCTATAAAGCTGATCATTCCAATTTGAAAGCTGTTTTAAGAGCAGGTATAGATGCATACACTTTTGAAACTTTGGCGATATTTCCAAAGACATTACAATTCGAAAACCCGGATAATGGTGGTGTAGGAGGTGTTTCTGCTCAAGGAACCACAAGAAATACGAATAATAACTATTCTGGATTTTTAGTACATAATTATTTTACTGATAGTAATCTTAATTTCAGGACTCAAGTAGGTTTAACAAGAGAGCTTTTTGATCAAAATTCAATATTAACTACAGCGACTGGTTTAGTATCAGGTCAAACAAATTTAAATTTGTCAGCAGCTAGAAATGTGGTTCAAAATAGACTAAAACAAGAGGATTTTGGATTTTTTGTACAGGAAGAGATTAATTTTCAAGATAAGATCATAGCAACTTTTGGAGTTAGAGGAGATAAATCATCTAATAATACAGAAGTAAATAAGTTTTTTTATTATCCAAAAGCTTCATTAGCGGTTAACATACCTAAATTTGGTTTTTGGAGTTTAGATCAGGTTAATGAACTTAAGTTAAGAATTGCTTATGGTGAAGCCGGAAACTTTCCATTTTTTGGCGGAAATACAACTATTTTCACAAATACTGCAATTGCTGGTTTAAGTGGAATCACACTAAACGGTCAATTAGGAAATACTGATATTGAGCCAGAAAGACAAAAAGAATTAGAATTTGGATTTGATTTAGGGTTACTAGATAATAGAGTAGGATTACAATTTACTTATTATCAAAAAAAGGTTGATGACTTGATAATTTCATCTGCAATAGAACCATCAACAGGTTTTATTAATCAGGTAGTTAATGCAGGTAATTTAGAAAACAAAGGTTTTGAAGTAAGTTTAAATGCCGTTCCTGTTAGTAATGATAATTTTGAGTGGTCTACTTTTGTTACATTCTTTAAAAATACATCAGAAATAACAAAATTAAACATCCCAGCTTTTAATACAGGAGCTTTTGGAGCTACCTTGGGAACATTTAGAATAGAAGAGGGTAAAAGCGCAACACAAATCGTAGGGATTACACCTAATGGGTTAGCAGTTTTAGGAGATGCTGAACCTGATTTTCAGATGTCTTTTCAGAATAGTTTAAAATATAAAAACTTTGATTTGTCATTTTTATGGCAATGGAAAAAAGGTGGTGATAATGTAAACCTAACAGCTCTATTAACCGATTTAAATGGTACTAGTGCTGATTATGATGATATTGATTTAGACCCAGCTGGTGTTTTAGGTAATGGAGATTACAGACAAAGTCAATTAGGAGTTTCTGCAAGACCTTTTGTTGAAGACGCTTCTTATTTACGTTTAAGAGAACTAGGGTTGTATTATAATGTTCCTAGTAAAACATTACAAAACTGGTTTGGAAAAATTATTGAATCTGCAAAAATCGGATTCTCTGGAACCAATATAGTTAACATATTTGATTATAATAGTTATGACCCTGAAGTTTCGAATTTTGGATCTAATGGTATATCAACAGGGGTAGAGGTTACTCCATTTCCATCGTCAAAAAGATATTTGTTTCACTTATCTGTGAGTTTATAAAAAGAAAGAAATGATTATGAAAAATATATATAAAATAGTAGGTGTTGCGGTTCTTGGCTTTATGACGCTTACTTCATGTGATATTGATGAGGTAGGAGATTTAAATGGACCTACACTAGAAAATATAATAGATAACAGTACCAAAGGAGATATACAGGATTTGGTTGGAGGTATACTATCCGATATGAGAGTCAGATTAGGAACTTACTATGATGATGTAGGTGTTATCGGTCGAGAATATTATCGCTTTTCAAGTTCTGATCCTAGATTTACATCGGATTTATTAGGGAAAGATAAAGCTGTATTAGATAATAATACGTTTTATACAACAGGTCCATGGGGTGCTCGCTATGGTACAGCAAAAGGAGCTAGTATTCTAGTACAAGCTATTGAAAATACTTCTCCTGCATATAGCGAACAAGAGAAAAATGGACTAAGAGGAATAGGAAAAACAATTCAGGCTTATGAATTACTTCTTAATTTGAATTTGACATATCAAGGAGGAATAAGAGCTGATATCAGCAATCCAGAAAGTTTAGGTCCATTTATAGGATTTACACAATCTTTGGATGCAATAGAGGCATTATTGGTTTCGGGTGCTACAGATTTGAGTAATGCAGGAAGTGAATTTGCAGTTAATTTATCGTCTGGTTTTACAGGATTTAATACTCCGGCTACTTTTCTTCAATTTAATAAGGCAATCTCAGCCAGAGTAGCTGCGTATCAAGGAGACTTATCTGCTTTGTCAGGATATTTGACAGATTCTTTTCTTAGTCTGACCAATTCTTCTGATGATTTAGCTAAAGGAGTATATTATGTGTTTTCTGCCGATGGTGGTGATCTAAGAAATCCAATGTTTTTTGCTTTAAATGCTTCTACAGCAGGAGTTAGAGTAGCACATCCTGATTATATTACTGATATTGGTGCTACAGATAGTAGACGTTCTAAAGTGGCTCAAAGAAGTTCATCTATTACTTCTGATGGCCTTTCGGGAGATTATGACTTTAGGTTATATACTACAGATGTAGATCCTATTCCACTAATTAGAAATGAAGAATTAATTCTTTTATATGCTGAAGCGAATCACATAAGTAATCCAACAAATGCTGTTACAGCAATTGATTTAATAAGAAACGCTGCAGGAATTGGAGCTTATGTAGGTGGTACTAGTCCAGCTGAATTGCTTAACGAAATTCTAACACAACGTAGATTTTCATTATATGGAGAAGGTCATAGATGGATTGATATGAGACGTTTTGATAGATTAGGAGATTTGCCTATCGATAGAGTAGGTGGTGGTGATGTTGAACCAGATGATGTTTGGGTTCAGTTCCCTATACCAGCAACAGAGAATCAATAGATTACTATTTTAAATAGAGTAAACGCCGCAATTTTTTGCGGCGTTTTTTTTATAAGATTAAATTTCTCACTGATCTAGAAAATAGTCATTCAGTTCTTGTTTATTCGCCTCGTAGTTTAAACGATATTCAATACTAATACCTGGGGATATAAGGTTACCTATGTAGGTTTTGAATTGCTCAATCCTTTTGGCTTTGATACGAATTAAGATGTAACTGAGGACTTCTCTTCCGCTCTGCGGAATCTATGGATTTTCAGTGTCATTGTTTGATGTTTTCACTTTATTCTACTACTATTTTTCTAACATGAGTTTTACCAGGAATTTCTAGTAATAGGAAATAGATTCCTGATGATAGATTCCCTTCTAAATTGAAAGGGATATTGTATTCTGAAGCACCATCATCTTGATGTCTATGCAGTACACTATTATTCGCAACATTAAACAGCTTTATGTCTATAGGCATTTGCTCCTTAAGGGTTAGTTCAACGGTGAAGTTTCCACGAGTAGGATTAGGGAAAATTTTATATGTTTTTAGTTTTTCTTTTCCTTCAGTTTCCTCTTTAAAAATACGTTCTCTTATTGTTATATTTTTGGTGTAAGATTCTTGGCATCCAATTGCATTGGTAGTTTGTAGTGAGATATCAAAACTTCCTTTTTCTGTGAATTTGATTTCTGCATACTCTCTTGTAGATTCTATTATCTCTGCATTATCAGGAATGATCCATGCTACTGTAATAGGAGAAGGATTACTTACATCAACAATTATAAAAGATTCATCTACAAAAATATCTGAGGGTACAACAAATTCTGGTGTAATGGAGGTTTGCGTAGCTGTAATTTGTATGCTGCTATTGATTTGGCATCCTAACCCTGTGATTGCAGTAACGGTGTATAATCCTGTTTCTGATAAGATGACCTCTGGCGTGGTTGCGCTAAACCCATTATCAGATTCCCAGAGGTATGTTGCTAAGGGATCTCCTATGGTTGCATCTACAGTATGAGATTGTCCTTTGCATAACATTGTATTTTCCCCCAGATCAATGCTCCATAGTAGTGATGGATCAGTTATGGTTATAATTCTTTCTAATATCGGGTTTATGATATCACATCCGTTTTCATCTTGTACGGTAAGTGTGTAGACTCCCTGACTAAGATTATTGATAACAAAATCAGTACTGTTGTTAGGGATAGTATTGATTACTTTATTGAATCCTGGGTCACCGTTTTTTGCTATGCTAATCGTATAGACTCCTGTTCCTCCAATGATATCTAGAGTAATGGTTCCAGAAGCTTGCCCTATACATAACGCTTCGGTAGTTTCTATATTTTGAATAAAAAAAGGATCAGGTTGTATAATCTGGAGATCCCCAGAGGTTAATAACGGATTAGTGTTGCCAGCGTCCTGAAGGTTATCTTTGACTTGCACACGATATGTACCACCAGATAATCCAGTAGCTACAAATTCCTGAGTAGCCCCTAATATTACAGGATTTTCATAAGAATCAAAAGTACCGGTATTATTTCTAAGCAATAACTGATATTGATAATTGGGTAGTCCACCTTGTACAGTAGCTTTGATTATTCCATCATTATTAGTTTGGTCGTTATCCCCACAGCTAACATCATTTTTTTCGGTGGTTATAAACCTTAATACCGGAGGCTCATTAATTACAAAATCACTTGTTGTCGAGCATCCTTTGTTATCTGTAATGGTTAAGGTATAGGTGTCTGCTGATAAATTTGGAAGATTGATTTCATATCGATCAGGCCCTGATTGTGCTACTCCTGATCCACCAGTTACATTTGCTCCTAATGAATTTTCCCAGCTAAAGGTATAATATCCATTACTAAGAGGAGTTCCTCCTGTTACTGTTGCATTTGCATATCCATTACTAGCTCCATTGTACGTAGTAGATACTTCATCTGTTTTGATAATTACAATACCAGAAGTAGCTGGGTCAATGATTTCGGTTACTGTGGTATTACCTGTAGATGTACCAGGGCATTGATTTACATCTCGCACTTTAATAGTGTAAGTACCCGCTCCTTTTGGGATACTAACACTGTTTCCTGTAAAGGAAACCCAATTGCTATCACCATCGATTTCATAAAAGTAAGGAGGTGTTCCATTAGATACATTGTTAATAATAATACTCCCATCATTAGTAGGTCCTTGCCCTGTGGTACAGGAAGGATTGGAGTGATCAGTATTGAAAGTAACTGCGGTTGATGCATTAATTGTAATGGGAATGGTTCCTCCCGTACCTCTGGGGTCACCACTAGCATTTCTGTATTGATATTTTATCCTATAATCCCCAGGAGGGACAATATTCCCAGGTTTCCAGTCATAATAGAATACTGAACCAGAAGTATTAAAAGAATATTGTTTTTTTTGTGCTACAAAAACACCATTAGGGTCTAAGGAGACATCAAGTAATTGAAGATCCATATATCCACCTCCGACAGGGACTTGCTCATTAAACCAAAGTTTAAACCACCCATCGGTACTATCTGGGCAAGATGTGTTTTGTGGGTCTACACTAGTTAAAACAGGTGTGCATGGAGAATATTTTGCAGTGTATGTCCCCGAAAAAGGAACATTAGTACCACGACCTAATCTAAAGTGAATATCTGTAGCAACACTCGGTGGTGGAGTAGGGGCCATTATTTGTTGTATAGTTGTAGTTAATTGGTGGTTTTGTACACCTGTATCTACCCATGTTACACCATCTAAAGAATATTGCCAATTATAAGCTTCCTTAGGAAATCCTGGTGGAAACGCAAGCATGTTAATGTTGTCCCCCATACACAACTCATCTCCAGAACCTTGTCTTTGTATACTTGTGATATTGGGGAGTATACCACTGACTCTTACAGATCCTCCACAACCACCAGCACTCAATATCTGACCCAATAATAGTTCGGAAGCTGTTTTGCTTCTTGAACCATTTCTTGAACAATCTTGAGATGGAGGTCTAAGCCCTTCGCATCCTGAGTCAAAAGTTACAGAAAAATTACTATAGATTGGAATAGTAGAGTATGTTTTAGAGTTACTTCCACTGGTTATTCCACCAGAATCTATAGTTGTACCATCTCCTCCAAAACTCCAATCTAGCGATCCTGCATGACATTGAGCTTTAGAATAATTTACTGTTGCAGTATATGTTTGCGATAATCCTGTAATGGATATTAATACTAGCAACAAAAAAAATATTTTCTTTTTCATAATAGTCAATATTCATATTAAAAATAGATAAGTTATTCTACTACTATTTTTCTAACATGGGTTTTACCAGGAATTTCTAATAATAGGAAATAAATTCCTGATGATAAATTACCTTCTAAATTGAAAGGGATATTGTATTCTAATGCACTATCATCCTGGTATCGATATAGCACATTATTATTAGCCACATTAAACAGCTTTATGTCAATAGGAATTTGTTCTTTAAAGGTTAGTTCAACGGTGAAGTTTCCACGAGTAGGATTAGGGAAAATTTTGTATGTTTTTAGTTTTTCTTTCCCTTCAGTTTCCTCTTTAAAAATACGTTCTCTTATTGTTATATTTTTGGTGTAAGATTCTTGGCATCCAATTGCATTGGTAGTTTGTAGTGAGATATCAAAACTTCCTTTTTCTGTGAATTTGATTTCTGCATACTCTCTTGTAGATTCTATGATCTCTGCATTATCAGGAATGATCCATGCTACTGTAATAGGAGAAGGATTACTTACATCAACAATTATAAAAGATTCATCTACAAAAATATCTGAGGGTACAACAAATTCTGGTGTAATGGAGGTTTGCGTAGCTGTAATTTGTATGCTGCTATTGATTTGGCATCCTAACCCTGTGATTAGAGTAACGGTGTATAATCCTGTTTCTGATAAGATGACCTCTGGTGTGGTTGCGCTAAATCCATTATCAGATTCCCATCGGTAGGTTGCCAAAGGATCTCCTATGGTTGCATCTACTATATGAGATTGTCCCATACATAACATTTTATTTTCCCCCAGATCGATATTCCATAGTACTGATGGATCAGTTATGGTTATAATTCTTTCTAATATCGGGTTTATGATATCACATCCGTTTTCATCTTGTACGGTAAGTGTGTAGACTCCCTGACTAAGATTATTGATAACAAAATCAGTACTGTTGTTAGGGATAGTATTGATTACTTTATTGAATCCTGGGTCACCGTTTTTTGCTATGCTAATCGTATAGACTCCTGTTCCTCCAATGATATCTAGAGTAATGGTTCCAGAAGCTTGCCCTATACATAACGCTTCGGTAGTTTCTATATTTTGAATAAAAAAAGGATCAGGTTGTATAATCTGGAGATCCCCAGAGGTTAATAACGGATTAGTGTTGCCAGCGCCCTGCAGGTTATCTTTGACTTGCACACGATATGTACCACCAGATAATCCAGTAGCTATAAATTCCTGAGTAGTCCCTAATACTACAGGATTTCCATAAGAATCAAAAGTACCGGTATTATTTCTAAGCAATAACTGATATTGATAATTGGGTAGTCCACCTTGTACAGTAGCTTTGATTATTCCATCATTATTAGTTTGGTCGTTATCCCCACAGCTAACATCATTTTTTTCGGTGGTTATAAACCTTAATACCGGAGGCTCATTAATTACAAAATCACTTGTTGTCGAGCATCCTTTGTTATCTGTAATGGTTAAGGTATAGGTGTCTGCTGATAAATTTGGAAGATTGATTTCATATCGATCAGGCCCTGATTGTGCTACTCCTGATCCACCAGTTACATTTGCTCCTAATGAATTTTCCCAGCTAAAGGTATAATATCCATTACTAAGAGGAGTTCCTCCTGTTACTGTTGCATTTGCATATCCATTACTAGCTCCATTGTACGTAGTAGATACTTCATCTGTTTTGATAATTACAATACCAGAAGTAGCTGGGTCAATGATTTCGGTTACTGTGGTATTACCTGTAGATGTACCAGGGCATTGATTTACATCTCGCACTTTAATAGTGTAAGTACCCGCTCCTTTTGGGATACTAACACTGTTTCCTGTAAAGGAAACCCAATTGCTATCACCATCGATTTCATAAAAGTAAGGAGGTGTTCCATTAGATACATTGTTAATAATAATACTCCCATCATTAGTAGGTCCTTGCCCTACGGTACAGGAAGGATTGGTGTGATCAGTGTTGAAAGTAACTGCGGTTGATGCATTAATTGTAATGGGAATGGTTCCTCCCGTACCTCTGGGGTCACCACTAGCATTTCTGTATTGATAGATTATTTTATATTTTTTTGGAGGGACAATATCCCCGGGTTTCCAATCATAAAAGAATACTGAACCAGAGGCATTAAAAGAATACTGAAATTTTTGTGCTACAAAAACACCATTAGGGTCTAAGGAGACATCAAGTAATTGAAGATCCATATATCCACCTCCGACAGGGACTTGCTCATTAAACCAAAGTTTAAACCACCCATCGGGACTATCTGGGCAAGATGTGTTTTGTGGGTCTACACTAGTTAGAACAGGGGTACAAGGAGAATATTTCACGGTATATACTGGTGAGAAAGCACGATTATTGTAACCTAACCTAAAATAAATGTCTGTAGATGCACTAGGGCTACTTCCTAATATTTCTTGAATTGTCTTTTCTAGTTGTGGATTTACAACACCAGTATCTGTCCAAGAGGTACCATTTAATGAATATTGCCAGTTATAAGCTACAGAAGGGAATCCAAAAGGAAAAGCTCCCAATTTTAAGATTTCTCCTAAACAAACTTCGTTTCCTCCTCCTCCTATTTTTTGTATATTTAGATTAGGTTTGAATGATGAAACTATAGCACTTCCATAACAACCAAAATTAGATAAATTTTCTCCAAGAATTAATTGAGAAGCGGTTTTAAATTTTTCATTAACATAATTACATCCGCCAGGTTGACTAAGATCTATGATACAATATGCATTCATATTAATCGAAAAATTATTAAAATTAGAAACACTAGGGAAAGTTTGATTGTATGTAACAAATGAGGAGTTAAAATCACTCATAGTATAATTTGTAATACTAGTGTTGTCTCCTCTAAGGTTGAAAAAAAAACCTCTGTCATTTCCTGCACATGTATTATTCCCAGAATAATTAGAGCTTATTTCAATGTTATAGGTTTGAGCTTGACAATCATTCACAAAAAATGTTGTAATAGCTAATAATAACAAAAATATGCTCTTCCTCATCATTTTAATATTTTACTTTTATGGTACTATACCTTGAATAGGTGCCATCATTAAATATGGCTCTAATAATATAGGTGTAATTAGAATTAATGGTAAGCCCAGTATCCACAAATCGTTTTGTTTCTACAGGTAATACTCTATAGAGTAATGAGGGTTTTTTGTTATATGCTCTGTATAATTCAAATTCGGCAACTTCTGGTTCTTTATAGTTCCAGGTTAATACGATTGTTTTGTCAATTTCATTTACAGTTGCATAAAATCCTTTTACACCAGACTTTAATGTTGTTTTTGGAACAATAACAGATACCGGCGGAGCAGGAGTAGACTCCAGACCACTTTGGTCTCTGGCCAGTATGGTATAACTATAGTATTTTCCTTGTTCTACTTTGGAGTCATTGTAGGTTGTATTTTTAAATTTTGGACTTTGAAATATCAGACTCCAATCCAGATCATCTTTTCCTTTTCTATAGATATAATGTGTTTCTACATCTTCACTAGAACTATTGGCCCATTCTAGTAGTACAACTCCATTTTTAATGGTATAGGATGTAAAAACAGGCGAAGTGGGAGGAATTACATCTGGTTTTACCAATTCTAATGTTTCTGAAGGTTCAGACTTGTTATATCGTTGATCCACAGCAATAATTCTATAATATACTTTAGTATTTAAACTTTTTACTTTTACAGTATCTGTAAATGTGTAATTTTCATGAGGGGATTCTGTTAATTGAGAATATTCTTCGTGTTGCAGATTTCCTCGGTATACTCGATATCCCATAAGATCCTCTTCGGTATTAGGCTTCCATTGTAGTTGTACCACACCTGTACTATCTACTTTTCCTTCTAGGCCTATAGGTTTTTCTGGTGGGATAGAGTCTATAGGTTGTACCAGCATAGAAAAAGAGTCTCGTTGATTATTATTTTTACCATTTGCGGTTATTTTAAAATAATTGGTAGCTCTTAATTTAGTATAGCTTACTTTTCTCGAAGTTGGAGGAATATTGGTTACTACAGGTTTATATCCTCCACGATCTGTATCAGACCGTTTTAAGGTAAATCCTGTAATATCATTGTTTCCTTCTTCTGGAAATGTCCAGGTGAGTTCTACGTCACTTTCTGATGTGATGTGTTTTGTTTTTAGGTATGGAACAAATTTCAATACTTTTTTCCCTTCTCCTGAAACTACATTAGAAGCAGGGCCTATTTCACCAAAAGAAGAAACGCCTTTAATTCTGTATATATAATTTTTATCATTTGTAATAGAATCAATATAAAGGGTGCGATTATTTTCTGATTTTTCTTTATTAATTGCAGCATAAGGAATATCTCCTAATCTCTTAAAAGTACTTCCGTTTTCTGAGCGTTCTATAATATAACTATTATATGTGTTTTTCAACAATTTAGAATCCCAACTTAATAAGGTACTTCCATCCTGAAAAATTCCAACAAAGTCTACAGGTTCTGGTAAAGGTTCATAATCAATAATCCCAATATAAACGCCTCCTTCTTTAGTCTTTAATTCAAATTGAGGGATATTAGATATCACCTTATATAGGTATTTTTCATTAGGTTTAATATTAGTATCAATATATCCTAATCCTGCTTTTTTTGCAATTTCAAAATCCTGATCTGCTGCATATAACCCAAAAGCAAACCGTTGCTGTTGTTCTTCTGCACGATTTATAATAGAAGCAAGACCTCCGCCACCTTCTACTACAAAGCTTTCTCCCCATAATGCCTGTGCCATGATTGCACCATTATCACTGGTTTCGGCAATACCTTCCCATTCCATCATAGAGACGGGCATGAATTTTTGACCGATGATCAATTTTTCAGGATTTGGTAGTGTTTTTCGATCTCGGGAGATGGTATATCGCTCTAGTGTATATCCATATCGATTTCCTTTACGCCAAGCTATAGGAGTGTTTAGAGTCCAGCGCAACAAGATTTTATCTTCTTGCGCTCTTGCTATAACTTTTACTTCAGGTAATTGTTCTTTGGATTGAGCAAAAGAGAACTTTTGCCCAAAGAGGAGTATAATTATTGCTATTCCTATTTTTTTGTTCATTTTTATGTTTTTCAACCTTCGGTTTTGATGTAGCTTCGACATGCTCAGCCTGATACTGTTTTTATTTTTATATTGTTTCTGTTTAAAACTAATCTGGATTAATGTAATTAACATTACTGCTTGTGCCTGTAATACCACCAGGTAATACATATTGATATCTTGCAGGGTATTTCCCTTTTTTAATATGTGGAAATTGAGCATTTATGATATAATCGTATTTAGGATTTGGATTGGTTAAATTTGCATTAACAATATTATAAACAATATCAATAAAGTCTTCATGATAATAATACGGTAGATTATAACTATATGGCATTCTTTCTTTTAAGAAATGACTGTCTGGAGCTGCTTCTAAATACGTCTGATACCAAGTCAATTCATCCATTCCTTTTGTTGGGGGTATTCCTAATATCGATTCATCCCTATCGACTGTAAATTCTGGTTTAAGAGGATACCCTTTATAAATCAAAGGATAGATTTCATTTTTATAATAATTATCATCTAATACAGCTTCTGCCCGAATTAATGGTTTCTGCTCGGTATATTGATTTCCGGCAAGATCAACCTCATCAAATGGTTCTGAATTTTTTACGACCATCCTTAGCTTATGAATCCTCATGGTAAGCGTTTCTCTAAAGGTATTTCTATATTTTTTCCCTTTAATTTTTTCACTGAAACTATCAAATTTACTAGTGTTAAATACATAAGAAAGCATCTCTATAGTTTCAGGGTTTGTAGTAAGTCCATCAATACTTACATTTTTTATTTCCACTGTATTTTCACCATCCCCAGCAGTTGTATACTTTTCTTTTACCGTACTCGAAGTTGCACTTGGGGGTAATGTAAGTAGCTTCAACGTATATTCTTTAGTGTTTTCGATTTCTGGTAAAGGAATCATCACTTTTTTATCTCCTGCATTATATGATAGAGAACTCTCAATTGCCATATCATATTCATCTGTAAAATAGGAACGTTGAGACCATCCGGCATCCAGATTGAATAAATAGGCTTGTCCTCTTTTAAGCTTTATATATCCCTTATTGTATTCTTTTGGAAAGAAATATTTTTGCCCAATTACAGGATATGAATATGCGATATTAGTTTCTGGAATATAATCTGGCGCTGTTCCTGTCGTAAATGTGGTGTTTTCTTCTTCTTTTAGTAATTCACCGTTATAAACAACAGGTATCCATTTTCCATTAACCTTCTCTTCAAAAGTTACTGATACATATAAATTCATAGTAGTTTTTGGGGGAAGAATTTCATTAGATGTGAAACTTAAAAGGTCATTATTGTTATTCAGTGCTTGCTCACCCAATACGATTGAACCTTTATCATCTTTTATCCAAAAATCATCTAGTTTAAAACGGTAATAGTGTATCTTATATTCTTCATCTTCAACTTTTATAGGACTACCTATTTGCATATTAAATGCGACCTGAGGTACTGCAAATACATCTACTTCATTGATTTTATCACGAGGAGATATGTCAGCAATGATTTTGATATCCCCGAGTGGAGACCCTCCGCTAATCAATTCACATTCTTTACCAAATTGCATTTCGAACCTGAAATTTCCTTTTACTAAGCCTCCTAATAATCTATAATAGCCTCCCAGATATCCTCTAAACCATACTGGATTTGGTAGTTTGGCTTGCATTAATGTAGCAGCTCCGGCTTCTATAATCGGAATTCTTCTTCGTTTACCGAAAAGCTTAAAGTTAATTCCCATAGAGCCTTGTAGGTACACATAACTTTGACCATTGGCATACCATCCATTTACACCAATTTGACCACTACCTTTACACATGGCATCTCCATAATCTTTGACCATAATGTCGAAACCAAAACCTGCATTAAATCGTGCATAAAACATAAAGAAGTTCATATCTCCAGTGTCAAACTCCAGACTTGCACCAAAGGCTACTCCACGACCACCAGCCAATGCATTTTCATCGCGCATATAATCTAATACTTCGGCATCTAGTCCAAGTATTTCTGCCACCTGAGCAGGAGGAGGTGGGGATGGAGGCATATAATCTCCCATCATAAAATAACTTTTTGATGTTAATGCAACACTTCCTATTCCGATTTTGATTCCGATTGGATCTGTTGGAGTACCAATGTGAACGTACCATTCTCCAGGGCCAAAATGTATCACTGCCCAGGCAGCACGCCCTCCTGGGCCAACTCCCTTAAATACACCTCCCAGAACATCAATATACAGTTCAAAAGTGCCATGAAATGTTTTTGCTGTAAAGTCAAATTCTATAGCCATATAAGCATTGAGGCCTTTTTGACCTTCCATTACTGCAGGGTAAATAGCTTTGGATGCTCCGATAAGATCTGTTTCTTTTAATTGATTTTCTACGGCATCTGGCATCCCAGATTCATTTTCTACAATCCCACCAAAATTCTCTGATATTTCATCTCCGGCATCTTCAAAACCAGGAATTTGTAGTAAGTGAGCTTCTCCATAAAGGCTAACTCTATTAATTCCACCATGCCTGTTGAAAGCCATTTCGAAACCAAATCCACCATTGATCAAACTTTCACCTTTGGTTATAGAAAATAGCATCATCGCTTTTACGGTAAGTCCAGAGTCTCTATCAGGGACATAATTGAGTCCAGAAGATCCTATTCCGATATTAGAACTAAATCCTTCTTTTTTCATTCTATAAGAGGCACCACCACCAAATCCGGTAATCGCAAATACAGGAGGAATAGGAATAGATAATCCTTCGACCAGTCCATCAATATACCAATATCTATAATCTGTTTTCCCGAAGGCAGCACTAATGGTCACAGCAATTCCTCCGGTAAACGTAGCTTTGACCATTCCGGCAAACCCATCACCGTATACAGGATCATCATCTCTAAACTCTACAAAACCTTCTATTTTGAAGCCCATATCGGCTGCAATCTCTACACGTCGGAGTTTTATTCGTTTAAATTTCCACTTCTCAAATCCATCACCTTGTTTTAGGTCACCTTCTATAGATAAGCTTGCATTACCACTAAAACCGGCATTATCCATCAGATTAATCGCGATAGTAAAGTCTAAGGCTGCAATATTGTCTTTTGCTCTAATCCCAATTTCTGATATGGTTACAGGAAAATTGCCTACCTTAACTTCACCTGTATAGCCTGCATGACCAATTTTGATAATTGGGCTTATTGTCTGTAGTTGGAAATCCTGAAAAGTAATCCCTTCAAAATCTGCAGTTGCTGTAGCAGAGGTAGATCCACTATTAGAACCTTTGATGGCCATATTACCATGTAGTAGGGCTTTTGGTCTAAATTTTCCTTTACTAAGCCGGAGTTCTATATAGCTATTTTTGGTAAGAGTGGCTTTGGCCTTAAAAATATCAAAAGCAATATCATTTTCTGGACTGGCATTAAGCACATATTCTTCGTTAACCGGGTCAATTAATGCATTGTAGATTAGGACTGTCGTATCAGAAGATTCATATGCTATAGTTAGTCTACTTTGCTCCTTACCATTTTTGTCGATATATTTTTCGGTATGGGTACCAGAAACGGTTTCTGTAGTAACAGGTAATACCATTGCACCACCAAAACCGGCTCCCGATAAATCTCCTGCCACGAAACTTAACTGAATCCTATCTACCGAGAATTGCCACCCATCGGCATTTCCTGTATCGAGGGGGAGTATATTTTCTGCTTTAAAAGTTCCTGAAACTCCGTTGTTATCAATCAGCATTTTTTCTGCACCAAAGGAAATACGCTTATCACTTCCTTTTCTTTGAAATTGTTTAGGAAGCACTACCGTTAAGGAGGCTACATAGACTCCTCGCCATAGATCTTCTTCACCAGGAATCAGATAGGTTTGTTGATAATCATCAGTGGGCCATTGCATATTTGGTGAATTTCGCGTATCACTAAAATCAAAGATTGCTGTATTGAGTTCAAAAATGGTGTTCTTTAATTTTGGTACCTGAAATCTAGGTAGGGATATTTCTACCAAAATATCATTCCAACCGGTTGTGACGACTTCAAAACTAGTCGTTACTTTTTTTAAGATTTTGGTTGTGCCAATGGTAGAATTGTCAATGGTATTATCGGCTTTTACAGGCAGTATTTTTTTTCTAGAAAACTCTACATCTGCTGCCAGTCCTAGTTCTTTAAATCCATCGCAATCGATAGTGACATAGGTTTTTTTCTTCAAATCTCCTGTTTTGAGATCAAAGCCTCCTTTAAGGATCATTAATATATTCTTACCTTGAAATGGAATGCCTACATCGCCGAGTAGTACCAAATCGGCATCACCAAACAAACCCCCTTTATGCGATAATTTTACTCTGCTGGCGCCAAAAAATAGTTCCCGTCGTTTACCGGTTTTATCATACTGTGGTAATCTAATACGAACAAATATCTCTAACTCAGAATAGTCTTTGCCAATCTTGATCTGGCTTACCCCCATGATAAATTCTGAGCTACCTATCTCTTTCTTTATTCCTATGGGTAAGGTTACAGGAGTTTCGCCGGTGATATAATCAGTAAGGCTTTCTAAAAATTTATTTCCTGCAACCAATGTGTCAATTACACTTTTGGCTTTTGTTCTAAGGTTATTTGCTACTGTATCACTTTCAAAACGGGTATATAACTCATCTGGAGCAAATTCTTTTACAGTAGCTTTTTTGACTAACTGCTTTATATCTTTCTCGATTTTGGCATCTAGATTCGCAAACGAACGGCGCATCATTACAGGGGGTAATGGTGCGGTAGTTGTTTTTTCTGAAACCGGTTTTTTGGTGTCTTCATCTCCTGTATTCGCCACCATATGGAGCGATAGGAGTAGGGTGAGTATAAGTAGGTAGTATGGTTTCATATTAATTCTTAAAAATTATTTTAAATGTTGCTGCATCAAGTCTCCCGACTTTGAGCGCTGTATTTTACTTTATGTTTTTTAGTCCCTTATTCGTCTTTTTTATTTCTATTTAGACTTTTCGTTTTTGTTTGTTCCGCGAAGTCAGGAGACTTTTCGGAGCGGTGCCTCTACAAGCTCAGCATGACATTTTTTTATATTTATGTTGTGTTTGTATTGTTTGTTACGTTTTTTTAATTTCTTTTACTTTATGCTTTAGCTTTTTCGTTTTTGTTGTTCCACGAAGTTGGGAAGCTTTGCGGAGTGGTTTTCGTTTTTGAACTTACTTTTAATTGTTTTTTTAAATTGGATTAAAAATTTCTTTTATTTGATCAATCTTATTACGAGGTTCTGTTGCTGGTCTATAGATTATTAAATAGATCGATAAAATAACCAAGGCCATCCCCATTAATCCTAATATAATGATTCCTGATACTCTGTTTTTAAATGAATTGACAACCTCCCCTTCATTACTTGTGCTACTTTTTTTATACGATATATATTTTCGGAAATTATAAATACTAGCTGTTATAAAAAGGATTCCAAAAATACCAGGAACTATAGCATCAGTTATTTTGACATAGTTTTCGACTATCACAAATATGAAGCTTGTACTTACAAATTTTATGTTATTTAGCCAATCCATATAAACTTCTATTGTTGTTCTTTTTTAATTTTGTTTGTTCTACGCTCCGCAAAGTCTTCTGACTTCGCGGAAAACATATTCCTATATTTATTTTCCCGCTTCATAAAGTCCCCCCGCTCGCGTCTCGCTCGTGCCACTCCAGTATTATGCTATTTCTTTTTTACTCGTTTTTTCTTTCCTTATACTTTGTTCATTTTTTCTTTTATCCTCTTCTTATACTTACCGTCTCGAGCGTGATGCTCGCGCTAGCAGGGTTTATTATTATGCTTTAAGTATTCAAACCATTCTCTTACTATATATAAAAAATCTTTAGTAGGAATTATCCCAAAAATTTTTTCTCCTTCATCTAAAAATTTTTTGAATTCTTCAAGTTCAGCAAGATTTTCATCTATGTATTGACCAAAACACACTTTATTCTTAGATATTCTTATAAATGAATCGATATTAGAAATATATTCTGTTATTTCTGCCTCATTTTTCTCATCATTTTGATAACTTATGATAATATCGATCATAGATTTTAAGTCATCAAGATTATGGAATGAATCAAGTTTACTTATAAAAGAGAAATTTTGATTACTAACTATTATAGAATCGCGCCAATCATTTATTTTTTTTATTTCAATTTTGTAACTCATTAGACCTAATATATATTTGTTATAAACCCTGTGTTTAAAATATCATCTTCAATAGAACTACCTTTTACTCCGTAACCCTCCACAACAACTGTTTTTCCTTTGAAGTTTATTTGACTACTCCAAGCTGATCCATTCCAGGTTTTACTATTACTGGAAAAGGCTATAGCTACAAGTTCTTCAACTTCTTTTAAAATGAGTCCTTCAGGATATAAGCTAGCTAAACCAGCAGAATTATTCCCTTTTTTTAACCATATTAACTTGGAACTTTCATTCAAGGCAACTATCGATCCATCATTTTTAATCTGTAACCATCCATTTTTGTCCAATACTCTTACTGCTGCAGGAATTATGTTTAATGCTTTAGTGCCATCATCCAATTCAGACCCTATTTGAGTTTGCGAAACGGTTATGGTCCTTGTAACCGGAGGCATTACGGGATTATACGCTATACCTCCAGTATTAGGTCTTTCCAAATAGGTAATCGTTGAACTAGGTTGAGCGAAAACTTCAGAATTATTAGGGTTTAGATAATGTCCCCCATGCAGGCCTGATAGAGACATATGAATTACATCTACTTCTCTTGCTAATTGATTTGGTCTTAAATTGTGTTTTACATTATTAATTAACTCTGGATTGTTTTGTAATATACTTTGGATAGTAGATGCATCCTGCACAATTCCAGTACTTCCGGATAAGAATTCTGAAGGATTATATATTTTTTCATGTACCTTAACTCCTCCAGATTTTATAATTAATTTTAGGTCTCCATTATATACGTGACCTATTTTACCATTATCTATTATATTTTTCCAGACTTCTAAAAAAAACAACATCGCTAGAATCCCCTAGTTTTACGTTTTTCCAGATATCGATTAATTCTGCACTATTCTCGTTTAACTTAGTTAATTGCGCTGAATTTATTCCTTTAAAATCTGTTATGAATTTAGTTTTTAATGATTCTGAAAAACCATTTACTTTAGTGTATATTTCCGGGTAATCTCGTTGTAAAACAGTAATGAATGATTCTTCTAAAGCTAAATAAAATTGTCCTCTATTGTTTAGATCTTCAATAATAGATAATAGACTAGTTTTCAAAACTTCATTTGCATCGATATATGCAATATCTTTTATTGTTCCAACAACTTTTGTGTTTTGTAAAGCTATAGTTGTAGGTAACCATCTTACAGATTCAAGAGCAGGTTTTGCAACTCCAGCTGTAGGATATACAATATTAGCAATTGAAGAACTACTACCATCTCTGAAAATCTTCAAATAAGGAGAGTATGCGTTTACAGATGCTTCAACGCCCATAGTTATTCCTGTTGTCGTAAATTGAGAATTAAATATCTTTAATCTAGCTTGAACTAAATTTCTATATAATGAACGAGGAATATATGCTGTTCTATTAAATCGAGGAGTATTTTTTACTGCTAAAATTAAATTATCTATTAACTCTAGCTCCTTAATTTTTTTGACATTAGATAATTTCTTAAATTGAATAATGTAATCATCCAAATACTGTGGATTTATGACCACTTTTGAAAATTTATTTACAGTTTGACTATTTTCTACAAATGTTATAAACCTTCTACTACCATTTACTAATAAACTACTAGTTGATGCAACTGCTCTTGGGATATTAGCTATATTGTATAGGTTATAGATAGCATTCCAGGTTGCTGCTATTTCTGGATCTACGTTATCTGAACTTTCATTGACTATTGTAAAGACAAAGTCAGTACCAAAAATAGCTAAATCTAATGCCAACAATGGTGTTGTTGCTCCACCTGTGGCAAAAATACTTGCAACTACTAATCCATCGGCAGCAACTCTAATAATTACCTGATTTTGTTCTGTATCAATTGATGAGTCAAGCCAATGTAAGAATATTGCGGGAACATTTGCAATTTGATTTTTTTTAAGGATTATTTTTCCATTAAGTTTTATATCCTCTCTAACAACCAGAACTATTAGTTGGAAAGGTTCTATTTTTGAATCGAAAAGATGTCCTCCAGTAAGGTCTCTAGTAAAATACTCCCAATAATCTTCTAACTCTGAATAATCAATGTAATTAGTAGAAGCAACGATATCTACTTTGTTATTCTCATTTGAAGTTTCTAAAGAATAGTCAAATTCTTCCGTTAAACCACCATTACTTAGATCGAAAGCAAAATTTACTACTCCCAAAGCATTAGCTCTCCATAGAGGTAAAATCTTATATTCATTTAAATCACAGGGATTATCCACGAATGTATTATCAGTTACATTACCTTCTACACAATTCTTTAGGAAAGTATGATAAACTGTTTTTCCGGCGCTTTTCGTTGTTTCATTAATTAGATTCTCATTTAAATAACTTACCAAAATACTTCTTTCCGTAAAATCTAAAACATTCCAAATTTTCCAAAACAACTCATAGCCTTTATCCTTTAGACTATTTATCATTGACGCTTTATCGGTTTCATTTATGACTAAATAAAGAAGGATCTCTTCGGTTCTGTCATTTCCACGATTTTTACTTGGCAGATAATTAAGAGCACTAATTCTATCATCAAAAGGAATGCTTTCCCACAAACAGAATACATCATCATATTGTCTTAATAATTGAGTGTCAGTAATATTTTTTATTTTATCAAGTACAACTCCAGATTCCCAATATATTGTTCCAAAACGGAGGCTATAAGAGTTAGCATTTGATGAAGATATTTGTTCAGGAACATACTGCTTGAGAAAATCATGCATTGCGTATGGTTCTGAAGATGAAGAAAAGGATGTTGATAATTGTTTGAATTTATCAATGTGACTCTTTAAAGTGGTAAAGCCATTGATATTTTTTTCTTCCCAATCATTAACAACAACGTAGTGAAACTTGTCTGCATCTACATTTTCCTCATAAAAAAATAATGGAACATCTGAATTGAAGCAAGACAAAAGTTCCTTGTTTTTTTGTAGTTGTGTTGCGTAAATAAAGCCGTATGCTATTGCTGTAAAATCATTTTCATCACAAAAGCAGAATTCTGAAGCTAAGAAATTGATAACATCAGTTTCGAAACGAGGGTTAAAATCAGCTGGGACATATACAATATTATCATCACTTATTTGATCAAAACCATGTTCGTTTATAATGTAATCATAAGGTTTTAAGCTTCCACTCCCATTATATGTTGATGTAATAGTACCAAAATCAAACTGACCAAAGAAGTTATTTATTAACATTGCCTTAAACACTACCGCATCTCCAGATACACATGGTAATCCTATAATAGCATTCTTGTTCTTTTCATTGGAGTAAATATCTATATATTGACTTTCAGATGTACAACCTTTACCTTGTTTAAAGTACCCTGCAAAGTTTGTACTATTACAAGAAGCGCAAAAGGAATACTTTATATTGTCAATCACAAAACTTTTAAGTGATCCAAAGGGTTCTATTGTAAAATTATCTTCACAATTTTGTAGGTTTAGATCATCACCCGTACTAAATGTCACTGAAGATGTTTTTCCAGGCAGTGATATTGGTTTTCCTGACATTGAAATGAATGTAAAAGAACCGTCTTCATTCTTAAACTTGTCTAAGTTTTCCATATTGGAGACTGTAGCTTGCTCCCCATCCTCATCTCCTTGAAACCAATAGATCTGAATCCCCGGAGCATGCATTTTCTCCCAATCCATATGGTTTAATTGGATACCGGTACCATAATCCATTAACAGATCTGTATTGCCGGATTGAGTATCATATTCGGTAAAAGAGTGTTCTAATCCAAATACACCGTGTCCTAATTCGTGGGCGGCGACTCTACCTTTGTCGTTTTGTGCAAATACAAATCCAAATTGGCTTTTTAGCGGCATAAAACCATCGGTACTACTATCAGAAGGAGGGATATCTGTTACAAACAGGTAATACGTATTTTTTTGGTATGTACCTGTAGCTTTAAATGTATTGATCCAGGCTTTTTCTGCTTCGGTATAGTAGGTTAATAGTTTGCTGTCTCCAACATCTATAGTGGTATCTGATATAGAGATAGGGTTAGCTTCGGTTACTTTAAAACGAATTCCTGCCGGGTTATAGATTTCATTAATTCGATTTGCAATCCCAGATAAGCTGGCTCCATTTACCGAGATGAGTTTTATATTAATATTGCTTACTTCCTGGCTGGCTAGGTGCATTAAGCTAAAGGTACCTGCAATGGTGTATTGCCCTCCAGAATCCTTAGGTTTTACCGTTGCCAGAATTTCTTCTTTGGTAAAATCAAATTTTTTCTCAAGAGTAAGTGTAGCGATGGTGCCGTTACTATTCCAGTTGGCGTCTACTTTACCTCCTTGTGCGGTTTTAAAGACAATATCATCTTTGGTGATCTTGCTGTCAGAGAATGAGGCTTTTGCTATTATAACATCAGATTGATGAGAACTTAAATCAGATATCGCTTTATAGGGTACCGGATATGTTCCACCGTTTGCTATAGGTAGTTCTTCGTATTTTCGTTTTAGTTTATCAGAAGCTCCATTGGGTAGCATATCAAAGGAGTAATATCCGCTTCCTTTTTCAAAAACGATATTGACTCCTGTAGCCGTTATGTTTGAAACTCCGCTACTGCTCATCCCTGCAGTATTACTGGCTGTAGGTTCTCCTCCTTCTGCAGCAGGAGTTTTGGTTACATCACCTTCGCGACTAACTTCCCATGAGGTTCCGTTGCTATCTATGAATACTACATTTTCTCCTCCTTCTTCTGTAATCTCCTGCCCATCTGCTCCTGTAACGGTATATGTTCCATCTTCATTAGCGACTACATTTGTAATGACAAAATCTACATGAAATACATCCAGATCATCATTGTCACCAGTTACGACCTCAATGATCTCATCGGCATCCACAATACTACCCCAATTTGGATCGTATGTAGTAACCACAAAACCATCTACCAATTTCATATCAGTATTGATTTTGATATTTTTAAATTTTACAGGAATACGCACCGTAGCTAACCAAGGAGTACTGATATACCCCTCGCCGGTAAAACTACCTGATCCGGATACTTTTTTTACATATACTGGGAAATCACCAGCAGTAAATACGGCATTCTCTAAAAGCTCGGTAAGCAACTCCTGATTAGAAAGATCTACGGGATCTGCTTCTATACCGCAAGCGGTATATTCTGCTAATTCATCACTTAGTGTTCTAAAAGTTTTGGTATTAGATTCTGCAAAATTATCGGTCGTACAGTTTCCTAGTATTTTATATTCATAAACGGTATCTGGTTTAAACTCATCTACAGTAACATATTCCCGAGGGGTTGTTTTTTTATACCATTTATTGCTCCCCGATTCTCGATATAGTACAGAATAATCCAAATGATCAGGATGTCCAATCCAACTTATGGTTGCATTGGTTCTACTTACATCCTGAACCTCTATATTTGTAGGAACAGTACAGGGACTTAGATAGTCAAACCAAAAAATCTCGCTATTACCATTATTGGTAAATACAGAAACTTCTTCGCCGTTATTGGCAGCAATTGCACGTATTCTCCATGCATATCGTTTACCAGGTAACAATAAGGGATGTATAGGACCATATAATAAAGAAGTCGCTGTAGTGATTTCCTGATATAAGGGAGGAGAAGATAAAAACACGGCTTGTGGATCAATATACCGATCCCACACTTCTACAATACTAAATTCGTAAGATACATTGGGAACATTGATATGTCTCGGTGTCCATTGAAAAATAATATTGGTGGGGTTATGTTCTGTTATTTTAGATTTGTTATCCGGTTTGTTAAGAAAAGGCGGATAATTATTGACCAAAAATATGTTGGCACAAGTTTTTGCAGATAATCGATTTCCATTAAAGGCATCAAAGACTTCGAAACAAAACTGATATCTCCCGTCTGGTAATGTACCATTATGTTGTGCCGGTGATATACCTCGCAGGTTTTGCTGCTCAAAATATGGGGCTAATTCTGCAATCGATAACTGTAAAGGAATACCTGGATCCAGAATTAGAGTGGGTGCTCCGACAACTACAGATGTACTTGTGGCATTAAGGTCCTCACCTTCTATAGAAACACCTAATCGTATTTCTCTACTCGAGGCAGTAATATCTGCAAATACGATTTGAACTCGTAATGGGCTATTGACCAATGCTGCATTTGCATATCCAGATAGATTTGTTGGATATGGCGGTGTTGCCTGAGCGGCAACGCGTACAGGATAATTTTGTGCAGATACAAAAGCAAACTGCAGTACTAACAGAAATATAGGTAGTAATTTTTTCATACTTTACTTTGGGGATTACCAGAAATGATTACTCTGAGCTTTGATATAACTCATCATAATATCTAATAATTTGCTCCTCTAAATATATGTTAATTTTTTCTAAATCTTTGTCTTTCAGGTAAACTGTGAATGCTCCTTCCTTTGTCAAGGTTTTAAATTGATTCAGTTTTTCATCATTTTTGACTACAGTATTACCGTTTAATATTTTGTCTATTTCAAACCTAAGATTAAGATAAGATTCCAGGCGATTTCCATCTACCCGGTAAATGGTTTTAAGTTTCATATAATCAAATTGATCTCGCTCATCTGTTTGCTCCTTTTCAGCATCATTTAGCGTATGTAAAGGATGCGATTCCAAATCACTTTTTGCAGTGGCATACTTTACTTTCATTTCTTGAGATTTGGCTAAAAGTTCTTTTTGAAGAGTAACTAAAACATACTGAAGTCTTTCCTGATATACAGGAATAAAGTCTTTTCGCAGATAGATGCTATCCAGATAATTTAAAGCCGAATTTTTGAAATCAGTATCAGTTTTTGCTTTTTCTTTAAGTGTTGATAATTGATTTTGAATTTTATCTTTAGAAAAAGCTTTCTTTTCTTTAAAGTATTTTTGTTGAGAAATAGCTTCTATTTTATTAGCTACAGTAAAAGCATCACCTTCATAAATTTCGTTACGATATCTAAAACGATAGTAATTCTGCTTGCTTGTTTTTTCTTCTTGAAGTTTATTTTCTAGTTTCTGTAAAGTGTCTGTAGTTTTTTCTTGATTTTTTTCACTGTCAATATCTTTAGAAGCTCTTTTTCTAAATCTAAGGTCCGGTTTCTTAACATCAAAAGAATAGCTATATCCTAAAGTTACTGTAAAATCATGAGCACTAGTGTTGGTTGTATTTCTAAAAAGTGTTAGAGCGTTAAGATTGATATTATGTTTTTCTTTATATACATATCCTGCATTTGCTCTAAAATTCATTACATTACCTTGTGAATTACCATCTACAAGGCTTTCATTATATGAAGCTGATATACCAGTTCGTAATTTCTTGTCGAACAATTGTTTGCTTGCAGATAGAGTAGGACCATAGGTCAATGCATCTGCCAATTCAACAACATTATATGCGGCATTAATGGCTGCATTAATAGTTAATGTACGCTCTGGGTATGTAATTGCATAGTTTGCTCCCGCATTATAAAAATTAGTTTCATTATTAGTAGCATCGGCAGTACCTTGTTCATCTTTTGTAGTTTGAAAAGTAAGATTGAGGCCAAGATTCTGTTGCTTTTGTGGGCTTTGAGATACTAGATATCCAAGATTTAGTGCAGCATTTTGGGAAACCTGTTTAAAATCCAGGGTATCTAAATTTTCAAATTGATTTACCTGATTGATCTCATCAAAAGCTGTTCTTATATTGGTGTACGACTGAAAATTGGAATAAGAAGCGCCAATATTCAATCGATCTGAAGCTTGTATAGTTGCATTAATAGCAGAAACGATTCTATTCGATTGTGCTTCTTTTTCATTTTTTAAATCATCACGTTGTAAACCTGCGTTGAGGGCCAAAGAAACCCTGCCATTAAATAATTCTTGAGCAGCATTTAGTGTAATATTTTCGAGATCATTATTAAAGAAATAGGCTCCAAAGGTTCGGTATTGAGGATCAATACGTTCGTAACCCACACCTACGCTTCCTTTACCAAAGGAATAAGTGAAATCAGTGTTTAAAGCAGTATAATAATCAGTAGAAGCTTTTTCGTTTATTAAAAAACCTAGTACATTAGAGCCTTTGTTGATTTCCTCACCTTCTATATTTTCTGTTACAGCACTTTGGGCGACCTCTATATTGAAGCGTAATCCTTTTGCAATTTCTAGAGAAGATTCTAAACTAACGACTAAATTTTCTTTAGGGTCAATATGTAGTTCTTCTGGGATGATAATGTCTAGCGAAGAGGCTTCGTCTTTAGCCTTAAAAAAAATGAACCCAACAGAAAATTTATTAAAATCATAAGACGTTTTTAATCCATATCCCATTCTCTTATATGCCGGAATAGCGTCAGGTACGTCCTCATTATATTCTGTAGCTTTTAATAATCGACCATAGAAAGCACTAATTTTATAAGGTTTGTTAGGTGTTAAATCTGTACCAAAACCTGTAAATTGATGACCACTCACAGTATATGGAGAAAAAGTCATCGAGACATCACCAATATGAGTTGCAACCCATTTATAAGAGGGATGAATACTTAAACGATTTATTTTGAAAGGAGTGCTATATCCAAAATCCTGATTGGTATACGAAAATGATAAAGGGATATTGTAAATACCACTAATATTGAAATTGAGATTACCATTAATGAAGTATGTAAACGGATCTCTATTTGCTGATCCATCATAGTATACAGAGTTTGCAGAAACACCACCATTAACTTTCACTAATGGAGCTTTACCAATTTGTTCAAGATTTTGACTTGTGGTAATTAATGTACAGCCGAGAAAAAAGATGAGTAGTTTTAGTTTCAATATGTAATAGCAATTTGGGACGGCGAAATTAAGATAATTTTAACAATTAAGCAATATAAATTTCTAATAATCAATATTTTAAATTTTAATAAATAAAGGGTATGATATACTTATGTCTACAATGTTTTAGGCAAAAATAAGGTGTGCTAGTTTCATTTTTCGGGACTGAACAAAATTTGTTTTATTTTAAGACTATAGCTACTGTTTTATTGTAATAGAAATTCCCTTACCTCATTTTTAGGTTCATTCACCATATAAACTATACCATTAACCATATTGATTTTGCCAATATGTATGAATCAAATAGGTTTATGTGAATAAAAAAATAAAGGCCAGAAATAATTTATTTAAAACATGTGCATTTTTATTGTTTGTAATCTGTTCTATTAATCTTGTCAAAACTTATACTTTTTTAATACTTTGTAGCCTAAAGCAAAGAGGTTTTTTATGATAAAGAACAAAAAAGTATTAATAGTCGAAGATGAGTTTTCAATTGCATTAGATATTAAAACTAGCTTAGAGAAATTAGATTATGTTATAGTAGGGATTGCAAGTAACTATAAAGAGGCAATGAAATATAGTGTAGAAACTATGCCGGATATTGTCATCATGGATATTAATATCTCAGGAGATAAAAATGGTATTGAAGCAGCAGAAGATATTTACGCGAAATATGAAATTCCAATTGTTTTTCTTACTGCTAATGGAGATGATGCTACATTTAAAGAAGCTTTGCAATCCAAACCTTTTGGGTTTTTATTAAAACCCTTTAATATAAAAGAGTTGTCTTTTGCGCTTCAAATAGCTTTAAAAAAACAACTTGAAAACAAAAGTTCCAGAACTACGTGGTCAAATAATAAAGTATCAAATACTCTATTTATTAAGGATAAATCTCAGCTTATACGTGTTAAAATAGATGAAATTTTATGGGTAGAAGCCATGGATAATTATACTCAAATTATCACTAGAAATAAAAAGATTGTAGTAAATATGTTTTTGAAAGAGTTCTATGAGAAAGTACCACAAGATAAATTCTTGAGAATTCATAGATCATATATGGTGGCATTAGACAAAATTGATAAAATAGAAAACAGATTTGTTTTTATTGGGGATAAAAATATTCCGGTAAGCAAAGCGTATAAAAGTCAATTATTAGAACGATTGGATATTCTATAAATATGAAGAGAATAGTACATTTTTTTAAGAGGTATAGTTATCTCTTTTTTTTTATTTCAATAACTACTGCACAAACTGATAGTTTAGAACAAAAACTAATGACAGGCTCTAAAGCAGAAAAAATAGAAATCTATAAACAATTAGTCAGTACATATGGTAAGACAGAAATAGAAAAAGCTCTTGATTATGCTAAGCAAGGATTAGAATTAGTGAAGGATGACTATACTAAGGATACCAGTTTTTTTTATTTAAGAATGGGGAATTTCTATAATGCTAAATCAGAACATGAAAAGGCATTGTTTTATAATAAAAAATTACTAGAGGTCGTAAAAAAGTTAGAATATGAATTGGGAATTGCAAAGAGTTATCAAAATATTGGGGTGACTTATGTAAAAATGGGCGATTATAACCAGGCACTGGATTATTATTTAAAAGCACTTAAGATCTATGAAACATTAGAAGAAGAGAATTTTGTTGTGGGAATAACGGGTAACATAGGTTCTTTATATTCTTGTAGGTTGAAAGATGATGAGAATGGATTAGTATACTATAATAAGGCATTAACATTATCTAAAAAAAATGGAAACGAAGAATTTAGAGCTCATATTTTGGGTGCTGTTGGTGAAATGTATATGCGTCAAAAAGAGTTTGAAAAGGCCAAAAATATATTAAAAGAATCTATTGTTGTTGCTGAAAAAACAAATTATACCGAAGTCGTTATATCGGGATATAATAATCTATCCCAAATAAATATAGAGGAAAAAAATTTTATTGAAGCTTTAGAGTATACTAAAAAGGCATTACAGATTCGATTTGAAAGAGGATCTTCTGAAGATATTACATTAGCATATTTAACATTGGGAGATATCTACGATAAACTTGGAAACACTAAAACAGCAATATCTTATTACGATAAAGCGTTGTTGGCAGCTACAGAAACAAAAGCTTTACCACAACTATCAAGAGTATATCAGGCACTTCATGAATATTCTAGCAAGAAAAAGGAATATAAAAAAAGTTATGAATATCTATTAAAATACAATGCAGTTAAAGATTCACTATTTTCAAAAGAAAAACATAAGCTACTTCGTGAAATACAAGCAAAGTTTGACTTAGAAAACAAAGAAAAAGAAGTCGAAATACTAACCAAAGAAAATAAGATAAAGGTTTTAGAAAACGAAAACCATCGAACCACGCAAATTGTACTGATAACAGGGTTAGTAACACTAATAATAGTATTGGTAACATTATTGTATGCATACAAAAACAAACAAAAAACTAATAGAATCCTTGCAGAAAAAAATAGTAAAATATCTCAGACCCTGAAAGATCGAGAAATACTATTAAAAGAAGTGCATCACCGAGTGAAAAATAACTTGCAGATTGTATCTAGTTTGTTAAGTCTTCAGCATAAATTTAGCGAGCATAAAAGTGCTACAGAGATTTTACAAGAGATTCAGAATAAAATACAAGCGATGGCAATTATTCATGAAAAACTGTACAAGTCTAGTGATTTATCCTTAATTAATTTGCAAACCTATTTAGATGGTTTATTAACTCATTTCAAGACCAGTTATCACCTTTCTGAACGAAATATCACTATAAATGGAACGATAGAAGAGATTAATTTAGATATGGACTATCTGGTTCCTTGTGGCTTAATTATTAATGAGATTATTGCTAATAGTATTAAGCATGCTTTTCGAGATAATCAAGGAGGGCAAATTAGTATAGAAGCTTCTAGAAATAAAGACCAATGTATCCTTACCATAAAAGATACAGGAGTTGGTTTTCCAGAAGATTTTGAGATTGAAAATAGCCGATCTCTTGGGATGAAGCTCATACAAGGACTAACTCAACAAATTAATGGATCAATACATATTGCTTCTAATCCAGGAGCTTGTTATACCATTACATTTAGTATCGCTACATAATACTAGAAAAATCAATCAGCTTTACCCTGTTTTTTAGTGCATTCACCAAGTAAAGAGAGCAATGCACCATATTAATTTAGAAACCATATAAAAGGAGTATAAGTTTGCTCGATAAATATAAAAAAAAGCAATGAAACATATTTTAAAATTATCAAATATAGGAAGTGTTATTTTCTCTGTATTTTTTATGATTAGTTGTAGTTCTAGTGATGATGACGCTACAGTTTTAACACCTGAGGTTACTATAGAAGAGGGGAAACTTAAGGATTTCCCTTTATTTGGAATACAATACAAAGAAATAGATATTGTTGATCCAGAGATTGTCGATAATAAGGAAGTAAAGTATGGAGAAATCAAAATTACCGTCTCCAGTACAACCTCTTTAGATAATATAAGTGCCTCTATAACATCAGCAGAACTAAATCTGAGTAAATTTAGTGTTTCTCCTGGTAATGAGATTGCGCTGTCTTATGAAGATCAAAAGATAAACGTGTATACTATTAGTGCTGCCATTGGCGAAAAAGAAGAACTGCTTCATTATAATGTTAGTATAGTAAAAGAAGACCCTGTTATACCCGAAACTTTAAAAATAACGGGCTTTGTGTTTGAAAAGAGTAAAAATCCAAGCTTGCCAAATGATATTATAATTTCAAGAACTATTGAAGATACCGGAAAAGATGTAATATATCTTTTTATGCCCCTGGGAACAGATTTTTCAGATCTTGTACCAACCGTAACTTATGATGGAGCAAAGCTTGAGTACTATCAAGGTTCGAGTTCTACAGATTCGAATAGTGTAGAAGAAGAATATCCCACAGAAGGGAAAAGTATTAATTTTAAATACCCTAATACTGTAGTGTTAACAGTTAAGGATAAGAATGGTAAAGAATTTAGGAGAACTTCTGTAATTGTAGATGTAAAAAATCCTATTAGAATGGAAACAGAATCTATTACAACCCCAGATGCAACAGAAGGTAACTCAGAAACATTTACGGTTACAAAGTGGATTAATCAAGGAAACCATGTGCTTGAATATGAGAAGGCTACTACATATGAAAATCAAGACCCTATAACTCCTACCCGAGTGATTACAGCTCGTAGAATTTTACCATCAGGAGGATTATTGCCTGGCGAAAGCAGGGACATATCCGTAACTGTGAATTCTAAAGACTATCCAGAAGGAACGTATACAACAACTGCAGTATTCTACCCTAGTATAAAATATAATAAAGGAATTGATGATATATTAGACCCCGTAAAGCTAAGTATTACTTCAAAAATTGTTAAATAATAGAATAATTTATATAACACAATAGGAGTATAGGAACTAAGCAAAAAACGTCACGGTATATACCGTGACGTTTTTGTTGTAATCAATTTTATAAAATATTATGTTGTTGCAGCAACTACAGGAACTGCAGCAACTTTCTTTTTGCTAAATCTAACCTTTATCCGGTGCACAATAAAGAATAAGCAGGGCACAATAATTAAAGTTAAGAATGTAGCTATAATCAATCCATATATAACTGTCCAGGCTAATGGTCCCCAGAAAATTACATTATCACCACCTAGATATATTTTGGGATCTCCGGTACTAAATAAGGAGAAGAAATCTAAATTAAATCCGATAGCTAGCGGTATTAACCCTAATACAGTAGTAATTGCTGTTAATAGTACCGGTCGTAAACGAGCTTTACCACCTCTAATAATAATTTTCATTACTTCATCATTAGGTAGAAGTTCTTTTTCTAGTACATTATGTTCTACTTTTTTACGATCGATCAGTAACTGTGTGTAATCGAGTAGAACTACTCCATTATTTACAACAATCCCCGCCAATGAGATAATACCCATCATTGTCATCATAATTACAAAAGAAGCTCCGGTAACTAATATACCTCCAAACACTCCAATAAAACTCAAGAAAATAGCAATCATAATAATGGTAGGTTTAGAAATAGAACTAAATTGAAATATTAGAATCAACATAATAAGCCCTAATCCAGAGAAAAATGCTCCCATTAAAAATGCCATCTGTTTACCTTGTTCTTCTATCTGACCTGTATAATCAATCTTTACTTCTCTGGGTAACGTTATAAAACTAGCCATCTCTGTTTGAATCTGAGATACAATTGCTCCTGCATCTGTGAATCCTGGCTGTAAACCAGAATATACCGTTACTACTCTCTTGGTATCTTTATGTTTTACAGCACTAAATGAAGAAGTGTTTTTTTGTGAAGCTACGGTAGAAACAGGTATTTCTTTTAGTTTTCCTGAAGCCGGATCTCTAAAGGTGATATTTTGATTAAAGAGTGCGCTGGTATTATATCGATTATCTTCGTTAAATCGAACATAGATGTCATAATCTTCTCCTTCTTTTTTGTATATACCTGCTTTTTCTCCAAAAATCGATCGACGTAGTTGATTCCCTACCTGACCGGCAGAAACTCCTAATTCTCCTGCTTTTTCACGATCAACAACTACTTGCATAGCAGGCTTACCTTTATTAACATCAATTTTTAATTCCTCGATACCGGGGATGTTTTTTTCGTTAATAAAATTACGCATCTGTTCTGCAATAGTAATCAACTCATCATAATCAGGGCCTTCAATTTCAATATTGATGGGGTACCCGGCAGGAGGACCTACAGGATCTTTCTCAACAGAGATAGCGACACCAGGATAAATTCCTTTTAAAGATTCTTGTACTTTTTGACGTAATATTTCAGAATCTTTTCCTTTTCTATATTTAAACTCTCTCATTGTAGCCGTAATCTTTGCTTTATGAGGCATTTCGGCATTACTTCCTCCATCAGTCTGAGGATTTCCAGCTCCAGCTCCTACTTGCGATACTGCGGATTCTACAAGAAAATTATGGTCTTTTCCTTCTATATATTCTGACTCATTTACAACGGCATAAACACGTTGCTCAATCTCTTTAGTAATGGCATTCGTTTTTTCTATATCCGTTCCTTGAGGATATTCTACATAAACCACAATTTGATTAGGCTTATTGTCAGGAAAGAACTCGACTTTGGTACGCTGACTACCAATAGATGCACCAAACATGGCAAAAACTACAAATAGTAAAACAAAAGTCCCTACGACAAACCCGTAAGCTCTCCATCCTTTTAGTGCATAGGTTAAAAAACGTTGGTATTGATTCTCTAACCATGCCAGAATCCTTTGTTGAAAAAAATTTGCCGCTCTTTTTAAAATATATTTATAGACCCAAAACATAATAGCCGTAAAAATCATTACGCTACCAATTCCTCTAACAGGTCCACCAACTATTAATATAAAAACTCCAGTACCTCCTAGTATAGCGCTTAACTTAATTAATTGTTTTACAGTTAATGTCTTTTCGCCAACTTCCATAAATTGTGATACCAGCATGGAGTTGATGAATATAGCTACGAATAATGATGACCCTAATACTACTGATAAAGTTTTAGGAAAATAAACCATGAATTGCCCCATCACCCCAGGCCACATTCCCAGAGGAATAAATGCTGCTACTGTAGTCAAAGTTGAAATGATTATCGGAAATGCAATCTCTCCGATACCTTTTTTTGCTGCTTCTGTTCGAGACATCCCTTCTTCTTCCATCAAACGATATACGTTTTCTACTACTACGATACCATTATCTACAAGCATACCTAGCCCCATAATTAATGCAAAAAGAATCATAGTGTTCAAAGTATATCCAAGAAATGAAAGTATCATAAAAGACATAAACATAGTCAAAGGAATTGCAAATCCAACAAATAGGGCATTTCTAAAGCCTAAAAAGAACATCAAAACTCCAACGACCAAGATGATACCAAAAATGATATTGTTAACCAGATCACTTACTTGATTTTCAGTTTTTTCAGATTGATCATTTGCTACTGTAATCTCCAAATCTTTTGGGAACACATTTTCTTTAGCGTCGTCAAGAATTCCATTTATTTTCTCTACAGCTTCGATCATATTTTCCCCAGAACGTTTCTTTACATCTAGCATGACTACATTATGACCAAATTCTCTGGCATAAGTAGTTTTATCTTCTTCTTTGAAACTTACTTCGGCAATATCTCTTAGGTAAACAGCTCCGTCCTGAGATTTTACTACAAAGTCATCTAATTGCGAAGGGCGATCAATTTCTCCCAGAATTCGTATTGTACGTCTTTGCCCGCTAGCAATCATGTTTCCTGCAGACATAGTCATATTCCCATTACGGATGGTATTGATTACATCATCAAAACTCACTTTGGCAGCCATCATTTTGTAGATATCTACAGCAACTTCCACTTCTTTTTCCTGAGCACCACGAATATCTGCTTTTTTAATTTCTTTAAGATCTCCTATTTCGTCTTCAAGATATTCTGCAAATTCTTTTAGTTTACCAACCGTATAGTCTCCCGAAATATTAATGTTCATTATTGGAGTTTCCTCAGAAATACTCAAATCAAAAACATTAGGATCTACTTTAGCGCCATTAAAAGTAGGCCAATCTTCATTTGCTGTCTCAGAATCTACTTCGTCTTTTACTTTTTGCTTAGCTGCAGACACAGAGAGTTTTTCATCAAATTCTACAGTTATAATAGCGTAATCTTCTTGCGAAGTCGATAGAATCTCTATTACATTACTTACACTTTTTAACTTGTCCTCTAATGGATCTACAATTAAACGTTCAATATCTTCTGCCGTATTCCCTGGATAAGGAACACTAATGTAAATTTTGGTTTCATTGATTTCAGGAAAATTTTCTCTAGGCATAGAGAAATATGCAGAAAGTCCTAAAACCAAGAATATGCCGATCATTACATAAATAGTAGTTGGATTATTTATCGCCCAGGACGATAACTTAAATTCCTTATCTACCTTTTTCTTGTTAACTTCCATAGATTGTTAGTTTAAAATTTTAACTTTCTGACCATCTTTTACACTTCTAGCACCTTCACTAATAATGGCATCTCCATTAGTAATACCTTCTATAATCTCTATAAGATCTCCTTGTGTCTTCCCTGTTTTTACAATTACTCTTCTAGCCTCAGCTATATTTTGAGCATCTTTACCAGAGGTAACATAAGTATATTGATCTCCTTCTGCATTTTCAGAAATAATACTTTGTGGTATTAAGATTGCTTTTTCATTAGTATAATCATTGATTTTTACCTTGGCTGTAAGGTTAGGTTTTACAGTTCCTCCATTTGAAGGAATACCAACTTCTACCATAAAAGAACGATTGTTTGGATTAATATAATTTCCTACTTGACGAATTTTTGTGCTAATTGTTTTTCCAAGAACCGGGAAATATACTTCTACATTCTTACCCATAGTAACACTTGGGATATAACGTTCTGGCACTTCGGTTTCTATATACATGTCATCTAGGTTTACAATTCGAATCAATGCTGATTGTCCAGGAGATACTACACTTCCTTGTTCCGTAATAACATCATCTATAACTCCAGAAAATGGAGCGGTTACTGTTGTTTTAGCCAATTGACGTTTGATCTGATTTACTACGTTTTGCTGTGCTTCAAAATTTGTTTTAGCTTCGAGATATTGAATTTCTGAACCTATTTTTTGTTCCCAAAGTCTTTTTTGACGATCAAAAGTTGTTTTAGCTAATTGTGCCTGCACCTCTACTTGTGACAATTGCTGACCTAATCCACCATCATCAATTCTGGCTAACAATTGTCCTTTCGATACTTTTTGTCCTTCTTTAACATAAACTCTGGTTAAAATACCACCCATCTCAGGATATAGAACTATGTTCTTTTTGGTTTCAACATTTCCTTGTAACTCCAGATAATGATTAAATAGCGTGTCTTTTGCCATGATCGTAGTCACCAAAGGAAGTCTTTTTACAGAATCCAAAGCTGCTATTGCTTCATCTAATTGTTTTAATTGATCAGCAATAGCTTGTTGTTCAGCGACTACCTCGGTCCTTTTGGTCCGTATTGCTTGTAGATTACCGTCTTCTATAATTTTATCAATAGACTTTGCATTATTTTGTCCACATGAAATGATAAGAAGTGATATAGATAATATGGTAAGTATCTTTTTCATAATATGGTTAATTATTGTTTGGTGTGTTTAAAATCGTTTCTAGTTCAGCTTTTTTGTTAATGATATTAAGCATAGCATTTAATACTTCATTCTGAGAAGAATATAATTGTAATTGTGCTTGTCTTAATTCAAAACTGGAGGCAAGACCTTCTGTATATTTAATCTGATTTTTTTTCTCAATTCGTTCTGCGAGCGTAAGATTCTGTTTCGAAGTGTTATAACTTTCTATTGAAAATTTGTAATCACTTATGGCAGTATCATACTTAAGTTGTATCTCTCTTTGGATTCTTAAAAAATCAGTTCTTGATTGTTCATCAGCTATTCTAGCTTGTTGTGTTCTGGCACTTCTTTTTAAAGAACTAAAAATAGGGATCTTCAGACTAGCACCTAGAATAGAAGATTGAAACCAACGTTGATCACTATCTAAAAAGGTAAAAGAATTACTATTAGCTTGTGTACCATAATTAACAAAAGCAGATAAAGAGGGGAGTGCTTTACTTTTTTCTAGTTTTAACTCTAGACGTGTTTGTTCAGTAAAAAGATACGCTAGTCTGTAATCTATATTATTCTCTATATTAAATGGTTTGGTGATAACAGACTCATCCATATTTTTTAAGGCAAGACCATCCAAATTATCAGAAAGCACAATATTCGAGTCAACAGGTACTCCTAGAGATAAGTTAAACATCTGTAAGGCAATTTTTTCTAACCGCTCTGCATTACTAAACTGATTCGTAATCTGTAATAAAGTGATTTGTAGTTGTTCTACATCTTCTTCTTCTGCCAGACCGTTTTCAAAAATCTTTTTTGTCTCTAAATAGTTTTTCTCTAGAGTAGAGGCATTATTTTTAAGAATTTTTACGTTTTCCTGAGCAATAAGCACACTACCATACGCATTAATAACACCTTTACGGACTTCGAGTTGAGTTTTTTCTTCAATATCATTACTGTATTGCAAGAAACTCTTTGCCGCCTCTAAGCCTACCAGATATGATCCATTAAAAATAAGTTGACTTAGGGTTGCCGTTGCAGATGCTTGTTGTTTTGTACCAAAAACCACAGGAACAAAAGTTCCAGGGTCTCCACCAGTAACTTCACCTGGTAATAGTGAAACAGGTTGTTTCAGTTGATTTTGATAATCAACTGATGCATCAATTTGTGGAAGACCATCTGCAGTGGTTTCCCATTTTCTTTTAAGTGCTTTTGCTACATCGCGTCTTGCGTTAATAGATTGATAACTGTTTTCTAATGCGAACTCTATCGCTTCATCCAGTGTAAAAGTGTATGAAGAATTTGCTGGTGGTTGTTGAGCTATTAATGTGGTTGTAAATAGCCAACCCAGACAGATTAACCAAAGGTCGTTTCTCATAAATATTACTCTTTTATTAGTAGATTGTTTAAAATTTTTAATCCTTTTTCTGTGGCAATGCCTCTAATATGATATTCCAGATAATCTGCCATAAGTTGGGTTATAGGAAATTTTTGCATTGGAAACATTTCTTGATCTTTAATTCCAATCATTCCATTGAAATATATCCTTGAAATAAATTGAATGTCTATATTTTTTCTAAAAACACCTTTTTTAATTCCTCCATCTAGGTTTTCAATAACACATTCTTGCATTATTTCAAATTGTTTAGCTTTAAGAGCTTTATAGATTTTCGGATAGTATTTCTGAAGTTGATATTGTGGAGCGGTTTTTTCATTTTTAAGATGATGCATCACAAAAGCTTTTATTGCATATAATTCTTCAATTGGCCCATTTTTTTTATCTACAATAGCATCTATTCCATCAGATATAATACAAAATAAATGATCTGTAGTAGCTTTTACCAATTCAGTTTTGTTTTGAAAATGAGTGTAAATCGTCTTTTTCGAAATTCCCATCTCGGTAGCAAGATCATCCATTGTGACACTCTTAAAACCCAGATTCAAAAACATATCATTAGCTTTCTCTATTATTTTGTCTTTCATTAAGGGGTACTTATTTTTAGCCAAATGTACACATGGAAACTTTAAAAACAATAAAAGTTTCCTGAGTTTCACATTTTTTTAACATTACGTTCAAATTTCGATTGATAAAATGTTTTTGGATACGAGATTATAATTAACATTAGTTTTTAAAAAGTTTCAATTACTTTAGCATAAAAAAGTACTGTGCACACGATTTCTGATTATCAGAGGTATTTTTTAGAATATCTATCTAAAAAAACGATAACTAAAGAGCCTAAGAACCTCTATGAACCGATATCTTATATCCTTAATCTTGGTGGTAAACGATTGCGACCGATTTTAGTATTAATGACTTCAGAGATTTTTGGAGAATCATATAAAAAGGCTTTAGATGCGGCACTAGCAATAGAGGTTTTTCATAACTTTTCATTAATACATGATGATATCATGGATGATGCTCCCCTTAGACGAGGAGAAGAAACCGTTCATGAGAAATGGGATGTAAATACAGGAATTCTTTCTGGAGATGCTATGTTGATTAATGCCTATCAATTATTTGAAAGTTATGAAGGGGATACTTTTCGAGAGTTAGCTAAACTATTTACAAAGACGGCAATAGAAGTGTGTGAAGGGCAACAATATGATATTGATTTTGAAACCAGAGATGATGTAACTATTCCCGAATATATCAGAATGATCGAATATAAGACGGCGGTTTTAGTTGGTGCAGCAATGAGAATGGGAGCTGTCGTAGCGAATGCTCCAGAAGATTGTAGGTCTTCGATTTATGATTTTGGAAGATTATTGGGGTTAGCATTTCAACTTCAGGATGATTATTTAGACGCTTTTGGTGACCCAAAGACTTTTGGTAAACAAGTAGGAGGAGATATAATCGAAAATAAGAAAACTATTTTGTATCTAAAAGCTGTAGAGTTTGCAAGTGAAGATGAGCAAAAACAATTAAGAGAATTATTTTCTTTTAGCCCTGATGATCCATCTCAAAAAGTAGATGCTGTAAAACACCTTTTTGAGACTACAGGAGCAAAAGATAAAACACGATTAGAGATTGAGAAATATACTAATCAAGCATTTTTGGTTTTAGAAAATCTTTCTATTGAAGAGGATAAAAAAGTAATATTGAAATCGTTTGGAGAACAATTAATGAATCGAAGTGTCTAATAAATATAATCTTATTACAGCGAAACAATTAATGGAGGAGGTCTCTAATTCTGATCTGTACCCTCAGTTTCTGATTCAGCTACAAAAAGATCTAAACCGTGCAGGAATTGATTATGATATCAAAAGTAAGACTCCTCAAGATCTGTTTTCTGAAATAGTGTATTTACTTATTGAGAAATTGCAAAATACATTTAATGAGTATCTTAATTTATTATATGCTGTAGATGTCTCTGAAGCTAAGATAAGAAGTCTGGATTCTGAAGATAGTGTTGATATAGCAGAATATGCTGCATATTTGATATTAAAGCGAGAGTGGCAAAAAGTTTGGTACAGAAATAAAGGATGAGGTTGTATTTGCCAAAAAATATCTGGATATGGTATAGAATATTAGGATAACAGAAAATTTTAAACGTATGAAATTATATAGTAGCATTTTTTTATTTTTCGTTTTAACCTTTACTTTTAGTCAAGAGATTTCTCAAGATAAAATAAGCGCTTCTTATGAAGAGTTTTTGAAAGAAGTTGGTAAAAAAGAAAGGGATACTTTGATTAAACAATCAACTAAAAGATATATTTGTTCAGAGTATTTCTCCGGGTATATTCATTATTATTATAAAAATGATCAATTAAAATTGATAAAACATATCTATAAACAAAATTTTGATAATAGTTTAGAGTATTACTATGTAGAAAATGATACGTTACGATTATTTACAACATTTACTGAAATTATTCGTGCTAATACTCGTTATACTGAGAGCGAAAGAGAAACCTCCTTTTCTATGGAAAAAGTGTTAGATGTTACCGAGAATCGAACATTTTTAAGCCAAAATCGCATTGTAATGTGTCATGAAAGACAGGATATGAAAAAACAATCAGAGTGGGATCGAGATTTTTTTAATACGCTAAACTTTAAAAAAGTAAATTGTACTACAGATATTGAAGATTTACGGTATAAATATAGGATACTTCGCAAAGCAGAAAAAAAACTCGTAAAATATGGAGGAAAACCTCACGGTTGTATCTTTTATTTGTGGTAAGACCACTTAGAAAAACACGCTTACAAAAGGGACATAGGCATTTCCGTAGATACTTTTATTGTTATCATAAAGGAGATCGTAACGAATCCCAATACTTACATTACCTATACGATAACCACCACCAACAAATAGGGACGGATACCAATAATTCTCTTTGAAATCTGCTGTATTTTCAATTTCAAGAGTTCTCGAAACTCCCATTTCCTGAAATTCAAGAGAGAGTTGAATTTCTCGTATTGGACTATAAAAAGCGAGTACGCTCCCTCCATAATTGGTTGCTGTAAAATTATTGGATTCAATATATCCAAAACTAACTCCTAATCCAGCAGCAAATTGTTCGTTAAAATTGTACACTGCCAGCGGCTCGATGACTCCACTAAAAGTATCATTCCCAAATCCAATTCCCAAATTACCTCCAAAACTAATGTTAGACCAAAAATCATCATTTTGAGAATAACTTTTTTGTAAGGAAAATAGAATTAAAATAACTAAGACAAGGATTTTGATATTTTGGCGAACATTAACTTTCATTGTTAATTTTATGAAAAATTATACTATAAATATAAATAATTCGATACCTATTATAGCGTAATTATTGTATTTTTGTTGCGTTTTATTATTTAAAAGACAGTTGAATACTTACATATGGATAAATATTCATTTTTGAATGCGGCTAATACCGCATTTTTTGCAGATTTATACGATCAATATTTACAGAACCCTGATAGTGTAGAGCCTAGTTGGAGAGCATTTTTTCAAGGATTTGATTTTGGATTAGAAAGTGCTAATGATTCAGGAGAAACTATGTATGCTGATCAAGCACCAGGAGAGACTGTTGCCGTTCCCCAAAATGTTCAAAAAGAATTTCAGGTAGTTCGATTAATAGATGGATATAGAACTCGAGGGCATTTGTTTACCAAAACAAATCCTGTTAGAGAACGAAGAAAATATATCCCAACATTGGCTTTAGAAAATTTTGGATTAAGTCAAAGTGATCTCAATACGGTTTTTAATGCAGGAGAAATTATTGGAATAGGACCCAATACACTAAGCAATATTATTGTTCACCTAGAACAAATATATTGTGATTCTATAGGTATAGAATATATGTATATTCGTAACCCCGAAGAAAGAGAATGGATACAGGCTCGGGTTAATTTTAATACCAATAGAACTAAATTCTCTGTAGAGCAAAAGAAACATATTCTTAGAAAACTAAATCAGGCAGTTTCATTCGAAAGCTTTTTGCATACCAAATATGTAGGTCAAAAACGATTTTCTCTCGAAGGAGGAGAATCTCTTATCCCTGCTCTTGATGCATTAGTAGAAAAGGCAGCTGATCTAGGAGTAAAAGAGTTTGTAATGGGTATGGCACACCGTGGTAGGTTAAGTACACTTACAAATATTTTTGGAAAAAGCCCTAAAGATATCTTTAGTGAATTTGATGGAAAAGATTATGAGGAAACTGTATTTGATGGAGATGTAAAATATCATTTGGGTTGGACCTCTAAACGAGAATCGGATTCTGGAAAGGCAATTAATATGAATATTGCTCCAAATCCATCACATTTAGAAACAGTAGGTGCGGTTGTAGAAGGAATAACTAGATCAAAACAAGATACCCATTATAAAGAAGATATTTCTCAGGTACTACCAATAGTAGTTCATGGAGATGCTGCTGTAGCAGGGCAAGGATTGGTTTATGAGATTGTTCAGATGGCTCAATTAGAAGGGTATAAGACTGGAGGAACTATACATATAATCGTTAATAACCAAATTGGTTTTACGACTAATTATCTAGATGCACGTTCATCAACATATTGTACAGATGTTGGTAAGGTTACCTTATCTCCTGTTTTGCATGTAAATGCAGACGACGCAGAAGCAGTAGTTCATGCAACTAATTTTGCATTAGATTTTAGAATGAATTTTGGTCGTGACGTATTTATAGATTTACTTGGATATCGTAAATATGGACATAATGAAGGAGACGAACCACGTTTCACCCAACCTAAGTTATATAAAGCTATTGCCAAACATAATAATCCACGAGATATTTATGCAGAAAAATTGATTTCTGAAGGTATTATAGATAAAGACCATGTTACTAAGCTCGAAAAAGAGTACAAAGCATCACTCGAAGAAGAATTGGAAGATTCTCGTAAGCAGGAAAAAACAGTAATAACACCATTCATGGAGGATGAATGGGCTGGTTTTGAAAGAGTACAAGAAGATAAAATGATGGAAGTAGTTGATACTACTTATCCTAAGGATAAATTGACCGAAATTGCTGAAGCTATTACTAAGCTTCCTTCGGATAAAAAATTCCTTCGTAAAATAGAAAAAATAGTAAACGACCGACATAAAAGATTCTTTGAGACGGACCAGTTAGACTGGGCAATGGGAGAGTTACTAGCTTATGGCTCTTTGTTAAAAGAAGGATATGATGTGAGAATGAGCGGGCAAGATGTAGAACGAGGAACGTTTTCACATAGGCATGCTGTTATCAAAGTAGAAGATAGTGAAGAAGAGGTAGTGCTACTAAATAACCTAAAAGGAGATCAGTCAGATTTTTATATCTATAATTCATTATTATCAGAATATGGAGTAGTAGGATTCGACTATGGGTATGCGATGGCAAGTCCAAAAACATTAACTATTTGGGAAGCACAATTTGGAGATTTTAGTAATGGTGCCCAAATTATGTTGGATCAATATATTTCTTCGGCAGAAGATAAGTGGAAGTTGCAAAACGGTTTGGTGATGTTGTTACCACATGGTTATGAAGGACAAGGAGCAGAACATTCTTCGGCTCGTATGGAACGATATTTACAGCTTTGTGCAAAAGATAATATGTTTGTGGCTGATGTAACAACGCCTGCTAATTTATTTCATTTGCTACGTAGACAAATGAAAGCAAAATATCGTAAACCTTTAATTGTATTTACACCAAAGAGTTTATTGCGTCATCCTAAAGTACATTCTTCTGTAGATGAATTTGCTAACGGTAAGTTTCAAACGGTATTAGATGACCCGGATGCGAAAGCAACAGCTGTAAAAACACTGGTTTTTTGTACAGGTAAATTCTATTATGATTTATTAGAAGAAAAAGAAAAACTAGGAAGGAAAGATGTTGCTTTGGTAAGAATAGAGCAATTATTCCCTTTGCCAGCGGCAGAGATGGATGCTCTGATTAAGAAGTATAAGGCAGATGAAGTAGTTTGGGCACAAGAAGAACCACGTAATATGGGTGCATTAAGTCATATGTTAATGAACTATGATGAAGCAAAAACATTTAGATTTGCAAGTAGGAGATCATATGGAGCTCCTGCGGCAGGTAGTGCAACCAGATCAAAGAGAAGACATCAACAGGTAATCGATTATGTGTTTGATGAAACAAAGAATAATCAAAGAAGATAAAATTTAGTAAATAAGTAAGTATAGTTAAAAATTTCCGAAGGAAATTATACAAAGGATAAATTCAGAATTATGGCTTTAGAAATGAAAGTCCCATCACCGGGAGAATCTATTACAGAAGTAGAAATAGCTCAATGGCTTGTTGAGTCTGGTGATTATGTCGAAAAAGATCAGGCAATTGCTGAAGTAGACAGTGATAAAGCAACCTTAGAATTACCTGCTGAAGCAAGTGGAGTTATAACACTTATGGCCGAAGAAGGGGATGCAGTAGCAGTTGGTCAAGTGGTATGTCTTATTGATACAGAGGCTGCTAAACCAGAAGGAGGCGAAACCAAATTAGCTTCTGAGGCAGAAACTCCTAAGGTAGAAGAGAAAAAAGAAGAAACTCCGACAGCACCTGCCAAAACAGAAACTTATGCAACAGGAACCGCTTCTCCTGCAGCTAAAAAAGTACTTGCCGAGAAAGGTATAGATGCTAGTCAGGTAAAAGGAACAGGTAGAGACGGACGTGTTACTAAAGCTGATGCACTAGACGCAAAACCGGCAATGGGAACTCCAGGGCTAGGAAGTAGAGGAGAGTCACGTCATAAATTATCTATGCTTCGTCGTAAAGTAGCAGAACGTTTAGTTTCAGTTAAAAATGAAACTGCAATGTTAACTACATTTAACGAAGTGGATATGCAGCCAATTTTTAATCTTCGTAGCCAGTATAAAGAAACGTTTAAAAGCAAACATGGAGTGAGTTTAGGGTTTATGTCTTTCTTTACTCTTGCATGTGTACGAGCATTAAAGTTATTCCCGGCAGTAAATTCGATGATTGATGGTAAAGAAATGATCTCTTATGATTTTCAGGATATTAGTATTGCAGTTTCTGGACCTAAAGGACTGATGGTTCCTGTGATTCGTAATGCAGAAAATTTAAGCTTCAGAGGAGTAGAATCAGAAGTAAAGAGGTTGGCAATCCGAGCACGTGATGGTGAGATTACTGTTGATGAAATGACAGGAGGAACCTTTACTATTACTAATGGTGGAGTTTTTGGTAGTATGTTATCTACACCAATTATTAACCCTCCACAGAGTGCTATCTTAGGAATGCATAATATTGTAGAGCGTCCGATCGTGAGAGATGGGCAAATTGTAGTAGCACCTATTATGTATGTGGCATTATCTTATGATCATAGAATTATTGATGGTAAAGAGTCTGTAGGATTCTTAGTAGCGGTAAAAGAAGCATTAGAGAACCCAGAAGAATTGCTTATGGATAATAATGTAATGAAAGCACTAGAATTATAGTAGTGTTATGAAATATTTAAAAAGCCTCGGTTTGTAAAAGCTGAGGCTTTTTTATTTGACTAAGGGTTAAATAACTCCCAAATTGCAAACACAACTTCTGAATTAAGAACAGCATTTTCTAATGATACTGAATTAGAAGGGTTGTCCCATGATCCTTCTCTAGACATGGGATTAAAAGGTTTATTTTGAATACTTGATAAGGATTTGGCATTTTGATACAAAATCCTATTATTGGTTGATTGGTCTATTGTATTAATATAAATATTCGTGTAGAAATTATGATGAAGTAAGTAGTTATTATCTAGCGTTTTAGGGTATTTGAAATGTGGGTTTTGGAGATCATAAAGCGAAAAATAATTTGGCTGATTTGTTAAAGCGTAATTTAAATTGGGAGTGTTTGTAATAGATTGAGAAAAAGCCAGGTTACTGGATATATAAAATGATATGAAAAATAAAATTTTTAGGTTCATGATACATAGGTTTTGTTGTCTTTCATATGAAAAATGACTTATGAAATAGGAATCTATATTAATAACAACAAATAAATAGTGGATTACCCTATTTTTAAAAGGTTAATTTTAGGATTTATAATATACATAATGTAGACACTACTAAATTATATGACAACCACTCTTAATGTGTTGCCGTCTTAATACAAACTATTATTAGGCCTTCTAGATATAGTAGGTTGGTGTGTGCTACTCTAATATCATTTCCTTATAAGGTATAATTGTAGTGTATCCTTTTTCTTTGAAATAAGACATTTCTGAAGAATTTCCGGTAACCAGGACAAAATCTCCACCCCAACCCCCAAGACTTTTAATACTACCAGGATAATCAGAGAATAAGATAGATTTTATTGTTGGAGTCTTAATAATTTTAGAAATGATTTCTTCGTGTAAATCGATTAAGGTATTAAACTTGGCAAGAGTAGTGCAATCTAATATTTTAGAAGTAATTTCATTCACTGTAGTTTCTGCATTATCAAAATCCTTTAGCGGTAGTGATTGATAATGCTTGATAGAAGCTTTACTGTCCTGTTTTTTGTTTAAATGAATGAAAAATAGATTCTCTTTAAAAGAAGGATTGAAATTAGCAGTTTTTATAATTGGTTTGCCTTCGGTGCGTTTATATAAAATAGGAGAATCATGTTGAGCACATGCAATATCATACCCACTACCACCAAAGCTTTTTTCAAGTAAAGTAAATGCATCTACTTTTGCCCACTGCGCAATGTTATTAATTAATGTAGATGAAGATCCAAGTCCCCATTGTCTATGAAACTCTAATCTACTTTCTACACGATACCCTTTTCCAGAGGAAAGAAAATTAGGATTTAGCTCTTTTGCAGCTGTAAGGATGGCAATCAGAGTAGTAGAGATATCATTTTCTTCAATATTATTTTGAATTTGTTTAAAAGTATTGTCTTCTGCGATTAAATTAGCCTCAAACCAACAGTTGCCTTCTTGATCAAAGCTTTTCCATATAATTTGAGGAACATCACTTTCTTCAATTAACAACCATTGCCCTTTTTTAGTAGGTATAGCTAAAGCACATGCGCCATCCAATACCAAATATTCGGCAGTAAACAATAATTTACCATGGCTATAAAAGGATTTTTTCATTTAAGTTCTTAATTTTTCAATCTGTGTTACTACTTCGCTATGGGTAACTGCATTGGTTTCAAAATATTTTATAAGCTGTTTTTTTTCGTCTTCTGTAGCTTTAAATTGATTAAGGATATTCATCAAGTGCATTTTCATATGTCCTTGTTGAATTCCTGTGGTGATCAGTGAATTTATGGCCGCAAAATTTTGAGCAAGTCCTGCTACGGCTGTTATTTCCATTAGTTTTTTAGCATTAGGTTTTTCAAGAAGCTGCAATGCCAATTTAACCAAAGGGTGAAGAGAGGTTAGCCCACCTACGGTACCTAGCGCAAGAGGTAATTTGATAGAGAAAGTTAAAATATCATTTTGTATTTCAGCATGAGTAAGGCTGGTATATTTGCCATTTCTTGATGCGTATGCATGCGCTCCTGCTTCTATTGCTCTAAAATCATTCCCGGTGGCTAATACTACGGCATCAATGCCATTCATGATTCCTTTGTTGTGTGTTACTGCACGGTAAGGCTCAATCTCAGCAATACGTACTGCTCTCACAAATTTTTTGGCATATTGCAGAGAAGAAAGTGATGAGGTATTGGGTAAATCTTTAATATCACAAGATACAGAAGCTTTTACTAAACATTGTGGAACATAATTAGAGAGAATACTCATGATAATCTCAATATCCTTTTCGGCAGTAGAAAAATCTTGATATTCTTTTGCTTCTATGACTATTGTCTTTGCAAACTGCTCCAAACAAGAATTAATAAAATTAGCTCCCATAGCATCTGCAGTTTCAAAAGTGCAATGCAATTGATAGTAGTTATCAATTTCTGTGGTTTTGTCACGAAGTTCAATATCAATTACTCCTCCACCTCGCTTTTCCATATTCTTAGTCATATGGGATACAGAGGTTAGTATTTTGGATTTTACTATAGAGAAAAATTGCTGTAGTTTTTCAGAGTTTCCGGTATATGTAAAATGTACTTGTCCAACTTTTATAGTTGATAATACTTCGGCTTTAAACCCACCTCGCGTTTGCCAAAATTTAGCAGCCTTGCTCGCTGCAGCAACCACAGAACTTTCTTCGATGGTCATAGGCAGCGTATATCGCTTATTGTTAATGAGAAAATTTGGAGCTACCGAAAAAGGCAGGTAATAATTAGAGATAGTATTTTCAGTAAACTCATCATGAAGCTTTTGAAGCCCGTCATCAGAATTCCAGTAGGTTACTAAAGTGTCTATTGCATTTTGATCATCATTAAAATGGTGTTTTGCCAACCATTTGATTTTATCAGCTTTAGAAAGTTTAGAAAACCCAGAAACTACAGGTGCCATTATGTTTGTTGTTATAAGTGGCTTCAAATATACTATTCTGTTTTGTCATACGCATAGCTAAATGATTTTTGATATATCAAGAGCATTATTCTTAACATGTTGATTTAGGATTAAAATGGAAAATACACATTCTTTAAAATTAATATTTTTGATTGTAAATATTTGTAAATGATTAGTTTAATGATTTCGTGTTGATTGGCAATAGTGTAAATATAATTATTTGTGAATAGTTAAATAAGCAGATAAAATTTCAGGTATTATTGATGATATGCTAAAAAATACGCATACGATTTTATGATTTTATTGTATTTAACAGCAATTGTTGTATTTTTCACGAATTTTTTAGTATTCTTGGCGTCAACAATTTTTAAAATTATATCATATGAAAATTACAAAATTGTTTTTTACAATTACAATTTTTATAGGGCTTGTCGTATCAGCACAAGATAAGGCTTTTACTCTACAGGAAATCTGGGGAGGAACTTTCAGAACCGAAGGGCTACAATCTTTACATTCTATGAATAATGGGACAGAGTATTCAGTTATAGAAAGAGATGCTGTTTCTGGAGCTGTTAGTATTGAAGTATATTCATACGAAACGGGTGAAAAAGTCAGAACCTTAATAAATACTGCTTCTGTTGATGATCTATCTACGTTTCAAGGGTATTCTTTTAGCAAAGATGAAAATAGAGTTTTGCTTTCAAGCGAGCTAGAACAGATCTATCGTCATTCTTCAAAAGGGATTTATCATATTTATGACGTTCCTTCTAAAGGTATTTTTAAAGTCAGTGATAAAAAAATACAATCTCCTATGTTATCGCCAGATGGAAATAAAATAGCATACATTCTGGATAATAATATTTATGTGTTAAACTTTGCGACAGGTAAGGAGGTACAATTAACCGATGATGGTAAGAAAAATGAAATCATTAATGGGATTACAGATTGGGTATACGAAGAAGAGTTTTCGTTCGTAAGAGCCTTTGATTGGAGTGCCGATAGTGACAAAATTGCGTTTTTACGATTTGATGAAAGAGAAGTGCCTGAGTTTTCTATGGATGTCTATGGTAAAGATTTATACCAAAAGCAAGAGGTTTTTAAATACCCTAAAGCAGGAGAGAAAAATGCAAAAGTCTCCCTGTATGTAGCAGATATTAAGGCAATGGCTTTAGATCAGATTAAACTAGGTGATTATAAAGATTTTTATATCCCTAGAATAAAATGGACAGCAAATCCAGATATTTTGAGTGTACAGGTAATGAACAGGCATCAAAATAATCTGGATTTAATTTTTGTAGATGCCAAGACCAAAGCTGCTAAAGTTGTACTTAACGAAAAAGATGATGCTTATATTGATATTACAGATAATCTTACATTCTTAGATGATAATAGCTTTATATGGACTAGTGAAAAAGACGGATACAATCATATCTATCATCATGCAGTAACTGGTGAATTGATAAATCAGGTTACCAAAGGGCCTTGGGAGATAACTAGTTATTACGGTTATAATAAAAAGAATAAAACTATATACTATCAAAGTGTAGAGAACGGAAGTATCAATAGAGATATTTATAGTGTTACTTTAGATGGAAAAGACAAAAAGCGATTAAGTCAAAAAGATGGAACTAATGACGCTGACTTTAGTGCAGATTTCAGTTTATACATTAATTATTTTTCTAATGCGACTACTCCATATGAATATTCGCTAAATGATGGCAAGACAGGAAAAGTTGTTCGTGAAATCAAAAATAATAAAGGACTGCTAGAGAAACTGGCAAAATATGATATACGACCAAAGGAGTTTTCTACAATAGAAGTTAATGGAGAACAACTAAATATCTGGATGATAAAGCCCAAAGATTTTGATCCTAAGAAGAAATACCCATTGTTGATGTATCAGTATTCTGGACCAGGGTCTCAATCGGTAAAGAATTCCTGGCATAGAGCAAATGATTATTGGTATATGATGTTGGCGCAACAAGGATATATTGTTGTTTGTGTTGATGGTAAAGGAACTGGCTTAAAAGGTGCCAAGTTTAAAAAAGCTACACAAAATGATCTAGGAAATCTAGAAGTTCAGGATCAGATTGCTGCTGCTAAGCATTTTGGAGGATTGGAGTATATAGATGCATCACGAATTGGGATTTGGGGATGGAGTTACGGAGGTTTTATGTCTAGTAATTGTTTATTTAAAGCTCCGGACACCTTTAAAATGGCAATTGCTGTGGCTCCGGTTACAAGTTGGAGATTTTATGATACCATTTATACGGAACGATATTTGATGACTCCCCAGGAGAATGCAAAGGGATATGATGATAATTCGCCTATTAATTTTGTGAATGGATTAAAAGGAAAATTCTTATTAGTACATGGTAGTGCAGATGATAATGTGCATGTTCAAAATACAATGCAATTGGTTGAAGCATTGATACAGGCAAATAAAGATTTTGATTGGGCAATTTATCCCGACAAAAACCATGGAATTTACGGTGGTAATACTAGATTACATTTATTCAATAAGATGACTAACTTCATTAAAAACAACTTATAATTAATTAAACAAACATAATGGCAAATACAGTTAAAGCAGCTCATCAGAAAGAGCTTTTTGGGCATCCGGTGGGATTATACATTTTATTTTTTACAGAAATGTGGGAACGTTTTTCATACTATGGTATGAGAGCAATTTTTGTGTTATATCTAACAGCTAAAACCGTGGATGAAAATGCAGGTTTAGGCTGGTCATCTGGAGAAGCTTTAGCACTGTATGGATGGTATACGATGTTGGTTTATGTAGCATCAATTCCTGGTGGATGGATTGCAGATAAATTTCTGGGACAAAAAAAATCAGTTTTAGTCGGAGGGATTTTACTGGTTGCCGGACATAGTATTTTGGCTGTTGAAGAAATGTGGGCATGGTATTCTGGTCTTGGTTTAATCATAGCAGGAGTAGGAATGCTAAAACCTAATATTTCGACTATGGTAGGAGGTTTGTATAAACAAGGAGATATACGAAGAGATAAAGGGTTTACTATTTTTTATATCGGAATTAATGTTGGCGCATTTTTATCAAGTTTAATAGTAGGATATGTAGGAGAAGTACATGGGTGGCACTATGGGTTTGGCCTTGCAGGAATAGGAATGGCATTGGGATTATTACAATACCTATTAGGGCAAAAATACCTTGCAGGAGTAGGTAACTTTTTGGGAGCTTCTGAAAAAGAAGAAGATAAAGAAGCAATGAAAAAACCATTAACTAAGATCGAAAAAGATAGGATTGTTGTGTTGTTTATTTCATTTCTTTTAGTGATCGTTTTTTGGGGAGCTTTTGAGCAAGCGGGAGGATTAATGAATATCTATGCCAAAGAAAAAACAAACAGAATGCTAATGGGCTGGGAAGTTCCTGCTTCATGGTTTCAATCTCTAAATGCTATGTTTATAATTTTCTTAGGAACCACTATAGCTTGGTACTGGGCGAATAGAAAACTAAAAGGAAAAGTTTCGAGTTCTTTATTTAAGATGATTATTGGACTTATTATTATGGGAACAGGATTCTTTTTCATGACAGCTGCATCTATGGAGTTTAACTCTGATGGATCTTCTGCAATGTACTGGTTAGTATTGGCATATTTGTTTCATACTATTGGAGAATTATGTATATCGCCTGTGGCATTGTCGTTTATTACAAAATTGGCTCCGGTTAAATATGGAGCATTAATGATGGGGGTATATTTTGCAATGACAGGTTTTGGAAATAAGCTGGCTGGTTTATTAGGAGAATCTGCAGAAAACCTTGGAGAGTTTACCATCTTTACCGGAATAGCCGTTTTTTGTGTGATCTTTGGATTACTCGTTATGGTCTTTAGAAAAAAATTAGAAGTTCTAACGCATGGTGTTGAAGATAGAGAAGGAACTTTACATGAAGAAGCTGAAGGTTTTGAATTAGCTGATAACGCATAAAATATTATCATGATGGTTCAAGACAATTCAAATGACTTTAGTCTATTAGGTCATAAACCCGCATTGTATGTATTGTTTTTTACAGAAATGTGGGAACGCTTTTCGTACTATGGAATGCGCGCAATTTTTGTATTATTTTTAACTTCTACTTTTGCAGAAGGAGGTTGGGAATGGTCTAATGAAAGAGCGCTAGCCCTTTTAGGAACATACACTTCTTTAGTTTATGTAACCCCCGTTATAGGAGGGTGGATTGCCGATAAATTTACAGGATATCAAAAAGCAGTTGCACTAGGTGCTCTGGTAATGACGCTTGGGCATGCTGCAATGGCATTAGAAACAGAAACTACACTATATATAGGTGTAGGACTGTTAATCATAGGTAATGGTTTATTTAAACCAAATATTACATCGATTGTTAGTGGTCTGTATGATAAGTTTCCAGAAAGGAAAGATGGGGCTTTTACCATTTTTTATATGGGTGTAAACTCTGGTGGTTTTATTGGTGTTTTGCTTTGTGGTTTCTTAGGAGAGAACTTAAGTTGGGCATGGGGATTTGGTTTGGCTGGTATTTTTATGATGCTGGGCATGCTGCAATTCTGGTTTGGTAGAAGTATTTTTGAGAATGTAGGAGTAGAACCATCCAAAAAAATAGATTTATCCGATGCTATCGAAAACATGCCAGATGAAGTTGAAGAAAAAGTGCCTGCTCATGTACAAAGAGATCGTTACATTGTTGTAGGGGTCTTAGCATTTTTTGTAGTATTCTTCTGGGCATCTTTTGAGCAAGCCAGTGGATCTATGACTATTTTTGCAAATAAATTTACGCAACGTGTATTGAGTGGAAGTTCTGCATCAATATTTAAAATAGTAGACACATTAATAACGATTGTACCTTTAGGAGTTATCACCTGGGTTTTATTTAAACTGTTTTCACAAACGTTTAAAAAAATATCATTATCCAATATTGTTTTAGGAGTAAGCTTCTTAAGTGTATGGGCAATTGCATTATGGAAACTTTCTGTAATTCTACCACAGAAAACAACTGAAATTCCGGCATCCTGGTTTCTGATTTTGAACTCATTATTTATTATTACACTTGCACCCTTATTTTCTAAAGTATGGGAAAGTAAGTATAACCCTTCTGCCACTGTGAAATTTGGACTAGGAATGATATTATTAGGTGTAGGGTTCGGAATGCTAGCATGGGGTTCTGCATCGATTCCCCAAGGAGCAAAAACTGCATCCGTTAGTTTAGTATGGTTGGTTGTGGCTTACTTACTGCATACTATGGGTGAATTATGTTTATCTCCGGTAGGATTATCCTATGTTTCAAAATTAGTACCAGCAAAAAAAATAGGAATAATGTTTGGTCTATGGTATCTGGCCATTGCTATTGGTAATAAATTAGCTGGTTTTGTTGGTAGTTATATCGATGTGATTGTTAATACATATTCGATGTCTGCTTTCTTTTTAATCTTTACTATAGTACCAATAGCGGTTGGGGTAATACTAATTTTGATTACTTCAAAAATGAAGAAAATGATGCATGGAGTGCATTAATATGTAATAAAATATATAACTTTACTTGCCTCCCAAAGGCAAATGAATTTTTTAATAAGGAATAATTTTTGTTTACGACTAGTTATAAAAATTTAAGATTTATGAAAAACCTACTTTTTATTTTTGGATTTCTATTCTGCTGTTATACTCAAGCACAAGAGATCAATTGGATGTCTATGAATGATGCTCTGGAGGCTCAGAAAAAAGACCCAAAAAAGATCTTTATGGATGTGTATACAGATTGGTGTGGACCTTGTAAACTTCTGGATAAAAGAACTTTCCATAATAAGGATGTAGTTTCCTATGTGAATAAGAACTATTATGCAGTAAAGTTTAATGCAGAAGGAAAAGAAGAAGTAAAATATAATGATTTCACCTATACCAATCCAAATTATAATCCAGATAGGAAAGGAAGGAATAGCCAACATTTTTTTGCAAACGCGCTCAAAATAACTGGATATCCTAGTATGGTATTTTTTGATGAAAAAGGAAATCTTATTGCTCCTGTAGTGGGTTATAAAACACCACAACAGTTGGAGATATATCTTAAAATGATTCATAATAATGATTATAAAAAATTAACCAGTACAGACGCTTGGCAGAAATATGAACAGTCTTTTGTAAGTACTTTCGAAAATTAATACATATTATTATACTTTTAAAAAGCTCCTTTCTAATTACATAATTAGAAAGGAGCTTTTTTTTCAAATGTAACTAGTCACGAAAAAATGCTTTTGTATAGATATTTGTGTATTTTGTCTTGGTTTTGTGTCTTTTTATCGTAAATTGACCGTCATAACATTCAGTATAGAATGTTTTTTGTTTTTGTGAGTGATTTTTCTTTCAAATTCAAATATTTAGAATGATTTTGACATTAAATTTTTTACGCAACTATCTTTTGTACTTGTAGAATTGACTAAATTTAGAGTGCTTTAAGAGGAGATCTTAAATAGAGATAGTACAATTAATTGAAGATCTATTCGTTAGTTAATAATAAACCTAAAATAATACCCAAATCTGATTCAAAAAATGAAAATAAAACTAATCTAGTTTAATACAGTTTTAATACCTACTCTATAAATTGTACTTGCTTTTTTTGATTTTATTTACTCTTTTTTGAATTGTAAACTTACTTATGAAAAAAATACTAGTCATAGCTGTCCCATCTATGTTGTTTATTGTGCTACTTTTTTCTTTTGTTTCAGCCAAACAACCAGAATTACCTCAAGAAGTCCAAACCAGCCAAATATCACATCAAATATCAGAACCACCAGAAGTTCACTTCTCAGACTCGTTTAAGGAGCGATTGGTAGATACTATTCAAGCATATTTTAATAAAGCTATAGATAAGCACCAAATTGTAGGAGCTGCTGTTGCTATTGTAAAATGTGATTCTGTTATTTATTTAGATGGTTATGGTAAAAGGAATGTAGCTTTAAAAGATAAAATCAATAAAGAAACAATCTTTAGAATTGGATCTGTTTCCAAAGGTTTTGCTGGTATACTAACTGGAATTCATGTAGAAGAAGGATTATTAAATTGGGAAGATAAAATTGTGGATTATATTCCTGAATTTCAAATGGCTAGTAAAAAACAAACAAAAAAAGTAACTCTGTCTCATGTGTTGTCACATACTACAGGTTTACCATATCATAGTTTTACCAATCTTGTAGAAGATGGATTGCCAATAACAAGAATTGCAAGCAAATTTAGAGAGGTGGTTACTATTGAACAACCAGGTAATATTTATAGTTATCAAAATGCCGTTTTTGCATTAAGTGGTAAAGTAATAGAACAAGTTACTGGTCAATCTTTGAGAGAAGTTATTCAAAATAAAATTTTTGACCCTTTACAAATGACTTCTGCTTCGGCAAGTTATGAAGCTCTTGAAGAGTCTGATAATGTGGCGCAACCACATCAGCGTATTCGACATGGGTGGCGTTCTACACGTATTAATAAAAAATATTACAATAATGCTATAGCTGCAGGAGGAATTAATGCAAGTATAGCAGATATGGGGAAGTGGATGAAATTTTTGCTTGGGAATAATCCAGAAGTTATGATGCCTAATACAATGCACGCAGTATTTAGCCCAAAAATACAAGTAGGAGGAAGAAGACAGTATTATCAGAGGTGGCCCGGATATTCTAAATCTTTTTATGGTATGGGATGGCGTGTGCATTCTTTTGTAGATACTGATACCAAAGAGTCAAATACTATTGTGCATCATGGAGGGAGTGTCAACAATTACAGAAGCGAAATTGCAATTTACCCTAATGAAGATCTGGGAATTTGTGTGCTTTTTAACAGTCAAAACAAAATGGCAAAAGATTGTATACCTACAATTTATAAAATGATACAAGAAATAATGAATACTCAGAAAGACCCATTGCTCAAAGAGTCTTTAGTATTATTATAAGATTTTTAAAGGATTATTTTAATATAAATGCTCCCTTTTTGTCTGTACGGTGAAAAGGGATTTCTTGTTTTTTACAACTAATTTCCCATTGATTGATATAATTTTTGTAATTGCTCGCATCTGCAACGATTTGTTTTGGATGTAAACTGTCTAGTACTCTATCCAAATGAATTTTTGGAGAACCTGATAAAATAATAATATCTGGATGAAAATTTTTGAGATGATAGATTGAAGTGCTATCAATAACCATAATAGTTTGTTTTTTATATTGATAGATATTTTTTAATTGCATAACAGTATCCAAAGTGGCTTGATTCCTAGTAAGATAATTGCCAAATAAAAAATGTTGGGTTGTTGCTGTAAGAGAATCTTTGCTATAGATTCTAAATTGTTGGTTTTTTAGTATACCCAAAGTGGTGTTACGCTGATTATGAAATACGATTAATTCTTCCATATTTGAAACAATATACTTTTCATATATCATAACAGAGAATAGCATAATTAAAGATATCCCTAGCCAATATGGTTTTCTTTTTTCTTTTTTTTTAAACATCATGACCGAAATAATAATAATCAGATATAAAATAATACACATACAGGTGGAGAAAGGAATGTTTTTAATAACAAAGCCTTCTTGATTGGCTATCCATTCAATAATGATATTCATGACGTCAATACAGTTACCGAATATGGTAGCTATAAACTGGGGAAGAATGCTTAGATAAGCAAGTAGAATAACCAAAATACCAAGCCCGAGAATACCTCCCAAAAAAGGGAGAATGATAAGATTGGAAATAAAAAATAAAAGCGGGAACTGATGAAAATAGAATAATGTGAGCGGTAATAATCCAAGTTGAGCAGCTATGGTGACTGTAAATGTTTCCCAGAGTTTTTTAAGAATATAAAATTTTGGATGATATATTTTTGCCAATAAAGGTTGTATCCATGCTATTGCAAAAACTGCTGCATAACTTAATTGAAACCCAATAGAAAACAATAGTAAGGGGTTAAAACAGATTAATATAAACAAAGAAATGAACAATGAATTATAAATGCTTGTTTTGGATCTAATTTGCATTCCTATAGCAAGAAAAGAAAACATAGTGACAGCTCTAAGTACCGATGGAGATAACCCAGCAATTATAGCAAAACACCAAAGTGATAAAATAGTGAGAATTAATTTGATTATTTTTCCATTTTTATGATATCTGTCAAGAGGTTTCAGGAACAAATTTAATAGTAGTAAAATGATCCCCACATGAAGCCCTGATACTGCCAAAATATGGATAGCTCCTGCATCTCGATAATTGTTAAAAGTGTCTTGACTTATATCTTGCCTTTGTCCCATAAGTAAAGCGTTGATAATGGATAACTGAGTAGAGCTGAAATTATATTTGGACAATTTTAAATTGCTGGTTTTTCTGATTTGATTTGCGACATAGCCTAAAGAATATTCAATTTTATGGTTATCAATAACTTGATGGGGTGATACAATGATCCTATGTGATATATATTGAGTGTGTAAATGTTTTGCATAATCAAATTGATATGGATTTAAAGCGCCAGGAATACGTTTTAATACTGTAAAAGTGGTATATGTATTGCCTATATCCAGAATATTTTGTGAGCTGTCTCTTGCAACCTGAAGTAATATTCTACCATGTGCTGATTTGCCATCAACAAATTTGGTAGTAACAATATACTTGTTGTAGTGAAATGATGGCTTTAACCGTTCTTTAATATTGAATTGAATTCCTATGTCATAAGGTTGTTCTTTTGAATCAATTTGATTGCTGTAATGACTTGAGTAATTTTTTGGGTTGTGGATTTTGACTAATGCTATTCCAAAAATGATAAAAAAACCAACCATAATAATAACAAAGAAATATCCTTTGTTGAACATTTTTTTTGACCGCTTCCATGAAACACCTAGTACGCAGATAGCGATTGAGAAACTTAGCATTACAATTTTAGTAACAATAGCTACATGGTACCCTATAAGTATACCTATTAGGGTAGAAATAGTAATGATTATGAAGGGAATATTAATGAGTTTCACATTAAAGACATAGTAAAGGATTATTTTGAGTACTTATTAAGTATTCAAAAATATATTCACAGTACAATGATAGGAGACCTCAGTTTCATTTTTCGGGACTGAGATTATTAAGAAAAGTAGAAGTACCTCTGTTTTAAATAATGTTGATTTGTCAGAGGAATTTTAACTATTTACTTAGATGGAAGATATGTAAATACGCGAACTATAAAACTCTTCTGGCACCAGCAAAACACTTATTCCAATATTTTTCATTAAGACTCGATATAATAACTCCTCTTGATGTAGAAGCATGTATAAATCGAATGACTCCTTTAGTTTCAACCACCAGTCCCACATGAGAAATAACATTTTTTCTTCTATTAGTTTTAAAAAAAAGCAAATCACCAACGATTACTTTTTTTAATGATATGGCCTTACCTTGAGTAGCCATGGTTTTAGAAGTTCTAGGAAGAATGATATTCTCTTTCTTAAATGAAGTATACACCAAGCCAGAGCAGTCCATCCCTTTTTTTGTAGTACCACCAAATTTGTATCGAGTACCACCAAAGGTTTTGGCATGACTTACAATGCTTTTAATCTTTTTAGAATTAGAGTTTTTGGTTCTTTTAGATTTGACGGTAGTTTTAGTTTTTGAAGATATAACCGCTTTGCTTTTGGAAGAACTCCCACAAGAGGCTAAAACTAATGTGATTAGAAAATAAAATACTACTCTTTTCATCTGGATTTGGGTTTATAACAAAAATACATGTTTTTGCTCAATATTTTAAAGAGTTTATAATTTACCAGATAGTATTTAGTTTTTGTATTGAAAAATATTCATCTTTATTGTTAAATAATTAACTATAAATCATGATAATTGTGATTTTTTAGTGTTTTTATTGTTAAAAAAGAATATTTGAGTACCTTAATAAAGAATGCTTAGTATACTTCAAATGAAATTGCCTCTACATATTATTTGTTTTCTTTTGTATTTAGCAAAGGCTTCTTTGCTTGCACAAGTCTCTCAAAGCAAAATAAATCCTGATAGTATTAAGCAAGTTCTGGAGAAATCTGCAGAATCATTTTCAAAGTTAACAAAAGAAGAAACAGAAAAAGGAATTCATCTATTAGAACAGGCAGAAAAATTGGCAGATAGACTCAATGATCCTTATTCTAAAATTTTGGTGAATAGAGATAAGTTAAGTTTTTTCTTTAATAATAATGATACAATAAGTATTGAAAAATATTTAACTAAAAACCTTGATATTATCAAACAATTAGGGGATAAAAGACAATTAGGGTTGTATTATGAAGATGTAGGGGTTTATAATGCTTCACAAGGAAAAGAAAAGGAAGCACATTATGCGATGTTGATAGCAGAAAAGTTATTAAGTGAATATGGAGAAATAGAAGATGCTATAGATGTAAACTATAATCTTTGTTTACAATACCTTAGAAAAGAAAACTGGGATTCTTCGATAGAACATTGCTTAAAATCTATAGATGCGATAATAGCAACAGGGATTAAGCAGAATAGACAGAAAAACTTATATCTGTTTTTGGCGCGGAATTATATTAATCTGGGAAAATTTGAAAAAGCAGAAAAATGTTTTGAGAATATAGAAAAAGATGAGGCTGCATTTGATGATCCCCATTTTAAAGGAAAGTATTTTTCTGTAAAAGGTTTTTTTTATGATGGAATAAAAGATTATAAAAAGGCTGCTTTTTATTATAATAAATCTTCTAAAAGTTTCTATGAATATCACAGTAAAAGAACAAAAGAAGTAAGTGCTTCTCTTATTTTATCGAGCCAATTGGATCTTCAGAAAGAAGAAAATAAAAGAATAAAAATAGAGAATGAATTAAAGATGCAGGGACTAAAGAATAGAGGTTATATTATTTCTTTAGGTGTGCTAATCATTTTTGGATTAATAATCTTAAGTGTAATTCAGTATAGAGTTTCTAGATATAAAACGAATATAAATAAGCTACTTAAAAGAAATAATGAACAGTTAGTAGGAGCCAATCAAAAAGTTGATAAAGCTTTAGAAATTAAATCAGAATTTTTAGACTCAGTTACACATGAGCTTCTTACTCCTTTAAATACAATTAAGGGAACTACTTTTTTATTACAAAAAGAAAAATTAACGACACATCAGGTAAATCAAATTAAATTAATTAATGTATCCAGTGATTATCTGTTAAATTTAATTAATGATGTTATTCAATTAAATGATCTCGAAAAAGAAAATTTAGAACTAAGAAATGAAGAATTCGACTTAAAATCATTATTAAATAATCTTATCGACTCTTCCTTAATGATGAAGAATAATGGTAATGAAATTCATAGAAAAATTGATAGTGATATTCCAAGTATTCTAAAAGGGGATATGCTTAAAATCTCTCGGATTATTCTAAACATATTAGATAATGCTTTAAAATTTACTAGAAATGGAAATATTTATATAAAAGTATCGCTTATTTCTACTTCAAATAATAATGCAAAAGTAAAATTTTCAATACAGGATACAGGAATTGGTATGACAGAAGAACAGATTCACAACGCTTTTGAAGCATTTCATCAAGGATCTGTTAGAATTAATAGGGAATATGGTGGTACTGGATTAGGGCTGTCTATTGTAAAAAGAATGCTGAAATTATTAAATAGTAATATTGTTTTGAAGTCTAAACCAAAAGAAGGAACATTGGTGACATTTATAATAGATTTTGATATTCCTGAACCGATAAAGGAAGAAAATATTCTTTTTGAAAATGATTCAAATCAATTGCAAGAAAACATCAATGTTTTATTAGTAGAAGATAATAAAGTGAATCAGTTAATCACAAAAAAAATAATTTCTAACTATGGATTTTGTTGTGACTCTGCATACGATGGTATTGAAGCAGTAGACATGGTTAAGGAAAATGAATATTCAATGGTGTTAATGGATATTATGATGCCAAAAATGGATGGTTTTGAGGCTACAACAAATATAAGAGAGTTTAATAACCAAATACCTATAGTTGCATTAACTGCACTATCAGAAAAATTAAACAAAGAACGTTTTGACGAAGTTGGGATTTTTAAAATTCTTCAAAAACCTGTGAATCCCAAACAACTATATGAAGTGCTTGTAGATTGTAGCAAAAGATAAAGTTATAGCGCCCTTGTTTTTAGGAAGAATTCCTGCTAAAATATTGAAAAAATACAATGATATTCTTTCAATCAGATAATAATCTATAACAATATAGGTTTTCATTAAGATTTTTCAGAAAATCAAATATTTTGTTCTACTGTAAACTATCATAGATCACAGAATTACGGTTTTTCATCGAATATTCTAAGGTTATGGAGTAAAAGACAATATATTTTAATATCTTATTAGTTAAATACTTATTAATATTCTTCAGATGAAATTGAAGGTGCTTCTATATAGTATATGTTTTTTGATACACTCTAATATCGTCTCTTTGGTAGCCCAAGTTTCTGATAAAGGCGTAAGTTCTGATAGTATAATAAAAATTTTAGAAAGATCTTCAAAGTCATTTTCAACACAAACAAATGAAGGGAAAGAAAAAGGTGTCTATTTTCTGGAGCTTGCAGAAAAATTGATCAAAAAAGTTAATGATCCCTTGCTTGAAATAGAGATTAATAGGAAGAAAATGGAATTTTTTCTTGGAACTCGAGATACCATTAGAGTTGAAGAATACTTAGCTAAAAATCTAAAAATCATTAAACAAATAGATAATAAAAGGCAACTAGGATTGTATTATGAAGATCTTGGGGTGCACAAATCCATGCAAGGGAAAAATGAGGAAGGGTATCAAGCTTATCTTATCGCAGAACAATTATTGAGGAAATATGGTAAAACTAAGGATGTAATTGATATCAATTACAACCTTAGTCTAAGATATATAAGAAGGAAAAGGTGGAATGAAGCTATTGAGCATGCTTTAAAATCAGTAAATGCAATAAGGAAAACCGGAGTTAAACCGGATAGAAGAAAGAATTTAAATCTGTTTTTGGCAGAAAGCCATATTAACTTGAAAGAATTTGAGAAAGCAGCACTCTATTTTGACACTATAGAAAGAGAAAAATCTGCGTACTCTGGGAATTTATATTTTGAAGGAAGGTTGTTTTCTAAAAAAGGATTGTATTATAAAGAAATGGAAGACTATAAAAATGCAGCACTTTTTTATAGTCAATCTTTCGACAATCTATTAGAATATCATAGTCAAAGAACAAGAGAAGTAAGCACAGCTCTTGCATTATCAAATCAATTAGATTTGAAAGAAGAGGAAAATAAAAGGATAAAACTAGAAAATGACTTAAAAGCAGAACAATTAGAGAATAGGGGATATATCATTTTGTTAAGCGTGATAATTATTCTGGGATTGGTGTTAATAAGTATAATTCAATATAGAATTTCTTTATATAAGACAAGGGTAAATAAATTACTTCAAAAAAATTACAAAGAATTAGTAGAAGCAAATAAAAAAGTAGATGAAGCATTAGAAGCCAAATCAGAATTTTTGGATTCGGTAACTCATGAACTTCTTACTCCTTTAAATACAATTAAGGGAACTACATTCCTATTGCAAAAAGAAAAATTAACATCATACCAGGTGGATCAAATGAAGTTAATTAATTTGTCTAGTGACTATTTGTTGAATTTGATTGCTGATGTAATCCATTTAAATGAACTTGAAAAAGGGAAACTAGAACTAAAAAATGAGAAATTTGATCTAAAGGCGTTATTAAATAATTTGATAGATTCTTCTGTGTTGATGAAGAATAATAATAATAAGATTCATAGAAAAATAGATCATAATATTCCTGACTATCTAAAAGGAGATGTGCTAAGAGTTTCTCAAATCTTCTTGAATATATTGGATAATGCTTTAAAATTTACTATAAACGGAGATATTTATATTGAAACCTCACTGGTTTCAAAAACAGATAATAATGTAGAGATAGAATTTTCTATCCGAGATACTGGTATAGGCATGTCAGAAATGCAAATTAGTAAAGCTTTTGAAGCTTTTCATCAAGGGTCAGTTAAAATCAATAGAAAATATGGAGGTACAGGATTGGGGTTGTCTATTGTAAAAGAAATACTAAAATTACAAGGGAGCGATATTGTTTTAAAATCGAAACCCGAAGAAGGGACTTTAGTTTTATTTTCGATGAAATTTGATATTCCTGAACAGCGAATAGAAAAAAATATTTTTTCAGGAAATGGTTATGACGAATCACGAGAAGGAATTAATGTCTTATTGGTTGAAGATAATAAAGTAAATCAATTAATTACAGAAAAAATAATTTCAAATTATGGCTTTCACTGCGATTCGGCTAATGATGGTAAAGAAGCGGTAGATATGGTTAAGAAAAATAAATATTCTATGATTTTAATGGATATTATGATGCCAAAAATGGACGGTTTTGAAGCGACAAAGTATATAAAGAAATTTAATAGAGGAATACCTATAGTTGCATTAACTGCAATATCAGAAAAATTAAATAGAAAAAAATTTAATGAAGTTGGGATATACACTGTTCTTCATAAACCTGTAGATCCCGAATTACTTTATGAAACCATTATGGGACACTGTGATAAATAGAAAATTATTTTTTTATAGACTCGACAATTAATTTTGCAGTCTTATCATTTGCTCCCCTGCCACCAAGTTTTTTTTCGAGATCATAGTAATCTAAAAACATAACGGCTCTTTTGTAATCATCAATTATTATTGTAAGCTCTTCTTTAAGTCTTTTAGGATTAAATTCATTTTGTATTAATTCGGTTACAACTGGTTTATCCATAATTAAGTTTACCAAAGAAATATAATCAAGACTAATAACTCGTTTTGCAATTTGATAAGAAATATAACTTCCTTTATAACAAACAACTTCTGGTACTTTAAATAAGGCAGTCTCCAAAGTAGCAGTGCCCGAAGTTACTAAGGCAGCATTACTCAGGCTTAACAGGTCATATGTTCGATTCATAATTAAGTGAACTCCCTGTTTTTTAATAAAAGGAGCATAAAAAGAGGTTTCCTGGCTTGGTGCTCCAGCTATCACAAATTGATAATCTGGAAAATCATCTACAACGGTAAGCATAACCTCAAGCATTTTACGAATTTCTTGTTTTCTGCTTCCAGGAAGTATAGCTATAATGGGGCGGTCATCCAAATTATGCTCAGTCTTAAAGGTTTCGGGCATTATCTGCTTATGATCTGCAATTGCATCAATTAAGGGGTGACCTACAAATTGAACCGGAAATTCATGTTTGTCCTCATAAAAAGATTTTTCAAACGGCAGAATTACATACATCGTATCTACACATCGTTTGATAGATTTTATTCTTCCTTCTTTCCATGCCCATATTTGGGGAGAAATATAATAATGTGTTCTGAATCCTTTTTCTTTTGCCCATTCTGCAATACGCAAATTAAACCCAGGGTAATCTATAAATACAATCGCATCTGGTTGAAAACTTGTTATATCTTGTTTGCAAAGTTTTAGATTTTTAAGAATGGTAAACAAATTTAATAAAACCTCTATAAACCCCATAAATGCCAAATCCTTATAGTGTTTCACCATCGAACCACCAACAGCTTGCATAAGATCTCCACCCCAGAATCTGAATTCTGCTTGAGGATCTTCTTTAAGAATGGATTTCATAAGGTTTGCACCGTGTAAATCACCAGATGCTTCTCCTGCGATGAGGTAGTATTTCATGTTTTTTAATTTTCTAAAAGGCAGACAAAATATCGAATACTAACATTTGTTTTATCGATTTTATCTAAAAAATATGATATTAATGTTTTTAAGGTCATCCAAATTTACTAATTGCAATACAAATAGCCGCAATAAGCGTAGCAAGAAGCACGCCACGAGCTCGATATATATTATTTTTTCTTAAAAAAAGAAAGAAAACAATTAAATTAGGCATCGCTCCTAAAGCAATTAAGCTTCCTAAAGAATCATTTTCTGCAGAAGCTTTTATCATTTCAGCAAATGATAATTCCTGAGAACTTAGTGCAGAAAAAATAAATACACATAAGATAAATCCTATAGCATTCACAAATAAGCCGATTGTAAAACCAATAAAAATCTCTTTTTTAATCATGTAATGACCAATTGTTTAGTTCTTGTATAAAGTGATGAGCAGTAAGATCAAATTGAGTAGGTACTATTGAGATGTAGCCATGATGTAATGCCCATTCATCAGTATCCTCACCTTTATCCTCGTTAATAAATTCACCAGAAAGCCAATAATATTCTCTCCCCATGGGATTTATTCTCTTATCAAATTCTTCTACCCAATGGGCATTGGCTTGACGACAAATTTTCACACCTTTTATATCTTGTTCGTTTAATTTTGGAATATTTACATTAAGAACAACTCCTTTTGGTAATCCGTTTTTGAGGACATTTTCTACAATAACTTTCACATATTTCTTCGAAGGCTCAAAATTGGCATCCATACTGTAATCCAGTAATGAAAAACCAATGGCAGGAATTCCTTCAATACCAGCTTCAACAGCAGCACTCATTGTACCCGAGTAGATCACATTAATTGCAGAGTTTGAACCGTGATTAATCCCGCTTACACATAAATCAGGCTTCCTGTCAAGAATTTCCCGAGAAGCCATTTTCACGCAATCTACAGGTGTTCCAGAACAACTATATTCTTTTTGTGGAGCTTTTTCATTAATAACAACAGGGTCACAATAGAGCGTGCTATTAATTGTTATGGCGTGACCCATTCCACTTTGTGGACTATCTGGGGCAACTACCACAACATCACCAATTTCATTCATAACATCTATAAGCGCACGTATTCCTGGGGCAGTAACTCCATCGTCATTAGTGACTAAAATCAGTGGTCTTTTTTGCGGCATAGCTTAAAATTTTACGATTGTAAAAATACACTTTTTTTATACGAAATAAGAATTCCTAAAAAGTCAATATCTACTAAAATGGTAATGATAAATATTTCATTAAAAAATTATAAAACTATAAATACGAACAGATGAGATTTTATGAGAATAAAGAGTAAGAAATAATATTAGCTCATTTAAGAAAAATTTAGTATTATTACGTGTTATTGGCACGATTTTTAATGTATTTTGCCTTGAATCCCTAAATTAAATGAGCGTATGAAAAAGAGTTTTTTGATTTTGATGCTTACCGTTATCGTTTCGGCGGCTTCTTGTAGTTTTACCACAAAGGTTGAAAATGATCCGGATAAAGATAAATTACTAATTGATTTAATAAGTTATGTCTTAGGTAAAGGGCATTATGATGCAAAGGATATAAATGATGATTTTTCTAAAGAAGTTTTCTCAGATTATGTTGATGCTTTAGATCCCCTGAAACGATATTTTTATAAAAGAGATATTGAAGAGTTTAGAAAGTTTGAAAAACTAATTGATGATGAGATTAGAAATAAAGAAATTACTTTCTTTAATCTAACTTATGATCGTTTGCAACAACGAATGGCAGAGGCAAGAACGTTGCATAAAGAAATTTTAGAACAACCCTTTAACTTTGAAAAAGACGAAAGTATTGATACAAATTACGAAGATTTATCTTATGTAGAGAGTAAAAGTGAGATGAAAGATCGTTGGAGAATGCAACTTAAATTTAATGCATTATCCAGTTATTATGATAAAGTTGAAGAACAAATAGATTCTGTTACTAAAAACAGTAATTATAACCGTAAAACTTCGATTGTTTTAGAAAAAGAATCTCGTGAAATCACAAAAACTTCATTAAAAGAATATTTTGAATTTGCCGATGATTTAGAACGAAAAGATTGGTTCTCTATATATATAAATTCTATCGTAGAAGAATTTGATCCTCATACTTATTATTTTGCTCCTCAAGATAAAGATAGATTTGACATTCAAATGTCAGGAAAGTTAGAAGGAATCGGAGCCAGATTACAAAAGAAAAATGATAATGTAAAAATAATAGAAGTTATTTCTGGAGGTCCTGCATGGAGAGGTAATGAAGTAGAAGTGGGAGATCTTATCATGAAGGTGAAACAAGAAGATGAAGAAGAACCTGTAAGTATTGTTGGAATGCGTCTTGATGATGCTGTAAGTTTAATTAAGGGACCTAAAGGTACCAAAGTAATGCTAACAGTAAAAAAAGTTGATGGGACTATCGAGATTATAGAAATTATCAGAGATGTAGTAGAGCTTGAGGAAACATACGCAAAATCATCTGTGGTTAAAAAGAATGACAAAACTTTTGGTATTGTTAATCTACCTAAGTTCTATTTCAATATGCAAGATTACAATCAACGTAATGCTGCTAAAGATGTAAAACAAGAAATTATTCGTCTTAAAGAACAAGATATGGATGGCTTGGTTATTGATTTACGAGATAATGGAGGTGGTTCTTTGCAAACTGTAGTAGATATTGCAGGACTATTTATTGAAAAGGGACCAATAGTTCAAGTTAGAACAAAAGGAGAATCTCCAGAAGTTTTAAGCGATAAAGACAGAAATATACTTTGGGATGGCCCATTAGTTATATTAGTAAATGAATTGTCTGCTTCTGCTTCAGAAATTTTGGCTGCGGCAATGCAAGACTATAAAAGAGCAATCATTATAGGAAGTAAACAAACCTATGGTAAAGGAACGGTTCAAAATGTTATGGATCTTAATAGGTGGATGCGTAGTAATGATTTTGGAGACCTGGGGGCCTTAAAGCTTACTACTCAAAAATTTTATAGAGTTAATGGAGGTTCTACGCAGTTAGAAGGAGTAAAAAGTGATGTTGTAGTTCCAGATCGTTATAGTTATATTGATATTGGTGAAAAAGATCAGGAAAATCCATTACCATGGGATAAAATAGCAGCCGCTGATTATGATCTTTGGGATGGTTATATCGATTTTGATCAAACAATCAATAATAGTAAAGAAAGAATGTCTAAAAATGATCAATTAAAACTAATTGAAGAAAATGCAAAATGGGTTAGACAAAAAAGAGATATAAACAGGTACTCTTTACAGTTTAGTAAGTATAAGTTAAATATATCACTTAACAAGAAACAAGCAGAACGTTTTGATGCAATAAATGATTATCAGACCAATTTGACTTTTCAGTCTTTACCTTACGAAAAGAAATTGATGAAAGAAGATTCTGTTTTAACAGAGAAAAGAAAAAGATGGCATGAAAGTCTTAGTAAAGATGTTTACGTAGAAGAGGCGATTAGTGTTCTGGAAGATTTGAAGATCAATAATATTCGAAGATCTAAAAATCCACTTACTACGGTAAAGAATTAATAGATATTAATGCTCAAAGCAAAATCAAACTCTTTAAGTATATTAGCGCTCCAAAAATTCAAAAAGAATTTTTGGGGCGTTTTGAGTTTTTATTTTATTGTTTTTTGTGCAATTATAGCAGTTTTTGCTTATGTATTGGCTCCAGATGACTCTCAGAATGCAAATCAGATGCACTTATCTATTCATTCAAAACCTCCTGGATTTGAAGTTCAAATGCTTACTATTCCTTCTCAGGATGAGTCTGATCAGTCTCTTTTAAACAAAATATTTTTTGGAGAAAAAAATACAAATACAGAGATTCCAATTGATCGATATACTGTACAAAATAATACATTAGAAATTTCCCCTTACAGCGAAGGGGAGGTCATAGAGTTATCAAAAAAAATCAAATTTGAACGCTTTCCTAAGGGCTTAACATCTGAAGAAATAACGAATACCTATATAAAAACACAAACTTTTATTCTAGGTACCGATAAATACGGAAGAGATCTGTTAAGTAGAATGCTGATTGGTATAAGGATTTCATTTTCTATAGGCTTTGTGGCGGTATTAATTTCCTTGATTTTAGGAATATCATTAGGGGCAATCGCAGGATATTTTGGAGGTAAGGTAGATGCTATGATTATGTGGTTAATAAATGTAACCTGGTCAATACCTACTTTGTTGTTGGTTATTGCTATCACTTTGGCCTTAGGAAAAGGTTTTTGGCAGGTTTTTATCGCAGTTGGATTAACAATGTGGGTAGAAGTGGCTCGTGTGGTTAGAGGACAGGTATTAAGTGTAAAACAAATGCAATATGTGACTGCTGCAAAAGCATTAGGTTTTACCAATTTTAGAATTATTACAAAACATATATTGCCCAATAGTTTAGCACCTGTAATTGTAATTTCTGCAGCCAACTTTGCAGGAGCCATTCTTATCGAAAGTGGCTTGAGTTTTCTGGGAATAGGAGCACAACCACCAATGCCAAGCTGGGGAGCGATGATTAAAGATCATTATTCTTATATTATCTTAGGTAAAGCATATCTTGCAATTATACCTGGCTTAGGGATTATGAGTCTGGTAATGGCATTTATGTTAATAGGTAATGCATTGCGAGATGCTTTGGATGTGAAAGGGTAGAACGAAATTCCCTTTTAGATTTAATAAATACAAAAAAACGACCTTTTACATAGGAAAAGGCCGTTTTTGGTTCAAAATTATATTTATTAGTTTAGAAACAGACGCAATACCCATTTCTATATAACCCACCACTATGAGGGCCTACACCACATTGCCATTGTGCAGTTCCGCAACACTCTGGATCACTACTGGGGTAGCATCGTATTAGAACAGGAACTCTACCACCAGAGATTGATTTTTGATCTTTTTTTTCAATTTTCTGGGCATCTTTTAAACTTAAAATTTTCTTCAACATTTCTTTTGGTTTTAAGATTATGATTCAACTAATAATTTTAGAAAGGGGAACAGTATCTTCCATCACGATATTCACATCGATCAATGATACATGTACAATATGAAGGGCAGTATACCAGACAGATTGGACCATTACCAATAATAGTACCTTGATCTTTTTTTGAAAGTATCTTGACTCCGTTCAAATTTTTAATTTCTTTCATGATTTTGGGTTTTAAGATTATATATTCTTGTTTATTCAGTTTCAAGAGGTTCCTGAACTTCAGAAATAGTATCTTCATGATTTTCTGTCATCATACTCATGAAGTAGAAAAATTCATTATAATTATACTTTTTAGGATATAGTGTATTATTAATAAGCGATGCAGGAGTGTAGTAGAGGTTATTTTCTTTAGCCCATTCAGATTGTTTTTTCAAAACTTCAAGATGATTTTGATTATCTTGTGGTATACCATACTCTTTTATCCATTTGCTATGAGTTCTGTCTGCAAACCATTTGTTATAAGCAATAATAAATTCATCAGGACCTTTACTGTCGTATATTTCTAAAAGAATAAGAGCTATTTGTGTAGCCTTATCGCTTGTGTCTTCTGTTTTAACATTTAAACGAATGCTAATTTGAAGTTTATCTCCCATAGCTTTTAAGACACGCGTGTATGCCTCAAAAGCATCTTTGCAATATCCACACATAGGATTGGTAAGGCTAATAATTTTAAAACTTGCATTAGGATTACCTAAAATAATTTCATTCGGAATTGTGGTATTATCTTCAATTTTTTCTGAAATACTAAGCAAATGATTATAAATCTGTCCATCTCTTTTGAAATGATTTAATTTAAAGTTTTCTGCTTTAAATTTTTTATTTTCTTCTACTTTTTCTTTAGTATATAAATAGGCTAAAGCAAATAAGGAGGAGAGCATTATAAAGCTTATGCCAGCTGAAATATCAATATTAAATGGAGTATTAAGTACAGCTATGATTGCTAGCCCAATAGATATAGAACCCATTGCTAAACATACAGCACACCATTTTTTTACAATTAATGCTTGAGAATATATAGAATATAGAATAAAAGGAATGCCAATTAATGACGGGATGAATAATATACTATTGAAACCGTATAATAATTGATATAATGAAATAGAACCAAAGAAAACTATACCTGCATCAGCTAAAGAAAAATTCTTAAAAAGTTTACCGCTATTATTGTTTATAACTTCTCCACAGTTCGTATTTCCTACCGATGTACAAAACTGGTGCATAGCCTGTGACTGGATTCCTAAACTTTCTCGTACAGCAAAAAAACTGAAAACAACACCTGTAAATGATAATAGTAAAAAGAAGATTTGATTAATATTCCAAGATCTTCCGTAAAAAGCAAAAATTAAACTAGCTACTAATCCAACAAATAGTAAGTTTTGGATAAGAGACTGATTAGAAATAAGTTTTTGTTTTGCATTATACTCAACTGCAATCACCTTGGGAATCCAAATCTCTTTAAATTCGTTAAAAGTAAATTTGTTTTTCTTTAAACTGGTGTGTTTAAGTTCGATGCTATCATTTTTTTTGATTACCGTAACGATTTCCTCAGCGTTTTCTAATGTTATTAATGAAATAAAACTTTTTGGAAGTTGATCCAAAGCATCCATAGGGATCTCTACAGCAATATTGTCAATATCAAAATAATCTAAAGTATCTGTAATTGATTGAAAACTAGGATAACTGGGGTGGATTTGTAATTGTAATTCCAAATCCTTTTTGGTATAGTTCCCAATTCTGTTTTGAATTAAAACACTTTCTACAATTTTTTCAATAGTATTATTCATGTATGTCAGGCTTAATGTTGCTATACTATGTAGTATTTTCATTCTTAATGACAGAAATACTACAAGTCATCTAGTTTAAGAAAATTATTTTCTCTAAAGTAAAGATTTTATTGTGTAAAGGAAGGGGTGATAGACTCAAAAAAGATGCGGATAAACCATAGGTTTGCTACTTTTTTATGATATTTTTTTGATTTAAAAAACTGATAATCATGTGTTTGTGTTTATTTGTGTGTTGACTAGAAACGAATAGATAAAGATTGTTAATTTTTTGTAAAGTTTAAAAACCGACCTTTTTTAGAATTGAGTGAAATATTAAAATAAAACTGATATATAGTCTGTCTTTTAAAAATAAAGATGATTTCATAATTCAACTTTTTAGCATAATCATTTTACTATTTTTGTCATTCTAAAAAATGAAAAATGAAAAGAAAGTATATCTATCCAATGTTGATTATTATCGTTACTATTGGATTTTATTATTTCGAGGGATATATAGATAATAAGGTAGACTTTAGTAGTGAGAAAGCAAATAATACATCAGAGTACAGCTTTTATTACCTGCCTACATCTACTACAGGAGCTATAATAGTTCATGATTTTTATGCACTATCGTATTCTGAAAAACACGAGCAAGCAGAGTGGGTAGCTTATGAATTAAAAAAAGAGCATCTATCTAAAAATGAATTTAAACGACCTTTTTTTGAAGAAGATAGAAAAGTAAAATCATTATCGGCCGATTGGCGTAATTATAAAAATTCTGGTTTTGATAGAGGTCATTTATGTCCTGCTGGAGATAGAAGATTTACATATGAAGCCTTTGAAGAAACATTTTTCACTTCGAATGTTGCACCTCAAAACCATGAATTTAATAGTGGTATTTGGAATCGTTTAGAGCAAAAAGTAAGATATTGGGCCAAAATATATGATGGGGTATATATAGTAACCGGAGGTGTATTAGTTGATGATCTTTCAACAATTGGTTATGAGCATATTTCTATCCCCAAACACTTTTATAAAATTATCCTTGATAATACTGGAGCAAAACCAAAAATAATTGCTTTTTTAATCCCACATAAGGATGTTAAAACACCTTTGAAAGAATTTGTTGTATCTGTAGACAAAATCGAAAAACTAACAGGGATTGATTTTTTTGAAACATTAGACGATAAAATTGAAAATCAATTAGAAAGTTCTTCAACGGTAGAAGAATGGAAATTTTGATTACCACTCATTCACTCGATTTGAATCTAATTTTATAAAAATAAAAAGTAAAATGGTGAACCCCCATAAACTTGAACCTCCATAACTAAAAAAAGGCAAAGGAATACCAATGGTGGGCATTAATCCTGTTACCATGCCAATGTTTATAGTAAAATGAATGAATAAAATACCTACAACACTATAACCATATACACGGCTAAATTGAGATTTTTGCCTTTCTGCGAGGTGAATAAGTCGAATTAATAATAAAACAAAGAGAATTATAATCATAGTTGCACCCAGAAATCCCCATTCTTCACCAACAGTACTAAATATATAATCGGTGCGTTGTTCTGGAACAAAACCTCCTTTGGTTTGTGTTCCTTCTTTAAACCCTTTACCAATCCAGCCACCGCTACCAATAGCAATCTGACTTTGGTTGGTGTTGTAGCCAATACCTTTTGAATCTACTTCCTTGCCTAAAACAATATTGAATCTATCTCTATGCCTTTGTTCAAATACATGATTGAAGATATAATTAACCGAAAAACAGAATCCAGCGACTACCATAATAGTAAGAAGGTATCTTGAGTATTTTGGTTTTCGTTTTCTATTTCTGATAAGTATAAAGAGCATAACAGCTGCAACCGCTAGAACTACCCATATTGGATTAAAAAGTAACGTAAGGATAAATAATCCTGCAGCAGAAGCTCCTACAATTAGATATATAGTAGCTAGACCTTCTCTGTACAATGGAAAGAAAAAGGCAGCATAAACCAATGCACTCCCTGGATCAGGTTGAGGTATAATAAATACAGCTGGTATTGCAATAATCAAAAAAGCTCTAACCTGATAACCAAGAACTTTTATATTGGTTTGCATATCGCTTAAGAATTTGGCTAGGGCTAGTGCAGTGCATGCTTTTGCAAATTCTGAAGGTTGTAATCCGGCAGGACCAATCTGATACCAAGATGTTGCACCATTAACATTTTTTCCGAATACAAAAAGACCTAATAAAGATAGTAATGATATTACATAAATTAATCCTGCAAAGCGTTCATAAAATTTTGCTTCTATAGCCTGAGTAATAATAATCAAGATTATACTGAATAGAATCCAATAGGCCTGTCTAACATATGCTTGTGAGAAGTCTGTTAATGAGAAGGCTTCATTTTCAGAAGAGGCTGAGTATATATTTACCCATCCAAAACTAACAAGTAATAGAAATAATAAGACTGTTATCCAATCGATTGCTGCTACACTGGATCTTGCCATTATTGATTAATTTTAAAAGGTTTGCCACTGTAGGGTTTGGCATATTCTTCTTCGAGACTGTGTGTAAGGATCCAATCTTCTAAATCTGTTCTAGAGATGACCCCGTTTATATGTTGTTCTATCATTAGGGAAGCAATTTTTCCAGCATAACGAGCACCCCAATATCCGTTTTCAACAAATACTGCTATTGCTATTTTAGGATTATCTTTTGGTGCAAACGCTACAAATACAGAGTGATCGGTGAGCTGAGTCTTTTTACCATCAATTTTGGTGAAGTTTTCTGCTGTTCCTGTTTTTCCACAAATCTCAATACCTTTAACCAGCAAGGATCTTGCAGTACCTTGAGTATATACCTGATACATTCCTTCTATTACAGGCTCAAAATGTTCTTTGTCAATTGTTGTAACTTTAGGAATAGTATAGTTTTCATTTTCTATAGGTTTGGTATCTATTGCTTTTATAATATGAGGGGTGAAATAATGTCCTCTATTTGCAATTGCTGCGGTCATATTCGCTAATTGAATAGGAGTAGAGAGTACTTCTCCCTGTCCTATAGCATTAGATAATGTCGCTGATGCATACCATTTATAAGTTGGGTATTGATAAATTTTATTGTAATATTCTGCCGTTGGTACTTTTCCTTTTTTACCCGTTGGTAAATCATAACCCAAATAATTTCCTAAACCAAAGCTTTCAACATGTTTTCTCCAGATTTCCATTCCTTCTTGTGGAGTATCATATTTCTCAATAATTCTTCTGTATACAGTAGCAAAATAGGCGTTACAGGAGTTTGCAATACCTGGAATCATATTTAATGGACTTCTATGAGAATGACAACCCAATTTTCTTCCATTTTTTCCATAATAATACCCCATTCTACAAGAAATACTTTCCTGAGTATCAATTACCTCTTCCTGTAATGCGATTAATGCATTAACGGTTTTAAACGGTGATCCCGGAGGGTATTCTGCTTTTAAACCTCTATCATATAATGGTATTGCTATAGTGTCATAAACTAATTTGGTGAAATTTGGAGACCGTTTTCTTCCTACTAATAATTCTGGTTTGTATGTCGGGGCCGTCACCAAAGCCAAAATTTCTCCTGTAGAAGGCTCTAAGGCCACAATACCTCCCCGTTTATTTTGCATAAGTCTTTGCCCATATGCTTGTAGTTTTGAGTCTAAAGTTAAGGTAAGATCTTTTCCATTTACAGGAAGGGTGTCAAATTTCCCGTTTTTATATGGGCCTATATCTCTGTTAAATCGATCTTTTTGAATTCGTTTTACTCCTTTGATGCCTCTAAGTTCATTTTCATATTGTTTTTCTACACCATCAATACCAATAAGATCTCCAGAAAGGTAATAGGGGTCTTCTTTTATTAGGCCTTCGTTTACCTCACCAATATATCCTAATACATTTGCAGCATTAACAGTTTGATAATCTCTTAGTGAACGTTTTTGAATGTAAAAACCTTCAAACTTTCTCATCTTTTCCTGTAGATAGGCATACTCATTTTTGGTTAACTGTGGTATAACAATTGATGGTACTCTAGGAGAATAGATTCTGGCTTTTTTTAACCTTCTTATTAGTTTGTCTTTACTGATGTTAAGGATAGAACAAAACTCTAAAGTGTCAAAAGGTTTTAATTCTCTAGGGATGACCATAACATCATATGACGGTTGATTGGTAACCAATAACCTTCCGTTTCGATCATAAATAGCACCTCTTTGGGGATAGTCGTAAATTACTTTGATCGCATTATCTTCTGATAGAGAAGCAAAAGAGGTATTATATATCTGCAAATAAAATAGCCTTGCGACAAAGACAATACCAGTAGTAATAATTATTAGGTAGAGTAGTAACTTTCTCATGAATCATTCTTTCTAAACAATACCAAAACCAACATGGCGATCACTATTGTAAATAAACTAGAAAATAACGTTTTTTTAATGATTAATAGTATATGAGAGAAGTTAAAAATTTCTAACGAGAAAAGTACAATGTGATGTGTTAAAACCATTAAAATAACATAGGCAAAACGCTCACCAAATCCAACATTGCTTAGTTTTACGGTTTGAAACTCATAACTAAGACCAAATACTGACCGTAGTGCTACTGGGCGAAAAAATGCAATTATGGTACAAGCTGCGGCATGTACACCTCCAGAATCACCAAACATATCTATAATAAGCCCTAACATAAAACTTATTACAAGAAAAAGCCCTTTGTTAATATTAATTGGAGCCAAAAGAATAAAAATGATATAGATGTATGGGTTTAAGTATCCTAAAAAGTTAATATGATTTAAAATAAAAACCTGGATTAAAACCAAAACAATGAATCTAATGATATGTAGTAGAGTATCTCTATTCATGATCTAATTTTCTAAGCTTTTGATTTCTTTGATATCCCTACTTTTTATGGCATAAATAAAACCAATATCACTCATGTCGTTAAATAATTTGACATCTATTAAATAGTAGCTTTTATTTTGATTTAATTTATAATTGACAATCGTTCCTATTCCTATCCCTCTAGGGAAAATAGTTGAACGACCATGTGTTATAATAGTATCACCTTCTCTAATGATTGCTTGTCGGGGTATAGTCTCTAATTGAACAATATTTGGATCTTTTCCGTTCCAGATCAAAGAACCATACTGGTTAGATTTTTTTAACCCCGCATTGATACGAGAATTACTGTTAAGAATAGAAATTATTCTACTATAATTTTTAGAGGTATTCTCAATAATCCCTATAATACCTTTGTCTGTTATAACCCCCATATCGGGTACAATACTATCTTTTTCACCCTTATTAATTAGAATGTAGTTATCTATTTTGCTATAATCGTTTTTAATTACTCGGGCTTTGGTAAAAGTATAAGGTTTGTCAAATGATAGCGTGTCTAAATGTGTTGTAGTAACAGAATCTACCCCCAGAACACTTAATCGATTACGAAGCTTTTCATTCTCATCTAATAATCGTTGATTTTCTTTTTTTAAACCAAAATAATCACTCACAGAGTGTTGCCAGCTATATAGTTCGCCACTTAAGAAATTAGTAGAACTAACAAATTTACTTCTATGATAAGAATGTGATTGTATGGTGAAAATCAATGCTATACATAATAGCAGTAGAAACAGCAGAAAACGTTTATTCTTAATTAAAAAATTAATAATCTGCTGCATGATTTAAAGTATGATGACTTCTTTAGTTAAACGTTCTATGTTGTGGCTAAGTGTTACTTAGCAAGTATTAAAGCAGGATAACGTAAAATCAGAAATTTAGGTATATTTCAGGAATGTTTTTTTTAAAACATTATTTTATCAATACACTCTTATACCTGTTTAGGTTTTTTAGTGTAATTCCTGTACCTCTCACAACTGCTCTTAACGGATCTTCTGCAATATAGACTGGTAAGTCTGTTTTTTGTGATAACCGCTTATCTAATCCACGAAGCATAGAACCTCCTCCTGCAAGGTATATACCGGTATTATAAATATCTGCGGCAAGTTCTGGAGGAGTTTGTGATAAGGTTTCCATTACTGCATCTTCTATACGTAGGATAGATTTATCTAGTGCTTTAGCCATTTCTCGATATGAAATCTGAACCTGTTTAGGTTTTCCTGTAAGTAGATCACGACCTTGAACATTCATTTCTTCGGGCGGTAATTCTAAATCCTCTGTAGCAGCACCAATTTGTATTTTTATTTTCTCGGCAGTACGTTCTCCAACATATAAGTTATGTTGTGTACGCATGTAATATATAATATCATTGGTAAATACGTCTCCTGCAATTTTTACCGATTTATCACACACAATTCCTCCCAATGCAATAACTGCAATTTCTGTAGTACCACCTCCTATATCCACAATCATATTTCCTTTGGGCTGCATAATATCTACACCAATACCAATTGCAGCTGCCATAGGTTCATGGATAAGGTATACTTCTTTTCCATTTACACGTTCTGCACTTTCTTTTACTGCACGCATTTCTACTTCGGTAATACCTGAAGGAATGCATATCACCATTCGGAGAGCAGGTGCGAATAGCTTTTTCTTTAATGCCGGGATATCTTTGATAAACATGCTTATCATTTTTTCACTGGCATCAAAATCAGCAATTACCCCATCTTTAAGAGGACGAATAGTTTTTATATTCTCATGAGTTTTTCCTTGCATCATGGCAGCCTCTTTTCCTACTGCAATAATTTTACCAGTCATAATATCTCTGGCTACAATAGAGGGGCTATCCACTACTACTTTGTCGTTGTGGATCACTAATGTGTTAGCGGTTCCTAAATCTATTGCTATTTCTTCGGTAAAGAAGTCAAAAAATCCCATAAAAGTCAAAAAAAGGGGTTAAAATTCAGTAAATGTAATAAAATTAATGTTTAAAATGACGTGTTCCTGTCATAACCATTGCAATTCCGTTTTGATCACAGTAATCAATACTTAATTGATCCTTGATAGAACCTCCTGGTTGGATCACTGCTTTAATACCTGCGTTGTCTGCAATTTCTACACAATCAGGAAAAGGAAAAAAAGCATCACTAGCCATAACTGCGCCATTAAGATCAAAATTAAATGCTTGAGCTTTCTCTATAGATTGCTTTAAAGCATCTACTCTTGAGGTTTGTCCTGTTCCACTTGCTAATAATTGTTTTTCTTTAGTAAAAACTATAGTATTTGATTTGGTGTGTTTACAGATTTTTGATGCAAATAAAAGATCTTCTACTTGTTCTGAAGTAGGCGCTACCTTAGTTACAGTTTTCAAATCTGTTTTGGTATCTGTTTTAAGATCTTTGTCCTGAACCAATGCCCCATTTAAACAAGTACGCACTTGTGTTTTTGGTAAATTAGAACCTTTCTGTACCAAAATGATTCTGTTTTTCTTTCCTTTAAGTATTTCTAATGCTTCGTTACTGAAAGAAGGAGCGATAACAACTTCACAAAATAGTTTATGAATTTCATCTGCAGTTGCTTTGTCAATTTCGGTATTGCTAATTAATATTCCTCCAAATGCTGAAACAGGATCACCAGCCAATGCATCAGTATAGGATTGAAGAACAGTTTCTCGTTGTGCTAAACCACAAGCATTGTTATGTTTTAAAATTGCAAATGTTGGTGACTCTCCTTTAAATTCACTCATCAGATTTACTGCAGCATCAACATCAAGCAGGTTGTTGTATGATAATTCTTTACCGTGTAATTTGTCAAACATAGCTTCAAAATCTCCAAAGAAAAATCCTTTTTGATGTGGATTTTCACCATAGCGCAATACCTTACCTTTGGTTTCACTTATTTTAAGAGAAGCTATTTCATGATCACTATTAAAGTAATTAAAAATTGCCGAATCATAGTGAGAAGATACATTAAAAGCTTTAGCAGCAAAACGTTTACGGTCTGCTAAAGAAATAGTTCCGTTTCTTTCAGAAATCACTTGTAAAAACTCGGCATAATCATCAACTGAAGCTACACAAGTTACATCAGAAAAGTTTTTAGCAGCTGCTCTAATCAAAGAAATCCCTCCGATATCTATTTTCTCAATGATATCTTGCTCTGATGCTCCAGAAGCTACCGTTTTTTCAAAAGGATATAAGTCTACTATAACAATATCAATTTGTGGAATCTCATATTGCTCAAGCTCTGCAACATCACTATCGTTATTTTGACGATTCAAGATTCCTCCAAAAACTTTTGGGTGCAATGTTTTAACTCTTCCACCTAAGATTGAAGGGTAAGACGTTACATCTTCAACAGGGGTAACATCAATACCTAAATCTTTAATAAATTTTTCGGTCCCACCGGTAGAATAAATTGTGACATCAAGTTCGTTTAATTTTTTTACGATAGGTGCTAATCCGTCTTTACTGAATACAGAAATTAGTGCAGATTTAGCAGTTTTTGCGTTGCTCATGAGAAAATTTAGTTAGTAAAACACAAAAATAGCAATTTAGTACCCAATTAGACAATCAATTATGCGTAATTGTTTTCAATAAATTGTAACAAAAATATAAGGAAAACGTCCTATATTTAAATAATTTAAAATCCAGTTCAAAAAATAGAGTATGCTAATCTATCTTAGAGTACTTAAGGAAAGCTTTAATTTTGCTATTAATGCACTTATAAATAATAAGTTGCGTACATTTCTTTCACTATTAGGTGTTACTATTGGGATTTTTTCGATTATTGGAGTTCTTGCTGCGGTAGACTCTTTAAAACAAGAAATTAAAGGAAGTATCAGCTCTCTGGATAATAGCACAATTTATTTGATGCGTTTTTCTTTTGGTCCTTCCGATATACCACAGTGGAAACGAGAACAATTTCCAGATGTAACTTTTGAAGAATATCAATACATCAATAGATCAATGCCGGATCTTAAAGCAGCCAGTTTTATTTTAAATGTAGCTCCTGAAACGATTAAATATGAGGACAATAGCCTAAGTAATGTAGAGATTGCGCCGGTTACCAATGATTATTATGATATTGAAGAATTGCAGGTTGTAAAAGGAAGATTTTATAACGAACAAGAATCTGTATCTGGTGCTCCTGTAATCGTTATAGGAGATGAAATTGCAAATAGCTTATTCGGAGCTAGCGATCCTATAGGAAAAAAAGTCCGTTTATACGGAAGAAAACTTACTGTAATAGGAGTGCTTAAAAAAGAAGGAACTGGTCTCTTTGGAGATAGTAAAGATACGGTAGTTATTCTTCCTGTTAATTTAGTAAGAAGGGTTTATGGAGATAATAATAAATCGTCTTTTCCCGCCATAATCATTAAACCAGAATCTGGTATTGATATACCAGAATTTGTAGCAGCATTAAAACAAAAAGTAAGAGCATATCGTGGGTTGAAACCTAATGAAGGGGATAATTTTTTTGTTAACCAACTACAAGGGTTTACTGATTTTATAGATAATATTACAGGTACAATGTCTACTATTGGAGGTTTTATTGGAATGTTTTCACTTCTGGTTGGTGGTTTCGGTATTGCCAATATCATGTTTGTAAGTGTTAAAGAACGTACGAATCTAATAGGCATACAAAAGGCATTAGGAGCTAAAAAAAGATTTATATTATTTCAGTTTCTCTTCGAAGCGATTATTCTTGCCATTTTTGGTGGATTAATAGGACTTGTGTTAGTTTGGTTAATTTCGATATTTGCCTCACAGTTTACAGGAGACTTTAAGTTTATCCTCTCAACTTCTAACATGTTTTGGGGAATGTTTTCTTCTACAATAATAGGCCTGATTGCAGGGATTTTACCTGCATTGTCTGCTTCAAAATTAGATCCTGTAGAAGCAATTAGGACTGGAATGTGAAAATTAAGAAATAATAGAATTGAAATACCTCACAGATTACTGATCAATTTTAAAGATAGTAATCTGTGAGTTTCTTTTTTTATTTTAGTTTAAATTTTAAAATTACTTCGTGAGTACCACTGGTATATGTATTTATACCTGATGTAACATGCTCATATGCGTAACCGATACTTAAGATGTTTTCTAAGAAATTGGCAGTAAAAAACCCTGTTATACTTTCATCTAGTCTATAATTTGCACCAAGTTCAATTCGTTCTTTATATAATATAGAAGAGGTAATATCCAGAGATATTGGGGCATCATTTACTACCTTACCTAATACAGAAGGGCGAAATTTAAAATCAGTATTTAGATCAAAATCATATCCGCCACCTAAAAACATTTGTAGATCATCACTCGCCGAAACAGGATTTAAACCTTCTTTTTCGTATCTGTCATTAGAGAGTAATCCAGGAGCAGAAAGTGATATGTAGTATTTTTTTGCTTTAAGATAGAACCCTACTCCCACATTGGGGTTGAATGTATTCACATTTTGGGTGAATAATGGATCGTCTTCAATGCCAACTTCATTAAGATTTATTTTTAAAAAAGACCCTCCAGCTTTAACTCCTGCGTGTAGATTTAATTCTTCATTAATTTTTATTTTATATGAAAAATCAGCGTAAAGATGTGTTTCGTCTAACACAAAAACCTTGTCGCTTATGGCGGTCAATCCAACGCCTATTTTATCACCCACAGGAGAATTTATATTAAAGTTAAGAGTTTCTGGGCCGTCCTTAACCCCTGTCCATTGGCTTCTTACAGCAAATAGCGCCTCAAGACTACCGTTAATCCCTGCATAAGCAGGAGTAATTACATTCATATTATATCGATACATGCTAAAATGGGGGTCTTGTTGTGCATGACTTACAAATGATATAGTGATGATAAAAATTATATATTTTAAATATTTCATTTCTTTGGTTTTGTTGGTTTTTGGAAATAGCTACCGTTGCATTTTTTTGAAACTATATATTATTTAATAGTTTATATAAATCCAACCGGTTAAAGGAAGTGTTTCTTTAATATTGGTTTCTATAATATAATAATAAGCTCCTGTAGGCAATTTATCATTGCCAAGTACTAAGCGACCATTTGAGATTCCACCCCAGTTATTTTGATAATTTCTAGCTTCAAATACTTTATTTCCTGATCTGTTAAATATTTGAATGTAGTGATTAGGGAAGTTTTCAATTCCATTAATAACCCAAGTATCATTGATGCCATCTCCATTAGGAGAGAATCCTTTGTTGAAGGTTAGCCTAGTTGAAGGTTTTTGTTTTGTATTTATTGAAAAATTATTAGATTCTACTACACCTGTACCTCCATTTCCTGCAATATCAGTATATCCTGTATTGTCTAAGGAGATCACATTGGTATCACTTTGAATATCTTCTGTTGGTGTAAATATTGCTGTGAAAGTGATATTGCCATCTGTAGAATTTACAGTTGCTAATGTTCCGTTAGGAATCGTTAAATCTGCGTTATCAAAACCAGTAACTGCTTCAGAAAAAGTAATAGTAACTGTTGCAGTTTCTCCTGTTGTTAATTCATTGTCATTTATACTAATAGTAGCTGTTGGAGCAGTAGTGTCATTAATAGTAATATTTACATTAGTGCTATTAGGGCAACTTCCAGAAGTTGTATAGGTAACGGTATATGTATTAGGAGTTGACGCCGATACATCAATTGCTCCAGTACTTTCGCTAACACTTAATCCATCAGGGGTAGAAGAGAATGTGCCACCTGCTAATCCGGTAATTGTTGGTGCAGGGTCAGATCCAGATTGAGCATAGGTTGCTGCATCATATAAAAATGAAGCATCGTCTAATTCATTAATGGTAATAATGACATTAGAGCTGTTCGGGCAAGTTCCTACCGTTGTATAAGTAACGGTATACGTATTAGAAGTTGACGCCGATACATCAATTGCTCCAGTACTTGCACTAATGCTTAACCCTGCAGGGGTTGAAGAGAATGTTCCACCTGCTAGTCCTGTAATAGTTGGAGTTGGATCAGTATCATTAGTACAAAAAGCAGCTGCAGAGTAGTTAAATGAAGCATCATCTATTGCGTTAATAGTTACAGTTACATTAGAACTATTAGGGCAAGTTCCAGCAGTTGTATAAGTAACGGTATATGTATTAGGAGTTGAAGCAGATACATCAATTCCTCCAGTACTTGCACTAATGCTTAATCCTGCTGGGGTCGAAGAGAATGTTCCACCCGTTAGTCCTGTAATCGTTGGAGTTGGATCAGTATCATTAGCACAAAATGAAGCAGCAGAGTAATTAAATGAAGCATCATCTACTGCGTTAATGGTCACATTTACATTAGAACTATTCGAGCAAGCTCCTACAGTTGTATAAGTAACGGTATACGTATTAGGAGTTGACGCCGATACATCAATTGCTCCAGTACTTACACTAATGCTTAATCCTACGGGAGTAGAAGAGAATGTTCCACCTGCTAGTCCTGTAATGGTTGGAGTTGGATCAGTATCATTAACACAAAATGAAGCAGCAGAGTAATTAAATGAAGCATCATCTATTGTATTAATAGTCACATTTACATTAGAACTATTCGGGCAAGTTCCAGCAGTTGTATAAGTAACGGTATATGTATTAGGAGTTGAAGCAGATACATCAATTGCTCCAGTACTTGCACTAATGCTTAATCCTGCGGGGGTTGAAGAGAATGTTCCACCTGCTAGTCCTGTAATGGTTGGAGTTGGATCAGTATCATTAGTACAAAATGAAGCAGCGGAGTAATTAAATGAAGCATCATCTAGTGCGTTAATGGTTACAGTTACATTAGAACTATTCGGGCAAGTTCCTGCCGTTGTATAAGTAACGGTATATGTATTAGGAGTTGAAGCAGATACATCAATTACTCCAGTACTTGCACTAATACTTAATCCTGCTGGGGTCGAAGAGAATGTTCCACCTGCTAGTCCTGTAATCGTTGGAGTTGGATCGGTATCATTAGTACAAAAAGCAGCTGCAGAGTAGTTAAATGAAGCATCATCTATTGCATTAATGGTTACAGTTACATTAGAACTATTCGGGCAAGTTCCTGCGGTTGTATAAGTAACGGTATATGTATTAGGAGTTGAAGCAGATACATCAATTACTCCAGTACTTGCACTAATACTTAATCCTGCAGGGGTCGAAGAGAATGTTCCACCTGCTAGTCCTGTAATAGTTGGAGTTGGATCGGTATCATTAGTACAAAAAGCAGCTGCAGAGTAGTTAAATGAAGCATCATCTATTGCATTAATGGTTACAGTTACATTAGAACTATTCGGGCAAGTTCCAGCAGTTGTATAAGTAACGGTATATGTATTAGGAGTTGAAGCAGATACATCAATTGCTCCAGTACTTGCACTAATGCTTAATCCTGCGGGGGTTGAAGAGAATGTTCCACCTGCTAGTCCTGTAATGGTTGGAGTTGGATCGGTATCATTAGTACAAAATGAAGCAGCAGAGTAATTAAATGAAGCATCATCTATTGCATTAATGGTTACAGTTACATTAGAACTATTCGGGCAAGTTCCGGCGGTTGTATAAGTAACGGTATATGTATTAGGAGTTGAAGCAGATACATCAATTCCTCCAGTACTTGCACTAATACTTAATCCTGCTGGGGTCGAAGAGAATGTTCCACCCGTTAGTCCTGTAATCGTTGGAGTTGGATCAGTATCATTAGCACAAAATGAAGCAGCAGAGTAATTAAATGAAGCATCATCTATTGTATTAATAGTCACATTTACATTAGAACTATTTGAGCAAGCTCCTACAGTTGTATAAGTAACGGTATATGTGTTAGGAGTTGAGGTCGATACATCAATTGCTCCAGTACTTGCACTAATGCTTAATCCTGCTGGAGTCGAAGAGAATGTTCCACCTGTTACTCCTGTAATCGTTGGAGTTGGATCAGTATCATTAACACAAAATGAAGCAGCAGAGTAGTTAAATGAAGCATCATCTATTGTGTTAATAGTCACATTTACATTAGAACTATTCGGGCAAGTTCCGGCGGTTGTATAAGTAACGGTATATGTATTAGGAGTTGAAGCAGATACATCAATTCCTCCAGTACTTGCACTAATGCTTAATCCTGCTGGGGTCGAAGAGAATGTTCCACCTGTTACTCCTGTAATCGTTGGAGTTGGATCAGTATCATTAACACAAAATGAGGCGGCAGAGTAGTTAAATGAAGCATTTTCCAGATTAGTGACATTCACTGTGACGCTTCCACAAGAACCGGGTGTTACACAGCCACCTTCGCCTCGTACATAATAAGTAGTAGAAGGTGAAGAAGGGGTTACTGCAATAGTAGATGAAGCAGTTGTAGCTACTTGTGTTCCTCCACAAGAACCGGTATATACTACCCATTGTGTTGCATCATTTAAAGAACCAGTGATGGTTAAGGTAGCATTGTTGCCATTACATATTGTTGATGGAGTGTACGTTACGGTTGGAACATCTGGATCGGTACAAGCTACCACACATGTCACAGAAGGAGAATATGCACTTGTAGATATATCGAATCGGGTGTCGTTGTCTTTAGACCAATTGGATTGATCATTAATAGCGGTTCTTAACGCTGTTGAAGTACCTGTTAAGGTGCCTGTATATTTAGCATTATCTTGCTCAGTTCCTATAGAAGGGAATAAGGATACACAATCTACGCCGTTTGTTAACCCTGCGGGTAGTGCAGATCTTGCAGTTCCAAGAGCTGCAACAGTTGGGTCATTCCAGAGTGTTATAGCATCAAGAGCGAATGGTGTTCCGTTACCATCATCTCCATTAACCCCTGTTATAAAAGTGGGTGTTGTCGAAGGCTCAGCACTTGCTGCCTGATACACCAATACCTGATCACCCCCTGTAAGAGACCAATTAGACCCACTAGCCAAAGAAATACTAGCTCCTGGTACGCTAGAACCAATCGTAAATGAATTTGCCGAAGTTTCGTTAATATGAACGACTGTTCCACAAGGTAATCCACCAGAGGGAGCAGTATATTGAATGTGCCCTTCGCTGGTTCCTGCCCAGCTCCCTGCTGCTACAGTATTCCATCCTTCTTCTGTGAAGAAAATAACTTCGCTTCCAGAAATATCGGTTAAGGCTATAAACGTAAAATCATCACTAGTTCCAGTACCGCTATCGGTATTGTAGCCTATAATTGCGATATCTCCGGGATTTAATTGTGCAAAAGAAATGACACTTGAAAAAAGTAATAAAATACTTAAAATCGTAGTTTTTTTCATAAGTTAAGGTTTGTAGTTTGCATTAGTGACAGAGGTAGGTGTTAAACCACCCTTGATTATTTTCTTTTCCTGTTAAAGAATTAAGAGGATTTTTATTTAAGTTTTTAAAAATTTGCCTTTTCCAGAAAGAACCTTCTGTAAAGGTGTTCTCCCAAATATGATGGTTAAAATTAGTAGTGTTAAAATCATTGTTAAAATTGATTATTCCTCTTGGGCCTCCAATAGATATGTTTTGAATTGCTGTACTAAGGTTGTTCTGATCTTGAATCAAAGCTGATTTGATAACAAGTCCATTTTCATAACCTAGCAATGCAAAAACATCAGGCTTTTTTCTAAATTGTTTTTGATGCATTTCTGCAAACGAAATATTAGTATCGTTATCCAGTTCGGGATACCAGCTCGATATTGTTTTTATTTGGTTAAATACATCTGGAAACTCATTTATCAGAGCATCTTCTGCTGAAAAAGGCAGTGTATATAATGGATGTTTCTTATGTAATTTGTTTTGACTTAAGTAAGAAGCGTGTTCTTTGGCAAATATTCCGTTATGAAAAGCTACTATTGCATCGGGTTTTGTTTCGTTAAAATAGAGATCCATTAATTCACTTTCATTTTCTCGAGGATGTAAAGGAGTGATAAAATGTCCTGCAAAAGAAGCATGTTCTTCTTGAGTAATAATATCATCTAGTGCTTCGATAAAGCCATACCCAGCCTCATAGTAGCAAGTAGAAGTTGCTACCTTATATTTTTTATGCTCCAAAAGATAATGCACTAACTTATGAAGCGAATCATAGAGCCCTAAAGAATTTTGAAAAACTCCATTAGGTAATTTTATGGGGCGTTTAGAACCAAAATTGGCGGCAAGTAGTGTTTCTTGATTGTTAAATGTAAAATCTGAAAGTTCTTTAAATCCAGTATGACCTATAATACCAGTTGTTATTTTAACGTTTTCTTGATAACATAATTTTTGAAAACTATTGATAAGTTGTTTTTGATCCGACCCAAATCCGATACTCTCTATGACTAACTCAGTCTCAATTCCTTCTATAGCCAATCTCATTCCATTCAAGAAAGATTTTCCCATTGTTGGATATGCATTAGATTGAGGGATTAATACACCAATTTTATGTTTTGAACCAATCATTATAAAAATTTATTAGAAAATTAGAGGGAGGTGAACCCCTCTAATTATTTTAGTTTCTTGAAGGGAATATCCCTTGCATAGCAATACAAACATTAATACCAAGAAATGGGTTTCTGTTTTCGAATGGTTGACTTCCACCTGTTGGATTGGTAGTGCCAGAAATAGATACTCCTCCGAGTTTATCTCCAGCTGTTGGGTTTTCTCGAAATACTTCTGGCATATTACCGGCTGTTCCAAGCGCATTAGCACCTGCATCAGTTTCATTTGTAGCATCGGTATTGTCTGTTGTGTAAACACTAACATTAGCAACGCCATTGGTTAATGAGTGAGAGTGATTAGGCATATTTAACTGGTTTAAATAGATTTGTTCTATTCCTCCTCGTTCTCCCCATGAAATGGTTGATAATCCAGGCCCATGACCAATATGAACAATACTTCTACCTCTTAAATCAGGTAATCCAAAGGATGTTCTACCATCACCACCAAACGTAGTTCCTAACAATGAAAAAAGTGCAGAGTATTGTGAGATAGCTAATAGTTGCCCATCACATTTATTCCAGCCTCTGGGTGCGAAATTGAATCCAAAAGGTTGGATTTGTCCTAAAAATGGTTCCATAATAAATTTTGGTTTTAAGATTAATAGTTGTTTTAATGTTTTTCTTTATGTTGCAATAAGGGGTTCTGCTTTTATACTGGTTGTAAAATGTTGGTTTTGTTTTACTCCTAAATGAAAATATTTTTGACCTGTTAATACACCTGCATCCGAATGAATAATGTTTACTCTTAGTAATTTTTTATCCTTACAGTATACAAATAACCCTTCTTGTGGATGGATATGCACAATTTCACCTGGAGTCTTGTCGGTTAGAGTGTCTGGGCAATCTGAAGGAGAAACTTCTATTATTTGTACAGGAGAGCCTTGATAATATGTTGTTGCACCGCCATATTTAGGATTACAAGCATTTACTAGGTTTTCAATTTCATCTGCTGTTTGCTCCTCCCAATTGATAGTTAACTCTTCGGGATTGGGGTGTTTATTATAGATGCATTGGCTTTCGATAGATTGAGTTTTGTAGTTTTCAGGATTTTGGATTAGGTGCAAAGCTTTTTCTGCTAATTGCTCGAGCATAAAACTCATTTTAGAATTTACCATTCCCGATGTTTCACCTGGTATAATAGGAACCACTTGTTCTATAAGGATTTTTCCTGTGTCCCATTCTTCATCCATTTGATATATAGTAATAGCGGTATTTTTTTCTCCATTTTTTATTGACCAGAATAGAGGGTCTGGCCCTCGATTTTCGGGTAGCTTTCCAAAATGAATATTTAAAAAACCATGTTTGGGAATATGTAATACCTCTTTTGGGATTTTTAATGAAAAACTACAGACTAAGACTAAATCAGGAGATTTATCGAGTAACCAATCTTTAAATTGGCTTGAAATGTTTTTATTATTAATAACAAAAGTCTCTATCTCTTGTTGTTTAATCAAACTTAGAGAGTCTTGATTTGATTGTTGAATTGTTTTTTCTTGCATGCAGACAGCTTGCAAGTGGTTGTTTTGATGTAAATATTGATATAGCGATATGCTAGTTGGAAAACTCCCTATAAGTATAATTTTCATGCTCATAAATTAAACCGGTTTGATATTGGTTTACTTGTAAATGACAATAGCAGCCTTTTTAACTTCATTTCTTTTTTATAGAAAACAGAAGTTAGAAACTAGTCAATACATATAATTACTTGATTTTGACAGATATGTTAGCTTAAAATAGCCTGGGAATGATTGCTTAAAATTTGCAATATGTGGGGTAATTCGTAATGCTTTTAGATAAACTTCTTTATTATAAAGTTTATTGAGGGGGTAATTAATGTGAATATTTGCAAATTAGAATACCCGAGTATAAGTTTTGTATACCAAGATATTGGATGCAATAATTACTGAAGGAAACATTTGTATGATGGTAGAATCCGTACCATTGATTAGAAAATCAATTATATCTTAAATTTAGTTAAAAAATAGTAACAAATCCTAATTTTAAACTGTTTTTTAACCTGTACGTTATACTCAATGTGGTTGTTGCACAACTCACAAAAATACTAAAAGAACTATAATTTTTGTAATCATAAAATCGTATTCAATTGATTTACAGTGTTTTTTGTTTTGTAATCATTAAAAAAACATTGATTTATTCAAAAATACGAGTTGTGTAACGGTTACCAATGTTAGATAATTATACTTATTTCAAATACATACATTTTTTATCGTAATCAATAACTGCTTTTCCTCTTTTAAGAATATCAGCTCCGATAATACCGTCTACAGGCTCAGCATGATGTGCTATTAGTGCTGCATTTACATGATTAAGATCAAATAAAACAAGGGATATTCTTTTTCTAGACCATTTTCCAATTTGCATAGTGTTTTTTTGTGAAAGTTGCGTAAGCATATCGGTAGCTCCAGCTCCGGCAGCTTTGACATCGCTGTCTTGAGCAAAAAGAGAAAATTTATCCACTGCTTCAAAGCCTACACAAGAGTTAGAAGCGCCGGTATCAACAATAAAATTACCTTCTACACCATTTAATACTGCTCTAACTTCAAAATGATTTGTCTTTGTAAAAACTAATTTAATTCTATAATATTCTTTTTGGTTTAAAAATTTTCGAAGTGTACTCATTTTTTATTTTGAAGAAACTTGGGTAAAAGTAGTATAATTAAAATAAATAAAACAATACCTATTCTATACCAAAGGTAGTTTAGAGAATAAGAATGTTCAACCTCACCATAATATACAAATGCGGCCCAATAATAAGGTGATTTTTGAGCATTAGAGATGTTTTCAGCATCCAGATAATCTAGTTTGGCGCGATGTATTGCTCTTGCTTTGGGAATTGAATGATTAAGATTTTTGTAAAAGTTTTTCATTACTGTAGCAGTGGTTTTGTCATTTACTTTCCATAGTGAAAAAAGTATATTTTCTACTCCAGCATAATGAAACCCTCTACCTATGCTTATAGGACCTTCGCCTTTTGCTAGTCTACCAACACCAGTTTCGCAAGCGCTTAAGACTACCAGATCGGCATTAAGTTGTGTCCCGTATAGTTGATTAACCAGAATGTTCTGATCCCTAAATTGTATAGAGGCAGGTCTGGAAAAGTTTCCGGATTCTGCATGCGTAGACAAATGAATGATATCATGTTTTTTTGCTAATTCTGTAAACCGTTGATAGGTAGCTTGTTCTTTTTCTATAAAATCACCATTAAAATAACGCTGTATAGATTTGCTTTCGTTTTTTGAAAATGAAAGTTCTGTCTCTGTGTTTTCAAAAACAGGAAATACCCCCAAGACAGTTTTTTTCTGAATGTTTTTAGGATTAGATCTCAAATATTTACTAGCCGAAATTTCATAACTTACTTCAGTAGATCTTAATAAAAAAGACATTTCCTTAAAATTCATAGAACTAGTTTCTTCTAGAAGTAAGGTTTCAAAAGGAATAAAATAGAGAAGACCATCGGGTATAATTAATAACCTTTTGGATTGCCTGGGGATTTTTAATACATTAAAAAGTTCGGCAGCTTTTTTTGTGAATTTGGTAATGTCACGGGTAATGATCGAAGCATTGTCGAAATAATGAACATATTTTTTGATTATGCTTTTGAAATACTCAGGATTTTCTATTTTTTTGATCTCAAAAGAATCTTGGGTGATTACAAATTGATATATGTTTCGATTTCCATAAAAATATTCAATCAAAGTAGTGTGATCTTTTTTTAATTTTTTCTGAAGAGTAGGAATAGAAATGTTGTTTTGATACCGAAGTAGTTTGGGGTATGCGTAATGAAGTTTTTTGAGCATCCCTTTAAGGGCAATAGATGTAGTGTCGTGAGCTGTAGTCCATTTTTGAATTTGAGCGATATTGGCGCCTTCTCCTTTTAATTTTTCTTTTAAAATTAGGGTCTCATAAGAGACTAATTTTGAATTAAGACGATTTTTATTTGAGACCAAAGAATCATTTTTATATTGAGATAATAGTTTTTTGGATATCAAAGCTTCATTTACAAAAGGGGCTTTAGAACGTTCGGCTGCTTGAAACGCTTGTATACCATATTTTTTGTCTTTTTTGTCTTTGTAAATGGTAAAAAGAAGATCGATATAGGTCTCTGTTCTGTTCCTGTTTTGACCGTGTTGAATAATCCGGGTATCTTGAAGGGGATATAAAATATTAAGTTTTGAGTTCACATCAAAGGCTAAATCAAAAGCAGCTATCGCTAGAAGAGGATTTTTAGTTTCTTGATAAATATAGACATGAATGTCTAAAGCTTTTAGCAGAAGTCTATCTGCAATAAGGTGTTCTTTTGATGGTAAATCAGTATTTGCTGAATATCCTGGTAGGAGAGAGGTGTATATTTCTTTCAGGTTTTTTTGAACCTCTCCAAACTCTGATTTGGATAATAAAATATCAATATACGCCAATTGCCATTTGATCGTAGTTCTGGCCGATGTGTTTTTGTTTTTGAGTAATTGAGATCTGGCTTGTAAAATGTAATCCTGAGCATTTTGGAATTCTTTTCTTTCTAAAGCAGTAGCGGCAAGAATCTGATAAGCGTTTATTTGATTAGCATCTATAGCGATTACTTTATTTGCAATTTTTTTTGCTTTGTCATAATTACCAGAATCCAGATAGTTGGTAGCTGTGTTTGTTAATAAATTGGTGTTGTCAGGATCAATGTCCAAGCCTTGTTTAAGTATTTTAAGTGCTTTTGGGTAATTTCCTTGATTGTGATATGCTATTGACAGATTGGTAATTCCTGAAATAATTTTTGAAGTATTCTCAGATTGTTCAGCCAGATATAGATAATTTTTTATGGTGGTTTCAGCTTTGGGTAAATCTCCAATTTCTATATAGATATTGCCAAGAGGTTGCAGACAGTTTTCGATTATATCATAGTCGGTTAATTCTTTTTCATAATATGTTTTCCAGGCAGTCTCATAATATAAAATAGCCGTTGGTTTATGGTTAAACTGATTGTGATAATAGCCTAGATTACAGTTTACAATCACCCAGGCCAACTGATCTGCTTTTGTATGAAGCTGATTTTTTTTTGAAGCAATCATTTTACTTAACCGTAGCGCTCCAGAATTTGAAGGTTTTTGCGCAAAATAATCTAATTGATTATATAAAAATTCCGAGGTTTTTGTTCTTTGTTGTGCCTGCACTGTTGTATTACCTAACCACAGAGCAGCGATACATACCAATGTTCTAAAACTTCCAAATTCCATAAAATTGAATTTGAGAGTTTGGGCTATCAAAATTATGAACATATCTAATTCCCAGGCTTGGTCCTATTCTTACTGTTCCAAAATTCATTCCAACAAAAACACCAGTCTGTATATTTGTAAAATCATCTTTGATTTCTTGTGTTTCTAAAACATCAAGATCTGGGTTTCGAATAATTTCTGTAGTTTGCCCATTTCTGAAAATAGAGAAACCTTCTCCTATGGTTTCTTGATCATTTTTACTGGTAATATCCATTTTTAATTGAATACCTGCTCCCATAGCAAAAAAGTTGTTGAAATTATAGCGAAATGATCCGGGAACTGCATAAATAGAAATGTTATTAAATGTATTCGTTTCAGAGAATTGGATTAAACTCTGAGTGCCATTTGGATCTATAGAAGAAGTTTCAAAGTTTCGTAGTTCATCATATGAAGATGCAGATGCCATTATTTCGGCTTGATAATACCCTCTGTATGATTTAAATGGAGATAGAGTTGCTCCAACAAAGTACTCTTTTTGATTGTCAAGTTCAGGAACCACAATATATCCTGCTTTTGCACCTATAGAAATACCAGGTATAAATCGGGTAGTTGCATAGTTGGTGATAATTGGTTCGTTTTTATCAAAATATATAGCAGTACGACTTTTGGTCTTTTTTTTGTGAAAATTTTTGCCAAATCTCATAGAGTATTTTACAAACCCTTTGGTCGAATCTATTTCTTCTACGTTTTTTTGCTGACTTCCCGGGAGATAAATACGGTTAAACTGAAAAATGATCTTGTCTTTTTTTAAAATAGTATCAAGGCAACTGTAATTAACCTCTCTTTCTTTAGGACATATAGGGCATTCGGGATACATGCCGTCAATTTGCAAGGTAGTTTTATCAAACATTTCTGGAGTGTCTACTGCTAGTTTTATCGTATTGGCAGGACCTTCTCCATTATTTTGAAAACGGACTTTAAATTTGAGGCGTTTAAATCGTACTAGTCGATAATTCATTAACCAGCCATTAGAAGACATTTTATTAGGGTCATGAGAAGTAACAATTTCCATTTCTGTGTCCTTCACGGTATGGTTGTCAAAATTTTCATCAGGAACATAGATGCTTCGTAACGTAACAATGGCACTGGTATCTTTGATCATTTCAGGAGTTGTTTTCAAGGTCCTAAAAATGTTTCGCTCTTCACCAGGTTGCATATCATTAAATGCTATAACTTGATAATTACGATATAATGATTTGGATTCTTCTAATGTGAGTGGAAGGTTTTTTCTTTTAGTAGTGTCCTGAACAAATAATGTTCTATTTTGTAGAGTGGTATGTGCAGAAGAAGCTAATAAAGTATGATCATCATTTTGAGAGAGTGTTTCAGAAATAATGGGTAACGGGATAATCTTTTCCCCATGATGCAATCGAGTGTCTTCTAGAATAAAATTGTCATTTTTGAATTGATTATCATTATAAAATAAGTACAATTTACCACTAGAAACATAGTTATTTGTATTTTTATAACCTGTTATAAATACCATTTCCTGATCTGGTATAGGTTCACGATTTCGTTTCAGAATTAAATCATCATTTTCAATAAAAGGAGAATTAGAATCTACAGAAGCCTCGTCAGATGCATCACCTATAATTATTGATTTAGGTCTACTTGCAGGAGGTTTTCCATTATCATAATTATTAGTTGCCCAAAGTTTGGCTTCGTATGTCCCTGAAGATGTATACCGATGTGTCGGTTTTTGTTTAAAACTGTAATTACCATCACCAAATTCCCAATAGTAGGTGTAAAAAGCTTTGGGAGCACCGGCAATTTGATTTAGAGGAGGCATCTCGGCTTTATAGGCTACTTGATTTCCAATAATTTCATAGGATATAGGTGCTATTCTTGGAATGGTGTCATTGATAAGTATTTGTCCAAAGCTTAAAAATGGAAATAATACTGTACAGTATAAGATGATGTAGCCTCTCATGATTTGTTGTTAGTAGTTACTAAAGATAAGTAAAAAGTTAAATTAGAAATATAGATAAAAATATTCCGGGAGGTAACCTCCCGGAATATATACTGGAATTTGCCGTAACCCCCGCTAACTAATTTACATATTCCAGTATGATTTTGTATTATGGTAACCCGTTTATTAATGTTATTAACTCGGCTTCAGTACCTGTGGTAGTGGACCCTATCATTTCTACATGGTCTTCAGTAATAGTAGCTCCCTGGATTGCATATGTATACGCACCATCCTGAACAGATACAAATATGAAATGTACTTCTAATCCGATAGGGATTTGCCCATAATGCTCAGAGAATAATTCGGTTTCTTCATTATAAATATCCAATAATGCTAATGCGGTTGGTTCGCCATCATAAGATACATATACATTACAATTTGTATTGTCATACCCTTCAGGAACATCTACATAAATAACGGTTTTTGGCCTTGGGTCATTATACCAACGATCAATGTTAGTCCATCCAAAATTATTGATGAAACCAGAATACCCCATTACTCCTGTTCCGCTAGGTCCTTCTCCTTGACCAAGATCAATATTCCCTTCTTCATTTTCTTCCCAAACGACATCGCAATTGATTACATCGTTATCACAACCATTTTCTGCAGCTTTAAAGAGCCTCATTTCAGGATCAAAATTTTCATTTGGCGAAAAAATCTCAAATGCACTTGCAAGTTGTAGTTGGTTTCCATTCTGATTTGCATTTACAAAAAATTCTCCAGCAGATTTTAAAGTCTCGATATCCCCATTTGGACGCTTACCATTGGTAGGCATTTTGGTTAATAGCATTTTGGCTTTATCATAGATTTCTACTAATTCGATAGTAACACTCCCACTAACGGGATCGCCATTTTGATCTAAAAAACTATTTGCAGGAAAATGTAGTTGTGTGCCTTCTTCTCCATACATGTATCCTCCGGTATCAGCATTCATGACAAAAGTTTGGATAGCCTCTTCGCGGTTATCTTTAATTGCTTCTTGTAGCTCTATTCCGTCTATGAATTTTTCAATAATAATATCATTATCATCGTTTTTACAGCTTCCTAATAAAAGAATAGCTGCACCTAAAAGTAAAAAATTCATCATCGCTTTTTTTACGTTCCTACTATTCTTCGGTACTACAGTTGTTCTATTTGATGTTCTCATAATTTTCGAAATTTTGTTGTTTACATCATCAGATCAATAGCTTTGATTTTTTGTTACCCTTATTTTGATAACTTTTTTTAAATTAGTTGCTTATATTCACTATTTATGGGAAATACCAAATTTCATTCTGATCAAAAATATATTGAAGCTCTTTTGAAGAATGATACAATAGTCTTAACCGAGATTTATAATAAATTTGCTCCCAAAGTGGTTGGGTATATAAAAAACAATAGCGGAGATGAGGCCAGAGCTCAGGATATCATCCAGGAAACCTTACTCACTATTTATAAACAAGCAAAAGAGAAAGGATTACAACTTACTTGTCCTTTTGATGCTTATTTCTTCTTGTTGTGTAAGCGTAAATGGTTGAATGAATTAAAAAAGCATTCTAATAATCAGGTAACAATTAATGAAGAGGTTGTATCTATAAATGATGAGAGTGTTCGTTTTGCAGAAGAAACTGAAATATTTAATGCAAAGCACGAACTTTTTAAAGAGATGTTTGACCAATTAGGTAAAGCTTGTAAAGAATTACTGAAAGCAACTTTTACTATAAAATCTATGGAAGAAGTGGCTTCGAAATTAGGGCAATCCTATGGATATGTTCGCAAGAAAAAATCGTTATGTATTGGTCAATTAACAAAACTTGTTCAAAACACTTCTAAGTTTAATAAAATAAAAAATTTGTTATGACCCCAGAAGAAAAATATGAGTTGTTTGATCGGTTCTGTAGTAAAGAGCTTTCTGCTACCGAAGAAGAAACACTAACAAAATTGATTAGAGAGGATGAATCTATTGCAGAGGAGTTTAAACTGTATCAAGAGTTAAATTCACATCTTGATATACGTTTTACTTCAGAAAAAGAGGAGGGAGCATTAGAAAATAATTTGAAAACGATTGGAGATTCACACTTTAACAGGAAAGCAACTACAAAAGAAACCAAAGTCATAAGAATGCCTGCTTGGGTATATGCAGCGGCTGCAAGTGTGGCTGTAATTTTTGGAGTATACTTTTTTGGTCAAAGTAATCCTGTATATAGCGATTTTGCAAATATTCCTGAATTATCAATTACAGAAAGAGGAAATGTAGAAAAGAATAGTAAGAGTGCTGAACATGCCTTTAATTCAAAAGATTATGTTGAAGCCGAAAAACACCTATCCGTATTACTGTCAAAAGATGAAAATAATACAGAATATCAATTCTATTATGGACTATCATTATTAGAACAAGATAAATATGTAGAAACTACTCAGGTTTTAGAAAAATTGTATCGAGGTAACTCTGGATATAAATACAAAGCATTATGGTTTGAAGCACTAAATCAGCTAAAACAGAAAAAACATGATCAATGCATCGCACTGTTAAAGAAAATACCCAAAGATGCGGAAGATTATAATCTGGCTCAGGAATTATTGAAAAAACTGTAGCCTATTGTAATTTATTAATTTGTTTCCTGTATAGTGATATTAAATGAATTCAAAAACAAAAGCAATACATTGCTGATTGGTATTAACTCTAATTTAATACTTTTGCGGCATGATACTAACCGATACCCATACCCATATTTATAGTGAAGCCTTTGATGAAGATCAAGATGAGATGATGCAACGTGCTATAAAAAATGGTGTAACACGATTTTTTGTTCCTGCAATTGATTCTACATATGTCAAAGCTATGTATGCAGCAGAAGCTAAGTATCCTAAACATGTTTTTTTGATGATGGGATTGCATCCTACGCATGTAAAAGAAAATTATAAGGAAGAACTTGTATTTGTAGAGAATGAAATCAAAAACCGTTTCAATGAGGAGGCGGATAAGAATTTTTATGCAGTAGGTGAGATAGGTATAGATCTGTATTGGGATAAAACTTCTTTGGCAGCACAGCAAGAAGCATTTAGATACCAAATCCAATTGGCAAAAAAATACAAACTACCTATAGTAATACATTGTCGTGAAGCTTTTGAAGAAGTTTTTGAAGTATTAGAATCAGAAAAAAGTGATGACTTATTTGGGATTTTTCATTGCTTTACAGGAACCATAGACGATGCTAATCGAGCTATAGGTTATAATATGAAATTAGGAATAGGAGGAGTGGTTACTTTTAAGAATGGTAAAATAGATACGTTTTTAAACCAGATCTCTTTAGATCATATTGTTCTGGAGACAGATGCTCCATATTTGGCGCCGACTCCGTATCGAGGTAAACGTAATGAAAGTTCTTACTTACTTAATGTCCTAGAAAAAATGGCAGAGATATATCAAAAACCGATAGAAGAAATAGCAGCAATTACTACCAAAAATTCTAGAGATATATTTGGAATATAGACCAATAAAAAACGATTTAATTTTCGTTCATTTGCTTTATGAATACTTCGCCAAACATATTACTTATTTATACCGGAGGAACAATTGGAATGGTCAAAGATTTCAAGACTGGTGCTCTGGTAGCTTTTGATTTTGATGAGTTGTTATTAAACATCCCAGAACTCAAACAATTAGATTGTAATATCAACACTATTAGTTTTGAGAAGCCTATTGATTCTTCTGATATGAATGTTGATCGATGGAAAGAACTAGGAGATATTATCAATGTCAATTATAAAAAGTATGACGGGTTTGTTGTTTTGCACGGAAGTGATACCATGTCTTATACAGCATCAGCAATTAGTTTTATGTTTGAAAACCTTGCTAAGCCTATTATTTTTACAGGTTCTCAACTACCAATAGGAGATTTACGAACAGACGCAAAAGAAAATTTGATCACAGCTGTTCAGATTTCGGCATTACAAGAAAAAGGAAAGCCTGTAATTACTGAAGTAGGACTATATTTTGAATATAAGTTGCTTAGAGCCAATAGGACTACTAAGATTAATGCAGAACATTTTGAAGCATTTCAGTCTCTTAATTATCCATCTTTGGTAGAGTCTGGAGTACATCTTAAGATCAATACCTCTTTTTTGCTAAAAAGTAACCGGCGAAAAAAGATGGTATATCATACACATTTTGATAATAATGTTGTTATCGTTAAGATGTTTCCGGGAATTAACGAGAGTATTTTAAAAAGTATTTTTTCTTTAGAAGCGATAAAAGGAATTATTTTAGAAACTTATGGTGCAGGTAATACAACGACAAAAAAATGGTTTACCACTATAATTTCTGATCTGATACAAAAGGGAATACCTGTGGTAAATGTTACACAATGTATAGGAGGAAGTGTAGAAATGGGTAAGTATGATACTAGTATTGCACTAAAAAAAGCAGGTGTTATTTCGGGAAAAGACATTACAACAGAGGCTGGAGTGGCAAAATTGATGTATTTACTAGGAGAAAAATTACCACTTAAAGTCCTCAAAACCATTTATGAAACCTCCCTTCGAGGTGAAATGTTAGAAAATTAACGCCTCAAATTTCACTAGTTAACATTTTTTTTGTTATTTGCTCATCCTTATTTTTCTAAGGGAAAACACAGAGAGGTGGCCGAGTGGTCGAAGGCGCACGCCTGGAAAGTGTGTATACGCCAAAAGCGTATCGAGGGTTCGAATCCCTTCCTCTCTGCATTATTATCAATTTTTTAATAAATTTTATAATATTTTTATATCTTTAACCCTTTAACTAATTAAAATTAAGAATCAGCGCAATGAAAAGATTATTTTCTATTCTGGCAATCGCAGCAGTAATGACCTTTGGAAATTTACAAGCATCTACTGCACCTGCCCAGTTATTAACGGCAAACGTGCAATTATTAATTGCTCCTATAACTAATACGACAACAACTCAAGAAGAAGCAGTATCCGAGACGACTACAGATGAGCTATCTTTTCATCAAAAACTGAAAAAACGTTTTATAGAAGGTGGTCCAGGATTTATGGGTATCGTGCTTCTATGTTTGATTTTAGGTCTTGCGATAGCAATTGAAAGAATTATCTTTTTAAGTCTTTCTACAACAAACACTAAGAAATTACAACAAAATGTAGAAGATGCACTAAATAGTGGTGGTGTTGAAGCAGCAAAAGAAGTATGTAGAAATACAAAAGGACCTGTTGCATCAATATATTATCAAGGTCTAGACAGAGCAGACGAAAGTATAGACGCAGCAGAAAAATCAGTTGTGGCATATGGTGGTGTTCAAATGGGACAATTAGAGAAAAATGTTTCTTGGATATCATTATTTATCGCTCTTGCTCCAATGCTTGGATTTATGGGTACGGTAATAGGTATGATTACGGCATTTGATAAGATTGCGGCTGCAGATGATATGCAACCTTCTCTTGTAGCAGGTGGTATTAAAGTGGCACTTCTTACTACAGTATTTGGTCTTATTGTTGCAATTATTCTTCAAATATTTTATAATTATATCGTTGCAAAAATTGATAGAATAGTAAATGATATGGAAGATGCTTCGATTACATTAATCGATATTTTGGTAGATTACAAGAAAAAGAAATAATTGATGTTTCTAATAAAGATCTGATTTAAAAGATTTTTAATTTACACTTTTATTTAATTACGGATTACTCATGTGATCCATATAAAAAATTAGTAACATGAAAATTTCAAAAATATTATCATATATCGTAATGGCTATTGGTGCTATAGGAGCTGTCTTGTTGTTCTTGATGAGCAATAATTTCGATGGTCTTATGGAGAAATATGGTATTACAGAAACCAAAGATTTTGTTAGAGATGGTGGATCAATGGATGTTTTAAAAGAAGCAACATCTTTAGTAGATCCATTATACGCTCTTACTCTTCTTGTTTTTGTAGGTGTCATAGTCGTTACTTTGATAGCCGTTTTCTCTGCCATGGCTAAGAACTCAGGAGGTCTTAAAAATACTGCAATTGGTATAGTAGCTTTCCTTATTGTTGTAGGTGTTGGCTATGTTGTAGCAGAAGGAGTAGAAGCGCCATTGAACGATGGAGGAGTCCTTTCTGAAAATGGCTCTAAATGGGTAGGAACAGGATTGTATACATTTTACTTTTTGGCTGCTATTGCAGTTGGGTTAATGTTCCTTTCTGGTATTAAGAAACTAATTAAGTAAACAATTATGGCAAGAAGAGCAGCACCAGAAGTTAATGCAGGGTCTATGGCAGATATTGCATTCTTACTTCTTATATTTTTCTTGGTTACTACCACGATCGAAACCGATACAGGTATTAGCCGTAAACTCCCTCCTCCTCAAGAGGAAGATATAGTTCCGCCAGTTCTTAAACAAAAAAATATTTTTGTTGTAGAATTGAATAAGAATAATGATTTATTGGTAGAAGAATCTCCTATGGAATTGAAAGATCTTCGGGAAGCTGCTATTAAGTTCTTAGATAACGGAGGTGGAAGAGGAGAAGAAGCTTGTAGTTACTGTCAAGGTGATAGAGATCCTTCTTCTTCAGATAATCCTACTAAAGCGGTTATATCTTTAAATAACAATAGAGAAACAAATTATAGTGCGTATATAGCAGTTCAAAATGAATTGGTAGCAGCGTATACTACATTACGTAATAGAGAAGCACAACGTCTTTTTGGTAAAACATTTGTACAAATGGAAGCCGACTTTAAAGATGTGAATTATTCTGGAAGTAAGACTAAACTTAAAGAAGATATCAAAAAGATACAATTTTTGTTTCCTGAAAAACTTTCAGAAGCTGAGCCTAAAAAATAGAAATAACATAAAACAGAATTCTTATGTCTAAGTTTAAAAAGAAAAAGAGTGGTGAATTACCTCCAGTTTCTACAGCGTCATTACCGGATATTGTATTTATGTTATTGTTTTTCTTTATGGTGGCAACGGTGATGCGTAAAAATACGCTAATGATAGAAAACAAATTACCTGTCGCCGATCAAATAGAAAAACTAGACAAAAAAAATCTAGTGATGTATATCTATGCAGGAAAACCTAGTTCTAGATATCGTGCAAGTGCAGGTAGTCAAGCAAGAATACAGCTTAATGATAAATTTGCTGATGTAAGTGAAGTAAAAGCATTTGTATTGGCTGAGAGAGCAGCAAAAAGAGAGGAAGAAGTTCCTTTTTTAATTACAGCTCTTAAAATAGATGGAAAGACCAATATGGGACTTGTAGGAGACATCAAAAAAGAATTAAGAGAAGTTCAGGCATTAAAGATTAATTATACAACCAAATCAGGTAAAGCTTCGGATAATTTTAAGTAATACGATACAATTATCTATAGCATAAATGTCTAAATGATATTAAAAATCCTGCCTTTAGGCAGGATTTTTTTAGTACTATTCCTTCCGTCATTTTTGAAAAATGGCATAACAATTGTTGCTAATTTTATATTAGCTGTGATCTATCATTTTATAGCATCAATATCTAACCTTCCAAAGTGATATTGAATATATTGATAAAATGGTTATAATATGAAATAAATTTTTCGAACCCCTCTAGAATATACTTAGTTTACTTCTTGTTTCTGTTAAGAGGTAATATTGTTGGGTATGAAGGTTTTAAATATAATTTCAACATATTTTCTTCTGCATATTTCTTGTCACTTATGATCATGGTTTCTTGATTCTGTAAGTAATTATTAACTAAATATGTTTATTATGACAAGAAGATTAAGACCAAGTGTTAATGCGGGATCTATGGCTGATATCGCATTTTTATTACTCATCTTTTTTCTGGTTTCTACTAAGATGGAAACAGATTATGGGATCACCAGAAAATTATCACCTCCAGCAGATGATTATCCTACAGAAGCAATTATCATGGAAAAAAACCTCTTTAAGGTAGAATTAAATCAGCTTAATGAATTATCGGTTGAAGGGACTTCAATGAAGATTTCGGCTCTTAAAGACGCAGCCATTGCATTTCTGGATAATGGAGGAGGGTTTGGCGAATTAGCCTGTAACTATTGTAAAGGAGAAGGTGATGTTACATCCTCTGATCACCCAACTAAGGCGATTATATCTCTTATTAATAATCGTGAGACAAATTATGCTACATATGTAGCTGTGCAAAATGAATTAGTAGCTGCATATACTGAGTTACGTAATCGAGAAGCAAAAAGATTATATGGTTTTTCCTTTACGGAAATAAGGAAAAGTTTCAAAGATGCTCGTAATCCTAATGATAAAGAAGTGTTAAGAGAGCGAATTAAGACAATTCAATCCCTGTACCCAGAAAAGATTACTGAAGCAGAACCTAGAAATCAATATTAATTTAATTTATATAATTATGTCTAAATTTAAAAATAAGAAAAACGAGCAGTTACCAGAAATTTCAACTGCATCACTTCCCGATATTGTATTTATGCTGTTATTTTTCTTTATGGTGGCTACTGTAATGCGTAACAATACGCTAATGATAGAGAACAAATTACCTGTCGCAGATCAAATAGAAAAATTAGATAATAAGAATTTAATTATGAATGTATATGCAGGAAAACCTAGTTCTAGATACAGGAATATAGGTTCTGAAGCCAGAATTCAGCTTAATGATAAGTTTGCAGATATAGAGGATATAAAAGCATTTATTTTGGCAGAAAGGGCTTCTAAAACAGATGCAATGCTTCCTTTCCTGATAACTTCTTTAAAGATTGATGAGCATACTAAAATGGGACTGGTCGGTGATATTAAGAATGAATTGAGAAAAGTTCATGCTCTTAAAATTAATTATGCCACCAAAATCGGAGAAATGAATGATAATTTTTAGCAAACTTGTTTAACTAGTAATCAAAATCCTGCCGAAAGGCAGGATTTTGTATGATTTCGTTTTGTTTTTATAAACTTTCTCTTATTTCTAAAGAAATAGATTTATTTTAGTGATCTATATGAAAAAATTGTTTGTATTCATTGTATGTTATTTGTTTGTGTTTCTTTCTTCAGGACAGGAAACCGAGCAGGATTCTACTCAAGAAATAGAGATAGATTCTTTATATCGAGAAGATCAATTTTACGTAGGCGTAACATTTAACCTACTACTTAATAAACCAGCAGGTGTGAGTCAATCTGGTTTTTCTGGAGGATTACATTTAGGGTTTATACGAGATATGCCAATTAATAAAAGGCGTAATGTTGCTATAGGTTTGGGAATAGGCTATTCATTAAATGTTTATAATCAGAATTTGTTTATAGGGGAGCAAGAAAATACAGAACAGAGTATATTTAGAAGTTTAGAAGGTGTTGATTACAGTACAAATAGATTTACCACGCATTTGGTTGAAGCTCCTTTTGAGTTTAGATGGCGTACATCTACTTCTAAAACTCATAAATTTTATAGAGTTTATACAGGTGTTAGAATGGGGTATCTATATTCTTTTAACTCTAATTTTAAGCAACCTGGAAACCGTGTGAGACAAACAAAATTAGATGAATTAAATAGATGGAGGGTGGGAGCGACCTTCACATTTGGATGGAATACTTTTAATTTTCATTTCTATTATAGTTTAAATACCTTATTCAATAATGATGCTGTAATTGAGGGAGAATCTGTTGGATTGAATACTGCAAAAATAGGATTGATGTTCTATATTTTATAACCAGAAATTTGCTAAGGTAAGTTGTGGGATTATCCCAATTAAAAATCCTAGGATTAATTCTAAGTTACTATGTGCTTTGCAGTGTAATCTAGATGTGGCTACCAATCCATTAAAAATCATTAACATGGCTATTAGAATGGTTAAATTAAGTCCAAAATGAATACTTATTGCTACAGTAAACATGGTGATTCCACTAATTCCAATCATATGTAAGCTTGCTTTTATGTTAAATAATACCATAAAAATTGCACTTAATGATGAAAACAAAATCCCTAAAAAGAAAAAGTATAATTCAGGGTAGTGATACACATCAATCACCATTTTGATGACTACTATAAGTAAAATAGATTGTAGTAGTAGTGGGATTTTACGTTGTTTTACGTTTTCAAGATGTATTGAGGTAATAGTTCCGGTGCTTTTTAATAAAAAAAATAATACGATGGGTATTAGGATAGTAAGAATAATTAGCCCAAAGACTTTGGCTCTAATAATTTCGATAGGGATAAATCTTGGAGCAGTACTAAAATAAATTATAGCACCCAAAAGAGGCATCAACAACGGATGTAAAATATAAGAAACACTTCTAAGAAAAAAATTCATTAAATTTTCTTTCGTAATCTGGCAACAGGGATATCTAATTGCTCCCTGTACTTGGCTACAGTTCTTCTGGCTATAGGATATCCTTTCTCTTTAAGGATTTTGGCAAGCTTTTCATCCGTAAGAGGTTTTTTCTTGTCTTCTTCGCCTATAGTTATTTCCAGTATTTTTTTAATTTCTCTGGTAGAGACTTCTTCCCCTTGATCATTAGTCATTGATTCAGAAAAGAACTCTTTGATAAGTTTTGTCCCATAAGGAGTATCAACATATTTACTGTTTGCTACTCTTGAAACAGTACTTACATCCATAGAGATCTCATCGGCAATGTCTTTTAAAATCATTGGCTTAAGATTTCTTTCGTCTCCACTAAGAAAATAACTTTTTTGATAGTGCATTATTGCACTCATAGTAATAAAAAGTGTCTGTTGTCTTTGCTTTACAGCTTCGATAAACCATTTTGCAGCATCTAATTTTTGTTTAATAAACAAAACAGCATCCTTTTGTGATTTAGATTTTTCTTTACTGGCTTTATATCCTTGAAGCATATTGTTGTATTCTCTAGATACATGAAGTTCTGGAGCATTACGGCCGTTTAGAGTCAATTCAAGTTCACCATCTACAATTCTGATTGTAAAATCAGGAACTACATGTTCAATCAAACGATTGTTACCTGCATATGCTCCTCCTGGTTTAGGGTTAAGATGTTCAATTTCATCGATTGCTTCTTTTAGTTGTTCTTCAGTAACGTCAAATTTCACTAAAAGTTTGTCATAATGCTTTTTGCTAAAATGGTCAAAAGCCTTTTTTAAGATCCCTGAAGCTAATTTTATTGGAATAGTGGTTTCTTTTCTATCCAATTGAATCCAAAGACATTCTTGCAAATTACGAGCGCCAACACCTGCAGGATCCAGTTGATGAACAATTTGTAAGACATTTTCTATTTTTTCCTCGGTAGTATATACATTTTGAGTGAAGGCTAAATCATCTAAAATATCAGATAAAGGCCTTCTTATATAACCGCTTTCATCAACACTACCAACAAGAAATTCAGCAATTTCTCTTTCTTCATCATTAAATCGGTAGGTGTTTAATTGATTAACCAAATGTTGATGGAAAGATGTTCCAGAGGCGTAAGGGACACTTTTTTCCTCATCATCAGCACTATAATTATTAGAACTTAACCTGTAACTTGGAATCTCATCATCACTAAGATATTCATCAACATTGATGTCTGCCTCTATTTTCTCGGTTCCATAATCCTCTTCTGCAGCACTTTCATTACTAAATGCATCATCAAGTTCATCCGCTTTATCTTTTCCGCTATCAAGAGCAGGGTTCTCTTCCATTTCTTGTTTCAAACGTTGTTCGAATGCTTGCGTAGGAAGTTGAATCAACTTCATGAGTTGAATCTGCTGTGGAGAAAGTTTCTGAGAAAGCTTAAAATTTAATTGTTGTTTTAGCATAAAAATGATCAATGTTCTTCTACTTACAAAAATAAACAAAAAACACTGTTTTTAAAGTAGTATAAGACGGTTAGTTTATTTAAAAGAATGCTATAAAACCATAAATGAGATGATTTTATTTCTGGCTGTAATCAATAAACGGGCCAAAAGTAATTATAATATGTAATAAACGAGGTTTTTTTAATACATAAACCGGGCAAAGTTAGATCAGTTATGGATAGGGTCAAAACTTCTTACTACAAAGAACTTGTTGAAGTGTTTTCAGATTTGTGTTTCTCAAACATCTTCGATATGCTTTATGCTTTTAATCAAAGAATTAACTTAAAGGTATTTATGGACTTAGTGTAAGAATTCAATTTTCAAATTCCTTTCTATATAGAGGAAAGGATTGTGCTGTGAAAAACTCAGCTAGGCTATTAAGGATAATATTTTTTTAAATTTTTAGATGTTCTTTTATCCATATTTGTATGTAGAAATCCAAAATAAAGGAGAGATCATAAGCTAAGGAACAAATAATTTACTTTTGATAGCATAAATAACCAAACCTGTTCTGTTTTTTAGATTTAGTTTTTCAAAAATAGAATCTCGATATCCTTCAATTGTTTTTGGACTTAAACACATGTCGTTTGCAATTTCTTTATATGTTTTCTCGGTACAAGCATGTTTAATAAATTCTACCTCTCGATCTTTGAGTACGACATTGTTTTCTTCTTTAGGGTTTAGTGATCCTAATAATAAATTGGTTACATCTTTTGTGTGGTAAAAACCTGTTTCCTGCACCTGGATAAGCGCATTTTCCAGAATACTTTTTTCTGTATCTTTTAATAGATATCCTTTTGCACCTGCTCTAAGCATTTTAAGGATTGTATTTTCGTCTTCTTCTACTGATAATGCTAGTACCTTTACTTGTGGGTATTGTTCCTTTAATGCCGCTGTAGTTTCAATCCCATTCATGATAGGCATATTGATATCCATAAGTACAATATCCGGGATGTTTTTAGGATCTTTAAATCGGGTAAGTAGCTCTTTCCCGTTTTTACAGATATATAGAATTTTAAATTTAGGAAACCCATTTACTAGTCCAGATAATGCCTGGGATAGTAAAATATGATCTTCTACAATAACTACTGAGTATTTCATGATTGATGATACTTATTATTTGTTTGTGTGAATAGTTTTCTTTCTATACAAAGTTAATTAACTTCATTGTCTAAAGCCATCGAACTTTCGTTTTTATAAGGATAAGTTAGTGTTATTGCCGTTCCTTTTCCTTTTTGTGATGTTATTTGTACGATGGCATCGATTAATTTCCCTCTATTTTGCATGTTACTTAGTCCTATCCCTCTTTTAGTAGGGCAATCTATTTGATCAAAACCAACACCATTATCTTTTGCATGGATTACCAATTTATCGATACCATAATGTACATCAACATCCAGATTTGAAGCTTTAGAATGTTTGATGGTATTCGTAAAGAATTCCTGTAATATCCTAAAGATGATAATCTCGGCCTTATCATCCAATACTTCTATCTCTTCATTACTGGTGATTGTGGCTTTAATAAATTGCATGCGATTAAATCGTTCTATTTCTAAGGTTATCGCTTCTGTAAGACTTAAGCTTTTTATAGTATCTGGGTTAATCAATTTTGATAGCGATCGCAATTCTGTAAGGCTTTTGGTTATAGTCTCGGTCACCTCTTCTAATTTATCGGGGTCATCTTGCGCTATATTTACTTGTATTTTGGCCAGCGTGAGTAGCTGGCCAATATTATCATGTAACTCCCAGCTAATATTACGGAGTGTCTCTTCTCTGATTTCGATCTGAGTCTCTGCAATAGCTCTTTCAAACTTTTTCTCTGCCTCCTTTTGTTGTAACAAGAGACTGTTCTTCCTTTTTTGAAAAATCAAAAAAAGAGAAATCATTAAAATGATAATTACAACAAGTACTGTACTTGCTATTAATATTGCTGTTTCTTGTCGCTCCATATAAAGCCTATTATAAAGCAAAGGTTCATAATTATAGTTAAAGTTACAGTAGTTAAAAATGAAACAAAACCATCTGTTAAACTTACATAATAATTTCTGAGAATTCTAAATGGAATTTGACCAATACTATGTATTAATAAACCAATACTTATCCAAAAAAGTAAATTTTTTTCTATTCTTAATACTTTTTTGGATTTAAGAATTTCTATATAGTAAAAAATAATGGTAATAATAAGGAAACACGCTGCTATAATATATGGTATAATTTGGAGTTGAATCAAATAATTTTGATAGAACCCATTAATTACTAATGATATTATATATAATGAATAAAAAATATTAATAGCCTTTTTATATTCCTTATTGACAATGTAACTTTTAAAAAGAAAAAAATAATATGAGAAATTTATTAGATAAAAGATATTATATAAAATACGCGCTTCTTCAATGTCTAAACTTCTTCTTAGGTAAATTCCTGTAAACAGTTCATTAATTGCAGTATACCAGATTAAATATATGAAATTATTGAGTTTTGTTTTCTTATATTTTTTTTGATATATAGTTCCAATAATTGCAGTTAGTAATTCTATAAAAATAGTTACATGCATTATTGTTATTAGAAGTTCATTTTTCATAAATAAATTGTCAATTTTTACATGGGTTATGGATGGCTTCCTACATCATTACCAATTGTACTTTTTTCAGGCCCATATGCATTGATAAATGAAAAGAAGCTTGCTGTGTTGATTTTTGTTTGGTTAAGATTTTGACCATATTTTTGATGATCAAATTCATTTTCAAGGAATATGATTTCTGGTTTACCATCACTGTTTCTATCTACAAAAGTGAAGCCGCGATGTAAATCTGTATCTCCTTTTAGAGTTGTTGGTGCAATAAAAAATGTATTTCTTCTTGGATCTGGTATGGATTTTCCATCATCAAATTTTTCTTTATCAGGATAGTTGCCTAGATATAGGCGATATCCTGTAATGTCAATTGTGTCGGGGGTGATTTGATTAACATAAGCTATATATTGATCCAGAAATTTTTTGGATAAATAAAAAGATCTCGAAGGCATAAATTCATCATTTGGTTTTCTTGTTGTTGGACATAGACTATCTAATATGTAATCTCGTTTGCCTTCAAATGTTTTAATTACACAAACACGATTTTTTGTATAACTATTATATAGTTCTGTAGCATCTTTAAAAGAAATAATCTCTTTGGGTTTTGTCACTATTGGTAGATCTGGATTTTCACACTTTCTAATTACCAAAAAAGTAAGTATTGCAGTGATAATAATAACAATGGGGTATCCGATAAAGTTAGTTTTTTTGTCCATTTTTTTAGGTTTATTAATATGTTTGTTGTGATGCTGGTGGTTGCCAGAGAAATTAATTAAGGTTGTTTTTGATTATATTTGATTCCAACTTTTACTGAAATGATAGTTTTTTGAGATCCTCTTATTACTATAGGGGAAACTCTATCTGCAATTAAAAATACTATTATTCTATAGTTTTAAAAAAGTATTGACATATTTTGTTGCTGCAAAAATGTTTCAAACCATTGATAATAAGTGTTTTTTGGGTTGTTTTAAGTGTTTTGGAGTATATGTGGATTTTGAAAAAAGGGGGGTTTTACCCCTTTCTAAAAAAGGGATTCGACTCTTTTGTAGTGTTAAAAACACTTCTTACGAATATTATATAGAGAGTGTATTTTTTGTAAGAAACAAACATGAATTTTATAAAAAGAGCGTTAAAGAGTTTTTTTAATAATATAAGTCCCTTTGTGGTATTACTTCGTTGAATGGGAGATTGTTTTTTTATGAAATAAAAAACCGGCTATAAAACAACTATTCATAATAATAGAGAGAATACTGTTTAGTATAAAAATTATTGAAGGTTCATTTTGGCTTGCATAATAATTTCGTACTATAGAAAAAGGAGTGATTCCCATATAATAAATCAATAACCCAGCACTGATCCAGAACAAAAACTCTTTTTTGATCTCTTGCATTTGCTCTGATTTTAGTAGTTCTGCGTAATAAAAAATAATAGAAATCATTAATAGAAATGCACCAAGAAGAAACGGTATACTTTGTAACTGAACTAGATAATTTTCATAAAATCCACATATAAAAAGAGTGATTATGTATAGTGTGATAAAATACTTTATAAAGCGTTTACTTGTTTTTTCTTTGGTATGCCAGTGGTAAATAAAAAATAGAAATAAGAAAGTAGAAGTGGTAGATATATTATATAGTATTAGATTGTTAGAATTAGGAAACCAATGCCTTGTATTATAAGCAATAATATCATTGATAAAGATATAAATCAGAAAAATAGAAAACCATTTTAATAAACCATTAATCTTATAGGTAAACAAAAAAAATAGCCCGGTAAGTGCAGCGATGCATTGAATACCAAAGGCTATCTTTCTCAATAGTATCAGTAGTTCTAAATTAGAATCCATATTCTGGAGGAGTTGCTCCTAATTGGTTTGCAATAAGGCTATATTTATCATCGCCACTTATTTTTCTTGGAAAGGACAAATTATCTGTCTTATTACGATTTCGTCTTAAATGACTAAATCCATTATTTTTATCTAATAATTTTACTTTACCATCATTGTTAAGTGTATATCCTATATGTAAAATATGATTGTCATATTTTTTTTCTAGTGTAGGAGCGATAAAGATGGTTTGATGTCTTGCGTTTTTATTACTCCCACTAGAGGAGACATATGTGTCAGAATATAATGCGAAATAGAAACGTAATCCGGTTGTTTTTACGCCTGATTTTTGCGATAACTCATCAACATATGATAAATAGCTACGTAACTCAGAAATTTCATAAAACATAGACCTTGTAGGTTTAAAAGAGGTTCCGTTTGAATCTGTATTAACAACTTCACTAATCAAATCTGCTCTATCATCATAGTTCTTATATATTCTTTGTGCTTGCGTAAAACTGATAATATTTTTGGGTTTCCTTCTACGGGATTTTTCTTGACCTAGTTTTTCTTCTAAATCTTTGACTTTTGTTTCTAAAGTTTCGATTTTTCTTAGATATTCTTCTTCTTCAAGAACTTCTATAGCCGAATCCTGTTGGCAGGAATGTAAAAAGAATAAACTACTGATTAATGCTAGAAATAGGGCGAAAAATGTACTGCGGTGTGTTGGTTTTTTCATGACGATTACTTTTGGTGATATGTTATTATTTTCCAATGTAAGAGTCTTCGTGTTAGGTTTTAAGAATACTCGTGATATTGAAAACATTTTTTAGATATGGTTTTAATATATAAGGTTGTCTAAAAAATGTTTTCAAAAGTACAACTTATTATGATCTGAATATGAGATTATTTATTGTAATGTGTAGAAAAATTACTTACTCTGTTTAGGAAAGGAAAGAAAATGAATTATTTTGATTCTTACAATACAAGCTCCATTTTGATATTACTTCGTTGATAGGGTGGAGTATCCTCTAGAGGTACTTCTACAAAACCGTACTTACTGTAGATATAGATCGCATTTTCTAAAATTCTATTAGAATAAAGTAATATTTTTTTCCAACCTTGATCTTTAGAAAATTGAATACAGAACTGCATTAATTGCTGCCCGATTTTTTGACCTTGAAATTTTGGAGAAACAGCCATTTTTCCCAGTTCGTAGATACCTTCTTCAGTTTTGATTAGTGAAAAAGTACCTGCTATGTCGTTATTTACTTTAGCAAAAAAAATCAACCCTCCTTTATTAATGATTGTTTCTTCACATTGTTCTAATAAATCAGTATCATGTGGTTCTACAACAAAATATTTTTCGAGCCATTCTATATTAAGAGCTGCGAAATCTTTTGCATATTTTGAATCAAATGGAATGATAGATATTTTTCCTGAAGCTGTCATAGTGATGATATTTGATATTTTTCAAGAATACGCTCGCTTAATGACTTTTTTCTTAACTGATCTTCTAGATGGGTTAAGTGCCTGATAAGGCTTGTTGCGGTTCCTTCAGTTAACCATTTTACTTGTTCGTCAATTATTTTCCATAATGGAATCATAATTTGATGTGTCTCATTGCCTTTTTTTGTTAATTGAAATAATTTTTTTCTTTTATCAGATGTATCGATTTTATATTCGACCAATTCTTTATCCATTAGTTTTTTTAGTGCTTGTGTGATGGCAGGTTGAGTGTAGTGTAGCTTTTCCTGTATATCAGTTGTAGTAGTATGACCCTGATCTATTATGATTTTAAAAATTGGAAATAAGTAAGGATCAAAATCAATATGACAAGAAGTATATACAACTTGAATTTCTTTCATCACAAATTCGCTTAGACGCTTTAATCTCGACCCTAAGCCTAGTTCTGCATATTCTTGTAATTTATCTTGCATAAGTGTTTATATAAGTACTTATGTAAAAGTATGAAATATTTTCTAAAAACTAAAAAATGAATATACCTCACAGGTTTCTTAGACCTGTGAGGTATATTCATTTTTTATCTAATCCTTTCTTCAATACTTCCTGGATTCCGGCTAGGTGATCACTAAATTGCATCATTTGTGCTAAAACTTGAGCCATTTCGTTTTTATCTCCAAAGCCTTTTAATGCATTGTTTTTTGTGAAAGTTTCTTTCATTGCTTCCCAACGAATAACCTCTTCTTTTTCAATGGACTGAGTCATTTCTTTGTATTTTAACAGGTTAGCTTCAGCAGCACTGGTTAGGGTTTGTGATTCATTTTCATAATGAGAGAGGAGTAGAGTCTGCAATTCTTTTTCATTCATAATTGGAACTATTTTGGCTACTAATTTATTCATATCACGATAAGAACCTTGTAATTTGAATGAAGGTTCAACACGATAGGCATCTTCCATTGCGGCAGATTTAATATAGGTTTCGTTTACTTTTAGTATTGTATTACGGATGATGATTACTTTTTCAAGTACTGCCAAATAATCTTGTATTTCTTGTTTAGTATGATTTCCTTGTAATTCTATACCTTCCTTTGATCCGGTTTCTGCCATTTCTATTAAATGGTAGATATCTTCATAATGTTTACCACTTAACTGATGAAGAATAGGGTTAGAGGTCATCGAATTTTCTATCAAACTTAATTTAAACAGATTTGCAGTATCTCCAATAATATCTCCCAGATTATAGATATCTGCTCGATTGGCTAACATGTCTGGAATCTGGAATTTCTCTCCGCTTTCGGTATATGGATTTCCTGCCATAATTACACAGAATTTTTTACTGCGTAAATCGTAGGTTTTGGGAGTTCCATTGTATACACCTTCTATTTTACGAGTACCATCAGATAGCGAGATAAATTTTTGTAAAAACTCAGGATTACAATGCTGTATGTCATCTAGGTACAGCATCACATTGTTGCCCATTTCAAAAGCAAGATTAAGTTTTTTTAGCTCCTCGCGAGCAGCAGAATTATTTGCTGCCATTGGATCTACTGAGGTTACCTCGTGACCAATTGCTGGGCCATTAATTTTCATGAATACCAACCCCAATCGATTGGCCATATACTCCATGAGGGTCGTTTTACCGTAACCAGGAGGAGAAATAAGTAATAACATTCCCATTCGATCGGTACGTTTATTGTCTCCTAAACTTCCCAATTGTTTGGATAGATTATCTCCAAATAAAGGCAGATATACCTGGTCTATTAATTTATTTCTTACAAAAGAAGAAAGTACTTTCGGCTCAAATTCAGTAAGCTTAAGGTCTTCTTTTAATGTCTCTGTAACTTTATGTTTAGCTTCGCGATATGCTCCAAAAGAAGGTACATTTACTGTAGAAAACTGCTCCATTTTAGAAATGAATTCATGATAATTAAACTCAAAAGTATTTTCTGTAATTGAGTTGTGGCTACCATTTAATCCTTCTATTATTTGTGAAGGGTTAACATGAATTACTTCTGAAATAGATTCGTCTTTGAACAATAAAATACAAACCACCTCATGTGCATATTTGGTTTGTAAAGGATGATTTGTTTTTAAATATGAAGATACCCACTGTAATGCAAGGTTGATTTTGTAGTTCCAGTCAATAGTTCCGTTTGAACGAGATTTAGTATCTAGTTCCAATGATTTTTTGAGTTTGGCAAATCCTTTTTTCTTTTTTAATGCTTTGATAAATGCATCATGTAATTCATTTGCTGTTTGACTAGTGCAGAAGGTATGATCTTTTTGTAATTCTATAAATAGATAATTTGCAATTTCATTTGTAGTATCTTCTGAGTATCCTTCGGTTTCGATAAGCGCATTAGAAAATGAATTTATAATCTCTTTTTCTAGATTTGTGATCACCTTATGATATTCATTGCTTTCAGGAAAAATATCTAAAACTTCTCCTGAAGCTTTTATAATATCATTCCATTTTTTTTGATTTTTTGATTCCAAACTATACCAGAAATATTGTGCAAAAGCACGTGTATTTGGATCGAAACGCAATACTCCTAAGTCGTGATCTTTGGTTGTTAATACTTTTAATATTTTAAAAGCATCTATGTCATGAACACCTTTTACATAGCCTTCTGCATAGTTTTTACTACTTTCTGATTTCACGAGTTCTAAGAGTTCATCATCACTCAGCGATTTGAGGTCAGATTTTATTGAATCTTTAGTAGAATGAGTGTAATGTTTAAATATTTTAAACGCAAGATAAGAAGCACGATACACTTCTTGATTTTCTGAAATTAATTCCTGATCCCAGTATTTTTTTGATTCTAATAATGTTTCATTGATGATTTCTTGATAAAAATCGGTTCCTGTAAGGTGATAATTCAAACTACCATCTTTATATACAATGGTTAGATCTAGAGGTTGTTTATTTACCCCAAATTTATGTTTTCCAAGTTTGATGATATTCTCCCCATCTTCATAGAGATCTTGCTTGTCTTTAAGTTTACGCGTAGCATCTTCTTTAGCAACCTTTATGGCTGTTTCAATAGATTCGGCTTTGCCTGCATCATCTAATTTCTGTAATTGGGTAACAATATCTCTCAATTTATTGATCATGAGATCAGAAGCAAAATACCCGTTGATATCAATAACCGAATCAAAACTTAGTGCTTTTTTAGTTACACCTTTTAAAATTCGATTAGCGGCATTCTCTAGAGCAATAGTTTTTTTATTTTGAGCTTCAATTAAACTATTTTTTCGAGTTTCAAAGGCATTATATACCTCTTCTCTTTTCTCGATAATCTGAGTAATAAATTCCTCGAAATCGGCAAATCTTCCTTCTAAATCTTCTAATTGAACAGATACTTTATTTAGTAACTCATCTGTTTTTTCGGGAGTATTAGCAATATCTAGGTAGTTGATGATACTTTGATCAACAAGTTTTAATTGTGCTGCGAATTCGGCTGTAGCTTCTTTGCTACCAAGAGATTTGATCTTGTTTTTGATACCAGATTTAAGCTGGTTTATCGTTGCAAAGATTAAAGAAATAGTATCGATAATCTTTGTTGAGTGTGAGGTGTCTTCGATTTGTAGATTAGAAACAATGTCGATTAACATTTCCAGATCCGTTGCGATCTGATTGACTTCTTGCTCTAATTTTTTGGCATCAATTACTTTTTTGATTTTCTCAAGAAGAACTTGCTTTTCTTCTACACGAGTGTGATAGGGGAGTAGCGCTTTGTCATCCAGTAAAAACTGTACAGAACGCTGTGATATTTTTTCTGTTTGCTCTGCAATCTTAGTTTCGAGTTCTTCGGTAAATGTGTTGTCTACATACCTAATGTCGTTTAGACCAATAACTTCGCCACGCAGTGTGCGCAATTGTGATAAAACTTCAACAAAATCATCAATAGAACGAAAGGAACTGCTTTTGATTTTACCAAAAATGGCCTCGGCTTTGGTTAGCGTTTCCTTAGTTATATTTGCAGCAGTTTTTCTAAGTTGAACTACTTTTTCAAATTCATCTATAGCAGAATTTGCCGCACCATTAATTTCCTCAAGAGGGATGTCTAACCTAAAAGTGTCTTCTTCACGAATCCAATAATAACTGTCAATAATGTCATTAGAGAATTTGGCGATATCATCATACAGTCCATCGTAGTTATCTTCTTTATTAAGTAATGTGATCAAAGCATTACTCTCTGCCATTGCTTTTACAATGTCTTTATTACCGATTTTGTAAAGCAAGGTGTCGATATGTTCTGAAGGTAATACATCACCTTTTATAAAAGGTGTTTGCCATATCTGTATAACATGATGCTTAGTTTGTTCGTTTTCGGTTTTAAAATAGCATAATTCACCATGCTCTAATATTGTAAAACCATTACAGACTATAGGTGTTTTTACTTCTTGTTCGATAACATTGTAAGCCATTAGGGTATACAATCCTTTATTAGCTTGATAAAAAATATAAAGAAAATCTTCTCCGTTTGGTGATGTGATTTTCTCCTGAAACTTTATGTTATTGACCTCATTGGTAAATAATTTAAAGTCACCAGACTGGAGATAGTATCCGTTGGGATAAATAATCCCTTGGTCATCAGGAAGTAATATACAAGCATCTTTGATACAACTTATTTTTTTTACTTCCTGCATTTTATGATTATAGACGAAGTAACGTGGAGTTTCCTGAAAAGGCTTGATTTCGAGAACTATGAGATTACCCAAGTCTGCAAAACGATATTGCCCATCATCTAGTGTTTGATCAACATGTTCTACAATTTCATCTAAAATCCCTTTTCCTTCGTCGGTATTGTCTTCAATTTTGATCGTTAAATCCCCTCCGATGGTTTCTACAAATACCTTATCAAGGATTGAAATATGGGGGTGTGCTCCATAGCGATGCATATCCCGGGTAACTTCGGTCCAATTGAATTCATGTTGTTTTGGAAATTTGAACTCGTGTTCGCTACGATTATCAATATAAGAAAGAGTATCTTCATTGATTAACCATTTGAAGGTTTTAATATCAGAAACGCTTTCACTAAGTTGAAATACCATATGAAGGTAATTTCCATTAATAGCGAATTTAGAAAATATAGTATTACGATAGTATTTGTAGAGATTGGTGAAGTCATCAATAAAAATAGAATCATTAATGAGATCTAATGATTTAGCAGCAAAATGATCATTTTTATAAGTGTATATACTAAATACATCTTCGAGTGTAATCTCTGTACGAAGTCCAAAATGAACATTGTATCCAAAAAGGCAAAAATCACCGATGGTTATAATGTCTCTGGCAATACAATTATGCTCTGTACTAATACGGTTATTAGCAATTAACTTGGTTTCTACACTGCCAAAAACTTCTTTTCGTGCCTCATTAAGTTGCGTCAAACGGTTTTGCAGCTCACCTTTTTGTTTTTGTAAACGCTTTTGAATGATTTCGTAGGTTCCTCCATCCAATTGTATGTCTTTTTCTTTTTTGATCTCTTCCATAGTTTGTACTCTAGTGTTTCATCAGAGTTGTTTCAAAGCTCCACTCTTCTTTGAGGAGGGACAGATTTACCAAAGATAAATCATGAGTGGTATAGTGCCCGAAACCACCTCTTTCTTCCACTTTGTGGAATTCATTTTCCTCCTTTGCAGGAGGAGAGTCTTTAATAGTTTTTTTACTTTGTGAAAATTGCTGTCTTTTTGTTTTTTAAGCCTTTCCTATAGATTTCTAAGTGTTTTCTGTTATGAATATGGTTATTACTCAAAATTTAATTTCAATATTCCTTTACCTATGAGTTCTTATTATTTTGATAAGTTCTCCATAATTCTTCGGGATTATCAATATATGTTTCTACTGTACCACATGAGCAACAAACCTTTGCTTTTAACTTATATCTTGTAGTCCCCTTAAAAAACAGCGCATCAGGGTTTTTATAGATCTCAAGAGAAAGGTCGTTTTTTACATTAACCTCCCCTAAATCAGTAATTCTTACTCCTGTTACTATTTTATTAGATTTACAATTGTTACATATGGTATTCATATTCTTAGGATTAAATTTAGTTTAATATTTGTATGCACTGATAGACACTTATTTGACCTTTTCAATTCTGGAATTTGTAGGTTTTTCAGAATCATATATGATTTTAATAGAATCTCCTACTTTTCCAGTTTTGGTAAAATATAAATCGTGTTCATGTCTTGAAATCTCTTGTGTTTTTATATATTCTTCAGCATCTATCATGTATTTGTATCTAATATGAATGTTCTCAACTACAGGTGATAATTCATTATCATATTTGTTAGTTGAAATTTTTTCAATTACAGCCGATGTGCTCACCCCGTTTTTTTCTAGGGTTTCTTTTTTAGCGTATGTGTTATATGCCAATACGCTGATACATAATAATAAAACTGCTATTAATCTTATAAGTTTTTTATTCATGTTTTTCATTTTTTAAATGGATACATATACTATAGATCCAACAATTGAAATTATAACAATACCAGAACCAATTAATCGTCTTCTGAAAGCAATTATCGTTGCTTCTTAAGCTGATTTCTGATCTCTTGTAATAATCTCTTCAGAAACTGGCTCTACTTTGATGCCTTGGCTTTCTTCGTTAAAAGTTTCTCTAATTGTTTTTCTCCCATTATTCCTTAAGAAATGAGCCTACACATCATTGTTTCCTTCTCTTCTCGTAATTAAATCATATTAAACAGTTAAACAAATCCCATTCTAAGCCTCTCTGGAATGAGAAGGCTTTTATGGATTTAAAAATGTGTTCATGATTATGTTCATAAAGTGTTGTGAGTTCTTAACCACCTGTTTTTCTGACAGAGGTGGATTCATTTTCCTCCTTTTAACAAGGAGGAGAGTTATTTTTCGGGTTTTTATTTCAGCTTTTTATCAGATAATCCTAATCCTTTAGCGAGATTAAAGAGATTTGTAAACAGGTTATTCTCATCTGGATCTGTTGTTTTCTGTTTCAATTCTAGTAACAGGTTGGCAATAGTTAGATTTTTGATATCTTCAGAAGAGATCCCGTATTGGGTAGCGAATTCTTTTATTTTTTGTAAAAGATTCCCTTTTACATCTTCGCTGCCAAGTATAGCATCTTTTACATCCTGAATATTATCTGAATGTTTTACTAATCTATCGATTCCTTTGGCTCTTGTAATCTGACCCACTATCTGATCAAAGAACATAGTTTCACCACCTACAATATCTATATTAGCAGCTTTGAGAGCTTCTCCGATTACCTCTGCCTGAGCATCAGCAATTTCTTTTTGTATATTGATATGTGCCAGATCTACTTGTAATTCTTTATCTAAGCGTAGCTTAAATTCTTCGTGCTCTTTACCAACTCCGTCAAGTTTCTTCATTGCTTCTGCTTTCTCTTCAATTCCGGCAGCGTCGGCAAGTGCTTTTTCTTTAATAACTTCGGCTTCTGCAAGTCCTTCTTCTCTAACGGCTTCTGCTTTTGCTTGAATTCCTGCGGCTTCTGCTTTTGCTTTTTTCTCAATGATTGTAGCTTCAACAAGACCTTCACGTTCATGAGCATCAGCTTTGGCATGCATCACTTGTGCTTCAGACATACCTAGTGTAGCTTCTTCTTTGGCTTGTGCTTCTGCTAAGGTTTTACGAGCCTCTGCTTCTTTCTCACTAGCTTCTTTTTGCGCCTGAGCTTCAATATTAATTTCTTCAGCTTTTTGTTTTGCTGCTTCTTTTTGCGCTTCTGCAGCTTTGATTGTTCTGATCAATGATTCTTCAGCATTAGCTTCTGCAATGGTAATTTTTACTTGTTTCTCACGATCAGCAGTCTTGAATGCTTCGATATCCTTCATGTTCTCTTGCTCTTCGACTACCCCTTTTTCTAAGGTTACTCGATCACGAATCACATCCTGGATATTCTTTTTCTCAACTTCAACTACTTTTTCTTTTTCAATCTGAGCCAAAGTAACGATACGCTCACGTTCTGTAGCTTCAAGCATTCTATCTTTTTCTACTCTTTCTGTTTCTACAACATCAGTTCGTTGTTTGTTTTTTGCAGCAACAATGATTTGTCGTTCCATATTCTCTTCTGCAACTTTTACTTTCTCTTGTGTAGCGATACGAGCAGTTTCAGATTTTAACCTTTCTTCTTCAGAGACTTTTAATATTTCTGCTTCTTCGCGAGATTTAATATTAGAAATTTCTCGTTTTTGTTGTTCTTCTTTTTCGGCTAATTGTTTATCTAGTTCTAGAATAGCTTCACGTGCTTCTACATCCTGTTTACGGATTACTTTTTCTTCATCGCGTTTAATCAAATTTGATTTTATGTTTTGCGCAGCAGTAAGTTCAATAATTTTTTTAATTCCTTCTGCATCCAGAATATTATCTGCTTTCATTACGTTTAGAGAAGTCTGTTCTAAATCATCAATTGCACAGTCGTCTAAGATATATCCATTTAGATCTGTACCAATAATGTTCACAATTTCATCTCTAAATTCTCGTCTGGCTTCATATAGTTCTACGAATTCGAATTTTTTACCTACCGTTTTCAAAGCTTCAGAGAACTTAGCATCAAAAAGACTACGTAAGGTATCAATTTCAGAAGCACGATTACAACCGATCGTTTGAGCAACATTGATGATATCTTCAACAGATTTGTTTACTCTAACAAAAAAGGCAACTTTAATATCTGCTCTTATATTATCTTTACATATTAATCCATTTACTCCGGTTCGTTCGATTTCTATTTTCTTGATAGAAATGTCCATAATTTCAACTTTGTGAAGTACTGGTATTACATATAGACCTTTATCAAAAGCAACTGCTGTTCCTCCAAAACCGGTACGTACAAGAGATTCTCCTTGCGGAATTTTCCTATAGAATATGGCGATTATTATAAAGTATAGTACGATAAGGAGTACTAATGCTACCACCACGATGATGGCTATGTTGGCTAGATTGCTCATAAATATTAATTTAATGGTTGAATGATATAAAGTTGTTTGTTTTTTTCTTGATTAACGATCTCTACTGGTGTATTGGCCAAAATCTCCATTCCGTCTTTAGATTTTACCATTACTTTGATAGGATCGGATTGTATTTTTATTTCTAAGGTCGAAATTTTATCTCCAGAAATTGAGCTTTGTAGTATCCCTTGTCGGCCTAATAATTCTAAAGCACTTTCGCCTTTATTATTAAAATTGGTAAAGAATCTCTTAAATGGGGTAGTAAATATCTTGGTTAAAAATAAGGCAGGAATAATACCTCCAAAGAAAAAAGTAAACCCAAAATCGTTATCGTAGCTATGTGTTATCGATGTGCCAGCCATTGTGATTGCCCACCAAAACAATACAAAAAACGAAAAGGTGAACATAAATGGTAGCCCTACAAAATTGAAATAGATCAAAAATATCTGAAAGAAATTCAATTTACCTCGGCGGCGTATTACATCTTCTTTTTTTACTTCGGTATTAGAGATATCCTGAATATCGAGATTTGCTCGGGCATCAAAATCTGATTCCATATCGATATCAGCATCTACATCGGCATCTATATCTAAGTCAATATCTGCATCAAAGAAGTCCAGATCCATACCTGTTAGCGTAGTAAGCAGCCAATACAGGATTAATAATCCAAACAATATGGTTAATGGTAGATTAACTATTGAAATTGCTATGTCAAATAATTCTTTCAAGATAGATGGTTGTTTAAAAAGTTAATTATCTCTTTGTTCAAAATCTTTACTCAATTTTATCTTAATCCTTCGGATAATTAGGAAAATAAGAACGAATAGAAGTACTCCTCCAAAAAGCAGAAACATTAGCGTTTCCATAGTGTCAGAAGTTATTTAAATCTTACTGCAGTACCATAGGCTAGTATTTCTGATGCGCCTTGCATAACCATTGATGTCGTAAGTCTGATATTTATTACCGCATCTGCACCTATTTTTTTTGCGTCCTGGATCATTCTTTGCATTGCTTGATCTCTGGATTGAGCTTGAAGCTTTGTATATTCTTCAATTTCTCCACCTACAATATTTTTTAAACCAGCAAAAACATCTCTGCCAATATTTCTCGATCTTACTGTACTTCCTCTGGCAATGCCCAATATTTCATATACTTCTTTACCAGGAATATTTTCTGTTGTTGAAATTATCATAGTGTTTTGATTTAAAAGTTTTTATTTCATTGGTATTGTTAGAAATTGATCTCTTAGGCGAGGTTGGGAGGTCTATTTCTTTTTATCATCTATCCCTAGCTGTTCTTTAAGCTTTGCTAAATCATCTTCGGCATTGGCTTCTGTGACGTCTATGGCTTTATCGATTTCTTCATCAATAGATTTAGAAGTATTGGCAATGTCTCCATAAGCTTCAGCCAAAGCTTCTTCTTGATTTACTTTGTCTTTCATACGTTCTAGCATAGAAACTGTACTTGAACTATCGATTTCTGCCATTTGCTTATTCACATTTTTTGTAGCAGTAGAAACCTTCACACGTGCTTTTAGGGTTTTTAATTCGTTTTCCCATTTGCTTATATTCTGTTTGATCTCTTGAACATTTTTTTCTAATTGACTAACAGAAGAATCAAATTTTTCAGATTCACCTTTACTACGATTTACATGCAGCATAGCTTCTTCTTTTTTTACCAAAGCTTCTTTAGCTAATCGATCAGCTTCTGTAACATCCAGATCACCATTTTGCGCTTTTTTTAGAATCAGCATTGCTTTTTGTTGATAATCTTCTGCTTTTGAAACAAATTCTTCGGTGTCATTTTTGGCTCTTATTGCCATCGCTTTTACCTGGGCTAAAGCTTCAAGACTTTTTTCTAAATCAGTTTTCATATCTCGTATTCCTTGTTCGGTCATTTTGATAGGATCCTCCATTTTATCAATAGCAGAATTAGCTTCTGCTTCACCTATTTTGAATAATCGCTTAAAAAAGTTCATAGTATTAGTATTTTGAATAATTTATAATTTGGTCAGAATATTCACTTAACAATAACCCTAAAGAGTTTAAAGAACCTTCGAGTTCATTAAGATCTAGGTTTTCTACTTGCAAGGTGTCTCTAAAGATTACTTTCTCGCCAGACTGATCAAGAACAAAAGCACCATGTACGATATCTCGATTTTTCTGAAGTAAGTTTCGATAAACAACCTCATTTTTATTTTTGATATTAAAAATATGTTGTTCCATTATTAAAATAGGAGGTGCGACTCCAAGAATCATATTTTTGATTCCTTCATTTTCTTTACTAATCATGATAATACCTTCTCCTATATTTTCGTGAATGATATCGTAGTTGAGTTGAAGTAAAAAGTCTTTTACCAGTTGAAAATGATCTTGCATGTGACGGTTTATTTGATTGATAATTAGTAATTCTTTCAGATTGTTTGACTGTGTATCAATATTACAAAAAGCAGTACAACTTTTCGATAAAATCTATAACTAAATTAGCTAGATAATATACAATGACTATCATGGGTATGATGATTTTTTAGATTAATAATTTAGTGTGTTGCTAAAAATTTTAGTAATGTTCTTTTTTCTATTGGAATAAAATGTCATGTGGAAAAATATCTCTACTAAAATTAGCATTTTTAAAAAGTATTAGCTAATATTGTTAGTGTAAATGTACGATTATTTTTTATAATTGCAAATAAAATTAGCAAAAATGTCTTTTTTTGGAAAAAATATAAAAAAAATACGAAGTGTTAAAGGTTTAAGTCAGCAAGCTTTTGCAGAGTTATTTGACTTAAAACGTGGTACTTTGGGAGCTTATGAAGAGGGTAGAAGTGAGCCGAAGATCGAAACACTAATTAAAGTAGCTAATCATTTTAGCATAGTCATAGATGATTTATTAACAAATGAACTTACCGTAAATCAACTTTTGAAGTTTAAAGGTGATCTTACTACTTATGCAGAGGATGTTAAACGAGAAAAATTTGCGATCATTCCTTGTATAACAGAAAATACAGCTGGTGATTATGTTGCTTTATATAATAAAGAAGGTTTTGTTAAAGAGTTGCCAACTATGCAATTGCCTGTAAACCCAACCAAAGAATTTAGAGGGTATACCGTAAGTAACTTGGAAATGACTTCTCATGATAAAGGTTTTTACCCAAAAGATGTTGTAGTAGGAGAAAAAGTTCCGGCAACTGTAATTAAAAAATTAAATAATGGGACATTGGTTTTTGTAGTAGTTGAAGACAAACTAATTTTTAGAAGATTATATGTTGCAAAAGGTAATGTAGTATTAAGAGCAGATCATAAAAATATTGAAGATTCAATATACCCTTTGTCAGAAATTAAAGAATTATGGAGAGTTAGATATGTGTTTTTTAGACGTATACCCGAATTTGGAGATCTTGTGGAAGATAAATTGTTGATGATAGAACAAGAATTGTTGAAGATGAAAGACCGGCTATCGCAATAGTATTATTGTGTTATAGATTTTTTAATTAGTCTAAAATGAACTTTAAAAAATAGAAATTCTTCTTTGATTTCTCTTTAAAAGGTAATAGAAACCTATTTTAACTTTTTTTAAACCCACTTTATCAGAATTCACTTCATATACGAAGGGAGTGCTTCTACTTTTGTTTTCATTATTATTTGTAATTAGATAAAAAATGTAAAACTAGGAACTCATGGTAATGTAAAAACTACCGTAGGTTATATTGAAGATTTTATGTACGCTACAAGTACATCAATAGCGAGTTATAAAAATAAGCTTCATTGGCAATTGAGTAAAGGGTACACTAAATCATCATGGCGCGAAGATCTGATAATATCACGTCAGGTTTTAGATGAATCATATAATCAAACTTCTATTTCACCATTTGCTCCAGAAACATTGGATTTTAGAAAATGGATAGAGCAATAAATGGTATTGCTAATTTTTGACTTATTCATTTATCTTTTTTTAAAAGTAATTTGCTGATTATTATGATTTTATGAAATATATTTTTAAATTATGATGGACATTGCGGAGTTGTTTTGCGCATAATTTGTAATCAGATTTCTATGCTTTATTATATCTTCAAAATACTACGCATATGAGGCTGTGTTTTATATTAATCTTTACCGAATAAAATAAAGAAAAACGAAGTCTTAAAGAAGTTCGTTTTTTATTTTATTGGAGTTATTCAATTCTAAAGTACACATTTATCATTATCATATGAATTTATAAAAGGATTAAATAGCTTGATAGTTTTTTTATATCGAAAACTTAAAAACAATAAATGTATTTTATTGTAAATTTGAAAGAGCAAGAACAATGATCATCTAATTTAATCTATTAGCAATGGAAAATAAAAATCTCAAGAGTACAGAGTCTCATGATTTTAATAGTGAGAGCAAATGTCCCTTTATGAATGGTACACCGAAACAAGGTGCTGGTACTGGAACCTCTAATCGCGATTGGTGGCCAAATCAGTTGAAATTGAATATTCTTCGTCAACATTCCTTATCATCCAATCCTATGGGAGAAGAATTTAATTATAGTAAAGAGTTTAAGACTCTTGATCTCAAAGCAATCAAGAAAGACCTTTTTGAATTGATGACGGATTCGCAAGATTGGTGGCCTGCAGATTATGGTCATTATGGCCCTCTTTTTATTCGTATGGCATGGCATAGTGCCGGTACTTATCGAATTGCCGATGGTCGCGGAGGTGCTGGTTCGGGAACCCAACGTTTTGCACCATTAAACAGTTGGCCCGATAATGCCAACCTAGATAAAGCACGGTTATTATTATGGCCAATTAAGCAAAAATATGGTAAGAAAATTTCCTGGGCAGATCTTATGATTTTTGCAGGTAATTGCGCATTAGAGTCTATGGGGTTCAAAACTTTTGGTTTTGGCGGAGGGCGTGAGGATGTTTGGGAACCTGAACAAGATATTTATTGGGGTGCTGAGACTGAATGGTTAGGCGACAAACGTTATACCGATGACCGAAAGCTAGAGAACCCTTTAGGTGCTGTTCAGATGGGGTTGATTTATGTAAACCCTGAAGGACCCAATGGAAATCCTGATCCAATTGCTGCAGCTCACGATATTCGTGAAACCTTTGGTCGTATGGCAATGGACGATGAAGAAACGGTTGCTCTCATTGCCGGTGGGCATACTTTTGGTAAAACTCATGGTGCTGCCAATCCGGATCAATATGTAGAGAGAGAACCAGCTGCTGCAGGTATTGAGGAACAAAATTTGGGTTGGAAAAATAACTTTGGAAGCGGTAATGCAGGTGATACTATTACAAGTGGGTTAGAAGGAGCATGGACTAGTACTCCCACCAAGTGGAGTAATAACTTCTTCTGGAATTTATTTGGTTACGAATGGGAATTGACCAAAAGTCCTGCTGGGGCACATCAATGGATACCAAAACATGGCGCTGGTGCCGATAGTGTACCAGATGCACATGACACTTCTATACGTCACGCACCAATTATGCTTACGACAGACCTTGCTTTAAGAATGGATCCTGCCTATGAGAAAATTTCAAGGCGTTTTTATGAAAATCCAGATGAGTTTGCAGATGTATTTGCTCGTGCATGGTATAAGTTAACGCATCGTGATATGGGACCGATTGCAAGATATCTTGGTCCAGAAGTACCTAAAGAAGAGTTAATTTGGCAAGACCCGATCCCAAAAATTACAGGAACATTAATAGATGATAAAGACATTACCAATCTAAAAAACAAAATACTTTCTTCAGGATTATCAGTTTCTCAATTAGTATCCACTGCCTGGGCTTCGGCATCCACATTTCGTGGTTCTGATAAACGTGGTGGTGCAAATGGAGCACGTATTCGTCTTACCCCACAAAAGAATTGGGAAGTGAATAATCCAGCTCAGTTAGCCAAAGTATTAGAAACTTTAGAGAGTATTCAACAAGAATTTAATGGTTCAAAATCTGGAGATAAGAAAGTTTCAATAGCAGACTTGATAGTTCTAGGAGGAGTTGTAGGAGTAGAGGAAGCAGCAAAGAATGCCGGACATAAGATTACTGTACCTTTTTCTCCAGGGAGAGCCGATGCATTACAAGAGCAAACCGATATAGAATCCTTTTCTGTTCTTGAACCTGTTGCTGATGGCTTTCGTAACTATAAGAAAACAAAATCTTCTATATCTGCAGAAGAAATGTTAGTAGATAGAGCTCAGTTATTAACGTTGACTGTTCCCGAAATGACAGTTCTTGTAGGTGGTCTTCGCGTGTTGAATACGAATTTTGATCAATCTCAACATGGAGTTTTTACGCAACGCCATGAGGTTCTTACGAATGATTTCTTTATCAATTTACTTGATTTAAGTACTACCTGGAAAGCAACTTCAGATATTCAAGAAGTATTTGAAGGATGTGACCGCACCACAGGAGAAGTAAAATGGACAGGTACTCGAACAGATCTTATATTTGGTTCTAATTCTGAACTACGGGCTCTTGCCGAGGTTTATGCTTGCGAAGATTCTGAAAAGAAATTCATAGATCATTTTGTCGCAGCTTGGTGCAAAGTCATGGATCTTGATCGATTTGATAAAGCATAATAATAGTAATAAATTATAAGAAGATTAAAGCAACGGGTGGTTTGTTGCAAACCACCTGTTTTTATTACATGATAAAAGGCGTGAAATTTTAATAAGACTACCGTACTAATTCATACGGTAACTTTTGGTCAAAAAGGGATCTTTACATTATTAGTTGAAATAGAACGGAGATATAGTTACTGGGGATACCTGTGTATTTAAAGTAGAAATACATGTTAAAAATTGAGGTTTAGTAGATTTCAAGATTATTTAAGCTTACTCAGTGAACAGAAACAACGATATGGAAAGTATAAAATCGGTAAATATCAGATCTATTGATTTTAGAAGGCAATTGTTAATGTCCTCTGATATGGTAGCTGTTTTTGAATCTTTCTTAAAAGAAAACATCGGAAATGAGGTATTAGTTATAAATACTAATATCGGAATGGAGGTGTATTATTTCTCTAATAATGATTATAGTATATTTATTAGAGAAAGTATCTTATTGTATACACTTACTCAAATAGATCGTAAAACACTCAAATTTAAAAATAATCAGAATAAGGAAGAGGTGTGTCAGAGTTTTTGTCAAGCATTAGTTACATTTTCTCAATACCCTCAAATCTTTTTGGCATACACAAAAAAATTTATTCATCTTAAAGACAAAAACAAATCGAGCAAATTTGTGATCCCTATTTTAGATAGTTTTTTTGAAAAAGTGCTTAAGGAACTTTTAAAGACAGGTAAAATACCACACTACGAAAAGATAAAAAAAGCAAAAAGCAAATCTCAAAAACCCAATCCTTATAAAAATATTATTGAAAATTTAATTTCTGAAATTTTATTAAAGAAACATTCTAATTAGTTGTGTTTTAGAATTAAAACTATCTCAATAGTGAGATAATGTTTAAATATTAAGATGGTGAACAGGGGAAAAACCCCCTTAAAACCATGTACTCTACGTTAACATTTGTAGTATTTAACTTTCTTTTTTGAGTAAAAAAATGTTAAAGTTTCAGTAAAAACACCTATTTATCGTCGAAATACATGGTGTTTTGGTGATTACGTAAATATATTACGTTTTTACCGTATTCGAATATTGATAATCTATACTACCTTTATAATGAATTGATTACGGAGAATTATATCGATTCAAGATTAAAAGTAAATTCGTCAAAATGTAAAATAATCTTCTATTGCCCCAGAAGAATGTTTAACACGGTTTAAAAGAATAAGAATTAAAAAATGATTCTTCTTTTAAAATACCAATACTTCTTACCCCGGAGGTATCCCAAATCTAAAAAAATGACGAAAATTACTAAACCTACATTCAACAGTTCTATAGTTAATAGTATACTTCAGATCGAGAACTTTTTCTATAACGTCTTTCTTAAGACTTCATTTAATATTAATAAAAATGGTTTTGAAGGAACCTTTAAAAAGGTATGCCAACGATTCCTTTTTATAATATCGATTCCTTTTTTGTTGTCTTGTAGTGCAGGTGATGACCTTAATTCTGTTGATGTAGAGCCAGAATTTGTGGCCTTAGAGAAAATTATAAAAGTTAACATCATTTATGTAGAATCTTCAGAAACTTCAAATAAATCATCATATACTCTTAACGAAGCAGAATTTATAAACTATTTAAATGGAGAATATTTTCACAGATTTGGAATAGGGTTAGAGTTAGGTGAGTCCAAGAGTTTAATTAATGAAGAACTTTATGATCTTAGAGATAATGCAGGTTCAGAACCTAGCACATTTTTGATGCAGTCCCGAGAATCGTATGATAAAAGTAAAGTGAATATATATATTGTTAAGAGATGTAATATCCTTGGTATTGCAGGAATTGGAAGGGATCAAAGAGTATTGATGACAGATGAAAATCTATTTACTTCAACGGCTCCACATGAAATAGGACATGCTTTAGGTTTGTTTCATAGTCACGAATCAGAAAACATTATGAATACAATAAACAAGGATTCTAGGCATAATTTTAATAAAGATCAGGAAAAGAAAATAAAGAAACGAATTGATGAAATTAATTTAAATAATTAAACTCAATTATAATAGCTATACCCAATAGCTTAGCCATTAAATAATATATAATCTATTATTGACATGATATTAAATCAAATATAATTATGGGTTACCTTTTAGATAAATATAATAATAAATTCATGTACCAACCATACCTAAATAGACCTACGGTATTCATATTCTTTAAATTCAATACTAAAGGATCGTTATACTTAAAACGATCATTGTTTAAGACTGATGGAGATATTAACTAATTAAATTGATATTCCAAAGGAAGTAGAGTTTTTAAGATAATATGCGATAATGTACAGTTCAATACATTCGCGGTACAGTTCGATTCATTTAGTTTTTTATATAGGACATAGTGTTCCACCTTTGCATTAATAAAATCAATCAATTAATCAAAAAACGAACAGTTATGAATCTTGTATCCAGAATTATTATTACCAACCTGTTTAAGGTGGTACTATTAATTGCTTCTTTGCTTTTTGCAACAAGTATTAGTGCTCAAAACACATCTTATGCCGTAAATCATACTAAAGGTAAAACGACTATTAAGGTTCAAAATGGTGTGTTTGATAATTTCTCAATAAATTATGAGGGAGAAATTACCTTATCAAATGATGATAAAGATGTAGCCGCTATTTCTGATGGTGGTTACCTCGAAATAAAAAAATCTGCTTTTGGAAGTAGACGTAGGATTGTAATCGAATCCGAAGGGAATGGAAAGCTTAATAAAAAGTATTTTGTTGGTTCTTCTAGAAAAAACTTTGACTCTGAAGGTAAAAAATGGCTTGGTGAGATTTTGCCAAAAATTGTAAAAACAACAACTTTAGGAGCAAAAGGTAGAGTAGATCGATTCTATAAGCAAGGTGGTGCTAACATGGTATTTAAAGAAATCAGATCTCTTGAAAGCGACCATGTAAAATCTGCGTATTTAAAATTGATATTAGAAAAAAAACTATCTCCCAAAGAGATGGAATCATTACTAAGATTAGCCGGAGAAGAAATAAAATCAGATCACTACTTAGCCGAATTATTGAGGTACAAACAACAAAACTTTTTTGCTTCTAATGCACTGATATTAGCATATATAGAAGCTGCAAAAAGTATAGGATCAGATCACTATGCTACAGTAGTATTAAATACTGCTATTGAAGATGGTAATCTTTCTGATGACCAAATAGGTAAACTATTTAAGATAACTACAGGAATTGATTCTGATCATTATATGTCACAGGTACTTATCAATGTGATGAAGAAACGAGAGCTAAATGCTACCAACCTTAATCTTTTAATCGAAAATTCTAAGCAAATAGGGTCAGATCACTATAAAGCACAAGTATTAATTAAAGCATTAGAACTTCCCGGGTTGTCAAAAGGTAATTACAATTCGTTTATAGGAACACTTGAAGATATCCAGTCGGATCATTACATCACAACCGTTCTTTCTAAGCTATTGGATAAGGGATTAAATAGTAATGAATTAAGTGAATTACTCACACTTGCAGGAGAATCTATTGGATCAGACCATTATTTGGTAGAGGTTTTAAGCAAAGTTGTTGATAGACAAGGTTTGGATGGTGAGAATATGGATGTCTATATCCAGGCATTATCTAGCGTTAGTTCGGATCATTATGCTTCTGTTGCTCTAATAAAATTAGCAAGGAAAAATATTAACAGTGGCCAACTTATAAAAGTACTTCAAAATGCATCTGCTCAAATAAGTTCAGATCATTATTTATCAGAAACTCTAGTGGCTTTTTCCCCATCGGTTAATAAATCTGGAGATAATGTAAAAGAAGCCTATCGTACCGCTTGTAAAAGTATTTCATCAGAAACGTATTTTGGAAGAGCACTTCGAGCTTTAAAATAACAATAGATATTTCATCCTGTCAATAGTCTTTTACATGTCTGTATTATTGACTATTTTGGTAGGATGAAGTATAGTATAGATCATTATATATACCAACCATCATCAATCGTGAAAAAGTATCTCACTATCATTTTAGTAGGGTTTCTTCTGGGAATGCTTACGTATGGTTTTTTGGGTTTTGCACAAGAAGAGGATAATACAAAGTTATTATGGTTATCAGGACTTCTGGGAGTTATCATAGCCTATATAAACACAATCTTCAATGAGCTATTTAACAAATTTATTTCCTGGAAAAAATATACCGGATTTCGTCTTTTAACTGGGGTGTTATCCAATACCATCATTTCCTTTCTTTTGATTAGTATTGTTTTATATGGATATACTTTTGTAAAAGATACACCGAATTCTTTTATTGAAGATTATAGCGAAATAATATTAAAACTGATCATTTTGATGTTTTTTATGGCTCTGGTTTATAACGTTATTTACTTTGCTATACATTCGTATTATCAATATGCAAAAGGTCAGATAATAGCGTTGCAGTTAGAACGAAAACAAACTGAATTACAGTTAAGAGCACTAAAATCGCAATTAAGTCCACATTTCTTGTTCAACAGTATGAACACAATATCTTCTTTGGTGTTTAGCGATGTACAAAAAGCAGAATCATTTATTCGAGAACTTGCTAAGTCTTACCAATATATTTTAAACAAATATGAAAGCAAATGGTTGACAGTTGAAGAAGAACTACAGTTTGTGAATTCTTACCATTTTTTATTGCAAACACGATTTAATGATCGTATTAATTTAGAGATTGTATTGCCAGATTGGGTATTAAAAAGTAAAATCCCACCACTAGCGCTTCAAATGTTGATTGAGAATGCTGTAAAACATAATCAGATGACTTCTTCTCAAATATTAAAAATAAGTATTACTTGTGATAATAGTGATATTTGTGTCACAAATAATAAAACAGCAAGACCAGAGGGAATAGATTCTTTTAAGATTGGATTAGGTAATATAAGATCAAGATATGAACTAATATTCAATAGAGCAATTACTGTAGTAGATGATGAACGATTTACTGTAAAGCTTCCTGTAATTATATAAATCAAGTATGATAAACGATTACTCTAAAATGATTACAATACGATGCCACCTGAACTCTAAAAATATGAAAAAAGAAGATGAATAAGTTATTTATACATCATCCAATATTTAGAATCATTAGTCCATTATGTAGTGGTGCATTGGTATATTTACTTATTTTATTGGTAAATAATAATGTAGCTCAGTTACAGGAAGAATTTCTTGGTCAAGAACTATATGTGTGTATTGGATTAGCATATCTCATTCAAGAATATTCTAGAATATCCTTGTTCTTTTTTGAAAAACTCAAATTTCCAAAATCATTTATTGGCAAGATTATTTTTCAGATTATTATTTCGGTAATTACTTCTGTACTTCTGGTTTCTGGATCCATGTTTCTGTACTTTGATTTGGTATTAGGGTTTACGCCTAATATTTCAGAGTTAATCATTTTTAATAGCATCTTTTCTGTTATTACGATCATATATCTTTCATTATACCTAAGTCATCAGTTCTTACATAAAATAAATACAGAAATAATGGCAAAAGAACTATCTCTGAAAGAGGGGGTAGAACAGGATTTTATTCAGTTTAAAAAAGGAATAAACCCAACATTAATGTTTGAAACTTTGGAGTCATTAATAGTGGTCATGAAAAAGGATACTGATAAAGCAGAATTTTTAGTAGATCATTTTTCGGCAGTATATCGATATATCCTTTCCAAAACAACAAAAGAGTTAGTGCCTATTAATGAAGAACTCGATGTTTTGGATCAATTATTACTTTTGTTTGAATACTTGCCGTACAGAAAAGCGAAATTTGTTAAAGAAGAATCAATACATACGTTAGTAGTTCCTGGGAGTCTTTTATCCTGTGCAGAACAGATTATAAGAAGTACGATTGTTTCAAGAGACACAGAGCTTGTTGTGACGATGACTCAGGATTCGAAATATGTTTTATTAAAATATCCGCATCAGGAAAAGATTAGTTATACTATGGATAACAATAGTATCAAAGATATTCTGGATATGTATCGATTCTATACAGATACACCAATTACTGTAGCCAAAGATGATATTTATACTATAATTTATATACCAAAACTTACTATTGATGAAAGTAGCAATAATTGAAGACGAACCTCTAGCAGCAGAAAAGTTAGAGCGTTACTTGCTGAAGTATGATTCTGATATCCAGGTGATACATAAACTACCCTCAATAGAAGAAGCAGTACTTTGGATAAACGTACATCAAGAAGAAGTAGATCTTTTTTTTATGGATGTTCAACTTATAGATGGGCTTAGTTTTGAGATTTTTAACAAAGTTAAGGTGAATAAACCTGTAATCTTTACAACAGCTTTTGATGAGTTTGCAATTGATGCTTTTAAAGTAAATAGTATAGACTATCTTCTAAAACCAATATTGTTTACGGATCTTTCAAAAGCATTGAAAAAACTAGAAACATTACGATCTCAGTTTTTGGGAGAGGTTAGTGTTAGTCATGCGGTTAAGAATATGGCTAATACTTCATATAAGAATAGATTTTTGGTCCGCCTTGGCAATCATATTCATTCAGTCAAAAGTGAAGATATTTCCTTTTTCTTTGCAGAAGGACGGGATGCCTATCTTGTTGCAGAGAACCGAAAAAAATACATGATAGAATATAAATTAGAAACCCTCGAAGAATTATTGGAACCTAAAAGTTTTTTTAGAGTGAATCGAACCTTTATTGTCAATATCAATGCTATCCAGGATGTATTGGTCTATTCTAACAGGCGCTTAAAACTTACCTTAAACCAAAATATAGATAAAGAAGTTATTGTAAGTCGGGAAAAAGTTACAGATTTTAAACAATGGTTCGAAGGGAATTGAAATACCGTAGAATATAAAACTTCCCCAAAAATGAATATAATCCATTATTGAGGAAGTAATCTGATATTTTGAATTTTGTTTTTGTAGTTTAAAACTCTGCGTTAAGAGGTGTTCTTGGGTAAGGGATCACATCTCTAATATTACCCATTCCCGTTACAAAAAGAACAAGACGCTCAAATCCAAGTCCAAAACCACTATGTGTACATGTACCAAAACGACGAGTATCTAAATACCACCATAATTCCTCTTCAGGAATATTAAGAGCGGCCATTTTTTCTTTAAGTACGTCCAAACGCTCTTCACGTTGAGAGCCACCTACTATTTCTCCAATACCTGGAAATAAGATATCCATAGCTCTTACCGTTTTTCCATCTTCATTAAGTCGCATATAAAACGATTTAATATCTGCCGGGTAATCAAATAAAATCACAGGACATTTAAAGTGCTTTTCGACAAGAAATCTTTCGTGTTCACTCTGTAGATCAGCACCCCATCCATCAATAGGAAATTTAAATTTCTTCTTCTTATTAGGCTTAGAGTTTTTAAGAATGTCAATGGCTTCGGTATAACTTACTCGTTTAAAATTGTTCTCTAATATAAACTTTAACTTATCTCGCAATAACATTTCGGCACGTTCTGCCTGAGGTTTTTGTTTATCCTCCTGTACTAGACGATTTTCTAAAAACTCAAGATCATCCTGACAGTTATCCAAAACAAACTGGATTACGTATTTAATAAAATCTTCTGCCAAATCCATATTGCCATCCAGATCACAGAAAGCAACTTCAGGTTCTACCATCCAGAATTCTGCAAGATGTCGAGATGTATTTGAGTTTTCTGCTCTAAAAGTAGGCCCAAAGGTATACACCTGACCTAATCCCATAGCATAAGTCTCGGCTTCTAATTGACCAGAAACGGTTAAGTTTGTTTCACCACCAAAGAAATCGTCTTTATAATCAACTTCACCATTCTCATTTTTCGGAATGTTAGTAAGATCCATATTGGTTACTTTAAATGCTTCTCCGGCACCCTCGGCATCACTTTTTGTAATTACTGGTGTATGTACATAGTAAAAATCATTCTTTTGAAAATATTCATGTATTGCAAAAGATAATTTTGAGCGCACTCTCATGATCGCACCAAAGGTGTTGGTACGAACTCGTAGATGGGCCTGCTCCCGTAATTTTTCTAGTGTATGTCGTTTTGGAGATAAAATAGTAAGCTTTAATTCTTCGGGATCAGCATCTCCTTCGACCTCTACATTAGATATCTGGATTTCTACACGTTGCCCTTTTCCTTGACTTTCTACAAGAGTACCTGTTATCGCAACCGCTGCTCCTACATTTATTCTACTTTGAGTTGCTGCATCGATGGTATTATCTTCTAAAACACACTGAATATTATTAATAGTTGATCCATCATTAATCGCTATAAAACGATCGTTTCTAAAAGAACGAACCCAGCCTTTAACAAGTACAGGCTGTAATAGTTTATCACTTTGTAGTACCTCTATTATTTTAGTATGTTTCATCTGTTTTTTAAATATTATTTGTTTTTGGCCTTATATCTATTAAAAGAATTTGTGGGTATAAAACCAAAGATGTTTGAATTTTGAGGTAGCAAAGATAATTTTTTAATCGGATTGAAGCATAATCTTATGAATTCAAAAAAGATTATAGTAATCAAAATATATTTTGATGTTCTTTTTAAACCTTGCATTCATATTATGAAAATACCAAATCTGACGTTTTTTTGAATTATGATTCTATGTAAAAATCGTAAATGGATATGTTTTGATTGAAAAAAGAATGTTTTTTTGAAGTTTTTTTGATGAAATTCAAAAAAACATACTTGTTTTTTTTGAGGTTTAAATTACTGAAAATAAGTAATTTAAATGATGTTTTGTTGAATTTTACTTGTTTGAATAGTGTTAAATTTTAGGTTGTTTATACAAAAAGGGGATTTTTCCCCCCTATTGGGTATTTCAAAATATAAAAAGGGGCAGTATCTTGCATATGCAATTATGACGATTGTGTTTACGTTAAGTTTAGTTCGATAGGTTTTGGGGTAATCTATCTTACAGAAGTCCCGTTAGTTTCTAGCGGGGCTTTTTTTATGAAGATCTGCTTTATTTCCTTATTCTTCCTCGTCTTGAGTTTCTTCAAGCTCTTCATCATTTGGAATGATTTTAAGGGTAGGCTCTTTAAGGGTTTTCTTGTTTGCTATACTTCGCTCTAACGAAAGTAATAAAGAAGGAAGTAGTAAAAGATTAGCTAACATAGCAAATAGTAAGGTTGTTGATACCAACCCTCCAAGTGCTTTGGTTCCTCCAAAACTAGATATCATAAATACAGAAAATCCAAAAAACAAAACAGTTGAGGTATAAAACATACTTACTCCTGTTTCTCGTAATGAAGCAAGTACTGATTTTCTAATCCTCCAATGGTTAGCTTTCAATTCTTGTCTATATTTTGCAAGAAAGTGAATTGTATCATCTACCGAAATACCAAATGCGATACTAAAAACTAATATTGTAGAAGGTTTTATTGGTACTCCAAGATATCCCATAAGACCCGCAGTCATAAGTAATGGTAATAAATTTGGAATCAGAGATATGACAATCATTTTCCAGGATCGAAACATCCAGGCCATAAAAAGGGCAATTAGAATTACTGCAAGTCCGAGAGAAAGAGATAAGTTCCATACCAGGTATTTGGTTCCTTTCTGGAAAATAAGCGCCTTACCAGTAAAAGAAACGTCATATCTGTCTTTAGGAAAAATTTTCTCTAACTGTGGTTTTAGAGTGGCTTCTATACGCTCCATTTCTTCTGTGCCTACATCTTTCATAAAGGTAGTGATTCTTGCGTATTGTCCTGTAGAATCCACATAACTATTCATTACTCCTACTTTGGACTCAAAACTTTTGGCATATGGCAAAATAAAATTTCGCTCCTGACTAGTAGGTATTTGATAATATTTGGGATTTCCGTTATAGAAAGCTTGTTTAGCGTATTTAACAAGGTTGACAATAGAAATAGGCTTTGATAACTCAGGAGTCTCTTCAAGAAGCTCCTGAAGCTTCTCCATGCGTTTCAATGTAGGTAATTTTAGAACACCTTGTTTTCTTTTAGTATCTATTAATATTTCTAATGGCATTACACCATCAAATTCTTCTTCAAAAAATTCTATGTCTTTATAAAATCCAGCTGATTTAGGCATATCCTCTAATAGACTTCCAGAAACTTTTATGGTATAAATACCAATGATGCTAACGATCAAAATAATGACAGAAGAAAAATAGATTGTTACTCGCCTTGTTTTTACCATCTTTTCCATCCAATCCATTAACTTCTCAATCCATCCTTTGCCCAGATGTTTTAAGTGTCTTTCCTTGGGTTGGGGCATATAGCTATAAATTATAGTAATGACTAGAAGGCAAAGTATAAATAAGGCGATTATATTTAGTGAAGCAACAATACCAAATTCTTTAAGTAATTTACTTTCGGTTAATGCAAAAGTTGCAAACCCCGAAGCAGTAGTTACATTTGTCATTAATGTAGCATTACCCACTTTGGTGATTACCCGTTGAAGAGATTTTGCTTTATTACCATGTTTTTTTATTTCTTGTTGGTATTTGTTAATTAAAAAAATACAATTAGGAATACCAATTACAATCACTAATGGAGGAATAATAGCTGTAAGTACAGTTATTTCATACTCTAAAAGCCCTAAAATTCCAAAAGCCCACATTACCCCAATAATTACAGCAGTCATGGATATAAAAGTGGCTCTTAAAGATCTAAAAAAGAAAAAGAATATCAATGAAGTAACCAGTAAAGCGGCAAGAATGAAAATTTCTATTTCATCCATGATGTTTTGAGAATTCAAAGTTCTGATATATGGCATACCAGAAACTTTTACATCCATATTATGTTCATTTTCAAAAGCTAAAACCAAAGGAAGTAGGACTTCTTCAATAAACTTTTTTCGCTTCTTAGTGTTTACAATATCTTTTTTTAGATATAGAGCACTTTGGATAGTTTTGGACTTTTTGCTATAGATAAGTCCTTCATAGAATGGTAGCTTGTTGAATAACTCGTGTTCATAGTTAGATACCTGTTTTTCGGTATAGCTAGAGTCTTTAATAAAAGGCACTAATTCAAATCGGGGAGGGTTATCTTCTTTTTTTAAAGTTTTAAGATCAGCTATAGAAACTACCAAATCAATCTCTTCGTATTTTTTGAACGAGTCATTAAAATCATTCCATGCCTTTAGCTTTTTAGAAGTAAAAAGCGTACTGTCTTTAACAGCCATTACGATTAGATTACCTTCTTCGCCAAATTTTTGAAGGAATTTTTGATATAATATATTTACCTCATGATCATCGGGAAGTAGATTCGCTTCTGAGTGAGAAAACTTCATGTTTTTCCACTGAAAACCTAAAAAAACCGTAATTCCTATTATTGCTAGAAATATTATCGCTCTATTGCGAAGTATAATTCCAGCTAGTGCATTCCAAAACCCGAAACTGAATAATTTTGCCATCCTTTATTTTCCTGCTGCAAATGTAATGATTGGTGAATTATTATTTTGGTATTTCTGAAAAAGAAAAATGATTTATCGTACAAAGACTATAGTTTTAGATAAAAGGTGAATTTACCCGAAATATTGTCCTCAAATCGTGGAAGATGATAGGCCCCATAACGATATGCAAAACTAAGTCCGAAACCTGCAAATAATTTGTTGATTTCAAATCCAGACTCTTGATAACCTTGTTGTAAAGATGAAAAATTTACTCCTTGATGATTTTCAAGATTACTAACATCTCCGATTGCGTAACGTGTTATAAAAACAAGCTCTGGTTTAAACCAATTCGTCACTTTTACAGGTTTAATTCTATGTTTAACCTGTAATGTTGCTAATCTATCATTAAAAAACTCCCCAAAATACATAGTCTCAAAGGTTCTTCTGCCTGCTACAGAAAATCGTTGAAGTACTGTTTCTTTGGTTGGAGCATTAGGATAAGCATGATATAAATGTGTAAGTGGGATATCCCCAGAGGCAATATCTGCTTCAAATAAAATACTCGTTTTAGATTGGTTAATACGATTAATAATATATTCTGCTTTTAGACCTATTTTACTGTATGAGAAATTACTATCAAATATGCCTTTAAAACCTTGCGTATATTGTGCCGTGATTTTTGGATATCCATCATGAATTTCTTTATATCGATTAGGTGTTTTTAGAAATTTACTAAATGGACTCCATCTCAATGCTATGGTAGCTTCTGCTGTTTTATACCCTGAAAATAGATTACCATCATTTAAATATTGATATCCTCCTGTCTGATTGATATTGCTTATAGAAAATTGAGTTTCTGAAAGTAGCTTTGGCAATATCTGCTGTTGCAAACTAGCACTCCAGGTTCTGTGCTTGTAATAAAAATCTATATTTACCAAGCGTGGTTCGAATAAAGAATATACTCTTCTATCTGTAAGATAGAGAAAACTACCTACTTCTCTAATGTCATCGGTATAATTAAAATTAAACCAGGAGTTTGATTTTTTATTTACTAATAACCCTCCTCCAACACCATATTTAGATTTTGAATCTCTAAACCCATAAACAAAATAGCCTTCGAGTCTAAATTGATTAGAGAACTTGGTGTTTGTTAAACCACCTACTCCTAAACGTAACCCTTCATAATTATTATATTTTACAGGATAAGTGAGATCAAAGTTGAAAAACCCAACAGGATAATATCCAATATTAAAACTTTGGATAACATTAATTCTACGTTCTATGTTTTGAGCTTTTACAATACTATCTATAACTTGAAACGAGTTTAGATCTTTTTCTGTAATCGCACTAGTGCGATATTGATTCCAATAAGATTCTGATCTACTATTAGCTTCAGGATCTATTCTTATTGCTGCTTGATTTTGTTTAATGTCTTGAATGGTATCTAATTTGATATCAAATAAGTCTGTTGTAGAGACTAAAAAATCATTATTTCCAGAAAAACTTTTTTTATCATTTCCTAATCTTCCTACAGAGATTTGACCTCCAAATAAGCTTACCTTTTGCCTTCCGTTCCCTGGTCTTATTGTAATTTCTTGTTTGGTCGGAAACCAGCTCTCTTTTTCAGAGACGTATTTAAAACTATGAGTTGCCATTACATTAAGTTCTCCTCGTAATTCTATGATAGCTTTTTGAATTGCTAATGTTTTTATGTCTAGATAGAGTACCCCTTCTAAACTTGCATAATTTTTGGATTTACGAGGTTGAAATAGAATAACAAAAGATGGGTTTTTACCCTGCACAGTATCCAGAACTTTATAATAATAATTTCTAAGGGCTGCTCTTTTTGATAAAGGCCCTATGTATTTGTTGTTAAAAATCGTATAATCTTCATTATAAAGAGAGTTGGATTGTATTTTAATACCAAGTACACTGTAGATAGGCTCTTTAAAACCACTCATTCGAGTTGCTAAGACTGTTTCTTTTTCACCTGTATTTTTTCTATATTGATGTAAACTTATTTTCTCTGAAAGAAAAGAATGAGCTTTGTTAAATAGGTGTTCCATCTCAACACTGGTAGTGTCTTGGGTGTTTAGTTGGGCTTGATTGTCCTCTGTGATTTTTAATTTGTTATAACTTTTGTAGCTAAAACTACGTAATAGCTTTTTTGGATTGTTTTTGTCTTTTCTACGTATTGCTTCTGCAATAAGTTGAGTGGCAATGTTCTCAGGAGTATCTAGCTTTACCGTTTCAAGATTTTCCTCTTTGGTACTAAGTTGTATTTCTAGTTTTTCTGAATTCTTAGATGCTATTAAAACGGTCTTTGTTTGATATCCTAAGTAGCTTATGGTAAGATTAACAGGGAAGGTGTTACATCGAATAACAAATTCACCTTTAACAGAGGTTAAGGCGTATGAAGAACTACTAGTTTTTACAGTGGCAAAAGGTAGGGGTTGATTAGAACTTTCATCAATGACAATACCATTAATACTAACTTGAGAAATTAAGACAAAGTGTACAAAAAATAATAAACAAAAAAATTTGTTCTGCATTATACCAAATAGGTTCAAAAAAAGCGAAGATACAAAAAAAGCGTTTCTAATAAGAAAACGCTTTACTTATAATTTACGTACATTAGAAATGTTAAACTGTCATGATTTCTTTTTCTTTATGACTAAGCATTTCATCAACCTTTTTAATGTATGTATCTGTTAATGCTTGAATATCTACTTCTGTATTTTTTGCTAAGTCCTCTGATAATCCATCTTTTTCTAGTTTCTTGATCTCATTATTAGCATTTTTTCGATCATTTCGTATACCAACTTTAGAATCTTCTGCCTCAGCTTTTGCTTGTTTTGCAAGATCTTTACGGCGTTCTTCTGTAAGAGGAGGGACGCTAATGATAACACTTTCGCCATTATTCATTGGATTAAACCCTAAATTAGCTATCTGAATACCTTTTTCAATTTCAGGAATTACAGACTTGTCAAAAGGCTGAATTGTGATGGTTCTTGCATCAGGAGTGGATACATTCCCTACTTGGTTTAAAGGGGTAGGAGAGCCATAGTATTCTACCATTACACTACCTAACATAGCAGGAGATGCTTTGCCGGCTCTAATATTGAGTAATTTTTTTTCTAAATGAGTAATTGCTGCTTGCATTGACTCTTTTGTCGAATCTATAATAAAATCTATTTCTTCTTTCATATTTTAGTTCTTTTCTTCTGATTAGTCAAAAAATAAGCCAATGTGATTAAAGGTTTACTTGGGTACCTATGGATTCACCAGAAACTACTTTTAGTAAATTTCCAGCTTTATTCATGTCAAAGACTATTATAGGTAATTCGTTTTCCTGGCTTAATGTAAATGCTGTTGTATCCATCACCTTCAGACCTTTACGTAAAACATCATCAAAAGATATGAAATCAAATTTTGTTGCATCAGCATTTTTTTCTGGATCAGAGGTGTATATTCCATCTACTCTAGTGCCTTTTAAAATGACGTCTGCATTAATTTCTATAGCTCTAAGGACTGCAGCTGAGTCAGTGGTGAAATAAGGATTCCCTGTTCCTCCACCAAATATAACAACTCTTCCTTTTTCAAGATGGCGTATAGCTCTTCGGCGTATAAAAGGCTCTGCAACCTCATTAATCTTTACTGCAGACTGCAATCGAGTAGGTATTTCGGCATCTTCAAGAGCACTCTGTAAGGCTAATCCATTAATAACTGTTGCAAGCATACCCATATGATCTGCTTGAACTCTGTCCATTCCTTTACTAGCACCTGCGACACCTCTAAAAATATTACCTCCTCCGATCACAATAGCGACTTGTACACCTTTTTCTGTGATTTGTTTGATTTCATAGGCATACTCGGCCAATCTTTTAGGATCAATTCCATATTGACGATCACCCATTAGAGCTTCGCCAGATAATTTAAGTAATATTCTTTTATATTCCATTATGAGATTTAACTGTGGTGCAAATATAATGATATTCTTAATTTAGAAAATAGTTTAGATTATAAAGGTGGATTTTTAAGTTGAATTGTTAAATGTTAAAGTTTAAAAATAATTTAAAAAAAGGGTGGTTTTCCCCTAGATAGGGTATTGATTCGTGTTGAATTATGTTATAGGTTTGCATCAAGGAAAACAAAAAAGGTGTTGGGGATGATAAATGTTTTTAGAAAGGTGATAGATGTTTTTTAGTATACAAATACCATTAGGTTATTTGTGTGTTATAGACTGATTGGGGAGTTAGTCTGTATTGGAGTGAGTTTTTGAAGAAATTCGAAACTTATAAACGTCAGAAACCTGAAAGAAAATATTTTGATAATGATGAATAAAAAACCGCTTCTATTATAGAAGCGGTTTTTATTTTTTCAGATAAATCTGAACAATATATAATTATTTGGATTAACCCAGAGCTACTCTTTCAAAAGAAACTACAGATATATCTCCAAGTGTTTTTACATAATCAGCAACACTTTTCTTTTCATCTTTAATGAAGTTTTGGTCAAGAAGACATTGTTCTTGATCCAAAGTTGTATTGTCAGAAATAAATCTTTCTAACTTTCCAGGAAGAATTCTATCCCAGATTTGTTCTGGTTTACCTTCTGCTTTAAGCTCGTCTTTTAATTTTTCTTCTGCCTGTGCAATTACATCATCAGTCAATTGAGATCTTGAAATAAATTGAGGAACATTTTTCAATGTTTTTCCTAATCTACCAAGTTCAATATTTTCTTTTTCGATTGCAGCAATTCTTGCTTGAGTTTCTGAAGCAACATATTCTGGATCAAAATCTTTGTAAGATAGTGTAGTTGCTCCCATAGAAGCTACTTGCATAGAGATATCTTTGGCAAGTACCTCTGCGCTATCTATTTCATTTGATAAACCGGTTAAAGCGCCAATTTTATTACCATGGATATAAGATCCTACAAAAGGAGCCTCTAGTACTTTAAAATCTCCTATTTCGATTTTTTCTCCAATAACACCAGTTTGTTCAGTAAGCTTTTCCTGAACTGTCATACCATTAAAATCTGCAGCTAAAAATTCTTCTTTAGAAGAAGTGTTAAGTGCTAGTTCAGCTAATTCTCGTGCTAAAGAAACAAAAGAATCATTTTTTCCTACAAAATCAGTTTCACAATTAAGAGAAACAATTACTCCTTTGTTTTTTGCGTCATTAACTTTTGCAATAACTGCACCTTCAGAAGATTCTCTATCTGCTCTTTTATCAGCAATTTTTTGTCCTTTTTCTCTTAGGACTTTGATAGCTTTGTCAAAATCTCCTTCAGCCTCAACAAGGGCTTTTTTGCAGTCCATCATTCCGGCACCTGTAGCTTTACGCAATTTACTTACTTCGGCTGCTGTAATATTTGCCATATCTTTAAATATTTAATGTGTAAAAATGTATTGTTTGTATAAAAAACAAGTCGTTTAGTTAGTACTACAAAAGTAAAGAACCAAACGACTTATCAATTTTATATTAAAGTTAAATTTTGTCGTAGAGATAAAAGCTTAACTTCGAATTTTAATAGATTGTATATCTATTTGTTTATTCTTCCTCTTGCTTTGCAGCTTCAGTTACTGGAGCTTCTACTTTAGTTTCAGCTTTTGCAGGTGCTTCAACCTTTGCAGGTGTTTCAGCTTTTGCAGGTGTTTCAGCTTTTGCAGGTGCTTCAGTCTTTGCAGATGTTTCAGTTTTTACTGGTGCTTCAGCTTTTGTGTCCTTTTTAGGGGCATCTTTTTTAGGAGCATCTTTTGCAGCTTTTCTTTCGCTTAGACCTTCTATAACAGCATCACTAACATAAGTCATAACTTTGTCTATAGATTTAGAAGCATCATCATTTGCAGGGATTACATACTGTACTTGACGTGGGTCAGAGTTCGTATCAACCATTGCAAAAATAGGAATGTTTAATTTCTGAGCTTCTTTTACTGCGATATGTTCGCGAGTAATATCTACAACAAATAATGCCCCAGGTAGACGAGTCATATCAGAAATAGAACCTAAATTCTTTTCTAATTTTGCTCTTAAACGGTCTACTTGTAAACGTTCTTTTTTAGATAGTGTGTTAAAGGTACCGTCTTTCTTCATTCTATCGATAGAAGCCATTTTTTTGACTGCTTTACGAATAGTAACAAAGTTAGTAAGCATACCACCAGGCCATCTTTCTGTAATATAAGGCTGGTTAGCTTTACTTGCTTTTTCGGCTACGATTTCTTTAGCTTGTTTTTTAGTCGCAACAAAAAGGATTTTTCTGCCGGACGCTGCTATTTTTTTTAAAGCCTCACCAGCTTCATCAATTTTTGCAGCAGTTTTATATAAGTTAATGATGTGGATACCATTACGCTCCATATAAATATATGGTGCCATATTTGGATCCCATCTTCTTGTAAGGTGACCAAAGTGTACACCTGCATCAAGTAATTCTTTTACTTCGATATTGTTTGCCATTTTTGTAATAGTTTACGTTCTGTTGAATTAGCAATGCTCAAGTGGCTACTTTTTGTAAGGCCTTGTGCATTTAGATGCTAAACTAACACCTCATGAATTGAGGTAACAACAAATACTGTTTTAATAAATTAACGTTTAGAGAACTGGAATTTCTTACGAGCTTTCTTCTGACCGAATTTCTTACGCTCCACCATTCTTGGATCTCTGGTCAATAAACCTTCTGGCTTAAGAATACCTCTGTTTCCTGTTGCTCTTCCGTCTTCTGTTTCTTCAACGTCATCTGTGTCAAAAGTACACATTGCTCTTGATATTGCTAAACGTATTGCTTCAGCTTGTCCTGTGACACCACCGCCGTAAACATTTACCAAGATGTCAAATTTTCCATCATTTCCTGTTAAAACCAATGGTTGGTTTACTTTGTACTGCAATGTAGCAGTAGGGAAATAATCATTTAAATCTTTTTTGTTTACCACGATCTTTCCAGAACCTTCTTTAAGATAAATTCTAGCTACAGCCGTTTTTCTACGACCAATTTTGTGAATAACTTCCATTACTTAAATTCGTTTAAGTTAACAGTTTTAGGTTGCTGAGCTTCCTGACTGTGATCTGCTCCTGCATAAACCTTTAAATTACGGAATAAAGCAGCACCTAATTTGTTCTTAGGTAACATTCCTTTTACCGATTTTTCGATTAAACGCTCTGGATTTTTGTCATACAATTCCTGAGCAGTAAGACTTCTTTGCCCTCCAGGGTATCCAGTGTGACGGATATACGATTTATCTGTCCACTTTTTTCCTGTTAAGTTGATTTTTTCGGCATTGGTAATGATAACATTATCACCGCAATCAACGTGTGGGGTAAAGTTAGGCTTGTGTTTTCCTCTTAGTAGTAATGCAACTACAGAAGAAAGACGCCCTAAAGTCTGTCCTTCAGCATCTACATGCAACCATTCTTTTGTAACGGTAGCTTTGTTGGCAGATACTGTTTTGTAACTTAATGTGTCCACACTAATTATTTTTACTTAATTAAACATTCCTTTTCCTATATAAAATAGGGGTGCAAATGTACAATTATATATTTAGATAGCAAACAGGTAATAGATATTATTTTTAAAGTATGACTCATTGGTTTTCAGCTATATTGATATAATAATGAGTTGTCCTGTTTGTTTTATGCTCTATAATCAGCTTCTCTTGTTAATTTTTTACTAAAAAACAGTATGAAGTGTGACAAACTTAAATAATTTCTGTCATCTTAGTTATATCAATCATCAAACTTCTACTAATCATGAAATGTTATACCTGTCTTTTGGTACTCTTTTTGTTTCCAATTATCTCCTTCGCACAAGATTCTACCAGTACGGTTAAAAAAAGAATTTATACTACAAAACCTTTAAAGGGAATTGAGGCTCCAACAATAAATGGTTTAATTGATGAACCAGGTTGGGATGTGGTAGAATGGACTAGTGATTTTATTGAAAATCAGCCTGATGAAAACACACCGCCAGGTCAAAAGACTAAATTTAAAATTGTTTATGATCAAAACTATCTATATGTAGCGTATCGGTGTTATGATACCGAACCAGATAAAATAGAAAAACGATTATCAAGAAGAGATGGTTTTGCAGGAGATTGGGTAGAGATTAATTTGGATACATACCATGATAAAAGAACTGGTTTTTCGTTTAGCATTACAGCTGCAGGGGTAAAGGGTGATGAATTTATTTCACGAAATGGAAACAATTGGGATAGTAGCTGGAATCCTGTATGGTATGCTGCAAGTAATATAGATGATGAAGGATGGACTGCCGAAGTTAAAATTCCACTTAGTCAATTAAAATTTGGTAAAAATAAAGAGCAGATATGGGGGCTGCAAGTAACCCGTAGGTTGTTTAGAAAAGATGAAAAATCGGTATGGCAACGTATACCACAGGATGCTCCAGGATGGGTGAGTGAGTTCGGAGAATTGCATGGCCTTATTGATATTGAACCACAAAAGCAATTAGAAATCCAGCCATTTGCAGTAACACAATTTGATACTTATCCAGAAGAAAAAGGAAATCCATTTAGAGATGGAAAAGATTTTAAATTGAATGGAGGGTTGGACGCTAAAATTGGAATTACCAATGATCTTACTCTGGATTTAACTGTGAATCCTGATTTTGGACAGGTTGAAGCTGATCCTGCAGCTATTGCATTAGATGGGTTTCAGATTTTCTTCAGAGAACAACGACCCTTTTTTGTAGAAAATAAAAATATATTCGATTATCGCTTTGCCAATAATCAGGATAATGTGTTTTACTCTCGTAGGATCGGTAGGAGCCCTCAGGGATCAATTTCTGAAATTGACAATGAGTTTGTGGATAAGCCAACAAATACAACAATTCTTGGAGCAGCAAAGTTTAGTGGAAAAACCAAGGACGGCTGGTCTATTGGTGTTTTAGAGAGTGTAACCTCAAGAGAGATTGCAAAAATTGAGGATGAAAATGGAAATAGGAGAGAAGCTATTGTAGAACCTTTAACTAATTATATGGTTGGGAGGGTGCAAAAAGATTTTAATAAACGTAATTCATTTATTGGAGGAATCATTACTGCTACTAATCGAGATCTTGGGGATGTGTTTACTATTGATGAAGATGATCCTAATACAGACGAAACATCAGAAGTAGCAGGGACCAGAGAGAATAATCTTAATCTTCTTAGGAAATCTGCATATACAGGAGGATTAGATTTTAGACATAATTGGAAAGATAGAAAGTATTTTTTAGAAGGTAATATTGTCGCCAGTCATATAGAAGGTTCTAAAGAAGCTATAGAGGAAACTCAGAATGAATTAACTCATCTTTTTCAACGGGTTGATGCAGGGCATGTAGAAGTAGATCCCAATAGGACTTCATTAACCGGAACTGGAGGTAAATTAACTGGGGGTAAATCTGGTGGAGGAAATTGGAGATATAGTGCGGGAATATTTTGGCGTTCTCCAGAACTTGAATTAAATGATATTGGATTTTTACGTCAAGCAGACGAAATCAGGCAATTTTCCAGAGTAAGCTATCGCTTCTTAAAACCAACAAAGTTATATAGAAGAGCAAATATCAATTTCAATCAGTTTACTACATTTGATTTTGATGGAAATTATAATCGTATTCAGTATCGATTAGAGGGCTTTATTAATTATAAGAATAACTGGTGGACTGAATTAGGTTTTGGGCATAAACCACGTGTTTTTACCAATACATTTTTACGAGGAGGACCTCGCTGGCGTTTCTCTGATGAGAATTTCGCTTATTTGTTTTTTGGATCAGACCGAAGAAAGAAATTTAACTTTACCATTGGGTATGATGGTTCCAGGGCACAGCAAAAAAATTTTTCGTTTAATAGGTATGTGATTCGATTAAGGTATCAGCCTTTTAATTCTTTTAGTATGTCTCTTAATCCACAGTTTCGACAAAACCCTAATAAAACTCAATATGTAACAGAAGCAGATTTTAACGGAACGACTCGTTATATTACTGCAGATATAGATCAGCAAACACTGAGTGCAAGTATTCGGTTGAACTATAATATCAATCCAAATTTGACAATACAGTATTATGGAGAACCTTTTATATCGAGAGGAAGATATAAAGATTTTAATTATGTGAATAATGCGATTGCCAAAAATCTAAGTGAACGAGTAACATTATACGATCAGAACCAGATTTCGTTGGTAGATGATGACTATGAGATAGACGAAAATCGAGATGGAACAGTTGATTATACAATTAGTAATCCTGATTTTGCCTTTGTGCAATTTCGTTCTAATTTGGTTTTACGTTGGGAATATATTCCGGGCTCCGAAATATTTTTGGTTTGGTCCCAAGGAGTTACCGGAGATGGAATCCCTTCTGATGACCTATTTAAAAGTTTAGATAATCAAATTCTGAATCAACAACCGGAGAACACATTTTTAATCAAAGCAACATATCGTTTTGTGTTGTAAATTTTCTGAAAAAGTTTTTATACAATAAATAATATTAAACGTATTTTGCGACACTATAGAATGTTGTAATATGAAGTATTTTTATGTTGTATTAACTTTAATCTTTTTAGTGGCTTGTACCACGTCAAAGCCTAAAGAAAGAGTTGTTGTAATTGATAAGAAACCAGAAGAATCAAAAAAAGATTCTATATCTTTCTTTCTAGAGCATTACGAGAAATTTTTTGCTACTAATTTTAATGTTTCAGAATGCCCTGGAGCTGCTGTCGTCGTTGTTAAAGGTGGTACAGTGATCTATAGAAAAGGTTTTGGAGTAAAAGAAATTCAGACACAAGATTCTGTAGATGTAAATACCGTTTTTAGAATCGCAAGCTTATCAAAAGGAGTGACTGCCGTTTTAGCAGGAAATTTGGTTGATCATAATGAATTACAGTGGGATCAGAAAGTTAGAGAATCAGTAAAAACATTTAGTTTAAGAAATAGTGAACAGGCAGATCGACTTAAGGTAAATCATTTATTATCGCATACAACAGGGCTTTATCCTTATACATATACTAAGCTCATACAAAAAGGATGGTCTTTAGAGCAAATTATTAAAAATTTTAAAAGAAAAGGAGTTGTATCTAAAGAAGGAATAGATTACGAATATCAAAATGCAATATTTTCGATTGTTGAAAAAATAATGGAAAACCAAACAGAAAAATCTTTTGAAAGCCTTCTTAAAGAAAGAGTATTTAATCCGGCAGGAATGCATACAGCATCAAGTACATATGCAGCAATAAAAAAGAACGATAATGTAGCTTTACCACATAAATATAATCATTATTCTAATAAATATAGAGTTACAGGGATTCATAAAAATTATTACAATGTAGCTGCTGCAGGAGGAATTAATGCATCAATCTCTGATATGGGAGAGTATTTAAAGGTGTTGTTAGGATATAGGCCGGATGTTATATCAAAAGAAAGTCTCGGAGATATTTTTAATCCTATTATTTGTACCAGTGATAAAGATACCTATGTTAATTTGTGGGATGGAGTAACAGACTCGTATTATGCAATGGGTTGGCGAGTTTTGGATTACAGAGGTAGAAGAATAATGTATCACGGAGGTAATGTAAATCAATATAAAACACAATTATTAGTTGATCCCGATAATGATATTGGTGTTTGTGTATTATTTAACGGTCCCAATCCATTTAATGGTCCGGTGATACCTACTTTTTTAAATTATTACGATTTTTACCTTGATATGAAGAAATAAAAAACTGGTATTGACTTTTTTAAATTAAAACAAACCTGTTTGATATAACATCGAACAGGTTGTTTACTTCATGATTTTAACCTAATTGTTGGTAAATTTAAATTCTTTCTTGGATATAGAACTGTTTCCTTTTTTATCTAAAGTTATAATTTGAATATAATAGATAGTGTCATAATCAATGGGGTACTTAAGGGTAGTATTCTCTGTTGTTTTGATTAGAGTTGATGTGCTTTTAGAGGTGTCTATATATACTTCATATTTGTCGATATCATTATCTATATCCGATGCCTCCCAAAGGATAGTTATGGTACTGTCCTTATTGTCTGTCAAAGTAATTGTAGCGGGAAATGGAATGTGATCTGAAGTCGTCATGCCTTCTGAATAAAAACTCCAAGTTTCATTACTTTGTTTTGAACTAGATTCTTTTACCGCTATTACATTCCAGGTAAATTGATCTCCTTTTGGGATATCAATTTCAATAGAATTTGTAGTAACAGTAGCTTCAAATTTTTGTTCTTTTTTTTGAGTTATAACTTCTATCTTGTATGATGTTGCATTATTAGATGTCGACCATCTAAAAGGGATAGAAACTATGTCATTAGAAACGTTCGTTCCTTCTGTGCATATTTTGCCGTTTTCAGGAAAAACTAAATTGAAATCTCCTAATTCTGAACCAAGATTTGCTACATCATCGCTAGTGTTACAAGCCTGAACTACTAGAGTTATTAGAATAAGTATATATGTAGTTAATCTCATTGTTTTAACATTTTTATGTTTGTTCTTTTGTTCTTTGTGGTAATTGTTACTAGATACATTCCTGTAGCTAGATTATCTATGGGTAGGTTATATTTAGAGTCTTGAGAAGTAATAGTAGAGGATAACACTACGTTTCCGGTAAGATTTCTTATTACTAAGGATGTTTTCGAGTTTGTTAAGCCAGAAATAGTTAAGTAATCCTTTGCGGGTTGTGGATAAAAAACAACTTGATTGTTGCCAATAACGGTGTTAAATTTTCCTTGGCAAGTTTTATTAGTTTTTATCTCAATCTCATTTAATCCATTTTCAAGCTTTATAATCACTTCTTTTTTGTTAGTATCTATGAAGTGATATTCATAACTTTTTGAATTTAGTTCTATTTTGTAATATTTACTTCCAGAAACTTCAAAAAAGGCAGTTTTATTTTGATCATCAATTTTGGTATTCAAAATCTTCATGCTCTCTGGCATTTTTACTATTGTGTTATAACATTGAAGATCGTTATAATATGGATTATCTAAAACTGCTATGCATAATTGGTATTTCCCTTCAGAGAGATCATCAATTACAAGATCAGTTTTGAAATCAATATTGTCATAGCTTGAAGTATTGTTATCACTATCATATAGTGTAACCGTATAGGTGTAATCTTTTTTGAATGAAATTTTAATTTTACCATTAGAAACATCAGGGCATGACGTGCTAGTAACCAGAATTTCTATATCTTCTGGATTAATTGGGTTTAATTGAAATCTAGAACACCCATTAGTGTCCACAACATCGTCTATAAGTGTATCCGGGCACAGATCTAAATCATTTGTAACTCCATCTTTGTCATTGTCTAATTGACTTTGTGCACAACCATCACTGTTTACAGCTTCTTTAGGAAAAGTACCTGGACACAGATCAATACTATCACTTACTCCATCATTATCTGTATCGGTAAATTGTACATTAAGTGTTACAGGTTCTTTTCTGATTTCTAAATTGGTTACTGTACGATTAGTGATTATACAATCATAAACTCCTACATGAGAAGAATTTGTTCTTGGGATATTGTAAAAATCATCATTGGCTCCAGAAATATTCACTCCATTTTTACGCCATTGATATATGTTATTTGGACTTGTTGTAGCTCGTACCGCGAATATATAAGAAGCTCCTTCTTCGGTAGTAGCAGTTTGTTGAGTGTTAATGTTTGCTTGCGGAGCATATTGAAACGTTGTCAATCCATTGTAGTGGTTAAAATCATCCTCAAAATCTTCAAAAACGAAGTGGTTTTCAGAAATACCAAAAACAGTCAACTTTGTAAGATTTTTAATTTCTGTAGGGATTTTACCTGATAACTTGTTTTTGGATACCTTTAAAAGACGAAGCTCAGTTAGGTTTCCGATTTGAGCTGGTATTGATCCCTCTAATTGATTTCCATATATAGTAAGATTGTTTAGTTTTGTCAAACTAAATAATTCAATAGGGATTTCTCCAGATAGTAGATTGTCTGATAAATTTAAGGTTTTAAGATTTGTAAGGTTACCTATTATTGTAGGTATAGTGGCAGATAATTGATTCTCATTTAATTGTAAAAAATCTAAGAATGTAAGATTGCCTATTTCTTCTGGTAGTGTACCTGTTAAATTATTATTTGTCAAACTTATCGCCTGTACATTTTTTGAATCATCAAGAAATACACCATGCCAGGTACTTACATCGGCTGTCAAATCCCAGGGATTAACCCAATTTGGTCCGTTTGTAGCATTGTATAAAGCAATTAGTGCGTCTTTTTGTATCTGTGGAACATACCGAACAATTTGCGTAAAATTCTTTTGCAATGTAAGCCCTGGTACCTTGTCGTTTGTTATAAAACAGGTATAACGACCTAAATCAGCATTTGAGGCATTGGGTATAACCAATGTTCGATTTGTTTGGTCAACTAGATCAGAATTATCTCTTCTCCATCTATATTTATTATTTATACTACTTGTAGCTGTTACTGCTAAAGTGATTTCATCGCCTGGTATTAATTCAATGGTTTCAGAAGCATCAACACGTGCCTGTGGTGAATAGCTAAAAATATCTAAGGTGTTATAAGTGCTAAATTCATTTTCAAAATCATCAAAAACAAATTTGTTGTTACTGATGTTAAAAAGAGATAAAGAGGAAAAGTCTTTAATTTTGACCGGTATTGTACCCGATAGTTTATTTCCAGATAAGTTAATAGATTCAAGATTGGATAGGTTGCCAATTCCCACTGGTATATTTCCTTCTAATTCATTAAAATAAAGTGATATGATTTTTAGCTTAGTTAGATTACCAATTTCATTTGGGATACTTGTAAATAAGTTTCGCTCTAAATATAAATACTCCAAATTGACTAAATTTCCAATTTCCGGGGGAATTGGTCCCGAAAGTTCATTGGTCATCAGCCTTATTGTTTTTAAATGGATTAGGTTTCCTATTTCAGCAGGAATATTTCCTTTGAGTCGTTTAGCAAATAAATTTAGTTGGACAACATGATTGTTCTCATCAAAAACCAAACCACTCCACCTATCCATGCGGGTATTAAGATTCCAAGAGTTTTGCCAATTTGGGCCGTCGGTGGCATTATATAATGCAATTAATGCATCCCTCTCTCGTGTTGATTCGTCAACATCGAATAATCTAATGTTGTCTATATATACTTCAAAAGGTTCGTTGCCGAAATAATCAAGGAATATTTCTATATCATATCCTTCGGTAGTAAAAGGAGTGATTGTTTGAGTAAATGAATTCCATTCAAAGTTTTGAGCAGGTGTACCCCCGCCAGAACTACTCCCACCGAAAACACTTGGACTATATTGATAACTAACTAATTGTTGATCATTAAAAGGCGTAGAGGCAGTTTTAATTTTATAATCGAAACTAATTCGATATGTTTTTGAGGCATCTAACTGTAAGTTTTTTACAATTAGTTTAGGAGTAGTGGTTCCGTGAACAAATAACGCACTTGTTCCCCCAATTGTAGATTCATCAAAACTTTGAGTAACATTACCTTCTATTGTCCAGTTTAAAGGTGTTCCCTCAAAATCCCAATCAAATAATTCTCCGTTTTGAATTAAATTAGTTTGAGAATAGAAAAGAGAAGTATATGCCAAGGTGATTACAAATAGTATTTTTCTCATTTTGGTTTTTGTGAATAGCAAACGAAAATTAGTGATTAACCAGTTAAGCGTTCTATGTTATTTTTTTAAAATATTTGCAAATATAACATATAATAAGGTCCCGAATCTGTAAAAAGCTAAAGGATCAGAACTTATTTGTTGAGCTTTAAGATTTAATGGGTTTCCAACCAATTGCTCTCTAACTCTAAACCCACATCCAAAGGAACTTCTAAGATATAAGCATTTTCTATTTCGGTTTTGATTAAAGATTTAATAGATTAAATGGAATAAATAGATGATTCATTTATTATTAATGTTATGCTTTTCTAGACCCTAACCAAACACCACAAACCATTGTACTATAAATTGATGTATAATATCCATAGACTACATCATCTGAAATTCTAATTTCTTTTTATTTCTGAGAGGTGATCTTTTGTGTACTGTTCTACAGTTTTATGCAGGTCTAAAATGTCTTGTTGCGTATATTGTGTCATTGCTGTTTTTGTGTTTTTTTGCCCACAAGAAACAATAGTGACTAATGATAAACTATATAAGAGTATGTATTTCATTCTTACGTTATAATAATTTAAGGCTCTAGTTTAGTTGTTTTTTCTTTAACAATGGTTTATTTCCTATCATGAATTTTACCAATTTTCCACAATCTATCGGCATAATGCAGACAAAAAGCATAACATGCTATTGAAATAAAAATACCACTGTATAAAATAACCTCGGTAGTCAAGTCTATACCAAGAAGAATGCCTAATAGTAGTAGGTTTACAAAAGCAGCCATTAATGTGCCTGTAGAAATAGCTCCTAATGTGTTATAGAGCACTTTTATTGGTTTAAGAAAATAACAAAAAACACTCAATATAATGCCTAAACTTATATTTCCAAAAGTAAATATTATAACTAATACACCTTTGTGCATATTATGATCTTCAATCCACTTTAAGATATCATCTAATCCCATATTAATTAGAAATAGATTTGTAAATGATAAAACATAGTACACAAATCACTAAAAACAATATAAAAAAGCTTGCTTTTTTTTTCATAAAAGGAATATCTTCATAAACAAATTCATACAAGGCTTTATCCATTATAACCAGTTCCTTATCTTTTTCGTTTTTTATGATCTCCAAACTACCATCTTTATTCTTAATGACTGTACCTGTAAGAATATATTCTGTACCGTCTTCTAACAATAAATTTTCTACGTCAAGTAACGTTCTGGATAGTTTTTTTTCTGTTCTATTTACATTTATTTGTATAGAAATGCCTCTAGCATTTACTTTTATTTTCCCTGTAGAATCTTCGATATAGAAATCAGTACTTTTAGATTCAGTTCTATAAGTTCTCCATTTTTTTCTTCCTTTCGCTCTTCTTATTCCACCGTAACGATAGGATAATTGGCTATAACTATAACCAATACATTTAGTTTCTGTTATAGGTGACCCTATCTTATCAATAGCTAGTATACGTCCTTTTATCTTACATAATCCATTAGGTGATTCACTTATTTTAGAAACCTCAAGAGTTTCGATAGTACTTGGTTTTTTCTTTTTAAGAACACCGTATAAGATCATACCTCCGATCAAAACAAAAAACAAAACATCAGAAGTATCAATGTCGAAGGATAAAAAAGGAAATAGCATCTACGATATTTTTAGAAGTAATATCTTGTATGTTAATTTGATCTGTTACTGCCATAGGTTGTGCTTGTTTTTTATGATCAGATGTAGTAACACATGCCAATACCAAAAAACAAGTACACCAAACCTTTATAATCCCCACTATGCTTTCCTTAGTTTTAGGTTTCGTTTGCTAAATTTTTGTTTAGGGCAATACAAGTAGAGACCATAAAACATTGCTTTTTTTCTATTATTTTTTTTATATAAGATCCATGCCGAACTTTTATTTCGTAACCTTGTATCAATAGGATTCTTATGACGTAATTGACAACCCCCCCCCTTGAATAAAATATCAATTCATAATTAGTTATTGGTTGCGTTTCAATAGATGGGTTATCTAATAAATTTAAATCTTCATTCCACAATTCTTGTATTTCAGTTTTACTTCTATAATATGTCTGTGACCGAATTAAATAAGAATGAAAAAGTTTTTGTGCGATATAATCCTTATTTCCTTTTTGAAACTCGTTTAAAAAAGTTTGATAATACTTCAACGCTTCTTCTTCCAGATAGGCTGGTTTTACTTTTCGTAAATCTGCCGCATTCCCCCAGGAGTTCTCACTCAGATCATAAGGTACCTTTGCGGTAAACTCAAAACTATATTCATAAAAAGGAAGACCGCTACCTGTAAATACTTCGCCTTCAGCATCTGTAGTAGGGCTACGGTGTTTCATGACCTCGTGCTCATCATCAAAGTCCATCTCACTTTGCTTATCGATCTGGGTTACCGTGATGCTTACCGCAGAGGCATCACCCAGTTGGGTTATGGTCTCCCCATGCTCATATTCTTCTTTGATCAAATCCCCCACAGGATACATACGTACCGTAACGGTTTGTGTTCCTGATTTTAAAATTTTACTATTAATCCGTAATGGGCTCGCCAAATTCGATAATTCATAACTTTTATATACAGGAAAATCATTTACTAATACTTCTATTAAGCAGTTTGCTTTGCCAATACGTAAATAGTACATGGGTTCTTCTTTATACTGTTGTACCTTAGCATGAATAGCTTCTACAATATTGTCTGAGGTGATGTCTTGTATGTTAATTTGATCTGTTACTGCCATGGGTTGTGTTTGTTTTTTATGATCTAGTGCAGTAACACAAGACAATACCGAAAAATAAGTACACCAAACCTTTATAACCCCCATTACGCCATTTTTAGTTTTAGATTTCGTTTCTTAAAATCTTTTTTTGGGCAATATAGATAGAGACCAAAGAAGTTTCCTCTTTCCACCCCATCTCTTGTATATTTTACCCAACCTGCACATTTATTCCTGTAAAATAAATCTTCCTTTGTCTTAAGACGTAAATAAACAACCCCCCCCTCCTGCATACAACACCAGTTCATAATCTTTAATAGGTTGAGGTTCGATACTAGGGTTATTTAACAACTCTAATTCTTCATCCCACATTTCTTGTATTTCATCTTTGCTATGGTAATAGGTTTGAGCCTGAACAGATAGAGATTCAAAGTACATTTTGGCGATATAATCCTTATTTCCTTTTTTAAACTCTTGTAAAAATGTACGATAATAGGTAAGAGCTTCCTCTTCTAGATAGGTTGGTTTCAGCTGTTGTAAATCCGCAGCATTACCCCAGGAGTTCTCACTCAAATCATAGGGTACTTCTGCGGTAAACTCAAAACTATATTCGTAAAAAGGAAGACCGCTACCTGCAAATACTTCACCTTCGGCATCTGTAGTAGGGCTACGGTGTTTCATCACCTCATGTTCATCATCAAAATCCATCTCACTTTGCTTATCGATCTGGGTTACTGTGATGCTTACCGCAGAGGCATCGCCTAGTTGGGTTATGGTCTCCCCATATTCATATTCTTCTTTGATCAAATCCCCTACAGGATACATACGTACCGTAACGGTTTGGATTCCTGATTTTAGAATCGAACTATTAATCCGTAAAGGACTTGCCAAATTCGATAATTCATAACTTTTATAAACAGGCATATCATTTACCAACACTTCTATAAGGCAGTTTACTTTGCCAATACGTAAATAGTACATGGGTTCTTCTTTATACTGTTGTACCTTAGCATGAATAGCCTCTACAATATTGTCTGAGGTGATGTCTTGTATGTTGATTTGATCTGTTACTGCCATGGGTTGTGTTTGTTTTTTATGATCTAGTGCAGTAACACAAGACAATACCGAAAAATAAGTACACCAAACCTTTATAACCCCCATTACGCCATTTTTAATTTTAGATTTCGTTTTTTAAATTCTTTTTTTGGGCAATATAGATAGAGACCATAAAACATCGCTTTTTTTCTACCATCTCTTTTATATAAAAACCAAGCCGAACTTTTATTTCTTAACCTTTTGTCACTAGGGTTCTTATGACGTAATTGACAAACCCCCCCCCCAGCATACAACACTAGTTCATAATCTTTTATAGGTTGAGGTTCTATAGTAGGGTTATTTAATAACTCTAACTCTTCATCCCACATTTCTTTAGTTTCATCTTTACTGTTATAATAGGTTTGGGCCTGTCTGAATATAGATTCAAAATACATTTTAGCAATATAATCCTTATTTCCTTTTTTAAACTCTTGTAAAAATGTACGATAATAAGTAAGGGCTTCCTCTTCTAGATATTGCTGTTTTACCACTTTCAAATCAGCAGCATTGCCCCAGGAGTTCTCACTAAGGTCATAGGGCACCTCTGCCTCAAACTCAAAACTATATTCATAAAAAGGAAGGCCGCTACCTGCAAATACTTCGCCCTCGGTATCTGTAGTAGGGCTATGGTGTTTCATGACCTCGTGCTCATCATCAAAGTCCATCTCACTTTGCTTATCGATCTGGGTTACCGTGATGCTTACTGCAGAGGCATCGCCTAGTTGGGTTATGGTCTCCCCATGCTCATATTCTTCTTTGATCAAATCCCCCACAGGATACATACGTACCGTAACGGTTTGTGTTCCTGATTTTAAAATCTTACTATTAATCCGTAGTGGACTCGCTAAATTCGATAATTCATAGCTTTTATATGCAGGGAAATCATTTACTAAGATTTCTATGAGACAGTTTGCTTTGCCAATACGCAAGTAATACATTGGTTCTTCTTTATACCGTTGTACTTTGGCATGAATAGCTTCTACAATATTGTCTGAGGTAATGTCTTGTATGTTAATTTGATCTGTTACTGCCATGGGGTGTGCTTGTTTTTTTACTGTCGATGATTGTGGACCGTTGTTGGTTTGTTTACAGGCGACTAAGCCAATGATTAACGCGAATGCTATTATTTTCATAATTATATTCCTTTTGTGAGATCTTCTTGTTTAAAGAGGTATACTTTTTTACTTTCGATATCAAAGGGCTCCATAAGTACCAGTTGTGGGTTTTCTCCCTTTAATTCAAAACTTTTTTTATCTTTATTCTCACTATTTTTTTCTTCTTCATCCTCCCAATCATTCTCATCCTTCTCATCTTTCTTTAAACTATATGAATACCTTCCTGCAATACCCGAAAAGTGGGTGATATCCTGGTAGTAGGGATTAAGGTCATTATCGATACCGTATTTTCGTTCAAAGGATATCCCCCCTTGTAGCATGGCTTCTACATTACCATCCACGCCCATACGTGTTTTTGCCTGCCCTTTTTTATAATCACTTTCTTTTACCCCTAGCCATTCTGGGATATAGGGTTCTATCCAATCGGTTGTAAAGGTAAACTTACTATTTACCTTTACAAAAGCAAAGGCATCGATGCTTTTTTTTCGGCTATAGGATACCGTTTTTTTATTATTATCTAAACTACTGGTTGCTATTTCGCCACTGGGTAGTTTGTTTTTCATTTCTATAACAGGTATGCCATCATCTGGGATATTAAAATCTACTGTAAACTGGGCTTTGTATACTCCTTCTATAGATAAGTAATATTCTAGTTCTTGCCCCAATTCTTTAGCATATTTTTTTGCTTTATCTGCAAGATTATTTTCCATCCTGTTTAAGATAATGATAATATCGCCAGGGCTTATAAGTTTACGGTGTCCTTTTTTATTAAGGGCTTTGGCTCCTTTTATACCGCTAGATACCACATTCTTACCCTTGCTTCGCTCGATTTTAAAAGCACGCTTAGCAAGCTCTTTGTTATTTTTAAAGCGTTTTAATCGTTTAAACTTTCCCCACCAACCAATACCAGTTCTTGCCATGGAAAATATGCTACTTACCCCTGTAACGGTTAATATGGTATCCCCGATATGTCCTTCTATCCTTGCCATAAGCCCAAATATAGGGTTGGCACTAAGTTTTAGTTCATAATTATAACCACTACTACCATCAGGATACACCTTATATCCTTTACCGATCGAGCGTGTAATAATCGGCCATGCGACTTCAAAAACGCTATGTTCGGTTTTGCGTTCGATTTTATCATAAACATCTTCTATTCTCTGAATTGCTTTGGCTCCTCTAATTGTCTTTGCACTCACTTTAAAACCAAGTCTAGCTGCCGCCGATGATCCTCCCGAAAAGATGAGTATCAGAATATCTACAATAACGATTATTGCTATAATAACACTAAATATAACATTACCTATTTGTGGGTAGCGATCTGTATACGAGATGATTTCTCTATTTTCTCCATCTTCATTGTAATACGTATGTATACCTATACCCATACACGATCCTAAGCCTTTGATATAATCAAGCATAACACTCGCTATAAATTCTTTAATCGAACTAAAGGGGGCTACAGAAGGAATATAGGGTAGTATAAAAAAACCGCTTATTTTTTCTATTTCTGGTCTATATTTTTCTATAAGATTATCAATCCCTTTATGTAAGGTAATGGCATCAATCTCTCTAAAATACATCTCTTTTTTGTGGGCAATTTCTAACGCATCCGGTTTTTTTTCTAATTGCGAAGGGTCTAGCATGAGCTGAAAATGCGCAGCCCAAGCTATATCTGGAGCTATTTCTACCGCTACGTTTTTTGCATACCGACAGGTCTCTATAGGGATCGATAACTCTGTAGTATTGGGGGGTATAAAATAGTCCCACAAAAAATCTAGATAGTTAGATTGTTTAACTTTTTGATTATCATCTAGATATTTATAGGGATAATATGGGGTAAAAGATACCTTGTTTCCTTCGTATTGAGTAATGTATTTTTCTGGAATTTCTTCTATATTAATAATTCGTTTAGAATGGGCTTCTTCGCCACGTTCTACAGCAGAACATTTAGTGTCTTCATTATGTCCAGACACCTCGATTACCAAAGGTTTTTTATGAGCACCTACTTGAACCGCTATATTAGGTTGTCTATGAGGAGTGTCTGTAGATTGATCGCTTTCTTCAAAAATAGTAACGGTAGGTTGTTCTGCAAAGGTATAAGAGATCGTTTGATATTTACAAGGCTCGTATCGTTGCGTGAAATAAGGATCTGTACCTACGGTTACATTCATTAAAGTTTCGGGTACTACCAGCGGTTCTCTGCTTATTTTTTTGCCATCTATGGTTAACAGGTTATTTTGTTCTTTACCATTATAAATGACTCTTGTACCATCGTGTCCTAAATACGAAATAATAAGATATGTTTTTTTGACTACACTAAAAAAGATGTGATGACGAGCATGCCATTTTTTATTTAATTCTATATTATAAAGACTACGATCTTTTGTTGCTGTAAAATGATCTATAATTTGATCATTATCCTCTAAGCATACATCTACTGTTAATGGAATGCCCTGAATCGCTTCTCCATTGAGTTCAATACCTACAAATGTGTTGAATTTTGTTTCGGTAATGGTATCTAATGTATCGGGGTCAACCCAAGATGCTTCTGTGATACGTGGAGTAGCCACCAATTCTATACGTACTGTGTCTACAATACCTTTATAAAGGTGTACAACCTGTATGTCTATATATGAAGGTGCATCATGAGCGCCTGCTTGCTCTTTATAGAGTTTTAATTCTGCTTTTTGCCCACCAGTATAATCATCCTCATCCACACGAATATTATTTTCGATAATAACCCATTCTATCTGTTCAAAAAGTGAAGGATCATTTTTAATATAGGCATCTGTAATCTCTAGATGTATGGTAGCCGAACTAATCGTATCAAAATCTAGGCGTAGTGTATTGTTTTCAACAACTTGATCCTGATAGGTGGTAATTACTTGAAAGTTATGTTGTTTATTTGATGATTTCATACCCTTGATTTTAAGCAAATTGGTTGCAGTGATCTTGTGTTTTTTCTATTCTTATTAATTGATATTGAGTTTTCAATACATATAAATACGTTATATAACCCGAAACTCGAGTTCTTTTTTTGCTGATTTGGTATTAGCTGTGGGTATAGGATTAAGTTGTTGTACAATAGTTTGGTCTTCGGGTGTTTCTTCAAAATTACTAGCACCAGGCACCGCTACTTGTCCATGCATGATAATGCTTACACAAGGTGAGCCTGCTATTGCGCAAGTAGCTTTACTACTTTCTAACAATGGATATCCTCCGTTTTCAACAATTTGCACTTTGTCATAAAACCCATCCCAAGCAGTAATCATGGGCTGACAAGGTTTAAAACTACTCCCTGTAGGTTGTAATTTGCATTGCCCAAAAGTGTTCGCTGTAAATGGTTGCCCTAGTTCCATATGGGTGGCAATTAGTTTTTGTGCTCCATTGGTATCATTGATATAATGTTTTTTCTGAGTGCTTACTTGTAGGATGTCTGGAAAATCTCCAAACTGACAATTACATTGTGCACTGTGACAGACTAAATGTTCTTTCTTGCTCATATAAATTGGTTTAAACGTTCCACCATTTTAATACCTTGTCCTTAAAAGTAGGTTTTTGTGTATCTTCTTCCTTGTCTAGTAAACTTTTCATGGCATTTCTTTCGGGTAAATGATCTACATTTACTAGTATCCGTTGTATTATATTTTGTTTTTCCATAATGGATTGATCAGAAGTGATATTAGCAATAATACCAGTATCAGAATCAAAATCATAACAGAGTTTTATTCCTGCCTTATACTTTTTTTTAGATGGGTATTGTTCGAAATAAGATTTAGAAACCTTACCATCAAATGTAAGTTGTCTGGTATTATAATAACTCAATTCTGTTTTCTCTATGATATCTCCATTATATGATGCTCTAGGAGAATTAGTTTGCAAAGGCATTGTAAGTTTTTTTGCTGTTGCGTCGTATATAGGAGCAAAATATAATGCCCAAAACCAATCAAACGTAAGATGCCGGATTATTTTTTTTTTGGATGCTATTCCTTTTTCTAAACTAAGTACATATTGTTCAATACTTGCTCCAGAATTTTCTTGGAGCGTCTTTTTTTTAAATGTTTTAAAACGATTTATTATTGCTGAAAATGATGTGTCACTAATATCTTTAATAATTCCAGACGGAGTTACCCATATACTAATTGGATATAAAACAGTAGTGCCAAAGTCTACATCTAGGCGTTGCTTGAAAGAGTTTGGGATTTTATCATTTAGATAGAGTGCTGTTTTATCAAGAGTAACCTCCCACATCCAATTTTCAGCTTTTTTAGAGCATGTCATTTTGATCCGAAACCGAATTTGATCTAATTGTTTTTTCTGATGAAGCTGTATAGTTACACCATAATTTCTAGTATGTAGTATATCTACTTCATGATTTAGGTCATAAAATCCACCAAAAATTAATTGTTCCATCATTTGTATAAAATTAGTAAATCATAAAGTTTATAGGAGAGATTCACTTCTAAAAAAGTTTTACATTTTCACTTCCTTGAATATCTACTTGTTTTCCACTAACTAGTTCCATACTATCTTTTGCACTTTCAACACGTATCTTATCGGCATTTTCTAAAATTTCTTTGGCTAACAACGTTTTATTTTCTTCTATCACTTCTGTTGCATTTTTAGCATTTACTGAGAGATCTTCTGTCACTCGAGTAATCATATTCGTACCTGCATTCATTTTAATTTCTTCTGAAGCATTGATCTCAATGTTTTTGGCATTCAAGGTCATGTTCTCCATTGCAGAAATCTCGATATTGCTGTTAGCGGTATCAATACGAATGATATTACTGTTTTTATCGGTAATGGTAATCATTTCTGCACCATTAGTATCATTAAGTTCTATTGTATGACCACTTCTTGTACGAATTGCCTTTATATCATTGGCATCAGTTTGCCAACTATCGGGTTTTGCAGTACCCGTGTATAAGGCTCCTATTGCAAATGGTTGTTCTGCATTACCGCCTTCGAACCCAACGGCTATTTGTTCTCCCACCTCTGGTATGAAGTGAAATCCTTTATCTGCTCCTGCATGGGGAGTGAGCATACGTAACCAAGGGGTGGTTTCTCCCAAAGCTTTTTGCCAGGGAAATTGCACTTTTATTCTCCCGATCCCATCAACATCATTATTTTCTACCACTGTAGCCATCTGGATTTCACTTTTTGGGTAATTGTGCATATCCATCTTGGGATAAGCATCAAAATTGGCGTCTACCGCCTCAAAATTGTTGATATATGTACCGTTTTCGGTATTGGTATGGGTAACGCTGGTTATTCTATAGCTGCCATATCCCTTTATTTTTATGACTTCACCAAGGTTTACTCCTGGGTTATCACTACTTCCCTTAGCGATTACTCTTTTCATGCTCTTTGCTTTTGCATGTTGTTCTACTTGGGTGTCTAATCTGGATTTTATACTAGGGTCATCATAGGTATTGTGATAGACCTGTGTGTTTTTGCCAAAGAGTTCTTGTGATTTGCTATCCATAAATCCATGATACCCTTCTGATGGGATGGCAATATTGGCACTGTTTTTTTGGTGTACTTGATCGGTAAGGTAATCATTGGTAAAATAGGTGCTGTTGTTAGCTCCTACGATTAACGCTACATTAAACTCTTTTAGGTCTACACCATCAGTAAGTTCTGTTTCTTCGTTGCTAGGTCTGCCAAATATAAGTTGCTTACCATTGTAGTAAAACCACTCATTATGATAGGAAGCTAATCTTGATGCAAAACTGAAATCTGATTCATTATGTTGAACTTTATAAACCAACGTTTCTGATGATACAGGAGCAAAATTGGTTTCTAGTTTACCTTGATCATAGTCTCTAAAAGTGTCTTGCAAAATTTCTGCTAACCCCATATCACTATAGGAAGCATAGTGATTTGCTACGTTTGATAGAAAGCATGGGCTTTTGGCTACTAGGGTTATCAAATCTCCACTGGCACGTTCATAGCCTTTGGTGGCTTTTAATCCGGTAACTACTCCTTTAAACTCTAGTTCTCTATACTCACCAAATCCAGAAGCTGCACTAATCTGTACAGTGATAATACCCCCTATATAGTCTTTACTATCTCCTATGAGTTCTTCTGATAGTTTCTCAATAACATTGGTTCTACATACAATTTCTAATTCGTGAGATGAGTCTATGTTTTGTACTAACTTTAAATCTTTATACGATAGCAAGGGTGTGCCAGAGAGGTATATTTTTGTTTCCGTTTGCAAAGCCATAGTTACATCTTGTTTTTTGGGTTGATTATATTTTAATATGGTGACAAAATATAGTCTTAATATTACTACAAAATAAGGTATTGTTTTTTATACAATAGGGGATAACCCCCTTTTATCTATGTTAGTTTTTAAATATTCGTTAAATGGTATCATTTTTTATAGTATGTAAGAATTTTTTTCAAGATTCTTACACGATACACTACAAAATTAAGTACTGTCAGTTTCATTTTTCGGGACTGGGTATGATAAAATGCTAAGATTTTGTATTCTTTATCAAATCACTTCTTAGAGTATATATCCAAGACGAAGCTAAAACACTTCAAAATGATATACCTACAGAAACCTGTAGTTTGTCCATATTTTTTAATACCTGATTTATTTTTTTTGATTGAAGTGAAAAAAGGATTGTTTATCAAGTGAAGATAAGATGACAACTATCGCTAAAAATCCTCGAAAAAATCATTGCGTTTTAATTAATTTTTGATGTAAAAAAGAGCGTGTATTAACCTGTTTTTTTAGAGGTATTTTGAGCCATTTTATGCTTTAAAAAGGTGTTTTTGAGTGGTGTTTTTGGTCGTCTAGACCAAAAAAAACGGCTTCTTAGGTGAGTTTTGGGTATTTTTATTTTGTAGCCTTAAACTACATACTCACTCACGCATCTTTTTAAATCGAAGTGTCTTAAGTATGTTGCTTAATTCTATACTTGAGCGATACCGAATTCTTGTTTGTTTGATTAATGCCAGAGTTATCTCTTTTGGGATAGTAGTCTCTCTTACATCTTTATTTACCAACAAAGCATAATGCTTTGGGATAGCTGTAGCATCTCCCAGATTCTTTCCTGCTATTAGTTTAAAGCTTATCGACATATTCATCTTATATTTGCGTGCATTTAGATATTTTTTAACTATAATCCGTCAATTCGATTTCTATGACAATACCAAACGGTTTTCATAAAAAGATTTGTTTTTTATTAATGCCATTGCGATATGTATTAGTTTGTTTCTAACAGCATTGAGTACACTCATTTTGTTCTTACCTTCTTCTACTTTTCTCAAGTAAAAGTGTTTAAGATCGTTATCCATTCTTACTGCTCTCATAGCTGCCATTTGGAGCACGGATTTAAGTTGCATATCCGCCATTTTTGATACTCTTGGTTTTGTCTTTAGACTTGTTCCACTTTGTTGTTCGAATGGAACAACGCCAGCAAAACAAGCTAGTTTTCTCGGATTAGTCAATCGCACAAAACCATCAGTTTTCACAGCTAAAGTCCAAGCTGTAACTGATCCTATTCCTGGTATAGTTCTGATACGTTCTATGTCCTTTTCCAAAACAGAATCATTAGCTATCTCCTCTTTAATCAATTTTTCTATAGCCGCTATATGTTTATTAATCTGCTCAATTTCTTTTAAATTGATTTTCATTGAGGAACTTATTATTTTAGTCCTTTTAACTGTTTTAAGCTCCTTATTTTGTTGTTTAATAGCCTGTCTAGTTTTTACCTTATGTCTACGTTGGCTCATCAGTATTTTTATATTTTGTACAGCCTCACTTGTGGGCTTCCAGCAATCAAAATCTTGATAGTTCCTTTCAATAAAAGTAGCAATGCGCTTAGCATCAACTTTATCATTCTTACCACGAACTAAACCGATGCTTCGTTTAATGTGCTTAGGATCGATCACATAAACATTAAATGAATAATCCTTCAAAACTTCATATAAATTATAATTATAAAGACCAGTATTTTCCATTGCAATAAAGATCTCAGCATCTAAAGTAGTTATCTGCTTAAAGAGTTTTTTAATCGCTTTGATTTTATTTTCAATCTTAAAGAATGCTTCTGATTTCTGATCAACTAAACAAATATCTAATGTTTTTTTACTAATGTCAATTCCTAAATAAATACTTTTCATAATTTTACCTCTCTGAATGAAAAGAGCATTTTCATCATAACTCGACTCCTTGATAATGGGCTTAAAATCCCGAATTTCTATTAGAGATTGTTGATGAAAGAAAGAACTTAAGTCTAAATCGAACTATGAAGTTTACCCTTCTGAGTGTTATTAGTGTACTTAAGTTCTGCTCTTTTTTATTTCAATAAATATAATTATGCAAGTCTAAAGGAGTGATTCGACTTTAGGAGAAGTGTATCGAGAATAGGGTTTTAGCTTAAAAAAAACTATTCTCGATACATTTTGCCTCCATTCCATTACGACAAAACACTCGAATTGACGCTTTTTTATGCTATTAATTTCTAAATGCACAATGGGTTCATCCTATTTAAAAATTCATGTCATCAGTAATGGGTCAAGTTTTATTCCAAAGACAAAGACTTACACTATCAATACATCAAAAACACACATACACTACTGATTAGTAGCAATATAGCATGAGTGTCAAAATAACAGTTAAATACTATATGATATTGACAAAATGTCAATAAATTAACATTTTTATTTAGAATTTCATGCAGAAACATGAATTTTATCTAAGAATTTGATTTTGAAATCCATCAAATTGAGTGGTTTTTCAGAATACCCTCTCGACTACGCTCGAGATGATATGAAGAGAAATTGTACTTTGGCAAGCTCAGCAGAACTATCGAGAATTCCGAATTAAAAAATCTCAAATGCACAATAGGTTATAGGTTAATGCGCTTCTAGCCAGTTGTTACCTAATCCAAGATCTACATCTAATGGTACCTCTAAAGTGTAGGCATTTTCCATTTCGGTTTTGATTAAAGTTTTGATGTTTTCTAATTCGGGTTTGAAAACATCAAATACCAATTCATCATGAACCTGAAGTAGCATTTTAGTCTTGTAATTTCCTTCTTTCAGTTTTTTATGAATATTGATCATTGCGATCTTGATAATATCAGCTGCACTTCCTTGAATAGGAGCATTTACTGCATTTCGTTCAGCTGCGCCACGAACAATTGCATTAGCAGAATTAATATCTTTTAGATATCGGCGTCTTCCTAAAACTGTTTGTACATAGCCATTTTCTCTTGCAAAATCTACCTGCTCACTCATATAGTTACGTAGCTTTGGGTAGGTTTTGTAATACGTGTCGATTAATTCTTTGGCTTCGCTTCGCGAAAGACTGGTTTGGTTACTTAATCCAAAAGCCGAAACACCATAAATAATACCAAAGTTTACCGTTTTTGCATTACCACGTTGCTCTCTGCTAACTTCTTCTATAGGAACATTAAAGACTTTGGCGGCTGTTGAAGCGTGAATATCTTCACCGTGTTTAAAAGCCTCAATCATGGTCTCTTCTTTGCTTAAAGCTGCAATAATCCTTAATTCTATCTGAGAGTAATCCGCTGCTAGTAGTGTGTATTCTTCATTTCTGGGAACAAATGCTTTTCTTACTTGTCTTCCTCTTTCTGTTCTAATAGGGATATTCTGTAAATTAGGGTTATTAGAGCTTAGACGTCCGGTAGCAGCTACTGTCTGCATATAATCTGTATGAACACGCTCTGTATTTTCATCAACCTGTGCTGGTAAAGCATCAACATAAGTGCTTTTTAATTTAGATAAACCACGAAAATCTAATATATTTTGTATAATTTCATGATCCTTGGCTAAATACGATAGTACATCCTCTGCCGTAGAATATTGTCCTGTCTTTGTCTTTTTTGGTTTATCTACCAATTTCATTTTTTCAAATAATATAATACCCAATTGCTTAGGTGAGGCAATATTAAACTCTTCTCCAGCTTCGGTATAGATTTTTTGCTCTAATGTTTTAATATCACTATCTAGTTCTTCAGAAAGGGATTGTAAAAAACTTTTATCCAAATTAATCCCTTCGACTTCCATATCTGCTAGAACTCTTAGTAACGGAATTTCAATATCATTAAATAAAGAAACCGTTTTTGCTTCAGTAAGTTCTGGAGCAAAATGTTCTTTTAGCTGAAAAGTAATATCAGCATCTTCTACAGCGTATTCGGTTTGTTTGTCTATAGGTACTTGTCTGAAGGATAGCTGGTTTTTACCTTTTTTGCCAATCAATTCAGTAATAGAAACCGGGGTGTAATTAAGATAGGTTTCGGCAAGTACATCCATATTGTGTCTCATATCCGGATTAATGAGATAATGTGCTAACATCGTGTCGAATAATGTTCCTTTGACTTCGATATTATATTTTGCGAGAACTTTGATATCATATTTTAGATTCTGGCCAATTTTTGTGGTATGTTCGGCTTCAAAGAAGGGGCGTAGTTGCTCGATCAATTCTTGTGCTTCGTTGCGATCTTCGGGAAAAGGAATATAAAAACCTTTTCCTGCTTCCCAAGAAAAAGCAATTCCTACCAACTCTGCAGTTAATGGATTAAGGCCTGTGGTTTCAGTATCAAAACAAACATTTTCTTGTTTTAATAAATTTTGAAGGAATAATTTCATTGCCATTCCCGGAGCAATACTTTGATAAAAATGCTCGGTATTAGCAATTGTTTTTCTACTGGAAAAAGAAGCGGCTTCACCAGATTCCTCGGTTTCGCCAAATAATGAAAATTGACCTGCTCCAGCTTGTGTTGTTTTCTTTTTTGTAGTAGAACTGCTTGCAGCCTGAGTAGGTGTAGTTGTTGCTTCTCCCGAAAAAATCTTAACAAACTGATCCGCAAGTCTTCTAAACTCTAACTCTTCAAAAATCGTATGCACTTTTTGTGCATCAGGTTTTGTAAGTTCATAATCATCGGCATTAAAAGTTACGTCGCAATCCAGAATAATAGTTGCAAGTTTTTTAGAAAGGAGACCCAATTCTGCATTTGCCTCTACTTTTTCTTTCATTTTACCTTTTAGCTTATCGGTATTAGCCAAGAGACCTTCCATAGAGCCATATGCTGCAAGAAATTTTTTGGCCGTTTTGTCACCAACCCCTGGTAATCCAGGGATATTATCTACAGCATCACCCATCATACCAAGGTAATCAATAACTTGTTCTGGTCGTTCTACCTCGAATCTCTTTTGCACCTCTGGGATTCCCCAAATTTCGATTCCATTTCCCATTCTAGCAGGGCGATACATGAAAATATTTTCGGAAACTAATTGTGCATAATCTTTGTCAGGAGTAACCATGTAAGTTTGATACCCCTCTTTTTCAGCTTGTTTGGCGATAGTACCAATTAAATCATCTGCTTCAACACCTGCTCTTTCTATGATAGGAATGTGCATGGCTTTTAATATTTCCTGAATTATAGGTACAGCAATTTTAATGGCTTCTGGAGTTTCATCACGATTGGCTTTATATTCAGGAAAAATTTCTAATCGATCTTTACTCCCTTGTTTGTCAAATGCAACAGCCAAATGATCTGGTTTTTCTCTTTTTATAACATCAAATAAAGAGTTTACAAAACCTAAAACTGCAGATGTATCCTGCCCCTTTGAATTAATTCTCGGGTTTTTAATAAGTGCATAGTACCCTCGAAAAATAAGAGCGAAAGCATCCAGAAGAAAAAGACGTTTTTGTGACATGGTATGAGTTAAATTTTTAGAAATGCAATATAAAAAGAAGATTAATCAAATTAGTGTCAAAAACTATAATAAATATAAAAAGAAATGCCGTCAAAAACTGACGGCATTTCGCCCCAAAATAAAATTGATAACAATGTATCAACTGCTATAAATACGATAGTAATTTTTATATATAGTATATAATTTTTTTAAACTATAATTAAGACCTAAAAAGGAATATGAAACGAAGTTACAAATAAAAATCTTAGTTCTAAAAGAAATTGTTAAGATTTATGCTGGATAAAGACATGATTTTAACGCTTTTTGATCACAAAATTTCATTTATCGTTAATTTTTACTTAAAAAATAGCTTCAAATTAAAAAGGAGAGATAGTTTTGTTTAATAATAAAACTGTAAAACAAATTATGCGTTGGCTAATCCCTATAATTCTATATATACTTGTTGAAACTTATGCGTATCAGGCTATCCGAACTATTACCAGAAATCAATGGGTGCAAATTGGATATTTGGCGTTGTCCTTGATTATTTTGGGTTATGTGATTTATATTTTTGCTAATTATGATCGCAGTGTCGGCCCAACAAAATATACATTAAGAGCTAGTGCTCTTTTGTTGCTCACTTTGGTGCCTAAGTTAATTATGGTTTTGTTTTTATTTGGTGAAGATATTATTAGAGTGTGTGTGGCAGGTTATAATTATCTTACGAATACTTTTTTTGAAGGTACAGCCACTCAGTATTTTCCAGATCGTAGAAAATTTATAAGTCAATTGGCGCTGGGTATTGCTGCAATACCTCTTGGTGGATTGTTGCATGGTATATTTAGAGGGAAATACAATTTTAAAGTAATACGCCATGTGTTACATTTTGAAGACCTTCCTGCCGCATTTGATGGGTTTCGGATTACACAAATTTCAGATATACATTCTGGAAGTTTTGATGATGCTGCTAAAATTGAATATGCAGTGGATTTAATTAATGAACAAGAAACAGATCTATTATTGTTTACTGGGGATATTGTGAATACTATTGCAGAAGAAATGGATGACTGGATTGATACATTTAAACGTATTAAGACGCCAGAGTATGGAAAATATTCTGTTTTAGGAAATCACGATTATGGAGAATATGTTACCTGGAACAGCCAGGAGGAAAAAGATGCAAATTTTGAGGCAATAAAGGAAGTTCATACTAAAATCGATTTTAATCTGTTACTTAATGATAGCACTTTTGTAGAAAAAGATGGTGAGCGTATTGCTGTAGTAGGAGTAGAGAATTGGGGTCATAATTTTAAGAAAGCTGGTGATTTAACAAAAGCCTCTGAAAAAGTGGCTAAAGAAGATTTTAAGATCTTGTTAAGTCATGATCCCTCGCATTGGGAGTACGAAGTAAAGAAACATTCGGATCATTATCACCTTACATTAAGTGGTCACACTCATGGATTTCAATTTGGGATTGAAATTCCTGGATTTGTGCGATGGAGTCCAGTGCAGTATGTGTATAAGCAATGGGCGGGTATGTATGATGAAATGGGGAGATATCTGAATGTAAATCGCGGTTTTGGGTTTCATGCTTTCCCGGGACGGGTTGGTATATGGCCTGAGATTACGGTAATAGAATTGAGAAAAGGATCAAAGCCTGCTTAATTCACAGAAAGTGTTATATTTACAACTGTTTAATGGTCGATTATAAAAGGCCCAAACATAAAAGTTTTTGAACATGTCAAAGTTTGGAGATATAATAGGTATTGAAGTTCCTGTTTTATTAGACTTTTTTACCGAATGGAATGAGCCCTCTCTGGCAATGCACCCTGTGTTAAGGGATGTAGCTGCAGCACTTGGAGATAAAGGGAAAGTTATAAAGATTGATGTAGATAAAAATGAAGAGTTGGCTACAGCTTTACGTATTAAAGGACTTCCTACATTAATGATTTATAAAGAAGGTGAAATGGTTTGGAGACAAAGTGGTGAGCAAGATGCTAATACACTAATAGGTCTCATGAAAGAGTATGTTTAGAACCTAATGGTATCAAAAACATATCCTCTTTTGGTAAAATAGTCTAAAACTTCTGGTAGTACGGCAGTAAGGTTTTTTGAAGCTTTTATACTATCATGAAAAACAATAATGCTTCCTTGTTGTGTGTTTTGTATCACATTTTGTAAGCATTCTTCTGGAGATATTGTTTGTTCCCAATCTTTTGATAATACATCCCAAAGTATAATTTTATACCCTAACTTTTCTAGTGCTTTAAATTTTGTTTGGCTTATTTGTCCATATGGCGGTCTAAATATCTGTTGTATGTCTTCGTTGGGAGAATGTTTCCGAATTAGATTTTGACAATCTATAGTATTGTTGATATATGTATCCAGACTGGTTTTCCAGGCTTTTAAATGATTCATAGTGTGATTACCTATAGTATGGCCTTCTGATAGAATCTGTTTAAAAACCTCAGGGTGTTTTCTAATGTTGTCACCAATACAAAAAAAAGTTGCTTTAGCATTATATTGATTTAACTGTGTCAAAACAAATTCTGTAACATCTGGTATGGGACCATCGTCAAAAGTTAAATATAGCTTCTTTTCATTGTCTGTATAAAGATCCCAAGTATAATTTGGGAAAAGCTGTTTAATAATTTTAGGCGTTTTATTTGGGATTATTTGTGCCATGGGTATACTAAAAAAGTGAGCCTTTTTAAGACTCACTTTTAATGATTAGTTTGGTATGCTGTCCAAAGAATCTAAAGGTTTTTCCTGATTTTGGAACTCTTTAATCAGATCTTCTTCTTGTTTGCGAATGGCTTCATCATCGTCATATTCTTCATCTTCAGAATAGAGTCGGGTAAACAGTCTTAGATATCTGTTAAACTCATCTGCCTTTTCTTCTACCATTTCCCGATCCTGATTGATTAGTAATAAATCAACTACACTACGATAACGTTCTACGTTGGTTACAATCTCTTCGGCATAGCGATATTGATCTTTAAGCTCTAGGCTGCCAAAATAAGTAAGTTGTTCTTGATATTTGTTAGCGAGTTTTGTCCAAAGTTCTCGTGCTTTTTGCTTTTCTCCTATCTCATAATAACCAGAGATATAGGGCTCTACCAGAGTGTAATACTCATAGTACTCAATTGGCATTTTATCCATTGCCAGATCAAGAATTTCCTTAGCTTTATCTTTTTTGTTCTCCTGGATTAAAACTTCTACAAGTCTTGCTAGGTTGCTGCGATATGTAATTGCATTTTTTCTGGTTTCCGGATCATGATATATATTTGGATCATTACTATTTCCCCAATCCCAACTAGTCACATTTTTATACATGAGATCTGTGTCTATTCTACCCATTTCAAAAGGATTTCGTGGGTTTACCTTAGTGCGAATCGGAACTAATTTGAAGGTAACTCCGTCTAATTGAAGATAATCTTTCATCCATAAGAAATCATCATCTCCATAACTTCCTCCGGTAAAATATATAGGCCTTTCCCAATTATTATTGGCAATGATATCTAACATTAAAAGGCGATTTTTAAATAATAAATCTCCCTTGAGATGGATATCAATATAAGGTACAATAAGATCTGCATCTTTTTGAGCTACGATACCATTTCTAAGTACAGCTTCTTTATCTACAGGAATTCGTATATGTTTAGTAGGAAATGTATTCACTTTTTTACCACTCTGTAAATCTCCTTTAGTTCGGGGATCATCAGTTTCTATCCATCTCATCCAATTTTTGATAAGCATGGTGTCAGAAGTTACGGGTTTGTGGTAAATAGCATCATTATTTCCGAATCGATAGAATTCATGAGTTAACTGAGAAGGGATAGGTTTTCCTTCATATGCGGCCTTTTTCATTTGATCTATATACCAATCTGTTGCAAAAAGGCTTGTATTTACAGTTCTAACATCTGTGCGGTAACCTTCAATTTCTTGTGCATACCATAATGCAAATGTGTCATTATCTCCTATCGTAAATAATATTGCATCTTTCTGGCAAGATTGTAAATACATTTTTGCCATAGATTGTGCTGTATATCGATTTGAACGATCGTGATCATCCCAATTCTGTGCTGCTAATAGTACAGGTACAGCTAATAAGCAAACCACGGTAACTAAAGGGGCAAGTATTTTGGGTTGCAGATACTTTTTAAGTAAATCAAACAAAGCATATACCCCAAACCCTATCCAAATGGCAAATACATAAAATGATCCTACCAGTGCATAATCTCGCTCTCTTGGTTCAAAAGGTCTTTCGTTAAGATAAATTTTTAGTGCTAAACCTGTAAATAAGAAGAAAATGAGCAAAGCCCAGAATTTTTTCTTATCTCTTTGTAGCATAAATACAAATCCAATTAGTCCTAGTAGTAATGGTAAGAAGTAGTAGGTGTTACGAGCTTTATTTTTAAGAACATCGCTAGGCAAGTTGTCTTGAGATCCTAAGCGAGCTTCATCGATAAATTTAATACCACTAAGCCAGTTACCTTCTAAATCGGTAAGTTTACCTTGATTGTCATCTTGTCGTCCAACAAAATTCCACATAAAATAACGCCAGTACATATATCCTATTTGATAATCAAATAGATATACTACGTTATCCCAAAAAGAAGGTTTTTCTACATCAATATAATTACCGAATGATTGTAGAAATTTATTATAATCATCATTATCTAATTTTCCGGTGGCATATTCTCTTCTAAATTGAGTAACAGCATTAAGTAATTCTTCTTCACCTTGATAATCGGCTTTAATTGTAAATTTAATTGGCCCGGTAAATTCCATATAATTAGCAATATGCTCTGTACTCCACATTCTTGGTAAAATGGCTTTATGGGCATCATCAAGATTCTGTTTTGCATTTTTCCAATCGTTAACTATAATATATTTTCCGGTTTTAAGATCTTTTTCATATTTCGGTTTGCCATCTTCATAAGGGTTGTTTTGATCCAGACCTGCATAAATTTCAGTAAATTGAGGTCCGTAAAAAAGATGGGTCTCTGGGTATTGTTCTAAATTATAATATGCTAGAAGTTCTCTTGCGTTATTAGGATTGTTTTCATTAATAACAGTTCCGGCGTTTGCTCTTATTGGTAACATAACCCAGCTAGAAAACCCTATTAGGATAAACATAATACATAATAGTAATGTGTTTAATTGTACGTAGTTTTTTTTACGAGTGTATTTTATACCTAAATAAAAAGCTGTAGCGATAATTAAACCAGCAATAACAGTTCCTGAGTTAAAAGGCATACCAATAGAATTAACAAAAAACACTTCAGCTGCACCAAAGAATTTAAGTGTTGATGGTAATAAGAGTTTAAAAATGAACAATAGTATGGCTACAACAACAATATTGGCAATAATGAAGTTTTTTATCGTAATCTCTTTGTAGTTTTTGAAATAATATAATAATCCTATTGCAGGAATAGAGAGTAATCCCATGAAATGAACACCGAAAGATAATCCAACAATAAAAGAAATTAATATTAGCCATTTGTTACCTCTTGGGGTATGCATATCTCGCTCCCATAACAATCCGAGATAGAAAAGAACGGATAAAATACAGGTGGCCATTGCATATACTTCGGCCTCTACAGCATTAAACCAAAAACTATCTGTAAATGAAAAAGCTAGAGCTCCAACCAAGCCACTACCTAGAATAGCCATTGCTTTACCTTCTGTTAATTCTTCATCTTTTACAATCACTTTTTTAACAAGAATGGTTATAGACCAAAACATAAAGAGAATGGTAAGGGCACTTGCAAAAGCAGAGGTCATATTTACCATTAATGCAATTTGTGTAGAGTCTGATGCAAAAGCAGAAGCAAATGCTCCAATCATTTGAAACAATGGTGCTCCTGGTGGGTGACCAACTTGTAATTTAGAGGAAGTAGCAATGTATTCTCCTGCATCCCAAAAACTAGCAGTAGGTTCTACCGTCATTGTGTAAACGCATAAAGCGATAACAAAAACGATCCACCCTAATATTTTATTCCACTTGGTAAAGTTGAATGTGCTCATAAAATTTCTTCAGTTATATAACGTGTGCGAATTTAGTAATAAAAATACTTTAACCTTAGTTTTTTTAGGAAACGCTTAACAGAACTTTATATTTTAGGCGGATTGCAACTGTTTTGTAAATAGATTAGTAATTTAATAGAATAAATTTTAAAAAATGTTTGCAGAGCCAAAAGAAAATTTTAAATTTGCACCCGCAAACACATATTGGCCTATGGTGTAACTGGCAACACGTCTGGTTTTGGTCCAGAAGAGTCTAGGTTCGAGCCCTAGTAGGCCAACAAAAAAAGGAGCAAATTAATTTGCTCCTTTTTTGTTTTTATGTTGTGAAGATATTAAATTTTAAAAGTAAGCACAGGTCTTTTTGCATGATTTACAACATCTTCTCCTAGGCTTCCGTTAATAAAATGTGATATTCCTTTTCTGCCATGAGTGCTAATACCAATCATACCTGCATTGATAGAGTCAGCAAAATTAAGTATCCCTTTTTCTACTGTGATATCGTTATAGATATTTAAGCTATAATTTTCTATAGCTAGATTAGAAATCATATTATTCATTTTCTCTTCGGTTTGATAAGTGGTTTTAAACCCATTGGCTGTATTTACCCATACCAAATGAAGTTTTGCTTGAATTGATTTAGAAAAATCGTGAGCAGCTAAAAGAGATGGTTTGTCTTCATCATCAAAATTTGTAGCATATACAACATCATTAATTCCAAAAATATCACAATCGTCTTTGATTACTAATACAGGTTTTTTTGATGTTCGAACTACTTTTTCGGCGTTAGAGCCTATAAATAATTCTTCGAAACCAGAAGAGCCATGAGATCCCATGATGATGATATCTATTTCATTTTTGGTGCTCGAATTGATAATCCCATGCAGCACATCTTCAAAATTTACAGTCTCAATGACATCAATACCTTTTAAATAATCCTGATTTAGTACTTCTTCAAATTTTTTATGAGTTTGTTTCATGAAAAAAATAGCCTCAGGAGCAGGGCCTGGTGCTCCAGAAGACATTAGGTCTGTAAGGTGCATGGGGAGTTCTAAAATATGTAACAGATAGATTTTAGCGTTGTTTTTTTTTGCTATTTGAGCCGCTACTTTTAATGCGTTTTCAGCTTGTTTAGAAAAATCTGTTGGTACTAGTATGCTTTTGATCATAATATTGCTTTTTTGAAATATATTATTTGTTTATTACTCTAGATTTAGAACGTATTGGTAGTTATACGGTTAAAGTAAGAAGCTACTCGTATAGTATTCTTAAATTTACGAATAAATTCATTCTCAACGATATTTTGTATATAAGATATTATTACTATCTTTGCACCGTTGAAATTAAAAAACCAGGATGAGGGGACGAGAAGTCCCCTCTTTTTATCTATTTATGTCATTAAAAGACAAAGTTCAAAAATTATTAGAAGGGGCACTTCAAGAAAATCCGTCCTTATTTCTAATTGAAAGTAAAATTCATCCCGATAATAGTATTGAAATTATTATTGATGGGGATGAGGGTGTGAAGGTTGAAGATTGCATAGCTGTGAGCAGAGCAATAGAACATAATTTGGATAGAGAAGAAGAAGATTTTTCTCTTCAAGTAATGTCTTCAGGTGTTTCTGAAGGTTTGAAACACGTTCGACAGTACAAAAAGAATATAGGAAGAAAGCTTAAGGTGAAAACAACTGAGGAAACAATTGAAGGAGAGTTGATCTCAGCGACCGAGGATGTAATTGTCTTAACATGGAAAACACGAGAGCCTAAGCCTGTAGGTAAGGGCAAAGTAACCGTTACTAAAGAGGCTAATATAGCTTATGAAAATATTGTAGAAGCAAAAGTTATGATAACATTTTAATTATAATATATTGATATGGAAAATATCGCATTAATAGAATCATTTTCAGAATTCAAGGATGATAAATTTATAGATCGTGTTACTTTAATGTCGATCTTAGAAGATGTATTTAGAAATGCTCTAAAGAAGAAGTTTGGTAGTGATGACAATTTCGATATCATTATAAATCCTGATAAGGGAGATTTAGAAATTTGGAGAAACCGTATTGTTGTTGGAGATGGTGAAGTTGAAGACGGTAATCAAGAGATATCACTAACTGAAGCACAAAAAATAGAGCCTGATTTTGAGGTGGGTGAAGACGTATCAGAAGAAGTTAAACTCATAGATTTAGGGAGACGTTCTATATTGGCATTACGCCAGAATTTGATTTCTAAAATTCATGAACACGACAATACAAATATTTATAAGCAGTTTAAAGAATTAGAAGGAGAAATCTATACAGCTGAAGTTCATCATATTCGTCATAGAGCGATTATCATGTTGGATGATGAAGGTAATGAGATTATATTACCAAAAGATAGGCAAATACCTTCTGATTTTTTTAGAAAAGGAGAAAATGTAAGAGGGGTAATTGAATCTGTAGAGCTTAAAGGAAATAAACCATCTATAATAATGTCTAGAACATCACCTCTGTTTTTAGAGAAATTGTTCGAATCAGAAATACCAGAAGTATTTGATGGGTTAATTACAGTTAAAAAAGTAGTTAGAATTCCTGGAGAAAAAGCAAAAGTTGCTGTAGATTCGTATGATGACAGAATTGATCCTGTAGGAGCATGTGTTGGTATGAAAGGTTCTCGTATACATGGTATCGTAAGAGAATTAGGTAATGAAAATATTGATGTTATTAATTATACAAATAATTTACAATTATTTATTACCAGAGCATTAAGTCCTGCAAAAGTAACTTCTATAAAGATTAATGAAGAGACTAGTAGAGCAGAAGTAATGCTAAGACCAGAAGAGGTTTCTAAAGCTATTGGTCGAGGAGGGCATAATATTAGACTTGCAGGGCAACTAACAGGTTATGAGATAGATGTGTTTAGAGAAGGGGTAGAAGAAGATGTCGAGCTTACAGAGTTTTCTGATGAAATCGACTCATGGATTATTGAAGAGTTTTCTAAAATTGGTTTAGATACTGCAAAGAGTATTTTAGAACAGGAAATTAGTGATTTAGTAAAGCGAACTGACCTTGAAGAAGAGACAGTAGGCGAAGTGATTAGAATATTAAAATCTGAATTTGAAGATTAATAATCACAATTAATTATATTTGAGCATTAAATAAAAGGCATTTATGGCTGAAGCAGGAACAATGAGACTAAATAAAGTATTACGCGAATTCAATATCTCGCTAGATCGGGCTGTTGACTTTTTGAACTCAAAAGGTCATGAGATAGATGCGCGTCCTACTACAAAAATTTCTTCAGAGATTTATCAGCTCTTGTTTGATGAATTTCAAACGGATAAGAGTAAAAAAGTGGCTTCAAAAGAAGTTGGAGAAGAAAAGAAGAAAGAAAAAGAAGCGTTGCGAGTGCAGATCGAAAATGAGCTGGAAGAAAAGCGTAAACGTGCAGAAGCTCGAGAAGTTGTAAAAGCCAAAGCTCAATTAAGCGGACCTAAGCAGGTTGGTAAGATTGAATTAGAAGGTGAAAAACAAGAAGATGATACTGCAAAGCCCAAAGAAAAGGCAGTTGAAGCTCCTAAGCAAGAAGAGGTGAAAGAAAAGGAAGAAGCAAAAAGCAAAACTCCAGAAATAGTCTCAAATAGACCTCAGAAAAAAGGAATTAAAATAACGCGACAAGCGCCAAAAGAAATAAAAAAGGAAAAGCCTGTAGAGCCTGTTGTGAGTAAAGATAAGCCTGAAGCTCCAGTACCAGAAGTGGAAGCTGAAGTTTCTGTAGAGCCAGAAAAAGTTAAAACTCAGTATAAAAAATTAGACGGCCCTAATTTTACAGGTCAGAAAATTGACTTAACTCAGTTTAAAAAACCAGCCAAAAAGAAAGAAGATAAATCTGATAAAAAATCTTCAAATGCTGGAGATGCAGCAAAAAAACGCCGACGAAGAATTAGTAAAGAAGGAAGTGGCGCTAAAGGATCTGGTGGTGGTAGGCCAGGAGGTCAATCTGGTGGTAATCGAGGAGGAAATAGAGGAAGAGGACCGGTAAAAGGTAAAAGACCTGCTATTGTAAAAGAAGAGCCAAGCGAAGAAGAAGTACAAAAACAAGTGCGAGAAACCCTTGAAAAATTACAAGGGAAATCTAATAAATCAAAAGCGGCCAAATATCGTAGAGATAAGAGGGATCAACACCGTCAGAAAGCAGAAGATGATGTAGCGCAACAAGAACAGGAAAGTAAAGTGCTTAAAGTAACAGAATTTGTTACAGCTTCTGAGGTTGCTACGATGATGAATGTTCCGACTACTGATATTATTTCGGCTTGTATGTCACTAGGGATAATGGTGACGATGAATCAGCGTTTAGATGCAGAGACACTTTCTATTGTTGCAGATGAATTTGGTTATGAAGTTAATTTTGTAACCGCAGATATTGAAGAATCTATAGAAGAGATTGTAGATGCTCCCGAGGATTTAGTAGGAAGAGCTCCTATTGTAACTGTAATGGGACACGTTGATCACGGTAAAACATCGCTACTTGATTATATTCGAGAAGAAAATGTAATAGCCGGTGAGAGTGGTGGGATTACCCAGCATATCGGAGCCTATGGAGTGCAGTTAGAAAATGGACAAAAAATAGCGTTTTTAGATACTCCTGGTCACGAAGCATTTACTGCGATGCGTGCTCGTGGTGCACAAGTAACAGATTTAGCTATTATTGTAATTGCAGCAGATGATGATGTGATGCCGCAAACCAAAGAAGCGATTAGTCATGCGCAGGCAGCAGGAGTTCCGATTGTGTTTGCAATTAATAAGGTAGATAGACAAGAGGCAAATCCTGAAAAAATAAAAGAAAAACTGGCTTCTATGAATTTATTAGTAGAAGATTGGGGAGGAAAAATCCAATCCCATGATATTTCTGCTAAAACTGGATTAGGAGTTAAAGAATTACTTGAAAAAGTACTTCTTGAAGCAGAAATATTAGAGCTTAAAGCAAATCCAGATCGACTAGCTTCGGGTACGGTTGTCGAAGCGTTTTTGGATAAAGGACGTGGTTATGTATCTACTATTTTGGTACAAACAGGTACGCTTAAAATAGGAGATTATGTTCTTGCTGGTAAAAATAGCGGTAAGATTAAAGCGATGCATGATGAGCGAGGTAATAATGTAAAAGAAGCAGGACCTTCTACTCCAGTCTCAATTCTTGGATTAGATGGTGCTCCACAAGCAGGGGATAAGTTTAGTGTATTAGAGGATGAGCGTGAAGCTAAAGATATCGCCTCAAAACGTGCGCAATTACATAGAGAGCAATCTGTACGTACACAACGACATATCACACTGGATGAGATCGGACGTCGAATTGCTTTAGGGGACTTTAAAGAGCTTAATATTATACTTAAAGGAGATGTTGATGGTTCTGTAGAAGCATTGACAGATTCATTCCAAAAACTATCGACAGAAGAGATTCATGTAAATATTATCCATAAAGCAGTAGGGGCGATCACAGAAAGTGATGTCTTACTTGCGTCTGCATCTGATGCTATTATTATTGGGTTTAATGTAAGGCCAGCAGGTAATGCTAGACAGGTTGCTGATAAAGAAGAAATCGATATCAGAACATATTCGATTATCTACGATGCTATTAATGATCTTAAAGATGCGATGGAAGGAATGCTTTCTCCGGTAATGAAGGAAGAAGTTACAGGAACTGCAGAAATTAGAGAAACATTTAAGATTTCTAAAGTTGGTACAATTGCTGGGTGTATGGTTCTTACAGGTAAAATCTTCCGAAATTCAGGCATACGCTTGATTCGAGAAGGTGTTGTAGTGTATACTGGTGAGTTTGCCTCTTTAAAAAGATTTAAAGATGACGTAAAAGAAGTGGCGAAAGGATATGATTGTGGTCTGCAGATTAAGAACTATAATGATATTAAAGAAGGTGATATAGTAGAGGCATACCAAGAGGTTGCGGTGAAGAAGAAACTATAATGCTTAAAATATTTATAAAAAAAACAAAACCCGATGTGAGAACATCGGGTTTTGTTTTTTTTATAAATAGAAAAAATGTTTATTTTTTTTCAGGTTTAAATATGAATGCATTAGGGAATTTAGTGTGTACCTCTTTTAATGCTCTATCAGCTTCAAGTCTCGTGCGGTAGTTTCCCATCCATACTTTATAATTAGGAGTTTCCCATTGGATTGATGAACTCCACTTTGGAAAAGCATCTCTAGATGCTCTTATTATTTCATTTGCTTTGTTTAGGTTTCCGTAATACAATTGAATCTTATAACGATCACTAAAATCACCATCCTTTTCCATTTTCGATTTTATATCAAGAAGCATTTTTATTCTTGGATCTTGATTGATGGTTACAGACGCTTCTGGTTGTGGTAATATATTTACGGGTACAAAATTGGGGTGATTTGAAGTTTCGGGATTAGGATTTGAGGTGTTCTGGGCAGTTAAAGTGCTGGTAGTTACAAGATAAAAACCAACCAGAAAAATATAGTTTATGTTGTTTAACATTCTCATTACAAATTGTTTTGATGCAAAGGTAAAGTTTAATAACTCAATATTGTTAAAAAATATTATTTAGAATTGTTATAAATTAACCGTTAACGGTTCTCTAACATTTCTAAAATCGACTTATTATAGTACTTTTGTCGACGAATTAAAAGTGCCGGTTTTTTATCTTTTTATAAAGTTAAAGAAAAAACCATACCAAAATTAAGACGATAATTCTACTTGATAATATGAAACAGGTGAAACACCGAAATTCAGCCTCTAAAATCCTAATCCTAGGAACTGTTTTTTTATTTACTTTTTTTAACCCTGTCTTTGCACAGGATGAAGCGGCTGTTGATAACGCTGCTGTAACTGAAGCTTCGTCTGGAGGAGATGTAGCTAAAGGAGAAGAGTTGTTTAAATCACTTTGTGCTGCATGTCATAAGCGATATAAAAAGGCAGTAGGTCCTGCTCTTTTTGGAGTGGCTGACAAGTACGACAAAGCATGGATTTATTCATGGATAAAGAATAGTGCAGCTATGGTCGCTTCTGGTGATGCGCAGGCTGTTGCAATTTTTGAAGAATATAATAAGACAGCGATGAATGCTTTCCCACAGTTAACAGATGGGAACATTGATGATATTTTGGCCTATGTAATGGAGCCTAAAGCTGATCCGCCAGCACCTGTACCAGGAAGTGATACTGCTTCTGGAGGTGGTGAAAAATCTGGAGTTTCTGCTAATGTGGTTTTGGCAATATTAGCGCTAGTATTCCTAATGTTAATGGTGGTTTTATTTCTGGTAAATAGAACACTAAGAACTTTTGCAGAAGCTAATAATGTAGAGCTCCCACAAACAGAAGCGAGAACTCCAATCTGGAAAGCATTTATTCAAAACCAATTCTTGGTTATAGTTACAGCTATTTTCTTGTTGCTGGCTAGTGGTTACTTTGTGTATGGATACTTTATGCAAGTAGGAGTTGATCAAGGATATCAACCTGTTCAACCAATACACTATTCGCATAAAATTCATGCCGGTGATAATAAGATAGAGTGTAAATATTGCCACTCTTCTGCTAGAGTTAGTAAGACATCAGGAATTCCTTCTCTTAATGTTTGTATGAACTGTCATAAATCTATTAGTGAGGTTGCTGATGCTACTGCAACAGAGGAGCACTCTAAAGAATTCTACGATGGTGAAATTCAAAAATTATATAAAGCAGTAGGTTGGGATGCTGATAGTCAATCATATACAGGAGAAACAGAGCCGGTGAAATGGGTTCGTATTCATAACCTTCCTGATTTTGCATACTTTAATCACTCTCAACACGTAAGTGTTGCAGGAGTAGAGTGCCAGACATGTCACGGTCCGGTAGAAGAAATGGAAATTATGTATCAGCACGCTCCACTTACTATGGGATGGTGTATTAACTGTCACAGAGATACTAATGTAAAAGTTGCTGATAATAAATATTACGAGAAAATTCATAAAGAACTTTCTAAGAAATATGGTGTCGACCAATTGACAGCTGCTCAAATGGGTGGTCTGGAATGTGGTAAATGTCATTATTAATAATAAAACAATTGTTTTTCGTAAACGGAAGAATAGTAAGAAGCTAATATCAATTATATATGTCATCAAACAAGAAATACTGGAAAAGTGTTGAAGAGCTAAACGAAAATAGCTCTATTGTTGAGACGCTACAACAAAACGAATTCGTTAAGGAGATTCCTACGGATGAGTTTTTAGGTGATAAGTCATCATTAGAAAATTCATCGACCTCTCGTCGTGATTTTCTTAAATATGTAGGTTTTAGTACTGCAGCTGCCTCATTGGCGGCATGTGAAGGCCCTGTTAAAAAATCAATACCTTACGTAGTTCAACCAGATAGAATAGTGCCTGGTGTTGCTAACTATTATGCTACTACAATTGCAGATGGGTATGATTTTGCTAGTGTTTTAATTAAAACCAGAGAAGGTCGACCTATAAAAGTAGAAAATAACAATCTTGCAGCATCTAATGGCGATACTAATGCAAGAGTTCATGCTTCGGTATTATCATTATATGATAGTTCTCGTCTTCAAGGGCCTAAAAATGGAGCCGAAGATATTAGTTGGGAAGTATTAGATAAAGAAGTAGGGGCTAAGTTAAATAGTCTTAGTGGTAAACAAATTGTTTTGTTAACTCAAACATATGCCAGTCCATCTACATCGAAATTGATTTCAGAATTTAAAGCAAAATATCAAAACGTTAAACACGTAGTGTATGATGCTGTTTCTAATACTGAAGCTTTGGATGCATATCAAATGATGTATGGAGAAAGAGCACTTGCAGATTATGATTTTTCTAAAGCAAATACCGTAGTAAGTATCGCTGCTGACTTTTTAGGAGATTGGCAAGGAGGAGGATACGATAGTAGTTATGCTAAAGGACGTATACCTAAAAACGGAAAAATGTCTAAGCATATCCAGTTTGAGGCAAATATGTCTTTAACAGGAGCTAATGCTGATAGAAGGGTACAAGCTACACCATCTGAACAAAAACAAGTACTTGCTGCATTGTATAAATATGTAACAGGATCTGGTTCTAAAGGAGCTTTGGATTCTAAACTGGATGCAGAAGTAGTTAAAGCAGCTAAGCAGATTCAGAAAGCAGGAAGTAATGCTTTAGTAGTTACAGGAATTCAGGATGTCGATGCTCAATTAATTGTTTTAGAAATTAATAAAGCAATACATAGTAAAGCCTTTAATGAAAATACTCCACGTACTATACGTCAAGGAGATGCTAAGGCAGTAGCTCAATTGGTAAAAGATATGAATGCAGGACGAGTTGGCAGTTTGTTAATTGCTGGTGTTAATCCAATGTATTCATTGCCAAATGCAAATGAGTTTAAAAGTGGCCTTGAAAAAGTTGATATATCTGTTGCCTTTAGTATGCATAATGATGCTACGGCTGAGTTATGTGATTATATTGCAACAACACCTCATTATTTAGAATCTTGGGGAGATGTTGAGTTGAAAAAAGGAAGCTATAGTTTAACGCAACCAACTATTCGACCATTATTTGATGCAAGACAGTTTCAGGAAACTTTATTAAAGTGGACAGGTAATTCATCTACATATCACGATTATATAAAAAGTACATGGACAGGTATTCTTGGAGGTACTTCATGGAATCAAGCCTTGCATGATGGAGTATTGGTAAAACCAACACTTCCAAAACAAGAATTAGTAGATGCCCTTGAAACACCAGAAGGAGATGTGGCTGATTTAGAAGCTGTTCCAGTACCAACTTCGGCAGGTCCGGATATTAGTGCTGCTGCAAGAAGACTTTCTGTTACAAAATCAAGTGGGATTGAACTTACATTATATACCAAAACAGCATTAGGAGATGGTCAACAGGCTAGTAACCCTTGGTTGCAAGAAATGCCCGATCCTATAACCAGAGCATCTTGGGATAACTACTTAACAGTTTCTCGAGCAGATGCTGCTGAGTTAGGGTTAGTCAACGAAAATGTTGCAAATGGAGCACTAAACGGTAGCTATGCAAAAGTAACGGTAGGAGAAACTGAAGTTGTTGTTCCGGTAATTATTCAACCAGGACAAGCTAAAGGTTCTGTAGGATTGGCTCTAGGGTATGGTAAGTCTAAAGGACTTAAAAAAGATATGATAGTAGGTGTAAATGCCTACCCTCTTTATCAAAACCTTAATGCAGTACAAAATGTTTCGATTACTCCTGCAGAAGGAATACATGAGTTTGCTTGTGTACAATTGCATAATACGTTAATGGGTCGTGGGGATATTGTAAAAGAAACAACTCTCGAAATATTCAATACAAAAGATGCTAAGGATTGGAATATAATGCCAATGGTTAGTAAAGATCATAATCCTTATGCGGTTACTTCTCCGGAAGTTGATCTTTGGGATGAATTTGATCGTTCTGTAGGACATCATTTTAATCTTTCAATAGATTTAAATGCTTGTACAGGATGTGGTGCTTGTGTAATTGCTTGTCATGCAGAGAATAATGTGCCTGTGGTTGGTAAATCAGAAGTTCGTAGATCTCGTGATATGCACTGGTTACGTATTGACCGTTATTATTCTTCGCAAGATAGTTTTGAAGGCGATAATGAGAAGAAAGATAATATTGCAGGTTTAGGAAGTTCTTTATCTGAGTTTGGTGAGATGGAAAGTCCATCAGATAACCCTCAGGTAGTATTCCAACCAGTAATGTGTCAGCACTGTAATCACGCTCCATGCGAGACTGTATGTCCGGTTGCAGCTACATCACATGGTAGACAAGGACAAAATCATATGGCATATAACCGTTGTGTAGGTACAAGATATTGTGCTAACAACTGTCCGTATAAAGTACGTAGATTCAACTGGTTCTTATATAATAATAATGATGAGTTCGATTATTATATGAATAACGATTTAGGTAGAATGGTACTTAATCCTGATGTTACTGTACGTTCCAGAGGGGTTATGGAAAAATGTTCTATGTGTATCCAAATGACGCAAAAAACTATTTTGGATGCAAAACGAGATGGTAGAGAAGTTAAGGATGGAGAATTCCAAACAGCTTGTTCTGCAGCTTGTTCATCAGGTGCTATGGTATTTGGTGATATCAATGATAAGGATAGTGAAGTAGCTAAACTTAAAGAGGATGATCGTATGTATCACTTACTTGAACATGTTGGGACTAAGCCTAACGTTATGTATCATACCAAAGTAAGAAATACTACGGAAGCTTAATTAACTAATTAAAGAATCAATTCAATTATAAAGGATTATGTCTCATTACGAAGCACCTATAAGAAAACCTTTAGTAACCGGTGATAAAACATACCATGATGTAACTTTGGATGTTGTAGCGGCGGTAGAAGGAAAAGCAAATAAATCTTGGTGGATTGTATTTTCTATTTCACTTATTGCTTTCCTTTGGGGGGTAGGGTGTATTATTTACACAATATCTACAGGAATAGGAACCTGGGGATTAAACAAAACAGTAGGATGGGCCTGGGATATCACCAACTTTGTTTGGTGGGTAGGTATTGGTCACGCCGGAACCTTGATTTCAGCAGTACTACTGTTATTCCGTCAGAAATGGAGAATGGCAATTAACCGTTCTGCTGAAGCGATGACTATTTTTGCAGTTATTCAAGCAGGATTATTTCCAATTATTCACATGGGGCGTCCTTGGCTGGCATATTGGGTACTACCAATACCAAACCAGTTTGGATCGCTATGGGTGAATTTTAACTCGCCATTATTATGGGATGTATTTGCAATCTCTACATATCTTTCTGTATCGCTAGTGTTTTGGTGGACAGGATTACTGCCAGATTTTGCAATGATTAGAGACCGAGCGATAACCCCATTTAATAAAAAAATATATGCCCTTCTATCTTTTGGGTGGAGTGGTAGAGCAAAAGACTGGCAACGTTTTGAAGAAGTATCTTTAGTACTTGCAGGTTTAGCTACACCATTAGTACTTTCTGTACATACCATTGTATCATTTGATTTTGCTACTTCGGTGATCCCAGGATGGCATACTACGATATTTCCACCATATTTTGTGGCTGGAGCGGTTTTTTCAGGATTTGCTATGGTGAATACGCTTCTTATTATAATGAGAAAAGTGTCTAACCTTGAAAATTATATTACGCTTCTACATATAGAATTGATGAATATTGTAATCATGATTACAGGTTCTATTGTAGGTGTCGCCTATATAACAGAGCTGTTTGTAGCATGGTATTCTGGAGTTGAATACGAACAATATGCATTCCTTAATAGGGCAACAGGACCATATTGGTGGGCATATTGGGCGATGATGACATGTAATGTGTTTTCTCCACAGTTTATGTGGTTCCCAAAACTAAGAAGAAGTATAATGTTTTCTTTCTTTATCTCTATTGTAGTAAACATAGGAATGTGGTTTGAGCGTTTTGTGATCATTGTAACATCACTTCATAGAGATTATTTGCCATCATCATGGACAATGTTCTCTCCTACATTTGTTGATATAGGAATATTTATAGGTACAATTGGATTCTTCTTTGTTCTATTCTTGTTGTACTCTCGTACGTTCCCTGTAATAGCACAAGCAGAAGTAAAATCAATTCTGAAATCTTCTGGAGAAAAATATAAGAAACTAAGAGAAGCAGGAAAAGACCATAGAGATGAGCTTCCCAAGGGTAAAGCTGAAGTGGTTAAAGAAAAACCCGCAAAGAAAAATACAGAAACCAAAGTAGGGGCAAGTGAAGAGGATATCAATAGTCTATTGGGCAACCTAGGAACATTTGATCCATCAACACAAACTGCTGATGACCTTAAAAAGGTTAACGGTATCGGACCAGTAATGGAAAAGAAACTTAATGAGATCGGAATATTTACTTTTGATCAAGTAAGCAAAATGACCGAAACTGAATACGATTTATTAGATAATATCACTGGATCTTTCCCTGGTAGAGCACAACGCGATGATTGGGCTGGTCAGGCAGAAAAACTTAAAAATAACTAGAAGTATGGCATCAAAAGTTATACATGCATTATATATAGACGACGACATCCTGATGGATGCTGTCAAGAAAGTTCGTGCAGAGCATTATCATATTGAAGAGGTATATACTCCTTTTCCGGTTCATGGACTAGATAAAGCGATGGGATTACCTCATACACGATTAGCGATTACATCCTTTATGTACGGTTGTGTTGGGTTAGTAGTATCAATTTTGATGATGAACTATATCATGATCGAAGATTGGCCACAAGACATAGGTGGTAAACCTAGTTTTAGCTATATCGAAAACATGCCGGCATTTGTTCCGATTATGTTTGAACTTACAGTGTTTTTTGCAGCCCATTTAATGGTGATTACTTTTTATATGAGAAGTAAATTATGGCCATTTAAAAAAGCCGAAAATCCAGATGTAAGAACTACAGATGACCATTTCTTAATGGAAGTAGATGCAGGAAATCACGATGTTGATCAACTTGCTAGCTTTTTAGGCGATACCGGAGCAGTAGAAATTAAAGTAATAGATAAGGAAGAAGATAACCATTAGTAATAATGAAGAATACTATAAAAATATTAGCAGCGGCAATAGTGATGATTTGCGTTGTTTCTTGTAAAAAAGATTCAAAACCTAATTATCAATTTATGCCTAATATGTATGAACCGTTAAGTTATGAAACTTATGGTGAATACGGTATTTTTCCTGGCGGTCAGGAAGCCATGTTGCCTGCCGAAGGCTCAATACCAAGAGGATGGATGCCATATGATTTTAAGAATTCACAAGAAGGCTACTTACTTGCTAAGGATACATTAAAGAACCCTATCCGATATACAAAAGAAAATGAAGATGCCGGAAAAGAATTGTATGATATCTATTGTGCAATATGCCATGGAGGAAAAGGAGCTGGAAAAGGGCCTTTGGTACAAAGAGAAAAGATTTTAGGGGTTCCTAGTTATGATGATATTGGTAGAGCAATTACAGAAGGAAGTATTTATCATGTAATGTATTATGGAATCAACTCTATGGGATCGTATGCATCTCAGACCAATGAGCATGAACGTTGGCAGATTGTTCAATATGTACAAAAATTAAAGGCAGACCTGGAAGGGACAACGCCTCGAATAGATACAGGTGCTACTGCTACTGTTGTAGAAACAAAAGTAGAAGAACAGCATGAATCAACAGAAGATCACAGTAACGCACACTAGTGCACTAGTAAAAAAGTTAAGAATAACGATATTATAAAGATATGTATACGCTATCAAATAGATTAAGATTATTTTCTATCATCCTTATGGTTGTAGGTCTTGTAGGTCTTATTGTTGGATTTGGACAAAGACCTGGATCTGTAGAAGAGGTAAAAGAAATGATGGCTGCACACGACGCTCATGGAGGTGGTCATAGTGAATCACAAGTAGCAGAGAGTGGTCATAAAAACCAAGGACATGGAGAAGAAGATGCTCATGGAGGTGATGCGCATTATGAACATGTGTTACACCAACTACAAAATAAGCCTTGGGCTTCATTGTATGTAGCAGCATTTTTCTTTTTTATGATAGCACTTGGGGTATTAGCATTTTATGCAATACAGTTTGCATCACAATCAGGATGGTCCCCAGTACTATTTAGAGTAATGGAAGCCATAACAGCATATTTAGTGCCAGGAGGAATAATCCTTTTTGTAATATTAGCATTATCAGGATTTCATGTAAATCATCTATTTGTATGGGCAGATCCTGAAGTAGTCGCTGATGATGCACTTCTTCAAGGTAAAGCAAGCTGGTTAAATGGTACTTGGTTCATTATAAGAGCTGCGTTCTTTTTAGGAGGATGGTTATTATATCGTCATTTTGCCGTAAAATATTCTAGAAAACAAGATGAAGATGCGACAGGTAATAAATGGTACAAGAAGAGTTTTAAAATTTCTGCGGGATTTTTAGTGTTCTTTATCTATACAGAATCTATGGCATCTTGGGATTGGATTATGAGTTTTGACCCACACTGGTTCAGTACTTTGTTTGGATGGTATGTATTTGCAAGTTTATTTGTTTCAGGTATTACCACGATCGCTTTAATAAGTATTTACTTAAAATCTAAAGGATATTTAGAATTTGTAAATAATAGTCATATTCATGATTTAGCTAAGTTTATGTTTGGTATCAGTATTTTCTGGACATACCTTTGGTTCTCTCAGTTTATGTTGATATGGTATTCTAATATACCAGAAGAGGTAACCTATTTTATTACTCGTATAGAAGATTATAACCTTCCATTTTTTGGGATGTTAGTAATGAACTTTATTTTCCCAATATTGGTATTAATGAACAGTGATTTTAAACGAGTAAACTGGTTTGTTGTAATGGCAGGTATCGTTATTCTTTGTGGTCACTATATCGATGTTTATAATATGGTAATGCCTGCAACAGTTGGCGGATCCTGGTTTATTGGTATAAGTGAAATAAGTGCTGTGTTATTGTTTTTAGGACTATTTTTGTTCGTAGTGTTTAGAGCATTAACAAAAGCTCCATTATTACCCAAAGGAAACCCTTATATAGAGGAAAGTAAACATTTCCATTATTAAAATTTGAATTGTAAAAAAAGAAGATAGATAAAAATGACTGTATTCTTAACCATAGTAGTTATAGCGCTTTTTGGAATCACGTTGTGGCAAATGTCAAAAATATTGAAATTGTCTCAAACTAAAACGGATAATTCTCAAGTAGCAAATGATAAAGACAATAATTTGCAAGGTAAGCTGATGCTTGGTTTTGTGATATTTCTTTATTTGTTGATGTTATATTGTTTTACTCAATATAGATCATATTTCCTTCCTGAATCTGCTTCAGAGCATGGTATTGATTACGATAGGCTGATGTTGATCTCAATGGTATTAATCATGATCGTACAGATTCTTACACAAGGATTGTTGCATTTCTTTTCGTATAAATATAGAGGTAAGAAAGAAAATAAAGCATTATTCTTTGCAGATAATGATAAATTAGAATTTATCTGGACTATTATTCCAGTTATTGTACTTGCAGGATTAATTATATATGGACTATTTACATGGACTGATATCATGAATATTGATGAAGAAGATGGAGATCCATTAATTGTTGAGTTATACGCATACCAATTTGATTGGCGTGCGCGATATTCCGGAGAGGATAACGAATTGGGTAATGCTAATGTTCGTTTTATAGAAGGTATTAATACCTTAGGACTTGATGTTTCTGATAGCTACGGAAAGGATGATAAAATAACTAATGAGTTACATTTGCCTGTAAATAGAAAGGTTATTTTTAAAATGCGTTCTCAAGATGTATTGCATTCGGCTTACATGCCATTTTTTAGAGCACAGATGAATGTAGTACCAGGTATGATCACAGAATTTGCTTATACACCAACTATTACTTCTGAAAAAATGAGAGGCAGTGAGTTTATGGTAGAAAAAGTAGCTACAATCAATAAGATAAGAAAAGAAAAAAGCAAGAAATTAGTAGCTGCGGGAGATGAAGCTCTAGACGAATATGCATTCGAATACTATCTATTGTGTAATAAAATATGTGGAGTATCACATTATAATATGCAAATGAAGATTATAGTAGAATCCGAAGAAGATTATGAGGCATGGTTAAAAACACAGCCTACCTTTGGAGAGCAATTATCAGCTCAAGCGAGCAACTAAGAAAGAAGAAAATTAATATATCATATTAAACAGAATTAAGGATATGTCAGCAATAGCAAACGTACACGATCACGCAGAAGACCACGCTCATGATCACGGACATCATCATAAAGAAACATTTATTACCAAATATATTTTTAGTCAGGATCATAAAATGATCTCTAAGCAGTACTTGATTACTGGTTTGATTATGGGTATCATTGGTATTGCAATGTCTTTATTATTTAGAATGCAATTGGCATGGCCAGATCACCAGTTTACCATTTATGAAATTTTATTAGGTAAATTTGGTGAAGATGGAGTTATGGATCCGGGAATATACCTGGCTTTGGTGACAATACATGGTACTATAATGGTATTTTTTGTATTAACAGCGGGGTTGAGTGGTACATTTAGTAACCTTCTTATTCCATTGCAAATTGGAGCTCGTGATATGGCTTCTGGATTCTTAAATATGATATCATACTGGTTATTCTTTTTAAGTAGTGTTATTATGGTATTATCATTATTTGCAGAGGCAGGACCAGCATCAGCAGGATGGACAATTTATCCTCCGTTAAGTGCATTACCACAGGCTATAGGAGGTTCTGGAACAGGAATGACACTATGGTTAGTGTCTATGGCGATATTTATTGCTTCTTCTTTACTTGGTTCTTTGAACTATGTAGTAACGGTAATCAACTTACGAACCAAAGGAATGTCAATGACTCGTTTACCCTTGACAATTTGGGCGTTTTTTGTAACGGCTATTATTGGTATTGTTTCGTTCCCAGTATTATTATCAGCAGCATTGTTGTTAATTATGGATAGAAGTTTTGGTACTTCTTTCTACCTAAGTGATATTTATATACAAGGAGAAGTACTGCATAACCAAGGAGGTTCGCCGGTTCTTTTTGAGCACTTATTCTGGTTCTTAGGACACCCAGAGGTATATATTGTATTACTACCTGCTTTAGGGATTACTTCAGAAATTATTGCTACAAATGCCCGTAAACCTATATTTGGATATCGTGCGATGGTTGCTTCTATTTTGGCAATTGCGTTTTTATCTACAATTGTTTGGGGTCACCATATGTTTGTATCTGGGATGAATCCTTTCTTAGGTTCTGTATTTACATTTACAACTTTACTAATTGCAATTCCATCTGCAGTAAAAGCATTTAATTATATTACTACACTATGGAAAGGTAACTTGCAATTTAATCCCGCAATGTTATTCTCGATAGGATTAGTGTCTACATTTATTACAGGAGGTCTTACAGGGATTATTCTTGGAGATAGTACATTAGATATTAACGTTCATGATACTTATTTTGTAGTAGCGCATTTTCACCTGGTAATGGGTATTTCTGCACTATACGGATTATTTGCAGGAGTATATCATTGGTTCCCTAAGATGTTTGGTAAGATGATGAATAAGAATTTGGGATATGTGCATTTTTGGGTAACTGCTATCGGAGCATATGGAGTATTCTTCCCAATGCACTTTGTTGGAATGGCAGGATTACCAAGACGTTATTATACGAATTCTAATTTCCCATACTTTGATGATTTAACAGATACTAATGTATTGATTACAATCTTTGCTTTTATTGCAGCAGCAGGACAATTGGTATTCTTATATAACTTTATCAGTTCTATTTTCTACGGAAAGAAAGCGGTTCAGAATCCATGGAAATCTAATACTTTAGAATGGACTACACCAGTGGAACATATGCATGGTAACTGGCCAGGAGAAATTCCTAGTGTACATAGATGGCCTTATGATTATAGTAAGACAAATGAAAATGGTGAGTATGTAATTGCAGGACAAGATTTTGTCTCTCAAATTACCCCATTACAAGAAGGAGAAGAAGAAATGCATCATTAATATGTGTGTTTAAAAAATATAAAAGCCTTTTCATTTTTATGAAGAGGCTTTTTCTTTTCTCATCTATTCCTACTAATTAACTCTTAGACTAAGCGAACAGGAACTCTTTTTACTATATTTGTTAATAGCACTCCGGAGCTACCTATTAAATTATTATAAGTAAAATTAATTCCGATATAGAGCTTGTCGGCTTGATGATAAATAGACTTTATAAATGAACGAAAACCTTGATCCCACAAACGAGAATTTTTCTAATGAAGACCTGGATATAGAAAAGGCATTACGACCTCTTGCTTTTGATGATTTTGCAGGACAGGATCAAGTTCTTGAAAATTTAAAGATTTTTGTTCAGGCAGCAAATCTTAGAGATGAAGCTCTTGATCATACTCTTTTTCATGGCCCTCCTGGCTTGGGTAAAACTACACTGGCTCATATTCTTGCCAATGAATTAGGAGTAGGGATTAAAGTTACTTCAGGACCAGTTTTGGATAAACCTGGAGATTTAGCCGGATTATTAACTAATCTCGATGATAGAGATGTATTATTTATAGACGAAATTCATAGATTGAGTCCTATAGTAGAAGAGTATTTGTATTCTGCTATGGAAGATTATAAGATCGATATTATGATCGAGAGTGGCCCTAATGCGCGTACAGTTCAAATTAATTTGAATCCATTTACTCTGGTTGGAGCAACAACACGCTCTGGGCTATTAACCGCGCCTATGCGAGCCCGTTTTGGGATTCAGTCAAGATTACAATATTACACGACAGAATTGTTATCTACTATCGTACAACGAAGTGCGTATATACTCAATGTACCCATTTCTATGGAAGCGGCTATCGAAATAGCAGGTAGAAGTAGAGGAACACCTAGAATAGCTAATGCTTTATTGCGTAGAGTACGTGATTTTGCACAAATTAAAGGAAATGGAAAGATAGATATCGAAATCTCAAAATTTGCCTTAAAAGCACTTAATGTAGATGCTCATGGTTTGGATGAAATGGATAATAAGATTTTATTAACTTTGATCGATAAGTTTAAAGGAGGCCCGGTAGGATTAACGACGATAGCAACTGCAGTTAGTGAAAGCCCAGAAACAATCGAAGAAGTATATGAACCCTTCCTGATCCAACAAGGATTTATTATGCGTACACCACGAGGTAGAGAAGTAACAGAAGCAGCATACAAACACTTGGGAAGAGTAAAAGGAGGGATTCAAGGAGGATTGTTTTAATTAGTGCTATTTCCAAATTAGATACAAGACTATAGTAAAATGAATACCGATCTCCAAACAGTCTCTTTTTTTAAAGTCCTTAACAATGCAAGTCGTATTCTTAAGAACCCACTTCCTTTTCATCATGAAAATTTTGAAAAACATGGAGATGTTTTTAAAGTCCAGTTAGGACTGGGAAAGACAGTGATTTTTACTCGTGATGCTGGTTTTACTAAGCATATGCTACAAAAACAACATAGACGATATAATAAATCTACATTACAAACAAAAGATTTAGCTAAATATGTAGGGGAAGGATTATTAACTTCTACAGGAGAAAAATGGTTAAAACAAAGACGCTTAATTCAACCCGCTTTTCATAAGAAAAAACTAGAATCTTTAATACATACCATCAAAGATGTAATTGAAGAAGAATTTTTTAAAATACCACCTAACAAAGAGATCGATATTTTTCCTGTAATGAGTGATTTGGCTTTCAAGGTAGTTGCGAAATCATTATTTGGGTATACAGATACCCAAGGGAATACGATTTCACGATTGCAATATATAACAGAAGCAGCTCAGAAATCTTTGGTTAAAGAAATACGACAGCCTTATAAACGATGGTGGTTTTACTTAAGCGGAAAAATTAAAAATACACTTAAACTAACTCAGGAAGCCAGAGATATTCTTAATACAATTATAGAAGAAAGAAGAAACTCTGGTAAGGTACATAATGATCTATTGGATATGTTACTAACATCCAAATACGATGACGATAGTGTGATGGATAATGAGCAGTTGATAGATGAAATTCTAATTCTGTTTGTAGCGGGTCATGAAACTACATCTAATGCATTAACCTTTACTACAGTATTACTGGCACTTCATCCCGAGATTCAGGAAAAAGTATATCAAGAGGTGTCTGAAATTACCGATGATTTAGGACCTATGGAGCAAATAGCAAGGTTTCAATACACAAAACAATGTATAGAAGAAGCAATGCGATTATATCCACCTGCTTATTTTTCTGATCGTGTGACTATTGAAGAAGATAATTATCAAGATCTAGAGCTTAAAAAAGGAACTACTATCCTGATTTCTTTTTTTGAAATCCACAGAAACAAAAGCTTTTGGAATAATCCAGATAAATTTAACCCTGATCGCTTTCATCCGGATATTGATAAAAAAGAATATTCTGATTGGTATTTCCCTTTTGGATCAGGGCCCAGAATGTGTATCGGTAACAATTTTGCAATGTATGAAATGATTTTGGCAATAAGTGCTTTAGTTAAGAAGTATAAAATACATACGGATCGCCATCAAATCGAGATTAAACCATTGATCACCTTAAAGCCTCAAAATAGTGTTGTGAAATTTACAATGCGATAAATTTTTTAAGACGAAGGGCCTTAAACAAATCAAAGTAGTTCTAACACTTTTCTTCTACATTTTATATTTGTGTATTTTTGTACACATAAAAATACCATACGCTAATAAATCAAATGATGATTGTTTATAGAGATGAAATTTTATTGTCCATAATAGTATTGATACTATTATTTTTTGTGTTGCTGATAACAAAAAGAGTAATCAAAAAATTTGCAAAATTAAAATCTATAAATGCCGATCGAAGAAAACTAATACGTAACCTGTCTTACCTAATTCATTACCTTATCGCAGGGATAGCTTTGGTAATTATTTGGGGAGTAGAGTTCAAACAATTCAGTGTTTTTATGTCTTCGGTATTGGCGGTATTAGGGATTGCTTTTTTTGCACAATGGTCGATCTTATCTAATCTTACAGCTAGTATTATTTTGTTTTTTAGTCATCCTGTTAGGATAGGAGATAGGATACGAGTTTTGGATAAAGATTTTGACTGGACCGGAGAAGTGCAGGATATTACAGGTTTTTATCTTTTTATGGTTACAGATCGAGGCGAAAATATAACTTTACCTACATCTTTGGTGATACAGAAAGGAATTCAGATCATGAATAAATACCCAGAAAAACAAATTGACCATAAAGAAGAAGTGTAATTGAATTCTAAAACCAAATACACTCAACGTATTAAATCCGAGGCAAAACGCCTGGGTTTTCTGTCGTGCGGAATTTCTAAAGCAGAATTTCTAGAACAGGAAGCTCCACGTTTAGAAAAATGGCTTAACCAGAATATGCATGGTGAAATGCGGTATATGGAAAATCATTTTGATAAACGCTTGGACCCTACTAAATTGGTGGATGATTCAAAAAGTGTGATATCCTTACTGCTCAATTATTTTCCTTCAGAAAAACAAAAAGATCCCGAAGCACCTAAATTATCGAAATATGCATATGGTACCGATTATCATTTTGTAATTAAAGATAAGCTGAAGCAGTTATTACATTTTATTGAAGAAGAAATTGGTGAGGTACAAGGACGTGCTTTTGTAGATTCAGCACCTGTATTGGATAAAGCCTGGGCTGCAAAAAGCGGATTGGGTTGGATAGGTAAAAATAGTAACCTGTTAACACAGCAGGTAGGTTCTTTTTATTTTATTGCAGAGCTAATCATAGATCTTGATTTAGAATATGATACTCCTGTTACAGATCATTGTGGTACGTGTACAGCGTGTATCGATGCTTGCCCTACACAGGCAATTGTAGAACCTTATGTGGTAGATGGTAGTAAGTGTATATCTTATTTTACGATAGAGCTTAAAGAAGAGATTCCTAATAGTTATAAAAATCAATTTGAAGACTGGATGTTTGGCTGTGATGTGTGTCAGGATGTATGTCCGTGGAATCGTTTTTCTAAACCCCATAATGAACCACTTTTTAATCCGAAACCCGAATTATTAGAGATGTCAAAAAAAGATTGGCAAGAGATTACACAAGAAGTATTTTCAAAGGTGTTTCAGAAATCTGCAGTAAAAAGAACCAAGTTCACTGGGTTACAAAGAAATATTGATTTCTTATTTGGGGATTAGAGAGAAGGTAAATTGTATTTGTTGAATGCTGGTAAAATATTCAGCAAAACGAGTGATTAAGTGATAAATCTTTAATAAAATTGTTAAATGCAGGGTGTTTTTTCTCAATTCTGATTTTCCGCAAAGATTCCTTTATATTAATTTCTGCATCTCAAACAGACTTGTACCTTTGTATATATATTAGTATCAAAATACCATAACCGCAAATCACGTAGTTATGGTATTTTGATCTTTATTTTTATTAGCACATTTATCTTGTTTAGTATGAGTATCGAAAGTAAAAGAAGAGAAGCATTAGTATATCATGCCAAGCCTACCCCAGGTAAAATTAAAGTCGTTCCTACAAAAAAGTATGCAACTCAGCGAGATTTGTCTTTGGCATATTCTCCCGGTGTTGCCGAACCTTGTTTAGAAATCGAAAAGGAAAAGGCAGACGTTTATAAATATACAGCAAAAGGAAATCTGGTTGCTGTTATATCAAACGGTACAGCAGTATTAGGATTAGGAGATATTGGCCCCGAAGCGTCAAAACCTGTAATGGAAGGAAAAGGACTACTGTTTAAAATATTTGCCGATATTGATGTGTTTGATATCGAAGTAGATACCAAAGATGTAGATGCTTTTATTGAAACGGTTAAAAATATAGCCCCAACATTTGGAGGAATCAACCTCGAAGATATTAAAGCTCCCGAGGCCTTCGAGATCGAAAGACGATTAAAAGAAGAACTGGATATCCCAGTGATGCATGATGATCAACACGGTACAGCGATAATTTCGGCCGCGGCCTTAATAAATGCATTAGAAATAGCAGATAAAAAAATTGAAGAAGTAAAGATCGTAGTTAGTGGTGCAGGTGCTGCTGCAGTATCTTGTACACGATTATATAAAGCTTTTGGCGCCAGAGCCAAAAATATTGTCATGACCGATAGCAAAGGTGTAATTCGCAAAGATCGCGATAATCTTACTCCAGAGAAAGCAGAATTTGCTACAGATCGGGATCTCAATGATCTCGAGGATGCCATGAAGGATGCAGATGTATTTATCGGTTTGTCGATGGCTAATCTGGTAACTCCAGATATGTTGGTAACTATGGCAAAGAACCCTATTGTTTTTGCTATGGCTAATCCAGATCCTGAGATAAAATATGACCTGGCAATAAAGGCACGTAAAGATGTGATCATGGCTACGGGAAGAAGTGATCATCCTAACCAGGTAAATAATGTATTAGGATTTCCTTTTATTTTTAGAGGAGCTCTAGATGTAAGAGCTACGGCAATTAATGAGGAAATGAAAATGGCTGCAGTAAAAGCATTAGCCGAGTTAGCCAAAGAACCTGTTCCTGAGCAAGTAAATATAGCATATGGTGAAACACGTCTTAATTTTGGTAAAGACTATATCATCCCAAAACCTTTTGATCCAAGACTTATTGCAAAAGTGCCTCCTGCGGTAGCCAAAGCAGCTATCGAGAGTGGTGTAGCAACAGAAGTTATTACCGATTGGGAAAAGTATGAAGATGAATTGTTGGAACGAATGGGTAATGATAACAAACTAGTACGATTACTATTAGACAGGGCAAAAACAAACCCAAAACGTGTTGTTTTTGCTGAAGCAGACCACCTGGATGTGCTAAAAGCTGCACAAACCGTAAAAGAAGAGGGTATTGCTTTTCCTGTTTTATTGGGGCGTAAAGATATCATCCTTGAATTGATGAAGGAGATTGATTTCGACCCTTCTGATATTGATATTATCGACCCAAAAGCGGACGAAGAATGTGACCGTAAAAACAGGTATGCCAAGCAATATTGGGAAACCAATAAACGCAAAGGGATTACTCTCTATGATGCCGAAAAATTGATGCGAGAGCGTAATTATTTTGCCGCAATGATGGTTAATGAAGGAGATGCAGATGCACTGCTTTCAGGATATTCGAGAAGTTATCCAACCGTGGTTAAACCGATGATGGATCTTATAGGACTTGCCAAAGGAGCAACTCGTATTGCAACTATGAATGTTATGATGACTAATAAAGGCCCGTTATTTATAAGTGACACCTCTATTAATATTGATCCTTCTTCAAAAGAATTGGCAAAAATAGCGCAAATGACTGCAAGAACTGTTGAGATGTTTGGTGTTAAACCAGTTGTTGCGATGATTTCATATGCTAATTTTGGATCTTCAAAACACCCTACAGCATCCAAAGTACAAGATGCGGTAGCATATTTGCATAGGTACTACCCTAATCTCGTTGTAGATGGAGGGTTGCAAATGAATTTTGCGCTGAACCGAAAGATGAGAAAAGATAAATTTCCGTTCTCTAAACTTAACGGACAAAAAGTAAACACTTTGGTGTTTCCTAATTTGGATTCGGCCAATAGTAATTATAAATTATTAAGCGAGATTAATAATGCAGAATCGATCGGACCTATTATGATGGGAATGAATAAACCGGTTCATATTCTTCAATTAGGAGCAAGTGTAGAAGAAATGATTAATATGGCTGCAGTTGCCGTTATCGATGCCCAGCAAAAGGAAAAAAGAGATTTGCAAGTATCATTAATGCCAGATGTAGTTTAAATAATAATATATTCAGTAAAGAAGCCTGAATTCTTAAGAATTCAGGCTTCTTTACGTTGGTAATATCCTAAACTGGTGCTTTTGAAAAAAGGCATATTTTTAGGTTTGATTATTAGTGATTTATATAATAAACAAGCCTCTTGATTGAGGCTTGTTTATGTTATTTGTCCTATTTAAAATTGCTTAGAACCTATTAAATAAGGATTTTGTATCCTTACGTGGGTCAAATTGGTGCTTGGTTATATTTGGAGTTATGAATTGTAAAATGTAACCAATCAAATTGTATAAAGCGAGGTAAAAGAAATGGCAAACAACGTTATTTCTATAAAGATTGTCGTGCTTCATTTCAAGATTTATATTCTTATAAAGCATATCAAACCACTATAGATAAGTTAATTACAAGTTTACTTAAAGAAAGTTGTGGTGTTTTGAGTATTTTTAGAATTACAGGTATTTCAAAAAACACAGTGCTATCCAGTTATACTGTCTACCAGGATGACTATAAAGTATGAAGGGGATCGGGAATATAAATATAAAACGCTCTTAGAACTGCATTTTTAAAGGGTGTTTTTTATCCCGTGTATGTAGTAGAATTTTATTACATTTGGTTGCTTAACACTCAACTCTTCTTGAATTTTAATATTCAAGCAAAAATAATTATGATTTTATGCTCTGATAAAGTGTTTTTTAGGTAACACCATTGGTGTTACTAATAAAAATAAGATTAGAGAAAAATGACCCTGATGTAGATCAGGATTTATTTTGCAATTTAAAAACTCAAAAAGAGTACATTAACTTAATACATGATCACACATATCAAGGGGAGGCTTGTTGAAAAAAATCCAACTGATGTAGTAATAGATTGTGGTGGAGTAGGGTATTTATTACATATTTCATTACATACTTTTTCTTTAATTCCCGAGGGAGAAGTGCTACAGTTATATACACATCTGCAGGTAAAAGAAGATTCTCATACCTTATTTGGTTTTGCAGAAAAATCAGAAAGAGAAATTTTTAGACTTTTAATTTCGGTTTCGGGAATAGGAGCAAGTACAGCCAGAACCATGTTGTCATCGTTACATCCCGATCAAATTAAAGAAGCTATAGCTTCTAATGACGTAGCTACAATTCAATCCATTAAGGGAATTGGAGCCAAAACTGCCCAACGCGTTATTATAGATTTAAAAGATAAAATACTTAAAGTATATAATATAGACGAAGTTTCAGTGTCGCAAAGCAATACTAACAAAGATGAAGCGTTATCTGCATTAGAAACCCTAGGATTTAATCGAAAAATTGCAGAAAAAGTTGTTGATAAAGTTCTAAAAGGAAGCCCCAAAGAAACAGTTGAAAATATTATTAAACAGGCACTAAAAAATTTATAAAACATTGAGTTTTCCGAATTACTTACGCGTTGATTTTTTTAGGATATTAGTATGTTTGATAGCACTTTATAGCGGGGTGTTACAGGGGCAGGACAATCAAACTGTTCGGGACTCGACAAGTACTACATTTTCTTTGGGAGCATTATCTTTACCAGATCCAAATAGTATTGTAACCAAGTATGAATACGATCCGATTACCAATCGATATATTTATCGAGAAAAACTTGGGGATTTTAATGTACGATATCCTATTTTCTTAACTCCGTCAGAATACGAAGCCTTAGTAGAACAAGAGCAACGAAGAGCTTATTTTAAAGAAAAAATTGAAGCTTTTAGTGGTAAAAAAGATGGTAGTGAAGAAAAGCGAAAGAATTTACTTCCTATTTTTTATGTCAATTCTAATTTTTTCGAATCTGTTTTCGGCGGAAATGAAATTGAAATTGTCCCGCAGGGATCAGTAGAAATAGATTTAGGGTTACTCTATACAAAACAAGATAATCCTGCTTTTTCACCTCGTAACCGAAGTAATTTTACGTTCGATTTTGATCAAAGAATCAGTTTAAGTTTATTAGGTAAAATAGGAACTAGGCTGCAGGTAACAGCTAATTATGACACAGAGTCTACTTTTGATTTTCAGAATCAATTAAAACTAGAATATACGCCTACAGAAGATGATATTATACAAAGCATCGAAGTAGGTAATGTTAGTATGCCGTTAAATAGCTCATTGATCCAGGGAGCACAAAGTCTTTTTGGAGTCAAAATGGGATTGCAATTTGGTCGAACCACTATTACAGGGGTGTATTCTGAACAACGTTCTGAAACAAAATCTGTAAATGTAGAAGGAGGAGGAACCGTAGAAGATTTTGAACTTTTTGCATTAAATTATGACGAAAACCGACATTTCTTTTTATCACATTATTTTAGAGATACGTATAATAACTCTTTATCAAATTATCCTTTTATTAATAATAAAGGTGTTCAGATAACCAGGATTGAAGTATGGGTGACCAATAGAGCGACAAGTGCACAGACTTTGACTAACGCACGTAATATTGTTGCACTTCAGGATATAGGTGAAGCACCAGATACAGGTAATTTTACAATACCTGGATCTTTATTTAATACAGGTATTGGGGCTTTTCCTGATAATAGCAACAATGATCTGGATCCAACAACTATTGGTCCAGCCGGGCCTGTTACCGAAGCAGTACGACAAGTACCCACTGTACAGCAAGGATTTGTTGGTGCAATAACCAATTTTAATGAAGGATTTGATTATGCAATTTTAGAAAATGCAAGAAAATTAAATCAAAGTGAGTATACACTAAACCCTCAATTGGGATATATATCTTTAAATCAGAGGTTGAATAATGATGAAGTATTAGCAGTTGCGTATCAATACACAGTAGGAGGAAAGGTTTTTCAAGTTGGTGAATTTGCAAATGATGGAGTAGATGCTACCGTAGGAGATACTGCGGGGAATACAAATGTAGGTTCGAGTCAAAGTTTGGTAGTTAAAATGCTTAAAAGCCCAATTGTTAATGTCACATTGCCAATATGGGATCTGATGATGAAGAACATCTATAGTACAGGAGCATTTAGGCTAGAACAAAATGATTTTAGATTAAATATTTTATATTCAAACCCTTCTCCGGTAAATTATATTACTGCAGCAGAAGGATCATCGGTAGCATTACCAGGTGATGTAGAGCAAACAACGCTACTTAAAGTCTTTAACCTGGACCGTCTTAACCCTAATAATGACCCAGTACAAGGAGGGGATGGATTTTTTGATTATGTACCAGGAGTAACTATTGATTCACAAAATGGGCGTATTATTTTTACTACTACAGAACCATTTGGAGAGTATCTTTTTGATAAATTAGATAATGGACCCGTTGGAGCAGATTATACCAATCCTAATTCATATAATCCCAATCAAGCAAAATACGTATTTCGTGATTTGTATACAAAAACCAAAGTAGTAGCAGAACAAGAATCTGCCGATAAAAACTACTTTCAGTTAAAAGGAAGGTACAAGTCTTCTGGTCAAGATGGGATTCCTTTGGGGGCATTTAATGTTCCTCAAGGTTCTGTTACTGTAACTGCAGGAGGAAGAACTTTGCAAGAAGGGGTAGACTATACGGTGAATTATCAATTAGGAAGAGTGAATATACTGGATGAAGCATTGCTGTCATCTAATACACCTATTCAGGTTTCTACAGAAAACAATGCTGTCTTCGGTCAACAAACAAAACGTTTTACGGGATTAAATATAGAACATAAGTTTAGTGATGATTTTATTATAGGAGGGACCTATTTAAATCTGAATGAAAGACCAATTACTCAAAAATCTAATTATGATTTTGAGCCTATTAATAACACAATACTAGGGTTTAATGTAGCGTATTCTACAGAGGTTCCTTTTTTAACCAGAATGGCGAATAAACTTCCTAATATTGATACAGATGTGCCTTCGAATGTTTCGGTTAGAGCAGAAGGAGCGTATCTGATTGCAGGAGCGCCAAGAGGAGCTAATTTTGATGGTAAAGTAACCACATATATTGATGATTTTGAAGGAGCACAAACGCAAATAGATGTAAGTTCACCATTGTCGTGGGAACTCTCAAGTGTACCCATTGGATTTGGTGACCCTAATAATCCTGCTAGTGATATTGTTGTTGATGGGATAGGATCAGGATATCAAAGAGCAAAATTATCGTGGTATTCTATCGATCCGATTTTTTATAGTAACGGAAGACCAAGTGGTGTATCTGAGCAAGATTTGGCTTCTAATGCTTCCAGAAGAGTATTTATTGATGAAATTTTTCCGGAGACCGATATTGCGCAAGGACAAACCTTAGCATTGTTTACATTGGATCTTAATTACAGACCAGAACAAAGAGGACAATATAATTTTAACCCTGCATATGCTCCAGGAAATTCATTGCCACAACCTGATCCTAGAAATAATTTCGGAGGAATTACTAGGCAACTAACATCTACTAATTTTGAACAGTCTAATGTAGAGTTTATTGAGTTTTGGTTGATGGATCCGTTTGAATTTGATGATGTTAATAATCCCGGAGGTAAGATTGTATTTAATTTAGGTAACATTAGTGAAGATGTGCTTAAAGATGGTAGAAAACAATATGAAAATGGATTGCCTAAAGGGGGGAGCGGTAATGCAGTAGATACTGATTATGCTAGGGTCCCTGTAAATCAATCTTTGATTTATGCTTTTGATTCTGATGGACAAGATAGAGTAGATCAAGATGCTGGATTTGATGGTTTAGGAGACCAGGATGAAAAACTAAAACCCGAATATGCGGCATTCCAATCTTTGGATGACCCTTCGGGAGATAATTATACCTATTTCCTTCAGGCGGGAGGTACTATTCAACAGCGATATGATAAGTATAATGGTACAGAGGGTAACTCTCCTGCTAACTTATCTAATGATGATCGCGGAAATACCACCTTCCCTACAGCAGAAGATGTAAATAGGGATAATACAATGAATACGATTAACAGCTATCATGAATATGAAATACCAATTTTTAAAGGAATGGGTGTTGGCAATGATGGTGGAACAGGGTATATTACTGATGCTCCTGATCCGATAACCGTTAATGTGTCTGGACAAGAAATAAGAACTAGATGGATTCGATTTAAAGTGCCTATTTATGACCCTACTAAATCTATAAATATTAGTGATTTTAGATCTATACGATTTATGAGGATGTATCTTACTGGTTTTTCTCAACCGGTCTTATTACGATTTGGTAGCCTTGATTTAGTGAGAGGTGATTATAGAAGGTATGTTGTAGAAGGTAATGCTACAAATGATCCAACGAGTGGTCTTAATGTAACAGGTAACAGTGATGTAATTGTAACCTCGGTTAGTGCAGAAGAAACTCCAAATTATGTTACACCTCCTGGAGTTGTACGAGAACAATTAAACAACAATAATAATATTATTAGAGAAGATGAGCGATCATTGGCGCTTACGGTAAATAACCTGCAAACTGGTGATGCCCGTGGGGTGTATAAAAACTTCAATGTTGATATGCGTCAATATGAGAATCTCGAAATGTTTTTACATGCCGAGTCGCTTCCTGAACCCACAATTCCAATTCAGGACGGAGACCTTACAGCTTTTGTTAGAATGGGTAATGATTTTACCAATAATTTCTATCAGATTGAATTGCCTTTAACAGTTTCTGATCGTGATGACAGGACTCAGGATGGAGCATGGCCAACAAATAACCGATTAAGCCTTCCTTTAGAATTTCTTCAGCAAATAAAATCTAATGTATTGGGTAATGAAACTCTTAATGCAAATGATCTTAATTTCTTTGCAGGACCAAATAACCTTAGAGTGGGGATTAAAGGGAATCCTAATTTTGGAGATATCCGAGTAATGATGGTGGGTGTTAAAAATGATAGTGGGAGTGACCAATCAGGAACAGTTTGGTATAATGAAATGCGCCTAAGTGATCTTAAAAACAGAGGCGGTTGGGCTGCTGTAGGTAGTCTAGATGCTAATATTGCAGATTTTGCAAGTGTTACTGCATCAGGAAGGATTAGCACTATTGGATTCGGTGGAATTGAACAAGGACCTAATGAACGAAGTAGGGAAGATCTTAAACAATATGATTTAACTACTAATGTTAATTTAGGGCAATTATTACCCAAAAAATGGGGAGTACAAGTGCCATTTAATTATAGTCGTGGAGAACAGTTGATTACTCCGCAATTTGATCCCGAATTCCAGGATTTAGAACTTCAGGATCGATTGGATAATGAAACTGACCCTGCCGAAAAAGAACGTATAGAAAAACAGTCAACAGAATATACAAAAAGACAGAGTTTTAATGTTATTGGGTTACGTAAAGAGAGAACAGGAGATGGTAAACCTATGCCCTATGATGTAGAAAATTTTTCATTCTCAGGAACATACAATCAGGCAGATCATCGTGATTTTGAGGTAGAAAAATCACTAGACCAAAATGTAAGATTGGGAGGAACTTATGATTTTAGTTTTCAGCCAAAAGAAGTAGAACCCTTTAAGAAAATTAAGTTTTTGGGTAAGAGTAAGTATTTTGATTTGGTGAAAGATTTTAATGTGAATTTGCTTCCTACAAGTATCTCGGTAAATTCTAATATCAACAGACAATATAATGAACAGGTTTTTAGAGATATTACTTTAGGACCAGATGATATTAGGTTACCTACGTTGTATCAACGTAACTTCCTCTTTGATTGGCAATATGGGGTCAACTATAATTTGACCAAGTCGTTAAATTTCAATTTTACTTCTGCTAATAATCGTATTGTTAAAAACTTCATCGATGAAAATAATAACGTCGATGATACCATAAATGTGTGGAGTGGCTTTTTTGATATAGGAGATCCTAATACTCATAGTCAACAGCTTCAGGTTAATTATGAAGTTCCTTTTAAGAAAATACCGGTGTTTAAATTTATGCGCGCAACCTATTCATATAATGCGGATTTTCAATGGGTAAAAGGGAGTGAGGCTTTAAAGACTCTAGAGGGTATCCCAGATTTAGGAAATACAGTTCAGAACGCGAATGTACATACATTAAACGGTTCGTTGGATATGAATACATTGTATAAATATGTAGGATTAACCAAAATAAAACCAGGAAGGAAAAACGCAAAAAAGAAAAATAAAGATTCGAAAGATAAAAAAGAAGGAGCTCGGGCACCCGAGAGTCCACAAAAAAATAAAACCAAACGTGGCAAAAGTAAGCTGAGTGTTGGTGATAGAGCATATAATACCCTCATAGGGTTAGTTACCGCAGTGAAAAAGATAAATGTAAATTATCAACAAGATAGTGGTATTTTCCTTCCCGGATATACCAGAGAACCTGGTTTTGTAGGGACTCTTAAACCTACAGTTGGATTTACTTTTGGTAGCCAATCTGATATTCGAGACCTTGCCGCACGTAATGGATGGTTGACGTTATATCAGGAATTTAATCAACAATATCAAGAGGTAGAAGGAAAGCAACTTAATATACAGGCTTCTCTGGGATTGTTAAAAGGGCTTAAAATAGATATTAGTGCTAATAGAAATTCTTCTGAAACCTTTACCGAAAATTATCAAGTGAATACGAATTCTGATGGTAGTATTTTTACTGATAATCCATATCAGTCTCTTACAGGAAATACCTTCGGTAATTTTACTATATCAACAGTACTGGTTAAGACTGCATTTAAAAAGAGTGATGAATTTTCATCAGAGACATTTGATAAATTTAGAGAAAACAGGTTAATTATTGCTAGGAGATTAGCAATAGAGCGGGGGAATAACCCAAATACGGATAGTGATGGAGATGGCTTTCCTGATGGTTATGGAAGGACAAATCAGGCTGTTTTACTACCAGCGTTCCTGGCTGCTTATACCGGAGGGAATCCAGAAAAAGTGAAAAAAGGAGCCTTTAGAGATATTCCATTGCCTAACTGGGATATAAAATATACAGGTTTAATGAATTTAAAATGGTTTAAGAAACGTTTTAAAAGATTTTCTGTAGCCCATGGATATCGAGCTAATTATACTATTAATCAATTTCAAACCAATCTGGAATTTAGAGGAGGAAATGAATTTGATGAGGCAGATAACTATAGAAACCCAGAATTATATTCTAATGTTAATTTAACTGAGCAGTTTAGCCCACTTGTTCGATTAGATATGGAAATGAAAAGCTCGATCAAAATCCTTGCAGAATGGAAAAAAGATAGAGCATTGTCATTAAGTTTTGATAATAATCTACTTACCGAAATTCAAGGAAATGAGTATATTATTGGGCTGGGATATAGAGTAAAAGATATTACGTTTGCAACTAGAATAGCAGGAAGGAAAAAAGTGATAAAAAGTGACCTTAATCTAAGAGCTGATTTATCACTACGCCAAAATGAAACGCTGATTAGATATCTTGATTTAGAAAACACCCAGATAACGGCAGGACAAGATATTTATGGAATAAAGTTTACTACAGATTATTCACTTAGTAAAAACTTAACAGCACTGCTGTTTTATGATCATACTTTTTCTAAATATTCTATTTCTACTGCATTTCCTCAAACTACGATTAGAGGAGGGTTTACATTAAGATATAACTTTGGTAATTAAGATTTTTGCAATTATTTTTTGTTTGAGGTAGTGTGTTGTTGTTTTTTTGATAATTTTTTATCTGGTTTTCTCAAAATCTAATAAAATAGATTTATTTTCGTCATCATAATATTAACAACTCATAAATTTTTTTGAAATGAATACTCCTGTAGATTTAAAATATACCAAAGATCACGAATGGATCAAAATTGAAGGTGATATTGCAACTATTGGTATTACTGATTTTGCACAAAGCGAATTAGGTGATATTGTTTATGTAGAAGTAGAAACAGTCGGTGAAGAATTAGAAGAACAAGAAGTGTTTGGTACTGTAGAAGCCGTAAAAACGGTATCAGATCTATTCTTGCCATTGTCTGGTGAAATTATTGAATTTAATGAAGCTTTAGAAAATGAGCCAGAATTGGTAAATAGTGACCCATATGAAGCTGGTTGGATGGTAAAGGTTAAGATATCTGATGTTTCTCAAATAGATGATTTATTGCTATCTGCAGATGAATATAAAGAGATTATTACGACATAAAATTCTTTTTACCCTGGTTATAGTGTTAACCTCACTAGTTACTTGGGCCTCGCTGGCAAAATTTATAAACCCGGTTACGGTTAAAGTAGAAGGAGGGGATAAAATAGGTCATTTTATTGCATATTTTACTTTAACTATCGCGTGGGTTCTTTTTTTCTTTTTTTCTGAAAAACTGAATAAAAACCTAAAACATAGCCTGATTATTACTTCGGTTATTTGCATCTTATATGGTGTCTTAATGGAAGTTTTGCAGGGACTTTTAACAACATATCGTAGTTCTGATTGGTATGATGTAGTTGCAAATACAAGTGGTACAGTTTTTGCTGTATTTGTTTTTGTAGTGTTTAAAAATAAAATACTAAGATTTAAATAAAACAAACGGAAAATCAGGTAGATAAGGAGCTTATTCTTATTGAAAAGTAGATAGTGTAAAAGTTAAAAAACCTATTTTTTGTTTTACATTTTAATCTTTAGTTGGAAATTACAAAAGAAATTAGCTATTTTAGCAATCCTATAACGATTATATAATATGGAACCAAAGAAAAATCCAAAATCAGATTTAACTAAGAAAAGTGGCTTATTCCTTCAATTAGGACTTGTTTTAGTTCTTTTTATTACATGGCAAGGAATAGAGTGGAAAACCTATGATAGAACCAATATAGATATAGGTCAGGTTAATCTTGATGAATTGGAAGAAGAAGATGTGCCAATTACTCAGAACCTGAATACGCCACCACCTCCACCACCTCCACCACCTGCACCAGAAGTTATTGATGTAGTAGAGGATGAGGAAGAAGTAGAGGAGACTATTATCGAGTCTACAGAAACGAATCAGGAAGAAGAGATCGTTGAGGTAGAAGAAATTGAAGATACAGATGAAGAAGAAGTAATTGCTGATGTACCGTTTGCAGTTATCGAAAATGTGCCGATCTTTCCTGGTTGTGAGAATGCTGGAGGTAATGCAGCCAAAAAGAAATGTATGAGTGATAAGGTTAAGAAGTTTGTTAACCGTAAATTTAATACAGAAATTGGAAGTGAATTAGGTCTTACCGGTGTTAATAGAATCTATGTTAGGTTTAAAATTGATAGAGGAGGTAATATTGTAGGTGTTCAAGCGAGAGCTCCACACCCAAGATTACAAAAAGAAGCACAAAGAGTGGTTAAGTTATTACCTAAAATGACTCCAGGAAAGCAAAGAGGAAAAGCAGTAGGTGTATTGTATTCTCTACCAATAGTTTTTCAGGTACAGGACTAAAAATAAAATACTTTATAAAATATCAGAATCCCGCTACGTTGTGTAGACGGGATTCTTTTTTGGTATGCTTGTTGATTTAGATTAATTGTAACGTTAAAACTAAATATTATGAGTAACAAGCACGATGCTAATGTACGAAAAAGCACATTGGTGAACTTTCAGATTGGACTTATTGCAAGTCTTTTATTTACCTATGTAATGTTTGAGATGTATACCGCTACACCAATAGTTAATGATAGCGATATTGATTTTACAATTGAGGAACCCGATGTAGATTGGGATGGGGTTTACAAAATCTATGAAGAACCCAGGCCAAAAGAGATTGCCAGAAAGTATACTAAACCTGTGATAGCTCCAGAGCAATTTAAAGTTATTGATAATGATGCTGAGATAACTGATCTGGATAAGGTGTTCAAAAATGAGACAATCGAATCTAAGCCATTTGATCCTAATTCTATTGTTGATGTTGAGCCTATTGTTGATGAGCCTATAACTTTACCGTTTATGGCTGTAGAAGATGTTCCTATTTTTCCAGGTTGTGAGAAATTAGCAACGAATAAAGAAAAGGCAGCTTGTTTTTCTGAAAAAATTAGAAAAATCGTTTCTAGAAAATTTGATGCAGGATTAGGAGAGGAGTATGGTTTAACAGGGGTGCAAAGAATTTATACTCAGTTTGATGTTGATACTGATGGAATGATTAAGAACATCCGGGTTAGAGCAGCACATCCAAAATTAAAAAAAGAAGCACAAAGAGTGATTAATTTATTTCCGCAGATGACACCCGGTAAACAAAGAGGTAGAGCTGTAACTGTAAAGTATCAGTTACCAATTGTTTTTAAAATACAGAACTAAAGATAAAAGCCTGCTGGTATATCAGCAGGCTTTTTTAATTGATTTTTTTTACTTGGTGAGACTAGTATAAATTGTTTTTCGCATACGTTCTGAGTTAATAAATCCATCACCATATCCTTTTACATCATAGGTTGCCGTAAGCGAAGTGTCTTTTGTAATGTCTTCTTCAGATTTCCCTGCTTCGATTTCTTTTTGAATACCGCTAGTGATTTCTTTTAGCATTTTTAAAAATGCTTCCAGATCTTTTTTCATTGCCAATTTTCCGTGTCCGGGAATGATTTTGGTGTCATCGTTTGCGATAAACAAGGCTTTTTCTGATGCTTTTATGTAGCCTTCAATGCTTCCGCCAGATTTTAGATCTATGTAGGGATACCGTCCATTAAAAAAGGTATCTCCCATATGTAATACATTTCCATTTGTAAAATAAATAAGAGCATCTCCATCGGTATGAGCATTGTGTACATGAAATGCTTTTATTTTTTCGTCTTTGAAATATAATTGTAGTCCTTCGTTAAATGTGATTACAGGTAACGATGAAGGGATAATATTTCCTTTTTCCTTTTGCTTTTTTTTCATTCTGGATCTCACATTTTTCTGAGCAAAGATGGTAGCGCCTTTATTCGCCATATTTTCATTTCCACCAGTGTGATCTCCATGATAATGTGTATTGATTACCATAGTAACGGGTTGATTACTTATTGTTGTTAGATTAGTGAGAATTTTATCGGATAACCTTGCAAATTGATCATCAATGATAAACAAGCCTTTTTCGTTTTTGAAAATACCAATATTACCTCCTTGACCAGTTAGCATATAAATATTATCAGACAATGAATCTATGATGATTTTAACTTCTTTATCTTGTGCATTGGCAGTAAAGAAAAGTATAGGTACCGCGAGAATTAGTAATTTTTTCATTAGAGATGATTTTATGTGGTTTTTATGATGGTTTGTCGTGAATAAAGTATAAAAATTACTTTTGGCTATCAAAGTGATTATCAAAATGTTCTGTAGAAATAAATTTTGATAACGATCTTGTGTGATACAGCTTAGTTTGTTAAAAGGTGAATTATAAGTAGTTATAAGTTGTCTAAAATGCTTTTAAGATATATCTTTGCACCACTTTTAAAAAAAGCTATTTTAGAAAACGTGCAAAATTTGAGCGTAACCCAAACGAATACTGCAAAAATCTCTGTTGTTCAGGATTTTAAAGAAATTACAAAAATGCGTCTGGCATTGAGTGTGGTTTTTTCATCTGTTGCAGGGTATTTGTTGGGAGTTGAAACCGTTTCTTGGAGTACCTTAGTTCTTCTGGCAATAGGAGGTTATTTTATGGTAGGGGCTTCAAATGCTTTTAATCAGATTATAGAAAGAGATTTGGATAAATTGATGGATCGTACTAAAAATAGGCCGATCCCGTCAGGAAGAATGTCTGTAAATACAGCTTTCGCAATTGCTGCAATTTTTACAATTGCAGGGATATCTGTACTATATACAATTAATCCTCAAACAGCAATGTTTGGAGCGATTTCGATATTTATATATGTGAGTTTATACACTCCTTTAAAAACAAAAACACCATTATCTGTTTTTGTTGGTGCTATTCCTGGAGCCATTCCTTTTATGTTGGGTTGGGTGGCAGCAACAAATAATTTTGGAATAGAACCAGGAACATTGTTTATGATTCAATTCTTTTGGCAATTTCCTCATTTTTGGGCTATAGGGTGGTTTCTGTTTGATGATTATAAAAAAGGAGGGTTTTTTATGCTTCCAACAGGTAAAAAAGATCAAGGTACGGCAGTACAAGTCATCATTTACACAGTTTGGACTGTGGTGACCTCTTTAATACCTGTTTTTGGAGTTACGGGTAAACTGTATCTGACTCCAATCTCTGGTGTGATTATTCTATTTTTGGGATTAACTTTAATTAGATCTGCTTTTCGATTATATAAAATCAGAGATGCTAAAACAGCAAAAGAATTAATGCTAATGAGTGTTTTGTACATTACATTGTTACAAATCATTTATGTAGTAGATAAATTTGTTAGAATATGGATTTAACACAAGGAACAACACAAGAAAAAGTTAACAGGTCCAAAAAAACCATGATGTGGTTTGCTATGATTAGCATGGCAATGGTGTTTGCTGGACTTACCAGTGCTTATGTTGTGAGTAAAAGTAGAAAAGACTGGGGGATAGATCTTGTTTTTCCAAATGCATTTATCTATAGTATATTGATAATAGTAGCAAGTAGTGTTACGTTCTATTTTGTGAAAAATGCGATTGAAAAAAATAATCGAGGCTTAGCCATGCTATTATTGCTCTCTACACTTGCATTAGGAATCATATTTATATTCTTGCAGTTTGAAGGGTTTAGTGATATTATTACGCAAGGATATCATTTTACAGGTCCAACATCAAATATCGTTACTACATTTATGTTTATTATTGTGGTAACACACTTAGCACATATCGTTGGAGGACTTATAGTGCTTTTAGTTGTAATTTATAATCATTTTAAACAAAAATATAAAACAGGTCAAACACTTGGTTTAGAGCTAGGTGCTATGTACTGGCATTTTGTTGATTTTCTGTGGGTTTATCTCTTTTTGTTTTTATATTTTGTCAAATGATCTCGGATCATTGATGTAATACTATAAAAGAGATTGTTTTAAAGAAATACACCTGTGGCAATTAAAAAATAAATTTGAGCAGGTGAAATGATAAAATTGATTATTTTTGTGGAAATTTAACAATACCAAATTCTTTATATGGAAACAGCTGTTACTAAAACAGGTACTGAAGATAAAACTTGGGGAGGTGGTAATCAACCGCTCAAGGTAAGTTATGGTAAGATGATGATGTGGTTTTTTATCCTTTCGGATGCACTCACATTTTCAGGTTTTCTTGCCTCGTATGGTTTTTCACGATTTAAGTTTATAGATTCATGGCCAATAGCCGATGAAGTGTTTAATCACTTTCCATTCTTACATGGGGTAGATGCTCCAATGTATTATGTGGCTTTGATGACTTTTATTCTGATTTTTTCCTCGGTAACTATGGTATTAGCCGTAGATGCGGGACACCATATGAAAAAGAAAAAAGTGATCTTTTATATGTTTTTGACCATAATAGGTGGGGCAATATTTGTAGGATCACAAGCATGGGAGTGGAAAAACTTTATCAAAGGAGAATATGGTGCGGTAGAAACCAAAGGAGGACAAATTTTACAATTTGTAGATGCAGAAGGCCATAGAGTAGGTTTAAAAGATATCGCAATTATCGATACGCATAAAGATAGAGCCCAACACGAAAGAAAAAATGGAATCTGGTATGAAAAAGAAGGAACTCTTCCTACCTATACTATCGAAGAAATAAGAACAGGTTTTGCAAAAAGAAAAGATCTTTTAGTAAGAACTCAAACTCTTACGAAAGAAGGAGAGAAAACAATCTTATCAAGAACAGAGTCCATAAAAAGAATGCAGGCAGATGCTATTGGTATTGTAGAAGGAGCAAACCTTACTCATAATGAGTATGGTACTCCATTATTTGCCAACTTCTTCTTCTTTATTACAGGTTTTCACGGTTTTCACGTGTTTTCTGGAGTAGTTATTAATATTATCATCTTTATTAATGTAATTCTTGGAACTTATGAAAGAAGAAAGAATTATGAGATGGTAGAAAAGGTTGGTTTATACTGGCACTTTGTAGATTTGGTATGGGTATTTGTATTTACATTCTTTTACCTGGTTTAATAAAAATTTAGTATATAAGCATGACACACGATACAGCACATCACGAATCAAATACAGGAAGAATCTGGAAAGTATTTATCCTATTATCTGTGGTTACAATAGTAGAAGTAATACTCGGAATTATAAAACCAGCATTTTTAGTAGAAACTACTTTAATTAGTATGAAACTATTAAACTGGATTTTTATTATTCTTACAATTTATAAAGCATATTATATCACTTGGGCGTTTATGCATATGGAAGGTGAAACGAAGGGCTTAAGAAGATCAGTTGTTTGGACTGGGGTTTTCTTAATTTGCTACTTGATATTTATATTGCTTACCGAGGGAGATTATGTATTTGAAGTCTTCAAAAACGGGCATGTAAGTTGGGATTTTTAATTCTGTAAACATGTAAGTTAAAAGCATTGTAAAAAGACGGTTTTTTAAACCGTCTTTTTTTATTTTTGCACTGTTGTTCTGAGGTTACGTTAGAAACCTTGAATAACAACTTTGTGATAATTAACTTTCTAATTAATTGTTTAAGGAGAAATAAAGTTACTACTAAATGAAAAAATTTCTTGTCTTAGGAGTCTTGTTTGTATTGCCCTTAGTGGCTTATTTGTTTTTTGCTTCTGGAGTACATAATTTTGCCAAACTTCCTGTGCTGAATGAATCTGTAGGGGATCTTAAAAGTTTTGAACCGTTAACCAAGAAAGAGGTTAGTTTTTCTGATAAAATTACTGTACTTGGTTTTTTAGGAAAAAACATACATAATAAACAAGGAAATGCTTTTAATCTAAATCAAAAGATTTATAAAAAAAATCATGGCTTTCGAGATTTTCAATTTGTAATGGTTTTACCTTATGGTAGTGAGAACACTGCAAAGGAATTATTGGACGAATTAGATAATATCACCGATGTCTCTGAGTGGAACTTTGTTTTTGGTACCCCAGAAAGTATAGAAGCCTTGTTTAAGAGCTTAAAGACACCACATCAATTAGATGATAATTTAGCTACACAGTATGTGTATATAATCGACAAAAATAGAGGGTTAAGAGGTAGAGATGGTGAGTTAAAAGAAAATGAATCAAAAGTATATGGTTATGATGCGAGCTCTGTTGCTGATTTATCAAATGTCATGAGTGATGATGTAAAAGTGATTCTTGCAGAGTATCGTTTAGCTTTAAAAAAATATAAAGCAGATCGCAAAGATAAATAAAGAGTAGACGCATGAAAAAGAATTCATATATCGGGATATCGTTTATTATATTAGTTTTTGGGATTATTTTTATCCCAAAGATTGTAAATAGAATCAAAAGTACTTCGATTGTTAAAAACGATAGGATGAGTGCTAGTAACCCTGTTGCTAATGAAAAACTTAGTTATATAAAAATTAATGAAGAGCTAAAAAAAGTTCCTGAGTTTGCATTCTTAGATCAGGATAGTATTTTAATTACTAATCATGATTATAAAGGTAAGGTGTATATAGCAGAATTTTTCTTTACTAGTTGCCCGACGATATGCCCTAAAATGAGTAAAAATTTGGTTTACCTTCAGAATCAATTAAAAGACTATGAAAATTTTGGAGTTGCTTCTTTTACGATCAACCCTAAGCATGATACTCCAAAAAGACTTAAGAAGTACGCAGAGAAGTATAAAGTAACAGATCCAGATTGGCATTTTTTGACAGGAGATAGAGAAGATATCTATGAACTTGCTAATGCAGGATTCAATATTTATGCTGCTGAAAATCCTAGTGTGCCTGGTGGATTTGAGCATAACGGTTATTTTGCATTAATTGATCAGGAAGGATATATACGGTCAAGATATGATGCCTCAGGTAATCCAATTATTTACTATAGAGGAACAATTGGTGTAAAGGAAAAAGTAGATGAAAACGGAGAAGAAGAGCAGATAACCATCTTATTAGAAGATATAAAGAAACTATTAAACAAGAATGAGTAGCAACAACATATCAGATGTAGAAAAAAAATACAATAAATGGATTGTAATTTTATCGGTTTTTATTCCTCTTGCAGTAGCAGCACTATTTGGAGTTAACCTAAGAAAACTTGGGTTTGATGTGCAACCTCTTACCTTTTTGCCGCCAATATATGCGACTATTAATGGTTTAACTGCTGTAATTTTACTAGCTGCTTTATGGGCAATAAAAAACAGGAATATTATACTACATGAGAGACTTATGAAAACCGCTATTTTATGTTCTGTGCTGTTTTTACTTATGTATATTGCATACCATATGACAAGTGACTCTACTCGATTTGGAGGAGAAGGGGTGATACGGTATATATACTATTTTATTTTGGTCACTCATATAATCTTGTCTATTGTAGTTATTCCTTTTGTGTTAATTACTTATGTAAGAGCGTTAGCAAAACGATTTGATACCCATAAGAAAATGGCAAGAATAACATTTCCAATTTGGTTATATGTAGCTATTACAGGGGTGATTGTATATTTTATGATATCACCATATTATGTTTAGCTTAAGTAAATATATGCGAATAAAATTTTTTTACATACTAACTCTTTTTTTGGTATTTGCCACCCCGGTAGAGGCACAATGTGCAATGTGTAGAGCGGTTCTGGAAAACGGAGAAGGACAGGAGGCAGCAAAAGGAATCAATAATGGGATTGTATACCTAATGATTATACCATATGTATTAATTGGAGTTGTAGGGTATGTTATTTATAGAAATAAAAGAAAATCGGCAACTACAAAAAAGCCTTAATTATAGAATTCTTAATTTTTTAACATTTTCATAACAAGAAAAGATGTAACAAAAATACCATGTAGTTAGTCTTATGTAAAAAGACAACACTAACCAATCAATAAGTCTTCAGAGAAAAACTGTAAGATTAATCTAAATACTATACAGTATTTTAGGCTAGTGGGTCTCAATTTTGCAAAGGTGGTTTGCCTTACAAATCTTAATCCAGTATTATGATTGAAATTAAAGACTTACATAAATCTTACCAGATGGGAAGCAATTCGCTTCATGTACTCAAAGGAATAGATTTTAACGTAAAAGAGGGCGAGTTGGTCGCTATAATGGGATCTTCGGGTTCTGGAAAATCTACACTATTAAATATCTTAGGAATGCTGGATGAGGCAGATAGTGGAAGCTATTTTTTAGATGAGGTTCCTATCAAAGGGTTAAATGAAACCAAAGCAGCACAGTATCGTAACAAATTTCTGGGATTCGTTTTTCAATCTTTCAATTTGATTAATTATAAGACAGCTTTAGAAAATGTTGCTCTTCCATTATACTATCAACGCAAAAAACGAAAAGAAAGAATTGATACAGCAATGGATTATCTTGGTAAAGTTGGGTTGGCAGAATGGGCAACACATTTACCAAGTGAACTTTCTGGAGGGCAAAAACAACGTGTAGCAATTGCCAGAGCACTAGCTGCAGATCCTAAAGTATTATTGGCAGATGAACCAACGGGAGCTTTGGATAGTAAAACCTCCTATGAAGTAATGGATATCATTCAGAATATCAATGATGAAGGTAAAACCATATTAGTGGTAACTCACGAGCCAGATATTGCCGACATGTGTAAACGTATAGTACACCTTAAAGATGGTGTTATTGTAGAAGATAAAGAAGTAGAACAGGTTAGAGCATCTCAATATGTTTGATAGAGATAGATGGGGTGAAATATTTGAAGCTATAGGAAAAAATAAACTGCGTACATTCCTTTCTGGATTTACAGTGGCTTTAGGAATTCTGATCTTCACAATTCTATTAGGATTGGGTAATGGTCTTCTTAATAGTTTTTTAAGCAGTTTTGTGGACGATGCTCAAAATATTATATTTATTCGTGGCGGGAATACATCAAAAGCATATAAAGGCTTTCAGGAAAATAGAAGAATTCAGTTTAAAAACGAAGATTTCGAATTTATAAAAAGTAATTATATTGGTAAAGTTGAGTTTGCTACCCCAAGAGTATATAGAAACGGTTCTGCAAAATATAAAAAAGAATCTGGTAGTTATAGTATAAGAGCAGTACATCCCGATCACCAATATCTCGAGAAAACCATAATGATGAATGGGCGATATCTTAATCAATCAGATATTAACGAGCGTACCAAGAACATTGTTATTGGAAGATTAGTAGAGAAAGACCTTTTTAAAAATGAAAAGGCCTTAGGTAAAATGCTAAATGTAGATGGGATCGCTTATAAAATAATTGGAGTTTTTCAAGATAGTGGAGGTGATAATGAAGAACGAATAATCTATATACCTTATAAAACTGTTCAATTACTCTATGGAAATAATGATCATATTGATCAGATCAACTTATCTTATAATATGGCTATGAGTACTGAGCAAGCTATTGCATTTTCTAAAAAAATTGAAGAAGATTTCAAGGAAAAATTTAAAGTAGCACCAGATGATCAAAGTGCAATCAGGGTAAGAAGTTTTGCGGAAGATATTAAGGAAACCATGGTTATTCTTGGAGGTATTTATATGATCATATTTGTTGTTGGTATAGGTACTCTAATCTCGGGAGTTATAGGTATTGGTAATATTATGACGTTTAGTGTTAAAGAACGTACCAAAGAATTAGGAATCAGAAAAGCACTGGGAGCATCGCCAAAATCAATAATAGCTATGGTACTTCAGGAATCAGTTTTGATAACATCTGTAGCAGGATATCTTGGGTTAATTTTAGGGATTTTGGCATTAAAACTTATAGGTAATAATCTCGAAGACTTTTTTATTCTTAACCCAAAAGTTGATACAGGTATTATTATGACAGCAACAATGGTGTTGATATTTTTTGGACTTTTGGCAGGATATATTCCGGCAAGAAGAGCTGCTAGAATAAAACCTATAATCGCGTTGAGAGATGAATAACTAAAAATCAAATTGGCATGAAGTTTATATTTGAAAGAGACACCTGGCAAGAAATTTATGGAGCTATTCGTAAGAATAAAGTAAGAACCATAATTACAGTTATCGGGGTAACCTGGGGAGTGTTTTTATTTGTGTTTCTTTTAGGGATGGCTAAAGGATTGGATAATAGTTTTAGAAGTCAATTTAATGATTTTGCAACCAATACGATGTTTGTTTGGGGACAACAAACCAGTATACCTAACGAAGGATTTAAAAGAGGAAGACGGATGCAACTCACGTTAAATGATGTCGAAACATTAGAATCTCAGGTAGGTGACATTGAATATATAGCTCCTCGTAACGTTACTGGTCAATGGGGAACACCACCAGGACAATTTGTAAAAGGTTCTAAGTCAGGAGCATTTAAGGTGTTTGGTGATTATCCGACGATCGACAAAGTATCAAAGAAAAAAATATTTGATGGAGGAAGATTTATTAATGAAGAAGATATAAAGTATGAACGTAAAGTCTGCGTTATCGGTGAAGATATTTATAAACAATTCTATGATAAAGATGAAGAAGCAGTAGGAGATTTTGTGAGAATAAACGGAATTTATTTCAAAGTAATAGGAGTATATAAGCCTACTCAATCTGGATTTGAAGGAGACGATTCTATTTTTCTGCCATTTACAACATTTCAAACGATTTTTAACCAGGGTCAAAATATATCCTGGATGGTGATCACTGCCAAACCAGATAAGAATATAGTAAATACAGAAAAGACAATAAAGACTGCACTTAAGAGAATGCATAATGTGCATCCAGATGATACGCAAGCTTTCGGAAGTTTTAATCTTGGTGAAGAAGTAGCAAAAATTAATGGGTTTCTGGCCGGTATGCGTTTGATTACCTATATCGTAGGAATAGCTACGCTTATTGCTGGAGTAATTGCGATAGGTAATGTTCTTTTAATTACAGTTAAAGAGCGTACCAGAGAGATTGGGGTGCGTAGAGCATTGGGAGCAACACCGGCAGAAGTAAGAGGGCAAATCATGCTAGAATCTGTATTGCTTACCTTTTTAGCAGGATTATTAGGTTTTATTTTTGGCACACTGTTACTTTGGGGTATCAATACTGCAATTGGTAATAATGATGATGTGCCCATTTTAAACCCTACAGTAGATTTCTTTGCCGTAACAGGAGCATTATTGTCAATAGTATTGCTAGGAACAATAATAGGACTTATTCCAGCACAGAAAGCAGTAAGTATAAAGCCAATTGAAGCATTAAGAGAAGAATAAAATAAATAACCAGAATAATCATCAATTAAAATGAAAAAGTTTTTTAAAATTTTATTAGTTGTAATTTTCGTGGCCTTACTAGGTTTTTCGGGTAAGTACCTTATAGATTCTAACAGCAAATCACCTATTGTGTTTACTACAGAAAAAGCGTTTAAAACTTCTATTGAGGAAAAAACTGTAGCAACAGGAAAAGTAGTTCCAGAGGATGAAGTAGCAATCAAACCTCAGATCTCGGGAATTATAGAAAAGATTTATGTTGAAGAAGGAGCAGCAATAAAAACAGGAGATTTAATAGCCAAGGTAAAAGTAGTGCCTAACGAACAATCCTTAAACAGTGCTAGAGGACGTGTTAAAAATGCTCAAATTGTTCTAAATAATTCTAAGGTAGAATATGATAGAAACAAAGCGCTTTTTGATAAAGGAGTGATCTCTAGTCAGGATTTTAATAATATGGATCTAAGATATAACCAGGCAAAACAAGATCTTTCGAATGCGCGAAGTGATCTTCAGATCATACGCTTAGGTTCTGCAGGAGGTTCTTCAACAGCAAATACTAATATAAGAGCAACCGTATCAGGAACAATCCTCGAGATTCCTGTTAAAGAAGGAGATCAGGTGATCGAAAGTAATAACTTTAACGATGGAACTACTATTGCAACAATTGCAGATTTAAACAAAATGATTTTTGAAGGGAAAGTAGATGAAGCAGAGGTGAATAAGTTGAAAATTGATATGCCTTTAAAAGTTAGTCTTGGAGCAATACGAGATAAAGAATTTGATGCAAAATTAAAATTTATCGCTCCAAAAGGAGATGAAGAACAAGGAGCAGTTCAATTTAAAATTGAAGGTGAAGTTTTTCTGGATAAATCATATTTTATAAGAGCAGGATATAGTGCAAACGCTTCAATTGTTTTAGAAACAAAAAATGATATTCTTGCAGTAAAAGAAGCACTTTTGCAATTTGATAAAGAAACAGAAGATCCTTATGTAGAAGTACAGACGGGAGATCAAAAATTCGAAAGAAAAGATGTTGAAATTGGTATTTCTGATGGTATTAATGTTGAAATTCTATCTGGAATAACAGAAGAAGATGATATTAAAGTTTGGAACAAAACAGAGCCTATTAAAAAAGAAGGGGAAGAAGGCCAAAATTAGAATGTGATGAAAACAATATTTTTGGCAGTATCAGATATTAGAAATATTTTAAATAATCTGTAACAACATCAATAAAATATATACCTATACCATAGTATGAAAATTATATCAAAAGATTTAAGCAAGTTCTCGTTACAAAACGACACTATAAATTTTAAACTTATGAGGGTTAAAATCTTAGTTTTATGTATTGTATTCTTTGGAGTGTTCGGGTCACAAGCACAAGAAAAGAAATGGACATTACGCGAATGCGTAGAATATGCTTTAGAAAATAATATTTCGATAAAGCAATCTGCATTAGATGTAGAAGCAACAGAAATCGATAGGATTGATGCGATAGGACGTTTTCTGCCTACATTAAACGCATCTGCTTCTAATTTTTGGAGTTCTGGTTTATCAACAGATCCTATTACAAACGAAAATAAAACGCAGACATTTAGAAGTTCTAATTATGGTATAAGTGCTGGAGTAACCATATTTGGTGGTTTGAGAAATATAAAAAGATTTCAAAGAGCTAAACTTAATAAACTGCTAAGTCAATATAGCCTTGGTAAATCCAAAGATGATATTGCATTGTTTGTGGCCAATAGCTACCTACAGGTACTTTTAAACAAAGAATCGTTAAAAGTAATAGAAAAACAACATGAGATTACATTAGAACAGTTACAACGTACCAAAGATCTTGTAGATGCCGGAGTACTACCTCAAGGCGACCTCCTTGAAATTGAAGCAACTTCTGCAGATGAATTAACAAGAATTGTACAGGCGGAGAATGCAGTACAGATTGCATTAATAGGATTGGCACAGCGATTACTGATTAAAAACTATGAAGATTTTGACATTGTAGAACAAGAGTATCTGGTTCCCGGATCAGAGATATTAGATAAGCCTATTGATCAAGTGATTGCTAAAGCCAGAGAATCAAGATATGAAGTACAGATCGCAGAACAAAATAAACTTATTGCAGAAAAAGATCTTGAAATTGCCAGAGGAGCATACTATCCTACATTAAATGGTTCTTTTAATTATAATACCCGAGAATCAGGAGCAAAATCTTTTGCTCGTGTTTTGGATGAAAATAATCCTGTAACAACTCAGAGTGTTGGTGTAGTAGAAGCAACAGGGCAGAATGTTGTTAGTCAAACTCCTAATCTACTTCTTGTAGAACAGGATGCTGCACCATTTATTGATCAGTTGTATATCAACGATGGGATTTCTTATGGTTTATCTCTTACGGTTCCAATTTTTAATGGATTTTCTGCAAGGAATGCGGTAAAAAGAAATAAGGTTAATGTAAAGCGAACAGAGTTTCAACTAGAACAAACAGAGTTGGATTTGGATAGTAATGTATATCAGGCATATCTTGATGCAAAAGGAGCTGCAGAAGCCTATGAAGCAGCTCAAGTTTCTGTAAAAGCTCAGGAAAGAGCATATGAATACGCAAAAGACCGTTATGATGTAGGACTAACCAATGCGTTTGATTTTAGTCAATCAAAATTTAGATTAGAAAATGCGCAGAGTCAGGAAGTACAAAATAAATTTGATTTCATTTTTAAACTAAAAGTACTAGAGCTTTATTTTGGAATAAAAATCGCGGATATAAAATTATAGAATAGTGGCATTCGATTTTTTGGCTACTATATAGAAAAAGATTGTATTTTCATACAATAGAATTAACGTTAAAGTACGTCATGAATAAAAAAAAATTACTCTTCATTTTAGGGATAGTTGTCGTTTTAATAGTATTACTTGTTTATGGTAAAAAAGCAGGATGGTTTGGTGAAAGTGGAAACTTTAAAGAAGTATCAGTTACAAAAATCGATAAAATTGATATTATAGAAACTGTTTCTGCTACTGGTAAAATACAACCCGAGGTAGAGGTAAAACTTTCTTCAGAAGTATCAGGAGAGATTATCGACTTGCCAATCAAAGAAGGCCAACAAGTACAAAAAGGAGATCTTTTGGTTCGTATAAATCCTGATATTATTCAGTCTGGATTAAATAGGTCTCAGGCAGCATTAGAAAATGTAAGGGCAGGATTACGACAAGCTGAAGCTAGTTTAAAAGAATCAAAACTAAGCTATGATCGTAATAAGGCATTGTTTGATAAAGGAGTGATTTCTAAAGCAGAGTGGGATAGAGCAATCTCAGCATATGAAGGAGCAGAAGCTGCTAAGCAATCAGCATATTATAACGTAAGAAGTGCTCAGGCAACTGTTAATGAAGCCAAAGATAATTTAAACAGAACCACAATTTATGCCCCAATGACGGGTACAATATCTAAGCTATCTGTAGAACTGGGAGAAAGAGTAGTAGGTACCCAACAAATGGCAGGTACAGAGATTGTACGTGTTGCAGATCTTAGTAATATGGAAGTAGAAGTGGATGTTAATGAAAATGATATCGTTAAAGTTTCGATTGCAGATTCTACTATTGTTGAGGTTGATGCTTACCTAAAGAAACAATTTAAGGGTATAGTTACAGAAATCGCTAATTCTGCAGAAAATGCTGTAAGTGCTGATCAGGTAACTAATTTTAGAGTGAAAGTTCGAATTCTGGAGGAATCATATTCAGATTTATTAGCAGATAAACCCGAAAGCTACTCTCCGTTTAGACCAGGTATGACAGCTACAGTAGACGTTATTACAGATAAAAGAAAAGATATAATAGGTGTTCCTATAAGTTCCATAGTGATTAAAAATGATACTTCTAATATAAAAGAGATACCTTCTAAGGACAAAATATCATCAGACACCAATAAAAAATTCGAATGTGTATTCATTAAGAATGGTGAAACGGCAAAATTGAGAGTGATAAAAACGGGTATCCAGGATGACAGTAATATTGAAATAACGAGTGGTTTGAAAGAAGGAGATGAGGTTATAACAGGACCTTATAATGTGGTTACTAAAATACTTAAAACTGGAGATAAAGTAACTACAGATAAAGAGAAAAAATCTACCAAATAAACCACCTCCAGTAGTTGGTACTAATCAAAATAATGACCAGTTAAAAGTTCAATAAAACATTTAGTAAAGAACACATCTAATTAGATTATCTTTGCCTAAATTTTGATAAATGGCCTATATCCTCTGCATAGAAACTTCAACAACTAATTGTTCTGTAGCTTTAGCTAATAATGAGAAAGTGATTGGGTTAAAAGAGGATTATGATAGTTCATATTCCCATGCAGAACGATTACATAATTTTATAGATGAAGTTCTCAAAGAAGCGGGGTTAACTCCCAAAAGCCTCTCTGCAGTCTCAGTTAGCAAGGGGCCTGGTTCATACACAGGGTTAAGAATAGGAGTTTCAGCGGCAAAAGGTTTATGCTATGCATTAGATATTCCATTACTATCTGTGCCTACTCTACATTCACTAGCATTACAGATATCACAGGAACAGGACAGTTATATTGTTCCTATGCTTGATGCTCGAAGAATGGAGGTGTATTCTGCGGTTTTTACTAATGGTTATGAAGAAATAAGAAAAACAGAAGCAGAAATTCTTACTAGTACCTCTTATGAAGCGTATTTGCGCGAGAAAAAAGTATATTTCATAGGTAATGGAGTAGAAAAGTTTTCGGCTATTTGTAGCGACGTTAATGCGGTATTTGTAGAAAACAAATTGCCATCTGCAAATGAGATGGCAATGTTAAGTTATCCTAAATTTTTGAAAAAAGATTTTGAAGATGTTAGTTACCTCGATCCGTATTACTTAAAAGACTTTGTGACGGGCTAGAATCAGAGCTTTTTAAGGCATTATATCTAGCTACAAGTCTAATTAAATCTTCTTCTTTTCTCAAACGAATTTTTTCTTTTTTTAAATAATCTTTTAGTTCGTTTTCTTTATCATTAAATGCTGCAAGCATTTCTTTTTTCTTCATAGGTAATTCCATGATAACACCTGATTCTTCAAGATAGTAAGTAGTAATCATTCTAAGGATTCCCGGATCAGTCGGGCCACTTGTTATTGGGCCTTTGTCTACAGGATCTTTAATCTTAAGCGTAAATCTTTTATAAATACGATATCTATCAGTTAGTTCTACTAATACATAATAACCATCTCTAGTGCTTCCTCGTTGATTTTTGAATTCACAGTAATAGAAATAGTCACCATCAATTCGAGCATGAATAGTAGGACTTTTAACCACTTCATATAATTTGGATTGTGAAGTATATTCAAGAGCATCAGAATAAATGTTATATTTAAGTTTAGCATCAAAAGTTCCTGATTTCTCATCAATGACACTAGATTCTTTATAACGACTCTTCATATGAATACTACCATCATATTCATCATAAAGAGAAACTCTGGTAGTAGGTGTAAGTAAATTTTTGGGTAATTGAGCAAATAATGCTGACGATGCTATTAGGCATAAAAAAAGTAATATTCTTCTCATAGTTTTTCGATTTAGGTATGATAAACTTAAAGAAATAACATTTTAAACGCAATTATTATGCTTTTTTGAATGGATTTTTATGAATTTCGTAATTCAAAAGCATAAAACGTTAAATTATTAGGAATTAAATTGCAATTTTAACATATAATTCACATAGCTTTTTTACGGTAAAACCGTAAAAAATATAAGATTTGTATTACTAAATCATTGGTTATCTCTAGTTTAAGTTGTTTTAATTATCCGTCAAAAGTTCATTTTTTTAATATTTTAAGAAAATTATCAATAGAAAAAAACAGCTAATATTTTTCTTTTTCATAATATGTGAGTTTTGGCATAATGTTGAAATATTGTTTTATATGAATAGGATTTAAAAACCAAACTAATTTAAGGCAAAATATTACGCTATTTTAAAGGCAAAATATTTTGAAATTCTTCAACTGGATATTGACATGAATTATTTACACATAAATAAAACAAAGTTTTGTCTTCTATAAATCTGTTTTTTAATAAGGCAGTATCAGAATCTGATGTGCCTCCCGCTATTAGTTTATTTGGAATATAAGTTTGACTTACTTCTTTTAATTTACTTTTTGCTTCTTTACCTATAATAACTAATTCATAAAAGTCAAAAGAAAAATTGAGCATAACATCTAACCAATTAGAGTACCCTGATGCATAAGACTTGATTTGCGGTTTAATATTATGTAACATTTGTTCACTTATTTCTTTGTAATTAGAACGGTCAAAATAATGAGATAGTAAAAATAAGTTCTTAGCCATTATTGAATTAGATGCCGGGATTACATTATCACTGTATTCTATAGTACGTGTAATAAGTTTTGGGTCTTGATCAGAAGTAAAATAGAATATATTCTTGTCCTCATTAAAAAAGTGGTTTAAAGTGTATTGTGTAAGTTGTTCTGATACCTCTAACCATTCTGGGTCAAATGTGTTTTGATATAAGGCTATAAAGGCTTCAATGACTAGTGCATAGTCTTCTAAATACCCATTGATGGTGCTTTTACCGTTTTTGTAGTTATGAAATAAGGATGTATCATTTTTTAACTGAGCAGTTTTGATAAAATTTGCATTTTTTATGGCAGCATCCAAAAACTTTTTCTCTCCAAAAACTCTATAGGCATCCAGATAGCCTTTTAGCATTAAAGCATTCCAGGAGGTTAAGGTTTTGTCATCTAATCGTGGTCGAGAGCGTTTTTCACGCTCATGAAGTAAAACTTCTTTCCATTGAGAGATTTTTTTAATCAAGACTTCACTGGCAATATTATTTTCACTACAAAACTTTTGATGAGCATCCTTTCTAATTAAAACATAGTTTCCTTTTTCCCAGAAACCATATGAATTGATATTGTAATAATCAGCAAAGAGAGTATAATCGCCATCCGGCACTATTCTTTTTAATTCTTCTTTGGTCCATACATAAAAAGCACCTTCTTCTAATTCTCCGTCCAAAGTGTTGCTATCTGCATCCAAAGATGAATAAAAAGCACCTTCTTTATTGGTAAGCTCTCTTGATACAAAATCCAAAGTTTCATAAACTACATCTTTAAACCAGGGATCATTAGTAACCAAAAAAGCATCAGAATACAGACTTACTAATTGTGCATTATCATATAGCATTTTCTCGAAGTGAGGGACATGCCATTTTCCATCAGTAGAGTATCGCGCAAAACCTCCTCCAACATGATCATAAACACCGCCATATGATATTTTTGTTAAAGTGTTTTTTACAAATTCTAATAGTGTATCATCTTTAGTTTGATAAGCATATCGAAGAAGGAAATGATAATTATTAGGCATCATAAATTTGGGAACTCGTTTTGTGCCTCCTTTTTGATGGTCAAAATGAGAACTCCATTCTTTTACAGAAGATGCTATAAATTCTTTGTCAAAATTAATAGCATTAGTGTTTACTTCTATGAGATCTACAGCCTTAATTCCTTGTTCTAGTTTTTCGGCATATTCTATTAGCTTATCGGGTTGTTTTTCATATAGGTTTGCAATTTGTTTTAAGGCATCAACCCAATTTCCTTTAGGAAAATAGGTGCCTCCCCAAACTGGTCTTCCGTCGGGCAATACAACCATATTAAGAGGCCAACCACCACTACCGGTCATTAATTGTACTGCACTCATATATACCTGATCTATATCAGGGCGTTCTTCACGATCTACTTTAATATTTACATAGTTCGCATTCATGATTTCTGCTACCTTAGGATCTTCAAAGCTTTCATGCTCCATAACATGGCACCAATGGCAAGCAGCGTATCCTATGCTTACGATAATAAGCTTGTTTTCTTTTTTAGCTTGTTGTAGTGCTTCTTCTCCCCAAGGTTTCCAATTTACAGGGTTGTGTGCATGTTGTAAGAGGTATGGACTAGTTTCATGAATGAGATCATTAGTATAAGCGTGTTGTTCCATAGGGGATTTATTTTGACTTGTGCAGGTTGTGAATAATAGCGATAATATAATGATATATAAATATTTCACCAGAGTTGATTTTAGTAACATATAAAAATATAAAAAGCATCCTGAATAATTCAGAATGCTTTTTATAAAGAAGAAATAAAATTATTATTTTACTTCAAAAGAGATTTTTAAATTCACTCTAAATTCGGATACATCATCATTTTTGACCACTACGCTTTGGTCAACTATATATGCTGATTTAATATTTTTTACCGATTTGCTAGCTTGTTTTACTGCATTTTTGGTTGCATCTTCCCAGCTTTTTTCAGAATTCGCTAGAACTTCAATAACTTTGATAATTGCCATGTTGTGAGTTTTTTAATTAATTTTTTTAAAGAGTCTCTAAGATACAATAAACAGTTGCTTTTTGGAAAAAATAGTATGTATTCTTTTATATGATTTTTCGATATAATTATCAATTTATCGTTAAAAAGCATTCCGGTTAAATTTTTGATAGGAGACTATTATTTGGCACCTATCAATTTCTTATATCCATCGGCATCTAATAAGGTATTGATTTCATCCGGATTTGAAATTTCTATTTTGGCAAGCCAACCATTAGTATATGGATCAGAATTTACCATTTCTGGATTTGATTCTAGCTCTTCATTAATTTCAATAACAGTACCTGAAACGGGCATAAAAATGTCAGAAACAGTTTTAACCGCTTCAATAGATCCCATTACTTCTCCTTCATTAAGTTCTTCATCCAAAGATTCGAGTTCTACATAAACGATATCTCCTAATTCACTTTGTGCAAAATCGGTAATACCTATATGTGCAATATTATTCTCTATTCTGATCCATTCGTGATCTTTACTGTACTTTAATTCTTCTGGAATATTCATGGTTTTATTTTTTTATGAAAGGTGTTTTTTTAACGACTGCTTTGATACGCTTATTTCGAATTTCGATAAAAATAGTACTATCTGCTTTAGCATGAGGAATGGTGACATAGCCAAGTCCTATTCCTTTTTCTAATATAGGTGATTGACTTCCTGAAGTTACTTTTCCGATGAGGTCATCATTTTCATTATATATTATATATCCAGCTCTAGGGATACCTTTTTCTATCATTTCAAAACCAACTAATCTTCGAGTAACCCCTTCTGCTTTTTGCTTTTGTAAAGCTTCAGAATTGATAAAAGGTTTAGTGAATTTTGTAATCCAGCTTAATCCTGCTTCTAATGGAGAGGTAGTATCGTCAATATCGTTTCCATACAAACAGAACCCCATTTCTAATCGTAATGTATCTCTTGCTCCAAGTCCGATAGGTTGAATGTTATCTTCTTTTCCGGTTTCGAGAATTGCATCCCAAAGTTGTTCTGCTCCAGAATTAGGTACATAAAGTTCAAAACCTCCTGCACCTGTATATCCTGTAGCAGAAATAATTACATTTTGTATTCCTGCAATTTCGCCTATAGCAAAAGTGTAATACGGGATATCGGCAAGGGTTACTTTGGTAAGTTTTTGTAATACGTTACTTGCAAGTGGTCCTTGTACAGCAAAAAGCGACATCTCATTAGAGCGATCAATCATTTCTACATTATCTGTATTATGACTTTTTATCCAGTTCCAATCCTTATCAATGTTAGAGGCATTAACTACCAATAGATATTCTTGATCGTCTAGTTTATAGATAATAAGATCATCTACAACACCGCCTTTATCATTAGGCATACAAGAATACTGCGCACTTCCAATATTTAGTTTGGTAGCATCATTACTACTTATTTTTTGAATTAAATCTAACGCTTTAGGGCCTCTAAGGATGAATTCACCCATATGCGATACATCAAATATACCAACACCTTCTCTTACGGTTTTGTGTTCTTGTACTACAGAGGTATACTGAAGTGGCATTAAATATCCTGCAAAAGGGACCATTTTTGCTCCCAATTCTTGGTGCTTAGCTTCGAGAGCTATGCTTATTAGTTCTGTTTCCATATTAGTTTATAGTTATTTCTGTATTCTTTGTATCTTCTTCAAATGCCGAAACGGGTAGACAACTACACATTAAATTTCTGTCTCCATGGGCATCATTTACACGACCTACACTAGGCCAGAATTTATTGCTTTTTATATGAGGTAGTGGAAAAGCAGCTTTGGTTCGGGAATACGGCATATCCCAATTATCCTGAGCAATAAATTCCATCGTATGAGGTGCATTTTTCAGGACGTTTTGATCCCTGGAGGCAACTCCATTTGCTATTTCTTTTATTTCACTTCTGATACTGATCATAGCATCAATAAAACGATCGAGTTCTTCTACGGTTTCACTTTCTGTAGGCTCTATCATAATCGTTCCTGCAACAGGAAATGATACAGTTGGTGCATGAAACCCATAATCCATAAGTCTTTTTGCAATATCAGTTACCGTAATATCCTCTTCTTTAAATGCTCTACAATCGATTATAAGTTCATGAGCATTACGTCCGTTTTCTCCGGTAAATAGGATAGGGTAATGATCAACAAGTTTTTCTTTTATATAGTTAGCATTTAGAATTGCCATTTCTGTCGCAGAGGTTAATCCCTTGCCACCCATTAATGCAATATATGCATAGGAGATAGAAAGAATACTTGCACTACCCCAAGGTGCTGCAGAGATAGCTGCGATAGCTTTTTCTCCTCCTGCGTTTTTTACCACAGCGTTACCAGGTATAAACGGAGCAAGTTCTTTACTTACTGCAATAGGCCCCATTCCTGGCCCACCACCACCGTGTGGGATACAAAAGGTTTTATGAAGGTTAAGATGACATACATCTCCACCGATAATTCCAGGACTTGTTAATCCTAATTGAGCGTTTAGATTTGCTCCATCCAGGTATACTTTTCCTCCATTATCATGAATAATCTCACAAGCTTCTTTGATGTTTTCTTCAAAAACACCATGAGTAGAAGGGTAGGTAACCATTAATGCCATTAAGTTATCCTTATGCTTTTCTGCTTTAGCACGCAAGTCATCAATATCTATATCTCCATTTTCTCTACAGGATACAATAACTACTTGTTGACCCGCCATAGTTGCAGTTGCTGGATTAGTACCGTGGGCAGAGGATGGGATAAGGGTTATGTTTCTGTAGGTTTGATTTTTATCTGCATAATATGCTTTTATAACCATTAAACCAGCAAGTTCTCCCTGGGCCCCGCTATTTGGTTGTAGAGAGGTGGTATATAAACCAGTGATTTCTGCCAACCAAGAGGCCAAATGTTCAAACATTTGATGATATCCTTTTGCTTGATTTATTGGTACAAAAGGATGAATGTTAGCTAATTCGCCCCATGATAAAGGCATCATCTCTGTAGTTGCATTAAGTTTCATGGTGCATGAACCTAAGGCAATCATAGAATGTACTAATGAAAGATCTTTATTTTCTAATCTTTTTAGATATCTAAGCATTTCATGCTCTGCCTGATAAGAATTAAATACAGGGTGTTCTAAATAAGAAGATTTTCTTTGTAAAGAAGCAGGGATTGCAGTTGTATCAATTTTCCAATCTGTTATTTTTACAGTTTTACCCTTTGCAGTAGCAAAGATTTCGGTGATATCTTGTAGATCTACTAATGTAGTCTTCTCATGTAGTGATATCCCTATATGATTATCATCAAAATATCTGAAATTGATTTCTTTATCCAGTGCTAATTTTTTGATACTTTCTTTGTCTTCTACCTCTATTTTTAGAGTATCAAAAAAATGAGTATTCGTTTGCGTGTATCCAAGTTTTTCTAATTCCTGATTAAGCTTAGCCGTTGATAAATGGATTTTATTGGCAATCTTAGATAGTCCATCTTTCCCGTGATACACAGCATACATACCAGCCATTACAGCAAGTAATACCTGTGCGGTACAGATATTTGAGGTAGCTTTTTCTCGTTTAATGTGTTGTTCTCTGGTTTGTAGTGCCATTCGATATGCAGGACGACCATGGCTATCTTCTGTTACCCCAATAATTCTACCAGGAATATGACGTTTATATACTTCTTTTGTAGCAAAATATGCAGCATGTGGCCCTCCATATCCTAGGGGTACTCCAAATCTTTGTGAAGTACCTACAACTACATCTACTCCCATTTCGCCTGGTGCAGTAATATGTGTTAATGCCATTAGATCTGATGCTACAGCAATTCTTACTTCATGCTTTTGTGCTTCAGTAATATAAGGAGTTGGATTTGTAATTGCGCCATCACTATCTGGATATTGGATAAGGAGTCCGAAAAGATCTGGATTTGAGATATCGAGTTCAGCGATATCTCCAACAATTACATTAATACCAATAGGTTCTGCACGACCTATGATAAGCTCTATGGTATGCGGAAATGTTTTTTTATCAATAAAAAATGTACTGGCTTGTTTTTTTGCTCTGCTTTTTACACGATATAGAAGTGTCATGGCTTCTGCTGCAGCTGTAGCTTCATCCAAAAGAGAAGCATTGGCTAGTTCCATTCCTGTAAGATCTGTAATCATGGTTTGATAGTTGATCAAGGCTTCTAGTCTACCTTGTGCTATCTCTGCCTGATATGGTGTGTACGCTGTATACCAAGCTGGATTCTCAAGAATATTTCGCTGAATAACTGGAGGTACAATACAGTCGTGATATCCCATTCCTATAAATGAACGGAATACTTTATTGTTTTCCATCATAGATTTGAAGTTGGTAAGGAACTCCAATTCTGTTTGAGCAGTTGGTAATGCTAATGGTTTTGTAGAACGAATATTTTTTGGAACCGTTTCATCAATTAACTGTGTTAATGATGAAACACCAATCACGTTTAGCATTTGACCAATTTCCTTTTTGCCCGGACCTATATGTCTGGGTAGGAATTCTTGTTTAAGTGTACTTAGATCTTTCATAATATAACTATCCGCTAGATTGTTTTTATTTATACAATGGAAATTTTTTCATCCAGTTATTTACTTCTGTTTTGATAGATGAAATCTTAGCATCATTATCATGGTTTGATAATACTTCATCTATAAAGCTAACCATGGTATACATATCATTTTCTTTCATTCCTCTGGTAGTAATAGCTGATGTTCCTAATCGCATACCAGATGTTACAAATGGTGATTTATCATCAAAAGGCACCATGTTTTTATTAATTGTAATATCTGCTTTTATCAATGTGTTTTCTGCTAATTTTCCTGTGATGTCTTTTGATCGCAGATCAATAAGAGCCATATGATTATCGGTTCCGTTAGAGATAATATCATACCCTCTTTCTATTAAGGCAGCACACATTGCTTTGGCATTTTTTGCTACTTGTTCTACATATATTTTATAGTCATCTGTAAGTGCTTCGCCAAATGCAACTGCCTTTGCTGCAATTACGTGCTCTAATGGCCCTCCTTGAGTTCCAGGAAAAACAGCCATATCTAAAACATTAGACATCATTTTGATTACTCCTTTTTTGGTAGCATAACCCCATGGGTTTTCAAAATCTTGCCCCATCATAATCATTCCTCCTCTTGGGCCTCTCAATGTTTTGTGTGTTGTGGTCGTTACAATATGACAATGTTTTATAGGATCATTTAGTAAACCTTTAGCAATTAATCCTGCCGGATGAGAGATATCTGCCAATAATAAAGCTCCTGTCTGATCTGCAATAGCTCTTAATCTTTCGTAATCCCAATCACGACTATAGGCAGATGCTCCACAAACAATCAATTTGGGCTTTTCTCTTTCTGCTGTTTCTGCAACGGTATCCCAATTGATAAGACCTGTTTCTTGTTCTACGCCATAGAAACTTGGTTGATAAAGTTTACCAGAAAAATTAACCGGTGATCCATGAGTAAGATGACCTCCATGTGATAGGTCAAAACCTAGTATTTTATCACCTGGATTAAGACAGCCTAGCATTACAGCTGCATTTGCTTGTGCTCCAGAATGCGGTTGTACATTTACCCATTCTGCTCCAAAGAGTTTTGCAGCTCTATCTATGGCAAGTGTTTCTACCTTATCGACTACTTCACAACCACCATAATATCTTTTTCCAGGAAGCCCTTCTGCATATTTATTAGTTAGAGAAGAACCCATGGCCGCCATAACCTGCTTAGATGTAAAGTTTTCTGAGGCAATTAGTTCTATTCCATGTTCTTGACGTTCTGTTTCTTCTGTGATAAGGTTTTTTATCTCATTGTCCTGAATATCTTGTACCATATTTTCTTTTTTTAGCATATTACATCCAATATTGAACATTGGATTTTGGTTACTGTATTTTTTTTGACGTATAAGATTTTTATGAATCAAAAATTAACGGATGCAAATTGTGAAGAATAAAATTGAAAAAATAGTACAAAATTGCAATCGAATATTTGTATCGATTTTATAAAGTGAAAACGGGGATAGAATGCTGTTTTGTAGTTTGTAAGGAAATATTTTAGGTAATTACCTTATTGGCAAATTGTTTAGGGGTAATACCAATTATTTTTTTAAAATGCCGGGTAAAATGACTTTGGTCAAAAAAACCAGACTGGTAGGCGACTTCTGTTGCTGATAATCTTTCTGTTAGCAGTTTTTTGGCTTTTTCTATTCTGAGATTCACTAAATATTGATGTGGAGGTAGCTGATATTGTTTTTTAAAAGACTTGATCAATCCGTATTCTGAAATACCTGTCAAGTTAGAAAGATCATGTGTCGAAACTTCATCTAGATAATGATCGTGTAAATATTCTTTGATTTGCCGTGCAACAATAAGTTTTTCTGAAATAGGTTCATTATTTATTTCAGTATAAGCATACCTTTGAATAAGCTCTTTAAGAAAGTCCATGAGTAAACATTCGGACTTTGGATTATGTTGATTGTGTATTAGATTAGGAAATACAGCTTTCCCTCTTTTAAATAATACTTTATTATTTATAATATTTTCTTTAAATATGGGTAATTCTGTAGGCAGACTCAGAGTATCCATAGCTTTTTTCATGATTCCAATAGGAACATACATGGTAAGAAAATTCCATGGAGAATTATTTACTGGCTTTCCTGTGTGTACTTCATAAGGATTGAAAACAAGGATTGAACCAGTTGATAAAATGAAATTAGAAGAATCGTTAGAATAATCACCAATTCCATAATCCATAAAAATTATAGTATAACTTTCATGAAAATGAGGTTTAAATTGATGAGATGTAAATGATCCTTTAAATAACTCCAGATTGTCGAGAGCATTATTTATAAAATGCTGAACATTATTATGTTTATTTTTGTCATGCATGCTCTTGACAACCTGGTTTAAGTGATTTTTCTATCTTTTAAAAACTCTACTGTGTTTTTGTAAAGAAGATTCTTAATGCATTACGGTAATATGAAAAAAACCTTATGTAATTTTTTGAAGCAACTAATATATGTAGGTTTTATAAATTATTTGTAATCAATGGTTTGAAATGTACTAAAAAGTGTATGTTTTGATATTTTGATCTTGATAATGGATAATTTGGTATTATAATGGATACTCAAAAAACTTCATTCAGCATTAACCATTAATGGCCTCTACATATTCTACTTTATCTTTTAACATCTCTTTTAGCATGTTTTCGATTCCGTTTTTTAATGTAAAAGTAGAAGAAGGGCATCCACTGCAAGCACCTTGTAATACAACCTTTACACCTTTGCTCTCGGGGTCATAAGAATCAAATAATATGTTGCCTCCGTCACTGGCTACAGCTGGTTTTATATATTCTTCAATAATATTTACAATATCTTTTGAGACATCATCCAGGTTTTCAAAATCCAAATCAGACTGTTTTTCTACCTCCTCTTTTGTCACAACTGCATTGGCGGTTAAAACTTCTTTGCCCTGCTCCAGATAATTGCGTATAAAATCTCTGACTTCTGCAGTAATATCATTCCAGTCTGCCATATCATATTTACCTATAGAAATATAATTTTCATCAATGTATACTTCTTTAACAAATGGAAAATGAAATAGCTCTTGCGCCAAGGGAGCTTCACCGGCATCATCAATATTTTTAAATTCATGCCCCGAAGTGACTAATTTTTTATTAGCTACAAATTTTAACACAGCAGGATTAGGTGTGCTCTCTGCATAGATAGTAATGGGAACTTTTTTTGTGGTTTCAGCTGCAGTTTCAATAACAATAGGTTGACCACTATTGAGATAATCTTTGATTTGCTGTGCAACTTCTTCTTGTACGTCAGACCATTCTACAATATCATACTTATCTATAGCAACAAAATTTTGTGCAATAAATACCCTTTTTACAAATGGTAAATAAAACAATTGTTGGGCAAGAGGAGCATTTTTGGCTTGATCGATATTTTCAAACTCATAACTGGTATGCTGTGTTAGAAAGTAATTGGCTTCAAACTTAACAATACCCGGATTTGAAGTAGCTTCTATTTTTATTTCAAAATTCTTTTCCATGCGTAATTTTTTGCAAATTTACTAAAAAGCAAAACGATATTAGTAGTGTATGCGTAATGCTAACAATTTTTAACTAATTGAAGCCTAAAAAAATCTAAATCTTGTATTCTGGCAAAAATTTATATCTTTGGAGTAATTGAAATACAACGATTTATTTTAAAAATAAGGTGAAGTTTCAAAATATAAACTGTTTCTAATAGTTTGAGTTGAATTCACAAATTCTATTTAGCCCCTAAATAATAGTGCTCAAAATGAACTTAAAAACATTCTATGTAATAGTATTAGTACTAGTATCCCCATTTGTCTTTTCGCAAGAAGGTATTCCTGTGTATTCTGATTATCTTTCTGATAACTTGTATTTGATACATCCTGCAATGGCTGGTGCATCAAATGCTAATAAAATTAGGCTTACTGCACGGAAACAATGGTTTGATGTTGATAATGCACCTAATTTACAAACGTTAAATATTAATTTTAGAGCTGGAGAGAAATCTGGTTTAGGAGGAATTGTATATAGAGATGAAAATGGTAGATTTTCTCAGACAGGAATGTATTTAACATATGCGTATCATCTCTTGTTTTCTAGGGATAGAACAGATTTAAATATGTTATCTTTTGGTCTAAGTGCTGGTCTAATACAATCTAATGTAGATTTAAGAGGGCTTGATGATCCTTTTGATCCAGATCCTGTAATTCTTGATAGAGTACAAAAAGATGTATATTATAACGTAGATGTAGGATTATCCTATCATTTTTTAGAGTGGTATGCTCATGTTACGGTTAAAAATATATTACCAACTGTTCGTGATATTTTTGATAATGATACACCAATACGAGAATCTAATAATCAACGTAGATATATATTTTCTTTAGGATATTTGTTTGGTATTGGCTCAACTCCTTGGAGTTTAGAGCCATCCATTATGTATCAAGCTACAGATGAAACTCAAGAAAGTACGATTGATGCTAACTTAAAAGTGTACCGAGATCTTGGTTCGAGTACGTTATGGGGAGGAATATCTTACAGACGTAGCCTTGACGGAGCAGAATTTTCTCAGGATGGTACTTCGGTAGAGAGTCAACAATTGCAATATATAACTCCATTTTTGGGAATTAATTATGGAAAATGGATGGCTGGGTATACCTATAGTCATCAATCAAATTCGGTAGTACTTAGTAATGGAGGTTTTCACCAAATTACTCTAGGTTACGATTTTGGAAAACGTAAAGAAAGATGGAATTGTAATTGTCCCGCTGTTAATTCAAAAAATTAATCAAAGTGTAATAAATATCGCTTAAAATAAAAATATAGATGCCTGCAAATTTGCAGGCATCTATATTTTTATTTGGTAAAGGTACCATCAAATTGTAGTCTTTGGTCCTTTATAGGAACCAAAGAAGATAATTCATATATATTCTTATACCCATATCCATAGAGGTTTATGAATGTCGGGATATTTAATGCGAGAGGAGCCATTTTGGAAGCAAAATTAATAGAATCACCATCAATATTGTTATTGCAGTAAATCAAAATACGAGTTTCTTTAGAAGGTATTTTTTTTGCTAGTTTGCCTTCTGTAAAATCAGAAAAATTGATGTGAGTAGCTCCTTTAAGGTGTTTTTGTATATATGCACTTTCAGAGCGAGTATCTAATAAAATGGTGTTCTCATCTGTCATATACTTTAGAAAAGTTTCTAGTGGAATCAATCGCTCTTTTCTGTATTCTAAAATTTCTTCAGATATTTCCAGGAAAGAATCATAATCAACATTTGATTTTGATAATTTCTTTTGTTGCTGTGCCTGCATGGATATGGGTATAAGAATTAGTATGATTATTTTAATAACTGTTTTCATTATGAATATTTTTTTAGAGAATATTGGCGCTTTTATAATTTATTCTTCCCAGGAAAAAGACTTTTTTCTTCCTTGCTTTTTGATTGCATTCAGTAAAGCAGCTTCAAGATTTGTATCATCTTTTTTACTGTTGTCTTTAATGTATAATACACGCTTTTTATTTAACTCTTTAATTTTTTGTTGTATCTCTTTACGTGCAGTACCTTTTTCTGCGATATATTGCTTTAATTCCGCTTTAGATTTTCCTTTAAGCTCTTTTGGTAATTGATCTTTTGCTACTTTTTCTACTTCAAAAGCTTCATCTTCTGCGGCATCAATTAAATCCCAGCTTTTGTTTTTATAAAAACCAGAGCTCTTACTAACAGTTCGACTTACAGCATTTGCAGAACTATATGACTTTGCATTACTATCTTGTTCGGCTTGTAATTGTCTTTTTTGGGCACCTTGACGACCATAATAAATATAAGTGCCGTTTAGTTTATGGTTGAGTTTAAGGATAATATCATCATACGGTGTTGCAATATGTACGGTTTCGCGATTATGATCTATGGCACTATATTCACCAGTTGTAATATCTGCTCCGTGTTTCCACATCGTTTCGATACCTTGTCGGTAATTACCACAAAAAATGGTATTGATAGTAATATCTTTTTCTAATGCGTCTGTTGCTGCATCTTTATAATCTACAGGTCCTTGAGTAAAGGGTTCGTTACCAGCTATGAAGATTAGTTTTAAGTGATCATCATTTTTTTTCCACCCTAATTGATTAATAGAGGTGTTGATTACCTTACCACAATATTCATTTCCTCCATTGGTAGTAAGCGAAAAAAGTTCTTTTGATATCTCATCTAAATCATCAGAGAATGGTAATACCTGTCTAATAAACCCTTCTTGAGATGGTAAACCATCATTACCATATTCATATAGTGCTATTTCTAGTTTTATTTTGTTATTCCCACATTTAGCATACGAAAGTTCGTTTACGATTTCCCACAGTTGAGCCTTAGCCTGGTCAATAAGGCCATCCATACTATTACTAGTGTCTAATAATAAAGCTACTTGTATATTACGTGTATTAGGATCAGTTTTAGTAGTCTGTATCAGGTGGTTTTTTTCTTTTTGAAATGCTTGATCAGAGTTCGGTTTGTTATTTGCGTTACAAGAAATAGTAACAAGTAAACATAACATACTCCATGTAAAAAATGTCTTCATAGTTTCTTTTTTTAATTTAGAGTAAAACTATAGCTAACTTTTTTGGCTAAAAATCTAAAATGAGGGATAAAGGAAAGTGAATGAGGGAACTTACCTTTATAATTAGGGAACTTACATTTTTCTGCTAAAAAGCTGCTATAAAACGGTATAATCAAGAGATCCGAATTTTATTATCCCACTTAAATGGGTTAAGTTTACCTTGTTTTAATAGTATATAATGAAGAAGATTGGTTTGTTAATAGTATTTCTTTGGTTCCTTCCTGTATTGGTTTTGGGGCAAGAACGTATTAAAATGAAGCGACCAGAATCAATGAGTATCAAAGGTTCTGTGAAAGAAAAGAGTACTCGAAAAGCGGTTAGAGATGTAGAAGTAACTGTGCTAGGGAAAGGAAGTGTGAAAACTGATATTTTTGGTAATTTTAAGATTGAAGCTCGTATTGGAGATGAACTTGTAATTACTCATGATAGTTTTAATACAATTCGATATACTATCAAAGATGGTCAAAAAATTGATGTTGAAGTACAGGACAACCCTGCGGAGGTTAAATCATCATCAATTTCAAAACAAAAAAGTGAATCTAGATATCAGAAAAATCTAAAATCAGCAAAAAGATCTTTAAAAAAAGACGCAGCTACGAGTATAGAATATATTACTAATGCTTTAGAAACTATACGAGATGATGATCCTACATCAGGGGGTAAAAAAGCCGAATTGTTTGAGTCATTAGCGGATATTTATAAGTATTGGAAACAACCCGATCTTGCTGAAAGTAATTACCTCATAAGCCTCAAAAATAAATATAGCACTGATGTAAAAATTAAATTAGCTAATGCACAATTAGAAGGTAAAAATTACCAGGCAGCTTTAAATACTTTTGACCAGTTACTGCGATCTAGATTAAATAATACTCAAAAGGCCATTGTCTATGAAGGTTTAGGAGATAGTCATAAGGGACTACAAAATTACCCTGATGCTATTACTAATTATAATAAAGCCCTTTCTATAAGCCAGAGAAAAAAACTGGATAATAGAGTGATTTTATTAAATTCTAAGCTAGCTGAAGTGTTACAGCAGGAAGGAAATATTAGAGATGCTGAAGAGTATTTGGATAATTCGGTACAGTTAGCACAACAGAAGGATAAAAAAACATCGGCACGACAAAGATCTACTGCAGCAGATTTTTATAATAAGAGTAATAGTTATGGTAAAGAAATACAATTAAGAAAAGAAGCACTTGAGGATATCGAAGAGATTGAAGAAACTAATGAAAATGAAGGCCCGGCACCAGTGGAAGATAACTCTTTAACTACTCAAGTACAGAATTATAAGATTGCCAGTGCCTTTGCTGCACAAGAAGCATATGATGAGGCTATTCCATACCTGAAAGAAAGTATTAAGGAAGCAGAATCAAAAAATGATCTAATTGTTCAAAAAGATGCCACCCGAAAACTGGGAGAAGTCTATCGAGAAAAAGGAGAGTTAGAAAAAGCATCGAACGCCTTTGAAGAATACGAGGTAATTATCGATAAGTTATATATACAGAAAGATCAGGAGATATCACAGGCAGCTCGTTTTAGTAGAGAGTTAGCACAGAGAGCGAATAGAATTACCACACTAGAGAAAGATAGAGAGCTAAATGAAGCAAAATACGAATTGGCATTTGCTTCTCAAGAAATAGCAAATCAGCAAAGTATACGACAACAGATTGTAATATATTTTTTGATTGGATTGACAGTTTTATTACTTCTTGCTGCATATTTGATGTATCGTAATATGAAACAACAACGATATGCAAATAACCTGTTGGCTTTAAAATCATTGCGTTCCCAAATGAATCCGCATTTTATTTTTAATGCTTTGAATTCTGTAAATACATTTATAGCAACAAGTGATGAAAGAACAGCAAATCGATACCTTACTGATTTTTCATTATTGATGAGAGCTGTTTTAGAGAACAGTGAAGAAGATTTTATTCCTTTGGAGAAAGAGATAGAACTCTTGAATTTATATGTGCAATTAGAACATTTTAGATTTCAGGATAAATTTGAATATACGGTTGAGGTTGATCCAGAAATTGATATTAATGAGTATGTGATTCCTCCTATGTTATTACAACCATATGTAGAAAATGCTGTATGGCACGGATTACGATACAAAACTGAAAAAGGCCTGCTTTCGATACGTTTTCAAAAAACAACATCTGAGAGTATAGAAATTACAATTACTGATGATGGAATAGGGCGTAAAAAATCTAAAGAATTGAAAACGCAAAATCAAAAACTTCAAAAATCCAGAGGAATGGGTAATATCAAAAAGAGAATTGCAATCCTTAATGAAATGTATAAAGATAAGGTTGATGTATTTATCTCAGATCTCGATGATAATACAGAAGGAACGCAGGTAAAATTAATTCTTAAGAAAGACAAGTAAATGAACTTAACCGCAATCATAGTAGATGATGAAACTAATAGCCGAGCTATACTTAGAAATTATTTAGGTAAATATTGCCCGTCAGTTACCATTTTGGGAGAGGCTGCTAGCGTAAAAGAAACATTGGTGTTGCTAGAATCTCATACTCCTGATATGTTATTTTTGGATGTAGAGATGCCTTATGGCAATGCATTTGATCTATTGGAACAAGTGCCCGACCGTGCATTCGAAATTGTTTTTGTAACGGCCTATGATCATTATGCGGTAGATGCCCTAAATGCTCAGGCAACCTATTACCTGTTAAAACCTATTGCAATTGATAATCTTATCAAAGCTGTTGATCATGTAAGCTATATCAAGCAACGAGAAGCTGCTCTTTTGGATACTGTTTTAGTTCCTAAAGTGACTACAGTAGAAGGTAAAATAACTATCCCACAACAAGATGGTTTTGAGGTTCTACAGATTTCTGATATTCTATATTGCGAAGCCGATGATAATTATACAAAAATTTACCTGGGTAAAGGTCAGAAGCTGGTGAGTAAAACGCTTAAGTATTTCGAAGAATCCCTAAATACCCATGGGTTTGTAAGAACTCATAAAAGCTATTTGGTGAATGTGAGTAAAATAACACGATACCGTAAAGGGAAGGGGGGGAGCATTGTACTTTCTTCAGGTAAAGAGTTAGCTGTGTCTTCCTCTAAAAAAGGAACATTATTGAATTATTTTAAATAATCCTATTTGGTAATTGTGAGATTCTGATTTTTTTTGTTAAAACACATTGAAAAAACAAGTGTTAGTTGTTGTAATTTGTAATATCCGGTATTATTAACTACAAAAAAACTTAAAATAATGAAAAAAAGAGAATCGTTAAAAAAACTATCTCTAGAGAAAATCAAAATTTCTAACCTAGCCTCTAAAACTATTATTGGCGGAACAGGTAATCCATCATTACATAGTTGTGTTGGACAAGGTAATCAACCTGGACAAACGTGTTATACTAATAACTGTGGAGGTACTGGAGGAGGTACCGGTGGTGGAGGAATTAGTGGGCCTATTTACTGCTAATTTTCTTTTAAGTTAAAAAATGAAGATTGTCTAGAAGTAATCTGTTTATTCTCTTTTTGAGAATGAATTTGTTATTTTTTAGACAATCTTTTTTAAGTTTATGTATTATAAAAATTAAAAATCTAAAGTTTTAGCAGTATACGTAATAGTATTTTCATGCAATATATTCTTTAGTATGTCTACATTGCCATTAGTGTATAAAGTATGTTTGCCTATTTTGAGGTTTGGATTTAAAAGATTATTTGCGATCAACACAGCTTTAGTTTGTCGTGCAACCGCTTCTCCCGAATCGATAATTGTAATCTGGTTGGGAAGCATTTTTTTTAGCAGCGGGATCAAATAAGGGTAATGTGTACATCCAAGGACTAAATGATCTATGTTTTTGTTAAGCATAGGAGTAATATAAGAATGAAGTAATTCGTACATTTCATCTGTATCTATCTTGCCTTTTTCGATAAGCTCTACCAATCCAGTACCAATGACTTCAATGACTTCGATATCCTGAGTATACAAATCAGATGTTTTGACAAATAATTCACTAGATAAAGTGCCTTTTGTAGCAAGTACACCTACTTTTTTTGTCTTGGTATAAATAGCTGCTGGTTTTATAGCTGGCTCAATACCAATAATTGGTATGTTGTAAGTAGATCGTAGTGTTTTTATGGCATTTGTAGTCGCGGTATTACACGCAACTACAATGATTTTACAATTTAAATCAAGGAGTTTTTCGGTGTTTTTAATGCTTAATGCGGTAATCTCTTCTTTACTGCGTTTACCGTAAGGAGCATATTTGCTATCAGCCAGAAAGATAGTATCCTCATAAGGTAATAGAGAGGCGATTTCTTTCCAGATTGTTGTTCCGCCAACACCTGAATCAAATATACCAATAGGTTGATCTTGCATAATCACATGATAATTTATCCCAAAAATAAAAAAACAGTGAGATGTCATCTCACTGTTTTTTTATTTTTATTAAAAGTTTAAAGTAAAACTGTTAGATACCTAAGTCTTTTTTTACATCTGCCATTAGGTTTTTACCATCAGCCATAATTACTCCGGTTCCTGTTGTAGAATCTAATACATATTGAAAACCTTGTGCTCTTGCTACTTTTTGGATAGATGTACGTGCTTGTTCATAAATAGGCTTCATTAATTCGATCTCTTTTTTCTGAAGATCCTGAAGTGCATTTGTTCTATAGTCGTTGATACTTTTCTCTGTAGCCTGTACTTCTTGCTGTCTTTTTAAGTTTTCTTCGTCAGTTTTAGTTTCAGCTTCCTGAGAATATTTTTTGATAGTGTTTTGTAACTCTAACACCATATTTCTAATTTCTGCATCATAAGTCTTATTCAATTTTTCGATCTCACTTTTTGCAGCTTTAAAAGCAGGCATCGCTTCTACAAGCTCTTGTGACGCGATATGCGCTACTTTAGATTGAGCATTCATAAAACTTGAAGTTCCTATGATAAGTGCGATAGCTACTAGTAATGTTCTAAATTGTTTCATTTGTAAGTAATATTAAAAGGTGTTATAAATTTATAAAAATTAATTTTTCAATCATTGTCTTTTCTACTGTCAGCACCAGACGATGAGTCATTATTTTTTAGATTCTCTTTTCGAGCTTTTAAATCTTTAATAGAATCTTTCTTTCTTTTTTGTAATTCTAATAATCTAGCTCTTCTTTCTTCAAACTCTTTCTTTTTTGCAGCTCTTATAGAATCTCTTTGAATTTTACGTTCTTTAAGAAGTAGTTCTCTTTCTGATAATCTTTTTTGAGCTGCTCTTTCTCTATCTGATACTTCTGTTTCTTGTTCTAGATTTCTTTTTTCATCTCTTTCCAGAGCTTTCTTATCTTTTTTGCTATTGAGTTGTTTTCTTTTTGAAGCTCTGTTTATTCTAAGCAATACCTGATCACTTATATCGAATCGATCTGCAGAATACAACATCACCAGATCTGCTGATTTGTCAAAAACAAAATCATATTTTTTGTTTTTTGCAATTTCTTGGACTGCAACAAAAACTTGATCTTGTACTGGTTGAACCAATCTTTTTTTCTGAATAAAAAGATCTCCATTTGGACCAAATCGTTTTTGCTGATATTCTAATATTTCTTTTTCTTTAAAAAAGATATCTTCTTCTCTTTCTTCAATTAGTTCTTTGGTAAGCAAGACTCTTTCATTGTTTAAGTCTTTACGCATTTCTTCAACTTCTTTGAGCTCGGCTTCTATTTCAACTTTCCATTTTTGTACTTTGGTTTCGAGTTCAGAAGAAGCTTCATTATATTCTGGAACGTTTTCCAGAATATAGCTCATATCAATATAGCCAATTCTAATACCTTTCTGCGCATGTACTGCGTTTGTGAAAAATAGCCAACTGACTGCTGCAACTAGTAAAAGACCCTTTGTTTTCATAACTTTGTGTGTATATAGAAATAATCGTGCCAAAACTAAAATTGTTGTCCTATAATAAAATGGGTTTCCCATCCATTAGCTTGATTTGTTCCTGGAATAGGATCAAAACCATACCCAAAATCTATACCTAATAACCCAAATGCTGGCATAAAGATACGTAAACCTGCTCCAGCAGAACGACTTAATTGGAAAGGGTTAAAACTTTTAAAACTATCATAAGAAGCTCCACCTTCCAAAAATCCTAGCATATATATTGATGCAGCAGGTTTTAGTGTTATAGGATAACGAAGCTCTAACGAATATTTGTTATAAATTGTTGCCCCATCGGCATCAAAATCTTGATTATTAGTTCTGCTTTGAGGTGTAATAGATTGATTTGGATATCCTCTTAGTGAAACAACTTCACGGCCATCAAGACTTGTAGCTCCTAATCCATCACCTCCTAAGAAGAAACGTTCAAAAGGAATATTACCCCTTTTGTTGTTATATGCGCCTAAAAAACCATATTCAGCTTTTGTTTTTAGAACCAAAGGTTTTTTTCCTATGTTAACTAGACTTGTATACCAGGTTCCATCAAATTTAAGTTTATAGTATTCTAGCCATTTAAAACGTTCCTGATCGATTTCTCCAATCTCTGTACCTATCTCACCGCCTCTTACAAGATCTCTTGAGTTTGAAGTGTCTAGATTGCTTCTTTCTTCTTCTAAAGCATCTCTACGATCTGATAACTCACCGTAGTCTACACCGTCAAAAAGAGAATAGGGTACAGAAAGCTTGGCAACAAGATTAAACTCAGACCCTCCCGTTGGGAAAATTGGGTTTACTGTGGTGTTATTCCTGTTGATTCCGATAGTATAAGATAAATCGTTAGAAGACCCATTACCAAAAGTAAATAATCGGGTATTATAGTTTTTAAGATTATAATGTCTTATGCTAATGGCTTGAGATAATGTAAAATAATTATCTGGCCAATTTAATCTTTTGGCTATACCTATTGATCCACCTGTAATAAGGAATTTACTGTTTCTGTCTACTTTACGTGTTCTGTTGTTAAGTAAGAACTGTATAGTATGAGAAAATGATGTAGAAAGTTGATAAGGTCTTTTACCACCTAACCATGGCTCTATAAACGAAAGACTGTAGGTTTGAAAGAATCTACTGGCCTGAGCTCTAACTCTAAGGGTTTGACCATCTCCCATTGGTAGAGGGCTGTAGGATTCTTTATTAAAAATATTACGTATTGAAAAGTTACTAAAAGCTAGTCCTAGGGTTCCTACAAAACCACCTCCTCCAAAACCACCTTGAAGCTCAATTTGACTGGATCCTTTTTCTACTACTGGATAGTTAATATCTATGGTTCCTGCTTGAGGATTTGCGTTTTTAAATTGAGGCTCTAGTTGTTCTGGATCAAAAAATCCTAATTGTCCCAATTCACGAACCGTTCGTACTACAAGATCCTTGCTATAGCGTTGACCTGGTCTGGTTCTAAGTGTTCTATAAATTACATGATCATTTGTTTTATCGTTTCCGGTAACGGTAATATGATCAAAATAAGTTAGTTTTCCTTCTCGCACTCTGATTTCAAAATCAAGAGTGTCATTGTAAACTTTTGTTTCTACTGCATCAATAGAAGAAAATAAGTACCCATTATTTTGATATAAATTGGTAAGATCATCTGCATCGGGCTTGCTATTATCTGCAATTTGTTTTTCTAGAAGAACGCCATTATATACATCTCCTTTTTTAATAACAAGTTGTCGGGCTAATTCGCGGTCGGTATATACACTATTACCTAGAAATGTAATATTACCAAAATAATATTTATTACCTTCTTCAAGATTAAGATTAAGTGATACACTATTGTCATCTTCTATAATCAAACTATCAGAGGTGATACGAGCATCTCGATACCCTTTTTCTTTATATTTTGTAATGATGTTATCTTTATCCTCCTCGTAATCTGCTCGGATATATTTTGATCGTTTCCAGAGCCTCAAAAGCCTCTTGCGCTTAGTGTTTTTCATTGCTCTACGCACCTTAGCATCAGAAAATTGCTCGTTTCCTTCTATGTTGATTTTATCAACTTTAACCCGATCTCCTTTATCGATCAGAACAACCATATTTACCTTGTTGCTAGCAACGGTGTCCTTAATAGGGATGGTGTTAACAGCAACTTTGGTATTTAAGAATCCATCTTTTTTGTACTTATTAGTAATAAAGTTACGAGTTGTAGTTATAAGGTTTTCTGTAACCTTTGCACCCTTGGTTAATCCGTTATCTTTAACTAATTCTTCGGATTTACGCTTTTTAATTCCTTCAATACGGACTTCGTTTAATTCAGGTACTTCTTGAATGTTAATTTCGAGATCAGCTACGTCACCTTCTACATTACTAATGTAAAAGTTAATGTCGCTAAATAATTCGAGATCCCATAATTTCTTGATGACTTTACTTATTCGATCTCCTGGAAGAAAAATACGTTCTCCTTTTTTAAGACCAGTAAAAGTAATTACTGTATTTTCATTGTAACTGGTAATTCCAGTAACCTTGATATCCCCAATAATATATTCTTTCCCGTTAGCACCAGGTAAATTTTGTGCAGAAAGTGAAGTTGATATTAATAAGGCGAGTAACGTAAAACACGTAATAAGTAGTTTTTTTGTCATTTTTTTAACTGAGCTGCTCACTAGTTTTTCCAAATCTTCTTTCTCTTTTTTGATAATTGAATATGGCCTCAAATAAATCGGCTTTTTTAAAGTCCGGCCATAAAATTTCTGTAAAATATAATTCTGCATACGCAATTTGCCATAGTAAAAAATTACTAATACGTTGTTCCCCACTGGTACGTATCAATAAATCCACCTCAGGCAGGTCTTTTGTATACAAATGCTCATTAATGACTGATTCATTTATAAGATGTGGCGAAATTACACCATTTTTAACTTTAATACTTATTTCTTTGATAGTTTTTATAAGCTCTTCTCTGCTTCCATAACTTAGGGCCAGAGTAAGTGTCATATGTGTGTTGGATTTTGTCTTTTCAATAACTTCTAAAAGCTCTACTCTTGCTTTTTCAGGAAGCGATTGTAAGTTTCCAATTGCATTAAGTTTAATATTATTGTCCTGAAGTGTTTTAATTTCCTTTTTTAAGGAATTCACCAAAAGTTTCATTAAGGTGTCTACTTCAAGTTTTGGTCTATTCCAGTTTTCTGTAGAAAAAGCATATAATGTAAGATATTTAATGCCTATTTCGGCACTACTTTCTACAGCTTCTTTAACAGCTTTAGTCCCGTTTTCGTGACCAATAGCTCTAAAAAGGCCTTTCTTTTTGGCCCATCGTCCATTACCATCCATAATAATGGCGACGTGTTGCGGAATATTAGAGTTTAATTGTTTTTTATCAATCATTTTTAAAAAGCACAAAAACACGGTATTCTACCCCAAGTATACGATATTGTTATACCTGTAAATACATACCAGTCGTTGTTGTTTAAATTACCAAATCCTGTTCCATACCTGTCATCAGGGTTACTGCCATCAAGGTTATCAGTAAATGTATATCGAGCACCTATTTCTGCTCCAAATACAAAGTTTCTTCCTAATGTTTTTTTAATCCCTAAAACCATAGGGATTGCGAAACTCCATTTATCAGCATATGCGTCAATTTGATTATTCGCATCAACAGCTAATGCACCATAATTAAATGTAGTGATTCCTGTATATAGATATGGGGTAAATTGGGATTCTCCGTCGTAAAGATACCAATCCCAGAAATTAAATTCCATTCCTAGCGATATTTCTTTTACAGAATTACTAAAACTTAATCCTCGTTGTTTTCTTCTGTCATCTCCTTTATCATCATTCGCATTGAGTTTGGCATATAAAAATGAAGCTCTGAAAGCATGTCGTTTACTTCGGTTCCATTTTCCGATAGCCCCAAAAGCCGCATTGTTAGGTGAAATATAGTATGTGGATCCTATATCTCCTATATAGTTAGCTCCTCCAGCCATCAAACCTACTTCGTAAGTTTGTGATGCGATTGGTTGTAAAAAAAATACAACAATTATAAGTGATGCTAAGTATCTCATAGATTTTCAAAAGTTTGCAAATATAACAATTAACTTTAGTACACAAGAATTTGTGTAAAATAGTATGAATAAAAAACACTTTTTAGCACATTTTATTGTTCAATTGCGTTTATCTTCTCCCCAAAGCATCTTTTTACGTAATGTTTTTAGAAAGCTATCATCTTGCAGAACTACCATGTTAATTTTGAAAGGAGCTTTTTTAATTACTATTGTGGTTTCATTTGGTAAGGTATGTATTCTTGAGTCTAAAGAAACTAAATAAGTGTCTTCTCTTCCTGAGACTTGTAATTTAATTTCTTGTGTATCAGGGATAACAAGAGGTCTTGCATTAAGGTTATGTGGGGCAATTGGTGTAAGGACCATGCTTTGAGCATCTGGCATCATTACTGGGCCACCACAACTTAACGAATACCCTGTAGAACCGGTAGGGGTAGAAACTATTAGGCCGTCTGCCCAATATGAGTTAAGGAATTCGTTATTAAGACTAGTATGAACAGTAATCATAGAAGTTGTATTTCTTCGGCTTACGGCGATCTCATTCATTGCAAAATTTAACACCCCAAATTCTTCAGTTGCTGGTAAAGTTTCTATGGTTACCAGACTTCTTGAGGAGATATAAAACTTTTTGTCCAAAATTAGTGCAATAGTATCTTTAATTTCTTCTTTTTGAATGGTTGCCAAAAAACCTAGTCTTCCGGTATTGATACCTGCAATAGGTATTCCTAGGTCTCTTACGTAGGTAACCGTTTTAAGGATAGTACCATCTCCTCCGATACTAAAAAAAAGATCATATGATGTGTCTAGTTCTTCAAAAGTGCTGAAATGAGAATATGTTTTATCTATTTCATCATGAAGATTTATTAATTCGAGAAAGTTTTTCTCAATTACTACTTCTACGCCATTTTTATCAAGAGTCTCTAATAGCTGTTGGATGTAGATTCCTGAATTTTTATGATAGAACTGGCCGTATATACCGATCTTCATTATAATTTGATTTGTGTTAGTATTGAGTTAGGGAAATACTTTAAATATTAAGGTATTTTGCCAAATATTGGGATCTTTCCTTAAGATTTGTTAAAAATGTATCTTCCTGATGTTTTGAAACAATATTATAACTATATCTCCTAAATGTTTGTACGATATTGTTAATGTCACTATCACTAATTTTTAGTGTTATCTGAGCAACATCATTTTCCATATTTGATATAAATAATCCCAATACTTTGGCATTATTTGATTCTACAATTTGAGAAATTTCACTAAAAGAATAATCCAGAATTCCTTTTTCTACGATCAAAATATTACCAGGCTCACTAAGAAATGGAGTTTCGTTAAAAAGGTTGATGATATCGCCAAGTTCAAAAAAACCTAAATAACTATTGTTGTCATCGAGTACTGGCATAATATTAGAATTATTCTGTGCAAAAGATTCTAGAATATCGAGCCAGTTATCATTCTCTCTTACATAAAATCCTTCAAGGGCATATTGATATGTGTCGAGAGTTTTGTCGGTTTCAAAACATCGGATATCTGCTTCAGAGATGCATCCTAAATATATATTCTGTTTTATAACTGGGAAATGAGTATAGGTAAGTTCATTGAATAATAATTGAGCCTCTGTTACTTTGATAGATACATCAAGAGGTTCTATTTCATTAACTATGTATAAATTCGTCTTCATAATTTTTAGGGGGCTATATTATGCAAAATAATCAAAAAATATACAATCAAGGCGTTCTCAACTTTGTATTTTTGCTTTTTTAGTAAAAGACATCAAAAACTATGACAAAGTTAAGTGTTAACATTAATAAAATTGCAACTTTACGTAATTCAAGAGGAGGAAACACTCCTGATTTGATACAAGTAGCTACCGATATTCAGCGTTTTGGAGGAGAAGGAATTACAATACACCCAAGGCCAGATGAGAGGCATATACGATATCAGGACGCGTATGATCTGAAACCAATTGTAACTACAGAGTATAATATAGAAGGAAACCCGATTCCAAAGTTTATAGAGTTAGTATTAGCTATTAAACCAACACAAGTTACTTTGGTTCCTGATGCAGAGGATGCGATAACAAGTAATGCAGGTTGGGATACAAAAAAACACGAGGTTTTTTTGAAAGAAGTAATATCTGAGTTTAATCGTAATGGTATTAGAACCTCGATATTTGTGGATCCTGTTTCTGAGATGATAGAAGGTGCTGCAATTACGGGAGCAGATAGAATTGAGCTGTATACTGAAGAGTTTGCTTCAGAATACACAAAAGGAAATTTGAAAGCGATACAACCCTATTCAGCTTGTGCTCAGCAAGCAATAGACCTTGGGATTGGAGTAAATGCAGGTCATGACCTCTCTTTGGATAATATTAAGTTTTTTAAAGAAAATATCCCTGGACTTCTTGAGGTTTCTATTGGTCACGCTTTAATAAGTGAATCTATATATCTGGGATTAGAGAATGTAGTTAATATGTATTTGCACCGACTAAAATAGATTGGAGATATGAAGCTACATGCAAATGTTTTTGGTGAAGGACAACCTTTTATAATCCTTCATGGGTTTTTAGGAATGGGAGATAATTGGAAAACACTTGGAAAAAAAATCTCTGGACAAGGGTTTCAGGTTCATTTGATAGATCAACGTAACCATGGAAGAAGTCCTCATAGTAATGAGTTTAGTTATGATATACTTGCAGATGATTTAGCAACATATTGTGAAGAACATCATTTGCAAAACTGTAATGTTTTGGGGCATTCTATGGGAGGGAAAACGGTAATGCTTTTTGCGTCAAAATATCCTGATTTGATTGATCGTCTAATTATAGCCGATATAGGACCAAAATATTATCCATTACACCACCAGGATATTTTGGATGGATTAAGTGCTTTAGATTTTGAGATTTTAAAATCAAGAGGAGAAGTGGATCAAGAGTTAAGTGCGTATGTGCCTGATGCAGGAGTAAGAATGTTTCTTCTTAAAAATTTGTATTGGAAAGATAAAGGAGTTCTCGGATTGCGAACGAATTTAAAAGTATTAATTGAAAATGCACATGAAATTGGAGTAGAACTTTCAGAACAATATAGTTATTCTGGACACACTCTTTTTCTTAAAGGAGAGAGGTCTAATTATATTTTAGAAGAAGATGAAGCTAGGATAAGAAAACAATTTCCTAATTCGATAATTGGGGAAATTTCAAACTCTGGTCATTGGTTGCATGCTGAAAACCCAACGGATTTTTTGGAAGAAGTGTTAGAATTTATCAAAAAATAGATAAAAAATGCTATGTATGCATAATATTTTGATGATTTCGTTGGATAATTAGTATTTTCTATTAAATTTGGAAAATCAAATTTTAATATAGAACTTATCTAAACTTTTTGTTTACCTGCAAATTTTACATTTTGGCCCCTAAAATTTTGTGTCTTTACCATAATATATCTTGGTAATGCTCTAAAGAAACTTTTTATTCTAGATTAACTGCCAAAATTTTGTACTCACAAGCAAAAAAGTAGACAAGTTCATTCTAAACATAACAAACAATACTAATTAATTATGAGAAAACTTTTATTATTTATTCTGTTCGTCTCGGTAACTTTGGTTACGTATGCAGGCGGATATAGAGTTAGTGTGCAAGGACAAAGGGCGATTGCTATGGGACATACGGGAGTAGCTGTGATAAATAGTGCTGAGTTGGTGTTCTTTAATCCTGCAGGTCTTGTATACTTAGAAAATAAATTAAACGTAAGTGTTGGTGTAAGTGGTATTTTTACAGATGTAATATATCAAAATAAAGAATTTGGTACTTCTTCAGAAACGGATAGTTCTGTGGGAACTCCTCTTAATTTATATGGATCTTATAAGGTAAATGACTGGATGTCTATTGGTTTAGGGGTGTATACTCCATTTGGTAGTCAGGTAGAATGGCCGACAAATTGGGCAGGTTCTCATTTGGTGAATAATATTGAATTAGCAGCAATCTACATACAGCCGGTAGTTTCATTTAAGATTTCTGATCATTTTAGTATTGGAGGAGGGCCTATTTATGTTACAGGTTCTGTGAACTTTAATCGTAATGCCGGTAGAGCAACAACCGATCTAGAGGGTAATCGTTCTAATATTACGGTTGATGATTCTGGGGTTACCAATTGGGGATGGAGTATAGGTGCTATGTTTAATCCTACCGAAGACTTTCATGTAGGATTTAGTTATCGTAGTGAGATTATTATGGAAGTCGAAGGAGGAGAGGCTACTTTTACTAATTTCCCAGATACGACAAGGCCAGGAGTGCCAGCAAACGGAACTACTACTTTTAATGCAGAGTTACCGTTACCAGCAGAGCTAACCGTAGGGCTTTCATATGAGTATAAGAAATGGGTATTTGCATTTGATTATAATAGGCAATTCTGGGAGGTGTATGAATCATTGGATCTTACTTTTGGTAACGGTTCTAGTTCAGTAAACCCGCGTAATTATAAAAATTCTTCAGTATATCGACTTGGATTACAGTATCAGGCAACTGATAAAATTACTTTGCGAGCAGGGTATTATCGTGATGAAACTCCTGTGCAACCAGGGTATTTTGCTCCAGAAACTCCTCGTAATGACTCTGATGGATTTACTGGTGGTTTAAGTTTTGCCGTAACACCTAAGTTAGCTATTGATGCTTCGTTCTTTTATTTGAGATTTGAAGAGGTAGATGCTTCTTATGATTTTGGTACAAACTCAACCGGTGGTACAGAATCTTTTGGAGGAACATATAAATCCAGCGCATTTGCTCCTGGACTTGGTTTAACTTATAAAATGTAATAAAGATGATGAGGAAAAATATAAAATATTTAGCAATTCTGGCATTAGGAATAATAGCATGTGAACCAGAGTTTGATAATCCGATTGATGAAGCAGGAACGTATACGAGTGGAGAGGCTGATTTTAGTAATTATGTAGCATTAGGGAACTCGCTTACAGCTGGTTTTGCAGATGGAGCATTGTATATAACTGGGCAAGAAAATTCATACCCTAATATATTATCTAAGCAATTTGCATTTGCAGGTGGTGGTGATTTTACACAGCCGTTAATGGCAGATAATGTAGGAGGGTTTAGTAATGACCCGGTTACCTTTCCTCCAAGATTTGTGTTGGTGTTTGATGCAGATGGTAAACCAGTAGGGCCGAAAACATATACAGGAGCAGCACCTTCAACTGATTTTACCAATAGCCTTGGTAGTTCCTTTAATAATATGGGAGTTCCTGGAGCTAAAAGTTTTCATTTAGCCGCGTCAGGATATGGAAATGTAGCTGGGGTAGCGGGTGGTTTGGCAAATCCTTATTATGCTAGATTTGCTTCTTCTGCAACAGCAAATGTGATAGGAGATGCTGTAGCTAAAGACCCAACCTTCTTTAGTTTGTGGATCGGAAACAATGATATTCTTAGCTATGCTACTTCTGGTGGTGTAGGAGCAGATAATAATGCGGTGCCTAATCTTGATCCATCTACATATGGTTCTAATGATATTACAAATACTACTGTATTTGCAGGTATTTATAGTCAATTAATTGATGCGCTTACTGCAAAAGGAGCTAAAGGAGTGGTGTTAAACTTGCCTAGTGTAACTTCTATACCGTTTTTTACAACGGTTCCTTATGCGCCATTAAGTCCTTTGAATCCAGATTTTGGACCACAAATACCTACGCTTAATGCAACCTATGCGGGGTTAAATCTTGCGTTTGCAGGTATTGGTGTTCCAGAAAGAGCGATAGAGTTTTCTACTACCGGAGCAAGTGCTGTGGTAATTAAAGATAAATCGCTTGATGATAAAACAGTACAATTGACTGCGGCTTTGACTCCTACATTTGGAGCATTAAAAGCAGCTCTTTTTGGAGCGCAGTACGGTCAGGCAAGACAAGCTACTGCAGATGATTTGTTAGTGCTTACCAGTTCAAGTATTATTGGAAAACTTAATGAAGCCAGGTTTGCAGAATTAGTTGGTTTAGGTTTGTCTCAGGAAGAAGCAGGGCAATTATCGGTTAATGGTGTTAGTTTTCCTTTAGAAGATAAATATGTGTTAGTGCCTGCAGAACAAACGGCTATAGAAAATGCTCGTACAGGATTTAATGCTACTATTGCAGGTCTTGCTACCGCCAAAGGATTAGCGTTTTATGATGCGGCAGCCGATTTGGCACAAGCAGCAAATGGAGGTATTCCTATTGATGGAGGAGCGATTACATCAGAATTTGTTAGTGGTGGAGGATTCTCATTAGATGGGGTGCACCCAACACCAAGAGCTCATGCTTTGATAACCAATGGAGTGTTGAATGCTATTAAGGCTACTTATAAAGCTAATTTGCCAAGGGTTAATCCTGCAGATTATGGTACGGTTACCTTAAGCAATGATGTTAACTAAGAAAATATACTAAACAATGTTTAGATAAAAAGCCTGCTGTTTTTTCAGCAGGCTTTTTTTATTGAATAAGATAAAGTTTATATTTGAGGTATGAATTTTTTACTTAAACTTATTTTAAGTGCTTTAGCGGTGCTTATTTTGGCTAAAATCCTCCCAGGAGTAGGAGTTGATAATTATGTTAGTGCATTAATAGTTGCCGTCGTTTTGGCAATTTTAAATACCATTGTAAAACCCTTGTTGATTATTTTAACACTGCCGGCTACAATAGTTACTCTAGGATTGTTTCTTTTGGTTATTAATGCAGCAATTATTTTATTGGCAGATTATTTTATCGCAGGGTTTAGTGTAAATGGCTGGTTGTGGGCGCTGATCTTTAGTGTCTTATTATCTGTTTTTCAATCGATACTACATTCTATTTTGAAGAAAGACAAAAATTAATGTAACGCTTACTGTTTTTCAAGGAGTTAAAAATTTGTTGTGATGTAAAAAAGTATTACTTTTGCAAGCCAATTTTTAGTAGTAAACGTAGAGATAATGAATATTTCAAAAGAGCAATTAGACGAATTGAATGCAGTGGTAACCGTAGATATCGCTAAAGAAGATTATAGAGATAAGGTTGAGAAAATCCTTAGTGATTACCGTAAAAATGCTAACATTCCTGGTTTTAGAAAAGGTCACGTTCCTATGGGGCTTGTTAAAAAACAATACGGAAAAGCAGTTTTGGTAGATGAGGTGAATAAACTGTTACAAGATGCATTAAATAAGTATCTCACTGAAGAGAAGTTGGATGTGTTAGGAAATCCTTTACCTAAGGAACAGGAAAATTTTGACTGGGATACTGATAATTATTCTTTCGAATTCGAACTTGGGTTAGCTCCAAAATTTGAAGTGAAGCTTAATGGTAAAAAAGCAATTACTCACTACAAAATTGTAGCAAACGATGAGATGGTTGACAACCAAATCAAAACTATCCAAAAACAATATGGTAAACTTATATCTAAAGATACTGTAGAAAAAGATGATTTGGTAGCTGGTTCTTTTGTTAATGAAGAAAAAGAAATTGATAATGCATTTACTGTCTCTTTAGATAAAATTAAAGGTAAAAAGAATCTTGATAAATTTGTAGGAGCAAAGGTAGGTGATGTTATCAAGTTAAAGACAAAAGGATTGTTTGCTGATGATCATGATTTGATAAGTGCTTTAAAAATAGGCAATGATGAAGCAAACGACTTAAATATAGAAGTAACTTTTACAGTTTCAGAAATAAATACTCAGGAGTTAGCAGATTTGGATCAGGAGTTATTTGATAAACTATATGGAGCCGGTGTTATAAAATCGGTTACTGATTTGAAAGAAAAAATAAAGGAAGATGCCGAACGTCAATTCGAGCAACAATCAGAACAGCGATTGCTTAATGATATTACGGAAAATGTTTTAGAGAATACTAAATTTGATCTTCCTAATGAGTTTTTGCAGAAATGGATTAGAACAACCGGTGAGCAACCTTTGACAGAAGATGAAGCAAAGGATGAGTTTGAAAAAAGTGAAAAAGGCTTACGTTATCAATTGATCGAAGGTAAAATAATAAATGATAATAACCTTCAGGTAACTTTTGATGAATTGAAAGATTTTGCAAAAGATTTGATTAAAGGTCAGATGGCTCAGTTTGGACAAAATTCTCCAGAAGATAAAGAGCTAGAGGATATCGCAGCAAGAATATTATCAAATCAAGAAGAGGTTAAAAGAATCTCTGAGCAATTGATGAGTAAAAAGCTGCTTAATTATTATAAAGAAAACGCAAAGCTAAAGATTAAAGAGGTTAGCTTTGATGAATTCATAAAAGAAGTTTACAAATAATTAATGTTGTAATTTACTAAGGAATTATACTTATATTTAGGGCGTTAAACTATCTTTAGGTTAACGCCCTTTTTATCAATAAAAATTTCAGAAAAAGAAATATGGATTACGGAAAAGAATTCGAAAAATACGCTACAAAGCATCATGGTATTAATAGCAACTATTATAACCAGATTGTTAGTAGTATGTATCCAACTGGGATGACTCCTAATATCATAGAAGAACGTCAAATGAATATTGCTATTTTTGATGTTTTCTCGAGGTTAATGATGGATCGTATTATATTTTTAGGAACCGGGATTAATGATCAGGTGGCTAATATTGTTCAGGCTCAATTATTATTTCTCGAAAGTGTAGATTCTTCTAAAGATATTCAGATTTATATTAATTCTCCGGGAGGAAGTGTCTATGCAGGTCTTGGTATTTATGATACAATGCAATTTATCAAACCAGATGTTGCTACTATATGTACTGGTATGGCTGCATCTATGGGAGCTGTATTATTATGTGCTGGACAAAAAGGAAAACGTTCTGGATTACCTCATAGTCGCGTAATGATTCATCAGCCATTAGGTGGTGCTCAAGGACAAGCAAGTGATATAGAAATTACTGCACGTGAGATTTTGATATTAAAAGAAGAATTATATAAAATTATTGCCAAACACTCCGGACAAACCTACGATAAAGTATATGAGGATAGTGATAGAGATTATTGGATGAAAGCAGATAAGGCTCTAGAGTATGGAATGATTGATGAGATTTTGACTAGAGAATGATGTGGTTTTTCTTGTTATTAAGGGAATTTTCCCCTTATACTTGTATGCATATACGGAAACAAGAGAAGTTTTTATGAAAATGAAATTAAATAACTATGGCTAAGGAAGACTTAGAATGCTCTTTTTGCGGAAGAAAGAAGCCCGAAACCAATTTGCTTATTGCAGGGTTAGATGCCCATATTTGCGATAGATGTATTGTTCAGGCACATGGAATTGTAGTAGAAGAGGCCAAAGATGAAGAAACTGGTGAGCTTAGTAGCGAATTAATGTTACGAAAGCCTATGGCTATCAAGAAATTTTTGGATGAGTATGTAATAGGACAGGAGTTTACAAAAAAAGTAATGTCTGTGGCAGTGTATAATCATTATAAACGCTTATTGCAACCACAAACAGAAGATGATATTGAGATTCAAAAGAGTAATATCATCATGGTAGGTCAAACAGGTACAGGTAAGACATTGATGGCTAAAACCATTGCCAAAATGCTTAACGTTCCTTTGGCTATTGTTGATGCAACGGTACTTACCGAAGCAGGTTATGTAGGTGAAGATGTAGAAAGTATTCTTACACGATTGCTTCAGGCTGCAGATTATAATCTTGAGAAAGCGCAACGAGGTATTGTATTTATTGATGAAATTGATAAGATAGCTCGTAAAAGTGATAACCCTAGTATTACTAGAGATGTCTCTGGAGAAGGAGTTCAACAGGCTTTGCTTAAGTTACTAGAAGGGACTGTGGTAAATGTTCCGCCAAAAGGTGGGCGTAAGCACCCAGATCAAAAATTTATTGAAGTAGATACCGAAAATATTCTTTTTATTGCAGGTGGAGCTTTTGATGGGATCGAAAAAATGATCCAGAAGCGATTAAATATGCAAGCGGTTGGATATAGTGCTTCTAAAAGTGAAGATGCTATAGAGAAAGATAACCTGTTGCAGTATATTATTCCAAGAGACTTAAAAGATTTTGGATTGATTCCTGAGATTATTGGTAGACTTCCTGTACTTTCTTATATGAATCCTTTGGACGAAGAAACCCTTAGGTCTATTTTAACAGTTCCTAAAAATGCTATTATAAAACAATATAAGAAGTTGTTTGAAATGGATAATATTGGTTTTTCAATTACTGATGGCGCACTAGAGTATATCGTAAAAAAAGCGCTGGAGTATAGACTGGGAGCAAGAGGACTTAGATCACTTTGTGAAGCGATTTTGACAGATGCAATGTTCGAATTGCCAGAAAGCGAAGAAACAGAGTTTAGAGTAACTAAAGATTATGCCGAAAAGAAGCTAAATAAATCTACAATTAAAAAACTTAAAGCAGTTTCCTAAGTAGAAGAAAAATATAGAAAAACTTTTTATATAAAAAAAACACCTTTATAAATTTATAAAGGTGTTTTTTGTTGGTTTGATTAGTTGATGATATAATTATTCTGAATATGATATTCGTTCCTTATTATTAGTAATAATATCTTCTGTGTTTTTTAATGCAAAATCACTGTTGTTAAGGTATATTTCTAAACCATTTTGGCGAATTAAAGCTTCGTAAAATGTTGCTTTAGAGATTTCGCTATAACATGTGTCTTCTTCTAATGTATTTTCTGTTTTTAAAGCCCTTGTCGAAGAAGAAACATTAGTTTTCTTTGAATTTACAGCAGCCGTTTCATTGGCTTTAGTAATGTGATTTTCTGTTTTGATTTCTTGTGCGTTAATTCCTAGTACTAAAAATAATAAAGTGATGCAAGATATCGTAGTTTTCATATTTTGGGGCTTTGGTATATTTATAACTATCTGAAGACAAATTTAATATGAAAATAAGAGCCTAAAAAATGATTTGATATTTTTTAGATCAAACGCTTTTTTTGGACGATGAAATACTAATAATTTTGTTAAAAACAACAATTCTTACATAGTTATTTTACGGTTTAACCGTAATAATATATATTTTTATTTATGGTTTTTATAGAAAAAAAGCCAATTTGGATAGGTTTAACTATTTCTTAATCAGGGAGAATAAGAACCCACATTATTTAATGCAATTAATTCTTCAATATAGGTTCGTTTATTGGATAGCCTGGGGACTTTATGCTGCCCTCCCAGTTTATTGCTCTTTTTCAACCAATCATAGAATAGATTTTGTCTTGCAATACGTATATGAAGAATATTAAGGGTTGTATTATTGTATCTTTTGGCTTCATAATCACTATTTACTTGTTGTAGATTTTGATCAAGAATATGAGTAAATTCTTTAATGTCTTCGGGGTGCTTTTTAAATTCAATGATCCATTCATGCGCACCTTTTTTTCTTCCTTTCATAAAAATTGGAGCTACGGTGTAGTCTACAATCTCGCTATTAGTGATTTTGGTTGTCTTTCTAAGAGCTTCCTCTGCATTTTCAATAATAAGCTCTTCTCCAAAGACATTAATATGATGTTTGGTTCTTCCTGATACTTTAATTCTATATGGTTCTATAGAGGTAAAGCGAATGGTGTCTCCAATTTTGTAGCGCCATAATCCAGCATTGGTAGTAATGATAATAGCATAATTTTTTCCAACTTCTACTTCGCTTAGTGGGATTACCTTTTCAGTTTTGTTGCCATAAGTGTCCATTGGTATGAATTCATAAAATATTCCATAATCTAACATTAATAATAACTCAGAAGAATTATTATGATCTTGGATAGCAAAGAAACCTTCAGAAGCATTATATATTTCATAATATTTAAAAGAGTTTCTAGGTAAAATTTTGCTGTATTGATCTTTGTAAGGCTCAAAGCTCACTCCGCCATGAAAATACACTTCGAGGTTATTCCAGATTTCGAAGATATTCTCATTTCCCGTAATTTCCAGTACTTGATTAAGTAAAACCAGCATCCAGGAAGGAACACCTGCTAAACTAGTTACATTTTCCTGAATGGTCTCATTAACAATAGCCTTCATTTTATACTCCCAATCGCTCATCAATGACACTTCGTTACTGGGAGTAGAACTAAACTCGGCCCAAAAAGGCATGTTATCTATAATTATTGCAGATAAATCTCCAAAAGAAGTCCCGTTTTCTTTATACAATTCTTTGCTACCTCCCAATCTAAGGCTTTTTCCTGTAAAGAGTTTTGATTCCTCATTATTATTAAGATACATGCACAAGAGGTCTTTACCAGCAGCAAAATGACAATCTTCTAATGATTCTTCACTAACAGGGATAAATTTACTTTTTGAACTAGTAGTACCGCTAGATTTTGCAAACCACTTGATAGGAGTAGGCCAAAAAATATTGTGTTCTCCTAAACGACTTCTTTCTATTATAGATTCATAATCCTCATAAGATCTTATAGGTACACGTTCTTTAAAAGTCTCATAATTACTTATGGTTGCAAAATCATAGGTTTTTCCAAATTCTGTATTCTTAGCTGTTTCTAATAGCCCATGAAGCAATTCAAGCTGAACTTCATTGGGGTACTTAAGAAAAAGCTCCATTTGATGAAAGCGTTTTTTTAAGAACCAGCTGGCTATAGAATTAACTAATGGGATTGGCATTTTTTAATGTATATTTAGGCAGAAATAAAGTATATCAATTCTGATATAAAATTGGGATACGTTATTTTTGTTGTTGTCAATTAGAAACTAAAATAATAAAAATAATCACATTCTTCTTATTAGATTATTATATAACAAAATTTTATGCAATATCAAGGGGTACTAACAAAAATGCAAACAGAAATTAATGATCCTATTCAATATTATTTGGTTTTCGAATCTGATTTTATTCATATGAATCAGTTATTGGATAAAAAAATACGAATAGAATTTGTAAGATATCAGTGCCTTGCTTGTGGTGAAAATAAAAAAATATTTAGACAAGGGTATTGTTATGATGACTTTTACAATCAGCCTCAAGTTGGAGATTGGGTAATGCGTCCAGAACTAAGTACTGCGCATTTAGGTATTGAGGATAGAGATTTAGAGTTTGAGAAAAGAGCACAACTTCAGCCACATGTAGTGTATTTAGCTAATTCTAGTAATGTTAAAGTGGGGGTAACCAGAAAATCTCAAGTGCCTACAAGATGGATAGATCAAGGAGCTCATGAGGCTATAGAAATTGTTGAAGTCCCTAATCGGTATTTGGCAGGTATTACCGAAGTGGCTTTAAAAGAAAAGGTTGCTGATAAAACAAATTGGCGTACGATGCTTAAAAATGAAATAATTGATGAAGACCTGATCTCTTTTAAAAACAAACTAAAAGATTTTATACCTGATGAGGTAAAAGAATATTTTATTGAAAATGGAAAAGAAACTCAACTTCATTTCCCTGTGCTTCAGTATCCTAATGCATTAAAGAGCCTTAACCTCACAAAAACACCAGAATATTCTGGTGTGCTAAAAGGAATTAAGGGGCAATATCTTATTTTTGAAGATAATACAGTCTTTAATGTGAGAAATAATGAAGGATATGTGGTTAATTTAACAATAGCCTAGCATGCTTTTTTTGCAATTATAATCAATTCTTCTTTTCCGTACATTTCACATTGTTGTAACGTGCTTTTGATATCATCAATGGTTGTTCTTGGGTTTATAAGGCACATCCTAAGTACAACCTGACCATTTAAAACGGTAGTTACTAGTATTGCCTCTCTAGAATCTACTATTTTTTTAGAAATATTCTGATTGATGCGATCTAATTCTTCTTCAGAAAACTGATGGCCTATAGGGTTATATCTAAAGTTAATTATGGCTAATGTGGCCGGTGATGTAATTTCCCAATATGTGCTTTTTCGTAAGATATCTTCAGTTTGTTCAGCAAGATCTATATTGTATTGTATAGCTTTTCTAAAGGAATCAAGCCCAAATGTTTTTAATGACATATAAAATTTTAAAGCACGAAAACGTCGGGTTAATTGAATACCATGGTCATAAAAATTTATTTCAGATTCATTACCCTCTATATCTCTAAGGTATTCTGGTTTTTCACTAAATGTACCACTTAACCAATTATGATCTTTAACTAATAAACAGCCTATTTCATAAGGCTGAAAAAACCACTTGTGCGGATCTACAGTTAGCGAATCTGCTCGTTCAATACCTTTTAAGAGTTTTTTTCCTTTATTAGCTAAAATTGCTGCCCCTCCATAGGCACCATCAACATGCATCCATAAATTTTCTTCCTGGCAGATATTTGCAATTTCATCCATAGGATCTACAGTTCCTGTATTAGTAGTCCCTGCAGATGCAATGATGCAAAATGGCTGAAACCCTTCAAGACGATCTTTGGCAATTACATTTTTTAATTTGTTTAAAGAAACTTTAAATTCTAAATCCGTAGGAATAAGTCTTATTTGCTCTTTTTTAAAACCAATTACTTTGATTGCTTTTATATTTGAAGAATGAGCTTGATCTGATAGGTAAATGATAGCTTTAGAAAAATCCTCTCCGCATTTTACCCTTCTGGCTGTTACCAAAGCAGTAAGATTTGCCATCGAACCACCACTTGTAAATATTCCTCCACCCATTTTTGTGGGAAATCCAAAAATCTTAAGCAACCAGTTCATAGTTACAATTTCTAATTCTGCTGCTGCCGGAGACGCAGCCCAACCTCCAGAAAATATATTAAAACCTGTTGCAATAGTATCGGCCATAGCACTTATGTAGTTGCTTGGTCCAGGTACAAAAGAATATGATTTTGGATGAGATACAATAGTACTGTTTGGAATGACTTGATCCATTACAAAATCCAGAACTTCATTTGCGGGAGTTGGGTTATCAGGAAGATCTTCTGTTAATAAAGCATCCATTTCCTCTCTTGAAGCAATAGTTACAGGTTTTTTTGAGTTCTGAGTCTCAAAATGATCTACAATATGATCTATAATTTTATACCCATAGCGTTGCATCTCTTCTTTTGGCAAGCTTAATTTAGAATTGAAATCGTCAATATTCACAGTACTATAATTTTATCAGAATTGTTGGCAAATATAGAAAGAGATGAAAGATAATTACTTGTATAAATGGTTTAAAAAATAGTATTTTGATGTAGGTGATTTCCTTACTGGATAAAAAAATTGATACCTTGAAAAATAGAAATAACCACCAGGACTATTCCAACAATTTTAGATAGTTTTGCTTTAGAATCTCCTGGTTGTTGTGCAATTTTATTTCCCCATCGACCATAAAAATATAATGTTCCTATTTTTCCTAAATAAACTCCAAGAAAGAAAAGAAAAAGAGAGGTGAGTGGATCTTGAGCTGTGAGTTCAAAAACATATTTATTTACCAAAGAAATGGCTAAAACCCAGTAAATTATCACTGGAGGGTTCAATATTGCTAAAGAAAATCCAGTGAGAAATTTAGAGTTAGATAGTCTTAATTTATTGGATGTACGTTTGGTGTTTGTTTTATTCTTAAAAAGTAAAAAATATATCCCAATTAAGAAGAAGAGCGTAATGAACGCAATTTGAATCCACTGATTTTCTTGAAAAAAATCAGATAATTCCATACTACAATGCAGTGCAAAAAGAGCTAATAAAACTTCACCAATCCCTGCGGCTAGTGCTATGTAGGATGCGTTTTTAATATTTTCTTTTGCAGAGGTATGAATAACAGCTAGGTTGACCGCTCCCAAAGGAAGTGCACCTATAATGGCTGTAATAGCTCCTAATATGAGATATAACATAGGTAATGTCATAAATTCTTAGTAGTTGTAAGTCAGATAATCTTACAATTAAATAAAAAAAATAGAAGCGGCAACTGCCGCTTCTAACCCTAAGTAAATATGATAATTTAAACACATTACTAATTTAGTTGTTAAAAGTTTCCATTAATCCCTATTCTCATTTTTTTAATGACTTCTTCATAGTACAGGATTGTCCAGATAATTTTTTCGGTATCTGCATACGGAACTAATTCTTCAATAGTTTCTTTGGTGACTTCTAACTTTTTTTGTGTAGACTCGTTATTATTTCTAAGAATTTTTAGATGTCGTGAATCTTCTTTAATACCAATATCACTTAATCTTACACCAGGTTCATTGGTAAGTGATAGAAATGGAAGTATAGTTATGATTTCCTCGACCCGATCTTGATATAACTTTACAAGTTGGCCTTTCTTTAAGGCCTGCAGATCACTAATAGTGTGAAATTTGTTAGTTTGACTTCTTTGCGTGAAGAATATAGCTTCATTTGCATGTTGTGCAAGAATTGTACTTGTTGCGAGAAAGAAGATTAAGCTTATTAATATTTTCGACATAGTGTTTGTAATATACATTTGATTTGGATTGATTTTGTATCGTAAAACCAGAGCAAACTGTTTTATTATTGCATCACCATATAATTATTTAATGATTTTTTTAATTGAAATTTAGGAACAATAGAGCTTTTTGGATCACTAAACAAATCATTTACACCAACAAAGCTTTCTGTAAATCTATTGTACTTTAGAATATCTACAGCTCCATTAATTGTCGTGTTACTTGTGGTGATGCCTTTACCATGGATGTTGAAAAAACTATTATCCATCATAAATGCCTTTTGTATAACTGCTAAAGATGTATATGATTTATCAAATTTAACTACATCAGAGAAACCTGATATTTTAGAATTATGTATATATGTTATTGCCGAATTAGATGAAGAAATAGCCGCAGTTGTATGCTGGTAATTGGTTTTGTCAGACAGGTTAACAAGGGTTGCATTAGCAATAGTAACATCTGTTATGGCATCAGGTTTAATGTATCCAAGTTCTTTATTGTATCCATCTATTTCGATAGCATACGATCCCTGGGGGCTGTTAATGTATGGGTGTCTTATAGCAAGAACATTCTTAATCGTTCCTTTAAAACCTTCAGAAATTTGGTAGTCATCATCTTGAGCTTTTAGAGAAACTATATTTTGAATATTATTTTTTCCTCCGCGAATATTGTAAGAATCTTGACCAGAATAACTTACCATAATGTCTTTTACGATTGAAGAAGTTCCTAATCCATATAAAGACAATCCGTTAGATCCATTATTTCCAGAGAATTCGATTCTTACAAATCTTAGTATTGTTGTTTCCTCATTAGTATCATTTCCACCATAAACAGAATACTGAGGATTGAAATCTCCTTTAATAATACCATTACCTGAAACAGTATTCACTTTTCCTGATCCAGCAATAATTATACCTCCCCAATCACCACTGTTTCGAGATTTAGGAGCTTTACTGGAAGTAAAAACGATGGGGTAAGCTTTGGATCCTGCGGCAATCAATTTTGAACCTTTAGAAATAATAAGGTTTGCAGGGTTTTCATGATCACATCGTATAATTGTCCCTTCTTGAATCGTTAAAGATGCACCATTCGTTACATATACATCACCAGACATTGAGTAAACAATATCGTTTCTTAAATAAGTGTGATCCATTATAATATTAGGTAATTTTTCTTCAGCTTCTGGATAGTCAGTTTTATTAGGTGTAAAATTTGTCCACCCTTTTGTCCATCTATCGTTATTTTCATTAAAATCTTGTGCAATAACTAAATTAAAAGTTGGTAGTAGGATAAAAGCTGTTAATAGAAAACATCTTTTTTTCATAATAGTTTATTTTGGGGTTAAACTTTTTATTGGAAGAAATTTCTTTCTCCAGATTTTGGGAGTACTAAGATAGAAGAGTTTTAACAAAAAAGGTTACGTGTTTACCGTAAACTTTGTATGTTAGTCGTTATTTTAACTTAATTTAGTATAATATTATGAGTAAAATTCCTACAGAGTTAATTTTTTAACTAGTTGATAGTCAAAAAATTAACGAATGTTTATCAGATTTGTATAAATATTAAACAATTTTGTTTGGTGAATCTGTTTTTTGTTAAAAAAGGGGTTTTTTCCCCTTGTTTTAAGGGGTTTTTTATAGTTTTTTTCTGTTTAATATCTCATTTTAAGAACAAAAAAAGACGATATATTGTATGTAATGAATATAGTTTGTAAGTAAAAAAGTGCTTTGAAAATCATTTTTAAAAAAATCAGCTTAACTAATTACTAATAAGCTGATTTGAATATATGAATAGAAGTATGTACTACTATATTTGGTTAAAAATTTCCATTAGCACCTATTCTAATTTTTTTAATTACTTCTTCAAAATATAAAATACCCCAAATAATCTTTTCTGTATCGGCATAAGGAATAAATTCTGAAATTAAATCTTTATTACTTTCAATCATTTCAGTCGTCGTCGAATGATGTTTGTTAAGAGACTTTAAATGGTCAGAATTTTCTTTAATCCCAATATCAGACAATTTGATGCCTGCTTCATTGGTTAGAGCTAAATAGGGTAGGACAGTTATTATCTCATTAATACGATCTGTATACAATTTAACAAGTTCCCCTTTTTTTAACTCCTCTAATTCATCTATAGTGTGGAATTTTTCGGTTAGTGTCTTCTGTTCAAAAAAAACATTTTTTCTTGTTTGAGCATAATTAAGGTTTATGATAAAAAATAAAAAGAAAACGGTACTAAATAATTTCATTATTGTGATGATTTTGTGTGCGTAGATTCAAATTTACTGCATTACTGTATAATTTTCCGAATCCTTTAGTGTAAATATTGGTTTTTTTTCATCAAAAGGATCAGTAAATAGATCAGCAGCACTTTTGAAATGATTTGTATACATGTTATACTTTAGTAATTGATCAGTATTTATAGCAGAGTTATGTTGCGTCAGTACTGATTTACTGTGCACATTAAAAACGCTATTTTCTAATAAGAAATGTTTTTGAAGATCTAAATAAGATTTGTATGTTTTATCAAATTTTACAACATTAGCAAAACCAGATATACGTATGTCAGTGAGGTTAAGTTTAGCTAAATTCTTAGACGAAATTGCAGCCTTAGTATGCTTGTAATTACTTTGGTCAGATAGGTTTATTAAAACTGCATTTTTAATATGTATGTTTGATAATGTTTCTATATCAATAAAACCCTCTTTTTTGTCGTATCCATCTGCTTCGATAGCATAAGAACCACTGATGTCACTAATATAAGGGTGTCTAATTGCAAGAATGTTGTCTAATTCTCCATTATATCCTAATGTAAAATCATAATCATCATCTTTTGCCTTGTAAGAGATTAGGTTAGACATATTCACACTACCTCCAAAACATTCGAAAGAATCATCTGCCGAGTAACTAATCATAATGTTGTTTATGATCGAATTACTTCCTAGGGCATAAAGAGACAATCCATTTAGTTCTTTGGATTGATTAATTTTTTTACCGGCATATTCGATTCGAACATAAGACATCATAGTTGTTAATTCGTTTTCCTGTGTTCCACCATATGATGAATATTGAGGCAGAAAATTTCCTTCTATAGTTTTGGATACAGCAGGAGAATTAATTGTGCCTGATCCGGCAATTATAATACCTCCCCAATCTCCAGATTTTCTAGACTTTTGAGCTTTATTTGATGTAAATACAATTGGAAGCCCTTTAGAGCCTCTTGCAATTAATTTAGAACCTTTGGTTATTACCAGGCTTGTGGCATTTTTGGCATCACATCTGATTATGGTTCCTTCTTCTATAGTTAAAGTTGCATTGTTAATTACGTAAACATTTCCTGACATTAAGTAGGTTACATCATTTCTTAAATAAGAGTTGCCATCAATAATGTTAGGAAGCACTTCTTCGGGTTCTGGATATTCACTTTGATTAGGGTCAAAATTTGTCCATCCTTTAATCCAGTTCATTTGATTGTTATCAATTTCTTTTTGTGAGAATGCTAAAAAAGAAAGGAAACAGAAAAGAATTGTAGGGGTATTCTTCAATTTCATAGCTAGGGGGATTTAGTTTTGCAGTAAAATTATAATTATATGTATACTTATATTGTAGGTATAAGATTACTAAATTGTTAACGTATCTTTAATAGGCGTATTGCTCCTATAGCTAGGAGTTTATTAAAAAAAGATGTTAATAACTTTAGGATTTATGATATAAATCGAGAAGTTCTATGCTAAGCAAGTGTTCATTGAAATTCTTTTCTACGTGCTGTTAATTCTTTGTTTTTGTAGAATCTTTTTTCTTTTTCTTACCTAAAAAACCTCCTAAAATATTTTTTGCAGTGTTTTTTAGTGTTTCTTCGGTGTTGTTTGAATTCGTTTTAGGAGAATCAGTTTGTTTTTTAGAATTTCCTAATAGATCTGTTAATACTTCTTGACCCTTGCCGATAAGTTCTCCTTTTACTTTTTCTTTCTGTTTGTTTACTATTTGCTGTGTGAGTTGTTTTATGGCTAGATCTGTATCTAAGTTAATCTTTGGATTTTTAAAATTACCAGTGAGTCCAATTGGTAGTCCAACAGTCATAGTGTTGGCTTCTTTTTGATCAAGTTGTGAGATTAAATTTCCAACCTCACTACCTAGATATTTGGCAGGCACATCTAGTTTGATATTATAATTCATGTTTTGTTCAAAACTATGATCCCCACCAGCAGTAACCTTTATCCCCTGGACATCAAACTCAAATGGTTTTACATTAATTTTTCCATCATCAAAACTCAGATGTGTTTTAATGTTTTTTAGATTCAATTGATCTATTTCTACAAAATTAAGCTGGTTATCTAAGGTAGATAAAAACGGAGTCTTAGTTGTAGAGACCTGTGCATTAAGAATTTCGGCAAGTGCTTTACCTTTTAATGAGGTTAAAACGGGAATGAGATTTTCATTGAGATTACCATTCAAATTAATTTTAGTAGTCAGGTTACCAGTAAGCGCTTTTGCTATCGGGGCTAAGCCTTTTATTAATTCTAAATTGTTAAAAGATTTTACGATATCAATTTTACTTAAATCCAGAGCCATATCAAAAGTTGGAACTTTAGATTTAGTAGATACGTTACCATTAAGAGCCATCCCTCCATCAAAAATATTAGAAGTTACGTTTTCTAAGTAGGCAGTTTCATCTTTTATTTTTACTGTTCCTTTTGTGTTCTGTAACTCTAAGTTATCGTAGAAAACTTTTTTGGTATCAAAATTTAATGTAGCATCCAGAAAAGAAGGGATTCTCATAGTTTCATCTTCTGTTGTGCTTGCGACCTCTTCTTCGGACTCTTGTTCACTCATCATAAAATCATCTACAGCAAACACATTAGAGTTTACATCAAAATTCCCTTTTAGATCTTGCTTTGCAAATAAGAATCCCATAAGGTTTTGAATAGTACCTGTAGCAGAAAGATCTGATCTACCTGTAGTTGCCTGCATTTTGTCTAATGAAATGGTTTCTGGGGTAAAGCTTACATTAGCATTTTCAATTTTTATTTCATTAGGTGTGTCATCAGAAGCATATGTAAATTGAGAAATACTGGCAGTACCCGAGCTCTTTATATTTTGATATTGTTCTTTTTCTAAAGATTGCATATCAAAACTGGTTTTGACATCTGCATTAACAATCCCATTTAACTTTTCTTCCAGTTGTAGGGGGTATGCCTGATTTAGATTAGCTAGGTTTAATGTGCCTTTTAGCATCATGTCTACAATCATGTTTTTAGTTAGATTTCGCAGACTACCTTTGGCAGCAAAAGAATCCTGATCTATTTTAAAAGTTAGGTTGTCAATATTTATATAGGTATCATCAACCAATCCGGTTTCATTCTTGATCTGAGTGTCGATATTTATATTTTTAACACCTTTAGGTAAATCAGGGTATTTAAAAGAAGCATTACTCGAAGCGATCTTGATATCCATTTTTGGGATATAAGTATCATCAGATTTCCCTTTAATAATTCCATTAATAGAAAAGTCTCCGCTGGTTTGTACTCCATCCAGGTTTTTGACATAAGTTTCAGGAATAACAGCAAGGAAATTCTTAAAATCAGATGAAGGAGTCTTAAAACTAAGATCTACATCGGTATATTTTTCGAATAACTGAACATATCCAGCAAACTCAAGAGGCAATCGGTTAATCTGAGCTTTGTTTTCTTTAAAAGAATAACGCTGATTCTCAAGATCTAATTCTATTTGAGCATCAAGTTGTAATTTGTTTTTGTTCAGATACTTAGTGCCATCGAGATTTAATGAGGCTTCTGTATTTGTTTTTGTATCTAAGATTATTTTCTCTCCAGAGATCGATCCATCACCACTATGATTAAGATCAGTCATAGCCAATAGAGTTTTACTCACATCATCTCTAAATAGAATTTTACTGTCATTTATTTCATAATGATCCAAAGCAAAGGTGAAAGCACCACTTTCTTCTTCCGGTTGAGTTTCTGCAACATCTTCCTGTTTTCTAACGATATCAACATTAGAATTTCCTAATGAATCTGTTTTGATTGCAATATTGGCTTCATCAATTACTATTTTTTGAACACTAATAGGTTCTGAAGCGTTTTTAAATAACTCTTTGATAGACATATCCAGAGCGATTTTTTTAGAATATGCAAGAGTATCTCCCTCAAAAGGGGCGTAATTGATAATTGAAAGTTCATCGATAACCACAGATGCCTGAGGGAAACTCCTGATGAGACTGATATCCAAATTTGCAAAGTCTACTTTTGCATGCACATGCTCATTCACCAGATAGCGTACCTTATCCTGGATAGTTCCTTTAAATAAAAAAGGAATTGAGATGATACCTATAATAAGGAGTAGTAAAAAAATACCAAGAATTTTGAGGACTTTTTTCATGATAAAAATAACTTTGAGATAAAGTAACGATTTACAAAGATACGATCTTACTTTTTTTAAGTTAACTATTTGTTAGATTTTAAATTTCCAGAGCTAATTCACCACCCTGTTTTAGCTTAAATCGTTTTCTTATAACATAGACGCACAGGTATAAAATTGGGGTGTCTAGTGCGGCGACCAATATTTTAAACAAAAAGCCATTAAGTAATAATATTCCAAAACGATCCCATTCTATGATGCCAGTAGAGCATAGTAATAAAAGAACTGTTAGTGTGTCTACAAACTGAGAGGAAAAAGTAGAAAAATTATTTCGCAACCACAGGTGTTTTCCTTTAGTGACACGTTTCCAAAAATGAAAAATCTGGATATCGATATATTGCGCAAAGAGATAAGCCATCATTGATGCAAATACAGCAATTACTGTAGCACCAAAAACCTGATTAAATATTTCATCATTTATAGGAGACCAGGCTGTAGCAGGAACCGAAGATGAAGCATATACAATGAGTAATGAAAAAAAAGATGCAAAAATACCAGCAGTAACAATTTGATTGGCTTTCTTCTTACCAAATACTTCACTAATAATATCTGTGATCAAAAAAGTAATAGGGTATGGTAGAATCCCTACAGAAATTTCAAAAGTATATACTCCAAAAAAATCCCAATAAAAGAATTTTTGAAAAATAAGATTAGATACTACTAATGATGAAATGAAAAGCGCACCAAGTATCAGGTATATTCGATAGGCTACACGTTTGTTTTTTAAATTCAGAGGAGTTTCTGTCAAAATAAAAGAATAGTTAACAATAGTTCGCACAAAAATAAGGCGAAGTGATTTTGTTTTGTTTAATTTGCCCTAAAAATAAGGAGTTCTGGTCAGAATATAAAAAAACTAATATTGAAAACATCCCGTTTGTTACATATTTCATTAGGAAGTAATATAGGAAATCGCATGGATTTTCTACAGAATGCTGTTAATGAAATATATGAAACAATAGGAGATGTAGTTTCAATTTCTAGAGTATATCAAACTCCGGCCTGGGGATTTAATAGTGATGATTTTTATAATGCTTGTATTACAACACGTACTTTTCTTTCTGAAACTGAAGTGTTGACGATTTTGTTAGGAATCGAAAATTCTCTGGGTAGAAATAGAACAGGTGGAAAAGGGTATGAGGCAAGAACGATTGACCTAGATATTATTTTCTCTTCGGAAGGAAATATAGAAACCAAAGAATTGATAATTCCACACCCAGCAATGCAGGATCGAAAATTTGTGTTAGAACCACTTGCAGAGATTGCAGGAGGTGTGGTGCATTCAAAATTAAAGCAAACCGTAAAGCAATTATTAGACAATACTTCTGATGATTCAAAAGTGACTTTGGTTGGTGAGAAAATAATTAATCCAAAAGAAAAGTATGCCTTGTCTCGCTTTCAATTCTTAACTGTCGAAGGGAATATTGGGGCTGGTAAAACAAGTTTGGCACAATTGATAGCTCAAGAGTTTAATGCAAAACTTATTCTGGAACGTTTTGCAGATAATCCTTTTTTACCAAAATTTTATGAGGATATGGAGCGTTATGCTTTTCCTCTCGAGATGTCTTTTCTTGCAGATCGTTATCAACGTTTGCAGGATGATATTGCTCAATTTGATTTGTTTAAAGATTTTGTAGTGAGTGATTATGATGTATTTAAATCATTAATTTTTGCTAAGGTTACTTTACAATCAGAAGAGTTTATGCTGTACAAAAAAGTATTTGACTTGATGTATAGAAATTTGACTAAACCCGGACTGTATGTGTATTTGTATCAAGATACAGAGCGTCTTTTAAAAAATATTAAAAAAAGAGGTAGAGACTATGAGCAAAAAATCCCTGCAGAATATTTGGATAAGATCAATAAGGGATATTTGCAATTCATAAAATCACAACCACAATTTAATATAAGAGTAATCGATGTATCTGAACGGGATTTTATAGCAAACCGATCTGATTATATTTCGATTATCGAAGAGATCTCAAAATAATATTATCCTGCTTGATTTAGCTCTTTTGCTACTTTTTGCACTTCATCAAGAACACGTAGTAGGTTTCCGCTCCATAACTTTTCGATTTGTTCTTCTGTATATCCCCGTTTTACCAGTTCTAGAGTTACGTTAAAAGTTTCAGAAGCATTACTCCAACCTTCAATACCACCGCCTCCATCAAAATCAGAACTAATCCCTACATGATCAATACCAATTTTGTTAACCATATAATCAATGTGATTCACAAAATCCATGAGATCTACAGCAGGAGGAAGATTATCTATTTTTTTTACTTTTTCTCTTTGAATCGTTAGCATTTTCATATAAAAATCATAGTACTTTTCTTTTTCTTCGGCACTTAGTTTGGCTACTTCTTTTCGTTCTATCCAAGTCGCTCCCATAGAATCAGCAATCTGCTTGGCTATTTCTACTTCTTTCTCATTTCGTTTTTCAAACTTTTCTGTATTCAGGTATGAGGTAAAAGCTACGGTTTGAATGACACCTCCATTTTCTTTTAACCATTGCAATTGTTCATCATCTAGATTTCTACTATGATCACATAATGCTCTTGCAGAAGAGTGAGAAGCAATGATCGGAGCTTTGGTGAGTTTGATCATTTGTCGCATAGATTCTTTAGAAGGGTGGGAAACATCAATCATGATCCCTATTTTGTTCATTTCTGTAATCACTTCTTTCCCCAGATCACTTAAGCCATTATGTAGCCAAATGTCATCTGCTTCACCAGTATTAGAATCACAAAGTTGGCTATGTCCATTATGAGAAAGCGACATATATCTGGCGCCAAGATCATGAAATTTCTTTACGTTGCTGATATCGGTTCCTACGGGATATCCATTTTCGATACCAATCATAGCTACTTTCTTTCCTTTTTTGTGGATACGACGAACATCATCTGATGTTAAGGCCAATTCAATTTGATCTGGTGCAATTTCTTCTGCTAATTTATGGATAGCTTTAAATTTTGACATGGCTATTTCATGTGCTTTTTCATAGCCAGTAGTGGTTAGTGAATCCTGTCCGGTATAAACAATAAACCAGGCAACATCTAATCCTCCCTTTTTCATTTTTGGTAAAGTGATTTGCGAGTTAAGATCCTGGGTGTAGTTAATAGAATCCGTAAAGTTTTTTACGTTGATATCACAATGGGTGTCGAGGGTAATGACGTTGTTATGAATCTCTTTTGCTTTAGCAATAAGTTGATCCTCTGTAGCGGTTGATTGATCTTCTGTAGAAGTATCTTTTTTCATATTTTCTTGTTTGCATGAAAATAGAAGCAGTGTAATAGCAACAAAAGTTGAAATTTTTTTCATGATTAGATATGATTATGTGTTTAATAGCTCCTTAAACTTACAAAACAAATTCCAGATGATATTTTGGGTAATAAAAACTGCCCGAAAACAAATTCTCGGGCAGTTGGGGTATATTCAACAAAAATAAACAAATCTTATCTTTTGATAAACTTTTGGGTTGCCTGTCCTTCTCTGTTTTTTATGATTATAAAGTAGACACCGTTACTTAGATTACTAACATCATAGGAAGTGGTTTCATTGTTAGAATCGACCACGTCAATTGTTTTTCCTAGAAAATCAGTGATAGTGATTTGTGATGCTCCTTCACTTTTAGAAAATCCGGGGTATTGAATCGATAAAGAGCCCGAAGTGATAGGATTGGGGTAGATACTTATCTTTCGATTTACTGTATAGGTATTGTTATCAGCGAGGTCACTATCGGCAGAACCAGAAGTAATTTTTAAATTATCTATAGCCATATCACTTCTGTAACTAGATCCCGTAGTTCCTTTGAGTTGCAATTTTACTGTAGACCCACTATAAGCAGATAAGCTTACGGTTTGAGAACTCCAACTATTCCCTTGGTTTCCATTTTTGCTCCAGGCAGTAGTCCAGTTTGCACCATCATTGGTGGATACACGTACCTCTAAAGTGCCCATATTTGACCCATACATGTGATAATCAAAACTAAGTTGTGCATTTGATTCATTGGTTAAATCGATACAAGGGCTTGTTAATAAAGCTATTTTATTAGGGAATCCATTTCCGTTACCAGAAGCTTCAGTAAAGATGTAATTACTACCGTTAGTTGCAGAAGAAGGTCCTGTACTAGAGGATGGTGTACCATTGCTGTCAACTGTCCAGTTTATATTATCACTGGTTTCTTGTGTCCATTCACCTACTCCTGATTCAAAACTTTCATTATAAGGAAAACTAGTAATCCCATTACAAGAAGAGGGATTAGTTGTGGATGTCTTGATTTTGATGTTGTCAATTGCCATGTCACTTTTCCAACTAGCTCCAGTTGTTCCTTTAAATTGTAATCTGATCACACCAGAATATCCCGAAAGGCTAATGCTTGCTTGATTCCAGGTGTCTCCTTTTGCTCCGTTTTTTGACCATATAGAGGTATAAGATGTTCCGTCATTGGTACTTACCAAAACTTCTATAGTTCCTATATCGCTCCCTAACATGTGGTATCCGAATTCTAGAGACATATCACTGGCTTGGCTTAAATCGATACATGGGCTGTTTAATATTGCTGTTTTGTTTGGGCTTCCAGGCGGAGTTACATTTGTAGATGCTTCTGTATAAAGATAGAAAGAACCGTTTTGAGCTGTTGAAGGCCCTGTTCCTGTTGAAGGAGTCCCGTTAGAGTCTCTTGTCCACTCAATATCATCTCCTGTAGCATTGGTCCAATCTCCTAATCCGGATTCAAAACTTTCGCTGTACGGGAAGTTGTTAATAGTAGTACATGCTGGAGGGTTGGTTGAGTTGATTAGATAGGCTCTGTCTGATTCTAATGATGCTACAATTGCATCTTGTTGTTGTGTAGAGAAACCTCCAGTACGACAACTTTTGCGAGTGTAAGACATCACATTATTTACATCAGGCTGGTATTGATCTCCATTAGCGTCTGTTGCTGTTCCGGTATAATTACAACTTGAGTTAACAAGACTACTAAGTCTTGGATCCGCAGGGGTATCACAGAAAAAATCTCCTGCAGAAGAACAATTTGTTCGTTTTACAAGCTCTCTTCCGCTAGATGTGGAATGAGTATGTAGAACCGAAAAATAATGCCCCAATTCATGAGAAGAAGTAGAGCCGTTTTGTGAGCAAGAAGTAGCTAATATTGCTCGATTTCCGGTACCAGGAAATTTGGCAAATCCACAGATAGAAGAACTTCCTGAAGTTACTTTAGAAAAGTAAAAAATATTAATAGCTTCTGCTACTTCATATTGCACTAGTTGGCTATCATTACTTTTGTTGAAGGAAGGATTCCAACTGCTGTTATCTATAAATTTTGTAGGCGCATATTCATGAAACGAAATATTCATAGGAGCATATGTTGCATTTAACTCGTCCATTACATTTTGAATCTGTGCGCTAGACACTGCCGGAGAACCGCCACTAGAATTACGCGAAACATGATGCTGTATAGGTAGTGATACGGGAGTTGCTAAAGCCTTACTGCCGTTATCGGTAATAGATTTAAGTCGCTTAAGCATAAAGTTTTTGTAATTTTTTGGAGGAGTTGCTCCGCATTCTGATTCTTGAGCGAATCCGAATTGTACTGTTGTTAACATCACGAGTGAGAGAAAAACAACTATCTGTTTTCTTAATTCCATAAGGTTGAGTTTGGTTATTTGTTACTTTTTTTTAACAGTTCTTATTAATAAAGACGTAAAAAAACCAAATAACCCTTATGAAATTATAATTTATGTTAAAAATATGATAATATAGAAATGGGATTTTGTTCTTGAAAAGGAGTGATAGATATAGTTGTTTTGTTTCAGGATTTTCTACAACTTATTAAACAGATCCCAGATTATGACTCCTGCGCTAACCGAAATATTAAGAGAATGTTTACTACCGTATTGAGGGATTTCAATAACAGTATCACTTTCAGAAACAACTTGCTGCTGAACGCCTTTAACTTCATTACCAAAGATGATTGCATATTTTTGGTTAGACTCTGGAGTAAAATCGTTTAGCATAATTGCATTTTCTGCTTGCTCGATAGATAGGATTTTTATGTGTTGAGACTTAAGATCCTGTACTAGTTGTAATGTGTCTTTTTGGTGTTCCCAATCAACGGTGTCGGTTGCTCCTAATGCAGTTTTTTGGATGTCTTTATGAGGAGGAGTAGCGGTTATGCCACAGAGGTATATTTTTTCAATTAAAAATGCATCAGCAGTTCTGAATACCGATCCGATATTATTTAAACTTCGAATATTATCCAGAATGATAATTAGAGGAGTTTTTTTTGATCCTTTAAATTCTTCTACGGTCTTGCGATCGAGTTCGCTATTTTTGAGTTTTCTGTTCATTTCCATTAGTGCAAAAGTATCATTTATTGTCATTCCGGCGTAGACCGGAATCCAAATTGGAGATAAAATTTTAAGACTTTAGTCCTAAATAGTGCTGATTCCTTTACAATTATCCCATTCCCAGCCTTTCTCAGATAGGGAAAGAATTAAAAGTTCTTCCTCTAGAGGAAGATTTAGATTGGATGAGTGTTGAAAATCAAGCTTATAAACGTTTATATAATTTCAATGTAATTTTAGATTAGAACCAATTTTGATTAAGATGGATCTCAGTCTACACAGGGGTGACAATTCTGTTCTACATACTAACCTCTAAAAATGAACTACTCTATTGTAGAATTGTGAATAAAATTGAATAACTCCTAAAGTGTATATTTTAAAAAAGATGGAAGAATAGCTACTTTAGCATGATTCATAAAATTATACTTCATTGGCAGCAAAAAACGGTAAAAAGGTAACTCCATTAATGAAACAATACAATGCGATTAAGGCTAAGTATCCTGATGCATTATTATTGTTTAGAGTAGGTGATTTTTATGAAACTTTTGGGGCAGATGCAATCAAAGCTGCGGCTATTTTGAATATTGTTTTAACCAAAAGAGGTAATGGTAGTGAGCAGGAAACAGCATTGGCCGGATTTCCGCATCATTCTTTAAACACGTATTTACCAAAATTGGTTAAAGCTGGTGAGCGAGTTGCTATCTGTGATCAGTTAGAAGATCCTAAGCAGACCAAAACTATTGTTAAGCGAGGTGTAACAGAACTTGTAACTCCTGGAGTTGCACTTAATGATGAGGTGTTACAGAGCAAAACCAATAATTTTTTATGTGCATTGCACTATGGGAAGAAAGAATTGGGAGTAGCATTTCTTGATGTTTCTACAGGAGAATTTCTTACCGCTCAGGGTGATGTAGCTCATATGGATAAGTTGATGCAAAACTTTAGTCCTAGTGAAGTTCTGATTAGCAAGCCAAAAAAGAAAGATTTTGAACAAGATTTTGGTCATGACTTTCATACATTCTTTATGGAAGATTGGGTATTTAAACCTGATTATGCAGATGAGACTGTAAACAAACATTTTGAGACAAAGACATTAAAAGGATTTGGGGTAGATCATTTGCAGGAAGGTGTTATAGCTGCTGGTGTAATTCTTCATTACCTTGGAGAAACCCAACATCATAAATTAAAACATATTACAGGAATCCAGCGTATTGCAGAAGATCAGTATATCTGGATGGACCGTTTTACGATACGTAATCTTGAACTATATCATGCCAATGCCGCAAATGCAGTAACTCTTCTTGATGTTATAGATAAAACGATCTCACCAATGGGTGGTCGTACATTAAAACGTTGGTTAGCCCTACCACTTAAGAATATTTCTGCCATTCAAAAGCGTCATGAAGTGGTGCAGTTTTTCTTGGATGATAACACATTGCATCAGAAAATTCAGCATCAGATTAAGCAGATAGGAGATATTGAACGATTGATTTCTAAGGTAGCTACCGGAAAAGTAAACCCCCGTGAGGTTATTCAACTTAAAAACTCTTTGGAGGCTATTGTGCCTATAAAATCACAGGCATCAAATAGCGATAATGATGCATTAAGAGTAATAGGAGAGACTCTTAACGATTGTGAGTTGTTGCGTAATAAGATTAAGGAAACTCTAAATGAGGAAGCTCCGGTAAATGTATTGAAAGGAAATACGATTGCGAATGGGTATTTAGAAGAGTTAGATGAGTTGAGATCTATTGCTTTTTCTGGAAAAGATTATTTAGACAAAATGCTGGAGCGAGAAACGGAAGCTACTGGTATTACATCTTTAAAAATAGCTTCGAATAATGTGTTTGGGTATTATATCGAGGTTCGAAATACACATAAAGATAAAGTCCCTGATACCTGGATTCGTAAACAAACCCTGGTAAATGCAGAACGTTATATTACAGAAGAACTCAAGGAATATGAAGCCAAAATTCTTGGAGCCGAGGAGAAAATATTAGCACTAGAGCAACAGTTGTTCGGTGATCTTGTTCTTTGGATGAATGAGTATATCAAACCAGTACAGCTAAATGCTACTCTGATTGGCCAACTAGATTGTTTATGTTCTTTTGCTCAGTTAGCCACAGAGAATCAATATGTGCGACCTTTAATCGATGACTCTTATGATTTAGAAATTAAAAATGGTCGACACCCTGTGATCGAAAAGCAATTACCTCCTGGGGAACAGTATATTGCTAATGATGTTGTATTGGATAGAGAGCATCAACAGATTATTATGATTACCGGCCCTAATATGAGTGGTAAATCTGCAATATTAAGACAGACAGCATTGATTGTATTGTTGGCGCAAATGGGATGTTTTGTTCCTGCAGAAGAAGCAAAAATAGGAGTAGTTGATAAAATATTTACTAGAGTAGGAGCAAGCGATAATATCTCTATGGGAGAATCTACATTTATGGTAGAGATGAATGAGACTGCTAGTATTTTGAATAATATATCTGATCGTAGTTTGGTGTTGTTAGATGAGATTGGTCGAGGAACCAGTACTTATGATGGGATATCTATTGCCTGGGCAATTAGTGAATTCTTACACGAGCATCCAGCAAAACCAAAGACTTTATTTGCAACACATTATCACGAGTTAAATGAAATGTGTGAGACTTTTGGTCGTATTAAAAACTATAACGTATCGATAAAAGAATTAAAAGATACTGTTCTTTTCTTACGTAAATTAGTTCCTGGAGGTAGTGAACATAGTTTTGGTATTCATGTAGCAAAGATGGCAGGAATGCCTCAACAAGTATTACATAGGGCAAATAAAATGCTTAAAAAGCTTGAGAAATCGCATAGTAGTGAAGAGCTTACCGATAAGATTAAAGGGATGCAGGAAGAAGATAAGGTGCAACTAAGTTTCTTTAATTTAGATGATCCATTACTCGAAGAAATCAAGGAAGAAATTCTGGATATTGATATTGATACGCTTACTCCGGTAGAAGCATTAATGAAGCTTAATGAGATTAAACGCATGTTAACCAGGAAGAAAGCATCACAGGTGTAAAAAAAATCATTCTTTTTTGTAAAAAGACTTTGGTATTAATAGAATTGTTTTAAATTTGCATCCGCAATAACGAGTTGCGAAGTTCTTAAAACATACTGCGAAAGTAGCTCAGGGGTAGAGCATCACCTTGCCAAGGTGAGGGTCGCGGGTTCAAATCCCGTCTTTCGCTCTGAGATAAAATATATACCAAGCTGAAGTGGTGGAATTGGTAGACACGTTGGACTTAAAATCCAATGGCCTGTAAGGCCGTGCGGGTTCAAGTCCCGCCTTCAGTACTAAACGGGACGAATCTCTTAATTGAGCTTTCGTCCCGTTTTTATTTTGTTTCATTTGATCTGATAATGAAGGGATTATCCCGAAAATGAAATTCACACGATTAGTTCGATAACAGTCACTTCGGTGATCAAATAAGATTCCGTCTGGAAATACCATATGTTGGATGACCTTTTTAGTTTTCAGATTCCCTAAGCTCTACAATTTATGTAAGTTAGTAGAAAGATTCACCTCGATTTCAACGGATTTTTGAAGGTTCGATAAGTTAAAGTCGCTTTTGGAAGAAGATATTTTTATTTCCTCAAGTTCTTTTCTTTACCAGACTTGCTGGGGTATATTCTAAAGTTTCCGTTACTTCCTCGCCAATTTTGGTAAGACTTGAAGTATTTTCTTCCGGTTCAAGGACTACTTCCCATACAACAAGGTGTTCTGGTAGTGCATTAGGACCTTGGTGTTTCTTCTTATCACGAGTATAAGTAATGGTTTCTTGCTTAGACTCTTCTACTAGAGTTGTAGTAGCTTCCGAGAATAAGGATAATTGGTCTAGGAATATTTCCTGTAAAAAACGTTCTGATTTAAAACCATTGATAAGTTTATAGAGACCAGCCAACTGTTCCTGTAAAGAAGCTATTGTCTTCTTTTGGGATTCATATCCGGCAAGTAACTCTTGATAGGTCATAACAATGACCAAAATAATAAACAACTGCTAAACCAACAGAGGTTTTTGCATTTTGTTATACCTTTTTCTACGCTGGATATTAGTAATAGACACTCCGTCAATTAACAAAACTAATTGTGAATAATCTAAAACAAGGCTAGCAGTAATCTGATCATAAATTGGTAATTCAAAACTACCCTGTTTTAAACGTTTATAATACAATACAAAACCGCCTGCTTGCCAATGTAACTGCGAAGCTTATTGACAAAATAATAGTAACAGAAAATCTAATCAAGATGCATTTGGACGGATGGATACGTTATTCGGTCAAAGAGTAAAATATAATTTTCTATTATAGCCATTAGATCTTATTATTTTTTTGGTAATTCCTTCAAATATTCAGATGGTTTTTTTTCTGTTACTTTTCGAAAAGCACGGGAGAAAGCTTCTGCGTTATTAAAACCTACCTCTTCTGCCAAATGTTTTACGTTGTAATTTCTTAATTTGGTATTTGACTGGAGTAATTTAATTGTGTAATTGATCCTTAGTTGGTTGATATAGGTATTAAAATTTAAGTTTTTATGATCATTTATTGTTTTGGATAAGTATTTCGTGTTAGTTTTGAGTTTGTTTGCCAATTCTTTTATGCTTAATCCTTTTTTTAGAAAGCCTTTTGTTTCTTCAAAATTATTCAAAGCTTCTAGAATTTCATCAGCAATATTCTTTGGAATTTCATTTTGGCTATTATTGATGACCTGATTTGATTTTTCCTTATTTTCCGTAGTAATTAATGATATTAGTTCTGCGCGATTTTTAATTTTAATTTTTCTGAAAATGTTGGATACATGTTTTAAAACAGTTTCTTCAGAAAGGTAAATTTCGTTACTTATTTTATAATAATCATATCCTTTAATCATAAGTAGCATAATTTCTCTTTCTACACTCGATAATCCATACAAATCAATTATGTAATTATGTCTAAGACTATTAGTATTTGCAGAACCCTTTTGCAACTTTGAGAGTAATTTTTGTTCAATCTTTGAATTATGGATTTGATGTCTTACATATGATAATGCCACAGCAAAATAACCAGCACTAAATGCAGAATGTTCTATAGGTTGATTATCTCCGCAAATTAAAATTACAAGAGGTAATGCTAAAATGCTCATCATTCCTATTCCTCCTGAGAGAATTCTATATTTATAATGAAGGTTTTTTGAAGCGATATAGTCCTTAGTAAGGAACAAAATTATATTTATGAGACAACCTAGTGCCAGAAAAATTGGCAGTACTAAGAAAATATTTCTGGATAAACTTAAATTTTCGGTTATTATATATGGTAATAAGAAAAGAATAATAAAAGATAATACAAGTGAGTAAATGATATTTTTAATATTTAAAAACCGTATAGGTTTAATATTGTGTTCATTATAAATAAAATACAGGAAATATATTGCTGTGCTAATTCCAATGGTCCAAGCAATAATATTTTGATAGAGTATACGTATTGGAATATTTTGATCCGGTACTAACCCAGAAATAGTATTGTAGAGAAAAAACAATAGTGTTAAAATAAGAAAGCGAAGTCTCGACTTGCTATCGGGCTTCAATAAAAAATATATTAGCTGAAATGATAATATAAGAGCCTGAAAAATTAAATAGATAAATGTGGTTATATGTATTTCTGTTCCGAGCATGCTACTTTTCGTATTTTAAAAAAAATAAAGGATAATTCAATGTATGGGTATTGTCAAAAATGTTAAAACCATTTTTAGTATAAAACTTTAGGTTACTCTGTGTAGTGGTTTCCAGATAAATTGGCTTGGTTGAGTTTTTATATTTTTCTAAAACTTCTGACAACAGTTTTTGCCCAACACCTTCACCTTGGGATTCAGGAGTAACTGCCATTAGCCAAAAATGTATAAATGGTACTTTTGGATGTTTTTTTTTAAGTTGAGATTCACGTTTTAAAACTTTTATTACATTTTGAATCCCAATAGAGTAAAAAGCAAGTTTGATTTCCCACAAAAGTGAAGAAAGACCTACTCTTTTCGTCTCAGGAAACAGTAATAGTATACAACCCTTTTTATCATCGCTTAACCATATTTCGCCAAATTTCAGCGCCACGTTAAATTGGTATTCCATTAAATACCGAAGTCGGGCAGGGCGTTTTTGATCCTGTTTTGCTACAAAATTTATGGAATTGGGAAATTCTAATTTAATAAAAGTGTTCCATAACAGGTTCGTTATGATTTCTTTATCTTCTTTAGAAGCTTTGATCATGCAGAATTAAGTTGATTAATGTAATCAAATAACGTTTTTTTTTTATTAAATGTGTCAAATTACTATTAATAATCAACAATTTACATTTAATTTTAAACACGTTTTTCCGGGAATTGCAGGTTTTGATTCACGAAATACGTTTATATTTTATTGCGTTAAATTCGAATTAAGTGTAATTTTCCGCAACAGTGTAATGGTAATCCGTTTATTGGTATGAGCGTCTTTTTAACATAACTAATTAACCATATGATCTTAATGTTAAAATGGAGTTAATATTCAATTTGCGAGGTAATATTTGAACCACCATTGATACTTACTTATACTGTCCAATGTTTTTTTGGATTTCGTTTAAATATTTAGACCTGCTTTTAAGAATGATTTTATAGATTTCTTAAAACAGGATATAAAAAAGCACTCTTATATTTCTAAAGAAATAGATCCTGGGGGTGCAAGTGGCGAAGCCATACAAATATTTTAATAAATTTAAAATTTTAACAATGGATTTTTACTTTATTATAGATCCAGAAAAACTAGGTTAAAGAGATTATAGTATGATATTTTTTAATCAATAAATTGTTATATTTAAAATTATTCTAGCATTAACATTTATTTTCAGTTATTTGATTTTCAATTCTTTAGATTGAATCACGATCCATTTTTTTTGTTAAAAATTGTTAATTGCGGGTTATCCGTAATTCTTTAACTTAAAAAGTTTCTAATTTTGATTTGTCTAATTATTGCCTTTAAAATAAATCCCCACTTTTTAAAATTTTATAGAATTATGTTTGTGTGACAAGCAATGGCTTGCCTATAGCTGTTGATAAGCGAAAATTTAATATAACCCTATATAAATGACTACATCTTTTAAAACCGGTTGGCATGTTCTTTATGTAAAATCATGTCAGGAGAATAAAGTGCATCAACTTTTACAGAAAAATCAGATCGATTCTTTTTTGCCAATGATAAAATCCATAAGGCAATGGAGTGATCGTAAAAAAGTAATTCATAAACCGCTTTTTCCTTCTTACGTTTTTGTCAAACTAAATTCTTCAATGGATTTTCATAACGCTTTATCAATGGATGGAGCTTGTACTTATATTCATTTTGGAAGGGAATATGCAAGAGTTAGAGAAGATGAAATACTGAAGATTAAATGGTTTGTTAATTCAGAAGATATCAGTAGTATTAAAGCTAGTAACGGTTCATTTCAAGTTGGTGAAATTAGAAAAATTAAATTAGGGGCACTTAGTGGTTTAGAGTGCGAAATTCTAAAAGTTAATAATACCAATAAAATGATTGTACGCCTAGATTCATTGAGTTATAAGATTACTGCAAGTATACCTTCATATTATTTAGAACAACCTTCTTTAATATAAAAAGTTAAACATTCCGTGAATACTAATTTAAAAAATAAGATAATATCAAACTATTGGATTGATAAGGTGAAAGAACACCTTACTGTTGACAATAATCATTTGACTTTAAGCGAAACTGAAAGGCTATTTATTTCAAGAGATGATTTGACTTATTTTAATAAATTAACTGCAAATCATACCTTGGTTGAATTTACTGTCTTAGCATCAATTTATGGAATTCTTTTGCAACGATATTTTGAAAATGTTCATTTTATTGGTTCATCTGAGGTAGAGCCAAAACAATCGCTTTTGTATAAGGTTTTAAGTATGAGCGGATTCACTTTAAAACAATATATGAGTGAATATAAAAATGAAGTAAAAGAGGTTTTTAAATATTCAGAGTATGATGTTAATTCTTTACAGAACAAAAATTTATGTAACTATACTTTATTTGGTTTTTCTTTTATTGGAAACTTTGATAGTAAAAAGTCTTCCTTTCCATTTTGTCTTTCAGTAGATAAGAATATTGATAGCTTTGTTTTTTCCGTTTCTTATGATAGTACTTTTGTTATAGATAATATTCCTTATAGTTTTTTAGATAGCTTTAAAGTTTTGTTGGTTGATTTAAAAAAGTATATAAATCAGTATGTGGATAAATTACCTCTTGTTTCAAAAGATGAACGGAAAAAGATTTTATATTCATTTAATGAAACAAAAGTTGACTATCCTAAAGACAAGACTGTAGTTGATCTTTTTGAAGAACAAGTAAATAAAACACCAGATAATATAGCGGTGGTTTTTGAAGATAAAAAGCTTACCTATAAAGATCTCAATGAGCAATCTAATCAACTAGCAAATTATTTAAAAGACACCTATAAAGTAGTTCCTAACGATTTAATAGGGATTAAACTAGATAGATCAGAGCAATTGCTTATTACCATTTTTGGGGTATTAAAAACAGGAGCAGCTTATGTGCCTATTGATATTAATTATCCACAAGATCGAATAGACTATATTGAAAAGGATAGTAATTGCAAAGTAGTAATTGATCAGCAAGAGTTGAATCATTACAACAAAGTGAAAGATCAACATGTAAATAAAAAATTACCAAGACTTACTAAACCGAATTATCTAGCCTATATAATTTATACCTCGGGGACTACAGGAAAACCCAAAGGAGTAATGGTAGAGCATGGAAATGTAACTGCCATGCTTAATTGGGCAAAAAGAGAATTTGAAGCAGAAAACTTCAATATATTGTATGCAGTAACCTCTCATTGTTTTGATTTATCTGTATACGAAATGTTTTATCCTTTAATAATCGGTAAAAAGATAAAAATATTAGATAATGTTTTATCAATAGGAGAGGAAATACAAAAAGATAAAAAAGTATTAATTAATACTGTTCCGTCAGGTATAAGAAATTTTCTTAGCACTAAGAATATTTTAAATAATGTGTCTGTGATCAATCTTGCGGGAGAACCATTTCCTGTTGATGTTGCAAAAAAACTCCTTACCACAAATGCAGAAGTTAGAAATCTTTATGGACCATCAGAAGATACTACCTACAGTACAGTTTACAAACTGTCATTTGATAATGAATATGCTTCTAGTATTCCAATAGGCAGACCAATATCGAATTCGAGTTGTTACATTTTAGATTCATATTTAGAGCCTTTACCCACAAATGTAATAGGTAAGTTGTATGTATCTGGAGCTGGAGTTGCTAGGGGTTACCTAAATAGACCTGACCTAACCAAAGAGAAATTTATAGCTAACCCTTTTGTAGCTGGAGAACGGATGTATGATACAGGTGATCTAGCAAGGTGGCTCCCGGATGGCAACATAGAGTTTTTAGGTAGAAAAGATACTCAGGTGAAAATTCGTGGATATCGTATTGAACTTGAAGAGATTGAAAATACGCTTCTAGAATTTTCAGAAGATATAGGGCAAGTAGTAGTGGGTATTGCAGACAATACCGAAGGAAGAGAGAAAGAACTGGTAGCTTATTATACGACTGGTGTTACGTTGGATAAGTCGAATTTAAGAAGTTTTCTTCAGGAAAAGTTGCCTTCCTACATGGTTCCGGGTTACTATATAGAGTTGGATTCAGTTCCGTTAACCCCTAATGGTAAGATAGACAAGAAGTCACTTCCTAAAGTAACTAAAGAAGCTTTAATCCAAAGAGAATATGTAGCACCAAGAAACGAAGTAGAGATACAACTCGTAGAGATATGGCAAGAAGTGTTAGGCTTAAACAAGATCGGAGTTACTGATAATTTCTTTGAATTGGGAGGACATAGTCTATTAGTAGGCCAAATCATCAATAAGGTTTATAAAGAATTAAACAAGAGTATTACCTATAAAGCGTTTTTTGAAAACCCTGTCATAGAAGAAGTATGCAAAAAGATTTCTAATAGAAACTATACTGCAATTCCGGTAACTAAATCAAAAGATTATTATCCTTTAACTACTTCTCAACATAGAATATGGGTTTTAAGCCAATTAGAAGGCGGAAGTAAGGCCTATAACATGCCAGGAGCAGTTAGGTTAAAAGGTCATCTGGATATTTCAAAATTTGAAGAAGCATTTAGAATTTTAATAAATCGTCATGAAATATTAAGGACTAACTTCATTGCAGATGAATTAGGAACCGTACATCAATATATCATTCCTAAAGAGACTAATAGATTTAAAATATCTCATCTGGATATAAGTGCTTATTCAGAACAATCCATTAATGAACTTCTTCTAAAAGAACAAGCGACGGTTTTTGATCTGGCCAGTGGTTTTTTACTAAAAGTAACATTGCTAAAAAGAGAAGAAAAAGAGTATATATTTTCACTGGTTATGAACCATATCATAGGTGATGGATGGTCTATAGAGTTGTTAATATCAGAAGTTATTTCTATATACAATGCTCTTATTCAAAACAAAGAATACTCGCTTCCTGAATTAAAGATTCAGTATAAAGATTATGCGGTATGGTTACAATCGGAATTAAATAAAGACACGTATAAAAAGTCTGAGACCTATTGGTTAAGTAAGTTTGAGGGTGAGCTTCCGGTTTTGGAACTGCCAAATTTTAAGAATAGACCCAAAGTTCAGACTTATAATGGAAGAACCTTAACTCATCATTTTTCCAGCAGATTTTTAGAGAAGCTAAAAGTATTTTCAAAATCTAATGATGCAACACTGTTTATGACGTTAATGTCAGGAGTTAATGCTCTTTTATATCGTTATACAGATCAAAACGATATTATTATAGGCACACCTATTGCAGGGAGAGAGCATCCGGATTTGGAAAATCAAATTGGGTTGTATCTAAATACTTTAGCCATACGAACCAAGATAGACGGATCAAATTCTTTTGTAGAATTAGTAGAACATCAGAAACAAACATTATTATCAGCTTACCAGCATCAAAATTATCCGTTTGATGAATTGGTGAACCAGCTAAACTTAGAGAGAGACACCTCGCGGTCTGCTTTATTTGATGTTCTAGTTGTATTACAAAATCAATCACAGGTAAGTAGTATTACTACAGATAGTAATATTTCAGGAATACAAATTGAGGACTATTATGTAAGCAGAAATACTTCCCAGTTTGATATAAGTTTTACTTTTGCAGAAACAAAAAGAGATAAAAGTTTAAAACTTAGTATAGAATATAATACCGATATCTATGATAACTATTTGGTAGAACGAATATTTACTCATTTTGAAAATTTAGTATCTAAGGCTATTAAGCATTCAAAGGCTTCGGTATCTTCGATAAATTATCTTTCAAAGAAAGAGGAAAAGCAATTAATAGAATTGTTTAATGAAACAAAAGTTGACTATCCTAAAGACAAGACTGTAGTTGATCTTTTTGAAGAACAAGTAAATAAAACACCAGATAATATAGCGGTGGTTTTTGAAGATAAAAAGCTTACCTATAAAGATCTCAATGAGCAATCTAATCAACTAGCAAATTATTTAAAAGACACCTATAAAGTAGTTCCTAACGATTTAATAGGGATTAAACTAGATAGATCAGAGCAATTGCTTATTACCATTTTTGGGGTATTAAAAACAGGAGCAGCTTATGTGCCTATTGATATTAATTATCCACAAGATCGAATAGACTATATTGAAAAGGATAGTAATTGCAAAGTAGTAATTGATCAGCAAGAGTTGAATCATTACAACAAAGTGAAAGATCAACATGTAAATAAAAAATTACCAAGACTTACTAAACCGAATTATCTAGCCTATATAATTTATACCTCGGGGACTACAGGAAAACCCAAAGGAGTAATGGTAGAGCATGGAAATGTTATTAATCTAGTTTATTGGTTTATCCAGAAGTTTAAGATTACCGAAACTACAGTTTCATTACAACTAACAGATGTTTCTTTTGACCCGAGTGTTGAAGATATTTTTACTACACTTTCATCAGGTGGAATGTATCATGTCATTTCAAAAGATATTTTATTAGATATAGAAAAGCTTAGAACATACATAAGTTTAAATAAAATTAATATACTTAATTATGTGCCGGAATACCTAGGAAATTTATTATTAAGTAATCCAAAATTAGAATCATTAAAAACCGTAATTTCAGGAGGAGAAGCAATTTCCGAGCAATTAAAGTTTAACCTTTTAAAAGCAGGATATAGTATATATAATAATTACGGTCCTACAGAAACTACGGTCGATGCTTTAAGTTCAAAATTATCTAGTAGTTTACGAGTGACCTTAGGTAGTCCAATTGCAAATACCAAATCGTATATATTATCTAACACCCTATCATTACAACCCACAAATGTAATAGGTAAGTTGTATGTATCTGGAGCTGGAGTTGCCAGGGGTTACCTAAATAGACCTGACCTAACCAAAGAGAAATTTATAGCTAACCCTTTTGTAGCTGGAGAACGGATGTATGATACAGGTGATCTAGCAAGGTGGCTTCCGGATGGTAACATAGAGTTTTTAGGTAGAAAAGATACTCAGGTAAAAATTCGTGGATATCGTATTGAACTTGAAGAGATTGAAAATACGCTTCTAGGATTTTCAGAAGATATAGGGCAAGTAGTAGTGGGTATTGCAGACAATACCGAAGGAAGAGAGAAAGAACTGGTAGCTTATTATACGACTGGTGTTACGTTGGATAAGTCGAATTTAAGAAGTTTTCTTCAGGAAAAGTTGCCTTCCTACATGGTTCCGGGTTACTATATAGAGTTGGATTCAGTTCCGTTAACCCCTAATGGTAAGATAGACAAGAAGTCACTTCCTAAAGTAACTAAAGAAGCTCTAATCCAAAGAGAATATGTAGCACCAAGAAACGAAGTAGAGATACAACTCGTAGAGATATGGCAAGAAGTGTTAGGCTTAAACAAGATCGGGGTTACTGATAATTTCTTTGAATTGGGAGGACATAGTTTAAAAGTGACTCTACTTAGAAACTTATTAAATCGAAAATTTAATACAACTGTTAGTTTTAATGATCTTTATTTAAAAAACACGATTAGAAATCAAGCTTTTTTAATCAAAGAAACTGACAAATCAATCTATCAAGATATTTCTAAGGTAGCGGTTCAGGATAGCTACATACTATCATCTTCACAACAACGGATTTGGATGTTAAGTCAGTTTGAAGGTGGTAATAGTGCATATAATATGCCTGGATTGTATTTGTTGGAAGGAAATGTAGATAAAGAAGCAATAGAAAAAGCCTTCCATTCCCTTTTAGAAAGACATGAGATCTTAAGAACTAGATTTCAAGAGGATACTGTCACAGGAAAAATAAGACAACATGTCTATTCTTTAAAAGAAAGTAATTTTAAATTTATATATGAAGAAAGCCGTTTTTTAAATATTTCAGATAATGATTTAGAACAAATTGTAAAAAAAGAATATAACTATAATTTCAATTTATCAAAAGACTGTTTATTAAGAGCAAAACTTATAAGGGTTTCCAAAAATCAAACGTTACTGTTGATGGTAATTCATCATATTATTGCTGATGGCTGGTCTGTCGAAATTATAAAAAATGAATTATTCCATTTTTATATCTCTCATTTGTTTAACAGGCCGAACAATCTTGAACCATTAAAAATTAATTATAAAGAATATGCCAAATGGGAACAAAACCAATTAGATTCAGGTAAAGCTGTGAAAGCACAATCTTATTGGAAAGATCAATTTCGAGATGAGATTCCTATACTTGAACTTCCTTCAAGTCAGAGGAGACCAAAGAATAAAACATATAATGGAAAATCAGTCTATCAAACGATTGATGAAAACAATCTCGATCAATTAAAAGCTCTTTGTAAATCCAATAATTGCACGCTATTCATGGGGGTAACAGCGGTGCTTAAATTCTTATTGTATAAATATAGTAATCAAACCGATATTATCATCGGAACTCCAATAGCAGGAAGGGAACATTCTCAATTGCAAAACCAAATAGGTGTATTCATTAATACTTTGGCTTTAAGAACTAAATTCAGCGGTAATGAATCTTTTGAAACATTCCTCAATATGGTAAAAGAAATCACCTTGAACGCTTTTGAGCATCAATTATACCCTTTTGATAAGTTAGTTAGCGAATTGTCTCTACAAAGAGATTTAAGTCGTAATCCTTTATTTGATGTAATGGTGACATTACAAAATACAGATAATAGTACTTTTGAAAAAGATAAAATACCAGGATTACAGATAAAAGATTACAAGGTAACTGATGAAGTAACTAATAAGTTTGATTTAGAATTTATTTTGGAAGAAAAAGACAATAAATTAGAAGTTACTACAATATATAATTCTCATATTTTCGAATCAGAATTTATTACAAGTTTACAGAAGCATATAGATATTGCTATAGAAAGCTGTACTAATATGCCCAAAGAACCGCTTTGTAAACTTCCTTTCCTTACTAAGGACGAAAAATTTAAATTGTTAAACGAATTTAATGATACTAAGCGACACTACGATGAGAATTCTTTTTTAGAGCTTTTTAAAGAGCAAGTTGCTATTCAAGCAGATGCCATAGCGGTTGCTGATGAGAAACAAAAATATTCCTACGCTGAATTAGATTTGGTATCTGGGCAAATTGCAGAATTCTTAACTGTAAATTTTGAAAAAGAAATTGATTTAATTGCAGTAATGCTGGATCGTTCTGCAATAACTATTGCAGTTTTATTAGGTATATTGAAGGCAGAAAAAGCTTATTTACCTTTAGATCCAACTTTTCCATTAGAACGACTCAGGTATATTATAGGACATAGCAAAGCCAAAGTTTTAGTTAGCAGTGAAGAATTACAGTCTGAAATAACTATAAATACTATCACTACATTAACAGTGAACCAAATTTTGAATGAAAGTCGTTATTTTAAAGGTAAAATACCTTTTACTTCTTCTACAAATGATACTGCATATGTCATTTATACTTCCGGTTCAACAGGTAACCCTAAAGGCGTAGAAATATCCCATAGTTCGCTGGTGAATTTTTTATTGAGTATTAAAAAAGAACCAGGTCTTCATAGAAAAGATATTTTATTGGCAGTTACAACATTTTCTTTTGATATTTCTATACTTGAGTTTTTTGCACCACTAATTTCCGGGGCTATGGTCTTTATAGTGAGCAATGAGACATTACTTGAACCTAAAAATGTTATTAGGCTTTTAGAAGATGTAAAACCCTCGATAATTCAGGCTACACCAAGTTTTTTTCAACAATTATTCGATATAGGCTGGAGAGGGGAGAGTCGTTTAAAGGTACTATGTGGAGGTGATGTATTAAGCGAATCTTTAGCAGATAAATTAGTGTTGTCATGTTTAGAATTATGGAATATGTATGGTCCTACGGAAACGACTATTTGGTCTACCATACATAAAATAAATAAACCAAGTGAGGCAACTATAATTGGAAAACCTATTGCTAACACCTGCTTGTATGTTTTAGATCAGTATTTGCAATTACAATCTCAAGGAGTGGTTGGTGACTTGTATATAGGAGGTGCGGGGTTAGCAAAAAGTTACTACCGGCAAGAAGAATTGACAAAGCAAAGATTTATTAAAAACCCATTTAGGGAAGGATTGATATATAACACAGGAGATGTTGTAAAATGGAATGCCAATGGAGAACTGATTTTTTTAGGTAGAAATGATAATCAAGTAAAAATTAGGGGTTATCGTATCGAATTGGGAGATATAGAAACTAAAATGAACACAATCCCCGGTATTTCGAAAGCAATTGTAATAGCTGAAAAAGACCCTTCAGGTATTAATTTTTTGGTTGCTATTTATACAGTTGAATTAAGTGTTGAAAGTAATTTTATTCGATCGCAGCTCAAACGAATGCTACCATATTATATGATCCCATCTCAGTATGTAGAAATAGACTCTTTTCCTCTGACGCCTAATAAAAAAATAGATCGTAAATCTTTGTCAATTAATCTAAAAAATTCTGATCAAACTTTGCGATCAAATTATATTCCTGCAAAGTCAGTTAATGAAAAAAAGTTAGAAGTAATTTGGAAAAATATACTTGGCATAGAAAAGGTTGGGGTGAACGCTAATTTTTTTGATTTAGGAGGTCATAGTCTAAGTATTACCAAATTAGTTGCAGAAATTCAAAAAGAATTTTTGGTAAAATTAACGTTGAATAAGATCTTTGAATATGCCACGATAAAAGAACAATCTTTACTAATAGAAAATACGCAATTAGTTAATCAAAACAAAATATCCGAGGATACTGAAGAATCAGAATTTGAAAGTTTCTCGATCTAGACCAACTATAATATAAAAATAAACAAAACTCACAAAAATAAAAATGACCAATAAATTAACATTTCTATTTTCAACAGTATTAGTTTCTATATTAAATGCACAGATTGATATAACAGGAACAATATTGGAAAGTAAATCTCAAAATCCAATAGAATTTGCAGAAGTTTTATTAATAACGGATAATATCTCAAATATAATCGGAGGAATTACCAATGAAAAAGGAGAATTCAAGCTGGTTGCTAACTCTGGAACTTACAAAATGCAAATCATATATGTTGGGCAAGTATTATATACTAAACAATTGACCTTAACTAATGATCCTTTGAATCTGGGTATTATAACTGTCGACAATGAACAACAGCTTGACGAGGTAATTGTTGAAGCAAAAAAGAGAATAATAGAAAGGAAAATTGATCGCCTGGTTTTTAACGTTGAGAACTCTACCAAATCAGCAGAGGGGGATGCGCTCGAAGTGCTTAAGGTTACACCCGGAGTCCGAGTACAGAATGATCGGATAACAATGATTGGGAAAAACAGTGTTTCAGTCTTGATCAATGATAAGATAGTCAGGCTATCTCAGGAAGAGCTGGGCAATTTCCTTAAGTCTATCGCTTCAGAAGATATCAAGAGCATTGAAGTTATTACCACCCCTCCAGCTAAATATGAAGCCGAAGGCAATAGTGGATTGATCAATATACAACTGAAACAGGCTAAACAAGATTCCTGGAGTGCTATGACAAGGGCTTACTACCGACAAAGGACCAAAGGTACCTCTTCTATATTAGGTAATTTCAATTTTCATAAAAATAAGTTCGGTTTATCGGCCTCCTTAAACTACACTGAGGGGGTGTGGCATCGAGATCAAGATGTCCTAGCTAATTTTCCAGATGCCTTTTGGGATACTAGAGCTCCTTTTGATGCTGATCTTAGGAGAATAAACGGTAGGTTAGATATGAGTTATAAGTTGACAGAAAAATGGAATATGGGAGGACAGTATATCTATAATTCTATGGAATATTTTCAAGACAATAACCCTTTTACTTCCATTTTTGAAGACAGCTCTCAGGAAATTACAAGATCACTTCAGTCTAATACAAAGTTAGATAACCAACCAGTTTTCAATTCTATCAACTACTATAATGAGTTTAGTATTGATACTTTGGGTAGAAAAGTTACCTTAAACTTAGACTATTTTGATTACAGAAACAATGATGTTAAGAGTTATAATGGTACTTCTGTTCGGGAATCAACACTCGCAACACAATTCTATAGAGGTATCAATATCAATGAACAAAATATTAAAAATGGTTCGGTAAAGCTAGATGTAGAGCTACCGCTAAAATTATTTAATCTCAGTTTTGGAGGTAAGCTGACTAAATCAGTTTCGAATAATGATATCCAGTTGTTTAACAGTGGTTTAGTTAATGCTGCTGTCACTGAGCTTCCTATAGTGAGCAGTGATTTTGAGTATTCAGAAGATATTCAGGCTTTATATTTCTCTACTAATAAAAAGATAAATGAACATTGGGAGATACAATTAGGGTTGAGATTAGAGACCACCCAAACTGAGACTTCCTCATCAAACTTGGCTTTGACCACCAAGAATGACTATAATAAGCTCTTTCCAACGTTTTATATAGCGTATTCCTCTAATAATAATTCCACGTTGACTTTTAATTATAGCAAAAGAATAGAAAGGCCACGTTTTCTTGACCTAAACCCTAATGTGTTTTTTCTCAGTCCATTTGTTTCAGTAGAAGGCAATCCTTTCCTGCAACCTGCCTTTGTTGATAATATCGAACTAGCTTATAGTAACAAAAATTTCGAAACAAAGATTTATTTTAGTAATGAAGATGCCCTTTTCGGACAAGTGCCCTTACCTAATGCTGAAACCAATGAGACCAGATTTACTAATGAGAACTACATTAATACTCAAAGGTTTGGACTTACTAATAATTATACTTTCAATCAAATTTCTTGGTGGTCCAGTAATAATAGCTTTGACTTGAATTATTCTATTTCCGATTTTGATCTAGCTGAAATTCCTCAAATACAAAAAGGCTTTAATGCAAGAATTTCAACTAATAATGATTTAGTTTTGAATAAGAGTAAGACGCTTTTATTCAACATTTATTATTGGTATAGCTTACCTGGAGTTGATGGTATATATGATGTAAAGTCAATGAATTCTTTGTCTATGTCTCTACACTATTTTCTAATGAATAAGAATCTTAAGATATCCTTGAAGGGCAATGATATTTTCAAAGGGCAGATTGAAAGAATCTCCACAATAACCAACAATATTTTTCAGAGAGAGCGATATTACAACGATAGCCGGTCGGTACAACTCACCGTTTTGTACAAATTTGGAAATAACAATATCAAAGTCAAAAGAAACAAAAGTGGTAATCAAGCAGAAAAGAGAAGGGCTGATAATTAGATAGTAGAAAGCAGCTTACGACTAAAAGATAAAACAGTGTAACATTGGCAGAGGTTAGCATTTGGAAAATAGTTCAAAAAATACTTTAAGCTTTAAATAAATTAATGTTTCATTCAACTTCATAAATGAAAAACAAAATGATAATAACCAGAATTTTAATGATTGTTGCCCTTTGTACAAGTCTTTGTACTTATGGTCAAGATGGAAAAGCTAATACTGAAAATATGTCAACAAATGTAAGTCCTGTTTTGCTAGACAAAAAGATGATGTCTGGCATTGGTTTGAAACAAGTCAAAGCTCCTTGGGATCCTGATAGGGAGTTGTACCAAAAAAGAATTTATAATGGAATTGACTTGGGTATATATGTAGTGTGTAGTGAGACTGCGAAAGCTACTTGGGAAAATTATAAAGCAGAGGAGTTTATTTATGTCATAAATGGTCAGGCCAAACTTACACCCAAAGGAGAAAAAACAAAGACCTTTAATGCTGGAGACTTCTTTTTTGCACCTAGAGGGTACACTGGTGATTGGGAAACAGTAGGAGGCAATAAGTACTACTACGAGTTAGCAGTTGTGGCTAAAAAGAAAGGTGAAACTTCCAAGTCAGAAATACCGAATCCTTTTTTAGTAGATAAAGAAAGATTCTCGGGAATTAATATTACAAGGATAGATACGCCATCGGGAGAGCAAGAATCGTATAGAGATATGCTATACGAAGGCGAAGATCTAACAATGGTTATAGAAGCAGAGAAGCCACAAAAAAAGGAAATCAAACATTCTACACAAGAACAGTTGATCTATGTCATTGGAGGGGCAGTTAACATTACTCCTAAGGGTGAAGTATCCAGTACTTTCTTCACCGGTGACTTTTTTGTGTTACCACAAGGCTTTACAGGGAGTTGGGAATCTGAAGGATTTGACCTGTTTCGTACCTTAAATGTTACAAAATCTAAATAGAAAAGATACTAACCTGAGAACATTACCTTCGATATGAGCTTTCCGCTCATTCCTTATTGGATAATCAATATAAAAAACACGCAAGAGTGTCTTATTATGTTTGTTTGGGCAACACCAAGTGATCAGAAAAGGTATCTTGAAATCGATCAAAGTAAGCAGAGTATACCTACTCTTTCCACTTAGAGAAAAGTAAATGATTGGTTTTTTTAATATGTTTCCTGTTGAACAGTGCTGTTTAGTATCCTAATAATTCAAAACCATTGAGTTAAGTAAAGAAAACCAATAGCAATTGCTTGTGTCTTGGTAAGTAATCATTAAATGACGCCTTGTTTAATGGTATCAAGTGCATGCTGACTCTAGGTTTCCGTTTAATTGCTAAATTGATTACATCAAATCTATCATACAGATTGATGTTACGAATACAATTACAATTACTTTGCGTGTTAGAAAACATAGCAGAAACATAGTTAATATAAAAAATCTTTTCGTTGTCAACTTCCAAGTATCCTTACCTCCTTAGGCAATGGCTCTTGGAGTGGCTTAGATAACCCTTAATATTCCAAAAATACTGTTATAATTCACTTTAAAAGGTTAAGTAATCTGGATTTTGACATAATCCTTATGATATTCTCTTAACCTGAAAAAGTTGAGCAAAAAACTTGTTGAAAAAATGCGAGAACTACTAGAGAAACTTAAACAACTGGGTGTCAGTGTGTCAATGGTCGGTGACCAGTTGGATATCCAAGCCCCTAAAGGGACGATGACCCCGACTTTACTACAAGAAATTAAACAGTATAAGAAAGACTTGATAGATTTGTTAAGAGGACAAAATGATATCCGACAGCAGATTCCAGTTGCTGCAAAACAAACTAACTACGTATTATCTTCTGCGCAGCAACGTTTGTGGGCACTAAGTCAGGTAACCGGTGGTAACCAAGCCTATAATATGCCTAGTGTATTTGAACTTTCAGGTTCACTAGATATTCCTATGCTAGAAAAGGCTTTTACAGCTTTGATCGAACGTCATGAAATCTTACGTACTGCTTTTATACTTGATCAGAAAGGAGAACCACGGCAAAACATTATAGATGTTAATCAATATAGATTCCAGCTTCAATATGAAGTACTAGAGGATAAGGAAGTGGACAATTTGCTTAGCGAGAGCCTCCAGAAGGAACTAGCACATGAGTTTGATCTTTCTTTAGGTGTACTGATCCATGCCAAACTCTTAAAAACGAAAGATCAATCTCATATCTTATGCTTGGTGATGCATCACATCATTAGTGATGGTTGGTCTGCTCAGGTGATGGCTAAGGAACTATTTGCATTTTATGAAGGCTTTCTTTCTAGGCAAACTATCACCTTACCTCCATTAACTATTCAATATAAGGATTATGCCACATGGCAACAAAAGGAGTTGAAGCAAGAAGCAATGCAAGAACATCAAAATTATTGGTCAACTCAGTTTCAAGGAGAAGTCCCGGTACTTAACTTATCCGGATACCAATCTCGTCCAATACTTAAAACCTATCAGGGCAATACAATCCGACATAGTTTGGATCAAGGATTGTTAGATAATTTCAGATTTCTATGCCAGTCTAGTCAAGCCACTTTATATATGGGATTGCTCACTGTAACAAAAATACTGCTTCAACGATATACAGGGCAGCAAGATATTGTAATCGGTTCACCAGTTGCAGGAAGAGATTATTCAGAACTCCATGATCAGGTTGGTTTCTATATAAATACATTGGCTATAAGAACGCAGCTAGATCAAGATGACAATTTTTCGACTTCATTAGAAAAAGTGAAACAGCAAGTCCTTGATACACAGTCTCATCAAGAATATCCCTTCGATACATTATTAGAAGAGTTAGATATGAACTTTGATGTGAGTCGTAACCCTCTCTTCGATGTGATGATGACATTACAGAGCTTTGATCATTCGACAGGATCAACAAAACTGCAAGATTTGGAAGTAAGACCTTATCATGCACCTGAATTGAGGACTAGTAAGTTGGACCTGGAGTTTGTATTTTTACCTCAAGCTGATGGACTTGAACTTCAACTTACCTACAATTCTGATATTTATGATGAAGTCTTCATTTGCCGCATGGCAGAGCATTACTTCCTTCTATTGGAAGAACTGATTGCTCAACCTAAAGCACCCTTTCACATGCTGAACTACTTGAGCAAAAGTGAATATGAGCAATGGGCAAAACCTTGGAACATATCACAAACTCCTTTTCCTAAGAATAAAACTTTCATTAAGTTATTTGAGGACCAAGTGCAACGAAACCCAGATTTGATAGCAGTGGTGGTAGAGAATCGAGAAATCAGTTACGATGAACTGAATGGATTAGCAAATCAGTTGGCAACTTATCTCTCATGGGAGAAATCAGTAGAGATGCAAGATTTTGTAGGAGTGCGGCTGGAAAGAAGTGAGTGGTTGGTGATCACTTTTCTATCTCTGATGAAACTTGGTGCAGTATATGTGCCAATTGATACTAATTACCCAGCTTCAAGAACAGATTATATCAAAAAAGATAGTGGTTGTAATCTGATTATCGAACAAAATATTATTAAAGACTTTCAGGCCCATGCCGATAATTTGACAGTTGATCGCTTCGAACCAAAAGTAACCCTACGAGATTTGGCCTATGTAATTTATACATCAGGGTCAACAGGAGTCCCAAAGGGTGTCATGGTTGAACATGGCAATTTACTAAACCTTTGTTTTTGGCATAATGAGACCTATGAGGTCGAGTCTGATTCAAGAGGTACTCTTTTTTCAGGGATTGCCTTTGATGCCTCTATTTGGGAATTCTGTCCCTATTTGTTGCAAGGAGCAACATTGTATCCTATTACAGAGGATGTAACACGAGTAGATGTGACCAAACTTGGAGCGTATTGTAGAGAATACGAAATAACGCACGCATATTTCCCAACGCAGATATGTCAGGAAATTGTAGTACAAAAAGTCAAGATGCCCTCTATGAAAATTTTGACTGGGGGAGATGTTCTTAAAATTAATGACTTAGGAGGATTGGATATTTACAATAACTATGGCCCTACCGAAAATACAGTGGTTGCTACTAGTTATCGTTTAAAAGAAGGACTATCTGCTTCTATACCTATTGGTCGGCCTATAGCCAATACACAAGTCTATGTGTTAGATCAATACCAGCAACCATTGCCCACAGGAGCTGTCGGTAACTTGTTCATTACAGGGGAAAGTGTAGCACGTGGTTATCTGAACCAACCTGAGTTGACTCAAGATAGATTTTTGGAAGACCCATTTGTGAAGGGCCGCAGGATGTATAACACTGGAGATTTAGTTAAAGTACTTCCTGATGGTAACATCGCTTTTGTGGGTAGAAATGATAACCAGGTAAAAATTCGGGGATATCGCATCGAATTGGGAGAAATAGAAAGCCAATTATTAAAATGCACTGGGATACTCCAAGCAGTGGGTGAAGTTCAAGAATACGAAGATAGCAAGAGCATAGTAGCTTATCTGGTTTCTGAAGGGCCTTTGAATAAAAACAAAACCCAAGAGCAACTTAAACACTTCTTACCTTCTTACATGGTACCTAAATTCTTTGTGTCAGTCGACACCATACCTCTTACGGTCAATGGAAAGGTGGACAAGTCTAAATTACCTAAGCCTAAGAGGGAAGATATGATAATGGTCACTTATGAAGCTCCCGAAACTGATTTAGAAAAGGCCTTGGTAGCGATTTGGGAAGAAGCGCTTGGAATTACTAATATCAGTACGACGGCAGCAATTTTTGATTTAGGAGGGAATAGCTTGAACATTATCAAGATCATTAATATGATCAAGGCTCGGTTGGGGTATGAAATTGCTTTTGAAGAAGTTTTTCAGTACCCAAGCATCCGTGAACTGATTCCCTTACTCAGAAAAGATACTTATCGTCCCATTGCCTGCATAGAAGCACAAAACGACTATCCATTGACCTCGGCGCAGCTGAGATTTTGGATTCTCTGCCAGATGGAAAATATCAATGTAGCCTATAACATGCCATACACTCTCAAAATGCAAGGGCAAGTAGATGAGGAGGCCCTATACAAAGCCTTCCTTCAACTTATCAAAAGGCATGAGTCACTACGAACGTGTTTTGAAGAAAATGGTAATGGAGAAGTTCGCCAAAAGGTGATTCCTGTGGATATGCTGAAATTTCAAATGCCTATAAAAGAAGTTGATGAAGCAGCATTACCTACATTGATCTCAACCTTTAATAATAGCTCTTTTGATTTGTCTTTGGCTCCGTTGCTTCGTGCCAGCTTGTTTAAAGTAAGCAGTGATGAGGTTTATCTTTGTTTCAACTTACATCACATCGTGGGTGATGGTCAGTCATTATTGATATTAGTAGAGGAATTGGCAATTTGCTATAATGTTATAGTAACTGCTAGAGCGGTAACATTGCCGAAGCTCAAGGTTCAATACAAAGACTATGTGAACTGGGCAACAATACAATTAGAAAATGATGCGGAAAAAGAAGAACATTTTTGGTTAGAAGAACTATCTGGGGAACTTCCAGTAATTAATATACCTACTTACAGACCCAGGCCGATAACCCAAACCTTTGATGGTGCTTACTTGACTCAGAATCTTGAACCAATATTGACAAAAGAGCTCATTAACTTTGCGCACCAGCAAGAGGCGACAGTCTTTATGACCTGTTTGGCAGCGCTTAATGGTTTACTTTCTAAATACACAAATCAAACAGACATCGTGCTGGGGACACCCGTATCTGGCCGATCACACAAGGATTTAGAGCAGCAGATAGGTCTTTATATCAACACAGTTCCTATTAGAACACAGTTCCAGTCTACAGACTCTTTTGTTGATCTATTGGCAACACAAAAAAGAACCTTATTAAGGGCCTATGCTAATTCGAATTACCCTTTTGGGGAACTGGTCAATAAACTCCCCTTACACCGTGATCCAAGTCGTTCACCGATCTTCGATGTACTGGTTATTCATCAACAGCAAAGTGAATCTAAAACCGATATCAGCAGCGCTTTCCAAGGGGTTCAGTGTGAGCCGCAGGACTTAGGAGAGAACAAAGCGAGCAAATTTGACATGACTTTCTCCTTTGTTGAGGATCAGAGTAACTTATCCATAGGAGTAGAGTATAATACCAATCTTTATGAAGCTTCGTTTATTCAGGATATGATGAGTAACTTTCAGGTTTTTCTGAAGGAGGCCATACGACAACCATCGAAGGAGTTGGTACATACCAAATGCCTTACATCAATGCAGGAACAAAGAATATTGAAGGTGTTCAATAATACATCAGTTGACTATGATCAAAGTGATACTATAGTATCACTATTTCAAAATCAGGTCAAGTTAATACCAGAGCAGACTGCATTGATTTGCCATAGAGAAACACTGTCTTACAGAGCATTAGATGAGAAATCCACTCTATTAGCCTTATATCTCCAATCAAAAGGAATTCGTACTGGTGATACAGTCGGTATCTGTATGGGTAGATCTTTAGACATGATGGTGGGAATTCTTGGAGTATTGAAATCTGGAGCGGCTTATTTACCATTGGATCCCTTTTATCCGTTGGATCGTTTGGACTACATCATTGACCATAGTCAGACGGATTATGTGTTGACCGATGAAGGTACACGTCACATGTTGACAACAAAGGTAAGAACTATTGTACTTCAGGATGAGGCAATCTGGTCTTCGTCGATGACTTCGTTCACCTTTGTACCCGAAAGGTTGTCACCTGCTTATGTCATTTATACCTCTGGATCTACTGGTAAGCCTAAAGGAGTACAGGTATCACATCAAAACTTGGTGAATTTTATTATAGGAATGAATCAAACCTTTGGTCAAAGTACTGACCGGGATACCTGGTTGGCTGTTACGAGTATTAGCTTTGATATTTCGATTTTAGAATTGCTCTGGACTTTGACTCGAGGAAATAAGGTGGTGATGCATCTGGATAGGCCTGTTCAGATAAGCCCACAACCGAAGATAGACTTTAGTCTTTTCTATTTTCCTACAGGTCAGGGTACATCTACAAATAAGTATCAATTATTGTTAGAAGGTGCCAAGTATGCTGATAAGCATCGTTTTGAATCTATTTGGGTTCCTGAACGTCACTTTCACGAATTTGGAGACCAGTTTCCCAACCCTGCCATTGCTGCAGCGGCAGTTTCAACCTGTACAGAACATATTAAGCTCAGGTCGGGAAGTGTCGTACTGCCATTGCATGACCCGGTTAGGGTAGCAGAAGAGTGGTCTATGATCGATAACCTTTCCAAAGGGAGGGTTGAGCTATCCATTGCTTCCGGATGGCACCCAAATGATTTTGTGCTTGCTCCAGATGATTATCAGAATCGTCATGCGATCATGAGGGAGGGTATTCAGACACTCCAACATCTCTGGAAAGGAAACACCATCACGCGAAAAAATGGAGTAGGAAAAGATTACGAGTTTAGGATACATCCAAACCCAATACAGCAGGAGTTGCCCATTTGGATCACTGCTGCCGGCAGTGTTGATACTTTTAAATATGCAGGCGAGATTGGAGCCAATATTCTTACTCATTTATTGGGGCAGAGCATTGAAGATCTGATTGAGAAGATCGGCTCCTACAGACAGGCATTAAAAGACAATGGCCATGATCCTAACAAAGGAAAAGTAGCGTTGATGTTACATACCTTTGTTAGTGATGATAGTACATATGTCAAAAAGGTAGTAGAAGCCCCTTTCAAAGCTTATTTAAAAAACTCCCTCAACTTGTTGAAACCCTTAGCAGAAGAACAGGGTCTCAATGTAGAGGATGACATAGATACTCTCCTGGATATTGCCTTTTTGAGGTTTTACAATACTAGTAGTTTGTTCGGCACACCTGACAGTTGTATGGAGGTTGTAAATCAACTTTACCAAAGAGGGGTCAATGAGATTGCCTGCCTGATTGATTTTGGTATAGAAGAGGAGTTGGTACTGGCTAACTTGCAAAATCTTAATAAATTGAAAGAACGTATTCGCCGGACGCATCACCAATATATCTATATGGTCGATTACATGGAGCAATTGGGAAAGGAAGAAACCATACCTGCACTTATCCAGCATTATCAGGTTTCACATTTGCAAGCAACACCATCCTTCTATGAAGAATTATTGTTAGATAAGGAGGGCAAGCAAGCACTTAAAACAATTGACACATTACTCGTTGGTGGTGAGACTTTGAAAGGTGCGCTGGCAAAACAATTATTGCAAGTAATTGAAGGTCCCATCTATAATATGTATGGACCTACCGAGACGACCATCTGGTCGGCGGTCAAAAAAGTTGGTACTGCTGATAATATTACTATTGGTCAACCGATTGCCAATACCCAAATCTATATCTTAAATCCAGAACTACAATTGTGTCCTATAGGAGTTTCAGGTGAACTGTACATCGGAGGAGATGGGGTGACTCTCGGATACCTACATAACCTTTTACTGACCAAAGAGCGTTTTGTGGAAAGCCCTTTTGTTAATGGACAGAGGTTGTACAAAACCGGTGATCTAGCTCGCTGGTTACCTCATGGAGAATTGGAATTTTTGGGACGAATGGATCGGCAAGTCAAAATTCGAGGGTATAGAATAGAGTTGGAGGAAATCGAAAATGTAGCCCTCGAAATACCCGAAGTAAGTCAGTGTGTCGTGCTTACTTGGAATAAAAATGAGCAAATCGGTCTAACAGCCTATCTTAAAAGTGAACAACACTATACAGAAAACGATGTAAAAGCCTTTTTGCGTGCTCGTCTACCCGCCTACATGGTTCCTCAAAGTGTAGTAGTCCTAAAAGAGTTTCCTTATACTCCTAATGGAAAAGTAGATACCAAGAAACTTCCTGTCGAAGAGTATGAGGAGGCGATGACTACAGTTTATGTTGCCCCAAGAAATGAGATGGAAAGAAAATTGGCCAAACTCTGGGCAGAGTTCCTACAATTAGACCAGGTAGGTATAGAAGACAATTTCTTTGAAATTGGAGGGAATTCAATGAAAGTGTTTCAATTGCTCCCCGTCCTTAATGAAGCATTGGGATTGGATTTAAAAATCATTACTTTTTTTCAGTTTCCCACGGTTAGGATGCTCACTGAAAACCTCAAAGCGAAGGAAGAGGCACAGAAAACAGTGGTAGAAGAAAATGAGATGGAAAATGTCGACGACCTGCTCGACTTTATGGACACTATATAGCGGGAATATTCACTAAAAAGCAATCACCACAAACATAACAAACACAATGAAAAGAGATATTGCAATCATTGGTGTCTCTGGGAGATTTCCTAAGTCTAAAGACATCAACACCTTTTGGAAAAACTTAGTCGACGAAGAAGAGTTGATCTATTTTTTCTCAGAAGAAGAATTATTGGAAAAAGGATTGAAAAAAAAGGAGTTGGAATCATCGGATTATATCAAGGCGGCTTCCTTTATTGAAAATTCTCATAAGTTTGATTATCCCTTCTTCCGTTATACTCTAGATGAAGCTAAGGTGATGAACCCACAGACGCGCATGATGCACCAATTAGTTTGGGAGGCATTGGAGGATTCAGCTACAGACATCGATCGGTATCGTAAAAAGATAGGAATTTTTGTAGGAGCGAACAAGGACCTAAATTGGAGTCTACATGCTGCCCTTACCGAAAATCCTAATGTAGATGAGCTAATGAAGAGTAAACTGGTCAATCCTAACTTTATGGGTTCATTGATCGCCTATAAAATGAACTTCAAGGGGCCTTGTTACTTTCTTGATACAGCCTGCTCGACTTCCTTAAGTACGGCTCACTTGGCTTGTAGAAGTCTTTTGCTCAATGAGTGTGGTATCGCTCTTGTAGGGGGTATTCGCTTACTGTCCTTTGAGGATAATGGTTATACTTACGTGCCAGGATCTATAATGTCCCATGATGGACATAACCGGAGTTTTGATGCCAGTTCTACGGGAACTATTGGTGCCGATGGGGCTGGGGTAGTGGTTCTGAAACGTTTAGAAGAAGCGCTAAAGGACGGAGACCATATCTATGCCGTCATCAAAGGTTCAGCCATGAACAATGATGGCGATTCGAAGGCAGGCTACACCATGCCTAGTGTCCAGGGGCAAACAGAATGTATCAAATTAGCCCACAAAATAGCAGGAGTTGTCCCTTCAGATATTACTTATGTTGAGGCACATGGCACGGGTACAAAAATAGGTGATCCTATTGAAATTGAGTCACTGAACATCGCTTTTAATAATACTACTAAGCATAGTTGCGCTATTGGTTCCATCAAGTCAAATATGGGACATGCAGATGAGGCGGCAGGTATTGCAGGTTTATTAAAGACTACTTTGGCACTCAAACATAAAACAATTCCAGCCAGTATCCATTATATAAAAGCTAATCCTACTATCGGTTTTTCGGAAGGCCCTTTTCATGTCAATGTAAAGACCAAGGCTTGGGAGAAAAAAGAAGATAAGCCTCTAATAGCAGCAGTAAGCTCGCTCGGTATAGGGGGAACCAATGTGCACATGATACTCGGTGAGGCTCCCCAACGTGATACAAGTGGAGAAGAAGTGAAGTATAAACTAATTCGCTATTCTTTAAAAAGTGAATCCGCTCTGGACAAATACAGGATAAAATTAGCTGATTTTATCGACAATAATGAAGAAGTCAATCTTATGGATTTGACTTATACATTTCAGGTAGGACGAAAAAGTTTCTATCATGGTAATTTTATGGTGGTGCAAAATAAAAAGGATTTACTCGACCAACTACGCACCAAGAGTATTAAGTCTCATGAATTGCGTCCTAAACAACAAATGGTCTTTATGTTTTCAGGACAGGGCAGTCAGTATTTCAACATGGGCAAGGGCTTGTATAATAGTATTCCCCTTTTCAAGGAAATCATGGATCAAGGGTTCAACTATCTTAACAAGAAGACATCCCAAGACTATAAAACCATACTGTATGGTGAAAAAGATGAGGCTCAAAAAATCAATCAGACTGCCTTTACACAACCCATACTGTTCTTATTCGAATATGCCTTGGCTAAGGTCTTAATGGTCTACGGTTTGCAGCCTGACTATTTGATTGGGCATAGTTTGGGAGAATATACCGCAGCTTGTATCAGTGGAGTGTTTACCTTAGAGGTAGGTTTAGATATCGTTTGTCAAAGAGCAGCATTAATGGCCTCTGTAGAAGGAGGAGATATGCTCAGTGTGGGTATGCCCATCAATGAGATTCCCTTGGAGTGGATAGATCAAGTGTCTGTAGCAGCTATCAACTCACCAGACACTTTTGTGCTGTCGGGTACCAAGGAGCAAATGGCCAGAGTAAGCGATCAATTGAAAGAACAAGAGGTGCCTTGCACCCTATTGAAAACATCCCATGCTTTCCATTCGAAAATGATGGAAACTATGTTAGATGAGTTTGAAGATAAACTGAAACAAGTCAACTTCAAGCCACCCACCATTCCTTTTATCTCCAATTTGACAGGTGAATTAATTTCGGATGAAGAGGCTACTTCGATTAAGTATTGGAGTGCCCATATAACTGGAACGGTACAGTTCCAAAAGGGCATAAAACATCTCATGGATATGAACTATACCTTGTTAGTAGAGGTAGGACCAGGTAATACATTGACTACCTTTAGTCGCCAGGGAATGATACCAGGAGATTTTAATGCAGCTATCAATACGATCAAGCATCCTAAGGATAAAATGGATGATGAAAAGTATTTTGCTACTTTCTTAGGGCACTTGTGGGTACATGGTTATGATATCGACTGGCAGAGCTTCTATGAAGGGAAGAGTTTTAAGAAGATACCTGCACCTACTTATGCTTTCGACGCATTTGAGTTACCTACAAAGGTCGATGTCAATGAACTGCTACAGTCTGGAAAGACGAACCGGCCGGTTTTTATTCAGAAAGCAGAGACTGAGGATTTTCTATATGTTCCTTCTTGGAAACATGTGCCTGCCAAAAAACAAAAATGTCTGAAGGAAACACAAGACACTTACCTGTTCCTTTCTGACGGATCAGAAAGAAACTCAAGTCTTAAAGTTGGACTGCAAAGTGCCAACAAGAAGGTAATTGAAATCAGACAGGATACAGAATATAGAGTTTCAAAAGATATAGTCCATTTCAATCTAGAAGATTCTCGGGATTGGAAAAAACTATGGGAGAACTTGAATCAAAAGGGAATTCAGGTAAGCGCGTTAATCGATACTTGTACCGGAAGAACAGAAGGTACAAAAATTATGGATAGCTTCCTTAACCTGCTCAAGGGCTACTTGGGCAGTGACCATACGCACCAACTTTGCTTTGTGATTTTAAGTGAGGAAAGTTGCGAAGTGACGGGTGTAGAAAACAAAAAAGGATATTGCGAACACATAGCCACGATGCTACAGGTAGCAACCCAAGAAAACCCTCTCCTGAATGGAGGCCAATTAGATTGGGATGGTATAGGAGAAACCGAAAAACTAGCACTGCAGTTGGTTGAAGAGATTAACCGTAATGAAAAATTCTTTCGGGTTGCCTTTAGAAATGGGCGCAGGTGGTTACCCTATTTCGAAACAGTACCTTTAGAAGAGGGCTTTGAGAATCCAATCATACAATCAAATGGCGTATACCTTATCACTGGGGGAAGTAGTGAGGCAGAGTACTTTTTGGCAAAGCACCTGTTACAGAAGTATGATGCCCAAGTAATCATACTTTCTCACCAAATATTGGCGGACCAGCTGCCTAATGGAAAGGGAACTTTGTGGACCGAGTTGCATCAAAAATACCCCAAGCTCAGTATAGAGCATAGCGATTTGACGAATAGGGAGACCTTTACTGAGACAGTAAATAACCTCATTAGTCGTTTTTCTAGGATCGATGGTATAATTCATTCGCATAAGGATTCTGAAGAAATAACGGCTTTAGTAGAAGAGTTGTCAACAGACATACTCAAGAAACAAAGTATAGCAAGAGTTGATAGCTTAACTTACATTGGCGCTATTTTTAAGGATAGAAAACCGGATTTTATCAAAGTAATCTCTAGTCTTTCCTCTTTTTTGGGAGGTATTGCTTATGGTGCCTATGCCAGTGTACATACTCTGATGGATCAAAAATCCTTGTATGAACTACAGTTTGAAGGAGACTTTAGTGTGTTGAATCTGGATAGAATTTCTGAGAAAGATCAGTGGTTAAGAGAACAAGAACTGATTACAGCTTTTGAATATTCCTTCCAACGAACAGATCTTCCGCAGTTATTAGTATCCAAGAGGGATATCAATTCTCCGCAGAAAACTTTCCAGCAACAAATGCAACAAAGTATTGAAGTGACAATGGTCAACAGGTTGGGGTTACAAAACAATTTTGAACCAGCCGAAACGGAAACACAAGGGGCAGTAATCCATCTTTTTGAAGAATTGTTCGGACTGAAAGGGATTGGTATTCAGGATGATTTCTTTGAACTTGGTGGAGATTCCTTGAAAGGAATGATGATCATTAATAAAATAAAAAAGACCATGAAGGTATCCTTGAAAATTTCGGATCTGTTTTCTAATTCATCAGTTACAGCTATTGCAGGTTTGATCGAAGAAAAGCAATGGCTCCAACAAGACAAAGAAGAACTCAATGAGATGGTAATTTAATCGATTATGAGAACATTATTAAAAGAACTAAGAGATAACAATATATTTATCACGCTGCAAGGTGACAACTTAAAGCTAAAGTTTGAGCAAAAGGTATTTCCTCCTTCTTTATTAGAAAAAATCAAAACTAATAAGGCAACTATCGTTGGATACTTAAAGGAACATCAAGGTATTGAAACATCTTTGTTTGACATCGAGCCCTTGACTGTATCCAATACTTCTGGCCACCAACTTTCATCTTCGCAGATGAGAATGTGGGTACTTAGTCAGTTTGAAGATGCTTCATTGGCCTATCACCTACCTAATATCGTAACACTCAAAGGGAATTATGATATAGCACTACTAAAAAAAGCTGTCATGTCAGTTATCGACAGACATGAGATACTGCGTACGGTTTTCAAAGAGAGTGATTCAGGGGAGCCTTATCAATGGATTTTGGGTCGGGAGGAATTGGATTTTGATATAGACTGTATTGACCTTAGAAAGGAGAAAGCAGTTGATCAGTACATCCAAAACTACATTTTAGAAGATAATGCTCAATCTTTTGATTTACATCATGGTCCCTTATTGAGGGTAAGCCTTTTTCAGATTAGTGAATCTGATTATACCATTTATTATAATATGCACCATATCATTAGTGATGGTTGGTCTATGGGCATTCTTGCCAAAGATGTGCTGCACTTCTACCATAGTTATGTCAATGAAAAAGAAACTGATATCACTCCTTTGCGTATTCAGTACAAAGATTACGCTGCCTGGCAGCAAAAACGTCTTTTAACGGCAGAAAGTGGACAAGACCGACAGTTTTGGTTAGAGCAGTTGTCCGGAGAGCTACCTACTCTCCAAATCTCTAGTGGAAAGCAACGCCCTGAAGTTAAAACTTACAATGGGAGAACCTTGAAGAGTTATTTGGATGAAGGTGAAGTAGAAATATTGAAGACCTTCACGGCAAAGCAAGAAGGGAGTCTTTTTATTACGCTCTTGGCTTTATGGAATGTTCTTCTATATCGTTACTGTTCTCAAAAAGATATTATCATCGGTTCACCTGTTGCAGGAAGGGATCATATTGACTTAGAGCAACAGATTGGGTTTTATGTAAATACTTTGGTATTTCGAAATGTACTATCTTCTGAGCTTTCTTTTGAGGAATTTTATCATCAGGTTAAGCAACGTACGTTGGAGGTTTACCAGCACCAAAGTTATCCTTTTGATTTATTGGTCGACGAATTAGAATTACGTCGAGATACATCACGTAATGCGGTATTTGATGTGATGTTGGTTCTTCAAAACACAGAAAAACACCGTGAGGCTACCATTCTACAACCAGGTGAAACAGAAAAAATTAGCGTGTTAGGTGAAAGCTATGCCAAGTTTGATTTAGAAATTCTTTTCGAGGAAGATGGAGATCATTTCTCGTTTAAAGTAGATTATAACACAGATGTTTTTGAACAAGAAACGGTTATTGGCTTAATGAGGCATTTCAAACAGTTGTTGTCTAATACTTTGAAAGAGCCAAGTCAGTCCATTGGAGGTATTAATATTCTCAGTCAAAAGGAAATAGATCAGATAATATTGGAGTTTAATCGCCCCATAAACCCCAAACCAGTAGAAAAAACAATAATTGACCTCTTTCAAACTCAAGTACAACAAGTGCCAGAGCAAGTGGCCCTCGTGGTAGAGGATAAAAAGATATCCTATCAAGAATTAGATAAAATCTCAAATCGTTTAGCCATCTACCTCCACCATACGTATCATTTAACAGAAAATGAATTAATTGGAGTCATGTTACCACGCTCTGAATGGCTAGTGATTTCACTATTGGCTATCATGAAATGTGGTGCAGCTTACGTTCCTATTGATTTAGGATATCCCGAGTCAAGGAAAAACTATATCAAAGAGGATGCAGCTTGTAGGTTAGTAGTCGATGAGTATCTCATTTCAGACTTTCAAATGAATTCTATTACTAATGAAAAAGATATAATTTTATGTCCTCCCCAGCCTACGGACCTTGCTTATGTGATCTATACCTCGGGATCCACAGGAAACCCTAAAGGGGTTATGTTGTCACATAGTAGCGTGGTCTCCTTCTTACAAAATATTGATGCACAATTAGGATTTTCAAAGCAAAAAGTGGTCGCGGCCACTACCAATATTACCTTTGATATCTCTGTATTAGAGTTGTTTGGCCCATTGGTTCATGGAAAACAGATAGTGTTGTTTGTCGAGGAGGATTTATTGGAGCCTGTACGCTTCCTAAAACGATTGGAACAGGCAGGAGTTGAAGTATTACAACTTACACCTTCCAGATTGCAGCAAGTAGCAGATAGACTATTAAAAACTCCTCTACCCAGCTTACAACGCTTAATTGTTGGAGGAGAAGCCTTTCCTAAAGAATATTATGAGCAATTTAAACAAGTAGGTGCTATTCCAGTTGTCAATGTATACGGTCCCACCGAGACTACTATTTGGAGCACTGCCTTGGATATTTCTACTTCAAAACAACTCTCAGTCGGAAAACCATTGCAAAACGAGCAGGTACTTATCCTCAATAAACAAGGTACTCTACAACCTTTAGGTGTCATTGGTGAAATCTGTATCGGAGGACAAGGCTTAGCCAAAGGTTATTGGAATAGGCCAGAACTGACAAAAGAAAAATTCATCAACCATCCTTACGAAAAAGAACAAAAACTTTACAGAACAGGTGATTTAGGGAAATGGTTGCCTGATGGGAATATTCTCTGCTTAGGTAGGGAGGATGATCAGGTCAAGGTAAGAGGACATCGCATTGAACTAGGTGAAATTGAATACCATCTTCAATCCAAGGATAACATCCAGAAAGCAGTAGTGATGGTGAGTAATTCTCAAACAGTAGAAAAGGAACTGGTGGCTTATCTAGTATCAGCATCAGAACTGAACTCTAGTGATCTAAGAACCTATTTATCTTCAATAGTACCTGACTATATGATTCCTGAGCATTATGTTCAACTAGAGGATATTCCTTTAATGGTCAGTGGTAAAGTAAACAAACGGGCATTGCCCGACCCAAAGGGGATTGGTTTGTCTACTGGTACAACTTATATCGCTCCAAGAAATGAAGTAGAAGAACGCCTAGTTCAAATACTGAATGAGATGTTAGAGAAGAAAAAAGACGAAATCAGTGTGAGCGATAACTTTTTCGATTTGGGAGCCAACTCTGTTAAACTCATAAAAATACTTAATACCATTAATAAAGAATTTGATATGGACCTCAAGCCTATTATGCTCTTCCAATACCCTAATATTAATGATTTAGTCGAAAACGTTTTTTACTTTAAAAAACAGGTGAATGAAGACAACGAGGACCTATCACAAGATTTAGAAGACATAATAGACCTTATGGAGGGCTAATAATAACAATAGGGGTACATTTATTATAGTGTGCTCCAAAACTTGGATTTATTATCCAAACACAAAAATATGATCAATACTTATTTATGAAAGAGCTATCTAGGAAAAAAGACATTGCTATTGTGGGAGTTTCGGGAAAATTTCCACAATCAGACAACATCCAACTATGGTGGGATAACCTGGCAGAAGGAAAAGAGCTGGTTCACTTCTACTCTGACCAAGAACTACAGACCGCCGGAGTTAATGAAGAGACTCTTGCTAAAGACAACTACATCAAAGCAGGTTCCTTCATTGACAATCCAGAGCATTTTGATCATGCTTTTTTTGGGTATACAAAAGAAGAAGCCGCATTGATGGACCCTCAAGTAAGGGTGATGCATGAGCAAGTATGGAAAGCTTTAGAGGATGCAGGTTGTGAATTATCTACCTATCAGGGTAAGATAGGTCTCTATTTGGCAGCCTCTGATAATGTCAACTGGAAGGCATATGAGACAATGAACCAAAATGAAAAAGTATCGCCTTTTTTCTCGGCCAGATTGGCAGATAAGAACTTTATCAGTACATTAATTTCCTATCGACTTGACCTAAAAGGGCCTAGCCTTTTTGTTGATACAGCTTGTTCAGGATCTCTGGTTGCAGTACATATGGCTTGTCGGAATTTGTTGTTAAAAGAGTGTAATATTGCAATAGCTGGAGGAGTGAGTATTGATAGTACTATATATAAAGGTTATTTTCATGAATCAGGGATGATTGCCTCCAAAGATGGGCATTGTAAAACTTTTGATCATGATGCTTCAGGTACAGTTTGGGGAGAAGGGGCAGGAGCTGTGGTGCTGAAGCGTTGGGAAGATGCCATTAGGGATAAAGATAATATCTATGCCATTATTCGGGCCACCGCTGTCAACAATGATGGCAGGCGTAAGGTAGGCTTTACTGCTCCCAGTGTAGAGGGTCAATACGATTGTATCAAGATGGCCCATAAAGTGGCTGGCATTACAACAGATTCTATCTCTTACATTGAAGCACACGGCACAGGAACTAGATTAGGAGATCCTATAGAAATCACAGCGCTTAACCAAGCCTTCGGATATAAAACCCAGCATAAATGTGCAATCGGCTCGGTAAAAACTAATATGGGACATCTGGATGCTGCTGCTGGGATAGCAGGCCTACTCAAAACATGTTTAGCTCTTAAAAACAAACAGTTGCCTCCATCACTTAATTTTTCCAAACCTAACCCAGAGATTGATTTTGCATCTGGACCATTTGAAGTTAATACCCAATTACGCCCGTGGAACCAAAAAAATGGAATGCCACGTCGAGCAGGCGTAAGCAGTTTTGGTATTGGGGGTACTAATGCTCATGTTATCTTAGAAGAAGCTTCAGAAGAGAAAGAAGAGGGTAAACAAGACAAGCCTTTTCAGTTATTAGCCTACTCGGCGGATAGCCTTCCTTCTTTGCAGCAGTACGGTAAAGAACTTATTCATTTTTTGAAAAAGAAGAAAGTTAGTCTTCCAAACCTTAGTTATACTCTACAAGATGGGAGACAACGCTTTAAGCATAGACAGTTTATCGTTTGCAAAGATCAACAGGATGCAATAGAGCAATTATCCCAAGATAATCGTCAAATTATCTCTAGGAAAGATAAATTGAGAAAAGTAGTGACTTTCATGTTTCCTGGGCAAGGGAGCCAATACTTTCAAATGGGGAGAGACCTTTATGAAAAAGAGCCTCTTTTTAAAGAGTTTATGGACCAGGGTTTTCAAATTCTTAAGCAGATTACGGGAGAAGATTACGCGGTGATTTTGGGTTATCAGGAAGTAAGCATCACCAATCCAGATCAAATTAACTTTACTGAATATACCCAACCTCTTCTGTTTTTGATATCACATGCTTTGGCCAACTATTTAATGAAACTATCTATCCATCCTAACCATATGATTGGTCATAGCTTGGGTGAATACGTTGCTGCTTGTATCAGCGGAGTCTTTTCATTAGAAGATGGACTAAAGATTATTGTTAAAAGAGCTCAGTTGATGAGCCAGGTAGAGAAAGGTGATATGTTAGGGGTTGGAGCTAATGTGGAAGAAGTTCAATCATTAATGAGTACAAGGCTTTCGATAGCTTCTATCAATACCAAGAGTTCTTGTGTGGTCTCAGGGATGCCCAAGGATATCTCTGAACTAAGTACTATTTTGACTAATAGGGATATCCCTTATACAAAGTTGAAAACATCACATGCCTTTCATTCGGGGATGATGGATAGCATCTTAAAGGAATACGAAACAATCTTATCTCAAGTACAATGGAACACCCCCAAGCAATCTTTTATCTCTAATCTTTATGGAAGAGAGATTAGACCTGAAGAGGCTATGTCTCCTGCTTATTGGGTAAAACATCTGCGTGAAACAGTACGTTTTTCAGAAGGACTGGAATACCTTATGGAAAAAGGAAATGGGATACTAATTGAGGTGGGCCCTGGTAGAACTCTTACTTCCCTTGCAAAGCAAAACCAAACGACAGATCATGAGCATACCATAGTTAATTTACTGAGACACCCCAAGGAAAAAGTGGATGACAATAATTATTTAACTAAAGCCTTGGGTCAGCTTTGGAGTTACGGGATGACCATCGATTGGAAGGTATATCATCAAAATAATGGGAGACTAAAAATCTCAATACCAACTTATGTATTTGATGAAGTTGCATTTCCTGCTAGAGTTAATCCTTTTAATGAAAAAGACTCAGGGATGATATTGTCCCAAGGAGTTAATAGAAGCGCTTACTATAGTAGCAATTGGAAAAAAGGGCTGCTTTCTAAAAAACAAGGAGTATGGACCAAGAATAACAAATACTTGGTTTTTTCTAGTGGAAGTCCGCTTGTACAGGTGTTAATCAAAGAGCTTAAGAATACAGATAACATGGTTATTGTTGTAGAAAAGGCTACACATTTTGAGGCGCAGGTAGACCTAATAAAAATGGACCCAAAAGACCAGACTCATTATACAAAACTATTTCAGAGTATAGAAAAACAGGAATCGATTGCACAGATTATTTATAATTGGGAGATAGCGAAACAAGAAGAAGGACAATTGTTTTCAGAATTTTTCAATCTATTTAGTTTCGGAATGGGACTGGTCAGATATGCTCCTCTAGAGGATAAAAAGCTTACTTTCCTGTCGGACTTTGGATTGCGCGTTATCGCAACAGAACATACTAATGTCAATTTCATGGCGGTCAAATCAATTTCACAAAGCTTTCGACCTGTACATAGCAAAATTTTCACTTGTAGCCTTGATATGGACCAAAATCAGTGTGATAAGGAGCATGTGGCGCAGCTCTTAGCAGAGATTAGGTACAATAGCTCAGAAAGTGAGGTTGCCTATCGTCATGGAATACGATGGTTACCATTCTATGAAGAGCTTAGACCAGATAATAATACTGGTCAATCCCAATTGACTAAGAAAGGAATTTACCTTTTTATAGGAGAAGCTGACCCTTTATCATTACAATTAGCGAAGCATTTGTGTCAAACTTATGATGCTACTGTGGTTTTTGCCGGTAGTGAGTTTCCTGATCAAGAGACTTGGGAAACTGATAGAACAAAAGAAGGGTTGCCTAACGAAATGGCACAAAAACTACAAGAGCAGCAAGAATTCAAGACCCAAGGTGATAAGATTCTCTATTGGCATGTAGATAATGGTAACGTTAAACATTTATCCTCAACAATAGATCGTATCAATGATGATTTTGGGGTCTTGGCAGGAATTATCTATACACAAGCCGAAACATTGAAGAACATCAACCTCTCTGCAACGGATTTGGATAAGAATCTGGTAACCCAACGATTGGAAGAAAGTATTAAAGGGTTTATCACCATATGGGCTTTGAAGCAACAGAGGGAAGTAGGGTTTTTGTGGATTCCCGCAGCACTCAATGCTTTCTTTGGTCAAAATGATCTTAGTATCAATGCTGTCTTTGATGCCTATGTACAAGCTTATCTGGAGCTTCACGCCCACCAACTTGACGATTGGTTTCAAGTATATATCAATGAAAGTGGCTTCGAATCCACGATAAGTACTTTTGAAGATTCACTTCGCTTGCCCTCAGGGCAAACTTTATGGGCTTCATCACAAAACCCTTCTGTACTTCAGGGGCAAGACTTAGAAATTTTGGAGTCAAGTACTGAAACTATAAAAAATAACACCGAGCGACCTACGTTGAGTGTTGTTTATCAAGCTCCTTGTAATGAGGTGGAGAATGGTTTGTGTAAGCTCTGGTCGTCTTTCTTTGGCTATGAGCAAATTGGTGTCAATGATGATTTTTTTGAGTTAGGTGGTGATTCGCTCAAAGCGATGTCTCTACTCCAACGGATACACCAACAATTTGGTATCGAAGTGGGATTACAAGATTTTTACGAAAAAGCTAACATAGCAGCACTGGGAGTGGAGATTGAACTGGCCAACCAACTGATAGCCGTTCAAAAACAAGAAAACAAAAGAAAAACTATAAAAATTTAAACTATGAATATCATCGATCTCGTAGGTGAGTTGAATGACCGTAAGATCAACGTCACCCTAGATGGTAATGACCTGCAACTCAGTTTTGATGATGAATACATTGATGAGCAGATTATCGAAAAAATTAGAAGTCATAAGGCAGAATTAGTGGCTCACCTAAGGAAATATTCGGTAAGCAAACATGCACTGAGTGCAATTAAGCCTTTAGCAACCGCAAGAAACTACGATATCTCTGATGCACAGAGAAGACTGTGGGTTTTAAGTCAGTTTGATGACGGCTTATTGGCCTATAATTTGCCAAGTATCATAGACCTCAAGGGATCGTATGACATACCAAATTTTAAGCGAGCTATTGATGCGGTCATCGATCGACATGAAATTTTAAGGACTGTCTTTAAGGAGGATGAAACTGGTGAGTTGAAGCAATGGGTATTGTCCCGTGAAGCATTGGCTTTTAGCGTATGCGATAAGGATTTTAGAAATTGTGAAAATCAACAGGGTGAGGTAGATGTCTATGTAGAGCAAGATTCTTTCCAACCCTTTGATCTTGAACAGGGGCCTTTGATACGAGCTAGTCTTTTACAAGTAGCAGATAATCAATATGTTTTCTATTGTAATATGCATCATATTATTAGTGATGGTTGGTCTATGAAGGTATTGGTTCAAGACGTTCTCACGTATTATGAAGCTTTTAAACAGGGCAGAACACTGATATTACCTGGTTTGGAAATACAGTACAAAGATTATGCAGCATGGCAATTGGGTATGCTGCAGGAAAACCAGTCCAATAACCACAAGGCTTATTGGACCGAACGTTTGCAAGGAGAACTACCCCAATTTGACTTGTTGGGGAAACAGCAACGCCCGAAGATAAAAACCTATCAGGGGAAGACCTTGGAGACTATTTTAACTAAAGAACAGACAAGTCAGTTCAAGGCATTTGGACAACAACAGGGTGGCAGTCTTTTCATGACTTTGTTGGCAATATGGAAAGTGCTCTTGCATCGTTATACAGGACAAAATGATATGATCATTGGATCACCGGTAGCAGGCAGAAACCATCCGGATCTTGAAAATCAAATTGGTTTTTATGTCAATACACTGGCACTTAGAAGCCGGATTGATCCTGAACAGACTTTCATCGAATTTTATAGTGATGTTAGATCGTCTGTGCTGGAGGCTTTTGAACATCAAGTGTACCCATTTGATCGATTGGTAAATGACCTGGATCTCAAAAGGGACACGAGTAGGAATGCCATCTTTGATGTGATGATCATCTTACAGAATGCAGGTGAACAAGTGCAGGGATTCACCCCGGATTCAACGCTACTTAATGGCATATTCGATCATGGTAAATCTATGTCACGATTTGATATAGAAATCACACATGAAGAATTGGGTGAATACCTTTCCATTAAGGTCAACTATAATACTGATCTCTATGAACAGGAAACAATTGTGAGTTTGATAGGACATTTCCAATCCATAGCTCAACAGGTATTGATGAACAATAGCCAGATCGGTAACATCAGTTATCTATCTCAGAGTGAACGAGTACAGCTGTTAAAAGGTTTTAATGATACAGCTGTAGATTATAGTAAGGTGTCTGTGATAGAACTGTTTGAAGATCAAGTGAAAAAGACGCCTAACGCTATAGCAGTTTGCTGCAGTGAAAAGCAGATGACTTACAGGGAGTTGGATGAAATGAGCAATCAATATGCCCACTGTTTAAAGGAACATTTGTGTATTATACCCTTAGATAACATTGGCGTTATGCTAGAGCGCTCTGCTTTGAGTATTGTACCAATACTTGGAATTCTTAAATCAGGAGCTTGCTATGTACCTATTGATCCAACTTACCCAGAAGCCAGGATTCAGTATATTCTCAAAGATGCACATATTCAACATGTGTTGACCCAGACTAATTTGATGGAAAAGCATGATATACCAAAACAAAAACTATGGGATATCACCAAAATGGACTTCTCTACCTATTCCCGGGATAATCTTCTACCGGTTAATACATCTGGGGATGATGCCTTCATTATCTATACTTCAGGGTCTACGGGTCAGCCCAAGGGAGTTCGGCAGACGCATCGCATGTTGACTAATCTGGTTCAGTGGGATATAGAACAGTCAGGCATTCGACCAGGAACACGTTATTTACAATATGTTTCCTTTAGTTTTGATGTTTCCATGCTGGATGTGTTTTTTAATCTTTGTGCAGGAGGAGAACTTTATATTTCTAATGAGCAGGAGCGTACTGATCACTTACTGTTAAAGAATGTGATCATAAAAAGAAAGTTGCAGGTGCTATCCTTTCCTTTTGCGGCCATGAACAATTTCTTCAACCAACTGGAGTTGAAAGATTTTGATGGGCACAGTATTGAGCACATCATAACTGCTGGAGAGCAGCTCTATTTAAGCAGTCCTTTATCAACATTTTTAGAAACTAATCCCGAAGTAGTGCTTCATAACCACTATGGTCCTTCAGAGACACATGTCGTAACGAGTCATTCCATGAGTGCGAAACAGGGAAATCTCGAAAAGCGAGCACCAATTGGCAGAGCCATTTCTAATACAGATATTTATATACTAGACACCCGTCTTCAGCCGGTGCCATTGGGGGCCAAAGGTGAATTGTATATTGGAGGGGACAACTTGGCCAATGGTTTTCTCAACCTACCCGAAGAGACTGATAAACGTTTTGTGTCACACCCCTTTAAAGAAGGAGAACGGGTATACAAGACAGGAGATTTGGCTTATTATAGACCTGATGGGATCATCGAATACCTTGGTAGGAAAGATGATCAGGTTAAGGTCAGAGGATTTAGAATCGAACTGGGAGAAATAGAACATGCACTTCTGCAATATGAAGCGGTATATGAAGCCGTGGTTCTGGTCAAGGACCAGAATCTGCTCGCCTATGTGATTCATAAAGCAGAAGGAAATTCAGATGAGTTGCGAAGTTTTTTGAAGCAGCGCCTCCCTGAGTATATGCTTCCATATTATTACGTGTCTTTGAAGGAATTTCCTTTAACTTCTAATGGTAAAGTGGATAAAAAAGCGTTGTTGGAGATTGGGGATACTGGTTTTGAGTCTAGTGCAGCTTATGTTGCTCCACAATCTAAGCAGGAAAGAAAGGTTGTTGAGATATGGGAAAAGATATTACAAAAGGAAAAAGTAGGGGTCAATGATGATTTTTTCGAATTGGGAGGGCATAGTCTTAACGCAACCAAGCTCATCGCAGCATACCATAAAGCATTTGGGGTTAAATTGAGACTGCAAGATATTTTTACCCATTCTACACTCTGTGCTCAAGTAAGCTTAATTAAGTCCTCTAAAGAAATAGCGTTTGAAGAAATACCCAATGCCCAACCTCAAGAAAACTATCCACTTTCCGAAGCGCAAAGAATGATTTGGGTCAAGAGTCAGTTTGTAGAAGGCTCTAGATCTTATGTAATGCCTACTGTACGAGAGCTTAAGGGTAACTATAATATTGATATCTTAAAGAAAGCACTATTCGCTCTTATAGATCGACATGAAGTATTAAGGACGGTCTTTAAAAAAAATGAAATAGGAGAAGTAAGACAATACGTGTTGTCTCCTGAAGAATTTTCCTTTGAGTTTGATTTGATAGACATTCAGGAAGAGGAAGACCCCGAAGGATATATTAAGCAATATGTTTTTGAAAAAGACTACCTGAATCAATTCAATCTAAAAACAGGACCTTTGTTCAGAGCTGGATTCTTTAAGAAAGCAAAAAACAGTTATGTTTTTTATTTCACTTTCCACCATATTGTCACAGACGCTTGGTCAGTAAATATCATGACACGTGATTTGATGGCACTTTACAATCAGATTAAACAAGGGGAACCCTCTAGTCTCCCGGTATTAAGGATTCAATATAAAGACTATGCTACTTGGCAACAATCAGAATTGCTCAAAACAGAGAATAAAGTGCATGAGAACTACTGGCTAAAGAAATTTTCCGGAGATTTATCTCGGATAACTTTGCCATTTCAGAAGAAACGTCCAAAAATTAAGACTCATAATGGTAGGTACTTGAGTTGTTATTTATCCGAATCCTTGACAGAAAAGATGGATGCATTTAGTCTAGCTCAGGAAGGTAGTTCTTATATGACTTTGCTTGCGGTCTGGAATATTTTGTTTTACAAATACACTGCTCAAGAAGATATTATTATCGCCTCGCCAATTGCTGGTCGCGAACATGTCGATCTACACGATCAAATAGGCTGTTTTATCAATACACTAGTTATGCGCCCTTATCTTGATTCAGAGAAGACTTTTTCAGAATTTTACGATAAAGTGAAGTCAGAGACCTTAGATGCCTATGCACACCAAAAGTATCCGTTCGAGCTAATAGTAGAGAAACTTGATACCAAGAGAGAGCTAGACAGAAACCCTGTGTTCGATATTATGCTTGCCGATCAAAAGGTTGGACACTTATTTTCTGGAGATGCTTTTGAAAATAAGAAATTAACAGAAAGCGAACTGGAAAATATCGAAGATTTAGGAATGAGGTATGCTAAGTTTGATCTGGAACTACACTTTTATAGGGTCCAGGCATCGACTAATTTTCGCCTGAAGTACAATACGGATCTTTTTGATAGGAAGAATATAGAATCAATGGTGAATAGGTTTAAATTCTTACTTGCCGAAGTATTAGATAACCCCGATCAAAAAATCAAAAACATTTCAGTTATCACCACTTCCGAAAGAGAGAAAATACTAGGTAAATTTAATAAAGCTTCTGAAGTTATAAAAGATGACAATATCGTAAGCCTGTTCCGTCAACAAGTTATGAAAAATCCGAATAAGATTGCTATAGAGTGTGATGGCAATGAAATCTCTTATATCGAATTAGATAAGTTAACAAATCAACTGGCTAACTATATGGTTCATAATCATGATATTGGTATTAATGATATCGTTGGAGTTAGTTTACCGCGAAGTGAGTGGTCCGTAATTTCGATGCTGTCAATATTGAAGGCCGGAGGAGCGTACTTGCCGATCGATATTAATTATCCTGAGACTAGAATTAATTATATAATCAATAACAGTCAATGTAAAGTCTGTATTGATGCCGAGGTCTTGAAATGTTTTCATCAAGCAAAAGATGGACTTCCCAAAACCGCACCAGATATATGTTTAGAAGGAGATAATTTGGCTTATGTTATTTATACCTCCGGTTCCACAGGTAAACCCAAAGGAGTTCTGGTTCCACACCGTGGTGTAGTGCGCTTGAGTAAGATGGAGAACCTTCCATTAGATGCAAATACTACAATCTTGCAGTTGTCCTCTGTGTCCTTTGACGCGGCAACTTTTGAGATTTGGTGTTCTTTGCTCAATGGAGGCCAACTGGTTATGTATCCTGAACAGTTCGTGGATTTGAAAACTGTTAATCAGATTATCCAAACAAAAATGGTCAATACGATTTGGCTAACAGCGGCCTTATTCGATCAGTGGGTCAACAGCGGTATTGCTAACCTACCATTGCGTTATATCCTATCAGGTGGAGACGTACTAAGACCCCAAAGTGTGGCCCGTGTTTACGAGCAGCTCCCTAAGGCTTGTGTGATCAATGGTTACGGCCCTACTGAAAACACAACTTTTACTTGCTGCTATGAAGTACCTCGAGATCATGATTTTTCCACAAATATTCCTATCGGTAAGCCCATCTTAGGGACGCAGGTATATGTCTTGGATGCTCAGGATCGATTATGCCCTGTAGGTATTGTTGGAGAACTTTGCACTACAGGCTTGGGCCTTTCTCATGGATATCTGAACCAGCCTGAACTAACACAGACCAAATTCATAATTCACCCTCTGGCTGCTCCGGAAGTAGGAAAGTTGTATAAGACCGGGGATTTGGCTAAATGGTTACCAGACGGGACTCTTGAGTTTGTAGGTAGGGTAGACGATCAGGTAAAGATTAGGGGCCACAGGATAGAATTGGGAGAAATCGAAAAGGCTGTCACTATGTACTCGAAAGCTATTCAACAGGTCGTTGTGAGGCCTACAGAATTCAATGACGAAAAATTATTGGTAACCTATTTTACTGCTCGGGATTTTGAAGATAAAGAAGGATTGAAAGATTACCTGACCAAAACCTTACCGAAGTATATGGTCCCGAGTTTCTACATTGCTCTAGATGAAGTTCCTATTACTTCCAATGGAAAAATTGATGTTGATGCACTTCCCTCGGTACAGGAAAAAGACATGATCAAAAAGGAATACATTGCTCCCAAAAATGAGATGGAAGTACAGGTATTACAGGCATGGAGAGAAGTCTTGGGTATCGAAGATATTAGCGTTACAGACAACTTCTTTGATATAGGAGGAAGCTCTATTGCTATTACTAGGCTTTATGATAAGATTTCGACTATGACCGCTCAACCGCCCAAAATGGCCAGTTTGTTTGCTTACAATACAATCAGAATGCAATCAGAATATCTTCAAAAAGAAGTACAACCTAGTCAAGAAACAATGGAAATCAATGAAATTGATTTTTGATGAATTAGTTGAGCAATGCTGATATCCCCACTATCTCTTTGTTTACTTGCTTACTATAGAGAATGGATTACTTTTTCAACTTTATCATTTAATCTGGATGGTACAGAGGAAACCACTATTAATCTTCTTGTGGACCTCCGGGTTTAGGTATAATAAATATATAATTATTACAATTTTCACATGAACGATATAGCAATTATTGGGTATTCCGGTGTTTTTCCCGGAGTTGACTCCTTGGATGAATTAGCTTGTCAATTGAAAGAAGGCAATACGGCTATTCAAAAAATCACTCGAAAACGACTGGAAGACACATGCTTACCTTACAAGGAGTCTTATTACCTCGCGGGATATTTAGATAATATCACCAGCTTTGATCCTAAGTTTTTTGGGGTTTCGCAAGGAGAGGCAGAACAGATTACCCCACACCAGAGGTTATTATTGCAAGAAGCCTATAAGACTTTCGAACATGCTAATTATCGACCTTCTGATCTGAAAGGATCTAATACGTCAGTATACGTCGGTGATGTGGATACAAATTATTACCTCATGGCTAAGCATCCATCTCCAGCACTGATAGCTGGTAATATGAAGTCACTCAATGCCGGCAGGATAGCTCGTTTCTTTGATCTTAGAGGTGGGGCTTACAGTATAGATACAGCATGTTCTTCTACACTAACAGCTATTAATTTGGCATCTACGGATCTATCCTCTGGACAGTCGGACATGGCTTTGGTCTGTGGTGTAAATCTCTATATTTTCCCTGCAGAGTCAGATACGGGAGTCTCTATGGGTATAGAGTCTGCAAAGGGTAAGTGTGCACCTTTTTCTTCCTATGCTGATGGAACTCTTTCTGGAGAAGTAGCGGCTTGTGTATTGCTCAAAGACTATGAAGGCGCACTGGCCGATGGTGATACGATTCATGGGGTGATCAAAGGTGTCGCTGTGAATCAAGATGGGGCATTGTCCTCGAGTATTACAGCACCTAGTAGTGAAGCACAGACCATGGTTATCAAAAAGGCATTAAAGAATGCAGGCATGACCCCTGAAGATGTGACCTTTATTGAAGCTCATGGAACAGGTACCAAATTGGGAGATCCTATCGAAATTGAAGGGTTGGCTCAGGTGTTCAGTGGTTTGCCAGAAAATGAACCGGTTTATTTATCCACAATAAAGTCTAATATTGGTCATACTAATAGTGCTGCAGGTATTGCAGGGTTGATTAAGGTGCTTTTATCCTTTAAGACAGATACTTTGTTTTCTTCGGTTCATGCATTTCCTCTCAATGAGTATATCGATTTTGATGAAGCAAGAGTTTCTGTTTTGAAGAGTTCGAAACCTTGGGGAAAAATTAAGAGAACAGATAGGAAAGTAGCAGGAATCAGTTCATTTGGATTAATGGGAACCAATGTACATATGTTGGTGGAGGCGCCACCAAAAGTAAAAAGATCTTATACTAAGAAGAAGAGGCGACAACTATTCTGTGTGACCGCCAAGAGTAAAACATCCTTGGAAGCTTATAAAATTAAATTAAAAGATTTTTTGGATCAACCCCGATTGTCTCTTTCTACTCTTGCAGAAACACTCCATACTTCGAGGGAGATATATGCGCATCGACAATTACTTTGGGCAAGTGATGCCGAAGAATTAAGAATCGGACTGGACAGTAATCAGGGTTATTTAGAGAAAACCAATGGTAAATCTAACGTAATACTGGTTTTTGATGAGATGATGAATATTAAAGCGAAAACATGGCAAAAATATGCTGAGTTTTTTCCAGCATTAACTCTTACAAAGCAAAAAACAACTTTTACTTCTGCCCAGATATCTTTGTTAATTCAGCTTCAAACTTATGAACTATGGAGAAATTCAGGGATGCAGATAACAGATATGATCGGTAGTGGCCTTGGAAAGTTGACCATCAGAGTCTTAAAAAAAGAAATTAGTCAAGAAGAGGCCATGGTAATGGCTAATGAGCAGGCTGGTAAGCCGCCCAATCCAGAAGTTTTGAAACAAAAAGCCATGAATTTGTTGCAACGCTATAAAGAGGGTGTTTCTTTGGTTAATATTGGTTACCAGGGTATCTTAGGTGAAATCTTTAAAAATAAGACCGATGGCACAATTGCAGAACACTATGTCTTCGGATTAACAGAGTCAAATGCTTTTGAACAAGCTTTATATACCCTATTCAAGCTAGGAAATCAGATCGATCCAAGAATCTTATATCTTGGAAACCAACGTTCAACTATAGTTTTACCTACCTATGAATTCGATAGTGTGAGATGTTGGCTGAGGCCTGAAGGAGATTTGTTCACAGATGAACCATCACCAACGGATGGATTATTAATAAAAGGTACCTTACAAGATGAGGCACTTCGGGATTTACCTATTGTGATTCGGCTACAACAACTCTGGGAAGAAGTATTAAAAACCGATATAGATGAAGGAAGCGATTTTTTTGAGTTAGGAGGACATTCTCTGAATGGCCAACAACTGATCAATAGAATCAATGATGTTTTCGGAATTGAAATTGAAATTGATGAGATTTTTGAACACGGTACTCCTATAGATATGGCAGAACGCCTGACATCATTGGGATGCACATCGGTATCGCAGAAGACAAAGGGCGAAGTGATTCCCGCAATACAAGCGCAGGATAGTTATCCTGTCTCCTATGCACAAAATCGACTATGGTTGTTGGCAAAACTATCCAATAATAGTCCTAGCCTTCATGTTCCATCCACAACTTTTTTAGAAGGCCAACTGGATTTGGATATCTTGTCTAAGGCTTTCAAACAACTCTTGCAACGGCACGAGTCTTTGAGAACTATTTTTATTTTGGAAGGATCAGGCCTGAGACAAAAGGTTTTGAGTGTAGAAAAAACCGGTTTTGTACTAAATTATGAAAGTAGGATTGGTGATACTGAAGCTGAATCAAGTACTTATCTCAATACCTTACAAATGAGTCCTTTTGATCTAGAGAAAGGACCATTGATCAGGGTAAATGTTCTTCAAGTTGAAGCTAACAAATACTTGGCAGGCATTACCTTGCACCATATCATTTGTGATGGCTGGTCAATCAATATTTTACAAAAAGAACTGTTTCATATCTATAATGCCCTCAGCAATAAAAAACCCGTACAGCTTCCGGTATTGAATATCCATTACAAAGATTACTCTGTATGGTTACAGAACAAAGAATCTTCACAGGAGTTTCAACAAGCCAGAGCATATTGGTTGAAGCGGTTTGCAGTGCCATCGCCAGCACTTAACCTAAAAGGCCAAAAAGCAAGGCCTAAATTGAAAACATACCGAGGAAGGATAGAGCGGTTTGTCATGCCTGATTCCTTAACCAAGGATGTTCAAAATCAACTTAGAAAAGAAGGTGGTACATTGACTATGTTATTGAATACAGCCATCAATGTAATGCTTTATAAGCTTTCAGGTCAGACAGATGTTACCATAGGAATGCCATTCGCAGAGCGAGTGAATCAATCTCTAGAACATCAGATAGGGTTGTATTTAAACATGTTGGCGTGTAGGACGAAGTGGAATGGAGAGCTTTCTTTTAAAGATTTGCTGGCCAAAACCACCACTGTTCTGAAAGAGGCGTATAAACATAAAGTCTTTCCTTTTGAGATGTTAGTCAATGAATTAGACCTTAAAAAAGATCATAGTCGATTTCCATTGTTTGACGTTGTCTTGTCAGTACAGAATTTTGTGGATATAAATGTTTTGGATGAGATCAACGATAACATTACAGCTCCTGTTGAGGTCAAACCGACGCAAGAATCCCATCAGAATACGGCGCAATTTGATTTAACTTACCGTTTTTTTGAAGGAGAAAAAACCATATACTACGAGGTAGAGTATAATACCGATTTGTTCAGTGCAGATACTATAGCACAATATCATGAATACCTAATGCAGATTTTCGATGACTGTATCAAATACCCTGATCGACCTTTGAAGGAAATATCATTCTGCTCGCCGGCATCGGTACAAAAGCAATTAGAGCTATTGGCTGGTAGTCAGGATACTGTTTCCATAGAGGGAAGTATCGTAAAGCATCTTAATCAAGTATTTTTACAACGGGCCGATAGTACAGCCTTAGTCTATGAAGGACAAAAGTATACCTACAGAGAGCTGAACCTGCTTTCTAATCAGGTGGCTAATTATCTTCTGGAACAGCACACTGTTGAACAAAATGATACCATTGTGGTCTCTGTGAACATGTCTCCATTATTGATTGGTTCCCTTCTCGGTATTCTGAAAGCCGGACTAATCTATGTACCGGTAAACAACACTATACCAAAACAACGCCAAGCCTATATTCAGGATCGAGTGAAGGCCAAGGTGGTCATCGATAATGCCTGGTTGGAAGAGTTTATGGCTGTAAGAGATGAAATTTCAGAAGATCAACCGATTATCGAGACTACTGCTGATGATGCAGCTTACATTATATTCACTTCTGGCTCTACAGGTAAACCGAAAGGGGTGATTATTTCGCATAGGAGTCTATTGGCGTTACTTCTTAATTGCAAGGACGCCCACTACGATTTCTCAGATGAAGATGTATGGACACTCTATCATAATTACTCTTTTGATGTCTCTATTTGGGAGATTTTTGGTAGCCTTTTGTTTGGGGGGCAATTACATCTATTACCCAAAGAAAAAATCATGGATTTCAAAGCTTACATCAATACAATCAATTCACAAGGTATAACGATACTCAACTTTACTCCCAAAGTATTTGCCGAATTTGAGCGCTTTAGGGTGCAACATCAATTGAGGTGTCCAAGTGTACGCTATGTAGTATTTGCCGGAGATACCCTTTATCCAAATATCTTGCGACAATGGAGTATAGATCATCCTGATACTAAGATGATCAATATGTACGGTATCACAGAAATTACTGTACATGGCAGTTTCAAAAAATTAACAACAGAGGATATCGAACAGAATGGTCAGGTCAGTAATATTGGAAGTGCTCTTCAGGGAGTGAAATTTTACTTGTTTGATGAGCATCTCAGATTGTTGCCTGAAGGTGATATCGGTGAGATTTATATATCTGGTAATCAGGTAGCTAAAGGCTATTTTGAACAAGAAGAACTCACTGATGAACGCTTCATTAATGAAGAACACTACGGTCTAGGACGCTTGTATAGAAGTGGCGATTTGGCCAGGTGGCTACCCGATGGTAATCTGGAGTTTATCGGCCGAAAAGACAATCAAGTGCAGATCAATGGTTTTCGGGTAGAGCTTAATGAAATCAAATGTGCACTTTTGGAAGTGACAGGTGTCGAAGATGCTCATGTCAGCTTGGTACAAGAGGAAGGTACTGATTACCTGTTAGCCTACTATCGTGTAGCCAAGAACGAAGATGAAAAAGAACTCAAGAAGCAATTAAGCCTACAGCTACCCCACTACATGATTCCCAACTTTATGGTACAGGTAGAAGTATTTCAACTTAATAGTAATGGGAAAATAGACACAGCGCAGTTACCTACTATTAGTGACATTAAAAAAAGAGGTTCTATTCAATCTCAAACTACTGAAGATAATATCTTAACAGAGGTCCAACGTATTTTCTGTGAAGTACTAGGCTATGAAAAGGTCAAAGAAGATATCAATTTTTTCGATTTGGGAGGTAACTCACTGCAATTAATAAGATTGCATGGAGAAATAGATGCCCAATGGCCTCAACTATTGATGATATCGGATCTGTTTGAATTGAATACCTGTCAAGCTATTGCTACACATCTCAAGAAGCAGTTTAAGGATAGTGTAGAAACTGGTGAAAACAAGGAGGAGACTACTCCAAATGTAGAATTTTTAGAAATTTAAAAATATCAAAATATGATGAATGAAGTAGCATTGACCGGAATCAGTCTTCGTTGTTCCGAAGCAGACACTATTCCCGAATTTTTGGACATCATAAGTAAAGCAAAGGTTTGTATGGTACAGCCCACCAAAGAGCGGCTAGAAATCGGAGGTATACCATTGGATAAGGAATACTTTCCGTTCGGTTACCTAAAAAGGGTGGATCAATTTGATCATGAGTTTTTCAAAATTTCCAAATCGGAAGCCGATGCTATTGATCCTATGTATCGAATCTTATTAGAATTGGTTTGTGAAGCTATTGAAAACAGTGGCTATAGTTTAGATATAGTCTCCAAAAAGAAGACTGGGCTTTTTGTTACCACCAATCAGAGTTTTTACAACCTGATGTATCAATCTTCTCAACAGGGGCTAGATTTTACTGGTAAAATGCCAGCTATGGCAGCTGGAAGGATAGCGCATCTTCTAAACATTAAAGGTCCTGTTTTCTCTATAGATACAGCTTGTTCATCTTCGTTAGTTGCAGTACACGAAGCTATTCAAAAATTGAAAACAGGAGAGATTGACATAGCCATCGTTGGCGGAGCTAGAGTTTTGTTTGAGTTTTATGAACGGAAACATTTAGTACATGAGGATATTGCTATCCTAGCTCAAGATGGGCAGTGTCGAGCCTTTGATAATGAGGCAAACGGTACTTCTACAGGTGAAGGTGCTGCAGTTGTTGTACTTAAAAGAAAGGAAGACGCACTCAAGGATGAAGATCATATTTATAGTATACTCAGAGGCTCTGAGGTAAATCATGATGGAGCCCGCTCTAATGGCTTGACAGCGCCTAGTCCAGTTGCTCAGAAGGAGCTATTACTCTGCGCCGCTGAAAAATCAGGAGTGCCACTTCGGTCTATAGGTTATATAGAAACCCATGGTACTGGAACAAAACTAGGAGATCCTATCGAATACAAAGCAATCAAAGAAGCATTTGAAGACGAAAACGAAGAACATCAAGTGAGGCTGGGTACTTTAAAACCTAATATTGGTCATTTGGATAATATGTCTGGTCTATTTGGATTGGTTAAAGCCAGTTTGACACTGAAAGAAAAGAAATTCTTTCCTTTAGCTAATTTTGACACTCTTAATGAATTGATTACTCCTAATTCTCATGTGGTCATAGAGAAGGCAGGCGCAACCTGGTCTAATCTTCAAAGAGATCCTCGTAGAGCAGGAGTCAGTTCTTTTGGAATGAGTGGGACAAATGCTCATGTGATACTAGAAGAGTATCAACCTAACAAGCTTCAAAAAGAATCAAACCAAGATCAAGAACCATTATGGATCAAGCTATCTGCAAAAAATGCAGCCTCTTTAGAAGAATATATATCAAGAGCTAAACAGTTTTTGAAGCAAGAGAAAGAAGAGTGTTTGGGAGATGTGACTTTTACCTTTAACCAAGGCAGGACAGACTACCCCTATCGTATTGCTTTTTCAGGTTCGAATAAAGAGGAGTTACTTATGGCTTTGGATGTACAGCTAAAAAGTACGAGTAGTAATTCCCAGTTGCCTAAAGTACATCAAAAAATAGCCTGTTTACTACTATCAGATGAACTTAGCAAAGTCGATGTCGATAACTTTAATCAGGGAGATGGAGGGCACTTTTATGCTAAAGCTCAACAAACTCTTGGGCAGAAAGTGATGACAGAAGCATTAGGTCAAACCATTGCTTACCAATCAGCCTTGTATGGGCATTTGCAGAGCAAGGGCTTTCATTGCAGTCATATAATTTGCAATGGATACCTAGCCAAGAAATCAAAAGAACTGATTGAAAGTGGTTATTGCAATATTGATTCTGGAGTTGAAAAACCAATTAATGAGCCTATAAATTGGGATAGATTGGCTGAGTTGCTTATTCGACTATCAGAGCAAAATATAGCGCTCATAGTAGTAGGTAAAAACGAGAATAACCTAAATCGTCTCACTAATATGGCACAAGAGCAGAAGTTGACTCTGGTTCGCGCCGTTGATACTTTGAACAAAGGCTGGGAGAATTTTTGGGCTTCTTGCTATAATGCAGGGTTTTCCTTTGATTGGGATGCTTTTTATCCAAAAGGGAGGTACCAAAAAAGGGTAGTGCCTACTTATCCCTTTCAGAAAACTTCCTGTTGGAATCCTATCAGGAATCTTTTGTTTAATGAAGAGGTACAGGAAGAAAGTGCTAATGATCAAAGCTTTGATCTCTCAGAAACGGAAGAAAAGGTAGTTTTAGAGATACTTAAGAAAACCTTACAAAATGAGAAAGTCACTCTTACAGATGATTTTTTTGATTTAGGAGGTAATTCGATAGTAGGGACACAATTCATCAATCGGATTAATGATCTTTATGAAATAATAATAGAGTTCGATGAACTTTATGAATGTTATGAAATCGGAGATATTGTTAGTCTGGTCAAAGAGCGTCGTAAGGAGGCTGAGAAACCAGTAACAACTCCAACGATCTTATCTCATAAAGAAAAGACGGACTACTTTCCCTTGACTAATACTCAATTAAGATTTTGGATAGACTCACAGACACCCCAAGGTTTGGCCGCTTATAATATTAATATGAATGTTCGCATCAAAGGAATGCTACAAGAAACAGTACTTAATAAAGCGTTCGAGTATTTAATTCGTCAACATGAGAACTTTAGATTATTATTCGTGATGAACGAATCTGGAGAAGTAGTTCAGAAGCTAGTCCAGCCTGATGAAATACAATTCACATTAGAGAAAACCGATGTCTCCGGAAATTCAGATGCAGTTATTCAGGAATTTATAACACAGGTTTATCATCAGCCTTTTGATTTAGAGAAAGGTCTCTTACTCAGAGCAAAGTTGTTGCGTCTAGGTGCTGAAGAAGTGGTATTGGTAATGTCTTTTCATCATTTAATTTTTGATGGATGGTCAGCAGGTATTTTTTTAAATCAGCTGGTGACTCACTATCAACAGTTATTAGTAGGTGTAAAACCATCTCCTGTTGTTGGACCAACTTATACAGACTATCTAAAGTGGTTTGCAGAAAATACCACCAAAGAGCGAATGCTCCTACACCGTAATTATTGGAAGGAGAAATTATCAGGAGAAGTGTCTCAACTGGATTTAGGACAAAAAAGGGAACAGCAGTCATTTAATGGTAAAAAGGAAAAATACTTGATTGACAGGGAGGTATGTTCCCAACTAGAGGCCCTAGCGATAGCAAATAGAACAACTTTGTTTGTTACTTTATTGACAAGTATCCGGTCTTACCTTTATAGATTATCCGGACAGAATATCATCATTGGAACTCCCATTTCAGGAAGAATGGAGAAGAGATTTGAGCAGTTACTTGGTTTATTTCTGAATACATTACCGTTGAAAACGAAGATTCATAAAAACGGGACAATGATTGACTGCTTAAAGAAAGAACGTGATACGGTTACAGGAGCACTACAACACCAAGTATACCCTTATGATGCTATTCTCGATGATAAAAATCATCATAAGGAAGCGGGTTTTTCTCTATTCAATGTACTAGTTGTCTTGCAAAATCAAAATCAGCGTTTTGATATCGTCAGTGATGCATCTGTCGATCTTCCATTTCAAATCTCACCCGGTTATGAGGTGAATGATACGCCTGCACAGTTTGATTTGACTTTTACCTTTCACCAGACAGTGCATGCTTTAGAATTAGAGTTGTGTTACAATACCGATGCCTTTACTATGGAGATGATCAAGTCACTGATGCATAATTTTCAGTTTTTCCTCTCTCAATTATTAGAAAATCCTAATGAAAAGATATCAGCTATTAAACTAGTTCGACCAGAAGAAAAGTTACAGATTTTGGCGTTGAATGAGAAGCCTTCAACGAGCAGTGGCATGACCTTGCTAGATCTTTTTCAAAAACAAGTAGAACAGCATCCAGAAAATGTGGCTATTAAATTTGGATATAACATTTTGAATTACAAAGAGTTAAATCGGATTTCTGATGAAATGGCAATGTATTTGTCACAGCAGTATGCTCCAAAAACGGACGACTTAATAGCTGTTGAGCTGGTTAGAAGTGAATGGCTTCCGGTTACCATACTGGGTATCCTTAAAACTGGAGCAGCTTATTTGCCTATTGATCCAGGTTATCCAAAAGCGAGGATTGATTTTCTGAAACAAGATAGCCAATGTCGAATGAGCGTGGATGAAACAGAATTGCAGAAATTTATGCAACAACGAGCACATCAATGCGATAATTATCAAGTCCCAGAGATAGACGAAGAGCAATTGGCTTACATTATTTATACTTCAGGAACCACGGGACTCCCTAAAGGTGTGATGATAGAACACAAGAGCATTGTCAATTACTTACAGCACCAATCAGTCTTTTTTGAGGTAGATGAGCAAGACACCTTTTTATGGTTTTCTAGTATGTCATTTGATGCTTCGGTGGAACAATTGTTCCTTCCATTGGTCAATGGGGCAAAGCTTTTCATCCCCACTAAAGAACAAATATTAGATACTACTTTGTTCGAGACACTTCTAGTGGAAGAACAGATTTCACACCTTCATGGGGTGCCTTCTTTCCTTCGTACTCTACGATACAAACCAGAGATGTGTTTGAAGCGCATCGTATCGGGAGGAGAACCATTTGATAACAAGGTTTGGGATACTTGGCAAGGGAAAGTACAGTTGTACAATAAATATGGGCCTACCGAAGCAACCATAACTACCCTTGAAACCGAAGTGAATGAAACCGTCCTTAATCTTCGATCGATCGGCCGTCCTATTCGTAATAGTACTTGTTATATTCTTGATACTAATGGTAGCTTGCAACCTATTGGGATGGTAGGGGAGATTTGTTTAGGAGGTTCATGCCTGGCCAGAGGGTATTTTGGTCTACAGGACCTGACAGAACAAAAATTTGTTCCTCATCCACTTTTGGAAGGTGAACGACTCTACAAAACTGGGGATTTAGGCAGGTGGTTGCCGGATGATAGCGTCCAATACATAGGACGTGTAGATAATCAAGTAAAGATTCGAGGACATAGGATAGAGTTAGAAGAAATTTCTTATCATTTACAGAGCTTCAATCAAATTCAGGAGGCAACTGTAATTGCGCAGGAGCTGAAACCAGAAGAGTTAGAGTTGGTGGCCTATTTCGTAGGTCCACAGTTAGAAGATACTAGTGATCTTCATGATTACCTTGCTGAAAGGCTCCCTTTTTATATGATTCCTTCATATTACTTGAATATGAAATCGTTACCGCTTACTGCTCATGGTAAGATAGACCGTCATTCTTTACCTTTGCCTTCGGATCATTTGCTTACAGACCAGCGAAGTTATGTTGCTCCTAGTACAGCAACTGAAAAGACTTTAGCGAAAATATGGGAAACGTCACTTGAAATTGAAAAGGTAGGAGTAAAAGACAATTTCTTTATGCTTGGAGGTAATAGTATAAAAGCAATTAAGGTGATTTTTCAAATCAACAAAGCTTTTAGTCTTAATCTGAGTATTAATACGTTATTTATCCACCCTAAATTAGCCGATTTAGCAGCATATATAGACTTCGAAAAGAAACAGTTAATCTTGACTGCTGATAAAAGTACGTTAAACGAAATAGAACTATGATTGAGTTTCTTAATGAAATAACTGCCGCAGGAATTTTAGTGGAAGTATCTGAAGGCAAGTTGAAGTTGTTTTCCGAACAACCAGAGATAGCTCCAGACTTATTGATCGCCATCAAGGAGCGGAAAGGAGAGATTATTGACTATCTTCAACAGACTAGTACAACGGTTACCTCGCCAACTCTAAAAATACCAAAAGCTGCTCCGGGTAGCGTCTATCCTTTGTCAGATGCACAACGTAGAATGTGGATTTTGAATCAGTATAAAGGAAGTTCTGCTGCTTACAATATGCCGAGCACCGTAGAGTTGGGTAACAGCCTGGATATGAAGGCAATGACCAAGGCTCTACATGCTGTCATTGACAGACATGAAGTATTGCGTACTGTCTTCGAAAAGACGGAAGAAGATGAACTTTGCCAAAGGATACTTTGTCAAGAAGATTTAGATTTTCAGGTAGGGTATATTGACTTGACAAATCCACAAACAAAAGTGCGCAGTATAGAGGCTTACGTTGCACAAGATGGTCATAAAACTTTTGATTTGGAAAAGGGACCGCTATTGAGGGCTTGTATCTTTAAAACAACCAACGAAAGGTTTGCCATGTATTATAACATGCATCATATCATTGGTGATGCTTGGTCAATCAAAGTTTTAGGTCGTGATGTAATGGCTTATTATGAATATTTTGCTAAAGGAGTAGCTGTCAAACTTCCGGAACTTAAAATCCAGTACAAGGATTATGCCGTTTGGCAGTCGTTACAGTTAGATTCAGAACAACAGCGTGCACAAGGAACTTATTGGTCGAAGCAACTATCCGGAACTTTACCTGTTCTTGATCTTCCCGCATACAAGCATCGACCACAAGTAATGAGCTACCGTGGTGAAGTACTTAAAACTTATCTGAATCCAGAGATTACCCAATGTTTGAAAAAATTTGGTCAAGAACAGGGAGGAAGCTTATTCATGACTTTGCTAGCAATTTGGAATGTACTTCTTTATCGTTATAGTTCGCAGACTGATATCATTATTGGTACTCCCGTGGCAGGTAGGAACCATCGGGATTTAGAGTTTCAGATAGGCTGTTACGTCAATACATTGGCGTTGCGTCAGCAAATTAATCCTAGAGAGTCTTTCGCTGATCTTTATAACAAGGTCAAAGCCATGATACATCAAGCCTATGCTCATCAGTCCTATCCTTTTGATAGATTAATAGACGATCTGGGTATACCAGCAGATAGAAGCAGGAGTGTTTTGTTTGATGTCATGTTATTACTGCAGGAAGAGGAAGCCCATGAAAGTGAAATGCATATAGAGGCAGAACCTATCCAGAGTGGAGAAATCATTGGTCCTGTCTCATGTATAGCAAAATTTGATATCACTCTTTCTTTTATTGAGCACCAAAAAGGGTTAATGTTTCAGGTTATTTATAATTCAGATGTTTATGAATCTGAAATGGTGACTAATTTGATAAAGCATTTTATGGCATTGCAGACCAAATTAATGGAACAGCCTGAGCAAAAAATAGAAATGGTCAATTTCCTCAATTCATTTGAGAGGAAAGCCTTGATCGCTGACTTTAACGGTACAGAATTTGATTATCCTAAAACCAAGAGTTTGGTAGACCTCTTTAAGGAACAGGTTGCAAGTAGGCCTCAACAGGTAGCTTTGGTAGACCTCAAGGGTAACTTGACTTACCAGGAACTAGACATTATGTCCGATATTTTGGCTCAATGTCTTGTCTATGAATACAATACCACATCTGATGATTTTGTAGCGATTAAATTGCCCAGGGGCTTGTCCATGATTGTCGCTATAATCGGAGTGCTTAAATCAGGGGCAGCCTATGTGCCCATGGATGTGGACTACCCATTGCAAAGAATCCAATTTATCGAAGAAGATAGTCAATGCAAAACAGTCATAGACGTGGTAGCCTATCAACGGATGACTTCTAACACTATAAAGAAGGAGGTCAAATTACCAGAAGTAAATTCTGATAATTTAGCTTATGTGATCTATACCTCAGGTTCTACAGGAAAACCTAAAGGGGTTATGGTAGAGCACAGGAATGTTATCAATTTGATTACTTATCAAACAGAGAAGTTTGGCATTAACTCCTCAGACAGTTTTATACTGTTTTCGAGCATCTCTTTTGATGCGTCTGTCGAACAAATTTACTTGACCTTATTTAATGGGGCGAGACTCTATGTGCCCTCAAAAAATGAATTGTTGGATAAGGAACATTTTACTCGATTGCTTGTCGAGCAGGAAGTGACTCATATTCATGCAGTCCCTTCTTTTCTAAGAGACCTTATCCCTTATACATCTTCCGGTATTCGTCGTTTGGTCTCGGGGGGTGAGCTTTTTGAACCCTCGATATTTGATAACTGGTTTGGACGCCAAGTAAACATCGTTAATGAATATGGTCCTACAGAAACAACTGTAACATCACTTGAGTATTTTTTAAATGATGATTCAGTTGCTCCTTCTGTCATTGGAAATCCGATAGCCAATACTCAAGTATATGTAATGGGGGAAGGGCAGACCTTACAACCTATTGGTGTGCCTGGAGAACTTTACATTGCAGGAGATGGTGTGGCTAGAGGATATTTGAACAGACCAGAACTCACTTCAGAACGGTTTCTGGAAAACCCTTTTGTAGAAGGAGCAAGGATGTATAAAACAGGAGACTTGTGCCGACGTTTGGCCGATGGTCGAATCGAATTCTTGGGAAGGATTGATGATCAGGTAAAAGTAAGGGGTTACCGAATAGAATTGGGTGAAGTGATGCATGCTTTAGTACAATTACCACAAGTAAATACAGCAGTAGTTGATATTTGTGATGTAAAAGGAGACAAGTGTTTAGTCGCTTACTATACTTCGGCAGAACAGGTGCCTTCTACTATTTTAATCCAACAACTTTCGACTACGCTACCAGAGTATATGTTGCCCTCTTATTACGTACAATTAGAGAAGATACCACTTAATGCCAATGGCAAGATCGATCGAAGGGCCCTTCCTTCGCCTTTGGATCAACCTCACTTGCAATATAGTTATGTACCTCCCTCAACTGAAACAGAAATCAAGCTAACGGAAATATGGGCAATAGTACTTGGAGTTGATAATGTTGGTATCGAGGATAATTTCTTCACCATAGGTGGTACAAGTCTTAAAGCGGTTAAAGTTATTTTAAAAATTAATAGACAGCTGAGAGTTAATTTGGTCATGGATGTCTTGTTTTCTTATCCCAGAATTGTTGATTTGGCGAATTACATCGAAACCCTTCAGTTTAAAAGTGATGTTACTTCTGCAGCGACAATAGAAATCAAAAAGGTAGAAGAGAATGATAGCTACCCACTATCCGATACTCAGCGTAGAATGTGGATTATGAGTCAGTTTGGAGATGGAGCATTGGCATATCATATGCCCGTTACAATAGAACTATCGCAAGATATAGATTCATTAATTTTAGAAAAGGCCATCAAGGCAGTAATCGATCGTCATGAAATACTAAGAACGGTTTTTGTGATGGGCGAAGGTGATGAGATACGCCAACGGATACTTGATCCAGAGACTTCGGGTTTTTCTTTAGGTTTCTTTGATTTGGAAACGAAGAGTAATGCAGCCTCTTTAGTGAAAAACTATATTGCAGAAGACCGTTATAAGACTTTTGATTTTGAAAATGGTCCTCTTCTAAGAGTAATGCTCTTTCGAATTTCCTTTGATAGTTCAGTACTCTACTACAATATGCACCATATAGTTGGTGATGCTTGGTCCTCTCAATTGCTTGCTCAAGAAGTGATGGCGCATTATGAATACTTCCAAACCGGTAAGGAAATTAAACTTCCTGCTTTACGCTTACAGTATAAGGATTACACGGCTTGGCAGCTCAATCAATTGCAATCAGTAGAGAGTGAACGGCAGAAATCATACTGGTTGAAAATTTTATCTGGTGAACTTCCTGTACTGGAGTTCCCGGGTACCAAACAGCGCCCTCAAATAAAGACTTACCGAGGTGAGTCTTTGATGATGTGTATTGACCGTGAAGCCACTGCAAAATTAAAGTTGTTCAGTAGAAAAGAGGGTGGAAGTCTTTTTATTACACTCCTATCTTTGTGGAATGTTCTATTATACCGTTATAGTTCTCAAAAGGATTTGATCATAGGTTCGCCCGTCACGGGCCGTGACCATCCAGATTTAGAATATCAGATGGGCTGTTATGTTAATACCCTTGCTTTACGTAATAAAGTAGACCCAGAAGACAGCTACAGTACCTTTTACCAAAAAGTTAAGGCGGCTACCTTGGGTGCTTATGCCCACCAAAGATACCCATTTGATCGACTGATAGATGAGCTTAGGGTTCGAATTGATCAAAGTAGAAGCCCTTTGTTTGATGTTATGCTCGTGCTACAAGAAGAAGTGAGCTTAAGTCAAGAAACTGATGATGAATTGAAAATTGGCGAAGGACTAGAGCTGGCTTTTGCCAAATTTGACTTGACAATTGTGTTCACCGAGGTACAGGATCGACTGGTTTTTCAAGTTACCTATAATTTAGATATATATAGTCAAGCTTTAGTGCAAGATTTAATGACGCATTTTGTCCGATTACAAGATCAGCTAATGAGAACCCCGGAGCAAGAAGTGGGTAAGGTAAATTTTTTGTCAGATCAGGAACAAAAACGTCTCTTAGAGGAGTTCAATCTCACTGAGTTTGATTACCCAAAGACCAATACCATTTTGGATTACTTTAAAGAACAGGTTTTATTGCACCCTAATCGGCCAGCAGTTGTGGACAGTAATCGTGTATTGACCTACCTGGAACTCAACGAGCAATCAGATTTTTTTGCATCTTATCTGAGTGGTTTACTAGGAATAGTTAAAGGCGATTTGGTCGGTTTGAAACTTCCCAGAAGTAATGATATTGTGATTGTTATTCTAGGAATTCTCAAATGCGGGGCCGCTTATTTGCCCATAGATATTGATTACCCTCAGGCCAGAGTAGACTTTATTGAGCAAGATAGCCGATGCAAGGTTATTATTGATCACGATAAGTGGGCCAATTTTCAGGATAATATCTTTGATTGGCATGGAAAACTTGTTCTACCTTTAATTGATTCAATGGACTTGGCCTATGTTATTTACACTTCTGGCTCTACAGGTAAGCCAAAAGGAGTTATGATAGGACATGGAAATGTAGTAAACCTGATAACTTATCAAACGCAGTATTTTTCTATCGATGAAAGTGATTCTTTTATCCTCTTCTCAAGTATTTCTTTTGATGCTTCCGTTGAACAATTGTTCCTAGCATTATTCAATGGCGCTAAACTCTATGTGCCTTCTAAAGAAGAGTTATTAAGTGAAGAGGAGTTTGGAAGAATGTTGGTTGAGCAGCAGATCAGTCATATCTTAGCAGTCCCTTCTTTTCTGCGTCATCTGAAACCGGAAAGCGCTCCATATTTACGACGCTTATCCTCTGGTGGAGAAGCGTTTGATCCAAGGTTGGTCGATCCGTGGAAAGATCAAGTACAGATCATTAATCAATATGGTCCGACCGAAACAACCGTTACTTCTGTTGAACATTTTGTAAAAGTTGATGATCCAACACCTTGCGTGATTGGAAAGCCCTTGGGTAATACGCAGTGTTACATCTTAGGGGATGCTCTGGCATTGCAACCAATAGGTGTGGCTGGAGAACTCTACATAGGTGGACATGGTTTATCTCAAGGTTATCTTCATCGAGAAGAATTAACCAAAGAACGCTTTATAGAGAATCCTTTTGTCCCGGGTAAACGTATGTACAAGACCGGTGACCTTTGCCGTTGGCTACCTAATGGTGAAATTGAATTCTTGGGTAGAGTGGATTATCAGGTCAAAATTCGAGGATACAGGATAGAGTTAGGAGAGATTGAGCAGTATTTATTAGAAATAGAGAATATTAGTGAAGTCGTTGTACATGCACAAGAATCTGCGGATGACTCATACTTGGTAGCTTATTATATATCAAGTAAAATTATTGATAGTGAATATCTTGTAAATGAGATGAAGCGTAAGATCCCTAACTATATGGTGCCTTCTTACTTTGTAGCTTTGAAAGCAATACCGCTTAACGCCAACGGAAAAATAGATAAAAAAGCATTACCTGAACCCGCAAAAGATACCAAGAATACCTATGTAGCTCCAAGTAATACAGAAGAAAAAACTTTGTTAAATATCTGGGCCAAATTATTACGGTATGAAAAGAAGAAGATCAGTGTTGAGGATGATTTCTTTGATTTAGGAGGACATTCATTGAAACTAATGGCGTTGAGTACAGAAATAAAGAAAGAATTTGGTATTCAGTTGCCGATGACAACGCTTTTTCAAGCTACAAACATTAAAGCACAAGCCCAAAAACTCATGTCTCTGATACAGAGCGAACAAAGAATTATTCCAGATACAGGCCTCATATTACTTAAAGACACTCAGGAATCTAAACAGCAATTGTTTTTGATCCATGATGGTAGTGGTGATACGCAAGGCTACATGGACTTAGTTGACAATATAAATGGCTACAGTATCTGGGGCGTTAATAGTGATACGCTTCGATTTTTGGCTCCACAGAACATTAAGTTAGAAGTCATAGCAGAAAAGTATGTGCAAATGATCAAGCGCACTGATCCTAATGGTCCGTACCAAATTTTAGGGTGGAGCCATGGGGGTGTGATAGCCTATGAAATGGCTAGGCAAATAGAAGCTTCAGGTAGTCGGGTGGACGTTCTTATTATGATTGATTCTCAATTCCCTAAAGCCGATTTGGTCACCCATTCGTTTTCAGGCAAGAAGTTTAACTTGAAGAAAGAGCAGCAATGGATAAACAAATTTCAACAGATTAATAATATCCATTTACCTGTCGGTTCTACCGTAAAGGAGTTGTGGGATGGACTCGTAGCATTCATGAAAGAGGAAGGTTGGTCTTCTGATAAGCTTAGAGAGCATATCCCCGAGATGTTTCATCGATTGATACCTAATTTTGAATTACTGGAGCCTGTGGATTTGATTCGTTGTATGAATACCATTCGTAGTATTGCAATGTCGGTGGCGGCTTACGTACCGCAGGGTTCTATAGAAGCAAAACTATATTATATAAAAGCCCAAATCTCAGAATTTGATACCACTTCCTTGATGCAGTATGGAAAAAATGATGTTATAATCAAGGAATTAGAAGGAGATCATTTTTCCCTGTTGCAGTATCCTGATGTGCAGGAACTGGCAATAGTACTGCAATCGTACCTGCACAAAAAGACTATTGTTCTGCCTACAAAATAAACTTACTATAATACGTTTCAACACAAGCAAAAGTTCTGGTCCTAATATGACCGGAAGTACAACCTAAAAAATATAGAATTAATCATGAAAATGAGAATAATTGCTTTCCCCTTTGCCGGGGGCAATAAATATTCCTTCAATTTCCTTAAGAAAAGCCTAGATGCTAATCAGATAAGTTTTGATGTACTGGAATATCCCGGTCACGGGAATCGTATTAGACAACCTTTACTAACTGATTTAAATGACATTGTTCAAGATGCAATAGAGCAGATGCTCCGTCTGTTAGAAAATCATCATGGACCATATATGGTGTTTGGACATAGTATGGGGGCATTGGTAGCTTATCAGGTCTGTTCTCAAATAGCCGAACAAGGTCTTCTTGAACCGATCAGGTTAGTGGTGTCTGGTAGTAGTGCACCAACCCAAAAAGAGATGGAACGTTTCCATGACCTGCCAATGACAACGTTTTGGGAAAAAGTCAGCGAGTTTGGAGGGATGCCCAAAGAAGTCTTACAGGATGAGCAAATAAAGAACTTTTTCGAACCTATTCTCCGTGCTGATTTCGAAGCTATTGAAAACTATCAATATGTACCCCAGGAAAAATTATCTCTGCCCATTGATGTCTTTTATGGTACAACTGATAAAATCAAACAAGAGGCTCTTCATGCTTGGAAACAGGAGACCAAAGGGGAGGTCAATATACGACCTTTAGAAGGCGATCACTTCTTTATTTATGATCATCAACCTTTTTTTATTGACTATTTCCAAGAGTTATACAGAGCGCAAGCGATTGGTAGCTTTGCATAGTTCAGTCGATTTTTTTTAATTTTTTTATCTGAAAAATTATTGAAGCCTTTATTAAAGAAAAAGAAAATATCATGTATAAAATATCTGTAAAAAATGTAATGTTCCTAATGCTTTATGCCTTGCCGAACACTATCTTAAGTTTTGCCATTATATATATTATCAACAATGCTCTAGCTGGAAAAGAAGTTTTTTTAAAAGATTACGTAGGGTTAGTTTTTATAGCAATATTGGTATACACCTATTTATTAAATATTGTTTTTCAAAAGCAATTAAATAGATATTCATTTAAATTGCTATATGATAATGAAAAAAAATTGTTTGAACAAATGTTGCAAATACCTTTAAATGTTTTAGAAAAATTAGGAACACAACGTTTTTATACAGCAGTAGAAGATTTACGAACTTTTTCTTTTTTACCATATACTGTAACTCATACTGTTAACTCATTGTTAATGCTGGTGCTGTGCTTAATATACATGTTTACATTATCTGTTTTCGGAGCATTAACTGTAATTGGTTTAATAGTTTTAGTGGCAGGATGCTATTTTGTGATTATGAACTCTATGTCTAAACAAGTAGAAACTCTTAGAAATTACAACGATGGATATTATAAATATGTAAATGATGTAATGAACGGATTTAAAGAATTACAATTAAGTTTTTTTAGAAGGGAAAACTTAATGAATCGATTTTTAGTTCCGAATAGAAATAGTGCAGGAGAGTTAGATTTCAAAATTAGTTATGTGTTTTTATCGATCAATCTAATTAGTCAATATGGATTGTATTTTGTAATAGCAATGATATTATTTGTAATGCCAGAATTTGGAATATTAGAAAGAGACGATGTAATTGCTTATGTGGTTATTATATTATTTATTTCGGGGCCTATAAATAACTTAATTAATTTACAGCAAATGTATACACGTTTTATTGTTGCCAATAAACGAATTAAGGCTTTTATACGCGATTATAATGTGAAAAGCGAAGTACGTAAACCTACAAAAACAGCTTCTGAATTTAATTCTGTAGCATTTAATAATGTTTCTTTTACGTATGAAAATGCTAAAGGAGAAAAAGATTTTTGTTTAGGACCTATAAACTTAAATGTAAAACAAGGAGAAGTTGTATTTATTGTTGGAGGTAATGGCTCTGGTAAAAGTACTTTTATAAACATATTAACAGGCTTATATACACCTTCTGAAGGAGAAATTATATTGAATAATGAAGCTTATGATGGTAAAGAAGAAAAACTTCAAAATTTAATTGCAGCGGTTTTTACAAACAATCATATTTTTTCACATAACTACGAAGATTATACGCTTGAAGGAAATGAGAAATATAAAGATCTACTTCGATTAATGGAACTAGATAAAATAGTTAATGATGATAAAGATGAATCGGTACGAAGGAACTTTTCAAAAGGGCAAAGTAAGCGTATATCTTTAATATTTGCTTTGCTAGAAGATAAACCAATATTGGTATTGGATGAATGGGCTGCCGATCAAGATCCTAATTTTAGAAAATTCTTTTATGAAGAATTGATTCCCAAATTTAAAAAAGAAGGAAAAACAATTATTGCGGTTACTCACGACGATGCATATTTTGATAAAGCAGATCGAATTTTGAAATTTGATTATGGACAAATAACAAAAGATATTAGTGCCAAGGAAAAAAAAGAGTTTTCTGAATCACTTTGGTTGTAATACAATATTTCAATTTCATTTAGGATAAATTAAAGACTGTGGATAGTTAGAAAATTTGAAGTCAAAGATTTTACGAATTTAATTCTATTTAACATTCTAATATCAGATTGAGTCTTTCGATTTAAGCTTAATAAAATTACCAAAAATTATTTGTTAGACTAAGATAAAACTTATAGCTAATATTCATTAGAAATAACTTCATTTTAAGTAGTAGAGGAGTTTGTCAAATAATTTAAAGAATATTATTTCAAAATAGAAGGAATAACACTCACTATTATTAAATCTTCATGTTTTATTTATGAAACTTACCCTTCCTCAACAAGATGTTTATTTTGAACAATTGTTATATACCGATTATCCAATTTACAATATTGGGGCTAAAATTTTAATAGAAGGCACTATAGAGGTTTCTATTTTTAATAGTGCTTATCAATGTTTAATTAATCAACATGATGCCTACAGAACCTATTTTTTCGCGGAGAATGAAGAAGTCTTTGCTGCTATAAGTAAACGTTTTGAAGTTGCTTTGCCTGTTGTAGATTTTTCTGAAGAAGAAAATGCAGATGAAATGGCAAATGTTTTTATGCAAAAAGAATTTGTGAAGCCTTTTGATATGTTATCAGGAGAGGGATTGCATAGATTTATTTTAGTAAAAGTTTCATCAACCAAACATTATCTTTTTTCGGTATATCATCATATTATTACTGATGGTTGGGGAACTTCTTTGATGTTTCAACGTTTGATTAAAAATTATAATGAACTTTTAAAAGACGGAAAAGTTACTTCTACTTATCCATATAGTTACAAGGATTTTGTAAAAGATGATGAAAACTATCAGCAGTCAGAAGAATACAAAGACGATAAAAAATATTGGGTAGAGAAATTTGATACCTTACCAGAAAATCTTTTTGAAAAGAAAGAAACACACAATCAAATTAATAAAAGTAGCCGTAAAAGATTAGTTGTAGAAAGAAGTACCTATAATGGACTAAATACTTTAGCAAATGAAAACAAATCATCTACCTTTCATTTATTATTAGCACTGCTATATACCTATTTTGGGCGAAAACATCAAAATAACGATTTTGCTATTGGACTACCTGTTTTAAACAGAAGCAAATCTGTTTTTAAGAAAACAGTAGGTCTTTTTATGGGAGTAGCACCATTGAGATTGGAATTAAATTTTGAAGATACTATTAAAGAATTAGTCTTTGCTATAAAAAATCAGTTACGTAAAGATTATAGGCACCAACGTTTTCCTTTAGGTAAATTAATAAAAGAATTACAGGTTTTTCAAGAAAAAGAAAAGATGTTTAATATTACACTTTCTTACGAAAAGCAAGATTATGCTAGTAATTTCGAAAATACAAAAACAAGGGTGATTCCATTAACGCATCAATCCGAAAGAGTAGCACTAGCAATATATATTAGAGAGTTTGACGAAAGTGAAGATGTAAGTATCGATTTTGATTACAACCAGAATTATTTTGATGAAGAGAGTATAACACAGGTTACCACACATTTTGAATGTTTACTTGCTAATGTACTTGATGCTCCGCACAAAAAACTAAAAGATTTAGAGTATTTAACAAAAGAAGAAGAACATCAATTATTACATGTTTTTAATAATACTGATATAGCTTATCCAAAAGACCAAACGTTCTTAGATGTCTTTAGCAAACAGGTGAAATTAACTCCAAATAAAATAGCGGTTTTTGATGAAATTCAGCAATACTCATACGCAGAAATAGATGTTTTATCCAATCGAATAGGTTCTTATATTGCAACATATTCGGCAGAAGATGAAGCTGATAATATAGGTGTTCTATTAGAACGATCTGCAACAACCCTTGCTGTAATGTTAGGCATTTTAAAAGCAGGTAAATCCTTTATTCCTTTAGATCCTATATTTCCAGCAGATCGATTACAATACATAATAGATCAAAGTGATATGAAACTATTAATTTGTGATCAACAACAATCTTCTTTCTACAGAATTAATACGTTAACATTAAACGACTTACTGAACAAAGTAAAAACAGAAACTAAAGGAATTTCATACTCTGTAGCTTCAACAGATACTGCCTATATTATTTATACTTCAGGTTCAACGGGAAATCCGAAAGGAGTAGAAATAGGACATCAATCATTGTTAAATTTTCTTTTAAGTATGCAAAAAAAGCCAGGTATACAAAAAGAAGATATCTTATTTGCTGTAACTACTTATTCTTTTGATATTTCTATTCTTGAGCTTTTTGGACCATTAATATCAGGTGCTACCGTATATATGGTAAGTAATGTTGTTTTAAAAGATCCCGTGAAATTAATTAAAGCTATTGAAGAAGTAAAACCTTCTGTTATTCAAGCCACTCCCAGTTTTTACCAAATGTTATTTAATTCTGGATGGAAAGGAAATACAAACTTAAAAGTATTATGTGGGGGAGATTTATTAAGTGAAGATTTAGCGAGTTTGTTATTGAAACATTGTGGAACATTATGGAATATGTACGGACCTACAGAAACTACTATTTGGTCTAGTGTAAAGCATATTACAAGAAAAGAAGAAGCTTCTAATATTGGTATGCCTATTCAGAATACACAGTTTTATATTGTTGATTCTTTTTACAAACCTTTGCCTATTGAAAGCAGTGGGTCATTATATATTGCTGGTGATGGATTGGCAAAAGGTTATTTTAAGGCTTCTGATTTAACAAAACAAAAATTTAGCCCTAATATATTTAAAAATGGAACCTTGTTTTATGCAACAAATGATGTGGCTAAATGGAATAGTAAAGGAGAAGTAGAGTTTTTGGGTCGAGAAGACAATCAGGTTAAAATAAGAGGATATCGAATAGAACTCGGTGAAATTGAAATGAAATTAAATGCGCTGTCATCAATTAAACAAGCCGTTGTTGTTGCCAGAAAGCAAAGTAATCAAGATGCTTTTTTAGTAGCATATGTAATTAAAGAAAACGACGATTATATTGCTCAAAGCTGTATTACAGCTTTAGAGAAGGAGCTCCCTAAATATATGGTGCCTTATACCTTTATTGTAGTCGACGATTTTCCGTTAACTCCTAATAAAAAAGTAAATAGAAAAATATTATCTGAAAAAGCAATTGCTCAAATATCTAAGCAAAAAGAGTTTAGACAACCAGAAAACGAATTACAAAAGAAACTAGTTGCGTTTTGGAAAGACGTATTAAAATATGAAGGCGAAATAAGTATTGATGATAATTTTTTCTCTTTAGGTGGACATTCTTTAAATGCAGTAAAATTAATTCATCAAATTCATCATGAATTACAATATCCTATCAACTTAAAAGTGCTCTTTGATTTTCCTACTATAACTTCTTTGTCTAATTATCTTGCTACGGCACATACAAAAGAAATACAAAGCATACCACTAAGCAAATCTAAGGGTTATTATAAAATAACACCTTCACAACATGGTATTTGGCTAGCTTCGCAACACAAAAACAGATCTATAGCCTACAATATGACTTCTGCTTTTCATATAGAGGGAAGTATTAATGTCGCTAAAATAAACAAAACTGTACAGCAATTAATTTTAGACCACGAAATTCTTAGAACCAATTTTATAGAAAGAGAAGGAGGAGTGTATCAAAAAATAAAAAACATAAAAAATTTTGATTTCAAAATATCAGTAGAAAATTCAAATAAAGATGGTATTTCAGAGTATATAGATCAATTTGTAAACGAAGCGTTTAATTTAGAAGAAGATCTCCTTTTGAAAATGAAATTGATACAAATGAATGAGGTAACAGCTGTTTTAGTTTTTTGTGCACATCATATTGTATTAGATGGTTGGTCTTTAGAACTATTTACGAGGCTATTTTTGCAATATTACAATAACAAAATTGAATCTAATGCTCACAATAAAGAAAGTATTCAATACAAAGATTATGCGGAATGGTTTAATACGATTAATGATTTTGAAGAAACAACTCCTCTTTGGGGTAAATATTTAGAAGACTTCGCACCTAAGGAAAGTTTTTCTTTAGATTTTTTTGAAAAAGAAGAAACCTATGCAGGAGATCATTTTAGATTTGAATTAGATTCAGACCAAACATTGGTATTAAAGTCGTTTTTGAAAACACAAAAAACGACCATGCATAACTTTCTAATAACAGTTTTGAATATTTTAATTTTTAAGCTTAGTAAACACGATGATATTGTTTTAGGAACTGTGAATTCTGGTAGAGATAATCCACAATTAAACAGTATGATAGGAATGTTTGTAAAAACATTGCCACTTAGAGTAAAATTAAAGAAAGAAGATACCTTTAATACTGTTTTAAAAACGGTACAGGAAACAGTATTGCAACTAGACAACCTTCAGAACATACCAGAAATTTATAAAAATAAAAACTTGTTTGATGTTTTGGTTGCTTTTCAAAATCCAGATTTTTCATATCAAGAAAAGATTCGTTTAAAAGAGGCAAAACTTAAACCATATTTGGTAGATACAAAATATAGTAGAGTGCCATTGTTATTTAATTTTTTTGAGACCTATGGAAAATTAAACGGAATTATATCATTCAATACAGGGAAATACGACAAAGAAACCATTGAGTTAATTGTTTCAAAATACAAAAAGTTACTTCATCAAGTTATAACAAATCCATCGATAGAAATATCAAAATTAGAAATATTACTAGATTTTGAAATGCATGATGTTGTCGATATCGGCTTTAATTTTTAATACGCTTTAATTTGATTTATATTTTATACTCTTCTATAAAAGAAGATAATCATAACGATTTAATTGATCGTTATTTACCTATGTTTTCGAATCATTTTCAAAACAGAATAGCAAAATACAGACGATGGCAAGATGCCCAATTATCATTATTAGGTAGGGTATTACTAAAAAAGGGTATGGAGAAGGTGAATTGTAGTTTTGATGAATCAGATTTGAAATATTCCGATTTTAATAAACCATATTTTAATAGTTGTGTTATTAATTTTAACATCTCACACTCTGGAGAGTTTGTGGTATGTGTTTTAACAGATATAGGAGATGTAGGAATTGATATTGAAAAAATAGACTCCATAGAAATAAATGACTTTAAATCGCAAATGACCCCTAATGAATGGGAGCAAATTAGCACTTCTGAAAACACAAAAAACTCTTTTTTTAAATACTGGACACAGAAAGAAGCCATTATAAAAGCACATGGAAAAGGACTTTCTATTCCATTAAAATCTTTCGAAGTTCAGAATAATAAAACAGTAATAGACACAGAGAATTTCTTTCTAAAAAAAATAAAGATAAGTAATGATTATTACTGTCATTTAGCACTTAAAAGTAGTTTATATGCTAAAATTACTATACAAGAAATAATATTTTAATCTTAATTAAAATCAACAATGAGTAAATTTATAATTTTATTTATAACCTTAATTCCTATCTGTTCCTTTGCTCAAAACACCAATGTACAATTTGAAGAAACGACATCTTTTTATCCAAACGAGGAAAGTCTTAAAAAGCATGAGATTGAATGGGGTGTTTTTACCGTTCCAGAAGATTGGGATAATATCAATAGCAATACTGTAAAATTAGCCATAGCAATATTGAAAAACACATCAAAATCAATAAGTAATAATCCAGTAATAATTGTTGATGGTGGTCCTGGAGCAGGTTCTATTGAAGGAATTGGGTGGTGGTTGAATCATCCTTTACGAAAAAAGAGCGATATTATTTTGATGGATGCTAGAGGAACCGGTTTTTCTGAACCAAGACTTTGTCCAGATTTAGGGAAAAAGTTTTTAAACATACTTGCTAAAAATCAACATGCGGTGCAAGACGATGAAGAAAAAGTTTTAGAAACTATAAAATGTAAGCAAGAACTAGTGGCTAAAGGGATTGACCCAGATGCATACCATAGTAAAAATATGGCAAAAGATTTACATGCACTAAAAGAGTATTTAGAATATCCAAATTGGAATGTATATGGTATTTCTTATGGTACATATGTAGCACAGGTATATGCAAATGATTTTCCGAATGACGCAAAAACATTGATATTAGATTCACCTATTTCTAATATCGAAGAATATTATGTTTACAATACATCTAACTACATTTCTAGTATAAATAAAGTTTTTGAAGATTGTAAAAATGATCCTGATTGCAATTCAGCATATCCCAATTTGGAAGATACTTATTATAATGTTATAGAATCGTTAACAAAAGAACCCATTACAGTAAAGGTTGATACTTCTATTATTGAAGAAGGAACATTTACCTACAATGTAGAGGATTTTAAAGTAGCAATTCATCAATCATTATATCAAAAAAGATTAATTGAAATATTACCTCTATTAGTATATCAGTTTCATAATAGAAATGAAGATGCGTTAAGTGCTTTGGTAGTTGCTTTTTCTGGAGCTTTAGGTTTGGATTATGGTTTGTATTACTGTGTAACTTGTAACGAAGCAATTCCGAATAATTCAATAGAAGACTATAAGAATGATTTGAAAAAGCACCCTAAATTAAAAGGGGGGGTGTCTTTTTATGGTTCTGATTTTTCTGTATGTAATAAATGGAATAATACGAAAAATAAAACAGTGTATGTAGATAGTTTAGCTTCAAGAATAAATGCTCCATCATTAATTTTTACGGGAAAGTTTGACCCAATAACTCCTGCTAGAAATGGGGATTCTCTTGCAATTCATATTAAAAATGCACATTTGGTAAAAACTGCATCGCTGGGTCATGCTTCAAGTTTATCAAGAGAAGGATTTAAAATAGTCAATACTTTTATAAATATAGATGCTGCAGAAATTCAAGAGAATAATAAGAAAGCTTCTAAAGTATCTTTTATCAAAGATGTTTATGTGAACGGAGGTATATCAAAATTAGGAAATAGTCTTAATAATTTTGATCTACTATTCTTTACCCCCCTTGTGATTGCATTGCTAATTTCATTAGTAGCAATTTTTGCATACTTAATTGAACTTTTTAGGAAAAAACAAAAAAGTACGGCTGATAAGTTAGTTCGAATACTGTTGATTATTAGTTCTATTTTGGGAGTAGGAATCTTGATTGGTTTTATATTGGCTATTAACGATGCTGCATCTATTAATTTTTACATCCTTGCGTTTGGAATCTCTACAAATTGGGGTTATTTATTTCCTTTGTTCTATGTTTTTATAGGAGTATTACTTTTAAGTATGTTATACTTTGTTTTCTGTGTTAAAAAGATAGATAATCGAAGTGTTGTATTTACTGTGTTATTTTCTAATATATTAATAGGGTCTTATTTTATGTATTGGGGTTTTTTGTAGAATTCCTGGATAAGCCTTTGTTGAACTTGATTTAGTGTTCGGTAAGACATTGAGGGGGCATTTAGGCTTAATTACACAATTTTGAAAGAGTATCATAAATTCTGTATCTTTTTTGACGGATTATTAATAAAACAAACATTTTACAAGATAGCGGAGTGCCTTAAAATTGACTCACAATCTCTGTGCAAAAAGTTCGATATCTGTCCTACCTTCAGTACTTAACCCTCAAAATCTTTGATTTTGAGGGTTTTTTATTTTTAAAACAATTAATAATTCTACCAGATAACAATATAATTGATGATATGAGAGAAACTTTTTTTCTTTATACTTAGGAGAATATTGCCTGTCTTCATATCACTTCTAGTGGGTAATCTTTATTCTGTGTTTTTCGATGTACTGATCATACCAACACTTAGCACCGTTCTAAATCCTAGATGCTCTAGTGAGGAGTCCATGCTAGTAGCCATTCTGGCGCTATTACGATAACTGGCACAATAGGAATCACTACATAAAAAAGAACCGCCTTTTATGACCTTTTCTTGCAAAGCAGGGTTATTAGGATTATAAGGCTTTACAGCACCCTTAGGATTATGAGTTAAACCTTGTTGTTTTAATTGATTGTAATACGTTGTATTGTACCAATCTTGCGTCCATTCCCAAACATTTCCGGCCATATCATATAGGTTATACGAATTGGGAGGATAGGAGCGTACGGGAGCTTTATTTTCATAACCGTCTGTTTTGGTGTTTTGTAAAGGAAACTCTCCTTCCCACGTATTGGCATAACTACTTAAGCTGTTGAGGTCATTTCCCCAGAAAAAAATAGTGTTTTTTTCTTTCCCTCTGGATGCATATTCCCATTCTGCCTCAGTGGGTAATCTTCTTTCTGCCCATTTGCAATACGCCACAGCATCTTCATAGGCAATATGCACAACAGGGTACTTGTCTTTTTCTTTAATAGAACTTTTTGGACCTAAAGGGTGTTTCCAATTGGCTCCGATCTTCCATAACCACCATTGAGAATAGTCAAAAAGATTAGGAACACTCTCTTTGGTTTTTTTAAAAATTAGTGATCCAGGTTGTAATATAGAGTCATGAGGTTTGGGAGCGTTGGGAGGCAATTGTTTTTTCATTTCTTCCCAAACAATTTCTCGCTCTGCCACAGTAATATAGTTAGTAGCATCAACAAATTTTTTAAATTGTGCATTTGTCACTTCTGTTATATCCATAAAAAAACCATCTACCGAAACAGAATGAGCAGGAGTCTCATGTTTCATAATCATAGAATCGTTTTCTACAGCTCCTTGACTAAATTTTCCTCCGGGTATCCAAACCATTCCTTCTGGTATTGTTATTTCTTCCGGTAAATTTTTAATGATTTGTGTCTGTTGTGTAGTTGAGGTTTTTTTAGCTTTTTTGGGCTCTTGTTCTTTCTTACAACTTGCAATTATTGTCAAAAAGATAAGTAGTAGTGTCTCTTTTCTATATCTTTTGCAGTATTTATTTTTATTCATTTAGGAATTGTGTTTTTATATCTAAGTTGTTTTAAGCTGGTTATTCAAATGTAATCTTTTTTAGATCATTAAAAGACAAAGTTTTTTGGTGTGCTCTACAAAACGATAAAAGCTGCTTTTAATCGAAAATTGATCTTTTAATTAGACTGTTTTCTTATTTTTTGAATAGTATAATTATATTTTGGTATCTAATTATCAGGTAGTTACTTAAAATATTTCTAATGAAAAAGGAGCTAGATATTTCAGAGATACAGTTAATCATACGCAATTTAGTCGCATTTATAGTGGTAGAAGGAAAGGAGTATGTGAGTGATAAAAAAAAGAAAGCATATGTATCTGGATATGTACAACTTTTGATAAAAACTATTCATCTTGTAGATGATCAGGAGGAACTCTCAATAATAGAAGATATTGCGGAGGATATCTTGACTTATCTCGAATAAAAAAACACCACTATTGATATTATTATGATCGAAAAGAGCTTTTTTAATGCGTTAAGAAAGTCCTCTTTTTTTTAAAGTAATAATAACTTTTATATCTTATGCGTTTTAATATCCAAATCTATAGCGCTGTGGACGAACAAGATTATATTGAACGGTTAAAAAACGAAAATAAGTTACTTCAGGATAAGCTGGATAAAATTAATAAAGGGAAACAGAAAAAAAGAAGATTCAGATGGTGGCTCTTAAAAAAGTCTAGTACTCCAATTTTCGGCAATCGACTTAAGAGAAGTATTAGTGCTGCTATTAATGAGTATAAGGAATATAAAACAGTTTCTGTAGATACGGTTTCCGATGTTTCATCTAGTGTGATCTGGCGAGTGACTAGAATTGGATTGTTTGCATTTTTATTTGCGATAGTTCCTTCATTGGTGTTGATGTTTCAGACAAAGCTATTGGTGAATCAAAATAAATTAATTACTAGTCAGAATAACCTTGTAGAAGCAGATCGAAGATCATCATTAGTATTTGTAATGGGTGATGTTCTTACTGATTTAAATGAGGAATTGAAATATAAAGGCTCTGGTAGTCGTAATATTAGCAAAACATTAGAAGCCAGAATAGTTGGTCTGTGCATGGCGATGAAACCGTATCGTTATATTGATGAAGGGGTATTGATTGAAAAACCAATTAGTCCAGAACGAGGGCAATTACTTTTTACACTTTTAAAAAGTGATTTAGGTTTAGAATCTTCACAAGATATTTTAAATTCTGCAGAGTTTAGATACACGAATCTTAGAAAAGTTAACCTGGGAAGAGGAGTTAATCTTAAATTTGCACGATTAGATTACTCTGATTTAACAGAAGCTCAGATGCCCGCTGCTAATATGGAAAGTACTGACCTTAAAGAGGCACGAATGAGTAAAGTTAATTTATCCGATGGTAATTTAAAAAGAGCACGATTGCATAATGCTAATCTACAGCGAGCAGAATTATTAAGTGTTGATTTTACAAATGCTAATTTGTATGGAGCAGACCTTAGCGGTGCTGATCTCTCTGAAGCGATATTGTGGGGAACCAAATTAGAAAATGCAAATTTAACAGATGCAATATTGGATAATGTTATTGTAGATAGGCAAGATTGGATAGCATACATTGCGGACTCTTTGGATCTGGAAGGTGCCGGAGAGATCGCGAAAAAATATAGAATCAAAAAACAAGGAAAGAAACAGTTTGTTCTGGTTCCCAAAAAATAACCCTATTTATCGCTCATAAAAATTAGGTTATGTACTTTTTTAACAAGCCAGTTTCCTGCGGGAAAATATAATGCAAAGAATAAAGCCATTCCTAAACTGAAATTTTGAGGACTAAATACTTTATCCAGAATATTGTCTGGATATACATAAGATGACTGAAGCCAATATCCTAAAAATTCTAATATTCCCATGGCAACTAATCCATATGCATATTGCTCAAAAAAAGTATATTCCTTTAAGATAATTGAAATGGGTACCATATATAAGATGTAACATGTAATTACTTGCCACCAATACGTAAATCTGGCAATTTCTACTTCGGTCCCAAAACGATTCATCCCCAGTCCCCATAGGAAATAAATAACGATATAGGTTAGAATTAAGGTTTTTGGCGCTTCTTTTAGAGTATTTATATGTTTAGACAGTATTCTTTTCATTATGAAGATATAGTTGAGCAATCATACGGAAAAACGGCTTTTTGGTAATACTATGTTTTTCTATTCCACTCTTGTAAATAATAGTTTCTAATTCTTTATTAGTAAAAGCTCGTTGTATAGCAATCAATCCATCTTTCTTTGCCATATCCGAAACAGGAAGTATAAAACGTATTGTTTTAAACATATGGTATGCCATTTTACTTCTATACAATTCACTAAAAATAATATGTTTTACGGTATTAGATTGTAATTTTTTTAAAAAATCACTTAGATTTTCGTTATTAAAATGGTACATAAAATGACTGCTGATCAATAAATCACAATTGGGTAGAACAAAATCCTTATCTAAAATATCGGCGGTATTAAAATTAATATGACTAGGATCAGGATTATTTTGTAGTGCATAAGAAATGCTTTTAGGATTGCCATCAATTCCTGTAAATAGGGCTTTTATATTATGTTTCTTTAATGTTTTTGAGATATGTGCAATGCAATCTCCACCACCACAACCAATATCAACAACATGAATTTTTCTCGTAGCTGGTTGTGTTTTAAAATAGTGCATTATCGCCTTACTTAATTGCCTATGATTACCAAAATAAGTATTGATAAATTTTAAGCTGGTTAATGTTGTATCAAGTATCTCTCCTGATAGGGATAAGTTGTCTAGTTGCTCAGGTTTATGTAATCGAACTCTAAGGTTCACAATATTGTATTAATTAATGATACTAGTATTTTTAGTCCTTAGAATAATAATAACTTTACAAAAAAAGACGAAATTCTATGACTAATGATGGTATTAATGAAATAATTAGGAGAAGACGATCTGTTTTTCCGGCACAATACAATGAAAAGGCTGTACCCAAAGCATTGATTAAAATGATATTAGAAAATGCAAATTGGGCTCCGACACATAAACTCACACAGCCTTGGCGTTTTAAGGTAGTAGAAGGAGAGGCTAAAGATCGACTGGGAGTGTTTTTATCAGATACATATACCGATATCACTTCTAATGACGATTTTTCTCCGTTTAAGCATACTAAAATTATCAATAAGTGTAAATCGGCTAGTGCCATAGTGGTAATATGTATGCAACGAGATCCAAAAGAGCGTATTCCTGAGTGGGAAGAAGTTGCATCAACTGCAATGGCAGTACAGAATATGTGGTTAACATGTACGGCAAACGATATTGGTTGTTATTGGAGTAGCCCTAAGTTGATCAACTATATGGGTGATTTTTTTGATTTTGAAGATGGAGAGCGTTGTCTAGGTTTCTTTTATCTCGGGTATTATGATGAAGATGAGAAGAACACTTCAAAACGAGAATCGGTAGAGAGTAAAGTACAATGGATGGAATAAAAAAACCATCCACATTGTGGATGGTTTTTACAAGTCATACGACTTATTGTATTTTAAAATACGACTACTGCTGAGTCAATTTTTTAGCAAGTTCTTGAGCTTCTTTAGCTTTTGCAGTCATATATGCTGTAAATTTTTCAGCATCCTCACCAGTTAATTTACCAGCAATTTCTGAGGATTTTTGACCTAATTTTGTTGCTTCGTCACTAAGTCCAGCAAAAGCAGTCATGTCTTTGCTCTCTACAATTTTAGCATATTTAGCCATATATTCTTCATATGCATTTACATATTCTTGAACTCCTTGGTCGCTAAAAGTAGGAACACCGTCAACAGCTTCTTCTACTTTTTCTGCAACTTCTTCTACTTTTTCTGCAACTTCTTCAACAGCTTCTTCTGTTTTGTCAGATGCTTCTTCAGCTTTATTAGCAGCATCTTTACAAGAGATTACTGTTAAGAACATTAGAGCTAAAGCTCCTAAAAAAAATTTTTTCATAATAAATAGATATAGTTAATTTTGGTTACTTAACGCCAAATCTAATACTTTATTTTATCTATTCGAAATTTAAGATGGGTAAAAAATACACACTGGGTTTTATTATTTGGCTATTATATAAGTCGAAGTCCTTATTATACTTGTAAACTAGGGGTTTATATAGATAAAGATTTCTTAACCTTATGATATTATAGTTCGCTGTTTTTCTCGGTTAAGTATTTCCAGTAGCGTTTTGGGAGGTGTTGTTTATGTAATTTGTCGTTTTTTCGAGATTTTATATTAACATTATTATAGTATGTTCCCCATAGTTTTTGAAATTCGGTTTCATTCTGAGCGAGTGCTTCTTCTGAAATTCGAGCATTTTTTGTAGAAAAACCTTCAATCGTTACTGTTTCTACAGTGTTTAGATCGTAGTAAATACCATAATTCCTTTTGATATCATAGATAACCCATTGCTGATCGGCATAGCGATCCTTAAAATGATGAATGATCAGAGGTAAAACATTAAAATCTGGTTCAACAGTGGCGGTGTATATATTGTCATTGGTTAATTGAAAACGTACAAATGCTTCCATTCTGTGTTTTTCTCGAGCTACCATTCTGGCAACCTGGCTAATTTTTAGAATATCTTTATTACTGAAATCAATATTTCTATTGTTTTTTTGGGTAAAAATGTTTTGTACATAACTCAATAATGTATTCTCTACGCCTTTGATTTCACTCAAAAATACTTTAAAGAAATCTTGTTGTTCATTACGAGTTGTTTTAGATTTAAACCCTTTCCATACTCTAGATGCTTTATGCTTCTCGGTAATAACTTCTTCTGTTATTGTAAATAATTGAGTATTGGTTTCTGATTCTTTTCTAATAATGGCATCAGATATTTTTTGATCATATACTATAAAAATACAACTTAAAAATCCTTCAAAACTTCCATCATATAGTAATATCGTTTGCGGATTCATGAGTATTGATATTAAGAGAAAAGACTTAATTGTTGATTAAAATATTTTTTATACTTGCTATTGGAGTTCTTTAGGATTTTGGATTTTAATGTATGAGGATCCAGGTCTTTGTTGTAAAAATCCTTAGAACTACAGGTGATAAAATATTGTGCTCTGTTTATGGCTATCCCAATGGCCTTAAGATGAGACCAATCTAAGTTTCTAAATTTTCTAGCTTGTAATATTTTGAATACAGATTGCATGCCGATACCGGGAATTCTGGCCAATATTCTTTTATCTGCTTTGTTTATATCAATAGGGAAGAGGTGTAGATTGCGTAATGCCCAACTTAGTTTTGGGTCAATATCTAAATCTAGATTTTTGTGAGTGTCATTCAATATTTCATTAACAGAAAACCCATAAAATCTTAATAACCAATCGGTTTGATACAGACGATTTTCCCTAAGTACAGGAACCTCAGTGCCTAAGGATGGCAATCGGGAATCTGTCATAACAGGAATATATCCAGAGTAATATACTCGTCGCATATTAAATTTTTTATAATAATAAGTGGCAGAATACATGATATCTCGATCGCTCTCGCCAGTTGCTCCAATGATCATTTGAGTACTTTGTCCAGCTGGGGCATATCTGGGAGTGCTTTTTATAATTTTACGCTCTGCTTTATATTGAATGATTTCATTTTTAACCTTTTGCATCGGTTTTATAAAATCTTCATGTTTTTTATCTGGTGCCAATAGTTTTAATCCGGATTTGGTAGGAATTTCAATATTCACACTTAATCGATCAGCATATAACCCTGCCTCACGCATCAATTCATCACTGGCGCCGGGAATGGATTTGAGGTGGATATAACCATTAAAATTCTCTTCTAACCTGAGTTTTTTTGCCACAGCAACTAATCGTTCCATAGTGAAATCAGAGTTTTTAAATATTCCAGAGCTTAGAAATAGCCCTTCGATATAATTTCTTCTATAAAAATTAATGGTTAAATCAACTACTTCTTGAATTTTGAAAGCAGCTCTTTTGATATCATTACTTTTTCGGGTAATGCAATAGGCACAATCATAAATACAATGATTTGTAAGTAAAATTTTTAATAAAGAAACACAGCGTCCATCTTCTGTATAACTATGACAAATTCCGAAACCTGTATTATTTCCTAACCCTTTTTTAGTATTGGCTCTTTTACCTCCGCTACTGGCGCATGAAACATCATATTTTGCAGCATCTGCCAGAATGGATAGTTTTTGGCGTATTCGTTCAAACGACATAGATACACTCTGTAGAAGTTTTTATTTGATTTTTTACGGTTCTTATGATTTCTTCTATATCAGTTAATATTTGATAATCGGTGAACCTTAGAACAGTAATTCCTAATGAAGAAATAAATAATTTTTTTGGTGCATCTAAGTTATAGATGTCTGAGAACTCGTGTGCATAGCTATCAATTTCAATAGCGATTTTTGATGTAGTACAATAAAAATCGAAATTGTAATTTTTTACTGCCTTATTTCTAAGAAAATGAAACCCTTTTTCTATGAGTTTTTGATGAAGTTGATCGACAGTGGTTATAGAGCTATCCAGTGAATGTCTAATGATTTTCTCTGATACTTTTTGGTATAAAGGAATGATTTGTGAAGACATAGTTGATGTATTTAGTTGTAATTTTTCCAAATTTATGGAATTTTTCCATAAATATTAAAATAAAATTATGTTAAAATTGGAAATATTCCATAATCTTGTATCTTTGCTACTAATTATCCCAGGTCACAGCACCATTTTTATATGATAATACTATTAAAATTTCGATTTTATGGATAATTCAACTAACCAAACCATAAAGCGTTTTAAACAAATTCGCGAGGAAAACCATTATACCCAATCTGATTTTGCTAAGGTTTTGCAGATTAAAAACTCTACAGCTGATATAGAAAGAGGTAAGACCAAGATCTCAGGAAAAGTTGTCGCCAGATTATTACAGGAATTCAATATTAATCCCTTGTGGTTGTTTGGAGAGAGTACCCAAAAAAAAATACAATTACATCTGGGAGATGTATCTCCAAAAGTAGTTACTATAGATTCTCAAAATAATGAAAATATAGTGTTGGTAAATGTAAAAGCCGCAGCTGGGTATCCTCATAATGTTCAGGATTTAGACTGGTATCAGCAATTACCTGCATTTGATATTCCTTTACCAGAATATCGTAATGCTACATATCGTGGTTTTCAGGTAGAAGGAGATAGTATGCTGCCATTACTAGAGCCCAAAGAGTGGGTGATTGGTAAAGCAGTAAATAACCTTTCTGAAGTGAGTAATAATACAATTTGTGTAATCGTTTTAGAAGATAGTGTGGTGGTAAAAAAGATTAGAAAAAACGAAGATGCTTCTATATTAACGCTAATTTCTTTAAACTCTGAATACTTACCGTATACTATCCAAACTCATCAGATAGTAGAACTTTGGGAAGTAAATAGCAAATTAAGTTTTAATATTGATGCTAATTCTGATGCTGCCAGTATGAAACAACTACAAGAAGCAATGCTCGAATTAACCTCAGAAGTGAGGAGTATGAAACACTAATTTATGAATCCAGACTCTTGCGCATGATTGATGGCTTCATCATAAGTATGAACAAGAAGAATAGGAGAGGCGGTAAAGGAATGTATAATCTTCTTAATTCGTTTTTCTTTTCTACGATGCTTTACGTTTCTTAAGTAAATTGCTAAAATACGATCAGGATATTGCTCTGCAATTTTGGTATAAATATCAGCATCTTTTTCTCCACTATCCCCAATAAGAATAAATTTAAGATGTGGATACGTGGTTAAAAGATTTACAATTTCAGATTGCTTATGCGGAACTTTAGGTTTTGGTGTTTTATCAAAAGGTGTTCTAAAATCTCTTAGTAAAATAGGGCCTTTAGGGAAATGATGCTTGTTAAAAAACGCACTTAAATAATCATATAAATTCCATGGACTATTACTCACATAAAAGAACGGATTAACAGGAGATCCTTTTGTGCCCAGATGTAATTTTTCACAAAATTTTACGGTGCCTTCTATTGCAGTTCTTTTATCAAAATTTTTGAAAAGTGTATTAGCAATAACTCTCCATTTAAATAATGAGGAGACACCTGTATGTATAATAGTATCATCAATATCGCTTATAATTGCGAATTCTGCCTGATCTGATGGGACAAGCATTTGGCTTTTAAATATGTTTTTATTGCTTATTTCTTTGCGTGTACCTCCTTTTTTGTAGGATACACTATACGAAATCCAACCTTTTTCATTTATGTATTTAGAAAGCGTAGGGATATCGAGTTTTAGGTTGTAATACCCTTCTGGATCTGTACTGGTTTCTATAACTTGTCCATCGGGTAATTTTAGTTCTATCTTGATGTTCCGGATTTCATCACTTTCAAGCTGCCTGTATATATTCCGTAAAGTTTTGAATATATTTTGATTTGTACTAAAATCAATATTTTCATCTTCAAGAGCTCTTCCTGTTGCACGGAAAATAGAATTTGTACCGTAACCAAGGTAAGTATTGATACGTAAAGCTTTTTTCTTAAACATGAAAAATATAAATTTTAGTAATTTGCATGGGCTTCGTTTGGTGTAATTTTATGTATTAGTCGTAGTTATTTAGTTTTTTTGAAAAATAAATTCGTTTATGTCCTTTTGGGAAATCAATAATTTCACCAGTTACAGTATATCCATTCTTTATATAAAATTCTTCAGCCTGAAAATCAAATGTATCCAACATCGCTATTGTAGCTCCTTTTTCTTTGGCTATTTTTTCAACATACTTTAAAAGTGATGTCCCTATTCTCTTGTTTCTGTAACCTTGTTTTACCCATAATATTTTAATCTCTAAACCATTCCAATACCCAATTCCTGCCAACACTCCACCAATTTCTTCATTGTCTTGATTTTTAATTACATATTCTAGTGGAGTCCAAACATCAGATAGAGCAGGAACTTTACTTAAATTGTATTCATTTATCCCAGCTACAATTTTTTGGATATTATCTTTATTGCATGATTCAATGGTAAATGTATCTGTCATGTTATTTTTACTGTTAGTTAGGATACTGTGTTGTGGTTAGTTTTTATATTCTGTAATATTCATGGGATATTTTGACTTAATCCGATTTATTATTTCCATCCGATTTTGAGCCCATTTAGGGTATTCAGACCATTCTTTTTCGGTTTTGAAATAAATAACCTGATTTACTTTTTTAGTTAGTATTTCTCTGTCAATTTCAATGTATTCCCATTTTTTATCAATTTTTTGGGTATAGGTAATTCCATCTCTTCCATTTCCATAGGCATTCCAACCTAACCTTTCTTGCCATAATTTGTTAATCAATCCAATTAATAGAAAAATGGTAATTAACCCAGTAATAGCTATTACTCCTGTAAGTAAGAAATTCATTTATTTAACTTCTTGTTTTTTATATTAACCACAATATAAAAATAAACAACCTCGCCCAAAGAGCGAGGTTGTCTTATACATTAATTTTAGGATTCTTATTTTATAGAAGCTTTAATTGCTTCAATTTCTGCTTTTACTTCGGCTTCTGATCCTTTCAATTCTTTTACATCACGTTTAATGTTTCCTTCTTCAGAAGTTTCTACGGTAACAGTAGCGATTGCTAGCTCACCTTCCATTTTCATACGAACTTCGATTTTCTTTTCTGAAGCATTATTTTCTGATTGTGTTACTTCTATAGTGTTAGTTGCAACAGCAGTTTCAGAAGTGTGTCCACCTAAAATAGGAGCAATTACAAGTCCTATAAGGCATGTTAATTTAATTAAAATGTTCATTGATGGACCAGAAGTATCTTTAAATGGATCTCCAACAGTATCACCTGTTACTGCAGCTTTATGAGCATCAGAACCTTTATAGGTCATTTCTCCATTAATTTCTACACCTGCTTCAAATGATTTTTTCGCATTATCCCAGGCACCACCTGCATTGTTTTGGAAAATTGCCCATAACACACCACTTACGGTAACTCCTGCCATATATCCACCTAGCATTTCTGCAATGGCTTTAGTGTCCATTCCAAAAATCATTGGAATAAAAGCTATTACTAGTGGAAATCCAATAGTCAATAAACCGGGTAACATCATTTCTCTTAAAGATGCTTTAGTAGAAATAGCTACACATTTATCGTATTCTGGTTTTCCTGTTCCTTCCATAATCCCTGCAATGTCTTTAAACTGGCGACGTACTTCTTGTACCATTTCCATAGCAGCTTTTCCTACAGCATTCATTGCTAAAGCAGAGAATACTACTGGCACCATGCCTCCAACAAATAACATGGCTAAGACAGGTGCTTTAAAAATATTAATTCCGTCAATTCCTGTGAAGGTAACATAAGCGGCAAATAAAGCTAAAGATGTTAGGGCAGCAGAAGCAATAGCAAATCCTTTTCCTGTTGCTGCGGTTGTGTTCCCTACAGAATCTAGTATATCTGTTCGTTCTCTTACTATCGGTTCCTGTTCACTCATTTCTGCGATCCCACCAGCATTATCGGATATTGGTCCAAAAGCATCAATAGCTAATTGCATAGCTGTGGTAGCCATCATTGCAGAGGCTGCCAGTGCAACTCCATAAAACCCTGCAAAAGCATAAGATGCCCAAATAGCTCCTGCAAATAATAATACAGAAGGGAATGTAGAAATCATCCCTGTTGCCAAACCAGCAATAATATTTGTTCCTGCACCTGTACTTGATTGTTGTACGATTTTAAGGATAGGTGATTTGCCTAGTCCAGTATAATATTCAGTTACAGAGGAGATTACTGCTCCTACTAATAAACCTACTAAAGTTGCATAAAAAACTCTCATTGAAGAAATCTGTACAGAGCCTTCTCCAAAAAATTCCATAGTCATAGTCTCAGGAAGCATCCACTTGCATAATGCAAAACAGGCTACTGCTACTAAAATAATAGATGTCCAGTTACCAATATTAAGTGCTCCCATTACTTGAGCTTCTTTCGCATCATTACTTTTGATTTTGACAAGTATTGTACCTATTACAGAGATGATAATTCCAACACCTGCGATTGCCATTGGCAATAAGATTGGTCCAATACCTCCAAAAACATCTGTAATAGAACCTCCCATATCTTTGATCACATAGTTACCTAATACCATAGCTGCAAGGACAGTTGCCACATAAGATCCAAATAAATCTGCACCCATACCAGCAACATCACCTACATTATCCCCCACATTATCTGCAATGGTAGCAGGGTTACGTGGATCGTCTTCTGGAATACCGGCTTCTACTTTACCAACCAAATCTGCTCCTACATCTGCTGCTTTGGTATAAATACCTCCACCAACACGAGCAAATAGTGCAATAGATTCTGCTCCTAAAGAAAATCCGGCTAAGGTTTCTAAAACGACAGTCATTTTGTCGGCAGAAGTCCATTCACCTCCCATAAAGACATTATAAAATATAATAAAGAAAGTTGTTAATCCTAATACGGCTAACCCTGCAACGCCAAGTCCCATTACTGTACCACCGCCAAAAGAAATTTTAAGTGCATTTGGCAAACTAGTACGAGCTGCTTGAGTGGTTCTAACATTTGTTTTGGTAGCAATTTTCATCCCTATGTTTCCAGCAAAGGCAGAGAATACTGCTCCAAAAATAAAAGCGATCACAATCAGCCAGTGTGTTGTGTCAACTACTATAGAAACTATAAATAATAAAACACTTACTATTACCACGAATATTGCAAGTAATTTGTATTCTGCATTTAAGAAAGCTAAAGCACCTTCATAAATATGATCCGAAATTTCTTTCATTTTACCATCACCTGCATCTTGTTTCATCACCCAAGATTTTTTAATAAGCATATAAACTAGCCCTAGTAATGCCAAAACAATGGGCATATAAATCATATTCGATTCCATTAAATATATATTAAGTTAATTAGTCGCTAAAAGTAGTAAAAATACCCTAAATACAAAAAGATAGTTAGGCAGCAATAATTTTAAATAATTAATTGTGAAAAAAATGAAAAAAGCTACTGTTTTCAGTGAATATATTATAATAATACCGCTCTATTTTTGTGTAAGTTTAAAAAAAGTAAATAGATATATGTTTTTATATTTTTATAGAACTGCGTTTCTGATAATATTTCATAGTATTTTTTTTACAAATTATGTAAATGCTCAGTATGCATTCGAAAAATATTCTGCTCCATCCTACAAAACATTTAATGTGTGGAAGGAATATGATAAAATAGCTACTAAGGGAACCTATGATTGTACTTTATCGATAGATCAATTTTTTGATAATAAGGATAGTTTAACTATTCAATTAACTTGGTTCGCTGCCCAAATCGATTTTGGGATGATTCGTATTTTTCGCAATAAAAGGCAAATTCAAAAAATGAAACAACCAGGTTCATTTTCTCCTATAACTATGAAAGGAGGACTTGTTTTGGTGTCGGATATTAACGGTGATGGGTATAAAGATGTAAAGTTGATACAACAAGGTACAGGAAATGGAGTGATGAGTATGCTTGTTAAGGTCTTGTATTTATTTCAAAAAAATGATGCATTATTTCAAAAAGTATCTTTTGATGATATGGTGTTTGAAGAGCATCGAGCAGAAAGAGATGTTGATGATGATGGTAATCATGAAATCATAACAATGAATCTGGAACATGCTAATGGACACAGTTATTGGGCTTATAATGTTTTTGAGTATAGTGATGAGAGTTTAAGAAATGTAAATTTTAAAGTAGATTATCCAATTCTTATTCAGTATACATATAAAAGGAATTATGAAATTACTCAGCATATGAGTAAGCTTCAAATGAAGAAGTATGAAAGAGAATTACCTTCTGGGTATGATGTAAAATAAAAAGCATGGTGTTTTCTTTTAAAGAAAACACCATGCTTTTTAAAGTTTTTAGAATTGATATTTAGTAAATACTAAATAGTCCTTTTGGTTTATTTTCTAGTTCATCAAAACGTTTAACACAGGCCTTGATAATATCTTTAGCTTCATCGATATTACCCCATCCACCTACATCAACTTTTTTTCTCTCTAAATCTTTATATACCTGAAAAAAGTGTTCTATTTCTTTTATTAGATGAGGATTCATTTCTTTTAGATCGGCAAGTCGGCTTGCAATAGGGTCAGAAATAGGGACACATATGATTTTTTCGTCGGGTCCTTTTTCATCTGCCATATGAAAAACACCAATAGGTTTTACTTCCATTACACAACCAGGAAATGTTGGTTCTGTAACTAATACTAAAACATCCAAAGGGTCTCCGTCTAAAGCCAGAGTTTCAGGAATAAATCCATAATCAGCGGGATACATCATGGAAGAAAAGATCATACGATCGTATCTGATTTTTTTTATATCAAAATCATACTCGTATTTATTTCTACTTCCTTTTGGTATTTCAATTAGTACGTCAAAGCTTTCTTTAGTAGCTGCGCTCATAATTATATTCTCTTTTTAATGGGCGGCAAATATAGGTATTACAAGGGGTTAGTTAAAATTTATATAGAAAAAATATTACTTTTTTAGTTAAATCTTAATATTGTAATAATCTAAAAGGTTTTTAAGCAAAAATACACGGTGACAATACAGAAAAGTATAATGACTGCATAGTGTTGTTTATCTTTAAAAAGTCATAATAAAGCGATTTTAGAAATAAAACCCAAAAGATCCGGTAACTCCAAAATTACGGGCATCAGGATTATCAAAATAGTTTCCTCTAAAATGAAAATCTATTCTGAATATCTTGAAAATATTTCCTACACCTAAACTATATTCCCAATAAATTTCGTCATTAGGAGCTCCTACACTTTGTAAAAATCCTGAAGCATCGAGCGCGATATTTTCATTAGACAATTCTCCCCAAACACCTCTTATACCAACTAATTCTCTTAGGTTGAGCTTTCTTAGTAGCGGGATTCTAGAAAATATTCTACCGTTAAAATTATGTTCTAAGTGAAGAGAGGTATAAGTATCTGTAACAAATTCATAATAGTTTAATAGCGGAAAAGTATTATATATAGAGAGATAGGTTTGATTTCCTGGGATAACACTTAACAAGCCTAATGGGACTTCGCCAAATGTTTTTCCAACTTCTAGCGAGCTGTTTAATACACCAAAACCTCCAATGTTCCATGGTTGTCTATAGAAAAACTGTAGTTTTTGATATTCAAAATCACTTTCTATCAATCCTTTTACACCAACACTATAATTTAGGAATAAAGTTGAGAAATCTCCATCATTCACAACAATTCTATCCACACCATACCCTGTTGTTTTTCTACCTGGTGTATATGTAATTTGCGTGGCTATTTCCGTTTGTTTGATTTGAGTTCGTAATTCGTTGGTTTCGGGATCAAGAAAATCTAAGCTGAATAATGAGCGATCTGCGGGCTTCAAAGTTCTGTAAGATCCTGTTACTCCAACTGTAAGATTCTTTTTTGGCTCTATTTGCATAGAAAACGCAGATAGATTGATAGATGTAAGTCTATCATTGTCTCCTGTAGCAATGACAGAAGAGGAAGCCAGGCTTCTCCCTTCAACATTATTAGTATTGGTTAGACTGGCACCAAGTTGCTCTACATCTCGTCGGTTTCCGGCAGCTACGATAAGTCTTGATTTTCGGTCGACAAGATATTTTCCTGAAATCCCATATTTAAACTTATTGTCTTTAAAGCCATAAGCACCATATCCTTCGATACGCCATCTATCATTAGAAGTGAAATAGGTTCTACCACCTGCTCTAAGTCTAAACCCTTCAATATCATTAAATCCAATAGTATTGAAAAGTGGTCCAAAATCAAAACCATTAAACTCTACATACCCTGAAGCTAATATGGTTCCAATGTTATAAAGGCGTTTAAAAGCTTTTACCGTTTTAAGGGTGTCAAGCAGTTTGTAAACTTTTTCTTCATCCTTATTAAGTTTTTCCATTCTGGCATTAGCCCAGAAAGAATCCTCCCTATTATAAATGTCTTGATTATATGGATCTACTTGGCTTTGATAGAATTTTTTGTCTTTTTTTATGTCAAATTTATAATTGTCATATAAAGTTGTTCTTTTGCCATATACTCCCCGTGATTTTTCTTTTTTACTAAAAGCGAAGTCGGACTGAAAATAATCTTTGGTAATTAGAAAAATAGAATCATTTAACACATCAAACTCTTGTTCGATATATAAATCTTTCACCCAATTAATATTGGCACTCTTTGTAACTTCTAAGTTTATTTCTTTAATGGCCCAAGTGGTGTCATTTACCCAAAAGTCTCCTTTGAAAGTCAATTCATTTTTTCTTCTGGGGTAATATATGATGTTATAACACCATTTGTTGCCTATATAGGCACTATCTGTTAAGACGTAATTATATACGCTAATCCCGGTCCGAGATAGTGGACTGGTAAAGCTTTTATCAAAGAATTTTAAGTAATTTTCATATACATCATAATCAGAGTACAGATCTTTAACAAATGCAATTAAAGTTTGATTATCACTAAATCCGGCATTTTTGTTTCCTGCCAGTACTTCTTTCTCTTCATTAATGATATTATCACCATATACTTTAGAAAGCGCTTCATTAAGAAAAATAGGTAAATAGGTTTTTCCGGTAATCCTTGATGTATCCACATCATCAAAAATAAATTCCATACCATTAAAAATTCTACTGTTAACCAAAGCACTATCAATGGTGTTGAGATCGAATTCTAATTTCTCATATTTGTCATAGGTGTATTGTTTAAATTTCTTAACACCGTTTTCTCGTCGATTTTTCCATATTTTCCTTAGAATATCAATAGCTGGATTATTTTTTTTGGAAGTTTTTCCTTTATAAATAACAACTTCATCCAATGCGGCAGCTTCCTCTTCGAGGCTGATTTCCATTTTGTAGGTAACCCGTTTAGCTAGTTTTATGGTCTTAGTCTTAAAACCAATAAATGAAACTTTGACATTAGAATAATTATTATCAGACTCCAGATAGAACCTGCCATTTTCATCGGTTATGGTCCCTATTGTAGAATTTGCAAATACAATGTTAGCAAAAGGGACAGGTTGCTTATTACTATCATAAACCTGGCCACCAATTTTAGTTTGTGAATGAAGAAACGTACAGCAGGATAAAGTAAAAAGTATTCCTAAAATCAAATGTCTCATCTAAAATTATTAAGATTATTACTTGTGATAATTAGTGGATCACCTCAATTTTTGGGCCACTTTTATATTCTATGGTGTTCCGAAAACAGATGAAACGCAAAATAAAGGAGTTCATTTTATTTATACATTACTTTTTTAACAGCTTTAACAACATCTTTACTATTTGGTAACCATTCTTCCAATAGTTGCGGAGAATAAGGTGTTGGTGTGTCTGCTGTATTAATTTTTATAATAGGGGCATCTAGATAGTCGAAGATATTAGATTGTACCTGATATGTGATTTCTGAAGAAATATTAGCTAAAGGCCAAGCTTCTTCAAGAATAATTAATCGATTTGTTTTTTTTACAGAAGTGAATATAGCATCTAGATCTAAAGGGCGAACGGTTCTTAGATCTATGATTTCACAGGAAATATTTTCTTTAGCCAATTCATCTGCTGCTTTATAAGCTTCTTTAATAATTTTCCCAAATGAAACGATAGTAACATCGTTGCCTTCTCTTTTTGTTTCTGCTACTCCAAGAGGAATAGTAAACTCACCTTCTGGCATTTCACCTTTATCACCATACATTTGTTCACTTTCCATGAAGATGACAGGGTCGTTATCTCTAATAGCAGATTTTAATAATCCTTTGGCGTCTTTTGGGTTTGAAGGAACTACGACCTTTAATCCCGGTGTATTGGCAAACCAATTTTCAAAAGCTTGCGAGTGTGTAGCTCCCAATTGACCTGCAGAAGCGGTAGGGCCTCTAAAAACAATAGGAATATTAAATTGACCACCACTCATTTGACGCATTTTTGCAGCATTGTTAATGATTTGATCAATTCCTACTAATGAGAAATTAAACGTCATGAATTCGATAATAGGTCGATTACCATTCATGGCACTTCCAACACCGATACCTGCAAAACCTAACTCAGAGATAGGAGTATCAAGAACTCGATCCGGGCCAAACTCGGCTAGCATGCCTTTGCTTGCTTTGTATGCTCCGTTATATTCTGCCACCTCTTCACCCATTAAATATATGGATTCATCTCGGCGCATTTCTTCACTCATTGCTTCGCAAATTGCTTCTCTGAATTGTATGGTCTTCATGTGTTTCTTTTTATTGTTTTTAGTTGACACAATTAATTTTTCAAAATGAAAATTATTAATATGAATTAAAATTATTACTGATTTTAATTATTTATATTTTTTCGCAAAAAAAATATTTTGTATCATAACGAAGGCAAAAGTAGCAATTAAAACCCTTTGATAGGGGTTGAATATTGAAAAAATTTATTATGCACGCATAGTAAATTATACTTTTTATTTGTACCTTCGCTTTTATTATTAAATTCTCAAAAAATACATATATAAAATGAAAATATTAGTTTGTATTAGCCATGTGCCAGACACAACTTCCAAAATTAATTTTACGGATGGAGATACTAAGTTTGATACCAATGGAGTGCAGTTTGTAATTAACCCTAATGATGAATTTGGATTAACTCGTGCAATGTGGTTTAAAGAAAAGCAAGGAGCATCTGTAGATGTTGCAAATGTTGGAGGTCCAGAGACAGAACCTACTTTGCGTAAAGCTTTGGCGATTGGTGCGGATAATGCAATTAGAGTAAATACTGAAGCTACCGATGGTTTTTATGTTGCTCGACAATTAGCAAAAGTTATACAGGATGGTGGTTATGATCTGGTTATTGCTGGTAGAGAATCTATTGATTATAATGGTGGTATGGTGCCAGGGATGATTTCTGCTCTTACAGGTGCTAATTTTGTAAATACATGCATTGGTTTAGAAGTCGAAGGAGATATGGCAACAGTTACTCGCGAAATTGACGGAGGGAAAGAAACTTCTACAGCTAAATTACCTTTAATCGTTGGTGGACAAAAAGGATTAGTAGAAGAAAGTGATTTGCGTATTCCAAATATGAGAGGAATTATGATGGCTCGTAAAAAACCACTTACGGTAGTAGAGCCAATTGAAGCAAATCAAGAAACAAAAGCTGTTCAGTTTCAAAAACCAACTCCAAAAGGAGAAGTAACATTAGTAGATCCTGAAAATATAGATCAATTGGTAACATTATTACATAACGAAGCCAAAGTAATTTAATAAGGTTATAATCAAAATGTAAACATTACTGAAGTTAAATCAGTACAAAAAAATATCATATATGTCAGTTTTAGTATATACAGAAAGTGAAGGCCAGAAATTTAAAAAAGCCGCTTTCGAAGTAGCATCTTATGCAAAAGGAGTTGCTACTATGCTTGGTACAACAGTAACCGCTGTAAGTATTAATGGAGGAGATAGCAGTGAATTAGGAACCTATGGAGTAGATAAAGTTTTAGAGATAAAAAATGATAAACTATCTACATTTAATGCAAAAGCATATGCAGATGCAATAAAACAAGCAGCAGTGCAAGAAGGAGCAAAGGTTGTTGTAGTAAGTTCTACGGCAGATAGTAAATTTTTAGCGCCTTTATTAGCTGTGCATCTTAATGCTGGATATGCGTCTAATGTTGTGGAATTACCAGAAAGTGTATCTCCATTTAAAGTGAAGCGAACTGCATTTACTAATAAAGCATTTAACGTTACAGAGATGCCAACAGATGTAAAAGTAATTGGATTGTCTAATAATGCTTTTGGTCTTAAAGAAAATGAAGGAGCTGCAGCTTCTGATGCTTTTGATCCGTCGCTTTCTGATGGTGATTTTGGAGTGCAGGTAACCGCTGTAGATAAAGCTACAGATAAAGTTTCTATTGCAGATGCAGAAATTGTAGTATCAGGGGGACGTGGATTAAAAGGGCCTGAGAATTGGGGAATGATAGAGGAGCTTGCAGATGTGCTTGGTGCTGCTACAGCATGTTCTAAGCCAGTAAGTGATATGGGATGGAGACCTCATAGTGAACACGTTGGGCAAACAGGAAAACCGGTTGCTTCTAACTTGTATATAGCCGTTGGAGTTTCTGGAGCTATTCAACACCTAGCGGGGATTAATGCCAGTAAAGTAAAAGTGGTAATTAATAACGATCCTGAGGCACCTTTCTTTAAAGCCGCAGACTACGGAATAGTAGGAGATGCTTTCGAAGTAGTGCCAAAACTTATTGAAAAATTAAAAGAATTTAAGTCGAATAACGCATAATTTTCATAAATTGTGCCCAATTAGGGGCTGTTTGAACCTATGTAGTAATCAGCATGTTCAAACAGCCCTTTTTTTATTGAGAGCAATATGAGTTTAGTTCGACTGAACATAAAAGGAATATCATACAGTCAAACCCAAAATGGTGCTTATGCGCTAATTTTAAGTGAGGTGGATGGAGAAAGAAAGTTGCCAATTGTTATAGGTGCTTTTGAAGCACAATCTATAGCTATTGCTTTGGAAAAGGAAATTAAACCACCAAGGCCACTTACACATGATCTTTTTAAGAATTTTGCAGATCGGTTTGATATTATAGTAAAACAAGTAATTATTCATAAACTAGTAGATGGTGTCTTTTATTCTAGTGTTATTTGTGAACGCGATAAAATTGAAGAAATCATAGACGCTAGAACAAGCGATGCTATTGCATTGGCTCTACGATTTCAAGCTCCTATATTTACATATAAAAATATTTTGGATCAGGCTGGTATATACCTTAAAGTAAATCCTAAAAAGGATGATGAAACCGATCCCGAAAGTCTTTTAGTAGATGAACTGGTTTCTGATGATGTTGAAATGGTAGGTAAAGAAACAAGTTATAAAGATTTATCTATCGAAGAACTCAATCGAATGCTTGACCAGGCAGTTACTAATGAAGACTATGAATTAGCAGCAAGGATTCGCGATGAAATTTCCAAACGAGGCTAATTTGTATGTCAGCATTAAAGATCTAATCTATTTTAAATGAGCTCAATTTTTATGAAGAAAGGATTACTTACTTTTCTGTTATCACTATTTGTTTTTACCATATTATCAGCACAATCCATAGAGAAAAAATGGGTTTTAGAAAAAGTTAATGGAACTCCAGAAGAAACTTTTGCCGTTAAAAAGGGAGATTATCTTTCACTAGAACAGGGCCAGTTTTCATATTCTTTTAATGGTGCTTCAGAAACGCTACAAGGAGATTATTTACAGCAAAATAGCGTTTTATTACTTTTCCCTGAGACAGCTCAGGATTCTATCATACGATATAAAGTCAATACCTTAACAGATTCTACTCTGGTCATTTCAAAAAATAATATATCATATGCTCTTGTCACTCAAAAAGAAACAGTACATGTAGCTTCTGTTGAAGAAGTTAATCAGCTTATACCTAATCAAGGATTTTCATTTAATAGTTTATGGAGAGGTGTTTTAGGAATGATTGTTCTTCTGGTTATCGCTTATTTATTTAGTGCGAATAAAAAAGCCATCAATTGGAAAACAGTTGGATTAGGTGTTGGATTTCAATTAATAATTGCTATTGGAGTTTTAAAAGTACCGTTTGTTCAAACGATATTTGAATGGGTTGGAGGCCTATTTGTTAGTGTTTTAGACTTTACTAGAGCGGGAAGTAAATTTCTGTTTGAAGGTTTGGTTGTAGATATGGATACTTTTGGTTTTATATTCGCTTTTCAAGTATTACCAACTATTATCTTCTTTTCAGCTTTAACTTCCTTATTATTTTATTTAGGTATTATTCAAAAAGTAGTAAAAGGCTTAGCTTGGTTGTTGACCAAAGCACTCAAGATATCTGGAGCAGAAAGTTTAAGTGTCGCTGGTAACATCTTTTTAGGCCAAACAGAAGCGCCTCTATTAATTAAAGCATATTTAGAAAAGATGAATAAGTCTGAAATGCTATTAGTTATGATCGGTGGCATGGCAACTGTTGCTGGAGCTGTACTGGCAGCATATATTGGGTTTTTAGGAGGAGACGACCCGGTTTTACGATTACAATTTGCAAAACACCTATTAGCAGCATCAGTAATGGCAGCTCCTGGAGCAATTGTTATTTCTAAAATACTATTTCCGCAAACAGAAAAAATTAATACAGACGTGCATGTTTCTTCAGAAAAAATAGGATCTAATATTTTAGACGCTATAGCAAACGGAACAACTGAAGGCTTAAGACTAGCTGTAAATGTTGGTGCTATGTTATTAGTGTTTGTAGCCTTTATTGCTATGCTGAACGGTGTATTAAGTTGGGTTGGAGACATCACTTCTGTAAACACTTGGATAGCATCAAACACAGCCTACCAAAGCTTATCTCTTGAACTTATTTTAGGTTATCTTTTTGCGCCATTAATGTGGATGATTGGAGTCGCCAAAGAAGATATAGCTTTAATGGGTCAACTCCTAGGAATTAAATTGGCAGCGAGTGAGTTTGTAGGATACATACAATTAGCAGATTTAAAAAACCCAGCTAGTGCATTACATTTTACCTATGATAAATCCGTGATTATGGCTACTTATATGTTATGTGGATTTGCAAATTTTGCTTCAATTGGGATACAAATAGGAGGTATTGGTTCATTGGCACCTGGTCAGCGAAAAACACTATCTGAATTTGGTATGAAAGCACTTATTGGAGGAACTATCGCATCCTTATTGTCTGCGACAATTGCAGGGATGATAATCGGATAACTTTCAAGTATTAAAGAATTGTTAAAAACTATTGTACAACTATCCTTTAATCAATAAATAGAAAAGCGTCTCATATGCTATTTTTTGTATATTTGAAGAGCACTTATAACACTTATAACTTTAAAGATTAACATAAACTGTAAGAGAGAATATGAAGCAATATCTTGATCTTGTGCGTCATGTAATTGAAAATGGTAATGCAAAAGAAGATCGAACTGGCACAGGCACAAAAAGCGTTTTTGGTTATCAAATGCGTTTTGACCTTAGTGAAGGTTTCCCTATGGTTACTACCAAAAAACTACATCTAAAATCTATAGTCCACGAATTATTATGGTTTTTGAAAGGAGATACTAATATAGAGTATCTTCAGGAAAATGGTGTTCGTATCTGGAATGAATGGGCCGATGATAATGGAGATCTAGGTCCTGTATATGGTCATCAATGGCGTAATTGGGATAGTAATGAAATTGACCAGATCAAAGAAATAGTAGAGACGCTAAAAAACAATCCCGATAGTAGGCGTATGTTGGTATCTGCCTGGAACCCAAGTGTTCTTCCAGATACATCAAAGTCTTTTTCAGAAAATGTGGCGAACGGTAAGGCAGCATTGCCTCCTTGTCATGCTTTTTTCCAATTTTACGTAGCTAATGGTAAACTATCTTGCCAATTGTACCAACGTAGCGCAGATGTTTTTTTAGGAGTGCCATTTAATATAGCTTCTTATGCTTTATTTACCATGATGATGGCACAGGTTTGTGGCTATGAAGCAGGTGAGTTTATACATACTTTTGGAGATGCTCATATCTATAATAATCATAAGGAACAATTAGAGCTTCAGCTATCTAGAACACCTCGTAAATTACCTAGGATAGTACTGAATCCAGAGGTGAAAAATATTTTTGGCTTCGTTTTTGATGATTTCAAGTTAATAGACTATGATCCACACGCTCACATAAAGGGTGAGGTTGCAGTTTAAGCCCAAATTTTAAATGAACTACGATGAAAAAAACATTACTTATTTTAACACTTTTGCTTTCGGGAATTTCTTTTTCCCAAGATGCTATAATTTTATCGAAGGAGAATGCAAATGAAAAAGGAATCACACCATTGTGGCCTAAATGTGATAAATCAAGACAAGGCCCTGTAGAATGTTTTGATAGTAAATTGAGAAGGCATATTCTTCAAAATTTTGAATACCCAGATGCTGCAATGGAAGATGGATTAAGCGGTACAGTAACGGTAGAATTTATTATTAATAAAAAAGGAAAAGTAGAAGTGCTTGAGGTTACAGGAGCACATAGATATTTACAAAGAGAAGCTATTAGAATTATTAGAGCTATACCTAAGATGAAACCTGGGAAATGGGGAGAAAAGCCAATAGCCGTAGCATATTCTGTTCCAATTACTTTTAGAAAACCACAATAATATATGGATTGGTATTCCAATTTTAACATTGGATTAACCTAGTTAAAAGATAAGAAATAATAAAAATCAGTAAATTTGAGTGTATGCGTAAGTCGTATACACTCTTTTTTATGATCATTACAGACAATTTACTGACCTCTTTTTTAAAAACCCGATCAGATACAGAAGAAATTTGTGCTCCTCTCGAGACCGAAGATTATGTGATTCAGCCTATTGTAGATGTTTCTCCTCCAAAATGGCACTTAGGGCATACTACCTGGTTTTTTGAAGAATTTATTCTATCAAAATATGTAATAGGTTTTAAACGATTTCATACAGAGTATGCTTATGTTTTTAATAGCTATTATGAAAGTGTCGGAAAACGGGTAATACGAACCGATAGAGGAAACCTTTCTAGACCAACAGTAAGTGAGGTGTATGAGTATAGGGATTATATTACTTCGCATTTACAGACTTTTTTAGAAGAAAATGATGATCCAAAAATTCGAGAATTGGTAGAAATTGGTATTCATCATGAAAAACAACATCAAGAATTATTGATTACAGATATAAAATTTATATTAGGGAATAACCCGTTGTTTCCTAAATACAATGATACGTTTTCTGAAAACCCTATTTTTGATGATGATCAAACTTCTGAATATAGTACCGTAGAAGAAGGTGTTTATGAGATTGGATATGAAGGGAATAAATTTTGTTATGATAATGAGCTTGGTAGACATAAGGTATTTCTCAGAGAATATACCATTGCAAATACACTTGTAACAAATAAAGAATATCTTGAATTTATTGAAGATAAAGGATATGAAAATAGCCTGTTGTGGCATGCAGAAGCTTGGGATTGGATACATAAAGATGATATTAAAGCTCCGTTATATTGGCATAAAATTGATGGGCAATATTATCAGTATACCTTACAGGGATTAAAAACAGTAGATTATACAGTTCCGGTTACTCACATTTCATTCTATGAGGCATTTGCTTTTGCCCAATGGAAAGGAGAGCGATTACCTACAGAATTCGAATGGGAAATTGCTCAATCTCTTTTCAAGTGGGGAATACGATGGGAATGGACAGAAAGTGCATATTCACCATATCCTAACTACAAAAAAGCCCCTGGAGCATTAGGGGAGTATAACGGAAAATTTATGGTGAATCAAAAAGTGTTACGAGGAGGATCTATAGCTACACCACGAGGCCATACAAGACCAACATATCGTAATTTTTTTCACCCACACCTTAGATGGCAATTTACAGGATTGCGATTAGTAAAGGATAAATAACTCTATTTTTTTACATGAATTCTAAAGATCAAAAAGTACTGATTTCTACTTTCGAGAAAGAAGTGAGCGAAGGTTTAACTGCGTTTCCAAAATATTTGTCGTCTAAATTTTTTTATGATGAAGTGGGGGATGAACTCTTTCAACAGATAATGGCATTGTCAGAATATTATCTCACACGAGCAGAATATGAAATTTTTGAGACTCATAAATCCGATATTATTCGAAATTTTGATGAAGTTAAAGAAGGTTTTGATTTAATCGAATTAGGAGCTGGAGACGGAAAGAAAACAAAAGTATTATTACAAGAACTACTAAATCAACATTATGATTTTACGTATAACCCTATTGATATTAGTGAAAATGCTATTGATGGATTAGTAAAGAATTTAAACCAGGAAATGCCAGAAGTTACTGTGCAAGGACAGATTGGTGAGTACTTTGAAGTCTTAGATCGATTGAAACATATGAGCGATCGTAAAAAAGTAATCATGGTTCTAGGATCTAATATAGGTAACTTATTGCATCCAAGAGCCATTCAGTTTTTGAAAAAATTGCACAATGCAATGCATACTGGCGATCTGCTTTTTATTGGATTCGATCAAAAAAAACATCCCCAGAAAGTTTTGGATGCATATAACGACAAATCTGGAATAACAGCAGCTTTTAATAAAAATGTTTTAGCAAGAATTAATAAAGAACTTAATGGAAATTTTGACCTGGACAAATTTATGCATTGGGAAACTTATGATCCCGAAAATGGAACTGCTAAAAGTTATTTGGTAAGCAAAGAAAAACAAACTGTTGATATTGATAGTTTATCATTACAAGTTCACTTCGAAGCCTGGGAAAGTATTCATACCGAGATTTCCCAGAAATATGATGATGATATTGTAAAATGGTTGGCAAAAGAATCTGGTTTAAAAATCGTGAAATCTTTCTCAGATCAGAATAATAATTATAAAGATTATCTAATTACAAAATAGGCATAAAAAACACCCAGAATATGAAAGCAATTTGGAATGAACAGGTAATAGCAGAAAGTAATGATACCAAAGTAATAGAAAACAATCATTATTTCCCACCAGAAGCTATAAAAAAAGAATTTTTTAAATCAAGTGATACACATACCAATTGCCCCTGGAAAGGAGTGGCATCTTATTATACAATCGAGGTAGATGGAAAAGAAAACAAGGATGCCGCATGGTATTATCCAAACACTAGCGATTTGGCAAAACAAATTAAAGGATATGTTGCCTTCTGGAAAGGTGTTGAGGTTGTGGATTAAATTGTAAATGGTGAAATATAACCATAAGACATTAACGATAACGATGTAGTATATCAAGTAACTTTTCTAGATCTTCTTTGGTATTATAAAAGTGAAGGCTAATTCTAATCCCTGATCCGCGAAGAGAGGTGATTATATGATGTTTTTTTAAATGTGAATGTAGTTCCTGATCGCCTTCTATATTAAAAATAGTACTATGTTTTTGTCGCTTTACCACATTTTCTTCTAATAGATTTAGTTTGGTGAATTCTGATTTTGCATACTCACATAGTTTGTTCATATGATCTTCTATAGTGGCAATGCCTATTTTGTTTAAAAAGTTAAGAGAGTATTGTAAACTTCCAAAATTGAAGGTGTCCAAATGACCACATTCATACCTTGCTTGCAAACTTGTATATGATGAATCATAATTGGTTTTGGTAGCTGCATCGATATATGAAGAAGGTGTAATCTGATTTAATACCTGATGGTTAAACAACATAAATCCATTACCATATCCACCCAGTAACCATTTATAGCCACTACAACCTAAGATATCAATTCCCGAAGCATTAAAATCAAAAGCTCTAGTGCCACAAAACTGTGTAGCATCGGCAATAAAAAGTATATTAGGATGCTTGACTTTTAATAGAGTAAGAAAATCAAGATCTATTGCAATACCATTAATATATTGCACCAGGCTAAAAGCAAAAATATCAGGCTTGTGTTCTTGTATGGCATTTTCAATATTTTGTTCTATTGTAGCATCTATCGTAGCATAGCAAACATTAAATCCTTTACTGGTAACAGCAAAGTTAATAGATGGGTAGTCTTCATCTAATAATAAGACTTTTTTATTTCTATCTAATCCATCCAATATCGTATTGAACCCTAAAGAAAAATTAGGAGTTAATACTACATTGTCATTAGAACTTCCAAAAAATGATGCGATAGTTTTACGTACATTATTTAAAAAACCCTGCTGATGATCTCTAAACAGGCTTCCACCAATAAGGAAGTCTAAATCATGCTCTTGTCTGAAATTTAAAAGAGAATCATAGAGTAATCCAGAAGACGCGGTGTTGAGATAGGTATTATGAGATAAAACAGGAAACTCTTTTCTTAAATTCTTCATAAGTAATTTTAGTGCTTTTTAGTAAAAACTATATCTTTACTTGCCAGTACTAAGTTAGCATTAATATGTTTTTAAAAAAGAAAGAAACAATACAAATTGATCCGCAGCAGCGTGAGCTATATGAACATGCGCGTAAACGTGTTATTCAGAAAAAAAGATTATTTCAACATTTCATCATTTTCTTAGTTGGATCAGTATTTTTTGCAATTCTCAATCTAGCATTAGGCTACGGAAAAGAGGTTGTGCTATTTGGAATAGACTGGTATATTGTTTCCATATTGTGTTGGGCATTTCTTTTGGTAATACATTTTTGTAATGTATGGCTGTTTAGTACATTTATGGGGCAAGAATGGGCGGATCGCCAGATGGAAAGATTAATAGCCAAACAAAAAGAAGAGATTGTTTTGCTTCAAAAAGATATAGACTTGATGTACCCCAAAGAAGAATTGGTTAAAAAGAAAGAAGGGTTTATAAAAGGAAAAGCATCAGAGATTGTAGAAGAGTTAAAAGAAACTAAGAATATGATTACAATGATTGCAGCGGCAGGAGAAAATAATGCCTTAGGTAAGGATAATGACCTGGTTTGGCATTTGCCAGATGATTTTAAGCGGTTTAAAAAACTAACAACCGGGCATCATATTATTATGGGACGTAAAACTTTTGAAACTTTCCCTAAATTACTCCCAAACCGTGTGCATGTTGTGATCACCAGAAATACTGGTTATCAAGCAGAAGGAGCAATAGTAGTACATAATATGCAAGATGCTTTAGAAATTGCAAAAGGGGATACACAACCTTTTATTATAGGAGGCGGCGAGATTTATACCATGGGGATGGATCATGCAGATTGTATCGAATTAACCAGAGTGCACGAAACATTTGAAGCAGATGCTTTTTTTCCTGAAATTGATACCAAAATTTGGAAGCTGGATAAAGAAGAATTTCATGATGTAGATGAAAAGCATAAGCATCCCTTTACGTATTATACGTACACAAGAAAATAATGCTTTCTTCAGGGCTTACATCTCATTTTGAAGAATTACTTTTAGAAAAGATACAATCTATACGGCCATTATCGGGGGGAGATATTAATCAGGTCTGTCTTATACAAACTAATCAGCAAAAGATTGTTGCCAAACTTAATAGTACTTCAAAATTTCCTGGGATGTTTGAGGCCGAAGCCAAGGGATTACAAATATTAAAAAACTCCAATACATTTATCATTCCAGATACTATTTATTTTGGTGAATTTGAAGATGTCGCTTTTTTGATATTAGAATATATTAATTCTGGAAAACAAGCAGATAATTTTTGGGAGATATTTGGAGAACAATTGGCGATCTTACATCAACAAAACGAATCTTATTTTGGTTTTGAGAATGATAATTATATTGGTAGTTTACCACAGTATAATACGATGTGTGGTTCTGCATACGAATTTTATGTAAGCCAACGATTACAACCACAATTTGAATTAGCACAACAAAAGGGATTTGAATTTTCAGACTTAGATACATTTTATAAAACGATTAAAGATGAAATTCCAGACGAAAAACCAAGCCTGATTCATGGTGATTTATGGAGTGGTAATTTTATGATTGATACACTGGGATATCCTTGTCTTATTGATCCAGCAGTTGCTTATGCCCCTAGAGAAATGGATATGAGTATGATGCATCTTTTTGGAGGTTTTAATGTTAAAGTATTTGATGTTTATAATGAAATTTTTCCGCTAGTAGGGAATTGGAAAGATCGATTATCGATTTGGCAATTGTATTACCTTTTGGTTCACCTTAATCTGTTTGGGGGTTCATATTACAATAAGGTAAAGAGTATTGTGAACCGGTATTCTTAATTTAAAACGAGTTATTTGCGTCAGGGATAGTAGTAAAAATCCCGCAGTATTGTATTGCTGAGCTACTCTACTGAGCTTGACGAAAGTGTTATCTACGGATAAATAATACGAGGAATTGTAACGAATAGCCCGCCCGGACGCCCAAAACAAAAATTCTAACCACTCATACCAACTTTATCCTTACTTTTGTCAAAATTTTAAATACACAGTATCATATGAACGCATATGTATTTCCTGGTCAAGGAGCTCAATTTTCGGGAATGGGTCTTGATCTATATGAAAACTCAGAAATTGCTAAAGAACTTTTTGATAAAGCTAATGATATCTTAGGGTTTGAGATTACCAAAATTATGTTTGAAGGTACCGCAGATGAGTTAAAACAAACTAAAGTTACACAACCTGCTATCTTTCTACATTCGGTTATCTTAAGTAAGGTATTAGGAAATAGTTTTAAACCAGATATGGTAGCGGGACATTCTTTAGGAGAATTTTCTGCTTTGGTTGCTAACGGAACGCTTAATTTTGAAGACGCTTTAAGATTAGTGTCCAAACGAGCAATGGCTATGCAAAAAGCATGTGAGTTGAAACCATCTACAATGGCAGCTGTTTTGGGATTAGAAGATGCCGTAGTAGAGCAGGGGTGTGAAGCAATAGATGGGATTGTAGTACCAGCAAATTATAATTGCCCAGGTCAATTGGTGATTTCTGGAGAAGTAGATGCTATCGAAAAAGCATGTGAATTGATGAAAGAAAAAGGAGCCCGAAGAGCATTGGTATTACCAGTAGGAGGAGCATTTCATTCTCCATTGATGGAGCCAGCCAGAGAAGAATTGGCAGCGGCGATTGAAGCGACTACATTTAATATACCTAATTGCCCGGTGTATCAAAATGTAACAACAAAAGCAGTTACAGATCCCGAGGAAATTAAAAAGAACCTGATCGCACAGCTTACTGCACCTGTAAAGTGGACACAAAGTATGCAAAACATGATCAAAGATGGCGCAACATCATTTACCGAAGTTGGCCCAGGAAAAGTATTATCAGGATTAGTGAAAAAAGTAGATCGATCTATGGAAACTATTTCGGCTTCGATTTAAGGAATATCAACAATATATTATAGACCTCGCAGGAGATGCTAAGATAAGTTTAGTATTCGTTTGTGAGGTTTTTTATTTCGCTTTAGTAAAAGCTATTTTTACAGCTAATCCTGTTAATACAGAAGCCATAAACCATTTCTGAACTCTTACCCATAATGGATTTTTGGTAAACCAATCAGCCATTTTTGCAGCCGAAATAACAATTAGAAAATTGATTGAAAAGCTAATCATAACTTGTATGATGCCTAATTGAAAACTTTGCCCTAAAACTGATCCATATTCAGGTTTAATAAACTGCGGAAAAAAGGATAAATAAAACAAAGCCATTTTGGGGTTGAGTACATTGGTAAGAAGTCCGATATTAAATAATTTAATGGGTTTGTCTTTTTTTAAAGAACGATCGGCGTCGAATATTTTAGTACCACCAGATTTAACAGTGTTATATGCCAAATACAATAAATAGCCAACTCCTAAAAACTTAACAATTACAAAGGCATAAGGTACAGCAAAGAATATGGCAGTTAACCCAAAAGATACCATAAGAATATGAAATAAAAACCCGCAAATAACTCCAAAAAGTGAGATAATTCCGGCTTGTTTTCCCTGAGATAAAGATCTCGAGATAAGATAAATCATATTTGGTCCCGGAGACAGTACCATTATTAATGAAGCAAGAGAAAACATAAGGAGTTCGTTGATAGGAATCATATACTTTTATTACAGATGTACAGGGTAAAAATATTGTTTTTTTCGCAATTGCGCAGTGCTGACCTCAATACTTGATTACAATACTGCTCTTTTTTATTTCAATATTGATATGAGATGTTAAACATATGGGTTAAACTTATTCCATTTCTCATTTGAGTTTATAAAAATAAAACACTCTTTTTTTCTTTCTATTTCATTATGAAAGTAAAAACTCTTGCTACGCCTATATTTTGTATCCAATCAAGCTGAGCACAAGTTTTTCTTATTTATGTATAGATCATTTTTGTTTACAATAAATACAACTGAGTTTACAGATTTCTGTACTTATCTATTACGGAAAAACCATAATTTCGTTTTTTATTACGATGTAAAATCATAAAGAATACTATTAAAAAGACAATTTTTTGTGTTTCGTAATGCAGTGTATATCTTTAATCTATAGTTATGAATAGTATTATCAAACAGATCGAATTTATAAAACGTATTGATCAGCTTATTCGCTTGCAAGCTACGGGATCACCAGAAGAGCTGATCTCAAAACTAAGAATTTCAAAAACCAAACTGTATCGCATTATAAATACGATGAAAATGTTAAACGCTCCTATTGAATATGACATCACTGTACAAAGTTTTATATATGCCGAACCAGTGGATTTTACTTTTGGATTTTATACAAAAGATCGAAAAACAAATATTCTTAATCCTTTTATAGGGTAGTTAAGAAGGGGATATAACTACGAAACTTAAAACCCTCATCTCATTTTAAAAAAACTTTCCATTTTTTTTCTCAGTTCCGAAAAATGAAACTGGGATGATTTAATATTGCTATTGAAATACGATTAAAAAACAAGATCAGTCATTAAATATTTACTTTATGAAAAACATCACCATAGTACTTTTTTTCTTTTGTTGTAGTTTCTATGCTCAGGAGTTTACTCCGGATTATATAGAGTATCATGCGAAATACACTCCAGAAACTCCGAATGCCTCTACTTTTACGATTTATGGAAATACTCCTGTAAATCATGCCACTGGTGTTCCGAAAATTGACATTCCTTTATTTACGATAGAGGAAGACGGGATGTCTGTTCCTATTTCATTATCCTATCATGCTTCAGGAGTCAAAGTTGATGATCTGTCGAGTGTTGTTGGCTTAAAATGGACTTTAAATGCGGGGGGTGGTATCTTCCGGCAGGTTAATGATAATCCTGATGAAACAGGTTGGTTACAAGCCAATTCCAGAGGATTTGTAACTCCTGATTGGATAGCTGCACAAGGTAGGATTGATGTTTGGGAGACTCAACAGCTAATAGGTCATTCGGATAAATATAAAGATTATTATCCTGATGATTATAATTATACATTTTTAAATCATTCTGGGGCTTTTATCTTTAATCAGGACGGAACCATCCAGGAAGAAAAAGAAAGCGCTTTATTTTTTGAGAAAAATTCAGGTGTTGACAACTCTTTTTATTTTAAAGCACACGATGGTTATGGAGCTAGGTATCATTTTAATAATGACAATATAGAATCCAATGGGAAACATATTCTTTTTGCAAGTGATGCAGGGGGCTTAAGTCTAAATAGAGAAGGTAGCGTAACAGGTTGGATGCTCAATAAACTGGTTACTAAAAATAATAAACAGATTAATTTTGCCTATACTCCTTATACATTAGAATATGAAATTACGAATGCTTCGAATTCTTTAAATGTTGCTCCGGGTTGTGTTGAAACCTCTCCTCAATGCGGATGTTCCGGGACGGGTATTATTTCAAAAACATCGGTATCTTCTACGGCTGTTAGGTACACCTCTGTAAATCAACTTATCAGCACAATTGAATCTTCGAATATCAAGGTAAGTTTTAATTATACAGAAGACGCTACATTGTCTAATTGGAAGAAACAACTTAATTCGATTATTGTTTTAGATAAAATAGCCAATAAAACTAAATCCTATACCTTTACATATAGCAAATTTCCTGGAGATTCACGTTTACGGTTAGATCAGATACAAGAGATTGGTTTTGATCACCTTACCAAACCAGCATATAAGTTTTATTATGAGGCTGGAAGCCTTCCCGCTCTCGGTAGTATGTCAAAAGACTTTCATGGTTATTACAACGGTAAAAGCAACACGTCTCTAGTGCCTTATTCGGTAGCAGCCTATCGTACTATTACACCTACATATCGCGCTAGACTTGCCGATCGTCGAGAAGATTTGTCGTATCTTAAAATCGGAACTTTACGTAAGATTGAATACCCTACAGGAGGTTCGACCACTTTTACTTACGAAGCCAATGCTGTTCCTTCAACAACAAATGATAATCCAGTATACGTAACCAAGTATGCGTCAGCACTTGCATCAAGTGCTTATACAATATCAGGTGATTATAGAGTTTTTAAGGGTGAATTTAAAGTGAGAAAAGACTTAGAAAGTTCAGGTACACCTGTCACCTATACCGGATCTTCCGATATTTGTAATTTTGATCCGTTGGAGCCGAGTATTGACTGCTCACAATTTAACATCTACCCAAAACACAGTGATGGCAGTTTGGGAACGCCTGTTTTTTCTCCTTTTAAGGTAATTGGAGTAAATGGTAGCATAATTCTTCCTAAAGGAGATTATGTGCTAGAACTGAAAGTAGAAGAAGCAAAACTAGTTGCTAACCCAACAGCTTTGATTTCTGTAAACCTGAGTTGGGACGAACAAGAAATTACCGCTAAGTCAACACATTATGTTGGGGGATTACGAGTAAAGTCCGTGATCGATAAAGATATTAATGATGCGATTACAAAACAAACTCAATATAGTTATAAGGGATTAACAGGACATAGTTTAAATGTTAATAATACCACTAAAGGATATGGTGAGAGTACCGTATTTTCTTCAGATAACATTGGTATAAACCCAGCCCTTATTAAATCGGGATATTTCTATGATCAGGTCACCATTGATCAAATAGGAACTGATGATAGGATCAGAACAATAGAATACTATAGCGAGGCATTTCGAAACAAATCATATGCTTCTCAATTAGTAAAACAAGAATTATATAAAGAAAATAATAAAGTTAGAGATATCGTGTATACTCACGATAATACAATTACAAAAACATTACAATTTTGGACTCTTAGTGATAAAGTACTTTGTTTTACGCCTGCAGGAACTGACAATACCGTTTTGGGATATACTAACCCTAATTCGACGAACTATTATCATCGTAGAGATGTACTCTCCAAGAAAACCCAGATTGATTACCATTCTAAACCCGGAGAACCTTTTAATGCTTCGGTTACCCAATATAAATATGAGTATAATGATAATGTGCAGGTAATCAAAGAGGAGTTGGATGGTAGACTGTATGCAGAAAGTGAACAAGCTATTGTTGATAATAATTATAGCATAGTTCCCGATGGTAGACATGTAGAAATCCGATATACCTATCCTAAAGATCACCAGTCAGAAAACACGACCATTGCAGCTTTACATAATAACCACCAAACTAGCTTACCTGTAAGTAAAAAAGTGTATGCTAACGGGGATCTTATCCAGGGTCAGTTTATGAATTATGACACTCAGGGTAATGTGATTGCTACCTATAAGCATCATAAAGGGCAATCTACTTATCAACCTGCTGTAGGTCATATCCCTTCGGATTATGAATTATATCAGGAGTTTAAGCTTGAAGCAGGAAAACCAATAGAAGTGCAACGCAAAGACGGGCTTCCTATCGCGATCTTATGGGATACAACACATACCTATGTTTTGGCACAATTGATAGGAGTCACCAAAACTGAATTGGAAGGAGTTAGCGGAGCTGTTAATTTAAAAACGACAACCGATAGTCAGCTCAATACACTCTATAGTAATTTACGAAATACTTTTACAAATGGGCAGATCACCACTTTTATTCATGAACCGCTAAAAGGAGTGGTGCAGGCTACCGATGCCAGGGGATATACTACCCAATATGATTATGACGGTCTGAGCCGATTGATATCGGTAAAAGATGCCGATAACCATCTGATCTCAGAGAATAAGTACCATTATAAAAACCAACAGTAAGCACTACAGAAAATGAAAAATATAAAGTTAAAAAATATTGTATTCCTTGCCACTTTGTTTTGTGTTCTACAAGGATATGCCCAAGTACCTATTGGTGATGGGAATGGAAATAATGCTTATTTTCGAGATGGTGATGGCGATGGATATGGTAATCCTAACCAACGTGTTGTGCAAAGTACACAGCCTTCGGGTTATGTAACCAATAACCTGGATCGTGATGACGGTAATGCTTTAATTACCAATGTAGCCCCTAAATATTTCTATAGAGATGGCGATGGCGATGGGTTTGGCAACCCAAACAATAAGAAGTATCAAAGTGCTCGACCTTCAGGATATATACTCTCTTCGGGAGATTGTAACGATGGTAATGCAAGTTTACATCCCAATACGGTATGGTACCGTGATGGTGATGGAGATACCTGGGGAAATCCTGGTGTAACCAAAAAGCAATGTGCTCAACCCTCGGGTTATATTCTTAGAGCAGGAGATTATGATGATGGTACTGGACTGATCATTAATATCGCACCCAAGAACTTCTATCGTGATGTCGATGGAGACAGTTTTGGAAACCCTAATGTTAAAACCTATCGTAGTATTCAGCCTTCGGGTTATGTAACCAAGAGTGGTGATTGTTATGATAATGATCCTGCGATACACCCCAATACGATCTGGTATCGTGATGTCGATGGTGATGACTGGGGGAGCGATCAAGGTATAGGTAATGATGACCCTCCGACATTACAACAGTGTGAACAACCTATAGGATATGCTATTAAGAAGGGTGATTGTAATGATTACAATGAAAACATGCATCCGGAAACCGTTTGGTATAAGAACGGTGATGGCGATGGTTTTGCAGAGACAACTACAATTCAGTGTGTAAGCCCAGGAACAGGGTATACCTATGAAGTGTTACCCTTAGGAGATTGTAATGATGGTAATGCTGCGATACACCCTAATACAGTTTGGTATAAAAATAGTGATGGCGATGGTTTTGCAGAAACAACAAAAACTCAGTGTGCTAATCCGGGGTTAGGTTACAGCTTAACAGTAAAACCTTTAGGGGATTGTAATGATGGTAACGCTGCAATACATCCTAATACGGTTTGGTATAAAAATAGCGATGGCGATGGTTTTGCAGAAACAACGAGAACTCAGTGTACCAATCCCGGAGTAGGTTACAGCCTAACAGTAAAACCCCTGGGGGATTGTAATGATAATGATGCAACGATCCACCCTAATACAGAATGGTATGCAGATACTGAAGGTGATGGTTTTGGAGATCCAAATACTACCAAAAAACAATGTGGACAACCTACGGGATATGTATTGAATAATAATGATCAATGTCCGGAAGAATCAGGAACACAACAAGGGTGTGTTTTTTCTAATGAGAATTATGTCTTTACAAGGGCGTATCAAGAACCTATGACCTCACCAGGTCAGATAGGCGATAGCAAAGATGTGATTGAGAGTATCACCTATTTTGATGGTTTGGGAAGATCGATCCAGCAAACAGCTATTATGGCTTCACCAAATGAAAAGGATATCATCACCCATATCGAATATGATGCCTATGGCAGGCAGTCGAAACAATACCTGCCTTTTGAATCAACCAATACAACGGGGAGCTATAAAACAGTAAGTATTACTGATGATATCAACCCATACTATAAAGCTAGGTATCCAAAGGATTTTATAGATGTAGATGCAAACCATCAAGGTTTTAATGCGTATTCAGAAAGCGTGTTCGAAGCTTCTCCTCTTAATCGAGTGTTAGAACAGGGAGCTCCAGGAAAATCCTGGAAAGCCGATAAAGAAATCGATATCGATCATACTATCAAATTTGAATATAGCGGTAATACAGCGGCAGAGCATATAGTTTACTTTAAGGTGAGTTTTGCAAATCCTGATAATACAGCAACACCTACTTTAACAAAAGTAAGGAGTTATGTTTCTGGAGAACTTTTTGTCACCATCACCAAAGATGAGAACTGGACTCCGACGGATGGGAATCTACATACCACCCGAGAGTATAAAGACAAACAAGGACAGGTCGTATTAAAGAGAACCTATGCTTCGACAAGCTCAGCAACAGGAGCACCGAGCGTAGTCGAGGCACATGACACGTATTATGTATATGATAAATATGGTAACCTTACTTATGTGATTCCACCCAAAGTAACTACTGCTGATGGTATCTCTGCTACTGAGCTTGCCGAATTGTGCTATCAGTACACATATGATTACCGTAACCGATTGATCGAAAAGAAGATTCCTAGTAAAGATTGGGAGTCTATTGTATATAACAAACTAGATCAACCGATCTTAACTCAGGATGCAAACCTAAAAGCAGACAATACCTGGCTCTTTACCAAATATGATGCTTTTGGAAGAGTAGCCTACACTGGTAAAATCAGTATCACAGGAAAAGATCGCAAACAACTACAAACCGAAGCAAATGCCTATGTAGATGAGCTATGGGTAACCAGAGGAGTTAGGGTTAGCATCGGAGGAGTAGATATGTACTATACTGATGGTGGTTATCCAAAAGCACTTGCAGGTGAAGTATTAAGTATTACTTACTATGATGATTATGGATTTTTGGGAGCTACTCCACAGCAAGCTTTTATAAAGCCGAATACTATTTATGGTGAAGCAGTTTCAGATCAAACCAAAACATTGGCAACCGGAAGTTTAGTAAAAATACTAGATACCTCATATTGGACAACTACAGTTACCTATTATGATAAAAAAGCAAGGCCGATTTATATCGCCAGTAAAAATGAATATCTCAACACTACTGATATTATAGAGAGCAAGCTTGATTTTGTAGGTAAAGTAGAAGAAACCAAAACCAGCCATACCAAAGACAGCAACGCTGCAATTGTAACGATAGATACATTTACTTATGATCATATGGGTAGACTAAAAGAGCAAACCCAAAAGATCAATACCCAAACCCCAGAAGTTATTGTGGCTAATACCTATGACAACTTAGGACAATTGAAATCTAAGACTACAGGAGGAGGATTGCAAGAGATAGATTACACCTATAATGTACGAGGTTGGCTGACTAAGATTAACGATCCTAATACTGCTCTTGGAAACAAACTGTTTGCTTTTGGGATTAATTACAATACCCCACAACACGGGGCTACCGCATTGTTTAATGGTAATATTGCAGAAACAAAGTGGAAAACTGCCAATGATAATGTAGAGCGATATTACAAATATGGGTACGATGCGCTAAACCGAATCACTAGTGGGAGTAGTAAAGACAATAACTACAACTTAAGTGATGTTACCTATGATAAGATGGGTAATATTATGAGTCTTACTCGTAGTGGTTTTCAGAACTCAAGCACATTTACGGGTATGGATATATTGGGATATACCTATGACAGTGGTAATAAGCTACAAAAAGTAACCGATACCGGTAATAAAGGATATGGATTTAAGGATGGTATCAACACCACTGGTAATGATTATGCGTATGATACTAGTGGGAACATGATCAAAGATCAAAACAAAGGGATTACAGGGATTACTTACAATCATTTAAATCTGCCTAAAACAGTTACCATAAATAATGCAGATCATACCGGAAATATTACCTATATTTACGATGCCACTGGAGTGAAATTAAAGAAGATCACAACAGAGGGAAGTTCATTAACAACAGAGTATGCCGGTAATTACATCTATAAAAATGGTAATCTAGAGTTCTTTAACCATCCTGAAGGGTATGTAGAGAAAGAAGCAGATGGGTATAAATATGTATACCAGTTTAAAGACCATCTGGGGAATATTAGGTTATCCTATAAAGATGCTGACAAGAATGGCTCTATCTCTCAAAGTGAGATTATAGAAGAGAAGAATTATTATCCTTTCGGTATGACTCATTCTGGATATAATAGTATACTACGAGGAAGAAATCATAATTATGGTTTTGGTGGGAAAGAAGAACAATCAGAACTTAGTCTAGAATGGTTAGATTTCTCAGCAAGAAACTATGATTCTGCATTAGGTAGGTGGATGAACATTGATCCATTGGCAGAAGCCTACTATGAGTGGTCTCCATATAATTATTCATATAATAGTCCTTTGAAATTTACTGACCCTACTGGTATGGGACCAGAGGATTGGGTTGACAAAAATGGTAATCTTGTTTATGACCCAAGTTTAAATGATGGCAAAGGAGGTTTTACTGAACACGCTACGAATACCGATAAAAATATAGCGAGATCGCTAAGACAAACAGAAGAAGGAGAAGCTCAATTTCAAGAATTAGTAACTTCTGAAGCCCAAATACAAGTTGAGTTAGACTCAGACTCACCCATAAAGACAGATAAGAAAACTGGCAATGTTATTGCTGGAGAAACAAATAACAGCGAGGTTGAACAAGACTTAAAAACGGGAGATGTTAAAGTTTTAAAGTCAAAAATAGTTTTATTTGAAAAAACTATTGATGCAGTTGTAGATGCTACCGAAAACCAAACGGTCGAAGTTGGAGGAGAATCAATAAATGGTTTAAACTTTAGTGAGGTTTTAGGTTCCGTTTTTGGTCACGAAATTGAACATACTACAAATGAAAATGAAAAAACGGCTAGAACAAATGGTAATACAGAAACTAAGCCTGTGCAAATTCAAGTCAAGATAATACAACAATTAAAAAAGAATAAAAAGAATTAAAATGATGAAGAATATTGTAAAAATGATTTGCTTGTTATTTGTATTAAGTGGTACATCTAATGCTCAGGATAGTGATATTAACTTATCAAATAATTTAAAAAAAGATATTGCTGAATTTTTAATATCTAAGGATGTTTTAAAAGAGACAGAAGATATAACAAGGTATTTTAAAACCATCTATATCACCAATTTAAATAATAATGATTTTAAAATTGATGAAGAAATAGGTGTATATGCTGTTGGAGCTTCTATAAGTCATACACCAACTTTTTTATTGTTACAAAATAAAAATCAATATGATATCTATGAAATAAACAACCTTAAATCACTTCTAAATAAAGTATTAGAATTATTAGAGAAAAAAGAAGATTTAGAGGATCAAACTATTGTTAATTATATCAATAATATATTTAAAGCATACAATAATAATCTAGCAAAATCACAACAAGGTTTTGTGATTAAATAAAAACGGATGCTCTACGAATGTCTCTGACTTCGTAACGGTAAGAGTAAAATAAATGATAAGAAACAGTCATCTAGAAATAGGTGGCTGTTTTTTTATTGTGCTAGTTTTTGAGTAAGGTCTGCTTTAAGTACAAATGCAGATAGAAAATCTTTTACGGTCTCTTTTTGTTTATCAGAAAGGTTCTGTGCTTTATTAAAAAGACTTAGTAAATCTTGGTCGTCAATAGTTGTTTGTGCCTTATTCTCTCCATGAACTAATCGATCTAATGACACTTCTAATATATCAGCCATCCTATTGGCAACTTCTAGAGAAGGTATAGAAATATTACGCTCATACTTAGAAAGGTTCGTTACATGTACTCCTACCTTTTTGGCAAAAGCTTCTTGTGAAAACCCTTTTTGACTTCTTAACTCTTTAAGATTATTACTAAAACTATCCATAGTCTAAACACTAGTTAAAAGCACTATATATACTTATAATGCTGTACAAATCTACAAATCATATAGCGAATAATATCTATGACATGTAAAAAACATATCGAAAAGGATTAGTTAAATAAATCAAATTCGCTATGTTTGTAATCGAAAACGATTAGTAAAAACTTTTCAACAATGTTAGACACCACCAACCCACATAACTACAGTTACATCACAAAACAGTTAGAAATCCACATTCTAGGAGGTATTAAGTTTAATAATCTAGAACGTATGCGAGTTACACTAAGCATACAGAAACCAGAAAATCACAATGTGTTGCGTCATAGTATTGATTTATATAATGATAATACAATAGAGAGATTAGTTAGAAAAGTGGCAGAACGTATAGAAATAGGTACATCAATAGTGAGGCAGTGCCTCCAAGAGCTTACCGCAGCACTAGAGCAATACCGTATCGATCAGATTAATAAAGAGCAAGAAGTTCCTGTACTTAAATCATTATCTAATAAAGAACTGCAAGCCGCAGAAACCTTTTTGCGAAACAAAGACTTACTAAAAAACACCAATGAACTCATCGGTAAATCTGGTGTGATTGGTGAAGAAACTAACCGATTATTAATGTACCTGATCTTTACGAGCCGTAAAACATCAAATCCATTACATTGTATCAGTCTTGGTAGTTCGGGAGTTGGCAAAACACACCTGCAATCTAAAGTAGCAGAATTAATCCCTGATGAAGATAAAGTAGAAATCACAGTATTATCGGCAAATGCCTTTTACTATTTTAATAGAACAGAATTACAACACAAGTTAATCTTAATCGAGGATCTGGACGGAGCAGAAAGTGTACTCTACCCATTACGGGAGTTACAATCTAAAAAGAGGATTACCAAAACAGTAGTTCATAAAGACAAAAAAGGAACAACCAAAACTATACACCTTACTGTAGAAGGTCCTGTATCTGTTGCAGGATGTACTACTCAGGAATCTATTTATGAGGACAACAGCAACAGGAGTTTCCTGCTCTATATCGATGAATCTAGTGAGCAGGATAAAAAGATCATGCACTACCAGCGCGCCGAGTCGGCGGGACGAGTAAATAAACAAGAGGAGTTTATCGCAGCTAGGTTTTTACGAGATGTACAACGAATCTTAAAACCTATCAAAGTGATCAATCCATATGCAGAATACTTAGAGCTTCCCGAATCTGTATTTAAACCTAGAAGAACCAATAGCCACTATTTACAATTTATAGAAGCTGTTACTTTTTATTGCCAGTATCAAAGAGAGCGTAAATATGATAAGCAAACGGGCGAAGAATATATAGAAACTACCATCGAAGATATACAAGAAGCCAACGAAATTATCAAAGAGGTTTTACTACGTAAAAGTGATACCATAACAGGAGCGGTACGAAACCACCTAGAAAGGCTCAAAGCCTACTTAAAAGAAAATACTCAAACTACGTTTACCAATACTGAAATCCGAAGAAACCTACGGGTAAAAGAAACCACCCTACGCAGATACAATACACAATTACTGGAAGAAGGCTATATCAAACGGGTAAAGAAAGCTAAGACCAAAAGCTACTGTTTTGAGATTATAGATATCAATGAATATACAAACCTTAAAACCCAAATAGACAATGCATTAAATACTTGTCTGCATCGACTCGATACCGCCAGTTCGCCACCAAGTCGCCACCAAGTCGCCACACCCTAAATGGCGAGGTTAAAACAAAGAAAGCTAGTTAATTAACTACTTCTCGCCACTAAACCTTAAAAAACACATACCGTATGAAAAAATTAAAGCTACAAAACGATAGCTATAAGATACTATTGTCTGATTTTAAGGACTGGTTAGATATCTTAGGCTATAATGAAAAAGCAGTGTATTACACTCCCATCTTTATACAGGAGTTCTTCTATTGGTTAGAAAACCATGATATCCAACGTTTAGAACAAATTACTATCGATACTGTAAAAGCCTATTATAAATATTTAGGAGAACGCAGTAACCAACGTACAAGTGGAGGACTAAGCAAAGCCTATCTGAACAAACATCAAAATGCCCTTAGAAAGTTCAGGGAATACCTAAAAAAACATGGAGCCAGAACCTTTAAAATACATCTTCGCTTAGAAAAGAAAGAAAGTGCCATAAAAGATATCCTTACCCAGTCAGAGGTCAAACAACTCTTTGAAGTGACCAGTTACAGTAGTAAGTATCAGCGTACCCGATTAAGAGATAGAGCAATCCTTGTTATATTATACAGTTGTGGTTTACGCAGAAAAGAAGCCGTTAGCCTTGATATTGGTGATATCCTTTTTGATGCAGGACGTGTGTTTGTTAGACAAGGTAAAAACTATAAAGAACGTTACGTACCCATCAACAAACACAACTTACGAATCTTAGAAGATTATATCTACGAAGCACGCCCCATGTATAACGGTAGTCATGGTACAGAAGCTTTACTTATCAATAAATATGGTAACCGTATGCACGGTCAGGGTATGAGCAGAAGGTTACAGCATTTATTAACCCTTGTAGATGATCAAACCCTAAAGGAAAAACATATTACTCCACATTGTCTTAGGCATAGTATTGCAACCCATCTATTGCAACAAGGTATGCGTATAGAAGACATACAACAGTTCTTGGGCATAGTTCTTTAAAATCAACACAGATATACACACATTTACTCGAATTATTATGAAAGATTATTATACCTATTTAGAAGAATTACAGCATAGTGAGCAAACCATAAAAACCAACCTTTACAATATTAATAAACTGAAACAGTGGTGCAGATCAAAACGTACCAAACCAGAAAATCTAACCTACAAACAAGTACTTAACTATATCAACCACCTAAAAACTACGAATCAACCCCAAACCATCAATAGACATATTTGGGCAATCAAACATTATTGTACCTATCTGATAGAACAAGGGTATCGAACAGATAATATTGCAGATGATCTTAAAGTAAGAGGAGAACGTAAAAAGGTCTTCCACAACTTGCTTACTAGTGATGAACTCGAAGACCTGTTTTACAGTTATGAAACCGATAAGATATGGAAGGGTAATTTTTATTACAAAGCCACTGCAAAACGTAATAAAATGGTAGTAGGATTATTGGTCTACCAAGGAGTATTAAGCAATAACTTTAAATCGTTAGAAGTTGAGCATGTAGACTTACGCAAAGGAACTATCTATATCCCAAGTACTCGACGTAATGCATGGAGAAAGTTAGCCTTAAAACCCTGGCAGATTATAGAACTCAAAGAATATATAGAAGAAATACGACCTATCCTGCAAGATCACATAGGTACAAATGATGAAAAGCTGTTCCCTCTAAATACTCCACAGTTCAATACCATTTTACACCCGATCTTAAAAAAGCTAAAAACCTATAATCAAAAGGTCACTAACAATACTCATATCAGAGCAAGTGTTATTGTAAACTGGTTAGGACAATACAATATCAGGAAAGTACAACAAATGGCAGGACATAGGCATATTAACTCTACAGAATCTTACAAACAAGATAATTTAGAGAGTCTGCATGAAGCTATAGACAAGTTCCATCCAATACATTAAACTACAAAATCCATCCTTATGAAAATAGAACTTATCATTACCGACAAAGAAGAATTAAGTTATTTACAAAGTTCCTTAGCCGTAGCGATACATGAGTTAAGTGCATCAGAAAAAAACCATGAAGATAGTATTTATTGGTTATCACAAATCTTGCTTTTATCTTACGAGTAGTATAATAACCAAGTGTCTCCTTACAGTCGAAATATTATTATGGGCGCAGCAAGAAAAATGCTTTGCCCATAAGCTGTTATAAGGTGTTCCTTCGTCACGCCACAAGCTATTTTTTGTTATTCCACAAGTGCAGAAAAAGCACTTGCTCCATACCGTTCCAACTTCCTCATCTTCGGTCGTCAGTTTACACTACAAACAAATAGCCTTGCTCTGTTCCTCTCTCACCCGTAGCTACTTTTTTGCTTAAAAACGATAAAGAACGCTATCGCTGAATACTAAATTAAGCAAAACCGCTACTTCATGGGCTACGCCGCTTGGTCGCAACCTAGCCGATTATTTATGTTGAAGTTAATATCTGATAAAGCTGAAAACATAAAAATCGTCTGGCACACAAAACCGTTACACTCCTTTTTGTGTGTCGGTTGCTCCTCTCCGCTAGGCTCTCGCCTTGTTCTGCGTACACGCAGTTATCTTCAATCGCCAGATGGCTATGATTAATCTTGAAGCTGAAGGTCAGCCGCAACAGCAGTTGCGCACTTCAGCTTCAAGATCAATCGTTCTTACTCAGACGGTAAACTATTTTAGTAAAAAGCGGAATGCGGTGGGTGATGTAGTAGGTCTTCCGCTTTTTATTAAAATACTAGCCAAATGGCGACTGAATGCCACGCAAAGAGCATAAAAACAGCCTAAAATGCCTCTAAACCCTTCCAAATCACGTCTACGACACGATTATATAGGTGTAATATTATAATATCTTCCGTAAAAATAGCTCGTTAGAAGTCAGATTTTTTAATGATAGCAGCTTGTGCGCGGCTATTTTACATAGTTGCGTTATAGGCCCTGACGGCAGGAAGAGCGACTATAACTACCAATTATGTAAAGATAGCTTTGACTATGCGGCTGGCATTAACAGTAAATTACTATTTTAGCTTAGCAGAGGGATAGATGACAGGTAGAACGTTCTTATTTTTTGCTCAATAGCAAGGTAACCGTGTAAAAAAAGGGTATACCGCTTGTTTTTTTACGTAACTGATTATACAGGTAATTACATCTATAAAAATGGTAATCTAGAGTTCTTTAACCATCCTGAAGGGTATGTAGAGAAAGAAGCAGATGGGTATAAATATGTATACCAGTTTAAAGACCATCTGGGGAATATTAGGTTATCCTATAAAGATGCTGACAAGAATGGCTCTATCTCTCAAAGTGAGATTATAGAAGAGAAGAATTATTATCCTTTCGGTATGACTCATTCTGGATATAATAGTATACTACGAGGAAGAAATCATAATTATGGTTTTGGTGGGAAAGAAGAACAATCAGAACTTAGTCTAGAATGGTTAGATTTCTCAGCAAGAAACTATGATTCTGCATTAGGTAGGTGGATGAACATTGATCCATTGGCAGAAGCCTACTATGAGTGGTCTCCATATAATTATTCATATAATAGTCCTTTGAAATTTACTGACCCTACTGGTATGGGACCAGAGGATTGGGTTGACAAAAATGGTAATCTTGTTTATGACCCAAGTTTAAATGATGGCAAAGGAGGTTTTACTGAACACGCTACGAATACCGATAAAAATATAGCGAGATCGCTAAGACAAACAGAAGAAGGAGAAGCTCAATTTCAAGAATTAGTAACTTCTGAAGCCCAAATACAAGTTGAGTTAGACTCAGACTCACCCATAAAGACAGATAAGAAAACTGGCAATGTTATTGCTGGAGAAACAAATAACAGCGAGGTTGAACAAGACTTAAAAACGGGAGATGTTAAAGTTTTAAAGTCAAAAATAGTTTTATTTGAAAAAACTATTGATGCAGTTGTAGATGCTACCGAAAACCAAACGGTCGAAGTTGGAGGAGAATCAATAAATGGTTTAAACTTTAGTGAGGTTTTAGGTTCCGTTTTTGGTCACGAAATTGAACATACTACAAATGAAAATGAAAAAACGGCTAGAACAAATGGTAATACAGAAACTAAGCCTGTGCAAATTCAAGTCAAGATAATACAACAATTAAAAAAGAATAAAAAGAATTAAAATGATGAAGAATATTGTAAAAATGATTTGCTTGTTATTTGTATTAAGTGGTACATCTAATGCTCAGGATAGTGATATTAACTTATCAAATAATTTAAAAAAAGATATTGCTGAATTTTTAATATCTAAGGATGTTTTAAAAGAGACAGAAGATATAACAAGGTATTTTAAAACCATCTATATCACCAATTTAAATAATAATGATTTTAAAATTGATGAAGAAATAGGTGTATATGCTGTTGGAGCTTCTATAAGTCATACACCAACTTTTTTATTGTTACAAAATAAAAATCAATATGATATCTATGAAATAAACAACCTTAAATCACTTCTAAATAAAGTATTAGAATTATTAGAGAAAAAAGAAGATTTAGAGGATCAAACTATTGTTAATTATATCAATAATATATTTAAAGCATACAATAATAATCTAGCAAAATCACAACAAGGTTTTGTGATTAAATAAAAACGGATGCTCTACGAATGTCTCTGACTTCGTAACGGTAAGAGTAAAATAAATGATAAGAAACAGTCATCTAGAAATAGGTGGCTGTTTTTTTATTGTGCTAGTTTTTGAGTAAGGTCTGCTTTAAGTACAAATGCAGATAGAAAATCTTTTACGGTCTCTTTTTGTTTATCAGAAAGGTTCTGTGCTTTATTAAAAAGACTTAGTAAATCTTGGTCGTCAATAGTTGTTTGTGCCTTATTCTCTCCATGAACTAATCGATCTAATGACACTTCTAATATATCAGCCATCCTATTGGCAACTTCTAGAGAAGGTATAGAAATATTACGCTCATACTTAGAAAGGTTCGTTACATGTACTCCTACCTTTTTGGCAAAAGCTTCTTGTGAAAACCCTTTTTGACTTCTTAACTCTTTAAGATTATTACTAAAACTATCCATAGTCTAAACACTAGTTAAAAGCACTATATATACTTATAATGCTGTACAAATCTACAAATCATATAGCGAATAATATCTATGACATGTAAAAAACATATCGAAAAGGATTAGTTAAATAAATCAAATTCGCTATGTTTGTAATCGAAAACGATTAGTAAAAACTTTTCAACAATGTTAGACACCACCAACCCACATAACTACAGTTACATCACAAAACAGTTAGAAATCCACATTCTAGGAGGTATTAAGTTTAATAATCTAGAACGTATGCGAGTTACACTAAGCATACAGAAACCAGAAAATCACAATGTGTTGCGTCATAGTATTGATTTATATAATGATAATACAATAGAGAGATTAGTTAGAAAAGTGGCAGAACGTATAGAAATAGGTACATCAATAGTGAGGCAGTGCCTCCAAGAGCTTACCGCAGCACTAGAGCAATACCGTATCGATCAGATTAATAAAGAGCAAGAAGTTCCTGTACTTAAATCATTATCTAATAAAGAACTGCAAGCCGCAGAAACCTTTTTGCGAAACAAAGACTTACTAAAAAACACCAATGAACTCATCGGTAAATCTGGTGTGATTGGTGAAGAAACTAACCGATTATTAATGTACCTGATCTTTACGAGCCGTAAAACATCAAATCCATTACATTGTATCAGTCTTGGTAGTTCGGGAGTTGGCAAAACACACCTGCAATCTAAAGTAGCAGAATTAATCCCTGATGAAGATAAAGTAGAAATCACAGTATTATCGGCAAATGCCTTTTACTATTTTAATAGAACAGAATTACAACACAAGTTAATCTTAATCGAGGATCTGGACGGAGCAGAAAGTGTACTCTACCCATTACGGGAGTTACAATCTAAAAAGAGGATTACCAAAACAGTAGTTCATAAAGACAAAAAAGGAACAACCAAAACTATACACCTTACTGTAGAAGGTCCTGTATCTGTTGCAGGATGTACTACTCAGGAATCTATTTATGAGGACAACAGCAACAGGAGTTTCCTGCTCTATATCGATGAATCTAGTGAGCAGGATAAAAAGATCATGCACTACCAGCGCGCCGAGTCGGCGGGACGAGTAAATAAACAAGAGGAGTTTATCGCAGCTAGGTTTTTACGAGATGTACAACGAATCTTAAAACCTATCAAAGTGATCAATCCATATGCAGAATACTTAGAGCTTCCCGAATCTGTATTTAAACCTAGAAGAACCAATAGCCACTATTTACAATTTATAGAAGCTGTTACTTTTTATTGCCAGTATCAAAGAGAGCGTAAATATGATAAGCAAACGGGCGAAGAATATATAGAAACTACCATCGAAGATATACAAGAAGCCAACGAAATTATCAAAGAGGTTTTACTACGTAAAAGTGATACCATAACAGGAGCGGTACGAAACCACCTAGAAAGGCTCAAAGCCTACTTAAAAGAAAATACTCAAACTACGTTTACCAATACTGAAATCCGAAGAAACCTACGGGTAAAAGAAACCACCCTACGCAGATACAATACACAATTACTGGAAGAAGGCTATATCAAACGGGTAAAGAAAGCTAAGACCAAAAGCTACTGTTTTGAGATTATAGATATCAATGAATATACAAACCTTAAAACCCAAATAGACAATGCATTAAATACTTGTCTGCATCGACTCGATACCGCCAGTTCGCCACCAAGTCGCCACCAAGTCGCCACACCCTAAATGGCGAGGTTAAAACAAAGAAAGCTAGTTAATTAACTACTTCTCGCCACTAAACCTTAAAAAACACATACCGTATGAAAAAATTAAAGCTACAAAACGATAGCTATAAGATACTATTGTCTGATTTTAAGGACTGGTTAGATATCTTAGGCTATAATGAAAAAGCAGTGTATTACACTCCCATCTTTATACAGGAGTTCTTCTATTGGTTAGAAAACCATGATATCCAACGTTTAGAACAAATTACTATCGATACTGTAAAAGCCTATTATAAATATTTAGGAGAACGCAGTAACCAACGTACAAGTGGAGGACTAAGCAAAGCCTATCTGAACAAACATCAAAATGCCCTTAGAAAGTTCAGGGAATACCTAAAAAAACATGGAGCCAGAACCTTTAAAATACATCTTCGCTTAGAAAAGAAAGAAAGTGCCATAAAAGATATCCTTACCCAGTCAGAGGTCAAACAACTCTTTGAAGTGACCAGTTACAGTAGTAAGTATCAGCGTACCCGATTAAGAGATAGAGCAATCCTTGTTATATTATACAGTTGTGGTTTACGCAGAAAAGAAGCCGTTAGCCTTGATATTGGTGATATCCTTTTTGATGCAGGACGTGTGTTTGTTAGACAAGGTAAAAACTATAAAGAACGTTACGTACCCATCAACAAACACAACTTACGAATCTTAGAAGATTATATCTACGAAGCACGCCCCATGTATAACGGTAGTCATGGTACAGAAGCTTTACTTATCAATAAATATGGTAACCGTATGCACGGTCAGGGTATGAGCAGAAGGTTACAGCATTTATTAACCCTTGTAGATGATCAAACCCTAAAGGAAAAACATATTACTCCACATTGTCTTAGGCATAGTATTGCAACCCATCTATTGCAACAAGGTATGCGTATAGAAGACATACAACAGTTCTTGGGGCATAGTTCTTTAAAATCAACACAGATATACACACATTTACTCGAATTATTATGAAAGATTATTATACCTATTTAGAAGAATTACAGCATAGTGAGCAAACCATAAAAACCAACCTTTACAATATTAATAAACTGAAACAGTGGTGCAGATCAAAACGTACCAAACCAGAAAATCTAACCTACAAACAAGTACTTAACTATATCAACCACCTAAAAACTACGAATCAACCCCAAACCATCAATAGACATATTTGGGCAATCAAACATTATTGTACCTATCTGATAGAACAAGGGTATCGAACAGATAATATTGCAGATGATCTTAAAGTAAGAGGAGAACGTAAAAAGGTCTTCCACAACTTGCTTACTAGTGATGAACTCGAAGACCTGTTTTACAGTTATGAAACCGATAAGATATGGAAGGGTAATTTTTATTACAAAGCCACTGCAAAACGTAATAAAATGGTAGTAGGATTATTGGTCTACCAAGGAGTATTAAGCAATAACTTTAAATCGTTAGAAGTTGAGCATGTAGACTTACGCAAAGGAACTATCTATATCCCAAGTACTCGACGTAATGCATGGAGAAAGTTAGCCTTAAAACCCTGGCAGATTATAGAACTCAAAGAATATATAGAAGAAATACGACCTATCCTGCAAGATCACATAGGTACAAATGATGAAAAGCTGTTCCCTCTAAATACTCCACAGTTCAATACCATTTTACACCCGATCTTAAAAAAGCTAAAAACCTATAATCAAAAGGTCACTAACAATACTCATATCAGAGCAAGTGTTATTGTAAACTGGTTAGGACAATACAATATCAGGAAAGTACAACAAATGGCAGGACATAGGCATATTAACTCTACAGAATCTTACAAACAAGATAATTTAGAGAGTCTGCATGAAGCTATAGACAAGTTCCATCCAATACATTAAACTACAAAATCCATCCTTATGAAAATAGAACTTATCATTACCGACAAAGAAGAATTAAGTTATTTACAAAGTTCCTTAGCCGTAGCGATACATGAGTTAAGTGCATCAGAAAAAAACCATGAAGATAGTATTTATTGGTTATCACAAATCTTGCTTTTATCTTACGAGTAGTATAATAACCAAGTGTCTCCTTACAGTCGAAATATTATTATGGGCGCAGCAAGAAAAATGCTTTGCCCATAAGCTGTTATAAGGTGTTCCTTCGTCACGCCACAAGCTATTTTTTGTTATTCCACAAGTGCAGAAAAAGCACTTGCTCCATACCGTTCCAACTTCCTCATCTTCGGTCGTCAGTTTACACTACAAACAAATAGCCTTGCTCTGTTCCTCTCTCACCCGTAGCTACTTTTTTGCTTAAAAACGATAAAGAACGCTATCGCTGAATACTAAATTAAGCAAAACCGCTACTTCATGGGCTACGCCGCTTGGTCGCAACCTAGCCGATTATTTATGTTGAAGTTAATATCTGATAAAGCTGAAAACATAAAAATCGTCTGGCACACAAAACCGTTACACTCCTTTTTGTGTGTCGGTTGCTCCTCTCCGCTAGGCTCTCGCCTTGTTCTGCGTACACGCAGTTATCTTCAATCGCCAGATGGCTATGATTAATCTTGAAGCTGAAGGTCAGCCGCAACAGCAGTTGCGCACTTCAGCTTCAAGATCAATCGTTCTTACTCAGACGGTAAACTATTTTAGTAAAAAGCGGAATGCGGTGGGTGATGTAGTAGGTCTTCCGCTTTTTATTAAAATACTAGCCAAATGGCGACTGAATGCCACGCAAAGAGCATAAAAACAGCCTAAAATGCCTCTAAACCCTTCCAAATCACGTCTACGACACGATTATATAGGTGTAATATTATAATATCTTCCGTAAAAATAGCTCGTTAGAAGTCAGATTTTTTAATGATAGCAGCTTGTGCGCGGCTATTTTACATAGTTGCGTTATAGGCCCTGACGGCAGGAAGAGCGACTATAACTACCAATTATGTAAAGATAGCTTTGACTATGCGGCTGGCATTAACAGTAAATTACTATTTTAGCTTAGCAGAGGGATAGATGACAGGTAGAACGTTCTTATTTTTTGCTCAATAGCAAGGTAACCGTGTAAAAAAAGGGTATACCGCTTGTTTTTTTACGTAACTGATTATACAGGTAATTACATCTATAAGAATGGTACACTAGAGTTCTTTAACCATGCAGAAGGCTATGTAGAGAAAGAAGCTGATGGGTATAAGTATGTATACCAGTTTAAAGATCACCTTCAAAATGTAAGACTCTCGTACTCAGATAAAAACAAAGATGGTTCTATCTCGCAAGATGAAATCATACAAGAGAATAATTATTATCCCTTCGGTCTGCAACATAAAGGGTACAATTTTGCCGTGAATGGTCGAAAACATCAATGGGGTTTTGTAGGAAAAGAAGAACAGAATGAACTTGGTTTGGGTTGGATTGATATAGATGCACGTAATTATAACCCTGAACTTGGACGATGGATGAATATTGATCAGAAATCAGAATTGTTTTACGGTTGGACACCATATAAATATGGCATGAATAATCCAATACTCTTATCTGATCCAGACGGTAATTGTGAGTTCTGTAAAAAAGTTTTAAAAAGTGCTGTGAATGCTTACAAAACTACTCTCTCCAATACTTATGAAGGAGCAAAACAACTTGTTAATAGTCCAATACAGACAGTTAAGAAAGCTGCGAGTAATCACTTTAGCAAATTAAGCAGTCCACAGGGATTAGTAAGCTTGGCAAAAGATGCTGCATCAGTAGCAACGGCTGGAATGACAAATGTAGCAAGTGATGTAGTAGAATCTGCTTTATCTCAAGACTCAGCCTCTACAATAGGAAATAAAATAGGAGAAAGAGCCGCTGATGTGACAGTTGAAGCAGCCGCTATAGCTACAGGTGAGTTAGTAGGTAAAGGACTAAAAAGTGCTGTTAAAGCACTTAAAAATGTTGGTAAAGCGAAAACTAGCAAATCATTTGCTACGAAAACTTTTGACGAATCTAGATCATTAGTTAATGATATTGAATTCTCGGGTACAATTTCTGGAGAAGGTGGTGCAATGACTGTTGAGATAGAATTAATTCTTGCAGATGTTACAAATACAAATACGATGAATCAGAAATTAATAAAATCTTTTGAATCTATAGCTTCAGAGAACGGGATGTCTAATATTAAAGTGATCGGAACTGTTGTTAATGAAACTTCTGCAGCAAAGGCTGCAAAAGCTTATATTGAAGCAGGGTACAACGTTTCTACAAAAACTGTTAATGGAGCAACGGAACTTACAAGGACAAAAACATTAAAGTAAACATGGATGATATAAGGAAACATGAATTAATTATTGAAAAACTTAAAGAAGTTTATGGTGATTTAGATAATCTTAAAACTAATAATGAGGTTTTACATACAAGAATTTTTACAGATATAAGTGATTTTAGAATTAATTCTATATTTAAATTGAAAGATAGCGAATTACCTGTTTTAGAATGTGGATTAAATAAAAACTATATTTTAGCTACTACTAAATCATTATATAGTATATATAATAATACTAAGTATGAAATGGAGTATCAGGATTTTTTAAAAAGTGACAGAAAATATTTTTTTAAAAATGCTGATATAGCAGCAGGTAACACTCGTGTATTTAAATACTATTTAAAAGATGGGAGTGTTTTTTTTTATGAAATAGATTCTCTTTATCCAGCAGATATTATACACAATACAATTGTTCTTAGTAAGCGTTTTCAAAAATATGATGAAACATGATAATGGGTAATGGGTCAAATTGGTGCTTTTGAAAAAAAAGCAATATAAAGATTGATTATCAAATAAATTATATAATTAAAAAAGAGTTGTAGAAATACGACTCTTTTTTTTATGCTATAAAGTGAATGAAACACACAGAAGTACTTATATCTCAAAGAATTCTTTTACTTCTACACCAATAGCTTTTGCTATTTTCAATAAAGTAAGAGAAGTTACATTTTGTCTGCCATTTTCTATACTAGAGAGGTTAGGTTTCTCCATTTTGATTTCTGCGCATACATCAAGCTGGCTTAATCCTTTTTTTCTGCGGAGTTTAGCTATGTTTCTTCCTATTGAGTATAAAAAAGTATTTTCTTCTGTCATAGTATAGTTATGACAAGTTGCACAATATAAAAGCTCAATAGGTTATGATATATAATAACTATTATTATATTTATACCAGATTTGTTAAAGAATTAGAATATTGATTTATCTACAATGAGAAAGCTAATCCTGATAATATTATTATATGTACTTTTTGTTAGTTGTGTTTCTCAATCCAAATATGAGAAACTAGAAGCCAGAGAAGAATATGCCAGAGAAACAGCTAAAGAGTATATACATCTATATGATTCCCTTATATATGTAGTGATCCCCAAGCTTGAAGAAAAAATAAAACAACAAAATAAATCTCGCAGACGAACTAAAACAAAATCTAAATTTTATACCGAACAACAAGCATTAAACTTTGTTAAAGACTGGTATGGTTTCTATAACGCTGAATGGATCTATAGAAACCCTAGAATTAGAAGAAGCGCGAATAATGTATTTGTTGTTTCTCTCGAAGAGGCCACTAAGAGCACAGGAAGAAGGACGATTAAAATTAATAAAGACCTAACTACTACAGAAACTGGAGAAATGATATATACATGGTACTCAAATGTGTATGAGCTAACTATAGCAAATAATGGAAAATACAATTTTAAACCAAAATTTTAATTTAACACCGTAACAAAATGAAAAAACTTTTTGCATTTTTTCTAGTCATACTACTATATGCGTGTAGTAGTGATAATAATGAAACGCCAGAAACTAATAATCCTGACACTCCTCCTATCACAGGAACAACAAAACTTATAAAACAGGTTGTTTCACAGAAATTCGAACAAGAACATAATGGATATTATCCTGATCAGTTCGTATATACTGATAAAAAACTTGTTAAAGCCTTATTTTATGGATGCTCTGGTATGATGTATCAGTTTGAGTATGGTAGTAATGGAAAAATAGAAACATATTACAGAAAAACAGGATTCAAACCAGAAGATTTGTCCACAGATATTTCAGGTGCAGAATTTGTTGTAGTTGGCTCTCTTAAATATGACAGTCAAAATCGAGTAATTGAACAGAGTGATTCTAGAGGCTTTAAAATAGATATCGAATATGATCAGAATAGCAGAATTACTAAAATGTTAGTTAAAGAAGATGAGTTAAGAGCCCCTATATCACTAGTTGTAGAAGAGTTTGACGAAAATGGTAATCCTATTAAAATAAATTCAGATATATGCAATTATGACGATAAAGTAAATCCTATGTATGTGTTATTCAATAAATTTGGGATCTTCTATCTAGAAACTTGCAATTCATTAGATAATCTAAATACACGATCTTATTTCAATTCTCCTTCAAATCCTAAAGAACATTTTGAGGATGGAAAACTTACATTTTCAGCAATCTATGAGTATGATCAAGATGGATACCCTACAAAAGCAACATATACAGATAGTAACAGTAGCATTCCTTTCTCAGATATAGATACTTTTTCTTATAATTAAGCATAAACAAAACGTACCTAAATCATAAAAATTCATGACCCATCAATTTTGATGGGTTTTCTTATATAATGCACCTCTGGTAACCCGAAGCGTGGTGTTAGTATACCAGAGGAGGAGAAAACTAGTAAATTACAATCAAATAATACGAGCACAGAAAAAACAGATAAATTCATTAAATCATAATTATTTTGATCTGCTTATTACTTTTTGTTTCTAAGAGCACTAAATACGAATAATTGCACTAAATCACTTAGATCAATATAGGTAAATAAGAGCACTTTAACAGTTGTAAGATTAGTAAGTGAGTTCTAAAAGTATGAGGTTGGTTTTTTTAAAGATAAATACTTGAAAAACAGTTAGTTATTAACAATTTTTGTTAATAAAACTTATAGGAAAAAAGTGTCTATTTTTGTATATTTGTATTGTTGTTTTTGGTGAAGCATGAACTTAGAAAACATAAGTAAGAGATTAAAAATCTCCATATATAAAACTCTAATTGTAGCTTCACCAAAAGTATAGCAATTAGGGTTTTTCTTTTTATAAACCTTTACAATTCAAATCTATATGATTTGTAGACCTTATACACAAAGTAAAGTGTATAACAGCCTAGAGGATGCCAACAGCACAGTTATAGGTTCAGACGTCGGGTTGTAAAGCTCTATCATTTTTACATAAGAGCTTGAGATCTCCCCGATAGGGTTGAAAAATTGCCAACATATAATGTTGTGGGAGAACTACTTAGAGAAGTTCTTGGAGGTGGGGTGATCTTAGGATCATTAGCGTACGGCACAATGGAAATTGTTGGTTAATATCGCATCATAGTAATATGATGTCAAAGTAGTAAGAGTCTTTTCTTGGTGCTAAGGGGTAACTTATGTTTAAATCTGAGATAATAAATATTGTAAAGTATATGAAGGTCAGTAATTTGTGCAGTCGTGCTATAATGTAAAACATCGCCTAGTCTACCAGAGGTAGAGGAAAAGTAAAAGTTACATTCTATAATCATAACCAGATAAAAATCTACAGATTAGTAATTTGATTTTGAAATGATTATTGTTTTACCAGAAAGGGCAAGAATTAGTAAAATATTGATATCTGTAATAGAATTTTGAACTTTAGGTACAAAAATCGGGATTCTGAGAATTAGTATTAATCTCTGAATAAATACTACTCCTTTTTGTCTCCTCTGGCAACAGCAAACTACTGAATACAGGTAGAATAACTTAATTTTAGAAATCAGGAATATTGCTGCTAAAGTATCTTTAACTAATAGGATTTATTAAATTAGTTCTTCATAAAAGAAATATAGTTGTAAATGGGAACTATATTGGAATTGTTAAGCATAATACTAATGGATTCACTAGATAAATTTTGTAAAATACTTAGGAACAGATCAGAGGAAAATAAAAAATCTTTTGATGTATTGTTTCGAAATCAGTTATATGGTAATTGTTTCTCAATTCTAAGGCAAGAATTGGATTCAATGATAAGAGTGATCTACTTGTTAAATATTTCAAATTTAAATCAGAGAGGGTCTTTTATTCAAAAAACTCTCAGTGGGGAGAAATGGTCATTTATTAATCATAATAATAAAAAACAAAATGTGACGGATAAAAATATGGTAGATTTAGCTGATAATCTGAATGGTTGGACACAAAGCGTTTATAAATTTGGTTGTGCATTTATTCATTTGTCTAATTTTCATGATTATCTAACAGAGGATCCTTTTAAATCATTACCAGATCTAGAAAAAGACGCTATAATTCATCAAATGAAAAATTATCACTCTGCAAATTTGAATAGAGGATCTTCTTTAAATGAAATTATTGTTCATCTACCTTTTGTTATGGAGAAAATTACCTCAAATTTTGAATGCGAAATAAAATCACTAGAAGAGAAGAGGATAAAAAGTACTTAACAAAATAATCTATAAAATCATGGTTGGCTAGTAACTTACTAATTTTGTTTTTGTATATGTGTAACAACATATTTTTGAAAGATTAATAGAGTAAAAACTAATGCAAAATCATTATTTACTTTTATTATATTTCTAGTATACACTGAACATTGTATTAAAAAGAAATGAGAGGAAAACAATATAAAAATAAGTTAGATGCTAAATCTGCTTCGGAAGGAATACAATTGGCTAAGGAAAATGCAAAATCGTTATTGATTGATGCAGAATTACTTTTTGAGAATGGAAGATTTGAAAGAAGCGTTTCTCTTGCGATACTATCTATCGAAGAATCTGGTAAATCCAGTATCATTAGGACAATTCTTATTACGGATGACCCGAAAGAGCTAAAAAAAGAATGGCAAAACTATCGAAAACACACTGCAAAAAATCTCTCTTGGATATTACCTGAATTGGTAACTAAAGGAGCAAGAAATATAGAAAACTTTAGACCAATATTTGATTCTCAAAGTGATCACGGTCAGATATTAGATAATTTAAAACAATTATCATTCTATACAGATGTTTTTTTATCAAAAAAATGGAGTATTCCGAAGAATGTAATTGATAAGGAAATTGCAGAAATGATATTATTATCTGCTAGAATATTAACAGATAAAGGTGATAATGACGGAATAGATTCAGAAGAGGGATTAAAACTATGGATTAAACATATAAAACCAGTTTGGCAAACAAGCATGAGTAAAATGAAATACGCTATAATAGGGTGTTATAAAGAAGCAGCAGAACTTGGAATTATATCTCATAAAAAAGTTACAGAAATGACAGAATTTTTAAAATAGCAATAGTAGCACTAGAATCCTACATAAGTCATAGGTAATTCACCGTATATAACTTTCTCCTTCTCTGGTAAACTAATGATCTGTGTACTGCATTAGTTACAACTTGCTAGTATTTCTGGTTTAAATATATTTTTCAAGGTGGGGTGATACAATTATTACATATCCATAAGCGTGTGATAATTAACAAGTCACCCTGCCTTTTGTTTGATAATATCGTAAGTCTGTTATTTATGTATTGCCAGAGGAAGGCAAAATAATGATGTTACAATTAGCTACACTTCTTATTAGTACAGGTACAGTAAGATTTTTATAATTTTTTTGAGAAAATTTTCATAGAGCTGTATGAGGTTGATAATTAGCAAGACACCCCTCCCTTTTTTGAGGAAGGGGAAGTACCCCCACCTTGTTAATTATTAAATATCAAGCTTATGGTAACTGTATCAGATTACAAAAAAAGAATCACTCAAGAAGGAGATGAATTTCTAGTACTTATTCTACAAGGTGGCGTAGAAGCTGTGAAGAGCAATACTACAGGCAAAATGTATTTTACAGCAAAACAATGCTCTGTGCCAACTACATTTGATGAGCTAACCTGTCAAAGTATTATAGGAAGTCAGTTTCCTGGTACTATTGAGAAAATACAATGTGATCCCTATGAATACATTTCGGAATCAGGGGATACACTTACACTAGAGCATAGATGGCAATATGTAGATAATACAGAAGAAATGATAGCAGAGCATCTTGTAGAAGATGTCGAAGTGATTTAGGATTTTAATTAAAACAGGAGTTTGCACACGTAAGCTCCTGTTTGTTTTTATATATAAAGATCTCCCTCTTTTTCAGCTAAAATCAAATCCAGCCAAACTACTCCTATTACTAATATATAGCTATAATACACATGACCCAGAAAAAATCAACCAATAGATTAATGTATTGCAATCCCTACAGAATTATGATTTTAAACAAATACAACAAACTTCAAGAGCTGCATTGTCCATTTCTGGTAGCAGTAAAATATAACATTTCTGGATTATCAGAAGGGCAAAAGGTACAGGTAGAATTAGTAAAACTATCTCATAATAGTAAAATAGTTTATATCATACAGAACAAGTGTTATTATTACTACCATTTTAATATTATGGACAGCTGAAACAGGCTATAAACACTCACTTTTTTAAAAATGAAACATGCTAGACACTACAAATCCTCAAAACTATGAGTACATCACTGATACGTTAGAAATTCATATTCTAGGAGGTATCAAATTCAACAATCTAGAAAGAATGCGAGTTACTATGAGTATACAAAAACCTAAAGAGAATAATGTATTACGCCATAGTATCGACCTGTATAATGATACGATGGTAGAGAAACTGGTACGTAAGATTGCAGAACGCATTGAGATTGGTACAATAATCACCAGAAAGACACTGCAAGAACTTACAGCAGCCCTAGAACAATATCGTATTGATACGCTAGAAAAAGAAAATGCAGCTACACAGCAACAGATCAAAGTATTATCAGATAAAGAACAACAGGAAGCTATTAAATTCTTAGAATCAAGTAACCTACTACAAAAGACTAATGAACTCATAGGTATATCTGGTGTTATTAGAGAAGAAACCAACAGATTATTGATGTATCTGATCTTTACGAGTAGGAAAACAAACAATCCTTTACATTGTATTAGTTTAGGTTCCAGTGCTATGGGGAAGAGTCATTTACAAAGCAAAGTAGCAGAACTGATACCAGAGGAAGATAAAATAGAGATCACAGTACTCTCTGCAAATGCCTTCTATTACTTTAACAGAACGGAGCTTAGAAATAAACTGATTCTTATTGAAGACATGGATGGTGCAGAATCTGTATTATATCCGCTTAGAGAATTACAGTCTAAAAAGAGAATCACTAAAACTGTAGTGCATAAAGATTCACGTGGTCAGAGCAAGACCATTCATTTAGTTGTAGAAGGGCCAGTATCTATTGCAGGCTGTACAACACAAGAATCTATTTATGAAGATAATAGTAATAGAAGCTTCTTACTGTATATGGATGAATCAGAGGTGCAAGATCAAAAGATCATGCAGTATCAACGTAGATCCTCCGCAGGTAAAATTGATAAGAATGAAGAATATGAAGCAGCAAGATTTTTACGAGATGTGCAGCGTGTATTACAACCTGTTAAAGTGATCAATCCATATGCAGAATATTTATCCCTCCCTCTGGCTGTATTTAAGCCCAGAAGGACTAATACACATTACTTGCAATTTATCGAAGCTGTTACTTTCTATTGCCAGAGGAAGAGAAAAAGAAAGTATGATCAGCAGACAGGAGAGGAATACATCGAAACTACTATTGAGGATATTAGAATGGCTAATCATCTGATAAAAGAGGTGTTGTTACGTAAAAGTGATACCATTACAGGAGCATGTAGAAACTATCTAGAAAGATTAAAATCTTATTTAGAAGAAAACAAGAAAAACTATTTTACTGCATTAGAAATCAGAAGAGTATTAAAAATAAAGAAAACAACACAATGGAGATACCACAAGCAGCTAATTGAAAATTATTATATTAGAACACAGAAAAATGAAAAAGGAGATACAATAATACGATATGAAATTACTAATCTTGATGAATACAAGGACTTAGAATCTTCTATAGCGCAAGCACTACAAGATTGTATTACTAAGATTAATAACATTTCCTTACCAGAATAAAGGTGTTCCACCGTTCCAATCCTGTTCCATTGTATAAATGGAACGGATAATTTGTAGAAATACAATAGCTTAACTGAGCTGTTCCACAAGATTCATAAAAACACATACCGGATGAAAAAAAATAAGTCATGAGCATTGACAGGCATTACCTATGAAAAAACTGAAATTAGAAAATAGAAGTTATAAGAAGATTTTAGAGGATTTTGAGCAGTGGTTGGATATCTTAGGATATAATGAAAAGGCAGTATACTACACACCAATATTTATACAAGAATTCTTTTATTGGCTAGAACAACGGGATATCCAAAGATTAGAGCAGATTACTATAGACACTGTAAAAAGCTATTACAAATACCTGAATGAAAGAAGCAATCAAAGAAGAGATGGAGGATTAAGTAAAGCATACCTAAACAAACATCAAAATGCACTTAGAAAGTTCAGGGAATACCTGAAAAAGCAAGGAGGTATAGCTTTTAAAATACACTTACGCTTAGAAAAAAGAGAAAGTGCTATAAAAGATGTGCTCACCCAATCCGAAATTAAACAACTTTTCGAAGTAACCAGTTACAGTAGTAAACACAGACATACAAGAATACGAGACAGAGCTATTCTTGTAGCATTATACAGTTGTGGATTAAGAAGAACAGAGGCAACCAGTTTAGATATTGGTGATATTCTTTTTGATGCAAGACGTGTATTTGTACGGCAAGGAAAGAATTATAAAGAACGCTATGTACCTATCAATACATATAATTTGCAGATTCTGGAAGATTACATTTTTGAGGCAAGACCAATATATACTGGCAGTAAAGCAACAGAAGCATTGTTTATTAATAAATATGGGAACAGATTGCACGGTCAAGATATGGGCAGAAGACTACACCATTTATTAACTCTTATTGATAATGAAATATTAAGGGAAAAACATATTACACCGCACTGTTTACGACATAGTATTGCTACTCATTTACTACAACAGGGAATGAAGATTGAAGATATACAGCAGTTTCTGGGGCATAGCTCTTTAAAATCAACACAGGTTTACACTCACTTACTCGAATTATTATGAAAAATTATTATACATATTTAGAAAAACTAAATCATAGTCAAAGTACTATAAAACGGAATGTTTACAACATTGGTAAGCTACAAGAATGGTGCAGATCAAAACGTACCAAACCTGAAAACCTAACATATAAACAATTCCTGAATTATATGAATCATCTGAAAACTACAAACAAACCAGAAACTATTAACAGGCATATCTGGGCAGCTAAACATTATTTTACGTATCTGATAGCGCAGGGAGTTCGAGCAGATAATATTGCAGAGGATTTAAAAGTACGAGGAGAACGTAAAAGAGTATTTCATAATTTACTTACAGGTGATGAACTGGAAGATTTGTTTTACAGTTTTGAAACAGGTAAGATTTGGAAGAATAACTTTTATTACAGAGCTACAGCTAAGCGTAATAAAGTAATAGTGGGATTATTAGTATATCAAGGTTTGATCAGTAATAATTTAAGATCACTAATACTAGAGCATGTTGATTTACGCAGAGGGACAATATATATACCAAGTACAAGAAGAAATGCACAGAGAACACTAACTCTAAAATCTTGGCAAATTATAGAACTCAAAGAATATATTGAAGAAATACGCCCAATCCTACAAGATCATATAGATACATATGATGAAAAGTTGTTTCCTCTTAATACACCACAGTTTAATGTGATTTTAAGGCCTACTCTAAAGAAATTGAAAACTTATAATCAGAAGGTTATTAATAACAACCACATCAGAACAAGTGTAATTGTAAATTGGTTAGGGCAATACAATATTAGAAAGGTACAGCAAATGGCAGGTCATAGATTTATTAGCTCTACAGAATCTTATAAACAAGATAATCTAGAAAATCTGCATGAAGCTATTAATCAATTTCATCCATTGAATTAACAATAATATGAAATCATAAGGTTCAGGAGTTGTAGAGCAAAAGCCAGTGATTACCCCAGATTACGGGCTGATCAAAGGAGTTCTTCAATCAGGCATGCACAGCTACACAAGTTGCTATGCACCGTAACAGCTTCCTCACCTTTGGTCGTCAGCAATTACTACTTGTCTTCACGTGATGCCTTCAATCATCACCCGTAGCTACTCTTTTGCTTAAAAACAATAAGGTACGCTATCGCTATACTTTTTATTAAGCAAAACCGCTACTACATTGGCTACGCCGCTATCTCGCAGCTTAGCTAAAATATTGTGAAGGAGCTATTATCAAATTATGGTCACAATATTTTATCTGGCACACAAGTCACTACGTTCCCTCTTGTGTGTCAGCTGCTCCACTTCGCAAGGCTACGCCCAGTTTTGCATGCATGCAGCTCATCTTCAATCACCAGATAGGCTAGGATTACTATTAAAGCAGAAGATCAGGCACATAATCTCATGCAACTTCTATTTTAATAGAAATCACAATTATTTCTTATGTTTTCATTACTGCTCTCTCTGGTAAACTAACATAGCACTACATAGTAAAGCAAATACTGTTTTGTTAATGTGGTAGAGAATATAGATTTTACTATTTTAGCTATGAAGATTGATAGATGAGAGAGGACGTTCTTAAATTTTACATTTTAGCAATAGTAGACCAGAAAATAGGTTCAAAAAGCTAGATTTTTTGTATAAAGGAGTATGCCGGTAATTACATCTATAAGAATGGTGTATTAGAGTTCTTTAATCACCCAGAAGGCTATGTAGAAAAAGAAGCAGATGGATATAAGTATGTATACCAGTTTAAAGACCACCTTGGTAATATCAGATTATCCTATAAAGATGCGGATAAGAATGGTTCTATATCGCAAAGTGAGATTGTGCAGGAGAAGAATTATTATCCTTTTGGACTCCAACATCAATATGGTGGAAATGATCCTAGATCAGCTGTAAATGGTAGAAAGCATAATTATGGGTTTAATGGGATAGAACTTACCGAAAGTTTAGACCTGAACCTTTATGAAATGGATTTACGACAATACGATCCTGCAATTGCAAGGTGGACAAGTATTGATCCTGTTACACATCATTCTAACTCTACTTATAATGGTTTTGATAATAATCCTGTGTTTTGGGCAGACCCCAGCGGTGCATCGGTTGAACAAATTAATGGAGGTGTTCGATATACTGGAGAACATGCAAAACTTGCTTTTGGAGCATTACAAAAACAATATGGAGGAACAGATCCAAAAAAGAAGAAGAAAGGAGAAAAGAAAAAAGCTACAGTAACTACAGGAGATCCCGTAGCCTACGGTATTGAAGGAGATAACAACAGAAGTGAAATGCCAGATTTTATAAAAAGTGCGGATGTTGGCCATTATAACACTTCATTTACAGGGACGACAGAAGAATATAACTTGCAATATGGTACGGATTATGTAGCAGGAGAACAGAATTACAATAAATACTATTATGATTTCTATTACAGGCCAAGATTAAGTGCATTAAGAGGTAGTATTCAAGCATCACAAGCAGAAGCAGCAGAAATGTTGATGTATATATTACCAACAGGTCCTACAGCTGCAGTTGGAGCAGTAAAGGGAGCTATGTCTTTAGGTAGATTTTCAAAACACCTAAAAACTACTTATCAAGTGATCACTAAAGGGGTTAGAAGAGCTAAAACTGGAGATATTATGTTTTCAGTGGGAGTAAGGAATAGAGTAACTAATTATATGATTCGTCTAGAAAGAGGGAGTTTTAATACCAGGAAAGGGGTTCCTATTTTTACAACACATATTAATTATGGTTTAGGTGGCGGCAAGAAACATTTATTTTTGAACCGTATTAAAAAAGCAAAAATAAAACTATGATATCGATAAAAAATATTATTAAAGAGCTTAATGTTTTTTTGCAAAAACAAACTACTGAGAATAATTATATAATAGTTGTTAGTTATTTATTAGACAATTATATGTCACTAATATCAGATTTAATTATAGTTGATTTTTCAGTAACAGAAAAGGAACATCACTTATCATTTAAAAAAAGTAGTGAAGATTTTATTTTCTTAGCTTTAACTAGAAAATATATTGAATTGCGTTTTCTTTCCCATGAACAAATGGTCTTCTTTGATGAGACTGAAAAATTTGAAAAGCTAGAGGTTTTATTAAGATCTTTTTTTAAGGGAGAATATCAAATTGAAATTCAACGGAACAAGAATGGAAAATCAATTTATAAACAAATTAAGTGGTTAAATAAGGATTTGGAACTTTTTAATGAAGAATACGAACTTAGTAGTTCTAAAGAAGTCGAAACTATTGATAACCTAAAGGGTATAGATTTCACGAGTGATGCTCGGTAATAGGTCAAACTGGTGCTTTTAAAAAAGAGTATTATAAAGTTTGATTATCAAATAAATTATATAAGTAAAAAAGAGCTGTAGAAATGCAGCTCTTTTTTTATGCTCTAGAGTGAACTAAGAAAACAGTTCTCTAGCCTACCAGAAAGTAGAAAAATAATAATACAACCCTATTAAAACCAAATCTATGCTAACAAACAACATTGCTGAGATACAGATCAGCTACTCATCTCATATCACTAAAAAGAACAGAACAAAAATTAAGAGTTCTACAGATGCTTATAACGTATTTCTCAATACTTGGAATCAAAAAACTATAGAGCTACAAGAAGAATTTATTAGACTACAGGTACAAATTATCGTAATAGCCCTAGATAGATTTCCAAAAATATTCTAAAAATACCCTAAAGATTTCTTAAAGTAAAATAAAAAATAGGGTCTTCTAAAAGTTAGCTGTTGTTAGAAATGAAATAAGACTTTATCACGTTGATGTGAGACCTTTAATTTCATACCATGATTTCATATCAACATGATAGAACAACAACAAACAAACAATAAAATTATGAAAATGTTTAAAAGCAAATTAATTATTAGTGTATTAGTGGTTTTATTTACCATAAGTATCACTAGCTGTGATAAGGACGATGATGCCACTCCTCCAGTAGTAAATGAGGTATCGATTAAGTTAGATAAGTCTAGTGTTGATTTTGAAAAAGTAAAACAAGGTGATAGTAAAGAAGTAATTTTAAAACTTACAAACAGTTCTAAAGCAACTATAAATAGTTTGTCATCTAAGGTTACTATTTCTGGAGGAGCTATAGGTGTTTCTTTTAAATTTTCACCTTTAGCGCCAGGAAAATCAATAAATATTCCTGTTAAATTCACATCAGCAAAAACTACTAAATTAGGGATTTATCAAGGTAAATTAATTTTAACACCTTCAAATGGAAAACCGGTAGAAGTAAGCCTGTCTGTTAATGTAGTTAAAGCAGATGATAAACCTGTTGAAGGTAAAGTTGTAGTAGATAAAAATGCTATAAACTTTGGAAGTTTACCAAAGGGAACAGGAACAGAATCTATGAAAGAAGTAATTGTTAAATTAACTAACAATACAAATAAAACTCTAGAAGGGCTTACACAAAAGCTTTCTACTTCAGGTGTTGGTTCTGTGAAAGCAACTCTTGTTAATTTTTCTTCATTAGCACCAGGGAAATCAATTAATATCCCTGTTAAGTTTACTTCTGGAGATACAGACCCAGGTAGTTTTAAAGGTACATTGACTTTAACTCCATCTATAGGAGAACCTATTATAGTAAATCTTTCTGCTATGGTAATTGCTGCTAATGTTACAGGTTCTATTGTAGTGGACAAAAATTCTATTGACTTTGGAAGCTTACCAAAAGGAACAGGAACAGCATCTATGAAAGAAGTAATTGTTAAATTAACTAACAATACAAATAAAACTCTAGAAGGACTTACACACAAGCTTTCTACTTCACCAGGTGTTGTTGGTTCTGTGGAAGCGACCCTTGTTAATTTTTCTTCATTAGCTCCTGGGAAATCAATTAATATCCCTGTTAAGTTTACTTCGGGTAATACAGATCCAGGTAGTTTTAAAGGTACATTAACTTTGACACCATCAATAGGAAACCCTATCGAAATAAAACTTTCTGCTACCGTAACCGATTCTGGAACTGTGACAGGACCTACTACAGGTAAGGTAGTTGTCGATAAACAGTCTGTTAATTTTGGAAGCTTTTCAAAACCAGGCTTAGCGAAGAAAGTAACTATTAAATTAACCAATAATACCAATAAGACCATTAACAGCATTAAACTAGACTTCTTTACTTCAAGTACTAATGGGTCTTCTTCTAGCAGTATTACTCTTTCTGGTAATAGTTCTACTAGCCGTACACATCTTACTAATAATGGTTCTATAAAATTAGGTTCAAAATTTTCACCTTTAGCACCAGGAAAAGATGTATTTATTACTCTTGATTTTACTTCAGGTAATTCTGGGAATTTTAATGGTAAATTGACTATAACTCCATCTATAGGAGCACCTATTGATGTACTTTTATCTTCTTCTGTGAAGTAATTCGCAATGTAGAGTTGGGATAAAAGCAGGCTAAATATCGGCTAGGTAATACCCTACTGATTTAGCAGAATGACCAAAATAAAAATGATAAATTAGTAAAAATCCACAGCAGTGATGTTGTGGATTTTTATATGATTATGAAGAGAGTATTTTTAGTTTTATTGTAAAAATAAGGATAAGTACTACTTACTTGTTTTAACTTCCCCTATAATGACACCAAAGTTTCCTTCTAATTGATGCTGATTTTTAGAGGGTAAATATACTCTGGAGACAAATCCATCCAGATATAATGCATTTTTACAACCATGTTGTTTAAAAAAGAAAGCAAAATCATAAAAATTAGTTTTCTCTTTAGAAATTGCAAAAAGAAGATTTCCATTGGGTAAAATTCCTACTCCGTTTCTAATATGAACATTAGAAGACCCTTCTCTAAATTTGGAATGGATTTTTCCGTCAATCACGAGCATAGGACCAGATTGTGTGGCATATTTGATGTTCTTACTACCCATAAACATCTTTGTGGTGCAAATGACAGCTTTGTTTTTTTTAGTCAAATAAAATATCCCATTAGGCTGAAGATAAAAATTACCATATCCACTTTGAGATGTATCAATCCTGGTTTTGATTTCTTCATTTTCAATATAAAGCCCTTGCGGAGATAAGTCTTTGTTATACATCCCTCCATTCATTGCAAAAACCAATTCCTTGTTTTGTTTTTCTAGTTCTGATTTTAAATTTTGAAAGCTTTTGTAATTACTGAGATTTTTATTTTTCCAATAGAAATGTAACTCTTGTTGCAAGGGATTTATCTCGTAGCTTAAAAATCGAGATTTTTCAACCTGGGTTTCTGATTTTTCAACAAAAAAGAAACTGGTGAATAGTATCAGAGCTCCAAGTATTATGATAGAGCTAATGAGTTTTTTCATTATTTGTTAGTTCTTATATATTTTTCCATCTTTCATTACAAATACGACATTCTCCATCGCATTAATTTTTTGAGTAGGATCATCATTTACTGCTATGATATCGGCTAAGAAACCAGGAGTAATTTGTCCGATCTGATCTTGCATATTCAGGATTTTGGCGTTGGTGGTGGTAGCACTTTGTATAGTTACCATTGCAGGCATACCAGCTTCGACCATAAAACCAAATTCTTTTCCGTTTTGTCCGTGTTTAAATACTCCTGCATCGGTACCAAAAGCGATACCTACACCGCGATCATATGCTTTTTTAAATGTATTTTGAATTTTTGGACCGATCTCCAAGGCCTTAGGAACAATAATAGCAGGGTAATACCCGTCAATAGCTGCTTTTTCGGTAACCTCTTTTCCTGCGGTAATGGTAGGTACTAAATATGCATCATGCTGCTTCATTAAATCCATAGTCTTTTCACTCATTAATGTGCCATGCTCAATCGTTTTTACACCACCCAAAATGGCACGTTGCATTCCTTCGTCACCATGAGCATGTGCTGCTACATGAAATCCATAATCTTTAGCAGTTTTGCATATTGCTTTAATCTCTTCTACAGTAAACTGTGGATTAGAGCTACTTTTTGCAACACTTAATACGCCACCAGTAGCTGTAATTTTAATGAGATCTGCCCCATTTTTATAGCGTTGTCGTACTGCTTTTTTTGCATCTTCGATACTATTTACTACACCTTCTTTAGGGCCTGGATCACCGATTAAAGATCTTTTACTTCCGTTAGTGGGGTCTGCATGTCCACCAGTGGTAGCTAGAGATTTGCCAGCTGTAAATATTCTGGGTCCTTTAATTTTACCTCTTTTAATTGCTTTTTTTAGTGAAATATTGACTCCGCTTCCTCCCAGATCCCGCACTGTAGTAAAACCTGCCATTAATGTTTTCTTTGCAAAATCAACAGAATTATAAGCAACATCTGCTTCACTATCTGTATATTTTTGCAGATAAGCCTTAGGGTTTGTTTCCATTTCAAGGTGTACGTGCATATCAATCAAACCGGGCATCACTGTTTTGTTTTTAAGATCAATAGTGATGTCATTTTTTTTGCCAGTTACAAAACCATTTTCGACTGTAATAATTTTATTTCCGGAAACGACAATTGTTTTTTCTGTTAGAACTGTACCTGTTTTGGTATCAATTAATTTCCCGCATTGTAGGTAAGTATTTTGAGCTAAAATGGTCGTGCTAATCAATGCAAAAAGTACTGTGTATAGATATTTCATATGTGATGGTGTGTGAAAAATTACTATAAATTAAAATATACAAAAAGAACAATTTAAAATAAATTGTTGTGATTGAGGGAGAGATTATGATTTCTTTTAGAAATAGAAGGTAAGTTTTAAAGCCTCATAAGCTTTTAAAACTTGTGAGGCTATAGAGTTTTTATAAATGATATAATCAAGTTATTCTAATAACTCTTCTAGATTTTGTTCTATATACTGTGGTATAGCATTTATATCAATAATCTCATCAGACAGACCTTTTTTCTTTTCCTGTAGTTGCAATATTTTTTCTTCGATAGTATTCTTGGTAATAAATCGAGTTACCATTACATTATTGGTTTGTCCTATACGATGGGATCTGGCAATTGCTTGCTTTTCAATAAACGGATTCCACCATGGGTCTAATAATACTACATAAGATGCTTTGGTGAGGTTGAGTCCTACACCGCCAGCTTTTAGAGAAATAAAGAATAAAGATACCGCATCGTTTTTCTGAAACTCATATACCACCGCTTCTCTATCTGTACCTTTGGTCTGGCCAGTTAAGGTTACATAAGAAATATTATGTTCCCTGCACCATTCCTGGTATAAGTCAAGGTGAGATACAAAAGAACTGAATACAAGTACTTTTTTATTGGCTTTGACCAGTGTCTCAAGGTAATGTGTAACATCCTGAAATTTTCCTGATGGATCTTTTGTTTTATTGTCTATAAGTTTAGGATGATTTACAATCTGTCGAAGTTTGGTGAGTGTATTAAGAATATGGATCTTATTTGTTGATTCAGCATCAATACCTAGTAGTAGATTTCTGGCTGCTGATTTCTGAGATTCGTATTGCTTCTCCTGTTCAGGAAGCATTTCTGTATATATCGTTTGTTCTGATAATTTGGGAAGGTCTTTGGCAACCTGCTCTTTAGTTCTTCTCAGTATAAAAGGATCTATCAATGTTTTTAGCTCTTTGATACATTCTGGATCCTGATGTTTTTCTATCGGAATTTTAAAGCGATCCTTAAAAAATGGATAACTACCTAACATTCCCGGGTTAATAAATTCCATCTGAGACCAAAGATCAGATAATGAATTTTCTATTGGTGTACCACTCAGAGAAATCTTATGGGTAGTATGTATATTATTTATCGCCTGAAATATTTTAGACTCTTTGTTTTTGATTTGTTGACTCTCATCTGTGATCAGATAGGTGAAATTTATTTTTTCTAAAGCAGTAATATCTTTTGATACTGTAGTATAGGTAGTGAGAATAATATCGTAAGTCTCTAGATATGGAGTAATTTTTTTACGATCAGGGCCTATGTATTTAACAATATTAAGATGTGGAGCAAATTTTATTATTTCCTGTGCCCAATTAAATACCAAAGAAGAGGGGAGTACAATCAAAGCTTTGAGGTAGGTTTTTACTTCTAGAGGATCGATAAATAAGTCTAACCGAATTTTTTCAACCTTTTTATCTATGGGCTCTAGTTGTTCTTTTGCATAAACGAGCATCGCAATAGTTTGCAAGGTTTTCCCTAATCCCATATCATCTGCTAAGCAGGCACCTAATTTATTGTAATGATGATTGACCAACCATTGCACTCCTTTTTCCTGATATGGTCGTAATGTCGCTTTAAGTTTAGATGATGGTTCATAATGATGACTGGTAGCATCTTCAATACTAATTTCTTCTGGCGGAATGATATCCTTTAACAGGATGTAGTTACTTTTAGTAATACGTATGTTTTTATCTTGTATCTGCCCAAAATCTACAAGTTTTTTATATCGTGTCATCCACTCTTTTGGGATAATGAAAACTTCATCATCACCGATTGGGAAAAAACGATTATTTTGCTTGATATGTGTTATAAATTTTGAAAAAGGAATTTCTTGATTTCCAATAGCAACAACTCCTTTAATATCAAACCAATCATTCTCTTGTTGACTGCCAATCTCGATGGTATATGCATCAATATTGACTGTTCTATCATCTAATAAAGGTAGTTTTATCTCAAATTCATCTGCTTCTAATTGTTCCTTGTTCAGTGTTAACCAGTTTAGGATTTCAAAAGGATCATCAGAAACTTTAGTTTCTAGTAATAGATTGTTATTTACCTGTAACCCTTTTGATATTAGTAGGTCAATAATCTCTTGCTCAGCTTCTGGATTACGTTTGGTTTGGATAATTTGAATTTGATCATCATCTTTAAAATGCACATTAGAAACCGTAGTTTTTGTGCTATTATAGTCAAAAAGTATAGTGTCATATTCAAAAATAACCTTAATCACATAGGTATCTTGTATAAAATCCCGGATAATTTCTATTCCATAAGATGCTATATCTTGATGTGTAATAATATCAAAACCATGGGTTATAACATCTACATTTTTAATTATGGGTATGATTACTTTTTCTAAGTAAATTTTGATATGCTTTTGGGCAATGGTAATTTTTTCTTTATCAAAAAAAGGTTTTAATTTATTGGCATTTAGATTTTCAATTTGGTACAAGTATTTATCTACTATAATCCACGAAGGCTCGTTAAGTAATATTTGGATATCATTATTTTTAGGAATAATGAGAGTGTCTTTGTTTTTTAGAGAAAAAGCATATTCAATGCCTTCATCTATCTTAGTGAATTCTAGAATGGGCTTCAGTATAGTGTTGCCAATCGATAATTTATGGTTTTCGAAAGGATCTTTTCTTTGAGCATTACTAGTTATTGCATATTGATTAGTAACAATCAGGGAATAGAAAACAGATAATTTTTTGCTTATATAACTAAGTACAACTTCGTTTATTTTTGGATCTTTTAATACATCTGAAAAGGTTAAGCTTTTTCTCCTTTTTACAGGCATAAATTGTTGTTCTAATGCTTTGATTTTTAAGGATGAGCATATCTCTAGTAATTGCTCATGAGGAGTGTCATGAAATATGATTTCGTAGCTTTCTAAAGTTTCAGGGGTTGCTTGTTTTTCTACATAGCCAAGATGGCCATTCGTTATTGGTACAACATATGCTTCTGGTAAAAGGGGAATTTTAGAAAGACTGTGATCAACAAGGTTATAACAAATGCAAAGGGAATCCATGAAAAATGAATAAGTTTAAGAGATTAAATTAGGTTTAGAGAAGATAGATTTCTTTTCCTTCTTCCATTTAAAACAAAACCAAAAACATCAAAGAAACTCTTCTTCAATGTTTTTCGACTTCGTCTTATTTTTTTAAATACTTCAGATGGTTACAGATTTGCCTACAAAATCAATAACAGTTTTAGTGATAAAACCAATTTGTTCATCATCTAATTCTGTATGCATTGGTAAAGAAATGACTTCTTTGATTAATTGATTGGTTATAGGAAAATCAGCTTCGTTATAGCGTTCATCCTGATATGCTTTTTGACTGTGCAGAGGGATAGGGTAATAAACACCACAAGGAATTCCATTATCATTTAAATGTTTAGCCAGAGCATCACGATCTACATCGATTACTCTAAGTGTATATTGATGAAACACATGAGTGTCTTCTTTGTCAATAATAGTTGGAGTAATGATATGTTCCTGATCGGCAAAAGCCGCTGTATATTTTTTTGCTGCCTCTCGTCGGGCACTATTATAGCGATCCAAATTAGGAAGCTTTATCCTTAGTACTGCAGCTTGTATCGAATCTAAACGAGAATTTACCCCCACAACATCATGATGATATCTCTTATACATTCCATGATTTACTACTCCACGTAGGGTATGTGCCAGATCATCATCATTAGTAAAGATAGCACCACCATCTCCATAACACCCTAAGTTTTTAGAAGGGAAAAAAGAAGTAGACGCTACATGACCTATGGTTCCGGATTTTGAAGTATTTCCGTCTTTAGAATGATAACTTCCTCCAATACCTTGAGCATTATCTTCGATTACATATAAATCATGCTCTTTGGCGATAGCCATAATAGCATCCATATTGGCAGATTGTCCAAATAGATGTACAGGTACAATAGCCTTCGTTTTTGGAGTAATTGCTTTTTTTATGGCTTCGGGATCAATATTAAAAGAATCAGGTTCTACATCTACCAGAACAGGAGTAAGTTGTAACAATGCAATTACTTCTACTGTTGCAGCAAAAGTAAAATCCGCAGTAATTACTTCATCCCCAGGTTTTAGGCCTAATCCCATCATTGCAATCTGTAATGCATCTGTACCATTAGCACAAGGGATGACATGTTTTACTCCAAGATAATCCTCTAGTTCTTTTTGAAAACTATGTACTTCAGGACCATTAATAAAAGCTGTGGATTGTATAACATCAAGAACAGATGAATCTATATGTTCTTTGATTTGTTCATATTGACCCTTAAGGTCAACCATTTGTATCTTCTTCATAAATGTTTTATTGTAACCTCACGAAAGTACAAAATATTGATACTATTGCCAATGGAATTTTAGATAAAAGAAATGTATTTTAGCAATTCATAAAAATTATCATTTTTGAACATTTTATATAACATCTTTATTGCAATATTTAGTGGCGTACTTCCTATAATAGGTTTGTTAAGCCCTAAGCTTAAATTATTTGTTAATGGAAGGAAAACAGTTTTTGAAACTCTTGAGAAATATTTTCCTTCTCAAGATCGTGTTATCTGGTTTCATTGTGCATCTTTAGGAGAATATGAGCAAGGTGTTCCTGTAATGGAGGCCCTAAAGAAAAAGCATCCTGATCATAAAATAGTAGTCACTTTTTTTTCCCCGTCAGGTTATGAAGCCAAGAAGAACAGTGCTTTGGCTGATATTATTGTGTATCTACCTATGGATACAAATGCAAATGCCATTCGGTTTATACAACTTGTAAAACCCGAACTTGCTGTCTTTGTAAAATATGAGTTTTGGCCTAATTACCTGAAAATATTACAAAGCAAAAATATTCCAGCAGTATTTATATCTGCAACATTTAGAGAAGATCAGGCATTTTTTAAATGGTATGGTGGTTTTATGAGAAAAACTTTGCAGACCATAGATCACTTTTTTGTTCAGGATAAAATATCCCAAACACTAATAGAAAAACAAGGTTTTACTAATGTTACTTTGAGTGGAGATACACGTTTTGATCGGGTGTCTCATCAAATAGAAATGGATAATCATGTTGGTTTTATTTCAGATTTCATTAATGAGCGACTTTGTATAGTGATAGGAAGCTCATGGCCAGAAGATGAAGAAATTTTTATAGAGTATATAAACGATGCTCCTAATGAGATTTGTTTTATTGTTGCTCCTCACGAAATAAAAGATAGTAGCGCAAATGCATTGAAACAAAAGATCAAAAAGAAAACCGTTTTATATTCTGAAAAAGAAGGAATAGTGCTAAAAGATCAACAGGTATTTATTATGAATACTATTGGGTATTTATCTCGAATATATAGTTATGGCGATATAGCATATGTAGGTGGAGCTATGGGAACGGGGGGATTACATAATATTTTAGAGCCGGCAACTTTTGGAATCCCAATCATTATTGGTAAGAATTTTGAAAAATTTAGAGAGGCTAAGCAACTTCAGAAATTGGCAGGCTTATTTTCGGTTTCGAGTGCGAATGAATTTAGCCAAATACTAAATAAACTTGTCGAGGATAAAAAACTTAGAGAAAAAACAGGAATGATTTCTGGACATTTTATCAATAGTAATACAGGGGCTACTGGAATGATTATGGCGTATTTAAATAAGAAAATTAATTAGAATAGTAGTAAAATGACAAAGAATCGTGATGATTTTTAACTACTACACAGTGACAGCCTGATTAAAATATCGTCTAAACGGAAGCATTTCTTTGTATACAGTAATCACCTTGTCCATAAAATCTTCTCTAAGAATATCTTCTTTGGTTAAAGGATGTATTACAGCAAATGTTCTATGGCGTAGCAGATCGATATATTCATGATCAGAAGGATAGCCTTTGGGAGTAGTTTTTAGTTTATCTTTATCCAGGTACATTCCTCCAAAGGTCTGTTTAAAGCTTTTTTTGTTTAAAACCTTGATTAATTCATCTCCATTATAATCAATCGCTTCTCGAATACTATTCAGCATTTTGTTCTCTGGTCTCCAATAACCACCAGCCAATTCGCACTCGTTAACCCCAATTTGGATATAAAAATCACCTTGCTTGGTACGTTGATCCAATCCTGCAGCAAAATGATCCTTATATACAGGCTTATTAGGATGAAAAAGTAAGTTGTTATTAATACGATTAATTCCTTTTTTACCTGATGTAGGATAGTAATTGGGGTCGATTGTAGCTAATTTTGCATCCAATTCATCTAGCCATTGAATAAATGACTTGCGAATAGTTTGATACTGTTTTCTGTTAGCATCCATCCATTCTTTATGATTATTGGCCTGTAAATCCTGTAGAAACCGAAAGAGTGCATTAAAATCCATCTTGACTAAAAAAAGATTAGAATAACCCGTTTAACTCTGCATCGATTCGATTTATAATACTCCCCAGATCTTCTGGATTATCCACAAAATTGACATTGTCTACATCTACAATAAGAAGATTGCCTTTATCATAATTATGTGCCCATGCCTCATATCGTTCATTAAGTCTACTTAGATAATCAATACTAATTGTATTTTCATATTCACGTCCACGTTTATGAATCTGATTGACCAGATTTGGAATACTACTTCTAAGGTAAATCAATAAATCAGGACCTTCGACTACATTTTCCATAAGATCAAAAAGTGATCTGTAGTTTTCAAAATCACGATTGGTCATAAGCCCCATTGCATGTAAGTTTGGAGCAAAAATATAAGCATCTTCATAGATCGTTCTATCCTGGATAATATCTTTTCCGCTTTCACGAATATCTAATATCTGTCTAAAACGACTATTAAGGAAATAAATCTGAAGGTTAAAAGACCAACGCTCCATTTTATTATAAAAATCCTCTAGGTAAGGGTTCTCTAATACATCTTCAAAATGAGCTTCCCATTTATAATGTTTAGCAAGTAATCGGGTCAATGTTGTTTTTCCGGCGCCGATATTTCCAGCTATTGCTATATGCATAGTTGATTGTTTTTCTTGAGGTGTTTTGTAAAAATGTACGTTAAAGTTCGGGCGTAAATATAGTGGATTTTATGAGTAACATAAAAAGGATAGAAAAGAATTTCAGTAAGATGTGTATTTTAAAACTTAAGTACTCCCTTGATCAAGGTAAATAACTTGTAAAATATGACCTGTAATTATAGAGTAGATTATTACGACTAATTGAGTGCAACCTAAAAAAACTATAATGACAACATATAAAATATTGGGAGTTTCATTGCTAATAGTGATAATGTCATGTAATCAAAATCAAAACGATACGTCCAAAGATGTACAAACGAATTCACAACAAAAAATGGAAATTATCAAAGCGCAGGGTGTAATTACAAAAGTTAGTTCTAAAAACTTTGAAGATACTTATAATACATTAGTAGAAATCATTACGAATAATCCGAACCTAAAGATTGTAGCACAATTGGATCATCAAGCAAATGCGGCATCAGTAGATCTAGAATTAAATCCAACACGAGTAATTATGTTTGGTAATCCTAAATTGGGAACTCCTTTGATGCAGAATTCTCAAATTACAGGATTAGATCTTCCGCAAAAGATTCTAATATGGCAAGATGATAAAGGTGTTGTTAATGTTTCATACAATGATCCCGGGTTTTTAAAACTTCGTCATGAGATTAATGGTAAAGATGATGTCTTAGCCATCATTTCTAAAGCTTTAGATAATCTTTCAAAAGGAGCTACAGGAGTATGATAACTAATTAGGTGATGTTTAATAGAAATAAAAAAGATGCCTAAGAAGGCATCTTTTTTATTTCTATTTGTTATTGTGTTTTTAGGAGTTCTTTGTAGTGATCTTTATAGATATATAGCATAAAGATGTTTAGGGCTAAGAACACAACACCGATGATCCAATTTTCGGTATCAAGTTTAATGTGATATAAAAATGCATTGACTGATACACTCATTAGAATGACCATCATTAAGGGAGCAAATCTATTGGTTAGTAAGGCAACTCCTGCGCAGATTTCTACAATGGCTACCAGCATCATAGTTTTAGAGGATACTAAAACTTTTAAAAAACTTATAGCTATTTTGGTTGAAGGAGCTGGAGGATCCATAAAATAAAACAATTTATTACATCCAAAAAATAAAATGGCAAGTCCAAAAACTATTCTAATTCCTAAAATTACTTTTGTATTCATAGATTGAAAATTTTGGTTATTAGTACTATTGTTTAACGTATTAACCTTTTTAAAATTGCCGGGATGCAGATGAGATCTAAGTGATTATATGGGTTTAAAGTATTAAAACTGCCGATATAGAACACTTATATGAGTTTTTCTTTTACGTAAAATCCCACAAATATATAGGCTCAGAGATAAACGCCTTAAAATCAACACGAAACCCATAAAAATTACCTAGATTTGCGCTTTTTTAAGCAATAATACAACTCGAAAACTCGTTTTTTGGAAACAACCCAACCAAAGACTACAATAATGACCAAACGTACTAGTCGATTGCACTTTCTTGATGCAATTCGAGCATTTGCTATTCTTATGATGCTTCAAGGGCATTTTGTACATTCTCTTTTAGGTGATGTGTATAGGGATAAAAATAATATTGTGTATACGATCTGGGAGTATTTTAGAGGAATGACTGCCCCAACGTTTTTTACGATAACAGGCTTTATTTTTACGTATTTATTACTAAAGCAAAACACGAAAGGAATTGATAATCCAAGAGTTTTGAAAGGTATAAAACGTGCTACTAAGGTTATTTTTTGGGGATATTTATTGCGATTAAGTTTTTATGCAGTCTTTACCGGAACAGTAAACCCTTCATTTTTCTATGTAGATGTATTGCAATGTATTGGTACATCATTGTTGCTGTTGATAGGAGTGTATCTTATTTTGAGTCAAATTAATGAAGCGTGGTTTCAAAATGTAATACTGGGTATTGGAGTGATTATTTTTCTTCTGCAACCAATATACGGTAGTTGTATACTAGAGTTTTTACCACAAACAGTTGCTAATTATTTTACAAATAGAAACGGATCTATTTTTACATTACTACCTTGGTTTGGATATGTGTGTATAGGTAGTTTTATGGCTAGTTTGTTTTTGAAATACGGAAAACAAAAGATGTTTTACCCTTATGCTGCTATAATGCTTTTATCCATAGGAGTAGTATTGGTGTTCTATTCTTCAACTATGTTAATGGTAGTTTATAGAATGACAGGTGTGGGCATTTTTAAATCAGTAGCTTATAACAACTTCTTGTTTATAAGATTGGGAAATGTGTGTATGCTTTTTTCTGTATTTATTATGATGAAAAATTATTTTACAAATCATATGATAACCAAAATAGGAGGGAGCACACTATCTATCTATATAGTCCACTTTTTTGTGCTTTACGGAAGTTGGTTTGGATTAGGGCTTAGTCGCTTTTTTTATCACAGTTTAACCCCGATACAAACTTTTATTGGAGCATTATTATTTATAATTGGTGTATGTGCAATAGTTTTATGTTATTATAAATATGAAGAAGAACTGAAGCTTCAAACACATCATGTATTTAAATCGACAAACCAGAAGATAAAAGCTGTTTTACCAGAAGCTTTTATACTGTTTAGAAATACTATTATTCGCACCTATCGAAACATTAGATATACAAGACGGTAGTATTGTAGTCTTTGTATTGGCAGTTGGTTTTTTTATTGTATTAAAAATCAGTACCTTATAGTGGTCTAATCAATACTCATTTTGTCATGCCAACAATAAAATCGTTAAACAAATGGGCTAATGCACATACGTATTATCCGTTAGATTTGTTAAGAATTGCCTTAGGAGTTTTTTTATTTATAAAAGGAATAAATTTTATTAGTAATAGCCAGATTCTTGTAGACCTTATTAAGCCTGTTCAAAACCTTGCAGGTGCTATGATTATAATTCATTATGTAGCTCCGGCACATTTAATAGGGGGCGTGCTTATTTCTTTTGGATTACTGACACGATGGTCAGTTACAGCTCAACTTCCATTATTAATAGGGGCAGTACTCATTAATTTTATAGGAGAGATGAATGTGGCAAATCTTATTATTGCCAGTATAATTCTATTACTATGTGTATTTTTCTTGTTCTACGGTTCGGGGAAACACTCTGTAGATTACTATTTAAAAATGGAACAGTGAAGCTGTAAAGATAGAATAAGATTTAATACATTATTAAAAATAAAAAAACCGCTCAATGAACGGTTTTTTTATTTTTTTTTACCATCCCGATAAACGAGATTTTCCGCTATAGGTTGGAATATCTAGATATACAGTGTCTATCTTTTTTGAAGCATAGACACTATTTTTATATTTAAAAAGCCTCTTTTTATTCTTTTGAATTTGTTTTCTTATTTTTTTCCACTTCTTTTCACTGTATATACTGGTGTTTTTTGATCGCTGGGCTACATTTTTGTTTGCCTCTATTGGATTAGTATTAGTGTGAGAAAGGTTTTGTTTTTGTAACGTATTATTAGTGATAGTAATAGGTTTGAAGTCAGTTGTATTACTTTGTCCTATTGATGAATACGATATACATATCAATATCACTGTAGTCGTAGCGATTCTCATTTTCATTTTTTTAGATTTTTGGGGGTTAGTAATCATAAGTATAAAATTGAAGTTATTTATAGAAATTTGGATAAGGTTAATTTTTACAATCCAAAAAATAAATAAATGACTGATATTCAGTTACTAAGATAGTTATACTAATTCAATTTTGAATACGGAAAAACCGCAACACAGTATGGGGATTTTTCCCCTAAATAGAGCTGGTAAGTACCGTGGTTATTCGTATTTTTTTCTAAATGTTGGGTGAAAATTTTATTTTATTTTTTTCTCAAAAAAACATAAAATACTGGGCCAGTTAAGCTAGAATAGGGGTTGAACGCTGTTTTTTTAAATATTAAATAAATGTACTAATCTTCTTGAAAACAGTTTTTTTTCAAGAAAACACACTTATTTTAATCTCAAAAGAAGATAAAAACGTCAAGTTTTGGATATGATAGAGGTAATAATATGCTATTAAAGAGAAATAGGATAATTAATTGAAAAAGAAATACTTTTGACTTAATTATAAATTTACCAACCTGATAAACGAGATTTGCCTCTAACAGTATTAAAAGACGGTATATCTATATATATAGTATCAATAACCTTATAAGTGTACACACTATTTTTTGTGTTAGAAACTCTCCTTTTATTTTTTTTGAGTTGTTTTTTGATTTTTCGCCACTCTTTTTTGCTATAAAAATCTTTACTTTTAGTTTTTATAGGAGTTTGTATTATTAAACGATCCGTCATAGCAATTTCATCAGTACTATATTGCTCTTGTTGAATTTGATTATCAATGGTTTTTACTGAAGAAAGATCATTTTTAAAATCTTGACCAAAAGAGATGCTACACACTAATAAAAAAGCGATGCTTAATGCAAATTTTAATTTCATTTCCCTAAATTTAAATGTATTAATCAATTGTGATACACTAAAATTTTTAAAAAAACATATCAAAATTATTCCCCCCGAATAGATATGTTATGTATCTTATAACGTTTATGGGGTAAATGTAATGATAATACTTGATTTTGTAATACGGGAAAACCTCATTTCTTCAGGGCTGCACCTGATTTTTCGATGAATAACTATAAAATCAGATAAACGTTAAATCTTAAACGCCTTTTTTACTTTTTCTACATAATCAAGTTTCTCCCAGGTAAATAGTTCTACTTCTTTTTCTATTTTACCAGAATACGGGCTTTCAAAAACTTTAGTAATCGTTTGCGGTTCTTTACCCATATGTCCATAAGCAGCTGTTTCCTGATAGATGGGATTACGTAATTTAAGACGTTTCTCAATCGCAGCTGGACGCATATCGAAGATTTCACCTACTATTTCGGCAATTTCTCCATCTGTTAATCCCAGAGTACCAGTTCCATAAGTGTCTACAAAAATAGAGGTGGGTTCAACAACACCAATCGCATATGATACTTGTACTAATACTTCATTTGCTACTCCTGCAGCTACAAGATTTTTAGCAATATGCCTAGAAGCATATGCAGCAGATCGATCTACTTTACTTGGGTCTTTACCTGAAAATGCACCTCCACCGTGAGCTCCTTTACCACCATAAGTGTCGACTATAATTTTTCTTCCAGTAAGACCAGTGTCACCATGTGGTCCACCAATCACAAATTTTCCAGTCGGATTAATATGATATGTAATCTGATCATTAAACAATTGTTGGATATAACTAGGTAATTGAGCAATTACCCTAGGCATTAAAATAGAAATAATATCATTTTTTATTTTACTCAACATTGCATCATCATTGCTGTCAAAATCATCATGCTGTGTAGATACAACGATGGCAACAATACGTTGAGGTATATTATCATCACTATACTCAATAGTTACCTGACTTTTAGAATCAGGACGCAAATAAGGGATTTCTGTACCTTCACGTCTTAGCTTGGCTAATTCAATTAATATTTTATGTGAAATATCAAGAGCCAAAGGCATATAATTAGCAGTTTCTTTGGTGGCATACCCAAACATCATTCCTTGGTCACCAGCACCTTGCTCTTCTTTATTTTCACGATCAACCCCTTGATTTATATCTTGCGATTGTTCATGGATAAGAGAGATTACTCCACAAGAGTCACCACTAAACTGATATGCCCCTTTAGTATATCCAATCGTATTGATGACATCCCTTGCTATATGTTGTACATCAAGATATGTTTTGGATTTTACTTCTCCGGCAAGTACTACCTGACCAGTAGTTACAAGCGTTTCGCAAGCTACCTTAGAGTCAGCATCAAAAGCTAAAAAGTTATCTAATAATGCATCACTTATCTGATCTGCTACTTTATCCGGATGTCCTTCGGATACACTTTCCGAAGTAAATAAATATGCCATTCTTTATTGTTTTATAGAAAATGCTTTAGACGTAATTGCAATGCGAAGCTTTCGACAGAATATCTAAATCGAACTGCTTTAGCATTTTTGTACTGTAAAAAAGTTATTTCAGTACTTGGGTTGCAATCAGTCAAATCTTTCCCTGAAAAATATTTCGGCAAAGGTAAAAAAAATGATAACACTTAAAAGCATTTAACGTATCATTAATTTTTGATTAGTAAAGAACATTTTTGGTTAGGTGTTTTTCAAAACAAAATAATTTTCGAGAGAAAGACGATGTTGTTAAAAAATAATTACTAGATTTGCCACGAAGTTTCTTATACATATTAGTAAGTTATTAAGAAAGGTGGAGGGAATAGACCCTGTGAAACCTTAGCAACCCTTTAATTATTAAAGAAGGTGCTAAATTCTATCTCGATTAAGCGAGAGAAGATAACTCGATACAATTTCAATTTTGTAATTGTCGTTTTCCTTTCTTTTTAATTTTCTATTTACATACACTATAATCGAGTGTTTGATGTATTTGAATTTTGTTTAAAAATTTAAAATAGAAAATTATGAGTACACAAAAATTTGCAACAGGAGCTTTACATGCAGGTCATGATGTGTCTGCCAATGGAGGAACAAGAGCAGTGCCAATTTATCAAACAACATCGTATGTTTTTAATAATTCTGATCATGCTGCCAATCTATTCAATTTATCCGAAACAGGATTTATTTATACTAGATTAAATAATCCAACAAATGATATTCTGGAACAACGCCTTGCAGCATTAGAGGGAGGTATTGCGGCGGTAGTAACGTCTTCGGGTACAGCGGCGATCAATACAACCTTACTAACCTTATTAAAAACGGGAGACCATATAGTTGCATCTAGTAGTTTATATGGAGGAACGTATAATTTGTTAAACGTTACATTACCTAGATTTGGGATTACAACAACTTTTGTAGATCCTTCAGATCAAAATAATTTTAAAGATGCTATACAAGAGAATACACGTGTATTCTTTGTAGAATCATTAGGAAATCCAAAGTTGGATGTATTAGATTTAAAAGCAATTTCATCTGAAGCCAAAGCCAATAAAGTGCCTTTGATAGTTGATAATACAGTTGCTACGCCAGCACTACTTAACCCTATTGAGTATGGAGCAAATATTGTAATTCATTCACTTACAAAATATATTAGTGGTAATGGTACATCTCTTGGAGGAGCGATTATCGATGCAGGAACTTTTGATTGGTCTAGTGGTAAGTTTCCTGAGTTTACAGAACCTTCACCAGGATATCACGGATTAGTATATCACGATGCATTAGGGCCAGCAGCATTTATAGCAAAAGCAAGAATAGAAGGACTACGAGATCATGGAGCTGCACTAAGTCCGTTTAACGCATTTCAAATTCTACAAGGTCTGGAAACTTTAGAAATCAGAATAAAAAAGCATAGCGAAAACGCATTACAGCTTGCTAAATGGTTAGAAGAACAAGAAGAAGTAAGTTGGGTAAAGTATCCGGGACTCAAAAATAATACGTACTACGAATTAGCTCAGGAATATTTACCAAAAGGGCAAAGTGGGATCATTACATTTGGAGTGAAAGGTGGTTTTGATTCGGCTAAAACAGTAGCTGATGAAACAAAAATCTTCTCTTTACTGGCAAATATTGGGGATTCTAAATCTTTAATTATACATCCCGCTAGTACTACACACCAACAATTAGATTCTGCGCAGCAAGCATCTACTGGAGTAACTCAGGATTTGATTAGGTTATCAGTTGGACTCGAGGATATTGAAGATCTAAAAGAAGACCTGAAAGAAGCTTTTAGTAAAGTAAAAGTCAAAATTTAAAAGATCAAAAAAACGCTATCCTTTCTAAAAGGATTTATAATAAGAGGGTGACCAAAATAGCCTCAAAGAAATTATAAATAATGCTTCAAAAATTAGACATCTTAAATTATATCACGATAAAGGGAAGATCTATTGATCAGATTCATCTCACGTACGAAGTGTTTGGAAAACCGCTTTATACGGCACCAATTGTTCTGGTTAATCACGCTCTTACCGGTAATTCTGCAGTGTGTGGAGAGCATGGTTGGTGGAATAGTTTGATAGGGAAAGATAAGTGCATTGATACCAATAGATATACCGTTTTGTCTTTTAATATTCCAGGAAATGGATATGATGGAAAAGAAGAAAACTTAATTGAAGAATATAAAATATTTAATGCACGTGATATCGCTGCGATCTTTTCTGAAGGCTTAAAACTATTAAAAATTAACGAATTATATGCTGTGATTGGTGGATCTGTTGGTGGTGGAATTGCATGGGAATTAGCTGCTTTTAATCCCAGTTTAATTAAGAATTTAATCCCGGTGGCTACAGATTGGAAATCTACCGATTGGTTGAAGGCTAATTGTTTGGTGCAAGAGCAGATTTTATTAAATTCTAAAAACCCAGTTCATGATGCCAGACTACATGCGATGTTAGTCTATAGGTCTCCAGAATCATTTAGGCAAAAATTTGATCGCACATATAATGATGAAAAAGATATGTATAATATAGAAAGCTGGCTATTGTATCATGGAGAAAGATTAGACAGTAGATTTGCGCTTTCTGCTTACAAAGAATTAAATCATATCCTAGCAAATATCGATATAACTGAAGGGCGTGGAGATTTTAATGAAGTAGCCGCATCGATTCAATCTAGTATTCATATTATAAGTATAGACTCTGATATGTTTTTTACAGCAGCAGAAGATAAGATTACATTCAAAAAACTGAAAGAAGTAAAACAAAATGTTACTCACAAAATAATTAATTCGGTTCATGGTCATGATGCCTTTTTAATAGAATTTGAACAATTGAATGCATTGTTAAAAGATGTGTTTTAAAGAAAAAGAAAAAATGAAAATTTTAAAATTTGGAGGGAAATCACTCGCTAATGGAAAAGGAATTCATGCGGTGATAGATATAATTGAAGATAAGGTGAAAAATGGCGAAAAGATAACCGTTGTCCTTTCTGCTCGTGGTAATACAACCGATGAACTCGAAGAAATTCTTGAAAAGGCTGTCAATGGCAAAAATTATCAATCACAGCTAGAAGCATTTAAAACATACCAAATTGCCGATTTTGATAATGTCGATTTTACCCAGGAGTTCGAAACATTAGACAAACTTTTTGAAGGAGTTTCACTTTTAGAAGACTATAGCAAGAGGATAAAAGATCAGGTGTTATCGCAAGGTGAAGTTATTTCGGCCAAATTGGTAACGCAACTCCTAAAAGAGAAAAATATCAATGCTAATTTTACAGATAGTAGAACTCTTATCATAACAGATGCTCAGTTTGGAGATGCTCAACCTCTCGATAAATTATCTAAAGAAAATGTAATTAATCATTTTCAAAAGTATAATGGCACTACAGTAAATATCGTTACTGGTTTTATAGCATCGAATACCAAAAATGAAACAACTACTTTAGGAAGAAACGGTAGTAACTATACAGCATCATTATTAGCTAATTATCTTGAAGCAGAAGAATTACAAAATTTCACTCATGTAAATGGGATCTATACTGCTGATCCAGACCTGGTACCTAATGCTATAAAAATTGAAAAATTGTCATTTACAGAAGCTAATGAATTGGCATATTTTGGAGCTAATATTTTACATGCGAAAACTATAATTCCTTTAATTGAAAAGAATATCCCGCTTAGGATTTTGAATACTTTTGATCATCAAAATAAAGGAACCTTGATTACATCGGAAGCGAGTGAAAAAGGAATTAAATCTCTTTCAGTTTTAGAGAATGTGGCTCTAATAAACCTAGAAGGAAGAGGTCTATTGGGAAAAGTAGGAGTGGATGCGAGAATATTTAAAGCACTAGCCGATAAAAATATTAGTGTTAGTATCATTTCACAAGGGTCATCAGAACGTGGTATTGGTTTTGTTGTCGAAGCTGATAAAGCAAAAGAAGCTAAATCTATATTAGAAGAAGAGTTCGAATCAGATTTTTATAAACGCGATGTTAGTGGTATTTCAATAGAAAAAGATGTATCTGTGATTTCTATTATTGGTCAGGACTTAAGCACGTTTCATAAACCGTATAATGCATTGATTAAAAATCAAGTAATTCCATTATTGTTTAATAACACAGTTACAGGAAAGAATGTGAGTCTAGTGGTGCGAAAAGAACAGTTGCATCGTGCTTTAAATGTGATTCATGGTGAGATTTTCGAAATTTCTAAAAAAATCAACATAGCTATATTTGGCCATGGTCTGGTTGGAGGTACTTTGATAGATCAAATTTTAAAATCTTCAGAACAGATTGAGAAACGAAAAAAAATCAACCTCAATATTTTTGCAGTCGCAAATTCAAGAAAAGTACTCTTGGATAAAAACGGGGTAGCTCAAGATTGGAAAAATGCTATCAATGAAAAAGGAGTTTCGTATACAGTTGAGGATGTGATTCGATATGCAGATGATCATCATTTAGAAAACCTAATAGCTATTGATAATACAGCTAGTCAGGTGTTTACCGAAAATTACATAAATTTGGTAGAACATGGTTTCGATTTGGTATCTTCTAATAAAGTTGCCAATACATTAAGTTTTGACTTTTATAAGGAGTTAAGAATTAAGCTAGAAGAGAATCAAAAACAATATCTGTATGAAACTAACGTAGGAGCTGGATTACCGTTGATTGATACTATTAAGTTATTGCATTTGTCTGGAGAAAATATAACTCGAATCAAAGGAGTTTTCTCTGGATCACTAAGTTATTTATTCAATACTTTTTCTGTAGAAGAACGACCTTTTAGCGAAGTGTTGCAAGAGGCAATTGATAAAGGGTTTACAGAACCCGATCCAAGAGAAGATCTCTGTGGTAATGATGTAGGTCGAAAATTATTAATTCTCGCAAGAGAGTTGGATCTAAGTAACGAATTTGAAGATATTAATATTCATAATCTAATTCCTGAAGAATTACGAGCTGGAGAAGCAAAAGAATTTTTAGGAAGACTGAAAGAGTTGGATGTCGTTTATAAAAAAGTTAAAGAAGAGCAAAAACCTGATCATGTATTGCGATATATTGGTGATCTTTGGGGTGATTTGTCACAAGAGAAAGGAAATCTGGATGTTAAATTAGTTTCTGTACCTCAAAGTAGTGCGTTAGGACAAGTAAAAGGTTCCGACTCTATATTCGAGATTTATACAGAATCATATGGTGATCAACCTATTGTAATTCAAGGAGCCGGCGCTGGAGCTGCAGTAACGGCAAGAGGTGTGTTTGGAGATGTGTTGCGATTGACAGAAAAAGGATAAAATTATAATTGCGTTAGGGATTGAAGCGACATCCTTTTATAATCCTGTCACCCCGAGCGAAGTCGAAGGGTTTCTGACAGGTTATAAAAGATATAGCCGAAAGCCCGACCCTGATTGGTCAGGGGAGCGCCCAAAACAATATAAAATGAAAATACAACTCAAAAGAATAGATAGTGATTATCATTTCGAATTAAAAAACGAAAGAGGTCATGTAACCTATATAGATAGTACAGCCAAGGTTGGAGGACACGATCTGGCTCCAAGTCCAATGGAATATGTTTTAATGGGAGTAGCGGGGTGTAGTGCTATTGATGTGATCTCTATTTTAAAAAAACAACGACAAGAAATTACTGACTATAGAGCAGAAGTAGATGGTGCTCGCGAAGAAATTGATGGAGCAAAACCGTTTAAAAAAATAACAGTAACTGTTTACCTCGAAGGAGATATAATTCCAGAAAAAGCACAGAGGGCAGCGCAATTGTCTTTTGAGAAATATTGTTCGGTATCCAAAACATTAGAACCTACAGCTACAATAGAGTACAAGGTTGTGGTTAATAATAAAGAAATATGAGTCTGGAAAGTTTAAATTTTGAAACGCAAGCGGTAAGAACGCAAACTGATAAAACACAGTTTTTAGAGCATTCTACACCAATGTATTTAACCTCTGGCTTTGTTTTTGAAGATGCCGAAGAAATGAGAGCTGCTTTTGCAGAAGAGAAAGAACGAAATCTATATAGCCGTTTTAGTAATCCTAATACAACAGAATTTGTAGACAAGATCTGCAAGTTAGAAGGAGCAGAAGAAGGGTATGCATTTGCGACAGGTATGGCGGCAGTGTTTTCTACATTTGCAGCATTATTAGATGCTGGTGATCATATTGTTTCTGCTCGATCTGTATTTGGTTCTACTCATACTTTATTTACCAAATATTTTCCAAAATGGAATATCGAAACTAGCTATTTTAGGGTAGATGAAGTGGATAAAGTAGAAAGTTTAATCCAGTCCAATACAAAAATTATATATGCCGAATCTCCAACAAATCCTGGTGTAGATGTTTTAGATTTAGAATTATTGGGAGCGATAGCAAAAAAGCATAATTTACTTTTAATTATTGATAACTGTTTTGCGACTCCATACCTTCAAAACCCAATTAAGTTTGGTGCAGATTTAGTAATCCATTCTGCAACTAAGCTAATTGATGGCCAGGGAAGAGTTTTGGGAGGAGTCACTGTTGGTAAAAAAGAGCTGATAAGAGAAATTTACCTCTTTTCACGTAATACTGGGCCGTCACTATCACCTTTTAATGCATGGGTGTTGTCAAAAAGTTTAGAAACTCTGGCTGTTCGGGTAGATCGTCATTGTGAGAATGCTCTAAAATTAGCAGAATTTTTAGAATCACACCCTAAAATAAACTGGGTAAAATACCCATTCTTGAAATCTCATCCACAATATGAAGTTGCCAAAAAGCAAATGAAAATGGGAGGTAATGTTGTTGCTTTTGAGGTAAAAGGAGGAGTACAAGGTGGTAAAACTTTTTTTAATAGTGTGCAAATGTGTTCTCTATCTGCTAACCTTGGTGATACCAGAACCATAATTACGCATCCTGCTTCGACAACACATAGTAAACTAGCCGATGAAGATAAGCTTGTTGTAGGGATTACAGATGGAATGGTACGTTGTTCTGTGGGACTAGAACATATTGATGATATTATATTGGATCTAGAACAAGCGCTGGAAAAAATTTAATTTAAAAGTATTGTTCCTTCGATAAAAAATATGATAGGTTACGGTTGTTAGAATTAAGAAATATTTTTATAAATGCAACGTAGTAAACAGTTTAAAATGGATATATAGGGGTGCTGTGTGATATTTTTTCATGGTATATTCCCTTTTGTAATCATATACGCTGCTTGTTCGGTTGAAAGGATTTTGACCAGTTTTTATTGTAGTTGAACCCTTTCATAACAAAGTTCTATTCTATAAATTTTCTATCATATAACCCTAGTTTTAATTCAGTTTAGAAATTCACTTACTTTGCAGGTTGTTATGTTCTGATGGCTATGCCCCTATAATTGTTCTCTGGGTAAAATATAAGAAATTAAGCCATGTAGTTTATAAGTGTAATTATCATCTAGTTTCTGTTCCTCCAAAAGTTTCAATTTCGAAATTGATGGGTGTTTTGAAAGGCAAAATCTCGATCAAGTTATTCAAGAGTTACACAACATTGAAACAAAAACCTTATTGAGGAATCATTTTTGGGCTGGTAGAGGGTATTTTGTAAGTATGGTAGGTTTAGATAAAGATATGATAAAGAAGTATATTAAGTAAGTATCAGTAGAAAGAAGAGAAGGTAATTGAAGATGAATAATTTAGTACCAGTCCAACTGCCCCCTATGATGGTTAGCCAAAGCCACTTTCTAAAAAGGTGTGATTTTTAATTGATTTGGCTTTTTGCTATTATTTTTTCAGTTTGTTGTTATATTTTATTGGAATATGAGCCTGCTCATCAAAAACTAATGCATAATTCAGGTTAAAGAAAGAAACTTCAAAAGCATACTCTTTTCTTAGCGAATTTTAAAGTAATGCTTTAGTAGCTTATAATCACCTTTATTAGTGTATCCTTCTAATGTAATCTCATAAGTACCTGTGATATCTGAAGCATAAAAATATTTTACTGTTTTTTTTGAAGTAAGTGTTATATCCGGTTGCCAGTATAGTTGAACTCTATAATCTGGAATTCTATCAAGAGATGTATTAGAATAATCAGGAGAATATAACTCGTTATATACTAGAGATTTTTCTATTTTCAATTCTTTAATATAATCCCCTTGCATTTTAGGTCTAAAATTTTGTTTTATTGTTTTGATATCAATAATACCACCGTATACTTTTGGGCCATACCGATAGGGTTTTTCTAATACATTAATGCTTTTAATATTTTTTGCATCATAGTCTAAAATTTCGTCTGCCTCTTGTATTAATATACCATCCATTAAAACCAATGGATCTAATGAACTAAATAATGTTTTTCCTTCTAGATCCCGAGTAGGAAATATTACAAATTTGTTTTTTTTTCTTTTTTTTCTTACCCCAGCAAGCTTTACTATCTCTACAAAGGTTTCTTTCATTGTGTTAAAACGGTTATAATCATCTAACACGTATTTTGTCCCCATAGTGTTATAAAAAGAAGGAATGTAGTGTTCTTTTAAAGTAGTTTTTGTAGAAGGGTTAAAGTATGCGTTTTTAATTTGTAACTGAATACTACGTTCTTGTAACCAGTTTTTTATACTCGGATCAAGTTGTAGATTAGTATTTGCTGTTTTTTTCTTAAGGCTAAGCTCTTTTTTGTCTAAAATAAGTTTGTACTTGTCTCTATCGGGCTCATTGATCTGGACAATACTATTGCTAGTTTGATGTATTTCAGGAATTGAAAAGAAGAAATGGCCATTATTATTTGTTTTTGATACCTTGAAGATATAATTCTCTCCTAATATTGTAAGTGTTATTATCTTGTTTTTTATGGGTGTTTTTTCTTCTACAGGTATTATTTTACCTGAGATAAGCTCTCCACGAAGTTCAGGAAGATAAAAAATAGATTCATTTTGTGTATGATTAGTATTTTGTACAGATGAATCTAAAACCAGAACAGAATCTGTTTTTCGAACAGATAATACATAATCTCCATGTCCCGCTTTTTTTATAAAATTATCAATACTTAAAGTGATTTTTTCTCTGGTTTTGTATGTCTCTTTATCTGTCTTGATTAAAATATCATTTTGTGATTTTTTGACACCTGTAGTATCAGTAGTGACAATTGATCGTACAGTAATAGATTCTGAAGAGTTTATTTTTTTCGGAAAATTAGTAGTCTTGATAAACGGATTTATGATATATATAGTTTTGGAAGAAAACGGTTTTTTAAAATTGTTACGAGAAAAATTAGTATACCCCAGAAGTCTATATACTCCGGTTTTAAGTGTAGATGGGATAAAGAATGCTCCTTGTTGAGTTCCTTTCTGATTCAATACTAATTTATGATTAAATATTATAGAATCTCTTTCATTGCGTAATGAAACATAACTAATCTTACTTAATAAACTTTTGGAGTTAGAATTAGTGTGATTGTATATTTTATATAAGAGTGACTCTCCTGATAGTAGTATGCTGTTGTTGAGTGTTATATTGATTTTTTCTTTTATGAAAATTTGCGTATCAACAGAAGTTTTATCAGTGTACATCTGCCCTTTTGCAGTAATGCAAAAACATATAAATATTAAAAATACGATTTCTTTACACATAATTAATCTTCCCAGAAATCGGGTTTTACATTTGATGAAATAGAAGTACATACGCTACATTCTTGTTTGATGATATGATAAAATGGATGATGAAAATATATAATCTGATAATTATAACGCCGTATACTTATTCTTATGTTAGCACGATCATTTGGTTCTAAAGAACCATCTTCATTTCTTTTCGTACCTGTTTTACGATAGTCCAATCTAAGAGGAGATTCACAATCTTCTATAAGATATGGAGGTTTTTCTACACCAAAATCAGTATAATTAAAATAAATTCTTTTTGAAGTTACTGAGGATACTTCAAAAAAACCTAAAACCTTTTCATCGGAATTTGTTACCATATTAATGTTACCCACAATATAACCAGGTTGATTTTGAGATAATAAGCTTTCGGTATTTCCTAATTCTTTAATAGTTTTGTAGAAAATATAGGCCTCAGGGCTTTGTACATATTGTTTTACCAAAATACTGTAGCGATCTCGTAACATACCACTGTTTTTATTCATAAACCGAATTGGAAAACGAAATACCTCATTTTCATTTAGATTGGAGGTGGCTATTTGTAAAATACCTTCCGATTTTACAGTCGAATAACAAACTTCTTCTGGTGTTCTAGAGGTAGTATGAACGTCATATTTTTCATCACCGTTAATTATCTCGAAATTTACTATTTCAGCAAGATAAGATGAAGGAAAAGGAGCTACTACTTTATACGTTTCTTCATATTCATATTTAAAATATTTTGTCTTTTTTGTTGGATCAGATGTGTTTACAAACACTTGAACACCTTCTTGATCATCCTTTGAGATTAACTCAGAATATAGACTGTCTATCTCAATAGTTGGAGGCAATGTAACCGCAGACGAAATGTAATTTTTGCCTTCTTTAGTAGTGATGTGTAGTGTATAAGTGACATCTTTTAGTGCCTGAAATTCTATGTCAGAAAGGTATTCTCCTGTTGTAAGATCTTGTGAAAAATTAAAAACATTTCCATTACTAGCTTTAACAGTTACTGAAGCATTGTTTTCTATAACTACATTTAGATTTTCTAGAGTTGTTGTGCGGGATAATTTAATTATTTGTTGTTTTAGTTCGTTGGTAAGAGTGCTTTCTACAACTAAAATATTTTCAAAATCAATAGTTTTGATATCAAAAGGTTCTGTACAGCCTATTTGTATGAGGAGTATAGAAAATATCTGAATGTATAGTATTGCTGCCTTTTTCATAAATTTTCTAAAACTTAAAATTATACGTTATAGTTGGTATCGGAATCGAAAATATGGAAGTTTTATAGGCTTTTATTTGCTGATCATCGTTCACAAAAAATACTGAGTATGGATTATTTCTTCCTAATACATTATAAACAGATATATTAATAAAGCTATGCCCTAATTTTTTTAACTTATGATTCCCTTCTATATTGATACCTATATCTAGGCGGTAATAATCAGGAATTCGATATTGATTTCTATCACTATAAACTACTTGCTCTTGACCAGCTATTGTATATCTGCCAACGGGATAAGTAACCGGTCGTCCAGTTTGATATGTGAAATTGGTAGAAATGCTATATCGCTTTGTAAGTTTGTAATTTGCAACAAGTGAAAAATCATGTGGCTTATCATAATTTGCAGAAAAGAACTTGCCATTGTTAACTCGTTCTTGATAAATTTCACTGTCCAATTTAATTAATGCTCTAGAATAACTATAGCCAAAATATCCATTTAGTTTTCCTTTTGTTTTTTTAAATAAAAATTCTATTCCGTACGCCTTTCCTTCTCCTTGTAATAATTCAGTTTCAATATTTTTGTTGAGAATTAATTCTGCTCCAATTTTATAATCCAATATGTCATTCATTTTTTTATAATACCCCTCAAGACTAAATTCTAGGTTTTTATTTGTAATATTTTTGAATACTCCCAAAGAATATTGATTTGCTTGTTGTGGTCTTATATTACGATCAGAAAGTTTCCATATATCTGTAGGAGACATAGTCGTATTAGTAGATAGTAAATGTATATATTGAGAAGTTTTATTATAACTGCCTTTTATAGAAAATTCATTTCCTAGAAGATATCTTCCCGAAATACGATATTCTGGCATCCCATAAGTCTTTATGATTTCATTGTTGCCATATTCTTTAACTTCGATTATAGAGTTTTCATTAATAGGTTGATTAGCAGCATATATATTCTGAGTCGATTTTCCTAAAGCAGCATATAAAGAATATCTAAATCCAATTTCTAATAACAGTTTATCAGTTGCCTTATAAAGGTCTGAAAAATAAAATGCAGATTCCAACCCTTTTTCTCGTTCTATTATTTGTAGTTTGATATCAGAATTAACTCCTACAGGTTTGATTGTTCCAGGGTCTATAGTGTATAACTTACTACTCAATCCATAACTAAATTTATGTTTATTGTTTAAGGTGTAATTAAAATTCAATTTAGCTTGACTTTCATTAAGTTTATACCCAAAATCAAAATCCAAATTAGCATTAGCTTTATAAAGGATTTCATACTTATATTCACTGTTAACTAGAATTAAATTAGCTTTGCTTTTTTCGCTAAAACTACGATTCCATTTTAGAGAAATAAGCCTATTATTGTATTTGAAAATAGAATCTGAAGTAATACTAAACTTATCTTTGCTATAATAGAAAGTCCCTTGTAGAGAATTATTGGTGTTAATTTTGTGGTTATATTTTATAATACCATCATAAAAAGAAGCTTCGCTATTTTTTAAGGACTCTTCATCTAGATTCTTTAAAATATAATCAGAATACGTAGCACGTACACCTACAATCACTGAAGCTTTTTTCTTTACTATAGGGATTTCTCCCGCAAGATTAGCCGTAATAGGACCAATAGAGCCTTCTGCTGAAAGTTTTTCAGGAGTGTCCGATTTTGTTTCTATATCAAAAACTGATGACAATCGACCTCCATATTCTATGGGGATACTTGCTTTATAAATATTGATGTTTTTTGTTGTGAATGGATTAACAGCAGAAAAAAAACCTAAAAAATGTGATGGATTATATAGTACGGCATCATCGAGTAAAATAAGGTTTTGATCTGCTCGACCTCCTCGTACATTAAAGCCACTAGCTCCTTCACCTACTGTTTTTATACCGGGTAAAGTGGTAGCTACTTTTAAGATATCTCGTTCGCCTAATACTAGTGGTATTGTTTTAATAGATTCGGCTTCAATTTGGTTAGTTCCCATTAAAACTTCTTTTACATTGCTCCCTTTTTTGGATTCAATAAGTACTTCATCAAGAGTTTCAGTGTTTTCTTCTATTTTTAGATTGAAGGTACCATCATTGTATACGATCATATCTTGAATTGTTTTTCTATACCCTAATAAATTTGTTTCAAGTTGATTAAAACCATAGGATAGTTTAATAGAATAGAATCCGTTAGAATCAGATGTGGTATAAATAGATCTGTTAACAGTAAAAATAGATACTTCCTCAATAGGAACGTTGGTTTTTGAATCTTTAACATATCCAGAGACAGTAAAGGTTTTATTTCTTGTATTTGTATTTTGTTTTCCAATAGCAATCAAGTTTTTACTTTGTTTTGTAGCTTGAGATATGTATTCTTCTTGAAAAATAGGAGTGTTATTATCTAATGTTTTTTTTTCGTCAAATAAGCTATTGGGTAATTCTTGATAAATTATATTATTAAATAATAAAATAACTTTCTTGCCTTTTATAAAAAAGTTGATATTGGTTTTTTCTAGTATTCCTTTTAAAATGGTTTTTAGATCTGTCTGATCATATTTTTTTGATACAGTATGATTCTTAAGCCATTCTTCTTCAAAGTAAAAAAAAGTGTCAGTGGATCTTTCTAGATGTAAAATAGCTTCTTTTAAAGTTATGTTGTCGAATTCTATTGTTATAGCAGAATGATCTTGACCATTCATAGAATAAATAGACATCAAAAAAATAATTGTTAGTATACTTTTTTTCGTAATAGAAGATATGATTAATAAGTACTTATTCATTTAAATTCTCTAGTGTGCCATTTAAGTATTTTACAAATTCAATCATAAAACGTTTCCGGTTTGATTTATAGATAGATTTATAACTTTTATAGAAATTATTAATCTGTTTTTTGTTTTTGGGGAAAATTTTATTTAAATCTTTAATAGAATCAATAGGATAATAAGCGTCATTATAGAATAATAGGTACAAATTATCCTTTTTAAAACGATATTGAAAGCGTTTATTTACAATAGCGCGATTTTTCTTTTTAATATGTTTTGTATATAAATGAATTGTATTTCCTATATATAGGATTTCAAAAAAAATATGATCAGTACGATTTAATTTGGTATCGGTCAGCTTAATAAAATTATGACCATAGATAGAAAAAGCTGAAATATTTTCAGAAATTAACTTAATGTTAAAATAACTGAAGGTATTATTAGATTTTGTGATTACATTATCATGTAATACATCATATTTTAAAAGAACATTTGCATAGAATTGATTATTGTAAATAATAGTTCCTTTTGTAAAGTTAAAATGACCAAAATATCGATAACTCCCATCTGTGTTGAGATAAGGGTCCTTAAATTCGACACCATTATACAAACCAGTATTTTCTATACTAACCAATTCATCATAGGCATTATATATGTTTTTAGAGTTATAGGACTGGGAAAATGATGTGTAACCAAAAAAAATAAAAATAAATAAATTTATTTTGTAGAAGATCATTATTTATGTTTAAACTTTTGTTTGCCTTTAATGAAATACTTGCTGCGATTAATTTAGCATTAATGACTAAGATAATATAAGTATTGTGCCAACTAGAATTGATCAATGCATGCAATAAATGTATGGTATTTAGTATAGAAACCGGCTTACTTTTTTGTTTTTTTTACCTAATTACAATAAAAGCGACGAAATTAAATCCTTCATGGCTAGTCAATGTAGTGTATGCTTTTTTTTAGATAAAAATTTATAACCAGCTAACCGATCTATTTTAATCCGTTTCATACATTCGAAAATCTATAGAAGCTTTTAATGCAATAAAAACTGATATCTCATTATATTTTAAGACAACCTTAGCGGGTGGGTAGCTATGTTGAAACTTAGAAAATATCAATTTTTATTGCATTAAAAGCTCTATAACAAAGTTCTAATAACACCTCCTGCAAATATGAGTGTACGTTTTTTATTATTCAAAGAATTTGAGATTTACAACCTTATTTTTTTGTCAAAGTAAAAATTTGACTTCCAGTTACTTCAAAACTAATACCTTGTTGTTCAACTGTTTCTTTGATATCTTTTTTTATGCTCATGGTTTGAGCAGTTAATGCAATAATGTCAAAAGAAACTTCTTTATTCGCAACAGTAGTAATGAGTTTAGTTCCATCTACTTTCCATTCTCCGGATCCAATAAAATCAGGAATAGCTTGTTCGTAGTCAATAGATTGAGTGGGGATCGTTATTTTTGCTATTAATGTAAACCCTCCAGAGCTAACAAAAGTATTGGGTTTGTCGGCTTCAGAAACTTCTGTAAAAGTCGCTTTTGCAGTATAATCTTTACCTGATAAAGAATAATCACCACTCACGGGTATGTTTTCAATGGTAGCGGTAACTTTTCCATTTTCAGATTTAACTTCTGTGAGATCCCATTCACCAGGAATTAGGGATTGATTAATTTCAATAGGAGAATCATCATCACTATTACAGGAAACAAATAGTGAGGTACTTGCTAAAAATAAAAGCATTGCAAATCTTTTCATTTTGATTATATATTTTGGGTTAATATCACTTTATCAACGAGATAGGAATTTACATATTGCCATTTTTCTATACGGAATCTCTTTTTATGAGATTTTTAAGGACAATTAATAAAAGTTTAATAGAGTGTTTTTCAATAAATTATATAAAGAATGTAAGTTTACCTTAGTAATCTACTAAGTTACTAGGGTTTTTGTTGAAGATATCATAATTCTTATGATTTTCTGTAAGAACTTGTGAGATTTTTATGCTATAAACAAAATATTATATATACATTTGCTTAATAATCTACTAGTCCGATAGGGTAATAGAATATTTAAAAAATGATTGTAGATCAAATGATATTAGATAAAGTAGCTACGCAGAAAACAACGTATCAGGATGATAAAACCTCAGAAAAACCAATACGTAGTATTGTAAAAGCAGTAAGTTGGAGAGTAGTAGGTACATTAGATACATTAATAGTGTCTTATGTATTAACAGGAGAGATCGCTCTTGCTACTTCAATTGCATCTATTGACTTTGTGACAAAAATGATTCTGTATTTCTTTCATGAAAGAATTTGGAATCGTATTAAATGGGGAAAATAATTGCTATAGTAGAAAAACAAGTATAGGAAACTATGAGTTTAATAGAAAAAGAATTAGAAAACTTAAATAAGTCTCTAAAGGATAAGACACCTTTAGAAATTGCAAAATGGGCAATTTTAAATGCGAAATCTCCGGTTGTAACTACTAATTTTAGGCCTTACGAGGTTGCAATTCTTAACGTTTGTTCAAAAGCATTCTCAGATATTCCGGTAATATGGTGCGACTCTGGATACAATACTCCAAATACCTATAAACATGCAGAAGAAGTAATTGATATATTAAAGCTGAACGTTAAATTATATGTACCAAAACAAACTACAGCGCATAGAGATGTAATTATGGGAATTCCAGACATTGATGATCCTAAGCACAAAATTTTTACAGAACAAGTAAAATTAGAACCATTTAGAAGAGCAATGTCAGATTTTACTCCAGATGTATGGTTCACAAATCTTAGGAAAGGACAAACAGCCCTTAGAGATTCATTGGATATTGTGAGTATGGGTAAAGATGGGGTTTTGAAAGTAAGCCCATTCTATTATTACAGTGATGAGGAGTTAGATGCGTATTTAGAAGAACATAAATTGCCTAATGAATTCAAATATTTTGATCCAACTAAAGTGTTAGAAAATAGAGAGTGTGGATTACATACTAACTAATAAATTACGAAAAAGATAAGAATGGAAATACTAGAAAAAAAAATAGAACAATTAGAAGGATCAGCAGGTAATTTGGCTGGAGTATCTGTTCTTAAGGTAAATCCTTTGGAGAGTGAAGCGATTTATATTTTTAGAGAAGTAGTTGCGCAGTTTGAAAAACCAGTATTACTTTTTTCTGGAGGAAAAGATTCTATTACTTTAGTTCGATTAGCCCAGAAAGCATTTTATCCCGGAAAAATTCCTTTTCCTTTATTGCATATTGATACGGGGCATAATTTTCCTGAAACTATAGAATTTAGAGATCGATTAGTAGAAGAATTGGGAGTAGAGCTTATTGTTCGCAATGTTCAGGATTCTATCGATCAAGGTAAGGTTGTAGAAGAAAAAGGAAAATATGCTAGTCGTAATAGTTTGCAAACTACTACGCTTTTGGATGCTTTGGAAGAATTTAAATTTGATGCAGCTATTGGTGGAGCTCGTAGAGATGAAGAAAAGGCTAGAGCCAAAGAACGTATATTCTCTGTTAGAGATGATTTTGGTCAATGGGATGAAAAAAACCAACGTCCTGAGTTATTTGATCACCTTAACGGAAAAATTGATTTAGGCCAAAATGTACGAGTGTTTCCGATTAGTAACTGGACAGAATTAGATGTATGGAGCTATATCCAGAAAGAAGGAATCGAAATTCCGTCTATATATTTCGCTCATACTCGTAAAACATTTGTGAGAGATGGGATGATTTGGTCAGCAGAAGATGGTGTTGTGTATAGAGAAGATGATGAAGTGGTAGAAGAAAGAATGGTGCGTTTTAGAACTGTTGGCGATATGTCATGTACTGCAGCAGTGCTTTCTGATGCAATTACCATTGATAAAGTTGTATCAGAAATCAGAGAGTCTACAATTTCAGAACGAGGAGCACGTATCGATGATAAACGATCAGAAGCTGCGATGGAAAAACGAAAACAACAAGGGTATTTCTAGATTGACTTTTGTTATTCCAATACTTCGTCTACGCTAAGCATAGACTTCGGTTGGAATCCAAAGTTAAGTCATAAAGCAATAATAATAACGAATATTACTCCAAAAGGAGAAACAATAAGAGCTATGGACGTATTAAAAATAGCAACAGCAGGAAGTGTGGATGATGGTAAAAGTACCTTAATAGGTCGTATACTATATGATACAAAATCATTAACTACAGATAAATTAGAAGCAATTGAAACCCGAAGTAAAGCTAACGGTTTTGATTATTTAGATTTCTCATTAGCAACAGATGGATTAGTAGCCGAACGGGAACAAGGGATTACTATTGATGTTGCTCATATCTATTTTTCTACAAAAACTAAAAGTTATATTATAGCAGATACTCCCGGACATATTGAATATACAAGAAATATGGTTACTGGAGCATCAACATCACAAGCCTCTATCATTTTGGTAGATGCTCGTAAAGGTGTAATAGAACAAACATATCGTCACTTTTTTATCAATAACCTGTTAAGAATTAAAGACGTCATTGTAGCTGTTAATAAAATGGATTTGGTAGATTTTTCTCAGGAGAAATACGAAGCTATTAAAGCCGATTTTGAAACATTGATCGAAAAAAGCGATTACAAAGAACAGAATGTAACGTTTATTCCGGTAAGTGCATTGCAAGGAGATAATGTGGTAGATAAATCAGAAAATACTCCTTGGTATAATGGGCAAACTTTATTAGAACACTTAGAGAAATTGGATGCACAAGATGTATATGAAAAAGCTCAAGTGCGTTTTCCAATTCAAACTGTGATTCGTCCTAAGAAAGATGAGTTTCATGATTTTAGAGGGTATGCAGGTAAATTATACGGAGGTGACCTTTCGGTTGGAGATGAAGTAACAGTTTTACCCTCATTAACTACTTCAAAAGTAAAAGAAATTCACTTCTTTGACCAGAAATTTGATAGCGCAGGTAGGGGAAGTTCTTGTACAATTACTTTAGAAGATGATGTAAATGTAAGTCGAGGAGATATGATTGTGAAATCATCAGAAACTCCTCGAGTAGAGAAACAGCTGACCGCAACAGTATGCTGGATGGATAGTGCAGCTCTAAATCCAGGAACAAATTACTTTATACAAAGTGGAAGTAATCGGATTTTAGCAAAAGTGAAAAGTATAAACGGAACCATTGCAACTGATTTTTCTGGAGATGATACTTCAAAAAATACTTTGAGTTTGAACGAAATAGGGAAGGTTCAGATACAGTTGAGCAAACCTTTGGCAATTGATTCTTATAGCAAGAATAAAGCTTCAGGATCATTTATATTAATAGATTCACAAACCAATACTACTTCAGGAGTTGGCTTTATAGAATAAATATAAGCCATTCTTTATAGAAAGAAAAACAAAAAATTAGAATCATAAAACCATCATACAAAAGTCATAACTATGACCTTTTTTAAAGGCAGAAATACGAAAAAAGATGCAAAGTTTTAGAACCGAAATAGAAAACCCAATTGTTCAAAAAGATGTTATAGAATTAGCTAATAAAATTGAGCAATTCCATAAGGGTAAGATTGATGAAGAAAAGTTTCGTAGCCTTCGTTTGGCACGTGGCGTATATGGTCAACGCCAGGAAGGAGTGCAGATGATTCGTATTAAGTTGCCATATGGTAAAGTGTTAAGTAATCAATTAAGACGTATTTGTGAAGTCTCTGATGAATATTCCCGAGGGAGATTGCATATCACTACACGTCAGGATATTCAGATTCATTATGTAGACTTAAATAGAACCCCAGAACTTTGGGCAGAGTTAGAAAAAGATGATGTAACGTTAAGAGAAGCTTGTGGTAATACAGTACGTAATGTAACTGCATCAGAAACTGCCGGAATTGATCCAAAAGAACCTTTTGATGTATCACCTTATGCAGATGCATTATTTCGTTTCTTTTTAAGAAACCCTATATGTCAGGAAATGGGACGTAAATTCAAAGTTTCTTTTTCAGGAACTGAAGAAGATACAGGACTATCCTATATGCATGATCTTGGCTTTATTGCTAAAATTGAAAATGGAGTTCGAGGATTTAAAGTGATGATAGCCGGTGGATTAGGTTCACAACCAAGACATGCAGATGAGTTGTATAGTTTCTTGCCATCAGAAAAGATTATTCCCTTGATGGAAGGAGTATTGAGAGTTTTTGATCGCCATGGGGAACGTAAAAGTAGAGCCAAAGCAAGAATGAAATTCTTACTTAAAGATATAGGTCTTGAAGCATTCAAAGAATTAGTAGAAGCAGAACAAAATGCAATAGAACAAAAAACTGTTGTGATTGATGCAGAAGCATATAAAACTTCAGTTCCGGTTGAAGTTGAAGTACCTCAAGTAGAGATTAAAAACCAAAAAACTTTTGATTTGTGGAAATCTACTAATGTAATAGCGCAAAAACAAGAAGGGTATGTAGCCATTGGTGTCAAAGTGTTATTGGGAGATTTTTATACAGATAAAGCTAGGTTATTGGCAGATTTAGTAGAGAAATACGCAGCAGGAGAGATAAGACTATCATTGCGTCAGAATATTTTGATCCCTTTTGTAAAAGAAGATTTAGTACCATTCTTCTATCAAGAGCTAGAGAAATTAGGATTTGTAGAGTCTGGTTATAATAAAGCAGTAGATATAACAGCTTGTCCAGGAACAGATACCTGTAATCTGGGAATTGCAAGTAGTACAGGTATTGCCGAAGAATTAGAACGAGTAATAAAAACAGAATATCCTCAATATCTTGAAAAAGAAGATTTGGTGATCAAAATTAGTGGATGTATGAATGCTTGCGGGCAACACAATATGGCGAATATTGGTTTTCAGGGAATGTCCGTACGTACCAAGGATAAGCTAGTTGCGCCTGCATTGCAAGTATTATTAGGAGGAGGAAATTTGGGAGATGGTAATGGTCGTTTTGCAGATAAAGTAGTGAAAATACCAAGTAGAAGAGGACCAGAAGCATTGCGAAGAATCCTTAATGATTTTGAAGCAAATGCTAATGGTAAAACTTTTGTAGCATATTATGCTGCTCAAGGAGAAAAGTATTTCTATGATTTTCTTACCGATTTATCCAATGTAGATAATCTTACTCAAGAAGATTTTATCGATTGGGGAACAGAAGAGAATTATGTAAAGGCAATTGGTGTAGGAGAATGTGCAGGAGTAGTTATAGATTTGATAGCTACCTTATTCTTAGAAAGTGAAGAGAAAATAGAAAATGCTAAAATATCTTTTGAGAATGAAATATACTCTGACGCTGTATATCATGCATACAGCTCATTGGTAAATTCTGCAAAAGCATTATTACTGGCTGAAAATAAAAAAACCAATACACATGCGGGAATCATTCGTCAGTTTGACGAAGAATTTGTAGCAAGTGGAAAAGTACAATTAGAAGGAACATTTGCAGATTTGATCTATCAGCTTCAAAAAAATGCGCCTACCAGAGACTTTGCGGTAGATTATATTAATAGTGCAAAACAGTTTTTGCAAAAAGTTCAGGAGTTTAGAGCTGTTGAAGTAGAAAATGCATAAAGAAGTAATGAACAATAAAACACCAAAACTAACAGTAGTAGGAGCAGGCCCGGGAGATCCGGACTTGATCACTCTAAAAGCGATTAAAGCATTGGAGTCTGCAGATGTGGTGTTATATGATGCACTTATTAATGAAACCTTATTAGGTTATGCATATAAAGCAGAGAGAATATTCGTTGGTAAAAGAAAAGGATGCTATGCATATCAGCAAGACCAAATTAATGAACTGATAGTGAGCAGAGCCAAAAGTCATGGTCATGTAGTTCGATTAAAAGGAGGAGATCCATTTATTTTTGGTCGCGGAGCAGAAGAGATTGATTATGTACAGCAATTTGATGTAGAAACGGATATGGTTCCGGGTATATCATCATCTTTAGCTGTTCCTGCATATCAAGGAATACCATTAACAAAAAGAGGATCCTCAGAAAGTTTTTGGGTAATTACAGGAACCACAAAATCCCACAAATTATCACAGGATATATGCCTGGCAGCAAAATCAAATGCAACTGTGGTAATTTTGATGGGAATGAGTAAGTTGAACGAAATAGTTAGTATCTTTGCTGCCGAAAATAAGCAAGACATTCCGGTAGCTATTATTCAAAACGGAACTACAGAAAAGGAAAGGTATGGGTATGGTACAGTTAGTACTATTGAAGATGTAGTTTCAGAAAAAGAATTATCGTCTCCGGCAATTATTATAATCGGAGAAGTAGTTAACCAAAAAGTTCGACTAGCTTCAATTTATAATGAAATTCAGGAAGAAATTGTATCTTGATAGTTCAGGATTAACTAAATCATGAAAGAAAGAAACAATCTATATCCGGTTTTTTTAAAGGCTGCAAACCTTGAAATCTTAATTGTAGGAGGAGGAAATGTAGCCGAAGAAAAACTTACGTTCTTATTAAAATCTAGTCCAGATGCCAAAGTAACCATAGTATCACCAATGTATAGAGAGGGTACAATGAAATTGGTAAATAAATTTGGAATAGAAATGATACATAAAAAATATCACAAACGTTTTCTCAAAGGAAAACACATTGTGATTGCTACTACAGATGTTCCCAAAGTTAATATGCAAGTATATAAAGATTGCAGGAAACGAAGTATATTGGTTAATGTAGCAGACAATCCACCATATTGCGATTTTTATATGGGAGCAATTGTAACCAAAGGCAATGTGAAAGTGGCTATTTCGACTAATGGGAAATCGCCAACGACAGCCAAACGATTACGTCAGTTTTTTGAGGAAGTGATACCTGAGGATATTGATGATTTAGTCAAAAATTTAAACGAATACAGAAAAACAATAAAAGGTAATTTTGAAGAAAAAGTGGAAACACTAAACGAATTTACTAAAGGATTAATAGGAAAAAAAGAAGTTGAAAAATGATTAAGACTGATATTTTAATAATCGGAGCAGGACCAACAGGATTATTTACTGTTTTTGAAGCAGGATTACTGAAGTTAAAAACACATCTTATTGATGCTTTGCCACAACCAGGTGGGCAATGTTCAGAGATATATCCTAAAAAACCAATTTATGATATTCCTGGGTTTCCAGAGATATTAGCAGGAGAACTGGTAGATAACTTAATGGAGCAAATAAAGCCATTTAAGCCTGGATTTACCCTAGGTGAAAGAGCAGAAACTATCGAGAAGTTAGAAGATGATACGTTTTTGGTAACTACTAATAAAGGAACAAAACATAATGCACCGGTAGTTGCAATTGCTGGAGGGTTAGGTTCTTTTGAACCTCGTAAACCACCTATCCCAAATATTACTGATTTTGAAGATAAAGGAGTCGCTTATATTATACGTGATCCAGAAGTATATAGAGATAAACGAGTTGTAATTGCAGGTGGAGGAGATTCTGCTCTGGATTGGTCAATTTTCCTGGCAGATGTGGCTAGTGAGGTAACCTTGGTGCATAGAAGAAATGAATTTAGAGGAGCTTTGGACTCAGTAGAACGAGTGGCAGAACTTTCTAAGTTAGGAAAAGTAAACCTGATCACCGAAGCAGAAGTTAAAGAATTAAAAGGAGATGATCACGTTACTGCTGTTGGTATAAAACATAAAACAAAAGGTGAAATTATTTTGGACACAGATTATTTCATTCCTTTATTTGGGTTATCACCAAAATTAGGACCAATAGGAGATTGGGGATTAGAAATCGAAAAAAATGCGATTAAAGTAGATAATTCGTATGATTATCAAACTAATATCCCAGGGATTTATGCTATTGGTGATGTAAATACATATAAAGGAAAACTAAAACTTATTCTTTCAGGTTTTCATGAAGCAGCTATTATGTGTCAAAGTGCCTACCAAAGAATTTTTCCAGATAAAAAGTATGTAATGAAATATACAACTGTTGGAGGAGTAGAAGGATTTGATGGAACTAAAAAAGAGGCTAAAAAAGAAGTGGTGAAAGCCATTAACTAGAAAAGATTTTACTTTAAAAACAAAAAAGGTGTGTACTGAAAAATCTGTTTCAGTACACACCTTTTTTTGATCCCTACCCATGAAGATGTAGTTGTCCATTATTCTTTTAATTTTTGACCTTTGTTTTATTTTAATATCATCAAAAATGGTATAATAGAGTAAAAAACAAGTCGTACCTCTATTAAATGATGTGTTTTGCAGAAAAAAATTTTCAACCCTATTTTTTTTCTTTACCTATGATTCTAACTTTTTTTAAACGGTTTTTATTCTAAATAACTATTTAAAGTAAAAATGTCTGTTTATGAATAGGAATAATTATCCATAAAAGGGTTTATATATGAGAATAACATCGATAGATATTTTTAGAGCTTTGACAATGGTTTTAATGATTTGGGTGAATGATTTCTGGACACTTACAGAAGTTCCTAAATGGCTTGAACATGCAACTGCCAGCGAAGATTATATGGGACTTTCTGATATTGTCTTTCCTTTGTTTTTGTTTATCGTAGGCCTTAGTATTCCTTATGCAATCGAAAATAGACTTGCTAAAAAGGAAAGTAAAGCTTTAATCGCAAAGCATATAATTATAAGATCTTTATCATTATTGTTAATTGGCTTTTTTATGGTAAACTATGAAACAGCACACCACCAAAGTATTCTTATTGGTAAATACTTTTGGGGTTTACTAATGGTGATATCCGTATTCTTAATTTGGATGAATTGGAAGAGAAGCCCAGTTCAAAAAAAATGGCATATTTATTTTAGAATTTTGGGATTAGGAATACTCCTTTTTTTAGCGGTAATATATAATGGAGACCCTAAGGGAGAGAGCTGGATGAAAATACAATGGTGGGGTATTTTGGGACTTATAGGATGGGCTTATATTATAAACGGATTAATATATCTATATAGTAAAGGAAACATGATAACGATTATTGTTTTATGGATAATTTTTAATGTATTTTCTGTATTAAATCAGACTAATGAAATAGTTTTTGAAAATGATATCGTTACTATTTTTTCAACACTATATACAGGTACTATTCCTGCATTTACTACTGCAGGTATTCTAGCAACACTAATATTCAAAAAATTATTGAAAACAAATGAAAAATGGTGCTATATAAGTTTAATAGGACTAGGAGTAATTAATATTATTTATGGAATAGCGACCAGACCGTATTGGGGGATTTCTAAAATACAAGGAACACCTTCCTGGTTGGCTATCTGTACGGGTATAAGTTTTCTTGTGTTCATCATATTATATTATATTGCAGATATAAAAAAACAAATAAATTGGGCAATAATAATTGCTCCAGCCGGTACAGCAACGTTGACATGTTATATGCTTCCTTGTTTTATATATCCAATTTGTGTCATGACCAATATTGAGCTTCCAGATGTATTAAGTTCTTCAATTATAGGCCTATTCAAATCTTTTGTTTTTTCTTTATTAGTAGTCATTTTTGCAGGCTGGTTAGAACAAAAACGATACAAGCTAAAACTATAATATTTTCTGTTTTTTATTTTCTATCTTTTAACATGATAATGATAGAAAATAAACGGTAATGTTGGTCTAGTTTTTTCATTAAGTACTATTATTCTTTGTTGATTTAGTATTGGTATAATATATGCTAATACATGGGTTATTATTTGGGTGATTTTTATAAGATTCAGTATATTTGACGCTTCAAAAACCCTTATAATTATGGGTTTAAAAAAATGAGATACAACTCTTAAATAAAACACTCTAAATAATTCAAAATAAAATGTAAAGACCTTACATAAAATCTGTGGGGTCTTTGATTATATTTGTACACAGAAATAAAGAAATATGTCTGATATTACTATAAAGATAAAAGATAGAGAAGGTGTAGTACATGAGATACAAGCACCTACAGATATGGCAATGAATTTAATGGAAGTTTGCAAAGCTTATGAATTGCCAGTAGAAGGAACTTGCGGTGGAATGGCCATGTGTGCTTCTTGTCAATGCTATATTTTATCTGATCACGAATTACCAGAAATGGGACAGGACGAAGATTTGATGTTGGCAGAAGCCTTTTATGTAGAGGATAATAGTAGGTTAGGATGTCAAATCCCGATTACTCCAGAGTTGGATGGATTAGAGATAGAACTAGCTCCTGAGTCTTAATTATACTGTTGACTTAAGAATTCAATAGCTTTCTTTTTTTATTCTAACCGTAATTTTTTGATATCCCCAGTTCGCTTCTTTTTTTGATGCTATACTATCTAATTTAGCTTTTCTTTTGATACTTCTTACTTCAACAGTTAATGCAATTGAAGTTTTATAATTAGAATATTCAAGTTCTCCTTGTAGTAGTTTGTAGAAGTCTATCGAGGATAATTCACATGATTTTTCAATAACATGATCATTTTTTTAGCTATTTTAAATGTGTTTTCGGTTAGATGAGGTTGAACGAAGGCAGATCTATACCTACATATCGTATCACTGTTGTCATAAAAATACAAATACACAAGTGATCATTCCTGTTGTGAGAAGTAACTATTTCCAGTTTCGATTCACCATTTTTTGTTTACAGTTCTCCCATTTTGATTACTAATCATCAGAGCTTTTTTACTATAGTGGTGTTTTGTAAAAAGTAATTGTTATTTATATAACTACTGTGATTACTTTTTTGTGTACCAAATATACTGCATGTTTAGGGTATAATACCCCATAAAAGATCCATTATTAGCCTATGTGTAAAGGGTTCTTAGCCTCTGTTCTAAGGGTGTTTTGTATACTACTTTTGAACATGTATAATTGATTTTCCGGATAATCAAATTATCAACCTAATTATTTTACACAAAAAAATAAAACAATAAAAAAACTAACAACATGAAATCAAAAACATTTTGGTTGAAATCAAGGATTTCAACCTTAGTATTAGTAGGGGTATTATTAATATTTACTAATTGTGAAAAAGAGAATGAGTTTTTTAAAGAAGAAACTTCTGAAGAAGTAGTAGAAACTCAAGAAAAAGATATTACAGAAAAAGCATTCCCAGAAAAGACAGGAGAAATTACAGAAATAACATATCAGGGGCAGCAGTTAGCTGTAGAAAAAATAGATGGTTTGTATGTGTTTGAAGGAGATATACTTATTACACCAGAAGAACTTCGAAATGCAAACAAAAGTACAGGAAGAACAAAAAACCTTTGGCCAAATTGTATTGTGTACTATAGTATAGAAAGTAGTTTGCCAAATAAACAGAGGGTGTACGATGCTATTGCGCATTGGAAAAGTAAAACCAATCTTCAATTTATAAAAAGAACCAATCAGGTTGCATATGTTAATTTCCGTAAAGGAAGCGGATGTTCTTCTAGTGTTGGACGCACAGGAGGAAAACAAAATATAAACCTGGCAAATGGATGTTCTACAGGAAATACTATACATGAGGTAGGTCATGCTATAGGGTTGTGGCATGAGCAAAGCAGAAAAGATAGAAATACATATATAAATGTGAATTTTGCTAATATTAAGGCAGGAAAAGAACATAATTTTAAAACATATGTGCAAAGAGGGAAAGATGGAGACGAATATTCGCCAACCTTAGATTTTGGGAGTATTATGATGTATGGACCTTATGCTTTTTCGAAAAACGGAAAACCTACTATTACCAAAAAGAATGGTAGTACCTATAGTGTACAACGTAATGCACTATCTACATGGGATAAAATAGGAGTTTCCCGAATGTATAAAAAAGTATGCGGTACAGTGCCGAATATGAGTGGATATTACAAAGCAAATGATGGCGGACATTATTATATTAGACATATAGGAACTAATGTATATTGGTTTGGAGAGCATCCTTCGGGAAAATGGGCTAATATATTTAAAGGGAAATTAAATGGGAATAAAATTACAGGATACTTTTATGACGTACCTAAAGGCAAAATAAAAGGATCTGGACAATTAAAACTTACTGTGAACTATAACAGTACTAAAATAACTAAAACATCAGGAAGTAATTTTGGAGGGTCAATTTGGACAAAAACAACAAGGCCTTCCAATCTTCCTGGAACTAGGCCTGCCGGATTTGGAGTACGAAATAATATCAATAATCTAACCGCAAGATGGTATGCCAATGATGGCGGGTATTACTATGTAAGACAAGTAGGAAGCCGTGTAGTGTGGTTTGGAGAACGCCATTTTACATCAGGACGACCGGCTTGGGCTAATGTAGGATATGGTACCAAAATAGGAAATAACATATATCTGAGTTGGGCAGATGTTCCTAAAGGAAATGCTAAAGGAAGTGGAACTCTGCAATTGAAAATGAACGGAGCCAATAAAATGACCAGAGTAAAAGTTACTGGAGGATTTGGAGGATCAAGTTGGATTAGGTAATAAAAAAATAGTTGATTTAATATCTAGAGATTGCTCAAAAGAGCAATCTCTTTTTGTTAATCCTTTTAAAATCTATAAATAAACTTGCATAACAAAAGGCTATGTCTTTTATTTGTACTCAAATTAACAGTAGATACTGTTTAGTTCATATATATATTAATTGTTATCAAGAAAGGTGGAGGGAATAGACCCTATGAAACCTTAGCAACCCTTTATCCTGTAAAGAAGGTGCTACATTCTATCCGTTGTAACGGTATAGATAACGAGAACTCATAGCTTCGCTATATTTTCCATTTATTTTCTTGATACACTAATTCTTTATTTTGATAGAGAATTAATACTGTTTTTTGTTATTCCAGCACTTTGTTTCTGTTAGATGTAGATTACACCTGGAATTCACAATAATACTTGAAAGTTAATGAAAGAGATATACAAAATACTAGAAGAAAGAATTCTTGTGCTTGATGGGGCCATGGGGACCATGTTACAAAGACATAAGTTTACAGAAGAAGATTTTAGAGGAGAACGATTCAAGGATTGGCCTGTTCCTGTGCAAGGTAATAATGATTTATTGAGTATTACTCAACCCGAAGCAATAAAAGAAGTACATCGACTTTATTTTGAAGCGGGAGCAGATATTGTAGAAACCAACACCTTTTCTGGAACAACCATAGCTATGGCAGATTATGAAATGGAAGATTTGGTCTATGAATTAAATTATCAGTCAGCAAAAATTGCTAAAGAAGTAGCAGATGAGTTAACCGAAAAAGAACCTCATAAACCTCGCTTTGTGGCAGGGTCGATTGGTCCAACAAATAGAACGGCTAGTATGTCTCCAGATGTAAACGATCCTGGATATAGGGCGGTAACTTTTGATGAATTAAGAATCGCTTATAAGCAGCAAGTTGAAGCACTATTAGATGGAGGTGTGGATATCTTATTAGTAGAAACTGTTTTCGATACTTTAAATGCCAAAGCAGCACTTTTTGCAATTGAAGAAGTAAAAGACGAAAGAGGGATTGATGTCCCAATTATGATAAGTGGTACAATAACAGATGCAAGTGGTAGAACATTATCAGGTCAAACTGCAGAAGCATTTTTAATATCGGTATCTCATATCCCAATGTTGTCAGTTGGATTTAATTGTGCATTGGGAGCAAATCAACTGACTCCCTATTTAGAAGTTTTAGCTCAGAAAGCAAGTTTTGGAGTGTCTGCCCACCCTAATGCGGGATTGCCAAATGCATTTGGAGAGTATGATGAAACACCAGAGCAAATGGCAGAACAGATTAAAGAATACATGGACAAAAATCTAGTGAATATTGTAGGTGGTTGTTGTGGTACTACTCCAGAACATATTAAAGCAATAGCAGATTTAGCAAAGGATTATAAACCAAGAGTAGTAGGAGTAGAAGTATAGCATATGAGTACTAAGGAAAAAAGAAAATACCTTAAGCTCTCTGGTTTGGAGCCGATGATCGTTTCTGCTGAAACGAATTTCATTAATGTTGGAGAGCGAACTAATGTAGCAGGGTCACGTAAGTTTTTGCGTCTGGTCAAAGAAGAAAAATTTGATGAAGCTTTAGATATAGCAAGACACCAGGTAGAAGGAGGAGCACAGGTCATTGATATCAACATGGATGATGGCTTGATTGATGGTAAGGATGCAATGGTAAGATTTCTTAATCTTATCATGGCAGAACCCGATATTGCCCGAGTACCCATTATGATAGATAGCTCTAAATGGGAAATCATCGAAGCTGGATTGCAAGTAGTACAAGGGAAATGTGTAGTAAATTCTATAAGTCTTAAAGAAGGAGAAGAAGAATTTATATCACATGCAAAAGCTATAAAAAGATATGGTGCAGCTGTAATTATAATGGCATTTGATGAGGTTGGGCAAGCAGATAATTATGAACGTCGTATAGAAATCTCAAAACGATCCTATGATCTATTGGTCCATAAATTAAAGTTTCCACCAGAAGATATCATATTTGATTTAAATATATTTCCGGTTGCAACCGGAATGGAAGAACATCGTAAAAATGCCATTGATTTTATTGAAGCTACGCGATGGGTGAGAGAAAATTTACCACATAGTAGTGTAAGCGGAGGTGTAAGTAATGTTTCGTTTTCTTTTAGAGGAAATAATACAGTTCGCGAAGCTATGCATTCTGTTTTTCTGTATCATGCAATTAAGGCAGGAATGAATATGGGAATCGTTAATCCGGCAATGTTAGAGGTGTATGATGATATTCCCAAAGATCTTTTAGAGCATGTAGAAGATGTAATTCTGGATCGACGAGATGATGCTACCGAACGATTATTGGATTTTGCAGAAACGGTTAAAGGAACCAGTAAAGAGAGAGTTGTTGATCTTTCATGGCGAGAAGAACCATTACAGGATAGAATCACAAGAGCCCTTGTGAAGGGGATTGATCAATATATCGTAGAAGATGTAGAAGAAGCAAGGCAAGTAGCAGATAAACCTATAGAAGTTATAGAAGGAAATCTGATGACAGGGATGAATGTTGTTGGTGATCTTTTTGGATCTGGTAAAATGTTCTTACCTCAAGTAGTGAAATCTGCCAGGGTAATGAAAAAAGCAGTAGCATACCTACTCCCATTTATTGAAGAAGAAAAGAAAAAGAATGCACTCTCGGGAGGAGTAGTAAAAGAAAATGATTCTAATGGCCGTATTTTGATGGCAACGGTAAAAGGCGATGTACATGATATAGGTAAGAATATTGTTTCGGTAGTATTAGGGTGCAATAACTATGAGATTGTAGATCTTGGAGTGATGGTTCCTCCTGATAAAATTATTCAGACAGCAATCGATGAACAAGTAGATATCATTGGATTAAGTGGATTAATAACTCCATCACTAGATGAAATGGTTCATCTGGCTAAAGAAATGGAACGTAAGAATTTCAATATTCCATTATTGATTGGTGGAGCAACAACATCAAAAGCTCATACAGCAGTTAAGATTGATCCACAATATAAAAATGCCGTAGTGCATGTTAATGACGCATCAAGAGCAGTAACAGTTGTGGGTGATTTGTTGAATAAAAGAAGCAACCAAAAATATGTAGGTGATCTTAAAGAAGATTATGAAAAATTTAGAGATGGGTTTCTAAAGAGAACAAAACAAAAAGAATACCTGAGTATTGAAGAGGCCAGAAAAAATAAATATGTAGTTGATTGGCAAACCTCTGAAATTGTAAAACCAAAACAATTAGGGGTTCAGGTTATAGAAGATTTTGATTTACGAAAACTAGAACCTTATATCGATTGGTCACCATTTTTTAGATCCTGGGACTTACATGGTAAATACCCTGCTATTTTAACTGATACTGTTGTTGGCGAACAGGCCACATCTTTATTTAAAGATGCACAAGAATTATTACAAAGAGTGTTTGATGAAAAATTGTTAGGAGCAAAAGCTATTTATGGATTGTTCGAAGCCAATACAATAAATGATGATGATATTGAAGTGTCTTCAGAACAGGGAACTTTTAAATTCAGAACACTACGTCAACAATTAAAAAAACATGCCGGTAAGCCTAATTTTGCTTTGTCTGATTTTGTTGCCCCAAAAGAAAGCGAAATTCAAGATTATATGGGATGTTTTTGTGTAACAACAGGTTTTGGAACCAAGGAACTTGCAGAAACTTTTGAAGCTGATCACGATGATTATAATTCTATTATGATTAAAGCATTGGCAGATCGTTTAGCCGAAGCTTTTGCAGAATATTTACATAAAAAAGTGCGTAAAGAAGATTGGGGGTATGCTAATAATGAATCATTAACCAATGAAGAATTAATAAAAGAAGCGTATAAAGGTATTCGACCCGCACCTGGATATCCTGCTTGCCCGGATCATCTCGAAAAGATAACGATTTGGGAATTACTTCAGGTAAAAGAACAAATCGGAGTAGAATTAACAGAAAGCTTGGCTATGTGGCCTGCAGCATCTGTATCGGGATATTATTTTGCTAATCCCGAAGCTCGATATTTTGGATTAGGAAAAATGCAAGAAGATCAGGTAAAAGATTTTGCAAAGCGTAAAGATGTAGATCTTGAATATGCAAAGAAATGGTTGAGCCCTAATATCGTTGATTAAATAAATACAAACCTGGATGAATATAAAAGATAGCATTAAAAAATATGATGAGGTTTTTGAAGGAGAACCATGGTTTGGTATTTCTATGTTGAAATCATTAGAACATATTCCTATACTTTTTTGGGATAAAAAACCGAATAAAGTATCACACTCCATATCAGAATTAGTGTATCACCTTATAGATTGGAGAGGGTTCGTTATCGAAAAGCTGAAAGGAAATAAAGCTTTTGATATTGAATTAAATTCTGAAAAGGATTGGAGGAAAGATGTTTCAATACAAAATGAAAAAGAAAAGAAAAAAATTCTTGAAGAATTAATTGAAACTCAAAATATAATATGTGAACTACTATTAGCAAAGCCAAATTCATGGCTGAATGAACAAGTAGCTGGGCGTCAATATAGAAATGAGTACATGATAAGTGGAGTAATACAACATGATATATATCACTTAGGGCAAATCAATATGGTATACAGTCAATTGAAATAAGGAATGCTAAGAATAAGTCTTAAAATGTAGATAATCAAAGTTATCCTAACACCGAAAACGATAAACGAAGAATCAGGAATTATAGAGTAGATGAAAGTAACAGACCACATAAGAAAAGCAAAAGACAAAACATTATTTTCTTTTGAACTAATACCACCACAAAAAGGAAGAAGTATACAAGAGTTATATAATAATATTGATCCATTAATGGAATTTAATCCTCCTTTCATTGATGTAACCACTTCACGAGAAGAATTTATTTATATTGATAGAGAAGGGTTGTTGGATAAAAAACTAACCCGCATGCGTCCGGGTACCGTAGGTATTTGTGCTTCTATTACACATAAATACAATGTGGATACAATCCCTCATGTATTGTGTGGTGGGTTTACTAAAGAGGAAACAGAATATTTATTGGTAGATTGTCATTATTTAGGTATTGAAAATGTAATGGCTTTACGTGGTGACGCGATGAAGGAGGAAAAATATTTTACACCTACCAAAGGAGGGCATAATTATGCTAATGAGTTGGTAGAACAAATATTGAACATGAATAAAGGGCAGTTTCTTCATGAAGTAATTGAAACAGATAATAAATCTGATTTTTGCATAGGAGTTGCTGGTTATCCAGAAAAACATATGGAAGCCCCTTCTGTAGATTCTGATATCAGAAGGTTAAAAGATAAGGTAGATGCAGGAGCAGATTATGTAGTAACCCAAATGTTTTTTGATAATAAAAGATATTTTGATTTTGTAAAAAGAGCTAGAGAAGCAGGAATTAATGTGCCTATAATTCCTGGAATTAAACCCGTAGCAGTAAAAAGACATTTACAATTATTACCTCAAGTCTTTAAACTGGATATGCCAGATGAATTAGTGAGAGCAGTAGAAAAATGTAAAACCAATAAAGAAGTTAGAGAGGTAGGAGTAGAGTTTGCAATACAACAATCTAAAGAACTGATGGAGTATGGAGTTCCTGTATTGCATTATTATTCAATGGGTAAATCGGATAATATCAGAAAGATTGCTGAAGGAGTGTTTTAGAAAACTTCGAAACTTTCTTTTTAAATATAAGAGAACGATAATACCTATCGATTTTAAGTATATAGTTTTAGTATCACCCTGTTAGATAAATACCTAACAGGGTTTTTTATGAAATATGAACTAATTTTTTTTACTTTTTTATCAGATTCACTGTTTACAGGGTTTTTTTTATTCTCCACAAAACAGAATTTTGTGCATTAATTACTGCAGTAATTAAAAACACACTCTAAAAACCTTTAAATTAAAACACATGAAAAATTTGAAATTATTTGTTACGCTGTTTATCTGCGTAATGGTTGTCTCATGTTCTAGTGATGATGACACTTTAAATTCTGAAACCAACAAAGAAACTAAGGCAAAAACAAAAGCAAAAATTATTGAAGGGAATATCGCATTTCCTGATCCTAACTTTAAAAAAGCATTACTAGAAGATTATGTAGATAGAAATAATGACAACGAAATCTCTGTAGAAGAAGCTGAAAATGTAACATCACTTTATATAGATTATAAAAACATTTCTAACCTCTCAGGAATAGAATATTTTATTAATTTGACCGATTTGACTTGTAGTGGTAATGAAATCAATACGTTAGATATAAGTAAGAATACGAAGTTAACTAGTCTAAGGTGTCGGTCAAATCAACTTAGGGCATTACACGTGTGCTATAATATAGCGTTGAAAACTCTGGATTGTAGTGATAATTGGTCTATGACTACTCTGGATGTAAGTAAAAATATAAAATTAACTAGTTTGGATTGTGGTAGTAACCAACTTACTAACTTGGATGTAAGTAAAAATGTTGCATTAGAAGATTTGAATTGTAGTAGCAACCAACTTACTACTCTGGATGTAGGTGGAAATGTGATGTTGGAAACTTTGGATTGTGGTTATAACAAAATTGCAGCTCTTGATATTGAAGAAAATAAAGCGTTGACTAGTTTATTCTGCCAGGATAATCAAATTACTACTTTAGATGTGAGTAAACGTACGAGATTAAGGTATTTAAACTGTGGTAGGAATAAGATTGCAACACTAAATCTAAATAAAAACACATCATTACACTACCTGATTTGTTCAGATAACCCATTAAGAACATTGGATGTAAGTAAAAATACAGCGTTGAGTTTGCTGTCATGTTCTAACAATCAACTTACTACTTTAGATATAACGAAGAATACTGCTTTAAGTAGTTTTCATTGTGACGATAATCAATTGACTACCTTGGATGTAAGTAAAAATACAGCTTTGTATGGGTTATACTGTTATAAGAATAAGTTGACTACGCTGGATGTACAAAAAAATAATGCTTTACGCTATTTATATTGTCATGACAATCAATTGACTACTTTGAATGTAAAGAATGGAACAAACGATAGATTGGTAAGATCAGAGTTACAAAATAATCCTTCTCTTGCTTGTATAGAAGTAGATAACCCTACTGCTTCTTATTTGAGTAAATGGAAAAAAGATGCTATGGCTAACTATTCTGGTGATTGTGCACCATAATTATTAAAATTATATTACCCCAATACAGAGCCCCTTATCACAGTGAGTATAAACATACTGTTTTCAAGGGGTTTTTGTTATATATACAGGATGAGCTATTTAGGTTTAGATTCAAAGGAGATTCTATAACCTTTTATAAGGGTTCACCTTAGATTTAAACCTTTTTTTGAGCAATGTTTTAAAGTTAAGGAGAAAGGCTAAATATTTGACTTTCAAGTGTTTAAAAGGAGATGGTGGTGCTGAAATAAAACCAAGCCTATCAGTGTTTGGAAACCTCGAAGGTCTATCATACTTTTGCCGGATGATAAAAAGGATTTATTTACTCATCTTTATTGTTCATTTTGGCACCTATGCTCAGATAGAATCTAAAGTAAATTACACATTGGATGTCAATAATTTTTATGGCACCATTCTAAAGCATAATCCTGATATCTCACATTTAATTACGGACCATTCATCTGGGGTGATTCTTTCCTTTCAGCGCAAAACATTTGGAGATGAAAAATGGCAACGATTATATAATTATCCTGATTATGGTGTTTCCTTTTTGTATCAAGATATGAATAATGAGTTTTTGGGAACACATTTAGGACTATTTGTTCATTATAATTTTTATTTCTTAAAACGATATCTAAACCTTAGAATAGGCCAAGGAATCGGGTATACTACAAATCCTTATGATGAAGATGATAATTATAGAAATGTAGCCCATGGTACACATTTATCCAGTGGAACTTATTTTTTATTACAAGCTAAAAAAGAGAACCTTTTTAAAGGTTTTGGGTTGCAAGCAGGCTTGGGAGTTGTTCATTATTCTAACGGAAATTCTAAGGCGCCAAATAAAAGTACTAATACATTGTTTTTAAATGCAGGAATAACCTACGCATTAGATCAAGAAACCCCAGAATATATAGAGAAGGAAAAAGGAGATCTTAAAGGAGCAGAACCAATAGGTTATGGTTTTATTTTTAGAAGTGGAGTTAATGAAAGTGACGTAGTAGGATCGGGACGATTTCCTTTTTACACATTTGGAGGTTTCGTAGATAAGAGACTAAATAAAAAAAGTGCTATTCAGTTAGGAGCAGAAGTGTTTTTTTCTAAAGCTTTGGAGCGTTATATAGATTTTAGAGCTGTAGGAGGATTTAATGACGGAACTACCGGTGATGAAGATGCTAAACGAGTAGGGATGTTCCTGGGGCACGAATTAAGAGTAAATAGAATTTCTGTGCTTACACAGGTAGGGTACTATGTGTATTACCCGTACGATTTTGAAGGACAAACATATCTTAGAGCAGGAGTTCAATATTATTTTACTAAAAAGATATTTAGCTCACTAACCGTTAAGTCTCATGCTGCCAAAGCTGAGGCTATGGAGTTTTCGATAGGATATAGATTATAAAAGCACTGCTATGAAATGAGCCATAACAATTGAGTGGATACCAACCAAGATGTTAAATGGCGAATTCCATCTGACAACTAAAAAACAATAAAAAAAGAACAGATGAATCTTAGTATACGTTTAAAAAAACAAAATGTTAGACTTAACATGTCGAAGTCTTTTTTACAATATATAATGGTAAGATGCATTGGGATATGGGTAGTATTATTTTTGTTTGGCTGTGATTCTGAAAATGCGTCAGATTGTTTTCAAAGAACAGGAACAATAGTTAGAAAAGAAATTGAAGTTGCTGATTTTACGCGTATTTTGGTGAATCCAAATATAGAACTAATCATAAAGGAAGGAGCGACTACTTCAGTAATTATTGAAACAGGAGATAACCTGCTAAACGAAGTTTCAGCAATAGTCGAAGATGACCGTTTAGTACTTAGTAATACCAATGATTGTGCATTTTTTCGAGATTCTAATCAAACTAAGATTTTTGTTACTGCTCCTAATATCAATGAAGTAAGAAGTGGAACACAATTCGATATCTCCTCTGATGGAGTCTTAAGATATGCTTCATTAACATTATTATCCGAAGATTTTGGTGAGAATACCGAAACTACGACCGGAACATTTCATATACAAATCGATAATGAATCTGTATCAGTTGTTGGCAATAATATTGCTTCATTTTTTGTAGAAGGAAAAACAAAATTATTAAATGTCAATTTTGCTTCGGGAACCGGAAGATTTGAAGGAGCTAATTTAGTAGCTGAGAATGTTCAAATTTTTCATAGAGGAACCAATAAAATTATAGTAAACCCCCAACAATCAATTACAGGAGAGATACGAAGTACAGGAGATGTAATTTCGGTGAATAGACCTTCAGTTATTGAAGTGGAAGAGTTTTTTACAGGGAAACTTATATTTCAATAATTATATTAATATGCCTCTCTTAGTATTGATAAATAGAAAACGGGTGCTTTTCTATACATGCTTTGGTGTTTCTTTTTCATCTATAGTATCATTTCAATTTCAAGCTGATTTCAATAGAATTTTCCAAGAGAAGAATAAGGGAAGACCATAAAAAGTTTGCGGAATTAAAATCTTTTTAATTGGAATTAATGTCTAACTTTATGAGATACCAAGATTTTATTCCAAATTTCATATTTAAAAATGATTCGAAATCAGTTTGATAAGACTCAAGATGTTGAGAATGTAGAAGAAAATTATCTTAAAGAAGAACTGTATGCTCTGATTAAGAAAGACGATTATATTTTTGATTTTATACAAAAATCCAGTCTCGATGGACTTTGGTTTTGGGATTTGGATAATCCCGAAAATGAGTGGATGAACTCTAAGTTTTGGACCACTCTGGGATATGATCCAGATGAGATGCCACATAGTGCTTCTGCCTGGCAGGACATTATAAATAAAGAGGATTTAGAAGTAGTATTCCTTAATTTTACAAAACATTGTAAAGACCCTTTGCATCCATATGATCAAATCGTAAGATATAAACATAAACTAGGACATACTGTATGGGTACACTGTAGAGGATTAGCGATACGTGATCGTAACGGTAAACCAGTACGAATGCTGGGAGCTCATACTGACATTACTAAATTAAAAAAAGTAGAAATACAACTGCAAAGGCAGGTAGAACGTTATCAGCATATTATTGAAGGTACACATCTGGGAACTTGGGAGTGGAATATAAAAACAGGAGAAACCATATTTAACGAGAGGTGGGCTAATATAACAGGGTATACTCTTTTAGAATTAGAACCCGTTTCTATCAATACATGGTTAGAAGCTTCACATCCTGATGATCTCGAGAAATCTAATCAACTGTTACAAGATCATTTTTCTGGAAAAACACCTTTTTATGAATGTGAGGCTCGAATGAAGCATAAAAATGGAGAATGGATATGGGTTCTGGATCGGGGAAAAGTAGTAAGTTGGGACTCAGAAGGAAATCCAGAATGGATGATTGGTTCTCATCAAGAAATTACTAAGAGTAAGAAAGATCTAGAAAAAAATAAATTATTTATACAACAGGCTCCAAGTGCTATAGCAATGTTTGACACTGATATGTGCTACTTGGCAGTTTCTCAAAAATGGTATGAAGATTATAATATTACCGATGATGATATTATAGGTAAATCACATTATGACATTTTCCCTGAAATAGGTGAAAAATGGAAAGACGATCATAAAAGATGCCTTAATGGAGAAGTACTAAAAAGTGAAGAAGATAGTTTTGAGAGAGTAGATGGGTCTATACAGTGGCTCACCTGGGAGCTGAGACCGTGGTATACCGATGAAAATAAAATAGGCGGTATCTTAATGCATACCGCAGATATTACAAGAGCTAAAAAAGCAGAAATTAGCCTTCGCATTAGTGAAGAAATGTTTAGAAGAAATTTTGAAAATGCCGCAATAGGAATGGTCATGTTAGATCAAAAAGGTCATTTTACGAAAGTAAATTATAAACTATGCGAGATTCTTGGATATTCTAATAAAGAATTAATAAAACTGGCTTTTAAAGATATTCTTCATCCAGATGATTTAGCAATTAGTAATACATCATTTCAAAAACTTTTTAGAGGAGAAATCTTATACAGCAATATGGAAGAAAGATGCTTTCATAAGGATGGTCATATTGTATATATTAATCTTTCGGTTTCGGTTATTAAAGGAGAAAGTGATAAACCTACATACTTTATTGCTCAAATTGCAGATATAAGTCATAAAATTATTGCCAGGCAGAAACTACAGAATACAGTTGGTGAACTAAAAAGTATAATCGATGATATAAGTCAAGTAATTATAATAGGTACAGATAAGAATGGTTTGGTGACTACATTTAATAAAGGAGCAGAAAATTTATTAGGATATACTAAAGATGAAGTACTATTAAAAGAATTCCCTTCAAGGTTTCTTCAAAAAGAAGAATTGGAAAAAAGAGGAAAAGAACTATCATTGTTGCTTGGTAGAGAAATAACAGGTTTTGAGTATTTTATAGCATTGTTGGAGAAAGAGGAATATGATGCCAGAGAATGGACACATGTAAGAAAAGACGGGACTTGTTTTCCTGTTCAGATAACAGTGTCGCCAATAAAAGAGAATAATGAAATTACTGGGTACTTGGGGGTTGCGGTGGATATTAGTGAAATCAAAAAAGCAGAAAAAGATTTAAAATTATGGTTAACTGTTGCAGAAGATCAAAATAAAAGACTACGTAATTTTGCACATATAGTTTCGCATAATCTAAAATCACATTCTGGGAATTTTGAAATGTTATTGGATTTGTTTATTCAAGAAAATCCAGAGATAGAGGAGAATGAAATTATTCAACTTTTTAAAACAGCATCCGAAAACCTTTCTGAAACCATTGTGCATTTAAATGAAGTGGTCTTAATGAACACTTCTGTTGATGAGAATTTGATTGGGTTAAATTTACATGAAGCAATTAATAAAGCTATTGAAAGTGTTTCTGCTATCGCAATAGAGACAAATGTTGTTATTAATAATATCGTCGAGTCTGATGTGAATATTTTAGGAATACCTGCTTATTTGGATAGTATTTTACTGAATTTTATTACCAACGGAATAAAATATGGCTCTGAAGAAAGAGATAGTTATATTAATTTGAGAGCGACTATAGAAAGAGAATTTGTGGTATTAAGTATTGAAGATAATGGACTAGGAATTGACCTAAAAAAACACCAGGCTAAACTATTTGGAATGTATAAGACTTTTCATAATAATAAAGAAGCCAGAGGTATAGGGCTATTTATTACCAAGAATCAGGTAGAAGCTATTGGAGGTAAAATTGAAGTAGAAAGTATTGTAAATAAAGGAACAACTTTTAAAATTTATATGAAACATGAAAAAAATTGATATAGCTTGTATTATTGATGATGATCCAATTTTTGTATTTGGGATTAAAAAAATAATGGAACTTGTTGATTTTTGCAATGGTTTTATGGTTTTCCGAAATGGAGAAGAAGCCTTAAATAATCTAAAAGCAATTATTTCAGCAAATGAAAAATTACCAGATGTCATTTTGTTAGATCTAAATATGCCAGTACTTGACGGGATACAGTTTTTGGAAGAATTTATAAAAGTTCCTTGTGAGAAGAAAATAATTATTTATGTTGTTTCTTCATCCGTTGATCCAGAAGATATCCTAAGGGCTAAATCTTTTGAGAATGTAAGTGATTATATTGTTAAACCTATTTCTGTAAAAAAACTCAAAGAGATATTAAGCTATATAGAAAAAGCCAATCATTGTCAATAACATGCATAGATTGTCGGTTAATATGTCTCTAAGAAGGATGAGTTAGTTCTCTAAATAGACTTTCTAGGTTTTTGTTTTTTCGGGATAGTTGTAATATTTTCAGCTTATTATCATGGGCAAAATCAAAAACTATAGGGCGCATATCTGTTTTGGTATCAAAAGTAATTTGGTAGACAAATCCATGAGTGTTTTTTACATCACTTGCATTAGATAGTTTTTGTAAAAAAGCTTCTTCTACACGATAATCAAACTCTACTTCGATAATCTGCTCGGTTTCATCTAAGATTTCAGATAAATATTTGTCAGCAACAATTTCTCCTTTATTAATGATAATAACCCGATCACACATTGCTTCAACTTCTTGCATTATATGAGTAGATAAGAAAACTGTTTTTTCTTTACCAATTGTTTTTATTAGCTCTCTAATCTCTACTAATTGATTGGGATCTAATCCTGTTGTAGGTTCATCTAATATTAAAACTTGAGGATCATGGAGCAATGCACATGCTAAACCAACTCGCTGACGATATCCTTTAGAAAGTTGGCTGATTTTTTTATTGGCCTCTGGAGTTAATCCCGTTAATTTGATTACTTCTTCAATTCTGGATTTAGAAATCTTATATACACGAGCATTAAATACTAAATACTCTCGCACATACATTTCTATGTATAAAGGGTTATGTTCAGGAAGGTATCCTATGCTTTTTTGTACGTCAATGGCTTGAGAATCAATGTCAAAATTATTAACAACGGCAGAACCTTCAGAAGGATCAAGGTATGTTGTTAGAATTTTCATCATGGTTGATTTACCTGCTCCATTGGGGCCTAAAAAACCAACAATCTCACCTTGTTTTATGGTAAAAGAAATAGCATTAAGTGCTTTTTGATCATTATAAAGCTTAGAAATATTAGATACCGAAATTGACATATAGAATGAGTATGAAATCTGTTTATATCCAAAAGTACATAATTCAACATTTATTGTGCGATAAACCCAAGAAAATGATATTAACATTAAGATAATGTTGAGGTAAAATAATGAAATAGTGGATGTATTACCTTTATAAAAGATAAGATTTTTAATATGCTACTGATCAATTTAAAACAAATAGTCTATAATTTTCTTTACAAGCTGCTCTGTCTAAGTCAGCAAATCATCTTTTTTATAGTATCTCTTTTCTTAAAAAAAGGATTGTTTAAGCATTGATATTTTATGTTTTTCTTTTTAGGGTTTAACGCATAATGAACAAAATTAAGGATCTTAAGTGGGGAGTTACGACTGCCGCTTATCAAACCGAAGGAGCTTATGATAAAGATGAAAAAGGTCTTTCTATTTGGGATACATTCACTCAAAAGTCACATAAGATCAAAGATCGTTCTAATGCTAGAATAGCAACAGATTTCTATCATAGATTTGAAGAAGATATTGATCTTGCAGTCGATATTGGGTTACAGATATTTCGCTTTTCCATTTCCTGGTCAAGAATATTTCCAGAAGGTGTAGGAGTAGTTAATCCAAAAGGAATTAAATTTTATGATAAGGTAATTAATTACTGTTTAAAAGTAGGGATTGAACCTTGGGTAACCACTTATCATTGGGATTTGCCACAAAAATTACAAGATAAAGGAGGTTGGACAAACCGAGATGTTATTAATTGGTACTCTGGATATGTGACTGTACTTAGAGATCATTTTGCAGATCGAGTAAAGCATTGGGTGTTAATTAATGAAGGGATAGTATGTGTTGGAGCTGGTTATTTTCTTGGAGTGCACGCTCCTGGTAAAAGAGGGATTCGCAATTTTGTTTCGAGTACACACCATCTTTTATTGGCGCAAGCCGAAGGATTTAAAATTTTGAAGGAAAGAACAGGACTTCAGGTAGGTACAGCAATAAGTTGTACTAAAATCGAGCCCTATAGAAATACGACTGCTGATCATAAAGCAGCTATTAGGATTGATACATTGATGAATCGCCTGTTTATAGAGCCTCATTTGGGGTTGGGATATCCTGACAATGATTTTCCGGTTCTAAAGCGCATTTCTAAATATTATAAAAAAGGAGATATTGAAGCGTTAAAAACTGATTTTGATTTTTGGGGAATTCAAACCTATGCAAGAGAAGTAGTTAAAGCCGCTTGGTATATCCCATACCTTGGAGCCATTCAGGTGAAACCTAAAAAAAGAAATGTGAAAACTTCGGTGATGGGATGGGAAACATATCCAGAAGGAGCGCAGTATTTTTTAGAAAGGTTTGCAAAATACAACCCCAAAAAAGCACTATGGCTTTCTGAATGTGGAATGGCATTATCTAAAAAAGAAGATGACCAGATTAGAATTGAATATTACCAAAAAATAATTGAAGGGATGAAAACAGTATTGGATAAAAATATAAACCTCAAAGGGATTTTACTATGGACATTGGTAGATAATTTTGAATGGGCAGAAGGATATATTCCTAAGTTTGGGATAATAAGTTTGGATAGAAAAACCATGCAACGCCAAATGAAAAAATCTGCATTCTGGTTAAAAAAATACTTGTCAAATATAAAACTCTGATGTGTGTTTTATCTCTTTAAGAACAAAAGTGCTATTTAAGACACCGATATTTTCAATTTTGGAGAGTTTTGTTTTTACAAAATCATGATACTCTTCCAGACTTTTGGTATGAATTTTTAAAACAAAATCTACCTGTCCTGCCATATGGTAACATTCTTGCACTTCTTGCAGATTTTGGATTTGCTTTTCAAATTTTTCTATAAAAGCTTCATTGTGATAGCGCATAGAAACCTGACAAATTGTAGTGATAGCTCGATCGATTAATTCCTTATCTAAGATGGCAACATACTTTTTAATATAGCCTTGTTTTTCTAATCGTCGTATTCGTTCATATACAGGAGAAGCAGTAATGTTAAGGATTTTGGCAATCTCTTTTGCTGTTTTTTTAGAATCTTCTTGCAGAATTCTAAGGATAGTAATGTCTGTATGATCTAATTGTTCCATTTTAATTCAAAAAAAAATTACTTCAAAAATAGAAGTTAAGGTTGAGTAAAAGTAAATATAGCTGAAATTATTATAATAATTAGTAATTATTGCTTAATTATTTAATTTTCATGGCAGTAAAAGTTACATTTTGTATTTTGGCGAGTAAATAACACTGTGGAAAATAAAAATTTAGAAGGTATGAAAACGGTTGTTTTAATAATAGGAGCGAATGGTCAATTAGGATCTGTGCTAACAGAATCTCTTAAGCAGAAATTTGGAAACTCTAACGTAATTGCTTCAGATTTAAGGTCTAGAGAAGGATATGAAGGTTCTTTCGAAATAATCGATGCAACAGATATAAATAGAATAGAAGAAGTAGTTGTTCAATATAAGGTTACTCAAATCTATCACCTTGCTGCAATTCTTTCTGCCAAAGGAGAGGAGACACCTTTGAGAACTTGGGATATTAATATGCAAACGTTGTTCAATGTTCTCGAAGTTTCCAGAAAACATAATATTGATAGAGTATTTTTTCCAAGCTCTATTGCTGTTTTTGGTGAAGGAGCTCCTCTAGAAAATACACCAAATAATGCTTATTTGGATCCTGCAACAGTATATGGAATCAGTAAGGCGGCAGGAGAGAATTGGGCACAATACTATTTTTTAAGGTACGGACTTGATGTTAGATCGATTCGTTACCCTGGTGTGATTGGATATCAATCATTACCAGGAGGAGGTACTACGGATTATGCAGTAGATATCTATCATAAAGCAGTTTTAGAACAAGATTTTAATTGTTTTCTAAAAGAAAATGCTACTTTACCAATGATCTTTATGGAAGATGCAATACGAGCAACAATAGAGCTTATGGATGCACCAAAAGAAGATATTCATACACGAACCTCATATAATATTGCAGGAATTAGCTTTTCTCCTGCAGAAGTAGTGACAGAAATTCGTAAATTATATCCGGATTTTAAAGTTAGATATGAACCTGATTTTAGACAAGAAATCGCTGCACGATGGCCTAATTCTATAGATGATTCTGCAGCAGCTAAAGATTGGGGTTGGAAACCAAAATATGATCTTAAATTAATTACGACTACAATGATCCAAAAATTGAAAGAAAAATACAGAAAAGGATCAAAGAATCAGGCAGCTTTAATGCTTTGATTACATCTTTGCATAGCATAAAATATAATAATAAAGAATAAATACTAAGTAACATGTTTTCAAATATAAAAGACGATTTGCAAAAAGAACTGGATGAGATTGTATCTGCAGGACTATATAAATCTGAAAGAATAATCACTACCCCACAAGGAGCCAGTATAGACACGACAAACACAAAAGATGTACTAAATTTTTGTGCAAATAATTATTTAGGTCTTTCGTCACACCCAGATGTAATTGACGCAGGTAAGAAAGCCATAGATTCTCATGGATATGGACTATCATCTGTGAGATTCATTTGCGGAACTCAAGATATTCATAAAGAATTAGAGCGTAAGACAGCAGAGTTTTTAGGAATGGAAGACTGTATTTTATATGCAGCCGCTTTTGATGCTAATGGAGGTGTGTTTGAACCTATTCTAGAACCAGAGGATGCTATTATTTCTGATGCACTTAACCATGCTTCTATTATTGATGGTATTAGATTATGTAAAGCAAAACGCTTTAGATATGAGCATAATAATATGGTAGATCTAGAAAAGCAATTGAAATCTGCAGAAGGATCAAGACGTAAGCTTATTGTAACCGATGGTTCTTTTTCTATGGATGGCACAATTGCTCAATTAGATAAGATTTGTGATCTGGCAGATCAATACGAAGCCATGGTTATGATAGACGAATGTCACTCTACAGGTTTTTTAGGAAAAACAGGACGCGGGACGCATGAGTATCGTAATGTAATGGGACGTATCGATATTATTACCGGAACCTATGGTAAAGCATTGGGTGGTGCTTCTGGTGGATTTACTGCAGCAAGAAAGGAAATTGTAGAAATGTTAAGACAACGATCCAGACCTTATTTATTTTCTAATACAGTTGCACCATCAATAGTTGGAGCCTCAATTAAAGTATTAGATCTGTTAAGCTCTTCTACAGTACTACGAGATAAACTAGAAGAAAACACAAAATACTTTAGATCAGAAATGACCGCAGCAGGATTTGATATTATTCCGGGAGATCATCCTATAGTTCCGGTAATGTTGTATGAAGCAAAACTTGCACAAGAATTTGCGGCTAAACTACTCGAAGAAGGAATTTATGTGATAGGATTTTTCTATCCGGTTGTACCTAAAGGGAAAGCAAGAATTAGAGTGCAATTATCAGCTGCTCATGATCGCAATCACTTAGAAAAAGCAGTGAAAGCTTTTACTAAAGTAGGTAAAGAGCTGAATGTGATATAAATACAAACGTTTGTTAGCGGTTTGAAAAGTAGAAGATTCATAGAATACTTAAGGTTTTATTTAAAATCTTTCATTGATATTCATTAAAAAATCAAAATTTGATGATAATGCTTTGATGATTATAAAAAAATCAAAAATTATTTTGAATCGTAATAGTTTTGCCTAATTTAGCAATGTAATAATGATACAATAATGAGCAGTTTATTTACTTGGAACGGATTCTATTTTTTCTTCTTTTATTTTAAAAGGGAGATCGGGATCGCTATGTAAATAAATCAGCAGAAATTTATAAAACGAAAATCCCGATGAAAAATCGGGATTTTTTTTTGCAATAAAATTAACACATGAAACAAAAGGTTGCTATACAAGGGATTAAAGGTTCGTATCATCACGGTGTTGCTCAGGCATATTTTGGAGAAGATGTAGCTGTAAATGAATGTATGTCTTTTCAGGAATTAGTGTATAGTTTAGAACATAATAAGAGTACAGATGGCGTTATGGCAATCGAAAACTCTATTGCAGGCTCTATTATTCCTAACTATGCTTATATAGATGAGCATGACCTTACAATTAGAGGAGAATATTTTTTGCCTATTCATCACTGTTTAATGGCTTTAGAAGGTCAGGAGATTTCGGATGTCAAAGAAGTGTATTCTCATCCAATGGCTTTGCTACAATGTAAAGAGTTTTTTAGAGGGCAACCACATATCAAATTGATTGAGGACGCAGATACAGCCGATGTTGCAAAAAGAATTCATGAACAACAATTAGAAGGGGTTGCTGCGGTAGCAGGAGAAACCGCTGCAAATATTTATCAGTTAAATGTTTTAGCCAAAGAGATTCAAACGATAAAATCAAATAGTACTCGGTTTTTTATTCTAAATACTTCACAAGACTCAAGTTTAGAAAAGGGAGATATTAACAAAGCATCCTTAAAGTTTTTAACAGATCATAAAAAAGGAAGTTTGGCTACAGTACTTAATGTAATGAGTGATTGTGGATTGAATTTAACTAAAATCCAATCATTACCCGTTATTAGTATGCCCTGGAAATATTCTTTTTTTGTAGATGTGACTTTTACTGATTATGATGATTATGCTAAAGCAATGTCGATCTTAAAAATTATGGCATTAGAATTAAAAGTATTGGGTGAATATAAAAATCAAAATGGATGAGCATTCAAACGGCTAAAAGATTAGAAACAGTAGAGGAATATTATTTCTCTAAAAAATTAAGAGAGGTTAGAGAACTTGTTGCTTCAGGAAAACCAGTTTTAAATATGGCTATTGGAAGCCCTGACCTGGATCCGCCAAAAGAAGTAGTGCAGGCTATTCAGGAAGCGGTACTTGTAGATGGAGCTCATAAATATCAAAGCTATCAAGGGTTGCCGGAGTTACGAGAAGCTATAGCAGATTTTTATAGTGCAAAATATCAAGTTTCCTTAAACCCCAAAAACGAAATTTTACCCTTAATGGGGTCCAAAGAAGGAATTATGCATATTTCTCTGGCTTATCTTAATAAAGGAGATGAAGTATTGATCCCTAATCCAGGATATCCAACGTATAGTGCAGTAACTAATTTAGTAGGCGCAAAACCAGTTTTTTATGATTTAATTGAGGATAATGGATGGGAACCTGATTTTCATAGCCTTTCAAAGAAAGATCTAAGTAAAGTGAAAATTATGTGGGTGAATTATCCAAATATGCCAACAGGGGCTTCAGGTGATGTAGTGCTGTTTAAAAAAATGATTGATTTTGCTAAAAAACATAGTATTCTATTGGTCAAAGATAATCCATACAGTTTCATCTTAAATGATAGTCCTACAAGTATTTTATCGATAGAAGGAGCAAGAGAAGTATCGCTGGAGTTAAATTCTTTAAGCAAAACTTTTAATATGGCCGGATGGCGTGTGGGAATGGTTAGTGGTAGTTCTGATAAAATTGAAGCAATCTTAAAAGTAAAAAGCAATATGGATAGTGGTATGTTTCAAGGAATCCAAAGAGGGGCAATTGCGGCATTACGTATTTCTAATGATTGGTATGATAAAATGAATGCAATCTATAAAGAAAGAAGAACGTTGATATGGGAGTTAGTAAATCTTTTAGGTTGTAGTTATGATAAAACTACAAAAGGAATGTTTGTCTGGGCAAAGTTGCCAGAAGGGGTAGATGCTATAGAATTTATAGATACAATCTTATATGAGAATGATATCTTCATTGCCCCAGGTGATATTTTTGGAAGTAATGGTAAAGGATACATACGTTTTTCACTTTGTGTAACCAAAGAAAATATAAAAGAAGCTATAGGAAGGTTTAGTAAAACAGAATTACCATTGATGAAGAATATCACAAATCAAAATTATAACTAGATGAATGTATTTGTAGTAGGGATAGGACTAATTGGAGGCTCTTTTGCCATAGATATTAAAGCAGCCTTTAATGAAGCCATAATTTATGGTATTGATAGGAGTGAAGACAATCTGGAGGAAGCATTATCATTAGGTCTTATTGATCATAAATCTAGTTTGGATATGTTAGATAAGGCAAATGTGGTTATAGTTGCTATACCTGTAGATGCAACTGTTGAAATGTTACCTGTTATCTTGGATAAAATAGATGACGATTGTTTAGTTTTTGATGCTGGTTCGACCAAGAAGAAATTATGTAATGCGGTTGAAAACCATAACAAAAGAAGGAATTATTTAGCTATACACCCAATTGCTGGTACAGAATTTTCTGGACCACAAGCAGCAATTGCAAACTTATATAGAGGAAAAACGAATATTATATGTGAAGTAGAAAAAACAGCATTTAAATTACAAGAAAAAGGAATGGAGATTTTTTCCAGATTAGGTATGCGAATTCGTTATATGGATCCCTCATCACATGATAAACATATTGCTTATGTTTCGCACCTATCACATATTAGTTCTTTTATGTTGGGTAAAACTGTGATCGAAAAAGAAAAAAACGAAAGAGATATTTTCGATATGGCTGGTAGTGGTTTTGCTTCTACGGTTCGATTGGCAAAGAGTTCACCTGCTATGTGGGCACCGATTTTTAAACATAATAAAGAGAATATAATAGAAACATTAGAAGAGTATATTGCTAATCTTACTCAATTTAAGGAGTTGATTAAGAATGATGATTTTTTAGCAGTATATAGAGAAATGGAAGACACAAATCACATAAAAACAATTTTAAAAGGAATCGCTTAAACTATAAAACCAATAAAAACTTTAATAAATAAGAATAAAAAATAAAAATGGAAAATAATAAAGAACTTAGAAACTGGCTAGATGATTACAATCTAGAGCATCCATTGGTGATCGGAGGGCCTTGTAGTGCCGAAACAGAAGATCAAGTAGTAAAAATAGCACATCAACTTAAAGATTCTGATGCTACAGTATTGCGCGCAGGAATTTGGAAACCAAGAACTAGACCCGGAAATTTTGAAGGAGTAGGCGCTCTGGGATTAAAATGGTTGCAAAGAGCTAAAGAAGAAACCGGGATGAAAATTGCTACAGAGGTAGCAAATCCGCATCATGTAGAATTAGCTTTAGAGCATGGTGTTGATGTTTTATGGATAGGAGCAAGAAGTACGGTGTCACCTTTTATTGTTCAGGATATTGCAGATGCCTGTAAAGGAATTGATAATCCGGTATTGATCAAAAACCCAATTAATCCTGATTTATCTCTTTGGTTAGGTGCTGTAGAACGTTTTTATACTGCAGATGTTAAAAACTTGGGAGTGATCCATAGAGGGTTTTCAACATACGAGAAAACAAAATATCGTAATATCCCAGAGTGGCAGATTCCGATTGATTTACAAAACCGTTTTCCTGATTTACCATTGATCTTAGATCCTTCTCACATTGCAGGAAGAAGAGATTTAATTTTTGATTTATCTCAAACAGCTTTAGATCTTAATTTTGATGGGCTTATTGTAGAAACACACTACGATCCTGACAATGCATGGAGTGATGCCAAACAACAAATTACACCAGAAACATTGGTTCAGTATATGAAAGATTTAAAAATCCGTAAAGAGATTGGAGAAGATGAAGCGTATCAAAAAGCACTTAATGAATTACGTGCTAAGATTGACATAGCGGATAATCAATTATTAGAAACTTTATCAAAAAGAATGAAAATTTCTGATGATATCGGAAAAGTTAAAGCCAAGCAAAACGTAGCTATTTTACAATCTAAACGATGGAACGAAATTCTAGGGAGAATGATTCTTGAAGGAGAAGGAAATGGATTGAGTGAAGAATTTATACTTCGTATATATAAAGCAATTCACCAAGAATCAATAAATCATCAGAAAAAAATAGCAAGAGGATGATGTAAAGAAACCACTTGTTAGTTACTATAACGAGTGGTTTTTTGTTTTCTTTTGAATGATGTGTTTCATTGTTATTAGATTTTACCGTCAAAAACTCTACTTCAGTATGAGTTTTTTGAATGATACCTCAGAGATAAACAATAATCATGTAGGAAAAGAGCTTCGTAAAATTGTATGTTTTTTTAATTAAGAGAAGAAATAGAGGGTCTAGAAATATTAATATTTGCATCTTTGTATCTATGACAGGTACCGTTTATAAATCTACAGGAAGTTGGTATACCGTAAAAACGAATAGCGGAAAAATATACGAATGCCGTATAAAAGGAAAGTTTAGAATTAAAGGCATTAAAAGTACTAACCCCGTAGCTGTAGGAGATCTTGTAGATTTTAAATTAGAAACTAATAACGATCAGGAAACGGGAGTTATCGAAAATATTCATGAGAGGCGTAATTATATTATTAGAAAATCAGTAAATCTGTCGAAACAGACCCATATTATTGCTTCAAATATTGATGTAGTCTTTTTATTAATAACACTTAATAATCCAACAACATTTACAACATTTATAGATCGGTTCCTAGTTACAGCAGAAGCATATGGTATTAAAGCAGTTTTGCTTTTCAATAAAATAGATACATATAATGAAGATGAGCTTCTGGAGATTAAATATTTGGCAGCACTATATAGAAAAATAGGATATGAATGTATAGGAATATCAGCTAAGAAAGGTAAAAATGTAGACAAAGTAAAAGCAATAATGAAAAATAAAGTAAGTATGTTTTCTGGTCATAGTGGAGTGGGAAAATCTACTTTAGTTAACACGATTGCTCCTGGTTTGTCGTTAAAAACAGCAGAAATAAGTGATCAACATCAACAAGGTTTGCACACTACTACTTTTGCAGAAATGTTTGATCTTAATTTTGACGCTAAGATTATTGATACACCTGGTATAAAAGGTTTTGGAGTTGTTGATATGGATAAAGAAGAATTGGGAGATTATTTTCCCGAATTTTTTGAATTAAAATCAGACTGTAAATTTAATAACTGCTTGCATATTAATGAACCTAAATGTGCTGTTAAAAAAGCCTTAGATAATGAAGAAATTGCTTGGTCAAGGTATAAAAGCTATTTGCAAATTCTTGAAGGAGAAGAGGAACACTACAGAAAAAATAATTACGACGACGAATAATTTTTATAATCTACAGAGGTGAAATAGATTGCAATTCTAAGATGTACTAAATCAGTAGGCAAGAAAATAAAAAAAAATTATCAGTTCCGAAAAATGAAACTCAAACACGGTATACTTGTGCCATAAAGTTGTTAATTAAAATGATTTTTAGGATTATTTAATGTAATAATTGAATGAAAAACACACAAACAAAACACGTTGTCCTATATCAAATAGATAGAGTAATAGAAAAGCTTTTGTTTTTAAAATTAATAATGAATACATGAGAGCCGTAATTCAAAGAGTGTCTGAGGCAACAGTACGTGTCGAAGGCAAAATTATTTCAAATATAAATCAAGGGCTACTTATTCTAATAGGAATAGAAGAAAAGGATTCACAAGAGGATATAGATTGGTTGTCAGGGAAAATATCTCGTCTTAGGATATTTGAAGATGAAGCAGGGGTGATGAACAAAAGTATATTGGATATAAATGGAGATGCTATAGTCGTAAGTCAATTTACACTACATGCCAATATAAAAAAAGGCAATAGGCCCAGCTATATTAAAGCAGCAAAACCAGAAATAGCTATTCCAATCTATGAGAACTTTGTACAACGATTAGAGTTGGATATGAGAAAGAAAATAGGCACAGGTGTATTTGGTGCAGATATGAAAATATCATTGCTTAACGATGGACCTGTTACTATTATAATAGACACGAAAAATAAAGAATAAACTACCCCCTAAAATAATTTTTATGTTACAAAAAATGCTGTTGGTTTCAGTTGTACTTACATTATTTTCTATAAAGTCAATCTCAGCTCAGGATGATTTGAAATTACAGGCTATACTCTTGGATTCTACGCTTACTAAAAATGCTAATGCTATTGTGAGATCTGAAGAAGTAGTTATTGAAATTAGTTCGATTCGATCAGTGACCGTAAAAACTAAAAGGATAGTTACGGTTCTTAATAAATTAGGTAATAAGCATGCGGATTTTTATGAACCCTATGATCCTGATACTAAAATCAAGCATGTTCAGGCTGTAGTATATGATGCTTCTGGAACAGAAATTAAGAAATATAAAAAGAAAGATTTTAGTGACAGAAGTATGTATGATGGTTTTTCATTGATAGGAGATAATAGATATATTTATTATGATCATACCCCAATAAGTTACCCATATACATTGGTATATGAAAGTGAAGTTGAATCTGCAAGCACTGTATTTATAGAACCTTGGTTTCCGATTAAAAACTACCGTCTTAGTATAGAAAAAGCATCTTATAAAGTGGTGAATCCTAAAAAGATTTCATTAAGAAGCAAAGAGAAATCGTTGGATAAATATTCAGTTTCTATAGAAAAAGAAGATCAGGAAGTATCCTATAGCTTGTCTAATGTACCGGCGTTAGAAAAAGAATATGGAAGCCCTTCTTTAACAGAATTGGTTCCATATGTAAGAGTTGCATTAGGAGAATTTTCCTTAGTTAATGTAGATGGTGTCGCACAGGATTGGAAATCTATGGGGAAATGGCAGTACCATAACTTAGTTTTTGGACGTGATGAATTACCAGAAGAGACCATTCAAAAAATAGGAGCTTTAGTTGCAGATGCAGCTACCAAAAAAGAAAAGGCGAAACGTATTTATGAATATGTGCAAAATAAAACACGATATATAAGCGTACAGCTTGGTATAGGTGGATGGATGCCAATGAAGGCCGCAGATGTTGATCGATTGGGATATGGAGATTGTAAAGCACTTACTAATTATACCAAAGCATTATTAGAAAGTCAAGAAGTATTGTCATATTATACAGTAGTATATGGGGATCGAAACAAAAAAAATATTGATCCTGAATTTGCATCTATGGAAGGTAACCATGTAATCTTAAATATTCCAGATGAAGAAGAGGATATATGGCTAGAATGTACCAGCCAGACGATGCCATTTAATTTTATTGGCGATTTCACAGATGATAGAAATGTTTTGGTAATAAAACCTGAAGGAGGCGAAATCAAAAGAACTAAAAAATATAAACCGGAAGAAAATAAACTTCATACAACAGCAACAGTGAATCTGGGAGAAGATAAATCTATGTCGGCAATTGTTAAAAGAATATCTCATGGATTAGAGTATGATTGGAATTATGGTGTTCAGTTTGAAACACCAAAAGATCAAAAACTGTATTATAAAAAAAACTGGGGGTACATTAATGGTTTAGAAATCAATAATATAAAATTGAGTGATGATAAAGATATAGTTGAATTTGTAGAAAATATAGATGTTTCGAGTGTATCTTATACTAAAAAAATTGGAAAACGATTATTGATATCTCCTAATCTTTTTAGTTGTGATCAAAGTAACTTACCTAAATATCAAGATAGAGAAACAGCATTGGTTATACCAAGAGGTTATGTCAATACAGACGAATATATAATTAATATACCAACAGGGTATATAATAGGTAATTTGCCAGAAAAAAAATCAATAGAAACTGAATTTGGTAGGTATTCCTGTCAATTAGAAAAATTGAATGATACACAACTCAAATTTACACGGTTTTTAAAAATTACTGATGGTACTTTTCCTAAAGAAAAATATGAGAACTATAGAATATTTAGATCTGAAATTAAAAAAACAGATAAATCGAAAATAGTACTAAAACAATCATGAAATCTTCACCAATAAGCTAATATGAAAAATAATAATAAATTGATAATATGTCTTGCTTTTATAGTGTCAATGACTTGTTATGCGCAAGAATATAAATTTGGGAAAGTTTCTAAAGAAGAACTTTTAGAAACCGTATACGATAAAGATAGCTCAGCAAATGCTGTAGTACTTTATGAAAAGAAAAATATACATTTTGAATATAATAAAAGTAATGGCTTTGAAGTAATAACAGAAGTTTTTAAAAGAATAAAACTATACAATAAAGAAGGTTATGAAAATGCTACTGAAGAAATTTATTTATACAAAAATAATAGTGATAAAGAAAGAGTAAGTAACCTGAAGGGAGTAACCTATAGTTTGACTGGAGGTAATGTAACAGAAACAAAACTTAAAAAGGATGGGATATTTGAAGAAGAATTTTCTGAAAACAGAGATTTGGTAAAATTTACGATGCCATCATTGCAGGAAGGATCTGTTATCGAATATAAGTATAAAATAATATCACCTTTCAATTATTATATCGATAGAATTTATTTACAATACAATATTCCTATAAAGAAAATATCGGTGAAAGTTGAAACTCCGGAGTATTTTAATTTTAAAAAGAGAACCGTTGGATATTTACCGATAAATTTAAAAGAATCTAATAGTAACGGAGAAATAAACTTTGTGTCTAAATATAGATCTACGGGAAGAACTAGTTCAACTTCATATTCAAATAGTACAGTAGATTATGTAATTAATGTAAATGCAGTTGGTAATACTAATGTTCCTGCATTTAAAAAAGAACCTTTTGACGGTAATTCGGATAACTATATTTCTTCACTAGTGTATGAACTACAATCTACAAAATTTCCAAATAGCACAGTGAAAAATTATTCTACCACTTGGGAAGATGTTGCAAAAAAAATATACAGTAGCTCTAAGTTTGGAGGTGAGTTAAAGAAAGTGAATTATTTTAAAGAAGATATTGATCAGTTAATTAGCGGAGTTAGTGACCCTAAAAAGAAAGCCGGACTGATTTATACATTTGTAAAAAAGAAGATGGTATGGAACAAGAAAAATAGAGTTTATGCCAATGGTGGAGTCAAGAAAGCATATAAAGAAGGTACAGGTAATGCAGCAGAGATTAATTTGATGTTAATGGCAATGCTTAAATATGCTAAAGTCGATACAAATCCGATATTAGTAAGTACTAGTGATAGGCTTATTTCTTTATTTCCAACCTTAAATGGTTTTAATTATGTAATAGCTCGTGTAAAATTACCAGATGGAAATATTTTATATTTGGATGCTACTGATAAACATGGGTTACCAAACATTCTTCCTAATAGAGTAATACAAGGTGCAGCAAGAATTATAGCTAAGAATGGTACATCGCAGTACCTGAACCTTAGACCTAAAAAAGCATCTGCTAATCAGTATAGTATGCAGTATGATATCGATGATCAAGGAACGGTAGTGGGAAAATTAAATATGCGCCATAAAGATTACCTTGCTCATAGTTTTAGAGTAAATAATAGTGAGAAAGATATTGAATCTAATACTAAGAGATTACAGAAGAGATACGAGATTACTGAGGTGAATCAATATACACAAAAAGGTGTTAAAGAATATGGGAAAGGTGTTAACGAACGATTTAGCTTTTCTTTGGATAATCAAGTCGAAGCTATAGATGGTGAAATGTTCTTTACGCCACTATTGTTTCTAAGAGATAAAGAAAATATATTTAAATCAGATGAGCGTAAGTATCCTATAGATTTTGCTTTTGGATATTCAAACGCTTATGTGGTAAATATAAAAATCCCCGAAGGTTATGAAATAGTAGAGTTTCCTAAGTCTGAAAAAATTAAAATGCCAGAAGGACTAGGAGAGTTTTCTTTTATATCTTCGGCAGGAAATGGATTTTTACAACTAAGAATAACTGAAACCATAAATTCGCCATTAATTCTGGCAGAACATTATCCGGTTTTGAAACAGTTCTATAATAAGCTTGTAGAAAAAGAAAATGAACAGGTGGTTCTTAAAAAAATATAGTGATGAATATTGTAAATGCACAACAGGCCGTTGATGATTGGATCAAGAATCATGGAGTTCGGTATTTTAATGAGCTAACCAATATGGCGCAGCTTACAGAAGAAGTGGGAGAAGTAGCTAGAATTATAGCACGACGTTATGGTGAGCAAAGTGAAAAAGAAAGTGATAAAAATAAAGATCTTGGAGAAGAATTGGCTGATGTTTTGTTTGTAGTGTTATGCCTGGCTAATCAAACAGGGATTAACCTTCAGGAAGCTTTTGATAAAAAGCTGGATATCAAAACAAAAAGAGACCATAATCGTCACCATAATAACGAAAAATTAAAATAATGTTTGCATCAATTCTTTCGTCAAAAAGATACTGGTCTACCGTGTTTTTTGTAGGATTTAGTTTTATAATTATTTTTAGTGTTATTGAGTATTTTATGCAATATAGTAGTGCTGCTTGGGATACTTTTATAGAAGAAAGAATCAATGATCAACAATGGGTTAGGTATATGATATCTCGAATCGTAGGAGGATTAGTATACGGGATGATCATGGGATATTATTTTGAATTAAGAAAACGGAAATCAAATCGATAAAATGAATTTGAAATTAGAACATATTCCGAATATTGAAAGCAATACACTGCAGATTACGGGATCAAAAAGTGAAACAAATAGACTGCTAATACTCCAGGCATTATATCCTAGTATAAGTATCGAAAATGTATCTAATAGTGATGATTCTGAGTTAATGCAAAAAGCATTGCAAAGTGATGAACTCATTGTGGATATCCATCATGCAGGTACAGCAATGCGTTTTCTTACGGCGTATTTTGCAATTAACGAAGGTAGAGAAACTGTACTCACAGGAAGTAAAAGAATGAAAGAAAGACCAATTAAAATATTGGTCGAAGCATTGCAACAACTAGGGTGTGAGATTAGTTATGAAAACGAACAGGGGTATCCTCCGATACGTATTCATGGCAAGCAACCCAAAACAAATTCTGTTTCTTTACAAGCAAATGTGAGTAGTCAGTACATTTCGGCATTAATGCTAATTGCTTCCTCTTTGCCCAGTGGATTAGAAATTTTATTAGAAGGAAAAGTAACTTCTGTGCCTTATATTAATATGACATTAAGTTTGTTAAATGATGCTGGTATTAAGGGTGTTTTTAAAGACAATAAAATTACTATTAATCCTTGTAAAGAAATTTCTCCTAAAAATATTGTAGTAGAATCAGATTGGAGTTCTGCCTCCTATTTTTATAGTATTGTTGCTTTATCTGATAATAAATCTGTCACTATTGGAAGTTATAAAGAACAGAGCTATCAAGGAGATGCTAAGCTTGCAGAAATCTACAAAAACCTAGGAGTAGAAACGACTTTTGATCAAAATACAATTACCTTAAAAAAGATATCGGGTAAACCCCAGGAGCTTCAGGATGGATTAGATTTGTCTAATTCTCCCGATATTGCTCAAACAATAGCAGTAACTTGTTTTGGATTAGGTATTGGATGCTACCTTACTGGATTGCATACATTAAAAATAAAAGAAACGGATCGTCTTGAGGCCTTAAAAAATGAAATTGAAAAATTAGGAGGGCAAATTCATATTACTGAGAATTCTCTTCGTTTAGAGCCTTCTGCATTAATGAAAAAAGATAAAACTGTTGCAACGTATCATGATCATCGTATGGCTATGGCATTTGCTCCTCTTGCACTTAAAACGTCATTATATGTCGAAGATGCTAATGTTGTTTCTAAATCCTACCCCGATTTTTGGTTAGATTTAGAGAAATTAGGATTTAAAATTTCAGAAGCATAAAGAGGGTTAAAGCTGGTTAGTAGGTGCTAGCTAAGGTGTTTTGAAGGCGAATTTTTATAGGATAATTAAAAAACAGTACCTCTGGATATGTAAATATATTCTAATTTACTTGACAACCCCTATCGCAAGATTGTATATTTGCACCTTCAAAAAATAAATACGAATGAAGCTATCACATTTCAATTTTAATCTTCCACAAGATTTATTGGCTGAGTATCCAGCTGAAAACAGAGATGAATCTCGCCTAATGGTTCTTAATAGAAAGGATCAAACCATAGAGCATAAACAGTTTAAAGATCTTATAGATTATTTTGAGCCAAATGATGTGATGGTTGTTAATAATACTAAAGTTTTTCCGGCCAGATTGTACGGTAATAAAGAGAAGACAGGAGCTAGAATTGAAGTATTCTTATTACGAGAATTAAATTCTGAAACAAGACTTTGGGATGTACTCGTTGATCCAGCTAGAAAAATACGTATTGGTAATAAACTGTATTTTGGAGATGATGAGAGTTTGGTGGCAGAGGTAATAGATAATACAACATCTAGAGGACGTACATTACGTTTTCTGTATGACGGTTCCTATGATGAATTTAGACAAAAACTTAATGATTTGGGAGAAACACCTCTGCCAAAATACATTAAAAGAGATGCAGAACCCGAAGATGAAGAAAGATATCAAACTATATATGCTAAAAATGAAGGTGCTGTTGCTGCACCGACTGCCGGACTTCATTTTTCTAAACATTTAATGAAAAGACTAGAAATCAAAGGAGTTGATTTTGCAGAAATTACATTACATGTAGGTTTAGGAACATTTAACCCTGTTGAGGTTGAAGATTTATCTAAACATAAGATGGATAGCGAAGAAGCATATGTAACAGCTAAAGCTGCGCATACTATTAATAATGGGATAGAAAATAAAAGAAGAATTTGTGCTGTAGGAACCACAGTAATGAGAGCTCTCGAAAGCTCGGTGTCATCTGACAGAACCTTAAATGAGTTTAGAGGATGGACCAATAAATTTATTTTTCCTCCTTATGATTTTAGTATTGCAAATTGTATGATTACAAATTTTCACACGCCTAAATCTACTTTATTAATGATGGTGTCGGCATTTGCAGGACATGATTTTATTAAAGAAGCATATGAAGAAGCAGTGAAAGAAAAATATAAATTTTATTCTTATGGTGATGCTATGCTAATCATCTAAAAGTATAAAATGAATAATATTAAAAACCTTGCTAAACCATAAAACCAGCAAGGTTTTTTTGTATGTTTCTAGAAATTAGTCTATTAAATTGCATTTTTCGCAAAAAAAATACTATTTTCGAGCCCTCAATAAATTACGGTAAAACCGTAATTTATTGAGGGTCAGAAAGCAGTTAATATAGATTTTTGACGAAATACATGCTAGATGAGGCTTATAAACGTACTTTTTATAAATTTGTATCGTTTTTTTGTATGTTCCAATTATGAAAAAAGAACTAAACCTAATTATAGAATGAAAGAAGTAATTTATTACGTAGCATTTTTTAGTATTGTTTTTTCTTATGCCCAAACTAAGGTTGGTAGTGTTAGCTTTAATGATGTTGATGTTTTTAATGAATCAGAGTTAATGCTTAATGGTGCTGGGTCGACAGAAAAATTATATGCTATGGCATTATATTTGGACTTTGAAGTGGATGGAGTAGAAGATGGGGTTATGGTAGCAGAAAAGGATGTTACTATGGCTATTACAATTAAGATTATTTCTTCAATTACTGATAGTGAGTTTAAAGGTATTATAAGAAATGGTCTAGAAAGAGCTACAGATGGTAATAGTTACTTGTTAGAAAACCAAATAAGAGATTTTTTAAATCTTCTTCCTAATGAGATAAATAGATTTGATATTTACAAAATTTTGTATGTCAAAGGCGGAAAATTAACTCTTTATAAAAACAAGGAATTGCTAGGAACAATAAATAGTAAGGAATTCAAAAAAGCCTTGTTCAAAATTTGGTTAGGAGAAAACCCTATTGATCTAAAATTAAAAGAAGATTTACTTGCTTCTTATGAGCCTAACCCTATACTAGGAAGGTGGAAAACATATGATAAAAAAACAGGGGTTGCTATTAGTATTGTTCAATTATATGTTATAGACAAAAAAGTGTATGGGGCAATACAGAGGATGATGCGTATATCAGAAAGAGACGCGATCTGTTATGAATGCCAGGGTGCTGATAAAAATCAAAATGTAGAAGGGTTGGTAATTTTGAAAGGGTTAAGGTTAAAAGGAAATAGATACGTAAATGGAAAATTTACAGATATAAAAAACGGTAAAGTTTCAGAATGCCAAATATGGATTGATGAGGATGAATCAAATATACTTAAAGTTAAGTATAAAGGTGGAGGTGGAGTCCATGAATGGAAAAGAATAAAAAAATAAGATAATCATTATAATATACTACTAAAATTCCCTGGATACTTTTTCCGGGGTTTTTTGATCGCTATAATAAAGAACGAAGATGTAGGCTACGGTACCATTTATCTTTATACTTTTGCAGAAGTTATGAATGTGAAGAAAAAAGACATAAGAACCTTAACCAAAGATCAGTTACGGCTTTTTTTTGAAGAAAATGGAGATAAATCTTTTAGAGGAAATCAGGTTTATGAATGGCTATGGAGTAAAGGGGCTCATAGTTTTAATGATATGACCAATATTTCTAAAGCTACTCGAAAAATACTTGAGGAAAACTTTGTGATCAATCATATTCGGGTTGACCAAATGCAACGAAGTACAGATGGTACGATTAAAAATGCAGTAAAATTACATGATGGATTAATAGTAGAATCAGTGCTAATTCCTACCCCAACCAGAACTACAGCTTGTGTGTCGTCTCAAGTTGGATGTAGCTTGGATTGTAAATTTTGTGCAACAGCTCGACTAAAAAGAATGAGAAACCTAAATCCTGATGAAATTTATGATCAGGTAATGGCGATTGATAAAGAAAGTCGATTATATCATGATCGTCCCTTGTCAAATATTGTGTTTATGGGTATGGGAGAGCCTTTAATGAACTATACTAATGTATTAAAAGCTATTGATAAAATTACTTCTCCAGAAGGATTAGCAATGTCCCCAAAAAGAATCACATTATCTACTTCTGGTGTGCCAAAAATGATTAAAAAAATGGCAGATGATGAAGTGAAATTTAAATTAGCAGTCTCATTGCATTCTGCAATAGATGAAGTAAGGACATCAATAATGCCTTTTAATGAAACATTTCCACTTATAGATCTTAAAGAAGCATTAGAATATTGGTATGAAAAAACAAAGAGTAGAATCACTTATGAGTATGTTGTTTGGAAAGGGATAAATGATAGAAAAGAAGATATAGATGCTTTGATACGATTCTGTTCTTATGTTCCATGTAAAGTAAACCTGATAGAATATAATCCAATTGATGATGGAGCATTTCAACAGGCATCAAACAAAACAATAGATAATTATATTAATGCACTAGAATCTCATGGTATTGTTATAAATGTTCGCCGCAGTCGTGGAAAAGATATAGACGCAGCTTGTGGTCAGTTAGCTAACAAATCCTAGCTATATTTTTAAATTAGGGTGATATTCTTGATATATAGCAGTATCAGTTTCAAAGAAAAACTATTTACATTATCTTCGCATTACTATAGAAAACAGAATCAAGTACAGCATATTGAAAGTTGTAGAACAAATAAAATTACCAATCATTGATGAAATGGAGCTTTTTGAACAAAAGTTTTCAGAATCAATGACATCTAAGGTAGCCTTACTCAATAGAATTACACATTATATTGTAAATAGAAAAGGTAAGCAAATGCGACCTATGTTTGTTTTTCTGGTTTCTAAAATGGTATCTGGAGGAGACGTAAACGAACGAACATATCGTGGAGCTTCGGTAATCGAATTGATCCATACCGCAACCTTGGTTCATGACGATGTTGTTGATGATTCTAATCAAAGACGAGGCTTTTTCTCTATTAATGCCTTATGGAAAAACAAAATAGCAGTTTTAGTAGGAGATTACCTATTGTCAAAAGGATTGTTACTCTCTATTGATTCTGGAGATTTTGATCTTTTAAAAATTATTTCGGTAGCAGTCAGAGAAATGAGTGAAGGAGAACTGTTACAAATCGAAAAAGCTAGAAATCTTGATATCACAGAAGAGATATATTATGAAATTATCCGCCAGAAGACAGCAACTCTAATAGCAGCATGTTGTAGCTTGGGAGCATGTTCTGTAGCCCCTGATTCTGATGATGTTGAAAAAATGAGAAAATTTGGAGAACTCATCGGAATGGCTTTTCAGATTAAAGATGATTTATTTGATTATGGTGATACAGCTATAGGAAAACCTACCGGGATTGATATTAAAGAACAAAAAATGACACTCCCTCTTATCTACACACTAAATCACTGCACTAAAGAAAAAAAGAAGTGGCTTATTAACTCGGTAAAAAATCATAATAAAGATAAAAAAAGAGTTAAAGAAGTTATAGACTTTGTAAAAATAAGTGGAGGATTAGAGTACGCTATTAAAATAATGCATCAATTTAAAAATGAAGCACTTTCCATCTTATCAGAATATCCAGATTCAGACTATAAATCTTCTCTAGAACTTATGGTTGATTATGTTATCGACCGAAAAAAATGATTAGAAACTTTTTAGTATTAAAAAAATGGAACGCAATGAGCGTACAATGAGTTTGTTAAGAAAAAAAGATTTCAATTACCTCTAGATATTTATAATGCAACACGAATTATTTTAAATACGAGGCAACCTTTTTATTTTTATTCTCGTCTATGTAAATAGAAGATCTAATTAATTGACTTTATATTGAAAGTTATTCAATTTTATAAAAGCGAAACCCAGCTCATTAAAAGGGCGGCAAAGCAATATCGCGATGCACAGCATCAGTTATATAATCAATATGCACCCAAAATGCTTAGTGTGTGCAGACGATATATTAAGGATATTCATTTTGCCGAAGAAGTAATGCTTGGAGGGTTTTTAAAAGTTTTTATGAATCTGAATAAATTTAAATTCGAAGGAAGTTTTGAAGGATGGGTACGAAGAATTATGGTTAATGAATCTATCTCTTTTTTAAGAAAAGAAAAACAGGTTCTTTTTACAGAAGAAATAACAAGCTATACTGAAGAATCCTGGAACAATATTAATACAGAATTGGAAGTAGAACAAATTCAGGAACTGATAGATAGTTTGCCAGAAGGGTATAGGATGGTATTTGTGTTATACGCTATAGAAGGATACAAACATAATGAGATAGCAAAGATGTTAGAGATTTCTGAAAATACTTCAAAGTCTCAACTGTTTAAAGCAAGGAGAACGTTACAGCAAAAGTTAAACCAACAAAATAAGATAAGTAATGGCGCCATTGAAATTTGAGGAAAAGATGAAAGAAAAGCTGGAGCAACGCCCTATAAAGCCTTCGAGTGATTCTTGGGAGCGATTAACAACGCAGTTAGACAGCGCAAGAAAACAAAAAAAAGAAAGTAAAAAAATCCAATGGTATAGTATTGCAGCAATCTTTGTTGGAGTTTTAATTCTGACTTCAATACTGGTGAACCAAAATCCAGTTTCAGAACAAGATAACACTCAATTTGTTGATAATAATAATGAGGTTATAAAAAAAGAAAGTACAGAGGTAGTCGAAAATAAGGAAACAGAACAAAAAGTTATAGAGAAAAGTGATTCTAAAGCTTTTGAAGAAAATCCAATATCGAATAATATTGTGACATCCTCTCTTAAAAAAGAAAAAGAAAGTCTTAAAAAGAAAAATGTTCCCTCAGAACTAATAATGCATGAGGATAAGACTGCAAAAAAGGTATTAGGAAATAGGAATTATGATACTGAGTTAGTAGAAAATCATAAAAATGCCAATACGATTAAAAACAAAATTTTACCGGTAGATTCTTTGATAATTGAAGATAAAGTAGCAGGAGTAGTGGCACAAATTCAAGAGCTTCAAAAAAACAATACTCAAGTAACCGATGATGAAATTAATAGGTTATTACTTGAAGCTCAACGGGAAATTTCAGTAGAAAAAATATTAAAATCTACTACAGTGAGTGCATCAAATCTTCTACAGGATGTAGAAGCAGAACTTGATGAAACTTTTAAACAACGTGTTTATGAAGCGCTTAAAACAGGTTTTCAGAAAGTTAAGACAGCAGTAGTAGAAAGAGATAATTAAAATCATTCATCAATCAAATAACCCGTAATCTCCCTATTATAATAGGGAGATTACAAATAAAATTCAAAAAAATGAAGACGATAGTTACAATAGCTACATTTGTGGCCATGGCACTTTTTGCCCAATTGTCAAGAGGGCAGGAAGTAAGTGATAATAAAGTAATAGAGCAATTGAAACAGCAGAAAGAGCGCGTTATCAATGCGGAAAAAGAAGCATTAAAAAGGGAAGTAGAAGAAATTAATGAAAAGTTTGTAAATAACGAAATAACCAAAGAAGCTGCACAAAAACTTAAAGAAGAAGTTGCTAAGACGCATGCTCTTAATATTGAAAATAGATTAGCTATTATTGATAATAAGATTGCATTATTAGAACGTAATGGATTAGAGAATGTAAATACCGAAGATCCTAAAATCTTTTTAGGTTTAAATACACAAGAAGAAAATGCAGATGTGATATTGGGATTAAAGATAAATACGGGAAAGGAAAGAAAAATAAAATATGATAGGCGTACATCATCAAATTTGGTAATTGCTTTTGGACTTAACAATGCAATTGTAGATGGGCAATCATTGGATGATTCTGATTATAAAATTTCTGGAAGTAGGTTCTTTGAAATTGGATGGGCCTGGAAAACAAGAGTATTTAGAAATACCAACTTCCTAAGAGTTAAATACGGAATTTCATATACTTCTAATGGTTTAAAACCTACAGATAATAGATATTTTGTAGAAAATGGTAATCAAACAACATTAGAAGAATTTAGAGTAGAATTGGATAAATCCAAATTTAGAATGGATAATCTTGTGATTCCTGTACATTTTGAATTTGGTCCGTCAAAAGTAACAGAGACAGAAAAAAGTATACGATATTCTACAAAAAAAAGATTTAGAATAGGTCTAGGGGGATATGCCGGAGTAAATATAAGTACTCGCCAAAAATTAAAATATAAAGAAAACGGCGATCGGGTTAAAGATAAAATTAAAAGAGATTATAATACTAGTGATTTGATATATGGATTAAGTGGATATATTGGTTTTGGGGATATATCTATATATGCCAAATATGATCTGTCTCCAATTTTTAAAAATGCAGAGGTTGAACAAAACAATGTGTCGTTGGGATTGCGTTTTGACTTTTAATCGATAAATAAATAGGTATACTTACCCGTATATTTTATAAAATTAATAAACTTTTATAGATGAAATAGTTTTTCTTTAATGAAGTAGAAATGAGTAATAATTATTTTAAAAGAGCGATATCATGATATCGCTCTTTTAGTTTTTAAGTTTTATTGGTTATTTGAGTTATGATTCTCATACCTTTATTTGAAGGCTACCCCATCAGGTCTATATGCTAAACATGTATGTTTTGTCGTTGAATAATTTACTAAAAATGATTTTTTGTTAAATATTTATATAAAAGCGCAACCCCTAATTTGATTATGGTTTTAACGTAATCATTTGATTGTAAGTATTTTATGACAATTTATTTTTTTGTTTCTGGATGAAATATTTTATATTTATCCAAAGTCATAGTTGAAATAATTCTTTCCAAATTAAATAACGATTCTATATTTTTTGCCTCAAAATGTAGACGTTGCTACTTATGTTGAGATTGGTGCAAAATTGAACAATTAACCAAATTTCACTCATATGAAAACTAAATTTTTTTATCTAGTATTGTTTGCGTTTTGCAGCTTCGGGCTGCTTGCTCAAAAGGGAACTCCTGTAAAAGCTAATTCTGTAAGTACAGCAGCTTATAAAAGAGATATCCCGGCATTTTCTAAAATGAAAAATATTATTTCTGCTAAAGGGCTTGATCATGTTGCCCCCAAAAAACGTAGAGGAAGTAATACTTTTGTTCCAGGAAAAGGATTCCCTAAAGGAAATGATCCACTTATCGAGCAACAAAAAAGCGCTCGTAAAATGGCAATTCGAGCTCCGTTAGCATCTTTTGATGCCCATGTTGGAACTGTATTAAATGATGCAACAGGGGCTATTGGCCCTAATCATTATGTGTATGCATTTAACTCTGGTTTTGGTATCCTCGATAGAGCGGGTAACGTTCTATTGGCTGAAGCCTCTTTAGGAACCTTGTTCCCTGGAGAAACATTAGGAGATCCTGTAGTGGTATACGATAACTTCGCCGATAGATTTATTATCATGGAGTTTAGTAACTCACCAAATGGATTTTTAATAGCAGTCTGTAAAGGACCAGATCCGGTAAATGATGGATGGTCTACCTATAGATTTAATACAGGAACATTTCCTGATTATGAAAAATTATCTATTTGGAGTGATGGGTACTACATTACTGCAAATAAGGATCAAAATGCTCCAGATACTAATGATGTAGTATTTGTAGTAGAACGAGATAAGATGATTGCAGGAGATGCATCGGCTCAAATGGTAAATTTTCCATTACCAGGAGCAAAAACCAATGGGTTTTATAGTCCAGGTGGATTTAATGCTACAGGTACAACACTTCCTCCGGCAGGTGTAGGTTGTTCTATCGTGTATATGCAAGATGATAGTTGGACTGGTATTTCAACAGATCACCTAAAAGTATGGACAACCAGTGTAAATTGGACGACTCCTGCGAATTCAACAATCTCACAACCGCAAGAGATTGCTACTGCACCATTTGATAGTGTATTTGATAATGGATCTTTTCAAAACCTTGACGAACCAGGTAGTGGACCAGACATAGATGCATTGCAGGCAACTATGATGTATATGACAAATTACAGACGTTTTGGAACTCATAACTCTGTGGTAATGAACTTTGTGGTAGACTTAAATGGTAATGATAGTCTAGCAGGTATTCGTTGGTATGAACTTAGACAAACGGCAGATGGGCAACCTTGGACTATTTATCAAGAAGGTACATATACACAACCAGATGGACTTAGTGCTTTTTGCGGAAGTATTGCTCAGGATTCACAAGGTAATATAGGGCTTGCATATACAGTAGTAAGCACTAGTGTGTATACTTCATTACGATACACAGGTCGATTAGCTAATGACCCAGTAGGAACGATGACTGTTGCAGAACAGGTTTCTGCAGACGGAGATAGCCAGAATAACAGAAGTGATGGCCGTTATGGAGATTATGGGCAAATGACTATTGATCCATTAGATGATAAAACTTTCTGGCATATTAGTGAGTATATGAAAGGACCATCTCCTAATGTAAGAAAGAGTCATGTTGTTGCTTTTAAAATTGAACCAGATATTCCGGATACAGAAGCTCCTACAGTTCCTGCTAATCTAACTGCATCTAATACTACTGATGTTTCTACTTCACTGAGTTGGGATGCATCTACTGATAATGTGGGAGTTACTGCATATGATGTATATCAAGGTGCTACAGTAGTAGCAACTGTAGCTACAACTACAGCGGATATTACAGGGTTAACAGCAAGTACATCTTATGATTTCTCTGTAAAGGCAAAAGATGCTGCAGGAAATGAATCTGCTGCAAGTGCAACACTTACTGTTACTACAGTTGCGCCAGATACTCAGGCACCAACTGTACCTGCAAATTTAACAGCATCTAATACTTCAGCAGGTCAGACGACCTTAAACTGGGATGCATCTACTGATAATGTGGGTGTTGCAGGATATGATGTATTACAAGATGGAGCGGTAGTTGCAACAGTAGCTACTACAACTACTGTAGTAACAGGACTTTCTCCTGAGACTACATATGAGTTTAAGGTATCAGCTAAAGATGCTGCAGGAAACGAATCAGCTGCCAGTACACCAATAAGTGTAACTACCCTAGCTGCAACAGGATGTTTAAATGGAGTTGCTGTTCCATATAGTGAAAGTTTTGAAACTAATTTAGGTGCTTGGACTCAGGATTCAGGAGATGATTTGGATTGGGCAAGAGATTCTGGTGGTACACCTTCTAATAATACAGGACCTTCAAGTGCAGATGATGGATCAACTTATATTTACGTAGAAGCATCTGGAAATAATACAGGATACCCAAACAAAAGAGCTATTCTTAATTCTCCTTGTATTGACCTTAGCGGTTCTACAGCAGCGGTATTTTCATTTAGTTATCATATGTATGGTGCTACCAATTTTGGATCACTAGATGTTGAAGCAAGTAATGATGATGGAGTTACCTGGACAAGCATTTGGAATAAAAGCGGAAATCAAGGGAACTCATGGCAGTCGGCTACAATAGATTTGGCAGCTTATCTTGGGGTTGGACTACGATTACGATTTAATCGTGTAACTGGGAATACTTGGCAAGCTGATGCAGCAATAGATAAAATATCACTTACTAGTGATGCTACCGGAAATTGCGCTACGGGTGATTTATCCCTAAGTATAACATTTGATAACTATCCAGAGGAGACTTCTTGGACATTAACAGATGCAGGAGGTACAACAGTAGCTTCAAAAAGTTACTCTACAGCAAATCCAGATGGATCTACTGTTACAGAAACTATTAGTGCACCAGCTTCAGGAAGCTATACCTTTACAATGTCTGATGCTTTTGGAGACGGGATTTGCTGTTCATATGGTAATGGTTCTTATACCTTGTCAAGCAGTGCAGGTACTATTGCATCAGGAGGAGAGTTTACAAGTTCTGATGCTACAGAGTTCTGTGTTCAGGGAACAAGTTTAAGATTAGACACTTATGAATTAACAGATGTTGATTCGAATGATAAACGATTTATGTTATATCCAAACCCAACTAAAGGTATTTTAAATATATCAGTTGGTAAGACACCAATCCAAAAACTAGAGATTTTCTCTATGTTTGGCCAAAAGGTTCGTAGCATTGATGATCAGGGAATTAAGCAAATCGATGTAAGTAACCTTACTGCAGGAACTTATTTTGCGAGAATTACTGCTAAAGAAACTATTATTACAAGAAGTTTTATTGTAACAAAATAATTTCTAAACAAATAAAAACTGATGTTAAGAGGTTGTCTTTTTAGACAGCCTCTTTTTTTATTAAATCAAGAAGAGGACGGTGTCTCAGGAATTATATTATTTTTGCGTTGAACTTGTTGATATAGATAAAAACAAATTTTTGTAGTAGGGTTCACAATAGAGTGTTTACTACCACATATTAATTATATAATACCAGATAATGATCCATAAGTCTACTATAGATGCTGTATTCGAAACTGCTCGGTTAGAAGAAGTAATAGGTGACTTTGTACAATTGAAAAAAGCAGGGAGTAATTTTAAAGGATTAAGCCCATTTAGTGATGAAAGAACCCCTTCTTTTATGGTGTCACCTGTAAAGCAGATTTGGAAGGATTTTTCTAGTGGAAAAGGAGGTAATGTGGTCGCTTTTTTGATGGAACATGAGCATTTTACATATCCAGAAGCCATAAAATATTTGGCCAAAAAATATAATATAGAATTTGAAGAAACCGAGCAAACAGATGAACAAAAACAGCAGGCAGATGAAAGAGAAAGTATGTACTTGGTTAGTGAGTTTGCTAATACTTTTTTTCAGAATTCTTTACTTAAAACAGAGCAAGGTAAAGCCATTGGTTTAACCTATTTTAGAGAACGTGGATTTACCGAAGAAACTATAAAAAAGTTTGGATTGGGGTATTCTCCTGATGTTTGGGATGCATTTACTGCAGCGGCTATTAAAAAAGGATATCAATTAAACTATCTGGAGAAAACTGGTCTTACCATAGTAAAAGAAGAAAAACAATTTGATCGCTTCAAAGGAAGAGTGATGTTTCCTATTCAATCAATGTCTGGTCGAGTTTTGGGCTTTGGAGGGAGAATTTTAACCAATGAGAAAAAAGCAGCAAAATATCTTAACTCCCCAGAGAGTGATATTTACCATAAAAGTAAGGTGCTTTATGGAATTTATCATGCAAAACAAACTATTGCCAAAGAAGATAACTGTTATCTTGTAGAAGGGTACACAGATGTTATTCAATTTAATCAAACAGGAGTGACTAATGTGGTTTCTTCATCAGGTACAGCATTAACATCAGATCAAATTCGCTTAATTAGCAGGCTAACCAAGAATATCACAGTACTGTTTGATAGTGATGCTGCTGGAATGAGAGCATCTATACGGGGGATTGATTTGATTCTTGAGCAAGGAATGAATGTTAAAGTCTGTAGTTTTCCTGATGGGGAAGATCCAGATAGTTTTGCCAAGCAAAATACACTAGAAGAACTAACCGAATATCTCGAAGAGAACGTTCAGGATTTTATTAGTTTTAAAGCGTCACTATTGCAACAAGAATCTAAGAACGATCCTATTAAGAGGGCAGAATTGATTAGAGATATGGTAACTAGTATTTCTAAAATCCCGGATGTGATCAAACGAGAAATTTATGTCAAAGAATGTTCTCGAATAATGGATGTTTCTGAAGATGTGTTGTTTGATACTTTGGCACAAATTCGTAATGTTGATGTAAAAGAAGATCGTAAACAGCAAAAACAACACCAGAAGTCACTAGAAGTTGTAAAAACAGAAGCTGTAAAGTCTCCAAAGGTCGATGAACAATATGAACTGGAGCGAAAGATAATAGAGATATTATTACTTTACGGAAACCGTGAAGAAGAGTTTGAAGATCTTGTCTTAAAAGAAAATGATGAAGGAGATCTTGTTTTAGAACCAGAAGTGCATACCACAAAAGTGTTTGAGAAAATATATCTCGATCTCCAGGATGATGAAGTAGAATTTACCAACAATAGTTTTAAAGATATATATGCTGTTTTGATTGAACAATTACATCAAAATGAGGAATTTAAAATCGAAAGCTTCATTAATCATATAGCCCCAGAAATAGCCTCAGAAATTACTGCTATCTTGATGAATGAGGAACGATATACATTGCATAGATGGGTAGATATGGAAATTCATGTAAAACAAAAGGATTTTACGATAGCTCAGTATGTAAGTGATATTATTTTAAATCTACGAAGATTCCTGATTAGTCAAAAAGTAGAAGAGCTCTCACAAGAAGTGAAAGCTCCAAATACCGATGCCGATAATAATCAAGAAACCATACAGGATATCATGGATTATCTGTCATTAAAAAGAATATTATCTGAGAAGCTAAATCGTGTAGTTTAGCTAATATGTAATAATCTGGATTGATGAATTAGATCAGCAAGATTATCCACTTTTAGTTTTTTGAGTAGTCGCGTCTTATACGTACTTACCGTTTTTTCATTAATAGATAATGTAGAAGCTATATCTTTATTGCGTTTTCCAGAAGATAATAGGTTGAGTACTTCTATTTCTCGGGAGGATAGTTTCTTATATTTAACGACCATATTGTTTTCATTAGCATTTCCATTTGCTAACTGTTGTGTAAGGTTGTCATTTAAATATATACCACCTCTAGCAACGCGTTCGATTGCTTTTTTAAGTGTTTTTGTTGGTACTGTTTTGGATAAGTATGCAGAAGCTCCTGCTTTAATAGCACTTAGAGCATACATTTCTTCAGGATGAGAACTAAAAATAATTACTTTGATTCTAGGAAATTCTTTTTTAATTGTTCTCAATGCCATAATTCCATTGATTTGAGGTAAATCTAACTCCATAATGAGGACATCTGGAGTACTAGCTTTCAAAACATCATACATCTCGTTTCCGTTACTTACTTTGCCAATGATCTCATAATCTTCTGAGTTGCGAAATAAAGAAACGATCCCCTTCCTTGTAATTGGATGATGATCTGCGATTAATACGGTTGTCATTCTTGTTTACGATTGTTTGTTAGTTTAATTTTAAGAGTTTAACATCTTAGGCTAGGGGTAATTTTTAAATCTTTGTGCAAAATTACTAAGAACTAGTCCTCGTAAACTTTTTTTTATGCGTTTATCGATAAAATGTTAATTATAATAGATTAACGGGTATTTTACACACCGGAATAGGGGTCATTTTGTGTTGGTTTACGGTATTTAGACGGATGAAAATTTTAAAAACCTCTTGCTCTCTTCCTTCAAAATCATCAATATCTTTGCCTTCATCTTTCATTTTCATAGCCCATTCTAATTCATCATAACTTGCTCCAATTTGATCTTCATCACTTCTGCTATCCCCAAATAAACCATCGGTTGGAGAGGCAATTTGTATAGAATTTGGAACTCCTAGAGCTTCTCCTATTGTGTAGACTTCACTTTTTAACAAATTTGCAATTGGACTTAAATCCACCCCGCCATCTCCATATTTGGTGTAAAAACCAACTCCAAAATCTTCAACTTTATTACCTGTTCCTGCAACTAGATATTTGTATAAACCAGCGAAGTAATATAATGTAGACATTCTTAATCGTGCTCTGGTATTTGCTAATGACAGATCAAGCTGTGCACTAGGAGTTGTTTCAGGAACAACAGATTTAAATTCTTCAAAAACAGGAGTTAGATCAACTCTAGTGTCAGAAACATTAGGAAACTTTTCTTTTAAATAAGCAATGTGCTCTTGTGCTCTGGTTACCTGACTCTGTGCTTGATGAATGGGCATTTCTACACAAAGTGTTTTTAATCCTGTTTTTGCGCATAAAGAAGAAGTAACAGCACTATCAATTCCTCCGCTTACACCAATAACAAAACCTTCTATGTTAGCATTAGTAGCATACTCTTTTAACCAGTTTACAATATGATCAATTACTTTTTCTGTTTGCATTCTCTGTTGTTTGTTAATGTTAATTTAAATCTGAATACTAAAATTATTTCAATTTTATACTTCGTATTTCGATCTTTGCCTGTGGTAATTTGATATCTTACCTTTGCGAATATAAAATTAATAAAAAAAGATGGCGTTTTGGAATAGTAGAAATTATTTAGAGAGATATTATAATTTTGGAATGAATAGTATTAAGTATTTAAAGTTTGCCATTGTTTTTTGTGTATTATTTTCTTGCTCAAGCGAAAGTAAAGTAGATAAAGAAGTTGCTGAAATCCCGGTAGAGATTAAAATTGAACGTTTTGATCGATTATTTGCTGAAGTAACGCAAGAAAACTTACCTGATCTTAAAAAAGAATATCCTTTTTTATTTTCAGAAAAGTATGCGGATAGTGTGTGGGTCAAAAGATCTCGAGATACAATACAGCAAGAAGTGAACAAAGAAGTAGAAAAAACTTTTTCTGATTTTTCTTCAGAGGAAAATGAATTGCATTCACTTTTTCAGCGTATTAAATATTATTTCCCAGAAATTAAAGAACCTAGAGTGGTTACAATTACCAATGATGTAGATTATCATAATAAGGTGGTACTTTCAAAAGGATTACTTATTATTTCATTGGATACCTATTTAGGTAAGGATCATCATTTCTATGAAGGAATTCAAAAATATTTAAGACAGCATTTTGATAGGCAATATATAGTGCCAGATGTAGCTTCTATGTATGCCAAAAATCAGATAGGACCGATCAGAGATAGAACATTTTTGGGTAATCTTGTATCCTTTGGAAAAGAACTGTATCTAAAAAATTTGCTTTTACCCGGTTTTAGCGATGCCAGAAAAATAGGATATACCGAAGAACAGTATGCCTGGGCAAAAGCTAATGAAGAACAAATCTGGAGGTATTTCATAGATCGCCAATTATTATATAGTACAGATAGTACTCTTATGCCTAGATTTTTATACCCTGGGCCTTTTTCAAAATTTTATTTAGAAGAAATTGATAAAGAAGCGCCAGATAGAATAGGGCAATTTATAGGATGGAGGATTGTAACTTCGTATATGAAAAATAACAATGTATCTTTGCGGCAATTAATAGTGGCAGATGCCGAAACGATTTTTAACAGATCAAAATATAAACCCAAAAAATAATGGCGAACAATCATAAATCAGAAATAAAAATAGATATAGAGTTAGATGAAAATAGAATTCCAGAAAAATTAAAGTGGACAGCACAAGATGGAGGTGTAGAGAACGAAGAGACCAAAGCAATGCTGCTATCTGTATGGAATAGCGAGAATAAAGAAAGTCTTCGTATTGATTTATGGACCAAAGATATGCCCGTAGACGAAATGAAGATCTTTTTTCATCAAACATTAGTCGCTATGAGCGATACTTTTTATCGAGCTACCCAAGACGAAAAAATGTCGGCAACTATGAAAGATTTTTGTGATTACTTTGCTGAAAAACTAGAGCTTAAGCAAAAATAATGATTTGTTTTTTTTTGAAATGTTTCATCAACTTTGTTGACTAAATGTCCAAAATCGAAACGTTGAAAAAAACTTTGTTTTTTGTGTATAATGCCAAGTCAGATATTTGGAATAAGTATCTTGATATTTTTCATAAAACTATGAGTCCGACTACATATTCATGTGACCTTTGTAGTCTTACTCATGGTAATTTTTCAGAAAAAAAAGTATGGAAAGATTTTAGAGAAAATTCTGATCATGAATTCGTGTTTATGTATAAAGATGAGTTTTTAGGCACGATTTCAAGCCTAGAACGCAAAAATCTTATTTTTCCAATCATTTTTCAAAAACATGGAGAAAATATTGATTTATTATTTGATTCTGAAAAGTTATCGTCTTTAAATTCTGTAGAGGAATTAATAGAATCTTTAAAAAAGAAAATAAGCTAAGATTTTTTTAGCTGCGAATTAATTTCTGCTATGTAGTTAAGTACATCTTCTTTCCCCAACCCAGAAGAAGATGAGGTGATAAAATAATTAGGCATTTCTTCCCAGTATTTGAGCATTTCTTCAGTATACGCACTTATTTGATTGGGTAACTTATTTTTTGAAAGCTTATCAGCTTTTGTGAAAATAATAGAAAATGGTATTTGATTTTCACCCAGCCATTGCATAAACTCAAGATCTATTTTTTGTGGTTCATGACGACAATCTACTAATACAAAGGCATTAACTAATTGTACTCGTTTTGAGAAGTACGCCGTAATAAATTTCTGAAATACTTTTTTTGAAGATTTTGATACTCTGGCATATCCATACCCTGGTAAATCAACTAAAAACCAAGTTTTATTAATGATAAAATGATTAATTAGTTGTGTTTTTCCTGGTCTTCCAGAGGTTTTAGCAAGGCTCTTCCGGCTGGTAAGCATATTGATCAATGAGGATTTGCCAACATTAGATCTGCCTATAAATGCATATTCAGGGAGTTTGTCCTTAGGGCATTTAGCAACATCACTATTGCTCATTACAAATTCAGCGCTACTAATCTTCATTGTATCAATTATGATTAGAAGTTACGTTCTTGTAACCAATTGTATAGTAATTGGTTAAATTCTTCTGGATGTTCCATCATAGCAGCATGACCACATTTGTCAATCCAATACAAGTCAGAGTCAGGTAATAAACGATTAAAATCATCTGCAACTTCTGGAGGGGTGACATTGTCATTTTTTCCCCAAATAATACAAGTTGGAGTATTCATTTTTGGTAAGTCTTTTGCCATGTTATGTCGAATAGCGCTCTTGGCAATAGCAAGAGTTCTGATTAACTTATTTCGATCATTAACAGTAGCGTATACTTCATCTACAATTTCTTTGGTAGCAATTTCGGCATCATAAAATACATTTTCAGCTTTAGCTTTGATATATTCATAATCACCTCGTTTAGGGTAGCTTTCACCCATGGCACTTTCATAAAGGCCAGAACTTCCGGTTATAATCAGACCTTTTACTTTTTCAGGAAACATTTTGGTGCATAAAAGAGCAATATGTCCTCCTAGAGAGTTCCCTAAAAGTATAACTTCTTTATCACCATATCCTAAGTGGTCTATAAAATCTTTAAGGTACCTGGCATAAGTACTAACTTTTGTTTTTAGCAAAGGTAAAGTGTATACAGGGAGTTCTGGAATCAGTACCTTATACCCATGTTCAGGGAAGTAAGAACCAACACCTTCAAAATTACTCAAACCACCCATCAGTCCATGTAAAATAATGATTGGTGTGCCTTTTCCTAAATCTAGATAACTAAATTTTCCGTCTTTTTTTAATTCGTGCTTCATTAATACTTCTTACAAGAATTAAAAGCAAATATAGCATTTTCATAATTAGTTTTGGGTTTTTTTATTAATACTACAGAATGAATTTTTATATTTTTTTTTTAGATCGATTATTTCTATCTCAAATTAGGTCAGAGCAAGAATTTACAAGTGTTTCCGTAGTGTGCTGATAAACAAAATCTTAAAGTTTTTGGCCGTTACGAGTTTACTGTTTAGAAGACAACTTATTAACAATGTGGTAAATTGTGGTAAAAAGTGGTAATTTTTTCAATATATTTGACTAATTAAACGTTTAGGGAAGTAAAAGTGGTAAATCTAATCGGTACATACGAGTGTAAGGCAGACGCTAAGGGACGTCTAATGATGCCTGTGGCTTTTAAGAAGCAACTCTCGCCTGTGTTACAAGATGGATTTGTATTAAAAAGAGCCGTTTTTCAATCTTGTTTGGAGTTGTATCCGATGGAAGAGTGGAATCTTTTAATGCAAAAAATGAATAAACTCAACCGCTTTAAAAAGAAAAACAATGATTTTATCAGAAAGTTTACTGCAGGTGTAAAAGTAGTAGAAATTGATGCAGCTGGTCGTCTTTTGATTCCAAAAGATCTAGTTGATTTTGCTGGAATTACTAAAGACTTAGTGTTGTCATCTGCTGTGAATATTATAGAGATTTGGGACAAAGATCAATATGAAAAGGCAATTGATGATGCAGCTGTAGATTTTGCAGATTTGGCAGAAGAAGTAATGGGGTTTGATGACGAAATAGATAATGATTAATAGAGGTTAAAACGCTTATTCTAATAAAGAGTAGTAGACGTTTAACTTTTGTTTAAGCTATTAGAAACTAGAAAAGAAGAGATGGAAGAGATGGAATATCATAACCCGGTTTTACTTAAAGAAACTGTAGATGGTCTGGCGGTAAAGCCAAATGGAATCTATGTCGATGTGACATTTGGGGGAGGAGGTCATTCTAGTGAAATTCTGAAACGATTAGGACCAGAAGGGAAATTATTTGCTTTTGATCAGGATCAGGATGCTTTGGGAAATGCAATTGATGATGATCGATTTACTTTAATAAATGAAAACTTTAGATTCATTAAACGATTCCTTCGATTCTACGGAGTTAAAAAAGTAGATGGGATTTTGGGGGATTTTGGGGTTTCTTCACATCAATTTGATGTAGCAGATAGGGGCTTTTCTACTAGGTTTGAAGCAGATCTGGATATGAGGATGAATCAAAGTGGAGAAATATCAGCTTATCATGTAATCAATGAATATGATGAATCTGACCTAAGAGTAATGTTTCTACAATATGGAGAATTGCGAAATGCTCCTAAGTTAGCAAGAGCAATAGTTGGAGCTAGAAAAGAAGGGAACTTAAAAACCAGCGTAGAGCTAAAAGAAGTTCTAAAGCCGTTTTTGCCAAAGCATAAAGAACATAAAATACTAGCTCAGATATATCAAGCGATTAGAATCGAAGTAAATCAAGAGATTGAAGCTCTTAAGGAATTTTTAATACAAACAACAGAGCTTTTGGACCCTAAAGGAAGGGTTAGTTTGATTTCGTATCATTCTCTAGAAGATAGATTGGTAAAGAGATTTATACGTGGCGGGATGTTTGAAGGAGAGCCAGAAAAAGATCTGTATGGGAATGTATCGGTGCCTTTTAAAAAAGTAGGAGGATTGATAGTTCCGGGAGAAGAAGAAATTAAGGAAAATAATAGGGCACGAAGTGCAAAACTGAGAATAGCTGAAAGAATTTGAAGCAAACAATTTATGACATATTAAAAGGTAAGTTTCTTATTGCAGATGATGCAATGAAGAATTGGAGGATGTTATTGTTTCTTTCTTTTTTGGCAATAATAATGATTGCAAGTTCTCATAATGCAGAGAGTAAAGTGCATGAGATTGCTAGATTGAATAATGAAGTTAGAGAGTTAAGAACACATTTTGTAGATGGAAAGACCGAATTAATGAGATTGAAGATGGAGTCATCAATAATAAAAAAGATGACACAAAAAGGATTAAAACGTCCTGAAAGACCTCCTAGAAAAATAATAGTAAAAAACTAAACTGTTGGCAATAAAAGAAAAAAACATATTAAACCGGTTGTATTTCATAGCAGCGTGTATGTTCGTCTTTGCAATAGCAGTATTGGCCAAGTTAGTGAATATACAGTTTGTAGAAGGAGATATGTATCGCCAGAAAGCTCAGGAGCGAGTTTTTAAAACTTTTGATATACCTGCAAATCGAGGTAATTTGTATGATAGCAAAGGGAACCTTTTGGCAACATCTGTCCCTAAATATGATATACGATTTGATGCACTGGCAGTAAATGATAAAGATTTTAGAGCGCATATTAAGCCACTTTGTACAGCATTATCCAAAGAATTTGGGAAACCAGTTTCATATTATGATAAGATTATAAGAACAGCAAGAGCTAATAAGAATAGATACTTGTTGCTACGAAGAAATTTAGGGTATTCTCAGTATATGAGGGTCAAAAAGTTTCCTTTGTTCGAATTTGGAGCCAATCGAGGAGGGTTAATAGTAGAACAACGCACAGTAAGAGAGCATCCTATAGGAAAGATAGCTGAACGTACTGTAGGGTATGAAAGAAGAGATGAGCAAGGGTATTATACCAGAGTAGGTTTAGAAGGAGCTTATGGGCCATTTTTAAGAGGGAAAGAAGGAAAACGAAAAAAACAAAAGATAGCAAAGAATCAATGGAAACCCATAGGGGATGCAAATGAAGTAGAGCCGCAAGATGGGTATGATGTTGTTTCTACCATTGATGTAAATATACAAGATATAGCGCATCACGCATTACTAGCTCAACTTGAAATATTTGAAGCAGAGCATGGTACTGTAGTCGTTATGGAAACTAAAACGGGAGAAATAAAAGCCATCTCTAATCTAGGACGTACTAATGCAGGAAAATATTATGAAAAACTAAATTATGCTGTTGGAGAATCTCATGAACCGGGGTCTACATTTAAATTGATGACAATGGTTGCAGCTTTAGAGGATAGAGTAATTGATTCAAGTTATGTAGTAGATACAGAAAATGGTCGTGTAAAATTTTATGATAGAATTGTGAAAGATTCAAAATGGGGAGGATACGGAAAAATATCTGTAGCAAAAGCATTTGAGTTATCATCGAATACTGCTTTCGCTAAAATGATTAATGAAAACTATAAAGATAATCCGAGAAAATTTGTAGATCGGTTAATTAATATGGGGCTTGGAGAAACACTTGGATTGGCAATTAAAGGAGAAGGGAAGCCTAAAATCCCTTATCCAGGAGATAAAGATTGGTATGGGACTACATTGCCATGGATGGCACATGGTTATGGTGTTGCAATTACTCCATTACAAACATTAGTTTTTTATAACGCAATCGCTAATGATGGCGAAATGGTAAAGCCCAGATTTATTAAAGAAGTGAAAACTTGGGATAAAACCAGAGAGCGATTTGATAAAGAAATTCTTAATCCAACAATATGTTCTAAAGAAACCGCAAAAATTGTTCAGGAGATGATGGAAAATGTGGTTAAGAGAGGAACAGCAGACAATATTCGTACTGAGAATTTTGGTATTGCAGGCAAGACAGGTACATGTTGGGGGAATTACGGAAGAGATAAAGAACGTGAATATATATCATCTTTTGCTGGCTATTTTCCTTCTGATAAACCTATATACTCTTGTATTGTAGTGATTCATAAACCAAATAAGAAAAAAGGATATTATGGTAGCGAGGTTGCTGCTCCAGTCTTTAAAACCATTGCCACAAAAATATATAATGATATACCAGTGATTGATGAGGTGTCTTATGCTGTTGTAGAGAGTAATTCAGTGGTTAATAGTTATGAAAAGTATTATCAGAATGCTCAAAAATACAAAACTATAATGCCTAATGTAACTGGTATGCCGGCAATGGATGTAATCTCTCTTTTAGAAAATATGGGGCTGAAAGTCGAATTAAAAGGATCGGGAAGAGTGAAAAAACAATCTATAAAGCCAGGAACTAAAGTGAAGATAAACCAAACAGTGAGATTAGAATTATCGTGATAGAGTTAAAAGACATTCTATATAAGGTAGCGATTAACGCCGTAGTTGGTAATACAACAATGAGCGTTAATAAGATTGAATTCGACTCAAGGAAAGTTGAACAGGATGATGTGTTCGTAGCTATCAGGGGTTCTATTTCTGATGGTCATGATTATATAGGAAAAGCTGTTGATCAGGGAGCCTTGGTTGTGATCTGCGAAAAGGCACCAAGTATTGTAGTTAGTGGTGTAACCTATGTAGAGGTTGAAGATACACAATCTGCATTGGCAATCATGGCATCTAATTATTATGATTCTCCTTCGGGAAATTTAAAATTAGTTGGGGTGACTGGTACCAATGGTAAAACAACGATAGCAACTTTACTATATCAACTTTTTAAGAAAGCTGGATTTAAAGTGGGGTTGTTGTCTACAGTAAAAGTTGTAGTAGATACCAAAGTGTATAATGCGACACATACTACTCCGGATTCTTTAGCTATCAACTACTACCTCAATGAAATGAATATTGCAGGAGTAGAATACTGTTTTATGGAGGTTAGCTCCCATGGAATACACCAAAAACGTACTGAAGGATTAGAGTTTGCTGGAGGGGTTTTTACAAACCTATCTCATGATCATTTAGATTACCATAATACATTCAAAGAATATCGTGATGTAAAGAAAGTGTTTTTTGATAATCTACCATCAAAAGCATTTGCACTAGTAAATAAGGATGATAAGAACGGAAGTTTTATGGTTCAAAATACTAAAGCAAAACAACATAGCTATGCCCTAAAATCCTATGCAGACTATAGAGGTCAAATTTTAGAGAGTAGTCTAGAAGGATTATTGCTAAAGTTAAATGACCATGAAGTTTGGGCAAAACTAATAGGTAGCTTTAATGCGTATAATCTACTGGCAATTTTTGGTACAGCCGAATTATTAGGGCTCGAAACCTTAGAGACTCTTCAACTGCTAAGTGATTTGCAAAGTGTAAGCGGTAGGTTTCAATATTTGATCTCTGATAAAAAAATTACTGCAATAGTTGATTATGCACATACACCTGATGCATTGAAAAATGTGTTAGAGACCATTAATGATATTCGAACCAATAATGAAACACTGATTACAGTTGTAGGATGTGGTGGAGATAGGGATAAAATGAAACGTCCTGTGATGGGGAACATTGCAGCAAAACTTAGTAATAAAACAATTTTTACGAGTGATAATCCCAGAACAGAAAATCCAGATCAAATTATAGAAGATATTGAGAAAGGAGTAGAACCTCAGGATTATAAAAAAACACTGGCAATTACAGATAGAAAACAAGCTATTAAAACAGCATGCCAATTAGCGAATAAAGATGATATCATTCTAATTGCGGGTAAAGGGCATGAAACCTATCAGGAAATTAATGGAGAGCGGACTGATTTTAATGATTTTGAAATTGTCAAACAAGAACTAAAGAAACTAAATAAATAAATCCTTTGCTCTCTTAAAAAAGAGTAAAAGGTAGTAACCTATGCTATACTATCTATTCGAATATTTGGAAAGCGAATACCAGTTCCCCGGGGCGACGTTGTTTCAGTTTATCACTTTTAGGGCAGCAATGGCAATTATTTTATCGCTATTGATCTCTACAATTTATGGTAAACGAATCATAAATTTTCTTAGAAAGAAACAGATGGGAGAAAGTATTCGCGAACTTGGTCTTGATGGTCAGGCTGAAAAAGCTGGTACGCCAACCATGGGAGGAATCATTATTATTTTGGCAACTCTGGTTCCTGTATTGTTGTTTGCTAAACTGGATAATATATATGTGATCTTATTGATCATTACCACATTGTGGATGGGGGTTATAGGTTTTACAGATGATTACCTAAAAATAAAAAGAAAAGATAAAGAAGGACTGGCAGGAAAATTCAAGATAATAGGACAAGTCGGACTTGGACTTATTGTAGGATGTACAATGTACTTTCATAATGATATTACTATCAAAGAAGAAAAAGTAAAATCAGAAACAGAGCAAATTGTAAATGCAGGAGAAGAGGTGTCAGATTTTAATCCGGCTATAAAATCTACAAAAACTACGATACCTTTTTTTAAGAACAATGAGTTTGACTATTCAGATTTGATAACATGGATTAGTCCCGAAATGGAAAAATATGCTTGGTTAATTTTTATACCTATTGTTATTTTTATTGTTACAGCGGTATCAAATGGAGCGAATCTCACAGATGGGATTGATGGTCTTGCAGCAGGTTCATCTGCAATAATGGTATTAACATTAGCTCTTTTTGCATGGGTGTCGGGTAATATTATTTTTTCAGATTATCTCAATGTGATGTATATCCCAAATTCTGGAGAAATGACCATCTATATTACTGCATTTGCAGGGGCATTAGTAGGGTTTCTATGGTATAATACGTATCCGGCTCAAGTGTTTATGGGGGATACAGGCAGCCTTACTATAGGAGGGATAATAGCAGTAATAGCAATCGCAATACGTAAAGAGTTTTTGATACCAGTTGTATGTGGCATCTTTTTTATTGAAACCGTATCAGTAATGATGCAGGTGAGTTGGTTTAAATATACCAAAAAGAGGCATGGAGAAGGAAGAAGAATTTTTCTAATGTCCCCATTGCACCATCACTATCAAAAAAAGGGGATTCATGAAAGTAAGATTGTTACTAGATTTTGGATTGTCGGCATTTTTTTGGCGATCATAGCAGTGATCACGCTTAAAGTGAGATAAGTAGATTGAAGATATGCGATTTTGGATTAACGATTTATGAAAGAAGTATTAAAAAATAGAACAAAAGCATTTGCAATTGATTGTTGGAATTTATGTAGAAAGTTTCCTGTAACAAGAGAATATGATGCCTATTGTAGACAATTAATTAGGTGTTCTAGTTCTGTTGGGGCAAATTATAGAGCGGCTTGTCGGGCAAAATCAAATGCTGATTTCATAAACAAATTGAAAATAGTTGAAGAAGAGGCTGATGAGAGTATGTATTTTTTGGAAATCTTTTTAGAAATATCTGAAAAAGAACATCAGGGAATAAAAAGATTGTTAAAAGAAGCTGACGAGTTATTATCAATAGTTGTTGCTTCAATCAAAACAATGAGAAATCGTAAATCGTGAATCGTAATTCAAAAATAAAAAAACGACTTGTCGTTTTAGGAGCAGGAGAAAGTGGAGTAGGAACTGCTATTCTGGGTAAAAAAGAAGGATTCGATGTCTTTGTTTCAGATAAGGGAACAATTACAGATCAATATAAAGAAGTTCTTAGAAATTTTGAAATTGAATGGGAAGAACAACAGCATACAGAAGTTAAAATTCTGAATGCAGATATCGTTATGAAAAGCCCCGGAATTCCTGATAAAGTAGCATTAATAGCGAAACTACATGAAAAAGGAATTCGTGTAGTGTCTGAGATAGAATTCGCTGTAAAGTACACAGCCGCTCAGATTGTGGGTATTACCGGGAGTAATGGAAAAACTACAACTACAATGCTTACACATTATGTGCTTCAGCATGGTGGTTTAGAAGTTAATATGGCTGGTAATATAGGAGATAGTTTTGCAAAACAAGTAGCAGAAAATGATGCTCCTTTTTATGTGCTTGAGCTAAGTAGTTTTCAGCTAGATGGAATAGAGGATTTTGCTCCGCATATTGCTGTTCTTACTAATATTACTCCGGATCATTTGGATCGATATGAACACCAATTTGAGAACTATATAGCGTCAAAATTCAGAATTGCAATGAATCAAAATGAAAATGATTATTTCATCTATGATGCAGACGATACAGTAATAACAGAATATTTAAAACAACATCCCGTTCGTTCAAGATTGTTGCCTTTTTCATTGACCAAAAAGGTAGAAAATGGAGCGTATTTAGAAGAAGAAAACATAACAATAATAATAGATAACAACAAAGTAATCATGCCAACAACAAATTTAGCATTAAAAGGAAATCACAATGTGAAAAACGCTATGGCCGCCGCTACAGTATCACAATTGTTAAAAATTAGAAAAGCAACCATTAGAGAATGCCTGGAAAACTTTCATGGAGTAGAGCATAGACTAGAAAGCGTATTGAAAATTAATAATGTACAATACATTAATGATTCTAAGGCGACAAATGTAAATGCTACGTTTTATGCTTTAGACGCTATGAAATCAGCAACTGTTTGGATTGTTGGTGGAGTAGATAAAGGAAATGACTACACAGAATTGTATTCGCTGGTTAATGAAAAAGTAAAAGCTATTATTTGTTTAGGAGTAGATAACTCCAAGATTATTAATGCATTTGGAAATTGTGTTGATAATATTGTGGAAACACAATCAATGAAAGAAGCTGTAAATATAGCATATAAAATAGCTGAGAGAAACGAAAACGTACTGTTGTCTCCAGCATGTGCAAGTTTTGATTTATTTAAAAACTACGAAGAAAGAGGAAGGCAATTTAAAGAAGCAGTAAGAGAATTGTAATAAAAAACACAAGAAATTAATAGTAAGAATGACTAAAGTATTAGCAAATATAAAAGGGGATAAGGCGATCTGGGCGGTAGCAGCTTTGTTGGCATTGTTTTCGTTTTTACCCGTATATAGTGCTAGTAGTAATTTGGCATATTTGTATGGAGGTGATGGAGATACTTTTAGTTTTTTGGTTAAACATTTTGCACATCTCGTTTTAGGTTTTTTGATCATGTATGGTGTACATAAGATACCTCACCATTATTTTAAAGGACTTTCTATTATTATGATACCAATGGTGATTATATTATTATTAATCACATTGGCACAGAATACGACGGGTGGAGGGACGAACGCAAGCAGATGGATTCGTTTGCCATTTGTTGGTGTAGGTTTTCAGCCTTCTACTCTAGCAGCGGTAGTTTTAATGGCTTATGTAGCTAGATATCTTTCAAAAATTAAAGATAAAGCCGTTACTTTTAAAGAAACATTATTGCCATTGTGGCTACCTGTGTTTTTGGTATTAATGTTGATTCTGCCTGCTAATTTTTCTACTGCGGCGATCATATTTTCTATGGTTATTGTTTTAGTATTTCTGGGGGGATACCCGCTAAAATATATTTCGGTGATCTTGGGGACTGGATTTTTGATACTTACTTTTTTCATTTTGTTTGCAAAAGCATTTCCGGGAGTTTTTCCAAACAGAGTAGATACCTGGGTGAGTAGAATAGAAAACTTTGCCGATGATAAAGATACACAAGAAGATTATCAGATAGAACGCGCAAAAATTGCAATTGCCAGAGGAGGAGTAATTGGTACTGGCCCTGGTAAAAGTGTACAGAGGAACTTTTTGCCACAATCATCATCAGATTTTATTTATGCAATTATTATTGAAGAATGGGGTTTTGTTGGAGGAGTTTTTCTAATGTTATTATACATATTGTTGTTGCTCAGATTAGTGATTGTAGCTCATAAAAGCGCAGATGTTTTTGGTAAGTTGTTGGTTATGGGGGTTGGACTGCCTATTGTTTTTCAAGCATTTATAAATATGGCTGTTGCTGTAGAGTTATTTCCTGTAACAGGACAAACACTCCCACTTATTAGTAGTGGTGGAACATCAATATGGATGACTTGCCTGGCAATTGGTATTGTATTAAGTGTAAGTAGTAAAAGAGAAACTAGTATAGAAGAAGAACGAATAAAAGAAAAAGAAGAAAACCCTTTAGAGGTTTTGAGTGAAGTTTTATGAGCAAAAAGCTAAGAGTCATATTATCAGGAGGAGGCACAGGAGGACATATTTATCCTGCAATAGCTATTGCTAATGAAATAATGGATAGATATCCAGATGCTTCTATTTTGTTTGTAGGAGCAAAGGATCGCATGGAGATGCAAAAAGTGCCACAAGCTGGATATGAAATTGTGGGATTGTGGATTAGTGGTATTCAGAGAAAATTAACGTGGAGTAATTTGTTATTTCCTATAAAGCTGTTAAGTAGTCTGTGGAGATCCAGAAAAATCATAAAAAAAATTAACCCTGATATAGTTATAGGAACCGGAGGATTTGCAAGCGGACCATTATTAAAAATGGCAAATTCAAAAAAGATTCCAACGGTGCTTCAAGAGCAAAATTCGTTTCCAGGAATTACCAATAAATGGTTATCGAAAGGAGCGCATAAGATTTGTGTTGCTTATGACAATATGGAAAAGTTTTTTCCGAAAAGTAAAATCATAAAAACAGGAAATCCTGTCCGTCAGGATTTACTAAAAACCAAAGAAAAGAGAGGTCAGGCAATTGTAAAATATAATCTTGATCCGGAAAAGAAAACGGTTTTGATTATTGGTGGGAGTCTAGGGGCAAGAAGAATTAATCAATTAATCGAAAAAGAACTTGGTTTTTTTGCAGGAAAAGAGGTACAGTTACTCTGGCAGTGTGGTAAACTATATTATTCAGATTATAAAGGATATACTGATCAAAAAGATGTGCAAGTGCATGAGTTTTTGGATACCATGGATTTGGCATATGCAGCTGCAGATGTTATTATATCAAGAGCAGGTGCAAGTTCGGTTTCAGAACTATGTATTGTCGCTAAACCAACATTGTTTATCCCTTCGCCAAATGTAGCCGAAGATCACCAAACTAAAAATGCTAAGGCAATTGTAGATAAAGGCGGAGCTGTAATGTTAAAGGAGAATGAATTAGATAAGAAGTTTCAGGATACCATTTTAGAATTATTGGATTCTGAAGATGTGCAAATAAAACTTTCTGAAGGAATAAAAAAATTGGCGTTGCCCAATGCTACCTCAGATATAGTAGATGAGATTGAAAAATTAATGCAAAATAAAGCAGCAAGAAATTAGAAGTATATAATGAACAAAGGTTTAGAGAACATACAGAATATATATTTTATCGGTATCGGTGGTATCGGTATGAGTGCTCTTGCCAGATATTTTAAATTCCTAGGCAAAAATGTGGCGGGATATGATAGGACTCCTAGTCAAATTACTTCTGATTTAATAGCATTAGAAATTCCGATTCATTTTGAAGATAACGTTGATAGTATTCCTAAGGCATTTTTGAATACTGAGAATACGTTAATCGTATATACTCCTGCTATTCCAAAAGATCATAAAGAATATGTGTATGTGCAGAACAATGGGTTTTTGATCAAGAAGAGAGCAGAAGTTTTAGGGATTATTACAAAAGATGTATACACACTTGCGGTAGCAGGAACACATGGTAAGACCACGACCACTGCAATTCTTGCACATTTGCTTAAAGAAAGTGGAGCAAAAGTGACTGCTTTTTTGGGAGGGATAAGTGAAAATTATAATTCTAACCTTGTGTTAGAAGGAAATGAAGTAGTTGTAGTAGAAGCTGATGAATTTGATAGATCATTTTTACAATTATATCCAGATATAGCAGGAATTACTTCGATGGATGCAGATCATCTGGATATTTATGAAAAAGCCAATGCATTAGAAGAATCTTTTGTCGAATTTTCTTCAAGAGCAAAGGATCATCTTTTGGTTCGTAATGGATTACCTCTTTCGGGCATCACTTTTGGGATAGAAGATGATTCAGATTATTGCGCTCAAAATATAAAAATAGATAATGGGACATATGTTTTTGATTTAAAAACACCACATGAACGTATTACAGATTTGCATTTAGACCTGCCAGGTAGACACAACTTGTTAAATGCTATTACAGCCTTTGCCATAGCGATGCTTTACGGCTCCCCGACCGGACCTTTGGCAAAGGCTTTATTTTCTTTTAAAGGGGTACAAAGAAGATTTAGTTACCAGATTAAAACAGATGATCTGGTGTATGTAGATGATTATGCGCATCACCCCACAGAGATTAATGCGCTGCATCAGGCGGTAAGAGAGATGCATCCTGGGAAAAAGATACTAGCTGTTTTTCAACCACATTTATATAGCAGAACAAGGGATTTTGCTTCAGATTTTGCACAAAGTCTTAGTCAATTTGACCAATTACTGCTTTTGGATATCTATCCGGCGAGAGAATTACCTATAGCAGGTATAACCTCGGATTGGTTGTTAAATATGGTAGATGCTAAAGATAAAAAACTGATACAAAAAGATAATTTGGTAGAAGCAATAGTAGATAGTAATGCCGAAGTAGTGTTAACTATTGGAGCAGGAGATATTGGAGAAGAAGTATATCGTATAAAGGAAGCTTTGTTAGTATGAAAAGAAGGATGTTGACATATTTAAAATTTAGCGGTCTGCTCATTTTAATGGTAGTTCTTTTTGCTTTTGCCAGTAAGCGTAATGAGCAACGAAAGATTAATGAAGTACTTATAGAATTTGTTGAAGAACAAGATCCTTACGTGAATGAAGTAACGGTTAATAAATTGTTAATACAAAATCAAGGTAGAGTTACGAACGTGGGTAAAGAAATTTTAGTTTTGAATACTGTAGAGCAAAAGCTCGATGCGCATAAAATGATTGAGCATTCTGATGTGTATCTTACTGTAAATGGAGAACTTAGGGCGAGAATCAAGCAACGCACCCCAATTGCTAGGGTTAATGCGGTTACTCCTTTTTATGTTGATGTTACGGGAAATACGATGCCTTTGTCTGATAGTTATTCGGCACATGTGCCAATAGTACATAATGTATCAGAACGAGAAGTTATTCAAGTTTTTCCTTTATTAAAAAAAATTCAGGAAGATGAATTTTTAAAAAAACATGTTGTAGGGGTTTATCTTAATGTTGAAGGAAATTATGAACTAGAGTTACGAGTGTACTCGTTTAAATTGGTTTTTGGGAAAATAGAAAATTTAGAGAATAAGATTAAAAACTTTAAGGCATTTTATCAAAAAGCATTAAGAGATAAAAGTCTTGAAAAATATAAAAAAGTCAGTTTGCAATTTAGTAATCAAGTGGTGTGTACAATAAAATAATACCAATATGGAAAGAGAAGTAAATGAAATAGCGGTAGGACTAGACATAGGAACAACTAAGATTGTTGCCATGGTAGGGAAATATAATGAGTACGGAAAGATGGAGGTATTGGGAATTGGCAAATCCAAAAGTTTGGGTGTACACCGTGGTGTAGTCAATAACATAACACAAACAATTCAGTCAATACAACAGGCAATTCAGGAAGCAGAAAGTGTTTCAGGATTAAAAATTAATGATGTAACGGTTGGGATAGCAGGTCAGCACATACGTAGTTTGCAACATAGCGATTATATCACTAGACCAAATGCAGATGCTGTAATAGATGAAGATGATATTGAAAAATTATGCAATCAGGTACATAAATTAGTGATGTTACCTGGCGAAGAGATATTACATGTATTACCTCAGGAATATAAAGTAGACGGGCAAGCTGAAATAAAAGAACCAGTGGGGATGTATGGAGGAAGATTAGAAGCTAATTTTCATGTAGTAGTTGGGCAGGTGACTTCAATTCGTAATATAGGGCGATGTGTAAAAAGCTCAGGGTTAGAATTATCAGATGTCACTTTAGAACCATTAGCATCGGCCAATGCAGTGTTAAGTCAGGAAGAAAAAGAAGCAGGAGTAGCATTAATTGATATAGGAGGAGGTACTACAGATTTAGCCATTTTTAAAGATGGAATTATTCGTCATACTGCAGTAATTCCCTTCGGTGGTAATGTGATCACAGAAGATATTAAAGAAGGGTGCTCAATTATCGAAAAACAAGCAGAATTACTAAAAATAAAATTTGGATCTGCGTGGCCAGGTGAAAATAAAGATAATGAGATCGTTTCAATCCCAGGACTAAGAGGAAGAGAGCCTAAAGAGATCACTTTAAAAAACCTTTCTAAGATTATTCATGCACGAGTGGTCGAAATTGTAGAGCAGGTTTTTTTAGAAATTAAAAATTACGGACATGAATCCCCAAAGAAGAAGTTAATTGCAGGAATTGTATTAACAGGAGGAGGATCACAGCTTAATCACCTTAAGCAGCTTGTCGAATATATAACAGGTATGGATACACGAATAGGATATCCTAATGAACACCTGGCAGGGAATAGCGATTCAGAAACTACAAGTCCTATGTATGCTACGGCGGTAGGATTAGTAATGGATGGATTAATACATATTAAGAAACAAAAGAAAATAAGTAAAAAAGAAGCGGTTGCAAGTGCTCAATCAAAACAAAAACACGAAACAACAGCTATAGATGATGATATTAATATTGAAGAAGAAGACCCAAGAGTTGATCTAAAACCAAGGAAGAATATTCTAGAGAAGTGGACAGAGAAATTCAAAGAATTCTTGGATAATGCAGAATAGTTAGAAGATCAAGTAATGTTCGTTTTTTTGAACAGTGAAAACATATAAAGATACAGTAGGAGAACCAGAAAATTAGCAATTATGAGTAAAAATGAGGAGTTCGAAAACATTTCGTTTGATTTACCAAAAAATCAATCTAATGTAATTAAAGTTATTGGAGTAGGAGGAGGAGGTAGTAATGCCATTAATCACATGTTCCAGCAAGGAATCAAAGGGGTTGATTTTGTCATTTGTAATACGGATGCTCAAGCATTAGAAAACAGCCCAATTCCTAATAAAATTCAGTTAGGAGTTTCACTAACCGAAGGGTTGGGTGCAGGAGCAAACCCAGAAGTGGGTGAGCAATCAGCAGTAGAAAGCTATGAGGAGATAAAAACAATGTTGGATACCAATACCAAAATGATTTTTATCACGGCAGGTATGGGTGGAGGAACCGGTACTGGAGCTGCTCCTATTATTGCCAAAATGGCGAAGGAGCTAGATATTTTGACTGTTGGGATTGTTACAATTCCTTTTCAGTTTGAAGGCCGTATGCGTAATGAACAAGCACAATTGGGAGTAGAAAAACTTCGTGCTCATGTAGATTCTTTAGTTGTTATTAACAATAATAAACTAAGAGAAGTTTATGGTAATTTAGGATTTAAAGCTGGTTTTTCTAAAGCAGATGAAGTTCTTGCCACCGCATCTCGAGGTATAGCAGAAGTAATTACACATCACTATACACAAAATATAGATTTACGAGATGCAAAAACAGTACTAAGCAATAGTGGTACAGCTATTATGGGGTCTGCTAATGCCTCAGGTAATAAACGTGCTCATGATGCTATTGTTAAAGCGTTAGATTCTCCTTTGCTTAATGATAATAAAATTACCGGTGCTAAAAATGTACTCCTGTTAATTGTATCTGGTAAAGAAGAGATTACTATTGATGAGATTGGTGAAATTAATGATCATATCCAGCAAGAAGCTGGTCATGGTGCTAATATCATTATGGGAGTTGGTGAAGATGAATCTCTAGAAGATGCAATCTCTGTAACTGTTATTGCTACTGGATTTGATGTAGAACAGCAAGATGAAATTGTTAATACAGAAACAAAAAAAATAATTCATACTCTAGAGGACGAACAACGTTCAGCAATACAAGACTTATCTCCTAAGTCTACAGGTAATGTTACTCCTATGCGTTCTCCTTTACCAAAGAAAAAAGAAGTAGAAGAACCATCAATTATAAAGCACGAATTAATTGAAGATGAAGACGTAGATGAGGATGCCTTATTGATACCGACAACAGATCTGCTAAAAAATATTGATGTATCCTACGAAGTGGTAGATTCATTTTCTTCAGATAATGATTTTGTGATTATTAATGCGCAGGATATTATTAAACAAATAGAAGTTAATGATGAAAAAGAAGTAAGTGCTGAAGAAGAGAAAGAAGATCAGTTTGCCCTAGCATTTGATATGCCTGTAGGAGGGAACGAAGAAGAATCTGTACAGATGCCAACAGCTTCTATCGATGAGCAGAAAATAGAAGAAGAGGAACAACCAATTGTTTTTGATCTTAGTGATGATATTCTTGATTTAGAAGTTAATGACGCAATAGAAGTGGTTCCTGTTGATGAAACTACATCCGGAGGAGTGCGTAAGTATAGCTTAGAGGATTATATGGAGGAAGAAAAACGATTAACTGAAGCACAACCCGCAGAAGTTATGGAAGAAGAAGATGAAGAGATCATTTTAGAAAAGAAAACTGTTGCTCCAGCTCCAGAAACAGAAAAAGCAGAAGATGTAGATCCTGTTAATCAACCTATTTCTGAAACCTTAAAAGCTAGAGCAGCAGAGCGAAGAGCTAAAATGAAAGAATTTAATTATAAATTTAGAAATAGCTCTTCTAAAATTGAAGATATCGAAAAAGAACCAGCTTATAAAAGAGCAGGGATTGATGTGGATTCTAAACCAGATGATTCTGGACTCTCAAGAACTTCTTTGGGAACCGATAGTAATGATGATATACAATTGCGCAAAAACAATTCCTTTTTGCACGATAATGTAGACTAATTTACATGATAATTAAAGCAATAGTATTGTATTAGGAATAAACCCGTAATTCTAGTACTTTGTTTAGATTCAGTGTAGACTCGACTAGAATTTATAAATAGATATAGTATTTAAACTAAACCGATAATCTACTGCTAGATTATCGGTTTATTTTTTATCTTCGCAATCCAAAGATAAAAATAGATTATCATGAGTTTAGAGCAAAAAGTAATGACTGCAATGAAAGAGGCTATGAAAGCCAAAGATACTAATGCATTGACATCATTGCGTGCTGTAAAGTCAGCTATTTTATTAGCTAAGACAGAGAGTGGAGTAAAGGAAGAACTTACCGAAGATCAGGAATTAAAATTATTGCAAAAACAAGTTAAGCAACGTAAAGATAGTGCTGCAATTTTTGCAGAACAAGGGCGTGATGATCTGGCAGATCCCGAACTGGCACAAGCAAAAGTGATTGAGCAATTTTTGCCAGAGCAATTAGGCGAAGCAGAGGTTGAAAAAATAGTAGTAGATATTATTGCTAAAACTGGTGCAGAGGGAATGAAAGATATGGGTAAAGTTATGGGGATGGCAAATGCTGCATTGACAGGAAAAGCAGATGGAAAAACGATTTCTACAATAGTAAAAAGTAAATTATCTTAATATAAGAAAATGGCCGCGTGGCGCAACTGAATAGCGCATCAGATTTCGGCTCTGAGGGTTGGGGGTTTGAATCCCTCCGCGGTCACGAATGAATCACAAAAAAGTGAATCATGAAGCGAGTTTCAAAAATGAGACTCGCTTCTTTTTTTGAAAATTGTGAAGTGATTCTTTTTGTGATTTTCAACGCGTAGCGTTGTAGGGATCAACTTTAGTTAATCCCTCCGCGGTTACTACAAGCAGAAAACCACGTCATTGATGTGGTTCTTTTTTTGGAGAAATCTGAAGCCAAAAGCTTCAAGGTTTCTGAAGAAAATAAAGAACTAGAGCATACTCCAAAACAGAGCATGGTTTCATTTATATCAATTATTGCTAAAGTCAATACCTTAATTTCGCTTCCGACTTAATTTTCAAACTGTATTTGGGAACATTTCGTAGCACTTGAATACAGACAATAAAATAAAACATCAGGATTTGTTTTAGAAGTTTGGACTCGATTATTTTCATAATCATAGCCATAAGTTGCAATTTCTTGAACTGGCAAAGAGCACATAAATATGGGGTATTTACCCTTTGTAATTTAAGAAAAGTGTTTCTAGATTTGATATCATATCGTTTTGTATATAAAAACAAATAATAATTAGCTTAATTATTGTTAGTTATTCTCTTCATTTAACCGGTTTATCGTATAAACCTAATAATTAATAAAACTAAATGAAATGGATCAATATATTTTCAGTATTTAGTGCGCTTTTTTTGATGCATTGTTCAGGAGTTTTTTCTCAAGAGCAAAATTCATACTATGTAAGACACTATGATATTTTTAATGGTTTGTCAAATAACTGGATATCAGAAATTTTTCAGGATCAAGATGGTTTCATTTGGTGTGCCACACAGAACGGATTAAATCGATTTGATGGTAAAGATTTTACAACCTATACCTATCGCCCAGGAGATACTATGAGTCTTGGGGCTAATTGGGTGAGGTCAGTCATTCAACTTAAAAACAAACAATTTTTTTTAGGTACTCATGGTAATGGCTTAAATCAAATGGATCCGTATTTAGAACTGTTTTCCAATCCATTATCTCAATCTAAAAACGAAAAAGAAATTGTTGTCATTAATAAATTAGCTAAAGATGAATGGGAAAATCTTTGGATTTCTTCTTCAAGCGGTGCTTTTTGTTATAATACTGAATCTAAAGATCTAAAACAGTTGTATAAACACAGAGTCTCGGATATTTCTGTGTTTAGCGGTGCTACTCCTTTGCTGACAACACCAAAAGGAATATTCATTGTAGAAAAAGACAGCACATATCAATTACCATTGTTAAAAGATAAAAATGTTACAACTGTTTTCAGGATACAAAAAGATAGTATTCTCGCTTTTGCAGATCATGCTTTATATCTTCTCAAAGAAATAGAGAATACCTGGTGTCAAGAGAATTTATCATTTAAAACCACATTTGCCCCAACAACATATAACAGACCATTTATCTTTCAGGATAAAGCTGATCAGATATGGATTAATGGAGGGCAATGGATATGGAGATTTTCTCATGACCTTCAATTACAAGAATCCTTTGAAGTATCTTCTTTATTACAATTTAATCTTTCAGATAGGTTAAATGCTCATTGTATGTTTCAGGATAGGGAAGATAATTACTGGATAGGGACTAATCTTGGAGTTTTTCAGCTTATTCCACATAAAACCTTTAGGCATCCAATTTTAGAGAAATTAGGAACCACTCTAGGAGGGGTTCGAGAAATTGTGGAGTGTAATGAGCAAGTTTGGTTTGCAACTTCAGAAGGTTTATATGTATGGAAAAAAGAAACTATGGAGCAACCGCAATTGGTCTACAAAGACAAAATAATAGCGATGCATTGTACTAGCGATGATTTTCTTTATGCAATTCCTACTGAAAATGCTAAGATAATATCGGTGCTGAAAATAGATACGATTACTAAATCTGTTGAAAAGATTCCTATAATATTACCATCTATTAGCTGTTGGCGAATCGTAGAAGATAAAAATAAACGGCTATGGATTGCCGAATGGAATTATATGGTTGCCTATGATCTAAAAGATCAGAGTTATTTTCCAGTCTCTCTAAAAAAGAACGGTGTTGATCTTGATCTTCGTATTATAGATATGCTAATAGATAATGATGATAACTTATGGATAGGGACAATGAGCGAAGGGCTTATCAAGATCCCAAATATTAGTACTCTCGATAAAAACAGATCTCCTATATATCAACAGTTTCTTTATGACAAAGACGATCCTTATAGTATAAGTTCCAATTTGATACAATCCATTCATCAGAGTAATGATGAAAAACTATGGATAGGAACAGATGGAGGATTAAATTGTTTTAATTCCCAGAGAGAGCAATTTCAACGTTTTATAAGAAATGATCAAATGCCAGATGATAAAATTCTAAATGTAACCAGTGATAAAAGTGGAACTCTTTGGTTAAGCACCGTCAGTAATGGAATTACCTCTTTTGAGCCGGGTAACAACAAATATTGCACCTATACTACAAGAGATGGTTTGTATGATAATTCTATGTTATTAAGTTCTGTTTTTCAGAATGAAAAAGGGTATATTTGGATGGGAAGTACCAGTGGATTGCAATATTTTCATCCGGATCAAGTGACACAACGGTCTACAATTAGACCTAATTTAAAGTGGTTGTCCTATACCAGGCATCAATCCGATACACTAGAAGTTTTTCGTTTTCCTTCAGAAGGAACTTCAAAAGAAAACCCTATTAGGGTTACATCAAAAGATCAAAGTATTACATATCAATTTTCTGCACTAACATACAAAGAACCAGAAAATGTTCGATATCGGTTTCAGCTAGAGGGATATCATAAAGATTGGTTGCCTATTCAAAAAAACGGGGTATTTATTATATCTAATGTGCCTAAAGGTACCTACAAGCTACTCGTAGAAGCATTTGATGTCAGTGATAATTGGCATAGCACCCATCGCCCAATTCATGTTCGGGTAATTCCTCCTTGGTATCAAACAAATTTGAGCTACTCATTATATGTATTATGTATAGTCATATTACTATTTATAGGATATCGTTTGCAATTACGAAAAAAAATAGCGGTTTCCGAAAAAATACATTTTAAAGAACTATCACAAACGAAAACACGATGGTTTACTCAGATTGCACACGAGTTTAGAACTCCTTTAACTGTTATACTGGGGGCCATAGATCAAATGAAACATAAATTATCTGGTCGACTCAATAATCAACTTGATACACATTTTACTCAAATACAAAATCAAACCAATCACTTATCAAAACAGGTGAGCCAGATTCTGGAAATTGCTCAAATGAATGAGAATCGACTAACAATACAAAATACTGTTGGAGATTTTATCGCTTTTCAACGTTATATATTAAAATCTTTTTCTTCGCTGGCTGCATCTAATGAAGTACAACTTCAGTTTTCTACATCCAAAGATATTTTATATGCTTCCTATGACGAAGATAAATGGCAGAAAATTACAGCAAACTTGATATCTAATGCCATTAAGTATACAAAAAAAGGAGGAAATGTAATGGTAACTGTTGATTTTATAGATGCTACACCACAACCCATGATTCAACTTTGTGTAAGTGATACAGGAATAGGGATATCCTCTGCATTCATACCCCATCTATTTGATTCTTTTACCCAAGAACGAACAGGAAGAATTAAAGGAATAGGTTTAGGGTTGGCATTAACCAAGGAGTTGGTGGAACTCATGGCTGGAGAAATTACCGTAAAAAGTAAAGAAGGAAAAGGAAGCAGCTTTAAGGTACTGATTCCGGGAACAAAAATAGCTTCTGAACCAAAAGTTATAGCAAAAACGAGTGTTCAGGTTTTAGAAGAAATGTCTAAATCCTTAATCCTTATTGCCGAGGATCATCATGAGGTTAGGGAATATATTAGGTTTTGTTTAGAGCCGGCCTACCGATTGCTTACTGCAACCAATGGCCGTGATGCTTGGCAATTATGCAAGAAACATATCCCCGACTTAGTTATTTCTGATGTAATGATGCCGGAATGGAGTGGATTGCAATTCGGGGTTGCAATTCGAGAACATATAGCTACTAACCATATCCCTCTTATCCTATTAACTGCAAAAACAAGTCATGATAACCAATTGGAAGGGCTAAAAATTGGTGCAGATGCTTACCTTACTAAACCATTTGATCGAGAAGAATTGTTGATACGAGTAAATCATTTGATTGATACCCAAAATAAATTACGAGAAAAATATCAACAAGGAGATTTTAGCCCAAATTCTAATCATAAAAACATTGATGCCTTTATACAATCAGTTATTAAGATAGTGCATAAAAATATGGATAATGATGATTTTAGTGTTCCTCAGTTAGCTGATCAATTAAATATTAGTAGGGTACATTTATTCAGAAAAGTTAGAAACATAACTGGTATGTCTCCTACCAAACTTATTAGAAGTGTACGATTACATGAAGCTAAGAGGTTATTGAGTAAAAAAGAACTAACCATTGCAGAAATTTCTTACCAAACTGGTTTTAAAGATCCTGCATACTTTACCAGAGTATATGGAAAGGAATTCGGAAAAACCCCTTCAGAGTACAGAAATTAATTCTCTTACGCCCTTATTTTATTATACTTTCCCTTACATGTAACTACAGTACAGGTTTTGGTAACCAGAGTACAATACACTACACCTCTTATTCACTAGCTTGCATACATTATTTATATAGAAGTTGAGATTTCTTTTTTTGAAATAATCCATACTCATCAGTTTTATTAAATAGTGACTTTTTAAAATTTAGTATTATGAGAAAAATGTTTGTACTATTAGTTTATGTTAGTTTGTTATTCTGTTCTTGTAATAAAGATGATGAAACTACATTTGATGAATCTTCAAAATTTAAATACGTCTTTACGGATAACCTGTTAAATAAAGAGAAAACCATTGAATACAAGTTTATTAATGGGGTAGACCCAAATCTTTTAAGCTTGGATATCTATTATACTAAAGAGACAGATAAGAAAAAACCAATTGTCATTTATGTTCATGGTGGTGGTTGGTGTTTAGGTGATAAAAAAAATAATATCGAGAAGAAAGTATCTTTGTTTCAATCACAAAATTGGCTTTTTATAAGCCTTAATTATAGACTTAGCCCATTCCCCTATCAATTATTTAATACAAACAGAGTAAAATATCCTGACCACAATAATGATGTGGCGGATGCCATAGAATGGATTCATGATAATATTGATCAATATGGCGGGAATTCAGAAAAAATAGTGCTTTTGGGGCATAGCGCTGGTGCTCATTTGGTATCGCTAACAGGAACAAATAAAAGTTTTTTAGAAAAACGAGGGGTATCATCTTCTGTTATTAAAGGAGTAGCTTCTATAGACACAGAAGGGTATGATATTTTAGAACAAATAATGAATACCAAATATAAAAACAGGTTATATATTAACTCGTTTGGAGTAAATCAACCTCAATATATAGATGCCTCACCCATACATAATCTTATAGATGATGCTTCTTATCCAAATTTCTTCATTGCTAAAAGAGGGTCTGTTGAGAGAAAAGCAATTGCAAATCAGTTTATTGAAGCATTGAAAAATATTTCTATTTCGGTTTTTCAAGTTGATGGAAGTGTTTATTCACACTCCGAAATTAATGGTGCTATTGGTGAAAAAAATGAAATGGTCATTACCCCACCTTTAATTGAATTTATTAAAGATTGTGTGGAATGAAGGTGTAGTTACAACAGAGTCATAATGAATATCCCTATTTATTAAAGATTAGAATGCTGTATAACCAAGCTATCACACTACATAAATAAAAATTGGATAGACTTCTTTCTAAACAGAAATTACTTATCAATCAGTTTCGTTAAATCAGAACTTTTAAGAATATAATAAAATGAAAAAAATAACTCTAATACTAATGCTATTATGCAGATGTATCACATTTGCCAATGCATATAATACAGAAACCATCAAGTGTCTTGATAATGATACAAAAGAGATTGAAACAGTGCCTTTTGTATTCAATGACGCTTTATTTAAGGAAGTAATTCATCAGAAATTATTCAATAAAGTAAAAGGATATTCTCTAGTTGTAGGCAATAAGAAAGGGATTCAAACCAAAGTATCTGGCGGCTGGGCAAAAATGCCAGGAGATGGAAATTTATCTATGAAAACGGATGTTGCCTCAGGAATAGGTTCTGTTTTTAAAACCATATCTGCCGTAGCCTTGCTAAATATTTTTAGCCGTCATATTCATTCTTCTAAAACGGTACAAGAACAATTAGATATGAAAATGATTCACCAACTTCCTGATCGATGGAAAACTAAATTTATAGGTACTGGGATTGAAAAAATTTCTTACCGGAACCTGCTCACTCACAAATCAGGAATCAGTAAAAACAAAGAGACAATAGAAAAAGTAGGGCAAATTGGACTTGCCTATGAAAAAGGGTTTTACCATTACTTAAATATGTCTTACGGTTTTAAAGAATCAAATGTTGGGGTTAAAAGAAAGTATGAAAACACAAATATAGGGCTCTTAGTGTGGTTAATTCCCTCGTTAGCCTATCCACAAAAAGTAAAGAATATTCAGAATACTTATAATCACATCAATGATCCCAAAAAGCATTCTCAAAAGATGATAAAAGAGTATGCAGTGCTTTATGAAAAATATATAAGAGAACATATTTTTAGCAAAGTAACACCCAAAATGAAACCTATTTATAAGCCAACAAATAATATGAAATATGCTAAAAATTATCAGGCAAATGGTTCGTCAGGAGTTATCGATAATTCACATGCACATGCGCAAGGAGGTTGGATGGTTTCTGCACAGGATTATGCCAATTTTGTTAGAACCTTTTACCATACCAATACATTTTTTGGTTCCGTTACCAGAAATTCACTTTATGTAGACGACACAGAACAAACCCGTGATAATATGATCGTATTTTCGGGACAGCTTTTTGATGATAAATTTGCAGATAGTACAAACTATTACCCTTCTCATAATGGAGCTGAAGATCAATATAGAGCTGTGTTTACAATACTTCCAAATGATTATTATGCTATCATTATGGTTAATAGTACCATATTGAAAAACATCAATGATAAAGAAACGGATATCACTAATAAAGTTATAAAGGATATAGTTTTTGATGCCTTTTATGAGGCAACCAGAGGAAAACCTATACATCTAAATAGACATGGTATTCCAGAGGCCGAATACTACAGGATTTTAAGGGTAATGGATAAAAATGGCTCTGCAGTAGTGTGGGCAGATTTTTACACTGTTAACGGAAAAACATATGTCAATGCCATTTTTAAACCTACTACAAAAAAATGGTTGTCCAGACACGATCTTTCAACTTCTGCCTATCAAAGCGTATATGATGAATATTGGGATCAGGGATACCGACCACTACATATTGATACCTATACAAAAAGAAGTCAGATTAAGTATTCTGTTATTATGAAAAAAACGAATACTAAAAACTATAAAGCTTTTCATAATAAAACCCTTACCGTATTTAAACAAAAAATGAACATCTATAAAAACGAGGGATATGTCCCAATGAATATCACATGTAGTTCTAATGGTGAGGATGAAATATTTACAGCCTCATTTAAGAAAATACCAAATTCTAATTGGAAAGTGAAATATTCTTTACCTATATCAAATCTGAAACCAACAATAGACGATATGGAAAACAAAGGAATGATTCCCATATCTGTAAATGCCTATACTCATAAAGGTAAAAACTATTGTACTGCCATTTTTATAAAGCAGCAACAGAAATACAGGTACGTTGTTGGTAAAGGGCCAATAAAATATTTAGAAACTTTCGAAAAGCACAGTAAAGAAGACTATGATCTAAAATCAATAACTGGTTATGGCGAAGGGTCTAAGCATCGATTTGCAGCACTATGGTGGAAATAAACAAATGTATTACCGGTAATTTTTATAAATATTAACTTTTAAAATCATACACTTATGAAAACAATTAAAATCATAGATATTATTCTTATGTTAGTTATACTTGGTTTCCTTTCATGTGAAAAAGCCGATGTAATGAGAGAAGATACTATACGACAATCTCTTGAGGAGGATCAAAATGTTTCGATAACTCTAGAAAACGAAAATAAAATTTCATTCTTCAAACATGATATAGATGAGGTTTTTATTCTCGAAGAGAGCAATTGTTCTAATTGCTCGGTTCTCGAAAACATTATTGCTATTACAGGAAAAGAATTATCCGAAGCAGAAATTTTTTGGGCATTATCCAAACCAGAAGATGTAGTTCCAGCATTTTTACAGATGAATCAGGTTCTGAGCAAAACCTCTTCCAAGCCTCAGGGATGGGCAAGGAATCAGGTTCAAAAATATACTAAAGGGTTCGAAAACCCTACACCAAGTCCTGTGATTGCGTGCAAAAACAGTAATTTTACCAGTGCTATTGCTGGAGGATTTTTAGGAAACCCAGAATTTGTAAAATTAGACAAAAAACCACTTACATATTCTAATTTTACAAATGACTGCAATAACCTTTCTGATGATATGTGTCAAAAAGGGAAGAGATATCGTTACTCGGCTACTTTTAACAATATTAAAAAATGGAGGGGAAAAATATGCGCTAGATCTGTTCAGAATTCAAACAATGATCATTATCTTCCTAATATTATTTGTGATAGTCCTCCTTGCACAGCATATCGTGGCCCAGTATTGTATTTCGAATTTAAAAAAGATGGTGTTTGGAAACCAATTAAAGTGTCAATCCAACAAGGCATTGAAATACCCACAAACAAAACCAAAGCATATAGTTTTTATAAAAATGCATCAAAAAAAAGATCTTATAGAATACGGGTAAAAAATGCTATGAAACTTGATGAATTTGATTTTATGATGGATAAAGCGGGAACAGATTCTTCTGGAGGTGGAGGTTCTACCCAAAATGAAGACGTTATCCCTGATTACATAAGTATAAACGATAATAACAAAATCATTGTCGACTTCACTAACGCTCCTGATGATATTTTGACTCCTCAGATAAGTATTCATAGAGATGCATTGAAAAGTAATGATTCCCTATACGATTACTTTGATAATAATGGAAATCTTAATCTTCCTAAAAACTTTTGTGGGATCAACTTTAGTTAATCCCTCCGCGGTTACTTTTAAGACAAAATTTACCAAAGCGAGACAATATTGTCTCGCTTTTTTGTTGGAGATTATTACTTTTCTGTTCTAAATGTATAGTTAGTAAGGTAACTATATACCCAGATATTAAGAAATATAGTTACCTTGGTACTTATATAACATTGTTAACAATAATTACGAAATGGGATGGACGCAACAAGGTTATAATGCTCAAGGATTTAACCCCTCTTTTGGAATTAAATCTAACTTCTGGTATGTAGAATGTAATGGTGATGAAGATGACGAGATTGAAAAATTTGATGAATTAAAAGTTGATATAAACAATTGGGACGAGAAACTTAAAATAGTTTATGGGACGTCTGGCAGAGAATATTTTAGAGGTTATATATTAACTAATGATACCAAAGCTGCTAAGTTCTTACTTGACAAGTTTCATAGATTTTTGGTCTATGAAGGGAAGTATGGAGGAGAGAAAGAATTTGATTCTAATAAGTTAACATTAATACCTTTTTTGAACATTATTATTTTTTTTGAAACCAATGCAAAAAGATATTTAATAGATGAAACCGTACCTCTAGCCGAAATAGCAGAAGAAATTTTTAAAGAATTAATGTTTGCTGTTAAACATGGGTTCATCAGTGATCTTGGAAAATCTCGAGAAGAAATTTCGAAAGAAATGAAAAGTAAAATATTGTTAACACAAAATAAACCCTATTAAAACGAGGGTTTATTCAAACCGTTACCCAACAAAAACAATTGAAATCAATGAATAAAAAAAATACAACCAAAATTATCAGTCTAATTTTCAGTCTGCTTGTCCTAGTAACTCACAGTTCTTACGCTGCAAATGCTAATTCTGATTTTGTAGTAACCACCATTACTCAAAACGTGTATAGCATTGTTTCGCCCTCAAAAGGATTACCTACTCCTGAAAACAAAGGTTGGAATTCCAATGTTCACTTTGTAGTTACGGAAAAAGGGGTGCTACTTTTTGATTCTGGGTCTTCCGAATCAATTGGTAACAAAATAAAAAAAGCTATTAAATCGGTTACTGACCAACCAGTTCGTTGGATAATTAATTCACATAGTCATGCAGACCATTGGTTTGGTAATGCCGCGTTTACAAATACTGCTTTTGAAATTATTACAAGTAACAAAGCATTGGTAACAATGAAAGAGCATGGACAACCATCTTTGGAATTTTATTCTAAAGTGACTAAAGGCACCATTGGTTCTACTCAACTTGTGTATCCTACAGTAATATTATTGCAAGGAATAAAGCGAAATTTTGGAGGGATAGACGTAGAGTTTATTCTTTCTAATGATGGGCATTCCCCAGGGGATATATTAATTTGGTTACCAAAACAAAAAATCATAATCGGTGGAGATGTATTAAGTTCTGATTGGATGCCAATGATTACTGGACATGGAAATGTTCCTAATTTAATTAGCATGCTTAACACTGTAGCAAAGTTAAATCCGACCATTGTCTTAACAGGTCATGGAAAAGCAACCAATGTAGAATCGGTAATACGAGATGCTGATTTATTGTCAAGTGTTTGGAAGCAGGTTAAATCTGATTATGAAAAAGGAAAAAAACCTAATGAAACTCTTAAAGATATTGAAGCTAAATTGACGCTTAAATACAAGCTCTTATATAACGATTTTAGTTCGGAAATTGAAAGACATGTTAATCTTATGTATAAATTACAGTAATTAGACATTTTTTCAAAGATTTCTTGGTTTCAGAATGAGTTTATTCATTTTCTATGAATGAGATATGAAAAACAAATATACGTTGGGTAACAACGTGTCCTATGTAAAGCCCTTTCCCAAGTCTTAGGTTAAAAATACAATATTTTATTATTTTAATTATCTCATTCTAATGATTTTAGATTGTTGGATTGTTGGCAACGCCATTAAAGCGTTGTCAATACTTCAACAATAGCCCATTATAACTCCGCATCCTATATGTGGTATGATACAAAATCATCCACCAGCATCACTATGATTATGATTGGCAAACAAGGCAACTTGCTATAAAATGTGATAACGGTTTAAAGCTTCACCCACGTTGTTTAGTTGTCCTTTTTTGTGCCAAAAGTATTGTCGAGTTTTTAGGCTTATATTTTTTATTTTTTTCAACTTACCACTCCTATCTGATAGGGGGTTTCTGTTCTGATAATAGCATGAATACGGCTCAGTAATTTTCTGGCCACCTTTACTAAAATCCTTTTCACATCTTTTCCCTTATGAGATCGGTAATATGCTTGCATCACAGGATCAAACCGTAAAGCAACCCAAGTAGCCTCTACCAGGTAACTTCTCATAATTCTGTTTGCTCTGGGAGTAAGGCCAGAAGTAGTCAAACTATCACCACTCTGGTGAACAGATGGAATCAAACCAACATAACTAGCCAACTGCTTAAAATTCTTAAACCTTCGTAAATCGCCTAACTCACAAATGATCCCACATGCTACAATAGGACCTACTCCTGGAACACTCCTTAGTAAATAATAATCCTTCTTGTAATGTTTACGACAATAAGCGCGTAGTTTAACACTCACGTCTCGTTGTTGCTTGTCTACAAAATCAAAAGATGCTAATCGGGTCTGCAAACAATAATCCATCGTGGTATAATCAAAGGATAAATTCTTTAGCCAATTTCTAAATTTATGAGACCAATGGGGTTGATCTAACTCTTTGGGAATCTCAACTCCTAAATACAATAGTTGCATCTTGATTTGGGTTTTGATCTTACGCAGTTCTTTAACTAGATCATTACGCCTACGAAATAGACATCGTAAGTACTCCCGCTCAATATCTGGAACATGAATCCCTCGTAAACGACCATCTTTTAACTCCCTACATAATAATCGAGCATCGATCTTATCGCTCTTCTGAAATTGTGCCTTGGCTGGCCGGTGAACATCAGCCGGGTTAACCACCATAGAACACCAACCAAAAGATTCAAATAAGCGATGATGACTAAAACCACAACAACCAGATTCATAACAACAATATACCTGATATCCTGTAAAATGTTTGTCTACATATTTCTGTAATGCATAAGCATTGGGAGGAATCGTCAAATCTGAGCCATCAAAAAGGTCGGTAGCTGTATGAATTTTCCAACTTCTCTTGTGTACGTCAATACCAATAAATAACTTTGAGTCTGTAGTATCCTTTGTTTTCATAATAAATTAGTAGTTTGATTCATTATATAAACTTAGGATACTGCTTTTACATGGTTGCTATAATTAATTGCTTAGGGCAGTGTTACTCGGAAAATCCGAAGGTTCGGTTTCCTTTTGGTAAATTAGTTGCGAAACAATCGCAACTAACCATATACAAATCCGTTGCCATTAATTATGGAAAAACCTGAAAATCCTAATAAAAAACTTGAATTAGTAATCAAAGATTCTGATTTACCTTCTCTATCCAAAGCATTAATTTGGGAACCACCTATCAAGTAAAAATTTTATTTCTAATTCTCAAGAATTGCTTTGAATAAAACTATTTTGTATTTGCTTCGTAATAAGCATTCATTGTAGCTACAGATACATTTGGGTTTCTATGATGCTGTACAATTCTTTTGATTTTCAATTTCTCATCACGGACAAATTCTATAAACTGTTTTTCAACGTCAGATAAATGTGTCGCAATAGAATTATCTGCTGGAATTTCTAAAAAATCACCTTCATAAATTAGTTGTTCTTTTTCAAAATAGACAAAACTTTGCTTTAAGCTATGATTATTTTTTAACACATAAAAACGAACCCCATTAATGTTTTTCTTATTTGTAAGTGTTTCAAATTTAAAGGTTTCTATTGTTTTATTAAATGCGGGAAAGTTTTGTATTGCATCAATAGTATAATCGTCTGCAAGTATGGTTATTCCTCTTTCTGCGTAAGCAGGTAAGCCACCAATATGGTCGTTATGTGGATGAGAAACAAATACAGATTGGATTGTTTTCATTGGAAATTTTTCACTAATTAAGTGCACAACTTTTTCAGTAATTTCATCATTACGAGGGGCTCCAAAAACCATAATATCATTCTTAATAATTTTTAAAAGAATAAATCGACTATTATTTGCCACGTTAATTATGTAAATATCATTTGCTATTTTAGTGATTTTAGGTTCAGATTTTGCTGTTTTTTCTGGTATTTTATAACCATTTGGAACCATAAATTTTGAAGAGGGGATTCCCATCGTTGTTTTAAAATTCTCAATAGAAACCGATGCACTAAATTTATTAGATCTATAAATATCTTGTTTTTCTGCATATTCAACACCATCTTTTGAAACAAAATCTCTATACTCGACAAAAGAATCATCTTCTGTACTTTTTAATTTTTTAAGTTTTAATGTAGACGACTCAAAAGTATATGTATTGGTTATATCTTTATTAACTGTTTGTGTTAGTATTACAAACGTTTTTCCAACTTCTATTTTTAAAGGTTTCCCCATTTTATGGTTTGTTAATAAAATGTGTACCTGCTCAAAACTTAAGACATCACCTGCTCTTTTACGTTGTTTTTCATAGGCATTTTTATCTAATTTTTTAAGTACTTTTCCTCTAATAACACCATTTACATCGTATGAAACAGCTTTTTTGCTATTTTGAAAATGTTTGAATTCAAAAATAAAATTCCCTGGGAATTGACTTTTATCATGAGTGAAATATTCTTTTTTTTCCTTATCAACATCTATTGTATAGATACCAAATCGATTAATTTTAGCTTCTGGATGTTTATAATCATGACTTTGATAAGGGTTTAATCCCGTGAACTTATAAGTCACTGTATATTTTTTTAGACCTGTTGTAAACTTGTATTTTTCGTTTAACATATCAATAATGTTGTCTGAAGTAATTTTTTGACCACAGGATGATAAAGATGTTAAAATTAAAAGTGCAAGAATATTTACACGTATTAGTTTGCTTGTTCTCATTTTTTTCATTCTTTTTTAATGATTAATTTATGTATAGTAACTTTAGCATTACGTTAACTATCACTGCAAATATAGAATCAGATATATTTAATTATTTTAGCCAAACACCTGTAATGCCTTCAAACAAGGAGTTATTGTACTGAAATACGTGTTAAGAAAATGCAAAAAAAAATTCAACACTCAATTTTAAGAAATCCTATATACATTTTAGGTTGTTATTCTATTTTGTTACTTCCTGAATTTATTAATTCTTGTAGTCATAAAGCTATAGTCACCTCTTTTTGGAATAATATTCCTTTGTGTAGTAAAGAATTTGTGTTTGCTCAGTTTTTAGGAAACTCTATCTGGTCAATATTATTATTAGTTTTTGTATTTGAATCATTTAAAATTGCAAGTAGGTATTTTAAAATAACTTCATTCCCTACAAAAATAAAAGAATGGTTGTTGTTTGAATTAAAACTAGTTCTTTCTTCGGTTATTGCTTTTTTAAGTTATTTGCTTATTGCCTATATATTTGCATGGTTTAATAAATCTATAGAAGAGATAGATCCTTTTAGTATTTTCTATAAAGCTATGGTTGTTGCATTTGTTGGTGTTCATGGAATAATATTTTTAAGTCATTTAAAATTTGTTAAAAACCCTTTAATTCAAAAAATTGATGTAGAAGGGCCACTAGGTAAAATGCCAATAACAGTAAATGAAATTGTTTATTTTGAAAAAATTGAAAGGTACTATTATGTGAATTCGGCTGATGTATCATATAAAATTAACTATAACTTATCAGATATAGAAAAAATGCTAGATAAAGCACACTTCTTTAGAATTAATAGAACCGTTATAGTAAATGTAGAAGCAGTAGAGAGTTATTCTAGATGGGAGAACGAAAAATACATCGTTACTTTAATTAATAAAAAAGAGTTGGTTGCTACTAGAAAGCGTATTGTTGAATTAAAAGATTTAATAAAGAATTTAAAAAAACGGATTGACCTGTATTAACCCTATCTAAAATATTAGAATAAAAGCTATTTTTTTTCCTATAAACTCAAGAATAGCAACCTGAAAGAAGTTAATCAATTTATAGAGAAAATAAAAAACTAATGCCAACACCGTATAAAATTAATTGCTAATTTTAGCTTATTTACAAAAGTTCTCGCGGACTTTCTATCTGTGTTTATTTACTAATTTTAGTGCTTGAAACACGCAACTAATCTTATACAACAACGTTGTCATTTACCATGATGGATAACCCTTTTTGTAGCTACTTTGATATAAAATATTTCTAACTTAGTACGTTTAATTTCAATATATTGTTAATACTTTTTGCTAACCTATGCTTACTAATATTTTTTCTTTCTTTCTTAAAATTTCTCCACGACTGAAGCGAGCGGTCTGGAAAAAACTATATGAGTATCTGTCAAAGAAGTATCCAACAGAGGAGTGGATTTATATGAACTATGGATACGAATCTTGCAATGAACCTATTGGAATCCCACTGAAAGAGGAGGAAGAGCGTGACCGGTATATGATTCAGCTATACCACCATGTGGCAACAGCTGTAGACCTTGTGGATAAAGACGTATTAGAAGTTGGTAGTGGACGTGGAGGAGGTTCGTCGTACATCAAACGATACCTTAAACCAAAGACGATGATTGGAATTGATTACTCTAAAAACGCAATCAAATTCAGCAATAAACATCATTCGGTAGAAGGATTAACCTTTATTCATGGTGATGCGGAGAACTTATCGTTGGGGAATGAAAGTGTAGATGCGATTGTAAATGTAGAATCGTCACATTGCTACGGGTCCATGAAAAAGTTTGTGGAGCAAGTTAACAGAGTGCTTCGTCCTGGCGGGTATTTTTTGTTTGCAGACTTACGTCCCTCAGAAAAGATCGAAGAACTTGATAAGATTTTCAATGATGCAGGATTTGAAGTGCTTAAAAAGGAATTGATCTCGAAGGAAGTGGTCAATGCAATGGATGCATTTCACGAATTCAAGTTAGAATTCTTTCAAAATATGGTAAAGGGTTGGTTAAAAAAGCCGTTGAATGATTTTGCAGGAGTTAAGGGGTCGAACATCCATAAGGAATTGAGTAATGGTAAGGTGGTTTATTATCATTATGTGTTAAGAAAATGATAAGCCTCTGCTTACTCCAACAGGTTTATCTAGACGCAGTATTAAATTGAAAAACTAAGCACAACAGAATATATAAAAATGCTTAAGATTTGGCTATCTTTGAGTTCTTCTCTACTTTTAAAACAAATCACGGCTGAAAAAACCGTCTCCCAAAAAGACGCACTTTTCATATACAAAACCGTTGTGTATCATTTTACAACTTGTCGCCAAAATTCAACAATTCAGAATAAAAAAAATTGTAGGCCTCAAAAAAAAGCGGAATTTTGAAAATAGATATTTAAACTAATTTAATTAATAATAAAATGGAACATTTAGCTACGATAGGTATTTTTTTTGCTGGTTTGGGAACTTTACTATGCAGTTTTGGAATCTTTTGGTTTGCATCGATTTATCAAAAAGTAAACGCGCCAAAGGAAGATAAATCATAAACGACTACACAACACCGTGTCCTATAAAACATAGCTAATAAGTGCAAATCGAAAGGTTTGCGCTTATTTACAAAGACTCCCAAATTTTTAAAGCTTGTGCCGAGCTTGTCAAAGTATGGCTTTTAAAATAAAAAAGTAAAAACAAAAGATAAAAATTCGACTCTGTGTTTAACCGAAAAGTCAGCGTCTTTTTACACGCTACGTTTTATACAATAGACGTTGTGTGTAACTAAAAACAGGCAAGAACAGAATATGACAATAGAACTAAAAACTAATGCAGGAACAAGAATTGGCTCAATGGTTCTTGACCATATTGCAATGACATTTATCGCAATGATTTTTTTTATTCCTGGAATGGTTTCTAGATTTTCAACCGCTTTTGAAGTAACTCACGAACAGTCAAATATTGATATTTTTGGTGGTTTAAGTTATGTTGGACTAATTGGACTTGCAATTTATTTCTGCAAAGACTGTATAAACGGACGTAGCATTGGAAAAAGAGCTTTAAAACTTCAAGTAGTTGAAAACTTAAGTGGAAATGTTGCTTCGCCAATTAGATGCTTTATTAGAGATATATTTTGTGTCATTTGGCCTATAGAAGTAATTGTAACCTTAGCAAATCCAAGTAGAAGAATTGGAGATATGGTTGCTGGAACTAAAGTTGTTCCGTTTGACCCTGAGCTTGAACAACCGAAAAGTAACTTTGGACAAATTGGACTTGCACTCATACTCGCTTACGGAATTATGTTTCTATTAATGCTTCCTTTTGAAAGTCTAAAATCAAAATTAAAAAGTAATCAAGTAACTTATATTGAAAGTTCATTAAACGAACAAACAGCAAACGAAACGGAGCAAATTTTCAAAGATAGTTTAAGTGAACACTTAACTTCAGACGTCCTAATTTATGACCAAATAGAGCAGAACAAAGATTTAAAATACGTTTCTGTCATCCTAAGACTTAAAGAAAATTATTTAGAGAATGACGATAATTATGAACAAATCAAATCAGCAACCGTACCACTGCTCTTAACTAAATTTCCAGAAGGAACTTTTGTTGGACAAATAAAATATATCTATCAACAACCAAGAAGTATACATACTAGAACATTATCGCTTGATTGGAGAAAGAAAGAGTAAAAAGGACAGCACATAAAACAGTATAAAAATAATAAGGGTTAAGCGCCAAACCGAAAAGTAAGTACGTTTTAATCCCTTACTACTTTTTATATTAAACGTTGTGTGTAACTTTGAGTCGAACTGAATTTAAAATATGAGTTTTTTTAAAAGATTGTTTGGCAAAAAAGAAACGCCAACTGAAAAAGAATATACCGAAGAAGAACATGAAAAGGACTATGAATTAAAATCCAAAGGACTTGAAGACATTCTTGGGGAAATGCATAATCTGGTTGGACATGCTATTATTCCTTTTGCTGTAGGTGGAGCAGTTGATATGTATTATTTTCCAAACCATATAAAAGGAACTGGATTCGCAACAATGGAATTATTAGACCCAGATGGAAACGGACCGTTGAAAAATCGAATAGGAACCTATGAATTAGTCGCTTTCACCAGGCACAATTATAATACAAGTGAAGAAATTCAAACACCATTCAATCTGATAGAAAGACAAGCTTGTGGATTTTTAACTTCTATTGGGATGTACTCATCACAGGCGGTTCTTAATCCAAAAGAAACGATTGAAGTGCCAAATGGAGAAAATGAAGAAAATACTTGTTTGGTCTTAGACTTATATGAGCCTGACGGAAAGAAATTTAAAATAGGGAATCGAGAGCACCACTTACTGCTTTGTCTACAAGTTTTTAGAAGCGAAATGGATTATGCAAGAGAAAACGGAAGCGATGAACTATTCAAATTATTGAAAGAAAAAGGAGTTTACCCATATAGCGATTTGGATAGAGAACCTTTAATATAAAAAAGGCAATACACGATAATTTGTATAATGTATATGCGCCCTGGGGAATGCAGAGGTGCGAAACGTTAGCAATAATTTATGATAATATTTCTAAATTAATGCTTGAAAGATAAGGAACAAATAACCTTCTGTAAGACTATAATTCGTCAAAGAAACCACAAGGGATATGTAACATACATAAGTTTTATAACACTTATATTCAAAATCAATAAATCAAATGAAAAACTTAAGTATTTATTTCCTTACTCTTATTTCAGTTTTATTAATGAGTTGTAACTCAAACTCAAAAAAAGAAACGCATCCAAAAAACATAATTCGATCAAGTATAAAAGTAAAAAAGAGCTCTTCGATCAATAAAATTGAAGACACCCGAATTATAAAGGTTAAACTAGGTGTTAATTCCAATCGGATATCTAATGAATGGAAAAATGTATTAGGAAGTAGGAAGAGTGCTTCTAAACTTGATTCTCTATCAAATGTGGTTAAACAATTAACAAAGGAAGAACAAGATTGGATAAACTTAATTGAATCCAAAACAAGTAAATGGAATGCATTTAGAGACTCACTAAAAGTACCTTTTCAGAATATCAGACTTAAAGATACCATTTCTGTCCTTTTGGGGTATCAAGGTGGAGATGATGCTTTTACCTATAAAAATAAAACTATTTGTCTCGATGTAAATGCATTGCACAAAGCATACGGTTCTGCAAAAAAATCTGTTAATGACAATCGAATTGACCGTATATTTGCACACGAATTCACACATTTACTTCACAAAGAATGGGCAAAAGAAAATAACTTAAAACTCGATACATTCAAAGATCAGATTTTGTGGGAATGTGTAACGGAAGGCTTTGGGATGTATCGTTCGATGTCAACTAAATGGTTTCCTATAGGAGATTCCTTATCATTGACATCAAAAAAAACTTTCGAAAATTTATATCCAAAATTTACGGAGAGAATCATTAAAGTATGTACCCAATCAAACCTTACAAGTGAAGAAGAAAACAATTTGCATGCAAACCTGTCTAGAGGTTCTATGAAAAAAAAATGGGGTGCTTTGCCAGTTGCGGTATGGCTTGCGTTAGAAGCGAAAGGGAATGATAAGAATCTTGTAAAATGGGTGAACAAAGGACCAGATGCCATAATTCTGTTAGCAGAAAAATATTTAACAAATGAAAGCAAAATAGCATTTGATGAATTCTTGAAAAGTAATAAAAGTTCTAAATAAAAGCAATTGCCAACACCGTATTCTATGTAAAGCCTTTTCCTGAGACTTAAGTTAAAAACACGAAATTTTATTATTTTAATTTTCTACATAATAATCGAACATCGATCTTATTGGTTTTCTAAAACTGTGCCTTTGCAGAACGATGGATATCAACTGGGTTGACCATCAGAGAATGCCAATCAAGGGATTCAGAAAAACGATGATGACTATCATCTGGAACTTGCTGATAGAATCACCTACAGGAAACTTGTTAGTAGAGAAGTAATCTTCAAGTTGAAGGTCACTATAAGTAAAAGACCACACAAATAGTGTGGTCTTTTACTTGCAAAGGTTGTAATTATGGGATATACCCTGTTTTTAATAGAAGCTTGTAATACGAGATTGTTGTTAAACTATTATAAATTATAGTTAAACTCTCTAATATAATAGTAATACTATTATATATTTGCCTTAAGAATGCGAAACTTTCAGATACATATTAAAATAAGTGAGGAGCTTTATATAGTCTATAAATGTGTAGTACGAAGTATAAGTGATATTGCTTTTGAATTTCTACACATGCTTATCTCAACCGTAATTGAAGGAGCGCATCATCAACGTTATTTCTCTAAGTATTTACTTTCACTAACAGATATTGAAGAGAGTAAAAACAATATTATTCGTTTTTACGACGATCTCGCACTAAAAACTATAAAATGAATTTGTGTAGGATAAACATACTAGTGTTTTTTAAAAGCTTCACAATATCAGTAATATTGCTGACTGTAGTTATACAGCCTCTGGCTCAAACCTTTAGCCTTCTCTCAGATTCTCATTATGGGTTAGTAGAAGTAGATGACGAAGAAAATATAGAGAAGGAAGAGCAGCAGGAAGATAAAAAAAATGAATTACAGATTTTAAACTTATGTAATTATCATCTAGAATATGGTATTAGATTTTCTACCTATTCATCTCAAAACATGTATTGTAGTCTTCATATGGAAATTCTCATTCCACCGCCAGATATGGCATAAAATAACCTCAATTATTTCAAATGCTTTTCCTGCATCTTAAGGAGACGCTTCATTCAAATTACATAAAAATAGTAAGGATTAATACATATTGATCCCAAACCTTTAACACCCAATTATTAGTTAAATGGAAAATATAATATCACCCTGGAAGAGATTTTTAAGCCTTCTTGAACTCGATAAGAAAGATATTCGTCAAATTTTTTACTACGCCATATTTGCTGGCTTGGTAGCTTTAACATTGCCACTAGGAATACAGGCCATCATAAACCTTATTCAGGGAGCTCAGGTGTCTACCTCTTGGATTGTACTTGTGGTTCTCGTAACAATGGGAGTAGCATTTCAAGGAATTTTACAATTGATGCAAATACGCATTTTAGAAAATATGCAGCAAAAAATTTTTACCAGAGCCTCTTTTGAATTTGCTTATAGATTTCCTAAAATAAAAATAGAAGAGTTGAGCAACTATTATCCGCCAGAGTTAGCAAATCGTTTTTTTGATGTTTTAACCATTCAAAAAGGATTATCCAAAATATTGATTGATTTTCCAGCTGCAGTCTTACAAATCATATTTGGTTTAATGCTACTTTCGTTTTACCACTCATTTTTTATTATTTATGGTTTCTTGCTAGTATTGCTCATTTACATTGTATTCAAGTTCACCGCAAAGAAAGGTTTAGTAACCAGTCTTGTTGAATCCAAGAGCAAATACAAAGTGGCACATTGGATTCAGGAAATATCGCGTTCACTTATCAGCTTTAAGTTATCTGGTACAACTGGGCTTGCCATGAAGCGCAACGATCATTACACAACAAATTATCTAGAAGCACGAGAAAATCACTTTAAAGTATTGGTAACCCAGTTTATTCAGCTTATAGGGTTTAAGATATTAGTAACTGCAGGACTTTTAATTATAGGTGGTTTGTTAGTACTCAATCAACAGATGAATATAGGACAGTTTGTAGCTGCCGAAATCATCATATTGCTAGTACTTAGTTCTGTAGAAAAATTGATAAAAGGATTAGAACCTTTTTATGATGTATTGACATCACTTGAAAAAATAGGACAGGTAGTAGATAAAAAATTGGAGATTCAAGATGGTGAAAATCCATTTGCAAACGACGATGAATTACATATAGAACTAGATGATTTAAAATATGTAACACCAAGAGGTCTAGAAGTTTTAAGTAATATCAATTTTAACATAGACCATAAAGACAGAATACTTTTTGAAGGAGCTTCTGGGTCTGGTAAAACGACTTTGTTAAAAATATTATCGGGCCTTTTAACACCATCTAATGGTTCTATATATGTTAATGATGTCTCTATAAAAGGAGTTTGGCCCAATAAATATCGCTCATATATAGGACAAGTAATCCCGTCACAGTTACCATTTGAAGGTACTATTCATGAAAATATAACATTTGGCAGAAAAGATATTTCTCAAGAACATTTGCATACAGTACTTAAAGAACTTGGTTTACTTACATTTATTAAACAACAACCTAAAGGAATAAACACAATGCTATATTCTGAAGGACAACAAATACCATTTACAGTTTCTAAGCGTATTGTTTTAGCCAGAGCTATTATACATAACCCTAAACTACTATTACTTAAAGATCCTTTAGAGCATTTTGAAAAGGAGGAAGCAGAACAAATAATCAAATATTTAACCGCCCCAAAAAGACCTTGGGCATTAGTTGTTTCTAGCCGAAACAATTACTGGAAATCTCATTGTAATCAGACGATTAAAATTTCAGAAGGAAAAATAACCTCAAAAAACAAGAACAATGCTTAACGTTTCTCATAATCAGTTAAATAAAAAAGTGTCACTAGAGGGATATACCGCTTTCGCGAAAGCGTTTACCTCAAGGCACAATAAATATTTTAATCGTTTTTTAGGCGTGTTTGCATTTATACTAATCATTGTACTTTTTCTACCCTGGACTCAAAATGTAAGTGGTAATGGTTATGTTACAACACTTACACCTGACCAGCGACCACAAACTATACAATCACCTATTCCTGGTCGTATTGAAAAATGGCACGTAAAAGAAGGTGATTATGTTACCAAAGGGGATACTATTATTTTTATTTCTGAAATTAAAACAGAGTATCAAGACCCTCGTTTGGTAGAGCGAACTAATCAGCAACGTGAAGCAAAAAGTCGTTCGGTAGTTTCATACCAAGAGAAAATTAAAGCACTAAAAGGGCAGGTAACAGCCTTAATAAACGAACGTACATTAAAACTTTCTCAAGCCAAAAATAAACTAAAACAAACACGATTTAAAGTAAAGAGTGATAGTGTTGATTTTCAGGCAGCAAAGACGAATCTTGATATTGCCCAAAAACAGTACAATCGTACCGTAATGCTTCAAAATGAAGGCCTTAAAGCTGTAACGGATGTAGAAGCAAAGCGGTTGAAATTGCAAGAAACACAAGCGAAACTTATATCACAAGAAAATAAACTACTTGCTAGTCAGAATTCTGTAATGAATGCGCAACTAGAAATAAGTCGCATAATGGCAGAGTATTCTAACAAAATTGCAAAATCAAGAAGTGAACGCTTTACAGCTGAGTCAAATCAATTTGAAGCAGAAGCACAGGTATCAAAATTAGACAATCAATCCTCTAGTTATAAAATACGCAATGCGATGTATTATATTACTGCGCCACAGAATGGATACATAAATAAAGCTATAAAAGGAGGTATAGGTGAAACATTTAAAGAAGGAGAAAAGTTGGTAGGCATCATGCCAGCAAACTATGATCTTGCCGTAGAAACTTTTGTAAACCCTATTGATTTACCATTACTGCATATAGGTGAAAATGTTCGTGTCCAGTTTGATGGATGGCCTGCTATTTTCTTTAGTGGTTGGCCTAATGCATCATTTGGAACCTATGCAGGAAAAGTAGTAGCTATTGAAACATTTATTAGCAAAAATGGCAAGTTTAGAGTTCTAATCGCACCAGATAAAGAGGATAACCCCTGGCCAGAAAATGTACGTGTAGGCTCTGGTGCATATACTATTGCTTTATTAGAAGATGTCTCTATTTGGTACGAATTATGGCGACAACTAAATGGTTTTCCTCCCAATTATTACACTCCAGAAGATAAACAAGCTAAAAAAGATAAGAAGTAAATGAAGACACTTTTAAAATATACATTGTTGCTTTTTATTTTTGTTTATTCTGAAATATTAGCAGCTCAAACCAAGCATCTTTCATTAGAGAATGTACTTACTTTTGAAGAATATTTAGGATATGTAAAAAAACATCACCCATTACTGAAACAAGCCGACCTTATACTGAGTGTAGGTGAGGCAAATTTGCTAAAGGCACGTGGTGGATTTGATCCAAAAATTGAAGTAGATTATGACCGAAAGAAATTTAAAAATACAGAATATTACGATCAACTAAGTGCTACCTTTAAAATACCCACTTGGTATGGTGTTGAGTTCAAAGCAAATTTTGAAGAGAATATGGGGGAATTCCTGAATCCAAATCTTACTGTACCTGATAAAGGATTGTATAGTGCTGGTATTTCATTCTCATTAGCTCAGGGCTTTTTGATTAATGAGCGTATGGCTTCACTTAAAAAAGCACGTTTCTTTAGAGAGCAGACCAAAGCTGATAGAGATTTACTTGTTAATTCGCTATTGTTTGAAGCTAGTAGCGCTTATTTAGAGTGGTTAAAGGTTACTAATGAAGAGCTTATTTATATAACTTTTCTAAAAAATGCAAATACGCGTCTTCTAGCCGTAGAGCGTAGTGTTGAAATGGGTGAAAAGGCAGCTATTGACATTACTGAAGCCAGAATTACATTACAAAACCGGCAACTTAATCTAGAGGCAGCTTCTTTAAAAAGAAAAAAGGCAGCTCTGATAGTTAGTAATTATTTGTGGCTAAATGATGTACCAATGGAAATTCGAGAAGAGGTGGTTCCGGTATTACCAAAGCTAGATGCTTTAGAAGCTTCACTTTTATTAGAAGGTATTACAGATACTTCAAGATTACTTCGGAATCACCCCAAGTTATTAAGTCTTGATGCTAAAATTGATGAGCTTACTGTAGAGCGTTCTTTAAAACTAAATAAGTTATTGCCTAAAATAAATATTCAATATAATTTTTTAACACCAAAAATTGACCAAGCACGAACATTAAATACTGCGAACTATAAAGCATTCGTTAATTTTAGTTTCCCATTGTTTTTGCGCAAAGCAAGAGGTGACTTACAATTGGCTAATTTGAAATTACAAGATGTCAATTTTGAACGTGTATCCACTGCAACAACTCTTCAAAATAAAATCGATGCGGTATATGCTGAGATTAATTCACTTTCTAAACAAAACCAATTAATAAGAGATATTGTCATAGATTATAAAGCATTAGTAAAAGCAGAAGAACGCAAATTCTTTTTAGGAGAAAGCTCTTTATTTATTATAAACTCACGTGAACAAAAGCTGATTGATATACAGTTAAAAGAGAATAAATTACGTGTTAAGCAGCTTATGGCAACAGCTAACTTGTATAATACTTTGGGGTTGCCTATCTAAACAAAACTGTGAAAGTAACAATTCATGGTTATGGATTTGGTGGAAAGGGAGAGTGTTATGAGATCATATCAGTTATGATTTCTTCTAGAGAGTGAAGATATTTATATTTTGTCAAATTCTTCAAAAAACATACTGTATGATTTACCTTAGGTATAACTTCATGTAAATCCTGTTAAAATGCAATTTTATCCTATTCTATAGATTGTGATGAGAACTATTTTTGTAGATAGATAATGAGTTGTAATTTATGTATTAGTAAAATGTAAACTGAATCAATATGAATGAGAAATGGGATAAAAGGTATAAAAATCAAGAATTTGCTTATGGCAAAGAACCAAATGTATTTTTTAAAGAATGGCTTCCAAAATTTGAAGCTGGATCTATATTGATGCCAGCAGATGGAGAAGGACGTAATGGAGTATTTGCAGCGCAATTAGGGTGGAAAGTGACTTCGTTTGACCTAAGTATAGAAGGGCAGTTAAAAGCAGTACAACTTGCAAAAGAGAATCGGGTTACTCTTGAATATATTGTTGGAGACTTAGAACAACTCAAGTTTAAAAGAGAAATATTTGATATTATTGGACTTGTATATGCTCATTTTTCTGCTGAAAAGAAGTCAATATTTCACAAGAAATTAGATAACTATCTCAAAGAAGGAGGTATAATTATTTTAGAGGCTTTTAGCAAAAATCATATACATCACAACAACCTTAATCCTAAAGTTGGAGGTCCTAAAGATGTTGATATGCTGTACTCTAAAGAAGAAATAATAGCCGACTTTAAAAATTATGAAATAGTACTGTTAGAAGAAGAAGAAATTCTTTTAAATGAAGGTAAATATCACATAGGGAAGGGGAGTGTGATTAGATTTATAGCAAGAAAATTAGGTAGTAATCATTAACATTTATGATTAACTTTATTACCTTTGATTGTTTATTGGGAAATAATTATTGTTATCAATAAGATGAGTATAGTTTCCTGAAATCTATTTTAGAAAGAAAATGATAGATTCATAAAAAATTCTATAAAATGAGCAAGACTAAAAATTTTATTTCCAATCAGTCTACCTATCTATTACTTAGTGTTGCAAATTACATTAATATAAAATCTCCTTTTTCATAATAATCTCAATTTGATTACTAGTTTATTATCTGCTATTTGAGGTTGAATTTTTTCATAACAACACTCATTTAGTATGATTATCCTTCTTCGAATAATTTTGTAGAGCATTATAAAAACAGAATTAGATCGTGAGTGTATTTAAATCCGTATTAAACAGATAAACATTATGACTAGAAAAGAATTATTAGAAGCTATAGATAAAAAATATACTGCAATGGGGCAAGATCCAGATGTACACCTGTCTGGCTTATTGCATGCCGAACCTATGAAATATTGGGACTTTATTCAGGTAGATGCCTTATTAGGTTTACAAACCCAACGAACACAATTGCCTGATGAGATGGTATTTATCATGTATCATCAAATTAATGAATTATTGTTTAAAATGATTCTTTGGGAAATGAGCCAAATTTCTCACACTGAAAATATAGAGCCTAAAAAATTTGAAATGCATCTTATGCGTGTGAGTAGGTATTTTGATATGCTTTCAAATTCATTTGATATCATGGGAGAGGGAATGGAGATTGATCAGTACATGAAGTTTAGAGATACCTTAACCCCAGCAAGTGGATTTCAATCAGGACAATATCGAAAAATAGAGATTGCTTCGACAGAGTTAATTAATTTAATCGATTTTAGATATAGAAAAACAATCGATAGAAATACTCCATATGAATATGCCTTTGATAATATGTATTGGCAAGCGGCCGGCACAGATCATAAAACAGGTAAGAAGAGTAAATTGATGATCAATTTTGAAACAAAGTATAAAAAGGAATTGATCGAATGGATGAAAGAATACAATACAGTTAATTTATGGACAAAGTTTAAAGAACTTCCTGAAGAGTATCAGAAAAATACAGAGTTGATTAATGCTATGCGCCATTATGATCATACAGTAAACATTAATTGGGTAATGCACCATTATGATGCAGCAGCAAAATACTTGGATCACGGAAAAGTTAATGTAGAAGCAACCGGGGGTAGTGATTGGCATAAATATATGCATCCAAAATATCAAAAGCGTATATTTTTTCCAGAATTATGGAGCAAAGAAGAACTCGAAAATTGGGGAATCACTAATCTTGAAGGATATGAGAAGGTTTCATAACTTCATTTTTACTATCTGTAGTTTTGATATAATTTATGGTAACTTAAAACTAGAGCTTAATTAGTATTCAGTTCTTGCAGTTCTATTTCAGTAGCTTTTAAGAGCTTTTTTAATTTTCTTTTTGTAAATCTACAATTGGAGTTTGATATATCTTCTGTAGTACGATACATTAGAGATTCACAATATTTAATTCGATTAACAATTGGTAGTTTTGAGATAACATTTTTATATAGTTGATCTAAGTTGATTAATGAGTCTGGGGGATTCCTCTTAAATGAAAACATTATTGGTTGTAAATTTAGTCGTGTTAGGTATGCTGGTTTTAAAAATTAAACACCAACTGCCAAAGAGTATCAAATTTCATTCCCAAGTCCATGCAGAATAGTTAAATTTCTGATAAGAATGGATTTTTTAATATTCGCTGTATTTATTGTACGAACTTATATTGTAAAGTTGAAATATAAAAAACTGATAGTGTGTGAAATAGAATGGATTAATGTTAAATTGTTATTTTAATACCATTTTTGCTTCTAAAACGTTATTTTTAGTAACCTTAACCTACATTATCTTTTTTTTGAATCTTTATATAGCGTCTTTGTTATTGTTTGAAGAAGAAACTTCTAATACATTACTCCAAAATATACTTGGGGTATTTGTTACTGTTGGAATTGTTTCAATATGTATATATTATGTTTTACGATATTTAGAATCAATTTATGTAAAGTATAAGAAAAGGCCTTATTTTATTCATTTTTATCTTACTCCAAAGAAATTACCTCCTCATTTACAGGCGTTTCTGGATGAGAATGATTTTTATACTACTCTTGATAAAAGAAGAAAGCGATATTTTGCACATAGAACAGTCAGGTTTCTTGAAGATACTCGTTTTGTAGGTAGAGAAGGGTTAGCTATTGATGATTTTATGCGCATGCAAGTGACTATAATGGTTACACAGCTTACCTTTGGGATGCGCCACTATCTGTTAGAATATTTAGAAACAATAGTTTTATATCCAACATCATTCTATTCAATTTTAAATAAAACAGAAAACATAGGAGAGTTTAATCCTATATCCAGAGCATTGGCTTTATCCTGGAAAGATTTTCAAAAAGGAAATTTACATCTGGATAAAGGGAAAAGTTTAGGGGTTCATGAAATAACACATGCGATTCATCATAACTCTATAAAAAACAACAATATTAGCTGTGAAATTTTTTATGATACTTTTTTATTATTAGAAAAATATTTGGGTGCTGAAGAAATAAGGAAAAGGATAGTGGATTCTAAGATATTGAGAGATTATGCGTATACTGATAAATTTGAATTTATTGCAGTTTTGGTTGAAGTTTTTATGGAATCACCAGAGGAGTTGAAACAACAATTTCCTGAGATATACTATTATGTCGTACAGATGTTCAATTTTAGATATTTTGAGGATTAATTATGATATCATTTTCAAGAAACAATTATATTTATAGCCATCAATAATTTTAATTATATATATATCAGATATGGAAGAATTTCAGCAAATACTACCTGTTAGTTCACTCACCGATGAAAAAAGGGTTGCGTTCTATAAAAAGACCTATACCCATCTTGCTATGGCTGTTTTGCTTTTTGTAATCGTAGAATGGATATTTTTTCAAATAGAACCTATTGTAAACTTTGCATTTTCTATGACGCAAGGATGGAGATGGCTTGTTATGTTAGGCGGTTTTATGCTGGCAACAAATTATGCAGAGAAAATGGCATTTAAGAATCATAATATCAATCAGCAATATTTAGGATTGTTGTTATATGTAGTAGCAGAAGCTTTTATTTTTATTCCGCTTATAGGGATTGCTATGATGATTGCAGAAAGCGGAGGCGCTAATATTCTTAATCAGGCTGCAATTTTGACTCTATCATTATTTACAGGGCTTTCTGCTGTTGTTTTAATTACCAAAAAAGATTTTTCGTTTTTAAAATCTATACTGGCAATTGGATTTTTTATTGCAATAGGACTTATTGCAGCAGGTTTACTATTCGGATTTAATCTAGGTCTTTGGTTTAGTGTAGGGATGGTAATTCTGGCTTCTGGATCGATCCTATATCAAACCTCTAATATGGTACATAAATATTCTGAAGATCAATATGTAGGAGCATCATTAGGATTATTCGCTTCTTTGATGTTGTTATTTTGGTACATATTAAGTATTCTCTCTAGAGATTAAATGATAATTACTATAAAATTGAAGCCAGACCTAGTCTGGCTTTTTTTGTAGCTATTTTTCTGTAATCGAATTTAATATTGTTTTAGCATGAATTCTTGAGTTTTCGATAAACCAAATATGGGTATCCATACCACCACATATTACTCCAGCCAAATAAAGGTTTTTGATATTAGTTTCCATGGTTTCTTCATTATATTGAGGATATAATTTTTCATCGTTAGAGAGTTGAATCCCTATTTTTTGCAGAAATTTAAAATTTGGTTTATAACCCGTTAGTGCCAATACGAAATCATTTGGAATACTAAATTCTCCTTGTGGTGTTTGTATATCGATTTTTTTTGGTAATATTTCTTTTATAGTAACATTGTAGAAGACTTTGATGCTACCTTCTTCAATACGGTTTATAATATCTGGTCTTACCCAATATTTCACACGTTTTCCTATTTCTGGCCCTCGAATCAGCATTGTTACCTCTGCACCCTTTCTATAACATTCTAAAGCAGCATCAACAGCAGAATTACTTGCACCAATAATTGCTAGCTTTTGTTTAGCAAAAAAATGAGGATCCTTATAGTAATGGGAAACTTTAGGCAAATCTTCTCCAGGAACATCTATAGTATTAGGAAGATCGTAAAACCCGGTAGCAATGATTACATAAGAAGAGGTATATTGCTCTTTATCGGTTTTGATATGAAAAGTATCTTGTTTTTTGAGAACTGTATTAACTTTTTCAAACAGATTAATATTTAAATCGTTAGAAGTTACAATCCTACGATAATATTCAAGATCTTCATTACGCTTTGGTTTAGCTTCGTTACTGATAAATGGAATATTATCAATTTCAAGTTTTTCTGAAGACGAGAAAAACTGCATATTAAGAGGGTAATTATATAAGGAATTAGTGATGGGCCCTTTTTCGATAATACAATAATCAATTCCTTTTTTCTTTGCTTCGAGACCGCAGGCTATACCAATAGGTCCACCGCCAACAATTATCAAATCTATATGCTTCATTAAAAAATCATATTGACAAGGCACTAATTCTAGCTTTTAGAACAATACCTTATTCTTACTCTTGTAAAACTAGTGATTTTTGTAATCTCTAATGCAAAAAAAGGTGAGCTTCTGTTATGAGTCTCACCTTTTCTAAGTAGTGGTTAACTACTATTTAACAACTAACTTTTTCACAACTGTTTTTTTTCCTAGTATAATGTTTAAAAAATAATTTCCCGGTGATAAAGAAGCAGTGTTTACTATAATCTCCTGATTGATATTAAAATTGGTTTCCGAAATTTTTAACCCCGAGGCATCTATTATTTTTACCGTAACCGGAATACTTGTTTCCAAATTATCAATTTTGACTTTCACCATGTTCTTAGAAGGGTTTGGATACACGATTACTTTGGAGTTGTCGTCGTTTCTTTTAATAGGTGGATCGATTGGTTTTTTTTCACCTTCTTCTATAGTATAAAATTTATTCACTTTTAGTTTTGTATATGTATCTACATTTCCGGAAGGCCAATACACAATGAGTTTCTCAATTTTTGGTGCTTTACCAAGTCCAAAATGAGCTCGCAAACTGTTTTGTCCCATAAATGCATTTGAGGCAGAGATTTCTCTTTTTTGAGTTACCAATTTCCCTTTTACTTTGGTGATTAATTCTAATCTGGCACCTAGGGCAGCTTTATTAGAAGGATTGCCAATGAGTTTAATATTTACAAAATGATTTTTTACTGTTAAATCATTTCTAAAAAGCCCTTTTACACCTTGACCAACAACAAAGAAATCCAAATCACCATCGTTATCATAATCTCCGATAGTTGCCCCGGTAGAGTTTCCAGAGGTTGCTGTATTAATAAGATTAGCATTGTTTTCTGTAAAAGTCCCATCTCCATTATTAACAAAATACCCACTACCCATTGCACTAGAAGCTGTAATGATAACATCTAAATCACCATCATTATCAAAATCTCCCCAAGCATTGGATAAGTTTTGATTGTTACTGGCAGTAAAAGGGGTATTGGTATTTTGATATACCCCAGAAGTATTAATATAAAACTTGTTTCCGATTCCAGAATAGTTGGTAAGACAAATATCAAGATCCCCATCATTGTCATAATCAATTGCATTATAACATTGTCCATCTTGTGGATCTTCTGCAAATGAGAGATCGGTATTGGTTAATTTTACAAATCCTTCTTTTCCGGTTTCGATTTGTAGATTCTTAAATAAGAAATCATGTTTGATTCCTGTAGGGCCAGTAGCAGGACCACTGGCAATAAATAAATCAGTATCTCCATCTTCGTCATAATCGGTCCAATTAGATACAGTGTAGGCTGCTTTTTCTGTAAGAAAATCGTAGGGTTCTGTTACTTCGGTAAATGTACCATCATTATTTCCTCGGTACAAACGATTAGGAAATCGATTTGATCCAAGAAATAAGTCGGCGAATGTGAGAATAAAATCAATATAGCTATCATTATTATAATCACACCATTGTACACTCCAGGTGGCAGAGTTGATTGTATTTAAAATTGTATTCGTTTCGGTAAATTGGCCAGTACCATCGTTAGCATAAATTCTGGTTTGTAAGGTAGATGGTGCCGTAAATCGCGAATAAATTAGATCCAGATCTCCATCATTTTCGTAGTCTGCCCAACTGCAGCTGTTTAGAGATGTAGCAACAGGTATTGTTGTACTGCCTTCTGCAATTTTAAAATTCCCGTTTCCAAGGTTTTTGTAGATAGTCCCTGCATAGAATAAATCTAAATTATTATCATTATCAATATCTGTCCACCCTGTACCAAAATAGGTTCCTCGAATAGTTGAATCAGATACTATAGGATTAATACTGTCTTTGATTAGTGTAAATTTTTGTGCAAAGACGGTAATAGTAAAACTGTAAAAAATGAATAAAAATAAAGTTCTCATAAGCTCAAGATTTTAAGAGTTATAAGATTAAAGTTCACTAAAACAAGAAGAGAATAGGTTTAGAATTATAATTTTTAACCTTTTTTAATTTGAATTTAGTTGTTCTGAATTTCCATTTTTTTTCTTTTGTATTCAGATGGAGTACAATTGAACTTATTTTTGAAAGCAGTGTTAAAAGTAGCTTTGTTATTAAATCCAACATCAAAATAAATTGTTTTAATACTAGCTTCAGAATTTTCTAGAAGTAGTTTTTGAGCTTCTTCTAACCTATATTCATTAATAAATTGGTTGAAGTTCTTCTTAGATTTTTCGTTTATAAGTTTAGAAAGTATATGGCTAGAAAAACCGATATTATCAGCTAATTGCACTAGACGTAAATCATTGTTTAAATAGGGTTTATTTATTTTAATATATGACAATAACATATCGTAAAACTCATCTTTGGTAGATTCGGTTAACTCTTGATGATTTTCTTCTTTAAAAAATAGATTGGATAATAATTCTCCGTTAAAGATAGAAGGTTCTTTATATACCATATAGCCAATACCATAGATAGCTATAGACATTGAGAAAGAAATTGCATAATCCCAATGAATGTTGAAAAAAGAAAATTTGACCAATACATAATAACTTATGTAGGCGATAATAAAGACTAAGAATAAATTAATGAGAAAATTTGACCATTTTTTTCTGATCACCTCATATTGAGACTTTTTATCGCTTTTATGAAAAGCGATAAAATCTTTTATTATGATTATATAAATTATTAGCGATAAAGCTACCAACCAAGGGGAGCGAAGTGACCAAAAGAGATAAAAAAGAAAATCACCTTTATAATCATTAAGATTTTGAAAACCTTCTGATGTAATAAGATAGTATCCATTAATAATAAATGATAAGATCGCTGGTGCAAAGTGATACCACCTTATTTTGAAATTTTTATTATAAAATCTTGTAATATAAACATACAGTAGAGGCCCAAATGCGAGATACCAACTAGAGTCAAAAAAATAAAAATAAGGATATACAGACCCGTAGTTAGTCCAGAAAAACACATATTGAAGTAGAATAAAAGAAAAACCTAAGATAAGTAAAACAACAGGAAGGTTATTGATCCTTCCTGTTTTACGAATACTTAGAATAATACTTAAGAAGAACCCTAGTGAGCTTACGATTAGGAAAATTGATGTCCAGGTATCAAAAGACGGAATAGGGTTCTGTTCCATTTTTTATTGACTAAGTGTTTATGATCTCCTTCAATTCTTTAATGGTTTGGTTTGGATCAGTACTTTTAAAAACAAAACTTCCGGCAACTAATACATCTGCTCCGGCATCTATAAGTTGTTTTGCATTTTTATTAGTTACTCCTCCATCAATCTCAATTAGTGTACTTGCATTGTTTTTTACAATAATCTCACGAAGTTGTTTTACTTTTTTATAAGTATTTTCTATAAATGATTGACCACCAAAACCAGGATTTACACTCATTATGCATACCAGATCAATATCATTTATCACATCTTCTAGCAAGCTTACATTGGTGTGCGGGTTTATTGCAACACCAGCTTTCATTCCTTCTGCTTTTATAGCTTGTAGTGTTCTGTGTAAATGTGTACAGGCTTCATAATGTACAGTAAGTATATTACTTCCCAAATCTGCAAAAGTTTTAATATATCGATCTGGATCTACAATCATAAGATGTACATCGATGGTCTTGGTTGCATGTTTTACAATATCTCTTAAAACAGGCATCCCGAAAGAAATATTAGGAACAAAAACACCATCCATAATATCGATATGGAACCAATCTGCCTCACTTTTGTTAATCATTTCTACATCACGCTGTAAATTGGCGAAATCTGCAGCTAGTACTGAAGGGGCTATACGTTTTGAAGCCATAAATTTTTGTTGTTTCCCGCAAAAGTACTATTTAAGTTTAAATTATAGAGAACTCTGTTTTGAAATATTTGTATCGATAAAGAATTAAAATTATTTGTAATCATGTTTGATTAACTTAGTTGAAGGATATAGATCTAATTATAAAGTACTGGTATACTATTAATATTTGGATAAATACTAGTTAATTAAGGTTCATGAATTTTTGAGCCAGATATGATATGCTTTTATAATGTTCTGGATTATTTGTTTCCTCTTTTTTTAAGTATTGATGTAATTCATTTTGATTATAATGATTAGATATTACTGTGAATGAAGAATGATATTCAGAGAATGGAGAGGTTACAATTTCTTTATCAAGCATTTTAATGATATTATGATGTCGATGATCTTTTCTTATTTTTTCAAACATCATTTTAACGGTCTGCTCTTCGCCTTCGAGAATTTGAAAAAAGTTTCCCTCAGAATATATTAATATTCCCGTAAGACCAATAGCATTATTATTAAGTCTAACATAGTTCATGAGTGCTTTCATATCAGAATTTGATATGTTGGGATTTACCGTACTAACATAACTTATTATATATCGCATAATGAATTATATATTAGAGGGGTAACTACTTAAAGATACGAATTTTGGGGTGTTTTTGCCAGAATTTGAGGGGTTCTGTTGGAGGAATTTTCAATTTTTATCGAAAAAAATGAGTTTTTTACGGGTTACCGTAAGGGAATTACGGATTACCGTAAGAAAAAACCTCCGGTAATCAGCCGGAGGTCATTCATCAATCAAAAAACGAACAGTTATGTTATAAAACTGTTTGTAACCGCAATTTAGGAATTTATCCTAAATAAGTCTTTAATATTTTACTTCTAGATGTATGTTTTAATCTTCGAATTGCTTTTTCTTTGATTTGACGTACACGTTCACGTGTAAGATCAAAAGTTTCTCCAATTTCTTCAAGAGTCATTGGGTGTTGATCTCCAAGGCCAAAATAAAGTCGTATTACATCTGCTTCTCTAGGAGTAAGTGTTTCTAGAGCGCGTTCTATTTCTGTGCGAAGAGACTCATGTAATAGCGTTCTATCAGGATTTGGTGATTCTCCAGAATTTAATACATCATAAAGGTTAGAATCTTCTCCTTCAACCAGTGGAGCATCCATACTCACATGACGCCCAGAGTTCTTCATTGACTCTTTAACATCATTGATGGTCATGTCTAATTCTTTTGCAATTTCTTCGGCACTTGGTGGGCGCTCATGTGACTGCTCTAAGAATGCATATGTTTTATTGATCTTATTGATCGAACCAATTTTGTTTAATGGTAAACGAACAATACGAGATTGCTCTGCTAAAGCTTGTAGAATAGATTGACGAATCCACCATACGGCATAGGATATAAATTTAAATCCACGAGTTTCATCAAAACGTTTTGCAGCTTTAATTAATCCAAGGTTACCTTCATTAATTAAATCAGGAAGGGTAAGACCTTGATTTTGATATTGTTTTGCAACCGATACTACGAATCTAAGGTTAGCCTTTGTTAGTTTTTCAAGAGCTCTCTCATCACCAGCTTTTATACGTTGAGCTAATTCCACCTCTTCATCTGCAGTAATAAGGTCTACTTTTCCTATTTCTTGCAAATACTTATCCAGCGATGCAGTCTCACGATTCGTTACCTGCTTCGTAATTTTAAGTTGTCTCATCTATAGTTCTCCTTGAAATTTAATTTTGTGAATATTTAGGGCCTTTTACTTATTATACGTAATATGTTATCGAAATGTTACAAAAAGATTGTTTTTTTTTACAGAAAATATTTTTTGAATAGCTTGTTGGACTTCCTCAAGTATCGATATATGGGAGTTTGGTTATTTTTTGTAAAAATATTTTTTTTCAAAAAAAATAAAAAATAATGGATTTTATAAAGAATGTAGAAAACAATGCTGTACAGAACATTATTTAGAACTCATAAGAAACTCCTGTTTGAATTGTAAAGTATAAAGGTCGATAACTTTCAGAATTTTGACTAGCATTTTTTAATTGATACTTAAGTAAAGGCTCAACATTCAAAAACACTTTTTTTGATAGCTTATATCGAAGATTTGTTCCAATATTAATACTGAAATTTGTTTTCAGAATATTAGTATTGCTTCCTAACTTAAAATTGTTAGAAGCAGTGTTTATAGCAATATTATTTTCATCTAGAAACAGAAAACTTAATTCTCCTATTAGTGAAGTGCTAATCTGATTGTCTAAGATTTGATATTGTAACCCAAATGAAATATCGTTGTAAATTGTCTTTTGTATTACATCTACTTTTTCAGAATCTCCTATGATATCATTAATGGGTAAGATTATTCCCAAATCATTAAGTATAATTGGTAATTGATCGGTTTGTACATTTTTTATTTTGTTGCTTAACTTTAATCTATTAAATCCAACTCTTAGTGCTATTTTCTCGGTATAATATGTTTTAAAGAGAATACCATAACTTAAGCTTATTCTGCCACGATTTGTGTTTTTTGTAAGATGGTCGCTTAACAAAGAACCATTAGGGGCTATTATATATGTTGGAGTAATATGTACTCCAACACTAACTTTCTGAAATGGTTTTTTCTTTATTGGGTTCATATAAACTAATGTATCCTTATTCTTACGGTTAGTAATATTCGTATTCTTTTTGGATGCTATTAGAGTTTTTAGAGAATCATCTTTACGTTCTTTGTTTTTAGAGACTTTGTTGTGATTGTTGTTTAAAATATTATCCGTTTTGGTTGTTGTTTGACTGGTAGTTGAGGTTGCAGATATTGAGGTCCCTCTATTTATAGGATTAGTTTTTGTACTAGAAATAGAAGTGTTTGGCTTGTTTTTTATTTCTTCAATATCTCTATTGCTACCTTTTTTTGTGTTAGATGCCTGTTGATTAGTTTTGTGAGTAGGGAGCGGCATTTTATTTGTTGTTAATAGAAGACTAGTATTCGAAACATTTTTATTTGATGATAAACCAATACCATTATTAGTTTCACTATATAATAAAGACCAATTGTTTTCTATCGTACTTGTATGCAAATCATTGATGTCAGGTTTTGATTTGGGTGACATAGATACTGTTGTTATAACTTCATTACCTGATATTTGTAGTTTGTTATTTTCTGGATCTATTTCTTCGCAATTTTCTGGGGTTACTGGTTTTTTTGTTTTAGTATTAATTGAGTTTTCTGTGATACTATTATAGTTAGATGTATTAGCAGCAAAAAGTATTAATAACAAAAGAAATATAAGTACACCTACTACTTTTGCCCAATAAGAAAGCGTGTTATCTTCTTTTTTGGGTAACTTAGGTTCGATATCCTCCCAGGATAAATTACTAGGTGATTGATCAAAACTTTTAAGTTTTTCTTTAAAAGCTTTTCCTATGTCTTTTGGGTCAGCCATTACTTATTGCAATTTTTTTTAAACAATTGTTACTAGATGTTATTTTGGTTTTCAGTATAACTTTTGCTCTATGTAGGTTTGATTTTGAAGTTCCTTCAGAAATATGTAACATCTTGGCTATTTCTTTATGAGAATACTCATCCAGCTCATATAAGTTAAAAACCAATCTATATCTGTCGGGTAATTCTTGTATGTGTTTTAGTAATTCATCTAATGAAAGATTTAATGTTTCAGAATCAATTCTGGTATCTGCGAGATTCTCTTCATTTATATTTATATCAGTAAAAGATGTTTTTTTATATTTGTCTATAGCTTTGTTAATCGTTATTCTTTTCATCCAACCTTCAAAAGAACCTTTAAAACTATATTGATTTATCTTTTTAAAAATTGTAATAAAAGAGTCTTGTAAATTATCTTCTGCTTCATCATAATTTTTGCAATACTTAAGACTCAAAGCAAATAGTATATCCCTATAAAGGTGAAACAATTCACTTTGTGCTTTCCTGTTGTTTTTTTGGCACTTCTTAATTAGCTTTCTTGTGTCCAATTGGTTTTAAGCTTAGCAAAGACTATTTATCGAAATCTGAAATACTTTTAATAAACAAAAAGAACTCAATTTTCACCTTTAATTTTCACTATGTGGTACTTAAAATACTACATAAATTATCACTAGTTTACTTTTTAGACTGAATTGTTTTAGATGGTTGCGTAAAAGATTTAAAAAAAAGCAATCTTTCCTTGTTTTTAGGAAAGATTGCTAAAAGTAACAATTAGCTCTCGTCATTATTATCGCAGGCTTCAGCAAATAAAACTATTCTAATTATTTTAGATTTGTTGGTGTCTGTATTTTTGACGTTAACAAAAACTACTTGAGGATTAGTTGTGTTTTGATAAGCAGATGAGTCTAATATATTTGTTTCTTGTTCTGCATGTTCATAGGTTTGATAAAATGATACTATTAATAAAGAAGTATCTACATTTTCCTGAAAAGAAAGAATACAGTCTTTGTAATCATTAAAAATAAAAATGGCTGTTTCTTCAAAATTTTTCAATTCACATTCCTTAAATTCTACATAATCACATGAGTTTTCAACATTGCATTGTCTTTTGATGATATACTTATCGGTTTCATTAGATATTTCTACAGTTTCATCATCTATTATCACGGCTTTCCAATCAAAATTCCAATCTTTGGCTGTTTCAGAATCCCCTTCAAGGTGAATATTGATATGTAATTTACCTTCAAGAAAAAAGGATACCCACGAGGTTCTGTATGCATTACCCTTATCATAAAAAATACCGGTTCCATCGTCATAAAAATCTAGTAACGCATCATCATAGTTTTGATTATTGGTTGAAGAGGTAATTTTCCAAACGCAATTTTCTTCTAATATTCTATTACAATAAGTAATAATCTCTGATTCGATACAAGCCTCTATGGTTTTTTTTAATTCGGCATTGTTCTGGATGCTAAACGAACTACCATCTTCTAGAATGGTGGTTATGGGATAACTTAGGCCTATTGCACTATTACTTCCTTCGGAGTCTTCCAGAAGACCTACAAAATCTATATTATTGTAGACTATTCTACTATCTACAATTTCAGAATCTTCATCAAAAAGATATACATTGAAAGGATAAACAAAAGTGATACAGACGAGTTTATTATCTTCATTTTTGTTTTCTGAAATACTTTTTAACGAATTGAATAATTCTGAATCTGTTTCTATTTTTTGGATATTATCCGGAAATAGATCGAAGGATTCATTATGGCAGGAAACCATTGAAATTAGTAGGGTGCTAAGCAGTAGGGTTTTAAACGTTGTCATAGTTACATTATTTAAAGTCTTTGTCTTATAGACTGGTAGCCTCTAAATGGTTGCGTAACATTAACTTATTTATCTAAATCAATAATTAGTAAAATTTATAAGAAGGGGATGTGTTTGGAATTTAGATTGTGTGTAGTGAAATAAAAAACGCCTTCAAGATTCTTGAAGGCGTTTTACTAAATAGTATAGAAAAATTAATTTTCTTTTTTATCTCTGTGAGGTTTTCGATCTCCTCTTGGCTTATCACCTTCTGGTCTAGGAGGTCTAGGCAATAATGCTTTTCTAGACACTTTTTCTTTACGAGTTCTAGAATCAATTCCGAAATACTTTACATCAAAGATATCACCCATGTTTACAACATCGCTAACATTCTCTGTGCGTTCCCACGCTAATTCTGAAACGTGAAGTAAAACTTCATTACCCGGAGCTTCCATATATTCTACTACGGCACCAAAATCTAACATTTTGATTACTTTCACTTCATATACACTACCAACAACAGGTTTAAAAGTAATAGAATCGATTTTTGCTAATACTGCATCAATTCCTTCTTGATTTGTACCAAGAATCTCTACATTTCCTTCTTCTGTAACAGGATCTTCATTAATTACTATAGTTGTACCTGTAGTTTTTTGTAATTCTTGAATTACTTTACCTCCTGGGCCAATTAAAGCGCCAATAAAGTCTCCAGGAATTGTTTTAGTTACCATTTTTGGAGCATGAGCTTTTACATCTGCATTTGGCGATGCAATAGTATCTGTTAATTTTCCTAGAATATGTATACGACCATCAGCAGCTTGCTTTAATGCGTTTACCAAAATTTCATAAGAAAGACCTTTTACTTTAATATCCATTTGGCAAGCCGTAATACCATCAGCAGTACCAGTTACTTTAAAGTCCATATCTCCTAAGTGATCTTCATCACCTAAAATATCAGATAAAACTGCATATTTTCCTGTTTCACCATCAGAAATTAATCCCATAGCAATACCAGAAACAGGTTTTACCATTTGTACTCCGGCATCCATCAATGCCATAGTTCCAGAACATACAGTCGCCATAGAAGAAGAACCATTAGATTCTAGTACTTCTGATACTATACGCACAGTATATGGGCAATCAGCAGGAATCATTCCTTTTAAGGCACGTTGTGCCAAGTTACCGTGACCAACTTCTCTACGAGAAGTTCCTCGTATAGGTCGTGCTTCACCAGTACAGAAAGGAGGGAAGTTGTAGTGAAGGTAGAATGTTTCTTCTCCTTCATAAGATGGCATATCAATTTGATTTGCCTCTCTAGAAGTTCCCAAAGTCACTGTTGCTAGTGCTTGAGTTTCTCCTCTTGTAAATATAGAAGACCCGTGAGTTGATGGTAAATAATCAACTTCACACCAAATTGGTCTGATCTCATCAGTTTTACGACCGTCCAGACGTAATCCTTCGTTTAAAGTAAGATCACGAATAGCAGCTTTTTCTGCTTTAGAATAATATTTAGATACTAGATCTCCAAAATCTTCAAGTTCTTCCTCAGAATACGTAGCTTTTATTTCTTCTTTTATTTCAGAAAAAGCTAAACCACGTTCTTTTTTAGAAGATCCTGCTTTTGCAACAGCATATACTTTATCATATGCCATTTCATGAATTTTCTTAGCCAGATCTTCATCTTCTCTTTCCGGATCGTACTCTCTAACCTCTTTTTTTCCAAAGGCTTCGGCTAACTTAAGCTGAGCAGCACATTGTATTTTTATATGATCATGAGCGAATTTGATAGCTTCTACCATTTCTTCTTCGCTAATCTCTTTCATCTCTCCCTCAACCATCATTACAGAATCTGCAGAAGCACCAATCATCATATCGATATCTGATTCTTCTAACTGCGCTCTTGTTGGGTTAATGATAAATTCACCATTTACACGACCTACACGTGCTTCTGAAATGGCACATTCAAAAGGGAAATCAGATAATTGTATCGCTGCAGATGCTGCTAGTCCAGCCATTGCATCAGGCATAACATCATCATCATGAGACATTAACTGGATCATCACCTGAGTTTCTGCGTGATAATCTTTTGGAAATAGTGGTCGTAATACACGATCTACTAATCTCATTGTTAGTACTTCACCATCACTTGGTCTAGCTTCTCTTTTGAAAAAACCACCAGGGTAGCGACCAGATGCTGCGAATTTCTCTCTATAATCTACTGTTAATGGTAGAAAATCGACATCACTTTGTTTGTAATTTGAAACAACTGTACATAATAACATACACTTGCCAGATTGTACAACAACAGAACCATGGGCCTGTTTTGCTAATTTTCCGGTTTCGATAGAAATTTCTCTACCGTCACCAAGGTCAATGACCTCTTTATAAACTTTTGGAATCATAATTTTTTTGATTCTAACGTATCAGTTTTATCATACAGATAAATCCTGATATGTTTAATTAAACATTGGTTTCCGTCTTACTCGGACGGACAAGGTTGTGTTGTTGTAGTAATTGTGCGACCAATGAAAAACTAAGGCATGCATCCGTACTCTAGTGAAGTACAAATGTTTTTTAATTATTTAATATAAAAAAAAGAGGCATGCAGCCTCTTTTTTATTACTTTCTTAATCCTAATTCTTTTACAATTGCACGATATCTCATGATATCCTTTTTAATAAGGTAGTCTAACAGATCTCTACGTTTTCCTACCAGCTTTACTAAAGAACGCTCTGTATTAAAATCTTTACGATTCTTTTTTAAGTGCTCAGTAAGATGAGTAATTCTGTGGGTAAACAATGCAATTTGACCTTCTGCAGAACCACTGTCATTCTTTCCTTTACCGTGCTTTGCGAAGATTTCTTCTTTAACTTCTTTCGTTAAATACATTCCAATATTATTTAAATGATTTTTATGTATAAATAGCTCTTTGCTATTAGCGTGCAAATATAATATTTTTTGGATTAGAAATACATTTTATATGAAAAAACATAATGTAATTAAACGTTTTACATAATATATGGTCTTAGTATCGTAACGTTAAAATTAAATATTATGAAAAGTAACTTATTTAAATTTAGTTTAATCACATTATTTTTTTTGATTTTAGTAGGATGTAATAAAGATGATACTGAAGATCAATTGGTGGCATCTTTTACTACTGAAGAAACAGAACTTAATGCCAAGGTAGATAATGCAACCGAGGTAATAAGTGATACATTTTTACAAGTGTATGAGTATGAGGAAAGCGCTGTAAAAAGTGCAACACATCCTTTTTTACCAGACTGTGCAACTATAACCATTGAGGTTACAGATACTTCTAAAGAAGTGATTGTAGATTTTGGCACTGAAGGATGTGAAGTTAGAGGAGGGCATATTGTAAAAGGAAAGGTGAATATGTCATACGTGGTAGATACCGAAGCAATGACAAAGATTATTAACTATACTCTCGAGGACTTTTTTATTAATGATGTTCAATTTGTTGGGTCTAAAACCATAACCAGACAAAAAGCTAATGATAATGGTAATCCTCAATATACAATGAATCTTGATTTAACGATTGCTTTTGCTGATGGTACGCAGGCATCCAGAACGGGGTCAAAGGTTCGTGAATGGATCGAAGGTTCTTTTAATGGTAATTGGGGAGATAATGTTTTCTTAATTACAGGCATCTGGGAAACTAATTTCAAAAATGGAAGCACACATAGTACTACAATTACAACACCATTACGACGAGAGGCAAGCTGTAGATTTTTGGTGAGTGGTGTTGTTGAGTTAGTAAGAACAAATTATAGTGGTTCATTAGATTATGGTAACGAAGAGTGCGATAATTTAGCTGTATTTACTAATGATAATGGAGAAGAACGTGAGATTCGATTATAGCCTGATAATCTACAAGTCTTTAATGTGATTATATTAAAAAGGCCCGACTTTAAGTCGAGCCTTTTTGTATATAACTAGATACAGGATGTCTTAATTTACTAAAGGACGATTTAGAATTAAACTTAGATATAAGTTTATCTTTTGTTTTAGCTCGTGTCTTGGAGTTATGAAGTCCAGAAACCCATGTTCTTTTAAGAATTCAGCGGTTTGAAAACCTTCAGGTAATTCTTTTCCTGTGGTATCTCTAACAATACGTGGGCCAGCAAATCCAATTAATGCTCCTGGCTCTGCAATATTAATATCTCCTAACATGGCAAAAGAAGCTGTTGTACCTCCAGTAGTAGGATCTGTACATAATGAAATATACGGTATTCCTGCATCGGCTAATTGAGCTAACTTGGCAGATGTTTTTGCTAATTGCATTAAGGATAATGCAGCTTCCATCATACGAGCACCTCCTGATTTGGAAATAATCATAAATGGAATTTTATGCTTTAATGAATAATCAGCAGCTCTTGCGATTTTTTCACCTACAACACTACCCATAGAACCTCCAATAAATGCAAAATCCATACATGCAATAACTAAATCATTACCAGAAGATTTTCCTACTGCTGTTCTTACGGCATCTTTTAAATTTGTTTTTTCTTGTGCGTCTTTAAGACGATCAACATATTTCTTTTTGTCTTCGAATTTAAGAGGATCTTTTGAGGTAACACCTTTATCAAGTTCTTTAAATTTATTATCATCAAATAGGATTTCGAAATATTCTTTACTACCTATTCTCACATGGTATCCATCTTCTGGACTTACATAGAAGTTTTTTTCGAGCTGTTCTGCATCTACAATTTTTCCCGTTGGAGATTTATACCAAAGACCTTTAGGGACATCCTTTTTGTCTTCGGTAGCAGTTTGTATACCTTTTTGTGTTCTCTTAAACCAAGCCATATAATTTTATTATAATTAAAAAAAGCTGAAACTTCTTAAATAAGTTTCAGCTTAAGTTTTCAGTCTTCTATAATGTATTTACATTATTTAAATCCTCGAATGCCTTTTTAAGACGGTTCTTAAAGGTAATTTCTCCTTCTCGCAACCATTTTCTAGGATCATAATACTTTTTATTAGGTTCTTCTGATCCATCAGGATTACCTATTTGCGTCTTTAGATATTCAATATTATTGGTCATGTAATCCCGAATACCTTCATTAAATGCAAATTGCAGATCAGTGTCAATATTCATCTTAATGACTCCATATCCAATTGCTTCTCTTATTTCTTCAATAGTAGAGCCACTTCCTCCATGAAATACAAAATCGATGTGGTTATGTTCGACTCCATACTTTTCTGAGATAAACTCTTGAGAATTTTTAAGTATTTTAGGTGTTAATTTTACATTACCTGGTTTGTATACGCCATGAACGTTACCAAAAGCTGCTGCTACGGTAAATTTATCACTTACTTTACTCAATTCTTCATAGGCATAAGCAACTTCTTCTGGTTGAGTATATAGCTTAGAATCATCTACATCGCTATTGTCTACACCATCTTCTTCACCACCGGTGATTCCCAGTTCGATTTCTAAAGTCATGCCCATTTTGCTCATGCGAGCCAAATATGTAGAACAGATCTCGATGTTTTCTTCGATAGGTTCTTCAGATAAATCGATCATATGAGAACTGTACAATGGTTTTCCGGTTTCTTTATAAAATTCTTCTCCAGCATCTAATAGGCCATCGATCCATGGAAGTAGTTTTTTTGCACAGTGGTCAGTATGCAAAATTACTGGTACTCCATAGGCTTCAGCCATTAAATGTACATGCTTGGCGCCTGCAACTGCTCCTGCGATTGCGGCTTTTTGGTCTTCATTAGATAGGCCTTTTCCAGCATTAAACTGTGCCCCTCCATTAGAGAATTGAATAATTACAGGAGAATTTAGCTCTGCAGCAGTTTCTAAAACGGCATTAATCGAATTAGAACCGATTACATTAACTGCAGGTAATGCAAAAGCTTTCTCTTTTGCATATTTAAAAATTGCCTGGACTTCGTCTCCTACAGCAACTCCTGGTTTGATGTTGTGACTCATAATTTAGTTTTGGTTTATAAGGCTACAAAAATAGTAAAATTATACGGAAACCGATAAGATTAAGATACTCATTAAAACGAGCAGAGTTGTAGTTGTTTTAATTATTAAAGATTATTGATTTTTCTCAAAAATGAGATATATGAATTTTTGATTTTTGAATTAAATTATATGACATAATAGTTGACTAAAAAGGATAATTAATTCCAAAATTATAAACGGCTTCAGAAAAGTTATACCCTTTAAACCAACGTTTATCTTGATCTCTGGCAGGATTAAAAGTTTTAAATCCAATGTCAAGTCTTAAAACGAAGAAATTAAAATCATATCGAAACCCGAAACCACTTCCTACGGTCATTTCCCTTATATCATCTAATTTTGAAAATGTAGCATCTTCTTCTTCTACATTATCCAAAACATTCCATATGTTTCCTGCGTCAATAAATAAGGCTCCATGTAATGACCCCAGAATTTTGTATCGGTATTCTGCATTTAGTGCAATTTTCATATTGGCTTCATTAAATTCATCTCTTCCGCCGGTACTTCCTGGTCCCAGGTCATATACCAACCACGCTCTATTATCATTAGGTCCGCCACCAAAAAAACTTCGTGCAAAAGGAATGCTGTTAGAATTGCCATAAGGAAGAGCAATTCCTCCAAAAGCTCTAAGAGCAACTATACTTTTTCTTCCTAAATCCAAATGTTTTATGTAATCTAACTCTGTTTTTGCATATTGAGAAAATTCTACACCAAATACTTCAAACCGTTTATTAGAGTTCTCCTTTAATCCGGATACCTTTGAAATAGTACTTAACAAATTACCGGCCAATTCAATTTTAGCTCTAAATCTTGAATAACTTTCATCATAAAGATTTTCTCTATTGTTTTTTGTGTAGGTATAACTTGAAGCAAATATTAAGTTGTCTTCGGTTAGTCTTACCTTTCTTTCATTAATATTTCGGATCTCTTGTAATTGATCTGATGTTAGATCCGGATCTGGAGTAGAACTTAAGGATTGCGATATAAATCCATTTGCTCCACTAGGTATGTTTAATACAGCATTGTCTATATTTGGAGTGCCAGTATCTGATTGAGAAAAGAATGGTGAGTCTGCTTCAAGAACTCTTGTGGCAATATTATTTAATCTGTTAAATGAAGTATTATAAATGTTGAAATAATTACTGGTATTTAGATTCCTAACATATTGCACATTAACAAGATCTAGTTGATTGGTTAGGGTATTACTAGGTTTCCATCGGTAATTAAATACTCCTGTAGCATTTTGTTTGTCAAGACCAATATTTTGCTGGACATTCATTCCAAAAATAAGATTAGTAGTCGGAGACATATGTTTTGGAACAATTTTATTAGTTTTAAGGGGGAAAATTATTTTGGGAAAAGATAGTTTTATATCTGTTCCTACTTCTGATATATTAAAGAATTTTTGACCACCATCTACAGCATCACTAGAAGATCCGATACTTCCCCGAGCCGAAATCTCTAAAATTTCTGCACCTCCAAAAACATTTCGTATTAATAGGGATCCTCCAAAACCTATTCCAAAAGCTTGAATGTTTGATGTTGATACATCAAAATCAATATTTGTACTATATTTTTTTCTTGGAGTTAAAAAAATATTGGCGATAAGATCTTTTCCTGTAGGATCTTCGGGATCAACTCCGAAATCTATATTAGGGTATTTAAAAGTTCTTAAATTATTGATTTGATTATAAGTGTTTGTACGATCTTTATCTCTAAAAATCTTGCCAGGAGTAATTAGAACAGAATTTGTAATTGCCTTGCGAGTGTATTTTATTTTGTTATAACCATAAATGTTATATCCTTTGTAAAAGGTACTGTCTTTAGGTTTTTGATTTCGATTTTGATATGAATAATCCGTGAAAATATTCACTTTACTTATTTTGTGAACCTTAAAAGGAATTCTAGCTGTAGAATCTCCAAGTGTGACAGAGCGGTTCTTTATAAGTAAATTTAGGTTTACTTTATGGTTTGTGTTAACAGTGTCGGCATCAAATTTTATGTATTCTTTTTCGAAGTGAAATAGTCCAGAATTTCGATATAAAGCAGTAAGTCGTTCTCGTTCGGTCTCGATATCTAATGTCTTATATTGTTTTCCTGAGATAATTGTAGATTTTTGAGTGTTCAATTTGTAAATAGAATCAACGACTTTGGATTCTATTTTGGTTTTTAATGAATCAATAAAATAAGGTTCATTTGGGTTTACATAATAATCTACAGTTGCGGTTTTGTTATTTTCTCTATTAATTTTATAATCTGCTTTAATGTTAAACCAGCCGTTATTCCAATAATAGGCTTGTAATCTTTTTATAGAACGTTTTACTTTAGATTCATCAATTATTGAAGGAGATTCTCCTGTGCTTTTTATCCACTCATTAATACCTGATAATCCAGCACCTAATCTGTCTACTTGTTTTTTTGAAAGTAACTTAGTAATTCTTTTTTTTCGTTTAGGTCTTCTGGTTAACCAATCTTGATATAAAGAATCTTTGTTTATACTTGCCAGATTATATATGTGAAGTCTAATAGGGATTCCTAATAGTTTAATATTTGGTTTTTGATATAATTGGTTGTAAAGTTTAGGATCCTTAGTTTTGACGCTATCAACATGAATTTGATTTTTTTTCAAAAGATATTCATTCTCAGGAACTCTTTTCACCGCATTACACGAAAATAAAAAGATGCTAGTTAAGGTAATTAATAATATTTTTGTCAGAAAGTGTTTCAACCTGTATTCATTCATTGATTCAAAAATACACTATTTGTATGGTTAGCAAAAACCAAAAGAAACTAATAAAGAGTTTATATCAAAAAAAGTACCGAAAACAACATGGATTGTTTGTTGCTGAAGGTAAAAAAGTAATAAAAGAGTTGCTAGCTGCCAACCTAAAGCTTCATTCTCTTTTTGCTTTAGAGACTGGAATCTTTGATGTTTCTAAGGAATTAGAGCATCATATTACCGAGGAAGAACTAAAACAGATTAGTTTTTTAACTACACCGCAAGTTGCATTAGCAATATTTGGTATTCCAGAAGTAAAAAAACCAAACTCTAACGGTTTGATTTTGGTATTGGATGATGTTAGAGATCCTGGTAATCTGGGAACTATAATTCGTCTTTGTGATTGGTTTGGAATACGGGATTTGGTGTGTTCTTTGCAGACTGTAGATTGCTATAATCCAAAGGTGATACAGGCTACAATGGGGTCTATTACAAGAGTGAATATTAGTTATGTGAATCTGAAGAGCTTTTTAACTTTAGCAACACCAAATTCGAGGATTTTCGGCACGTTTATGAATGGAAATTCTATTTATAACGAGAAATTACCCGAAGACGCTATTGTTATAATGGGTAACGAAGCAAATGGAATTTCTGAAGATATCGAGAATCTTATTAAAGACAGGATAACAATTCCACAATTTGGATCAGATCAAAAAACAGAAAGCTTAAATGTTGCTACCGCAACCGCTATTGTGCTTAGTGAATTTAGAAGATCTTAACGTAAGCTAGATTATTGAAATGTGAAATTTATAAAAATCCCTCTTGTTGACATTTTATCAATGGTTGAAGTATATGGACTGTTAGGATCATTGTCTTTTACCAATTCATCAGACATTGCAAATACTCCTCTTATAGATGGAGTAAATTTAAAATAGTATAAATACAAGTCTATACCAAAACCAATTTCATAATAATTAGTGTTGGTTTTCATCCTAAATTGCCCTGCACTATTATCATCGGGATTGTCTTCATTGCTAGATAAATTTATAGATGTAGAAACACCTCCAACAATAAAAGGTTTAATATTATTGATTCTTTGGGTTGATATTTTTAGTAATAACGGTACATGAACGTACGTTGATTTAACTTCTCTTACCGATTCAAAATCTGAAGTGAATTGAGAATTAGAAAACCTTAGATTTCGTGTGTTAAAAGTAACCATAGGTTCTAATCTAAGATCAAAATAATCATTTAATCTCAGGTTCCCTAAAAGACCTACGCTAAAACCAACAGATTCATCGTGTATAATATCTGTTTGTGGAGCATCTGTTGTGTAATCAAAATTAAAATCATAAAGATTGAATCCAAGAATATAACCATAGCTAAACCTTGGCTTATCAAAGTTTTGAAGGTTTTGAACCTTTTCTTTAGAAAATAACTGAGCGCTCATGTTTTGAGCACATATTAAAACAACTATTAAGATAAATATTCTTTTCATCTAAATTAAAATTAACCTTTTAATGGTTTAAAACCCTTATTTACTTTGGTATTATTATTTTGTAGCTGTATAAATTGTAGCAACACCAAAAGTTTGAGGATTATCTTTGACTTCTATAAACCCGATTTTTTTCAAAATATTGTTGAAGGCTTCTCCATAAGGAAAAGCTGCAGCACTTTCACTTAGGTAAGAATAAGCAGATTTGTCTTTTGAAAATAACTTACCAACAAGAGGTAGTATGGTTGTTGAATAAAACTTGTATCCTTGCCTATATGGGGTTTTTGTGGGTATCGAAGTTTCTAAGATCACAAAAATACCTCCGGGTTTAAGGACTCTAAAAATCTCTGAAAGTCCTTTTTCTAAATTTTCAAAATTTCGTACCCCAAAAGCTACAGTTATTGCATCAAAATAATTTTCATCATAAGATAAATTTTCACTATCTCCTTGAACCATATTAATAATGGTATCCAATTTTTTTATTGCAATCTTTTGTCTTCCTACTTCCAGCATTCCTTTAGAAATGTCAAGACCAATGATTTCTGATGCGCCTGTTTTTGATAGATTTATGGCCAAATCACCAGTTCCGGTAGCAACGTCCAAAATTCTTTTTGGATTTGTTTTACTAACGAGTTGAACTACTTTTTTACGCCATTTTACATCAATACCAAAAGAAATAACACGATTTAGCCCGTCATAGTTCTCTGAGATGGTATCAAACATCTCGGCTACCTGTTCTTTTTTAGATCTGGTTTTATCTTTATATGGAGTTATTTTTTCTGACATTAAAAAAATTTAGGCAAATATACATTTTTGATATTGAACTAATCCTGAGTTTTGTTGATTAAGCAAAAAAATGTGATCTCTCCCCATTAATAAAGAGTTTTTATATATGATATTTTTGATTACAGAATGATAAAAAAATGAAATCATAAGCTATCATAATTGAAGTTGAAGATCATCAAATTTTATCAGTTAGTCAATTTACATTATCTTTGTACGCTTTTTAAATTTCTAAGACATGACTTCTGATTATTTAAAGTATAGTATTTTGTCTTAGTTTGATTTTATCTTTAGATGGAAAACAATAAACAAAACCAATGAAAATCATAATCGCCGGAGCTGGTGAGGTAGGATTTCATTTGGCGAAATTACTCTCGTTTGAATCCCAGGACATTACTCTTATAGATACAGATAAGGAATGCCTTAATTATGCGGATACTCACCTGGATATTAGAGTTATTAAAGGAGATTCTACTTCAATTGCTATTTTAAAAGAAGCAAGAGTAGATAATGTAGATATGGTAATTAGTGTTACCTCTAGCGAAACGACCAATATTACGATATGTGTATTGGCCAAGCAACTAGGAGCTAAACGCACTATTGCCAGAATTTCGAATACAGAGTTTCTGCAAAATAAAGAAGAAGTTGGATTCGTTAAATTTGGTATTGATGAACTGATTTCTCCAGAGGCTTTGGCAGCTAGTGAAATAGAGTTGTTACTTAGTCAATCTGCATTCCACGGTAGTTACGAGTTTGAGAATGGTGCGCTAACGATGGTGGGAACTACCTTGTCTAAAGAAGCATTGTTTGTTGGTAAAACAGTAAGAGAAGCTGCAGAGGTTTTTCCAGAATTGCATTTTATGCCTATTGCAATTCAACGTTCTGGAACTCAATATACATTAATTCCAAGAGGAGATACCACCTTTAAAGAAGGAGATCAAGTGTATTTTGTAACTTCTAAAGGCGGAGTAGAAGAGCTGTATAAGTTAACCGGAAAAGTAAAAGAGCAAATCAAAAATGTAATGATTCTAGGAGGGAGTAAGATTGGTTATAAGACTTCTCGTGACCTTTGTGATCATAAATTTAGAGTGAAGCTTATTGAGAAAGATAGAGAGAAATCTTTTGATCTTGCCGATGAATTGCCTAATGCTTTGATTATTAATGGTGATGGGCGAAATGTAGAACTATTACAAGAAGAAGGTATAGATGGGATGGATGCCTTTATAGCCGTAACTGGTAATTCTGAAACCAATATAATGTCTTGCCTGGTTGCTAAGTCTAAGGGAGTAAGAAAAACTATTGCATTAGTAGAAAATATGGATTATTTCCAGTTATCTCATTCTATAGGCATAGATACTTTAATCAATAAGAAGCTTCTGGCTGCAAATAATATTTTTAGATTTATTAGAAAAGGAGAGGTCGTAGCGATGACCAAACTTAATAATATGAATGCAGAGCTGTTAGAATTTATTGTTAAACCTTCATCAGAAGTAAGTGATAATTTGATTAAAGATTTAGATTTTCCTCGTTCTGCTATTATTGCTGGTGTAATTAGAGATGAAGAAGGAATGATTCCTCTAGGAGATTTTTATATTAAGGCAGGAGATAGGGTAGTAGTATGTTGTTTGCCAAAATCTATTAAGAAAATAGAAAAGCTTTTCCTTTAAGATGTATAGATTAAACTATAAGATTATCTCGCATATTATGGGGCTTTTATTGCTCTGTAACGGAGGCTTTATGCTAGTGGCTACGATAATAAGCTTTATTTATAAAGACGGAGTTACTTTAGAGATTATGATGGCTTCTTTAGCCACAATGTTTATCGGTATTATTTTGATGTTTTTAACTAGAGAACATCAGAAAGAGATTAACAAACGAGAAGGATATATTGTCGTAACTTTTGGTTGGATATTTATGTCCCTTAGTGGTACTTTACCTTACTTATTCTCTGGAGCAATACCATCTTTTACCAATGCTTTTTTTGAAACCATGTCAGGGTATACAACTACTGGGGCATCGATTCTTAATGAAATAGAGATTATTCCCAAAGGAGTTTTGTTTTGGCGTAGTTTAACGCACTGGATTGGCGGTATGGGAATTATTGTATTAGCTATCGCTATTTTGCCATTATTAGGAATAGGAGGTATGCAGTTATTTGCTGCTGAAGCGCCTGGTCCTAGTGCAGATAAATTACACCCCAGAATTACAGATACAGCAAAACGATTATGGTTGATATATTTTGGATATACTGTTGCAGAAACCATACTTTTGAAACTTGCTGGAATGAATTTCTTTGATGCTATAAACCATGCGTTAAGCACATTGTCTACAGGAGGGTTTTCTACAAAAAATGCAAGTGTTGCTTATTGGAATGATCAACCATTAATACAATATATCATTATACTGTTTATGTTTTTGGCAGGAATGAATTTTGTACTTAGCTATTTTGGATTTAAAGGTAAAGTTCAGAAGATTATAAAAGATGAAGAGTTTAAGTTATATGCTCTTTTTGTTATCATATTTACTGTAGTAGCTACTCTTGTGATTTATAGTAAAGCAGATGTGTCTATATCATCTATTGATCATCCTATGGTATGGGGAGAGGCAGAGAGTGCTTTTCGTCATGCACTATTTCAGGTGCTTGCAGTAATTACTACAACGGGTTTTGTGAGTGCTGATTTTACAATGTGGACTCCTTTCTTAACAGTTCTTTTCTTCGGAATTATGTTTTTAGGCGGTTCTGCAGGGTCTACCTCGGGAGGGATAAAGGTGGTAAGGCATTTAATAACGATTCGAAATGGAATTTTAGAATTTAAAAGAACATTACATCCAAGGGCAATACTTCCGGTAAGGTATAATAGAAAATCAGTTTCTAAAGAAATTGTATTTAATATACTGGCATTTTTTATATTATATATGCTTGCCTTTATAATTGGTTCTGTGGTATTAGGAGCATTGGGATTAGATTTTGAAACAGCAATTGGTGGTGCAGCTTCTTCTTTGGGTAATGTTGGCCCTGCATTTGGTAAACTAAGCCCGGTAAATAACTTTGATATGCTTCCTGATTTTGGAAAATGGTGGTGCTGCTTCCTTATGTTAATAGGAAGATTAGAGCTCTTTACAGTGCTGATACTTCTAACTCCGTTTTTCTGGAGAAACAGGTAATTTAGTTTACTGCATTTGCCATTCCCAGGTTGCAGAAGAATTTGGTACAATAGGCCATAATTCAGCAACTTTTTTGATAGTGTCTTTTACAGTTCCTTTTATGCTTTTTAGCTCTCTATCTTCAATTAAAAAAATATCTAATATTGATTCGTAATATCTGATATGATTAGCGCTAAATTCTTTTTCTGGTTTGATGTTTAAGATTTCATCATCTGTGTGGGTTACGTCAAAGTTTTCTTTAAAAATTTCAAGAACATTTTTTTTGACGATACGCTCCTTTTCTAGAGTGTTCATAGCAATTGGTTTTAAGTTGGTTCTTTTTGAATATTCGCTTTTGTGGTAAAACTAATATTCGGGATATAGTTAAAGTATAACTCTAATTTCGTTCATTTAGTGTAGAAGACAATTTTAAAAATTGTAAAATAAGGTTAAAATTTACTTAACGTTTGCTAAAAAAATAAGCCAACGCCTTATTTTAAGGGCATTGGCTTGTTTGTAAAAAGTTAAAATTGTTAAATTAACTTATGGCTTCTTTAATTCTTTTGATAGCTTCTTTAATCTCTTCTGTACTTGCAGCATATGATATTCTAATACAATTGCTGTTTCCAAAAGCTATACCTGTTACTGTAGCAACATTGGCTTTTTCTAATAAGAACATCGAAAAATCTGTAGCATTTTCAATAGTATGCCCTTGTAACGTTTTTCCAAAGTAATATGAGATATCAGGAAAAACATAAAATGCTCCTTCTGGCACATTACATTCGAATCCGGTAATTTCAGATAATAAACCTAATACTAATTTTCTTCGCTCTTTAAACTCGTCAACCATATATTGAATTTTGCTAACAGGAGCTTCTAGAGCTGTAATTACGGCACGTTGAGCAATACAATTAGCTCCACTGGTTACCTGACCTTGCATTTTATTACACGCACGGGCAATTGAGGCAGGTGCCCCAATATATCCTATTCGCCATCCAGTCATAGCAAAAGCTTTAGCAACACCATTAACAGTTACCGTTCTGTTGTACATATCTTCAAATTGAGCCATAGATGCATGACCTCCTACATAATTGATATGCTCATATATTTCATCACTAACTACAATAATATTAGGATATTTCTGTAGTACATCTGCCAATGCTCTTAGTTCTTCTTTGCTATAAATAGATCCACTTGGATTGCAAGGAGAGCTATACCATAGCATTTTGGTTTTTGGAGTAATTGCTTTTTCGAGCTGTTCAGCGGTCATTTTAAAATCCGTATCAATAGAAGTTTTTACTTCTACAGGAACTCCTCCAGAAAGTTTTATAATATCACTATAACTTACCCAGTAAGGGCATGGGAGAATGATTTCATCTCCTGGATTGATGTATACTTGAGCAACATTATAAAGAGACTGTTTTGCTCCGGTAGATACCACAATTTGAGAGCGATCATAAGTAAGGTTATTATCACGTTTAAATTTAGTGATAATTGCATCTTTTAACTCCACGTATCCATCAACTGGTGTATACGAATTGTAGTTGTCATTTACAGCTTGTATAGCAGCTTCTTTAATAAAATCTGGAGTATTAAAATCCGGTTCCCCAAGGCTAAGGCCAATGATGTCTTTCCCTTCGGCTCTTAGTTCACGAGCTTTTGCAGCCATTGCTAATGTAGCTGATGCTTTAAGCGCATTGATTTTGTCTGATAATTGTATACTCATTTCTGGTACTTGTGTGCTCATTTTATCTGGTAAATAAAAATTATGATTGTATGACAGGTTTCATCCCCATTTCTTTAAGGTGTTTAAAATGGGCAATAATAGCTTTGCGCGTAGTTTTGTATTCGTTGTAGGGTAAGTTGAATTCCAAAGCTGTTTGTTTTACAATTTTAGAAATTTTAGTATAATGAATATGACTTATTTGAGGAAAAATATGGTGCTCTACTTGATGATTTAAGCCACCAGTAAACCAATTTACTATCTTGTTTTTTGTAGAAAAATTTACTGTGGTAAATAATTGATGCACGGCCCAGCTATTTTTCATAGTGCCCGTATTATCAGGGATTGGCATTTGTGCTTCTTCTACCATGTGAGCCAATTGAAATACTACACTCAATATTAGTCCTGCAACATAATGCATTATAAAAAATCCAATTAAAATTTTCCACCAAGCTATAGACATAATGATCATAGGGATTACAATCCAGATCACAAGATAAATGATTTTAGTTATTACTACAGTGCTCCATTGTTTTAATGGACTAGGTAGTTTTCCGTATGAAAGTTTACGTGCAAGATAGTTTTTAGTTTGCTTAAAATCTGTAGTCAACGCCCAGTTAAAAGTTAGTAAACCATAAAGAAATATAGAATAATAATGCTGAAACTTATGAAAACGTCTCCATTTCGAATGTTTTGTGAAACGAATCACCCGACCAGCATCCATATCTTCATCATGACCATGGATATTTGTATATGTATGATGTAAAACATTGTGTTGTACCTGCCAGTTATATACATTACCTGCCAGAATATACATGCTGCCGCCCATTAGTTTATTAATCCACTTTTTTGAGGAATATGACCCGTGATTGCCATCATGCATCACATTCATACCCACACCAGCCATTCCTACTCCCATTACTATGGTAAGTAGTAACATCCACCATTGTGAAATATTGAGGGTGAGAATTAAAAAATATGGGGTTAGAAAAAGAGAAAGCATAACGATTGTTTTTATGTGTAATCGCCAGTTTCCTGTTCGTTTAATGTTATTGTCTTTAAAATATTGATTTACGCGTTTGTTCAATGTTTTAAAGAATTTAGCAGAATCTTCTCTGCTGAAACGGATGTTCGGTGCAGTCATGAGTATTGAGGTTTATGATCAAACGATGTTTGTCATAATTATATTGGGTAAAGTTAGGTATTTAAATTTTTTTAAGTTCCTAAAAAGAAGTAAAATATCTCATCTTAAGGTGTATTTTTGTGCTTTAATTACTATTTAATGGATATTCTAATAAAATACTTTCAGAACCTAACTGAAGAACAAAGATTACAGTTTTCAAAACTTGGAGATTTATATATAGAGTGGAATGCTAAAATTAATGTTATCTCTCGTAAAGACATCGAATTGTTGTATGAGCGACACATTTTACATTCTTTAGGAATAGCAAAAATTCTAGAGTTTAAACCGGGTACGCAAGTACTGGATGTTGGAACTGGAGGTGGTTTTCCCGGGATTCCTCTTGCGATTCTATTTCCCGAAACTCAATTTTATTTGGTTGATGTTATTGCCAAAAAAATTAAAGTTGTTAATGAAGTGGCAAAAGCATTAGAATTAGATAATGTTAAAGCAGAACAACGAAGAGCAGGTACATTTGATAATCGTTTTGATTTTATTGTAAGTCGTGCAGTAACCAATATGCCTGATTTTGTAAAGTGGGTACGGAAAAATATTGCCAAAAAGAACAAACACGAATTGCAAAATGGGATTTTATATCTTAAAGGAGGTGACCTTGCAGAAGAACTAGCTCTGTTTCCAAAAGCAATAGAGCACAAATTATCAGATTTTTTTGAAGAGGAATTTTTTGAAACGAAAAAAGTAGTGTATTTACCGCTGAAATATAAAGTGTAAAAACATCAAAGAAGGTGATACGTATCACCTTCTTTGATGTTTTTAATTTAGTGGAAGTATAAACTTTAGTGTTTAAATACTTCAACAGTTTGTCCGTTAATATAATATACAATATCATCAATATTATCTAAAGTATAAACAGGCTTTGCAGTATTAAACAAAAAACTTGCAACTTCGGTACCAGAATCTTTATTGACTTTTATAAGTACTTTATTACCATTGTCGTCTTTAGTAAAGAAAAAACGATAGTCTTTATTGCTTCCCGAAGCATCAAAACGTTTTTTTAAATTACTATTTTGTGCAAAAGCAACATCAGATGCAAATCCAGCAGTAGCACGTTCTCTTTTTCCCATAAAGACACCTTGTTCAGGACCTCCATTAACACTAACAGTAGAAGTGGCTAGACCAGCAACAATTCCTCCAGCAATAAGTCCTATACGAGATAATTTTCTGCCAGCACCACCTACTTCTTTGTAATAATGTTGAAATCGATTAGTTCCATTTTCTTCTATAAAAACAATTTCTCCTGTTCCGGAAATCAAATATCCGCCGTCTCTAACTTCTAGATCGTTTACTTCTTTTTCCTTTTTGATTTTTAATTTAGTGAAAGGATCTGGTCGTTCTGTGGTGTTAATACCGTATTTGTATAATTTTTCATCATTGTATACTAAATATTGATTAGAGTTCTTGTCAAATTCAAAAAAGGTAGGTCTCTTTTCGTCAAATTTTAGGTTTTTCTTCCAGATTTTCTTCCCTGTAGCTTTGTCTATGATGTTAGAGTATGTAGCAGTAATAAAAAATATTTTTCCATTAGTTTCTTTAAGCTCATAAATGGGATCTTCTGGATTATCAGAAATAGGTACACTTCTTTTCCATTTTTTTTGCCCGTCTTGCCCTATGAAATTCATCCAGGTATCCGAGATTAAAATATATCCGCCTTCAGTTTTTACAATACTTTTAGGTTTTCCTTTAGGATCTTTTTTCCATTTTTTTTGCCCGGTTTTATAATTATAAACATTAAACCCTGACCAACTACCTAGAATAAAAGAATCCCCTAGATCTTCGATATATACTACTTTTTTAACCTTCATAGGTTCTTCCCAGATCGGTTCTCCTGTTGCAGAATTTAAGATGTTAACTTTTTCTTTGAGACCCATAAAACCTCCTAACCCACCTGCGCCAAGAAGTACAAGGATAGAAGAGTTGTCTTGATTAAGGTCAAAATTATGGATTGAATATTCTTTGTTCCAAATAATATCTCCTGTATCCCCATTAAATTTAACAAGCCTATCATTAAAAAAGCCAATGATGCTGCCATTTTGATCTATTTTTGGAACAGGTTTAAAAGTTTCATCGGCCGATAACATTTTAAATCCTTTAGAGAAAAGACTTTGAGCTTCCCCTATAGGTGATGACCATTTTAGTAAACCAGATCGAAGGTCAACTAGTGCTATATTCACTTTTTTATTTTGTATATATTCAATAATAAGTGCACTATTGGCTAGAAGTAAATAATGATTAATAGCTGTCCAACCTTCTTTTACTGTACTAAAGAGGATAGCACCTGTTTCTGAGTTGATTAAAGATTTAGAAGCTCCTTTAGTGATAATATTAAAGGGAGTGGTTTCTATGTTTTCTATAATTACGTCATCAGAAAAACTTAAGCTTGATGCAGATTCCATTGCATCCTTTAAGTTCCTGAAATCAGTTTTTGGTATCTTCCATATAGGTTGATCTGTCCCATACTGAAGCCCAAATAAATGGGTTTTTCCTTCTGCTAATACAATTCCTGTACTATTGTTGAGGACAATTTGATCAATGTTTTCGGATAGGTTAAGTACAATGTCAGCTTTTTTCTGACTAAAAACGATGCTTAAAATAAAAAACATCAAGGGGGTAGTGATTTTTCTCATCTGATATTTGAAATGTTAATTTTTTGCTAAAATACAATATTGTTTTGATATCGCCCTGATAAACGAATCAATATTGGATTTGTTTTTTGGACTAAAAATTAGAAAAGAGCAATACAACGCTATCAAAACCAAATCTATGCTAACAAACAACATTGCTCAGATAGAGATCAGCTACTCATCTCATATTGCTAAAAAAAATAATTACGAATTGAAGAATGGGATTTTATATCTTAAAAGAGGTGACCTTACAGAAGAACTAGCTCTATTTCCTAAAGCAATAGAACACAAGTTATCAGATTTTTGAAGAAGAGTTTTACGAGACTAAAAAGGTAGTGTATCTGCCTTTAAAGTATAAAGGAAAAGGAGTTTTAGATGCATTTAAAACTCCTTTTTTGGTAATATGGTTTGACTTGATTTACAAGCTAATAATCTGTATAGCCTACTTCACCAGGAGTGTAGAAAGTATCCATGACAGGTTGGGTTAATGCAATGTTGTTTTTTAATTTTTCAATAAGATTTGGATTTGATATGTATGGTCTTCCTATATAAGCAAGATCACTTCCTTTGTCCAATACAGTTTGCGCTTCTTTTGCGGTATTAATATTTCCGCCTGTGATAATTGTTCCTTTAAAAATATTCTTAAGTGTCGTAACAATATCTGTTGGAAAATCTGGAGCTCCCATACCACGATGATCTACGATATGAATATATGCTATATTAAGTTTCGATAGCTCTTCAACTAAGTAACTATACATTTCTACTAAATCATCATATGTGCCTTGCATATCATTAAAAATACCATAGGGAGAGATTCGGACGCCAATTTTATTTGCCCCAATAGCATCAATAGTTTTTTGTGTTAATTCTAATAAGAAACGAGTTCTGTTTTTATAGGAACCTCCGTACTCATCGTTACGAATATTAGATGCTGGATTTAAAAATTGATCAAGTAAGTAACCATTCGCACTATGAAGCTCTATTCCGTCTATTCCTGCTGATACTAAATCCGATGCTGCTTGTACATATTCGTTTTGAGTTTTTTCTATTTGTTCTATAGACATGGCTTCGGGAATGGCATAAGGACTAATCCCTAATGTATCAGTGTGGATTTCCCCACTTAGTTGTACACTTGACGGGGCTATAGCTTTTTCACCTTCAGGTAAATTTGGAGTTGCAGAAGCCCTTCCACAGTGCATTAATTGTACAAAAATTTTACCGTCTTTGCTATGTACTTTTGAGGCAATGTTTTTCCATCCTTCAATTTGAGCATCTGTAAAAGCTCCGGGAATTCTTGCATATCCTAATCCATTAGCAGAAGGAGAAGTTCCTTCGGTTATAATTAATCCAGCATCAGAGCGTTGTTCATAATATAATGCCATAATATCATTTGGGATGTTTTTGATTGCTCTATTACGGGTCATGGGAGCCATGACAATATGGTTTTTTAAAGTAATTGAACCTAAGGAATATGGTTGAAAAATTTTCATTTTGTATGTTTTTTATATTAAAAGTTTATAAAAGTAATTATTAATAGTTTCTAAAAGAAATATTTGTATTTTTGTGTTATAAAAAATGGTAACCTCGATGTAACTAATGGGGTTGTTTAACGAAAAATTAAGAATTATGAGCAGGAAATTAATTCATAATCCAAATCATTGCCCAATGATTCACGCAACGAATATTATAGGAAATAAATGGGCACCTATTATTATTTATGTTTTAGGAGAACGTAAGTTAAGATTTGGGCAATTAGCGGTTTTTGTAGAAGGAATTAGCAGAAAAGTTTTAACAGAACAACTTAAAGAATTAGAACAAAAAGAGGTTGTGAAACGTGAATCATTTGCAGAAGTCCCACCCAGAGTCGAATATTCTTTAACAGAAAGAGGAAAGGAATTGTTGCCTATATTAAGTCAATTGTGTGTTTGGGGATCTGGGATTAATGAAGATAGAGAAGATGAAAAAATTATTGAAGTAAAAAAGAGTGTTTGATTTGTAAATACTCTTTTGTAGATTAAAATCTCATACATTCATTTTTTGAAGGAAGGATAGTGTATATGCCTTTAAAATATATGCCTTAATTTATGTCCTTTAGGTTAACCCGCATCTCAATAAGATGCTTTTTGAAACCTACTTTTTCATAAGCTCTTATAGCTCTGGGGTTTTGATCATAAACTGTAAGGCGTATTTCTTCTAGATTTTTACTTGCAAACCAATCACACAGGTGTTTTATAATTTCCTGGCTAACACCTTTTCCTCGATGTTGATCTTTTACATACATAAAACCGATATAACCTAATTGTTTTTGTTTAAAGAAGTTTTTTCGGTCACGTATTTGTCCATAGCCGCTTCCAACAATTTCTCCTTCAATCTCGGCAACAACAACCTCTGTGTGATCTGATAAAATATAATCTTCAATACTATAATAGTTTATTTTTTTATCCTGTATCAATGTGGGATCCATTGGGCGTTCTGCTTCGATAATTTTTTGTTCAAAGTCTAGAAGGATGGATAGGTCTTTTGTTGTAGCGGGTCTTATGGTCATGATAGATTATGATGTGTTGTTTTTTTTGTCTAGAGAAAAAGATACATGTATTATTTAAATCTACCAATTTGGAATTTCGGTAAGAGGTCTATAATCTTCAGTCCAATTTTTTTCTCCTACTTTTTTTAATCCTAGTTTGGCAATCCAATAGGGTAATTTAGAGAGTTTTTCTCGTTTTTGATTGCGAGCTCTGGTCCAATCTATGCGATTAATCCTGTTTTTTGAAAATGTAGAAGCCATGTTGCTCCAATCTTCATTTTTTAATAAGCCAGATAATACAACGGCATCTTCAAGTGCCAAAGCACCACCTTGTGCCATAAAAGGAGGCATCCCGTGAGCTGCATCTCCTATGAGAACAACTCTGTCACTGCCCATAATCGGTAATTGAGCAAGCTCTTCTAGATCATTCCAATAGGCATCATCGGGATCCCAGTTGTTAAGAATTTCGGGAACCGGAGAAGCAAATTTTTTAAAAGGCTCCATATATTGCTTTCTGTCATATGTTTTAAAACCTTTTGTTTTTCTATTTACATAGCAATATGCCGAATCCTTATCGGTAGGGATAATGAGAAATTGTCCTACTGAGCTTATAAATAGAGTCCAGGAATTAATGTCTTTTGGTTTTTTAATCATAAAACGACATACCTGTGTGGTTACTTTTCTTAGAGGGATATCTCCCAAAACTAAATTTCTGGTCTTAGAATACAGTCCATCTGCTCCTATAACCAGATCATATTCTTCTTTAGAACCACTAGAAAATTCTATTTCTACAGATTGTGGATTTGTTTTTAAGCTCTCAATAGTAGTGTTAAAAGTAATGTCAATATTGTTTATTCCATCAATAAGAATATCATGAAGTGTTTTTCTTTTTATACCAAGACATGGTTTTTCTCTATCCCATATTTTTTCTAGATCTAAATCTAGTATTGCTTCTGCTTTGGCGTTTTTTATATTGCGATAATCTATAATAAATCCTTGCTCTCGTGCAATAGTACCTAGCCCTATTTTATCTAATGCAACAACTCCGTTAGAAGGTAAATACAATCCAGTTCCAGATATTTGCCATTTGGGTTGTTTTTCTATTAACTTAACTTCATATCCTTGGTTTTGAAGCATCCTTGCGGTTGCAAGACCAGCAATGCCTCCCCAGAAATTAATATTTTTTTCATATTAAGTTGGTGTATGATTTTGAGTAAATTTAGAAGTTTTGAGCGGTATACCCAAACAAAAAAAAGTGCCATTTGGCACTTTTTTTATATATAATTAATTGAGATTATTCTCCTAAAAAAGGGTATCTATAATCTGCTGGAGAAACAAATGTCTCCTTTATCATACGTGGTGATACCCAACGTAATAAGTTGAGGTATGAACCTGCTTTATCATTCGTTCCAGAAGCTCTTGCTCCACCAAATGGTTGCTGCCCTACAACAGCTCCAGTACATTTGTCGTTAATGTAGAAGTTACCCGCACAGTTTTCTAATGCTTTAGTTGCTTCTGCTGCAGCATAACGATCTGTAGAAAATATAGCTCCAGTTAATGCATATTCACTGGTTCCATCTACTAATTTTAATGTCTCACTCCATTGATTATCATCATATACATAAATGGTAATTACAGGACCAAATAGTTCTGTGCACATTGTAGTATATTTTGGATCTTTTGCAACGATCACAGTTGGTTCGATGAAATATCCTTTGGACTTATCATAATTACCACCAGCTATAATTTCTGCATCAGCATCATTTTTTACCTGATCAATATATTTAGCTAATTTGTCAAATGATCCTTCGTGTATCACTGCAGTGATAAAGTTACTCATATCTTCTGGTGATCCCATTTTGAAAGACTTAACATCTTCTTTTAGGTATTTTTCTACATCTGCCCATAGACTCTTTGGTATATAAGCTCTGGATGCTGCGCTACATTTTTGCCCCTGAAACTCAAATGCTCCACGAGAAATGCCAGTGGCAACTTGTTTTGCATTTGCACTAGGGTGTGCCATAATAAAATCTTTACCACCAGTTTCTCCTACAATTCTTGGATAGGTTTTATAGTTGTGAATATTGGTGCCGATTTTTGCCCAAATATCTTTAAATACGTGAGTACTTCCTGTAAAATGTATTCCTGCAAAATCAGGACTTGCTAAAACAGTATCGGTGATCATTACCGGGTCTCCATATACTACATTGATTACACCATCAGGTACACCAGCTTCTTTAAAGATGTCGACGATAACTTTTGCAGAATAGATCTGACTATCACTTGGTTTCCATACTACAGTATTCCCCATTAGTGCAGCACTGGCGGGTAGATTTCCTGCAATTGCTGTAAAATTAAAAGGAGTAATTGCATATACAAAACCTTCTAATGGTCGGTACTCTAATCTGTTCCAGGCTCCAGAAGTAGAATCTGGTTGATCCTCATAGATTTGAGTCATATATTCTACGTTAAAACGTAAAAAATCGATAAACTCACATGCTGCATCAATTTCCGCCTGAAATATATTTTTAGACTGCGCAAGCATAGTAGCTGCGTTGATTTTTGCACGGTATGGTCCAGCAATAAGTTCTGCAGCTCTTAAAAATACGGCAGCACGTTGTTCCCATGCTAAATCAGCCCATTGTTTGCGAGCTTCAAGTGCAGTGTCAATTGCTTTTTGAATGTGTTGTTTTTCTGCTTTGTGATACGTTCCTAAGATATGTTGATGATCGTGCGGAGGCGACATAGTAGCAGTATCTCCTGTTCTTATTTCTTCACCATTAATATATAAAGGTACGTCTACAGTAGTATTATACATTGCTGCATATGCTGCAAGAACTTCCTCTCTTTCCGGTGTTCCGGGAGCATATGACTTTATAGGTTCGTTTATTGCAGTAGGAACTTGAAAAAAACCTTTTCCCATGATGTTATGTGTTAATTTAAATTAGTAAGATGTATTTATCTAATGATATCTGTTATTTAAGATAGCAAAGATAGAAAATTATACAGGCTAAAATCTATTTTAACCTTTTATACCAAAAAAATCTGCAAAATGTTTTAATTCACATTTTACTCCTCGTGTTTTACAGCTGTACTTGTCTTTTCATATTGTAGATTATTTTAAAATAATCACTAGACGTTAAACAGAAAGCTACTTCTCTATTTGGTATTGTAAAGATGTAGAGTATGTAATTTTTTTTGTAAGTTGTGAGATATTTAGCCGACCCAAAATTTATGTGTACAGTAACATTAATCCCAACTCAAGAAAATAATTTCATACTAACCTCTAATCGTGATGAGGCAGTAAATCGAAAAACACTACTTCCTGAATTTTATCAGGTAAATAAGACCAGAATGCTGTTTCCTAAAGATGCTGTAGCTGGTGGAACCTGGATTGGTGTCAGTGATAAAAATACTATGATTTGCTTGCTTAATGGTGGATTCGAAGTTCATGAAAGATCAGCATCATATAGACAAAGTAGAGGTGTAGTGGTGAGAGATTTGTTGGAAGCCGATGATTTAGAAAATGCAATTTTAAATTATAATTATAAGGGGATAGAGCCTTTTACAATTGTAGCTGCAAATTGGCAATCTGATCTTTTATTTTTTGAACTGGTTTGGGATGGAGAACAAAAGCATCTTAGGAGATTAGAAAAGGAAACCCATATATGGTCTTCTTCTACTTTGTATACTAAAGATATGAAAGCAACACGCGAAAAGTGGTTTGCTACTTATGAAAATCAAAACATACTAACTCCTAATACTCTTTTGAACTTTCATAAAAATGCCGGAGTGGGAGATAAAGATATTGATCTGCAAATTGACAGAGGTTTTTTAAAAACCAGAAGTATTACTCAAATTGTGAAGAATGAAGAAGAGATTTCTATGCGATACGAAAATCTGCAAAATAAAGAAGTAAGCACTGTTGTTTTTGAAGCTATAACGGCTTAAGAAAACTATCTAAAATTTATGTAAAATTGAATTATACAGGTAAAATAATTTCACTTGCTTATCCTGATACATTTGTAAAACATTCTGATGAGCCTTCAACCAAAGTGCTTTTAGCTTTAGGGTTAGGGAAACATAGCTATATCAAAGCGGGTCATGCTGCTCTTGTTCTTATTGAAAATGAAACAGGTAAAGCAGAGTATTATGATTTTGGTAGGTATATTACGCCACCAGGGTATGGCAGAGTAAGAAGTGCGGTTACCGATGTAGAATTAGAAATACCATTTAAAGCCACTATAACACCTGATGCGAAGTTGGGTAATGTAGAAGAGTTTTTACTTTGGTTAGAAGCAAATCCAGATAAAACACATGGTGACGGGCGATTAGTAGCTTCTGTGTGTGACTATATTCATTATGAAGAGGCAAGCAACTATGTGTTGTCTGTCCAGGGAAAAGGAAGCTTACCATATAAGGCTTTTGGAAAAGTAGGAAGCAACTGCTCGAGAATTGTTACCGATACTATTTTGGCAAGTACAGATTATACTAAAATCAGAAAACCACTATTGCGTAATAAAATGTTTACACCTAGTCCTTTGGGCAATGTAGAAAAAGGAGCGGCAGGTAATTTAATTTACCAGGTAGAACAAGGAAAGTTGAACGTGTATCCAGGATCTGTTTTTAAAGAAAATCTGACTAATTATTTTGATAAAAATATCCCGGAAATGAAACAGAGTCATATTGTAGACCCCAAAGGGTTTTTAAAAAATGCTCATTTCCTTTCGGGTACAGGTAGTAGTGCTTATTTTACGTTAGAAAAATCTTTAGAAAAAGGTTTATTCGAAATTACGAGGTATACCGAGTATGGTGAAGAGGATTTTGTGGGTCTCTTTATAGTGGTGGAGGGCAGTTTTGATATTTCAAAAACATATAGATTTGTATATGATTCTAATTGTAAATACTGTCATGTAGAACAAAATGGGAAGAAAATCAGATTCGAATTGGTGAGGAGGGTTGTTAGTTAAGTGCAAAAGGTGCGCTTAATTTGAAACCAGGAATCATGACTTGAAATTTTCTTGTAGATGTAAAATTAACCATATTGTAGTGCCCTTTCATTGCACCAAAAGGAGAACTAAGTAAACAGCCGCTATTATACGTATGGGATTCGCCAGGTTTTAAAACCGGCTTTTTGCCAATTACACCTTCACCTTCTACAATTTCAGTATTATTTAAAGCATCCTTGATTTCCCAGAAACGAGAAGTAAGTTGTACAGAATCTTTACTTTGATTTTCTATAGTAATTCGATAACCAAAGGCAAAGTGAATCTTATAGTTCTTATAGAACGTACCTTCAAAAGTCGTATCCACCGAAATTTTTATTCCTCTGGTAATTTGCTGTACCATATCAAAATATAAACACTGACCCTACTATAGTTAATATAGAGCCTATTCCTGCTAAGATAAAAAATAATACGTTCACAAGCAGAAATTTAACAATTGTTTTGACCCTTCCTTGGTTATAAAATTTCCGCATTGCTTTGTATAAGTAAAACAAAAAAATAAGTATTGCAATTCCGAAAAAGGCAGTGGTGTTACTGATTTTCGCAATCAAAAATGAAATACCTATGATTATAAAAAACATAGTCTGTGTGTGAAATATAAATACAAGATGCTCCATATAGTTAAAAGGCCTTCTAATGTATATGAGCCAAATACTTAAAGCAAAAAAGGGAAGAAAGAAGAATATGATGAAAGGTAATTTATTAAATATAAATTCAAAGAATTCTTGTCCATAGTTTTCTTCTATTGATTTGGTTTTTAGAACTCTATGGTAAATGTATTTATTGTATTGGTTTTTCTCATGTTTTAACTCTGATAACGCTCTATAGGTAGATTTCTCTTTTGTTTTATCATAGTAATTTTCATACATGGGCCATAGTTTAAAGCCTCTTTTGAAAAAACCAATACTATCAATCTGTTTTTGTGAATAATAGGTGGTTTCTTTTGGTTCGGTTGGTTTGTCATTCAATAAAGGGAATTCCTCAACTTTTAGAATTCCTTCACTAATTTTTTCTTTGTCTGATTTAGAAATACCATTAGTAGCTAATATTTGATCACTAATTTTCTGCTTTAGCGAATCATCCATTTTGATGTTTTCTTTGATCTCGGTAATTGCATCTTTTCCGAAGTTAGCTTTGTCTTCAATTTCTGTCCTAAATCCATCAAAATCAATAAATAAGCCGTTAATGATAAAAAAGATGATAGAGACACTAAGGTAAAACCGAAATGGGTTAGCATATTTTACTCTTTTACCTTGAGTGTATTCTTTAGAGATTTTTCCGGGTTTAAAAAGTAATGCAATAATGGTGTGTCTTAAGCGAGAATCATAGGAAAAGATACTGGCAAAAAACTCGCTAAAAAAATCTTTAAGAGATAATCTTTTATTGGTGTTAATTTGCCCGCAATTATGACAATATCGATCGATAATATCTAATGGTACATTACAGTTAAGACATTCGCTACCGCGATACTCTTTTAAGAACCTTCCCGTTTCTTTCATTTTTGGTTGATAGTAGTTTGCTTATGAGGCTAAAAGTAATAATATTTTGTTGTAACATAAAAGTTCTGGATTGTTATGATGTTTTCTGGCTAAGAGGTGATTCTAAATAATAAACAAAAAACCACCTTATATAAGGTGGTTTTTTAAAACATATTTGATTTTACTTATTTTAAAATAAGCTTTTTAGTTATGGTTTTAGTTTCTGATTTAACCGAAACAAAATACATTCCTGATTGTAAATTGTTGAGTTCTATTCTATTTTCAGACATTTTACCGTGTCTTACTATTTTACCTGCTTGATTAACGATTTTGTAGGTAGAACCATTAAAATTATTCATTCTGATTATAATAAAATCTTTTGCAGGAATTGGATAAATAACAATATCAGAGTTTTCTATACCTGTTTTTATATCTGTATCAAAGTTACGTATTGTAGTATTACCAACACAGAAGTTTTTAGTATCTTCAGAAGTAAATGATCCTCCTGAGGCTAGAACAGTATTAGTAGCAACATTGGTTAATTCGTACGATCCGTTACCGTATGTGCAGCAAAGCCCATCATTATATGCATCTTTAATTACAAAAGTATAGCACCCTTTATCTAAAGTTTTAGTAATGTTTATAGTAGAATTATCTGCTTGTGATTGGTATGACCCTCCAGAGTGTATTACCTTATCATTAGCATCCTTAATTTCCCAACTGGTATCCTCTGGGTATTCGTCAAAAGTAATACGCAGCTTTACATCATAAGTAGACGATGCTCCAGCGGTAGTTACATTTAGGATGTTACTAGCTGCAGAAACATTTCCTGCTGCATCTTTAGCTTTTACAGTAAATTGGTATGCTGTGTTAGCAGTTAATCCAGTGATGTTTCTTGTAGTTGCTGTTACCGATCCCAGATTAGTAGTTCCTTGATATACATCATATCCTGTAACTCCTACATTATCAGTAGCAGCATTCCAAGATAGTGTAAGAGTTGTTTGAGTCACATTAGAAGCTGTTAACCCGGCAGGAGCAGAAGGAGCTTGAGTATCTGCACCACCAGACCCACCGATCACTACAGTGTAATCTTCTACTTCACCATAATCAAATGATTCACAAGGATTTGGTATTCCATTATATTTCATAGATACCCTCATTCTTGTGTTTCCATCTTTTGCAGTTGCAGGTACAGTAAAGCTTCCACTTACTGGAGTAGTTTTAGAAGCTGCTTTAGTCCATACTTGTTCCCCTGTGTCAGCAAAATCACCATCTTGATTATAATCAATCCATACAGAGTATCCTTCATCATATGTAGTTCCAGGCCATGTAGGAGTAATGGTAATAGTGTTAGCCCCTCCTTTAGAAAGATTAGTAGATTCAGCAGTAAAATCGCTATACCCACCACTTCCTGCGGCAGAAGTTTTATTGATAGTTCCTACTTGAACCTTACCAATATATTCATCATTAGTCTTTTTACCATTAGAAGCACAGTAGTTTAGTTGTACATCGGTGGTTGTAAAGTTTACAGAAGTGCTGTAATCTGAAGTAGTACCATCGGCACACTTACTTCTTACCTGTACTTCGTAAGCAGTAGAAGGGTTTAATCCAGAAATTATTTTAGAAGTTCCATTTTCAGCAGAGGTTGTCCATGTGGTTGTTCCGTTTTTTCTGTACCTCAGGTCATAAGTTGCACCGGCAACTGCGGTCCAGTTAATAGTAGCCGTATCTGATCCTATTGCAGAAGAAGATACTCCTATAGGTACTGTTGCTGTGCATGACGTGTCTGATGAGTTGCTCCATGAAGCGGTGTTTTTAGCATTTATAGCCCCTGCTTTAGAAAAATTACCACCTACAAATATTTCTTTAGTGTCAGAAGAGAATGCCATGGTGTTAACAATGATATCTACCCCAACACTAGTGTTAGTTCCTAAAGCTTTCCATCCAGTGTTTTCAGTCCATTGTGCTATATTGTTGACAATCTTGTTGCTATTGTTATCAGAGGCAGTAGTGAAAGCTCCGGCAGCGTATAAATGAGTTCCGTCATGAAGTAATGAACGAACATTGTTGTTAACTCCATTACCTAGTTTCGACCAACTATTGGTTGCAATGTTCCATTTGGCAATTCTATTTACAGTTGTATTTCCTGCAAGAGCAAAATTACCGCCAATATAGACTGCAGTTGAGGTAGTTGTAATAGCCTCAACAAATCCACTGGTCCCATCTCCTAATGTTCCCCAATTAGATCCGTTCCATGTTGCAATTCTTTTGGCTGTATTACCTCCTGCTTCATCAAAATTACCTCCTACATATAAAGTTCCATCACTCCCTATTGCTAAAGATCGAATTTCATTATTAGTTCCTGATTTTTTATTTGTTACATCTTCTAAAGCTGACCATTGACTACCATTCCATTTAGCAATATTTCTTACTGGAATTCCATTAATGGTTTTAAATACTCCGCCAACAAAAATATTATTGTTACTATCTGTTTCTATTGTGGCAACTGTTCCATCAATTCCAGAGCCTAAAGCAGACCATTGTGAACCATTCCATACAGCAATATTATTCGCATTAATTCCGCCAATTTTGGTGAAAACTCCTCCGGCATATAAGTTTCCGTTCGAAGCAATTTTTAATGTATTGATACTGCCGTTTGCGCCACTACCCAAAGTAGACCAGCCAGTGTTTTTATTCCACACAGCAATATTATTTGCATTTATATTTCCTGCTTTGCTAAAATTGCCTCCGTGGTATACGTTTCCATTAGAGTCTGATGCTATTGCTTGCACAACTCCGTTAACTCCTTGGTTTAAGGAAGTCCAAGATCCGATCCCATTTACTGCAGTGCCAGGAGGAGATGTATTCCCATCGGTGAGTTTGTATATTTTCGCATTACTTCCATAGCTGCTAAAATATAATTCTCCTTCTGTGTCGACGCCAAAAGAAGAAATATATAATCCATCGGTTTTAAATAATAATTCGCTAGAGGCATTTCCTGTAGATGGATTATAGTTTAGCGCCCATACTCTACCGCTTAAATAATCTCCAAAAATATATTTAGATTTTATATCGGGAGTCAGGCTAGTAATTTTAGAGCCTCTATATACATAACCTCCAGTAATTGATACATCGCCTTGGTTATGGTTATGATTAAATATTGGGGATTCTACAGGGCCTGAGATAATTACATTACTGTTGGCTACAGAGGTACCCTCGAACCTACTCCATCCATAATTTTTACCATTTTTGATAAGGTTAATTTCCTCAAATGCATTTTGTCCTACATCTGCTCCCCACATTCTTCCTGTAGGTTTATCAAAAGAAAATTTCCAGGTATTTCTGATGCCATAAGCATAAATTTCATCTAAGCCATCAGTTCCTACAAATGGATTGTCGCTTGGGATTTCATAATTACCATTTGGTAAAATCGGATTGTTTTCTACAGGGTTGCTCCCGTCAAGATCAACATCGATACGGCAAATGCTTCCAAATACAGTATTTTTGTTTTGTCCATTACGTTTAGGGTCATTTGCTCCACCACCATCTCCAAAAGAGATATAAAGATAAGAATCTGGGCCAAACCCTATTTTTCCTCCATTATGATTGCTGTTATCTTGATTTTTGTCAAATTGAAAGAGTATGAGTTCGCTATTGGGATCTGCAAGGTTAGGGTTGTCTGTTTTAACGGTAAAACGGGATAACACCATTCGTGTAGAAATTCCAGAAACAGGACTGTTTTTAGTATAGTACACATATAAATAACCGTTACTAGTATAATTAGGATGAAAAGCAAGACCTAAAAGCCCTAGTTCTTGACCGTTAGAGAATTGAACACGATCCGTAATGTTGAGGAAAGTTTTTACCTGAGATGAGGTTACGTTTTCATTTTTTGGAAATACTTTAATTTTTCCGCTTTGTTCCACAATAAACATTCGATCTGCCCCATTGTTTAAACATTGAATTTCTACAGGGAAATCAAAACTGATATTAGGAAAAATAGATTTGTAAGTGATTTGTGAATAAGTATAACCGCAGGTGAGTATAGCGATCATAATAAATAGATGAATTTTGAATAAAGTTTTCATTGAGAGTAGTTTTAAGAGAGTTATAATAATATAAACAATAAAAAAAGTGGTTTTATTGTATGGTTAATTAGGTTGTGTTTAATGAACTACTTGAAATTAATCTTCAACTAAATATTTGTATGGTGAAGTGTGTTGGAGGTGTCGTTTTTAATAGTTGTTTTATAAGAAGTGTTGATATAATGCAGACGACTCTTGGAAAAGCAAGGTTAAATCTTACTTTTTAAAGAAAAAAAGTGATGATTATAGATAAATTGATTCAAAAAATGAGCAAGTCTCTTGAAATTGATATTTTGACAATAAAAAGAAGTAAAAACTAAAAAATGAATGTAATTATCCTAATTTGTAATGGTAGCAGAGTTCCCAGTTCCTTTTCCGATAACTCTATCATAGCGTGCTCCGGGTGCTCTGTAATACGGTAATACGGTATACTCATTTTCAGTTTCATCAAAATTACCGCTAATAAAACCTGGATCTATAGTTCCGTCTGGTCTTAATAGGACATATTTGTAATTATAAAATCCTTGTTTAAAAAGGCTTTTGTTGTAGTATCCACCACTTTCTTTATCGTATTGAAGAAGTGTTGATTCATCAATAGTATAATTATTGAAATTGCCATAAAGATGAATTTCTCCTCCTTCTAGAGGTTCATAGCACTCTAGAGAAAAATGCATCCATACATAATCTGCTTCAACATTATTATTTTCGGCATCTAGATTTCTGATAACAAAATTACCATTGATATCAGGGTTATATGTGTATCTTCGATTGGCTCTAACTCGATTAGAGTATAGGTAGTTATGGTAGATGTCTTTTAGTTCAATGCTTCGTGTGCTTACGGTAGAGGCTCTAATATCCTTGCTATCAAAAAACAAGTATTCATTTCCTCCCCAAAAACTAGACTCTTGGTCGTATTTATACACTAAACTATTTGCAATAGTGAACTGAGGAACCAAATTAGTAATTGCGTTTTTGAGATCGTTATTTTGCATTACCAAGGTTTTTACTGTTCGTCGAGGATTTCTTAAAATTTCATTAGGTGAGTTTATTTCGAATTGCACAGATTGTTTGGTGTCTATATGTTTTAGGTCTCTAGACCTTTTGGTGTATACTTTTACAGATGTTAAGGGTTCATAAACAATAAACTTTCTGGAGAATACAATTTCGTCATCTTCATCATATATTTCTATGAGGTAGTTCCCACTTACTTTAAGTCTTCTGGTATCTTCGTTTGGGATGCTTAGGCTATAATGACTATACATCTGTAATGTGTTGAAAGAATTTTCATAGGTTACAATTCTAATTTCATCAAAACCGTCCAAATATTCATTTTTATATAAAGAAGAAGGTGTCCAGTCAAAGTTATAATGACTTATTCTGTAATAATAGTCAGATTCGTCACCATTAATATCATCAAAAGTGATTTTAAAAGGAGTTCCAAGTTTAAGTATGGGAATCCCAGAGAATTCTGCACCTGTTAGTAGTTGGATTGTTTTAATGTGATTAGCAGTGTTTGCTTCGCTTACAACAGATTGACTAAAAATACTGTAAGAAATAACAATATTTAGAAGTAGGAATAGTTTAAGTCTTTGTGACATCATGTAAAGAATTATGGTATAAATATAAACAAAATGTGTGCCTAAAGAATAAAGAGTGTTTTTTTAGTTACAAATCATTATTTAGAAACGTTATAAATAATATCTTATAACAGAACCAGCTTTCACTTACGTGTTTTAATTAGTAAATTTGCACGATTTTTTTAGTTAATTAACATAGACTACAAATATGTCAAAAGACATTCGTATCAGTAAAGGCTTAGACATTAAGCTTGTTGGCGAAGCAGAAAAGATTACTGTAGATGCCACCAGAAGCAATGTTTACGCAATTAAGCCTGACGATTTTCACGGTATAGTACCCAAGGTTGTTGCTAAACAAGGTACAGAAGTTAAAGCCGGCGAACCACTTTTTTATTCAAAATCTAATGAAAAAATGCTTTTTCCTTCTCCGGTAAGCGGAGAAGTAACAGAGATTGTACGTGGAGCCAAAAGGAAAATTTTAGCTTTTAAAATTCTTGGAGACAAGGAACAGGAATATGCAGACTTTGGTGTAAAGGATGTGAATTCTATGAGTGGGGATGATATTAAGACCCACCTTTTAGCATCAGGTTGCTGGCCATTTATTAAGCAACGTCCGTATGATGTAATTGCTAATCCCGATGTAGCTCCAAAAGCTATTTTTATTTCAGGATATACAACTGCTCCTTTGGCGGCAGATAGTGATTATGTACTAGTCGGAAAAGAAAAAGAACTTCAAGCTGCAGTTACTGCTTTAAGCAAATTAACTGAAGGTAAAGTCCATATTTCTGTTGGTAAAAAAGGAAACTCACCACTATCTGGTTTAGAGAATAGCACAATTCATAATGTTTCAGGGCCTCACCCTGCAGGAAATGTGAGTGTGCAAATAGCCAAAATAAACCCTATCAATAAAGGAGAAACTGTCTGGGTAGTAAATCCACAAGATCTTGTGGTTATTGGAGAGTTATTATTAACAGGGAAATTTAATGCAGAAAGAACAATAGCTTTGGCAGGTTCTTCTGTTAAAACTCCTAAGTACTTCAAAACTAAAATTGGAGCAGAGGTGTCATCAGTAGTATATGCTTCTGGTGTGCATGATGAAGGAAATATTAGAGTGATTAGTGGAGATGTACTTACAGGAGAAAATGTAAAACCAGATGGTAACCTTGGATATTATCATAATACCATAACTGTTATTCCCGAAGGAGACGATTATGAACTTTTTGGATGGAATAAACCTATTTTTAATAAGATTTCTCCTTCTAGAGCATTTACTTTTTCTTGGCTATTTCCTAATAAAAAGTACGAGCTTAACACCAATACAAATGGTGAACATAGAGCTTTTGTAGTTACAGGAAATTATGAAAATGTATTTCCATTGGATATTTATCCGCTACAATTGCTTAAATCATGTGTGGTAAATGATTTGGATGCAATGGAGCAATTAGGAATGTATGAGGTAGCTCCAGAAGATTTTGCTCTTACAGAGTTTATATGTGTTTCTAAACAACCACATCAACAAATTATAAGAGAAGGTTTAGACCTAATGTTAAAAGAAATAGGATAGTGCTATGGGATTAAAAGATAAATTACATAAACTAAAACTTAAATATAAAGACAAAAAGATGGCTCCTGCATTTAATGCAATCCATACGTTTTTATATTTACCTAATGAGACCACGCATTCTGGTGCTCATGTTCGTGGTGCAGATGATTTGAAACGTACCATGAATACCGTTATCATGGCTTTAGTACCATGTTTGATATTCGGAATGTTTAATGCTGGATACCAGCATCACTTAGCTGCAGGAGAAATAGAAGCCGTAACTAATGGTTTTTTTAGTTCAGAGTTTTGGTCTTTTGATAATCTTACTGTAGGATTATGGAAAGTACTACCATTAGTAATTGTTTCCTATGTAGTAGGGCTTGCGGTAGAAATTTTGTTTGCAGTTATTAAAAAGCATGAAGTAGAAGAAGGATACCTTGTAACGGGAATGCTAGTTCCTTTAGTTGTACCAGTAGATACTCCATTATGGATGTTAGCCGTTGCAGTTATTTTTGGAGTTGTGATTGGTAAAGAAGTATTTGGAGGAACAGGAATGAATATTCTAAACCCTGCCCTTACTATCAGAGCATTTTTATTCTTTGCATATCCAACCTGGATGTCTGGAGATAAAGTATGGGTACACGGTGCGGTAGAAAGATCAAATGAAATAGCAGGAGGAGCACAATTGGATGCTATATCAGGAGAAACAGTTTTAGGTAGTTTGGCACAAGGTAAAGAACTTGCGTATTCAGTTTCAGATATGTTTTTAGGATTTATACCAGGTTCTGTAGGAGAAACTTCTGCAATATTAATCTTGTTAGCTGGGTTATTCTTGGTTTTTACAAAAATTGGAAGTTGGAGAATTATGCTAAGTGCTACGTTAGGTGCTTTAGTAATGGGATTGATCTTTAATGGAGTTGTAAGTGCAGAATGGATTAATGAAGGAAGTAAGTTTTATAGCCTTATGAGTACAGAATTCTGGCACCATTTAATTATTGGAGGATTTGCTTTCGGAGTTGTTTTTATGGCAACTGATCCGGTAACAGCGTCGCAAACCAATAAAGGAAAGTGGATCTATGGATTCCTTATCGGATTTATCTCAATACTTATTCGAGTGTTTAATCCGGCATACCCAGAAGGAGTAATGTTAGCTATTCTATTAATGAATGTATTTGCTCCAACGATTGATCACTATGTGGTTCAAGGAAATATCAAGAAAAGAATGAAACGTTTAAAACTAAAAACGGCTTAATCATGGCGATGAATACAGATAAAAATTCATACACAATCATATTTGCCATTGCAATGGTAGTTGTGGTTGGTTCTTTATTAGCATTTACTGCATCTTCATTGAAAGGTAGAATAGACGCTAATAAACGTACAGAAAAACAGCAGAATATTCTATTTGCTATGGGTGTTGCAGATACCGAAGACCCTAATGAGTTTGTACCCGCAGAGAAAGCTCAAGAGTTATTTGATAAGTATGTAGGTAATGAACAATATATTATTACCGGTAGTACAGCTCAAAAAACAGATAATGCATTTGATATTGAAGTAAAAAAGGAAAATGATAAGGTAAAGCAAGATCCTAATTACGAAAGAAAAATGCCTCTTTTTATTGGTAAAAAAGATGATCAGGAATATTATGTTGTTCCTATGAGAGGTAATGGACTTTGGGATGCAATCTGGGGTTATGTTTCTTTGGATAAAGAATTCAAAACGGTTAAAGGAGCATTTTTTGACCACAAAGGAGAAACACCAGGATTAGGAGCTAATATAAAGGAAGCTTATTTTAGAGATGATTTTATAGGAGAAAGCATATTAGATGCTTCTGGAAACTATAAAGGAATCACTGTGAAAAAAGGAAATTCTGATCCTAAAAATGAAGATAAAAGTGATAATGAAGTAGATGCTATGGCCGGAGCAACAATAACAGGTGATGGTGTTACAGCAATGGTGAAGAAAGGAATAAAGATGTATCAACCTTATTTCGAAACTTTAAAAAAATAACAAATGGCTGAAGTAACAGAAGAAAAAGTTAAAGTAAAAGAGCCTAAAGAGCCTTTGTTTTCGAAGAAAAACAAGAAATTATTAACAGACCCTCTTGCCGATAATAACCCAATTACTATTCAAGTATTAGGAATATGTTCAGCTTTGGCGATTACTGCACAATTGAAACCTTCGATTGTAATGGCAATTTCGGTAATCTTTGTATTAGGAATAGGTAATGTGGTTATTTCTTTGATGAGAAATATTATCCCTTCAAAAATTAGAATTATTGTTCAATTGGTTGTAGTAGCAGCTTTGGTAATCATAGTAGATCAAGTGCTTAAAGCATTTGCCTATACATTAAGTAAAGAGCTTTCTGTATTTATTGGATTGATTATTACCAACTGTATTATCATGGGACGTTTTGAAGCTTTTGCTTTGGGTAACGGACCTTGGAAATCTTTTCTAGACGGAATAGGAAATGCAGCTGGATACGGAGTTTTACTTGTGATTGTAGCGTTCTTTAGAGAGCTTTTGGGATCAGGAACATTATTTGGAGCTAAAGTATTGGGAGACCCTATAGAAAAAACAGGTTTATATGCTTTGGGATATGAAAATAATGGATTTATGGTATTGGCGCCAATGGCATTGATTACCGTAGGAATCATTATCTGGATTCAAAGAAGTAGAAATAAAGCATTAATAGAAGATCATTAAAATATAGAGACATGGAGTATTTAGAATTATTTTTAAAATCGATCTTTATAGATAATATGGTGTTCGCATTCTTCTTAGGAATGTGTTCATACCTTGCGGTATCCAAAAAGGTCTCTACTGCGGTAGGATTAGGAGCTGCAGTAATATTCGTATTAGCAATTACAGTACCGCTAAACTTTTTGTTAGATAAGTACATTCTTAGAGAAGGTGCTTTGGTATGGTTAGGACCAGAATATGCAGATTATGACTTAAGTTTCTTAACTTTTATATTGTTTATCGCAACTATTGCAACGATGGTACAATTGGTAGAGATAGTAGTAGAGAAATTTTCACCATCATTATATAATTCTCTGGGTATATTTTTACCATTGATTGCTGTTAACTGTGCAATCTTAGGTGGATCTTTGTTTATGCAACAAAAAGAATTTGCAACTATTTCCCACGCAGCAGTGTATGGTATAGGATCAGGAATAGGATGGTTTTTAGCTATTCTAGCCATTGCAGCGATCCGTGAAAAAATCAGATACTCTAATGTGCCTGCTCCTTTACGAGGATTAGGAATTACATTTATCCTAACAGGATTAATGGCAATTGGCTTTATGAGTTTTGGAGGAATGTTAACAGGAGGTGATGAAGAAGAAAAGAAAGAGCCTAAAGCTGTTCAGGTTGAAAAAAAAGAGACTACAAAAGAAGTAGCCGAAAATACTAACGTTACAATACTTAAATAATATGATATTTTTAGCATCTACCGGTGGAACAATAGCGATAACCATTATTTCGTTTTTGGTGCTGATTCTTGTTTTGGTAGGAATTTTATTATTTGCAAAAGATAAGTTACTACCATCTGGACCTGTAAAGATTACCATTAATGGTGAAAAAGAAATTGAAGTAGCTTCGGGAGGTACATTGCTATCAACTTTAGGAGCTCAAAAAATATTTTTGCCATCTGCATGTGGTGGTGGTGGAACCTGTATCCAGTGCGAATGTCACGTACTAGAAGGTGGAGGAGAAGCATTACCAACAGAAACGCCACATTTTTCTCGTAAAGAGTTACAACATGGAGCACGTTTAGCTTGCCAGGTAAAGGTAAAGCAAGATATGAATATCGAAATTCCTGAAGAAGTATTCGGAATTAAGAAATGGGAAGCTGAGGTTGTACGTAATTACAACGTAGCATCTTTTATTAAAGAATTTGTAGTTCGTATTCCTGAGGATATGGGATATAAAGCAGGAGGATATATCCAGATTGAAATTCCAGAATGTGAAATTAAATATTCAGATATTGATATCACTGCTCACCCAGAAGAACATGAAACTCCAGATAAGTTTCAGGCAGAATGGGATAAATTTGGTCTATGGCCATTAGTAATGAAGAATGATGAAACTGTAGAGCGTGCTTATTCTATGGCCTCTTATCCTGCAGAAGGAAGAGAGATAATGCTAAATGTACGTATTGCTACGCCACCATGGGATCGATCTAAAAATGGATGGATGGATGTAAACCCAGGAGTTGCTTCATCTTATATTTTTGCTCAAAAACCAGGAGATAAAGTAGTTATTTCTGGTCCTTACGGAGAATTCTTTATCAATGAATCAGAGTCAGAGATGCTTTACGTTGGTGGAGGAGCAGGTATGGCGCCAATGCGTTCTCACTTGTATCACCTATTCAAAACCTTAAAAACAGGTCGTAAAGTAACCTATTGGTATGGTGGTCGTTCTAAACGCGAATTGTTCTACTTAGATCATTTCTATGATTTAGAAAAGAACTTCCCTAACTTTAAATTTTACCTTGCATTATCAGAACCAATGGAAGAAGATAACTGGAAAGTTAAAAGCGATATTGATGCAGAAGGAGATGGATTTGTTGGATTTATACATAATTGTGTAATCGATAACTACCTAAATCATCATGAGTCTCCAGAAGATATAGAGCTATACTTCTGTGGACCACCATTAATGAACAAAGCTGTTCAAAAAATGGGAGAAGATTTTGGTATCCCAGATGAACATATTAGATTCGATGATTTCGGAGGATAAAATCTAGCATTTACTACTATTTTCCGATAATCAGGAAAAATAGTTAGATAATTCACTATAAACCGGTATAAGCAATTATATCGGTTTTTTTATTTTTGGATATAAATGAGGGTTTATGAAGAAATATATAGTATCTCTGGTTATAGTCATTGTTTTGATAGTAGTGTTTAAGAATACTTCTAAAGGCAAAATGGTTAGCAATCATGTAAAAGGTATCATTACAGATGTAGTTACAAAGCCAAATTATATTAATAGTAAAGGAGATTCTATCTCAACTCGGGTTATGATTCCAGAGGGGTATGAAAGGGTTAAATATAAGCAGGGCTCTTTTCAGATATACTTGCGTCACTATCCGTTAAAATCCTATGGAAGCAAGATTATAAATTATGATGACAGCGAATATTTTGCACAGCATTGGCACGATGCCATTCTAGAAGTCCCAGTTCCATCAAATGGATTACAACAATGTGCAGATGCATTGATGAGAATTCGATCAGAGTATTTGTGGGAGCAAAACAGAAAAGACGAAATTGGATTTAATTTTACCTCAGGTCATTATTGCTCATGGAATAAATATGCACAAGGATATCGACCAAAAATAAACGGCAACAAAGTAACATTTCATAAAACAGCAAGTCCTAATCATTCCAAAACAAACTTCTATACATATTTAAACCTCATCTATACCTATGCAGGAACATTGTCTATGCATAGTGAACTAGATAAAGTATTAGTTAAAGATGTTAGAATTGGGGATATGCTCGTTACACCAGGATCACCAGGTCATATTGAGATTGTTGTAGATGAAATTGTAAACGAAAAAGGAAATAAGATGTATCTTCTGGCTCAAGGAAATACACCAGCTCAGAACGTATGTTTACTTAAAAATTTTGAAGATACAGCGATCTCCCCATGGTATAGGTTTGACGAAAATCAACCTGTATACACACCTAGTTATTATTTTGATGAAGCGCAATTTATTAGGTTTAAGTAAATATTTCAATAGTAAATATATTTGATGTTGAAGTAGTGTTAGACCTTACAGGCAATGTCGTTTAGTTAAGCTTGTAGTTGTCAGTCTGAGCCTGTCGAAGACATTTGAAAAAACAGATTTGAAAGCACTTCGACAAGCTCAGTGTGACAAGAAATTTTAAATCTTATCCTTAACTAAACGACATTGGACCTCACAGGTCTCTAAGACCTGTGAGGCCTTGACGATGCTTAATGATATGAATATTGAAGCAAGAATACATATTTGTTTCCATTTTTTAAATGATTTTTTGTAATCCAAGTTCGTGAGTTGTAATGTTTAAGAAAGTGTCAATTCTAGTGGTTTTTCAGAATGACCTCTCGACTACGCTCGAGGTGACGTGGAGAAAAACTGTATCGAGAATAGCTTTTTTCGTAAGTAATACCAGTAACTGGTATAATCACTATTCCTGATAGCTCTGCTGAGTTTGTCGAAGTACAACCTTCCTTCATTTAATCGAATTGATGAGCTTTTCTTACATCGAATGCAGGTTTGTTATACCCAATTTAGATACACTTATGCTTAAGTTTTTAACGCTTATGACATTACTTTCATCAGGTAGTGTATATCTGATTAACTTTATGGTGGAAATGATAATGAAACGAGATTAGAGAGCCAATTAAAAGCGCATGAAGAAGGGAATAGTAGTTTGAAAATGAATTGTAAAGATTGGTTTTTTGTAATTAGTTGAATAAATTAAAATGTTCATAAATTAGTTTTTATAGGAGATATGCTGCTTCTGCAAATGGTAAAATGGGGGTTTATTCCGTTATAGCAGGAGCAGCCATATTTAAAAAAAAGCATAGACTATTTACTTTAGGCTCTTGATGTGCCTTATTATTATGTACCCGTAATACATAAAAATCATTTAGTTGAATATATCGTTATCCTTTATAAATAATGCCTTGTAGCGTTCGCTAAATGGGATTTTGGCATCGCTCATTAATATAATGAGGTTGTCTTCAAAGTAGATTTCTTTAATTTTTTTAATATTAACCAAAAAATTCCGATGTACTTGTGTGAAATTTGGATTCGATAATAGCTCTTTTACTTTTGTTAAGGATAGTTTAATCAAAAAATTACCGTTTTCACTTATCAGATTGCAATATTTTTCTTTTACCTCAATATAATCAATACATTCTATGGCTAATTTCATGACACTTTTATTCTTTTTTACAAAAATATAAGTAGGACTCAATACTGCATTTTCTGGGTTGAAGCTTAGAGTGTTAGATTGCTTATAGTGCTTTTCGATAGCTAATTCTATAGAAAATAAAAGTTCTAATGTATTATAGGGTTTAAGCAAATAAGTAGCAGGTTGTGTGAGTTTGGCCAGATCAAAAAAATGTTTACTCTGCGTACTGGTCAAAAATAAAAAAGGGACGTTAATCTGTTGTTCATTAATCTGTTGTGCCAAAATAATACCATCGGGTTTTCCATCTATCATAATATCCAAAATAATCATGTCAAAAAACAGATCCTGTATTTTTCTTTCAGCGTCTTGCATCGTTGAAGCTCTCGTAACTTCAAAATTATTATTGCCTAAAAATTCTGAAATTTCTTTAGCTTCTTCATCTTCATCTTCTAATAATAATAGTTGTAATGTTTTCAAACGTCTAAATTTTAGTAATTACTTAATGCTCGTTTCATCTATATACATTTCATAAACCATTAGTATTAGTAATGGTATCCATTATAGACTTTCATAGCTAATCAATTCCTTTTGGTAATACAATTTTGATCCTTGTACCTTCGCCAGGCTCACTGTCAAAAATTAATTGTCCATTATTTTTTTTAACGAGTGTATGACATAATAGTAATCCAAGACCTACTCCCTTAGACCGATCAATTTTATCGGTGGTAATGCCGTGTAATGAATTGATCTTCGCTAAAATTTCAGGGGGAATACCTGCACCTGTGTCTCTAATCTCAATAAAACATTCGTTTGCAGTGTGATTACCAGATGTTATTGTGATTTCCCCTTCATTTTTGGTGTATTTAATAGCATTATCAAGAATATTACGAAGGATAATTTTTAAGGATTCCTTGTCGACTGTAACCAAAATAGAGGCATCTAATGAGGTTTGGAGTGTAATTTCCTTGGTTGTTGCCAAATATTCATAATCATCTATAACATGTTCAAGAATAGGTTTTAAAGGATATGTTTCCTGCTCAAAAAATAATTGCTCACTTTGCTCTAGCGACCAGTGCAATACATTGTTTAATAAATGACTGGTGGATTCTGTTAAAGTAATTGCAGTATCCGTAGTTTTTTGAATTCCCAACAAATCTTTTTCAGCTATGTGACCCAACAATTTTTCATGCTGTCGTTTCAATGCGTTGATAGGAGATCGTAAATCATGTGAGACTACAGAGAATAGATAATCTTTGGTTGTGTTTGCGATATCTAATTGCTCTTTCTGTTCTGTAATCAATTTCTTTTTACCAATTAACAATTTATAAAAATATCCCAGAACACCAATAAACAAGAGTAAAAGCGAGCTACCTATAATCAGACCGTTACGTTGCGTTTTTTGTCTTTTTATTTTTTCGTCCTGTAACCATATTTCTTGCTCTTTTTGTGCAATGGCAAGTTGTTTATCTTTTTCGGTAAGCTCCCAGATTTTATCCCTGTTCCAAATAGAATCTTTCCATTTCCCGTATTCTATATAATAAGCAACACTTTCTTGATATCGTTTTCTGTTTTTTTCTACTACCGCCATATTTTTGGCTGTATCCTGTTTTAGTTTGATATCATGAAATAAGGTAGCCAAGCGATAAGCTTCTTCGAATAGTGCGATGGCTTCTTCATCTCTGTATTGACTATAATAGGCATTGGCAAGCTCCATTTTGGTGGCAATTAAAAATAGGGTGTCTTTTTCTTTGATTAAAGCTAACTCTTTAGAAAAGTAATTTTCTGTATTTACATAATCTTTTTTATGTAAATACGATATGCCTAGATTATGATACGCAGTTTTTTTTAAAACTTCATCTTTACCCTCCTTATCTTGCTCCAGCCATTTCTTATAATACTCTATAGATTGATCATAATTTTCTAAAACCAAATATATTTCACCAAGTTTATGATCTTTCAATTCTGAAAATTTAAAATGTTCAGAAATGCTGTTCATGTTCTGGAGTGCTTTGGTATACAGGTTTTTGTTAATTGCACTTACGCCCTGAATATAATTCAGGATGTCTCGTTGCTCTTGACTTATTGCAATCTCTAAAGCTCTGCTCGCATAGATATAACAAGAATCCCGTTTGTGACTACGATAAAACTCTACAGCGCTGCAAAAATCAGTAACCGAAGTCTTTTCATTACAGTGATTCTCTAAATGATCATAAAATAAGCCGAGTTGGCCGGTTTTTTGAGATTGATTATACGCAAAATTAGAAGCAAAGAATATACACAATATAACGCTCCATCGATACATTTTAATCCTGACTTTTTATAGGAGAAGTTACTGTACCTCTATCCGTTTCGGGATCTAGATTTTTATCATGTACTATAATAGCTTCTACACTCTGTGTTCTCAGCGATGTGATTTTATAATCTATCTGAATATGGTACATATTAAATTCTGAGGGGATAGGATCAGTAGAATCATATACAATATTAAAATCCCTGGAAACAACGATGTCATTTTCAGTTTGTATACTGGTCTTTACATCTGTAACACCATTATAATTAAAAAATATGGTTTTTTCTTCATTTAAAAAGATACCACTACTGGTGTTTTTTAAAGGATCTAGTTTAAGTGGTAAAAATGAAATAATATTAACAATATAATGCCTTTCTCCTTTGGGATTAGCATATATATTAGCTAAAGATTGTTGTGGGATTTCTGCCAAAGGAATAGGTTGGGTATTTATTTTGTTACAAAAATTAATCACAAAATCTAATCCGGCCAAAGTAATTTTATTATCCATAGGGTATGCTTATAAAGTTATTATATTAAAAAGGGTTAAGGGTTTTTAATAAACCAAAAAAGATAATTTAACAGTCATGAAAAAGCGTATTAAATTATCACATTAAACATACAATAATTTCTCTGAATGCATAAAATAATGACTGTATTTTATAATATTATTTACAATATATGCAGCAGGTAAATGATATGAATATGTCTGTTCGAGTGATTTTCCGTAATGATAATGGGGGGAATAGTACTTCGGCAGGCTCAGCAGAACTATCGAGAACCGGTTTTAAAAGTGAAAAATGTTAAATGTAAAACCGCAAAATGTAAAACCGCAAAATGTAAAATATTAAAGTGAAAAAATATGAAGCCGGAATGAATGTAGAATATCGAGTAATTAATACAAAATGTAGAAGTGTTTTTGTTTCTTTTTTATGGTTGGGGTGAGCAAAGAAAGATCAACAGGAGGGGTTGAATTAAGGCTACAAATTTACTCGTTGTATAATTCTTAATTATGTTTCCAAAATAATATCTTTGCCACCCTATGACCAGAATACTTACCAGACAAGAATTACATAACCTTGCAATGAATATTGTAGGTGAAGAATTAGAAAAAAAAAGTTTCGAATTTATTGCAATTAATAGCACTCTGGGAAAACATCCGCAGTTTGTGTGTGTTGATGCATCTAATCAAAGATATTTCGTGCTTGTTAAAGTAGTTTCGTATCCAGATAACCCTCATAATTATGATGTCATCTGGATGGAGTCGTTTAAAAAACATGCTATAGAACAAGAAGCAAAAGTATTCTATGCCGGTGTTGGTTTACAAAATTCTGAAAACCCAAATAAACCGGTGTTTTTAAACGAAGAATATGTTTTAGAATATGCAGGATTACAAACAATAGAAACTCATTTGAACTAAAATTATGATTCGAAAAATAGGTATAGTTATATTAATAGGATTGTTTGTCTCATGTAAAAAGGAGGCTAAATTACACCTTAACTACACTAATGGAAAAGCTTTTGGGACTACTTTTTCTGCTCAGTTTATTGATGATAAAGAGTATGATTTTTCAACATCATATGACAGTTTGATTGCTGTTATTAATAGATCAATGTCTACTTATATCAAGGATTCTGATATCTCCAGAATTAACTCTGGTGATACTACAGTAACGATAGATGAGCATTTTGTAAACGTATTTACCACTTCTAAGAAAATATATGAAGAAACCAATGGTGCTTTTGATCCTACTATTGGGATTTTGGTAAATGCATGGGATTTTGGGCCAGAAGGAAAAATCACCTCTTTAGATAGTCTTAAAATAGATAGTTTATTGCTATCAGTTGGTTTACATAAAGTAACATTGAAAGGAGATAGAATTGTAAAAAAAGATCCTAAAACATATATCGATTTTAATGCATTGGCAAAAGGATATGGAGTAGATGTTTTTGCTGAATTTTTTGAAAGCAAAGGATTCAAAAATTACCTGGTTGAAATAGGAGGAGAGATTAGAGGTAAAGGAAGTAATGTAATTAAACAGAAACCTTGGAGGATAGGAGTAGAAGATCCTAATTTTGATGATACACAATCCTATAGCAAGATAATTTCATTACATGATGAAGCGATGGCTACTTCTGGCGGGTATAGAAAATATAAAATTGATGAAAACGGAGAGCGATATATTCATATTTTGAATGCCAAAACAGGATATCCCCTAAAATCAAACCTTCTGGCAGTTTCTATCATTACCAATACCTGTATGGAAGCAGATGCATATGCAACTGCATTAATGTCGATGGGATTAGAAGACTCAAAAAAATTCTTAGAAACACATCAAGAACTCAAAGCATACTTTATTTATGAAGATCAGAATAAGGAATTAAAAACATTATCTGTAAATGGTTTTCCTGAAAAGTAAAAATTAAGACTTATAACAAACAGGAAGGATCTCACCAGGAGCAAGACAGTACTTAGTGACTGACTCTTTTGATAAAATATTGGTGTAGTCTACTTCATCGACTTTAAAACCAATAGATCTTAATTTTTCGAAATAATCCCGACCATAGACCCTTACATGATCATATTGACCAAATATTCTGGCTCGTTCTTGTGGATCGGTGATGCTATTGTCTTCAAAGGTTACATCTCTATTTAGATCCTGAGGGATTTGCAGAATTGCCATTCCACCCGGTTTTAACACCCTGAAAATTTCTTGCATAGCCGTTGTGTCATCTGGGATGTGTTCTAAAACATGATTACAAAAGATAACGTCATATTCGCTATCGGTAAAAGGTAAATTGCAGATATCTGCTTTTACATCTGCCAATGGAGAATTAAGATCAGTAGTAGTATAATCAAGGTGTTTTAAATTTCTAAACCTTTTATAAAAGGCCTGTTCAGGAGCAAAATGTAATACTTTGGTGGGCGTCGTAAAAAATTCGGTTTCATGAGTTAGAAATAACCAGAGTAACCGATGACGTTCTAATGATAAAGTTGATGGAGAAAGCACATTATCTCTTTGTTTACCATATCCATAAGGTAAAAAACGAGAAAAGCTTTTACCATCAATTGGGTCAGTATAGGTGTTTCCCCTTAAAAATAATGATAATATCGGGCGTGCTATATAACTCAACCGAATCAATAGCGGTCTGGGGATCGTATTAAGTATAAATTTAAATAGTTTTTTCATTTTGAAAAGCTACACAAAGAAAACTCTTGAGTACTAAAGAACAGATACTATACAGTCAATACTTCTTGTCTAAATGCATCTTCTTCATTAGATTCGATACCTAATGCCTGATAGATATATTTAAAAGTTGAGAGGATTTCTGGTTTTCCATCAATTATCGCTACATCATGTTCAAAATGAGCACTTGGTTTCCCATCAGCCGTAAGAATAGTCCACCCATCTTGTAATTGTTTAATACGGTGAGTTCCCATGTTTGTCATAGGCTCAATTGCAACGACCATACCTTCGATAAATTTTTTCCCTTTTCCACGTCTTCCATAATTAGGCATTTCAGGATCTTCATGCATTTTTCGACCCAAACCATGCCCTACTAATTCTCTAACTACACCATAACCTGCTTCTTCAGTAAATTTTTGGATAGCATACCCAACATCACCTACTCGCTTTCCAACTTTAAGTTCTGCAATCCCAACGTATAAAGATTCTTTAGTAACGCGAAGTAAGCGCTCTACTTCTTCAGATACTTCGCCTACAGGAAATGTATACGCATGATCTCCATAGAAATCATTTTTAATCGCACCACAATCAATAGATATAATATCACCTTCTTCTAAGGGGGTATTATTCGGAATCCCATGAACTACTTGAGCATTAGGACTCATACATAAGGTGTTTGGGAAATCATACAATCCCAAAAATCCGGGAATTGCACCATGATCTCTAATAAACTCTTCTGCAAGTTTATCCAAATGTAGCGTAGTTACCCCAGGTTTAACTTCGGAGGCTAACATCCCTAATGTCTTTGATACGATTAATGCACTTTCGCGCATTAATTCTATTTCTTCACGTGTTTTGGTAATAATCATATGTAAACAATTCCTTGGTAAAAGAAGGCAAATTTACAAAGAATAATGCATGTTCTACCTAACAGTACCTTCTATTTTATGATTTCACTTTTTTACTATAGTGATTAACGTATTTTTAAGTAGTTTTTAATGTAAATGAAGTAGTTAGACCCACACTAAAATTTCGAGGGAGTTTATCGACTCCAAAAATTGCTCTGGTGTGTGTGCCTTTTTCTTCTAGTACTTCAATAAATAAGTCAGAAGCACCATTTACCACAATAGGAGAATCATCCCAATGCATACTTGACTGGAAGTAAGCATCAATATGATTGAGTCCTTCGATAGTATCAAAGCCAATTTTTTCATCAATTTGGGCAAGAACATTAAGAGCACATAATTTCATAGCTTCATACCCTTGATCTGTAGTTATGGTGTCACCCAATCTACCTTGATATAAATACGCTCCATTGCGAATAGGAAATTGAATAGCTATATAGGCTATATTTCCCCTTGTATTTACAGATACGTAAGATCCTCCTGGAGTTGATATTTCTGGTAATTGGAGTCCGAGTGCGTTTAATTTTTCTTTTGGTGTCATCGTATTATTTAATCCTCGTAAGAATGTTTATAGGGTTGTTTAGAAACAATGGCTAACATACCTTTTTCGAGAGTTTCTTTTGCAAACTTTACGCAAGAAAAAGAGAACTGGTAATAGCTAAAAAAAATGTTTTTCTGATTTTGATCCATAATTGTTTCCCCTGCCAATATATACAAAAGCTAATGCCTGATCCAATGATTTGACGCTAGTTTAACAAATAATGAAGTATCGACGCAGCGTTTTTATTTTTTTAAGGTTTAATAGATAGAAAACAAAGATAATATTCACTTAAAAAAAGAAAACCATGAAAAAACTATTGATTTGTGCCCTGATTTTTGGCCTAGTAGTGAGTTGTACTAAAAATGATGTTGATGATAGTGTTTCTGAACAAAATAATAAAGAAACATTTGAATTGAGTAAAACAATGAACTTCGCTATGGATGATTTTGGAAAAATCTCAGAACAAGCTTCTTTAAATCTTAAAAACTCATCCAAAAATAGTAAAGAAACTTGTTTCTCTATTGAATTATTGATTTCTTATCAGGAAAAACCCATTCCAGGTTTTTCAGGATATGATTACTACAGCAAATTGATTTTGAATGATGCAGGAGATCAATGTCAATTTGACGATTGGACAGGTGGCTTAGAATACTATGTAGCCGAAAATTTACTATCTAAATTTAAAGATTCTGCGGTGTTTAAAAATGTACAATATGATCAAGGGTATATTTTTAATGGGTACAGAGTTGCTCAAAAAAATGAAGAACAAAGCACTGATGATATTCCTGTATTTGATGTGAAAATAGATGGGGTTATTTCAGCTCCCGATGGAGAAACGTATCAATATACGACGAATAGAAATTTTTCTTTTGAAAACCGTTTTACAGAGCAGGAGGTTATTACCTTGAAAGAATCCTCTTCATTAGAAAATTTAAAAGAACCTTTCTTTATAAAAACAAAATCTGTTGATGGATCTCCAATAGTATATAAAGCAGCCTGTTTTGAAGGATTAAGCTTTCTTAAATATCCTGTGCAGGGATTACAAGAATATTCTAGTAATTATGGAGTTAATTTTAATATTGATTTTGGTGATGGAACCTGTGATCGTAAGGTTGTACTTACTTCAGTAGAAGGAACGATAACTTTTGATCTATAGAACTTATATCAAATCAAAAAAAAACCGGTCTATAAAACATCTTATAGACCAGTTTTTATATATAAATAATGTATTTATAACCTGTTGTGTATTTAAGCTTTTTTAATTCGAAATTCGTCAATTCGATTTCTATGACAATACCAAACGGTTTTCATAAAAAGATTTGTTTTTTATTAATGCCATTGCGATATGTATTAGTTTGTTTCTAACAGCATTGAGTACACTCATTTTGTTCTTACCTTCTTCTACTTTTCTCAAGTAAAAGTGTTTAAGATCGTTATCCATTCTTACTGCTCTCATAGCTGCCATTTGGAGCACGGATTTAAGTTGCATATCCGCCATTTTTGATACTCTTGGTTTTGTCTTTAGACTTGTTCCACTTTGTTGTTCGAATGGAACAACGCCAGCAAAACAAGCTAGTTTTCTCGGATTAGTCAATCGCACAAAACCATCAGTTTTCACAGCTAAAGTCCAAGCTGTAACTGATCCTATTCCTGGTATAGTTCTGATACGTTCTATGTCCTTTTTCAAAACAGAATCATTAGCTATCTCCTCTTTAATCAATTTTTCTATAGCCGCTATATGTTTATTAATCTGCTCAATTTCTTTTAAATTGATTTTCATTGAGGAACTTATTATTTTAGTCCTTTTAATTGTTTTAAGCTCCTTATTTTGTTGTTTAATAGCCTGTCTAGTTTTTACCTTATGTCTACGTTGGCTCATCAGTATTTTTATATTTTGTACAGCCTCACTTGTGGGCTTCCAGCAATCAAAATCTTGATAGTTCCTTTCAATAAAAGTAGCAATGCGCTTAGCATCAACTTTATCATTCTTACCACGAACTAAACCGATGCTTCGTTTAATGTGCTTAGGATCGATCACATAAACATTAAATGAATAATCCTTCAAAACTTCATATAAATTATAATTATAAAGACCAGTATTTTCCATTGCAATAAAGATCTCAGCATCTAAAGTAGTTATCTCCTTAAAGAGTTTTTTAATCGCTTTGATTTTATTTTCAATCTTAAAGAATGCTTCTGATTTCTGATCAACTAAACAAATATCTAATGTTTTTTTACTAATGTCAATTCCTAAATAAATACTTTTCATAATTTTACCTCTCTGAATGAAAAGAGCATTTTCATCATAACTCGACTCCTTGATAATGGGCTTAAAATCCCGAATTTCTATTAGAGATTGTTGATGAAAGAAAGAACTTAAGTCTAAATCGAACTATGAAGTTTACCCTTCTGAGTGTTATTAGTGTACTTAAGTTCTGCTCTTTTTTATTTCAATAAATATAATTATGCAAGTCTAAAGGAGTGCTTCGGCCAAAGGAAGATTGTACTTCATTCTATTTCGAAAAACCACTCGAATTGACGCTTTTTTATGCTATTAATTTCTAAATGCACAACAGGTTGTATTTATCGTAAGAAGTACTAAAAGAATCAAATGTGTTAAAATATTTTTTTAGAGTTTACAAAGAAGATATTTACGATACGCTAATTTTTAATTAGCACAATTACCTTCTCCTATAATTATAAAAATCTCGCCTTCCTTTTCTATTTTTATATTCAACTTCTTTGCCAATTCACCGAGGACTTTTTCGGTAGTTGCATTGCTAAAAGATCCATTGTATTTACAATCAAGTAAAGGGCTGCGTTTTAATCTGATTTTGGCATCAAAGTTTTCTCCTAAATCGTGAATGATTTGACTTACACTAGTGTTTTCATAATGTAGAGCACCAGTTTTCCGGGCAAATTGATTAGGAGATCTTTTAAGGAGAATAATTTCCTGGCTATTGATACTAAAACTTTGTCCCGATACTACATTTTGTTTTTTACCGGTTTTACGATGAATTATTTCTGCAGAACCTTCAATAAGGGTGATGTAATCAGCATCTTTTTCGGTAGCTATAGCAAAAGAATTTCCGCTTACCTGAACATTACAATGTTTTCCGTGTATAACGAATGGTTTTGATTCATTTTTCTGTATTGAAAAGAATATAGTACCAATGAGATCAACTCTTCGATAACTTTGAATTGAAGTATGGAAATTAACTTTACTGTTTTTTCTCATCACCATCATACTCGAATCAGGAAGTTTAATGTACTTAGTGCTTTTTGTTGAAGCATATTTTTCTGAAGCGATATAGGATACTCCAATAAATCCTTTTTCTTTACTTTCTTCGTCTGGTTCTAAAATGGTAGCGTCGATAGAAAAAATTTCTGTTTTGACTGTTTTTATAGGTTTAGAATCGGTATTGGATTCTACAGGCTTGATTTCAATAGTTTTTGGCTGCTCTTTTGTTTGGATTATGGTTTGATCATTTTTTGACTCAATAGAATCGATATTTTCTTTATGTGACGGAGTGATATCTGTTTTTTCTGAAGTAGTATCGTTCATTACATAATACAGTATAAATACTGCACAAAGTAATATGGCAATTACAGTTATTTCATACCAAGGAACATAATTACGTTTAACCTTTTGCTCCTGTACTGCATTGTATATGTCATCAAACCTATCCTTCGATGGTATAATCGAATCACTTTTAAATTTTGCTTGTAAAAGCGATTTTAAAAGGTCTTTATCATCTTTCATTTGTTACTCATTTAGGTTTTAAACGTTAAAACTTTACAACTCCATTATTCCTCATACGCTCTAATAGCTTTTTTCTTGCTCTGGTATAGTTAGATCTTGATGTGCTTTCTTTAATGCTAAGCATTTCACCTATTTCTTTATGAGAATACCCTTCTATGGCATAAAGATTCAGAACATAGCGATACTGATCTGGTAAATCATTAATCAAGATTCTTAGTTTCTCTATTGATATTTCTTGAGATAGATCCTCTTTTTCGGGTTCTTCTAGTTCCTGTATTTCATTTTTATTGATGAAATTTTCATGACCTACATGAATCGTTTTTTTCATTTTATGCCAATGATCAATGGCACAATTCACAACAATTCTTTCAATCCAACTTCCCAATGTTCCTTTATGGCGATACTTTTTAATGCCTTTAAACACTTTGATGAAAGCTTCTTGTACAATGTCCTCTGCATCAGATTGATTTATACAATAGCGAAGCCCCACCGCGATCATTCGCGGCGCAAAAGTATTGTATATTTTTTCCATGGCATCCCGATTACCCTTTTTACAGGCTTTTACTAGTCTGTCTTGTTCTTTTATATTCATGAATAAGGGTTAGTGCTTAACTCATATAATGTATAACCAAGAATATCGGGTTTCGCTGCGTATTAATTACACTTTTTTTATTAGTTGTATAAATAAAGTATAATCTAGGTTAAGGTAACAAAAGAATTTTGAAAAATAAAAACACTCTTTATACAACTATAATAAAGAGTGTTTTTTATTCGATTTACTTCTATAAAATGTGAAATTGTTCTATAAAATCCTATGGATATTATTTTAATAATGAATTTTGTGTCATCGCTTTGGGTTTTTCTATTCCCATAAGATCAAGAATTGTAGGAGCAATATCCCCTAAAACTCCATCATTCACTTTTATCTGATCGTTATCTATTAAAATAAAAGGAACGGGGTTAGTCGTATGAGCTGTATGTGGCGTACCATCTGGATTAATCATAGTTTCGCAATTACCGTGATCTGCAATCATAATAGTAGAATATTGATTTTCTAACCCGGCGGTTATTACATCTTTTACACATTGATCTACAGCTTCACAAGCTTTAATAGCAGCTTCCATTACTCCTGTATGTCCTACCATATCACCATTTGCAAAATTTAGACACACAAAATCGACATCGCCTTTTTGTAACTCTGGTATAAGGGCATCTCTCAGTTCATATGCACTCATTTCAGGTTTAAGATCATAGGTTGCTACCTTCGGAGAATTTCTTAATATTCTTGATTCTCCTTCAAAAGGTTCTTCTTGCCCTCCAGAAAAAAAGAAAGTTACATGTGGGTATTTTTCTGTTTCTGCAATACGAATTTGAGTTTTACCTGCTTTAGAAATGATTTCTCCTAGAGTTTCAGTAATATTATCTTTATTATAAATAACATTAACACCTTCAAAGTTTTCATCATAGTTAGTCATTGTAACATAATGTAAAGAAAGCTTGTGTGTATTATACTCGTGCATATCTTTTTGAGAAAGCATTTCGGTTAATTCTCTGCCTCGGTCTGTTCTGAAATTAAAGAAAATTACAACATCATCATCATGTATTGTGGCTACCGAAGTTCCGTTTTCTTGCAATATAATTGGTTTGATAAATTCATCTGTAATGTCATTATCATAACTATTTTGAATACTATCTATGGCATTGGTGCTGGTTTCACCAATTCCATTTACCAACAGGTCATAGGCTAATTTAACACGTTCCCACCTTTTGTCTCTATCCATGGCATAGTACCTCCCTACGATAGAAGCTAGTTTACCTGTAGTTTTGGACATATAATCCTGGATGTTTTTAATGTGAGTTTTACCAGATTTTGGATCTACATCACGACCGTCGGTAAATGCGTGAAGGAAAACATTTTTTAAATCATAAGAATGAGCTGCATCAAGTAGTCCTTTAATATGATTGATGTGAGAGTGAACTCCACCGTCACTTACCAGGCCAAGTAAATGAACATTTTTATTTTTTTCTTTAGCATATCGAAAAGCATCTAGAAGAACAGATTCATCTTTTAAAGTGTTGTTTTTGACAGCCATATTGATTTTGGCCAAATCCTGATATACAATTCTACCAGCCCCAAGGTTCATATGACCAACCTCACTATTCCCCATTTGCCCATCTGGTAAGCCAACATGAAGACCATCGGTACGCAATGAAGCATTAGGATAGTGAGTGTATAAACTATCGATATACGGAGTGTTTGCGTGATCGATGGCAGATACTTTGGGGTCAGGTGAGGTTCCCCACCCATCTAAGATCATCAGGATTACTTTTTTATTCATAATGTATTCTTAATTATGGTTTTTGGTTGGTTATTTTTTGAACTTATATCTCAAAAAAATGAAATAAGAAACAAAGTTACAACTTCGCTTACAAGCACACAAAAAGCCTATGTTATTCTTATGTAATTTATACCTTTTTGTAATATTAACTGACGTGCCGTTTTTATGAAATCATTAACGAATTTGTGTAGGGAAGGTTAAAAGTAAGTTATTCTTAAAATTATACTATTTTTTATGAGAATAATGTAATTCATTTGCGCCGTCAAATTTTGACATACCACAAATCAATAATGAATTTATAAAAATAAAAAAATGAAAAAGCTATCAATTTTAGTAATGTGTATGACGGTTGGTCTAGTTTTAGCAAATGATCCCGTAAAAAACCTTAAAACATATAAGGTTGCGAAAACAGAAATCATTAAAGTATCTCCTTTTTGTATTTCAATCGCTAAAGGCGACTATGAAATGGTGAAAAAAATGGTTGAGTTGGGAAGTGAAGTAAATAAATTTTCAGATGATATGACGCCTCTTATGTATGCAGCTCGTTATAATCGACTAGAGATCATAAAGCTTTTAGTTGCTAATGGAGCAAAAATCAATGTTAGAAATACAAAAGGTTATAACGCAATGAAATATGCAGAATTATCAGGAGCGAAAGAAGCTAAGACCTTGTTATTAGAGCTTAAGAAGAAATAATTAACTCAGAATTAGTTTTAAACCTATATAAACCCGTTTATCATTTTTATAATGGTAGACGGGTTTGTTCAATCAAAATGCATCGCTTTTATTAGAATATTTTGTTATGATAAAGTTAAAGTGATGTTATTTAGTATAGGGAGATGTAACAAAATATTGATTCTAGTGTCATACTATATAAATAAGTCAATCAAATAACTTAAAAATCAATTTTATCATGAAAAAAACAGTTTTAGCAACCCTATTAATTATGTGTATTACTTCTGTAAGTTTAGCTACAGAAACAAATGTGACTACTACTAGTCATAGTTATGATCTTACTGTATATAAAACAAGTCCGTTTTGTATGGCAATTGTAAAAGGAGATTTAGAAACCGTAAAAAAATTGATAGAACTCGGCAGCGATGTTAATAAAAAATCTGACGGGATGACACCTCTTATGTATGCCGCACGATATAATCGTACAGATATTATTGAAGTACTTGTGAAGAATGGAGCAAAAATCAAGACTAAAGATAGTAAAGGCTATACAGCAATGAAATTTGCAAAATTATCTAATGCCCAGGATGCAATAGATCTTTTGAAAAAATTATCATAAATTTTTGAAGCCATTGCTTGTTGATATCAACAGGCAATGGTTTTTTTATTGTGTACTACTATATTCTCGTATTGCGTCTTTGATTTTTTCTATACGATTTTCGGGATCAGGGTGGGAGCTTTGAAACTCAGGAACACGGTTAGGTCCAGCAGCGGCTTTTAGGATTTTCATCACGCCAATCATTTCTTCAGGATTGTAGCCCGAATTGATCATAAACAAAACGCCTAGTTTATCACTTTCTAATTCATCACCACGCCCATTTTTTAATAAAACATTTTGTCCAATACCGTTTACAATTCCTCCTGCATCTGCACCAACTGACGCTCCAGTAGATATAGTTTTCCAGAATTCATGCTCTGCTATTCTTTCTGCAGAATGTCGACCCAATACATGACCAATTTCATGACCTAATACACCTGCAACCTGATCTTCATTTTCTAATTTAGACAACAAAGCATAGGTTATAAATATTTGTCCTCCTGGAAGAGCAAAAGCATTAACAATATTTGGATCAGCTAATAAATGAAACTCATATTGGTAAGGAGTTTGTTTTGCCATACTCGAATTGACCAGTTTGTTTCCAATCATATCAATATAGCTTTGTAATTTTTGATCAGGGTATAATCCTCCATGTTGCTGGGCCATTTCAGGAGCACTTTGTAATCCAATTGCTATTTCCTGATCACTAGTCATATTAATGTTTTGTACTCTATCTGTGTAAGGATTTAGTGTTTTATTATTGCACTTTTTGAAAAATGCAAAGGCTATAATTGCTAAACCTATTAATATTCTGATTTTTAAGCCTCCACGTCTCATTATAAATTAATTTTAATATCAAAAACCTTAAAGTTAATAAATATAAAAGTTGCTTACTAATAAAATGAAAAAACACTTCTTAGCAAGCAACTACTAGAGGTACCGTTCTTAGTTAGAGAACGAGATTAGTGCTAACAATGCATAGTTGAGTTTGCAGAGTTTAACGGTAAAAAATTTGTGTATAATAGTATCTACCACTTTCATCTTTTATTGCGGCAATACCAGTATGAGTATAGTTACCTTCGATATTTTTTCTATGTCCATCACTATTTATCCATCCTGTTACAACACTCTGTGCATCGGGATAAAAGTTAGCTACATTTTCTGCCATTCCAGTGGCATTTTCTTTTTCTTGTAAAGTTTTAAATTTAGCATCAAAATTGTCATGATTAATAACACCTTTAGAAATCATATATCGCGTATGATCAGCCGCCAACTGCTCTGCAGTAGTATTTTTTGTCAATGCAGCTAATCCTTTGTTTTGTCGATATTCATTTACCAATTTTAAGATTTCGTCTGTAATCGAAATTTCATTTGGAGTTTCTGTACCTGGAGTCTCTGTACTTGGATTGTCATCATCCTTAGTACACGATAAAACTGTGCATAAAAGAATAAAAGCACAGCATTTAATCAAAGAAGTTTTCATTAGTATGGGGTCTTTATTTTAATAAATAACTAAAATAGTATAATTTTAGTATATAGAAGTCATCTTGACTTTTTGATTCGATTTGAAAAATCAAGATAACTTCTATTATATCTATAGTAGTTCTGGGTTAATATCAGATATGTTCTCTGTGATATATTGCTTAATAAAGTCTTCTGAGAAAAAGTTACTACCAAGTAAATTTACCTTTTTTAACTCTTTAGCGATATCTAGTTTTTGATATGCTTTTAACATAGGAATTGAGAGTGGTGCGTATGAATAATGCCAGGGTTCATATTTAAAACCTTTTCTATTTTCCTTATTTGTATATACAAGATAGAAACCAAAAGAGTTGGCATGTTTATCCATCCATTCTTTAAACTTGCAAAATGGGCCATCACCTTCAAAATTTTCGGCAAGAAGCAACCCTTTGGGTTGTGGAGCGTTACCATCTACAATATCTAAATCGGTACCCCAGTGATGTCTGGATGTACCGGGAATGGTAGAATATTCTATAATCTTTTGTATTGCCTTAATAGGGGATAATCCTTGTGTTGTGAATTTTTTGTATTTACGTTCCCAGATTCGGTTCTGGTGTGCATAGTTTCTGTAGCTGGAAACAACTTTTATTTTAAACCCACTTTTTAGTGCTTCAGTCTTCATTTTAAGAAAAGCTTCATAAGCGTCTTTACGAAGCTTATATCCATCACCAAAAAGTGATGGATTACTTTTTCCCATTAAATCATCTTTAGAGAATTCTGACTGAAGCATAGAAAATGATGATAATGAAACTCCAATCACCCCCAAGGCACTAATACTAATAAAATCTCTTCTTACCATAGGTGTCTGATTAGAATTATATGATTTCTGGATACATTATTCCAGAATTCCATCTATAATACCGTACTCTAGTGATTCTTGAGCGTCCATCCAATAATCACGATTAAAGTCCTTAAGCACTTTCTCAACATCTTGCCCACAGTTATCAGCAAGGATTTGAGCACTTAGCTCTTTAGTCTTAAGAATTTCTGCTGCCTGAATTTCTATATTAGAAGCTTGCCCTCTAGCACCACCACTTGGTTGGTGGATCATAACTTTTGCATGAGGTTGAATAAATCTACGACCTTTTTCACCTACACTTAGAAGAATTGATCCCATAGACGCAGCTAATCCAGTACAAATAGTAGAAACTGGGCTTTTTAAGCTTTTAATAGTATCATACATTGCAAATCCTGATGTAACATATCCTCCGGGACTATTAATATATAACTTGATTTCTTTGTTACTTATCATATCCAGATACATAAGCCTATCGATTACATGTTTAGCCGACTTATCATCTACCTGTCCCCAAAGAAATACACTACGTTCTTCCAGAAATTTTTTATCGATCAGATCTTGTGTTTTTCCTGATTTTGCTTTCATCTTTATATTTTTTATTCTTTTAGACTTGTTTGTAATACTTAATAAAGATGTTATAAATAGCCAAGAAAATAATATAATTGGCAGATTATTTCTTTTTTAAGGATTCTTTACATCTTTGAGATAAAAGTATAATTATTTTTGCAGAAAAGCATCATATGGATTTAGCATTTCACAAAATTTTAGAAGAGGACTTTGATATCGTTTTACCATTACTTCAGAAATTGATGAATAATCAATTTTCTGATATTGTTTTAACACAAAGGTTTAGTGAAATGTTTGAACAGAATTATGAGTGTTGGGGAGTATATTTAGATAAAAAAATAATTGGCTTTTTTGGGTTATGGTTTATGACGCGTCATTATGTAGGTAGATCATGTGAGCCTGATCATGTATATATTGATGAAGAGAATAGAGGTGAAGGGATAGGGAGGAAGGTATTTAATTGGATATATGAATATGCAAAGAGTAGGGGATGTGAAGCTTCTGAACTAAATAGTTATGTAGTGAATTATCCTTCACATAAATTCTACCTTAATGAAGGATATGAAATATGGGCACATCATTTTGTGAAAAAGTTATAAATGCTAAAAATCTATTACAGTGAAATAGAATATGCGATCTATTCTATCTCCTAAATAATCCGTAATGTTAACATCAAAACGATTTGTTGTCTGATTTAATACTGTTGCTGCCATATCACGATCATTTTGACGACCTATTGTTAATTGTACAATATAGTTGGCAGTAGATCTGGTTGTTCCAAGTGTAACTCTGTACCTTCCAAGATTAATTCTCGTAACTGTAGCTCCATTAATTCTTAAAGCATTACCGTTTGCTGCAACTTTACCCATTGCTTTTACAGGACTATCGAAAAAAGCTCCACTATCGGTGCCTACTGTAATATCATTATTAGTGTCTGTGCTTACAATTCCTCCTGCACTAGATCCAGCACTATTATTTATTTGTTGCCAATTGGTACCATCACTTTTTATCCATAATACAGATTCACTTCCGATAATAGTCTGGTTTGAATTGGTAAGATCACGATACGTACTAATAGTTCTGTTTGCATTGGTACTATTTTTGAGAATGTAAATTCTACCCTCACAAGTATTGGCATTTGGTAGTGTTATGTTATGCGCTCCTGTGATGTGAATAGTATGATGATTTTCGGTTAAGGTTAGATTTCCGGTAGTACTGGTTATCGAAGTTGAAAAAGACCCTTCAAGTTGTAAAGTAGAGTTTGCTATATTAAACCCAGTGTTAGATGGATCATCATAGCCAGTGTCGACAGGAACTTCTTGCGGGTTTAAGTTAATACCAAACCTTGTGGTGGCATCTGCAGTGTTGTTACTTCCTTGTACTCTAAAAAACTCTCGATGAAACTGGCCACGGCTATAATGGTATCTTTTAAATACAATAGGTTCATTACCATCATCACCAATAATAAATTCTAATTTCCCATCATTTGCAGGGCCTGCAGAACCTATTTCAAACAGGTCCGTTCCTCCAGTACTTCCTTTTAGACGAAAACTTCCATTTGTTGTTGTAAAGAACATTGGTTTATAAAAATCAGCTCCTGAAGCAGCAAACTGAAGTGCAGATGTAGTACCGTCTCCATTAATATGTACCATGGGTTGATCATTATCGGTATAGTCAGGGTAGGCTTGCGTTAACCCTAAAGTTTGCCTTCTGCCAAATTGTAATAATGGTAGGTTGTTGGATCGGATTTCCATTTTTACATCATCAGTATGACCTAAAAAGGAGGTAGCGGGTAATCCAGTATTACCATCTACTAACCAATTATCATTAGTGGTAGATACCCAATTAGTACCATCAAAAACAAATATTTTACTTTCTTCTAAGTTGTATAAAATTGCTCCTGTAGCGGCAGCGGTTACGCCATTCATTTCTACATTAGTAGCAGCTGTCGGAAGACCCATTACAGAAAATTCATCGATCTGAGAAAAAATAATTCTAGGTAGAATTAGTAAGAGAATAAGTACTGTTTTCTTCATATAACACTAGTTTTTAGGTGGTAATGTCATAAAAAAATGACTTTACTTGATCTGAAGTTAACCATTTATTATTTTATAGGTACAGTGAGTTTGTACTTTTTTTTAGAATAGACCTTTTTTATTTTGAGAAAGTGGTGTTGTATTGGTCGGTTAAAATTAAGACTCTTAGAGAAACATAATCTTATACATTAATATATAAGTATCCAGAACGATCTTTTTGACCTTCAATTTTTAAGATATAATAATATGTACCTACCGGTAATTGTTCATCCTGTGCAATTGTAGTTCTACCTTCAGAATAACCTCCCCATGAGTTATCATATCCTTTTTTACGGTATACTTCAACTCCCCATCTATTAAAGATTATTACTTCATTGTTAGAAAATTGTTCAATACCTTGAATGATAAAAGTATCATTAACTCCATCACCATTCGGAGAAACTGCTGTAAATATTTCCAGATCACCGTCTAATATGATATCAGAAGAACCAAACGTAAGAATAACATAATTATCAGGAATCATTAGTTCTGAAGTGATTTCTCCATTATTTAAATCCCCAGAAGCTGTAAAGTTCCCTAAACTAACCCACTGTTGTAGATTTCTATCCCATCCTACAACTCTAAGGTCCTCTAGCTCATCAACAAGAGTAGGGATATTACTGTTGTCATCCCAGGTAAGAGTTACTCTAGTTTCTACATCTCCATCAAGATCCCAAAATTCAAAAGAGCTCACACCAAATAATACATTACTAAAATTATCAGTATTAAAACTAGTAGAGAAAAAATTAGGAGTATTTGGGTTTTCAAAGAAATATGCACCTCGCGCTGTGTTTACAGCTGCTTGATTTTCGATACGCATAGGACGTAATCTATAATCATCTCCAATAGGGAAAGTAAAATCTAATATTCCGGTGATAGAAGAATATCCATCTACATATCGATCATCATTTTCACCCAAATATGGAGCGTCATTTATGTAATCTAAAGAAACATTAAGTCTATCTCTCGGAGTTTGTACTCTTCCGTTTATAAATTCCTGAAAATTGGTCACACCAACAGCAACATCCAACAGCAAATCGTCTACAACATCAATTTCCATATTGTGAAATATGGGGCGATTATCACCTGATACATTAAGGCTACCTGTAGGATTATAAAATCCTGCTAGACCTAAATTTTGGTCAAACGTACCATCGTTAATTAAATCAGTGTGGAAACCAACTTCACCTTGATCGTGAATTTGAATATTCCCATAGTTATGAAAAGCTTGCTGGGCTATAGTAACTTGGGCCAGAAAGCATACGATAATAAAAATTATTCTATCCATAGTTATATTGGGGTAATACTGTTGTTACGGTTTAACAGTAAATATGTTATGGCAAATATATTCTTTTTTAGCAAAAAAACACTACTTTTTCACGACAAAATGCAATTATTTATCGGTGAAATGCATTTTTAGTTCGGTAAACGGTATGATTTTGTTGAAAAGTTACATATTCTTAAAAAATAAACATTTTGACAAAGCAAACATAAGAAAATAAATAGACTGATGTGTAGATTTTATTGAATTAATATAAATTATGATAATATGGTACGAATTATATGTTCTTTATCATAATTTTGTGATATTTTCCTTTAACAATTGATGGTGGATTTGATTGATTTTCTTTGAAGTACTTAAGTTGATTCTTTAGATATCGGTATTACATTTCAAAATAAGTCAAATACAAAGTGAAATGAATCTATTTCTCTTAAAATTATTCTATTTTTTTACTGATATTAATTTGGCTTTATTCGATATGTGATTTTCCTATTGGTTATTACTGTTTTGACAATCACATTAAGTGTTCCAGTAGTTGTTCCTGCTAGAGGAATATTCTGATCATTCGAAATATCACCAGACGATACAGTGTTGTCAAAAGTTCCTACCGCGGTTCCTATTACATCAAATGTAAAAGTACAAGAATTACCTGCCGGTAGACTTACTCCTGAAATAGAAAAATTATCAGAACCAGGTACAGAGGTTATGGTTCCACCACAAGATGAGGTTCCATCTGGCGAAGTTGATATTGCCATTCCTGAGGGTAAATTATCTGTTAGTGACAAATTTGTAAGATCTACTCCGGTAGTAGGATTTTCTATAGTTATAGTTACTGTCGATTCCTCACCATATCCAATTGTTGCAGGAGAAAAATCTTTACTTGCTACTGCAGGAAAAGCAACTTCTGTAGAAAGTGCAAAAACTCCTCCCCAAATACCTTCGTTAGCACTCCCAAGGTCTACATTTAAAGTTGTTGCATTGTTCGGAACCAAACCAGTAGCATCAAAAATATCAATATCCATTCCCCAGTTAAAATTCAAATTAGGGTTTCTTCCACCAATATCTACTCCAAATTTAGAGATTGTACTATTCAATGTATTGTTGGCAGGATTTAGAACGTTAGAAAGAACGGTTCCATTTATAGATACAAAATCTCCTGCTAGATTTGCTTCACCATCAAAAGCGAAATATCCCGCATCTGTATCAAAAGCTCCTATAGATGGAGTTAGTAAACCCGTAACCGTAAAAGTGTCATTAGCTCCAAATCCAAAAAAATCAAAACCATCCCATATACTTACACTCCGTGTGATATCTGAAGGGTCTTCATAAATAATTACCATGGTCCATCCACCAAAAGGCCCGGTGAAGGCACTACCGGTGATTAATGGAATATCCGCAACAGTATAAGTTCCTGATCCTGCTGTTTGCACAACCGAGGTCACATCTGCAAAAGACATAAATGTATTCCATCCTGCAAATGAACCAGTTTCAATATTTGTTACTCCAGCGTTAACCGATGTATATGCCCCTGCTCCAGGTTCTCTAAACTGTACTTGCTGTAGATTCAAAGAAGGATCTGGGTTTGTTATTCCACCAAAGGTTGAGTTATATGAACCACCCCAATACAATCCAGCCCAAGCTACAGTTGCTCCCGGGGGTAAAGTGAAATTTGCACTACTTGAATTTATGGTAGTACCATCTACACTGGCATAACCCATAACCACACTAGGATTATTAGATGTAGGAGTTCCTGGGCAATTTGCTGTACAAATAAGATTTGTATTTCCAATCATATCAAAATTACCTCTGACATTGATCGTAATTCGTTCTTCATAAGGTCTAGGATTGTCTATTTCAACATCGACAATAGTACCTATTCCTTGATCTGTAATGTTAACCGAAGGATCACTTACATTAGAAAAATTAATGAAATAGGTTTCATCTCCCTCTGTACTAATGTCATCCAATATTGGAACAGTTATACTTTCTGTATCACCAATAGTTCCCGAAAATGATAAGGTCCCACTTGTTGTTGTGTAATCTGCTCCAGCAGTTGCAGAGTTATTAGCAGTAGTAAAATCAACAGTAAAACCACTTGCTGTATCTATGCCTGTATGTGTAATCGTAAATGTTGCTGTTCCTGCATTTTCATCAACTGAAACATCATTTATAGATATTTCAGGTATTGGTTGGATAATATCAAATGTAAGAGTGGTATTTGTTATAAAATTTGGGAATGACTCTAGAATTAATACTCCATCTTGATATACTCGTATATAACTACCAGCTCCATTCCATCCATCACCAAACCAATCCTCTAATAGCAATGTGTATCCAGTTCCATATGGTACACTTACATAAGCTTGCGGAGTACCAATATTATTATAAGATGTATTTGAAGCTCCATTAAAACAATCAGCAGGATTACAAATTGTAGGTGCTATTGTAGTACTTGAAGGATCTCTAAAAGTAACTCTGTTTTCAGAAGACCATGCTTGCCAGTTAACCTCAATTTCTATCAATGCTTGAGAATAGGAAACATAACTACCAAATACTAACGTACATAGTAAGGTAAGAAATCTGATATGTAGATGTTTTTTCATTAAGGTTTTAGTGATATAGGTTTATTTAACAACAAATACTACATTGATTAATGAATTAAAATCTAACGGCTGACCAATAACAGTATAAGTTAAAACTCCATTAGCATCTATACTCATGGTCCCAGTGTTAAAAACAGCTGGATCGGCAAAAGTAACATAGTAATGCAATTCATTTGCAGCATATACAGGTATATCCGGAGCTGCAGGGCTAGTTGCAGTAGGAGAAGAAAACTGTGCAGTATATTGATTATAAAGATTTAATGTAAATGTACCATTCGTTGCCACAGGAACCTCAATAGATGGAGGGTAAAATACTCTTGCAGCTCCTGATGTAATAGGGGCAATAGCTTGTATAACTTGCTGCACATTAGTTTCAAGAGTTGGAGTGGTTTCGCCACTTTCATCAACATCAATAGGAGTTGTCAGATTTACTTCAGAATCTAATTGGTCATCAGTACTTCTTTGCCACCCTGTGCTAGTAAATCGATAAATCTCTTGATCATTCAAATTAAAAACTACAGAGCCTATACTAGGGCCAATAATTGCATTTATTTCAGCTAAATCAGTAGCGGTGGGTAATCCTATTAATGCACCAGCATCACCTGTACCAATTTGTGCAAACATGCCAGTAGATAATATGAATGAGAAAGCTATTAGGGGTAATTTTTTCATTTTTAATAGTATTACGCTTTTCCTTACTTTAATTTGTTTAGATACTTGATCTAGTTTTATTAAATGATGAGTAAAACAATTAAGTTAAAAATCAAGTACAGTAAACATGAATTCTAGATCTATATCATCTTTTTGATTAGTCCCATTGTCGCTATCTCCTATATTAACTCTAAATCCGGCCGTAGTTTGACTATAATATGTGATACCAGGATCATCATAGTCTGCTCCGGTATTACCAGGGCAATCACCTCCACAATCTATGATTGCTAATTGAATGATATAATTATCATCCGGCATTGGAGTTGTAAATGTTATCTGATAATCACCTTCATTTATTCTAGAAACGGTTGCATTTGATATTTTAGCAGCAGTTCCATTACCAGCGACTTTCCCCATCGCTTTTACAGGACTAATAAAGAACGCTCCACCATCAGTTCCTGCTGTTACTTGATTATTGGCATCTGTACTTACAACACTTAGGTTAATTGTATTTCCACCACTTATAGAGACATTACCTGGAGTCCCATCGGTAGAAAGTGTTTGATCATCTGTTGCAGGGTCACCTTGCGCACCAGTTGCTCCAGTAGCACCTGTATTACCAGTAGGTCCTTGCGCACCGGTTGCTCCAGTTGCACCTGTATTACCTGTTGGTCCTTGTGCACCGGTTGCACCAGTGGCACCTGTATTACCTGTTGGTCCTTGTGCACCGGTTGCTCCAGTGGCACCTGTATTACCAGTAGGTCCTTGCGCACCGGTTGCTCCAGTGGCACCTGTATTACCAGTTGCTCCTTGCGCACCGGTTGCTCCAGTGGCACCTGTATTCCCTGTTGGTCCTTGTGCACCGGTTGCTCCAGTGGCACCCGTGTTTCCTGTAGGTCCTTGCGCACCGGTTGCTCCAGTGGCACCCGTGTTTCCTGTTGGTCCTTGCGCTCCTGTTGCTCCAGTGGCACCTGTATTACCAGTTGCTCCTTGCGCACCAGTTGCTCCAGTGGCACCCGTGTTTCCTGTAGGTCCTTGCGCACCGGTTGCTCCAGTGGCACCCGTGTTTCCTGTTGGTCCTTGTGCTCCAGTATTTCCTTGTGCACCGGTTGCTCCAGTGGCACCTGTATTTCCTGTTGGTCCTTGCGCTCCTGTTGCACCAGTAGCACCTGTATTACCAGTAGGTCCTTGCGCTCCTGTTGCTCCAGTGGCACCTGTATTACCTGTAGGTCCTTGCGCTCCTGTTGCTCCAGTGGCACCCGTGTTTCCTGTTGGTCCTTGTGCTCCAGTATTTCCTTGTGCACCAGTTGCTCCAGTAGCACCTGTATTACCAGTAGGTCCTTGTGCACCGGTTGCTCCAGTGGCACCTGTATTTCCTGTTGGTCCTTGCGCTCCTGTTGCACCAGTAGCACCTGTATTTCCTGTTGGTCCTTGTGCACCGGTTGCTCCAGTAGCACCTGTATTTCCTGTTGGTCCTTGTGCACCGGTTGCTCCAGTGGCACCTGTATTACCTGTTGGTCCTTGTGCACCGGTTGCTCCAGTAGCACCTGTATTACCAGTAGGTCCTTGTGCACCAGTTGCTCCAGTTGCACCTGTGTTTCCTGTTGGTCCTTGTGCTCCTGTTGCTCCAGTGGCACCTGTATTTCCAGTAGGTCCTTGTGCACCGGTTGCTCCAGTAGCACCTGTATTTCCTGTTGGTCCTTGTGCTCCTGTTGCTCCAGTTGCACCTGTATTTCCTGTAGGTCCTTGTGCACCGGTTGCTCCAGTGGCACCTGTGTTTCCTGTTGATCCTTGTGCACCGGTTGCTCCAGTGGCACCTGTATTTCCTGTTGGTCCTTGTGCACCTGTTGCTCCAGTTACACCTGTATTACCAGTAGGTCCTTGTGCACCGGTTGCTCCAGTGGCACCTGTATTCCCTGTTGGTCCTTGCGCTCCTGTTGCACCAGTAGCACCTGTGTTTCCTGTTGGTCCTTGTGCACCGGTTGCTCCAGTGGCACCTGTATTTCCTGTTGCTCCTTGTGCTCCAGTTGCTCCAGTGGCACCTGTATTTCCAGTAGGTCCTTGTGCTCCTGTTGCACCAGTAGCACCTGTATTACCAGTTGGTCCTTGTGCACCGGTTGCTCCAGTGGCACCTGTATTTCCTGTTGGTCCTTGTGCTCCTGTTGCTCCAGTGGCACCTGTATTTCCTGTTGGTCCTTGTGCACCGGTTGCTCCAGTGGCACCTGTATTACCTGTTGGTCCTTGTGCACCGGTTGCTCCAGTGGCACCTGTATTACCAGTTGGTCCTTGTGCACCGGTTGCTCCAGTGGCACCTGTATTTCCTGTTGCTCCAGTGGCACCTGTATTTCCTGTTGGTCCTTGCGCTCCTGTTGCACCAGTAGCACCTGTATTACCAGTTGGTCCTTGCGCTCCGGTTGCTCCAGTGGCACCTGTATTACCAGTTGGTCCTTGTGCACCGGTTGCTCCAGTTGCACCTGTATTACCTGTAGGTCCTTGCGCTCCTGTTGCTCCAGTGGCACCTGTGTTTCCTGTTGGTCCTTGTGCACCAGTTGCTCCAGTGGCACCTGTATTACCAGTAGGTCCTTGTGCTCCTGTTGCTCCTGTTGCTCCAGTGGCACCTGTATTTCCTGTTGGTCCTTGTGCACCGGTTGCTCCAGTGGCACCAGTATTACCAGTTGGTCCTTGTGCACCGGTTGCTCCAGTGGCACCTGTATTTCCTGTTGGTCCTTGTGCACCGGTTGCTCCAGTGGCACCTGTGTTTCCTGTTGGTCCTTGTGCACCAGTTGCTCCAGTGGCACCTGTGTTTCCTGTTGGTCCTTGTGCACCAGTTGCTCCAGTGGCACCTGTATTTCCTGTTGGTCCTTGTGCACCGGTTGCTCCAGTGGCACCTGTATTTCCTGTTGCTCCAGTGGCACCTGTATTTCCTGTTGGTCCTTGCGCTCCTGTTGCACCAGTAGCACCTGTATTACCTGTTGGTCCTTGTGCACCTGTTGCTCCAGTAGCACCTGTATTTCCTGTTGGTCCTTGTGCACCGGTTGCTCCAGTGGCACCTGTGTTTCCTGTTGCTCCTTGTGCTCCAGTTGCTCCAGTGGCACCTGTATTTCCAGTAGGTCCTTGTGCTCCTGTTGCTCCAGTGGCACCCGTGTTTCCTGTTGGTCCTTGTGCTCCAGTATTTCCTTGTGCACCAGTTGCTCCAGTAGCACCTGTATTTCCTGTAGGTCCTTGTGCACCAGTTGCTCCAGTGGCACCTGTATTTCCTGTTGGTCCTTGCGCACCAGTATTTCCTTGCACACCAGTTGCTCCAGTAGCACCTGTATTACCTGTTGGTCCTTGTGCACCTGTTGCTCCAGTGGCACCTGTATTTCCTGTTGGTCCTTGTGCACCGGTTGCTCCAGTGGCACCCGTGTTTCCTGTAGGTCCTTGCGCTCCTGTTGCACCAGTAGCACCTGTGTTTCCTGTTGGTCCTTGTGCACCGGTTGCTCCAGTGGCACCTGTATTTCCTGTTGGTCCTTGTGCTCCAGTTGCTCCAGTGGCACCTGTATTTCCAGTAGGTCCTTGTGCTCCTGTTGCTCCAGTGGCACCCGTGTTTCCTGTTGGTCCTTGTGCTCCAGTATTTCCTTGTGCACCAGTTGCTCCAGTAGCACCTGTATTTCCTGTAGGTCCTTGTGCACCAGTTGCTCCAGTGGCACCTGTATTTCCTGTTGGTCCTTGCGCACCAGTATTTCCTTGCACACCAGTTGCTCCAGTAGCACCTGTATTACCTGTTGGTCCTTGTGCACCTGTTGCTCCAGTGGCACCTGTATTTCCTGTTGGTCCTTGTGCACCGGTTGCTCCAGTGGCACCCGTGTTTCCTGTAGGTCCTTGCGCTCCTGTTGCACCAGTAGCACCTGTGTTTCCTGTTGGTCCTTGTGCACCGGTTGCTCCAGTGGCACCTGTATTTCCTGTTGGTCCTTGTGCTCCAGTTGCTCCAGTGGCACCTGTGTTTCCTGTTGGTCCTTGTGCACCTGTCGCTCCAGTAGCACCTGTATTCCCTGTTGGTCCTTGTGCACCTGTTGCTCCAGTGGCACCTGTATTTCCTGTTGGTCCTTGTGCACCAGTAGCACCTGTATTTCCAGTAGGTCCTTGTGCACCAGTTGCTCCAGTGGCACCTGTATTTCCAGTAGGTCCTTGTGCTCCAGTTGCTCCAGTGGCACCTGTATTCCCTGTTGGTCCTTGTGCACCAGTTGCTCCAGTGGCACCTGTATTTCCAGTAGGTCCTTGTGCTCCAGTTGCTCCAGTGGCACCTGTGTTTCCTGTTGGTCCTTGTGCACCGGTTGCTCCAGTGGCACCTGTATTTCCTGTTGGTCCTTGTGTTCCTGTTGCTCCAGTGGCACCTGTATTCCCTGTTGGTCCTTGTGTTCCTGTTGCTCCAGTGGCACCTGTATTCCCTGTTGGTCCTTGCGCACCGGTTGCTCCAGTGGCACCTGTATTTCCTGTTGGTCCTTGTGCACCGGTTGCTCCAGTGGCACCTGTGTTTCCTGTTGGTCCTTGTGCACCGGTTGCTCCAGTGGCACCCGTGTTTCCTGTAGGTCCTTGTGCTCCAGTATTTCCTTGTGCACCGGTTGCTCCAGTGGCACCTGTATTTCCTGTTGGTCCTTGTGCTCCAGTTGCTCCAGTGGCACCCGTGTTTCCTGTAGGTCCTTGTGCTCCAGTATTTCCTTGCGCACCAGTTGCTCCAGTGGCACCTGTATTTCCTGTTGGTCCTTGCGCACCAGTATTTCCTTGCACACCAGTTGCTCCAGTAGCACCTGTATTACCTGTTGGTCCTTGTGCACCGGTTGCTCCAGTGGCACCCGTGTTTCCTGTAGGTCCTTGCGCTCCTGTTGCACCAGTAGCACCTGTGTTTCCTGTTGCTCCTTGTGCACCGGTTGCTCCAGTGGCACCTGTATTTCCTGTTGGTCCTTGCGCACCAGTTGCTCCAGTGGCACCTGTATTTCCTGTTGGTCCTTGCGCACCAGTATTTCCTTGCACACCAGTTGCTCCAGTAGCACCTGTATTACCTGTTGGTCCTTGTGCACCGGTTGCTCCAGTGGCACCCGTGTTTCCTGTAGGTCCTTGCGCTCCTGTTGCACCAGTAGCACCTGTGTTTCCTGTTGCTCCTTGTGCACCGGTTGCTCCAGTGGCACCTGTATTTCCTGTTGGTCCTTGTGCTCCAGTTGCTCCAGTGGCACCTGTGTTTCCTGTTGCTCCTTGTGCACCTGTCGCTCCAGTAGCACCTGTATTTCCTGTTGCTCCAGTGGCACCTGTATTTCCTGTTGGTCCTTGTGCACCAGTTGCTCCAGTGGCACCTGTATTTCCTGTTGGTCCTTGTGCTCCAGTGGCACCTGTATTCCCTGTTGGTCCTTGTGCACCAGTTGCTCCAGTGGCACCTGTATTTCCAGTAGGTCCTTGTGCACCAGTTGCTCCAGTGGCACCTGTGTTTCCTGTTGGTCCTTGTGCACCGGTTGCTCCAGTGGCACCTATATTTCCTGTTGGTCCTTGTGTTCCTGTTGCTCCAGTGGCACCTGTATTCCCTGTTGGTCCTTGCGCACCGGTTGCTCCAGTGGCACCTGTATTTCCTGTTGGTCCTTGTGCACCGGTTGCTCCAGTGGCACCTGTATTTCCTGTTGGTCCTTGTGCACCGGTTGCTCCAGTGGCACCCGTGTTTCCTGTAGGTCCTTGTGCTCCAGTATTTCCTTGTGCACCGGTTGCTCCAATGGCACCTGTATTTCCTGTTGGTCCTTGTGCTCCAGTTGCTCCAGTGGCACCCGTGTTTCCTGTAGGTCCTTGCGCTCCTGTTGCACCAGTAGCACCTGTGTTTCCTGTTGGTCCTTGTGCACCAGTTGCTCCAGTGGCACCTGTATTTCCTGTTGGTCCTTGCGCACCAGTTGCTCCAGTAGCACCTGTGTTTCCTGTTGGTCCTTGTGCACCAGTTGCTCCAGTGGCACCTGTATTTCCTGTTGGTCCTTGCGCACCAGTTGCTCCAGTGGCACCTGTATTTCCTGTTGCTCCAGTTGCACCTGTATTTCCTGTTGGTCCTTGTGCACCGGTTGCTCCAGTAGCACCTGTATTACCAGTAGGTCCTTGTGCACCAGTTGCTCCAGTTACACCTGTATTACCAGTAGGTCCTTGTGCACCGGTTGCTCCAGTGGCACCTGTATTTCCTGTTGGTCCTTGTGCTCCAGTTGCTCCAGTGGCACCTGTATTTCCAGTAGGTCCTTGTGCTCCAGTTGCTCCAGTGGCACCCGTGTTTCCTGTAGGTCCTTGCGCTCCTGTTGCACCAGTAGCACCTGTGTTTCCTGTTGGTCCTTGTGCACCGGTTGCTCCAGTGGCACCTGTATTACCTGTTGGTCCTTGTGCACCGGTTGCTCCAGTGGCACCTGTATTTCCTGTTGGTCCTTGTGCACCTGTGTTTCCTGTTGGTCCTTGCGCACCAGTATTTCCTTGTGCTCCAGTGGCACCCGTGTTTCCTGTTGGTCCTTGTGCACCGGTTGCTCCAGTGGCACCTGTATTTCCAGTAGGTCCTTGTGCACCTGTTGCTCCAGTAGCACCTGTATTTCCTGTTGGTCCTTGTGCACCTGTTGCTCCAGTAGCACCTGTATTCCCTGTTGGTCCTTGCGCTCCAGTTGCTCCAGTGGCACCTGTATTTCCAGTAGGTCCTTGTGCACCTGTTGCTCCAGTGGCACCTGTATTTCCTGTTGGTCCTTGTGCTCCTGTTGCTCCTGTTGCTCCAGTAGCACCTGTGTTACCAGTAGATCCTTGTGCACCAGTTGCACCTGTATTTCCTGTTGGTCCTTGTGCACCAGTTGCTCCAGTAGCACCTGTATTTCCTGTTGCTCCTTGCGCACCGGTTGCTCCAGTGGCACCTGTATTTCCTGTTGGTCCTTGTGCACCGGTCGGTCCTATAGGGCCTGCTGATATTAGAGAAGATAAATCAACAGATCCTCCATCTTCCAAACTTAAAATGTTTGTCGTAGGGTTAAAAGATAGTTGTTGATCATCATTGCCGGTACATAGACTAGACCAGCTATTATTGTTATATTGAAAGACGCAATTGACAGTTGTGTTGTATGCTAATGCTCCATTTAATGGAGTCATTGCATTCATTTGAGTTGTAGTAACTCTAGTGAGAACGAATGTCTTATTACTACTTTCCAATTCTAAAATAGAAAAAGAATCTATTTGATTGGGGTTATCACCAACTTTGACCTGAGCCTGAGCAGTTGCTAAAGATAAAAATAAGATTATGAGGGGTAATTTTATCTTCATATTTTACGTTTTATTTATAATTAAAACTCAAATAAATTACTGTTTAACCATAATCGGTATATGGTTAAAACAGCTTTCATTTTTTTTTGGCATAAATATAAATTGATATTTTCTTAAAATGTTATCAATTAGGCAAATATACTATTTTTTCGACAAAAAACAATTTTTACCGTTAAAATGCACATAAAAAAATGTTTAGAATCATTTTTTGTTAAAAATTAACTTGAATTTATCATAAATAAATATTTATTTATTTTCTAGTTTAGAAGAAATCTAATACATTTGTCGCTGCAAAAGGCGGGAGTAGCTCAGTTGGTAGAGCGTCAGCCTTCCAAGCTGAATGTCGCCAGTTCGAACCTGGTCTCCCGCTCTCTATAAAAAGATCTAATTGTTTTCAGTTAGATCTTTTTTCATTTTTTTTGTTTCCTTAACTTAGCTTCTGAATTTTTATATTCTCTAATTTAGGGAAAATAAAAGAATGTTTTGAATTCTATGATCAAAATTGCCGCTATTATACCTGCTTTTAATGAAGAAGAGAATATTGAAGCTGTTGTTGATAGTATTATTGATATTAAAAGCCTACAGTTTGGGATTGACCCTATTGTTGTTAATGACTGTTCGAGAGATAGAACTGTTGAGATTGTAAAATCTTTAAACTGTACAGTTCTTGACTTACCTGTAAACCTTGGAATTGGAGGGGCTGTTCAAACGGGGTTTAAATATGCTTATGAAAATAAATATGATTATGCGATACAGGTAGATGGTGATGGTCAGCATCCTGCTAATGAAATAGAGAAACTATTTTTAAATATGATTAAGGATAATTGTGATGTAATTATAGGTTCTCGTTTTATTCTTAATGAAGGTTTTCAATCTACTGCTTTAAGACGTTTTGGGATTCAATATTTTATGTGGCTAAATAAGGTATTGTTAGGAATTAAAATTACTGATTGTACATCGGGATTTAGATTGGTTAATTGTAAAGTTCTTAAGTTGGTATGTGATTATTATCCTGATGAATATCCCGAACCAGAGTCTATTGTGTTTTTTCGATTGAATAATTTAAAGATTAAAGAAGTTCCTGTTGAGATGAAAGAGAGGTTAGGAGGGGTTTCTTCTATAGGGTTTGTTTCATCTGTATATTATATGATTAAGGTTACATTAGGAATTTTTTTTACTTTTATTCGTGTTAAGTTTCAAAAAAACACTTAATTGTTTCTTAAATCTATTGAAATGGAAAAAATTCAAATTATTGCTATTATTGCGAGCTTGCTTTTTACATTTTTTGTAATTAGACTGATTGTAAGAGGGAAGTTAAGAGAGGAATATTCGATTATATGGATTTGTTGCACGTTTTTCTTAATTCTTTTTTCATTTTGGCGAGAAGGGTTAGACTATGTTTCTAATATTTTAGGGATATATGAACCTCCAAATTTTGTTTTTACAGTAAGTGTTTTTATGATTTTCATGTATTTGCTACATATTAGTATTGTTGTGTCTAGACTTTATGAACAAAATAAGAAACTTGCACAAGAGATAGCATTATTAAAAAACAAAGAGGATAAAAAACAATAGGTTTGAATAAAAAAATTGCAATTTCACAATCAAATTATATTCCTTGGAAGGGATATTTTGACATGATCAACATGGTTGATGTGTTTGTGATTTATGATGAAGTTCAGTATACAAAAAATGATTGGCGTAATCGAAATATTGTAAAGACTAAAAAAGGTACTGAATGGATTACGATTCCCGTTAAGCATAAAAGTTTGGATCAAAGAATCGATGAAATAGAGGTTTTTTTACCTAAATGGAATGTGAAACATTGGAAGACTATACAGGCAATATATGGTAGAGCTCCTTTTTTTAAAAATTATAAAGAACGGTTCGAGAAATTGTATTTAGAAATAGATACTTTAATGTTGAGTGAAATCAACAAGAAGTTTATTTTAGAGATTTGTGATATTTTAAATATAAAAACTCAGATAATTGATAGTAAAGAACTTTTTCTTGTTGGAGATGCAAATGAAAGATTAATCGATGCTTGTAACAAATTGGAAGCAAAAGTTTATGTTTCAGGACCAGCTGCAAAATCTTATATCAAAAATGAACTCTTTCATGAGAACTCAATAGAGATAGAATGGATAAATTATTCTGGATATAAAGAATATAATCAGATGTCGATTCCTTTTGAACATGGAGTAAGTGTTTTAGATTTGATTTTTAATGAAGGCGAAAAAGCAAATTTATTTTTGAAAAGTTTTAATTCATGAAGTTATCAATAGTTACAACTTTATACAAATCTGAACGGTTTGTTAAAGAGTTTTATGAAAGAGTTCAAAAAGTAGCTAGAGAGCTTACGGAGGATTATGAAATTGTATTTGTTAATGACGGTTCTCCTGATCATTCTAGCCTAAAAGTTCTGGAAATTAGAAATTCTGATCCCAAAGTTAAGTTAATAGAATTATCTAGGAATTTTGGACACCATAAGGCTGTTATGACTGGATTAAAATATACAAAAGGAGATTATGTTTTTTTATTAGATTCAGATCTAGAAGAAGAGCCAGAGTTGCTTACAATCTTTTATAAAGAAATGAGTGAGCAAAATGTTGATGTAGTTTTTGGAGTGCAAAAAACTAGGAAAGGCGGGTTTGTAGAAAGAATAACAGGAAAGATATTTTATAAAATATTCAATAACTTAGCAGATGTCCCTATTGAGGAAAATATTTTAATGGCTAGATTAATGAATAAACAATATATAGAGGCCTTAAAAGATTTTTCTGAAAGAGAATTATTTCTTGGAGGTGTTTTTGCACTTGTTGGATATACTCAACTACCAATTGAAGTCAAAAAATTGGGGAAAGGTACATCGACCTATAGTACCAGAAGAAAGTTAGCTCTATTAGTTAATGCAATAACATCTTCAACTAAAAATTTATTAATATATGTTTTTTATTTAGGATTAATAATCAGTTTTGTGTCATTCCTTTTTATAATGTATTATCTAATATCTAGCCTTTTTTATAAAGATTATTTAAGCGGCTGGCCATCGTTAATTTTGTCTATTTGGTTTTTGAGTGGCTTAATAATCTTAAGTGTTGGTATATTAGGGATATATTTATCTAAAATTTTTGAAGAAACTAAGCAACGACCATTAACTATTATCAAGAAGATTTACGATGAAAAAAATACCAAACAAGGAAAAAATAGTTAACTATTATAAAAATCAGGTAGAAGAATATGGGTTTGGAGCCAAAGGAATGGATTGGAAAAATGAAGAGACTCAGGATTTGAGATTTGAAATAATTAATAAATATATAGATTTCTCTAATAAACCTTCTGTTTTGGATGTTGGCTGTGGGGGGGGTGGCTATTTAGGATATTGTCAAAAAAAAGAATTTCATTTTACCTATAAAGGAATCGATATAGTTCCTGATATGATTGATCAGGTTACAAATATTTATGGTGATGATAAGGCTCAACTAACTAGTATTGAAAATATCTCTGAAAATTTTGATTATGTAATTGCTTCTGGTACTTATAATGCAAGATTGGATTCGAAAATAAATGATTGGGAAGCCTATGTTTTTGAATCCATAGAAAATATGTTTAAAGTTAGTAATGAGAAAGTTATTTTAAATCTAATGACTCCACATGTAGATTATGAATATGATCGATTGTATTATCCTGATTTAAATAGATTAACTTCTTTTGTTGTAGAAAAAATGACGAGGAATTTTATTATTGATCATGCTTATGATCTTTATGAATTAACCCTCGTTATATATAAATAGGCAATATATGAAATCTATTGTTATTGTTGGAACTGGTGATTATGCTGAAATGGCATATCACTATTTGAAAAGAGATAATTATAATGAAGTTATAGCTTTTTCTGTTGAGAAAGCGTTCAAGACTGTAGAAGAGTTTTGTGGTTTGCCAGTTGTTGATTTTGAAGATATAATAAATAACTTCTCTCCACAAACACATGAACTATTAATAGCCATTGGGCCTAATAAAGTTAATACTGTTAGAGAGCGTTTATATCTTGAAGCAAAAAATATCGGTTACAATTTTGTTACATATATAAGCCCAAGAGCTAATGTTTGGGATGCCAGAATGATAGGCGAAAATAGTTTTATTTTTGATGGTTGTGTTGTAGAACCAGGTGTTACGATAGGTTGTAATACTGTCTTGTGGTCGGGAACAGTGATAGCACATCATTCTACAATTGGAGATCATTGTTTTCTGGCACCATCGGTTGCTGTTTCTGGAAAAATTACAATTAAGAATAATTGCTTTATAGGAATAAACGCTACAATAAGAGATCATGTTACCATTGCTGAATATTGTATTGTTGGATGTGGAGCTGTAATTAAAAAGAATACCATAAAAAATGGTGTATACTCTACAAAAGGTACAGACCTATTACGTAATGATAGTATAGAAACCCATGTTTAATTATTTTAATACTCTAGATTGAATAGTATAATTAACATATTTACTAAAAAAATTTCGGCAAAAGGTCTGGCTATTTTTAGAATAGCTTATAGCCTTAATTTTTTGTTTGAAATCATCAAAATATTCAATTATCGTCAACTTTATTTTGATAAATTACCCTACCTTGATACTCATTTCCCTGATACCAAGTTATTATTGTTATTATGGATGATAATTCTTATTTTTATCATTATAGGTTTTTATACCAGATTAGCTACAATTATTAATTATTTGTTTACCCTAATATTTATTTCTAGTAGTACCAATTATGCATATCATATGTTTTATGTATATATAGGGATGAACTTTTTACTTATATTTTTACCTATACAAAAATCTTTATCTATTGATGTAATATTTAAGAAATTAAAGTATTTAGGTCTGGGCTTAATATATGTTCCTTCTAAAATATCAAAGATTAATTATTTATTGCCTGTCTTTGTTGGGCTTGGAATTGTTTATTTAGATTCGGTTATCTTTTATAAAATACAGTCTCCGATGTGGCTTCGAGGTTTAGGTATGTGGTTACCTTCATCACTTTCACATGTCTCTATTGCAAATAATCAATGGATACTAAACCAAGAATTGTTGACTAAGTTTTTATCCTATTTGACAATGACATTTGAGTTTATGTTTGTTTTTTTATTTTGGAATAAAAAATTCAGAATACCGTTATTAATTATTGGTTTTGGACTACATTTAGGGATATATATTGAATATCCAATACCTTATTTTGCCTTTGGTTGTATTGCAATTTATTTACTTTTAGTTCCGGTTTCATGGTGGGATAAAATTTGGAATAAACTAAAGAATACTAAAGAAAGCCTTACAGTTTTTTATGATAGTTCAGATATATTCTGTCAGAGATTAAAAGTTATAATTCAAAGTTTGGATGTTCTTAATCGGATTAAATTTATTGAGTATTTTGATGTTAAAGAATCAATTGATAAACTACCCGAGGGTAAGAAAGAAAAAATATATGCAGTAGATACAGAAAATGTAAGTTATGCCAAACAAAATTTGTTAAAAAAGGTTGTTAAGATTTCTCCTTTATGCTTTCCAATACTGTTTGGTAATAAAATAAATCTTTACAAAGAGTCTATTAATAAAAATTCAGGAGCTACCTTCAAAAAAATAAAATTAATAGAAGTAACTGATGATAATCCGTACAATCGAAAGCAAGATAAACTAAGAAATAGTATACTAGGATCATTTTTCTTTTTAGTAATTGTTTTTCAACTGCAGGTACACTATAGTTTTTTCGATTCTAATTCTACAACTTATTTTGTTAACCAAAATTTAGTGAAATATTTAGGAATATGTGAACACCCTGTATTTATGGATGACCATTTTAAAGGATATAATAATGTTTACGGTTTAAAATATAATAATAAATTCCTGCCAATTCTAAATGAAAAAGGTATGCCTGATGATTATTTAACTGGTGGTGTTTATGTAAATTGGTTGTGGAGGGTAAATAAACCATATGTGACAAAGGATACCTATTCTTTGAAAAAAGGACTAATGGATTATTCTTTATTTTGGGCACACCGAAATGAAATCGATTTATCCTTGAAACAAGAGTTCGAAATTGTAAGGAAAAAGATTAATGTCTCATTTAAATGGGAAAAAGATCTATTACGTAAAAATATAGATTCTCCCTGGGAAAAGACAGGCATATTAATATGGAAAAATAAAAATCCACAGTTCTTTTGGGATTCTAATTCTAAACAATAAATATAAGAATACGATATGATACCTTTTAATAAGCCTTATATGACTGGAGACGAATTGTATTATATCAAAGATGCTGTAGCTCGCGGTAAAATCTCTGGAAATGGATATTATACTGAAAAATGTCATTCTTATTTCGAAGAAAAGATGGGGTTTCGCAATTGCTTACTTACATCTTCCTGTACTGATGCTTTGGAGATGGCTGCAATTTTAATTGATATAGAACCAGGCGACGAAGTTATAATGCCATCTTATACTTTTGTTTCTACGGCTAACGCTTTTGTTTTACGGGGAGCAAAAATAATTTTTGCTGATAGTGCTGCTCAAAATCCAAATATGGATGCAAATGGTTTAGAAGAGTTAATTACGTCAAAAACAAAAGCAATTGTTGTGGTTCATTATGCTGGAATAGCATGTGATATGGATAAAATTATGCGTCTTGCAGATACACATAATCTATATGTTATAGAAGATGCTGCGCAGGCGATAGATTCATATTATAAAGATAAACCATTAGGAACTATAGGTCATTTGGCAGCATTTTCATTTCATGAAACCAAAAATATAATCTCAGGAGAAGGAGGAATGCTAGTCATTAATGATGAACGTTTTGATAATCGGGCAGAAATAATATGGGAAAAAGGGACCAATCGTTCTGCTTTTTTTAGAGGAGAAGTAGATAAATATTCGTGGGTTGATATTGGATCTTCTTTTCTCCCTTCTGATGTAACAGCAGCTTTTTTGTATGCGCAATTAGAAAATTTAGAAAAGATTCAAGCCAGAAGGAAAAAATTATGGAATTTCTATTACAAAGGATTACAAAATCTTAAAAAAGAAGGTTTTTTAGAACTCCCTGATGTTCCAGAGTATGCTACTGTTAATGGCCATTTGTTTTATATAACCTGTAATAGTATACAAGAAAGAACAGATCTTATTTCTTTCTTGAAGGGATACGATATTCATAGTGTTTTTCACTATTTATCTCTTCACAAAAGCCCATTCTATGTTAAAGAAAATGAATCTTTAGAGCTTGTAAATTGTGATACCTTTTCAAATACATTATTACGATTGCCATTGTATTATGAATTGGATACAGAGAGTCAAAATAAGATTATAACTTTGATTGATCAATTTAAAAAAAGTAGATAAATGAAATTTGAGCTGCCCTTTAAAATGAACTATAAAAAAGGCTTTATAATCTTAGCAATTATGATAGGCTTCTTAATGCCTTTTTTAAGTTTTGATTATGGGATAACAGAGGATGCTAGATTGCATAACGAACATGGAAAACGTATTCTTGATTACTTTAAAGGTTTAGATGATACAGCAGCACTAAGCCCTATAGATGAAAATGGAGCACTTATTAATATTTCTACAAGTGAGCTAAATCAAAAAAGAGGAATGAATGGATTTGGAGGCGTTTTTGATTTGCTATCTAATTTTTTGTATCAATATTTTTCATTTGTAGGAGAGTATGAATTGAGAAATATTATCAATTCTATTTTTGGACTGTTATTATTTCTGTTTTGCGGCTTATTGGGTAAAGAATTAGGAGGGTGGAGAACAGGATTATTGTGTTTTGTTTTTGTAATATTAACTCCAACTCTATTTGGGCAGGCTATGTATAACCCAAAAGATATTCCTTTTGCAGCATTTTATATTTTCTCTACCTTTCATATTGTAAAATTGCTAAAGGAACTTCCTAAAGTGACTCTAAAAAGAGCTTTTTATTTAATTCTTAATATCTCCTTGCTTATAAATATTAGACTTCTGGGACTTGTGGCTTTCGGCTATATTTTTATTGCTTTTGGTGCCTGGTGGCTTTTTAAGAGCTATAAACAAAAAATCAATAAAACTTCAATAAAAAATGATTTGATTGTAGTGGTCAAAATCACTGCAATATGTATCTTGGCTTATATAGCAACAAGTGTTTTCTGGCCATACCTTCATACTAACCCTGTTACTGCTCCGATTGAATTGTTCTTTGTGCTTAAAGAATTTAAGGGGTTTATAAGTATTCAATTATTTGAGGGTGAATGGCATAGTAGTTTTGAGATGCCATGGTATTATACCATAAAAAGTTTATTTATTATTTCTACGCCACTGCATTTGATTTTAGGTGTTATTTTAATTCCGTTATTGTTTTTTAAAGAAAAGAAAGAAAAAATAGTACATATTTCTATAATTTTATTTGCTTCACTTTTTCCAATATTACTAGTTGTTTTAGGAGGACCAAATAGTTATGATAATGGCAGGCATTTTTTATTTGCTTTGCCACCTTTGATTGTAATATGTGGATTGTCATGGGATAAATTACTGTCCATTAAAATAGGAAAGAATATTAAATGGGGGATATATATAATTCTTGCTTTGTTATTAGTACAACCTTTAAAATTTATGGTGACCAATCACCCTTTTCAATCCATGTATTTTAGCCCAATTATTGGTGGGGTAAAAGGCGCTTATGGAAATTATGAAATTGATTATTGGGGAGTTGCTATAAAACCTGCTATAGAGTGGTTAGAGGAAAATGCTGAAGATATTAGTAAGGAGAAACCAGCAAGGGTTCGAATGTACTATGGTGAACAATTAAAAGCTAAATATTATTTGGATAAAACCTCAAAATTAGAGTATGTTTTAGCAGGGGAGAATACTTCTGATTGGGATTATGGTATCGTTATGCTTACTGAAGCAAAGTTTGATAAAAATTTGAAGGAAAATTGGCCACCTCTCAATACGATACATGAGATAAAAGTTGGTGATGTACCTGTTTGTTTTATAGTAAAAAATGATTTTAAGCCTAATGATATCCATTCATTAAAACAACAGTTGTCTAAAAAACCGACCGTGGATGGATATATTGAACTCAGTTTGTTATATTATAATGAACAAAATTATTTTAAATGCATTGAAGCTTCTGAAAAAGTTATTCAATTAGACTCGAATAATAGTATAGCATATAATAACATATGTTCATCATACAATATGTTATTTATGTATGATGAGGCAAAGGCGGCTTGTGAGAAATCTTTGGAGCTAAGACCAGATGTATTATTAACTCAGAATAATTTAAATGCAGCAAATGATGGCGTTAAAAAGATGAAAAGTAAAACTTTTACGGTTAAGGAATACTTAACACTTGGGTATAATTATTATCAAAAAAAGGACTATGAAAATTGCATTAGAGTGAGCAAAGAAGTTTTGGAAATAGATCCAAATAATGCAATAGCTTATAATAATATTTGTACTTCTTATAATGCTTTGGGAGAATATGATAAGGCTATTGAAGCTTGTAACAGAGCTATAGAAATAGCTCCTGATTTTAAATTAGCTAAGAATAATATAAAATTTGCAAAAGATCGACTAAGCAGAGAAGAATAAGTGTTAATGACAGTTAATAGGTTCTGAAGTAAGTTATTTTTTACTTTTCATCCAATTCAAGTTGTTTTTTGCAAGCTTAAAATTTGGATCTAATTCAATTGCTTTAGAACAATATTCTATTCCTATATCCCATTGTTTTAAACTTCCATATGCGAAACCAATATTGTTATAGGCATATTTATTATTAGGATTTAGAGATAATACTTCTAAATTTATATCAATGCTTTCTTTGTATTTTTTTTGATTAATACATTCAATAGCCTTATTAATTAGTTTGTTTTCTTGGGCAAGATTTTTTTGATCAATTATAGTTGTAGAATTGTTAGATGTTGCTTCTTCAATCTTATTTTTATTTTTTATAGTGATAACAAAGAATATTGTTAATGGGATAACCAGAAAAATCATATATTCTAGTAATGTGTGGATCCTTTTTTTAGTTGCTTTTTTTTCTTGCATACTAGTTTTTTATATTCTTTAAGGTAACATTGTAATTGTTTCTAAGAAGCTGATTGTTGGGATTGATAGCTAGTCCTTTTTTACCAGCTTCGAAGGCTTTATTCCATTCTTTTAATGCATTATAAGAAGTGCAAATATTATTGTACAATTTATCAGAATTTGGATGCTTTAGTACACCTTCTTCTGCTATTTTTATACATTTTTCAAATAGTTTATTGTTATAATATAATAGGCTTAGATTAAGATAATTTGCTTCGGTAGGATCTTTTTTTAATAGATTGATTTGGTATTCTGTTTTTGCTTTGTGATTATGTGCATTTTTCAGATTGTTTTTGGCAAGCTGATAATTAGGGTTTAATTTAAGTGCTTTGTTACAAGCTTCGATTGCTTTGTTGTAATCTCCTAGAATAGTATATGCACTGCAAATATTATTGTAAGCTTCAGTGTAATTAGAGTTTAGGGTTATTGCTTTTTCTGCAATAGAAATAGATTTAGAATATTGTTTTTTTTGATAATATTTAAAACTTAAATTAAAATATTTTGTGGCTGTTGGTTGATTTGCAATTCTTTTTTCTTCTGCTTCAAGTTTACTGGTTTTTTCAATACTAGCCAATAAAAATAATTGAACTCTGTTATTGTTTCTATCTATCTCGAGAGTACTAGAAGCTATTTTATTCAAATTTCTCCAATCTTCTAATTCTAGATAATTTTCCATAAGTATGATTCGTGTTTCAATACTATTAGGAGATAATTCTAATGATTTGGATAGTTTTTCAATTGATTCTTGATTTCGGTTTTCCTGCCATAAAAATTTACCATAATAGAACCAAGAACTGTAATATTTTACTCCATATTCTGTTGCTTTTTTATAATACTCTTCAGCAATTGTTTTGTTTCCTTTTGAGCTATATAATATCCCTAGATTTATATGTAAAAACGGATAATACGGTTTTATTATAAGCGCTTTTTTGAAATACACCTCTGCACTATCATAATCTCCTTTTTCCATTTTTGTAATACCATAATTCATTAATCCTCTAGCATTTTTTGGGCTTTTAATGGTGACATCTTTCCATAAATTTTCATCATTATGCCATACTTCGTTTCTTTGGTATGTTCCAAATGCATATACTGATATTAATATAAATATAGGTGTTATGATATACCACTTATTAAGTTGATACTTTTTTTGAACGTATTTAATTAATAATAAAAAACTCCAGCCAACACTTATTATTAATCCAACATAAGGAAAAAACATTCTGTGGTCATTCATTACTTCTGCTAAGGGGATAAAACTAGAAGTTGGGGCTAATGAAATAAAGAACCATAAAATTCCAAAACTAATCGGACGATATTTTTTTTGTTTAGAAGTAATTAAAGCTATATAGAGTAGAATTATAATGAATACGAACCCTATAAGAAAATTATATGACCAAATATTTTCAAGCAAAATCCAATCTGTATCAGCACTTAAGTGGATCGGTAAGAAAAGGCTTCCAAAATAATAAAGAATTACAAATGGTTGAGAAATCAGATATCTGAAAACTTCAGTTGATCCTGTACTAAATGTTTTTGGAGTCATATAATCAGTAAATAAATATATGAGTAAGCAACTAACAAATATGGGAGTTACTTTTTTGATAAGAGTTAAGATATTTTTAAGCGAAAAGACTTTAAGGATACTTATCTTTTGATCAAATAAGATAGTGTAAAACAAAAATAGAGGAGCAAACATTACAGCAGTAGGTTTTGCTAGAGCGCCTAATATAATTGGTAATATATATAAATATGTTTTTCGCGAAAAATTAGAGTATTGATACAATACAAAAGCTAAAAGAACAAAAAAAGTTGACTGTAAATCTGATCTAGCAATAATGTAGTTTATAGTTTCAGCCATTACAGGATGAAGCATGTACCACAGTGTTAGGATTGCGGTAATATAAAAGTTATTGGGGTTCGGATAAGAAATATCAAGAATTTTATAAGTAAAAAGAAAAATAAGGAAACCTTGAAGCAGGAAAAGTATAAAAGAAGTTAGATGAAAATAAAACATGTTATATCCGTTTCCCAACCAATAATCTAATGCCAAAGAGGTTGAAACTATTGGGCGATAAGATTGATTCTGAGGTAAAGAACTAAATGTTGTTCCATCTGAAAAAAAAACAGGAATGTTTTTTAAACTTCTAATATTAGGGTTTTGAGTAATGGTGTGAATATCATCAAAATGAAAAGAATTGTTAAAATGATTTAGATAGGTTATCGTAGTGATTATGATCATAACAATAACAAAGTATAATGTTTTCTTTTTTTTGGATGTATTCAAAAAAATAAGTTTTAGTAGTTAGTCTTTTATAAAGTTAAGTGTTTTACCAGATAGAACAAATTTTGTTCCCTAAAAAATAGACAATCCGGTTAAAGTTGTTAATCGTTCTAGGGTATACATTCCAAGTTCTGAGTTTCCTTTAGGGTTTAATGGTGGGCTCCATACTGCTACAGTATACTGCCCGGGGTGTACCGCTACAATTCCCCCACCAACGCCACTTTTTCCGGGTAAACCTACTCTATAACTAAACTCTCCGGCTTCATCATAAAAACCACAGGTCTGCATTATTGCATTAATACGTTTTACCTTTCTGGGTGATAGTATTAGTTCATTGTCCCATAATCGTTTTCCGCCGTTGGTGTATATCATAAATGCAGTAGAAAGTTCTTTACAAGACATTTCTATAGCACATTGATAAATATAGAAATCAAGAACGGTTTCAATATCATTTTTAATATTGCCAAAAGATTTCATTAGGTTTAATAGGGCAGCATTGCGATAACTATACGTTTTTTCGGATTGAAAAACTTTTGGGTTGATTTCAAGATCGGTATTGCCTGTAATCTTATGTATAAAATTAAGAAAATCTTTTTTTGGATCCTTTAGTAGTGATATTAAAACATCACATATCACAAGAGCACCTGCATTAATAAATGGGTTTCTGGGAATCCCATTCTCATATTCTAATTGCACTAAAGAATTAAATGGATCTCCAGAAGGCTCGACATCCACGCGTTTAAATAACTCATCATCAAGTAGAGACATTGCCATAGTTAATGCAAATACCTTTGATATACTCTGAATAGAAAATCGTTCATTGTTATCACCAAAACTATAATGACCAGAATTAATACAATGTAGATGCATTCCAAATTTGTCAGGTCTAATTTTTGCTAATTCCGGAATGTACGAAGCTACTTTTCCTGTATAAGATATTAAAGGGAGCTCAGATCTTATTTCGTTAAGTATTTGTTGATAATCCAAAGTATGATTATTAATTTAATCCAGATAACGAGCTGCCCGTTTCTATTTCGTAAGGCTCTTTGCCTTTCTCAAAAATTCTAGCACTTAAATTTCCTTCCAGAGTTATTTTGTTGTCATACAACTTTAACCAGCTTCCTTCTCGTATGCCTACTACGGGTTGTGGGTTTAGATTATGAAACTCTTTGATTCGAGTTTCTCGGGTTTCTCCTTTATGTGTTGAATTAGGGTCAGGATCAAGATAATGTGGATTAATATTAAATGGCACAACACCCAACGTTGCAAAGTTTGGAGGGTAAACAATAGGCATATCATTTGTAGTTTTCATGTTAAGACCACAAATATTACTTCCTGCACTTGTTCCAAGGTAAGGTACTCCCGAAAGAACAGCTTCTTTTAATGGTTCTATAACTCCATTTCGATATAATTGATCCACCAATAGAAACGTATTTCCACCTCCGGTATAAATACCTTTAGCATTTTTTATAGCTTCAATGGGATCTGGAAACATATGTATGCCAACTACTCTTTTATTTATTTTTTTAAAAATATTATTAACACCTATAGTATATTCATCATGAGAAATTCCACCTGGACGAGCATATGGTATAAAAAGTATTTCCTCAATGCCTGAGTATAAGTTTGTTAAGGCGTCTTGTAAATATGCCAAAGGTTCGCTTCCATGAAGTGTTGATGTACTTGCAATTATACAGTTTGTCATTGGATTTTTTTTATAAAAGTAGTTTAACGTTTTCTTATCTAGAAATCTTCTGTGAAAATAAAAAAATGTAGTATCTTAAAAAATAAAATTAAGCTTGTTTATTATGAAGATTAAATTGTCTGTTCTTTTTGTTTGTTTTATAGTTAGTGTATCAATGGCCCAAATCACTTCTAGAGTTATGATCAATGGAAAAATTAACGCACCTATTGGTGATGATGTAGAAGGGGTGGTGGTCTATAATCGTAGTACCGATAAGGGTACAATAACTACTAAAGAAGGAAAGTTTAAAATTAGTGCAGGAATTAACGACAGAATTGAAGTTGTAGCTATGCAATATCAAAATTTTGTAATACTAGTAGATAAAGGAATAGTAGATACCAAGAGATTAAATATTTTTCTTAATGAATCTGTGAATCAACTTGAAGAAGTCGTGGTAACCCCGTATGATTTAGTAGGTAACATATCTGTAGATGTGAAAAAAATAGGATTTAGTCAAAGTGGGATAGGAGACGTGGCTGAAGAAACTTCATCAAGAATCAATGATACTGATTATGATTTTAGACCAGATGAGTTATCTACATTAGAAAATAAAGTGTTCTTAGAAGATAGAATGATTAATGGATTAAATTTTGTTAATCTTTTTAAGTTAGTTTATAATACTAAGAAAGCCTCTAAAAAGAAGAAACGCTCTTCTGATATTGATGTTAAGGTTAGAGATTTATACAATGATGATTTTTTTAAAGATTACCTGGCAGTAGAAATAGATCAAATCAATGATTTTATCTTTTTTGCTGAAGAAAATGGCTTAAATAAAAAATATTTTGAACCAGGAAAAGAACTTGATCTTTTGCAGTTTTTAGCATATCAAAGTAAATTGTATCATAAGAAATAAGTTAGGCTAAAGAAGCTTTTGTAATTTTATTGTAGTTATATCGTCTTTGGTAGAGAAGATCTTTATATGGGATAATAAAGGTCATTTCTGATGATATTTATATGATAAGACTTATACTATTTCTATTCTTAATTATTTCATTGCAAACTTTTGGTCAATCTGAAACACTTCAAGGAAAAATTATGGCTGATTCACTGCAAGGGTACGCCATTAATATTGTAAATTTTACTAAAGAAATTGGTACAACAAATGATGAACAGGGATTTTTTGAAATACCTGCAAGTCCAGGAGATTCAATTGTTTTTTCTTCTGTTCAATATCAAATACGATCAATTATAGTTAAGCAGGACCAGATTGAAGATAAGAAGATTACAATTGTATTGTATCCTATTGTACAACAATTAGAACAAGTAAAAATAAGCAATATAGAGCTTTCGGGTAACCTCGATAAAGATCTAGGCGCTGTGGAGTTACAACCTTTTGTAGATAATAGAACATTAGGCCTTCCATTTAGTGATAAACCACAGCCAACAAAAGCCGAAAGAAGAATCTATACAGCAAGAAGTGGGATAATTGATAGGCCCATTAATTATCTAAGCGGTAAATTAAAAAAACTAAAGAGAATTAAAGCATTAGAAGATCTTGATGTCATAGTGCAAAAAGGAGAAACGACTTTTAATACTACCTTTTTTATAGATGAGCTAAAATTACCAGAAGATTTAATAACAGACTTTATGTATTACTGCGCAAAAGATGATTATTTCAAAAATCTACTGACAAACTCTAAAAGGTTAACACTGGTAGAGTTTTTTCAGAATAAAGTAATATCATACAAAGAACATAAAGAGCTGGATTAGTTACTTTTTATTATGACCAGAAGCTTGATTTCTAAAAACTATAAAAATGATATCTGTGTAACATGATTGGATATAGTTTGTCTTTAATAATGAATTTTTACAACCATAAGTGCAGAAAAAATACTTAACTATAATTTTATTTCATTTCTTCTTTCTTTCGGTTTTCTGCCAAAGAAAAATGATAAAGGGGGTAATAGAAAATGAGAGTTCAGAAGGAATTCATATCATTAATAAAACAGCCAATTTATTTACTATTACAAACAAAGAAGGAGTTTTCTTTATAGAAGGAACTATTGGAGATGTATTTGTTATTTCATCTGTTCAATATGATCTAAAGGTTGTTGTAGTGAATAAAAACATGTATGAGAATAAAGAATTTAGTTTTACGCTTAAAGAAAACCTTAATGAATTAGATGAAGTAATTGTAGGAGTACAATTATCGGGTAATTTGAATACCGATATTAAGGATATAAAGACCGAAGAATTGTTAAATCCTGAGGATGTTGGAATACCTGTTTATGACGGAATTCAGATGGAGGAAATTATACCAATGCATAAAGCTGTTATGTTTTATGGTATAGGATTTCGACTAGATATTGAAGCAACTTATAAAAATCTATCTGGATATTATAAAACCTTAAAAACAACAAGAAAATTAGATAAAGAAAATAATAGTTTAGAGATTATTCAGGATTTTTATGGAAAACAATTTTTATCCTCGGTATATAACCTTCCAAAAGAGAAAATATATGACTTTTTATTATTCTGTATTCAGACGAGTAATATTCAATATGAATTTAGTAAAGAAAATCACAATGTTGTATTAAAAATATTCTCAGATAAACGAAAAGAATTTATGGTGAACAAACAATGAATATATTTCTGGGGATAACTAAATTTTATTAATATGAAAACAGATTTTAACTCTTTATTTCTAATGATTTGAAGTTTGGCATAATTTTTTAATGCATAACATTAAAATTAGTTACATTTAACGCTTTACAAATTTCAAATAATGAATAAAATCATACTGCTCTTACTTTTTGTGATGTCTGCTCCACTAAGCTCTTTTGAAACAGTACATAAATTTTATGTAAGTGTAACTCAAGTAGATTATAATGCAAAACAGCAGTCATTACAGATTATTTCTAGGATTTTTGTTGATGATATAGAAGAACTTCTAAAACAACGATACGATGAGTCTACTAATTTGGATAAAGATGAAGAAAGCCCGGGAGTAGATAAAAATTTGACAACATATCTTAATCAAAAACTACGATTTGTAGTGAATGGAAAGGAAGTTTCTTTTACATTTTTAGGAAAGGAATATGAAGATGATCTTATCATTTGTTATCTGGAAATAGAAAATATTACATCTTTAGAAACTATAGAAATCACAAATCAAGTTTTGATGGATCTTTTTGAAGAGCAACAGAATATTGTTCATGTTAAAAAAGGAAATCAACGCAAAAGCCTTATAATTGAGAAGGAAAAAGGCATAGAGGTGTTAAAATTTAGTGAATAAATCACTAAACTTTAAAAAAACAATTATTTTGCGAAATCATAACATTAAATTCAAAACCATTACGATGAAAAAAATACTTTTAGTCCTTTCGGTGACTTTTTTGATATCAGGTATTTCATATGCTCAAAATCAAGAAGAGGCTAAAAATGTTCGTGAATTAGGACATACTAATCAGAACAAATTTAAACAAATGTATGACGAGTTTGCAACTCCGAATATGTATAGAACAGGTTCTGGGGCTCCAGGTCCAGCATATTATCAGCAACAAGCTGATTATAAAATGGATATTGAACTTGATGATAAAAACAAGAAACTTTCTGGAAAAGAGACAATTACATATACTAATAATTCACCTGATAATTTAGAATTTCTTTGGGTGCAATTAGATCAGAATATGCGAGCTAAAGACTCTAAGACTCCTTTAATTCAAGCAAATGGAGTTGATCCAGCAACTACCCCTGAAGGTTTTTTAACTAAATTCCTTGCAGAACCTTTTGATGGTGGATTTAATATTACTGCTGTAAAAGGTAGCAATGGAAGTCCACTTAAATATACAATCAATAGAACGATGATGCGTATAGAGATGCCTAAAGATTTGGCATCTGGTGAGAAGTTTGTATTCTCAATTGATTGGTGGTATAACATTAATGATCATGTAAATGGTAGAGGTAGATCTGGATATGAAGAATTCGAAGATGGAAACAGAGCATATGTTATCGCTCAATTTTACCCTCGTATGGCTGTATATAATGATGTTGAAGGATGGCAAAACCACCAGTTTTGGGGTAGAGGAGAATTTGCATTACCATTTGGTAACTTCGAAGTAAATATTACCGTTCCTGCAGATCATATTTTGGATGGAACCGGAGTATTAGTGAATAGAAAAGAAGTATTTACAAAAGATATGATGAGTCGCTATGAAGCAGCAAAGAAATCATATAATAAACCAGTTGTTATTGTTACCCAAAAAGAAGCTATAGCAAAAGAAAAGACATTTTCTGAAAATAAGAAAACATGGAAATTAAAAGCCGAAAATGTACGTGACTTTGGTTTTGCTACTTCCAGAAGATTTATTTGGGATATGATGGCGGTTAAAATTGGAGGAAAAAATATAATGGCTGTTTCAATGTATCCTAAAGAAGGAAACCCTCTTTGGGAAGATTGGTCAACAAAAGTAGTTGCCAGTACATTAAAATCGTATAGCCGAATGACTTTTGATTACCCTTATCACAAGGCAATCTCTGTACATGCAAAAAATCAAGGAATGGAATATCCTATGATTTGCTGGAACTACGGAAGACCAAAACCTGATGGTAGCTATAGCGATCGTGTAAAATATGGAATGATGAGTGTTATTATACACGAAGTAGGCCATAACTTTTTTCCAATGATTGTAAATAGTGATGAGCGCCAATGGACTTGGATGGATGAAGGTCTTAATACTTTTATACAATACGTTGCCGAACAAGATTTTGGAGAATGGTATCCAAAAGCATTAGGACAAGACAAAAAGTATCCATCTCGTCGCGGACCTGCACGAAAAATTGTGCCTTATATGAGTGGAAATCAAAATTTCCTGTCACCAATTATGTCTCAATCCAATAACATTCACCAATTTGGACCTAATGCCTATTCAAAACCAGCAACAGGTTTAAATATTTTGAGAGAAACTGTAATGGGTAGGGATCTTTTTGATTATTCATTTAGAACATATGCTCAACGATGGATGTTTAAACACCCAACACCAGAAGACTTTTTTAGAACTATGGAAGATGCTTCTGCTTTTGATTTAGATTGGTTTTGGAGAGGGTGGTTCTATACTACAGACTATACAGATATCGGAGTGAAAGAAGTGAAGAAATATGTGGTTTCTAAAGAACCAAATAAGGAAGTAAAAGATTATGCAGCTTCTGTAGGTGCTAAAATAGAAGATCTAGGGCCACTTGTATATATGGTAAAAGAAGGAACTGAAGAATATGAGAAAATCAAAAAGAACGGAAATATTATTAGTGATGCCAAAACCTTAAAAGCATATCTAATGGATAATTTTTCTATAGAAGAAAGAAAAAAACTTAAAGAACCTAAATTTTTCTATGAAATTACTTTTGAGAAGCCAGGCGGACTTGTAATGCCATTGATTGTTGAATACACTTATGAAGACGGAACAAAAGAAACTATAACGTATCCTGCAGAGATTTGGAGAAAGAACGATAGTCAAGTGAAAAGAGCTGTTGCTTCTGAGAAAGCAATTTCTAAGATAGTGGTTGATCCTAAACAAGAAACCGCAGATATTGATACTTCTAATAACAGTTGGCCAAAAAGAAAGAAACAAGGAAAATTCGAGCAATTTAAAAGCAAAGTGAAAGGGTAATAATTTGTTCTATTACTAAAGATAAATAAAAGCCATCCCGAAGTCTTTTTGGGATGGTTTTTTTACACAATATTGATTATATTTGCAATGTTATGACAACTTTACCTTTATTTATTAGCGGAACCGAAATAGCCTTTATTGTTTTTATATTGGTAATGGTGTTTGGAGCAGATAAAATTCCCGAGATTGCGCGAGGGTTAGGTAAAGGGATGCGTATAGTTAAAGACGCTACCAATGATATCAAAACCGAGATCACCAAAAGTGCAGAAAAGCACGGTATTGATACCGATATTCCTACTTCTATTACATCTGATATAAAAAAAGAGATCGATCAGGTCAAAGATGATATTGATAAAGTTACTGGTCCAATAAAACGCAAATTCTAAATTGCGATATCCTTTCGTAAACTTATTTTTTTGTTTATTTCTCCTTGTAAATTCTGATTAATATTCAAAAAAATGAATATTTTTTTGAGATATTTTTATTAGCAAACGATTAAACTCCCCGTGAACATTGACTTTTTATAAATTTTTAATATTCTTTTTTAGTCCTATGCAAGCATAATAATGATGTTTTTTGTGATTATATGATAATTTAAATGTAAAATATTTGAATATAATTTAATACATTAGTCATGAAGTTATCAAAATGATAATTATTTGTGGTTTTTGCAAAATTACCATTTACACACAAACTCTTAAAAGCGTATTCTAAAAATGAAAAAAATTACTCTTCTAACCTTAGGACTAATTTTTGTATTTTCTTGCTCTAAAGAAAATCCAAATGAAATTGTAGAACCAAATTCTGAAATTTCTGAATCTCAAAAAACACTTTCTGTATCAGAAGTTAATAAGTATATCGAAGGCGAATTAAAACAAAATGGTGATGTAAACTGGATGAAAGCACCATCGGTTGTGTTGTGGAGTGCTGTAGTACATGGAGGAGAAGTTTTAAGTGTTGGTTATGGAGAAAAAGGAGAAAGTTTCTCTAGCAAAAAGTCATCTAGACTTAATAAGGCAAGAGAAAATGTATATCATATTATACAGTCTAAAGAGGGAGCGAGTAAATCTAGTTCTGTAGTGTCTGAAGATGAAATACTTAATGTAACTGATGTGAAAGTTACTAGTTTAGAGACCATTAAATCCTTACAAAAAGCAGATCAAATTCGTTATTTGGATCCAATAGGATACGGTTTTTACTTGCAAGAAGATATTTCAAACCAACAGAAATCTGCTGGGTGTAGTAAAAGTGGGGAATCTATAAATAGCGGGGATTATAGAGTAATTTCACCTAATGCACGATTACCTTGGAATTTTGATGTTCATAAAGTACCACAGGCCTGGAATTATAGTACAGGGGCAGGTATTACTGTTGGTTTGATTGATACAGGAATTTCTGCAAGTCAGAATTTACTTGGTAATGGGTTTAACGATGGAGCTTCTAATGGAAGATTTGTACAACGATTTGGAACTTTTATCGACTCTCCATGGTGGTGGTCTAATAATCTTGATGGCCCAAATGATAAATGTGGTCATGGAACTTCTATGGCATCAGTAATAGCGTCACCACGTAATGATGATTTTATGCCACTAGGTGTAGCATATAATTGTAACTTGGTTGCTTATAGAGGGACAGAAGATGTGGTGTTAAATGATTATCATGAACGCAAAGGGGTTAGTAATGCTCTAAAAGGACTAGGGAAAAGAGGGGATGTTAAAATTATTTCTATGTCTGTTGGATATCCTTGGTCTATAGGTAATGTAAAAGATGCTGTAAAATACGCTTACGGAAAAGGAAAAATGATAATTGCTGCTGGAGGAACTTCGACTACGTTTACAAATTGGTATGGTGTTATTTTTCCGGCAAGTATGTCAGAGACTGTTGCGGTTACAGGAATAAAAGATAATGGATATAATCGCTGTAATATCTGTCATGATGGGAGTAAAATTGATTTTACCATCGTAATGCAAAGAGCAGGAGATTCTAATAGAAATGTACCCGTATTAGGGTTTAATACAGGAACTCAAGCTTATGTAGGAGGGTCTTCTATAGCAACAGCTACTGCAGCAGGAATCGCAGCTTTGGTATGGGCACGTAATCCTAATATATCTAGAAATCAAGTGCTTGATAAGTTAAAGAGAGCAGGGGAATTCTATCCTAATCGTAATTCTAAATTTGGTTATGGTAATATTGATGCTTTAAAAGCGGTTCAATAAAATAGATAAAATATAAAAACATAAGACTGTAATATCTAAACATTACAGTCTTATGTTTTATCAGAAATTATAATACTCTGCTAATAGTTAACCCATCTCTAATAGGTAATAATACAGTTTCTATTCGCTTATCTTCAACCAAAAGTGTATTGTATTCTAAAAGTGCTTTTGTTGAAATATCTTCGTCGTCAACTTTTTCGATTACTTTGCCATTCCACAGTACATTATCAGATAAAATCACACCTCCAGAATTCATTTTATTAATAATCAATTCAAAATAAGTAGGGTAATTAGGTTTATCAGCATCTATAAATACCAGATCAAATTTCATATCCAGATTTGGAATAATTTCGGTAGCATCACCAATATGTTGATGAATTTGTTTTCCGTAAGGAGAAAGGTCAAAATATTTTCTTTGAAAATCTTCTAACTCCTCATTAATGTCAATAGTATGCAATTCTCCATCTTTTTGCATTCCTTCGGCTAGACATATAGCAGAATACCCTGTATATGTTCCTATTTCTAATATGTTTTTTGGGTGAATAAGTTTGGATAGCATACTCAAAACACGTCCTTGATAAGGGCCGCTAAGCATACGTGGTTGAAGAACTTTTTGGTAAGTTTCTCTCTGAAGTTGTTGTAGTAATTCAGGTTCTTTTTGAGTATGATCTACTACATAAGTGTCTAGTGCTTCTGGGATGAAGTGCATAGTTATTTATTTTTTAGGTATAAAATTAGAATGTTTTATAACGATTTTTGATTTTCCTAATGAACTTTTTCTTTACCTAAAATTTTATCAATCAAATCTTGTTTTGCTTTTTCATTGTCTCCAAATAACCAACGTAAAACATTATCTTCCCAGATATCATCATATTCTTCTGTAGTTATGATATTTCGTTCCAATGCTAAATCCAGTATTTTTCCAGGATAAGAAGATTGCGGCTCACTTTCCATTTCTCCTAGCGGATATGGATCATCTAATCCCATAATAACTTGCCTACTACCTTGTCGTTCTACTGTTAATTTTAATGAATCAGTATCGTGCACCAAAGTGTCAAAGTATATATTAGGATGACCTACAGCTTTTCGTGGATGCTGTTTTCCTTTAAAAAGGTCCGGTCTTCCATCAAACCCCTGGATACGTCTTCCTAAATTCATTTGTGCTAGTTGCCCTCCATGAGCAAAGCAAGTTCTTATATTTGGGTAGCGAGTTTGCATTCCGTTAAGAGTATAAAAGTGATAAGCATCACCACATTGGGCAAGCATCCATACCAAGTGAAAACGCCAGGAAACATTTTCTAATTTGATCATTTTATCACCATCATAGGGATGAACTTCTATAGCTAATTTATATTTATCTGCTAGTTCAAAAATAGGGTCATTTTCCTCATCAAAAATACATCGCCATTGGCCAATAGAATCCATAAAATGGGTTGGTAAGCATAGTACATGCATTCCTAATTCTTCTACACAGCGTTCCATTTCCCATAGTGCGCCATTAATAAACCCTGGATGTATTACAAAACCACAAGAGAACTTATCTGGATGATCTTGTTGTATGCGGGCATTATAATCATTTTGAAACCGTAATGCATGCTTCATTTCTTCGAGACGTAAACCATTACCGTATAATTGAGAAAGGTTTAGTACCACTGCATGATCAATTTTATAGCGCTCCATCCATTCTAGCTTGTCATCCAGAAAAAAGCTAGAGTGAGTAACTGGGCGTTTCCACCCTTTTTGTAACATGTACTTACGTTCATCATCTACCCAAAAAATCTCTTTGTCTTTCATGAACTGAGGAATCTCTTCTGGGTACGGCAGTAAATGCGAATGACCGTTTATGCGAAGTTTTCTTTTCATTATAGATGTTATTCCTATTACTTATACAGGAATCTTTTTAATCGATTATTATTTTTTCTTTTTTGGTGCTTCCATTACACTTCCGCAATTAGAACAAGTGCATTTTGTTTTGTCACTATAATATGTGTCAAAAATTATAGGCATATCAGTCTCTATATTATCTAATGCAAACTCTTCTCTATACAATTGTGTATTACAATTTTCACAATACCACTCCAAGGCATCCATCATTTTTTCTTCTCGGGGATATTCAATTACCAAACCAACTGTATTTGCTCCTCGTTGTGGAGAATGCGGAACTTTGGGTGGTAATAGATAAATATCACCTTCTTTGATATGAACATCTTTAGGTTCTCCATTATCTATTATTTTTAATACCATATCGCCTTCTACCTGATAGAAAAACTCTGGTGTTTCATTATAATGATAATCTTTTCTATTGTTTGGCCCTCCAACTACCATTACGATAAAGTCTCCATCTTTCCATACACATTTGTTGCCAACCGGAGGTTTTAATAAATGACGATGCTCGTCTATCCAGGCTTTAAAATTTAATGGTGAAACTAGATTGCTCATATACTTGTTTTAATTTTGATGTGTTGTTTTAATAGATTCAATACTAGCACTATAGTTTAAACAATTGATTAGTATTTTGTATTAAATTTAATTATTTTGATTGGTATTTAGTAATAATAAATAGTTAACTATAAGGACTTTGTCCTTCCTCCATCAACAGGAAGGTTTATTCCGTTGATATAAGATGCAGCCTCTGATGCCAAAAATGCCACAGCATTGGCTATTTCTTTTGGATCGGCAAATCGTTTAGTTGGGACTTCATTTTTCATAGTATTAGAAACCTCTTCTATGGATTTACCTAGTTTTATTGCTTTATTATTAATAATTTCATTTAATCGTTCTGTTGCAGTAGCACCTGGTAATATATTGTTTACAGTAATTCCAAATGCACCTAACTCATTAGCTAATGTTTTAGACCAGTTTGCAACTGCACCTCGTATAGTATTAGAAACACCTAACCCATTCAATGGTTGTTTTACCGAGGTGGAAATAATATTGATTATTCTTCCATATCCTTCTTTTTTCATTCCAGGTACAACAGTTTGTGCGAGGATATGATTACATTTCAGGTGTTGGGTAAAGGCGCGTTCGAATTCTTTTAGAGAGGCATTAAATACTGGTCCTCCAGCAGGTCCGCCGGTATTATTTATTAAAATATGAAAAACTTGCTGTGCAGCAGAGATTTTTTGTTGTAAACTTTCAGGATTCTGAAAATCTGCTACGATATAATTATGTGATTGCCCTTGATCTGTTGCTAATTCTGTTAGAACATGTTGAAGTTTTTCTTCGTTCCGGGCAACTAAAGTGATATTAGCTCCTAATTCGGCCAATTGTTTGGCAGTTGCTTTTCCAATACCTTGAGTACTTCCGCAAACTAATGCATTTTTATGAGTTAGGTTTAGATTCATTATAGATGTTTCTAAAATTTATATTATTATTTAATATTGTATACAGACATTTTTGGGTTCGGTAAAAAATCTTAAGGCCTCAAATCCACCTTCTCTACCAACGCCAGAGTCTTTAGTGCCTCCAAATGCAGTACGTAAATCACGCATCATCCATGTATTTATCCAAACAATACCAGCTTGTATATGTTTTGCTAAATGCATACTTCTATTTAAGTTATTTGTCCAAATTGTGCAGGATAACCCGTAGCGTACATCATTTGCCATGGCCAAAGCTTCATCATCGGTGTCAAATGGCATGATTGTAACCACAGGCCCAAAAATTTCTTCTTGAGCCAATCTACAATCTGTAGAGTTGACTTCGATTATTGTTGGTTGTAAATAATACCCTTTTTCATAGCCATTTACCGTTACATAATTACCACCACAAAGAATAGTGCCTCCTTCTTCTTTTGCGATATCGATATATGATTTTACTTTTTCCAGATGTGATTTTGAAACTAATGCTCCTAAGTTCGTTTCTGGGTCAAGTGGAGCGCCAACTTTTAATGCTTTGGTTTTTGCGATAAAATCTGTTTTAAACTTATCATAAATAGTTCGTTCAATAAATATTCGAGAACCACAGAGACATATTTGTCCTTGATTGGCAAATGATGATCTTATTGTTGTACTAAGCATTTTATCATAGTCACAGTCTGCAAAAATCAAATTTGGATTTTTACCTCCTAATTCAAGGGATAGTTTTTTAAACATTGGAGCAGCGGTTTTGGCAATATGTGCGCCTGTTGCTGTTCCTCCTGTAAATGAGATAGCTTTAATATTCGGATGTTCTATTATAGCCTGTCCTGTAGTATTTCCTAAACCATGAACAATATTTAAAACACCTTTTGGTAGTCCTGCTTTAGTGCAGATGTCACCTAGCAAATAGGCTGTCATCGGTGTGATTTCACTTGGTTTGGCCACTACCGTATTACCAGCGGCCAATGCCGGAGCAATTTTCCAGGTAAATAAATAGAGTGGTAAATTCCATGGAGAAATACAACCCACTACACCTATAGATTGTCTTAGGGTAAAATTAATAGCATTTAAACCTGTGCTCTCATGTGCTTCACTTGCAAATTGTGTAATTGCATTCGCAAAAAATTGAAAGTTAGAAGACGCTCTTGGGATATCTACACTGGTCGATAGGCTTAAAGGTTTGCCATTATCTATAGCCTCTGCTTGAGCAAGTTGATCCAAATTTTCTGTTATCAACGAGGCTATCCTGGCTAAGATTTCACTACGTTGTTGTAATGGGGTTTCTGACCAAGTAGGAAATGCTTGTGCTGCGGCTTCATAAGCGACCTGTACATCTGCAGCTGAAGAGTTAGGAATTAAACTATATATATCACCAGTAGATGGATTGTAATTATCTATCCACTGGTCTTGTACAGGAGCTTTGAACTCCCCATTAATATAGTTTTTAATTTTTTTCATGTGTTCTTAATTTTTCAATTAACTGAAAATGTATTTTAACTGCTCAGCCGTTTGTTTTAAATCTCCTGTATAAGTTTGAATTTCGTTTTCATTAAATCTAGCCGAAGGACCAGAAGTACTTATTGCGGCAATAAACTTTCCTTTAGTATTAAAAACAGGAACAGCAACACATACTAATCCGATTTCATTTTCTTCCAGATCCAAAGCAAAACCATTGTTTTTAATATTCTCAACTTCGGTGATTAATTTTTGTTTATCAGTTATTGTGTTTTTAGTGACTGATTCTAAATCAAGATTTTTAATAATTTTTTTATAATCGTGCTCTACAAACGCGAGCATAATTTTCCCTAATCCAGTACAATGTAATGGTCTTTCTGTGCCAATTTGTGAGTTGATTTGTAAATCGTGCCTTCCTACAACTTTATCTAAGAAATATACTTTTTGATTTTTATGAATAGCTAAATGAGCGGTCTCGCCAGCACGTTTTACCAATTCTTCCATGAATGGTCTTGCCTTAGATATAAAATTTTTATTGATACTTACTTTTTGTCCTAATTCGAATAACTTAAGCCCTAGCCTATACTTTCCATTTTCTGTATTCTGTTGAATTACATTAAGAGCTTCCATAGTTGCTAACATCCTGTATACTGCACTTTTATTAGTGTGCATTAGCTTTGCAATTTCGGTAACACCCAATTCTATTGTATCTGTAGAAAAGCAGTCTAGAATATTGAATGCTTTTTCAACAGAAGTATTTAGAATTTTTTTATCAGTGGCATTACTCATGATTACCTTGATTTTTTTGATTGCAAACTATTTAGTTTTGTTTTTTATAGGCAACTACCTTTATTTCTACCAATAAATGAGGATGCGGCAATTGATGTACAGCTACGGTGGTTCTTGTTGGCCCGTCATAATCAAAATATTGAGCATAGACCTCATTATAACCACCAAAATCGTTCATATTGACTAAAAAAGAAGTCACATCGACAATATCTTTTAGATTAGCACCTTCTTCTTTTAAAATATCATTAATGTTTTCAAGAACAGCTTTTGTTTGTGTTTTGATATCTAGATTTGTTGTTCCAAATTCATCTACTTCTACACCTTCGAATGAATTATCTGGTCTTCTGGAACTTGTACCTGAAACATATATAAAATCACCAACACGTTTTACATGCGGAAACTTGCCTCTTGGAGTGGCTTTACCGTGTATTAATTTTCCTTTGTTCATGGTTAATAGCGTTGAAATGTTAGTATTGAGAATCTATAATTTTCATTTATTACGTATTCATTTTAATTTAGAAATCTTAGATTTTCTTATCTATTTTAATCCAGCAATTTTATCTTCTTCAAGTATTTCACTGGTCTCTTGTTGCACCTGATCAAATATGTTTTTTAAATCTTTTGATATATCAATTTCATGATCTGCAATTAGATTTAATAAAGCTTTGTCCTGTGCTCTACCAATTTTCATGGCTCTGGCATATCCTATATTCTCATCAAAAGTGACCATAGAATATTTTGAGAAATAGGTATCTGGGAATGTTTTTTCTAAATCCATTTCCAGCTTTCTTTTTTCTTTAAATAAAGGGTTAGCTACATGATCACGCATCTCGAAGTAATTATCGATTGCTAAATCTGCAATGGCATCTGTATCTTCTTTTCTTACTTTCTGATATGCCTTAAAAGTAGCATTCCAGTCTCCCTGATGTTGTTCCAAAATTTCATCAAAAACGACTACGTCTTCAAAAGAAGCATTCATGCCCTGGCCATAAAAAGGTACAATTGCATGTGCAGCATCTCCAATTAGTAATGTTTTTCCTTTGTAGTACCATGGTGAGCATTTTACAGTACCTAATGCTCCTGTTGGGTTGTTGAAAAACTCATGATCAATATCCGGAATTAAATCAAGAGCATCTGGGAATTGTGTTTTAAAGAATTCAGTAACTTTTTCTATATTGGTTAGATTATTGAAATTGTACTTACCCTCATCATAGGATAAGAATAAGGTTACCGTAAAACTACCATCTAAATTTGGCAAGGCAATAAGCATATATTCACCACGGGGCCAGATATGTAAATGATCTTTGCTTATTTGATGATTCCCGATTTTACCTGCAGGAATTTCTAATTCTTTATATCCATGTGTCAGGTAATCCTGAGAGTAGCTAAACAAAAACTTTTTCTCGAGATAATAACTTTTTCTAAGAGCAGAACCTGCGCCATCTGCACCAAAGATAATATCTGCATGTACTTCAAATTTTTCTTTGGTAGTATAACATTTAAATTTTGCAACTGTATTTTCGATGTCGACACCAGTGCACTTTTTATTAAAATGTATGGTTACATTCTCGTATTTTTCTGCTTCAGTTAACAGTAACCCGTTTAAACCTCCTCTAGAAATAGAATTGATGTATTTTCCTTTTCTTCCAGAATAGTTAGAGGCAAATGTATTTCCTTCAATATCATGAATTAATCTACCATACATAGGAATGCAAAACGGAGTTACTTTATCTTCAATACCAACCATTTTCATGGCTTTTAACCCTCGATCAGATAATGCGAGGTTAATAGAACGACCTGCAGAGATATCGGTAGTTCTTAAATCAGGCCTGCTTTCATAAACAGTTACACGATATCCTCTTTGTGCCATTCTTAATGCCAGGAGAGAACCGCATAGACCCGCACCAATGATAAGTATGTTTTCTTCTTTTTGCATCATACTAATGTTTTTAATATTTCGATCATTCTGTATACATCTTCAAAACTATTGTATAGTGGTGTTGGAGCACAACGAATAACATCAGGTTCCCTCCAATCTGTAATAATATGATGATCTGTAAGTTTTTGATGTAGACTTTTATCTGCATTCTTAACTTGAATAGATAATTGACACCCTCTTTCTTCTGGATTTTTGGGAGTAATGATTTTGATTCTATCGGTATCTATCTCATTAATTAAAAATTCGAAGTATGCTGTTAGTGCTTTTGACTTTTCTCTTAAAGCAACCATTCCAACCTCATTAAAAATATCTAGAGAAGCTTTAATCGCTGCCATAGATAAAATAGGAGGGTTGCTTAATTGATAGCCTTCTGCACCGGGCATAACATCAAATTCCTGACGCATGTTGAAACGAGTTTTTTTATTATGACTCCACCAGCCGGAAAAACGTTTTAGATCTTTATTGTATGCATGTTTTTCATGAACAAATAATCCTCCCAGACTACCAGGGCCAGAGTTTAAATATTTGTAAGTACACCATGCAGCAAAATCGACTCCAGAATCATGTAATTCTGGCTGAATGTTACCAACACCATGTGCTAAGTCAATACCTACCATACAGTTTTTGGCATGCCCTAAATCAGCAATTTTCTTAAGATCCAGATATTGACCAGTATAATAATTTAAGCCTCCAATTAATAATAAAGCAATTTCGTCACCTTGTTGATCAAGAATAGTTTCTAAATCCTCTAGTCTTAATAGTTCTTCTCCTGAGCGCGGTTTCCATTCTATTAATCCTTCTTTGGGATCAAAACCGTGAAACCGTAATTGTGATTCTACAGCATACCGATCCGAAGGAAACGCATCACTCTCTATCACAATCTTATATTTGGTTTTATCGGGTTGATAAAATGACACCATTAATAGATGTAAATTGGTAGTTAACGTATTCATGATAACTACTTCTATGGGTTTTGCTCCGACCACTTTTGCCATAGTATCGGTTAAAAACTCATGATATGGCATCCAGGGATTTTTGGCTTCAAAATGACCTTCTACTCCAAAATTTGCCCAATCCTCAAGTTCTTGTTGGATGTATTTCTTTGTAGTTTTTGGTTGCAACCCCAGAGAGTTACCACACATGTATATCCAATCTTTTCCGTTATCATCTTTTGGAATATGAAATTGATCTCTGTATTGTGCTATTTTGTCTTTTTGATCAAGCTCTTTTGCGTATTCTAAACTAGCTTTTGATGCTATGGTCATTTTAGTCGTTTTAATAATTGAAACAGTGTTTCACTAATTTACAAAAATAAAATGATACCAAAAGCAATAAACTTAATTTTGATATGTATAAGATCAAATTAGGAGAAATAGTATGTGTTAGTAGAATAGCATTAACCCATTAAAAGAAATCTTGAAAGGTTCTATAAACGTGAGTTCGGCATAAGAAAATTTACGTCAGTCAGAGTGATTTTCGGTAGAAAATTGTATCGAAGACAAGTAAATTTTCAAGCAAAAGCCTAATTTCGATACAATTTTTCTCCGTTTCACTATGAAAAACCACTCAATTTGACGACTTTTTTAAACTAAATACTTACATCGAATTCACGTTATAAGGAAGTAATATAAATGATTTGAAAAACTAGTAATGTTTTTTATTCAGTAATTACTTCAATTCCTGTGAAATAAAGCTTTCGATTTCCTTCGTGTAGTTTATGGGTTTTGGCAATTTTAATACCATTAAAATTTTGGTAATCTTCCCATGAAGTAGTCATAGAAGGCTCTGGTTGATTCCCTTTTCTGAATACCCATTCTTTAATGCTAAAATCTCCTTCAAAATAAAAGTCATAAGCATCACCAGGGGTATAACCTCCATTGTTTTTATACACGATGGTTAATTTCTGCATTTCAGTATTACTTATAGGAGCGATGGCTTTTACTTCATGTTTTGAAGTAAAACTTGCTTTATCCCAAACAAGATTGAAAGGAGCTAATAACCAATATTTGTCATTAATGAATCTTTGATCTGCTTTAATAGAAATACTATCTAATTGAGTTCTGTTGTAAGTTATAGTATCTTGCTCAGAGGTTAGGGTTACCATATCGTTTTTTGGTTTCCAACTCCATGACCTATCATAATGAGTGCTGTCTCGATCAACATTAAAGGTAAATTTAATTTCTTTTACCTTGTTCCAATGCTGTAATCCGTTTGCATTAGCAATTGCTTCTGCTGTAGTTGGAATTTTCTTTTGAGTATTGTCTACCACAGGCTTTGGGTCTCTTACTTCAATATCTTCCTCATATTTATTTTCTTTTTTAGTGCTGGTATTACACGAGACAGATAATAAGATACATGATAGTATTACTAAGACTTTTTTCATTGTGGGTTATTTTTGGCTAAAATATAAAAAGAAAAACCTTGCTAATCGAGATTAACAAGGTTTTAGGTTTTAAAAAAGATAGAGAGAGCTACTCTACAATTAAAGTATATTGAGGAGTTTTATTTAAAGGACAAAAATATGTGTAGGTTCCTTTTTGTAGTGCAACTGTCTGAGAACTTTCGGTTTTTCCTTCGGCTACTACTTTAGTTACATATGCTGTTTTGATATGATTTTCGGCATTAGAAGCATCTTTTCCTTCTGGAACTAATACAAATCCAACATCTGTTCCTGCATGGTTGTTGGTAATATTGAATACATAGCTTCCTTCTGATAACTTTATTTCTTTTTGGGTGAATTCTCCTTTGGTTTGCTCTAGAGAAACATTTTTTACTTTTTGTGCTTGTGCGCTAAACGTGATTGCTAAAATAAATGAGAATACTGTAATTAACTTTTTCATGATTTTGATACTTGTAATTTAAATTATTTGAAATTATTTTTTGAAACCTCACAGAAATGCAACCTGATTTGGTATTAGTCTGTGAGGTTTAATCGGGGTAATTAGACTTCTGTAGCTTCTAATGGTTGTGCAACCGGAAAATCTACAGGAATTTGCGTTGTATTGTTTATGTAATTAGAAATTGTTTTGTCTCCTACTAATACAATAGTGTCTATTAAGTTTCCTTTAGAATATCCAGCAGTAAAAAAGTTGTCTATAGCATCCTGATTAGCATTACCTCTATTTTCTGTAATATTTTTTGCTAATCCGGCTAATGCATTAAGTTTAGTGTCGAAAGAAGCACGACCAGCTCTAAGTTCTAAAATTTGCTCATCGGTAAACCCGTTCATTTTTCCTATTGCTGTATGAGCAGATAGACAGTATACACATCCGTTTACTTCACTAACGGCCAGGTTTACAACTTCTTTTTCTTTTGCAGAAAGAGATGTTTTTGCATTAGAAAAGTTTAAATAGTTTTCTAGTGCTGTTTCACTATGTGCATAAGTTGCGTATAGATTAGGTACAAACCCTAATGCTTTATTAAGGTTGTCAAATATCGCTTGATTACCGGCGTTTACTTCTTCTCTGGTTGGTACATTAAATGTGCTCATAATATAATTGTTTTTAGTTATTTTATTGAAACCTTTTTCAGGCTTCTGTTATTTTGTTTTTAATTAACGAGGCAAAGATCGTGTGAAAATAGGTGGAGTAGAATAGTCGTTTTTCCCGATTACTTGTCAAATTTTCCTAACCTATTTTTGTACTTATCTTTGGACGAAAGATTTTTTGGTATCACAATAAAAATCATGAATGCCTTTTTGTTCACAATGTGTTTTTGGATGAATAGAGGCGGCTATTTTTTTTCTTCCTTTGCTAAAAATTTCAATTAAATTGAAAATTGATTTATGTTGTACTGTCATTTTTGTATAGTTTTAAATTAACAGTGCAAAGATGTGACATAGAAGAGAGGGAAGGAATGGTAGTTTTTCCCAAGGACTTGTCGATTTTTCCCGGATATAAAAAAACACCTCTTTACAATAGAGGTGTTTGAATACTTTTTTAAGCACTATTTATGAGTACCTAATCGCTTTAGGATTAAAAAAATTTGACTTCTTTTCTTCTAGTCCAAAGAATAACCGCACTTAATACAAAAGTTACTACTGCAGTGATGAAGAGAATTCCGCCATCATTATTAATTTCGACACCTAATTTGGTTAAATGCATCATGATAGCACCTCCGATAATACCAAGAGCTAGCATTGCGCCAATCCATGCTGTTTTAGGGATCAATAATAAAATACCGGCAATTAATTCTGTTATTCCTGTACCTATTCTTCCATAAGGTTCTAATCCAACTTTTGTGAATATATACACACTATCTGGATGAGCAGTAAATTTAAATCTAAGAGTTTGAATTAAGATTAATGCTACGAGAATTCGTAACAAGAGGGGTAAAATCTTTTTCATGTTAGGTTGTTATATTAATTAGTTTTATTGTGGTAAACACGTTATAGAACACTGGGTAAAGCGTCGATTTTCCCATTAAAAGTATTCTTTCTTGAGATAATATACAATTCTTCTAGGTTATTATCTTTTTTAAATTGATTAATTAACTCGGGTAATTTCTTGTTAAGAAATGCTTTGAAAGACTCGGAGTTGTTACTTCTATTGGCGCTTTTACGTATAATTTTTAGGTAAGTTGCAGTCAAAATTTCTAAGTTACTTCTTTCTGAAAGAAATAATAAACGATCATTATTTTGGTTAGCTTTTTGAATTTGATTCTTGAAATCAATTTTGTTTATGGCAATAAGATCGTTATTAAAATTGCTAAAGCTATTTGTATAGACTACTTCCTCTGCATTTTCGTTTAAATACACAGTCTCTAATTGATCTTCATAAATTATTTGAGCATTACTTATTGACAGAGATAGAAATAAAATGCTAAATATTGCTAGTTTGGTGGTAAGAATTGAAGTTTTCATATTTAATATGCTTTACCCGAAAAATACTTCGGTAATTGATTTTATTTTTATAGTATAAAATTAGGGCAAACATAAATAACATAACATATATCTTTTTCCTATATTCTTGTCAATATTTCCTTTCAAGTTCTGGTTTCAATTGTTTTTTAAACTCTGAAGGAGAAAGAGATGTATGTCTTTTAAACATTCTACTAAGATGAGATGCATCTTCAAAACCGATTTCATAAGCAATCTCTTTAGCAGATTTGTCTGTATAGATAAGTAGGCGTTTGGCTTCTAAAATTATCCGATCATGAATAATTTGTAGGGGACTTTTTTCAAATTTAGCAAAATTATTTGATAACGTTTTAGGGGATTTAAATAGTTTTTGAGCATAAAACCCTACAGCATGTTCTTTTCTAAAATGAGTGTCTACCAAGATGTTGAAATTTCTAATCAAATCTACCTGATCTCCAAGGTTATTATAATTGCTTTGTTGTTTGATTAGGCGTGTGGTTGTTATTATAAATCTAGCCATTAGCATACGTAGCATTTCTGCCTGTATGGTATCTACAGTGTCTAACTCATCTAAAAAAACCTTATGTAATTGATCTAATTTATTTTGCTCTTTTACATCTAGTTTAACGATAGAAATGGTGGTATTTCCATAAAAAAGAACTCCAACACAACTTACTTCTTTATCATGATCTTTGATACAATAAAACTCTCTGTTAAACTGATATACTAGTGCATTTACTCCATCAATAAATTTGAAATATTGATTTGGCGTTAGCACTACAATTTTATTTTTTTTGATTGTAGTAGAAACTCCATCAATCTCTATACTAATATCAGTGTCTCTAGCCCAGATAAAAGTAAATAATTCTATAATTTTTGATGTTACATAAGACTGTAATAGTTCTTCGTCAGCAATTTTTAGTATAGCACCGGTCGAAAATTCTTTAAATTCTTTTATCATACATGATAGGTCGTTTTTTATACGGTTTTATTACAAATCAATGTAAAAGGATTTAAGTTTATTTTTTTGAGCTCACGGGCAAGCTCTTTGGGATATTGGATATGTGTAGAATATGTTTCTCTCTAAACTGAGAGACTATATGGAAGTGATCGATATTCTTTTAAGAATATTGATAATGATGAACTATGGAGGCTAGTATTCAGGCTAGTAATAATCGAACGATTAATCCAATTGCACCTCGTTGTCCAATCATGTTTCTAAGCTCTTGTAAGCTTGATGATGTTATTTCTATTTTAGTAGCAAGTCCATTACTAGTACCTCCATCTACAAATGTTTGTAATGAAGAAGTTGTAACTCCAAGCTTATTTGCTATGCCAGACCTTACATTTCCTTCGGTAAGATCTCTAAGTGAGTTTATTGTTACACCACTTTTTCTAGCTATTCTATTTAAACTCATAGTTGTGCCTTTTAGAATTAATTCATAGTTAGTTATAGTAAGGATAAGCAATTATTGACTAGTAGACTGACGTATAATGAGATATATATGGAAGTATATTTTTCATTATTTTTTCTCTATTACTAATTTAAGGTAGATTTTTTTAGAATTCTTACGGGAAACCTCAACTTCTGAAAAAAGACAGAAAAAATAAGGTTTTTTGAATCAAATTATAAGTGTAAACAACTTTTGATTTGCACGAAACCTCTTACTTACAGAAGCTGGATTAACTATAGAATACTTAAATGAATATGACGGATCGCCTTATGAGGTTTTCCCTGGTTTTGTTGAGGGTGAAAGCAAGATGTTTGTTACAAAAGAGAAGTTATATCCACTAGTCTTTGCGATCAAAGCCCGACGATAGGTGCTAATTACTTTTTTATCAAATTATTGAAAATAACTCTAACTGATTACGATGTGCTTACCCGATAATTCGTTTTAACCATTTTAATTTTTTTGCACTATATGGAGCATATTTTAAATTAAGTTCTATCCAAAATGGTTTTTGCAGGATGCTCTTAAAGTGAGAAAAAGCATCAAACCCATATTTTCCGTGATAATTTCCGATACCACTATCACCAACACCTCCAAAAGGAAGAGATTGTTCTGTAAAATGCATTACAGCGTCATTTACAGCACCACCTCCGAATGATATTTCGTTTAGAACTTTATTTTTTATAGCTTTATTTTTAGTAAAAACATAACAAGAAAGAGGCTTAGATAATGTTTTGATTTTTGTGATAGCTTCTTCGATAGAATCAAATGAAAGCACTGGCAAAATGGGACCAAAGATTTCTTCTTGCATTACTTTATCAGAAAATAATACATCTTTTAGGATAGTAGGAGGTATTACTCGCTCTTCGGGATTACCCAAGCCACCTACATATATTTTATCTGAATCTATCAAGTTATTGAGTCTATCAAAATTCTTGTCATTAATGATTTGCGTATAATTATGATGGTTTACATTGTAATCACTTTTTTTGATATGATCTTTCATTGCTAATAAAAACTGATCACGTATAGAAGAATCTATTATAACATAATCTGGAGCGATACAAGTTTGACCAGCATTAAGAAATTTTGCCCAAACCAACCTTTTGGCAGTCATATTAATATCTACATCTTTTGTAATAATTGCAGGACTTTTTCCACCTAACTCTAGAGTAACCGGAGTAAGATGTTTTGCAGCTGCCTGGTAGATGATTTTTCCTACCGATACACTACCGGTAAAAAATATTTTGTCAAATTTAATTTTTAAAAGATCGGATGTTTCTTTTACTCCACCTTCAATAACTTTGAAAAAAGCAGGATCAAAGTTTTGATTGATCAGTGAAGCCATTGTTGCTGAGGTTTTTGAAGGAACCTCACTTGGTTTAAGAATAACAGTACATCCAGCTGCAATTGCCGCTATAGCCGGACAAAGTGATAATTGATATGGGTAATTCCAGGCTCCGATTACAAGAATACTCCCATAAGGTTCAGGAATAATATAACTTCTTCCAGGAAGGTTTGTTAATCCTGTGCGAACTTTTCTTTTCCTGTTCCATTTTTTAATTTTTACTAGGGCTAGGTCAATTTCATGATAAATTATGGATAACTCGGTAACGTAAGTTTCGAATTCTGATTTTTTAAAATCAGCATAGATAGAATTATAAAGTAGCTTCTCGTTTTTTTGTAATACGTTTTTTAGTTGCTTTAATTCTTTAATTCTAAAAGAGATGTCTCTTGTCGTATTCGTATTAAAAAATAGACGTTGTTGATCTATGACACCTTGATAATCCATAATGATACATATTCTTAAGAATCTTAAAAATAAGGATTTTTGTTAAGCTTTTTACTTTTCAAGCTTAAGTTCTCGTTGCATCTGTTTTACGGTCAAAGTACTACCGTCATGACTCCATCCTGGTGGGCCAAAAATATACATGAATTTATGATACCAGTTTTTTGATTTTTTGGTGTCATTCCATATATCCTTATATTCATGAGTTAGGATTATCCAGGGATTGTATGAATTTGGTGCATGTGTAACACCATATTGTATTTCTATATCCTCGTCTAGTTCTTTCCAGGTACCAAATATTTTATCAAAAATATTGAGAAATCCTCCATGATTTTTATCCATGTACTCTATATTTTTGGCATGATGCACCTGATGCATGGTGTGCGTATTGAATAATTTTTCAATTATTCCCATTTTAGGAATGTATACAGAATGAAGTTGAAATTGCCATAGCGCTTCAATACCCAGGCAAACTATTACCATCCCAGGAGGGAATCCTATTGCTGGTAACCACATATAAAATAATGGTTTGTAAAGAAGAGTAAACCATCCATTTCTTACTGCAGTACCCAAATTAAAATTATCCGAAGAATGGTGTACAATGTGCGCGGCCCATAAAGCTCTTACCATATGATTCTGTCTATGAAACCAGTAATAGGTATAGTCATCTGCGAGTTGACATAAAAGCCAAACATACCATGCGAATCCAAAAGATTTCCAACCCATTATATTAGTTCGAACCCCATCAACTTCAGGATTAAAAAGCTCATATACAAAATGAAATAGTACAATAGAAAAAACAGTCTTGATTAATGGTCCTAAGATTGCTGATCCTACCCCCATGGTTAAACTGGCAGTTAAGTCTTTCCAATTATATAGATCTTTTTGATCATGAGTTTTGCTATAGGTAAGCTCTAATAAAATTAGTGCCAAAAAAAGGGGCACTCCATAGGTCAAGGGTTTAATAAATTCCATTTTTCTTTTTCTATTTTATTCCATCGGGGCGGAATATAGGGAGAATTTTTAGGATATCATTAACAAAACTGAAGTATTCGATTATGAACCTTATTTTAGTATTAATTGTATAAATAAATAGTTTGAAAAGTGAATTAGAAACATGTTCATTTACTTTTCAAACCATTTATTAGGTAATCTTGTTTTACTTAAGATCTCTAAGTACATTAAAAGCTCTCAAGGTATTTTTCATAGCTTTCTTTTCTGATTTACTTACGATTCTTGAATCAACATTTTCCTTCCCAAAAAATGTTATTTTAACTTTTTTTCCAGAAGCAATCGCTTTTATCATAGGCATTTCGAGTTGTTTCACTACCCGATCAATCCATTCTCTTTTCCCCCCAGATTCTTCTTTCGAATTAAATTCTCCTGGTGTGTCTTCTTCTACATGATAGATTTTTCCATCCACATCTATTTCGATTCTCTGTATAAATAACCAATCTTTTTTGGTAAAATAGTTAATAGAAAACCCTAACCATGGCTTACGGCTATCTTTCTTACCAACGTAGATTTGAAAATAACTTTTAGTATTTACTTGGATAGAGGATTTATCTGAATACCAGGTTACTTCATTAACAGCATCATACTTCTTCCTCATTTTTGCAATTGCCTTTTTATAATCCTCCGGATTACTTTCTTCTGTTAACTTATCTTTATTTAGTGCTTTTTGAGCTTGAAGAATCTCTTTCTTGACCTTTTTTAATAAGCTTTTTCCTTTCTTAGTTTCACTAGAACTAGGGTATTTGTCAACTAGAACCTCAAGTCGTTCTTTACTCTTGACATATTCTAAAGCGTCATAGTATTCATGAGCTTGTTCAAGAATTTGATTAGGAGTTAGCTGGCATTCTGCAATTTCTTTTTTTAATTTATCATTTTCCTCCTTTAATTTATCAAAATCAGCCTGAGGAATACCACAGCTAACTAGAATTAAAGTCATTAAAATATTAAAAAGGATAATTCTTCTCATTACTAAACTTTTTGAGATTATGGTTACTAATTGTTTAAAACAAAAATATAATTATATTAAATGTGTTAAAAAACAATAAAAAAGTTGGTTTTCAGCCCTAATATAATGAAAATCCTTTAAAATACGTGGTTTATCCCTAAATCTTAGAGGTTAGGTAGGAATATACTTACTTTTTGATTCAGTATTAGATATGCGTAGGGCTATTTTGAAAAAATTTGAGATGTATCTTTAAATGACTTAAACTCTAAAGCATTACCGCAAGGGTCATAAAAGAACATAGTAGCTTGTTCCCCAACTTCTCCTTTAAACCTAATATAAGGCTCAATAACGAATTGAATATTTTTATCAGATAGTTTTTTTGCAAGGTCTTGCCATACACCCCATTCCAGAATAATTCCAAAATGAGGAACAGGAACATCTTTACCATCTACTAAATTATTATGATTATCTCCTAAGTCTGTTTTTGGTTTGTAATGGATTACTAATTGATGACCAAAGAAATTAAAATCAACCCATTGATCACTACTTCGACCTTCTTCAAGATCTAAAATATTTTTATAAAAATTTCTGGCATTTTCTAAGTTATGGACAGGAATTGCCAGGTGGAAAGGAGATAAAATATTCATTTTCTAATGAAATTTATTAGGATTATTTTTTTATTCTATTCCAGATATCCAGATACATTTTCCATTGATCGTCAACTTTTTTCCAGATAACCACATATTTTCCTTCATATGTTATTTCTGTTCCATCATCATTTTTGTTTTTTCCTTTATATATTCCATAATCATGAGCAGTATCACCTAGAATTACGATTTCTTCAGGAATAATTTCATGTTCAATAGGAGTATAACCGCTAGATCCCGACCATCTTTTTTTAATAGCTTCATATCCTTTAATGATTGGTGCATTGGTTGGAAATATCTTTGCATTATCAGTATATGCTTTCGCAATAGCTTCATAATCTTGCCTTAGGTAAGCATCAGAAAAAGCTTTTGCCTCAGCTCTTATTAGTTCTTCATCAAAGAGTTGTTCTGTGTTTTCTTGTCTAACGCATTCGATTTTCCAGGTCGGAAAAGAAATGGTCTCATTTGTATCTACCCACTCGCCGAGCCATTTAAATCCATTGTCATTAATATCATAAAAATTAAGTTTAGAAAAACCGTCTGTGCCATTAGGTGCTTTTTGTTTACGATATAAAATAATTTTCCCTTCTTTTTTACTCCCTTTCCAGGAAGAAAGTACAGGAGTCGCTCTTATTGATGAATAATAATGCACATACCATTGGCTACTATCTGCATCAAATTGTCTTATGCTACCAGAGTGTCGGCCATCTGCTTTTAATGTTTGATCTTGAATAGCCATTCCGTTCATAATATACTTAAATTCCCAGGTCATTTTATTCGGTTCTCCCCAGGTACGATCCTGATTTCTGGTTTGTGAGATACAATTACATTTTCCTATAAGAGGTGCAAAATCCAGAATTTCTTTTGGTGCTTTGGGATTTGGTTGCCCAAAAGGATGTGCTTCTGAAGGTTCATATTCTGACTGGCTCCAGATTATAGTACTTACCAAAAAAAATAAAGAAAACAATATTCTGATCATGGAATTGAGAATTGATTAGTAATACAATTTAGGTATTTTAAAAAAGAGAAAAACTTGATAAAGAGCAAATTATGATATAATTAACAACGAAAAAAGGGTTAGTTTCTTCGATCTCTCCGTTTTTTATCTCTTGACCCACGAGAACTTCTTTTGTCAGAATTTCTTTTTTTATCGTTTTTTGAGGTAAGTCGTTTTGAGTTATTAGTGTTTTTTTTAGATCTGGTATCTTCTAATACAGAAGCCTCTTCTGTTTTACTAGAATCCCCAACATCAGCATTAAGAACTCCTAATTCTTTTTCGGTTAAATACCTCCATTCCCCAACAGGAATATCAAGAGGTACGTTCATGATTCTAATTCGTTTTAGTTTTATCACTTCATATCCAAGGTATTCGCACATTCTACGAATTTGACGATTAAGCCCCTGGGTCAACACGATTTTAAAATCATACTTGCTAATTTGTTCTACTTCGCATTTACGGGTTATGGTATCGAGAATCGGAACTCCATTACTCATTCGCTTTATAAATAATGGGCTAATCAATTTATTTACTGTTACGACATATTCTTTTTCATGATTATTTCTTGCTCTAAGAATTTTATTAACGATATCACCATCACTAGTTAAAAAAATAAGTCCTTCACTAGGTTTGTCTAATCGACCAATAGGAAAAATACGTTTAGGATAATTAATGTAATCTACAATATTGTCCTTTTCGTTTTGCGCTGTTGTGCAAACTATACCAACAGGTTTATTAAAAGCGAGATATACGTGTTTTTCTTCAGGCTTGTTTATTAATTCACCATCTACCCGAACAATATCATTGGGAGTAACTTTGGTTCCCATTTCTGGCACTTTACCATTAATGGTTACGCGTCCTTGGTCGATTAATTTATCTGCTTCGCGACGTGAGCAATAGCCAACTTCGCTTAGATATTTATTAAGTCTGGTGAAAGTTTTTTCAAGCATACAATAAAAATAGTATACAAAGATAGTGGTTATAACAAAATGATAAATGGTATTAGTTCAATTTTAATTCTTTAATATCAATGTTTCCATCTGGTGAGATTAAGAAATATTTTGGGTTTGTAACTTCTTTTTCAATTGGTTTTTGCTCTTTTGGTATAGGTGTATACTGTAGTTTTATTTCCATACCTATTTGTACAACGGGCTCAACTATTGAAGTATTTATAACCATATCATAATCTTTATAAGAGATAGGGTCATAATAATAAGTGGTTTGTTTTTTTGCGGCTACAATCCCTTGCTTCTTATTAAATGTCTCTAAAGAAGTACTATGAAAAGCCTGGTAGTTTTTATAAAATTCTTTTGGAAAATGACAATATTTAGTGTCTGCCATTGTTGGGTGATATGACGTTAAATCAAAACCCAAATCGGTATAGAATTGTTGTTTTTCTTTAAGAGTTTTCAATATTTCTGTACGTAGTTGCTTGTATACAGCTTGTATATCGTTTATAAAATAATCTACTTTGACAAGATTATAAATTTCGTTATTTGCACAGGTAGCAAGTATTTTTTCAAATTGATTTACATTAGTGAATTTTACATGGATATTTTGTTGTAATTCAAAACCTTTGGGAACTTCATTGTATTTTTTACTGAACAACTTTTTTTCTACTACGGTTTCATATACAGGAACAAATGAAATGACATCGATAATAACATCTCCTTCTAAAATACCTTTGGCGCACAATTCATCTTTTACTTTTGCTACTCTCTCTTTCATTAGTGTATTGGTTTCTTGAGATGTTTTTCCGATTTGAACGATATTAAAAATTGCGGTATACGAATCGGCAACAATATTATTTAACACTTTAGCATCTATTGTTATTACTGGATTGGGTATTAAATCCTTTTGCCTGAATTGTTGTATTTGATTTCCATAAATATCAGCATTCGCTAATTCTGAGGTAGAAATTATATTTTGCCTGGAAATAATTGTTGCGTTTCCTCTAATTTGAGCAAAAGCGAAAGAACTAGAGAATACTAAGAAGATGTAAATTAAATTTTTCATGATTTAGATTTATCGTAAATCTATGTTGAAGGTGGGTTTTAGGAAAACAATAATGAGTAAACGGCCCTTTTAAATGAGGGAAGTGCTTTTTTTCAAGGAAAGACGCTATTTAGGGTTTGTTTAAAGCTTATGCTTTCAAAAAATCAATAATCATGTTGTCAACGTCATCAAAAAATAGGGAGTGTCCATAATTTTCGGTAGTAATAAATTGAGCATTATTCCAATTTTTGCTAATACCTTCTGCTTCACTATAAGGAGCAATATCATCATTTTTGTCATGAATGAGAAGCCCTTTAAGTGTTATGCTTTTAGCAAAATTAGCTATAGAAAACTCTTCAAAAGAAAAACCGTGCTTTTCTTTAAAATGCAGATTTAATGCTTTCATAAATTTTGGAGAAAGCTTTAAAACCTCTTGATACCCTTTCATAATTCTGGATAATTCTGAAGGAGGGGCCAATACGATTAGTTTTTCTATTTCTTTATTGGAGTACGTATATTGATGAAATATAGTTGTCATACCACCTACAGAATGTCCCATTATATGATTAGGCCGATAGAGTTCAACTATTTTTTGAAGGCATTTGGTGTATAAAGGAACATTTAATATTTTTCCTGTAGAATTACCATGTGCAGGAGCATCAAAAGCAATTACATTATATCCCTTTTTGTGTAATTTTTGTATAAGAGTCTTCCATCGATGTGTGTTACTTTCCCATCCATGAACTAATAAAATTGTTTCTCCCATACTTGACCATCTATAGGTCTGTATATAAATAGTGTCAATAAGAACTGTTTCGTCCTCTGCTTCTTCGAGAAAATCTTCTTGTTCGGGTAATATTTTGCCTTTTCTTGGGGTGCAGAATAGGATGTATGCTTTATTGATTGCTTTTTTTGGATAAAAAAAGAAAAGAAACTGGATGTATTTTCCAATTATATGAGGTAAGTATTTTTTGTATTTTTCTTTCATTCACCTTCACGATGTACTGCTTCCATAGTAAATGCAGGGAGACAAATGGCAAGATACTCACATTCTTCATTAAAAGGGTTAGTATATTGAATTCTTGTGTTTTTTTTGATTTTAATAGATTGTCCCGCTTCTAATATTATTTTCTCATCGTCTATAATAAATTGTTTTTTACCTCTAATAATATAGGTGTATTCATCAAATTCTGGAATTTGAAAAGGCTCACTCCAATAAGGTGGAGCAATCATATGTGCTATGCTAACTTGAGAATTTTGATCAGTAGCCATGCCAAAATGCTCTTCTATTAATTTTCCATCGGTAGTGGGAACAATAAAAGGAGATTTTTGGATATGATATTTTTTACTCATTTTTTTATTTTTTAATTAGCCGCATCCCAGCTTACCCAGAAGTGTTTGATTTTTGCAGCATCAGGGATATCTGTAGTTGTTATTTCTATATCTGTAGTAGATTGAAACTTTTTTGATAATTCTTTTTTATCGATAGTAAAATAAGCTTGAATACTATCTACAAATATTACTGCTGTACTTAGTGTATTATTGATTTTTGAGATCTTGTAATGATCTTTGATATCTTTGAAAATACTATTAGAGGATAAGCCCGAAGCAGTTTTATACCTAGGATCTACAATTTGAATATTTTCTATAGTAGATGTTGGATCTGATTCTTTTTGAGCTTCTAAAACTAATAATTTCACACCTCCTTTTTCATAAACCTCTATTTCATTTGCATTATTTAGAAACTGGTCTCCTGTGGCTCTCTTTGCAATAGAATCATTAGCATAGATAGAGTCTAATTCTTTGACTTGTATTTCGTTAGTTAATAGTCCTATTCTATTGTTGGTAATTTCAAAAGGGTTTTGTTTTTTTTCTTTCTGACAGCTATACATTAATAGTGAAATAAAAAGAATTTTCAATATTCTCTTTGCCATAACTAGATGATTAAATGATTTGTTAAACTATAAACGTAAATTATTTCAATAACTTATTCAGTACTCCTAAAGCTCCCCGAATAAAAGTAGCACTGGTTAGCACTTTTATTACTGCTTTTTCTGTAGCACTGGTTCTTCTGCTTCTTGATCGAGAGCTGGATGAGCTTCTATTTAGTTTTTCTCTTTCTTTTTTGGCAGCTGCTTTTGCTTCTTTTGCCTCCGCTTTTTCTATTTTTTTATTTAACAGCTCATAGGCACTTTCTCTATCTATTTCTTCATTATACTTAGGGATAAGCTTTGATTTTTTAAGTAAAACTTTTAGTTCGCTATCATTTAGTATATCCATTCGACTCATAGGAGCACGTAGCATAGTAGCTGCTAGTGGGGTAGGGCGTCCCTTTTCATCAAGGGCAGATACCAAAGCTTCACCAATTCCCAGAGAAGTCAATATTTCTTTAGTGTCATAGTATTCTGAAATCGGATAATTCTCTGCAGTAAGTTTAATCGCTTTTCTATCCTTGGCAGTAAACGCTCTAAGTGCATGTTGAACTTTGAGGCCTAATTGACTTAAAACTCCATCAGGAACATCAGTTGGATTTTGAGTTACAAAATAAAGACCGACACCTTTGGATCGTATTAATTTTACAATACTCTCGATCTGACCCATAAGTGCATTAGAAGCTTCTTTAAAAATGAGATGAGCCTCATCAAGAAAGATAACTAGTTCTGGTCTTCCGCTATCTCCCTGTTCTGGGAAAGTGCCATATATTTCGGCAAGAAGACTAAGCATAAACGTAGAAAACAATTTTGGCTTATCTTGTATGTCTGTTAATCTAATGATATTGATAATACCTCTGCCATTTTCATCAATCCTGCATAAATCCTGAACGTCAAAAGATTTTTCACCAAAAAAGAGATCTGCCCCTTGTTGCTCTAATTCGACTATTTTACGTAAAATAGAACCGGTAGATGCGGTAGAAATACGCCCATAATCCTTTTCTAATTCCTTTTTGCCTTCTTGAGTTGCAAATTGTAAGACTTTCTTTAGGTCTTTTAAATCTAATAGTGGTAATTTATTATCATCACAATATTTAAATATGATAGAGATAATCCCAGCTTGTGTTGTGGTAACATCAAGAATTCTGGATAATAAAACTGGCCCAAACTCACTTACCGTGGCTCTAAGTCGAACACCATCCTGATCAGAAAGAGATAAAATCTCTACAGGAAAATCCTTAGCCTCGAATGGGATACCTATTTTTTCATGACGTTCATCAATTTTGGGATGACCAGGGCTGGCAGCCGCAATCCCACTAAGATCTCCTTTTATATCCATTAAGAGTACAGGTATTCCTTGCTCGCTTAAGTTTTCTGCTAGTACCTGCAGCGTTTTGGTTTTACCTGTACCAGTAGCGCCAGCAATTAACCCATGGCGATTTAATGTTTTTAAAGGGATTTTTACATGAGCATTGGTTATTGTTTCGCCATTGTGCATAGCAGCTCCCATGGTTAGGAAATCACCTTTGGTTTTATAACCTTCGTTAATATGTTCAAGAAATGCCTGGTTATCACTCATAATTAAATATAATTTTGCATAAAAATAGGAATCTTAACTTTTCTATAGAAATTATAAGTTACTTTTAATATAAAGTAAGTCACAATACTAATTTTTTATTATTCTGAATCCATGAAAAAAATAACACTGATAATTTGTCTTTTTACTTTTTTTATGAGCTGTAATACAGATGCTACAAAGCCTGTAGATACAGTAGTTTTTCATAAAACTCACGAACCTAAAAAATCAACTGCTCCCTTTTCTGATGCTGTGCAGGTAGGAAACCTATATTTTCTGTCTGGTCAGGTAGGAATGGATCATAGTATAAGAAAATTGGTGCCCGGAGGGATACAACCTGAAACAAAACAAACTTTGGAAAATATCAAAGCAGTTTTAGAACATCATAGCTTGAAAATGGAAGATGTAGTGAAATGTACTGTGATTTTGGCTGATATAGAAGATTTTTCTGCTTTTAATGAAGTGTATAAAACCTATTTCCCTCAAAAACCGGCACGTACTACCTTTGCAGCAAAAGGATTAGCAGTTAGTGCTAAGATCGAAATAGAATGTATTGCCGTTAAATCTGAATAAAGATAATAGTTGTAATCTACTATTGATAATGGATTAAGTTGCTTTTTGATAACGTTTTATAATTTTGATTAGAAGAATTTTTTAAGATGTAATTAATCTGAAATCGTAATTTAATATTATTTACATTTGCAGCCTTATGCAAAAGAGTATACAAAAATTGGTGAATGATGGTAAAATGCTCCCTTTGATGGAAGAATTTTATACCATTCAGGGAGAAGGTTATCACAAAGGAACGGCGGCATATTTTGTTAGAATCGGTGGCTGTGATGTTGGATGTCATTGGTGTGATGTAAAAGAAAGCTGGAATGCAGATTTACACCCTCCAACGGATACAAATGTTATTGTAGAAAATGCACTTAAATATAGTAATGTAATTGTGGTTACGGGAGGAGAACCACTTACCTGGGATATGACACTGCTAACTCAGGGACTTAAGGATAAGGGCGCTAAAACTCATATTGAAACATCTGGTGCTTATCCTCTAACAGGAGAATGGGACTGGATTTGCCTTTCTCCTAAAAAAGTAAAACTTCCAAAAGAAGAAGTCTATAAAAAAGCAGATGAGTTAAAATGTATCGTTTATAACAAAAGTGATTTTGAATTTGCAGAAAGACAAGCAGATAAAGTTTCTGATAATTGTGTATTGTATCTTCAGCCCGAATGGAGTGTTCGTGAAAAAATCATTCCTCTGATTGTGGATTATGTTATGAAAAATCCAAAATGGAAAGTTTCTCTTCAAACTCATAAATACTTAAATATACCTTAAAAGGAGCTATTGGTTTGATTATTAGGGTTTTTGATTAGATATACAAGTATTTAATCGTTAATACACTGTGGTTTTTCCATAATCCCAGGGATAATTCCCCATATTCCGCTTTTTAAAATGAAGGAAAAAGACTACTGTTTTTGTGTTTTTTTAATATTTCATATACTTTTTACCCAGCTCTTTAAGTATTTATATCGAAATTATCATTTTTGTTTTACTACTTGTTTTAATAGTGCTTAAATTTATGTGAACAATTTAAAATCAGTTTCTTATGAAAAATTTATACACTACATTTGGATTAACTTTTAGAACTTTTATCAGTTTTATAAAGGAATTACCAGGGGCATCTTTATATGCTATGCGTAGATAAGTATCGCATAAACTTTTAATATTTAAGCGTGAAATTTATTTTTCGTCGAATATAAAGGTCATTTTAATTATTCTTTTAGGTTAGTTAACAATTTTTTGTGCTCATAAATGTAAATATGAGGTATTTCACCTCTATTTTCGGACTAATTTTTATAACAATAGTTAGTTTTTAAAAGACCTTCCAGGAGTATCGCAATATGCAATCAATAACTGATGAATGTACTAGTTTATTATCATCCGTCATTTTGTTTTTTGGATCTTTGATAAGAGATTGTTTTGAGGAACAATCTCTTACTGATTTTATAAGTAAGGAATGGATGATGCATAGTATCAGAAAAAGACTATATATGATTTAATAATAGATGTCTTTTCTTAAATAGTATCGTTTTGACTTATATTAGACAAATACTTCATTTTACCAATAAAATTTATAATTTCTCAGAATACCTTATTGTTTTGTGACTAGGAGAAGAGTAGTGGTGTTTTTAGAATACTATATAGATATGATTATGCTATTTTGTTGTTTTACATGTTTTTAGAAAACTTGTTTAAACAAATGTAAAGATAAAAAAGGGGGAGAAAACCCCTAAAATTTAGTTTTATTCCGTAAGAAAAAACTTCAAAAATTAACAAAACAATGTTTGTTTTTGTTGTTATGGCGTTTTTATAGTGGTTTATGTCTAAAATTTTGTTTTAAGGATGTTAATTTTTATTGGTCAAATAAGTTTAGATGCTATCTTTGTATAACAAATTTAAACCAGAAGATTATGAGGCTATTTTACGGTATTTTTGTTATTGATATTAAGGCTTTAAAGAGCTTTTTAAGACAACTGCCATCTGCTTGCAGTAATGCAATTCATAGATGAGGTTTTTTCAGATTGTTGAGGGACAATTTTGAAAGCTAAATGAAACGAAAAGGAATAAACTTTTTGAATTTATACAAGGAAATTGAGGGAAATTACCCCATTATCCTTGTATAAAATAACAAAGGTTTAGGGGGCAAATTTATAAGAATTGAGATTTTTGTGTTTATCATCGATAAAATCTTGATTTATATCTAAAACATATATTAAATTATTGACATCGAGTTATATCGGTATTATATTTGAATAACAATTGTATTAATTTTTTAAACATAACATATGGGGCTATTTTACACAAAATTTAGATTAACTTTTAGAATTGTAATGGATTTTCTAAGAGAGTTACCTGGAGCATCTGGTCATGCTATTCACAGATAACAGAAGAACTTACTATCTCTGTTGGGGATAAGAACAAACACAATAGTTGAGGAAAAAAATAGCTTGAAAATTTATTTTCAAGCTATTTTTTTGTGAATTAAATAAGTAATATTATAAGTTAAAAGGTACTTCTACGCGAGTAGTATCCCATCCCAATACCATGTGGTATCCTTTATCTACTTTTTTGAAAGCAATAGAAAAAACTTCTAGTTCGTCACCACTTCCAACGGGAACATTTATTCTAGCCACATCTTTACTTTTATCATAAGAATAGGCTCCCCAACTATCTAGATCAGAATTTATAATAATAGTCCATTCTTTTTTACCTGGGATAGTAAATAATGAATATGTCCCTGCTTTGATAGTTTTATCTCCCATTTTTACATCCTGAGAGAATCTAATTTCAGTTGCTTCATCAGCCCCAGTCCTCCATACTTTATCATAGGCAGCTAAACTACCAAAAATTTTACGCCCTTTCTTTTGTGGACGACTATAGACAACTTTAATCTCTGGTTTGGCATTTCTGTCTTTCTTAGCGTAAGAAATATCTGTTGGACTTTTCTGTAGTCCGGCAAACTTTTGAGCACTTACGCTTGATACTGTACCCAAAAACATAATAATAACTAATACGAGTGATTTTTTCATAATGGTGATTTTAATTTTTTATGACAGACGTAAAGATATTGTTGAACTTACAATTGAAATGTTAATCGAGTCTATAAATTGTGTTAAATGTTTAAGGTAACAATTTGATAGTATACATAACATTATATCCTGTGTGAAGTTTCTTTTTGTTATGTTTTATTGTTTTTATTGTTATAATATGTAAGTAATATGTTGGGTTTTGTTTTTATTTTGTAACCGTAAAGTATCTTTAACCTTTCAAAACAATAGAAAAATAAGAATATGTGTGGAATTGTTTGTGCTTTTGATATAAAGCAAAATTCAGAGAAGTTACGACCTCAATTGTTAGAGATGTCAAAGAAAATTAGACACAGAGGTCCAGATTGGAGTGGGATATACTCTAGCGAAAATGCAATACTAGCACATGAAAGATTGGCTATAGTAGATCCGGTTTCTGGTAAGCAACCGCTGTTTAGTGCAGATCGTAAATTGGTGCTAGCGGCTAATGGAGAAATTTATAATCATAGAAAACTTCGTGAACAGCTCGAAGGAACGTATGATTTTCAAACAGAATCTGATTGCGAAATAATTTTAGCATTATATAAACAAAAAGGTACAGATTTCTTAGATGATCTTAATGGTATTTTTGCTTTTGCATTATATGATGTAGAAAAGGATACGTACTTCATTTCAAGAGACCATATGGGGATTATTCCTCTTTATATGGGGTGGGATAAAAATGGTACTTTCTATGTGGCGTCTGAGTTAAAAGCTCTTGAAGGAGTTTGTACTAAAATAGAATTGTTTCCTCCGGGACATTATCTATCAAGTGAAGAAGGGGAACTAAAGAAATGGTATGTTAGAGATTGGTCTGATTATGAAACAGTACAAGAAAATCAAACTAGTATTGATGAGCTTAGAGATGCTTTAGAGGCTGCTGTTCATAGGCAATTGATGTCAGATGTTCCTTATGGTGTTCTGTTATCCGGTGGGTTGGATTCTTCGGTTACCTCTGCTATAGCAAAAAAATATTCAGAAAAACGAATAGAATCTAATGACACCAAAGACGCATGGTGGCCAAAGTTACATTCGTTTTCTGTTGGATTAGAAGGTTCGCCAGATTTGGAAGCTGCAAAAAAAGTAGCTGATCATATCGGAACCATTCATCATGAAATAAAATTTACCATTCGAGAAGGTCTTGATGCAATTAAAGACGTGATCTATAATTTAGAAACCTACGATATAACAACCATAAGAGCTTCAACACCAATGTATTTGATGGCAAGAGTTATTAAATCTATGGGAGTGAAGATGGTGTTGTCTGGAGAAGGGGCCGATGAGATTTTTGGAGGATATTTATATTTTCATAAAGCGCCAAATGCAAAAGAATTTCATGAAGAAACCGTACGTAAACTCGATAAATTGCACATGTATGATTGTTTGCGAGCAAATAAATCCCTTGCTGCGTGGGGAATTGAAGGGCGAGTACCATTTTTAGATAAAGAGTTTATGGATGTTGCGATGCGAATTAATCCAAAAGATAAAATGATCAATGGCGGAAGGATGGAAAAATGGGTGATCCGTAAGGCTTTTGAATCTTATTTGCCAGAAAGTGTAGTCTGGAGACAAAAAGAACAATTCTCTGATGGAGTAGGGTATAGCTGGATTGATACATTGAAAGAAGTTGTTGAGGTCGAAGTTACCGATGAGCAAATGGCAAATGCACATTTTAGATTCCCGATACAAACTCCTCAAAACAAAGAAGAGTTCTACTATCGTACTATCTTTGAAGGGCATTTTCCTAGTGACACTGCTGCATTGAGTGTTCCTCAAGAGCCATCGGTAGCATGTAGTACAAAAATTGCTCTAGAATGGGACGAAGCGTTTAAAAACATGAATGATCCAAGTGGTAGAGCTATTGCTAATGTACATGAAGATGCTTATGACGATGTTAGTGTATGATATAAAATTGCAGTTTGTTTTAGCCAAAAACTGAATTAATTGAGGTGTAGGGTCTTAGAAACTCAGTTCGATTACTATTTGGATATGTGATAAAAACCGTCAATTCGAGTAATTTTTCGTATTAAAATGGAGAAAAATTGTATCGAGAATAGGTTTTAATGCTGAAATGCTGATTTTCGATACAAGATTCTTAACAGAATTTCGCTCAAACTGACACATTTCAGATTAATCGAACTCAGGTTAGAAATATTTTCTTAGCTTAATAAGAAGATGATTTCAAAGAGAAATTATAGAAAGAAGGCTACAAAATTAATTGTAGCCTTCTTTACAAATTCGATCTATTTTATAATGAAATGTAAACTACTTTAGTTTAAGCATTTTCCGCCACTTACCCAGCTGTTATTTTGTAAAGTATATAAATAGCCATTGTAAGTTATTCTATCTCCTTCAGAATATGATTGTCCAGAAACCCAAGGGCTTACACCTGCACATGGGTCACTAGGATTTCCTCCGTCAGATGGATATGCTTTGTTGGTACCTTCAATATCTAATGCAGATATAGTTTGTTGTGCTCCATTATATGTTTCGCCATTAAGTAAAGTAATGGTTGGTTTTCTGTTTTTAGAAAAACCATAAGAATGGTACATCATTATTGAATTAATATCAAATGCTCCAGTCAATAATTGTGCATTTTGATCTTTTTTGAAGTTACCTTCCATACCCGATTGGATATTTTCCCATTTTATGATAACATAATCATCTCTATCTGATCTTGTTTGTTCATGCACAAAACCAAGAGTGTGCCCTAATTCATGCACTATTAGACTAACACTAGCAGTACGACCTAGTTGTACACTTCCGTTTCTTTGTACTCCAAATGAAGCTCTTCCGCACCCTGAACAAACATTTGTAGATTCATAGATATGCACATAATCAGATTCATTAGTTCTTTCTTTAAATTTTATGTTGGTCTTATCAGACCATTTTTTGAAAGCTTGAGTTAAATTAGTGCGCAAAGTACTATTTAATGATCCAAGTTTATAAACAATCGTATTATTTGGCCATTTTTTAGTCGAAGCCCACAATGCTAATTTTTGATTAGTTTCACTTGGGGGTGATTTGGGATCAAAAGCAGGTGAAGGTGTGTCGGATAACATACTGGAAGATAGGATAATGTCTGAGTTGTAAAGGAATTCTCCGTTTCCGATATCTTTTACAGTAATTAGATTTCCTTTAAAATACTTTTCAGTAGTTTTTCCATTCGCTGATGTTGAGTTTTCGCTTACATTCTCATTAAGGTTGTCCTTTTGACAAGAAGCAAGAAGTAATACCGCACCTAGTGTTAGGGTCTTAAGTGCATTGACTTTTTTAATTTTCATAATTGTTATATTAAGTTTGTGTAAATATGATATTGGCAAATATAGAAGCAACATTTTAAAGATTAATTTCTTTTACATAAACACGTTGTTTTAATAAATAAAGTGTTGTTTTTTTGTTATAAACTGACATAATCTGTATGAAAATTGCAGTTTATTCTAGCTGAAATTTGAGTTAATTAAAATATAAGATCATGAGAGTGTTTTCTTTGGTTTTATGACCATAGCACGCAGCCAAATGGAAAATAAAACATCTCTTAAGTGTTGAAAACTAAAAGAATAGTAGTTATGAAATTACAAATTCTGATATTAATGGTTATTGCTACATTTGGGATATTAACAAGTTGTCATAGTGACAATGACAGTTCTCGAGGAAAAGAAAATCCAATCAATGGTACACGGAATATGAAAAATGTAAGTGATGGACTTCAAGGGATAGATCTTGATTATGATAAAGGAGAGGTAGTATGGGTTTTTGATAAAACAACGGGAAAATTGATTGTAGAGAATAATGTTATAACTCAAGGACCAAAAAATACACATAGAGGTATGAATAGTGGTACATATGATTATGAAATAAAGGAAGAAGGTGGTGCTCAGGTGTTATTTGTAAAAGGAATCAAACGATGAATAGTAACTGTTTTGGGAGAGGCTAGTATGAAGATAGATGAAGAGGTTGGAGCAAATGGTTTTGTAAATGAATTTGAAAGGTGAAGCTAAACAGTATTCTAAAAAAGTGTAGGTTAAAAATCATAGAGAAGTAAGTCTGGATTTTTATTGTATTTTGATCCATACAGATATTTGAGCATTATTATAAAACTTGTAATTTACAATAATAAAAACTATGATTTTTGCAATTTGAAACAATCCTTTGTAGAATATAAATAAATCTTAAATTCATTTTAAGGGTATTTTTATCGTTTTTAAGAGCGTTTTTTGTTTTTCTAGTACTATTCTTAACTAATTGTTGATAACTCGTTAAATCCTTCTAGGTAAAATCCTTTGATCCTTTTACTCTTTTTTTATCTTTGTTTGTTGTCAAAAAATAAAATAATTAATAAGGGATTTATGAGCGAAGAAGCTAATAAGAATAATTACTCCGCCGATAGTATTCAGGCGCTCGAAGGAATGGAGCATGTGCGTATGCGTCCATCGATGTATATTGGTGATGTTGGATCTCGAGGGTTACACCATTTGGTGTATGAAGTAGTAGATAACTCAATTGATGAAGCACTGGCAGGGCATTGTGATGCTATACAGGTAACTATTAATGAAGATAATTCTGTTACTACACGAGATAATGGTAGGGGTATTCCTGTAGGTATACATAAAAAGGAAGGTGTTTCTGCTTTAGAGGTTGTAATGACCAAAATTGGTGCAGGAGGAAAATTCGATAAAGATTCTTATAAAGTTTCTGGTGGTCTTCATGGGGTAGGAGTATCCTGTGTAAATGCATTATCAGCTCACTTACATGCTTTTGTTCATAAAGATGGTAAAGTCTGGGAGCAGGAATATGAAAAGGGTAAACCATTATATCCCGTTAAATCTACAGGAGATACAGATTTTAATGGTACTATAGTTACTTTTAGACCAGATCCCACAATTTTTCAGCAGACTCTTGAGTATAATTATGATACTCTGGCAAGTCGTATGCGTGAATTGGCATACCTTAATAAAGGAATAAAAATTACATTAACCGATAAGCGTCATCAGGATGAAGAAGGTAATGATGTTACTGAAACTTTCCATTCTGAAGAAGGATTAAAAGAATTTGTTCGATTTCTTGATACAAGTCGTAGTGCTATTATAGCAGATGTGATTTCTATGGAAGGCGAGAAAAATGATATCCCTGTAGAAGTGGCGATGATATATAATGACTCTTATGCAGAGAATTTACATTCTTATGTAAATAATATTAATACACATGAAGGAGGAACGCATCTTTCAGGTTTTAGAAGAGGTTTAACTGCTACACTTAAAAAGTATGCAGATGCTTCAGGGATGTTAGATAAATTGAAATTTGAGATTGCTGGAGATGATTTTCGTGAAGGATTAACAGCTATCATTTCAGTAAAAGTTCAGGAACCGCAATTTGAAGGACAAACTAAAACCAAATTAGGAAACAGAGAAGTTACTTCTGCAGTATCACAGGCTGTTTCTGAAATGCTGGAGAATTACCTTGAGGAGAATCCGAATGATGCAAAAACTATTGTTCAGAAAGTAATCCTTGCTGCTCAGGCACGTCACGCTGCTAAAAAAGCACGTGAAATGGTTCAACGTAAGTCAGTGATGAGTATAGGAGGTTTACCTGGTAAACTTTCTGATTGTTCAGAACAAGATCCTGCATTATGTGAAGTGTTTCTAGTCGAGGGAGATTCTGCAGGGGGAACCGCAAAACAAGGACGTGATCGTATGTTTCAGGCAATTCTTCCACTACGTGGTAAGATATTGAATGTAGAAAAAGCAATGCATCACAAGGTTTTTGAAAATGAAGAAATCAAAAATATCTTTACAGCTCTTGGTGTTACTATCGGAACCGAAGAAGATAGTAAAGCATTAAACCTGTCAAAATTACGCTATCATAAAGTGGTGATTATGTGTGATGCCGATGTAGATGGTAGTCATATTTCTACATTGATCCTCACATTCTTTTTCCGTTATATGAAAGAACTGATTGAGGCAGGACACATTTATATAGCTGCACCACCATTATATTTGGTGAAAAAAGGAGCCAAAAAACAATATGCATGGAATGATGATCAACGAGATTTGATTGTACAAGAATTTGGAGAAAGTTCGAAAATACAACGATATAAAGGTCTTGGGGAGATGAATGCAGAACAACTATGGGATACTACTATGAATCCAGAATTTAGAACGATGCGTCAGGTTACAATTGATAACCTTACAGAAGCAGATCGCATATTCTCTATGTTAATGGGAGATGAAGTACCACCGCGTAGAGAGTTTATAGAAAAGAATGCTGTGTATGCAAATATTGATGCATAAACAATAGTTTAAAATTTATATAAAAAATCCGCTATATAATAGGTATAGCGGATTTTTTATATATTGCAATGCCTATTAAACCCAAATCTTATGAAAAAATGTACTTTGCTGTTGACATTACTTCTAGGTCACGCTACTTTTTCGCAAACAGATATCGATCAAATTCTTGAAATTGGAATTGAAAATGCCCAGAGATTTAGTGAAGATTATTTTGCACCAGCAGGAGAATCGTTGGTAAATGCTATGTCAAATGGCTGGTATAATACAGCAGAAACAAAGAAATTATGGCACTTCGAAGCAGGAATCGTAGGTAACCTTTCTTTTGTAAGAGAAGAGAAACAATCTTTTATTCTAAATGTACAAGACTATACAGATTTAACATTTAGAGATGGGCAAACCCGTCAAGTAGTTGCAAATGCATTGGGTGTAAATCAAGAAGAAACGGTAGTGGTAATAAATCAAGGTCTACCCACAGAATTAGAAGTTATTTTACCAGATGGAATCGGAGATTCTGAAATTGGTTCTTTACCAAGTGGGTTTTTGCAAGGATCAATGGGGTTAATAAAAAGTACAGAAATAAAACTTAGGTTTTTACCTAGGATCAAAGCAGTGCAAGATGCAGAAATACAACTGTATGGTGTTGCATTTCAGCATGAGTTTACCGATTGGGTTTTTCCGTTAAAGAGATGGCCTGTTAAGCTATCAGCTCTATTGGGATATACTAATGTAAAAGGTTTTTATGATATCAATGCCAGTAGTGGGATAGAAGGTGCAGATCAGGAAGTACGTCTAAATACTAATTCATGGTTAATCACAGGTATTGTATCTACCAAATTACCAGTTTTAAACTTTTATGGAGGGCTGGGGTATTATTTTGGTTCTAGTGATGCAAATTTATTAGGTACTTATCAAATCCAAAATGGGCCACTGAGTTCACAAACGGTAACAGATCCAATAAGCGTGAAAAACAAAACAAAAGGAGTTAAGGCATCAATTGGAGCAAAAGTACAATTTGGTGTTTTTAGAGCTAATCTGGATTATACATTGCAAAACTATAATAATCTTTCTCTAGGACTTAATTTTGGCTGGTAATTAACACTCTATTTGTTAATTAATTAATCAAAGAATTCGTATTTTCGCGGAATAAATAAGTTTAATTACATTCAAAAAAATATACCATGAAAGTTACAGTAGTAGGAGCTGGGGCAGTAGGTGCTAGTTGCGCTGAATATATAGCAATAAAGAATTTTGCTTCAGAAGTAGTAGTGTTAGATATTAAAGAAGGGTATGCAGAAGGAAAAGCAATGGATCTGATGCAAACAGCTTCTTTAAACGGGTTTGATACCAAAATTACTGGTACTACAGGAGATTATTCTAAAACTGCAGGAAGTGATATTGCTGTAATTACTTCAGGAATTCCCCGTAAACCAGGAATGACAAGAGAAGAATTGATTGGTATTAATGCAGGAATTGTTAAAACAGTATCCTCTAATTTGATAGAACATTCTCCTAATGCTATTATTATTGTGGTTAGTAACCCTATGGATACGATGACCTATTTAGTACATAAAACAACCAATCTTCCTAAAAATAGAATTATTGGTATGGGTGGTGCTTTAGATAGTGCTCGTTTTAAATACAGATTAGCAGAAGCATTAGGTGCTCCTATTTCTGATGTTGACGGAATGGTAATTGGCGGTCATAGTGATAAAGGTATGGTGCCATTAACAAGATTAGCTACAAGAAATAGTGTGCCTGTTTCAGAATTTATTTCAGAAGAAAGAATAGAACAAGTAGCTGCAGATACTAAGGTTGGTGGGGCTACATTAACCAAATTATTAGGTACATCGGCATGGTATGCTCCGGGGGCTGCAGTATCTGGTTTAGTACAGGCAATTGCTTGTGATCAAAAGAAAATTTTCCCTTGTTCTGTATTATTAGAAGGAGAGTACGGGTTAAATGACCTTTGTATCGGTGCACCAGTTGTATTAGGTAGAAATGGAATCGAAAAGATTGTAGAGATAGAACTTAACGATGCAGAAAAAACTAAACTTGCAGAAAGTGCAGAAGGTGTTAAGAAGACAAATGGATTGTTAGAATTATAATACATCCTAAATACATAAGTTTAATAAGAGCTGCTTTTATGCCGCTCTTATTGTTTTTAATGCGTTTGTATGGTTAGATTTCTTTAATTAAGAAGCCTTTACTGTAGAGCAAGATTTGGATTTTGAGGTTATTTTGAATAGAGATAAATACCAAAATTGAAACTTATACGTTTTGATGTTCGAAGATTGCAAAAGATATTTATTTCAAGACTTAAGAAATGCAGTTTTAATTTTTTTATATTTGCCGCATGAAGAAAAAATGGTACTTCGGGATTTTAATTTCTGCTTTAGCAACACTTGTTGTTATTCAGCAACAAACCGTAGTACCTAATCAGGAAATTGTATTAGAGTTTGTTAATAGTGAAATTACTTCTCTAGAAGCCGAAAATGCGATAACAATTGTAAAAAAACAATTGCAATCCATTGGGGTTCAGTATACCAGGATAACAAAGGGATTAAAAGATGGTAAACTCAAGATTGCATATTATAGTGATGCAGATGTAGAGTATATAAAAAGAATACTTTCCGAAGAACAAAATGTGCGGTTAGATCATGTTTTTTATGATCAAAATGAAGATGACAATCCATTTCCTTTAGAAAAAAAATCAAAAGACTATAATTTTGATGTTTATGAAATCCAGAAAAGTACAGATTTTGATGCTGACTTTAATGGTAAGTATGTTTTAGAAGTAACGCATGAACGCGATGGCTATTCTGGTTCTAATTCGTATAGTTTTGTTAAAGAAATTGATGCCGATTGTATAAATAGGCTTATAAAAATAGCCGAAAAAGTAAATACAAATATTGCAATTGCAATAGATAATACTTCACATAAAATTCCAGAAGTAAGAGCTGGACCAATCTCCTGATTGGAATTCAAAGCTTTTAAGGAATTCCTAAAAACTAATCATATTTTTAAAATAAGGCTTTTATCAATAGTTTGATAGAGCTTAATTACACAGTATTAAATAATTAAAAATAATTGTCAAATCTTGAGTACATATTATCATTACTCATTTTTAACAGATTTGACTAAAATAAATAAATAATGCAAAATAAAGGACTTGTTAGGGTATTTGCTATTTTATTTGGCTTGGTATGTATTTACCAATTGTCATATACATACATGGCCTACACAAAAGAGACAGAAGCTGAAGCCTTTGCACAGCAAAAATATCCGGAAAGCGTAAAAGACTATTCGAAATTAAGGGAGACCGCAGAGCGTAATTATTTAGATTCTATTGGTAAAGAAGAAATTTTTGCCGGTATTACATATAATGATGCAAAGGATAAAGAACTTAATAAGGGGCTTGACCTTAAAGGAGGGATTAATGTTATTCTACAGATCTCTGTAAAAGATATCTTAAGTGGGCTTGCTAATAAATCTAAAGACCCATCGTTTAATCAAGCATTACTTGCTACCGATGAGGTGCAGAAAAATAGCCAAAATAATTATATCGATGATTTCTTTACCGAATTTGAAAAAATCCCGGATGCAAAGCTAGCATCGCCGGATATTTTTGCAAACAAAAACTTAAGTGATGATATCACTTATGATATGACTAATGAACAGGTTGAGCCTATTCTGAAACGTAAGATTGATGAATCTGTAACATCAGCATTCGAAGTATTGCGTAAGCGTATTGATAAGTTTGGAGTTACACAGCCTAACATTCAACGTCTAGGGGAATCTGGTCGTATTTTGGTAGAACTTCCTGGTGCTAAAGATATAGAAAGAGTAAAAAGTTTGGTGACTAGTACAGCTCAATTAGAATTTTGGGATGTATATAAAATGGAAGAAGTTTTTAATCACCTTATTGCAGCCAATAATTTGATTAAAGAAGATCTTGAAGGTGTAGATAAAATAAAGGAAAAAGTTGCAGAGACTAATGAAGCAGTAGTAGATTCTACAGAAGTAGATACTGCAAAAGTTGATTCTACAACAACTGATGCAGATGCAGCTATTGAAAACTTATTAGAGGATGCAGAAGATTCTACAGATATTGAAACACAGGTAAATCCATTATTTGATCTAATTGTAGGACAAGGAAGACAAGGAGGGCCTGTAGTAGCTACTGTAGAGAAGAAGAATGCAGATCAATTTTTGGCATACCTTAATGATCCTAGGGTAAAAGCTTTATTACCGGTAGAACAGCGTTTTGTGAAATTTGCCTGGGGAAAACCTGAAAAAGATTCTGAGTTTTTAGATTTATATGCTATAAAAGGAAATAGAGATAATGAGCCAGAATTAAGTGGTGGTGTTATTACAGATGCAAGACAAGAATATAGCCAACTAGGTAAAGTAACAGTTACCATGCAAATGGATGGTAAAGGAGCTAAAAAATGGGAAGAAATGACTGGTCGTGCTTTTAGTCAAAGCAGTCAGATAGCTGTGGTATTAGATGATATAGTATATTCTGCACCAGGTGTTACAACAGGAGCGATTAGTGGAGGAAGAAGTGAGATTACTGGAGACTTTTCTATAGAAGAAGGTCAGGATTTAGCAAATGTATTAAGAGCAGGTAAATTACCAGCCTCTGCAGATATTATCCAAAGTGAAGTAGTGGGGCCATCATTAGGTCAAGAAGCTATTGATAGTGGTATCATGTCTTTTGCAATAGCATTAGTATTGATTTTGATCTGGATGGTATTTTACTATGGTAAAGCGGGACTTTTTGCAGATGTAGCTTTGGTAGTTAATATCTTATTCATTTTTGGAGTATTAGCAGGATTAAAAGCGGTATTAACGCTTCCTGGTATTGCAGGTATCGTATTAACAATTGGTATGTCGGTTGATGCAAACGTATTGATATTTGAACGAATTCGAGAAGAGCTGGCAAAAGGAAAATCTCAAGTAGATGCTATAAAAGATGGATTTAGTAATGCATTATCATCGATACTTGATGCGAATATAACTACAGGTCTTACAGGTCTTATCTTATTAGTTATTGGTACTGGACCAATTAAAGGATTTGCGACTACCTTATTAATAGGTATTTTAACCTCTTTGTTTACTGCGATTTTTGTAACCAGATTATTTATAGATGGTTATGGTAAAAATGGTAAAGAACTAGCGTTTTCTACAGGAGCAACCAAAAATTTATTTAAGAACGTTAATGTTAATTTCTTAAAGAAGCGTAAAATTGCCTACGTCATTTCTGGTATTATTATCGTAGCTGGTATTGGTTCTTTATTTACCAATGGCCTGGATCAAGGGGTGGATTTTGTAGGAGGAAGAACGTATACTGTTCGTTTTGCAAAAGATGTTGTTCCTACAGTAGTTGAGAAAGATCTTGTTGCTGCGTTTGAAAGTGCACAAGCAAAGACCTATGGGACAAATAATCAATTAAAAATTACAACAAAGTATAAAGTTGATGAAACAGGTGAAGAAGTAGATGCAGAAATTTCAAATAAATTATTTACAGCTTTACAACCTTATTTAACAGATGGATTAACGTATGATCAGTTTGCTAATGGCGGAGATGATAAGCAAGTAGGTATTATGCATTCTATGAAAGTAGGACCAACAATTGCAGATGATATTAAGCAAGCAGCTTTCTGGTCTGTACTTGCGTCTCTTATAGTTGTATTCTTATATATCTTATTGAGATTTAGAAGATGGCAGTTTAGTTTAGGTGCAGTTGCAGCGGTATTCCATGATGTATTGATTGTGCTGGGGATATTCTCTATAACCTATAAATTTATGCCCTTTAACATGGAAATTGACCAGGCATTTATTGCAGCTATCCTTACCGTAATTGGATACTCATTAAATGATACCGTGGTTGTATTTGATAGAATTAGGGAGTTTTTAAATGAACATACTTCCTGGCCATTAGATAAAAGTGTTAATGGGGCTTTAAATAGTACATTAAGTCGTACTTTAAATACATCTTTAACCACATTATTGGTACTTATCGCGATCTTTATATTTGCAGTACCTTTAAGAGGGTTTATGTTCTCATTAATTATTGGTGTGATTATAGGTACCTATTCGTCACTATTTATTGCAACTCCGGTAATGTATGATACAGTACGTAAAGTTGGTTTAAAAACTAAAGAAAAAGAAACTGAAGAGAAGAAGTAATCTCTTTGAGATCTATAATTACAAAAAATCCTTTCTAAGCAATTAGAAAGGATTTTTGTTTACTATTATTTTTAGACCTCATAAGTTTTTAAAAACCTATGAGGTCTAATTGTTTTTTTTACATTTTGGTGAAAGAAATAGAATCACCAGCCTTAAGATTCCAGGTGTCAGTAAGTTTGGCATTAACTTCTAGCACATATTGTGCAGGTCCTTCAGATGGTAGTGAAGATTCATCAAGAGGTTGCGCGTTTTTTTGGATACTTACTACTTTGTTTTTTGCATTTATATAAATGATATCTAAAGGGAATTTTGTGTTTTTCATATAAAATGAATGCGGAGCCTCTTCAGAAAATATAAATAACATACCCCGATCATTCTGCATAGATTTGCGATACATCAACCCCGTTTCTCTTTCGTAATCAGAGTCGGCAATTTCGATATCTAGTTTGGTTATTGGATTAGGGATTGAATCCTTTAGATCAAATAAAGAAAGTTCACCTTCTTTGGTAAATGTGACCTCCTTAGTTAGGTTCTGATTGTTTTTAGAATCTGTTTTGCACGAAAACATGCTTAGTGTTGCACATGCTATGATAGAGATATAAATGCTTTTTTTCATCGGTTTATTTTAACAGGGTTAAAAGTAGATAAAAAAGCCGCACTTCAAAAATCTGAAGCACGACTTTTATTAACTAACCCAGAAGGTGTTTTAATGTTATTCTTTTTTTATAACATAATATAATTAGTAACAAAATCAGAGTTATGATTATATTAGGTTCACTCATTCTAGTTGTTTCATCACCAATGTCCAGTGATTTTTTTCCAGATAATACTTGTTCTTGTTTCTTTTTAAGAATTGCTTTTTGTGCTTCATTTTCAACTACCAAAAATGAAGTAACAGGTGTCATGATATGATTAGAAAAACTGTTTTTGACTAGTTCAATCCATTCTTTATCTGATGTTTCAGGATGTAGGATCTGAGAAATCCAAAGCCCTTGCATCATTAATCCTTTATCCCATTGGGATTGTGAGGGAGTATTTTTAATATTTTTATAGATTCCATCTTTTAAGATAATACTAGGTTCTCCATTATCAGGTAGGTAAGCAATAGAGTGAGTATCATATTTATATTCGAGAACCTTTTGATCAAATCTAACTTCTGTTTTTTCATCAAGTGGGAAACTTGGGTTTTTTATAAGTGAGTATGGCTGTAAACCCCCTTTTTTAGACAAATTATAAAATTGATTATTTTCTGGAAAAGTCATACTGAAATCAGAAAAATCGTTATCAAGAATTGCGTTTTGAATTGTATCTGTAACCACTACCAGAATTGGGTATGAGTGGGTATTGTTTTGATAAGAATTAAATAAAGTTGTTTTTATTGCTCTATCTAGATAGAATCCACCTTGAAATTCTTGATTTTGGTAATCTTCTTTCCATTTTTTATTTGATGAAGCTTGCGAAATATAACTGTTAACAAAAGTGATTTGAGCATTTGCGCCAAGAGTTTTTTCTTTATGGACCAACTTTTCAATTCTTTTGGTGAACTCATCAATAGATTGATGTTTTTCTTTAGAAATATCTACCAGAAAATGAAAATAAGGTGTGCGTTGGACTTTTTTGAGTTTTTGTTTTTGTTGAGCAGAAATATATATAACCTGTTTTTCTTTAGAAGGGTTTTCAATGTTTTTGTGATTTGTGTCGCCTAATGTTAATACATTTTGATCGATCGTTAATTGAATTGGAGTTTTATGTAAAAATTCAATTCCTGTTTTTCTGATTTCGTTTCTGAAAAATGGAAAAATTCTGAAAGCAACTTTGTTTCCGGTAAGATAATATAGAATTCCAGGATCTTTATTTTCATTTTGTATTTGAGAAAAAACCCACATTGCAGCCTTTTTTTCTGCTAGAATTCCCATTTCTTTTTTATCACCTACATATAAATAATAATCACTGATCCAGCAACCTTCAGGTAATTTAAAAGTAGTTGCATATTCAGCAAAATTTGTATTACTATTATTGGTGATTTCTATATCAACCCAACTTTTCCACACATTTTTAATGGGGTCATAAGTACTTTTGCTTTGTATTTTAGAAACATTGACTTCTTCATTTCTTAAGTTTTCTGGAGTGACTTGCTCAGCATTGATTCCGTTAAAAATATGTGCTATTTTGTCAATTTTTGAACTAGATAAAGTTAAGTTTCCTAAGACAATTTTATTGAAATAAGATGATAGATATGGAATCTGATTACCAAAGATCATATCTCCATTTCTTTTTTCTCGATTCTTTTTAACAACTTCTAGTGTTTTTACCAATGATTTTTTATTGACTTTATATGTTTTAGAATAATCTGGGCTATATATATAATCTAAGGTTTCATGTAAAATATTTCTATCCGTTATAAAAGAAACTGTAATACACAAAGGGATAATTAAAAAACTAAGAACTGAAATAATTCGCAATGTGTTTTTTGAGAAATAATCTGTTAAAAGAGCAAAGTTTTTAGTAAGTTCATTAATATGAATTATGAAAAGAACAAGAGGGGTAAGCATTAAAAAACCAGATCCCATTGCTATAATAGCTATAACTGACAAAGGAAGAAAAGGTAAAAAGACAATGAAAAAATAGAAAGTGTACATAAAGGTGATACATCTTCCTATATATAAAAGAATTTGATAAGTCTTTTGAGCTTTATTAGGTAAACAAATAAGAATACCATTAAGCACGGCAAGAATGTAAAACCAAATAGTATTGAAATCTCCAAATATCCCTAAAGTATTTGCTGTGTCAGAATCATTAAATAGAACTTCATTATTGATTAATAACCCAAGTAATGGAAATACGAGCGCTATAGGTATTTTCCATACGAGTTCATATTTTTGAAAGACAGTAGCTTTTTTTGTGGCTAGGATAAAAACTCCTCTGACTAAGAAAAAAAGAAATATGATAGTACCACTAATTATGAAAATAATTAACGCATGGGTTTCAAAATTACTATTTAGGGGTTTCCATAATGGAAGGATAACAAGAAAGAATACGTACCAAAAAACAGGGGTTATAATAGCAATTAAAAAGTTTTTCCATGCTGTATGATTTTTATCTTTTGGAGTAAAATGAATGACCAAAATAAATATGGAGTATGCTAATGTTGGCATCAGAAATGTTCCTACATATAAAATGATATTATTAGAAACCATCCATGAGGGAATAGAGAAAGGAATAATTTGGTCATAATATGAGTTGTAGAGGTATATGTAAGGAATATAGCTTAGCAATGCAATGACACCGTAAAGGAAAGAAACATTTTGTTTTTTTAGTGTTAGGTATATAGCATATGCTAGATTTAGAATACCTAGTATCATTAGTGAGCTGCCAAAAACTTTCCAACACTTGATACTTTCTTGATCAAGTAAACTTTTGATAATGGTATATTCTTCTGAAAAAAGGAAGAATAATAACACGATTGGTAATGTGTTAATTATAAAAATCCATCTGGGGTTAAGCAAGTTTCTCATGATGTAGATGTTTAAGCGTTAGTTTTTTAGTGAAATAGTATATGAGAATCAAAAATGATAGATTAGTAATTACTCCAACAGTTTCATGAATAATATGTTGTTGACCTTTTACTAAGTTATTTGTTTGTTGCTGTATAATGATTGAAACAAAAATTCGGGATGTATTTACAAAAATGGTTACAACATAGGCATATACCATAGAAATAGGAATTGATATTATTTTTAAGAAATGCGTATTCAGATGTTTTAATAATAAAAAGCTTATCATTACAAATGATAGTATCCAAAAATTGAAACCAGAACAAGATTTATCAATCACAATATTTAAAGAAGAATGATAGTGCCCAATAGTTTTTATAAATACTGAATTCGAGTTCATTAGGATTTCTACAAATTTGTTTGTTGGTTTTAGTAAAAAACCTAGAGTTGTAATATCAGAAAACTTGTAGCCTAGTTTCAATAAAAGAAAGATTACTATTGAAATGATAAAGTATAAATTGTTTTTGTTTGCAACAGAATACATATAGAGATGGATAATAAAATTAGTATGATAATGGATGACACTATCTCGTTAAGTTATATATTTAATGAGATAGTGTCTAATGGGATTAATCATTCCTCCAATCAATTTTACGAGATATCATCATTATTGCTCCCAAAATTAAGAATAATCCTATACTTCCTACTAATAACGCATAACTCTCTAATTGAATAATCACAAAAATGAATGCATATAATGCTGTTAAAGAAGCGGCAATGAATCCCATAAATTTGTAGCTTCTAAGTATTGCTTTCGAATACATAGAAATTAGCAAGACTACTGCGCTACCAGCTATGGCATATGCTTGTAAAAAACTTGAATGTTCTGATATAGAAATCAATAATGTATAAAACATAGTTAATGCTAATCCAACCATTAAATATTGAAAAGGATGAATATGAATTTTGCTAATTGCCTGAATTAAAAAGAATACCAAAAAGGTAAGAGCAATTACAAGATACCCATACTTGGCGGCACGTTCACTTTTTTGATATTCATCAACTGGGATTAGTAATTTAACACCAAAAGCAGAGGCGTTAATATGTGGTAATTCTCCAAAAAATTCCTGTTCAAATTCTCTGTTAATTTGTAGTACTTTCCAATTAGCTTTAAAACCTTGATCAGATATCTGTTTGGTCTTAGTGTCGGGTAGATAATTGCCATTGAAACTCGGTGAAGCCCAATTTGATGTCATAGATACATTGGTCTCTCGACCTACGGGAATAAATCGTAACTGTTCACTCCCATTAATCAGGAGATCCAGGCTAAAATCGATCGTACGCTCCTTAGGTAAAGAATTTTCTTTTAGAAATTTAGTTTCCAAAGTATTTGTATATGAGTTTTGTGCATATCGAGAGCGTAAAGGATATTGATCTGTTCCCAATTTTAACTCAAGATTACTTCGTATACCTTTTAAGTTTGTTGAGTTCACTTGTACAGTAGCTTTATTCCATAAAATATCTGCTGCTGCAATATCCTGCGTTTCAAAGTTTGGAGTAGTGAAAGAACCTGTTATTTTCATGTCAGATGTATATACTACAGACTCGTAAATACTTCTTCCTAAGGTTTCGGACTCGATATTGGCTTTTATGTCTAATGTATTAGGAAAGAAAAAGGCATGTTTTATGGTAATAATATCTTCTTCGTTATATGATTTTGTTTTGTCATCCCAGGTTTTTTTTAAGGTATGTATCTGATAAGGGATTTTAAGAATCGGACCATATAATAATACTTCATTTCCCCATTTTTGATTAATCTCTTTGACAACTTCTTCTTGCCTATGGGAACGCTCTTGTATTAAGTTTTTAATATAGGACAAGGGAATTAATAGTACTAAAATTAGTATTCCGACCATTAACATTCGAACAGTAATTGAAGTCTTTAACCATTGTCCAAAGGACTTTTTTTGTTTTTGGGTTTCCATAGATATAATATTTATTGTGATTGTGTTTTTTTAATTGTTTTTTTCTTGATAATATTGAATCATTCGATAGGTGATCATCAAAAAACCGCCAAAACCTATCGTAAATGCCCAGGTGTTAATATGTTGAGTAGGGAATAAGATTCTTTTTAAAATATCGGCTAAAATCCCTGATGGATTTTGAAGTATATCCCAACTGTTCCATCTCAATACTCTTCCCAGATATATCCCAAAACCACATAATAGTAGAATACTGTATGAGATGAGATTTGTAATCTTTTTAGAAAATTTTTCCAGAAGTAGTGTCTGCATCATCCATAAAGAAGCAAAGCCGATAACCAAACCATTGATGGCAAAGGATAGAATAAGCAAAACATCAAACCAAACAGATTCCAGAGTACTTGATCTAATATGTTGTAAATCGGTTAAGATGTATGGAGAATTAGGCAAAAATATCAACCATATCACAAAACCTAACCAGAAAATAAATTGATTTGTTTTACGTACACTTAATAGCATTGTAATGCCATAAGGTATACATGCTAAAAAGAGATTCCATACCAGGAATAAATAAAAATAAGATTCTGTTTTTAAAGCTCTGATTACTAATAATAGCAAACTAAATGTTACTGAAAACGTAAATAGTTTTATGAAAGGCGTTTGTTTTTCTATAATATTCATGATAATTAGTATTTATGCGATTTGGATATATATAAGTGTAATTGGGATGTTGAGTAAAAAGAATAGAATGGTGATTAGATTCTCTTTGGTATCTTTTGAAAAGAAAATCGCATTAATGATCAGAAATGCCAGATAAATTATATTAACCAAAAAAGCAATTCTGATATAATTAAGTCCTATATGTCGAAGGGTACTTCTTTCTATATAGGTTATATGAAATATATAAAGTAGTAATAGGGAGGTTCCGATAAGAAAACTAACTAAGGCTAGGATGATAGCAATTTTATTAATAGGCTGTGCTATTTTCATAATGATGAGATTAAAAATATTTTAGAAAAGGGTTGTTGATGATAATGATGGTATATCCAATAGTAATTGGGATGTTAAGGATAACTAATATGATTGTAGTTAGATTCTCTTGGTAATACTGATAGTTGATAATGGCATTAGTGATGAGTCCTATAAAGACGATTATGTTAAGGACAGATGCTATAATGACATAAAAAAGACCTATGTCGAATACTATATTAGATTGAGAAATTAGAAAAAACAGTAATAATAAAGTTCCTAAAAGAAAGCTAATGGTTGCAACAATAAGTGCATTCTTATTAATTGGTTGTATGATTTTCATAATGATGTGATTAAAAATGTGGTTTTCAAAGTTTGTACAGGCTGATGCAAAAGTTTTTTGTAATCCAGTTGATAAAAAGGATAGGCTGTTTTGCCTTTTCGATATGCTTTTTTAAAAAGTTTAATTTTATCTGGATAAAACAAGGTGCCTATTATGATGACTGAAACCAGGTATATTGTTAGTTTACCGTTTCCTAAAAGGTAATATTGCATAGCTACCTCTTCGGGCACAGATATGCCAATACTGGTTAATACATGAAAAACATCATGATTTTCTAATTTGGGTTGTGGACTAAAATCATGCTGTAGTAAGAAGCATCCTAAATGAAACCCAAGACTTCCCTTAGGATATGTAATAAGTGTTTTCGCCGAAATATCCCAAGATGGTTGTTTTTTAAACCATTTCTGATACGGTTTTTTACTTAATTCATAAATCATTTCTAAAATATATGCTCTCATTGTTTTTTTTTGTTTAAAAGTACTTTGTATTTCAAAGTAAAATAATAAAAAAATATAGCTACTGTTTTAGTAATGTTTCAATAGCTTCTACGTGTTTTTTAAAGGCTTCTCGGCCTTTTTTGGTAACACTGTATCTTGTATTTGGCTTTCTACCTATAAATGATTTTTCTACCATAATATATTCGTCTTTTTCCAAAGCTTTGGTGTGGCTTGCCAGGTTGCCATCGGTAGCTCCTAGAAGCTCTTTTAACATTTTAAAATCGGCATATTCATTTACAATCAAAATCGACATAATTCCTAATCGAATTCGATGATCAAAAGCTTTGTTTATATTATCAATTATATTTTTCATTCTGTATTCCCATGAGGGAAGAAACTTTTCAAATTTTATATTCAGACTTATTTGATAGTACTTAGGGATAAATTAAAACTAACCTATCATATCAGATCCAATGTTTTGCTTATGCAGACTTCGAATTTGAATTCTCATTAAAGTATATTAAACTTCCGTATATAATGTGCATTACACCAAATCCAAACACCCAGAACCAAAAACCATATCCGGGATAGATTGCACAGGCTAAACCTAATGCAATTTCTATATATCCTAAATATTTTACATTACCGATTGTATACTTTGAAGCATTAACCAGAGCAAGCCCATAAAAAATAAGCATTAAAGAACCGGTTAGACCGTAATGATGGCTGGATATCTTTATGATAATATAAATACCTCCGGTAATCAAAGGGATTAAAAAGGCAGTAAGCAATCGTTTTGAGGCGCTATTCCATAAGGTTTCGTTATTTTTTTTTGCTTTTCTAACGCTTAAAATAATAGCAGTTACAATGCTCAGTAATGCTATAATGACTAAATCTATCAGGACATAATAAAAGAGCTTACTGTTTAGAATTAGATACCCTCTACCGATAATGCTGTCTAAATAAAAAGCAACAGCAGCACCAATTAGTGCATAGATGCCAGCCATTATTCCCGATAAACCACTAAGTGAGAAAAAACGAGATGATTTGTTCATCATATCTTTGATCTCTGTGATGTCTTTTAAGTATTCTTCTGTGCTCATATTAAAAAGTACTTTGAAATACAAAGTAAAATTAAAATATTGAATTGTGCAAATTTAATTTTCAGGAGCATTTTTTATAGTAGGAGGAGAGGCCTCTTTTTAAGGTGTTTAGTTTTGATAACTATATTAGGTAATACCATTTTATGATAAAACGGTATTTTTGAGGTATGAATCCAGCAGAAGAATATATTTTAAGACAATCAGAACCATTTAAATCTATATTGCTTCATCTACAGGTGGTGGTCGAAACGACACTACCAGAAGTTGAATTATTGTTTAAATGGAGAGTTCCTTTTTATTACGTAGGCAAAAGTCCAATCTGTTATCTTAATGTGACCAAAGATTATGTAGATGTAGGGTTTTGGAGCGCACAATATTTTACCAAACACCAGGAGAAACTAGAATCTGATAAAAGAAAATATGTAAAATCTCTACGATATCAAAACATAGATGATATCAATGATCAGGTACTTATAGAAGTCCTCAAAGAAGCTTATGTTTTTAGAAATGAAAAATTTATAACTGATTAACCGTTTGTCTAATGGCAACCAAATTACTCAATAGTTTTTCTAGGTGATCAATATGTAACATATTGGCACCATCACTCTTGGCATTAGCAGGATCAAAGTGTGTCTCCATAAATAAACCATCTACTCCTGTAACTATTCCTGCACGTGCAATAGTTTCTATCATATCAGGTCTTCCTCCAGTCACACCACTAGATTGGTTAGGTTGCTGTAACGAATGTGTTACATCAAGTACAGTAGTACCATATTGTTTCATCGTAGGGATTCCTCTGAAATCAACAATCATATCCTGATAACCAAACATAGTTCCACGATCTGTGATCATTGCATTATTATTGCCACTATCTTTCACCTTTTTTACAGCATGTTGCATAGCTTCAGGACTCATAAATTGTCCTTTCTTTAAATTAACTGTTTTTCCTGTTTTTGCAGCAGCCACTACAAGATCCGTTTGGCGTACCAAAAAAGCCGGGATTTGTAAAATGTCTACATACTCGGCTGCAAGTGCTGCATCCTCATTTTCATGAATATCAGTAACCGTTGGAATTTCAAAAGTTTCTCCAACTTTACGTAAAATTTTTAATGCTTTCTCATTACCTATCCCTGTAAAGCTATCAATACGGCTACGGTTAGCCTTTTTAAATGATCCTTTAAAAACATAAGGAATTTTAAGTTTAGAAGTAATAGTAACTACTTTTTCTGCAATACGCAATGCCATCTCTTCTCCTTCAATTGCACAAGGGCCGGCCAGGAGAAAAAAGTTGTTTGAATCTAGGTTCTTGAGGTTTGGAATATTTTCTAATTGCATGATAGCTTATTTTATGGCGCAAAGATATAAGTTTTGTTAATGTATAAGTGATTTAACCATCAACATTTGGTATAAAATTTGATTAATAAGTTTTTTCTTCATCAACTAAACTTTTATACATGAAAAAAATACTTATTTCAATTTTTCTTTTAAATACAATCGTTATTTCTGCTCAAAACAATAGTATATCTGTAAAAGATCATATGTTTAAAATAAATATACTAACCTCTCCTGGTATAGAGTATGAGGTAGGATTAGGTAAGAATACTACTATAGATTTTAGATTAGGAACAGGTTTTGCCTACGTATCCAAAAATGGAAATGGTGAATATGGTATTTTTCCTTCAGTAGAAGTGGCTTATCGATATTACTATAATTTTGAAAGGAGAATTCAAAAAGGAAAGAACACGTTAAAAAACTCTGCAAATTACATTGCCTTATCTACTCTTTTTACGCATGGAGATCCTGTTATTGGAGATATAGAGGTTAATATTGATTATTATGCCATAATAGCTCCTGTTTGGGGTTTTCAGCGTACGTATAATTCTAATTTTAATTGGGGATTAGAGTTAGGGCTTGGATATGGATTTAATAATGAAGAAAGTTTTTTAAGGCCTGTAATTGGTTTTAGATTGGGATGGGTATTGGGAAGATAGAATAGTTAGTAATGTTCTGATAATTAAAAAATAAGGAGCTTTCTTGTTCTGTTTAAGAGGGCAGATAATAAGGTTTTTTTAATAATTAAATTTTCGTATACAACCTGTCAAAATATCTCGTACATTTGCACCCTTAAAAATGAGGCGCTTATGACAGCTATAAAAAATATTGCGATAATTGCTCACGTAGATCACGGTAAGACTACGTTGGTAGATAAGATTATGTACCATTGTCAATTATTTCGTGAAAATGAAAATACAGGTGATTTAATTTTGGACAATAATGACCTGGAGCGCGAAAGAGGAATTACCATTACCTCAAAAAACGTTTCGGTTATCTATAAAGAAACCAAAATTAATATCATAGATACTCCTGGTCACGCCGATTTTGGAGGAGAGGTAGAGCGTGTATTGAATATGGCAGATGGAGTATTACTACTGGTAGATGCTTTTGAAGGACCTATGCCGCAAACTCGTTTTGTACTACAAAAAGCAATTGACCTTGGGTTAAAGCCTTGTGTTGTAGTTAATAAGGTGGATAAAGAAAACTGTACGCCAGACGAAGTTCATGAAAAAGTATTTGACCTGATGTTCGAACTTGGTGCCGAAGAATGGCAGCTCGATTTTCCTACAGTATATGGTTCTGCTAAGAATAACTGGATGAGTGATGACTGGAAGAATGAAACAGATAATATAGAACCTCTGCTTGATATGGTAATTGAGCATATTCCTTCTCCGAAAATTGAAGAAGGTACTCCTCAAATGTTAATCACATCGTTAGATTTCTCATCATTTACAGGGCGTATTGCTATTGGACGTTTACAAAGAGGTACTTTGACCGAAGGTATGCAGGTTTCTTTGGTAAAACGAGATGGAACGATAAAAAAATCTAAAATAAAAGAACTTCACACTTTTGAAGGCCTTGGAAGAATGAAGGTAGAAAAAGTAGAAGCTGGTGATATTTGTGCATTGGTAGGGCTTGAAGGTTTTGAAATTGGAGATACTGTAGCAGATATAGAGAATCCTGAAGGGTTAAAAACTATCGCTATCGATGAACCTACCATGAGTATGTTGTTTACAATTAATGATTCTCCTTTCTTTGGAAAAGACGGAAAATTTGTAACCTCCAGACATATTAAAGAAAGATTAGCAAAAGAACTAGAGAAAAATTTAGCACTTAGAGTTAATGATACGGATAGTGCAGATAAGTTTTTGGTATTCGGACGAGGTGTACTGCATTTATCAGTATTGATTGAAACTATGCGTCGTGAAGGATATGAATTGCAGATTGGACAACCACAAGTAATCATTAAAGAAATAGATGGTACTAAATGTGAGCCAATCGAAGAATTAACTATTGATTTACCTGAGAATGTATCAGGAAAAGCTGTAGAAATGGTAACTATGCGTAAAGGAGAAATGCTTAGTATGGAAGCCAAAGGAGATCGTATGGTATGTGAATTTATGATACCATCCAGAGGAATTATTGGTCTACGTAATCAATTATTGACAGCAACTGCAGGTGAAGCAATTATGGCACACCGTTTTAAAGAATATCAACCACTTAAAGGAGATATTCCTGGGCGTATTAATGGCTCATTAGTTTCTATGGAAAAAGGTTCTGCAATACCATATTCTATTGATAAGTTGCAAGATAGAGGTAAATTCTTTGTAGATCCGGGAGAAGATATTTATGAAGGACAGGTGATTGGAGAAAATTCTAGAGGTGATGATATGACAGTTAATATCACCAAAACAAAGAAATTATCAAATGTACGTTCTTCGGGAGCAGATGATAAGGCTAAGATTGTGCCTGCAATTAAGTTTTCATTAGAAGAAGCTTTAGAATATATCCAGAAAGATGAATACGTAGAAGTTACACCTAATCATTTAAGATTGCGTAAAATCTACTTAACTGAAGTTGAACGTAAACGAAATAAAATCGTTTAAACTCTTTTGAGGTATACACATAAAAATAAAAAACCCCGAGAATTTCTCGGGGTTTTTTTATTACAGTAAAATCAAACTATAACTAGTGCCAAAAATAAAATCCCGAGCTAGCTCGGGATTTATCGTCGATATTTTGGGGTATTTGGGGCTAATTCTATATTTTGGGGCGAATTACCGTGTACAATATTTTACTTGTGTGGTACAAATGTAAGAATAATTCCCGTAACTAAGCTTGTAAAAAACAACAAAATATCGGTAAAATACAATTAATAACGACAAAATACGCATAAAACATTGTTTTGATACGGTTTTTGTTGTTCTTTTGAAAGATTGATACTTAAAATGTTATTTTTTTAAAGAACTTCAATATTTTTGAGAAATAATTTGAAATAAAAAATAATGGATCGAGATTTAGAGTGGAAAGAATTTATGAATGTGGATATGCGAGTGGGTACCATAATACATGTAGAAATCTTTAAAGAAGCGCGAAATCCAGCATATAAAATGATTGTTGATTTTGGTGAATTGGGAGAACGAAAAACCTCTGCACAAATCACGAAACTCTATCAACAACCCGAAGAACTTATAGGAAAACAAGTCATCGCTGTAGTCAATTTTCCGCCAAAACAAATCGCTAATATAATGAGTGAATGTTTAGTTTTAGGTGCAGTAGGAGAAGATAAAGAAGTAACTTTGTTAAGTCCTGATTTATCGGTTACAAATGGATTGCGAGTAGGGTAGTTACTTCAATTAAGGTAAATGTATACCTTTATTTATGTAGAAAATAGATAATAAAATCGCAAAAAAAAAGAGATGCTACATGTATTAAAAGAGTACATTTCTTTACCCTTTCCTCTGTACAACTTCAAATACTTTATTTCCATCACATTTTAATGTTTTAGAAGGGTATTTAAGTAATAAAGCATAATCGTGAGTTGCCATAAGTATGGTGTTACCATTCTTGTTGATATCCCTTAAAACTTCCATAACCTCTACAGATGTCTGTGGATCCAGGTTTCCGGTAGGCTCATCAGCTAATATTAACTCAGGATCATTAAGTAATGCTCTTGCAATAGCAATACGTTGTTGTTCTCCACCAGATAATTGATATGGATATTTAAAATCCTTAGTTTTCATACCTACTTTATCCAATACATCATCAATTTTACTGTCCATCCCTTTTTCATCGGTCCAACCTGTGGCTTTAAGGACAAATAAAAGATTGCCTTTTACCGTTCTGTCGTTAAGCAATTTAAAATCCTGAAATACAATACCTAATTTTCTACGTAAAAAAGGGATTTGATTTTCTTGTAGTGTAGGTAGATCAAAGTCAACAATACTACCTTCACCTTCTAGTAAAGGAAGGTCCCCATACAACGTTTTCATAAAGCTACTTTTACCTGTACCAGTCTTACCAATAAGATATACAAAATCACCTTTATTTACTTCAACATTGACATCAGAAAGAATTAAACTTTCGCGTTGATAAATTGAAGCATTTTTGAGGCATAATACCGTATTGGACATAGTTTATGATTCTGAATTAATATACTTGGTAAAAGTAAAAAGTTTTCTGTTAAAAAAATCAGGTATAGAAAATAGTTTTTAATAAAATTCATTTAAAATTTTCATTCTAATTGAAAAAGTTTAAACGAATTCATTTACTCTATACCAATAACAGAGTTTCAGAATAAATATTTTGATTTTTAGAAAGTCAACCCTCAAATTGAAAGAAAATTACCCATTTTTATGAATCCATTTGAGGTAGATTATATCAAAAGTGAAGTTTTAATATTCATAAAGTATTCCCAATTCTAAATTCACTATGTAATTATATCCAAGATATTTCGTTATTAAAATGAAGATTAAGGTATCTTTAACACAAAATTTATTCGCGGGAAACGATATTTACTTTTTAGATTGTAATACTTACTTAAATGAACAAATACATCACCTCGATGCTTTTTGTGATTGTAGTGTCTGCATATATGTCTGCACAGCAATCCGCAATTTACACCAATGAATTAGTACTGTATAATCAGGCTCTCGAATTGTATAACAATAAACAATTTCTAGCAGCTCAAAACCTATTTGATAAGGTCAAAGATGCCTCTGGAGATGAGAATATTGATGCTGATTGTACGTATTATATTGCTAATTGTGCAGTATGGCTAAATCAAAAAGGAGCAGATCAACTTTTAGAAGATTTTGTAGTGCAATACCCTACAAGTATTAAGCGTAATGCAGCATACCTTGATGCAGCGACATACTATTTTGATAATGGTAAATATGCATACGCACGTAAATGGTATGATAAAGTTGATGAAAGTAATTTAGGTCGGGCAGAAAAAGAGAAATATAGTTTTAATAATGGGTATGCCTATTTTAAAATTCAACGATTTAATGAAGCAAAGAAATTTTTGAATCGTGTAGAAGATTCTCCAGAGTATGGAGCTAAAGCAAAATATTATCTGGGTTTTATTGCTTATGAAGGAGATAATTATAAAGAAGCCGATAAATTGTTTGACGAAGTAAAAGACCTGGATCAGTACAATAAGAATTTATCATATTTCCAGAGTGATATGAACTTCAAGTCAGGAAATTTTGAAGAAGCTATTAATGAAGGATTAGTACAATTGCCTAAATCGAAGCGTTCAGAAAGATCTGAGTTAAATAAAATAATAGGAGAAAGCTATTTTAATCTTGGTAAATATGATAAAGCAATTCCATACCTTAAGGAATATAAAGGACGAAAAGGTAAATGGAATAATACAGATTATTACCTATTGGGATATGCTTATTATAAACAAGGAGCATATCAGAATGCAATTTCAGAATTTAATAAAATTGTAGATGGGCGTAATGCTACAGCTCAAAACGCATATTATCACCTGGCAGAATCGTATCTTAAAACAGATCAGAAGCAACAAGCGTTAAATGCTTTTAAGAATGCTTCAGAAATGGATTTTGAAGCTAAAATCAAGGAAGATGCTACGTATAATTATGCAAAATTAAGCTATGAAATAGGAAACTCCTTCGAGAGTGCCCCAAAAGTTTTACTATCCTATTTAGATCAATACCCTAAAACAGAATTTGAAGAAGAAATCAAAGAACTGCTGATCAGCTCATATATTACATCAAAGAATTATAAAGAAGCAATGGATCTGCTTGAAGGAAGTAGAAATTTTGCAGATAAAGAGGTGTATCAAAAAGTAGCTTTTTATCGTGGGATAGAATTGTATTCTGAAAATAAGTATCCAGAAGCAATAGTCTATTTTGATAAATCTTTAAAAGAACAAGTCGATCCGACATTTACTGCCAAAGCTATATACTGGAAAGCTGAGAGTGATTACTTACTAAACAATTTTGATGATGCTTTGATTGGATTTAAACAATTTAAAGGCAGCACAGGAGCTTCATCGACCAGTGAGTATGAACATATAGATTATAATATGGGATATACTTATTTTAAGTTGAAACAATACCCTCAGGCGGCTCAATATTTTGAAACTTTTTCTAAGAGTAACAAAGCCGATGAAACAAGACAAACAGATACCTATCTAAGATTAGGAGATAGCCATTTTATTTCTAGTAAATATTGGCCGGCAATGGAAGCTTATAATCTGGCAATCAAAAAAAATGGACCAGATTCTGATTATGCACATTATCAAAAAGCAATTAGTTATGGTTTTGTAAATAAGCATAATAAAAAGATCCAGGATCTAGAGATGTTCTTAAAAATGTACCCCAGATCCACGTATCGTGATGATGCTATGTTTGCCCTTGGAGATGTGTATGTTTCTGAAAATAAAACACAGCGAGGTATTGATGCTTATGATCGCTTAATTAGAGATGTGCCCAGAAGTTCGTATGTGCCAAAAGCATTACTAAAACAAGGGTTAATTTATTATAATGGAAACCAGGGAGATAGAGCTTTGTCTAAATTTAAAAAGGTAGTTGCAGAATATCCAGGTACTGATGAAGCAATCCAGGCTGTAAATACGGCAAGATTAATCTACGTAGACTTAGGAAGAACAAATGAGTATGCTAGCTGGGTAAAGGGATTAAGCTTTGTAGATGTTAGTGATGCCGATTTGGATAATACGGCTTTTGAAGCTGCAGAAAAACAATTTGTAGAAAATAATGAAAATGGAGCAATTAGTGGTTTTGAGAAATACCTCAGTGAATTCCCTAATGGTTTGCATGCTCTTAAAAGTCATTTTCACCTGGCGCAGCTGTATTTCAAGAAAGGAAATAAAGATGCAACAATCCCACATTACGAATTTGTCCTGCAACAAGATAGAACCGAGTTTACAGAGCAAGCATTGGCAAGACTCTCACAAGTGTATCTGGAGAATCGTAAATATGAAAAAGCAATCCCGGTGTTAGAACGTTTAGAGAGTGATGCTGATTATCCGCAAAATATCATTTTTGCACAATCTAATTTGATGAAGTCTTATTATCAATTGTTGAATTATCAAAAAACTATCGAATATGCTGATAAGGTTTTGGCGAATCCAAAAATTCAAAATGATGTAAAAAGTGATGCTAAGATTTTTACTGCCCGCGCAGCATTTAAGACTGTAGATATGCAACGTGCAAAGAGAGCATATGCCGAGGTACAAAAAATTGCTACGGGAGAATTGGCTGCCGAAGCATTATATTATAATGCGTATTTTAAAAATCTTGACGGTAATTACAAGGTTTCTAATGAAACCATTCAAAAATTATCTAAAGATTTTCCCGGATATCGATTATATGGTTCTAAAGGACTAGTGCTCATGGCCAAAAACTTTTACGGACTTAAAGATGCATACCAAGCCACATATATTTTGGAAAGTGTAATTAAAAATTTCACCGATTTCCCCGAGGTAATCGATGAAGCACAAACCGAACTTAGAAAAATCAAAGCCGAAGAAGCAAAAACAAATTCATCCATCCAAACCGAACAGTAAGAATCAGTTAGTAAAAACGAGTTGTATTGTATGTTTACATATTTTAAAAAATTGAATAGACCTCACAGGTCTTCAAGACCTGTGAGGTCTAGAGTATTACTTTTTGTTCCTATTTTTATAATTGGACTAAAAAGCTTTGCTCAAGAAAAAGAAAATGAAACTCTGGAAACAGAACGTGTTGTTATTGTAAAAGCATACACACCAACAATTAGTGATGCATTTAAAGTAAAATCTACTCCCGTTCTTAATGATTCTGTGACACAGCAGAAAAAACAAATACGATATAGTATTTTTTCGGTACCAGTAGCATCTACATATACACCTGCAAAAGGAAGAGCAGCCAATATCGATAGACCAAAACCCATAGATATCTATGATAACTATGCTACATTAGGGTTTGGAAATTTTACATCGGTTCTTGCAGAGTTTTATAGCAATTTTCAGATTAACCGATCGGATAATATGGGATTGTATTTGCATCATAATTCATCACAGGGAGGCATAGAAGAGGTGCAATTAGACGATAAATTTTATAATACTTTTCTTGATCTTAATTATACATCCCGTACAAGAGATTATACGTATGGGATTGAAGTAGGAGCAGAGCACCAATTATACAATTGGTATGGATTACCAGATGTTCCATCACTAACACAGGAACAGATTAATGCAATTGATCCACAACAAAGTTATTTTGGAGCAAAGCTCGGAGGAAAACTACAATTTGATGATCTGTATTTTAAGAAAGCAGTAGTAAACTATAGATATTTTGGCGATGCTTTAAGTTCTGTAGAACATCATGTGATAGCGAAACCTACTTTTGAGTTCGAAATTGGAGATAACCTAATCACAACCAATTTTATCGCAGATTATTTAAAAGGAAGTTTTGAACGTGATCTTGCGTTCCAAACACCTAATGAGTACGGCGTTTTAAATGTTGGGGTCAATCCAAGTCTTGTGATATTAAGAGATAACCTTACCGTAAATCTTGGAGCAGCAGTATATTATAGTATTGATACAGAAAATAGTGATAACGATTTCTTTATTTACCCCAAAGTAACTGCTTCTTATAGATTATTAGAAGAGGCTGTTATCGCCTATGGAGGGTTAGAAGGAGATTTACAGCAAAATTCGTACAGAGATGCAGTACAAAAAAATCCTTTTGTATCTCCTACTTTAGTTATAGAACCTACAAATATGTTGTATGATGCTTATGTAGGATTGAAAGGAAAAATATCTGATGTGGTAAGTTATAACTTCAGAGGAAGTTATATTTCAGAAGATGAGAAACCTTTGTTTGTTAATAACGTTAGACCAACATTACAACGAGAAGGGTTTGATTACGGAAACTCATTCTCGTACCGTTATGATGATGTTAATACACTAATAGGGTATGGAGAGCTAAATTTTGAAATTAGCAAAAAGTTTAAATTAGGAGCTTCTGCAGAATATTTTAATTATAGTTCAGAAGATGAACAAGAAGCATGGAATCTTCCAGAGCTAAAAGCTTCAGTACTTATGGATTACCAGATCAATAAACAATGGTATGTAGGAGCACAATTGTTTTATGTTGGCGAACGAAAAGATATTAATAATCAAATCACTTCTTTACCTACTGTTCCTGAGTCTATCGTAACTCTAGATTCTTATTTTGATGCTAATGTAAATTTGGGATATCGGTTAAGTGACAAACTATCTTTCTTCATTAAAGGAAACAATCTGGCAGGAGATAATTACGAACGTTGGGTGAATTTTCCAGTTCAAGGAATACAGGTTTTAGGAGGAGTTACATATAAGTTTAACTACTAATTTTAACCTCGAATTTAGATAGATTTAAAATTTTTGGTACCTTATAGTAATAAAAATGCCAGGCATCTATACATATTTTGAATATAGAATGATCAGGTTTCTTTACCGATAATACCTTGTTAATTGATTAATTAACATATTGCTATCGGTATAGTTTTTGTTACTATTTAGATAAAATAAAGCTTATGAAAGGTACTTTACTTCTTATTTTTTGCCTGTTTTCAATAGGTGTGTTTTCCCAGGATAACTTTAAACTCTATTATGAAGAAACAGAAAATGGGTTTAAGATTCTGGCAGATAATGATGAATATACTCCGGTATCTGCAAAAATAGATTTCAGATTAGAAAATCTTACATCAACTAATGGGAGTAATAAAGTTTTTGTAATACCAGCAAAAACCAAGAGACATACGATTACAGATTTAGAAGTAATTGATAGAAAGAAACGTATAAAACTGGGATATGAATCTACCTATAATCATGGAAATCATAACCAAAAAAAATACGATACTAGTTTTAAGTATTATTTACCATTTCAAAAAGGAACAGAATATTGGTTGTCTCAAGGATATAATGGCGCTACTTCTCACCAAAATGAAAATGCATTAGACTTTAAAATGCCTGTGGGAACTAAAATTTATGCGGCACGAGATGGAGTTGTTGTAGATATTGAAGAAAGCTTCAGTAAAAGTTGTACTTCAGCAGAATGTGCCAAGTATAATAATTTTATTCTCATTTATCATAGTGATGGTACTTTTGCCGAGTATACCCATATTAAAAAGAATGGAGCACAAGTAAACATTGGAGATGAGATAAAAATAGGTCAATTTATAGGATATAGTGGTGATGTAGGTTGGGCTACAGGGCCGCATTTACACTTCATCGTATTTTTTCAAAGATTAAAAGAAAGAATAACCCTAAAAACAAAATTTCTGATCGGAAAAGGAAAACAAGCTGTTGCACTTAAAGAAAAAGAGAAATATATTAGAGAATACTAATTTATTTTTTGACAGATTTTAAATACACTATGATATACCAATAAATAGGGATTGAAACACCCCTGTTTTCAGTACGTTAATTTTCATCGTTTACGGTGTTTTGGATACACCTAAACCGCTATATCTTGCACAGTATTAGGAACAGTTTTATTACAACTTTTAATACTAGATATACAGATGAAAAAGATTAATATAAATACGTACATAACTACATTTGTTTTACTTTTTGTTTTAGCAACAATATGTAGTTTAATTGGATATGCTAATAATGAAGGAACACTTGTTTTTACTCCTACAACAGAATTCTTACTAAAATTACATTCTATAGTTAACCTTCCTACAAATACTATAGGATACCCTGAATTGGTTAAGGGTGTTTACGGTGTTATAGGAGGATTAGCCCTTAATGTAATGTTATACTCTCTGGTATTTGAGCGTTTTGTTTTTTGTCTAAAAGCCTTGAAAAGAAGTGTTTCAAAAACTAAAAAAATAACTATAAAAGAAAAACAAGCTATTTTACTTATTGAAAAGTAAGCGTACCAAAATCGCATCAAAACCCAATACATCATTGACCTCACAGGTTTCACAAGCTTGTGGTTTTTTTAAAGTTTATCTCCTCATTGAATCTGAATTCCTACGGATAGATACTTATGGTGTTTTACTTTGTTTTTGAGGGCTAAAACACCATTAACTATTATGTCATCTAATCGATTAAGAATGTATGTTACCAAGTTTTTGTTAAATTATAATTGGCATAAACACTTGTTTGTTTCTTTAAAATTTATCCCCAATTTAATTTGAATTCCGGCAGATAGATACTTACTGTGTTTTACCGTATTATTAGCGGCTAAAATACCATTAACTGCTATGTCATCTAATCCATTAAGGTTATATGTTACCAAGTTTTTTGTTGAATTATGATCTTGTAAATCTGTTAAACCATAATCGGCATAAATACCTGTATACAACTTCGTTCCTTTCTTTAAAGAAAAACTAAGTCCACCTTCTAAACTTAATAAAACAGATGGTTTTAACGACAGGCTTCCTTTATCTTCCCAGTTGTTTAAAATTCCAAAACCATGATTTGGTAAATCATCAATTTCTAAATTTAAATCTGGATAATAACCACTTGTAGCTATTGTTGCTGCACTAGCCGACACTTGTTGATTGGTTGGTAGTAAAAGTTTTCCTCCAACCCCAAAATAAAACTCTGTTTTATTAGAAATTAGCGATCGATATTGAACAATCAATGGTATCGCAACAGAAACAAAAGATTGGTCTTCTTTGTAACCTGTTGTTTTTACCTGATAGTAAAAAGCAGATCTGTAATCATCAATTTTTGGTGTTGAAATAACCTCATCTGTATTTAGCTTATATTGGTTTTGATTATAAGCAATTTCTGCTCCTGTTAAAATACCCCAATGAGCATTCAAAAAATAAGTGTAACCAACTCCTAAACCTCCTCCAAAACCTATTGTTCCTTTACCATTTAAATCATCATATAAAATGCCAGAAAGACCACTACTTGTTTTTAATACAAACTCTTGTGTATGACCTATGAGTGTACAAAATAGACATAAACCTATTATTACTTTTAATTTCATTTAATGCACTAATATATTCAATGTCTTACGGTTTCCATTAGATAAACCTAATGATAAAATATAAACACCTGCTGTTGATGGAGCTCTAAGTTTCATCGATGTATTATCTACTGTTTGAGTGGTGATTAGATTTCCTTTTAAATCAAATAACCTTAGTGTAGCTCCATTTAATATTGAATTTTCAAAATCTAAATCAGCAGTAAATAAACTTCCTGATTTTACGGGGTTAGGAATGATTGTCATTTTTCTTGAAAAATTAGATGCCGATACATCTAAATTACATGTTTGTACAATCTCTCCGTTTATAGTTGTAGCTTTTACGTAATAACGCCCTTCTAAAATCGCATTACTATAATATTGTTTAGTTGCCCCTGCAATAGCACTCCCGTCTTTATACCATTGCCATGATACAAACCTATTGTCATAGTTGTCGAAAACTAATACATCATCCCAATGTTGATGAATTAATCCTGGTTTACTTACAACAATTGTTTCACTAATTGCACTTCCAGATAAATTTTGACTACAAAATGGCTCATTTGAATGCCTAATTTTAATTAACGTATAAGTAGTATTTACAGTCAATAATGATGTTGAAATAAATGCTTTACCTGATTCGTTTAAGGTTATTGTTTCATCACTTCCTCCGTTTACTGTGTAAGTAACAATTGCATTTGGTGTTCCTTCAAAAGAAATAGAACCAGAATTGTTATGACAAACAACATCATCTGCTTCGATAGAAGCGATTGGCAACTTTTTTATAATAACATCAACTGGTTTTATATCAGAACAATTTCCATTAACACTTTTAATATAATATGTACCACTTAAAGTAATTGATGTTGGATTAGATATTGAACTTGTTGCTGCTAAATCATTCCAATAGGTCAGTATTCCATTTCCTGTACTGCCATTTGTAATATATGGCGCAGTTATATCAACCGTATTGGACTCACAAATAGGATCAGGATTCGTAATAACTAAATTTATTGGTTCGATTATAACGGATTGATTTTGAGTTGCTGTGTTTGTACCATCTGTATACGTCCAAACTACCGTTGTTGATGTTGTTATAGGAAAAGTTGTTAAGGTGGTTCCTGTTACTGTTCCACAATTATCAGTAGCTGTAGGTGCCGTTATACTTGTTACCTCACATTGTTCTGTTATTGTTGGTAACGTTGTAACATCTGTTACAGGTGCTATTACATCTGAAGTATCGATAAAAGCTGTTTGTGTAAATGTACGATCACAGCCATCTATATCGGTAACTCGTAACCTTACATTAAAAATTCCAGCAGTAGTGTAGGTGTGGTTAACATTCCCAATAGTATTACTGATTGTTCCATCCCCAAAATCCCACTCAAAAGAAGTGAGTGGAGCTCCGAATGTCGTTTCATTAACAAAATTGATAGTTAAAGGAAGGCAACCCGTAGTAGGATCTGTTGTAGAAAAGTTAGGGCTGGGTCCAATAACTTGTATAGCATTAGGACGAGATATCACATGAGTATTACCAAAATCGTCGGTAATTTCTAAAACTACTGAAAAGCTTCCTCTATTTTTATAAATATGTGTTGGATTTTGTTCTGTAGATGTTTCTCCATCTCCAAAGTCCCAATCCCAAGCCACAATAGGAGCTCCATTAGCTATAGAAGTATCTGTAAAATTGACCGTTAAGGGACCACAACCGAAAGATGAATCCCTGGAGAAATCAGCTGCAGGAATAGATATGCGTACCATTTTAGTAATATTATCAGAAGTCCCAAAAAGAGTATCATCAACTTTAAGATTTACTTCAAATTCTCCCGTAGTAGTATATGAATGAACAGGGTTTTGAACAGTAGAAGTTGTTCCTCCATCTCCAAAAGTCCACAACCAGATATCTGGATTTATAGATTCATCTGTAAAAAACACAGTATGAGGCACACTAGACCCTAGAGTTGGGGCTGCTGAAAAATCTGCTGTAATAGATTGGCTATAGGATAGTGTTTGAAATAAATAAAAAAGAAAAATAAGTAGACGTATTCTCATAGAATAGTGTTTTAAATTAACTACCTCTTAAATAACAGGCTGTTTTGAATTTAAAATTCAACCTACAAATTAACTTTTTAGAGGTCAGTAGTTAGTTACTTATTAATTCTTTGTGATATATTTTATCTCCTTGTACCATTTTTGTTATTAAGTTATTGAAGATCGTAGCTTTACTTTGAGATCTGTTTATCCTAAAACAAAACTCATTAAAATATCTATTGAGATTCTCATCACTTACCCAAGAATAGGTTGTCCTAATCCAAGATTTAACTTGGTGTATCATCGTATGAAGTGCTTTAAAATTCAATCCCCTATTACTGGGTAGTTGAGTTATATTGTATGCCTTTGAAATAGGTCTATATCCTCTCCATTGGTCAGTTGTGACATTAGCCTCTCGGCTAATATGATTAACAAATATGTATTGTAGTGATTGCGCTGAAAAATCATTTATTTTCATAGCGTACATCCTCTTAACTTTACCGTCTTCTGTAAGCTGAACCGCTGTTACAGCCTTCTTTTTCTTACCGTCATAGCTTCTGCCTGTTTTGCCTTGATCTCTACCACCCAAAACAAATTCGTCAACGTGAACATCACCATCCATTGGATTATTCCCACCTGAACCCATAGCCTCCCTAACTTTCAACATAAAAAGTCTGGCTGTCTTTTCTGTTACGCCATAGCGCACACCCATATAGCTTGCAGATAAACTTTTAGTGGTCGTGGACATCTCAAAGCAAATAAAAAATGCTTTTCTTACTCCAAACTTTACCTTATGGAAAAGTGTATTAGCAGTAGCCGATTCGATGTGACCACATATGTTACATTGCCTCGAAAAATCCTTACGAACTTGGCAAGCTGTATGATTACATCTCAAACACTTATAATCCATTTCTGACTTCATTGAAGCTAGGTATTCCTTGCAATCTTCATCGGTTTTGAACCGATCAGAGAACTCTAGAAGATTTTGACCCTTAAAAACATTCATAAAACTATATATTTATTGATCTCCAAGTTAAGTATTTATATACTGACCTCTATAACTTTTTTTTAAAATACCATAAAATACGTAGACCTACGTAATGGATAGTAAGGGTTTTAAGAAAAAAATGCAATATTCTTTTGTGCCCATAGCACCAAAGAATGTAGATTACTATCTAATTCTAGCTTCTTTAAAATATTACTTCTGTGTTTTTCTACTGTTCGTTTTGAAAGAAATAAACAATTTGCAATTTCTTGTGAGGTCATATTCTTTGCTATAAGCCTAAGTATTTTTACTTCAGAAATTGTAAGTCTTTTTATTACTTCATTTTTAGTATCGAACAAATCTGAATTTACTAAAACAGAACTAATATATTGCTTATTTAAAAAAACAGTATCAATGCATTTTATCAATTCTGATAATGCATCGTCTTTCAAAATATATCCATCAATACTTTTACCTACAGCTTCTACAATTTCTTCACTTTTATGTAGCGATAAAATAATAATTTTTGTTTTGATTTGATTTGTTTTGCATGCCTCTGCTACTTCTATTCCATTTAAAATAGGCATATCCATATCTAATATGGCAATATTAGGTTGTTGCTTACTAATCATATTATAGGCATCGTTTCCATTTGTTGCAACACCTTTTATAATGTAGCCCTTATTGGTTAAAAACGTGGTATTTCCTTCTAATATTAATGGATGATCATCTGCTAAAATAATAGATATGTTTTTTGTCATTTTACAGGAACTTTTAAATGTATAATTGTACCTTTATTTTTAATGCTATTTATAGTTAGTATACTTTCAATCATTTTTGCCCGTCCTTGCATGGTTTTCATACCTAAAGACCTTTTGTTTGCTTCTGAAAAAACGAAACCAATGCCATTATCTTTTACAATAAAATTCACATATTCTAATTCTGAATAAACACTTAAATTACAGGCACTAGTTTTAGAATGTTTTAAAACATTATTTAGCGCTTCTTGTAGTATTCTGTAAATTTGTAAATGTTTTTCTTTAGAGATCATCCCTTCAATGTTTTCTTTATTTTTTATTTCTTCAGAAAAAAAGATGGAAGTACTTTCTTGTAATAATTTTATAGTGTTTTTAAGAGATGCTTCTAACCCTATTTTTTCAAACCTGTATGGGTGTATGTTTTGCGATATTTCACGAATTTCTTTTATTGTTTGATCTACTATTGAAACATCTTCATTTTCATTTTGAAGTAAAATTTTATTTTTTATAACTAATAAGTTTTGACCAATACCATCATGTAAATCACTTGCAATACGTTTGCGTTCGGTTTCTATAGAATTGAGTAAATCTTGACCAAATTGTTTTAATAGTTTTTGTTGATGTTTTTGAAACCTTTTAGACCTAATTAAATAGGTTATAAAAAAAATAGCTGTTAAAAAAATAACTATAATAATAATCCATTGCGATTTTAATTTACTTTCAACACTAAGTAATACTATATGTTTTTTTTGTTTTGCTATTTCTAGATCTTTTTTTTCTGCTTCAAACTGTGACTGTATGTATGCAAAACGCTTTCTAGAGGTACTTTTTTGTATAGAGTCTTTTAATCGAATATAGCTTTTGAAATGATGAATTGATTGATTAGCGTTTCCCATACTTTCATAGGTTTGTGCTAATAAATATTCGTAATCTAATATGTTTTCGGATACCTTAGACTGCTTTACAATTTTAAGCCATTTTGCTAAACCCTTTTCTGCTTTTTTAAAGTTTTTATGGGCATACGCATTTTGACTACTTGCTAGGGTGTAATATGTACTTAAAAAAGGACTGTCATTTGCTCCTATCATTAAATTATTTAATTTTTTTAAATTTTCATCCGATTCTTTTAATAAATCATGCCGAGCAAATACATAAGTCGCACAGGCATGATTAAGAATCTCTACAATCTGTTTTTCAGATGATGTCATTTGACTATTAAACAAAAGCGCTTGACGTACATGATAAAGTTCTTTTTGAGTATCATTTTGCATAATAGCTTGAAGAGCGGCCGTTATGTGCGCCATAACCACTACACCTGTCTCGTTAATAATATCTATATCTGCCCATAAAAAAATTGGTTTTCGTACTTCATCAGCTTCCTTATATAAACCATTATTTCCTAATAACCTACTCAATCCGTTTTGCGACCATAAAAAAGAAACAGTATCTTTTTGCTTTAAAAAAATATCAGAAGCCTTTTTAAAATAAGTAACACTGTTTATTAGATTGTTTGTTTTAGTACTAGTTTCTGCTGCTTTTAAATAGGCATATCCATATTCATATAATAAAGAATCTTTTTTGCTCTCTAAATAAGAAGTTGCTTGGGTTAATATTTTTAAAGAAGCGTGGTATTTTTGAAGATAAATAGCAGCTTCTGCATAAGAAATATAATATTTAGCGACTTCTTTGGTGTTTTTAATTTCTGGTATATAATCATTAAATTTTTTTAATGAATCATATACTGCTTTATGATTCATTTGAGAATATATACCTTCTTCTGCTAATGTATTTTGAATAACAATAGCAGATTCCCAATCATTATTATTTTTTGCTAATTCCAATTGTTTTGCTAAAAAAGGAACATATTGTTCATCTTTGACAAGTGTGTTGTTTTTTATTTTCGAAACGATACTTTCTTGATTTTCAGATTCTTCATTTTGAGCCCAGCAAAATGTTACAGAGAACAATAAAAAAACGAGTACTATTTGTAACTTCTTATAAATGTTTTTAAATTTTAAAAGTTGACTATTTATTCTTGTTTTCAAATATAGATAAAAGACAATCAATACATTTTTTCTCCTAATATATTTAAAACTTATTATTTTAAAATATAGAGGTCAGTATATAAATACTTAATTTAAGATCAATAAACATATAATTTTACGAATGTTTTTAAGGGTCAAAATCTTCTAGAGTTCTCTGATTGGTTCAAAATCGATAAAGATTGTAAGGAATATCTGGCTTCAATGAAGTCTGAAATAGGATATAATTGTTTTAGGTATAATCATACGGCTTGCCAGGTGTAAGGGTTTTTCGAAGCAATGTAATATATGTGGTCATATCAAATAGGCTACTGCTAATACACTTTTCCATAAAGTAAACTTTGGAGTTAGAAAAGCATTTTTTATTTGCTTTGAAATGTCGACACTACTAAGGGCTTACGTAAAACATATCTTATCTATTTGAATCTAGCTATGAAAGAAGATAGCAAATTACTATCTTCAAATTCTAATGATAAAGTATTACAAAGGTATTATATAGATCAAAAAGTAGTACCTAAGGTAGCACAAGAACTTTACCTTTTTAGATAAAAAATAGAAGTAGACTCCACAAACTTATAAAACCTGTGAGGTCAACGTTTGTTCAGAGAAGTTACTGCAGTGTTAAGATGTATTTCTTTTCATGCCAATTTTCCTATCTTTCATTCCTAAATCAAAAATATACCATATCATGATCAAAAAGATGCTTTCTATAGCCTGTTTTGCTATGATTTTTACAGGTTGTAAAAATGAAGCGACTACAACCAAAGAACCTGTGGAAAAGATAGATGTTAGTGCCAAATTTAATGAGATGCTAGATAATTATTATGAAGAAGGTCTGCAGCTCAATCCGGTACAAGCTACCTTTGCCGGCGATAATAGATTTAACGACCAATTTCCTAATCCTCTGGCAGAGGAAACAGTAAATAAAACTAAAGCTTATTTTAAAAAGTATAAAGAACAATTGGCGCAATTTAATGATACTACACTATCTGAAAGCGAGAAGATGACTAAGGCAATTCTCAATTGGGAATGTGATATGAATTTGGAAGGTTTTAATTTTAATCAAGACTACTTTCCAATCGATCAGATGTGGTCTATTAATCTTGTCGCCGGTCAATTGGCTAGTGGGGCAAGCGCACAACCTTTTAAAACTGTCGAAGATTATAACAATTGGTTAAAACGCCTTGATGGCTATGTAGATTGGATGACCACTGCCGAAGCAAAAATGAAAGAAGGTATGACTGCAGGGTATGTGTTGCCAAAATCATTGATCGTAAAAGTACTTCCACAATTAGAAGCATTAACGATTGAAGACTTAGATCAACATCTTTTCTATACTCCTGCAAAGAATTTTCCAGAAGAATTTTCTGATGAAGACAAAAAACAATTAACAGAAGCTTACGGTAAAATGGTTTCCGAAAAAATTGTTCCTGCGTATAAAAGTCTTCATAAGTTTATGAGTACAGAGTATTTACAAGCAGGTAGAGCAAGCTCTGGTATTGAAAGTATACCTGGTGGAAAAGAATTTTATCAATATCAAATCAAGTTGTATACGACAACGACCATGACAGCCGATGAAATTCATAAGTTGGGACTTTCTGAAGTTGCCAGAATCTCTTCTGAAATGGAAAAAATCAAAGAGCAAGTAGGATATACCGGCGATCTAAAATCATTTTTTGATTATGTGCGTAATAAGAAAGAATTGATGCCATTTACAGAACCAAAGCAAGTGATCGATAATTTTAATGCAATCCATGATCGCATGAAGCCACAGATTGAAAAACTGTTTGATGTAAAACCAAAAACACCATTTGAAGTACGTAGAACAGAAGCTTTTCGTGAGAACTCAGCTAGTGCAGAATATAATCCAGGATCATTAGATGGTACTCGCCCAGGGATTTTTTATACACCGATTCCAGAAGTAACCAAGTATAATACCTATAGTGATGAGTCGTTGTTTTTACATGAAGCAATACCGGGCCATCATTATCAGATCTCATTAACTCAGGAAAGTGAAGAATTACCAAAATTTAGAAAAACATTATGGTACAGTGGTTATGGTGAAGGTTGGGCATTGTATAGTGAATCTTTGGGTAAAGAACTAGGTTTATATACCGATCCATATCAATATTTCGGGATGTTAGGAGCAGAAATGCACCGTGCTGTTCGTCTTGTTGTAGATACGGGGTTACATTCTAAGGGCTGGACACGTGAGCAGGCAATTCAATATTCATTAGATAATGAGGCAGAATCAGAAGCAGGGATTACTTCAGAAATAGAACGGTATATGGCTAATCCAGGTCAAGCATTATCTTATAAAATCGGGCAGTTAAAAATAAGAGAACTTCGTGCTAAAGCAGAAGCGGCACTAGGAGATAAATTTGATATTCGCCAGTTTCATAATCAAGTGTTAGAAACCGGATGTGTACCATTAGCATTGCTAGAAAATAAAATCAATACGTGGATTTTAAAAAATAAGTAATTAGATCTCGAACAATATTTTGATCCAAAAAATAAAAAACGCGCATAAATTCATGCGCGTTTTTTAATAGGTTTTTATATGCTTAGCTAGAAAATTATAAAGTATCACTCCATGCATTCTCTTCTAATTTTCCATCCAAAATAATAGTGCCATTCCCTAAAGGAACATCAATAACTTCTTGTGAAGATGATAATACGTTCACCATCATACATACAACAAAAATAGACCTCATTTGATTTTCTGTTCGTTTTTTGATTGTTTAAAAGAGATCTATTCTTGTCTTTTTTTACCTAAAGGTTTTTAGATGCTTAACAACTTCTTTTGATTAATCATCACTCTATTTTGGGTGATGAAGAAATGTGCCCATGTGGTCCTTTTACATACAGTATTCGGAGTGAAAATTCTAATATCGATTGATGATGTCGATCTTTCCGAAAAGAGCAGCGGTAAATACATGGTTTGAGCTTCATGATCCAATAGGTATTGAGCCAATTCTTTGTGCTCAACAATACCTGTAGTTGAGAATTATTTCCTATCCATAATTAGTATTTTTATAAGGTGTTGTTAATCATCTAGTTTTACTTTTAAGATGGTAGGTTCATATAATTTTTCCATAGAGAATAGGGATCCATCTTTATTAAAACTTCCGAATTGTGCATTTGCGATATAATACAATTCATTGTCTACCAAAACCCCTGTAGTAGGATTGTTCATCATAGGATGATTATACTCTAGAGGTATAGTTTTTATAATCGTATTTTGCTCTGTATTGAGTACGAATTTTTTAACTGAGTTTTTACCTGGTTGTATACCGATCAAAGAGTTTTTATAAAAGTATAACCCATCTATGCCTTTGTTATCAGTTGTGTCAATATCCGCAGAATATTGTATGTTTTGCTTTTTTCCAGTTTTGATATGTATGCGAAGAATTCCTTCAGAATGTGCTATAAATAGATAAGTATTGTTATCAGAAATAGTAATACCATTAGGATATTTTATTTCAGAAAGAGAAGTTAAGACTTTTAATTCATCGTTGTCATTTTGGATCGTATACAATATTGGGTTAGAAAACATATGTGTAGCATATAGATTTCCTGATGTATCCAAAACGATGTCATTAAAAAAATGAACCTCTCCAGGAATATCGATCCAATATTTTTTGATGAGTTTTCCTGTTTGTAAATCATATTTAAAAATCCCTGCAGGACGCCCTTCGTTTTTATCTTTTCTATTATATCCAATAAGGTTACTTCCTCCAGAGCTACATACCCAAAGATATCTTTGTATTGGATCGACTTTCATCCCGATAATCATATGTAAGCCATCTTGTTGCGGTTTTGCAAAATCATGATATGCTCCATCTTTGGTTCGTTTTATGATTTTTCCTTTACGAGTACTACCAATATAAAAAGATGCATCTGCAGGATCATAAGCAACATTTTCGGGCAATATGTCTTTTTCGGGAATAGTATAGGCTATAAAACTCTTGTTTAATCGCTCAACTGGTTTTTGTGCGATACCATAAAAACCAAACCCGATAAAAAAAATAATACAAAAAACTGCTTTCATCTATATTTGTTTTAAAAAATAAAATGTGTGAGATTGATACTACTTATTGTTTTTTCTTTTAACGAATGTATTTGATAAAAGAATTGAGAAGATCGATTTTATATTAAATTCCCCTTTTTTGATGTGTAATTGGTTTTTACTTATGTGAATTCATTACACATGAATAGATTATAGATTTGCATAAATTATAGATTTTGGTAGGACTGAAATCCAAAAATCCTATAGCTTTGTTATTGATGAAGATTAAAAGCATTTGGTTTCATATTGGTTTTTGGATTGTGTATACTGCTATATTTACCATAGTTGGGGCTAGCTATAAAGGGAAATATACTGAGGCATTGACTTTTGAGCTTATGAATATGCCTATGCGACTTATTATTGTGTATTTTAATTATTTTGTGCTGTTGCCAAAACTTTTATTGCAAGGTAAAACGGCAAAATATTTTGCGTATACCTTACTCACATTAATTATCTCTGGATTTATTCAGCGAATTATTAATTATGAAATATTATCCACTCTTCACACTGATATGGTTGATTCTGGAATATGGCTGCCGTATAAGTTTTTACAAGCTTCAATGATCATTGCTTCTCCTTTAATTTTTATTATTGGAATTTCGGTTATTTGGAAAGTAGCAGAATTACAAAAGAGGGCTAAAACTCTTGAAAATGAAAAATTGCAATCAGAATTGAAGTACCTAAAATCGCAAATTAATCCTCATTTTCTTTTTAATACCTTAAATAATATCTATGGGTTAACTTTAGAAAGCTCAAAAAAAGCACCTGAACTTATTCTCAAATTATCAGATTTCCTTAGTTTTTCTTTATACGAGAGTTCTCAAAGATTTATTCTTTTAGAAAAAGAAATCAGTTTGCTAAATGATTTTATTGATCTAGAAAAATCTAGGTTTGAAGATAGAGTAGATGTACAGGTTGATATCCCCGAACAAATAGATTCAGTATCTATTCCTCCTCTTATTTTGGTTCCATTTATAGAAAATGCTTTTAAACATAGTTTAAAAAACGAAACCAAAATTGCTCATATAATTGTTAAATTAGAGGTGATAAATGGTCAATTAATCTATGAAGTTATAAATTCAAAACCAGAAGATACTGTAGACGATTCTTCACTAAAAGGAATTGGTTTACAGAATATCAAAAAAAGATTAGATATCCTATATAATGATCGGTATCAATTGGATATTAAAGATGAAGAAAGATTATATACTATTGTATTAAGAATTACGATATAATAAGTAAGTTGCGAAAAATAACATATACAGATGAAGCTTCGATGTATTATTGTAGATGATGAACAGATTGCAAGAAATATTTTAAAAAAATATATTGGAGATGTCTCTACTTTGGATCTAATTGGGGAATTTAAAAATGCTCTGGAAGTCTTAGATTATATTCAGAATCATCCGGTAGATGTGATGTTTTTGGATATTGAAATGCCTAAGCTATCAGGTTTAAATTTGGCCAAAATCATAGAGAATAAAATTAAAGTCGTATTTACAACCGCACATCGTGAGTTTGCTTTAGAAGGATTTGATTTAAGTGCAGTAGACTATCTTCTAAAGCCTTTTTCTTTTGATCGCTTTTTAAAAGCCATTCAAAAAATTAATCCTAATTTATCAAATTCTACTGTTATATCTACGCCTGTAATTGATCATGTTTTTGTGAAAGCAGACAAAAAAATGGTTAAAATTAATTTTTCAGAACTACTATATATCGAAGGGCTGGGGAATTATGTCAAAATTCATACAATAGAGAATACTTTGATTGTTTATGAAAAGATGAGTGACCTTGTATTGCGATTACCTTCTCTTTCCTTTATGCGTATACATAGATCTTATATTATAAATACCAAGAAAATAAAGACATATACCAAAGAGTACGTAGAAATTAAGAAAAGACATATTCCGATAAGCTTAACATATCGAAATTCATTATTGTCATTTTTAGAAAAAGCCTAAAGCTTCTTCTAAGAAAATTATTGTATTAATAAAGCTACTTGTTTTTAACGATCTCTTTAACTATAATATCTGATCCCGAATATGCATCGGTGTCATATTCGTGCCAATGACGTATTCTTGGGGTTTTAACTCCATCAATGGTAATGTTACCAGAAAAGTAAAGACGTTCTCCTTTTGCAGGGTCATCAGGAAATACAATTTCGATACCTAATAGGGTATAGTCTTTTTGAGAAACAAATACATTCCAGTGTTTAGAAAATATAGCTTCTTTCAATACAAGTTCAATTTTATAACTATCTGTATCATTAAATATAGCTTTACTTGTCTTACCAAAAGTATCAACTGTAACGTTGTTTAAAGACATGGGTAAACCAATTAAATGCTGATAAAATTTTTGGTAGTTGAGGTTTCGTTCTGGTTGTAATCGATATTTTTTTATTTGAATACTATCCGTATTAATTTCTCCATCTAAAAGCGTTCTGGAGACCCCTTTTTCATCTATTATATGTGTAGATATATGCTTACCTCTATTTCTTTTTAATTCAAAGCTGTTATCAGTATTATTCATTTTTAAGATAGAATATCTGTAAGGGTTAGATAAACGAGGCTCTTGTATATGAATTTTTAGATTTGCCACCAACCAACGATTATCAGGGTCATATGTTTTTGTGCTTTTTTGAAGAATGACTTGAGTATCTAGTTGTTGTTGATTTTTTTGAGCGTTGCAATTCAAGCCAATACATACGGTTAATATTAAGATATAGTATAATTTGTTGTGCTTGATCTTCATGTTTTTATTTTTATGAAATTTAAGTTTTTATTTTTAATTTCTCTGAATTCATCTTGATATAATAAAGCAAAAACTAATAAATAATGGTCAAGAGATTACTAAATAAAATAAGCTACCTAAATACTATTTTTAAGTAGCTTGTTTTTCTTTGTAAGATATAAAGTGATAAAAAAGGTATTGATTTAAGATCTTTTTTTAGAATATAGCTTTTACATTTTCGACCCTTACTACAGTAAATGAATTTTAAAACAAAGTATATCCTAATATTACCGATAAACTTTCGTAATCAGAATTCCAAAAAGTATAATCACCTAAAATAGCTCTACCTGATCCGTATCGCATTTCTAAACTATATTTTTGGTTATAATTATAACCAATACCAAAAGCTAAGTTTCCATCTGTTTTAATAGTGAGATCAGCATCTTTTTCAAAATTTATTTTTGAATCCATGTCTAAATCGATAATAAATACCCCATTTATAAATATCCTGGAATTGTTATTTAAGAAAAAATAATGTCTAAACCCTAACGGTAATTCTATAGATTTATAATCTACATTTATTACTTGTTGGTCTACTATTTTTTCAAATTTTGAGTATTGATAAGTAGGTTCGATAAGTAAGGCCCATTTGTTTTTGTTAAATGGCATAATGAATTCAGCTTCAACTCCAAACCTGAAACTTAATTTACTGCCAAAATCTATGATGTCTGGATAAGAAATAACATTTTGTATAGATAAAGACGTATTCTTTATCCCTGGTCTTATGGTTAGATTAAAAAGATCTCTTTTTTGTTTTTTTTCGAAATTTATAAAGGCAGAATCGCTACAACTATTATATTTGACAAATAAATTTACTAGTTCCTTTTTAGTATAGTTGGCATTTTTCAAATCTTTTACAGAAATGCTTTCGCATTTTAATATGTTCAATAATTGTTGTTTATACCTGTTGTTCTTTCCTTTTTGAACATTGGTAGTTCGATAACTTTTAAAAATTAATTGTCGAATAGAAGAGGTATCTGTCTTATAAAAATATCTTTTTAGATTACCATCTCCATATCGATATAAATTGGCTTTTCCTTCTACTAAAACCTTTAAAAAAAGCTGTTCTTCTTTAAATACAGGGTTTCTAAGAGTACTTAGATCTTTTAAATTTTCACTTGATCTGTCGATATCTACTTTTCTTCTAACATATTTTGATTTGTTTATAATGCCAAATTCTTTGATAGAATTAATGTGCCCTTTTTTTGGCTCTGTATTTTCTGATAATTTATAAAAGAATTTTGTAGGGTTGTTTTTCCAATCTAAATTTTTGATCAAGCAATCTATTCTTTGATCTGAATTATTAATATAATAGCCTTTTTCAAAATTTATTTGTGAAAAACAGTTGCAGCTTAAAATTACAGCAAATAAAATAAAAATTTGTTTGTTCATCATAGTTTAGTTATTGCTTATTGTGCAAGAATACAAAATCTCAGTTTCATTTTTCGTTACTGAGATTTATTAATGATAGCATATATTAAAGGTTTTAAATTCATAATTTCGATATTAAGAAAACTTTAACCACTACACCCATCAGATATTTTTACATTTAGAATTCTAAAAAGTCAACAATAATGAAAAGATTATCCCTACTATTGGTTCTTACTGTATTACTTTTTTCTTGCAAGAAACCGATTGAAGTAGACTTATTGGTTATTAATGCGAATGTGTATACTGTAGAGGACACAAACCCAAGAGCAGAAGCATTTGCAATAAAGGAAGGTAAATTTGTTGCCGTAGGTAGTAACGATGAGATTTTGAAGGGATATATAACTGCTAATACTTTGGACGCAGGAGGAAAGACAATAGTGCCAGGGTTAATTGATGCACATTGCCATTTCTATGGTCTTGGATTACAACAGCAAAAAGTAGATCTTATGGGAACCAAGAGTTATGCAGAGGTATTGGATAGGATTGTAGCTTTTCAGAAAGAAAAAAATGTATCATTCATTACAGGACGAGGATGGGATCAAAATGACTGGGAGATAAAAGAATTTCCGACCAAAGAAAAACTAGATAGTTTGTTTCCTGATATCCCTGTAGCAGTAACCCGGGTAGATGGCCATGCAATGATAGCAAACCAAAAAGCATTAGATCTTGCTAAAATTACTATAAATACCAAAGTAGAAGGAGGGGAGATACTTCAAAAAGAAGGAAAACTTACAGGTGTACTGATCGATAATCCTATGGGGTTGATTGGTGCGGTTATCCCTAAACCTACAGTACATGAGCAAATACAGGCTTTAAAAGATGCCGAAAAGATTAATTTTGGTTATGGATTAACTACTGTAGATGACGCGGGATTGAGCCCCGAAGTGATCACATTGATAGATAGCTTACAGAAAATAAAAGAACTTAAGATCAGGATGTATGCTATGGTAAGTAATGTACCCGAATATGTAGATCATTATCTGAAGAATGGAGTGCACAAAACAGATAAGCTAAATGTTTCTTCTTTTAAAGTGTACGCTGATGGAGCACTGGGGTCTAGAGGAGCTACATTAAAACAACCATATGCAGATAAGGAAAATCATTATGGAGCTATGGTCATAGGTAATGATGAATTTAAAACTCTGGCAAAACGATTAGCTGGGTCACCTTTTCAGATGAATACCCATGCCATTGGCGATTCGGCCAATGCAGTAGTAATAAAGACGTATTATGATGTACTACAAAATAAATCAGATAGAAGGTGGAGAGTAGAGCATGCCCAAGTGGTTGCTCCCGAAGAATTTGAAGCCCTTAATAATAATCTGGTCATGAGTGTACAGCCAACTCATGCTACCAGTGATATGTATTGGGCAGATGAGCGATTGGGAGAAGAACGTATTAAAGGAGCATACGCTTATAAGAAATTATTAGAAAAAACAGGTAGAGTTGCTTTAGGAACAGATTATCCTGTAGAGCATGTAAGTCCATTCTATACTTTTTATGCAGCAGTAGCTCGAAAAGATCTAAAGCAGTATCCAGAAGGTGGTTTTCAAAAAGAAAATGCACTTAGCAGGGAAGAGACCCTAAAAGGAATGACGCTTTGGGCAGCATATAGTAATTTTGAAGAGTACGAAAAAGGAAGTATTACTGCAGGGAAATTTGCAGATTTTGTAATTCTTGAGGATAACATCATGGAAATTGATGAAGATCAAATTCCAAATATAAAAGTGAAAGCTACCTATATTGATGGGGAAAAGGTGTATTAGATGGTCTTCATTACTTTATCTACGATAGTATCACATTTGCTAAATCCGAATTCGAAAATATCAGTATCCAGAGAGAGTTCATAGAGTTCTTCTCTAATCATATCTTTGGCACGATGTAGGCGAACTTTTACATTAGAAACTGTTAACCCCAAACAGTCTGATATCTCAGCCATACTCATACCTTCAGCTTCTCTAAGAACATAAACAGTTCTGTATTTTACATCTAATAAATCAATAGTTTTTTCTAAAATCTGTTTTGCTTCTTGTCGTATCATTTTTTTCTCGGGATTTAGTTGTTCAGCATCAGGAATTTCGAGAATAAAATCATTCGATACGCTATTTTCTGATTTATATAAGTTAAGATATTTTCCCTTTGTTTTTAATCGAGCCAGAGTTTCATTTATTCCAATTCGTATTAACCAAGTAGAGAATTGCGAGTTGTGTTTGAACTGGTGTAGTTTTTCATAGGCTTTGAGATAAGTGTTTTGCATTATATCTTCAATTTCGGTCAGATCGTCAATATAGCTTCGGATAACTCGATACAGTTTTTGATTATTTCTTCTTAACAAGATTTCATACAACTCTTTTTCTCCAGAATGAATACGGAATATTACATCAGAATCTGATATTTTATGAGTTTTATAATCATTGATTTTAATGGGCTCCATAGCTTGTTATTTATAGCTTAGATGAAAAACTGTACAAAAAGTTACAAAACTTTGTAACCAAAAGTTGGATTTTTTATCTAAAAACCGAATAACAAAAAAATATTTGAAATTATGGATTCGCAGATTAAGACAGTTTTTACCTTATTAAAATACACATACGGTCTTGTGCCTATAGTAGCCGGATTAGATAAATTTACCAATATACTTACAGATTGGAGCCAGTATATTTCTTCAGGATTTGTGGGTATATTACCTTTTGAAGCCAGAATATTTATGATTATCGTGGGAGTGATCGAAGTTATTGCTGGTATTATGGTGCTTTCTCGCCCTAAGATAGGCGGATATATAGTTATGGTATGGTTAATAGCTATAGCATTAACTCTCCTGTTTGGAGGACATTATATTGATGTAGCGGTAAGAGATATTGTAATGGCAATAGGAGCATTCTCACTTGTGAAATTGGCAGATTCTAAAGTTGAACAATAAAAATATAAGCAGATTAAAAAAGAGAAAGATTAATTTTTAGGAATGCCAGTGATTTTTTTCAAGAAAGCATCATCAGAATAATAAGATGGTGCTTTTTTATTTCATCTACCTCCATTTGCTTGCAAATCAGCAATGCATTGGGCATCTAGTTCTGGAATTACATCACCCATACCCATCATCCCACTACCAAATTCTATAGCAGCTTCCATCAAACAACTTGATACATTACAATGGTTACTTGCGTCTGGATCTTCATGTTCAGATTGTAGAGGAGTACCTATGTTTACTAACCCCATTAAATGAGAAAATTCATGATTTAGAGTAGCAGTCTCTATAGCATCAAGTGATGGAGAATTTGGCCTTGCGCTTAATGCACGTAATGTACCTTCATAGATTACCATCGAAGTATTTAGGTATGCAGAACCTAAAGTTACTTGTTCATTGGTGTCATTCTCTTTGCTTCCATCAGCAAAATATACATATACGGTGATATCGTCTTCTTTATTAAATAGTGTTCTGGTAGTACTTTCTATTTCTGCGATCTCTTCAATAGAAAAAGGAGCTTTACCAGAGGAAGGTATAGAACGTTGTGTGATCGTAATTCCGTCGGGTTTAAATAATCGATCTTGTAAAAATTCTCTAAACCCTTGTATTGCCGTTGTAGTGGGCTCGAACCCTTGTACAGCTATAATCTCGATCGTTATACTATTAAAATTGGTTGCACTTAGCAAATCATTTGCAGAACTACCCAAAGGTCTTTTGTTTCCTGATTGTAATGCGTTTGTAGCAAGGTTGTTATCATCGTCGTCAGAACATCCAATGAGAATAAAAGAAGAGATCAATAGGTAAACAATGAGCTTTGTTATTTGCACAGGATTTCTTTTTAAAGAGGTTATGACTAGTAAGTAAACGAATTTATATCGTGTCTTATTTCTAGTTTAACATTGTTTTGTTAAATGATTTCTTTGCCACAAAGATTGTACCATCAATATTATTATAAAGATTTTTACTATTATGCTAAAGTAAATCTGGCCAGGTAATCACTATTTTCTCCTTCAATTATTAATTCTGATAGAAAACCATTAGCGTTAGCAGCATTTTGAAGTGTATTATAATCAATATATAACCAATCAAACCATTCTGATTCTTGGTTTTTGTATTTTAATTTATATTGCATTTCTCCATAATATCCGGCAGAGGCATCTACCCAAAAGCCTCCATCTTCATCTTGAAAAAGATAGGAAATATCTGATGAATCCATTAAGATTTGACCTCCGGGAGCAAGAAGTGTTTTAATATGTGTGAAAAACCGATCGATATGATCCATAGTACCAATAATCCCACTTCCATTCATTAATAATAGTATGGTGTTATATGTGGCATCAGTATGATCATAAATATCTTGTACTATAGCATGTTGCACTCCTCTTTTTTTACAGATTTCGATTGCACCTTCAGAGATATCTATAGCTTTTACCTCTAGTTTTTGTTTATTCTGAAGAAACAAACTATGACTTCCAGCACCGCAACCTACGTCTAGTACTTTTCCGTGTGAAAGCTCTAATGCTTTTTGTTCTATTTTTGGCATTTCAGCATAAGCTCTAAACAGGTAGGGGATAGGGATATGATCATCATCAAAATCATTTGCCTGTACAACAATATCTTCTGTGTATTCTTTATTGTAAAAATCTTTGATGGCTTTTCCGAAGATATCTTTATTCATGAGTAGCGGTTTATAATTGTGGGAAATGATTTTAGATGTTGGATTAAAATATTGTTACAGATTCAAACTAGTCTTAATTGAAGTTGAATATGTTAGTAATTGGTAATCAAAACTCTCAAAAGTCTTACTTTTGTACTATGCAAGAATTTATAGACCAATTACCGAAACTGGCCAAAGATAAACATAACGAGAACAAAAAGTTCTTTGCTAAACTCAAAAAAAGAACACCTAAAAAACTAGATCATATCATGCAGGAGTTACATGATGAAGAGTTTAGCAATACAGATTGTTTAGAATGTGCGAATTGCTGTAAAACAACGGGTCCATTATTTACAGATAAAGATGTAGAGCGTATTGCAAAATTTTTAAGAATAAAGCCCCGAAAGTTTGAAGAACAATACCTGAGAACAGATGAAGATGGAGATTTGATATTGCAACAAACTCCATGTACTTTTCTTGGTGTTGATAATTACTGTGCGATATATGAAGTAAGGCCAAAGGCATGTCGAGAATATCCACATACAGATCGTAAAAAGTTTCAGCAGATATCTAATTTAACGTTGAAAAATGTAGCAATTTGTCCAGCAGCTTATAATATTGTAGAAAAAATGAAATCTAAAATGCCTATATAAAACAAGTACTCCTATAGATACTTTACAAGCATATATAGGAGTAAATGTAAGTGTGTGTTTAATGAATTATATTATAACCCTTTTTTTAATTCTTCGATAGTTTTAGCCATCACAACTCCTGGTAATTTAATAGGAGCAGCAACTTGAGCTAAGAAAGTACCTTTTACTTCACCAGTTTTATATGTTGTGAAACCAATTCGATATAATCCAGCAGTTAATGCTTTAAGAGGATCTCCCACTTCACTTTTATATCTCAATAAAGAGTTGTAACTACTTCCGCTAGGCTGCTTAGGCATTTCACTACTGTCATCATTACGCTCTAAAACAGTCCAGTTAGCACTTTTTGCTGCTTCTGCACTAATTTTATCTTTGCTGATGATATCAGAACGTTCTAAAGTAATGTAGGTATCAAAGAAATCACTAGAACCTGCATTTTCTGTATATGCTGCAGATTGAGTAGCTCCTTTTACTTTATTTTTACCTACTGGCGACATCATTCTTATACCAAGCTCTGGAGCCACGGCAGGAACCCATACATAGATATAGTAAAATTTCTTACCATCTTTTACTTCATCTTCATTACCTGGTGCAGCATACCCAAGATAAGTTACGATATCTGTATAAGGTACTTTTATAGTTTTTGGACCTATCTTTTTTTCAGTTAGACCACCAAATTTTTTTAGTTTTTGCGCTTGGGCATCAACAGAAGTTCCTAAAGCAAATATGCTTAGTAAAATTAAAATTTTTGTTTTCATAAAAATTGATTTGATTTAATTTAAGCGATAAATACACACACACTTTTTATCACTATAGGTTAGTGTTACGATAATCTATGATTATCAATTTAATTACAAATATGAGAGTTTATTATTAGAATAGGATAACTTATTTGTATTTAATCATTCTATTCTAACAATGGATTTTGTGTTTCAGTAGGTTATTTAAAAAATAGGCTGCATTCATTCTGAATATGTAATATTAGTGATATTAAAAGATAAGGTTATGAGAACTTTTATCCATTTGATCAGATAAAGAAGGTTTAAGTAGATTGGTCGTTTTTTAGATTATTGTAGAGAATTTTTGATGTTTTTGACTTCTTAATTTTGAATCTCATTTTTAGGTTTAAAAATGTATAGAGTTCTTTTATTTGTTCACTATTTCTATAAACTTTTCTTCTTCTAAATTAGGAATTTCTGGTGCGGGATCATAATGTCCGCTAAGAGTGGAAAGAATTCTCACTTTGTTCAGCTTTATGCACTAGAGCATACACAGGACTTAAACCTGTTTATTTTTATAGGCTAAGTTCTAATTAGAATATGTTTTATCTTTACTTTATAAAAACGGAGAAATGATACCAGAAGATTTTAGAGATTTTTTCATTAGTTCATCGGCTTTGGTTCAATCAGAAATTGTTTCCACATTATTGGAGATCTCTACTGAGGGTTCAGCCCTGATTGATAGCAATCAGAGTAAAGCCATAAGCTGTCCTCATTGTAAGTGCAATAAAATTAAGGCTAATGGTAAGCTCAAAGGAGTACAGCGCTATGTTTGTAATACTTGTCATAAAAACTTTAGTGAAACTACCGGTAAGTTCTGGTACAACCTCAAGAAGAAAGACAAAGTTAATCGTTATTTATTCTGTTTACTCTCTGGATATAGTATTCGCAAGAGTGCCAAAGAAACAGGGATTTCTATTCAGACTTCTTTTGATTGGAGGCACAAATTACTTGTCTCCTTTGGGAGCGTAAGTGTGGATGAATTCCAAGGAATCCTAGAGAGTGATGATCTTTTCTTTGCTTACTCTGAAAAAGGGAATCGAAATTTGGATCGTCCTGCTAGAAAACGTGGCGCAAAGGCAAGTAAAGCTGGTCTCAGTAATGAAAAAGTAGCTGTGATAGCCAGTTGTGACCGATCAGGGAACAAAGATTTCAAAGTAGCTACCAGAGGTCGCATTAGTAAAAGTGACTTGGAGACTATATTACAAGGGAAGTTGGCTAAAGTAGAAACCCTTTGTAGCGACAGTCACAGAAGCTATACTGCATTTGCAAAAGACAAGAAGGTAGCACACAAAAAATTTAATGCTTCGAAGGGTCAAAGAGCTGTTGACAAAATATATCACGTACAAAATGTGAATAATATGGATATGCGTCTAAGGAAATTTATGGAGCCCTTCAATGGAGTGGCAACAAAATACCTTCAGAATTATCTGAATTGGTTTTTAGTCTTAGAAAAAATAAAAAATTCAACCAGTAAAATGGCAACCGTAGCAGCTATAGCCTTTGCTTCCAATACTGCCTGGATGGAATTTAAAAACATAGTAGTAAATAATATGCTTTTTAGAACTTAGCCTTTTTATATCATACTTCGAAAGGTACTATCTTTTAATAACTATCTTCATGTTATATCATTTTTTTCAATTCAGGAAGTTTGGTATCAATTTCGGCTTGTCTTTTCTTACATTCCTGAGACTTATTGTTTTGGGGATGATTAGCCATTTTTTGAGCTTTTGTTTTTACATCTTCAATCTCAGCGAGCGTTAAAGCAGTCCATTCTGTCTTGTTTTTTCTTTGGTGGTTACCTCGACCAGTATGGTTGTTGGATCATTCATTTTCTGTTTAAGGATTTTGACCATCTCTTCTTTAGAAGTTGTTGTGTAAATGTGGTACTAAACATCATTTATTTCTGAGAGAAGACATATACAATTGATAGGGAACATTCTATGTGAAGAGTAAGAAAGATGCTATAATCTTCCAGCAGCTAATAATGATTCCTAAAACGCTTAACTTATTTTGTTTTAATGCTGATTTTTTTCTTAATTGACTTGCTTTTTCTTTTGTAGCTTTATTCTTGGATAAGAAAAACTTTTTTATTGAGGCAAAGACTAACATGAAACCTAATGCAGCTTCTATAATATTCTCTGCTAATAAGGTGATCCACCAGATAGGAAATGTTGTAATCCATTCTAGATTCAAAATTGTCGAAATGACACCCCATGCACCCCAGAAACAGAATGGAAGTCCGATCATAAATCTGATCACGCTTGGCAACGGTTCGATTTTTTCTAAAAATTGTTTTGTTTTTGATGTCTTTGATAGCAATAGTGATGGTGCCGCTATAATACTTAATATAATTAATGTGATTCCTCCAATCATGGTTTTTAGTTTTAAGGTGTTAGTACTTATTTTTTGATCCCTGTTTTGAAACCTAAAACTCAGAATATAAAGATGAGAGATATAGGTTTTGAGGTTATACTTAAAAAAATTATCTTTTAAGAGCTATCCTTATATTACATCATTTTTTCTAACTCAGGAAGCTTGGTGTTAATTTCGGTTTGTCTTTTCTTGCATTCCACAGATTTATTACTTTCGGGATGATTGGCAAGAAAATTGTTGAGAGCCATTTGCATATCTTTGAGGTATCTTATTTTTAGAGATATTTTTTCTGCTTTTTGGTATTTTTGCCATGCTTCTTCAACATATTCATATTCTAATTCTTGTTGTTCTAATTGTTTAATTTCTTTCCATTTTGGTAATAAATCCGCTAATTTTTGAGAATTTGGAAAAGCTTTAATCGCATCTTCAAGATCGGGAACAGCAGCATACGCTGGCTTTAAGTTAGTGTCAGAAAAGAAAGTGATAGCTTGTTGTTCAGAATCTCCAAGGAAAACAGTAAGAATTTCATCCCATCCATTCAAAATAAATAAAAAACTGCCATCAGGTATTGTCTTATCAGTAGTAAGCTTATACATGTTTTCTTTTTCTAAAGGTTCTATACTGAAATTTATAGTTTCATTAAACCCACCTAAAGCTAATTTTCTTGCTTTGACTACAAGAGATGAACTTTTAAAATTATTCCAGTATAGTATAAGCTCTACCTTATTATTTCCTCTTAGTATCGATGGAGCCTTGTTAAGATCTTTAAACTCTGGGAAGTTGGTGTTATTGAGTGTTACAAATTTGATGTAGTCATCATTACTTTTAATATATACTCCAAAATCTTTTAGTTTTTGTGCACAAATATTAAAACTACTTATTAGTGTAAGAACTGTGATTAAGATTAAATTTTTTGCTTTCATCTTTTTTTAATTTTATAGGAGTATTATATAAAGCTTATTATTACATCTTTATATGATATTAAAACGGTTAATGCGTATAATACCTTATTTCCATATGAAATAGACCCATCGTGTTTTTGCTGTCACATCATTTTTTCTAACTCAGGAAGTTTGGTGTCAATTTCGCCTTGCCTTTCTTTACATTCTTCAGATTTATTACTTTCAGGGTGATTAGCAAGAAAACCATTAAGTGCCATTTGCATATCTTTAAGGTATCGTATTTTTAGTGAAATTTTTTCAGTTTCCTGATATTTTTGCCATGCTTCTTCAACATATTTATATTCTAATTCTTGCCGCTCTAATTGTTTAATTTCTTTCCATTTTGGTAATAGATCTATTAATTCCTGAGAATTAGGAAAAGCTTTAATTGCATCTTCCAGATCAGGAACAGCAGCATATGCTGGCCTTAAACTAGTATCAGAAAAGAAAACGATGGCTTCTTGTTCACTATCTCCAAGAAAAACGGTTAAGATTTCATTCCATCCTGTCGAAATAAATAAAAAACTGCCATCAGGTATTGTCTTATCGGTAGTAAGCTTATACATGTTTTCTTTTTCTAAAGGCTCTATATTGAAATTTATATCTTCATTAAACCCTCCCAAAGCTAGTTTTCTTACTTGTGCTAACAGGGATCCACTTTCAAAATTTTGTAGATATACAATAAGCTCTATTTGATCATTTTCTCTTAGTACCGATGGAACCTTGTTAAGGTGTTTAAACTCTGGAAAGCTGGTGTTGTTGAGTGTCACAAATGCCAGATAACGATCTTTACTTTTAATATGTACTCCGAATTGTTTGATATTATTTTCCATGATTATTTTTGTTTTCAAAAACAAGATGACCCGATTTCACCATTCAAGTAATGTAATGTTGTGGGTTTCTGATGAATCTCAGGCCATCTATACATAAAACTTTGGTTTTCTTTTAAAAATCGATGTCGTCTCCTGCTTTTTCTGAAGCAAATTCGGCATTATATTTTTCCATTAATTCTCCCATTTTTAATGCCATGCGAGTATCTGTAGCCATTTTGGGAGTCCAATGCATACCTACAGAACTCCAATCGGTAACTGTAAGTCCATATTCTTGTAAGATTGAAGCAGCATCTTTTCCTTGTGCCGCTCCCATATTTTGATGACACATAACTTTAATATAAAGTTCGAAATCTTCATAAATATCATTGTTTCCGGCAGGAGAACCAGTTTCAGATTCTTGATTGGTTCCTGCATCTGCAAATTTGCCAATGTTCGAATTCATAAAAGCATCACCATATACCTTAGAAATCGCAAAAGTTGTATCCTGAGACATTCTTGCAGTCCATTCTGCAGATACTTCATCCCAGATTGGTTTTTCTGTTCCTACAATTTTAAGTACTTCTTCTAAATCCATACCACCAGCTATTTTTGCATTGGCAGCAGCCCAGGTTTCCATATCAATACCATTTATAGGATCTAATAATCCACCAGCTTCTGCTGCTTCTATATGAGTATCCATTTGAGCATCTAGCTTGGCTTTTTGCTCTTTTAAAAAGTTGTCAGCATCGTCGTATGCTTTTTCTTCAGCAGAATCTAGTAACGATATTCCCCATAAAAAATGATCTTCATCAGAGAATCCATATTCATGAATCTGATCATTAAATTCTGAAAGGTCACTATTTTTAAGGTTTTTGATATCATTAAGAATATTGGTAGCATCATCATGAGAAAGCTCACGAACCTGCTCTGGCATTTCGAGTTTATTTACATACCCATATCTTCTGATACCGGACTTAAATTGGTTATTAAGATCCACCCAATGTGGTTCATTTAAGTTTGGTTTAAATGGCCAAACATCATAATCTTCATCATCTTCAAGATCCTGAAAAGAAAGATCTGCACATGGCCATGTTGTGTAATCATAATTATGCCAATCCATACGACCTAGGATCGTTAGGTACCCTCTATATTCGTCTTTTTGCTTTCCTGAAACGTCTTGATGTAATTCATTAACTGTACTCATAATGTATAATTTTTAAAGATTTATTTTCTGTTTTTTAGAATTGAGATAATATTTCCTGTTTCTTCAGTTTGTATTCCTGTTCGTCGATTAGGCCAGCATCAAATATTTTCTTAAGTTTTTCTAATTTTTGTACTGGGTCGTCGTTTTGAGGTTGAGATTCAGGTTGAGGAGGAGTATTCTGTTGAGGTGTAGATTGTTGACCTTGATTGTTCATCATATTTCCTAGCATTTGACCCATTCCTAGTCCAGCTCCCATTTGCATACCGATATTACCACCACCTTCGTTTTTTGCCATATTTTTTAATGCTTCGAGTTGTTGATAATCCTGGTAGCTTACCCCAAGTTCTTTCATTGCCTGGGCTTCGGCACTCATATCTGTGATTCGACCAATTCTTGTTTTAGTTTCTTCATCAAAACTGGTTCCTTCTATTCTAAAGTCAAGTAGTTCAAAACCTAGCTCATTAAAGATTTGCGCACTCGAATTCTGAGAGAATGCTGCAATTTCATTACGATGTTTATCAATTTCTACATAGCTAAATGAAGCGTTGGCAAGAAAATCACTGATAGGTTGGGTAATTCTGGATAGAATAACTTTTTGTATCGCTTTTACAGGATAGTAGTCGTCACCTGCAATAACGTTGATGAAAAAATCAACTGGTTTAGTAATTTTGAAAGAAAAATTACCAAAAGAACCTAATCCCACAGGGAAGTTATAAACGGGATCTTTATAGGTAATAGGAGAAGGGGTTCCCCACCGTATATTTTGCATTTCTGCTTTTCTATAGAAAAAGATACCTACTTTATGGGAAGACTCAAAGGTATACATGATACTTTTGATGGTCGTCCAAAAAGGAATATTACCCGTTTTAAGATCGTAAAGCCCTTCTTCTTCAAAAACGCCTTCTACTTTGCCCTCGTATACAAAAAGACATCCTTGTCCGGGCCCTACGATCAATTTTGAAGCATTTTTAATTTCGTCCCCGTTTTCTGTCCATTTTTCAAAAAGAGTTTCGGGTTTTGGGTTTTGCCATTCGATTACCGAACGTAATTGACTTCTAAATGAGTTTGACATATTTTTTTCTTTTAGGATTACTAGTAGTTAGTTAAAAATGCAATTTTAGCTTTAAGATCTTTTTCATACCTGTCTTTATAATCTGGTATGATTTCGATTCTTTTTTTTAAGTAGGTTTCTACATATTTTTGATATAGAGGGGTTAATTCATCGGTACCATACGTTTCTGAATCTTGTATATAATTTTGAAACTTAAGTTCTTCGTAATGCAGATAATATTCTAAAGCGGCCTCTTCTCCAAGAGCATGAATAGCAAAATGTTCGATGTTTCTGGCTTTAGTTCCTGGTTCGAACGTATTTACTGTCTGACAATATTCACAAGTGCTGTAATAGGATCTAAAAAAATTATCTTTTACCGGGAGTTTAGCTTGACATTGGGTACAACAAAAATCTTTGGATAAAGTATTCTTTACTTCTTTCAGTAATTTTTTTGCAGCATCTGCGAAAATTTTAACCTCGTAGGATTTTAGTTTTTGTTCAAGTTCAAATTTTGTTAAATATCCTTTATCTCTTTCTTGTATAAATTTTTTAGAACCAAATTCTGCTCCTGCATCTTCAAAGGCTTCTTCAACCTTATCTTCCCATGTACTGTCTATTTTCCAGATAAGCTCATTGGCTTGAGAATAGATTCCTTGCCAGGCGTTATGAAATGTAGTAGTTTCAAAATCGGTGGCTTCAAATAACAGTGGTAATACAGCTTCTGTTTTCTCCAATATCTCCTCGAATCGATCTTTGATTTTTTTAAGGAAACCGTCCCATCTGTTTTGTGTTTCACTGAATGACATATTTTTAAAAGATTTTTTTAGTAGAATTGGTCTCCACAGAAATCACAATATTTTAGATCTGTGTCTTCTGGTCTTGCTGCTCCGCAGCTTTTACATTTTTTGGTTTCAAGACCTGCATTTGTCTTTTTATATTTTTTTGTAGAAGAGAGCGCGTTGGCCAGAATATCATCGAGAAGATTTTTTTTTTCTTCTTTAGAATTTTGTTTATCGTTTTCTTGCATCTTAAAATTGGTGGTTTAGAGAGAAGACTAAAAAAAAAGAGGTTATTCCCATATTTTTTGGTCTAAAAAACATAGGAATAACCGTAGGTGCTACTATTCCAATTTACGTTTTATAGCCCCTTTTTTAAGTCTTCGATAGTTTTTGCCATTACTACTCCTGGTAATTTGATAGGAGCCGCAACTTCTGCTAGAAAAGTACCTTTTACCTCACCAGTTTTGTATGTAGTAAAACCGATACGATACAATCCAACAGTTAGTGCTTTAAGAGGATCACTTGCTTCACTTTTATATCTTAATAGAGAGTTATAACTGCTTCCACTTGGTTGCTTTGGCATCTCACCGCTGTCATCGTTACGCTCTAAGGTAACCCAGTTAGCACTTTTTACTGCACCCTCGTTAATATTATCTTTACTAACGATATCTGAACGTTCTAAAGTAATATAGGTGTCAAAATAATCAGTTGACTTTGCATTTTCTGTATATGCTGCTGATTTTATTGCTTTTTTGATTTTAGTTTTTCCTACAGGTGACATCATTCTCACACCTAGTTCTGGAGCAACAGCAGGAACCCATACATAAATGTAATAGAATTTCTTACCGTCTTTTACTTCATCTTCGTTACCAGGAGAGGCATATCCCATATAAGATACAATATCTGTATAAGGCACTTTTATAGTTTTAGGTCCAATCTTTTTTTCGGTTAAACCGCCAAATTTCTTTAGTTTTTGTGCTTGAGTGTTGAAACTGCTTCCAAGAGCAATGACTAAGACTAAGGCTAAAATTTTTGTTTTCATTTTTATGATTTTAATTTATTAACTAATTTGTGTTACACACTTTTTTATTATTCAATTGTAAAGGTTACGGTTACAAGATGTTTTTGTATTTCATCTGGTTTATACATATTTATGTATTGCGTTCTAGAATTAGGGTTTTCAATTTTTATAATATGCCCTAATTTTTTATTGAGAAGATCTGCAGTTTTTTTAGCTTTCACTTTAGCGTCTTCAATTGCAGTGTGTGTTAAAGCAGCCAATTCTGTATTATTTTTTTCTTTGGCTTTTGCTTCGACCTGTATGATTGTTAAACCATTCATCTTCTGTTTAATGATTTCTACCATCTCTTCTTCAGAAGTTGTTACATAATTGTAATGCGAAATTTCACTTACTTGTGAGTAAGAAGAATACAGCTGATAGAGGACATTCTTTTGAAACTTACTAAAATCAACTCCTATGGATTTTAACTTATCACTGTATAATTGTTTAACCTGTGATAAGCTTTTGGGTTCGAGTTGTTGATATCCATCTGCAACAATTTGCTTTAGCGAAATGGTAAGAGAATAGGTATTAACTTCTATTTGCTTATTGGCTTCTCCTATTATCGTTATAGTTTTAGTATTTTCTTGCGATATAACAGATGTAACTGTTAGGAGTATTATAAAAACGATTTTTTTCATTTCGTAAATATTTTTTTGGTTTATCTAGATTTTACCTTAAATAAGATAGAATGGTAAGTAAAGAAATACCTGTTAATAAAATGGCTAACCCTATGAAGTGATACCATGGAGTTTTGATATCATTATTTTTTGAATATTCAAAACTCTGTATCAATTCCTGACTTTGTATCTCATTTTTTTCAAATGCTCCTTTACAATGACCGCAAACTGAGTATACTTTTTTTCCGATGGGAAAGAATGGTATCCAAAACACATGAACATATTTTTTATATCCCTGTATCCACATATTATTTTCTGTATTACAATACGGGCAATTCCCTCCTTCTAATTTTTTAGGTTGAATAGTTGAAGAACCTGTTCCAAATATGATCATAGTGTTTAGTTTTTCTAAGAAATTACAGATGTAATTATCTGTTTTTTTAATGAAAATGAACGGTTTGCGGTTTTGTATAGCTTATACTTTCTCTAGTAAGGTAAAAATGATAACACGATCATCAAAGCACCTATGATTAAACCTAAAACTCCTAGTTTACCTTGTTTAGGTGCTAATTTTTCTCTTAACTGGTTAGCTTTTTCTTTGGCTGCTTCATTTTTGGATAATACAAGTTTATTGATCATACCAAAGCCTAACATGAAACCTAGGATTGCTTCTATCGCATTTCCTGCTAAATAAACTGACCATCTAATAGGAAATGTTGCTAACCAACCTATACCTAAGATAGAACTGATTACTCCCCATACACCCCAGAAACAAAATATAAGCCCAATCCAACCTTGATATGGTTCGATTTTTTCTAAAAGCTCTTTTGCATTTGGTTTTTTAGATAATAATAATGATGGTACTGCTATAATACTTAATAAAATTAATGTGATTCCCCAAGTCATGATTTTTAGTTTTAAAGGGTTAGTACTTATTTTTTCTTTTGTGATTTTATAAATGACTTCTTATATCTATGTTTTTGATACTTGTTTTGAAGACCATAAAATCACAGTACAAAGATGAGAGAGAAGCATCAGGATGGAAACACCTTTTCTAGTGAAAAAGCATACCCTGAAAACAGGGGGACGTTTACATGTGGTAAAACCCTACTTATAGTGAGTATTAATTCTAATGGAAAATATAGTTTTGTCATAAACATTTTTTTTCAAGGATGAGAAATATAAAAAGGAATAATAAGACTTTATCATATATAGTACTGTGTACAATCTATTACTTTATAAATAGCAATAGTTTTGCCCAGCAGTTATACCCGGCAAGTTTTGATACTACTACTCTTAATGGTATTAACGGGTTTAGAATACCGGGGATTGATCCAGAATCTCAGTTTGGGGCTGAAACTACTTTCATTGGAGATATTAATAGTGATGGCTTCGAGGACATTGGCATTGGAGTGAATAATGCAGATATTGATGGATTAGATCTAGCTGGTGCTGCATATATTATTTTTGGGACAAATGTTGGTTTTCCTGCTACATTTGATATTACTACTCTTGACGGGACTAATGGATTTGTTGTTAAAGGAATAGTTGGCAGTACTCGAATGGGGAGTTCTGTTGAAGGAGTAGGAGATATTAATGGGGATTCAATTGATGATTTGATTATTCGCGCTTCAGGAATCGCTTTAGTAATATATGGAAAACCTATTGGAGACCCATTTGATGCTGAATCAAATATTAATGATATTAATGGAATAAATGGTTTTAGAATTGAAATGCGAGGAAGTGAAATTAGAGCTCTTGGAGATGTGAATGGTGATGGTAGAAATGATTTTGTTATAGGACACCCAAGTTTTTTTTCAGTCAGTGCTGGAATTGTATTTGGAAGATCAGAAAATTTCCCTTTAAGTATTGATCTTTCATGGTTAGATGGAATAAATGGTTTTAGAACCAGTTCATTTAGTAGCTCAAGAGCTGGCTTTAAAGTTGGAGGAGCAGGAGATATTAATCAAGATGGCTATAATGACATCATAATAGGAGAATGGTCTAGTGGAGGAACTCTGGCAACAGGAGGACAAAGGACACGTTTACTTTATGGAAGAGCATCTTTTGACCCATTAGAGGATTTGAATACTCTGGATGGAACAAATGGTTTTGCTATTGATAACTCGGGAGGTGGTTTTCTGGTATTTACAGGAACTTTGGGTGATATTAATAGTGATGGAGTTGATGATTTTTTCTCAGAACAAAGTGCAATTTTTGGGAAAGAACGAACTGAACCACGTTTTCCTTCTTATATACCATTAAGTAGTATTGAAGATAATACTCTTGGGTTTAGAATTCCTGGATTTTTGACTTCAGCTTCAGTAGGGGATGTAAATAAGGATGGAATTAATGACTTTATAGCTTGTTATGGGGGAAGAGGATTAGACCATGATGCCTATGTCATATTTGGAAGTACTACAGGATTTCCTGACCCTATAGATGAAAGTACTCTTGACGGGACTAATGGATTTGTTATTCCTGGCCTTAGAACATCTAATATTGGAAGGCCTGTAAGTGGTGATGGTGATGTTAATGGGGATGGGATTGCTGACTTTATCGTTGGGAGCCCCAATGAAATACCGGAAGGAAGTACAGAACGAACTGGAGAAGCATATGTGATTTTTGGTGGAGATCATTATGCAATACCATTAAATACTGGATACCCTCAAGCAATTGATGAAACTATATCTGGATTTACACTGGTTGTTAATGGACCAGAAACAGGAACGATACATTATGTTGTTTATCCAGGTAATTTTTCTGGAACTCCAGATCATGATAATATTCTAAATGGAACCGGAGCGACTACAAATGGAAATTTTCTAATGAATATTGCCAATACAGATGTCGAAGAAACAATTTCTTCACTAGCAGCTGGTACTACATATGATGTATATCTATTCTTAGAAGATGGTGTGGGAAATCAAGGGGAAATTTATCATATAGATAATGTAAGAACACTTAGCCCTACCCCTACAGTAACCCTTTCAGTTTCGTCAAATACAGGTACAGAAGCAGCTGGTACAGTAATAACGGTAACGGCTACTTCTTCGGCAGCTGTAGTAGGTGCTCAAACTATTGATCTTGCTACCACAGGAACCGGAATTACATCTTCAGATTTCATTTTAAGTAATGCGACTATTGCTATTACTGATGGGATGACCACAGGTACAGTAACTTTTACTATTGTTGATGATGCTCTTGTAGAAGGTACAGAAACAGCTACACTAACGATTAGTAATCCATCTACAGGTATTACCCTTGGAACGACTACAGCGCAAGATGTTGTTATTACGGATAATGATTCAGCACCTATCCCTACAGTGAGTCTTTCAGTTTCGTCAAATACAGGTACAGAAGCAGCAGGGACAGTAATAACAGTTACAGCTACTTCTTCGGCAGCTGTAGTAGGCGCTCAAACTATTGATCTTGCTGCCACAGGAGTAGGAATTACGGCTTCAGATTTTACCTTAAGTAATAGTACCATTACTATTCCTGATGGTATGACCGCAGGTACAGTGACTTTTACTGTTGTTGATGATACTGTTGTAGAAGGTACAGAAACGGCAACATTAACGATTAGCAATCCGTCTACAGGTATTACCTTAGGAACAACTACAACGCAAGATATTGTTATTACGGATAATGATTCAGCACCTATCCCTACAGTGAGTCTTTCAGTTTCGTCAAATACAGGTACAGAAGCAGCAGGGACAGTAATAACAGTTACAGCTACTTCTTCGGCAGCTGTAGTAGGTGCTCAAACTATTGATCTTGCTACCACAGGAGTAGGAATTACAGCTTCAGATTTCACCTTAAGTAATGCGACTATTACTATTCCTGATGGGATGACCACAGGTACAGTATCTTTTACGGTTCTAGATGATGCTCTTGTAGAAGGGACAGAGACGGCTACACTAACGATTAGTAATCTATCTACAGGTATTGCTCTAGGTACGACTACAACGCAAGATGTTGTTATTACAGATAATGATTCAGCATCTATCCCTACAGTTAACCTTTCAGTTTCATCAAATGCAGGTACAGAATCTGCTGGTACAGTAATAACGGTAACGGCTACTTCTTCTTCAGCTGTAGTAGGTGCTCAAACTATTGATCTTGCTACCACAGGAACCGGAATTACCGCTTCAGATTTCACCTTAAGTAATACGACTATTACTATTCCTGATGGGATGACCACAGGTACAGTAACTTTTACGGTTCTAGATGATGCTCTTGTAGAAGGTACAGAAACAGCTACACTAACGATTAGTAATCCATCTACAGGTATTGTTCTAGGAACGACTACAACGCAAGATGTTGTTATTACAGATAATGATTCAGCACCTATCCCTACAGTCAATCTTTCTGTTTCAACAGATACAGGTACAGAAGCAGCAGGGACAGTAATAACAGTTACAGCTACTTCTTCGATAGCCGTTGTAGGCGCTCAGACTATTGATATTGCTGCCACAGGAGTAGGAATTACGGCTTCAGATTTTGCCTTAAGTAATACGACTATTACTATTCCTGATGGGATGACTACAAGTACAGTAACTTTTACTATTGTTGATGATGCTCTTGTAGAAGGTACAGAAACAGCTACACTAACGATTAGTAATCCATCTACAGGTATTACCCTTGGAACGACTACAGCGCAAGATGTTGTTATAGAAGATAATGACGACCTTGTAATATGTACTATAAAAGCAGGGGAAGATCAAGAAATTACACAAGGGCAGGAAATACAGTTAAATGCAATCGCTTCTGATAATGGAACATATGTTTGGACACCTTCAACTGGTCTTACCAATGCTAATATTGCTAATCCTGTAGCAAGTCCAAATCAAACGACAACCTATACGGTTCTTTTTACAAGTGATCAGGGATGTATTGAAGAAGATACGGTTACAATTTATGTAGAAGCACAACCAGAAGATCAAACACGATATGGTTTTTCACCAGATGGTGATGGAATCAATGAATATTGGGAGATTTATAATATTGAAAATTACCCTGACAATAAAGTATTGATATATAATCGATGGGGAGATATAGTTTTTGAAGTTGAAGGATATAATAATACGTCAAGGGTTTTTAGAGGAATTGCTAATCGAAAGAGAAGTTTGGGAGGAGATAAATTACCCGAGGGGACATATTTCTTCAATATAAAAATAGAAGGTTCTCATAACTTAAAAAAGCAAACCGGTTTCCTTGTTTTAAAGCGTTAATTCATGAAAAAAGTATATATAATATTGATAGTTGCAATACTATCTAAAGGATTTTTGTGCCCAATATTTGGCCAGCAAACTCCGGTTTTTGCAAATTATAATTACAATACAGTGGTTATTAATCCAGCTCATGCCGGTTTTTATCCTGATTCTGATATCACTATTACAAATAGAGGATATTTGAATCAAGTAGATGGCAGTCCACGAAATTTTGGATTAACGCTCAATTCACCATTACGTTCTAATAATATGGGGCTAGGTGCAGGAGTTTTAAGTGATCAAGTTGGAGTGACTACAACCACTAATGTATTTGGAGCTTATTCGTATAAATTGATTTTTGATCATAATTACAACCGATCGAGATGGTGGTCTTACAATCCTAATGTTTTGTCTTTTGGTATTACCGCTGGAGTGATTTTTTATAATGAAGATTTGCTATCGCTGGGAATTCCTAATGATCCAAATTTTGAAAGTAATATAAATACTATTGTTCCTACTTTGGGAGCTGGTGTTTTATATAATCGAGAGCATATTTACTTTGGTGTTTCTGCACCTAATTTATTAGGGAATTCTTTGTCTTCTGAGGATAATATTAATTTAGAGAATCCATATTATGCATATACAGGGTATCGTTTTTTTGCTACACGTTTTGAAGAAGTATTAATAACTCCCAGTGTTTTGGTTAAATATGTCTCTGGAGCACCAATTCAGGTAGATATTAATGCTACTGTGAACTACAAAAATAAAATAGAAATTGGTGCTGGTTATCGAACAAGCTCTTCGATGAATTTTCTTGCAGGGTTTTATATTTCTAATCGATTACGATTGTTATACAATTACAATCAGGCATTACGAGATACACCGGTTAATAATACACACGGAATTATTTTGAGTTATCGTTTGGGTGAGGGGTTTGGGAATAAAGGGTAAACTTCAGTATTAGAGAATCTATACTTATGTTGATATAAGTAAAATATCAAAAATAGTAAAGTCAAAATTTTCTATTATAGAAAATTTTGACTTTACTATAAAACCTGATAGGTTTATAGATATGGTTTCGTTATACAAGCCTAAATTATATTTAAGGTTTTATATACTTCATTTTTAAAGCATACTTGGTTAATCCTGCCAGATTTCTAACATTAAGTTTAGCAATAAGATTTTTTCTATAACTTTCGATGGTATGTTTACTCAAAAATAATTGATCTGCAATTTCTTGAGTAGTAAATTCTTGTGCTATTAAAGTAATAACATCAATTTCTCTTTGTGTTAATTTAATTTCTTCTTGCTTTTTCTTAGAGAATTTGTTTTCCAGATAAATATCTTTTATTTCCTTTGAAAAATACTTTTCTCCTTTAAGTATGGTTTTTATAGCTTTTAGCAGCTCTTCTTTTTCAGCATTTTTTGGCACATAACCATCTACATCATGTTCAATAAGGTTATCAATCATGTCTGCATCGTTATGCATACTAACTACCAATGTTCTAGTAGGTTTTTTTCTTTCCTTTATAATTTTATTGAGAGAAATACCATCTAATTCAGGCATAGAAATATCGGTGATAATAAGGTCTATTTTTTCATCAGGATTAATTTCCAGGTATTTTGCAATATGTTTACCATCTTTGGCAGTTAATAAAATATTGTATTCTTTTTCTGAGTTAAGAATGCTTAGTAAACCATCCAAGAACATTTTATGGTCATCTGCAATTATTAAATTATATTTCATTGGTTTATTATTTTTGTAATTAGGTTTAGATGAAATTTGCTATACACAACCCTAATCCTGTTTACCAATAGGTAGTCTAGGATCTATAGCTTACTTTACCGTTAATTGCTGTTAATGCTGGAACTTCTATATCTATAATAGTACCTCTATTAATTCTGGAATCAATATGAAAAGTACCAGATATTTTTTTTAATCGATTTTTAATATTCTCAAAACCAAGTCCAGTAGCCTTGTTTTTTGCGTTAAAACCAATACCATTATCTTCGAATAGTACATTTATCATATTTTCTACCAGATTTAATTGAAGTTCTACAGAAGTGGCTTTGGCATGTTTGATAGTATTGGTAATAAGTTCCTGAACAATTTTAAAAATTTCGATTTGCAAGGTTTCGTCTAAAAGATCAATTTCTGTTCTTGGGTATGCCACAAAAAAAGTACTTAGACTAGTCGTACCACCAATATTATTAAAATACTCTTCAAGTACATCACAAAAGTTATTTTTACTAAATTTTTTAGGTATTAAGTTATGTGATAAGTTACGCACCTGCTCATAAGTGTCATCTAATTGGTTGTTAATTGTTGTTATTGTTTTTCTATTTCCATTAAGTACAGTGTTATTCAATTGTAACTTTATAGCAGCAAGATTACCACCGATACTGTCGTGTAACTCCAACGCAATACGTTTTCTTTCTTTGTCCTGACCTTTAATAGACGCTTTAATTAGTTTTAACTCCTGATCTTTTATTAGAGAAGAAATTTTTTGTTCACTTATTTCTTCTTGTTTTTTATTTAATTCACTCTGAGCCTGAAGTTTTTGATAGTATGTAAACAATAAACCAATAACCGGGATAAGAAGAACCAAAAAAGAGTACAAGATACTATTTTTAATACTTTTTTGTCTGGCTAATTTAGATTCTTGAATCTCTTGATCTTTTTTTAGCAATCTAATCTCATTAAGTTTTTTTTCTGAAGCATTCTGAAAAGATAAAATCTTGTTCTGAGTTTCTTTTTTTTCAATCTCTTGTTGTAATTTAAGATTTTTGATTGCTTCTTCTTGATTTCCTAAATCCAATTTTCGATTTGCATTTTCAACTTGCAGGACTTTTATTTCTTTTTCTTTTTGAAGAGTATTAAATTTCACTTCTAGTTCATTAAGATCTTTGCTCTTTTGTAATTTACTTATTGAATCTTTGATCTTTATCTCTTTTTTAAGACACAAATAGGCATCTTTATAATTTTTCTGAGTTACAGCAGCTTCTTTGAGATTATTATATATTATAATCTGTTTATCAAGAAAGCCTAACTTTTCTGAAATAGATAAGGCTTCATCATAAGATTTTTTAGCTTCACTATATTTTTTTTTATCTTGATAAACTAAACCGATATTAGTTAGGATATCAATAAGTGCTCTATGAAATTCTGTTTCCTTGGCTATAGGATATGCTTTATAATAATACTCAATAGCTTTGTCGTAATCTCCCATAAGGTGATATAAAGCACCTATATTTTGTAAAATTGAAGTTTTTATTCTCGAAGCTTCTTTGTTTTTGAAAAAATCAAGAGATTTTTTTAAGTAAGACATCGAAACTTTATAATTATCTTTAGAAGCATATGCATTGGCAAGATTATTATAAATCATAAATGTAAAATCCGGCTTTTCTTTATACTCCAAACAAGTTTTAAAAAGCTTTATTGAATCATCATAGTTGCCCAGTTTGAGTTCCATCATTGCCAAATTATGTAATTTTACATAATATTGCCTTTTTGTCTTAAATTTTTTGACGATCTCTAACCCTTTTAAATGCCACTTTTTGGCCTCTTCAAATAGGCCTTTGTGAGCATATGAAAGCGCTATTATATTATATGCAAATGATTTTCCTTGTATGAAGATTGAATCATTTCTTTTACCAATGATTTGTAATGTCTTGTTTCCGTAGAATAAAGCAGAATCTCCCAAATTTCTTTCATTAAAATAAACTCCGAGATTTATATAAGCTTGTAATTTTATTTTTCTGTATTTGGTTTCCTTTAAGATTTTATGACTTATAATATAAGCTGTTCTATCTTTTTTTGTATCAAGATCTTGGAATGCTTGAGAGATTATTTTTTCCTGGGCTGTATATGTTTTTGACTCTGAGTGAGATAAAGGTGTTTCTTTCTCTTTCACTTGTGCATATAAACCAATTGAACAAAAAAATAAAAAAACCGTAAATAGTTTTAGTAAAAATCTTAACATAAGCAAATGTATTAATTCTTCTGCTCGTTAATACCCCTGAAAATGGGGTTTTTATGATTTGCAAATATTATCGATAGATGAGGTATTGTTCTCTCATAATCTTAAATTTTTGGAGCCCTTCTACCCAAGTATTTCTAATTTCTTGAAAAGTGAGACCCTGTTCAATCTGCTTTTGTAGTTTTTTTGTTCCTGCATGAATAGTGAACGATTTAGTGTTAAAAAATTTTTCTTTAACAGTGGTATTGTTATAAGCGTTAATTAACCATTCCAGATTTATAGAATCTAATTGCTTATTTTTTCCTAAATCTTTTCCATAACATACTTCACCTCTGTGTTTAGGATATTTAGAGCCAAAATTTGGTTTAGGGATATATGCATAATCATATTTTTCTATAGCTAAGTCGGGAGAACCAAAAATTTGAAACTGTGTTTCGGTACCACGACCTGCATTTATGGTTGTACCTTCAAAAAAACCAAGACTAGGGTATAAATTGATAGCTTTATCATTAGGTAAATTGGGTGAAGGTCGTATTGGTAAACTATATGAAGCAGTATGAGTGTAGTTTTTAACAGGAATAATATTGATCTCACAGGTTAAATCTTTTCCCAACCAACCTTCGCCATTTACCATTTTTGCATATTCCCCAATAGTCATACCATGAACTAATGGTATTGGATGTACCCCCAGAAAACTTGAATGCTCAGATTCAAGCATAGGACCATCGATATAATGCGCATTAGGATTAGGCCGATCTAATATTAAAATAGGAATATTGTTTTCTGCACAAGCCTGCATTACATAATGTAATGTCGAAATATAAGTATAAAACCGAACTCCTACATCTTGAATGTCAAAAACAACGATATCTATATTGGATAAAGCTTCTTTAGATGGTTTTTTGTTTTTTCCGTGTAGAGAAAAAATAGGAAGTCCAGTTTTGATATCCTTACTATCAGCTACTAATTCTCCTGCATCAGCTTTCCCTCTGAAACCATGTTCTGGAGCAAATACTTTCTGGATTTTAATATTTCGAGATAGTAAAGAATCGACAAGATGCACATAATTTTGATTCGTTATACTATCTTTAAAGATAACAGAAGTTTGATTTCCTACTATAGCTACTTTTTTATTCTCTAAAATCGGAATATAATCATCGGTAAGATTAGCTCCAACTATAATAGGATTTTGAATTTTTGTAGTATCTTGAGCAATATATGCTGTAGAAATTGAATTTTCAATTTTTATTGAAGGAGGGGGTAAAGTTGTTTTTATTCCACTTACACAAGAAATAAAAATTATGAAAAGGAATAAAAATGTATTTTTGAATGCATTTCTAACAAAAACCATAGTTAAGCTTGAATTTCGAGTATTTTATTGCCAAACGCCTCATCAAAGGTAAGGAACATAAAAGTAGCATTTCAACTCCAATTATAAAAATTGCAATTTTTGCTATTGCTATTGGTATGATCATGATGTTAATTACGGTAGCTACTGGCGTAGGACTACAACGTAAAATAAGAGAAAAAGTTGCTGCATTTAATGGACATATATTAATTTCTAGTTTTGATAATAATAGTAGTGTAGAATCTCTTATACCGATATCTTCTGATCAAAAGTTCTACCCTGAGTTTTCTGAAGTTGAAGGAATTGTTCATATGCAAGGGGTAGCAACCAAGATGGGACTTATACGCACAGTATCTGATTTTGATGGTGTGGTCGTTAAAGGAGTGGGTAAAGATTATAAATGGGATTCTTTTAAAGAATATCTTGTAGAAGGAAGAATACCTGATTTTACAAAAGCGCTTAATGAAGAGATTTTATTGTCTTCACATATTGCAAATCGTTTAGGATTTAGTGTTGGAGATAAAGTGATTACTTATTTTTTGAAGAAAAATACAACTTCAACTTCAAAAACTTTTATAAGAGCCTTTGAGATTGTTGGGATTTATAATTCAGGATTTTTAGAGTTTGATGAAACTTTCCTTTTTGCAGACATCAGGCATGTAGTAAAAATGAATAAATGGAAACCAGATGAGATTGGTAATTTTGAAGTTTTTATTGATGATTTTGATCAAATCGATAAAAAAGGACAGGAAATCTATGAAAATATCCCCTCTACCTTGGATAGCCAGACAATCTCATTAAAATACGCTACAATCTTCGAGTGGTTAAAATTATTCGACCTTAATATTATTGGAATTATTGGAATCATTATTTTGGTTGCTGGAATCAATATGATTACTGCTTTATTGGTTTTAATTTTAGAAAGAACACCTATGATTGGGATTTTGAAAGCTTTAGGAACTAGTGATTGGAGCATAAGAAAAGTATTTCTTTATAATGCTTCATATTTGATTCTGAGAGGATTATTTTGGGGTAATCTTATTGGTATAGGCTTACTCCTTATACAAGAGCAATATGGGGTTGTAGGACTTAATCCAGAAACATATTATGTAAGTACCGCACCAGTTTATATTGATATAGGGTATATTGTGTTCCTTAATATAGGAACAATGTTATTGTGTTTGTTAATGTTACTGATTCCTTCATATATTATTGCTAAGATATCACCAACCAAGTCAATCCGTTTTCAATAATCTATTATTGCTTTCTTAAAAATTGCCAATCGATAATCTAGATCGTATCTTTGGCATGTTGAAATACCTTATGAGGTTGTAAATTATAACGAGTGGAATACGCAAAAAACATACTAGAAACCATTGGAAATACACCTTTGGTTCAACTGAATACACTGGTGAAAGATGTAGATGCTTTGGTGTTGTCTAAATATGAAACTTTTAATCCCGGGAATTCTGTAAAGGATCGGATGGCTTTAAAAATGATAGAAGACGCAGAAGCAGATGGTCGATTACAGCCAGGAGGAACCATTATAGAGGGTACATCAGGAAATACAGGAATGGGATTAGCCTTGGTAGCTATCATAAAAGGGTATAAGCTGATTTGTGTGATGGCAGATAAGCAGTCTAAGGAAAAAATGGATATTCTTAGAGCTGTAGGAGCAAAGGTAATGGTTTGCCCAACTAATGTAGAACCGGATGACCCAAGATCTTATTATTCGGTTTCTAAGAGATTGGCAGAAGAAACTCCAAATTCCTGGTATGTTAATCAGTATGATAACCCCTCAAATGCGCTGGCACATTATGAAAGTACTGGACCCGAAATTTGGAAACAAACAGATGGTAAAATAACACATTTTATTGTTGGAGTAGGTACCGGAGGTACTATATCTGGTGTGGGAAAATATCTAAAAGAAAAAAATCCAAATATTAAGATCTGGGGAATAGATACCTATGGCTCTGTATTTAAAAAATACCATGAAACTGGGATTTTTGATGAAAACGAAATTTATTCCTATATCACAGAAGGGATTGGGGAAGATATTTTGCCAAAAAATGTAGATTTTTCTGTTATCGACGGGTTTACTAAGGTAACAGATAAAGATGCGGCAGTATATACTCAAAAACTTGCAAAAGAAGAAGGAATGTTTTTAGGTAATAGTGCAGGAGCAGCTATAAAAGGATTACTTCAATTAAAAAAACATTTTACCAAGGATGATGTTGTCGTTGTTTTATTTCATGATCATGGTAGTAGGTATGTAGGGAAAATGTTTAATGATGATTGGATGCGGGAAAGAGGTTTTCTGGATGAAGAAGTATATACAGCCGATGATTTAGTGAAAAATCATATCGAAAAACCCTTGATTACTGTTAAAACAGAAGAACTGGTATCACATGCTATCGAGCGTATGCGTAAATTTAAAATTTCACAAATACCAGTAGTTGATAGTGATGGATTTGTTGGTTCTGTAGATGAAAGTGCTCTTTTTACGGCCTTTTTGGATGATAAAAATACAGGAAGTACACCAATCAAAGATGTTATGAAAAATCCTTTCCCGATTGTAAATGCTAAAACTTCACTTGATGAGATATCCAAGCTTATTAAAAATGGAAGTTCTGCTGTTTTAGTTACCTTAGAAAACGGAAAGCACCATATCATTACAAAGTATGATGTTATTAGTCATATAAAATAAATTCTTATATTTAAATAATAATTCACCCCCTCTATCGGCTTTTTTTGTAGGCTAATAAAGGGGTTTTGTTTATCTTTTTATAGGTCACCAGGAATACATCTATGTAGACTAAAGATGATAAGTGTAAAATAAGGGTTGTATGTGTAAGTATTTGTTTGATTTTTCTAATATAGACAAGCTAAGTGACTATTTTAGATCTAAATTAAGTCCGAATAGTTCTAAGGGGCGAATTTATTTTCCTTCAGAAATTGGAGAAGGGTATTTATTGTATTATAAAATATCTCCGGAAGTCTTTCTTCTTATAAATAATTATAAAGCTAATACGGATATTGAATATGTAAGAAGGCCTATAGAAGAAAAGGATATTATACTTCATTTTAGGAAATATGCTTTAGATCATCAGTTAGAGAAAGATCAGATTGTAAGTCGATATTCTGACAGCTATACTCCAGGTAATATGAGATGTATGGATGCTCGACAGGGAGAACAAATATTTATTCCAAAAGGAGCAGAAATAAAATCGACTATGATTGTATTAAAAAGTTCGTACACCCAGCCTTTTTTTATAAAAAATAGCGATATGGCAGAGAAACTTGATAATTATATTCGCTATTCTCACCAGCATATTAATAAGTTTTATCTTTCTTATAAGCAATCAAATCTTTTTGATCAGATCGTACAACCGGATATAGATAAAGTAGAGAACTATCTTTATTTTATTGCTCGAGGTATTCGGTTATTAGAAACTTTCTGGAAAGATGTATTAAAATGGGAGACGGAGAGCAATCCTTTTAATATTAATTGTGGGCAAGTTGGTAATATTTATAAAGTAAGTGATTATCTTAAGAACAATCTTAAAGAGCCTTTTGTAGGAGTTGATCAATTAGCTGCAATGGCACATATGAGTCGCACGAATTTTTTTAATATGTTTAAAGAAATTCATAATCAGACTCCATTAGAATTTTTTAATAATAAGCGACTAGAAATTTCATATAACATGATTATCGGAGAAGGATTATCAATACGCGAAGTAATGGATACACTTAATTATTCTAATTCTTCAAAATTTAAAAAAGCATTTTTTAATAAGTTCGATATCTACCCTGATATAAACATGTAATATGTGAAAATCAAATTCTGATTTCTTTATTTGAATAGGTGTAAAAATAAAGATGGTTGCCAAAAGGCAACCATCAATAACCTAACACAAACTCAACTTAGCTTAGGGTTTTGTAATCGTAATATTTTTTGAATGAATTAATTTTCCCTTTAATTCACAACAAAGTAAAGAAATGAATTTGTGGTTGAGTTTTCCATTAATACATAAAACATTACCAATAGTACATTTTTGAGTAAAATTAACTTGATTTTAAGAATTTTATGAGGTAATCGTACTATTTAGGAGGAGTTAGTTTGTGTTTTTCATGTAAATAACAAATCTAACCTTCTTTTTTTAGGGGGTACTAACTAATGTTAGTTAATTTTGAGTTAAAGTACATGATGATCAAGAATTTTTAAAAATAGTTCTGGTTCTGGTCGCACTCTATAATTATTAGTGAGATCTACAAAGATTATTTGCCCCTCTTTATTGGTTATGATTACAGTTGGTAATACGGTATCACTATTATATCCTAGCGCCTGGAATCCCATAGGGAGTCCGTTTTTAGAAAAAATTTGTAATTGCTTAGCAACTTCACTTCCTTGATCTACCAGATAATTGAAATCTAATCCAAATCTTTTTGCAAGAGATTTGGTTTGTTTATGAGGTTGGGGGCTAATAAGGATAATGTTTACATTTCTTTTTTCGAGTTCTTTATATTGTGAAGCAACTTCTTTTATTTGCGCCATACATAATGGACACCAATTCCCACGATAGAATAGAAAAATTGATGGATTGCCTATAAATTTAGAGGTGTTTACATTGTTTTTTTCTGTATCCTGCAATTTAAGCTCTGGTAATTGATTACCAACTTTAATAACTGTGTTTTTTTCTCTATTCCTAAAAGTAGAGTACCATTTTATATATAATATCCACCCTAAAAATAAACCGATCGCTGGTAGGAATCCGTTCAAATCTTGTTCAATAACACCCCCAAATAGTAAGCTAATTAAAAAACCAATAGCTATTGGAAGTGTGTATTTTTTTAGATTGGCATCAGTTCTTGCAACTGGTTTTATGAAAATCAAAATAAAGAGTGTTACGATAGAAACCGAAATAATTAGGTTTCCGATATATCTATAAGATACACCATGGTTAACAAGATGTGTAAAACTGTCAAAAGCAAAGTAAAGAGCAATTACAGGAAAAACAGATATGAAAATAGATTTTAGAATGTTGGTCATTTTATATACTGATTTTGAGGATTAGTCAATGGTATTCAAAAGAGCTTACAGTATTCTAATAAAATTTAGTATTTTCATGGCCAAATTTTAGAAAAGCTATTCTCCTTATTTTCTATCCTACCCGAAATATTTAATAGCTAATTCCACCTGTTTATCTGCAGGTAGGTCTGATAATTATAAACAAGAGATAGAATATATGACTGAGGATTTTTTGCAATACCTTTGGAAATACAAAAAATTTGGATTTACCAATCTTAAGACAACAAAACATGAGGAACTTATACTTCAACAAGTAGGGACTCATAATGTAGAAAACTCTGGACCTGATTTTTTTAATGCAAGACTCATTATCCAAGGACAGAAATGGGCAGGAAATGTTGAGGTACATATTAAATCAAGTGATTGGTACGTTCATAACCATGAGAATGACCCTGCATATGATAATGTAATTCTTCATGTCGTTTGGGAAGATGATGTAGAGGTTTATAGAAATGATAACTCGATTATACCTACACTACAACTTAAAGAGTATGTAAAAGAAGAGCTATTGGTTCGTTATAAGAAACTCTTCGATAAAAATGCTCAACAATGGATTAGTTGTGACAAACAGCTTCCAGAAGTTTCGGATTTTATGCTTTCGAATTGGCAGGAAAGATTGTATTTAGAGCGGCTAGAGAAAAAATCAACTTTAATTTTAGAGCTTTTAGAAGATTCTGCGAATAATTGGGAAGCTGTATTGTTTAGACTACTGTCCAAAAATTTTGGCTTGAAAACAAACGGAATTGCTTTTCTGAGTATAGCAAACTCAATAGATTTTGCAGTACTTAGAAAATGCACAGATCACCTGGGACAAATAGAAGCATTGTTTTTTGGTCAGGCAGGTTTCCTGGAGATTAATACTGAAGGAGAGTATTTCAATACCTTAAAGAAAGAGTATAGGTTTTTGAAAAATAAATTTAAATTAAATACCAATGGAGTAGAACCATTACATTTTTTTAGACTAAGACCATCTAATTTTCCAACAATACGATTAGCTCAGTTGGCAATGTTGTATTTTAAAAACCACCAACTATTCAGCAAAGTAATTAATAGCAATACGATAGATGATTTTTATACTCTTTTCAATGTAGAAACAAGTGAGTTTTGGCAAAACCATTATACTTTTGAAAAAGAGTCAAAAACAAGAAAGAAAAAACTAACAAAATCATTTATTGATTTGTTGTTGATTAATACAATTATTCCCATGAAATTTGTTTATGCCAGAAGTATGGGGCAAAATCCCGAAGAAGATATTTTTGAATTAATTTCTAAATTGCCTTTTGAAAAAAATAGTATTATTAGCAATTTTGCGGACTTAAAAGTACCAATTGAAAATGCGATGCATTCTCAAGCAATGATCCAACTCAAAAATACATATTGTGATCAAAAAGCATGTTTAAAATGTGCAATCGGGAATTATTTATTAAATGGTGAATAGAATTTAGGATAATATATTTATTTTGCGATATGCTTTATAATCTAAGACAATTTTTAGAACGTAACGGGTTTTATGTTTCCTCCAGGTTAGCCGATAGGTTGGGGATGCGAGCTAAAAATGTGCGTTTGTTCTTTATTTATTTAACTTTTGCTACCGTAGGCTTAGGTTTTGTAATATACCTTAACCTAGCATTTTGGTTAAAATTAAAAGATTTGGTTTATACTAAACGAACTTCAGTATTTGATCTATGAAAAAGAGATATAGATGGGGAATACCAAAAATATATATTGCATTAATTTTATTAATTATAGTAGTTGCTATCGGGGTACTAGGGTTTCGGTTTTTTTCAAATTATTCCTGGGTTGATGCTTTATACATGACAGTTATCACCTTGTCTACTGTAGGTTTTGGAGAAGTTCAGCCTTTAGATGATAATGCAAAGTTATTTACTGTATTTCTTATCTCTACTAGTGTAGCCATATTTGCATATTCGGTATCTGTAATAACAGAGTATATTGTAAGTAAAAATGATCCTAGAAGAGTTCAATATCGAAAAACACAAAAAATGATAAATCACATTGAGAATCATATTATTATTATAGGTTATGGTCGTAATGGTAAACAAGCTGCTGCCAAATTGTTAGCATACAATAAACCATTTATTATTATAGAAAAAGACGAAGCCGTAATAGAAAGGTATCAAAATGAAAACCTGCTTTTTCTAAAAGGTAATGCTACAGAAGATGAAGTGTTAACAGAAGCAGGAGTAAGGAAAGCTGATTGTTTAATATGCACATTGCCAGAAGATGCAGATAACCTGTTTATCGTGCTTTCTGCCAGACAAATTAATAAAGGACTCAAAATAATTAGTAGAGCTTCTCAAGATGCTTCTTATAAGAAAATACGATTAGCTGGTGCAGATAATGTTATTATGCCTGATCGTATAGGTGGAGATCATATGGCATCATTAGTAGTAGTGCCTGATTTAATAGAGTTTTTGGATAACCTTTCTATTGTAGGTAAAAGATCTATAAACATCGAAGAAATATCTTTTGAAGATATGTTTGATGATAAAATAGAAAGGACCATTCTTGATATTGATATGAGATCCAGAACAGGATGTACTATTATAGGTTACAAATCACCAGATGGAGAATATATTGTAAATCCAGAAGCTAACACATTATTAAAACCGAGTTCCAGGATTGTAGTTTTAGGTCGCCCGGAGCAAATTAATCTTTTAAATAAGGAATTCGATATTTGATGATTAGAAACATTTAACATGTAAAAAAATTGTAAACAAATGTTTTTTTTACCATCTTGCTCACTTCTTAACAATTAAATTCAATTAATTCACAACATCATGAAGAGAATTCTTCTTTCACTTTTAGCACTTACTATTCCATTTATAACATTCGCACAAGAGACCACAGAAAAGGGGTTAGATCAAAAAATAGATGAAGGTTTTAAACCTGTATCCGATTTTTTCTCTGCTGTAATTTTCTTTGAAGTTTTTGATGGTGCTCCATTTGTTATTATATTATTAGTATTAAGTGCCTTGTTTTTTACTCTGTACTTTGGTTTTCCTAATTTTAGGTATTTTGGAAAAGCAATTAATGTGGTACGAGGGAAATATGATGATGTTGAAGGACATGGTATTGAAGGGCATCCAGAAGTTAATATAGTTGAAGGAGATATTAGAGATACTATACGTGATGAATCTAAAGAAGGAGAAGTTAGTCATTTTCAAGCACTGGCAACAGCAGTTTCTGGTACTGTAGGTAATGGTAATATTGCTGGGGTAGCTTTGGCAATTGCACTTGGAGGACCAGGAGCAACATTTTGGATGATCATCTGCGGATTATTAGGAATGTCCACAAAGTTTGTAGAATGTACGTTGGGAGTTCAATATAGAGATGTAGGAGAAGATGGTACTGTATATGGTGGTCCCATGTATTATTTAAGTAAAGGATTAAAAGAAAGAGGGTTTAAAGTTTTAGGAAAAATTGCAGCAATTATATTTGCTGTATTTTGTATAGGAGGATCTTTTGGAGGTGGTAATGCCGCACAATCTAACCAAGCAACTGTTGTTTTAAAAGAGCTTTTGGATCTTCAAAGTACAGGAGCAGGGTTTTGGATTGGAATAGTTCTGGCAATTCTTGTTGGAATTATTATTATTGGTGGAATTAAGCGTATTGCTTCTGTGACAGAAAAGGTAGTTCCGTTTATGGCTATCTTATATTTGTTAGCGTGTTTATATATAATTTTTGGTAATTTTTCATTGGTTGATGATGCTATAGGGTTAATTATTAGCGAAGCTTTTAATCCAACAGCTATTGGAGTAGGAAGTATCATAGGAGTATTGTTAGTTGGATTTAAGAGAGCTGCATTTTCTAATGAAGCAGGAGCAGGTTCTGCATCTATTGCGCATTCAGCAGTAAGAACTAAGTATTCTGCCAGTGAAGGACTTGTTGCTTTACTAGAGCCTTTTATTGATACTGTAGTGATATGTACAATGACAGCATTAGTAATTATTATTTTCAATTTTGGTGGAGCATTTGAGTATGGAGGTGATGGTTCTGGAGCAGTTTTTATTGATGGAGTATCCTATGAAGGTGCAGGGATAACTTCTATGGCCTTTGCAAAATATATACCTTATTCTAATGTTTTTCTAACCATTGCAGTAGTATTATTTGCTGTTTCAACTATGATTTCATGGTCATATTACGGTTTGCAATCCTGGAAATTCTTATTCGGTAGAGGTAAACTTGCTGATTTAACCTATAAATTATTGTTTTTAACTTTTGTAATAATTGGAGCAGCAGCTAGTATGAGTTCTATTTGGGCATTCTCTGATGCAATGATTTTTGCGATGGTGTTTCCAAATATGATAGGTTTATTCTTCTTATTTCCAGTAGTTAAAAGACAACTGGCGAGATATTTTGAAGCAATAAAAGCATCTAAGAGCTAGTAAGAAATATTTTCTATGAATAATATAAAATCCCATTTCGAAATACATTCACGTTTTCGAAATGGGATTTTTCTTTTATCAATTATCCTATTTATTATGCTTATAGGATATTATTTTTATCCGAAATCGCCTTCGTCTAAGCATGATTTTGCTGAGTTGATCTCTTTTCAGAAACAGATAGACTCCCTTAAGAGTATTGCCGAACAACAAAAAAAAGAGTATCGTCTACAACCTTTTAATCCAAATTTTATCTCTGATCATAAAGGGTACAAACTAGGACTTTCTGCCAGAGAGTTAGATAGACTTCATACATATAGAAAAGATAATAAATGGATCAATTCTATTACTGATTTTAAAAAAGTAACTCAAGTTTCAGATTCTCTTCTAGCGGTTATCTCTCCTTTATTTAAATTCCCAGAATGGACAAAAAAGAGTAATGCTGCGGCAAACAGAAAATATCCCAAAAAGAAATACCCTGTTAAAACATTTAGTCAAAAAAAAGATTTAAATACAGTTTCTAGTGAAGAACTTGAGCAAAGTATTGGTTTGCCTGATTTTGTAGCAGACAGAATAATTAGATATAGAAATAGTGTGGGAGGTTTTACTCTTGATATTCAACTTGAGGACGTTCACGGTCTATATGATTATCAGAAAGATAAAATTTTATCCATGTTTACTGTTAAAACTCCTAAAAAGATAAAAAAGGTAAATATAAATACTGCATCGGTTAACGAATTAGTAGAAATACCTTATTTCGATTTTGAAATGGCGTTGGATATTAAAGATTTTATTGAAAGCAATGGAAGTATTTCTAATTTTGATGAATTAGGAAAAATTGAAGGTTTTTCTCTCAAAAAAATAGATAAAATAAAGTTATATTTGACAATAAATTAAGAATCAATAAAAAACGACTGTGAATTTTGATAAATCTATAAAATGATAATTCATCAATAAACCCATCTTATGGGTTTTAGTTTTATTGTAATATGGAAACAATCATTATAGGGGCAGTAATATGTTAACTAAAAAAAAGTCAAAGTTATCAATATGAATAGTATGTATTTTACAGAAGAACACGAATTATTTAGACAAAGCCTCAGAGAGTTCCTGAAAAAAGAAGTAACTCCACATATTGACAAATGGGAAAAAACTGGAGATATTGATCGGTTTATCTGGGAGAAGTTTGGTGAGATGGGGTACTTTGGAATAGCATATCCAGAAGAATACGGTGGGCTAGATCTTGATCTGTTTTATACTATAATACTTTTAGAAGAACTACAAAAGATTAATTCTGGTGGATTTGCTGCCGCTATATGGGCACATGCATATTTGGCAATGACACATATAAACAAAGAAGGCGATCATAGAATTAAAGAAAAGTACTTAAAACCTAGTATATCCGGTGAGAAAATAGGATGTTTAGGGATTACAGAGCCTTTCGGAGGTTCTGATGTTGCCGGAATGAGAACTACAGCAGTAAAAGAAGGTGATCAATACATAATTAATGGATCTAAGACTTTTATTACTAATGGTGTTTATAGTGATTATCTGGTTATTGCTGCAAAAACAAATCCCGAACTAGGAAATAAAGGAATAAGTATCTTTGTTATTGATAGAGATACTCCTGGGGTGTCTGCCACTAAATTAGAAAAATTAGGGTGGAAAGCTTCTGATACAGGAGAAATTGCTTTTGATAATGTGAAAATTCCTGCGCATAACTTGATGGGAGAAGAGAATAAAGGGTTTTCATATATTATGCAACATTTTGCTTTAGAAAGATTGATAATGGGAGTTAATGCACATGCCCGAACAGAATATGCATTAGAATATGTTATACAATATATGTCGGAGCGAGAAGCTTTTGGAAAGACAATTGATAAATTTCAGGCACTAAGACATACTGTTGCAGATATTGCAAGTGAAGTAGAAATGTGTAAAGAATTTAATTACTCTGTAGCTAAGCGACTTAACGATGGGAAATATGTGGTTAAAGAAGCTAGTATGTCAAAGTTGATTTCTACTAAAATTGCTGACGAAGCAATATACAAATGCTTGCAATTATTAGGAGGTTATGGATATATGGAAGAATATCCGATGGCAAGACTGTTTAGAGATAGTCGATTAGGCCCAATAGGAGGAGGGACTTCTGAGATCTTGAGAGAAGTAATCGCTAAGATTATAATTGATAAAAAAGAATATAAAGCAGCAACGTAGATAGTATAGATTCTTTAGACAAAATTTTTATATATCAAAACCTCGGGGAGAAACCTCGAGGTTTTTTTATGGATTCTAATACCATCTTAAGATCTGAAAATATGTTATTCTCCCTTTGTGTTTATTTATTACTAGTAAAAAATAATAAAGTTTAAAGTTTTATCAACACGCAAACGTTTGAGTGAGATTTCAAACGTTTTCAACTTTCATAAAATACCTAATTTGATAAAAATTTAACACAAACATTAGTTAATTATGAAAATCAACACATTTTTTTATGGACTTATTACTATAACGTTTTTGCTTGTAAGTTGTAGTAAAGATGAAGTTTTGGACGAGACAGCACTCGAGTCTATAGATTTGCAGGAAGCGGTTTCTTCAAAAGCACTAAAACAAATAGGGACAGGAGTGATGATGCAAGCTTTTTATTGGGATGTTCCGGCAGGAGGTACCTGGTGGAATGTTGTTAAAGGAAAAGTTAATGGCTGGAGTAATGCAGGAATCGATGCAATATGGCTTCCCCCTGTAAGTAAAGCTCAGAATGGTCCGCTCTCTATGGGATATGATCCTTTTGATTATTATGACTTTGGTGAGTATAACCAAATGGGAAGTACAGAAACCAGATTTGGTTCACGCTCAGAATTAACCAGTTTAATTACTACGGCACATAATAATAGCTTAAGTGTTATTGCAGATATGGTACTTAATCATAATAGTGGTGGAAATCTAGAGTCGAATGAATTTGCAGGAAAAGATACGTATACCAAGTTTACACCATTATCTGGTAAATTTAATAGGACTAAATATGATTTTCATCCAAATGATATGTATAACTCTGACAGTGGTTTTTTTGGAGGTTTCCCTGATTTAAGTCATAAGAAACCTTATGTGCAGGATTGGTTGTGGAAAAAGTCTAATTCTGTAGCAAAATATTATAAAAATACAATGAAGTTTGATGGTTGGAGATTTGATTATGTAAAAGGATTCGAACCTTGGGTCCCAAAAGAATTTAATCAAGCTGTTGGCGGGTTTGCTGTAGGAGAGTATTGGGATGGAAATGTAAATACATTAAAATGGTGGACGGATCAGGCACAAATGTCTGCATTTGATTTTGGATGTTATTATAAAATGAGAGATGCATTTGTGGGTAACGATCTAAACGCACTTAATGGAGATATGCTATGGAAAAGAAATTCTTCTAGAGCAGTTACTTTTGTGGCTAATCATGATACAGATGAGATTATTAATAACAAAATATTGGCCTATGCTTACATTTTGACCCATGAAGGATATCCTGCAATTTTTTATAGAGATTATGAAGACTGGTTAGATAAAAATAAAATGAATAATCTAATTTGGATTCATAATAATCTTGCAGGAGGAAATACAACAAATCTTTGGACAGATACTGACGAATATATCGCTAGGAGAAATGGTGGAAGCGGTAAAAATGGTTTAGTGGTTTATATTAATAATTCAAATTCATGGCAAGAAAGATGGATTCAGACAAATTGGTCGAATAAGAAAATTAAAGATTATACGGGTCACTCAGGGTGGGAGCCGACTACTCAGGGAGGTAAATGGGTTAAGATTCAGGCACCACCAAAAGGCTATTCTGTTTGGTCTTTGAAATAATATTAAATATTATTGAAGAAAACTTTGTGGATAATAGTTTTGTACTATCTTTGCACACTAATTATTTCTAAAGAAAGGAGGTGCCACTATGTTAATTATACCAGTTAAAGACGGAGAAAATATAGATAGAGCGTTAAAACGTTTTAAGCGAAAATTTGATCGAACAGGAACGATGCGTCAGCTTCGTAAACGCCAAGCGTTTTCAAAACCTTCTGTTGAAAGAAGAGCGCAGATTCAAAAAGCGCAATATATTCAACACTTAAGAGATCAAGAAGAAATTTAAAGGTAAATAACGCTGTCTTTATAATGTTTCTTCTAACGAAGAAACTGGATGCCGTTTTTCAGTATAAATTTTAACCGTTAGGATGATAAAAGTTTTATACTTTTGTTTTCTAACGGTTTTTTTATGTTTATTTCTGAATTTATAGAGTACTTACTTCACGAAAAAAATTATTCTAAGCATACAGTAACGGCCTATAAAGCAGATTTGTTATCTTTTTTAGAGTTCTATCAAAACGAATATGGTGCTTCGGAGATAGCTGAAGCAAACTATGCTCAGATTCGTTCCTGGATTGTTAGCCTTGTTAATGATGGTGTTTCTAATCGAACGATTAATAGAAAAGTATCTTCTCTTAAAACATATTATAAGTTTTTGCTTAAGTCAGAACAAATAGATAAAAATCCTCTGGCAAAACATCAAGCCTTAAAAGCATCCAAAAAGCTTCAGATACCATTTTCTACGCAAGAAGTAGAAGATGTTTTAAAAGGTCTAACAGATGATCAGGATTTTGAAAGTGTTAGGGATAGATTGATTGTAGAACTTTTTTATGCCACGGGAATACGAAGAATTGAATTAGTGGATCTTAAGCTGTCGGATATTGATATAAATAGGAAGCAAATAAAAGTTTTAGGGAAACGTAATAAAGAAAGATATTTGCCACTTCTTTCTTCAGTTTGTGATACGCTAAGACTGTATTTGACTGTAAGATCTGATTTGATTACAAGTCAGGAACCTTCCTTTTTGCTTTTGACAAAAAAAGGAGTTAAAATCTACGAAACACTTGTGTATCGCATTATAAATAGTTATTTTAGTAAGGCATCTTCTAAAGTGAAAAAGAGTCCGCATATTTTAAGACATTCTTTTGCGACACATTTGCTAAATGAAGGAGCAAACCTAAATGCTGTAAAAGAATTGCTTGGGCATTCCAGTTTAGCTGCTACTCAGATATATACTCATCATAGTGTAGCTCAATTAACAAAAGTATATAAGCAATCTCATCCAAGAAATAAAAAATAAAAGATGAATTGCTGGCTTTATCAATCTTTTTTGGCTTAAAATTTTGTTCAACCTAATTAAACTAACAACCTATGAAAGTGAACTTGCAGTCCGTAAATTTTAATGCAGATCAAAAGTTGGTGGATTTTACTCAAACTAAATTAGATAAGTTGGAGACTCATTTTAATCGAATAATTCACGCAGATGTATTTTTGAAAGTTATGAATACGAGTGGTAAAGAGAATAAAATCACAGAGATTTTGTTGAGTGTACCGGGAGATGAATTTATAATCAAGAAAGTTAACAAATCTTTTGAAGAAGGTGTAGATGAGTGTGTTAGTTCATTAGAAAGACAACTTAAAAAACGTAAAGAAAAATTAAATGCACATGTTTGACTATTTTTTTTGAAAAATAGTTTTGTGAAAGAAATAAATTCTATACATTTGCAGTCCGTTAGAAATAGCGGACTTTTTTATGTTCTAAAACATAGTGAAAAGCCGATGTAGCTCAGCTGGCTAGAGCAGCTGATTTGTAATCAGCAGGTCGTGGGTTCGAGTCCCTCCATCGGCTCTAAAAAAGCTAATTTTTTTAATAAAAATGAAAGCTTTTTGAATAGAATTTTGAATTGTAAAATAAATGACTATTTTTGCGCACTCAAAATTCAATAAGTTCATTTTAAAATATTGAATTTTTTTAATCGGGGAGATACTCAAGCGGCCAACGAGGGCAGACTGTAAATCTGCTGACTACGTCTTCGCAGGTTCGAATCCTGCTCTCCCCACAAATTTAAAATAAGCACTGATTAATGGTGATTCGCCTAGGTGCTTTTTTTAGAAGTTAAAAATAAAATTCTGTTCTGATATTTTGTGTTCAGAACTAAAAGCGGGAGTAGCTCAGTTGGTAGAGCGTCAGCCTTCCAAGCTGAATGTCGCCAGTTCGAACCTGGTCTCCCGCTCTAAGAATTTTCTCTTTACAATCAAATAATTGTTTGACTAGTAAAAGAAAGCAGGGTGAAAAGCCTGTGTAGAGAGTAGAACCTGTTTTCGTAGGTTTTTAACTCTAAAATAGAGCAAATCTTGATTGTGAAATAATTAAGATTGGGTTTTTAACATAAATGTAATGATTGATCGGATTTCTTTCTTGTAGTATTGAAAGTGCTCTGATTTGTCATTATACTCATTAAAAAGCCGGTGTAGCTCAGGGGTAGAGCGTTTCCTTGGTAAGGAAGAGGTCACGAGTTCAAATCTCGTCATTGGCTCTAGGTTCAGAATTTTTAAAATTGAACACTAATATATAACTAAGATTAAATAAATAATTATGGCAAAGGAAACTTTTGATCGTTCCAAACCGCACTTAAATATTGGTACTATTGGACACGTTGATCACGGTAAAACGACTTTAACTGCTGCGATTACTAAAGTATTAGCAGATGCAGGTCTTTCTGAAGCGAGAGATTTTGATCAAATCGATAATGCTCCGGAAGAAAAAGAAAGAGGTATTACTATTAATACATCTCATGTTGAGTATCAAACGGAGAATCGTCATTATGCACACGTTGACTGTCCAGGTCACGCCGATTATGTAAAGAACATGGTTACTGGTGCTGCTCAAATGGACGGTGCAATCTTAGTAGTTGCTGCTACAGATGGTCCTATGCCACAAACACGTGAACATATACTTTTAGGTCGTCAGGTTGGTATTCCTAGAATCGTTGTATTCCTTAACAAAGTGGATATGGTTGATGATGAGGAATTGTTAGAGCTTGTTGAAATGGAAGTAAGAGATCTTCTTTCTTTTTATGAGTATGACGGTGATAATGGTCCTGTAATATCTGGTTCTGCACTTGGAGCTCTTAATGGAGAGCAAAAATGGGTAGATACTGTGATGGAGCTTATGGCTGCTGTAGATGATTGGATCGAGTTACCAAAGCGTGATGTTGAGAAAGATTTCTTAATGCCGATTGAAGATGTATTTTCTATTACTGGTCGTGGTACTGTTGCTACAGGTCGTATAGAAACAGGAATCGCTAATACTGGAGATCCTGTAGAGATTATTGGTATGGGAGCTGAAAAGCTTACTTCTACTATAACTGGTATCGAAATGTTCCGTCAGATCCTTGATAGAGGTGAGGCTGGAGATAATGCTGGTATCCTATTAAGAGGAATTGAGAAAACTCAAATTTCTCGTGGTATGGTAATCACTAAACCTGGTTCTGTAACTCCACATAAAAAATTCAAAGCTGAGGTGTATATCCTTAAGAAAGAAGAAGGTGGACGTCACACACCATTCCATAATAACTACCGTCCTCAGTTTTACGTACGTACAACTGATGTAACAGGAAATATTGCTCTTCCTGATGGAGTTGAAATGGTAATGCCTGGAGATAACTTAACAATTACTGTTGAGCTAATTCAGACAATTGCAATGAATGTAGGTCTTCGTTTTGCGATCCGTGAAGGTGGTAGAACAGTAGGTGCTGGTCAAGTAACTGAAATTTTAGACTAATACAAGATAGTATATAAAAGTTAAGGTATTCGTTGATACGAATACCTTGACTTATGTTACGGGTTTAGCTCAGTTGGTAGAGCACTGGTCTCCAAAACCAGGTGTCGGGAGTTCGAGCCTCTCAACCCGTGCGAAGTCAATCGATATTGTTTATATATAATATAGATTGTTGTAATAATGAGATTTATAACGAAATTGAAATTTTTTTTTAATTCGTTTAAAAAATTAATAAGATGGCTGGACTAGTAAATTACATTGCAGAATCATATAACGAGCTTAAGAATCATGTGACTTGGACTCCTTGGGCAGAAGCACAAAGACTTACTTTGATTGTAATCGTTTTTTCGGTTATTTTTTCGTTAGTTATTTGGGGTATAGATACTGCATTTAGTAATGTGATAGAGTATTATTTTTCTTTAGTTAAATCTTAAATTATTAAAATGGCTGAAGTAGATAATACGAAGAAATGGTACGTGGTAAGAGCGGTGAGCGGTCAGGAAAATAAAATTAAAGACTATATTGAGCGTGAGATAGCTCATATGGGACTTGAAGATTATGTTTCGCAAATTCTTGTTCCTACTGAAAAAGTAGTGCAAATCCGTAATGGAAAAAAAATAAATAAGGAAAGAGTGTATTTTCCTGGTTATGTTATGATAGAAGCTAACCTTTCTGGAGAAGTACCACATATAATTAAATCTATTAATGGTGTAATAGGTTTTCTTGGTGAAGTAAAAGGAGGAGATCCTGTTCCATTAAGAAAAGCAGAAATTAATAGAATGCTTGGTAAGGTAGATGAGCTTGCGGTTAAAACTGATAATGTTGCCATCCCTTACACAGTAGGAGAAACAGTAAAAGTTATTGATGGACCATTTAATGGATTTAATGGTACTGTAGAAAAAGTAAACGAAGAGAAGCGTAAACTCGAAGTAATGGTTAAGATTTTCGGAAGAAAAACACCATTAGAATTGAGTTATATGCAAGTAGAAAAAATATAATAATTGTTACATTATAGATCCAGAGTTGTTCTTTTGCTTCCACTTATAGAACAATTCTAATTTAAAATTAGAAAAATGGCTAAAGAGATAGGTAAAGTAGTAAAATTACAAGTGCGTGGAGGAGCGGCAAACCCATCCCCACCAGTTGGACCTGCTTTAGGTGCTGCCGGAGTAAATATCATGGAATTCTGTAAGCAATTCAATGGTAGAACACAAGATAAAGCTGGTAAAGTATTACCAGTTGTAATTAATGTGTATACAGACAAGTCTTTTGACTTTGTTATTAAAACTCCACCAGCAGCTGTTCAGATACTGGAAGCAGCAAAACAGAAAAAAGGTTCTGGAGAGCCTAATCGTAAAAAAGTAGCTAGTGTTACTTGGGATCAAGTTCGTACAATCGCAGAAGATAAAATGCAGGATTTAAATGCATTTACTGTAGAATCTGCTATGAAAATGATTGCTGGTACCGCTCGTTCAATGGGTGTAACTGTAAAAGGACAAGCTCCTTTTTAATCCAAAAACGTTTACAAAATGGCAAAAGTAACCAAAAAGCAAAAAGAAGCAAAAGCTAAAGTTGATAGCAACAAAGCATATTCGGTAGAAGAAGCTTCTTCTTTAATAAAAGAAATAACAAACGTGAATTTTGATGCTTCTGTAGATCTAGCTGTTCGTTTGAACGTAGATCCGCGTAAAGCAAATCAAATGGTACGTGGTGTGGTAACATTACCTCACGGAACAGGAAAAGATGTTAAAGTATTAGCATTAGTAACACCAGATAAAGAAGCTGAAGCAAAAGAAGCAGGTGCTGATTTCGTTGGCCTTGACGAATACCTTGATAAAATCAAAGGTGGATGGACAGATGTTGATGTAATCATCACTATGCCTAGTGTTATGGGTAAATTGGGACCATTAGGTAGAGTATTAGGACCTCGTGGATTAATGCCTAACCCTAAAACAGGAACAGTAACTATGGATGTTGCAAAAGCAGTTTCTGATGTAAAGGCAGGTAAAATTGATTTCAAAGTAGATAAAACAGGTATTGTTCATGCAGCAATAGGTAAATCTTCTTTCGATGCCGATAAAATAGCTGGAAATGCTAAAGAATTATTAACAACATTAGTAAAGTTGAAACCACAGACTGCAAAAGGAATATATATTAAGTCAATATATATATCTTCTACAATGAGTCCTGGTGTAGAGATTGATACTAAAAACTATGCTGGGTAATTATGACAAGAGAAGAAAAATCACTAGTAATTGATGACTTAACTGCTCAGTTAGCTGATAACACTAATATCTATTTAGCTGATATTTCAGGTTTAGATGCAGGAACAACTTCAAATTTACGTAGAGCTTGTTTTAAAGCTAATGTATCATTAAAAGTAGTTAAGAACACACTCCTTGCAAAAGCAATGGAGAATTCAGATAAAGATTTTGGAGAATTACCAACTACATTAAAGGGTAATACATCCATTATGTTTGCTGAAACCGGTAATGCACCAGCAAAGGTTATTAAAGAGTTTCGTAAGAAATCTGAAAAGCCTTTATTAAAAGGAGCATTTATAGAAGAAGCAGTATATGTTGGAGATGAAAACTTAGACGCTTTAGTTAATATTAAATCTAAAGAAGAAGTTATCGGAGATATTATTGGTCTATTACAGTCACCTGCTAAGAATGTTATTTCAGCATTAAAGTCAAGTGGTGGTACTATATCCGGTATTCTAAAAACATTATCCGAAAAAGAAGGATAATAAATAGTAGTGTACGCACTTTTTAACAATTATATTTCAATTAAAAAAATTATTTAAAACGATAGAAAATGGCAGATTTAAAAGATTTCGCAGAACAATTAGTTAACTTAACAGTAAAAGAAGTTAATGAATTAGCTGGTATATTAAAAGAAGAATATGGTATCGAACCTGCTGCTGCTGCAGTAGCTGTAGCTGCTGGCGGTGGTGCTGGTGGTGGAGATGCTGCTGAAGAAAAAACTGAATTTGATGTAATCCTTAAGGCTGCAGGTGGTGCTAAACTAGCTGTTGTGAAACTTGTAAAAGAACTTACAGGTCTAGGTCTTAAAGATGCTAAAGGATTAGTTGATGAAGCTCCTAAAGCAATCAAAGAAGGAATATCTAAAGATGAAGCAGAAGCTCTTAAAGCACAATTAGAAGAGGCTGGAGCTGAGGTTGAGCTTAAATAAGCTTACCATATATTGACATATAGGTTTAGACCCATCATGCAATGATGCCTGATGAGGTCTAAACCATTTTGCGTATATAAACATGAAGTTTTAAAAATACGCACCCTTTTTTAAATTTTAATTTAATTCCGTCCATTGATGTTAGCAACGCAAACTGAAAGATTGAATTTCTCTTCTGTAAAGAATAGACCTGATTATCCTGATTTCCTAGATATTCAGATCAAATCCTTCCAGGATTTCTTTCAACTAGAAACAAAATCTGAAGAAAGAGGAAACGAAGGTTTATATAATACCTTCATGGAAAACTTCCCGATTACGGATACCCGTAATCAATTTGTACTAGAATTTATAGATTATTTTGTAGATCCTCCAAGATATGATTTACAAGAGTGTATAGAAAGAGGTCTTACGTATAGTGTACCTTTAAAAGCTCGTCTAAAACTATTCTGTACAGACCCAGAACACGAAGATTTTGAGACTATTGTTCAGGACGTGTATCTTGGTACAATTCCTTATATGACACCCAGCGGTACTTTTTGTATTAATGGGGCAGAACGAGTAGTCGTATCTCAATTACACCGTTCACCAGGGGTATTCTTTGGACAATCATTCCATGCCAATGGAACTAAATTATATTCTGCAAGAGTAATTCCTTTTAAAGGTTCTTGGATAGAATTTGCTACCGATATTAATAGTGTAATGTACGCTTATATCGATAGAAAGAAAAAATTACCGGTAACTACACTTTTCCGTGCAATTGGTTTTGAACGTGATAAAGATATTTTAGAAATATTTGACCTTGCAGAAGAGGTAAAAGTTTCTAAGTCCGGATTGAAAAAAGTTTTAGGTCGTAAGTTAGCAGCTCGTGTGTTAAACACGTGGCATGAAGATTTTGTGGATGAAGATACAGGAGAGGTTGTGTCTATTGAGCGTAACGAGATCGTTTTAGACCGTGACACTATCTTGGATAAAGATCATCTTGAAGAGATTATAGAGTCTGGAGCAAAAACTATTTTGCTTCATAAAGAGGATAATCAAAAAGGAGATTACGCAATTATCCATAATACATTGCAAAAAGATCCTACCAACTCTGAAAAAGAAGCGGTAGAACATATATACCGTCAATTACGTAATGCAGAACCGCCTGATGAAGAAACGGCAAGAGGTATTATTGACAAGTTATTCTTCTCTGATCAACGTTACAACCTTGGTGAAGTAGGTCGTTATAGAATGAACAAGAAATTGGGACTTGATATCGCAATGGATAAGCAAGTGCTTACCAAAGAAGATATCATTACCATCATAAAATATCTAATAGAATTAATTAATTCTAAAGCTGAAATTGATGATATCGATCACCTTTCTAACCGTCGTGTTAGAACTGTAGGAGAGCAGTTATCACAACAGTTTGGAGTTGGTTTGGCACGTATGGCTCGTACCATTCGTGAGCGTATGAATGTTAGAGATAATGAGGTTTTTACACCGATTGATTTGATCAATGCTAAAACCTTGTCATCTGTAATTAATTCGTTCTTTGGTACAAACCAGCTATCTCAGTTCATGGATCAAACCAATCCATTAGCAGAGATCACTCATAAACGTAGACTTTCGGCTCTAGGGCCAGGAGGTTTATCACGTGAGCGTGCAGGTTTCGAGGTACGTGATGTACACTATACACATTATGGTCGTCTATGTCCTATTGAAACTCCTGAAGGACCAAATATTGGTTTAATATCTTCATTAGCCGTTTTTGCTAAGGTAAACTCTATGGGATTCTTAGAAACTCCATATCGTAAGGTTACTGATGGTAAGGTTGATGTAGCAGAATATAGATATTTAAGTGCAGAAGAGGAAGAGGAGAAATTGATAGCGCAAGCTAACATTCCTATGACCGATGAAGGAAATATTACTACTGATAAGGTAATTGCTCGTATGGAAGGTGATTTCCCGGTAATTGATCCAACTAATGTAAATTATGCCGATGTTGCTCCTAATCAAATTGCATCTATTTCTGCATCTTTAATTCCGTTCTTAGAACATGATGATGCAAACCGTGCATTGATGGGATCAAATATGATGCGTCAGGCAGTACCATTATTAAGAGTTGATGCTCCTATTGTAGGTACAGGATTAGAACGTCAGGTAGCTTCAGATTCTAGAGTATTGATTAATGCAGAAGGAGAAGGAGTTGTTGAGTATGTAGATGCACAAAAGATTACCATTAAATACGATAGAACTGAAGAGCAAAGAATGGTAAGCTTTGATAGTGATTCTAAAACATATGAGTTAATAAAATTCCGTAAAACGAATCAAGGTACTAATATAAACCTTAAACCAATCGTTAATGTTGGCGATCGTGTTAAAAAAGGTCAGGTATTATGTCAAGGATATGCTACAGAAAAAGGAGAGCTTGCACTTGGTAGAAATATGAAAGTAGCCTTTATGCCTTGGAAAGGGTATAACTTTGAGGATGCGATTGTGATTTCTGAAAGAGTAGTAAGAGAAGATATCTTTACTTCTATTCATATTGATGAATATTCTCTTGAGGTTAGAGATACTAAATTAGGTAATGAAGAATTAACTAATGATATCCCTAACGTTTCTGAGGAAGCAACCAAAGATCTTGATGAAAACGGAATGATCCGTGTTGGTGCAGAAATTAAACCAGGGGATATTCTTATTGGGAAAATTACTCCAAAAGGAGAAAGTGATCCTACTCCGGAAGAGAAACTGTTAAGAGCAATCTTTGGAGATAAAGCTGGAGATGTTAAAGATGCTTCTTTAAAGGCTTCTCCTTCTTTACATGGTGTAGTAATTGATAAAAAATTATTTGCCCGTGCTATAAAAGATAAGAGAAAACGTTCTCAGGATAAAGAAGATATTGAGATTTTAGAAAGATCATACGATACAAAATTCGAATTACTAAAATCTGAATTGATAGACAAACTATTTACTATTGTTGGAGGTAAAACTTCTCAGGGTGTTATGAATGACCTGGGAGAAGAAGTTCTTCCTAAAGGTAAAAAGTATACTCAAAAAATGCTTAACAGTGTTGATGATTATGCTCACCTTACAAAAGGAACATGGACTACCGATGATGCTTTAAATAGTATGGTTGCAGACCTTATCCATAATTATAAGATTAAAGAAAATGATTTACAAGGTAACCTTCGAAGAGAGAAATTTACGATCTCTGTAGGAGATGAATTACCTTCAGGAATTATAAAACTTGCTAAAGTTTATATCGCTAAGAAACGTAAGCTAAAAGTAGGTGATAAGATGGCAGGTCGTCACGGTAACAAAGGTATTGTTGCTCGTATCGTAAGAGAAGAAGATATGCCATTCTTAGAGGATGGAACACCAGTAGATATTGTATTAAATCCACTTGGGGTACCGTCTCGTATGAACATTGGTCAGATTTATGAAACAGTATTAGGATGGGCCGGACAAAAATTAGGTAGAAAATATGCTACCCCAATTTTTGATGGAGCGTCTTTAGATCAGATTAATGAATTTACAGATGAAGCGGGGATCCCTAGATTTGGGCATACCTACCTTTATGATGGAGGAACGGGAGACCGTTTCCACCAACCAGCTACAGTAGGTGTGATTTACATGCTTAAGCTTGGTCACATGGTAGATGATAAAATGCACGCACGTTCTATTGGTCCTTACTCGTTGATTACTCAACAACCACTTGGTGGTAAGGCTCAATTTGGAGGTCAGCGTTTTGGAGAGATGGAAGTTTGGGCGCTAGAAGCTTATGGTGCTTCTGCAACCTTACGTGAGATATTGACGGTAAAATCTGATGATGTTATAGGAAGAGCTAAAACATACGAAAGTATTGTTAAAGGTGAGCCTATGCCAGAACCAGGATTACCAGAATCTTTTAATGTATTAATGCACGAATTAAAAGGTCTGGGTCTGGATATCAGATTAGAAGAATAGTACATGCTAATTCGTACCCTGAGCAAAGTCGAAGGGTACGAATGAAACATAAAACTATTCAATTTTAAATTACAATAATTCTTTAGCAACCATATATTATGGCAAGAAATAATGATAAGAATACAGTAAAGAGATTTAATAAAATCTCTATAGGTTTAGCATCTCCTGAGTCGATTTTAGCGGCATCTCAGGGAGAAGTGCTAAAACCCGAAACTATCAATTATCGTACTCACAAACCTGAGCGTGATGGTTTGTTCTGTGAGCGTATTTTTGGACCTGTAAAGGACTTTGAATGTGCTTGTGGTAAATATAAAAGAATTCGTTACAAAGGTATTGTTTGTGATCGATGTGGGGTAGAGGTTACCGAAAAGAAAGTACGAAGAGATCGTGTAGGACATATTAATTTAGTAGTTCCTGTAGCGCATATCTGGTATTTCCGTTCTTTACCAAATAAAATAGGATACTTATTAGGACTTCCTTCTAAGAAATTAGATATGATTATTTACTACGAACGTTACGTAGTAATTCAACCTGGTATAGCTAAAAATGAAGAAGGTGAAGCTGTACAGAAAATGGATTTCCTTACAGAAGAAGAGTATTTAAATATTTTAGACAGTCTTCCTCAAGAAAATCTATATCTTGATGATACAGATCCTAACAAGTTCATTGCAAAGATGGGGGCAGAGTGCCTTATCGAGATTTTGAGAAGAATTGATCTTGATGAACTGTCTTACCAACTAAGACATAAAGCAAATAACGAAACATCTAAACAACGTAAAACAGAAGCATTAAAACGTCTTCAGGTTGTTGAGTCTTTTCGTGATGCAAATAAAAATAGAGAAAACAATCCAGAATGGATGGTTCTTAAAGTTGTACCAGTAATTCCGCCAGAATTACGTCCTTTGGTACCACTTGATGGTGGTCGTTTTGCTACTTCAGATTTAAATGACCTGTACCGTCGTGTGATTATACGTAATAATCGTTTGAAGCGTTTAATGGAAATCAAAGCTCCAGAAGTTATTTTGCGTAATGAAAAACGTATGCTTCAGGAATCTGTAGATTCATTATTCGATAATACACGTAAGGCTTCTGCTGTTAAAACAGATTCTAACAGACCATTAAAATCACTATCCGATTCTTTAAAAGGTAAGCAAGGACGTTTCCGTCAGAACTTACTTGGTAAACGTGTGGATTATTCAGCACGTTCTGTGATTGTTGTTGGACCAGAATTGAAATTATTCGAATGTGGTCTTCCAAAAAATATGGCAGCAGAACTTTATAAACCATTTGTGATCAGAAAATTGATCGAACGTGGTATTGTAAAGACAGTAAAATCTGCTAAGAAAATTATAGATAGAAAAGAGCCTGTTGTTTGGGATATCTTAGAGAATGTCTTAAAAGGACATCCGGTATTATTAAACCGTGCTCCTACGCTTCACCGTTTAGGTATTCAGGCATTTCAGCCTAAGCTTATTGAAGGTAAAGCAATACAGTTACATCCATTGGTTTGTACTGCATTTAATGCCGATTTTGATGGAGATCAAATGGCAGTACACTTACCATTAGGGCCAGAAGCAATTTTAGAAGCTCAGTTGTTGATGTTAGCATCACACAACATTCTTAATCCTGCTAATGGATCACCAGTAACGGTTCCTTCTCAGGATATGGTTTTGGGTCTTTATTATATGACCAAGTCTCGTAGATCTACTCCAGAATTAGAAATAAAAGGAGAAGACTTAACGTTCTACTCTCCAGAAGAAGTAGTTATTGCTTATAACGAAAAGAGATTAGATATTAACGCTAATATCAAAGTCCGTACTAAGGATATCGAAGAAGGAGAATTGGTAACTAAAATTATAGAAACTACTACAGGTAGAGTTTTATTTAATGAGAAAGTTCCAGAAAAGGCAGGATATATTAACGAAGTATTGACGAAAAAATCACTTAGAGATATTATCGGAGGTATTTTGAAAGTAACAAGTGTTCCTGAAACAGCAGAATTCTTGGATGAAATCAAAACATTAGGATATAATTTTGCATTCCAGGGAGGATTATCATTCAGTTTAGGGGATATTATTATTCCTAAAGAGAAACATACCATGATTGCTGATGCAAATTCTCAGGTAGACAATATTGTAGCAAACTATAATATGGGTCTTATTACCAACAATGAGCGTTATAATCAGGTAATTGATATCTGGACATCTACAAATGCTGAATTGACAGAATTGTCTATGAAGCGTATACGTGAAGATCAACAAGGATTTAATTCGGTGTATATGATGCTTGATTCTGGTGCAAGGGGATCTAAAGAACAGATTCGTCAGTTAACCGGAATGCGTGGATTGATGGCGAAACCGAAGAAAGCAAGTTCTGCTGGTGGAGAAATTATTGAAAATCCAATTCTTTCTAATTTTAAAGAAGGACTTTCTATTCTTGAGTACTTTATTTCTACTCACGGTGCTCGTAAAGGTCTTGCAGATACCGCTCTTAAAACGGCAGATGCTGGATATCTTACACGTCGTTTGGTTGATGTTGCTCAAGATGTTATTGTTAATATAGAGGATTGTGGTACACTTAGAGGTGTAGAGGTAACTCCATTAAAGAAAAATGAGGAAATTATAGAAGGACTTGCCGCTAGAATAGTCGGTAGAACTTCGTTACAGGATGTTATTAATCCATTAACTCAAGAAGTATTAGCAGAAGCAGGTGTTGAAATTAGCGATGAAATAGCTAAGATTATTGAGGATTCTCCTGTAGAATCTGTAGAAGTTCGTTCTGCACTTACTTGTGAGGCAAAGAAAGGAATTTGTGTAAAATGTTATGGTCGTAACCTTGCCACTGGTAAAACAGTACAGCGTGGTGAAGCTGTAGGTGTTGTAGCTGCTCAATCTATTGGGGAGCCAGGTACACAGCTTACATTACGTACATTCCACGTAGGAGGTATTGCAGGTAACATTTCTGAAGAAAATCAATTAAAATCTAAGTTTGCCGGTAAAGCGGAAATTGAAGAACTTAAAACAGTTAAAGGAGAAGATAGTGATGGTAAAGAGATCGATGTAGTAATTTCTCGTACATCAGAAGTTAAGATTATTGATCCAAAAACTAAGATTGTCTTAAGTACAAACCTAATTCCTTACGGTTCTCAATTATTTATCCAGGATGGAGATAAACTAAGTGAAGATCAAGTGATCTGTCAATGGGATCCATATAATGGAGTTATTATATCTGAGTTTGCTGGTAAAGTTCGATATGAAAATATAGAACAAGGTATTACCTATCAAGTAGAGATTGATGAGCAAACTGGTTTCCAGGAAAAAGTAATTTCTGAATCTCGTGATAAGAAAAAGATACCAACATTACATGTATTAGGAAAAGGAGACGAAGTACTACGTTCTTATAACTTACCTGTTGGAGCCCACCTTATGGTAGATGATAATGATAAGATTAAGGTAGGTAAAATCTTGGTTAAGATTCCTCGTAAGTCTGCCAAAGCCGGTGATATTACAGGAGGTCTTCCAAGAGTAACAGAATTATTCGAAGCACGTAATCCTTCTAACCCAGCCGTGGTTAGTGAAATAGATGGTGTAGTATCATTTGGAAAAATCAAGCGTGGTAATCGTGAGATTATCGTAGAATCCAGAATAGGAGAAATTAAGAAGTATCTTGTAAAACTTTCTAATCAAATTCTTGTTCAGGAAAATGATTATGTTCGTGCAGGAATGCCATTATCAGATGGATCTACTACGCCAGAAGATATACTTAAAATCAAAGGCCCTTCTGCAGTACAGCAGTATTTGGTTAATGAAGTACAAGAAGTATATCGATTACAGGGTGTGAAAATTAATGATAAGCATTTTGAAGTAGTTGTACGCCAAATGATGCGTAAAGTAAGAATTCAGGATCCGGGAGATACTATTTTCCTTGAGAATCAATTGGTACATAAAGCTGATTTTATCGAAGAAAATGATGAGATCTTCGGAATGAAGGTTGTTGAAGATTCGGGAGATAGTGAAAACCTTAAAGAAGGGCAGATAATTTCTCCACGTGATTTAAGAGATGAAAATTCTGCTTTACGTAGAGATGATAAAAACTTAGTTACTGCAAGAGATGTTTCTCCTGCTACAGCGACTCCAATACTGCAAGGTATTACAAGAGCTTCGCTACAAACTAAGTCCTTTATCTCTGCAGCGTCATTCCAGGAAACAACAAAAGTGTTAAATGAAGCTGCTGTAAGCGGTAAAATTGATGATCTTGAAGGTCTTAAAGAAAATGTGATTGTTGGACATAGAATACCAGCAGGAACAGGAATGAGAGATTATGAAAGTATCATTGTTGGATCAAACGAAGAGTTTGAAGAACGAATGGAACAGCGACAAGAAGTTAATTATAACTAATATAAATAGCCTGCCTTCTTAGGCAGGCTTTTTTTTGATCAATCGATTCTAAAATAAAATTAGATATGGCAGATAATAAAAATCAGAAACAAAATCAATTGAATATAGAACTAGATGAAGATGTTGCAGACGGGATCTATAGTAATCTTGCAATTATTAACCATTCAGTTTCAGAATTTGTAGTTGATTTCGTGAACATTATGCCGGGTAGACCAAAAAGTAAGGTGAAAAGCAGAATTATTTTAACTCCACAGCATGCCAAAAGATTATTAAAAGCTCTTAGTGATAATGTAAATAGATTTGAAGCTGCTCACGGAGAAATTAAAGATTATGAACAAGCACCTATTCCTATGAATTTTGGCCCTACAGGAGAAGCTTAGACGGTACTTGAATTCTATTTATTCTTCATTAGAATATACTTCGTTGGTAGTACAGTTTCTTTTTTATTGAAAAATACTTGAAAAATAAATGATTAGATTTATAAAAGTCATTGTATAAAAAACTTCTATGAATATCAAACTATCATCAATTCGATTGACTATAGGATTAATTAGTCTTACATTATTTGTTAACTGTCAAAAAGATGATGATTTACCTGTCAATTCAAATCTAATTTTTGAAGGATTGGATAGCGTTGTAAAAAATCAAATGGTATCATATAATATTCCTGGTGCCAGTATCGCAGTTATTAGAAATGAAAAGCTTGTGTATACCAATTCTTTTGGCTATTCTAATAAAATAATTAATAAAATAGCAACTAACGATGATTTATATAGAATAGCAAGTATATCAAAACCTATTACTGCAATTGCTATTCTAAAATTAGTTGAAGATGGTTTGTTATCTCTTGATCAAAAAGTTTTTGGACCAGATGGGATTTTAGGAGACGAATATGGAACTTTACCTGCTAATTCTAATAAAAAATTAATTACAGTTAGTCAGCTTCTAAATCATGAATCAGGTTGGACGAACTCTCCAAATGACCCTGTTTTTTCAGATTTTAATAAATCTTTGGATGATTTGATAACTGATATGGTATTACATAGAAAACTTGTTAATCCTCCTGGTTCAGTATATTATTATCTTAATTTCGGCTATACCATACTAGGCAGAATCATAGAAAAGATTACAAAAGTTCCTTATGAAGTGTATGTTAAATCAAATATTCTTGAGCCATGTGGGATTTCTAAAATGAAAATTGGGAGAAATACTTTAGCTGATAAATATCCAAATGAAGTAACATACTATCAAGGAAGTAATTCTACTAGTAATTCTAATCCTTATGATTATAATATTGTGCGGATGGATTCTCCCGCTGGATGGATTGCTTCTGCAACTGATCTGGCACGTTTTATTGTCAAAATTGATAGAAACCCTTCTAAACCAGATATTATCTCAAATATATTGCTTAATAATTCATTCTTTGCTTCTTCTAGTTGGTATCACACCGGTTCTATGTCTGGTACATCTGGAATTATAAATAAATTAGATGACACATTAAGTTATGTTGTATTGTTTAATAAAAGGGCTGATCATCATCCAGATATAGTAGAGGATGAATTTAGAAAAGCTTTTGATAAAGAAATTTTAACTATATCAAAATGGCCAAATGATGATTTGTTTTAAAGGTCTGAAAGACCGCTTTTTAAAAATTAATACTAGACATTAACTCTAAAATAGATGCTAAACTAAATGTATAGGTAATAGAATTTTGATAAACCAACCCGTTTCTGGCTACCACCTCATATATACTTTACAATAAAATACACATAAATAATGACCTTAGTATAAAACAAATTTCTTTATTGCTTATCATAGATGTTTTTGAGCATGTTGATGATTATCTGGGGTTCTTAAAGCTATGTAAGCTTAAAGCAAAAAACACAATATTTCACATTCCATTAGATATATCGGTTAACCGACTATTGAAAAATGACCTTATGTCTTTGCGAAAATCTGTGGGACATTTTATATCATTTCACAAAAGACATGGCAATAGCTTAGCTACGCTGAAAGATTGATTGATTTCTTTTATACCACAAGTTTTCTGGATTTTCCGAGAAAAAAGATAAGCTCAAAATCACATATTTACCAAAAAAATAATGTATAAAACCAATAATGATATAACCGTAAAATTATTAGGTGTTCCTTATTGGTCATAACAAAATAACGTTAATACAGTCGTAATGATTTGTATTTGGATACGTTTAATTTTAAATAAAATTTCAGATACAGTCTATAGAGATGATTAAAACTCTGAAGTAAAATGAAACTCGATTGATGGATATTTTTGTTGTGTCATTTGTAAGCTGAAAGAAGAATCAGCCAAAAATACCAGTTGACCCTGTTTATCTTTTGCCAGAAACTTACTTTTTACACGTTTAAATTCTTTAAACTCATCATTATCCTGATCTTTAGCTTCTACCCAACATGCCTTATGAACATTTAGGTTTTCATACGTACACTTTGCGCCATATTCATGCTCTAACCTATATTGAATTACTTCATATTGTAAAGCACCAACCGTACCTATAATTTTTCTTCCATTCAATTCTAAAGTAAAAAGCTGGGCAACTCCTTCATCCATTAATTGATCAATCCCTTTCGCTAGTTGTTTAGACTTCATAGGATCTGCATTGTTGATATACCTAAAATGTTCTGGAGAAAAACTAGGTACTCCTTTATAATGCAAAATTTCTCCTTTTGTAAGAGTATCTCCGATTTTAAAATTTCCGGTATCGTGCAATCCAACAATATCACCAGGATATGATATATCTACAATCTCTTTTTTTTCAGCAAAAAAAGCATTAGGACTAGAAAATTTAAGCTTTTTATTGTGTCTTGTATGCAGATATGGAACGTTTCTTTCGAAGGTTCCTGATACAATTTTTATAAAAGCCAGTCTATCTCTGTGTTTTGGATCCATATTGGCATGGATTTTAAACACAAATCCTGTAAAATCTTTTTCTTCAGGATGCACTAATCGTACATCACTTTCCTTAGGCCTTGGTGGAGGAGCAATGGTAACAAAACAATCTAATAATTCTCTAACTCCAAAATTATTTAATGCCGATCCAAAAAACACAGGTTGTAAATCACCATTTTGATACTGTTCTTTTTCAAATTTCGGATATATACCTTCTACCAATTCTACTTCTTCACGTAATGTGTCTGCAGCAGTATCCCCGATTATATCATTAAGATCCTGAGAAGATAAATCAGATATTTCGATAGTCTCTTCAATATTTTTTCTACTATCACCACTAAAAAGGTTAATATTCTTCTCCCAAATATTATAAATTCCTTTAAAATCATATCCCATTCCAATAGGAAAACTTAATGGAGTAACGGTAAGGCCTAGTTTTTGCTCTATTTCATCCAGAAGCTCAAAAGCATCTTTTCCTTCACGATCCAGTTTGTTAATAAAAACGATCATAGGGATATTTCTCATTCTACAAACAGAAACCAATTTTTCGGTTTGTTCCTCGACACCTTTTGCAACATCAATCACAACAATTACACTATCCACAGCAGTTAATGTTCTAAATGTATCTTCAGCAAAATCTTTATGCCCGGGAGTATCTAGAATATTAATCTTAATGCCTTTGTACTCAAAAGCTAATACAGAGGTAGCAACAGATATACCTCTTTGACGTTCAATTTCCATAAAATCACTGGTAGCTCCTTTTTTAACTTTATTTGATTTTACGGCCCCTGCTTCTTGAATAGCACCTCCAAAAAGTAATAATTTTTCGGTCAACGTGGTCTTACCTGCATCAGGGTGAGAGATGATCCCAAAGGTTCTTCTTCTCCCAATTTCGTCTATAAATTTCATTTGATTTTGTTTATTATTCTAAATATTAGATATATGCTTAATAGTGCCAAATTTCTTATCATAACAGGACTTTGACGATTTATTCATTCTCCTACTCTTATAGTTTTGGCGATATTTATTATCAACTCTTATATCTAAATAAGGATGCAAATATAATATTAATAATGTATAGTTATATGTATGACTACTCTTGCTTATTGTTATTTAGCATAAATGCTTTAATCTAAGTAAATAACAATGTAAACTTCATAATTATGTAGGAAGAGTAATGTCTTTTATCTTCTAAAAGTGTTTGTGGACGAAAAGAATAGTTTTGACCACAAAATTTTATTGTAAAACAAAAAAATATTATAAAATTTGTTTTTGTCAAATCTACGGTTTTAACGTAATTAAATTAAGGTATTTTGCTACAGATCTGTTCGTGAGCTGTAAAAATGTTTTAAAATTAAGAATAGTATGAGGAAAAGTATAATTTCCGAGAAAATGTTAAAATGGAAACAAAATGATTTCATAATAAGAATTCTCTTTATTATTTTATTCATGTTTTCTTTTATATATACTGAAGAATTACGAGGGGCAAATGTTGATAGTAAAACAGTTCATATAGAAAAATGTGATAAAGAAGGATCAAAATTAAACTCTGATACTTTTGATTCAACGTTAGTAATGTGTGCTCCAAAGCAATCGGGCTTTTGGAGTGTTTCTGGTACAGCAGCATTTTATGATCTTGGAGACGGAGTTATAGCTAGAGTAACAACTACGTCTACAAATCCCTTTACAACTAAAAATTTTAATCCTCTGGGAACAGGGTTTTGGTCTAATACTGTAGAAGGAGATACCTCATTGAGTAATGAGTATACTTGGGATTCAATATTGACTATAAGCTTTGAAGATAATTTTGGTAATCCGGTAAGTGTTGATAACCCCATATTACATATTGATCGTTTAGGTGGATTTTATGGAACATTACAGAATTCCGCAGAAATAACATTGCTAGGTGGTTTAACTTGGACTTCTTTAGGAGGAACCAATGATTTTCTGGCAACTACTACAACAGTTAAAGATGATGGATCAGGAACCTCGGTAGGAACTGGATATAGTCCAGAAAGTACATTAAATGATAATGATGGATCGGCAGCAGGTTCTTTAAGAATTAATGCAAATGTAACATCGTTCGCAATACAATTTATTAGATCAGGTGTTGAAGGTTTTGGTGGAGATGAGGTAGAACTTATTCTTTCGGCCTGTATCAATGTGGATACAGATAATGATGGAGTTTCTGATAGTTTAGATGTTTGTCCGGGATATAATGATATGGCAGATAATGATCATGATGGTGTTCCTGACGGTTGTGATTTGGATGATGATAATGATGGTATTTTGGATATAGATGAAAGTATATGTACTCCAAATCAATCGGGAGATTGGACTATTTCTGGAACAACAGCAGAATATGATTTTGGAGATGGTGTAGTTGCTAAAGTGACAACTACAAATACAAACCCTTTTACTTCTGGAAACTTTAATCCTTTAGGAACAGGTTTTTGGTCAGAAAATTTAGAAGGAGATTCATCATTACAGAATTTATATAGTTGGGATACAATATTGACTATAAACTTTGAAGATGGATCAGGTAACCCTATCAAAGTAAATGATCCAATTCTTCATTTTGATCGTTTAGGAGGTTTTTTTGGAGTGAATCAAAATTCTGCAGAAATAATGTTAATAGACGGTATGACCTGGGGTCCATTAGAGGGCACAATGGATTTTAGAACAAGACCTACAAGTGTTAGAGACGGAGGAGTAGGAGTGGTACCACCTGTAGGAAATACTGGAGAAAGTACAGAAAATGATGCAGATGGTTCTGCGGCTGGTTCATTAAGAATTCATGGAACGGTATCATCTATTATGTTGAAATTTGTACAAACTGGAGTAAATGCTTTTGGTAAAGATGGAATAGAACTCATATTATTTGCATGTAATAACTTAGATACAGACGGAGATAATATTCCGGATTATTTGGATCTAGATAGTGATAATGATGGTATTTATGATGCAGATGAAGCGGGACATGCAGAATCAAATACTAATGGCGTTGTAAATGGATCTGTGGGTACAGATGGTATTCCTGATTTGGTACAAAGTACAGGTGGGGAGAATAGTGGTTTGATAAATTATAGTCTAGCAGACTCTGAAACTATCCCAGATGGGATATATGATTATCAAGATATAGATAGTGATGGGGATAGTTGTAATGATGTTATTGAAGCTGGATTTACAGATGATGATGATAATGGGCTTTTAGGGGATGGTATTCCTGGAACTGGACTTACCGTTGATGGAAATGGTTTAGTTACTTCAGGAAGTGATGGGTATACCGGAACTAATGCTAATGTTGTCACCGCAGGAGTTACTCCAGCAATTACCACACAACCATCTAGTGTTATAATATGTGGAGGAACAGATACTACGTTTACCGTATTGACAGCTAATGCAGATACATATCAGTGGCAATTGTTTAATGGTAGTTCCTGGGATAATTTAACAGATAGTGGTATCCATAGTACCACAACCGCAAATACATTAACAATTACAAATGCTTCAGCATCTGATGATGGAAATCAATATCGAGTAATTGTCTCGAGTTCAACATATACGTGTGATTCTAAGATTTCAGAAGAAAGAATACTTACTGTTAATGCTGCACCTGCTATTAGCGTGACAAGTGCTCCAACTTGCTCAACTGATTCAACAACATATTCATTAGAGGTAATTGTGAGCTCTGGTACAGTAACCAGTACTTCTGGGATCGTGAACAATGTTTCGGGTAATATATGGAGTATTGAAGGGATAACTCCGGGAGTAAGCATTAATATTACAACAACAGCGATTAATGGCTGTAAACAAATCATACCTGTTACTATACCTTTATCATGCCTGATAGCAAATAATGATACATTAACGATTGATGGTGATACAGGTGGTAATTCTATAAATATTATTAATGATAATGATATTTTAGATGGAAATGAGGTTACACTAGGGGATGATGTTACGGTAACAGCAATTGCAGATTCCAATCCGGGAGATGGTGTTAGCCTAAATCCAAGTACAGGAGAAGTCACAGTTTTACCAAATACTCCACCGGGCGATTATACCATTACCTACACCTTATGTAGTATAGCGACCCCACTAGCTTGTGATGTTGCAATTATTACAATTACAGTAGTTTCTGCTCCAAACGGTACTATAACAGGTCATTTGTATGGTGATTTAAATGATAATGGTATGCAGGATATTGGCGAACCAGACTTAGAGGGGATAGATGTTAATATTGTTGATGTTAATGGGATAGAACAAACCGTAATTACAGATCTAAACGGAGATTACATAGCAAATGTTCCTGTAGGAGCAACTGTGGTAGATATCGACAATACAACACTTCCATTAGGGAGTTTACAGACAGAAGGAACCGATCCAACAACAGTAATCGTAATAGGAACCGGAATAACGATAGAAGAAAATAATGGATTTATTATAATTGCTGATGTTGATAATGAAATTGTTGTATATACTGGGATCTCTCCTAATGGAGATGGTATTAATGATCGGTTTAGAATAGCAGGATTGGATAATTTTCCTAATAATAGATTACAAATATTTAATCGATGGGGAATTAAGATATTTGATCAAAATGGATATGAACAATCCGGAGCCAAATTCTTTGAAGGAATTAGTGAAGGAAGAGTTACAATGGGTAATAATAAAAAACTGCCAGTAGGGACCTATTTTTATGTTTTGGAATATGAAAATGCTAATGGAATCAACATGTCTAAAGCTGGTTACTTGTATGTAAATAGATAAATGTATCTGGAATATCATATATTTGTTATTCCCTAAATCGAATTAAATACTTATGAATACATCGTCAAAAATGTTTATGCTTGTAGTTTTTAGTTTTGCTACAACTGCTATTTGTGCACAACAAGATGCTCAATATACCCAATACATGTACAATACGATAAGCGTTAATCCAGCCTATGCTGGTAGTCGTGGAGTATTAAGTGTTATGGGGCTTCACCGTAGTCAATGGGTTGGCTTAGATGGTGCGCCTCGTACTCAAACACTTACCGCTAATACTCCAATAGGAAATAATGAACGTCTTGGTATAGGTGTGTCTATTGTTAATGATGAAATAGGCCCTACCGATGAAACATATTTCGATATTGATTTTTCCTATTCTATTCCTACCTCAGAACAAGGAAAACTAAGTTTTGGATTAAAAGCAGGTGGGCATTTATTAAATGTAGATTTTCAAAAACTAAACCGGTTTAATAGTAATGATGCTTTATTCGAAAACAATATTGATAATAAATTTAGCCCAAATGTAGGGGTTGGAATCTATTATCATACAGATCGTTTTTATGCTGGACTAAGTGCTCCTAATCTATTAGAAACAAATCATTTTGATGAAAGTACTACAAATAGCAATAGTACAGCAGTGAGTTTTTTGGCAGAAGAGCGTATCAACTACTATTTGATAGCTGGTCACGTTTTTGATTTGAGTAGTGATATAAAGTTTAAACCAGCTGTTTTAAGTAAACTAGTGTTTGGTGCACCATTACAAGTAGATGTTTCTGCAAACTTTTTATTGTATGATCGTTTAACTTTAGGAGTAGCATATCGTTGGAGTGCCGCAGTGAGTGGCATGGTTGGTTTTCAAATATCTGATGCTTTGATGATTGGATTTGCCTACGATAGAGAAACAACAGAATTAGGGCAGACACAATTTAATGATGGAAGTTATGAGGTAATGCTGCGATTTGAACTTTTTAAGAAATATAATAGAATGCTGACACCGCGTTTCTTTTAATTAAATATTTAAATGTAATAGTAAAAAAAATGGGGAAATATTTACTTAAATCATTATTGATTTTCATGTTATTGTTTTTCGGAAACAATACGCTTCTATCTCAAGAAAAAAAACTCAAAAAAGCCAAAGAGCAATACGATAAGTATCAATATATTGATGCACAGGAAACATATCTTAAAGTAGCTGAAAAAGGATATAAGAGTGCAGATCTTTTCATGAATCTGGGAGATAGTTATTACTTTAATAGCCAGTTTGAAGATGCACTAAAATGGTATGAAAAATTAGTGAATTCTTATCCTGATCAAGTGGAACCTGAGTATTACTTTAGATATGCACAAACACTAAAAACGGTAGAAAGATATGAAGACTCTGATACGTACATGCAAAAATTTGCGGCTGCTAATGGAAATGATCAACGTGCAAAATTATTTTTAGATGGATCCGATTATCTAAAACGTATTGATTTTCAGTCAGATAGATTTGAGATAGAAAATACATCAATTAATTCCTCTTTTGTTGAATTTGGAACCGCTTTTTACGGAAAGAATATAGTTTTTAGTTCCTCTAGAGATACATTAACGTTTAAAAAAGCTGTTCACCAATGGAATGGAGAAGCTTTCTTAAATCTTTTTGAAGCGGAATATGACTCTATAAATAATAGCTTTTCAAAAATTAGAAGGTTTGATGGAAAAATAAATTCAAAATTTCACGAATCCACACCTGTTTTTACAAAAGATAGACGAACTATTTACTTTACAAGAAATAATTTTGAGGAAGGAAAACTAGGTCGTGATCAAAGAGGAACAAATAAGTTGAAAATATATCGTTCTTATAAAAATCCTGAAGGAGGGTGGACCACACCACACAATTTACCATTTAATAGTGACGAGTATTCTGTAGCACATCCTACGTTAAGTAGTGATGAAAAAACATTGTATTTTTCGTCAGATATGCCTGGAGGAAAAGGGTTATCTGATTTATATGAAGTGGCTATTAATGGTGATGGTAGTTTTGAAGAACCAAAAAATTTAGGAGATAGAATTAATACAGAAGGCAAAGAAACATTTCCATATGTAGGAGCAGATAACGAATTATATTTTTCTTCTGATGGACATATGGGCTTAGGAGGATTAGATGTATACGTCACAAAAATTAACCCACAAACAGATAAAGAAAAATTAATAGTTAATATTGGTAGACCTATCAATGGACCTAAAGACGATTTTGCATTTATAATTGATGAAAACACCAAGAAAGGATATTTTTCATCCAACAGAGGAGGAGGAAAAGGAAGTGATGATATTTATAGTTTCATAGAACTAGAGGAGTTAAAAGATTTCTGTGAGATTACAATTGCAGGATTGGTTACTGATAAAGATACTAATGAATTATTATCAGGAGCCAAAGTCTCGATATATGATAAGAATAATAATCTAATACAAAGTTTTGTAGTAAGCGATGAGGCTGCCTATTCACAACTAGTAGAATGTGAATCTAGTTATTTTGTGAGAGCAGAGAAAGAAGAATATGACACTCTAGAAAAGCTTGTTAATACATCAGATAAATCGCAAATTATGGATACTCCACTTGCATTAGAAAAGAAAATTAAATCTGCAGATGTAGGAGATGATTTAACAAAGATATTATCGCTTAAACCGATTTATTTTGATTTTAATGGATATACAATACGTTCTGACGCAAAAGTGGAACTGGCAAAAGTAATTGAAGTGATGAATCAATATACTAATATGAAACTAGAAATAAGATCGCATACAGATAGTCATGGAGAAGATCAGTACAATTTGTACTTATCTGAGAAAAGAGCTGAAGCTACTGTGAATTATATGATCAATAACGGTATATCTGCAGATCGATTAACAGGAAAAGGATATGGAGAAACTCAATTGATTAATGACTGTGGCAATGATTCAAACTGTAAGAAAGATGAATACCAATTAAATAGACGAAGCGAGTTTATTATTATTAAATAATTTTTATAACGATAAATTCTGTACATATATAAAAACGTCTTATACTATTGAGGCGTTTTTTATTGAAAAAATGTACCGTCCTGAAATAGCGTTATGCTAAATTGAGAGTGTAATGAACTCAAAATAAATATTAAAACCAATTCTGAGATATGGTAGAATTTTTGCTTCACTATTTCTAAATGCTATACCAAAGTTTTCACTAAGAACAGATACTGCTATATTAGCATCTATAAACTAGATGGATTATGAATTGCTCTTATGATTTTGTAATTTTGAGGCAATTAAAAGCGATGAAAGAAGAAGAAAAAGTTATCTTGGTTAACGAAAATGATGAGCAAATCGGGTTGATGCCTAAATTAGAAGCACATCAAAAAGCTGTATTGCATAGAGCCTTTTCGGTATTTATTATTAATAGTAAAAACGAATTAATGCTTCAGCAAAGAGCGCATCATAAATACCATTCACCTGGTTTATGGACAAATACATGTTGTAGCCATCAAAGAGAGGGAGAAACTAATGTAGAAGCAGGAATACGAAGATTACAAGAAGAGATGGGGTTTACCACCTCATTAAAAGATTCTGTTTCATTTATATATAAAGCTCCTTTTGATAATGGACTTACAGAACATGAATATGATCATGTGTTGTTAGGAGAATATGAAGAAGATCCTGTCATTAATCCTGAAGAAGTAGTCGATTGGAAATGGATGCCTATTGAAGCTGTTAAACATGATATATTAGCACATCCAGAACAATACACAGAATGGTTTAAAATTATTTTTGAGAAATTTTATTCATACATAACCATATGAGGATTAAAGCATGCAGAAAAGCTCATTTTAATGCAGCACATCGATTGTATAGAAAGGATTGGAGTGATGAAAAAAACCTTCAAATATTTGGGAAGTGTAGTAATCCAAAATATCACGGTCATAATTATGAACTTATCGTGGCTGTAATAGGGGAGACTGATCCAGAAACAGGTTTTTTGATGGATCTTAAGATTTTGAAAGAGTACATTAAGACCGAAGTTGAAGACTATATGGATCATAAAAATCTTAACGAAGAAGTCGAAGAGTTTGAGAGTTTAAACCCTACTGTAGAAAATATAGCCTTTGTGATCTGGAATAGATTGCGTAAAAAAATAGCTTCACAATATGATATTGAAGTGACACTATATGAAACGCCCCGCAATTTTGTAATCTATAAAGGAGAATAGAATATGGGGTTGAAAGTAGGGGATAAGGTTCCTGAGTTTATCGCTACGAATGATAAAGGAGAACAATTTTTGAGTTCTGATATTATCGAAAAAAAAAATCTGATACTTTATTTTTATCCTAAAAATTTTACTCCTGGTTGCACAAAAGAAGCCTGCGACTTTAGAGATAATTATGTGGATTTTGTAAATTTAGGTGTAGAAGTGATAGGTATAAGTACCGATAGTGTAAAATCACATGCAAGGTTTAAAAGTAAATATGCACTTCCCTTTATGTTTTTGTCTGATCCTAAAGGTGAATTACGAAAGCTTTTTGGTGTGAAATCAGAATTATTAGGATTACTACCAGGAAGAGAAACCTATGTGATAGATGAAAAAGGAATTATACGATTAAAATTTAATAGTATGAAAGCCTCAGAGCATGTAAGTAAAGTAATAAAAAAAATAAGAGAAATAGTAAATGAGTAACAAACTCTTTCTGAAAATAAAAATTTGGGAAGGAGACGTCTTTTACGTACTCATTATTGAATTGAAAACACTAATTTTGCAAAAAACAAATTAGATATGGCAAATAAGAGAGACCTTAAAAAAGATATAAACTACGTTTTAGGAGATATTATAGAAGAAGTTTATGTATGGGAACTAGAAAATCCAGGTAAAGAAAGTAAGTCTGGAGAAGCGATCATTGATGAGGCAATTACATCTTTTGATGGATTTATGGCTAGGGCTAATGAACGAAAACTTGAAAACCCTAAAAAACATTTTAAATCTCTTCGTGATGATTTAGAAAAAACTGCTAAGGCTTTAGTTGAAAAAGTAAATGCATTGTAAATTTTCTTTAAAAAATATTTGTAAAAACGGTTGTAGAAATTATATTTGCAACCGTTTTTGCCGATATAGCTCAGCTGGCTAGAGCAGCTGATTTGTAATCAGCAGGTCGTGGGTTCGAGTCCCTCTATCGGCTCTTAGAAAAAAAATCCTAAACTTATGTTTAGGATTTTTCTTTTTCTAAATAGAGAATGAATTCAAAATGTTTTAAAAAAAGAATAAATTATTCTGTTAAAAAAATCTAGATACAGCAGCCATTTGATGGATGATATGAGCATCCAGGAATATAAGTAGCACCACAACTAGGGTTGTTTAATGCCACATGAGAAGTTGTACAGCATCGTAATGCAGGGTTACAACATTTTCGAAGAATCGGAATACGACCACCTTTTATTCCTTTTTGTTCACTTTTTTTAAGACTTTTTGTTCCTTCTAAATTTACGATAGTTTTTAACATGATGTTTAGGTTTTAAGTTTCATCACTAAATTAAGGAAAATACATATCGATGATATACAGTAATACCTCAATTAACATTTTGTGATAAGGCATTTATACGAATGGATCGAACTCTTTTTCTAAAATCATAATTATTTGTTTTTAAGGGATTTCCAATTCGTGTTTGCCAATTTTTCCATTTCAGATTCATTTCCAATCCATGGTATAATTGTATTAAAAGGTTTGCCCTCCCAGTAATCATTGTAGAAGAGGTATAGTTTTTCATCGTCGATTCTAAATGTATTAGGGTCAACAGGTACCTTCTTGTTCATTTTTGCAACAGCAAAAGCACAATAACCATCAAATTGAGGAAGATACTGTGACGGATTAGCTTTGAAAGCTTTAAGATGTTCTGCATTTGCAAAATAGTAAGTGGCTTCATTGTGTGTAGTAGAAAACTCGATACTTCCTCTCATTGCTGTATTGGTTGTGAAGTAATTGACCACATCATATCCATTATTAGCAACATTATTTTTGTCCACGTTTACTTTTTGAGCTATTCCCAGACTCGTTCCAAGTATAGTAATTACTAGAATTAAGGTCATTTTTTTCATTGAAAATAATTTTATAGATTAATAATTAATACAAAAATAGAATCAATAATTGTATTTTTAGTATCTAAAAAACAATTATATTTGCTCAATAGTACAAAATTATGTTATGGATGTATTTAGTGATGTTTTGAAAAAAGTAAAATTATCGAGTGCTGTATATTTTAAATCAAATTTTTCTTCTCCATGGGGAATGGATATTCCTAAAGGGCCTTTCGCGCAGTTTCATATTGTAACACGGGGTCAATGTATACTTAAAACAAAAGATAAATCTATTCAGCTATTTGCGGGTGATATTGTTGTTTTTCCTTTAGGGACAAATCATTGGTTGGCAGATTTAGAGACAAGTAAACGACAAAACGGGCAGGATGTAGTGCGAGCTATTTTAAAAGGAAAACCTTTGTTTGAAGGAGATAATATAACTACAACATTAATATGTGGTCATTTTGAGTTTGATAGAAGTATAGAGCATCCTTTTATAAAAGAAATGCCTAAAATTATCCATATACCTGATGCAGAGAAAAAAGAATTCTCATGGTTGGAAAATATTGTTAACCTTATAATTCATGAAGCTGGAAATGAACAACCAGGAAGCCAGGTGATTGTAGATAAACTAGGTGAGGTTTTATTTATTCATACGTTAAGGGCCTATATTCAGAGAAACAAAGTCAAAAAAGGGTTTATAGCAGCTATGCAAGACGAACGGATAGGTAAGGTGCTAAAGGCTATTCATAGTGCTCCAGAAATGAATTGGAGATTGATTTCACTAGCTCGAGTCGCCGGAATGTCACGAACAAGCTTTAGTAATCAATTTAGGAATTTATTAGGAGAAACCCCATTGAATTATATCACACAATGGAGGATATTACAAGCAAAAGAACTTTTGATAGAGAGCAATAAGTCGGTAGGGGAGATAGCTAACGAAGTTGGTTATCAATCTGAAGCTGCTTTTAACAGAGTTTTTAAAAAGAGAGTAACTTTAACTCCTCTCAAATTTAGACAGTCTTTTTAACTATGACTTTTAGTGTTTTAAGCTTCCCCTTTTTTATGATTCATTTTTTAACTTTTACATATAGATATTTTCTTAATTTGTTAGATTATTAACCTTTAAATATATATCATAAAAAAAAGAATCTGAAGTCGTTAAAACTTAACAAAAAATCTATTTCTAAATTAGACTTAACGCAGGTTAAAGGAGGGGCAACTGGAGGTTGTGTGAGAATAATATCTTACGATAATACATACCCCGAAAAATATTGGCCATAAAATTTAGCGAACTTCGGTTCGTTTTTCTTTTTTATGATTTCAAGTTTTTTATATAATTCAATCTGGAATTTACTTAATAATCTACTTCCAAAAAATATTATTTCGGAAATCATAAAATGTTAGAATCTACAGAATTTTTGAGAATTATTCTTTGATATTGGCCTTTGCTTCTGCTTCTTTGGTTTTTCGATCAGCAATATATTTGATCAATTGTTTTCCGTATAAAGATTTTTTTACCTTAGGACTTAAAGAGCTGGCAACGGTATCCAGAAATTTTATATTGGCATCAAAAACCTCATTAAGTGTGATGTAAGGAGCCACTTCAAGTTTTCTGTTGGTTATAGCAAAATTAATAGTATATAGATATTTTTGACGCATTAAATTTTTGTATGCTTTATCATTTTCAATGAGTTTTTCATCATCTTTTTGCTTACTGGCTTCAAAATCTTCTTTGAGGATCCTAAGATTTCTTTCATTAAATCGTTTAAGCATTTTTTTGTATTCCATATACTTCGCTTGATTTTTCCCGCCCTTTATTCTTACATCATTTTCAAAATCAAGTAAATTAGTGGTTATAGTAATCTCTCCCGGTTCTACAAAAAAGTCAATACGATCATTATATTGTTTCCCATCTTTTTTATCAAGATATAGGTAATGAATTTCTGGTTCTACAACTTCTGATTTAAGTACAAATTCAGAATTACCATCAATACTTACAGAATCCACATTTACTAATAGAGTATCCTGTATTTTTTGTAAGTATACTTTTCCTTTTTTTAACCCTTTAATGTTACCTATTACTGTTACATTCCCTTTCTTAGTAGGCGAGCTGCAATTGGTTAATAATACAGTTAATAATAATAGAATAGAAAAATACTTCATGTACTGATTTTTGATTTTTAGTAGGGTCACAAAGATGCAAGTTTTATTTTAAATGAAACAAAAAAATAGATTCTAATGGTCAAAAACTAACTTTATTTTTTATTAGTTTCCTGAAGCTATTTGCATAAGGATAGTACATAAAATGGCACCATATGTTCCTACCACATATCCAAAAACGGCAAGAAGTACACCTACTGTTGCCAGAGAAGGATGAAATGCTGCTGCGACTACAGGTGCAGATGCTGCTCCTCCTATATTAGCTTTACTACCTACTGCGAGAAAAAAGTATGGAGCTTTAATCAATTTGGCCACTCCTATAAGAAGCAAGACATGTATAGCCATCCATACAAGCCCGATGGCGATAAGTCCCGGGTTTTCGAAAATCTTACCAATATCCATTTTCATTCCTATGGTAGCTACCAGAATATAGATAAAAATACTTCCTAGTTTACTAGCACCTGCTCCTTCATATTGTTTGACTTTGGTATAGGATAACAAAATTCCGATTGCTGTAGCAATGGTAATCATCCAAAAGAACTTAGAAGTAAATGAGGATAACGCAGAACTCTTATCGTTAAAGGCTTCAAAATTATCAGATAATAGATTAGAAATCCCTGCTGCTCCCCAATGTGCAATCCCCACTACGGTAAACGCAATAGAAAGCATAATGATATAATCGGTTAGAGATGGGGTTCGGGTTATGCTTTCTGCATAACTGGATACTTTTTGTTTTAAAGCTTCGATGGCACTGTTATCAGCTTTTAACCACCGATCGATTTTGTCACTCTTACCAATACCCAATAATAATATGGCCATCCATATATTGGCAACAACAATATCAACCAGTACCATTCCTCCATATTTTTCAGGATTATATTGATAAATTTCTAGCATAGCAGCTTGATTTGCACCTCCGCCAATCCAGCTACCGGCTAATGTAGATAAACCTCTCCAAATGGCATCAAATCCAGCTCCGCCAACAGTTTCTGGTGAAACGATAGAAATGAGTAGAATTGCAATAGGCCCTCCAATAATAACACCAAGGGTGCCTGTTAAAAACATAATTAATGCCTTAGGACCTAAATTAAAAATACTCTTGAGATCGATGCTTAATGTCATTAATACCAAAGATGCAGGGAGTAAAAACCTACTGGCAACATAATATACATTAGAAGATTTTTCTACTAATACTCCTTCTGCATTTAGTTCTTTCCATCCTGGAGAAATAATTCCTAACGAGTTGAATATGGCAGGTAATAAATAACAAAGTAGTAATGCAGGAACAAATTTATAAAAGGTTTTCCAGAAATTATTACTAATAGAAGATGTATAAAAAACTAGCCCTAAACAAAGCATTAGAATACCAAAAACTATGGTGTCATTTGTGAAAAAAGGAACGTTCTCCATTATTGATTATTTAGTTTAAAAAAAATACATCGCAAAATACATTTAATTTGGAGAAGACAAAAACAACATCAAAATAGTAATCTCTAGTCATTAATCCATTTTTTTAATATGATCTTTTGCTGCTCTGAAGCCTTAGGGTCTTGTTCTAAAATTATCTTCTCTATGGTAGGTTTGGTTACATTGGATTTGAGTGTCATAATCTCATTATTACGCTTAATTTTAAATGTAATTTTGTCTCCTATTTTCCATTTATTAGAATCACCAAACAGGTCGTATATATTATTAAGATTATATTCTTTTTTGTTAATACTTAGCAAAACATCTCCTTCTAAAATTCCAAGTTCTTTTAAAAAGCTATTAAATGGGATATCTGATGTGAAAATAACTTCCTTGGTAACCTCAGAACCTGTTACAAAAGGTTCTTGTTTGAAAATAAAATAAGAAGAAGGCTCATTTTTTATTCCATAAAGTACTCCGGCTTTATTAAGATAAAATTCATAATCAATAGGAGTATTGTTCATAACATGCGTTTGTAAAAATGCACTCACCTCTGGATATGAATCTTCTTTTATTGCTTCAATAAGTTCTTTGTCATCAAAAGGAACATCAATTCCATATCTAACCGATAAATTTTTTATTAGATCTAGTAATCCATAAATTCCATCACTTCTTTCACGCATTATAATATCCAGACACATAGAGATGAGCGCCCCTTTTTCATAAACATTTCTGTAGCTATTATGATAAGGATTGACCAAAATGTTTTTGCTCATAGTTGCAAAAGCTATAGAGTCATCAAATGAAGAAGAAGCTTCAATTTTACCAACGATTCGTTCAAAAAATTCATCTTTAGTAATAAGCCCTTGTGTAATTTGAAATAACATCGAAAAATACTCTGTAGTGCCCTCATATAACCACAAATGCTCAGACATTTTGGGGTTGTTATAATCAAAATTATGGATTTCTTTAGAATGGATGGTTAATGGTGTTACGATATGAAAAAACTCATGAGAAACAACATCAGTAAGTGCTTCATTAAGTTTTTCATGAGATAGTGATTCTGGCAATACGACTACTGTAGAAGTATTATGTTCTAGGGCTCCAAATCCTTGGGCATCATCAGATTTTGCAGAAGAAAGATAAAGTAATATACTATATTTTTTTGTAGAGTTAATATCACCCAGGAAATTTTTTTGTGCTCTAATCATACGCTCCATCTGAGACATTATTCTTGCTGCTTTGTGAGTTTTGTTTTTAGAGTAAACACTTAGAAGTACTTCTATATCATTAATTTTGAAGCTAGCTTTATCCGGACTAGAATACATGATAGGGTTATCTGCTACATCTGCATATCTTTTAAAAGCAAAGTAATCGATATCATTTTTAGAAGTATTCGATACATTTTCAAAAAGTATCTCTTCAACCGAAGTCGAAGCTTCCAAAAAAGAAGGGTGCTTAATAAATACTTTGTATTTATTTTCTTTCATCCCATCAAAGTAACCTATAAACGCATATAGATTTAAAATGAAATTTTTATCTTTTATAATATTAGATCCTGTTGGTGAGAAAATGTCATGAGAACTTTCAGAATCAAAAGTATCATTTACCCAATATGTAATTTTATCTAATTGCTTGGCATTGGTTATTTTCCAGCGATTGTCACCATGTTTTTGAACATAAATAGAATTACCCTGATGATCAAATGCTTTAAGATCATCAACATATTTGCCAAAGTTGTTATTCTGATATGTACCAGGTACAATTTTGGGTAAGTAGTAACTTATTGTATCCAGATTTAAGTTGTCTATTTGAATTTCTACCTTTACTTTATCATCTTTTACATTAACGAGATCAATAGAAGCACGTATCGTGGATATGTTTGTTGATGTAATGGGGTGCTGCTGTGCAGTTTTACAACCAGAAGCCAGGTTAAATAATGCAAATGCAAATACTAGGTTTTTTATGGTTCGAATCGTTCTTTGCACAGTTATAAAATGTTTTTTTGAATATACGTTGCTACTCCATTTTCTTTTCCCGAAAGCGTAATAGTATTTGCTACTTGTAAAGTTTCTGGTTTTGCATTTGCTACAGCAACACCAGTTCCTACTGCTTGAAGCATTGCAATATCATTATAATTATCTCCAAATGCAACTGCATCAGAAATAGGAATCTTATAATGTGTATTTAGCAGAATTTCTATGGCTGATAATTTTGAAATACTTTTGTGTGCAATCTCTATGTATGTTGGTTTAGAACGGTATAAATGAAGAGTGTCTTTGAAAGTGGCTTCTAAAAAAGCATAGGCTTGATCGATATAGGATTCTTCACCCATACACATAATCTTATGAGCTCCTTTGTGATGAGTTTTCCATTCTTGTATCACATGTTGGGTTGATTTTACTTCTGGATTTACTTTGGTATTATTTGCTTCTCGATTTGCCCAAAAATCCATCTCAGGTACAAACCAATCATTATTGTGATATAAACTTATATGAATTTTTTGATCCTTATTAAAATTATGTAACTCTTCTATGATATCTGGAGATATAAAAGTAGAATGAACTGGTTTTTGATTTATCAAAATTAATCCTCCATTATAACATATTATTGGTTGGTCTTTTATATCTAACTCTTCCTGTAGATGATACATAGCATCAGGCATTCTGGAAGAGATTAACACTATGGGGATAGTGTTCTTAATTCTCTTAATTTCTGAAATTGTAAGTTCAGAAAGCTCTCTTTCAGAATTTAATAGCGTTCCATCAATATCAGAGAATATAATGCGATGTGGCATTAGGCGTTTTGGATTAGGGTTATATAATTTTTTTAATGAACTATTGATTCACAAAGTTACTAATCCCGGTCAGAACTTCGGGCATTATTTTTCTAAAGGGTTCATTATATGATTTGTGATTTTCTAATCGCCCTCCTTTAATTTCTTTTAAAATATGGTTCATGCCTTGAACAAATAGGTATTCGGCTTGTGGTATAATCTCTTTAAATTTTTCTACTTGTATTAATTCTACCTGAATATCTTTATCACCATAAATCATGAGAACAGGCATTTCTAATTTTAAAATTTCTTCAGATGGATTATATTTCATCCAGGAACTCATAAATGGTTGTAAATTATATCTAAAAATAGACTCTAATGCGGGGTCATAACTGGTAGCTCTACCATTTTCTCTTAATTGTTTAAAAGCAACAGAAGCACTTTTATCCAGACCAGGAGCTTGCTTGGCAATTTGCTCTATAATTACCTGATCTATTGATATTGCATTTCCTGCTATAGAAATAAAACCATTTGCCCTTCCTTCGGCAGCAATCATACCCACTAGAGAACCTTGACCATGACCAGCAATAATGATTTTTTTATATTTTTCATTTTTATTGAAATAATCCAGTATTGATATCGCATCTTCAATATAGTGATCTAAAGAAATTTCATGCTCTTTAATTCCTAAACCATCCATTTTAAAAAGCCTTTTGTCATAGCGATAAGTTGCAATACCTTCTTTTGCAAGTTCATGGGATAGTTGCTTAAAAGTATCATTTTTAGACATTCGGTCATTGCCATCTCTATTAATGGCTCCAGCATCCATTATAAAAATAACCAAAGGAACATTATCTTCAGAATATGGTGTGACCAGTGAACCCTCTATATATCTATTGATTTTGACAACTGCAGAGTTAAATTCTTTTTCTTGTGCAAAACTCAATACAGTAATCAAGCTCATTAATAAATAAATTTTTCTCTTCATAGCGGCGTAGGATTTGTTTATAAAGCAAATAAGAAATGAATACTAATCAAATCGATATTGGCTAAACGTTTAATATGAATTGAATCGTGTTCTTTCGTTAAAGACAATATACATAAACAGGTAAAACGACAAATTTAGAAGCATATTTTGATTTGAGACGATTACTATTTGTTGTTTCTAATATTTTATTTAGGTGTAATTAATCATTTTTAACGAATCACTAACATACCCTTTTTTATCTTTGCTTCAAAATATATATAAATGAAACTTCAATATAAGTGGTTACTTGTTTTACTCATTATTTCTTTATCTGGATTTTCTGCAGATTATGACTGGGGGAAAACAGGACATAGAGCTACGGGTCAGATAGCAGATTCATATTTAACTAAGAAAGCAAAACGTAATATAGCAAAACTTCTTAATGGTCAAAGTCTTGCTTTGATTTCTACATTTGCCGATGACATTAAAAGTGATGAGAAGTATAGAGGATATAGCCCCTGGCATTATGTTAATTTTCCGTTTAACAAGAGGTATGGTGAAGAAAAACCTAGTGAACATGGTGATTTGATAAAAGGAATGAATACATGTATATCGGTATTAAAAGATGAGAAGTCATCTAAGGAAGATATTGTATTTCATCTTAAAATGTTAGTGCATTTTGTTGGTGATTTGCACCAACCACTTCATGTTGGTAGAGGAGAAGATAAAGGAGGGAATGATATTCAGGTACGTTGGTTTAGAGATGGATCTAACCTACATAGGGTTTGGGATAGTGATATGATAGATTATTACGGTATGAGTTATACAGAGTTATCTATAAATGAAACAATTTTGTCTAAAGATCAGATTAAGAGAATTCAAAGTGGTAGCATAGTAGACTGGGTTCATGAATCTCAAAAGCTTGCACAACAGGTTTATGGGTCAGCAAATGTAGGTGAAAAACTAGGCTATAAATATATGTATGATTATTTCCCAATGGTACGCAATCAATTGCAAAAAGGCGGAATACGACTGGCCAAAATATTAAATGAAATTTTTGGATAAAACTATTATTAGCTAATAGACATCTCGTTGCGATATTGTTTGGGAGACATCGAAAAATGCTTTTTAAAAGTTTTAGTAAGATGACTTTCATCTGTATATCCCAATTGATATGCAATTTCAGCAATAGTAAATTCGGTATGTTGTAAGCGATACTCGACCAGCTTCATTTTGTATTTTGTAACATACTGATGTATTGATTCACCTGTTTTTCTCTTAAAATATGTGCTAATTGAACTTTGAGACATATTAAATTTATTTGCCAAAAAATTAATCTTAGTAAGATCGTTGTCATACACATTTTGCCTAATGTGACTTAAGATTGAATCTATTTTGTTGTGAGAAACAAGGATGTTTTTTTGCTGTGAATTATATTTTTCAGCAATATTACGAACTATTATACTTAGGATAGTACTTATTGCATTAGAAATGATTTCTTGATAATACACTTTCTCATTTTTAAATTCTTCTAAAACAACATTATGGATGTCCCAAATGATATTTCGATCTTCTTCATGAGAAATTACGTCTCCTGGTATAATATTGGGTTGATGTAATAACTGCTCAATGCGTTGTAACCAATATTTCCTGTCAGGAAGATTTACTTTACTAGAAAACAAAAGTTCGGTAAACTTGAAATAAGTGAAATTAGTACGTTTTTCGATTTCGAAGTGGTGAGTATCTTCTGGTGCAAGTAAAAAGATATCATTTTCTTTATACGGAAACCGTATACCATTAATCGTATGATACCCATTTCCTTTTTCAATAAAAATTATTTCAAAATAATTATGATTATGAGGTTCCGCTTCCCATTGATCAATAGCATATTGATGTACTACAAAAGTCTCATTCAAGGTATAACGGGTCATAAACAATTCTTTAACATTTTAAAGTTACAAAAATAAAATCAATAAAACAGGAATTCTTTTATACAAGTGTTTTTGAACAAATATGTTTAATTATGTTGATAACTAATTGATTATGTCGTTTTTTTTACAAGTTATATGTAAAATTATACAAGAATCAGAATCAAGGTAAGATTTAAATTTGCCGCTCAAAATTTCACACAAATCTATCATGAAAATTAGAATTTATTTATATCACTTCATTAGAGTAACATTTGGAGTGTTGCTGGTATCGTATGGTACCTATAATGTAATTTGGTATTCTGAGTTTTTAGAACGGCTAGATATATATTTTGAGAGTGCTACAATATTGGATATTAGTTTTATAGAAGCTCTTGCTCCATTAGTGCCTTTTGAGGATTTTGTAATTGGAATGTTCCTGATTTTAGGAATTTTTACCAGAAAAACTTTAATCACTATCATCATACTATTCACTTTTTTTACTTTGTTTTTAGTTGATGCAGATTGCTTATTTTTTGCATTCATTCATCTTGCTCTTGGTGGTATTGCTATGTTATTACTAAAGAAAGATAATCATGATTTGAATTCTATAAGCCATGATAAAGATATATATCAAATTATATCTTAAAATTTAAAATAGCTACCTCTTTGCAGAGAGGTTTTTTTCATAGATTAATTTTGTTAGATGTTAAATAACGCCCTTACAGTTTTGTAAGGGTTTTTTTATTGAATTATCAGCCATTTTCTAAATTAATTTGAAGTGGGTAAAAAAACTATAGGTAAAGGTGTACCCAGTATATTAGGCCAAATTGAAGTAACAATCTAGTGACCAAAATTAATTTTGGAAAATTTAGACTAGCTTTTTTATGTGTAAGCATATGTATATGGACCGGAAAAAATAGAATGAGCATAAAAATTATGCTCCAGGCAGAAAATGTCTTAGTTAGTGTAAATAATAGACCAAAACTCACAAAAATCTCTGCAATACCACTTAAATAAACTAATAATCTATGATAAGGAATATATAAGGGCATTATTCTCATGAATACCTTAGGATAGATTAAATGAAAAATTCCTGAAAAACCAAAGATGAATGACAAGACGTATAGATGCCAACTCATTAAATCCCAGTAGCTTTTTCTTTACCAGCTTTACTTAGTACATTATTTTTGTTTCGAGTCATCATTTTAATAAAACTTATTTTCCTAAAACGCAGAGCGTTCCAATCTGTATTAATAGAAACTTGATTTATGGGTTGGAGGTTATAATCTCCAAGAACTCCCCAACCGTAATCTCTATTAATTAATGAAGTATATTTTTTAGAGTTTTTTTTAGGATATGCAAACCAAAGTATAGCATCTCCTACTAGTTTTGGATATACGGTTTCTATACGATTTTCTATTTGCTTTTTTTCTGTAACAAATATAATGGCAAAATCAACTTTTGATACTTGAATCAGAGATTCTTTAACATTTACACCTTTAAGGCAATCAAGGTCTTTACAAAACCCTTCAGGTTCATTAAGAATCAATATTTCATCCAGTGAGAATGGTAATTGTAATTTTTTAAAGAGCGTTGTCATGAGAATAAAATTTAGAACTAGACTTGTGTCTCTTAAAGATACGAAAAAAACTTGTCATTTTATTTGTAAGATATTTTAATGAAGGATTGCAAATTAATAAAAATCAGATTTTTACATAGATTTGATGATATATAATTATTGTTTGTTGTATAACAATAAAAACAATGTACCCTGGCGGTGGCGGAAATGATATTTGTGAAGGAGTGGCTCATTGATCTAGTTCACAAAATTATCAAATACTCAAGATGTGCAGCACCTTAACGATGTAGTAAAAAACTAAAATTTTATACTACTCTTTTATAATTTTATCTCTTTAGCATTATCAGGAGTCTCAAAAATAGAACCTTCGTCTTCTAGAAAAGTAATATCTGTAATAATTGCTTCTCCCAATTCATTAGTTATTCCTTTTTCTTCGGTCCAACCATAAAACTTCCACTTAGTAGCAAAAGGGATTCCTTCTACGGTTTTAAAATCCTGAAATTGTATAATATGTGGATCGCCTTCTGCCTTGGTAATATCACCTTTGCTTCCAAATGTAACAATATAGGCTGTCGCTTGTATGGTGTGATTTTTTGGATCTGTATAAATAATATACCAATCATCTGGTGAATCACCAGTACCTTTTTCAAAAGTAAGTTTAGCTGTTTGGTATTCTACTTCGTTTAAAGCTCTCATATTTTCAAGCTCTAATTTACTACCAGAGTCATTTAGTTTATATGGCATTCCGAAGAAATAAGTCCAGGTAAAGATGTCGAAACGAGCTCCCTTGTCATTTGCATCTTCTGGACATAAAAAAACTTTTTCGCCAGTATAGACCAATGTACTCTCATCTTTTTTGTCGATTCTAATTTTTGCCGAATTCGTTAACATGGTAATTTTACCATCCAGACGTAATTTACCACCAAAGGAAATAGCAATATTAAAACTTACCACTTTATGCTTTAGGAAATCGGCTTTTTTATGTGCTTTCTCAATGTTTTTAATATGATGATCCATAATTGATACAGCACCATCTCCCATACCACCATCTGGTTCTACAGGAATCTTTTTAGCGTTATCAATAGTATCTGTAGTGTGGTTTTCTTGCTTTTTATTGTTACCACAGCTAGACATAATAATAACCATGATCAAAATCCATAGATTTTTCATAAATAATAGTTTGTGTTACAAGTATTAAAATTAATAAAACCAATACTTCAAAAACAATTTTTAGGAAAAATGTAACAGAAGACCAGAGTAAAAAAAGACTACTGTTTTACATGGTGGCAAATGATTCCCTAACGCTACAATAAGTTAATCGATACGTTTGACAGGAGTTTTTTGTCCTCCTTGATCAAGTACAGCTCTAACTACTTTATTATTTTCTTTTATAAACTCCAGAGAAGCAGAGAACTCTTTCACAAAAAATACGGTTTCGCTTTCTGGATATATTTTAAAACTTTTTTGTCCTGTTGCTTGCGAAATTAGCTGTCCGTTTTCTAAAGATATTGTAAGATCAAATCCTTCTTTAATCTGGTAAATACCTGCATATTGACTAAGTATATCTTCTGATACAGTAATCGCCTTTTTGTCTGCAGGGATAGGTGCGTTTGTTTTAAACCCTTTAGATTCTTTAGCTCTGTTTTTAAAAATAGCTTCTGGTTTTTTGCCATCTGTTTTAAACAAGATTTCAGAAAAACTATCCTCGAAGAAAAAAGTGTTTTCTGCTTTAGGAAAAATTTTGAATTTCTTACCGGCATCTCTTTGACTGTATAATTGACCATCCTTTATGCTAATACTTCTTATAGCACCATCTTCAAATTCATATACACCGGTTAATTTTTTTAGTGTTGAGATAGAAACATCTGTTATTTTCTCTTTACCGTAGGGTTTATCTATTGCTATTGCGGCAATACGAATTGTAATATCTGTAGGACTATTGCAGTTGCAGTTTGTTAATATTGCTACATGCACATCTTCTTCAGGAATATAGATTTGATAGGATGTATACCCAAAGATCCCTCCACCATGTTCAATTGTGGGTATTCCTCTAATCTCGTTCACACTCCATCCATACCCATAATAGGTAGGTTTTCCATTATTTAGAGTTGTATTCTGAAATGCTTTTTTAATTGTCTCTGCTTTGACCAAGACATTGGTGTTAACTGCATTTTGCCATTTATGTAAATCTTCTACAGTACTCATCAACGAACCGGCGGCATAGGGTAATGTCATACTTAGATAAGCAGAATTAACATATCCTTCTCGAGTTTGATATCCCGAAGCTCTGTTTTTGATCACTTCTCTTTTACTACCATAGCATGAATTATTCATCGCTAAAGGAGTAAAAATATTTTGCTCTACAAAATCTTCATAGGATTGCCCCGAAATTTTTTCGATTATAAAGCCCAGGATAATATATCCAGAGTTATTATATAGCCATTTCTCACCAGGATCAAAATCCATAGGTTCATTTTTAAAATAATTGATCAACTCGGTAGGAGTCATATCTTTTGCAGCAATCTCCGATAAATTCATAGAAGTATAGCTCTTAATCCCCGAAGTATGATTTAAGAGATGATGTATTGTTATTTTTTTTCCATGTGTAGGATAGTCTGGGATAAATTTGGTGATTTCATCTTGGATGGTAAGTTTACCTTGTTCCATAAGCATTAGAATAGCAACCGAGGTAAACTGTTTTGTAATAGAACCTATTTCGAAAACATTATTAGATTTCATAGGAACTTGGAGTTCTATATTAGCAAGCCCAAAAGCTTTATGGTAAATGATTTTTCCCTGCTTGGTTACCAAAACAGTAGCTCCTGGTCCATCTGGTTTATACTTTTCTTGTAGAAGAGTATCAAATTTTTCTTCAATACTTTGTGCAAAAGAGGTTAGTGGTATAGCAATGCATAATAATAGTAACGAAAATGTAATCCCTAGTCGATGTTTTGTAGTTATCATAATACTTATTTTTAATTGATGTATTTGTATGACGTCTATATTCGACTTTGGTTACCAATGACCGAAAAATCTTTTAAAACATATTCATGATTAGGGGCGAAGTGTAAAGAATCTATATGATAAATTTCTTACGGTCTCTCTTCAAAGTCAGCACAATCTAGTCTGATATCTACATCTTGAAGCTCTGTTTGTATAAAATTACAATAGTGATTGTTTTTATTTTTTTTATAGAATTTACATGCATAACAAGTTCTTTGTACAGATAATATTCCTGATCTGTTTAGCTGATAAATTAAGATGTTTATGGTCTTTAACAAAGACTCTTGTTCCTCTATATTAAAGCTTAAAAGTTGCTTTTTGATGGGGTCTGCAAAATTTTCAGCTTCAGAAACATTTTTTTGACCTTTTGGAGTTAGGCTTATATAATAACTTCTGTTATCTGTTGAAGTCTTATTTTTGAAGATCATTTCTTTTTTTTCTAATGCCTTAACAGCATCACTAATCGTAGGTTTAGTTACATTAAATTCTTTTGCAAGATGACTCACTGTACATAAATCTTCTTTATGATATGCTATAAAAATTATAATCTGTATCTGTATTGGACTTAGGCCAGCAGTTTTTGCATGTTCCCATAACAAAGTTCTAAAAACCTCAGAAATACGTTCCAGACCAATTACAATTTTGCTATTGATGTCTTTATGTTGAAATGATATGTCAAAAATACTCTTGCTCATATAAAATGCTTAAGAGAAAGAGATACTTTCCCTTAAGCAAAGTTAGTAATCCTAATTATTTATTTGTCGTTTTTAGCAATTTTCCATTTCAATAATCGAATATCCTTTAGTTTCAATATGATTAATCATTTCTGGAGTCGCTTGTTCGATATGACAGAGTTTACATTGATTAGTGGTAATTTTCTCTGTTTTAAAGGGTTTAGTTTCCAGATAGTTTTCTCCGAATTTAAACACAATATTCTGGTCTGTTATAGAATCGGGAACGAGTATGTCAAAATGCATTATAATTCCATCATTTCGTTGTACGTAAGTATCCCAAACGGCTATTTTCATTTCTTTATGTTGTATTGTTAATTAAAATGAGCCAATGATTATCGATAATTGACTCATTTTAAAATAAGTATTAATAATTAGGAATCCTAACTATTTATATTAAAAAAACTACCCTTTTACATCTACCATAGAAGCTCCAAAATTGATATGTAGTACATTTCCATTTGGTGTTAGTAGTGCAGGAACAGATTGAACTCCTGCCGTTTCAGCATTCTTGATTTGAGAACGATCTTCTCCTAAATGAACAATCTCTACATTATCTGATCCGATTAGATTAACAATATCATGTTCTGCACTAATGCATACTGGGCATCCAGCATGATAAAAAATTGATTTACTCATTTGTATATATTTTAAGGTTACGCAAAATTGCAATACAAATATAGTAAGGAATCCTAACTAAAAAAAAAGATTTTTACTGTTTTTATATAAAAAGAGTGGTTTATTCATGTTTCTACATTATAAAGATTGTATGATAACGAATAAGAAATTAGTGATTTATTACCGTATTCGATCCAGGTTATCATCTACATCTTTATTTTTGAAGGATAGTTTTTTGACTTTACCGAAAGCGTATTTGATAGAAAATGAAATTTCGTTTCCGTCTACATAAAAAGTATCCTGAACATCAATATTATTAGAAGTATACTTGTCTTTATAAGTCATATTCTTAAAAATGTCATTAAAATTTATAGCAATTTGTAAATTTTTAAAATATGTTTTTGAAAAAGAAGCACTCATGATAAAAAGAGCATTTCTTTTAAAAACACCTTGGTTTCGTTGAGTGAATCCCCAAAAATTTAGCCCAAGAGTAGTTTTTGAGGCAAGTTTAAATTCATTATTTGAATAATAATAGAGGTACGGCTTACTTTCTTTAATAACTGCTGTTGGATTTTTAATTCTATTGTGAATTACTGTTAGTGAATTTGTAGTATTCCAAAACTTATACGTGGCAGTATTAGTAAATCGGATTTGATATCCGGATTCTTTTTCAAAGTTTTGGGGAGAAGATATAACTCTGTTTTCAATACTATCATATGCTACGTTATAAAAAACAGGATCATTTTCCTCATAATAACTGATATTACAAGTGTATTTTTTGTATTGAAGAGTAGTTGATATTTCTTCAATTGTTGTAGATTTTAAGTTAACATTTCTTGAAAATTCTACAAATGGATTGATAAATGTACTAATAGAACTGGCATTAAGATAATTAGGTCGATTTATAATAGTGCCATAATTTAGGGCAATACTTTTGGTACTATCTATGGGGATATTTATCCTTATTTTAGGAAAAAGACGTGTTTGTTTTCTATCTACTAATAGTTCACTGGCATTTCTAAAACCACCTTTTATAATATTCGTTTCTGATCTTATGCCAGTAGAATACTCTATTTTGTTTAGATTTCCTGATAGCTGTATATAAGATGCATAAATAGATTCTCGGTAATCGTATTTTGAAACCTTTCTGTCTACAGGATTTATGAATTCGAAATCTGAAAATGCAAGACCATTGGCATTTGAAAGGCTACCGCCAATTTCTAATTTTATATGATCATTAAAGTTTTTGTCAATGTCAATTTTACTGGCAAAGACACTAATTTCGTATTTCTGATTTCTGTTTTGTGATAATTCAAATCCGGTTTCATTTATATTATTAAAAATATGACTTTTAAGGTGTCTGATATAATTTGAATACTGAAGCCCAAAAAACAAATTCGAGGTACGAGTGATTTTTTTATTGAAATTTATATTACTACTTAAAAAATTTCTATTCTCATCATTTTGTCCTTCACTGATAATATGGTCTTCTTTAAATTGATCTTGCAGAAGTGTATTTGTTTTGATTGGAAACTTGTCAGTTTGAGCCCTCAGATTTACTTGTCCTGAGATATAATCATTTTCATTGAATTGATAAAAGAGGCCACCTCCAGTAATAAATTGTGGCCTGGGACCAGTTGCTGTTACTTGATATTGAGATTTAATGCCCTGATCTAAAACGTTAAGTCTGGAGCTAGCACCTTCCCATAAGCCTAGTTGATTGTAATTAAAATTACCTCGTAATTCTAATTTATTGTTTTTATAATTTGAGTGTATCCCTAAATAATTATTGAATCGCTTTTTAAAAGAAATAATTTCTGATAATCGAATCTTGTAACCATCAACAGAATTATGTTTTCTAGTGATTAGGATAAGGTTTCTTCCTTCGGCTTCATATTTTGCAGATGGATTATCGATAAGTTCTATATCTTTTATGTTTTCTACAGATAACGATTTGAGTTGATCTAAGTCTGCCTTTTGATTGTCTATATAAATTAGAGGAGCCCCTCTTCCCACAACAGAAATAGATTCTCGATTAGGACTGATTTGAATTCCTGGAAGTTTGGACAATATATCTACTGTTGATGGTAGTGACTCTAAAACAGAGTTTTCAACATTTATTTTCAAATTACCATTTCTCATTATTATATTGTTTTTAATGGTTTTGACGGTCACTTCATCTAAGGCGACTGTGTTTTCTTCGAGTTCAATAGTAATGGTTTTGTCGCTGTCTAGTAAAACTACTTTTGATTTCTTGGTATACCCTAATGCAACAATAGATAAAGTATATTCATTGGTTTTTAATTTGTGGAAAATAAATTCCCCGTTTTTTATAAAAGTATATTTTACAAGATTTGAATTTTTGTCATAAAGAATGACATCCCCAGTTTCTACTGGGGTATTATTTTGATCTAAAACGGTTCCGGATAATGAATATTCTGATTGCCCATATCCAATATAAGAGAGTAAAAGGAATGAGAAATATATAATTCGCTTCATTGGTTTTTGAAACAAATAACTATTGAAATCGAGAAAAAGAGTAATTATACTAAGCTGAATAAGGTGCTAGTACGGGTATGATTTTATTTTTTGAGTAATAAATCTTGCCTGCTAGAAATATTTAACTTGCTGTAAATATTGGTGATATGTGTTTTTACAGTACTTAAGCTGATAAATAATTCATTTGCAATTTCTTTATTGCTTTTTCCTGATATGATGAGGTTTTTTACCGCTTTTTCTTGCTTACTTAAAGGAATAGGAGCAAGGACTTTTTTGGTTCTTCTAGATTTTAGAATAAACCCGATCAATAAAATAATAACCAAAGAAGTTGCACCATTAACCCATAAACTTACTTTGTATTTATGGTTAACGATTTCTTGAGTAATAAAGTTTAGCTTGTTTTCAAGATAAGCATAGGTAGAGGGGTCAAGTTCACTGGATTTTAATTCTTTTAGAAAGCTCAAATAATATTCTGGATTGGCTTTAGCGTCTTTTTCTAATAGGTTTTGGTCATCTAGTTTTTTAATACCAATAAGTTTCACCAAAAGTATCTGTAGAGAATCTTTTACATACCCTTTGGTCTCTATGAGGTACTGTCTAGGGTCAAAATCATCGGTTAGATTTTCATATTTTGCTTCAAACTGTTTTAATTTTTGCCATTCTAAATCTGCAGTATTATTTGTGGTATACTCTCCAAACATTCTTTCTCCTTTGGTAAAGTGAATGGTGTCTTTTTTAGATAATATAAATAGCTGAAAGTTCTTTATTTTGTCTGAAAGTTTATTTTTTTCTTCAGCAGATATAGGATTGAGTTGTACCTTATAAATATGATCTTTTGAAGTAAATAAATTTTTGTCAAAAGCAAAGAAACCATCCTTCGTTAAGAGAGTCGATGCAATGGTTGTTGTATTATAAGTATTTGTATTTTCTTCGAGTTGTATTTGACTTAAATAAACTGTTTGTCCCCATCTTTGTGGATCTTCAATATGCACATACCCCGAAATACCATCTTGTCCGAATAGGTTTATATTAAGTAGAAATAAGAATACGAAAATATTGCTCCAGTTCTTCATCGTCATAGTGTATTGAAGATATCATTACGAATGTAAAATTTTTATGGTTTAAAACAAAGCATGGTATAAAAAAAACCGCTTCGATGTGTTTAACAGCGAAGCGGTCTAATATTTATAAGTACTAGCAGCCTAAACTACTATTTTATCATATCGTAACTACGTTTAATAAAATCTGTCAATTCTTCTCCTTTTAATAGATTTTGAGAGAGCCTGGCCAGATCCAGAGATTGTTTTATTAAGCGTTCTTTTTTCTTCTCTGTTTTGGTAGCAGCAATTTGTCCAATTAACTCATGATTTGTATTTATGATCAAATTGTACATTTCTGGCATATTACCCATACCAAACATTCCACCGCCACCACCGGTTTGTTGCATTTCTTTCATACGGCGCATAAATTCTGGTTGCGTAATCATGAATGGAGAAGCATTGCTATCCATAGCTTCTAATTGTACTGTATATGTTTCTTTTGGAACTACTTTTTCAAGATCAGTTTTAAGAGCTTCTTTCTCTTCATCTGATAGTTTAGAGATAGTTTCTTCATCTTTTTTGATAAGATTGTCAATGTGATCTCCATCTACACGTGCAAAAGAAATATTTTCTTTACTAGTCTCCATTTTTTGGATCAAATGAGAAACAATAGGAGAATCTAAAAGAAGTACTTCATATCCTTTATCTTTGGCAGCAGAGATGTACGAGTGTTGTTCATCTTTGTTAGAAGCATAAAGAAGAACAAGCTTACCATCTTTGTCAGTCTGAGAATCTTTAATTTTTTCTTGTAACTCTTCAAACGTAAAGAAAGAACCATCTACTGTTGGATATAATGCAAATTTGTCAGCTTTTTCAAAGAATTTTTCTTCAGAAAGCATTCCGTATTCGATCACAATTTTAATATCATTCCATTTTTGCTCCAAATCTTCTCTATTGTTTTTAAACATAGAGCTTAGTTTATCGGCTACTTTACGAGTAATGTAACTTGATATTTTCTTTACATTACCATCGGCTTGTAAATAAGATCGGGATACATTAAGAGGGATATCGGGAGAATCAATCACACCACGAAGCATGGTAAGGAATTCTGGAACAATACCTTCTACATTATCAGTAACAAATACTTGATTTTGATATAATTGGATTTTATCCTTTTGCATATTCATATCCTGACCCAGTTTTGGGAAATACAGAATCCCAGTTAGGTTAAAAGGATAATCCACATTAAGGTGGATATTAAAAAGAGGTTCTTCAAATTGCATAGGATACAATTCTCGGTAGAAACCTTTATAATCCTCATCTTTTAAATCAGCGGGCTGTTTTGTCCATGCAGGATTAGGATTATTGATAATGTTATCAACTTCTTGAGTTGGTGCAGGATCTTCCTCTTTAGCATCCTCTGGTTTTGGTAACGTTTCTGTTTTAGTGCCAAATTTTATAGATACTGGCATAAACTTATTGTACTTCACCAATAGCTCGTTTATTCTACTATCTTCAAGGAATTCGATATCATCTTCTCCAATATGAAGGATAATCTCTGTTCCTCTTTCTGTCTTATCATGTTCCTCTATACTATAAGTTGGAGACCCATCACAAATCCAATGTGCAGCAGGCTCATCTTTATAGGATTTGGTAATGATTTCTACTTTATCAGCGACCATAAAAGCAGAATAAAACCCAAGACCAAAATGCCCTATTATTCCAGAATCTTTAGCACTATCTTTATATTTTTCGAGAAATTCTTCTGCACCAGAAAAAGCTACTTGGTTGATATATTTCTCAACCTCTTCTGCTGTCATACCAATTCCCTGATCGATAATATGCAATTGTTTTTTGTCTTTATCGATCTTAATCTCGATAAGTGGATTGCCATATTCTACTTTAACTTCACCAATACTTGTTAAATGTTTTAGCTTTAAAGTTGCATCTGTTGCATTCGAAATAAGTTCTCGTAAAAAAATCTCGTGATCAGAATACAAGAATTTTTTAATTAATGGAAAAATGTTCTCTACAGATACATTAATACTTCCTGTTGCCATTTTTATATTGTTTTTAGTTTAATTGTCATCTTACACAATGGTGTATTCAAAAAAAATACCAATAGTCTGTATCTGCCAAACTGGCATTGAAATAAGTTTTTTTATATCTATTGTAATGATTTCTTGATATCTAAGACTAAAACCATGTTGGTTGGGATTTTCATTTTTTATGAAACAACTTTAACATATATTTCTGTTTAACATATTTATAAAAAGATTAAACAATCAGTATATTTGTGTACTAATTTTAAAGTGTGAAATATGGCTGCATCAAAAAATAAAAACAGTACTAGTCAGGTCGTTATATCAAAATATATGAATTATGTTTTGAAAAATGAAAGTTATCCTAAGTCCGTATATAGATTCTGTAATGATGTCGATATAAAAGAAGAAGAGTTTTATAAACTTTTTGGAAGCCTAGAAAGTTTAGAAAAGGCGATATGGAATGCTTTTTTTACCACTACCATTGACGCAATGAATAATAATGAGGAATATGGAAATTTCTCTAATAGAAATAAATTTCTGACATTCTTCTATACTTTTTTCGAAATGCTAACCTTAAATCGTAGCTATGCTCTTTTTGCCCTTAAGCGTTATAATATGCCTTTTGAAAATTTAAAACAATTAAAAAGTTTAAGAGATAGTATAAAAGGTTTTGCGACCGAACTAATTGAAGAAGGTAATGATGAAAAACTATTTAAAGTAACTAAAAACCCGGTAAAGCTATTTTCTGAAGGAGCTTGGCTACAGTTTTTATTTCTATTAAAATTCTGGGTGGATGATGAATCTGCAGGGTTTGAGAAAACAGATATTGCTATAGAGAAGTCAGTAAATGCCGTATTTGATTTGTTTGATAATACACCATTAAATAATGTATTTGATTTTGGTAAGTTTTTATGGAAAGAAAAAAATATGTGGAATTAATGAAAGAACGAATTTAGAAACTGGATGAAGACAATTGATAACATACCAACTACGAAATTAGGACGAACCGCGGAGCTTGTGAAAACAGGTGTAAAAGTTGGGGGAAATTACCTAAAATACTATGGGAAAAAAGCCGTTAATCCTGATTTAACCAAAGAACAGTTAAATGAAGATAACGCAGCTGATATTTATAATGGATTAAAAAATTTAAAAGGTAGTGCTCTTAAAGTAGCACAAATGCTTTCTATGGAAAAAAACATTCTACCTAATGCCTATGTAGAAAAGTTTTCTTTATCACAGTTTAGTGTGCCGCCTTTATCACCTCCATTGGTTAGAAAAACATTTAAAAAATATCAAGGAAAATATCCAGAAGATTTATATGATTCGTTTGCAACTCAATCTGTAAATGCTGCAAGTATCGGTCAGGTACATAAAGCTAATAAAGACGGGAAAAACCTTGCTGTGAAAATTCAATACCCTGGAGTTGCAAACAGTATAAGTTCTGATTTGGCGATGGTAAAACCCATCGCCATCAGGATGTTTAATTTAAAAGGAAAAGATTCTGAAAAGTATTTTAAGGAGTTAGAAGAAAAGCTACTTGAAGAAACTGATTATGTGTTAGAAATTAAACAAAGCAAGGAAATTACAGAATCTTGTGCCGGGATTCCTAATTTACGATTTCCAAAATACTATGAAGCATTATCTAGTGAGCGTATCATTACAATGGATTGGATGAATGGTCTTCATTTAAGTGAATATGCTACGCAAAACAATGATCAAAAAAAAGCAAATAAAATTGGTCAGGCATTGTGGGATTTTTACATGTACCAAATACATATTCTTAAAGCAGTTCATGCAGACCCTCATCCGGGCAATTTTTTAGTTGATAAGGATGATAACCTTATTGCTATTGATTTTGGTTGTGTGAAAAAAATACCACTAGAATTTTATACTCCTTATTTTGAATTAGCAGAAAAGGAAAATATAGATAATCCAGAATTTTTCACCAAAAAAATGTTCCAATTAGAGATACTTCGAGAAGATGACTCACCCAAAGAAAAAAGATTCTTTTCTGAGTTATTTCACGAAATGTTAAGCCTTTTTACTAGACCTCTTAATGTAGAGGAGTTTGATTTTGCCGATGAGACATTTTGGAAAAAGATAACAGAATTAAGTGAAAAATATTCTAAAGATACTGAGCTAAGAAAAATGAATGGAAATAGAGGAAGTAAACATTTCTTGTATATCAACCGTACGTTTTTTGGCTTATATAATTTGTTACACGACTTAAAAGCAAAGATTCGAGTAAGGAATTATGAAAAATACCCGTAGTCAGTCATCCGACTGGCTTGGTTTGTTTATTTATTGGTTAGGTTGTTAGAAAGATGTGCTGTGGTTGGTGCATCTTTCTTGTTTTTCTACAATCTTAATTGAAAACTACGTTGCAGTAAATTCATAAAATTTATAACTAAAGGTTTATACCATTAATTTTCTGAATTTATTATTTTTTTACTGCGGAGTTGGGTGCCAATAAGGATAATAATTACGAGTATTCACACCAGTCGGAGTCTTAATATTCGTTGCTAATTCATTTCCACCAATAATATTTGAGAAGTTTGTGATTTCATTTTGCTTGAATTGTTCAAGGGAGTTTTTTAGATTTTTGAATTTTATAAACAAAAGTTTTCTAAATACACTCTTCAGTATATTGACTTAGCTAAACAATTAGATAGTTTTGATCTGGCTGCTTTCAGAACTTCGAAACTTACAAATTATTATCTACAGATAGTAAGAAAACCAGATTCTGCTTTAGTAATTATTAGTAATATTATTAAAGACAGTAACAAAATAAGTAGTAGGATTAATCCTGGGCATCTTTATGTTAAAAAATCAAGTGATTTTCAACGTCAGGTACATATAGAAAAAAAGTTGTACGAAGCTAATAATAGAGCTCAAAACTCTTCTAAAGCTATAAAGCATTTAGAAAAGCATGTATTACTTAAGGATTCTCTATATAATATTACTCGTTCTAATAGTATTATTTATTACCAAATGCTGTATGAAACAGAAAAAAGAGATAATAGACTTGATAGTCTCTTTTTTTATTTTACCGTTTAGAACATAAATTATTAAATAGTTTTACTCATATTTGTTGTATTAGCCTCAATTAAGACTTGTTACTATAGTAATTTTTAAATATGTGTATATGAAAGATAGTTTGTCAATATGTGTATTACCAATACTATTTTGTTTATGTCTGGTTGGTTGTAAAAATAAAGAAAAACCAAATAATGATCTTGGTATAAAACAATATGAAGATTATATAAATACGGCTAAACAATACGAGCGTAGTAATATAGATTCTGCATTACATTACGCTAAAAAAGCTCACGCAATAAGTAAGAAAAATAATGATCCGATAGAAGAAATCAGAAGTCTAAACACTATAGGTTGGAATCTTAGGTTTTTGGGAAACCTTAAAGAATCATATAATAAACATAGTGAAGCTTTAGAATTGTCTAGAAAGATTAAAGATACTAAGTATATAGCACGTACATTTAATTACCTGGGTGCTTTTTTTACTGAGCAAAGTGATTATCAAACAGCTTTAGAGTATTATTTACAATCATATGAACTGCGTTTAAAACTTAACGATACTCTCGGTCAGGCTACAGTGGCTGGTAATATTGGTTTAAATAATTATTATTTAGGTCAATACGATGTAGCAGAGAAATATATGTCAATTTCTTCAGAAATAAATACCGCTTATAAGGATACTTTATATATGGCTGGAGATTATGAAATGATAAGTATGGTATATAACAGTACTAATAGAGTAGATAAAGCATATGAAGCAAATAAAAAAGCTTTGGACCTTTATCAAAGAACGGGGGATAGAGATGGAGAAATTATGGCGATGGGAAATTTAGGTTCTCTGTATCGAAAACAAAAGGAATTTGAAAAAGCCAAAGATTATTTTGTGCGTTCTATGAAACTATGCCGAGAAATGAATATTCCATCTAGATTATTACTTTGCCATAAACGATTTATGGAATTGTATCACGATATAGGAGAATATAAACTTTCATTACTTCATGCTGATTCTGCAACAACAGTAAATAATAAATTAAATCATAAGAACTATCAACAACAAATATATAAGAATCAAGCAGAGTCTTATCAGGCTTTACAACAACATGAAAAAGCAATAGAGATGTTGAAAAAGAGTATGGTGATACAGGATTCTATAAATTCTGAAAAGAAAACCAATAGACTAGCGGTGGCAGAGGTAAAGCTTAATGTTATAGAGAAGGAAGCTGCAATTGTGAAGCTCGAAAATGATCAACTTCTAGCAGAAAGATTACAAAACCGATTATTATTAGGACATATAGGTTTGGGGGCTACAGCCGGATTTATTGTGTTTAGAATTCGATTTATTTCTCTTATGCGAAAACGTAGGCATGCAGAAGAAAAGGAACAATTACAGCGTAGTTTTGCTCAAGATATTATTAGATCAATTGAGAATGAACGAAAACGAATTTCGAGGGAATTACATGATGGTATTGGTCAAAGCTTATTGTTAATCAAGAATAAAGTAAAGCTAGGTAGTACATCAAAAGACACGACTATTATTGATAATACTATCGAAGAAGTACGAGATATGTCTTTAGCTTTACATCCTTATCAATTTGAGCAATATGGATTAGTAACTTCACTTAGGAATTTGTTAGATGAGTTTCAAGAGAATTCAAAAACAGTATACATACATGATATTGATTCTGAAAGTTATGATATAGATTCCACAAAAGAAATTTTCATTTACCGTATGATCCAAGAGTCATTAAATAATGTTGAAAAACATGCACAAGCAGAAGTCTGTGCTTTACGTGTTACTGACAATACTCAGAATATACTTTTTCAGATAAAAGATAACGGAGTAGGGTTTGATTTAACTACAGGAAGCAGTAAACTAGAGAGCTTGGGGATGAAAACACTTAAAGAACGAGCAGCCCTAATACAAGCAAAATTAGTAATAGAGAGTATTGTAAATAAAGGTACTACAATTCAGATAATTATAGATAAATGATAAATCCTAAAATTTTCATAGCTGATGATCATCCATTAATGTTAGAAGGCAATAAAAGTTTCTTGATGAATAAGGGGTATACAGTGATTGGAACTGCACAGGACGGTAATAAAGCCTTTAACCAGATTATACAATTACAACCTGATATTGCCATACTTGATATGGACATGCCTGTTCTTACAGGTTTGGAGGTTGCAAAAGCAATTAAAACAAAGAAATTACCAGTAAAAACTATTATTCTCACACTTTTCAAAAAAGTAGAACTTATCAAAGAAGTAGGTAAAACGATTGATGGATATTTATTAAAAGAAGATGCTTTAGATGAGATTCTCAATTGCCTTGAGATAGTAATTAATGAAGGAACCTACACAAGTGAAAGATTACAAGATAGCATATTCTATTCTGACCTTCCTTCTTCAAAAATTCAATTTACTCCTACAGAAAAGAAAATACTTACGCTTATTTCTCGTAATCTAACTTCGGTACGAATAGCGGATCAATTATTTATTTCTTCTCGTACTGTAGAGAAACACCGAAGCAATATCATAAAAAAAATAGGACTGGATTCAAATCGTAATTCGTTGATTTTATGGCTGCAGCAGAATCCAGATATACTCGATACGTAAAACTACGTATTTATGTAGAAGTATAGGATTCATAGCTTTGTCACCAAAGTCTAGAGTTATGGTTGAACCTTTCGGTAATTTTATAAAACATTCGCTACCTGTGTCACATTGGGTATTGGGTTTTTATGAACTGCATTTGCAGCGTGATGATCAACCTATATTTTTTTTACCAAGCAGTTTTTCTTATGTTTTTGTAATTTATGGAGATACTATAGAAATAAATTGTAAAAAGAAAAACGAAATAGTAAAAGGTGTAGTCATAATACCTCTGAAAGATGACTTACTAAGTATTAAAAGTAAAGGGAAAACCAAATTACTAATCGCAAAATGTACTTCATTATCTTTCAGTAGCCTTGCTTCAAATCAAAATATAGATCTTAATGAAACTATATTTTTACCCTGTAATTTAGATTTGTCTTGGGATATTCTAGAGCCACAATATTATGTTAGAAAGTATTTGGAAGAATTATATTATGGCGAGCAAACCATACTAATAAGTCATGTATTACGATATATTAATGATAAAAAAGGTTTGGTTACTGTTGATGAAATCGTAAAAAGATATAGTTATTCTATTTATTTTTTAAAATTTCAATTTAAAAAATATTTAAAGACAACACCACAAGAATTCCTCAATAAAACTAAACTCTTTTACTGCGCTAATGAACTTATAAAAAGGCCTAATGACCATCTTATATTTAACCGATTTGGATATTCTGGATTTTTGGGCTTTAAACAAAACTTTATGAGTATGATTGGAGTAGAGTTTGAAAAAATATTGAATTGTAATATTATTGAATTGGATTAGTTAACCTACATAAAGTTGATGATTTCTTCTTTTGAACGTTATTCCTTTTAAGAAAGCTCAAGATGATTAGTTTACCACATTTTTAAACTCTTCACATAATAAAAAAAGAATAAAGATTTTTATTTTATTATGCACGCATATAATATGCTTGTTGTTTCTTTTATGAAGATACTAAGAATACATATATTGTCTTCAAGTTTTTAATTAAACAAAAAATAAAGAACAATACACAATAATTAGCTATATGTATACTTCAAAAATATCTGGATTGGGATATTATGTTCCTGAAAATGTGGTGACAAATGATGACCTTTCTAAAATAATGGATACCAATGATGAGTGGATTCAAGAACGAACGGGTATAAAACAAAGGCGTCATATCAAAAAAGGTGATGGTAACAGTACTTCTGTAATGGGAGTTAAAGCCGCAAAAATTGCTATAGAAAGAGCAGATATTTCTAAAGATGATATAGAACTAATAATTTTTGCTACACTTAGCCCTGATATGTATTTTCCAGGAGGAGGAGTAAGAGTTCAGGATATGATGGATATGAAAACTATTCCAGCATTAGATGTTCGTAATCAATGTAGTGGATTTGTATATGCAATATCTGTTGCAGATCAATTTATAAAAACCGGGATGTATAAGAATGTTTTGGTTATTGGTAGCGAAAACCATAGTGGAGGTTTGGATATGACTACTCGTGGAAGAGGAGTTTCCGTTATTTTTGGTGACGGAGCAGGAGCTGCAGTATTGACAAGAAGTGAAGAAGAAGGTAGAGGAATTTTATCTACCCACTTACATAGTGAAGGTGCACATGCAAAAGAATTATCTTTAGAAGGGCCCAGTACAGAACATTGGGTGCCTGAGATTATTACAGAAGACCCACAAGAGAATATTCCTTATTATCCGTATATGAATGGTCAATTTGTGTTCAAAAATGCAGTAGTACGTTTTTCTGAAGTAATTAATGAAGGATTACAGGCCAATAATTTATCAGCCGCAGATATTAATATGTTAATACCACATCAGGCAAACCTGAGAATTTCTCAATTCGTACAGCGACAATTTAAATTATCTGATGATCAAGTATACAATAATATTCAAAAATATGGTAATACTACAGCTGCATCTATTCCTATAGCATTAACAGAAGCTTGGGAGCAAGGTAAAATCAAAGAAGGAGATTTAGTAGTCTTAGCAGCTTTTGGAAGCGGATTTACCTGGGGTAGTGCCATTATTAGGTGGTAATCCAGTAAGTTAAAAAATGAAAAACGCGAAGCTTAATTGCTTCGCGTTTTTTTATCTAATAACTCGGTTACTAATTTTTTAAAGGCTAATTCAAATAAATCATAACCATGACTATACTATATAAAACGTTGTAAATTGTAAAGTGTTACAGAATTTCTCATTTTTTTGCAATTATTTAACTTTAATAAGATTTTTAAGAAAATGATATTTAATTTAACGGTTATATTAATTTTTGTTTATAGTATTAACGTTTTTTCGAAAAAAACCATAATTATAGTATTCCTCCGCCAGATTTTTCATTATTATCTCTTCGCTTTCTTGCAGCTTTCCTGTTTTTTCCACTTCCAAATCGATAAGATAGGCCTAGAAAAACAGTTTGCGTTTCTCCTTGAAACTCTCCGTTTTGTGGGTAAGGATTATTTGCAGAAAATCTGAAACGCCTTGTGTCAAAAATATCATTAAAGTTTATACTGAATGTACCTTTACCTTCTAAGAAATTATAACGAGCTCCTGTATTTACAAAATAAAATGGTTTGGTTTTAAATAATATACCTTCCTGTTCTCCTCTATAAAATCCAAATACCTGAAAAGTCAAGTTTTTTGTCGCTTTGAAACTATTATTAAGTCTAAAATTGTAAACTACAGCATCTACCTCTCTATTGATATTATTTACCACTCCTTTTTGCGTTTGAGAATACAGGTCAAAACTGGCATTGAAACTCCACCATTTTGTAGCTTTATAATTACTTGAGATCTCAACCCCGTAAGAAGAATTATTATCAAAATTTTCGAATGTTAATATTTGACCTTCTTCAACATCAGGATTTTCTACAAGAGCTTGACTTATTTCATCATTGATAATTCGGTAAAATACTCCTCCGGTTATCGATCCTTTTCCTAATTTTCGTGTGTAGTTAGCTTCCATAGAATTAGTAAACTGTGGATTCAACTCTGGATTTCCAATAGAAATTATTCTTGGCGTACTCCATTCACGTATAGGATTTACCTGATTTAACCCAGGTCGATCAATTCGTCGACTATAACTTAATTGATAACTGTTTTTCTCTCCTGGAGTATAATTGATAAAACCAGAAGGGTATACAGTAAAAATATCATCTTCAAATATTTTTTCCCCATCAAAAACAGCTTCAACTTCATAGTTTTCAAGACGTGCACCTAGCTGATATGACCATTTTTCAAAATTTTGACCATATGTAGCATAAAAAGAATGTATGTTTCGATCATAATTATATTTTGAACTTGAGAAAAGCGTAGAGCGATAATCATTGTCTGTTCTTCTTAAACGAGTTTCATATCCAAGTTCTAATTTGGTCTTTTCTGATAACGGATTTACATAATCTAGGTTTATTGTAGTGTTTTTTCGCTCATTATTAATAAGATCAATGTAATTTGTGAACGATCCATCTCCTCCTACAAAATTAAAGCGATCATCACTATCACTTTCAAAAGCATTATAGTCAATTTCTAATTCTATATTGTGCCCTTCTTTTTTGAAATCGTGTTTATAATCAAAGTTATATGTAGAACCTTGGTTATCACTATCGCTTAATAAACTTTGAGATAAGTCATTCTGATCATTATTCAAAAAAGTAATATCTGTGGACCCGTTTGTAAGCCCGTCAAACAAGTTTTGATTTGTATATATTGAGATGGTATTATGGTCATCAATAAAATAATCTAAGCCTATTTTGAATAGATGAGATTTGTTATTGTCTAAAAATTTGAAATCTGTTTGGTAATTTTGATCTTGTCTAAATACACCTCCTGCATTTTGTCGTTTGGTAATGTTGCTACCATAATTACCATAAAAGTTAACTTTTCCTGTTCTATAATTTAAGTCTATAGAACTGTTGAAACGTGCGTTTTTTTCAAAATTAAGTCCTAGATTAATATTACCATTAAAACCTATATTGCTATTCTTATGCAATACGATATTAATAATACCACTCATTCCTTCAGGATTATATTTGGCAGAAGGGTTAGTAATCAGTTCTATTTTCTTAATAGAAGTAGAAGGGATTTGTTTTAATAATTGTGTTGCATCAATATTGGTAGGCTTTCCGTCTATAAGGATACGTACATTTTGATTTCCACGTAGTGCAATATTACCATCCTGATCTACATTAACCGATGGGATATTATTCATGATTTCTGCAGCAGTACCACCAGTTGTCGTAAGATCTTTTCCTACATTTATAACTTTACGGTCAATTTTTTGTTCTATTGTGGTTCGTTCTGCTACTATAGTTACATCATCTAGAGATTCGGCTTCTTCTTCTAATAATATAGAGCCAACATTGATATCCTTATTTTTTCTAGAAATCTCAATAGGTTGAGAATACGTTTTATACCCTATAAATTGTATTTTTAGAGTATAGTTTCCTTTTGGAATATCAGAAATAAGGAAGTCTCCATCATCGGTACTAATACCTCCACTTATAATTTTGTCTACTCCATCATGAATTGCGACAGTAGCATAGGGTATGGGTTGCTGTAAGTTCTTGTCAATTACCTTTCCTTTAATAGTACCTACTACAGCTTTATTGCTTGGTTGTGCTGTTAGTAATAGGCACCAAAATGATAGAAAAAATAAAATACCTTTTTGATTGTTTGTTTTCATCTGAACGTTTATTTGATTGATAGTTGTTATGCATTGTACTTTGTATTACCTAATACAAGTACGTTGTTGTTTATAAATTGACACTATGATTAACAGTGTTATAAGTGTAAGACGATAGTAAAATCATTCTGTTACACCTTATTTTAATTTTAACAAAATATTAAATAATTAAAAACCGCCTCTAATATTAGAGGCGGTTTTCTATAATAACCAAATAGTAACACTAACCATCAACCATGAATAAAATTTGATTATTATAAAGTAACTAACTAACTAAATTTATGAAAATTCATATCCTTTATATGTAAGACGAAGTGCTTTGATTTGTGTTACATTCATCTTTTGTTTTTAACATTTTTCTGGTTATTTTTAACGTTTAAACCCTTGTTTGAGACTCTAATAAACCTATTTTTCTTATTTCAAATTTTAATAGTATTTATGACCAAAAAGACATTAGTTCTGGGAGCATCATTAAAGACAAATAGATATTCAAACATTGCTATTCATAAACTAGTGACTCATGGTCATGAGGTTGCTGCTGTTGGATTAAGAAAAGGAGAGGTAGCAGGAATAACAATTGAGACAGCTGTAAATGATGATGAAAATATAGATACGATCACTTTATACTTAAATCCTCTTAGGCAACAGCCTTATTATGATGCTATTATATACTTAAACCCCAGAAGAATAATTTTTAACCCAGGAACAGAAAATCCTGAGTTTTACCAAAAACTCATAGAGGCAAAAATAGAGGTCGAGGTTGCCTGTACGTTGGTATTACTTTCTACGAATCAGTATTAAAACAGAAGACAATAATAATCCTAAAAAAGTTAAAAATCCATTAAGAATTAAGATAAAGAAGCCAAATTTGAAACCAAACCATATATCACTATTTTCGCTAATGATATAAGATAAAACGGGAGATAAGATCGCTATAATTGGCACTAAACTATCTTTTATTTTTAGTTTGGTGAATAATCCAAATGCATATAACCCTAATAAGGGACCATATGTATATCCTGCAAAGACAAATAGCTTAGTAATTACACTTTCGTCCTTTATAATGTACTTAAAAGCAATAATAACCAATACCAGTATGAAAGAAAATAGAATATGAATTCTTTTTCTGATTTTAACCTGGTCTATCGGATTGTATTTCTTTTCAATATCGAGTATGTCTATACTAAATGATGTGGTTAATGAGGTCAATGCACTATCTGCACTACTATATGCTGCGGCGATAAGACCGAGGACAAAAAAGATAGCGATACCAAAACCTAACCCGCTTTGCGTAGCAATTACAGGAAAAAGTTGATCTTTATGAGCATCAATTCCATTTTGGGATGCATATTGAGTAAGTAATAATCCAAGGCCTAAAAATATGAAGTTTACAATAGTTAATACAATGGTAAACCAAAACATGTTTTTTTGAGCATCTTTTAAACTTCGGCAAGTGAGATTTTTTTGCATCATGTCCTGATCTAAACCTGTCATAACAATTGCAATAAATGCACCAGATAAAAATTGTTTCCAAAAATAATTGGCACTTTTAAAATCATCAAAAAAGAATATTCTCGAAAGATCACTTTCTAATACATAACCCAGTAAATTTGACCCTTGAATCCCTAAATCGTCAGATACATAATATATTGCTACACCAACAGCAATAAGCATGAATAATGTTTGCAAAGTATCAGTCCATACAATCGTTTTAATTCCAGATTTAAAGGTGTATAACCAGATTAATAATATAGTTATAATAACAGTAACCCAGAAAGGAACTCCTAAAGCATCAAAAAGAATAGATTGTAACACATTAGCAACCAAAAACAATCTAAAACTTGCTCCTACTACTCGTGATAGTAAGAAAAAAGAAGCTCCGGTTTTATACGAGTAATTACCAAAGCGTTCATCCAGATAAGTGTAAATTGAAGTTAGATTAAGTTTGTAATAGAGAGGAAGTAGTACTGTTCCAATAACAGTATATCCCAAAATATACCCTAATACCACCTGCATGTAACTAAATTGTGAGGCTTCAATCCATCCGGGGACAGAGATAAAAGTTACACCACTAAGTGATGCTCCAATCATCCCAAAGGCTACAATATACCACGGTGATTGCCTATTAGCTTTAAAAAAAGCGTCATTTCCTGAGTTTTTTCCTGTGAGATAAGAAATGAGAAGAAGAATCCCAAAATAAGCTGCAATAAGAAGCAGAATATGTAATGGTTGCATGAACTTTAGTTAAAAATGAATCCCCAAAATACAAATTTTAGTAGTAGTAATTTAGATAGAGTTAAGATTTAGTTTTTTCAACTCGAATTAAATTTTTACCACGCATCTGTAAAACCAAATTATTATTATTATTATTAATTGATGCTATTGTTAAAATTTTATTTAAACAGTCTTAACGCTTAACTGTTTTTTACTTATATATTTAGATAGGACAGATGTTGCAAAAACAGTCACAAATATAAAACAACAGATTTTAAGACATAAAAAAGGAATACTTTTATTGAAAATTCTGATTCTTTAATAAACCTACTTTTATGACATCTTGTAATCCACCCGAAAAAGACCTTTTAATTAAAACATATGGAACTATAAGTTTATATCAGATTGGAAAATCGAATCTTTCTGAATTTTCTGAGTTTGTTTTTAAGATGTATTCGCATCATTATTTGAAAAAACACCAGTGGTTACCAGATACTCAGGAATTAGAGTATATGAAACATAGTGATATTAATCAATTTGAGGATTCTGTATATTTTGGGTTTAGAAACTCAAAACAAGAACTTCTAGGAACTATAAAAGCAACTAAAAGAACCAATGATATTGTTTTTCCTATAGAAAATGAATTTAATATTAGCATTGAACAGATAATAGAAAAAGAAAATTTAGAAGTAAATAAAATATGGCACTTAGGGCGTTTAGCGATAGATTCTAATGTATTACGGTCACAGAATTTATCTCTTACTTCTAGGCAAATGTTACGTGTTTTACTAATTCATTCGCTAGGGATTATTAGTTATAACCCTAATAGTTTGATGATTGCAGAATCTGATGTTTTGATTTATCAAATATTTCGAGATTTAGGTATTGAGATGCAAATTGTGGGAGAACTCAGAGATTGTTTAGGTAGCCCAACGTACCCTGTTATTTTAACATCAGAAAATATAGAAAAATGGTTGGAGGAAAATTTTTTGGAAAAAGAAGAGCAGCAAAAAATTTTAATATAAGACTAACTCTTATATGAAGTTAGAGGATAACCACATCTTTTATTTTTTTTAAAAGAATTAGGAGTGTAAGTGATAATATACAAGAATTAAAAAGAGAAATAATTTTAAGACTATAATAAAAATATCTATGGAAGGAAATTCAATTTTGGATAATAGAAAAAAAACAATCTCAGAAATGCATCATAATGAGCGATATTATAAAAATGCATTGTACGTAACTCCAGAACAGCAAGACAAGATTAAGAATGTGAAAATAGTTTTTGGAGGTGTCGGTTTGGGTAGTGTGTTGGCAGAAGCAGCATTAAGATTGGGTTTTGAAAATTTTGTATTTATAGATGGGGATACGGTAGAATTATCTAACTTAAACCGGCAAAATTACCAAGAAGAAGATATTACTAAATCCAAGGTAGAATCGATTACCAAAAGACTTTTATCGATTAATCCAAATGCAAAAATAGAATACCATCATCTTTTTTTGGATCCAGATAATATCACAGATTATATTGATGGTTGTGATATTGCTATTAATGCTATTGATTTTGATGTAGAAGATACTCCATTTGTTTTTGACGAAAAATGTAAAGAAAAAGGGATTCCTGTAATTCACCCCTTAAACTTTGGATGGGCAGGCGCTGCTTATGTTGTAACTCCAGATAGTGAGCAAATATATGATGTTGCTCGTAACAAGAAATGTTTTGAATTGGTTTTGATAAAGAATATGCTAGAATATTTTAAATATCGAGCAGAGATGAACTTAACATGGTTTTACGAATTTTATGAATCCTATAAAGAGAATTCGGCTAAAATCACACCACCGCAATTGGTAGTTGGATCCTCTTTGGCAGCGGCATTAGTAACTAATATATTATTTAGTCTGGTTAACGGTTTAGAAGTAAAAACTTTTCCTGAGCCTTATTTTTTGTCCACCAGATAACTAAAATAAGTGTTTTAGGAATTTGAAATTATTTGTTTCTTACATCACTTTCGATCATCCCGTCACGAAGACGGATAACACGATGTGCATGTGCTGCTACTTCTTCTTCATGAGTTACAAGAATAACAGTATTTCCGGCAGCATGAATTTCATCAAAAAGCTGCATGATTTCTAATGAAGTTTTAGAATCCAGATTTCCGGTTGGTTCATCGGCCAATATTATCGAAGGTTTATTTACTAAGGCGCGACCAACAGCTACACGTTGTCGCTGACCTCCTGAGAGTTGATTGGGTTTGTGATCCATTCGATCAGATAAACCAACGTCTGTAAGTACTTCTGACGCTCTAATAATTCTATCTTTTTTAGACGCACCTGCATAAACCATAGGTAATGCAACGTTATCTAATGCTGTAGTTCTGGGTAATAAATTAAAAGTCTGAAATACAAAACCAATTTCGCGATTTCGTATGTCGGCTAATTCATTATCGGTCATTTTACTAACATCATTTCCGTTTAGGTTGTAAGTTCCACCAGTTGGTGTGTCAAGGCATCCTAGAAGATTCATTAGAGTTGATTTTCCAGAACCAGAAGGTCCCATTATTGCCAAATATTCTCCACGAGTAATATCAAGATCAATACCCTTAAGCACATAGACAGTTTCCTGGCCTAATTGAAAATTTCTAATAATTCCTCTAATCTCTATAACATTTCCCATATAGTAATCTTTATAGATTGTTAAGATACAATTTTAGACTATATGACGCAGTCGGTAAAAAGATGTTACACTCTAATTGTAAAATGTTCTTTTTTATGTTTTTTGTATTGGAAATCAAGAGGTAAATGGTTAAAAGTTAGTTAAAAAATAGAAATCTCAAGTCTGATTAATAATACTATGATTTTTGTCATTTTTTGCACTTCATGTTACAGTTAATTTTACTCCGGAATTTAACTAATAATAGCAAATATGAAAGCACTAAAACGCCCCGATCCCATTGATGTAGAGATTGTCTTAGATCCTAAAGAAACCATTATGAGCAAGACTGATCCTAAAGGGATAATAGAATATGCGAATGATTATTTTATGGAAGTTTGCGGATATGAAGAGCAAGAGTTAATTGGTCAACCTCATAACGTGATTCGTCACCCCGATATGCCAAAAGTTGTTTTTAAGTGGTTGTGGGAACACTTGCTGGCAAAGAAAAATATACATGCTTTGGTTAAGAACCTAGCAAAAGACGGAAGGTATTATTGGGTAATTACAGATTTTGATGTAAAACTTGATGATGATGGACAGATCACTTCTTTTTTTGCACGAAGAAAGGCTCCGCCTAGAGAAGCAATTGAAAAAATAGATAAACTTTATAAAAAATTACTAGCAATCGAACAGACTAGTGGTGTTGAAACAACAGAAAAATACCTTGTTGGATTTTTGGAAGAAAAAGGAATGACTTATCATGAATTTATTGAGGAAGTTTGCTCGACTGAAGAGGCAAAACCTTATGATCCAAAAGACTTGCAGTATCATAAAAGAAGAACGGTATTTTCAAGAATGTTTAGATAATATTTGGTGATAATTATATGGTAGAATAATTACTTTGTTAAGAATTTTATATGAGTTGTAAAACTTGTGTGATTTAGTTCGTGTTTAAATGTAAAAACCTGAAGATTTGATTGATATAGTCTTTGGGTTTTTTTTATGCTCTAATGGTGAAATGTTCTTTAGCCTGTTCATTTCTAACAAATACAAAACCCAGATAAAAAGTATTAATAGTTACTGTTACTTCTGTGAGTTCTTTTATCGTTTTCCATAAAATGGTATTGGCTTCAGATTCATATATAGAATTGAGTATAATAACACTATCATTATGAGTCTTGGATAGCAATAATTCAATATTTGAATGATATTGTAATTGATTCAAGTCAAGGTAAATCATATCATAACTATTCTTAGATTGTATATTATAATCAATCAAAACCAAATTCTCTATTGAAATGATTTCTGATAGAACACATGATAAATCTTCTAAAACTAGTGCGGTTTTAATATCGAAATAGGGGAGTATACGATTTAGAAGTTTAGCAGTGTGAAATCTAACACTAGGTTTTTTATCTGACTTTTTATACACTGATTTTATAGACTTATATGCCTTTCGTTTTTCTGTATTATAAAAACATTTAGTGACTAAATTATATACAAAGGGTGAATGCACACCATGTTGATTGGTAGATTTGGAAAGAAACCTGAGGTATGCTTTTATGTTGAAGCGCATTTTTTTAGTCTAAATCAAAAAACCAACACTATTTATTTACTATGTTATTCTTCCATTTTTTCAGAAAGTTCAAACCATCGCATTTCATTTTCCTCTATTTCCTGAATGATTTTTTGGAGTTTTTGGGACTCAGTATTTATTTTTTCTTCGTCTAAGTTACCTTCTGCAAAAAGGGTTTCGATTTCTTTCTTTTGCAGCTCTAATTTTTTAAGCTCTCGTTCAATTTTACTGAATTCTTTTTGCTCATTATAAGAAAGAGCAGCTTTATTGTCCTTCTTCCAGGTGCTTTTGACTTTTGCCTCTGTAGTAGTATCAGATGTTTTTACTTCGACTTCTTTACTATCTTCATAAATACGATAGTCTGTATAATTACCCGGGAAATCCTGAATAACGCCATTGCCTCTAAAGACGAATAAATGGTCTACGATCTTATCCATAAAATAACGATCATGGGATACAACAATCAAACATCCTGGGAAATCTAATAAGAAATTTTCGAGTACATTAAGTGTTACAATATCTAAATCATTGGTAGGTTCATCAAGAATTAAAAAATTAGGGTTTTGAATTAAGACGGTACATAGATATAAACGTTTACGCTCACCTCCACTTAATTTTTCTACAAAGTCATATTGTTTTTTGCGGTCAAACAAAAAACGTTCGAGCAGTTGTTGTGCAGAAATTTGTCGTCCTTTTTTTAAAGGAATGTAATCTCCAAATTCTCGAATTACATCGATAACTTTTTGCCCTTCTTTGATCGTTATACCGCTTTGTGTATAATATCCAAATTTTATAGTGTCGCCAATCACAATCTTTCCATGGTCAGGAGTTATTGAGCCTGTAATCATGTTTAAAAAAGTAGATTTACCTGTTCCATTTTTACCGATAATACCAATACGTTCTCCTTTTTTGAAAACATATTCGAATTGGTCTAATAAAACAAGTTCGTCAAAACGTTTAGAAATTTTATGAAGCTCGAGAATCTTACTTCCCATACGTTCCATATTAATCTCAAGTTGAACTTCATGATCATGGCGGCGTTTATGAGCACGTTCTTTGATTTCATAGAAATCATCAATTCTAGATTTAGATTTAGTAGTACGCGCCTTTGGTTGACGACGCATCCAATCTAATTCTTTTTTGTAAAGCTGTTTGGCTTTATCTGTTGTAATCTGGTCATTTACAACTCTAGCTTCTTTATTTGCCAGATAATAAGCATAGTTACCTTTGTAACTATAGAGTTGGCCATTTTCTAATTCTATAATCTCATTACATACATTTTCTAGAAAATAACGATCGTGAGTTACCATAAATAGAGTAAAATTCTCTTTGGCAAAATATTCTTCTAACCATTCTATCATTTCTAAATCCAGATGGTTGGTAGGTTCATCAAGATATAATAGATTGGGTTTGCTTAATAATATATTTGCCAGAGCTAATCGTTTCTTTTGTCCACCAGATAATTCACTTACCTTTTTGCTCAGGTCGTCTAGCTTAAGTTTAAAAAGTATTTGTTTATACTGTGTTTCAAAATCCCAGGCATTAATAGCATCCATCTTTTCAAATGCTAGTTGATAGCTTTCTGCATCATCAGGGTTTAGTAAAGCTTTTTCATAATCATTGATAACCTGAAGGATGTCATTGTCTGATGCAAAAATGGTTTGCTCAATGGTAAGGGTAGGATCCAGATTGGGTTCCTGAGGCAAAAAAGCTACTTTTAGATTTTTGCGGTATACAACTTGTCCTTCATCTGGTTCTTCATCACCGGCAATAATATCAAGGAGAGAGGTTTTTCCAGTTCCATTTTTGGCAACAAAACCAATTTTCTGCCCTTCGTTGATTCCGAAAGAGATATTTTTAAAAAGGATACGTTCTCCAAATCCTTTAGCGATATTTTCTACTGATACGTAATTCACAATTTTTTATAAAGTTGCAAAGGTACAAAGATGCATACTAACATAGTTACAAAGTACAGAAGTATTATGTTAGATTTTAAGTATTGATTTTCAGGCTACATTTTTCTTTTCCGTCGAGTTACAGAAAAAAGAAATATAAAAATCGATAGAAATATAGAAACTCTGGCCAGATAATTTCCTGCTTTTACATAGAATGTGATCTTATCATTTGTAATAAGATTTCCTCTTAACGCTCCTTGTTTCTCATAATCTAATTTTGTTATGATGTCCCCTGTTTGATTAATAATTGCAGAAATACCGGTGTTTGCACTTCTAGCTATGCTTCTTCTGGTCTCTATAGCTCTTAGTTTGGCATAAGATAAGTGTTGTCTATGTCCTTGAGTATTACCCCACCAAGCATCGTTAGTGATAATCGCCAGAAAATTTGCTTTATTTCTAATATACCCTGTGGCAAATTCACCATATACGCTTTCATAACAGATTAGAACTCCTACTCCGATACTATCTTTAGAGAAGAATACTTCTCGATCTTCTTGAGTTGTTTTCTTGGCAACTGTACCGCCAAGATCAATCATAGTATCCCCCAAAAGGGGTTTTAAAACACTTTGGTATGGGAAATTTTCTACACCAACCACTAACTTGCTTTTGTGATATAATTCATCAGTTCCATCAGGGCGAACAAAAAACGCAGAATTATAGTCATCATAATAAATACCTTTTTTATAGGTATTTGTTTGTTTACGAATTTTACTAGGATCATTAAATACATCCATTAATGATATTCCCGCTAATACATTTGCATTAGGGTATTGATTGAGTATTCGCTGTGCAGTATTTTTAGCAATAGAACTAGAGAACTTAGTAAGTCTGTTATTATCTGCAAAGACAGTTTCTGGAGCAATAACAAAATTTGTTTTTGAAGTAGCAGCAGTATTGGTTAGCGAGTCTAATAATTTACCTATTCGGCTATCTGTAGTGTTATATTTTTCGGTGTATGGATTTATGTTTGGCTGTAGAATAACCACTTCAATATCATTACCTTCTTCTTTATAAGTTTTTAGAATAATAAATGATATTATAATAGGAATTAGAATTATTAATCCATTGCGAATTGCAGATCTGTATAGAATAGCTTTATCCTTGTGTTCTATATAAAGAAGTATGCTTTTAAAAACACTAATATTAATAATCCAAATCCAAAGTGTTCCGCCAAAAGTTCCTGTGTACTCATACCATTGTATCCAAGAAGTAAAACTGGCAAAACCATTACCTAGATTAAGCCAAGGCCATGAAAATTCCCATTGCAAATGCATGTACTCAAAAGACATCCAGAAGCAAATCAGAAATATGGTACTAATGGTAAATGTGGTTCTTTTGGCAACAATATGGTAGATCAAGAATACCAAAGTCATTACCAGGCTATTTACGATTTCTGCGAACCACATGCCAAATGGAGTAGAATTATATATCCACCAAGTGGTAATCATATTCCAGATGAAAAAAGTGAGAAAAGCAAGGCCAAAAACCTGGCTTTTACTGTATTTGTGTTTGCGAATGCTATATTCTGCAATCAAAAGAGGAATAAACCCAAAGAATAGAAATAAAGGAAAACCATAAGTCGGCCAGCTAATAGCAAGCAGGAGCCCCGAAATAATAGACAAAATGATGTTTCTCATAAAAAAAGCTTCCTTATCAGTAACGAAATTAAACTTATTTAGTTACAATTAATATAATTGAATGTTTCTTTTTTGTAACGTTTGGTAATGGATAACTTTTTAAGTATTCAAACTGGCAATTCGGTATAATTCCTCTCCATGCGATATTTATAAGTTCATTACTTAAAATTTGTATTTCATTTCAAGGGATATAGAGTTGTTTTTCTGATATCTTTTCCAGATTTTTTTATGTTTTGGTAGTTTGATATTTGTGAAAATTAATAGCGGTTAAAATTTATAAATTTATACCTCATTTTCAGGAATATAGAGCTGTTTTTCTTGTATCTCTACTAGCCTTTGTTCTATATTTGATTCCGTTGCTAATACTTTTTGTTTATACAATCGAGTGATTGTTAGGGAAAAGAAAAGTACACATTTCAATTAGAGAAGTAATATGTCTGGTGTGTAAAAAACACGATCAATTTTATCTTATAAATATTAGTAAATGGGCAATCATATCTAAAAAAGTATGACCTGCCAAATTTGATTTTCTTTATAGAAGATTTAGCAGATAAAGAGCATATCAACCAATGACTCCTAAAAAAGAAATGTAAGCAGTAGCGTAAACAAGCAAAGTTCTAAAATGGCTTTGAATATAAAAATATTCTCTCGCGAGGAATAGACACATATGGTGAGTGTCTTAAAATGTTCATCACAAATGTAAATATTGAATATTTAAATTATGAAAAAATCAATTTTAAATTTAGGAAAAGTTATAAATAAAGCTAAACAAAAAACTATTAATGGTGGACAAATGGAGGCCTCTTGTGAAGAATTAGGATGGAACGAATCAACTTGTGAACATGCAGCATGGAGTGCTGATGCTAATTATCACAAATGTTGTTAAATATAAAATCATTCTAAAATGAAAAAATCAATTTTAAATTTAGGAAAAGCTTTAAGTAAAGCAGAACAAAAATCAATTAATGGAGGTATTGCTTCATATTTATGTACACTTGGAGATCCATGTTATATTTTTATAGGACCAATATGTACAGATGTATGTATGCATGACCCTGGAGGGAGGTAGAATGTAAAATTAATTCTACAACTATATATGTTTAAAAGTAAACAATCATTGTTTTAAATTCATATTACTGTAGGTTATTGATAACTTGGCTGCAGTTGCTTTTTAGTAAAAAGCAACTCAGCTTTTTTTCAAGAACTTACTAAAGTTTTTTTAAATACATAATAAAAAATCAAAAGTGAATATAAATTACTGTTTTTCAATTAGATATGTTATATTCGTTGTGTTACCCTAACCCCTCAACTTAACTCATAATAAAAAAAGAATAAATCCATTATTAATAAAACTATATCAAAATGGATTTCAGCCTTTAGTTTATTCTGAGTTTGGAAGAAAACAACCCGTTATTACTACTTCATTCTATATATGAAAGTATAAAATACTTTTTATGGCTTTTGTATTATAGACAATATTCTTTTCGAAAAGCATAGACACAAGCGATGAGTGTCTTAAAATGGTTGTCGTAAAAATTAATCTTAAAACCTATATCATGAAAAATCACATTTTAAACTTGGGTAAAATTTTAACCAAAACTCAACAAAAACAAATTAACGGAGGCGATTTTAATCCTTGTCCTTGTAGCTCTGAATATGAATTATATTCTGACGGTTCATGTTCATATTCGGCAAGTGGGACATCTTGGGGGGCTCCTTTTCCAGGAGGTAGATGTCTGGGTACTTTACAAAACGATTTTTGTTGTGTTTAAGCAAATCATTTTCCTTTACTTATAGAAACCGATGAGTGTCTTAAAACGGTTGTCGCAAAAAATAATCTTAAAACCTATATCATGAAAAATCACATTTTAAACTTGGGTAAAATTTTAACCAAAACTCAACAAAAACAAATTAGTGGAGGTAGATGTCAAAATGCATTTCAATGTTGGGAGGCAGCAAATTTTTTTGGGCCAGAAGACGCATATGCGTGTATTAATGGAAATTGCGGACTTAATCCAGGTCCGCTTTAATTTCTGGGAGTGTGAAAAATCAATTTTAAACTTAAGAAAAGTTTAGATAAAGTGGAACAAAAAATAATTAATACTGAAAATCTTATATCTGGTGAATGCAATTTCCAAAAATAGAATAGCACAATTCTTATATGTAAAGTTCTATGCCAAAATAGGATATGCTTGATAATAGACACAGGCGATGAGTGTCTTAAAATGTTTGTCGTAAAAAATAATCTTAAAACTTATATTATGAAAAATTACATTTTCAACTTGGGTAAAATTTTAACCAAAACTCAGCAAAAACAAATTAATGGAGGAAGGCCAGTTAATTGTTACCATTATGCAATTTGTCCACCAATTAATGAACCAGATTCGTGTATAATTTATGGTAATGTATGTCATGTGCTATAGGTAGATGGTTCTAAGTGATAATTCCAAATTTTCAATTTACTATAGAATTCCCCGAAGCTCTGCTTCGGGGAATTACTCTTTAGGGCTAAAAAGCATATTTTTAAGTGTTCATTAGAGAAAATAGTTTACTATTTTTGCACAAAATCAGACTTCATGCTTATTAAAAGACAAATTCCAAACTTCATAACACTTCTTAATCTTTTTTGTGGATGCATCGCTGTTATTTTTGCTGTATTAGGGCAACTAGAGTTTACAGCATTATTTGTGATGTTAGGTATAGGATTTGACTTTTTCGATGGCTTTGCAGCTAGAATATTAAATGTTAAGAGTGAATTAGGTTTGCAACTTGATTCTTTGGCAGATATGGTTACCAGCGGTCTAGCTCCAGGTATTGTAATGTATCAATTGTTATCACAAGTATTTGGGAAACCATTTTATGTAGTTCCCGATTCATGGAATTCTGAACAGATTTTAGCAAGTTTTGATATGTCATATATGTCCCTGCTAGGTTTATTGATAACTTTGGCTTCTGCATATCGATTGGCTAAATTTAATATAGATACCCGCCAAACTACTTCATTTATTGGTTTACCAACACCGGCAAATACATTATTGATTATTAGTTTGCCATTAATACTTAAGTTTCAGCAAGAGCCTTGGATTTTAGAAATTGTCCTTAATAAATGGTTTTTGATTGGTTTAACTTTGCTAAGTTGTTATTTGCTCAATGCAGAAATTCCTCTATTTGCTTTAAAATTTAAGACCTGGGGATTTGCAGAAAATAAAGTTCGCTATATTTTTATAATACTTACCGTTATATTAATTGTACTCTTGAAATTTGTAGCAGTACCATGTGTGATACTACTTTATATTTTGATGTCGGTTTTTTTTAAGAATAAGTTAGTTTAATTGAAGTCCAACTTCTTTTTTCGAAGTTCAAAATTTTGTCCTAGATATACTTTACGTACCATTTCATCCTCGGCCAATTCTTCAGGAATACCTGCTTTTAGGATGCTTCCTTCAAACATTAAATAGGTTCTGTCTGTAATAGCAAGAGTTTCTTGTACATTATGATCTGTGATCAGAATCCCAATATTCTTATTTTTTAATTGAGCAACAATACGTTGTATATCTTCTACGGCTACCGGATCAACTCCTGCAAAAGGTTCATCCAAAAGAATAAAATTAGGATCTGTTGCTAATGCTCGTGCTATCTCTGTACGACGACGTTCACCACCACTTAATAAATCACCACGATTTTTACGAATATGCCCTAAACCAAATTCTTCGATAAGAGCCTCCATTTTATGCAATTGTTCCTTCTTAGAAAGTTTAGTAAGTTGAAGCACACTTAAGATATTATCTTCAATACTTAATTTTCTAAACACAGAAGCTTCCTGGGCCAAATAACCAATTCCATTTTGTGCACGTTTATACATTGGATATTTGGTGATATCGATATTGTCTAGTGTAATTTTTCCTCCGTTAGGTTTTACCAAGCCAACAATCATATAAAAAGAAGTTGTTTTACCAGCACCATTAGGCCCCAGGAGTCCAACAATTTCTCCTTGATTAACTTCAAGAGAAATTCCTTTTACTACTTTTCTACCTTTATATGATTTTACTAGGTTATCTGCTTTTAACTTCATATTAGAATGACTTCTTTATATAGTGGGTGTTGCTAAAATAAGGTCGTAAATTTACACTATTCTTTTTAACCACTATAAACTTATGAAGCTTTTGCTTCAAGTGCATCCCAAAACTCATAGGCACGACGTAAATGAGGAATAACAATAGTGCCTCCTACCAAAGTAGCAATACTAAGGGATTCAACTACTTCTTCTTTGGTTAACCCTTCTTTATGACAGGTTTCAAGATGGTAGCGTACACAGTCGTCACAGCGTAACACTAAAGAAGCCACTAGTCCTAATAATTCTTTGGTTTTTACATTTAGAGCACCTTCCATAAAGGCATTGGTATCCAAGTTAAAGATTCTCTTGATTATTTTATTATTATCCTCCAGAATACGAGAATTCATTTTCTCTCTGTAGCTGTTGAATTCGTCGATTATATCACTCATTTAGATTGTTTTTGTAATTTTTTCTTTTCTTTTTTTATAACAGTTTTAGATATAAAAATACTTACCTCATATAATATCAAAACCGGAATAGCAACAATAACCTGACTAGCAATATCAGGTGGTGTGATTATGGCAGATAATATTAATACAATTACCAAAGCAAATTTCCTGTATTTTTTTAAGAACTCTGGAGTAACTAATCCTACCTTGGTAAGGAAAAACATAATGACAGGGAGTTCGAATATTAATCCACAAGCAATTACTGAAGCTCTTACTAGTGCAATATAGCTGTCAATATCAAATTCGTTAAGAACCTCTTTACTCACTTGGTACCCTCCTAAGAAATTAATGGATAGTGGTGTGATCACATAGTATCCAAAAAGTACACCTAAGAAAAATAAACAGGAGCAGATAATGATAAATCCTTTAGAATTCTTTTTTTCTTTATCATATAGTGCCGGAGCAATGAATCTCCAGAACTCGTATAATACGTAAGGAAATGCTATGATAAAACCTGCTGTTATAGAGGTCCATATATGAACAGAAAATTGCCCTGCTACTTTTCTGCTCTGTACACTGAAAGGTAATTCTTTAAAGCATAAACTCTCATCTAAACCCAAAAGTTTAGACAAGTTACAGAGACCATTATAGGTAGGGAAATCTGGTTTTTTTGGACCAAAAATTATAACATCAAAGATAAATTCTTTTGATATAAAAGCTATGATTCCAGCAATGAGTACTGCAACAGTAGCTCTTATTAAATGCCAGCGTAATTCTTCTAGATGATCTAGAAAAGACATAGACTGGGGGTCTTTTTGGGTAGTGTTGTCAGTCATTATAAAATACCTTCTCTCATTAAATCATGAATATGTAAAAATCCTGCATATTTACCATCTTGTTCAGCTAATAATTGCGTTATCGAGTTTTCTTCTAACTTTTCGAGAGCGTCTACTGCCATGGCATCATTATCTATACGTTTGGGATTAGGAGACATAATATCTTTGGCAGTCAACCCTTCAAAAGAAGAGGTGTTTTTTGTTAGCATTCTACGCAAATCACCATCTGTTATAATGCCAAGAATGGTTCCGTTCTCTGTAACTGCTGTTGCTCCTAATCTTTTTTCTGTTATCTCAACAATCACATTATTTATATTAGAATCTGGAGATACCTCGGGTTTCTCATTTCGAGATGTAATATCGCTAACTCGAAGGTATAGTTTTTTTCCTAGTGCACCTCCCGGATGATATTTGGCAAAATCTCTGCTTGAAAACCCTTGTAAGTGTAATAAACAGACTGCCAGTGCGTCTCCTATAACAAGTTGTGCTGTCGTACTAGTGGTAGGAGCAAGATTGTTTGGACATGCTTCTTTTTCTACATAAGCATGCAGAACATAATCAGCTTCCTGACCTAAAAAAGATTCTTTATTAGCTGTAATGCCAATTAAAGGATTCTTGAAATTTTTGATTAAAGGCACCAAAACTTTTATTTCTGGTGTATTTCCACTCTTAGAAATACAAATAACAGTATCGTCTTCGAGAATATTTCCTAAATCACCATGAATAGCATCTGCAGCATGCATAAATACAGCAGGAGTACCTGTGGAGTTCATTGTAGCAACAATTTTGGTTGCAATAATAGCGCTTTTGCCTATGCCTGTTATGATAACTCTACCTTTTGAGTTATGTATCGTTTCTACTGCATCAGAAAATTCTTTGTCAATAAGTCCTTCCAAATGAGCAATAGCACGAGCTTCCTCGGCAACAGTTTTTTTGGCATATGAAATTATAGTGTCTTGGGTGTTCAAAATTTAAAAAATTTGCGTGTTATAAATAAAGATTTTATTATCTTTAATTTACGCAAAGGTATACAATACCTTATTAATTTTAAATAGTGATAAAAAAAAGCATATTAATTTATGCTTTGTTTATCTTTGGCTTGCTAAAATTAAAAACGAAACATCCACTAAATCTGTATTGGGGAGTAGATTTGGTGTTAGTGAATCTTTATTTAATTGGTATATAAAAGTTAAATGATTTAATGAGTTTGAATGAAAATGACTTGCAAAGTGCTTTAAAAAAACATTTTGGGTTTAGTCAATTTAGAGGACTACAGGAAAAGGTAATACAGAGTGTTTTAGAAAAAGAAAATACATTTGTAATAATGCCTACAGGCGGTGGTAAATCCCTATGTTATCAGCTGCCTGCTTTAATGTGTAAAGGAACTGCTATTGTGGTGTCACCCTTAATCGCTTTGATGAAAAATCAAGTGGATGCTATCCGAAGTATTTCATCAGTAGAGGGGATTGCCCATGTGCTTAATTCGTCTCTTAATAAATCCGAAGTAAAAAGGGTAAAAGAAGATATAATTAGCGGGATTACCAAGTTATTATATGTTGCTCCAGAGTCACTTACCAAAGAAGAGTATGTAGATTTTTTAAAATCTCAAGAGATTTCTTTTTTGGCAGTAGATGAGGCGCATTGTATTAGTGAATGGGGGCATGATTTTAGACCTGAATACAGAAATCTACGTAATATTATTAAAAGAATTGGAGAAGATATTCCTATTATAGGGCTCACCGCAACTGCAACTCCAAAAGTACAGGAAGATATTCTAAAAAATTTAGGAATGAGTGATGCTAAAACGTTTAAAGCATCATTTAATCGTCCTAATCTGTTTTATGAAATACGTCCGAAAACTAAAAATGTAGATGCAGATATTACTCGTTTTGTAAAACAAAATAGTGGTAAAAGTGGAATTATATATTGTCTTAGTAGGAAAAGAGTAGAAGAACTGGCACAAACATTAGAGGTTAATGGAGTAAAAGCCGTTCCTTATCATGCTGGATTAGATGCTAAGACCAGAGCCAAACATCAAGATATGTTTTTGATGGAAGATGTAGATGTAGTGGTTGCCACGATTGCTTTCGGAATGGGAATTGATAAACCAGATGTACGTTTTGTGATCCACCATGATATGCCCAAAAGTATAGAAAGTTATTACCAGGAAACAGGACGTGCCGGTCGAGATGGAGGAGAAGGGCATTGCCTGGCATATTATGCATATAAGGATATAGAAAAACTAGAAAAATTTATGAGTGGTAAACCTGTTGCCGAACAGGAGATAGGCCATGCTTTGTTACAAGAAATAGTAGCATTTGCAGAAACTTCGATATCCAGACGTAAATTTATATTACATTATTTTGGAGAGGAATTTGACGATGTAACAGGTGATGGTGCTGATATGGATGATAATGTGCGTAATCCAAAGAAAAAACATGAAGCAAAAGATGAAGTAAAGCTGCTACTTGAAGTTGTAAGTAAAACTGGTGAAATATATAAATCTAAAGATCTGGTTAATACTCTTATAGGTAAAAGTAATGCCTTGATCATTTCGCATAGAACACACCAACAAGATTTCTTTGGAAGTGGCAAAGCAAGAGATGATAAATATTGGATGGCTCTTGCGCGCCAGGTATTGGTACAAGGATATTTACGTAAAGATATCGAAACCTATGGAGTAATTAGGATTACTTCAGAAGGAAAGAATTTTATCGATAACCCGATAAGCTTTATGATGACCGAGGATCATATATATGATGAAACTAATGATGATTCGATAATAACTGCAGCAAAGTCTGGAGCTAAAGGAGGTAGTGATGATAAATTAGCTGGGATGCTAAGAAATTTAAGAAAAACAGTGTCCAAAAAACTTGGAGTCCCTCCTTTTGTAGTGTTTCAAGATCCTTCTATTGATGATATGGCTCTTAAATATCCTATTTCTATAGAAGAATTAGCAAATGTTCATGGAGTAGGAGAAGGAAAAGCCAAAAAATATGGAAAAGAGTTCGTAGCGCTCATTGCAAAGTATGTAGAAGAAAATGATATTATGCGTCCCGATGATTTTGTTGTAAAGAGTACTGGTGCGAATAGTGGCCTTAAATTATATATCATACAGAATGTAGATCGTAAATTACGATTGGATGATATTGCTGCTGCAAAAGGGATGGATATGACAGCTTTTATTAAAGAAATGGAAGCAATAGTATATAGTGGTACTAAGCTAAATATAACATATTGGGTAGATGAAATCTTAGACGAGGATCAACAAGAAGAAATTCATGAATATTTTATAGAAGCAGAGAATGATAAGATAGATGTAGCGATAGAAGAGTTTGACGGCGATTACGATGATGAAGAATTACGTCTATATCGCATTAAGTTTATTAGTGAAGTTGCGAATTAATTTTTAGAACTTTGATAATAGTAAAAAAGCTTTCCGAATCAGGAAAGCTTTTTGTTTTTTTAATAGCAAAATTTTAGTAACAATTGCAGATGGGACTTCCCGGATTGAGGCAACCACCAGTTTCTGGACATTGCGTAAAACAAATTTGGGCATCATAACATGATGCTAATCCCCAACCACCATTAATTGTTTGTTGTTGTTCACTATCCAATTTTTTTACATTGTCTAATTTTAAAATGTTTTTTAACATGGTTTTAGTTTTAAGAATTTGTGTTCTCTTGAATTATTTATAGACATTCAAGTTTTATGTCTGTATTTAATTTTATTTTCAATTTTGAAAAGAAAATTATTACCACATAAATATACTTTTAATACATAGATTTAGCTATAGTAAACTGATAAGTATATATGTGTAATTGATAAGCGTGTATCAAATGCATTTAAGAGAGGTAATTAATAATCTCTGATAGTTTTGATTTGTTTCTTATAGATACAATAACCTTTTCTTTGTTACTCAGAATAAGTGCTTGTTTTTTGTAGATAGAGCGGATGTGCTCAATATTAACCAAAGTTGATCTGTTGGCTCTAAAGAAACCTTTTTCGAGAAGTAAGTTCTCATAGTATTTTAAAGACTTGGATGCTAAATATGTAGATTTATCGGCCATTGTAAAATGACTGTAGTTTCCATCTGCTTCACTTTTAATAATATCGTTTATATTTATGGCAATATGTTCATTGCCTGTTTGAATTAACAATTTAGATTCAGTTAAAAATTCTTTTAGAAGGATGTATTTTTGTTTTGTGAACAGTCGTTTCTTTAAATGAATGTACCGTTTTATGATATTGATTAATTGTTTTACTTCAATGGGCTTTGTAAGAAAATTAAAAGCATAATATGCTATAGCTTTTTCAATATAATTACTATGAGCAGTTACAAAGATGACCTCAAAATCGTAATTATTTATAGCATCAAGAATCTGAAAAGCATTACCATCTGGCAATTCTATATCCATAAAAACTAATTCTGGATTAAGATTATTCAAGATATCGATTGCATTTTTAGCATTATTTGATGAACCTATGATGTTAATGTTGCAAAAATGTTTTTCGAGTGTAGCTTTTAGATAAGTAAAGGCTTCTTCTTCATCTTCTATGATAACAGCAGAAATTATTTGGTTCATTTAATTTGCATGAATATGACAAAACTAAATTAAGTAATTTTAGTGATATTGTTTTACCTGATTTAATTATTTAAAATGAATAGATTCATTGTATTATTAATATTTGTAATGCCAATTACACAATTAATTGGACAGAAAAAGATTTACACACAAAAAGAGGTGGATACCTTTCGTGTTTTTCCCACAAATAGGGGAAATATACAAACATATAAAAACATGTTGGAAACAGATGAAAACTTAATAGGTTGGACATATTACTATACAAAAATGAGTATGTTATATCTTCGCGAAAGTAAGTATGATTCTTGTCATTTTTATGCTAATAAAGCTATTGATTCATATAAATCGGCCAATATTAAAACAGATAAAGAAGAAGAAAGATTAATAACTGCATATTATAACGGGGGTAGGTCATTAAGAATATACTATCAGAACTACAACAAAGCTTTGGATTATTTAATGAACTCTTTAGAATTACTCGATAAATACCCGCTTTCTATAGATTATATTATCAGAGGATATATTTTAAAAGATATCGCTAGTAATCATTATGCAATGGGAGATGAGGCTCTTACGCTTAAATACCTGTTTGAGACTGAAAAAGATACAAATTACCTGAAAAACCCATTAAATTATGGGCCTTTATATAATACTATTGGGGAATTATATTTTTATAAAAAGAATATAGATTCTGCAACATATTTCTTTAAAAAAGCACTATTAGATACGATACCAAATAGCAAAGTTGCTGCTCATAATAATTTGGGAAAATTGTATAAGAATATAAACAAGTCAGATTCTGCATTATATCATTTTAATGGATCTAAAAAAATTACAAATGCACATAGTAATAGGATTGAAATTATTACTTATCTCCTTTCTTTAACCAATTATAATTATGTATTGATCAATGAAGGGAAATATGAAGAGAGTATATACAAGCTTGAAAACCTGATTGATAGCACAAATACTTTTAAGAAGATTGATAAGAGAGTTAAAAATCTTAAAACGACGACTTTCAACTATTTAATAGAGGCTTACCAAAAAAATAATGAACTCAACAAAGCTCTTGAAATAGCTAAGAAGAAAAATGCTTTTTTAGAAAAATACCATCAACAAGTATTAGATGAAAGATTAAGAGAGTTAAATGTTGTTTATGAGGTAAAAGAAAAGGATAAATCAATCCAAGAACTTGAAGAAACTAGAAAAGAACAATACACTATTATAAAACAAAGGAATCTTATCTTGTTGGTTTTAGGAGTGTTACTGCTCTCTGTGGTTGGAATTGGTTTTTTAATTTTCAGACAAAAAAAATTAAAGAATAAATATGAGACAGCAAATCTTAAGCAACGATTGTTGCGATTGCAACTCAATCCGCATTTTGTATTTAATGCCTTAAATACAGTGAGTAGTCTTGCTAGCAAAAATTCAAAAAATACAACATTGTATATAGCTAGATTAGGGAACTTAATACGTTTGGTTTTAAAAAATTCTAGAGAAGAGTTTGTTTCTTTGAAAGATGAGCTGCGATGTATTAAAGATTATCTTGAATTACAATCTAACTTTTCTCAAAAATTCACATATGATATGAATGTCGACTCTAAAGTTGATCAAGAAGAAATATATATCCCGCCTATGTTTATTCAGCCATTTATTGAAAATTCAATAGAACATGGATTAAAGGGAGTAGAAAATGGAAATATAAAAGTAAATGTAAGAATCAATAATAAAGATAAATTAATTGAGTGTGAGATCACTGATAACGGTATTGGTATTTCTAAAGTTTCCAAATTTGAGAATAATCAAGGAGGTGAAAATGAATCCTATTCTGGTGATATTTTAAAGGAACGATTACTGATTTATTCTAAGTCACTTAATAAAAAAGCTAAATATACTGTTAATGATACAGAAGATAAAAATGGGACCATAGTGAATATATTTTTACCATATATTTTTGAATCTTAAATATATATAATAAATGTTTTCTATTCTTATTTTTAAATTAAAACCAATAACAATTACTTATCTTTGCAACTTAAAATTAAAAAGCTAAAAACACGCTGTTATGCAAGAAGGATTATACGCAAAATTCAATACTTCAAAAGGAAGTATATTGGTAAATCTAGAATATAAAAAAACACCAGGAACTGTAGGTAATTTTGTTGGCCTTGCAGAAGGGACAATAGAAAATCAAGCTATTCCTCAAGGAAAGCCATATTATAATGGTTTAAAATTCCATAGAGTGATTGCAGATTTTATGATTCAGGGGGGAGATCCTCAGGGAACTGGAGCTGGTGGACCAGGGTATCAGTTTGATGATGAGATTCATTCAGATCTAAAACATGATGGTCCTGGAGTATTGTCTATGGCCAATGCTGGTCCGGGAACAAACGGAAGTCAGTTTTTTATTACTCATGTAGAAACATCTTGGTTGGATGGAAAACATACTGTTTTTGGTAAAGTCGTAGAAGGTCTAGAAGTTGTAAATACAATAGAACAAGGTGATGAAATTGAATCTGTAGAGATCCAGAGAGTAGGAGCAGAAGCTGAAGATTTTAATGCTGTTGAAACCTTTAGAAGTTTTAACGGAGCGAAAGCAGAAAGAGAAGCTGCAGCTAGAAAAAACGCAGAAGATCTATTAGAAGAACTGGCTGCTGGGTTTGAGAAAACCGATAGTGGTTTGAGGTATAAAATTATTCAAAATGGAGATGGAGTAAAGGCAGAAAAAGGAAAGACTGTTTCTGTACATTACAAAGGAAGTTTGACTGATGGCACAGTATTTGATTCTTCATATAAACGTAATCAGCCTATTGACTTTCCGTTAGGAATGGGGCAGGTAATTTCTGGATGGGATGAAGGAATTGCACTGTTACAAGTAGGAGATAAAGCAAGATTTGTAATTCCACCATACCTTGGTTATGGAGAACGAGGTGCTGGAGGAGTAATTCCACCTAATGCAACACTTATTTTTGATGTAGAGTTGGTAGAGGTGAAATAACTTAAGTAATTACATACAAAATTTTAAAAGTCCCTAAGAAAGGGACTTTTTTATTGCTTGTTTTTGTCTAGTATATAAAATAAACGCTCCATATTTATTATTTGATAATAATATGAGAATAGTGTAGGTGTAAATTATTATATCCTTAGTGGTATTTTGTATTAAAAGCTTTATTTTTAATGAATTGTATTTTTTTTAACATAGTTTTTTATTATTTTTAACGTTACGATTTTTTTAAAATCATTTTGTTAAAAATATATATTAGGAGGTTTAAATCCTCTTTTATTTATATTTTAACCCAAATTGCATACCCCCCTAGATATGAAACAAGGACTTATTACTTTTTTTATTTTGTGTAATATTTATATTGCTCTTGGTCAAGATAAGGCAGATATTCTGGTTAACATCAATGATCAATTAGAGATGATAGATGGTTACATAGAATTCGAAACTTTTTTCTTAGATCCAGAAGAGTTTCTGGATAAAATGGCTGATCATGGTGCAGAACTTAATGGATATTATGAGCATGAACGCCTCAAAAAGATTGTTAGAAAAGTTGGTACTAGAACAGCAGATGTTATAACTACATTTTACTTTTGGAACGATCAGCTTATCCATGTTAACTATAAACAACGGCCATATTTGGAAGGAAAAAACGAAAATGGCCAACGAATTCTAGATTATTCCAGTGCTTTTACCAAGTATGAGTCGAAGCATTATTTTAGGAATGATGAAGAATTAGAAAAAAAGCGAATTGGTCAACCTATGGATGACATGGAACCCGAAGAAGAGTTTATAAAATATGCTTATAAAATGAAAGCTTTATTGGATAATAAATTCTATAATAGAGATACATATGAAGCGCTGCAAGGAAAATGGCTTTTTATCCAGAATACAGATGATTATTTGATTTTTGAAGGAACAATACGATTTAATTTTTACAATGGGAAATTTGCAAATCGACTGAAAACCAGAATAGAAGATGGAAGCGTATTGGTTTGTTTTTTTCCTATGGATGATCGTATTTATAGATATAAAATCGATAACATAAACGAGAATATGCTTACATTAACAGATCTTTTTTCTAAAGAAGAGTTTGTTTATGCTAAAGTAGAATGATTTTTAAATTATGGATTTAAAGTATCCTATAGGGAAATTTGAATGTCCCCAAATTATAACTTCTGATCATATCGAAAGATGGATATCTGACATTGAAGAATTACCAGTAAAATTATCAAACCTGGTTTCGGCTTTTAGTGAAAAACAATTAGAAACACAATACCGTGTTGATGGTTGGACTGCAAGACAGGTAATACATCATATTCACGATAGTCATCATAATGGATATATTCGGTTTAAGTGGGCATTAACGGAAAATAGACCAACTATAAAAGCATATAATGAGCAACTATGGGCCGAATTATTTGATACTAAATCAGCCCCAATTTATTTATCTTTAGATCTGATAAAGGCTTTGCACGCAAAATGGGTGTATTTCTTAAAAGGTTTATCTGCTCATGATCTTGAAAAAGAGTTTATACATCCAGAAGGAGATATAGCAATTTCATTAGGTGAAGATATTGGTATCTATGCATGGCATGGTAATCATCATCTTGCACATTTACAAATTATTGCCCAACTTTAATTTAAAAGAGGGGATACCATTCTTTAAAATTTCGATATTGTGATGATTTTCTAGATTAGAGCTATTCTTTCCACTTTATATTACAACCAATACTTGGTTTTTGTTCTTCAGAAACTTTGGCATTACGAAGTACTGCATCAAGTGCTTGACGAAGATCACGACCATTTACAGGAATACCGTTTCCAGGTCGGGAATCATCAAGTTGCCCTCGATAAATGAGTTTTGATTCAGAATCAAACAGGTAAAAATCAGGAGTGCAGGCGGCATCATATACTTTGGCAATATCCTGAGTTTCATCAAATAAATACGGAAACGTATAATTATTTTTTTGAGCAGTTTTCCACATTTCTTTAGGAGCATCCTGAGGGTATTTTTCAATATCATTGCTGCTAATAGCTACAAAACCAAATCCCTGAGCACGATAGTCATTCGCAATACGAACTATTTCTTCGTTAACATGGATCACAAACGGGCAATGATTGCAGATAAACATAACCACGGTTCCTTTTTTACCTTTTACATTGTTTAGAGAGTATCTATTATTGGTGATAGCGTCTACAAGTGTAAAGTCGGGGGCAATAGTACCAAGCGGTAACATATTAGAAGGAGTACGAGCCATAATTTTCTGTTTTTTTGAAAGGTTCCAAATTACAATATTATACTATATAAGTCTACAAAAACAGGCCTTAGTTACAATAGGAATTCATAATTTGAAACACCTAACGCATATTTTGTTTTTTGTTTGCGAAAATTTAAGACTTTTAGTTGATTTGATGTTTTTTACATTTCATCACTAAAGAAAATAGCATTCATTAGTAATTTATTGGTTCCATACCAAAAAGCTCTAAAGTTGGTGTTGTCGGTAAACAGGATTATATTTCCTTTTCCGAAATCATTGTGTTTAAAAGGAACTGTACCAGATAGTGAATCCAAATTCTTTTTACTAATATATCCACTTAACAGTGGTTTTTTTGTATAACGAATTGGGTTATTGTAACTCTGCTTGTCTGGTTTGATAAATAATTTTGTATTTCTGAATAGTGCAATCTTATCGTTCTTATATCCAAAATTAATAGGATGAGAACGATCTATTTCTGCTTCAAAAATAGCTCCGCCAATTACTTGTGCGCCATTAAAATCTTGTTTTTGCTCAAAGGATATGTTTTTTGCATCATTTTTTGGAGTAGCAAATTCGATTTTCATGAATTCATTATTCTTAAAAAACTGGGCAGCATTTCTGTATCCAATTAGTGTTCCGCCATTGCGAACCCAAGTTTTTAACTTTTCGGCTTTTTCTTTATCAAAAGACTGTCTCCGGCTATTTGGTAATACAATATGTGTATATTTTGATAATGTAAGTCTATCAAAATTACCTGTTTCTAATTTTGTGATAGGAATATCATAACGTTGATCCATTAAATGCCAGATTTCTCCAGCATCATAAGGTGTGATTTCACCACCTGTAAACAAACCTATTCTTGGAAGTGCCAAAGTGCGAAATTGATTACTTCCAAGGTCAATTCCCTTGGTAAGACCTGTAGAAACACTAGTGATATCAATGTGATTCTCGGTAGCTATTTTTTGTAATAATTTATGTAGTTCTTCTTTATTTAATTTTTGATTTTGAACAGGAATTAAAATTGTACCATAGTCATAATCTTTGTTTTCTAGTGAAAAAGGTTTCATCCCAACTTTGGCTCGCAATCCATTAGCAAGAACTTGATATAAGGCTTTTGGAGTGTAATACTCATGCCATTGTATCAAGTATGCATAATTACTTTTGTTAACAGATTTGATCTTTCGATAAGTGAGGTCTGATATTTCACTACCTATATTAGAAATAGCTGCGTTTTCAGAATAGTCTAGATTAAAGGACAAAGGAAATGTCCATGCAGAAACATCATAAAAAAGGCTATCTTGAAATGTTGTTCTTTTTTCAAAAATAGCTTTTAATAATCTTTTTTGTCGCTGATTCTTAGGAACAATATAGCTATACTCTTTTTTGAAAAAGTTACCTTGAATGGTTACATCTTGTTTAAGTTCATATAATTTGACTTGATGTCTTTTAAGAATTTCGGCAAGATGGTAAGATGAAGCTGCATCTTTTTCGTTTCCAAAAACATAAGCATTTTTAGTTAATTCTTTTCTTGCGTTGTTGTAAAAACTTCGTTTATACTCTAATAATTCTTTACGCATAGATTTTGCAGCTTCTAATGTAGAAAGTGCTGCAGTAAATTGATTTCTTATTGTAAAAGGAAAAGTAAGGATTCCATTATCAGTTTCCTGGGCATGACCACGAGAACTACCTTGCTCAAATAAAATACCAATACTTCCATTAATGTCAGGGAAAGTAGACCCTTTACCATAATAAAAATCGTCAAAATTCTCTTCGGTATAATATAGCGAACCAATATTATCTAGCGCTTTTGCATGATAATTACCAATCTTTTTAGTGAGTTCTTGATTTAATTTTGGAGTTAAAGGGTGTGTTCGTGATTGAATTCCAGGCTGAAAAAAGAAAGTGCTATTAGACCCCATTTCATGATGATCTGTAAGAATATTTGGATACCACTTATGAAAAGTTTTGATACGAGCTCTGGATTCTGGTAATTGTACTGGTAACCAATCACGATTCATATCAAACCAATAATGATTTGTTCTACCTCCTGGCCATACTTCACTATATTCCCGATCTTGAGGATCTGTGCTAATATTTTTGCTTTTATTAGTATTAGCCCAATAAGCAAAACGTTGTAAACCGTCAGGATTAAGTGAAGGGTCTAATAAAATAACTACATTATCTAAAAGGTTGTCTATTTCTTGCCCTTGTGCAGCTGCAAGATAGTATGCTGCTACTAATGATGCATTGGCACCACTAGGCTCATTACCATGAATAGAAAATCCTTGATATACAATTGCTGGTAGATTTTCTGTATTTAGTACATCAGAACCATTTTGGGTAAGTTCTATGTGTTTTTTTTGTATTTCCTGAAGATTTTGGTGGTTTTTTTCTGAGGTTATTGTAAGTAATAGTATAGGGCGATCTTCAAAAGTTTTTCCTCTATTTTCAATTGTTATTCTTGATGATGCTTTGGCAAGGGCCTCCATGTAACTAACAAGCTTATCATGAGTTACATGCCATTTTCCTGGTACATAACCAAGTACACTTTGCGGAGTAGGAATCTCAGGGTTGTATGTAACATTTTTTGGAAGATAGTAAGCTAACGATAGATCATCTTGAGAGAAAGAGACAAAGTTCAATAATGCAAAAAAAACAGTAAAGATAGATTTCATACGTTTTATTTTTGATAGGTGAATATAAAAAAAACCGCTTCAGTGAATGAAACGGTTTACATAACTTTAACTTAAAGCCTTATAGTATTTCTCTAGATATCGTCAAAACTTACGTCTGTAAAGCTTTCTGTAGATGCAGTAACTTCTTCAGTAACGTTGTTTTCAACTCCATCTTTTTCATATGATTTCTGAAAATCTTTCTGGTGTCGTTCACTTATTACTTCTTCTCCTTTTTCATCGACAATGAAGTGAGTCATTTCATTTAAAATCTCTGAAAAACCAACAAAATCTTCTTTGTAAAGATAGATCTTATGTTTTTTATAGTGAAAAGATCCATCATCATTGGTGAACTTTTTACTTTCCGTTATTGTTAGATAATAATCTCCTGCTTTTGTAGCTCTTACGTCAAAGAAGTATGTTCTTCTTCCTGCTCGTAAAACTTTTGAGAAAATTTCTTCTTTATCCATCATTTCATTATCACTCATAATCCGTATTTATTAATTAATTAATATGTTATGATGGTTTCAAAAATCCAAAAAAAATGTTAACCTCACAAAAAAAACTCAAATTTCTTTTTCACTAAGTTGTTTTAAATAGAGATCCTTGTAATATCCTTCGGTGCTTATTAGTTGATTATGAGTACCTTGCTGGATTATTTCTCCATCTTCTAAGACGATAATTTTATTTGCATTTTTGGCGGTAGAAACCCTATGACTTACGATAAAAGTTGTCTTATTCTTAGAAATCTTATGAAGATTGTTAAGGATTTCTTCTTCTGTTTCTGTATCTACAGCAGATAAGCAATCATCAAAAAGGAGTACAGATGGGTTTTTAAGTATTGCTCTTGCAATAGAAACACGTTGTTTTTGACCTCCGGATAAAGTGATACCACGTTCTCCTAAAACCGTATCATACCCTTTGCTAAAGCCTATTATATTTTTATGAACTACTGCATTTTTAGCAGCTTCGTATACTTCATCATCAGTAGCTTTCTCATTACCAAATTTTATGTTGTTTTGTATGCTATCACTAAATAGAAATGCATCTTGTGGGACATAGCCAATACTCGCCCTTAAATCGGTTAAGTTGAGATTTTTTATTGGAACTCCATCTATTCGTATCTCACCCGATGAAACATCGTATAGTCTACCTATTAGATCCAGTATTGTTGATTTTCCAGCCCCTGTTTTTCCTATAATACCAATGGTTTCTCCGTTTTTGATTTCAAAACTTATGTTTTTTAAGGCAGTGATATTAGTATCATCATAGGTAAAAGAAACGTTATCAAAACTAATATTTCCTGTAATTGGTGTTTTTTGAGTTACTGTATTAGTGATTTCTGGTTCTTGACTAAGGAATTCGTTTATTCTTACTTGAGAAGCTTCTGCTTGCTGAACAATAGAGCTAACCCATCCAACTGTAGCTACTGGCCAGGTAAGCATATTGACAAAGATGATGAATTCTACAATAACACCCAGATCTTGTATGGTACCATCAATGAATTGCTTTCCACCAATATAAATAACTAAAATGTTACTAAAACCTATTAGTAAAACCATTAGAGGGAAAAATAGCGCCTGTACTTTGGCTAAGTCAAGATTCTTATCCTTGCTCTTATCCGATAATTTGGTGAAATTTTTCTGAGTGGGAGATTCCAAACCATATGCTTTAATTACAGAGATACCACTAAAAGATTCTTGAGTAAAAATGGTTAATTTAGATAAAAACTCTTGTACTACAGTGCTACGTTTGTGAATTGCAACACTCAATTTATAAATAGATACGGATAATATGGGTAAAGGAGTAACAGTATATAAAGTAAGTTCGGGAGCTATACTGATCATATATCCTATCACTACCACAAATAAGGTAATAGTGTTTACACTATACATGATTGCAGGACCAACATACATTCTAACCCTAGATACATCTTCACTAATACGATTCATAAGATCGCCTGTCCTGTTTTTCTTGTAAAAATTAAGAGAGAGTTTTTCATAATGTTGAAATACTTCATTTTTAAGATCAAACTCAATAAATCGAGAAACTACAATAAATGTTTGACGCATTAAAAAGGTAAATAATGCAGAAATGAATAATGCTCCTGCGATAAGAAGAATATTGATAATAAGTCCGCTTTTTACCTGGGCAATATCAGTTATTTCGTTATTAATGTATTGTTCTACAACATCTACAGAGTCGCCAACTAATGTAGGAACTATTGTCGCAAAAACTCTTGCGATTATAGTAATCACCAGCCCAATAATAAGGCGGAATTTGTATTTTAAAAAGTATTTATTTAGATGGCGTAATGCGCGCATAAAAGATTAATATTTAAAAACGGATTTATTAATAAATCCGTAAAGTTTAACAGTGTTAAATTTCAAATTGATAAAAATATACTATTTTAGCACCCTTATTTTGAGTATAATATAATTGTAATATTTAAAAATTTTATAACATGATAACCGAAGTGTTTACTGCAAATCAACTTAAAAAAGAAGCTCCAGTATTTGGTCAACTATCTTTTGATAATCACGAACAAGTTGTTTTTTGTCAGGACAAAGATACAGGATTGAAGGCAATAATTGGTGTCCATAACACAATTTTAGGACCTGCATTAGGAGGGACTAGAATGTATGACTATGCAACAGAGTGGGATGCACTTAATGACGTATTGAGGTTATCACGGGGAATGACCTATAAAGCCGCTGTTACAGGATTGAATCTTGGAGGAGGAAAAGCAGTAATTATAGGAGATCCGAAAAAAATGAAAACACCAGAGTTAATGAAACGCTTTGGTAAATTTGTACATACTCTGGGAGGTAAATATTATACAGCAGAAGATGTAGGTATGGAAACTTCTGATATGGATACCGTAAGAGAAGTCACTCCTTATGTAACGGGAATATCTGAATCAAAAGGAGGAGCAGGGAATCCTTCTCCTGTTACAGCTTATGGTGTGTATATGGGGATGAAAGCGTCTAGTAAATTTGCTTACGGAAATGATACATTAGAAGGAAAACGAATTTTAGTTCAGGGAATCGGGCATGTAGGAGAAGAACTGGTACGTTTAACTTCGGAAGAAGGAGCAAAAGTAATCATTAGCGATATCAACCAAGAAAGACTTGAAGCGGTAAGTGCTAAGTATGGTGTTGATATTTATAGAGGAAACGATCTGTATGCAGAAACAGCAGATATTTATGCTCCATGTGCTCTTGGTGCAACTGTTAATGATGAAACAATTGATAAGCTAAATGTAAAAGTGATTGCTGGAGCGGCAAATAATCAATTAGCTAATGAAAATATTCATGGCCCATTATTACAAAAGAAAGGAATCGTATATGCTCCCGATTTCTTAATTAATGCTGGTGGTATCATAAATGTATATGCAGAGATCGAAGGATATGGTAGAGATCAGATTATAGCTAAAACTGAAAATATTTACGATACTACTTTAGATATTTTAAATAAGGCAAAAGCTACCAATGTAACTACAAATACAGCAGCAATTAGTATAGCAGAAGATAGAATTGCAGCTCGAAAAAAAGAAATGTAATCGTACTTTAAAAAAATGAAAACGGTTTTGTAACGTAAGAAAAGAGAGTTTTTTGATCACAATAATTACTTGTTACCTTCCTATATAATATAAACAGGTTCTGAATTGTTGAAGAACTAAGGAAAAACCGATAATTTTTTAAAATACAATTACCTTATAAAAAAAGAAGCTTTAAGGTAGGTGCGATTAAAAATAATAGTATTTTTGCAGGGCAAAAGTTAAGAAATGCTTTTGCCCTTTTTTAATATAAAGTTCTTTGTAATTTTCTATGTTAACCAGAAGACATATTAGAGTAAAAGTAATGCAGTCTCTCTATTCGATGGAGCAGACGCAAAGTGATAACCTTGGAAAAGAAGAGAAATTTCTTCTTTTCAGTATTGATCAGATGTATGAATTATTTATTATAAATCTTCAGCTTCTGGTAGAAATTAGAAAACATGCAGCTGATTTTTTGGCAAAAAGTCAAAAAAAATACCTCGCCACTTCCGAAGAAAAAAACCCTAACACTAAATTTATCAATAACGAAGTTCTGTTATTGTTAGAAAAAAATATTCAACTCAAAACAGAAATTGAGAAGAAGAAATTGAATTGTTGGGAATTGGATGATGAATATGTGACCATATTATGGAAAGAGATTAAAGAAAGTGAGCTATATGCAGATTATATGAGTACTAAGCTTAGCTCTTTTAGAGAAGATAAAGACTTTATACTCGATATTTTCAAAGAAATTATAGCACCCAATGATAAACTTTATGAATATATTGAAGATAAAAAACTAACTTGGATTGATGATTTACCATTGGTAAATACTTCGATTATCAAAATGCTTAGAAAAGTTAAATCATCTCATGATGAGCAAATGACACTACCAAAGCTATATAAAGATATAGAAGATAAGAAATTTGCAACAGATATTTTTAGAAAAACAACACTTAATAGTGTAGAGTATATAAAAGAAATTGATGGTAAAACACCAAACTGGGATCAAGATCGTATTGCAGAATTGGATAAAGCGATCATAAAAATGGCTATTTGCGAGTTTGTAAAGTTCCCTTCAATACCCATAAAAGTAACAATTAACGAATATTTAGAAATAGCAAAAGAATATAGTACACCTAAAAGTAGTATTTTTATCAATGGAATTTTAGATAAAATTTCTAAAGAGTACCAAGAAAACGGGAAATTAAACAAAGTAGGTCGTGGATTAATGTAATATTTGGAAAAAATAGTATTTTTAACCCTCAAATAATTAAAAACCCAAGTAATGAAAAAAGGAATCTTAATTTTAGCCGGAGTTTTTGCTATGACAGTTGTGTCATGTAAAGACAATGCCGCAGAAAAAGTTAAAGAAGAAAATGTAGAAATAGCAGCAGATCGTGACGCAAAGAATGCAGATTATCCTGTGATGACTTTTACTAAAACTGAACATGATTTTGGAACTATCAATGAAGGAGATGTTGTAGAGCATAAGTTTGCATTTACCAATACAGGTAAAGCACCTTTGGTAATCGTAAGTGCAAAAGGTAGTTGTGGATGTACTGTACCACAATGGCCAAAGGATCCAATTGCTCCAGGAGATACAGGAGAGATGTTAGTTAAATTTAACTCTAACGGAAAACCAAATCAGCAAACTAAGCAAGTTACTATAACTGCTAATACAGAAGCTGGAAAAGAAATTCTTAAGATTAAGGCTACGGTAACTCCAAAGGCTAAACCAGTAAGTGGAACACCAGTAAGCAAATAATTTATGGATCAAATACAATCATTTCTTCCTTTTATACTAATATTTGTCGTGATGTATTTTTTTATGATACGACCACAGATGCAAAAAGCAAAAAAGGAGAAAAAATTTGCTGAAGACTTAAAAAAAGGAGATCGAGTAGTTACAAAAAGCGGTCTTCATGGAAAAGTTTTTGATTTCAGTGAAAAAAATAACGCTATTATTATTGAAACAGGATCGGGTAAATTAACTTATGATAAATCTGCAATTTCGTTGGAGATGAGTCAGAAATTAAATCAACCGGCAGATAAGAAGTAATAACTAGCCTACTTGTTAAAAGCGCGATAGAATTAGTTTAATTTTACCGCGCTTTTTCGTTTTATATATAAATTATTAGTTTTTTAATTCGATACACTATTAATTTACCTCTTTGCTGTTAACTCAGCAATTTTTACGATTACTTCTACAGCTTTAATCATACTCTCTACAGGAACATATTCGTATCGTCCATGAAAATTATGTCCACCTGCAAAAATATTTGGACAAGGCAGTCCCATATAACTTAATTGCGATCCATCGGTTCCACCTCGTATGGGTTTTATAAGCGGAGTAATATCAAGAGATTTCATAGCCTCTTCAGCAATGTCTACAATATGCATTACGGGCTCTACTTTTTCTCGCATATTAAAATACTGATCTTTGATTTCGATATTCACAACCTCTTTGGCATGTTGAGAGTTAATCTCATTTGCCAGATTTTTCATTACTTTTTTCCTAGCTTCAAAATGTTCTTTGTCATGATCTCTGATGATATACTGTAATTGAGTTTCTTCTACATTACCTTTTATATCATGTAAGTGAAAAAAACCTTCTCGACCACTGGTATGTTCAGGAGTCTCCATCCTGGGTAACGAATTGATAAAATCCTGTGCGATGTACATGCTATTAATCATTTTTCCTTTTGCATACCCAGGATGTACAATTTTTCCTTTTATTGTTACCACAGCACCAGCAGCATTAAAATTCTCATATTCAAGCTCACCAATTTGGCTACCATCCATAGTATAGGCCCAATCTGCACCAAATTTTGAAACATCAAATTTATGAGCTCCACGACCAATTTCTTCATCAGGAGTAAATCCTATGCGAATTTCCCCATGCTTAATCTCAGGATGTTGAATAAGATATTCCATAGCAGTTATTATTTCTGTAATCCCCGCCTTATCATCAGCTCCTAACAGTGTTGTTCCATCTGTAGTAATAAGTGTTTGTCCTTTATATTGTTTTAAATCTTCAAAATAATCAGGAGAGAGCACAATGTCTTCTGATGCGTTTAATGTAATATCTTTACCATCATAATTTTCTACAATCTGTGGGTTCACATTTGCACCTGTAAAATCAGGACTAGTGTCGATGTGTGATATAAAGCCAATAGTTGGTGCTTTCTGATCAATATTAGAAGGCAACGTAGCCATTATATAGGCATGCTTATCTATACTTACGTCTTCTAAACCAATGGTTTTTAGATCTTCGACTAGTTTATTAGCAAGATCCCACTGTTTCTCAGTACTGGGAGTCGTATTACTTTCGGGGTCACTTTCGGTATCAATAGTTACGTAACTTATAAATCTATCTATAATATGCTGTTTTGAAATCATGGCTGCTATTATTTTAATTTCTGAAGAATTCAAAAATACACTTTTATTAGAACCTTGGATAACTTATTTTTGCATAAGCAAAATTATATTTAATGTATAAATTCTTACTACGACCTTTATTGTTCTTATTTGATCCAGAAAATGTGCATCATTTTACCTTTAGAATGATTCGATTTTTTTCAAAAATTCCATTAATACCATCAATTTTCAGAAGCTTATATAAGGTTAATGATCCAAAATTGGAACGAGAGGTTTTTGGATTAAAATTTGATAACCCTGTAGGATTAGCTGCTGGGTTTGACAAGAATGCAGTTTTGTATAATGAATTAGCTAATTTTGGATTTGGGTTTATTGAAATAGGAACGGTGACTCCCAAAGGTCAGAAAGGTAATCCTAAAAAAAGGTTGTTTAGACTTAAAGAAGATCAGGGGATTATCAATAGAATGGGATTTAATAATGAGGGACTGGAGGCTGTTATACATCAGCTTAAAAAAAATAAAGGTAAACTTATTATAGGTGGAAATATAGGAAAGAATACAGATACGTTACCAGAGCATTATACCAAAGATTATCTAGAGTGTTTTCACACATTACATCCTTATGTAGATTATTTTGTACTGAATGTAAGTTGCCCAAATGTAGGAAGTCATGCAAAGCTAAATGATAAAGAGTATTTAAATGAATTAATACTTGCTGTACAACAAGAAAATAAAACATTCAAAAAACAAAAACCAATTGTGTTGAAGATCGCACCAGATTTAAATACAAATCAATTGGATGAAATCATAGAATTGGTAGCCGAGACTAATTTGGATGGTGTTATCGCTAGTAATACTTCTGTAAGCAGAGAAGGACTAAAGGCTTCAAAAAATAGATTAGAAACTATTGGTAATGGAGGGTTGAGTGGTCAACCTATAAAAAATAAAAGTACAGAGGTAATTAGATATTTATCAGAAAAAAGTAATAAAGCGTTCCCTATTATTGGGGTAGGAGGAATACATACTGCTGCCGATGCTATAGAAAAATTAGAAGCTGGAGCAAGTCTAGTACAAATATATACAGGCTTTATATATGAAGGACCTAGATTAATCAAGGATATTAATAAAGCGCTATTAAAATAAAGTATAAACCTTCAAGGTTTTTGTAAACCTTGAAGGTTTAAAAATTATGAACTACGAAATTCTCTACACCTTTGTTTTGGCTACATCGGCATTGGCAATCTCACCAGGACCCGATAATATATTTGTACTAATGCAAAGTGTGGTAAATGGCAAAAAGTATGGATTGGCTGTTGTGGCAGGTCTAATGTCTGGGTGTATAATACACACTACATTGGTTGCTTTTGGTGTATCTGCAATTATTAAACAAAGTGAAATTCTCTTTTTTGCTATTAAACTGTTTGGTGCATTATATCTGTTTTTTTTGGCTTATAAAGTGTTTAGAAGTGAAGCTTCAGTAAACTTATCAGAAAGTGGCATGCCCAAAAAAAGTCTTGGACAGCTATTTAAACAAGGGTTTATAATGAATGTTTTAAATCCTAAAGTATCGATATTCTTTTTAGCATTTTTTCCTGGATTTTTGTTTAGTAATACAATGAGTAACGTACTACAGTTTTATATACTCGGATTTCTTTTTATCGTGGTGTCGTTTGTTGTTTTTGGTCTAGTAGCAGTTCTGGCAGGATCTATTGCCGAGTATTTAAAAAAGAGTTCAAAAATAGGAGTCGTTTTAAAATGGCTTCAGATTATTGTCTTTATCGGGATAGGAGTCTTTATTCTTCTTTAAGGGGAATATGTACTGATCAAAAAAACCAAGACATTATGCCTTGGTTTTTATTTAGGTAATGGGTGTTAATGGGGTAAGTTATAATACGCTACTACTTGATAATAACATTTTTATTTATTGAAATACTTCATTACAGCATAGTAATCATTGATATCTACTCCTTCTGTTTTTAGTTTGGATAGAATATCCTGCTGCTCACCGCTTCTATTTGTTGATGCTATGATTACAATTCTTAGTTCATCAAGTTGCCCAGCGGTAACAGAAAATGTAGTGCTGGCATTTCTATTATAGAAATCCATAGAATATTTTTCTAACTCTATAAAGGTCCTGACATCAATCCCTAGTGGAGTTAAATTAGTATTTGGGATTGGGTATAGGCGAGAGCTTCCATTTAATTTTAAGTATCCCAAAATCGCATCATTGTCAATTACTTCTTGTGTAAATTCTGGTATAGATTGATCGTAAAATGTACCTGATACTGCAGAAAGATCATAAGTAAGAGATCGAACGTTTGCATTACCATCCTGTCCATTAGTGCCGTTGCTACCTGCAACACCTTGTTCTCCTTGTGGTCCTATAGCTCCATCTTCGCCGTCTGAGCAACCTAATGCTAATAGAGTAATAAATGCTAAAAATAAGTGCTTTAATTTTTTTGTTTTCATGATGTAAAGTTTTAATTATATATTTAGTTGAGATTCCAAACAGAATTATTTGCTAGACCCAGTGAAGAACCACCAGCTACAGCATATAGTTTTCCATTTAATGATGCGAAAGCATATTTTAATTTCCCGGTTATTGCGCTTCTGTTTGTGGCCAACTCCCAATCAATACCGTTACTTGATTGATAATAATTAGTAAGATTAGAGCCGGATACTATGTTAAGTCTATTGTTTAAGACAGTAAGTGTTGGATTGTATGAGAAGTTTATCGTTGTATTATTTGATAGCTCATTCCATGTAACTCCATCTGTGCTTGTTCGTATAGTTACACTTCGGTTACTCGGATCTCCCTTTTCTAAAACACCATATAGTGTATTGTTTAAATTTGAAACAGCCATCCCATATTTAAAATCAAAACCATGATTTTCAGTTTCTAGAGTCCAATTAAGACCATCGGTAGAACTGTAGATATGACGCTCATTAGAAGGGTCTGCAATGTTACTATTATATGCAGCAATACGCCATAATTTGTTGTTAAACACGGTCATGGTCATGTTGTTATATTGATTAAATGGAGTTATCTCAATTTCCTCTGTCCAATTAATACCATCGTCAGAACTATAGATTGACCTAGATATATTTCCTCCTCGTATACCTCCGTAAATCCATAATTTGTTTTTAAATACGATAGCATAGTGTCTATCAATAGCACCAAATAGTGGAGTATCTTGTGCTAAAACCCAATCAATACCATCAGAACTTGACCAAATATCCCCTAAAGGATCTCCTGCTTCGTTTTGCCCTCCTATAACCCATAATTTACCATTGAAAGCTACTGTAGTTGAATATGCTCGCTTAGGAAAAGCTGTATTGTCGGTGAGTAACCTGGGAGTGATATGTTCTGTGGTAAAGGCTCTGATTGTAGATGTTGCAATATCCTTTACGCCATTATTTGCAGTTACTTTCCATTTATGGATAGCTCCAATTTCAAGAGGGGTTTCTATTGTATATGATGTGGTGGTAACACTGGCTATTTTACTCATAGTGTCGTCGTCAAACCCTATGTAAATATCATAGCTAAAAGATTCATTACTCTCAAAAGCATCCCATGATAATTCTCCATCAATACGAAAAAGAGTTTCATCAGTGGTTGGTGTAGAAAGTGTGATTTCACCAAACTCAAATTGTACAACAGGCTGATCATCATCACTCTTACAGCTTAGTAGTAGTGTGCAAAGCGCTAAAGTGATAGTGAAGTGTTTAAAAAAAGTTTTCATGTGTTCTTACTTTATTGTTTTTAAAAATTTTAATCTATGTTAGTATAGGTTAGTGTTGTGTATATAGATTACTATCAATTTTGTTTTTAGATGCACCTTTTGTTTTTGATTGGTATGTGGTTCAGTTAAGTTTTTAGTTGTCGATCAGAGCCCTTCTATAAATTCAGGATGTCTGTCGAAGATTTTTGAAAACACAAATTTGGAATCACTTCGACAAGCTCAGTGTGACATATTGACTTCATCTTATCCTTTAAGGTAAACGACATTGATAATTCGGGTTAAAAAAAGGCAGAAATACCAATACCCAGAAAAATAGAGGACAGACTTTCTTTGTAACCAGATGGTGCATTATTAGGATTAATATCTTCCCAGGAGTAACTTACACTTGGTTCGATGGCAATATGGTTTCCAAGAAAAAAAGCATAACCAGCCCCAACTCTAAAACCAAAAATATTTGATTTTATATCTGTTGAGCCAAGCAACCCTTCATCGGTAGTTGTTTTAGAACTCCCTATTCCAACAAGACCTTCGAAATAGATGTTGTTTTGTAGATAATAACGGGCAAAAGGCCCAATACCAAAACCATTAGTGGTCGTTTCTATATCTCCAAAATCTGAATCTTGCTTTTCTTTGTTTGTATTGATACCTAATTCGAGACCCACGGCAAGATTATCGATTACAAAATACCCAACTTTTGGTGTTATTCTGGTGGTAAACGCGGTTGCTTTGTCATCATTTCTTTTTCGGGTAGTGAAATACACATTAACACTTCCGTTAGCAATAAAACTCCCCTTTGTTTTGGCTTCAAAATCAGATTCTTGTGCCTGGGATGAAACTATAAAAATGAATGATATGATTAATGTGACTACTTTTTTCATAATGAATTAATTTTAGTTGATTTGATGTAAAATGCTTTTTGTGATTAGTTTTCCGTTAGCTTTGCGTGTTTCTTCTTTTACCATGCCTACACCTTCTGCTATCCATTGTTTAGTATGTTGTGTCGTAGTCATTCCCATGGTTAACTCATTGGTATAGGTAATTACATAGCAATCAAAAGTCCCTGCAGGAGTTGTAACTTGCTCTTTTGCAATTACTTTTCTGTTTAACATATTGGTAGTCATGTTTATGTTCATGATTCCTGCATCTACAGACATATGTACAGATGCATTAGGCAATTCTTGATCAATGACTAAGTTATCGGGGAAAGAGATATCATCTCCTGTAATACTATATTCCATGTCATTATACTGATCAAGTATACCGGGGGCAATAAAAAACTCGGGATCTAAACGGGTCGTTTTTCCCGAACAACGAGCTTTAAATGATGAGGTGATAATTGATTTGTTGTTTTTACCATTTTTTAGATGCATGGAAATAGTAATAACACTTTGATTAGCTGTGTTTTTTACATCGGTTACCTTAAATTCGGTTATGGTAGAAAGGCGTTCTTTTTTATCATATTGATGAATGATTAGTTTTTTACCTTCCTCGCTAGCATAAAACTTACTACAATTGTTGTTTTGAGCAGAAACCGATGTGAGTACCAGTATTGCAATTAAAAAAGCGATATTTTTCATAACTTATTTTATTAATCGTTACTTTATTTTTTTTTGATAAGTGAAACGATGATTTTATGGGTTAAACCGAATTGAAATAGATTCTCCATTTCGTTCCAACAGATCATATGTTCTATCAATTGCATCTTGTATGTAATCTGCATAGTTGAGGTTATTAGATAAATTGATCAAATCAGCAGAATTATCTTCAAAACGAGAAGTGTCTTCAAAATAATTGGTATAATCAGAAAGACTTTCTGGTAGCTGTGGGAGTGTTATTTTATTCACACCATTATTCGGAAAAGTAATGTGCCAAGAAAGATCTTTATCCACGGGGTTTATAATTTGAGTATCAATATGGGTACATAAATAGCTACCAGATGGTTGTACTTGCAGACTGTTTGATGTGGAGGTGTATGAAAAATTCCAGTCAGGTTTTGTAACAGATACTATTTCAGGTAAAACATCAGTTTTAATAGCTTTTCTATGATATATTCCACCGGGATATGATCCTCCATATGTTGTTAAGTAATACTCAAAACCATCAGTAATTTCCATATGTTGAGGAAAGTTACTTTCGAGGTTAACATATCTGTTGGTATCATAAATAGCAGAAAGATCAGCGTGATTATCATCTGAAGCATCATTTACCGTTATAGCACTGGTAGGTACGATGTTAAAATCTGCAAAACTTAACGTTCTATTTTCAGTTTCTTTATAGTTATCAATCCATGTATATCCATAAACAACAGGATCTACATCATTTGGCTTATAACTTATTTTTAGGAAAATTTTATTGGCAGAACCTTCTTTGTTATATTCATAGGTTTTAGTGGGAGCACTGGTTAGGGGATCGACTCCATCTGTACTAGTCCTATTTTTTAGTCCATAAACAGAAAGCCTGATGCGTGTAGCCCCGGTTAAGTTTAGCGTGAATTTTATGCTACCGTTTCTAGTAGAGCTGTAATTGGGAGTAATTGCACTACTGCCTACAGGTACATCTTTGATTGTGATTAAATTTTTATAACTATCGGTCTCTAAAAGGGTAGTAAGCATGAAGTTACCTGAAGTATATCCTTTCGCAGTTAGTGTATAAATTCCTGGTACTTTATTAGTTTCTACTGTGGCTAAGATCTCACCTTCTGCATTGTTGGCTATGATCATATTAGGTAAGCTGTTTACACTAAGGTTAGAATAATCAAATGTTGCTAATATGATTTCTTGATTAGGATCTATTCCGGGGCCATCGTCATCGCTAGAGCAAGACAAGAATATGGTAATCGATAGCGATAATAAAAATAGATTTAAAATAGATTTTGATGTTTTCATTTTTTTGAGATTTAGAGTTTGATAAATTCTACTCTTCTGTTTTTTGCTTTTCCGGCCTTTGAAGTATTATCTGCTATTGGGTTTGCTTCTCCTTTTCCTTCGATTTGGATTCTACTAAACCGAATATCATATTGTTCTACAAGAATCATTTTAACGGCTTTTGCTCGTTGTTCAGAAAGTTTTCTATTGCTTTCTGCATTCCCATCAGCATCTGTATGACCTGTGATTTTTATTTTCATGTCGGGTATGCTTTGCAAAGCGGTAGCCACTTCTTTTATAATAGTTTCAGACCCTCCGGTGATAGTTGAGGATCCTGCTTTAAAAAGGATGGCGTTGGTAGATAAACGTCCTTCGGTAATAAGTTTACTTCGATTATCCTGACCACTCTTAGCTATTTTGATATCAGATATGTATACCTCGTCTTTATCACTTGCATCCCGCAATCCTTTGGTGTATAATTTGAATGCATTTGCTTTTTGCGGAACTAATCTTGGGATATCCACGATTTTATTTTCATTAAGCCATACTCGCATTCGGGTTTTATTGACAGCGATAGCTATATGAGACATTCCTTTTATTGCAGTACGATAATCTTTACCTATTTTATTTCGGATCTGGCGTTGTCCGTTTGTTACTTTTTCTACAACGCCCTGGGATTCGATGAATTGGCAAGGAGATAGTTCTACCATACACCAGTTTTTTGATCGTTGAAAACCAGTATTGTCTTCGAGTAAAAGTTTAATCCAGGCCTGAGAACTTGTTTTTTTATCTAATCCCTGAGTAAGAAGATCAAATTCTATGGTGTAATTTTCGGAAAGTGACTCTTTAATTGTCGGAACATACTTAGAGTTACCTCCTAAACGGAACCATTTTTTGCCATCAATCTTTACGATTTCACCAGAGCCATTGGTATCCCATTTGGCAGGAAAATCTCCTTGTTGATCATTTGTGAAATCATCTTCAAATACTACAATATTTCCTGATGTAAAATCAGAGGCACGATTGATTTCATAATCTTTAGAGCTTCCGATAATAACTCCTCTTTTTTTCTTCTTTTTTTTTCTTTTCTTCTTCTTTCCTTCAAAAATACCGTCAAGACCTTTATTAGTTTTTTTCTCTGTTTCTCGTTCTACACGTTTTTCTACAGTACGTTTTGCTGCTTCTTCTGCCTTTTTACCTAGCCTTTCTAATAATTGAGCGTTACTTGTTGTGATACTAAATAATGCAACAAGAATGCAAAGTGTTTTTGTAGTTTTCATCGATTTAAATTTTATTTCCCCTAATTATTTTTATTGATGATTTTTTGCTTCTAATATTTTTTTCTCGATTGCTGCCCCCAAAGAATCTTTTTGTTTTTGTGTGAGTTTTTTGGCTTGTAAATAATACATGTTCTTGTACTCTAATTTTTGCTCAGCAGGGAGATCCATTTTTTCAAGTAGTTCTAAAAAGCTTATTGTTTTTCCATTTGATTTTCCATCCAAATTTTCTCCAAATACACCAGATAATAAGTTGGCTTGCATATCTAAAAGATTATCTTTTTTTACCGTTTTTTCACTTGTTTTGCTAGTATCTATACTTTGTGCATTTGCCCATTGTATGATAAAAAATGCTATAATTATGAGTTGTAATGGTTTCATGATTTTCCAAATTTTAATTCTGTCATTTACTTCGTTAATAATGATGAAATGCATCTTGTTTATATAAGAGCAGTTCTTAATCTTCCTTAATACTGCTTATTTCACCAGTTCTACGTGTGCCACCTGCGCCATCACTACGATTACTTCCAAAAATCCATATTTCATCATTAAATAATAATGCGGTGTGGCCGTTGATACCATCTGTTCCTGGTCTGGGGCCTTCATATCTGGTCCAAGTGATCATATCTGATGAATACCATATTTCGTTATTAAACTCGGTAAGGTTATCTTTACCAGCAATAACCCATACTTTATTGTTGTATACTGTTACAGAATGTGCATTTCTTTCTGAAAATAGAGTAGCGGGGCTAACTTCTAGCCATGAACCGCCAGTGGTACTGGTCCATATTTCATTTACTTTGTTACCTGCAATATCTTCTCCTCCTAATAGATACATTGCATCATTAAAAACAATACCTTTTTGTCCTGCTCTTCCAGGGAACGCATTATTAGTTTCTTGTATCCAGTCTAAGCCATTTGTTGTAGACCATACTTCGGTTTGGTTAGTTGTACGATTACCTTTTGTTACATACATTTTGCTGTTATATACGATGGTTTCATGAGCTGGTAAAGCTCCAAAAGGAGGTGATAATTCACTCCAGGATTCCCCATCGGTTGAATGCCATATATTGGTATATGGGACATCTGCAATGTTTTTGCCACCGATAAGCCAAAGTTGATCATTAAACGTAGTTAATGTAACTCCCGAACGAAAAGATGTAAAGCTTGTTGGTGTAGTGCCAGAAAGGGGAACAGTAGCCCAATTAATACCATTACTACTGGACCAAAGAAAATGAGATCCAGAACTACCATATGTGTTATAACCTCCAGCAGCATAAATTTTTCCATCAAAAATAGCCATTGCAACTTCTGCAAATTCACCCATTTGATCTTCTTGGGTTTGTACTGTAAAGGTTAAAGAAAGCTCTCCTCCTCTTCCTCCTCGTAAAGGAGCATTATTATCATCTTCTAAATCACATGAAAAATGAGTGACTGTAAGGATGATTAATAATAGTACATTGAAACTTTTTGTTTTCATTTCTTTTATTTTTAAAGTTTTACATCTTCATATCCCCATACAAAGAATATTGTTACCTCTATTATGAGTATTTTTCATAATTTTTTTTTAAAAAATCAAGCTTTCAACAAAAACAGAAATTTGATAGATGATACTCTTACTTTCTAAATTTTACTTCCTTAATTATTTTGTTTTTATGTATGATTTTTAACGTGTAGGTTCCGTCTTCTAAATGATTTATATTTAGATGTATGCTGTTCGTAGAAAAACTATTGAGTTGCCCTTTATAACTTTTTCTTTTTTTATTCATTCCAGCATGATCAATCAATAAATCAAACTTTGTTTTTAGACTTGATGGTAAAACTAGGATATGTAAAAGGAGATCGTTATAAGGTATGTAACAAAGACTATGAATTATGTAACATTAAGGGAATAGGGGGGATTACCCCCTTGTTTTTAGAAGTGTTTGTTAAGAGGTGATAAGAAGATAAAAGAATTATTTACTTTCTTTAGTAGCATACTCAGAAGGAGTACATTGATACATTTCTTTAAAGCATTTAGTGAAATAAGAATGATCGTTGAAACCTACAGCATACCCAACCTGAGATACATTTGTGTCAGAATTTTCCAGTAGTTGTGCGGACAATTTAAGACGTTGAGACCTAATGAATTCTGAGGATGTTAAGCCAGTTAGGGCCTTTAGTTTTCTGTGTAATTGCATTCGACTCATACCTATGGCTTTACTAAATTCTTCTACACTAAAAGAAGATTCTATCAATTGTTCATCCATTACCTTTTGTACTTTGTTTAAGAAGTTTTCATCTATAGGGGTTATGGTGATGTCTTTTGGAGTTAAAAATACTTCCTGGCTATATCGCAATTGCAATTTTTTTCTAATCATCAAAAGATTATTAACCTTGGCAGCCAGTATTTTTTGATTAAAAGGTTTGGTCATGTATTCATCAGCTCCTATTTGCAATCCTGATAATTCATTTTCTTCACCGGCTTTTGCAGTTAATAAAATGATAGGAATATGGCTGGTACGTTCATCATTCTTTAATTCGTTAGTGAGCTCAATTCCATCTTTTTTGGGCATCATAATATCAGAAATGATGATATCGGGAATGTGTTGTATTGCCAGTTCACATCCTTCTTCACCATTATAACTACTAATAATATGATACTGGTCTTTAAAATTATCCTGAAGCAATTTATTTAGATCCTTATTGTCTTCAACTATTAATAAAATAGGGAGTTCATCATTTTTATTGCCCAATTCTAAATCATTTGTAGCGGCGTCAGAAATTCCATGAATAGTGTGATAATGAGTAATAGGTGCTGAATTTTCTTCTATAACCGTAGCCTTTTTTATAACCTTTTTATCTAGGGAGATTGCAAAGCTGAAGCTTGTCCATTCCTCTGGTTTGCTATCCACAGTGATTACTCCTTCGTGTAGTTTTACAAGTTCATTAACCAAAGCTAACCCGATACCTGTTCCAGATTGAGAACTATGGGTTTGATAAAAACGTTTAAAAACCAGTTGTTGTTGTTCTTTGGTCAAGCCTTCTCCTGTGTTTTTTATATCAACAAAGAGTTTGTTTTTTTTGATATGAGCATTGCAGATAATAGAACCATTTTCTGGAGTATATTTTACGGCATTCGAGACTAAATTAGTTACAATTTTATATAAGGCATCTCGATCTAACCAGCCTTCTTCTTCATGATTGTTTAAATACGTTAGAAAATTAATGTTTTTTAAACTTGCTGTATACTCAAAATCTTTAACGATAGCATTAATTTGTTGTATTGGTTTTACCTTTTGCAAAGATAAAGTCATGCTACCGGCTTCAATTTTGGAGATATCTAATAATTGATTGACCAGATCAGAAATTCGGTTACTGTTGTTTAAAACTAATTCAAAATCAACACGATCTTTTTTACTAAGATCTTCATTCGTTAGTCTGTTTTGTATGGGCCCAGATATTAAGGTAAGTGGAGTTCTAAGCTCATGCGATATGTTAGCAAAGAAGTTTGATTTTGCTTTGTCTAGTTGTATAAGTTCGGTTTTTATTTTTCGCTCATTATCCAGTTCATACTGGCCTTTAATTCTATATTCAACATTTCTCTTATTATTATATGATACAATTCCTGAAAAAATTAAAATCTCAATTAATACAGTATTTAAAAAGTACAAACCATTACCTGTAATTATGGAAGCAATATTCCCAATAATAAGCAAAAAGCTACTTATGAGTACAACCCTTGATATCAAATCTTTTCTCACAGAGAATAGATATACAAAGACAATTAATGCAGTACTACCAAAAAATATTCTAAATGCGAAGAAAATACCAATGCGATAATTAAGATATGGATCAATTATAGCTATGATTAAGTTAATAATAGCGAAAAGAATAATGCTGAATAAAAAATAGTTAGAAAATTTATATAATCTTTTATGGGTTATCTTGAACTCTAGGATCCTGTAAACAAAATAAAAATAAAAAAAGGAAGCTCCAATAATGCTAAGTTGTTTTATATAATGGAAAAGCATAGGATGAATACTATTCAGTACAGAAAAAGTAAATGGAGTATTTGGAGCAAAAATTGCGGTCACAAAAAATAAATAAATACTATAGTTCAAAAAGTTTTTATCTCTAGAGATAAAAAAACTTACAAGAAAAAGTAAGCAAGCAATGAATATAGCACCTGAATAAAATTCGAGATACTTCACTAAGGAAACTTCTCTAATTAGATCACCAACAATACTTTTATGGTCAACAAGTAAAACTCCAAAAGATTCTCTGATACTTGATTTTCCGGCATTGGAGATTGGTTTTTTATTAAAATAAAAAGGTTTAGAAAAGTCAATCGAATCTATCGATAAACTAAGTGATGAAGCCTGCTCAATATCATAAGTAATCTTTCCTTTTTTAATGAATGTCCCAGTTTCATATTTTTTATAACCTTTTTTTTTGAGAGGTACATAAAAATCTGAAGCATCACTAATAAAAGTTAGAAAGTATAATATTTTAGCATCTGTTTTAAGATCTATTTTAAATTTATACCAATAAAAAGCATTTGGTTCAGAACTTTTAAGATCAAAAAGATGTGTAGATTTAAATGGGTGGAGTATAATTTGACTAAAATTAAGTTCTTTAGAATAATCTTTGTAAAGAGCTACTCCTTCTAAAGGCGTATAAATACTGTCTTTAGTAGTAATTTCAATAGGTTTTGTATAAGTTGATTGAGCTGTAGAATTTATTTGGAGGATTAAAAAAAGTAGAGGAAAGAAATTTCTCATGTTTTTAATTTGGCTTTTTAAATATAGCAATTATAAATAAATCAATTACTTATAGATATAAGATTTGTAACCAATTGATGTTACATATGTCATAAAAGATTTTCTAGTACACAATTCGAGTTAAATTATCATAATCCCTATATCGGGTGTTGATATCATCTAATATCTAAACCCTTTAAATTTTAAAAAATAATCATACTTTTATACACACAATTGAATATTTCTTAGTTTGCTACTCTAAAATGACCGAAAACGTAAAAATTATTGAATGTCCTCGTGATGCTATGCAGGGGATAAAAGAATTTATTCCTACCGAAAAAAAGGTTCAATACATTCAATCTTTACTAAGATGTGGTTTTGATACTATAGATTTTGGAAGTTTTGTTTCACCCAAAGCAATACCTCAAATGGTAGATACTGCTCAGGTTTTATCGCAATTAGATCTTTCTGATACGAGTAGCAAATTGTTAGCTATTATAGCTAATGTTCGTGGAGCTAATGATGCAGTACAGCATAAAGCAATTGATTACCTGGGATATCCTTTCTCGATTTCAGAAAATTTCCAGATGAGAAATACGCATAAGACTATTGCAGAATCTGTAGCCACGCTGCAAGAAATATTAAACATTGCAGATAAAGCGAACAAAAAAGTAGTAGCTTATCTTTCTATGGGATTTGGTAATCCTTATGGAGATCCATGGAATGTAGAAATAGTAGGAGAGTGGACAGAAAAACTAAGCAAAATGGGTGTGAAAATTCTTTCATTATCCGATACTGTTGGTACTTCTACACCAGAAATTATTGATTATTTGTTTTCGAATTTAATTACAACCTATTCAGAGATTGAATTTGGAGCACATTTGCATACTACACCAACGACCTGGTTTGAAAAAGTAGATGCTGCATATAAAGCTGGATGCAGACGATTTGATGGGGCTATTCAGGGATTTGGCGGATGCCCAATGGCAAAAGATGAGCTAACAGGTAATATGCCTACAGAACGTATGATCTCATATTTTACAACGGTGAATGCCGAAACAAATATCAGAACGCTAAGTTTTGAATCTTCTCATAATGAGGCTACCAAAATATTTTCACTATATCATTAGTCTGTATCAGTCTTAAGATCAGTGTAGTAATTCTATTTCTTTACTGAAGTTTAAAATTAATTTAGATTTAATATAAATAAACTTTGTCAAGTTCATTTTGATGAATATATTTGCGGTCGAAATAAATAAATTATTTGTAATAAGTCTAAATAAAAAGATGAAAAATAAATTAACATTACTATTATTAACCATTACTTTTATAGGTTTTGCTCAGACTAGGCAAGATTCTATACAATTGGATCCTCAAAAACAAATCAACGCCGCACAGCGTATCCTTTCAGGTAATTCTGGTAAGGCAGTAACTGTTGGTGCATATGGAGAAATGCTATATAACCAGCCCGAAGGAGATAATGGAGAACTAGATGTGCAACGATTAGTATTACTTTTTGGTTATCGATTTAATGATCAAATACAATTTGTTACAGAAGTAGAATTTGAACACGTAGAAGAAGTTTTTATTGAACAAGCTTTTGTTAACTACAACGTTGCCGATAATGTAAACCTTAGAGGGGGATTAATGTTAGTACCTATGGGGCTTATTAATGAGTTTCATGAGCCTACTACTTTTAATGGTACAGAGCGTCCTGCTGTTGATAATGTTATTGTTCCTACAACCTGGAGAGAACTGGGTATTGGAGTTAATGGTAGATTTGATAATATCTCATTAGGATACCAAGCTTATATTTTTAATGGGTTTAAATCTACAGAGTCTGATGGAGAAGGTGGAGTGAATGGATTTTTAAAAGGATCTAATGGATTACGTAGTGGTCGTCAAAAAGGAATCAAATCTACAGTAGATAGTCCTACTTTTTCGGCAAAATTAGATTATTATGGATTGCCTGGATTGCGTTTAGGTTTATCTGGATATTTTGGTCAAACACAAGCAGAAGATGATGTAGAAGATTTGGATGGAGCTAATGTTGGTATTTCTATGGTTGGTTTTGATGCTCGATACGCATATCAAAGATTTACTGCCAGAGGGCAATTTATTTATGCATCACTTTCTGATACAGATGATTATAACGCATTAACAGGTCGAGATCTTGGTAGTGCCTTGATGGGATGGTATGTAGAAGGAGCATTTAATCTATTGCCTACGATGAATAAACAAAAATTATTTGCCTTTGCACGTTATGAGCAATATGATACTCATGCAAGTACTGCGGGCAGTTTACAACGAAATGATGCATATAACCGTACTGATATTACCACAGGATTAAGTTATCATATTACCCCTGGGGTGGTACTAAAAGGTGATTATCAATTTAGAGATAATGCCTTATCCGGAAGTAGTGTTAAGGACCAATTAAACTTCGGTATTGGAGTTTGGTTCTAATATTTGATGATTGAAAAGTGTTTTTTACCTCATAGGTTTTGCCAAAGCCTATGAGGTTTTGACGCTTTATAAATTTGGCCTATTTTTTGAGTTATGAATACGAGTTTTTAAATACTTTTGCAAGATGAAAATTAGAATGTCTGTTGTTGTTTTGTTAGTAGTTACCTTTACACTAACTTCATTTACAAACCACTCTAAGAAAATAGAGAAAAAGGTAAATAAAGAAATTACTAATTATTTTGGTACAGAAGAATTTTCTACTGAAGCTATAAAAATCTCTGAAGCAAATAATAGTACAGTCAAATCAGAGTTTGGGAAAGATAATCTTTTAAAAATAATAAGTATAGATGGTTTATTAGGTTATGCGTATATTGGTAATGCTCCAAGTAAAACAGCTACTTTTGATTATTTGGTGATTTTTGATAAAAAATTTTCTATAGTGAAGTCAAAAGTTCTAATCTATAGAGAAGAATATGGAGGAGAGATAGGAAGCAAACGTTGGCTAAAACAATTTATAGGAAAATCTATGGATGATCAAATTAATTTTCCTGGAGATATTGATGCAATTTCTGGAGCTACAATTTCGGTAAGATCAATGACCAAAGCTTTAGATACTTTGTTGAGAAGTATAAAGACATTACATTTAAACGAAGTAATTTAATGCAGTTTCATGGTTTAATACATACTTTTCCTAAAGAGATAAAATTGTTTATCGGAGTTTTTATCATTGTATTAAGTATTGGATATTTTACCGGCTTGCTATTTGTTAATGAAACCTCGACCACCGACCCTAATGGAATTGAAGAGAATTATTTGGGTAATGAAGATGATGAGAATGCGGAAGTAATGAAATTTAAAAAAGGGGAAAGAGAAATGCTAACCATTATCCACACCCATATTTTATCTATGTCATTTATCTTCTTCTTATTAGGAGGAATACTTGCAGTAACTTCAATACATAAAAAGCTGAAACTCTTCTTAATGATAGAACCGTTTTTGTCAATTATTTTGACATTTGGAGGTATCTATTTTTTGTGGATAGGAGTTAGTTGGATGAAATACATAGTTATATGCTCTGGGATATTAATGACAGCTACTTTTAGTATAGGAGCTATCTTGGCGTTTTGGCAACTATTTCAAAAAAAATAAAAAGCACTTCTTCAAAATAGAAATGAAAGTTTTTACTTCAGAATTAACTTTTGTTCAAAGAAAAATATAAGCTTAATACTGTATTTTTGAAAAAAAGATCATAATGAAAGACTTTTTTGATTACGATGTCATGATGGCACGATATTATAAAAATATGTCTGGTAATATATTGCCTTTAGTTTCTTGGGAGTTTTATGGTGAACATCATATAGTGTTAGAAAGCTTTAAAGAAGATTTTAATACGCTAAAGAAAATTACCAAAAATTGGAATTTTAAAAGAGATTATTACCAAGAATTTATTCAAGAACAATCTGTTATTGTTATCACAAATCCTAATCTTAAAATTGTGTACGCTTCACAAAATATTCAAAAACTAAGTGGATATTCACCAAATGAGGTCATAGGTAACTCACCAAAGATATTTCAGGGCAAAGATACATGTGTTAAGACATCTGCAAAAATAAGAAGTGCGATAGAGAACGAAGCTCCTTTTGAAGTATCGATCTTAAACTACAAAAAAGATGAAACCCCATATGTCTGCGTAATTAAAGGGTTTCCTGTTCGTGATAAATATGGCGAGCTAGTCAATTACATCGCCTTTGAGAAAGCAGCATAATCAAGGATAGATTCTGTTTTAAATGTTTTTTAGGATTTCTGAATCACTAATTTCGTTTAAAATTACCGTAACGTGATAACAAATTATAAAATAACTTTCTTTACAAATTATATAGCCTACCAATAATATGACTAGAGTTAAATAATTCGATTTTTAATTAAGCAAAACGCCAAATTACTCTGTTAAAATGCAATAAATTATGTATTTTGGTTTTGCTAAAAAAACAATGTCAAAACATGATAAAAGAGATAGAACAACTATTAAATGATCAAATAAAATATGAAGCAAAAGCTTCTGCACAATATCTTTCGATGGCTAGTTGGGCAGATACCAGAGGGTATAATGGTGTAGCAGATTTTTTTTATATGCAATCAGAAGAAGAAAGAGTACATATGACTAAATTGGTCAAGTTTATTAATGAAAGAAGTGGTAATGCCGTTATCCCTGCAATAGATAAACCAAGAGATGATTTTAAATCATTGATGGAGCTTTTTGAAACATTCCTGAAAAGTGAAGAGTTTGTTACAGAAAAAATTAATAACATCATATTCGAATGCCTTGAACGTAAAGATTATAATGTACATAATTTTATGCAATGGTATGTAGCAGAGCAATTGGAAGAAGAGGCCATAGCACGTACATTATTAGATAAACTTAAAATTATAGGAGAAGACAAATCGGGTCATTACTTATTTGATAGAGATATTAATACTTTTCAAGCTGCAGAGGAGCCTAAATGATTGTTAATAAGTTAATAAAGATAAAATAGAGATTCCTTTTTTTGGAATCTTTTTTTTTTATTTTTGTGCTTTATTTAGATTTAATAAAAATTATATCAGTGCAAAGCTCAGGTACTCCATCATTATATGCTTCTTGCCCGGCTGTCAATTGTGAAACAGCCTGTGGAGGGAAAAAGAAAAAATGTTGTAAAAAATATAAAAAGAAAGGGAAATCTAATTGCAAAAGATGCCCTAAGCTTTAGTTTATAGGGTTTTATAATATATTTTGGATGTTAATCCATTCTTGAAAAGCGGAAATACACACAGGTATTTCCGCTTTTTTGTGAAAAAAAATAACTATTCATAGGGTGTTTTTCTATATAACAGTATTATAAATAGAAGTCGAATTAGAGGTTGTAGTAAATAAGAATAATATAACCTTGTTTGGCATAAAAATTGTTTTTTTAATAATGATTATTTAGACTTAGTACGTATTATGACCTTTAAACAAATTTTAAGTACTAATTAACAATTTGAATAGTTACTATAAAGTAGATTTACATTGATATGAAAAAGATTATTATAATAGTGTTCCTGATATTTTCAGGAATTAATTTGGTAAGTGCTCAGGAGTGGCTAACCAATTTTGAAAAAGCAAAAAGAATCGCGCAGGAAAATGATAAAAATATAATTTTAGTATTTGCCGGTTCAGATTGGTGTGCACCATGTATTAAATTAGAGAAACAGATTTTACATACAGAGGAATTTCAGGGATATGCCAAGAAACATTATGTATTGTTAAAAGCAGATTTTCCGCGTAAGAAAAAAAACCAATTGCCAGAAGCATTGCAAAACCAAAATAAAACATTGGCAGAGGCATATAATAAACGCGGAGGCTTTCCATTAGTTGTTGTTTTGGATAAAAATGGCAAAAAACTTGGAGAGACCGGTTATAAAAAAGTAACACCAAATGCGTACTTAGAAATACTAAGTACAATGATTAAATAATATTTTGAGATTTCTCCTTACATTTTTATGTATAGCTACAATGCATAGTAGCTTTTCACAACAAATACATAAGCGTATCCTAAAACTAATGGGAAGTCGTTTTGATATTACTGTTGTCGATAAAGATGAAGTCATAGCTAATCAATATATTGATATTGCTGTTGAAGAAATTCAGAGAATTGAAGAATTGATTTCTTCGTGGGACAAAAACTCCCAAACTTCTTTAATTAATAAGAATGCAGGGATTAATCCGGTGAAAGTTGATAAAGAACTTTTCGACCTAATAGAAAGAGCAGTTCAGATATCTAAATTAACAGATGGCGCATTTGATATTAGTTATGCCTCAATGGATCGAATCTGGAAATTTGATAATAGCATGAAAGAAATGCCTTCCGAAGAAGATGTAACAATATCAGTGGCAAAGGTAGGTTATCAAAATATAATTCTGGATAAAGAGAAATCTACAGTGTTTCTTACACAAAAAGGAATGAAAATAGGATTTGGAGCTATTGGTAAAGGATATGCAGCAGATAAGGCCAAAGACCTTTTAATAAGTAAAGGAGTAAGTGCCGGAATCATAAATGCCTCGGGAGATATGAATACCTGGGGAAAACAACCTAACGGGAGTGAATGGAAAGTTGCGATTACTAATCCTTTGAATAAAAATAATGCATTTGCACTATTACCTGTAATAGATAAAGCAGTAGTAACCTCTGGAAATTATGAAAAATACGTAACTCTTGAAGGCAAACGTTATTCTCATATTATTGATCCCAGAACAGGGTATCCATCTACTGGTATTGTAAGTGCTACAGTTTTTGCACCAAAAGCAGAGTTGGCTGATGCTTTAGCAACTTCTGTTTTTGTAATGGGAATTGAGATAGGATTAAATAGAATAAATCAATTAAAAGGAATTGAATGTATCATTATTGATGACCAAGGCAATATTCATACCTCTGATCATATTAAGATAGATAATCAATAATAATTTTTATAAAACGTACTTTATGAACAAGTTAATACCAATACTTTTAGTACTAGTACTTTCTCTAAATTCATGTGTAGCTGTAAAAGAATATGAAAAAGTACAAATCAATGATCCGGATATGGAGCTAGCTCTCAAAAAAATTGATCGCTTCGAAACCAATTTCCAAGCCTATAGAGAATCAGCTGCTGGAGCAAATGGAGGAAAAACCGGAGGAGGTTGCGGTTGTAATTAATGGTTATTAACCATATTAATAGAGAATATTAGAACATATTATAAAATCTTATAAAGTAAAGATCTTTGAAAAAACTTCCCTTAATAATAGCAATATTGTCGGTAGTGATTGTAACTGCGCAAGAGCAACAACAAGATGATACCACTGCATACAAAAAAAGAGTATTAGAATCTGCAGAAGTAGATTTTTTGATGAGTTATTATACTCAGGATGGAGATAACGCTGCGGTTACAGGTGGTGTAGGTACAGAAGAACTTACAGACCTTACCCCAACAATAGTGGTTTCTATCCCATTAAATGATGATGATGTATTAACTATAGATGCTGGGATATCAGCATATTCATCAGCTTCTTCTAGTAATGTTAACCCCTTTGACGGAAATGGTACCACCAATCCTTTTGTTGCTTCTTCTGGAGCATCAAAAAAAGATGTGTTAACAACACTATCAGGGAGCTACAGCCATAGTAGTGATGATCGAAATAGTGTGTGGTCTGCCAATGTAGCGGTTGCAACCGAGTATGATTATTTTTCTGTTGGTTTTGGAGGTAGTTATTCTAGACTTTTTAATGAAAAAAATACAGAATTAAGTATAAAAGCAAATGTGTTTCTGGATACATGGAAAGCAATATATCCTTCAGAATTAAGAGATCAACCTACGTTTACCAAATTTGACGATGAATCTCGTAATTCATATTCTGTAGGATTTGGGTTCTCACAAATTTTGTCTAAAAAATTGCAAGGATCCCTTGCATTAGATTTTATTCAGCAAGAGGGACTTTTGTCAACACCATTTCAACGAGTACAATTTGCTGATGTGGCCGATGTAGTTGTACAAGAATTTACATACGGTGATGATGTAGAAAGATTACCAGATTCCAGATTTAAAATAGCCGCGGGAGGAAGATTACATTATTATATTAATGAAGTTTTTACAATACGAACATTTTATAGGTATTATACAGATGATTGGGGGATTAACTCGCATACTGCAAGTATAGAGGTACCTATTAAAATTACAGATAAATTTACACTATATCCTTCATATCGTTTTTATACACAAACAAAAGCAGATTATTTTGCTCCATTTAATCAACATCTGTCTACACAGCAATTCTATACCTCTGATTATGATTTATCTGGTTTTGATGCGAATCAATATGGTTTTGGTGTTAGTTATACAGATATCTTTGCAAAATTACATATCTGGAAACTTGGTTTAAAAAGTATCGATTTTCGATTTATACAATATGAACGTGATTCTGGACTTAGCTCTAGTTTGTTTTCTGGAGGATTCAGCTTTATAATGGATTAATCAGTTTTTACAACATAATTTTTCTAACCATAAACTACTATTACTTTTATTCTGTATTGAAATAAGCAAGTTCTGGGTTTTAAAAATACTCTGAACCCAATACTTTTATACTGTTTTTAAAATTAAAGTATTATGGAGATAAATGAGCGAAATCAATTTCATTACAATCGTATTGCAGAGGCGATAACGTATATTAAGCAAAATTTTAAAGATCAACCTAATCTGGATGAGATTGCAGAAAAAGTGCATGTCAGCCCTTTTCATTTTCAAAGACTCTTTACAGATTGGGTAGGGGTGAGCCCTAAAAAGTTTTTGCAGTATACGAGTTTAGAATATGCAAAAAACATTTTAAAAGATCAGCAAACTACTTTATTTGATGCAGCATATGAGACCGGACTTTCTGGAACAGGAAGATTACATGATCTCTTTATAAAAATAGAAGGGATGACACCCGGAGAATACAAAAATGGAGGGCAAAACTTAAATATTAGTTATAGCTATGCTGAAAGTCCATTTGGTAAAATACTTGTAGCTTCAACTTCAAAAGGTATTTGTCATATGGCATTTGCAGATGATGAATATGCATTTACAACATTACAAAAACGTTTTCCAAAAGCAAAATTTACTCAAATCGTAGATAGGTCTCAACAAAATGCTCTGTTTATTTTTACCAAAGACTGGAAGAAATTGAATCAAATAAAATTACATCTTAAAGGAACTGATTTTCAATTAAAAGTTTGGGAAACATTACTTAAAATTCCAAAGGGTGGATTAACTACATATGGAACCATTGCCAATCACATTCATAAGCCTAAAGCATCCAGAGCTGTAGGAACAGCAATAGGTAGTAATCCTGTTGCATTTTTAATTCCTTGTCACCGGGTAATCCAATCTACCGGTGATTTAGGGCAGTACCATTGGGGTAGTACGCGCAAAACAGCTATAATTGGATGGGAAGCTGCAAAAATTAATTCATAACTAAGCAAGAATCGGGTGTTTTGCTTTTTAGATTCTGATCACTTTTGTTAAACCAGAGTTATGTAATGAATTTTATATGGCATAGTCTGGACTAAATCATAAAATAAGAATATGCAAAAATTTAGAATTGTCCCATTAACAAAAGAATATGCATCAAGAATCAAAGAAACAAGAGTAGATGATTTTGGTTACCCAATTGTTGAACAAATTGCTACAGGTTATGGGCCTTGTCGTATTTCCTTAAAAAAGTTTGACCCGGGAAAAGATATCCGTTTATTGATTAGTCATAGTCCCTTTGAAATTAAAAATGCATTTAATCAACCAGGCCCTATTTTTGTTCACAAAAAAGAAGTTCAGCCGTATAAGAATAGCCATCAATTCCCACCAGAAATCAAAGCAGATAAACAAAATTTTCCTTTATCGCTGATTGGGTATAATAAGAAACAAAATATGGTATTTACAAAATTGATAGGAGATGGTGATGTAGATCTTTTGATTTCAGAAATATTTGATAACTACGATGATATAGCATATTTACATGCCAGAAACGCCGAAGCTGGTTGTTTTATATGTAGAATTGAAAGAGTGTGATTTTTAGAAATCATTTTTATAAATGAAAAGGGAACACATAAAAATAGTGTTCCCTTTTTACCATTTACGTTAATAGATAAGTTATGGGCATTTTGTTATAAAACGTTTATAAAGCACAATACCCTACCTTAATCAATTTTCTACAGTATTTTTTTAATAAATAACATTTAAAATGCTCAACTTAAAAAAGGAAATAGAGAATGGATATACATAGATTTTTTAAAGATACCTCATTAAGAAAAGAAACTCGAATAATAGTAAAATTAGAATGAAGGTTTTGGTAAAAGTATTGCTTTTAATTAAATTGGGTGTATTTACTGCGTGTACAGAAAGATATTTGATAACATAGTATTAGGGAAAAACCTAAAAAAACGTTAAATTTAACCTCCCTAAAATACCCAAATTATGCAATCCAAATTAATTCTTATTATAATTAGTATAGCAATGCTTCCGTTAAGCAGCTTTAAAAATAGCCCTGAACATCAGAAAATGGTTATTGAAAAAAAGAGGGATAGTATATCTCAGGGCGGTCCAAAAGGATTAATAGGAAAATGGGTAATGGATGGTGATCATAATACTTATATAGAATTGAGATCAGATGGAACTATCATAGAAAAATCCTTAGGAGAACCTCTAAAAAGATATTGGTTATTAAAGGATAGTAAACTTTGCCTAAAAGCCAATTCTATAGAAGGAGGTACAGAAATGTGTTTAGAGTACTTGTTAAGAGAAGATATGCTAGTTATTACCATGAATGAAATGAGACTTCATTATGCCAGAGCTAAGGAATAATACTGACAATCACGTGAAGTCTGTTAATAGGATAAAAGAATTGGTGTTTCTATATTTTTTATGTATTTATAAACACCAAAACTATAGATTACCAAAAAAACACTAAATTTATATCCTTATTATTTAAAAAAAATAAATTATGAAAAGACCCCAATCTATATCCGTAATTTTTACAATTGTTATTTTAGCTGTAGCACTAATGGGTTTTAAAACAGAGCCTGTACTGCAAAGCCAAACATTTGAATCAAAAGAAAACATGAGTGATCAAACAGTTCTAGGAAGAGAATTGTTTGGAATGTGGGTTAAAAAAGATGACCCTAAAAAAATTATTCTTTTTAGACCTAATTATACCATGGCAGAAAAAGTTAAAGGTAAAATAGAAGAATATAAGTGGTCTGTGAAAAAAGGAGAAAAACTTGAAGTTTGTATAGGTGATACAGATTGTATACCCTATGAAATTACAGATAGTACACTTTCTCTTTTCATGAATAATGAAAGAGTAGTATATGTAAAACCTCGCCAAGAATAAGAATTTATAGCTATTTTAATAGTGATACTATATGAAATCACTAAAAAATAACGAGTATATGAAAGTATACTCGTTATTTTTTTTAATCATTTTGTGGATTATTCGTAAATTTCATCAACAAATGTATAGGCTTAATTACCTGAAAATAATATAATTTCAAACTATAATTATTACTGTATAATACTTTTAGAACATTTTACTAAAAAAATATAGTGTTGCTTGTCCAAAAATCAAAAAAGTGTTCGTCATAGTAGTGTGAAAAATAAATAAACCACTTAAAAAACAGACAAATGAAAGAATTTATGTTTCTTTTTAGAGGAGATGACAAGATATGGGATTCTAAATCTCCTGAAGAACAGCAAATGCATATGCAGGAATGGCAGCAATGGATTGGTGAAATGGCTCAACAAGAAAAATTTGTTGGGGGCGAACGGCTATATTCACACGGAAATACAATTCACCCGGGAGGAACTAAAGTAACGGATAGACCTTTAACGGAAGGCAAAGAAATGGTCGGCGGATATTTAATCGTAAAGGCAGATAAAATAGAAGATGCTACCGAAATGGCAAAAGGTTGTCCAGGATTACAATGGGATTCTTGTGTAGAGGTACGAGAGGTATGGCCAGAATGTTAGGATAATTGAACATTAAAAAAATATAGTAATGAAAGAATTTATGTTTATTATTAGAGGAGGAGAGGATAAGTATAGAAATAATTCTCCAGAAGAAATGCAAAAACACATGCAACATTGGCAACAATGGATGGGTGGTTTGGCAAAATCAGAACAACTTGTTGGAGGACAACCCTTAATGAGCGAAGCCAAAACATTAACCGAAGGTGGTAAAAAAGTTACAGATCGTCCATTTGCAGAAGGAAAAGAATTAGTTGGTGGTTATCTGATAATTAGAGCAGATTCATTAGATCATGCAGCTAAAGTTGCTAAAGATTGTCCGAGCTTTGAATATGGGTGCAGCGTTGAAGTACGAGAAATAAGCCCAATGGAATAACTTTTTGGAAAATAGAGATCACATAGATCATACATTAAACCATCTTTTTAGACAAGAGTCTGGAAAGATGGTTTCTGTATTGATTAAAATATTTGGGATCGAAAACATAGAATTAGCCGAGGATGTAGTACAGGATGCGCTAGTTAAAGCTCTGGAAACCTGGAAATTTAGAGGAATGCCAGATAATCCAAGAGCATGGCTATATCGTACAGCTAAAAACAAAGCAATAGATATTATTAGGCATAATAAGCATAGTCGAGTTATCGATTTTTCTGATCCCGAAAAACAACTTCTAACCTCAGGGTATACACTAGCTACCACAATGGATAACTATTGGCAAGAACAACATATTAAAGATGATTTTTTGGGAATGATGTATGCGTGCTGCCATCCCGATATCTCACAAGAAAATCAAATCACATTTATTCTAAAAGCATTATGTGGATTTAGTACCAAAGAAGTTGCACGATCGTTTCTTAGTAATGAAGATACTATCTCTAAGAGGTTATATCGAACCAAAGAATATTTTAGAAAACGTAAGATACGCCCAGTAATCCCAACTTCTGATGAGATAAACCCCAGAACTAAAACAGTTCTTAATGCCATCTATCTTATGTTTAATGAAGGTTATAATTCTACACATGCCGATCAGTTGATTCGCAAAGATTTAATAAGTCAGGCAATGTTTTTATGTAAGTCTTTGTTATCAGAAAAACGTACACAATTACCCGAAGTATATGCTTTAATGGGGTTAATGTGTTTTCACGCCTCCAGAATTAATAGCAGGTTAACAGAAGAAGGAAGACTTATTTTACTTTCTGAACAAGACCGTACTACATGGGATACAGAACTAATACAATCTGGAGAGCAGTATCTAAACAAAGCTGCTTTTGGAGATGAACTCTCAACATATCATCTCGAAGCTGCTATTGCATATCAACATTGTTGCGCAAAGAAATATGCAGATACAAACTGGGAAATGATATTAGAATATTATGAACTCCTATTAAAAATAGCTAATGACCCTATTGTTTTTTTAAATCGATGTCTGGTTATTCTAGAACTCAAAGGGCCAAAAAAAGCACTAATAGCACTCGAAAATATGAAAAGTAATAGGTTGCTTGAGAAGTATTATTTATATCATGCAATTTTAGGCGAAATATACCAACAATTAGAAGATAATAGTGTAGCTGTAACATACTACCAAAAAGCAATAGAACTTACTCATTCTAAACAAGAAAGACAATTTCTAAAAGATAAAATTGCTCGTATTTCAAAATAAAAACAAATATCTATTCTATACTAAGATAGTGTCTTTTTAGAAAAACTTGTTTACCTTTTCGGAATGAATTTTTTTATTCTGTAATTCTGTATGGAATAGAAACAATATTTTTCACGGGAAACAGTGTACTATAAATTGAGTATATCATAGATATTTGTTTGCTATTCAAAATGTGTATACTAAAATATTTAATTTTGAAAACAGACAGGTTTTAAATTTTTGACTTAGATAGTGATATTTATTCTTAGAAGAGATTGATGGTATAATGTTTAAATATAGCTTTGTTATATTTTTCGATATCTTAGTCTATATGGGCTTTTAGGGTTATTTAACATTAGATAATTATAATAATAATGTAATATGGGAAACAACGAAGATCAGATACATCAGCTTTTGGAAAAGCTCGAAATCCTACTGAAAAGGCAACAAGATTTCTCAACTCAAATACAAGATCTTAAAGATGAGATACACAAATTAAAAATTTCATCAGAAAACCAACCAAGTATAAAAACAGAAAAACCAATTTCTGTTTCACCTACAAACGAAATTATTGAAAAACCATCTTCTTCTATTAAGCCAGAGAATGTGCCGCCAGTATTAATAAAAGAAGAAAAACCTGTCATTGCCAAAACTAATACACCAAAAAAGAAATCTAACCTTGAAAAATTCATTGGAGAAAATCTAATCAATAAGATAGGTATCATCATTATTATAATAGGTGTTGCTATAGGAGCAAAGTATACCATAGAACATGACTTGATAGGGCCATTAACTAGGATTATACTAGGATACCTAACAGGATTAGGGCTTTTGGGAATTGGAATGAAATTAAAGAAAAAATATGAGAATTTTAGTGCTGTACTGGTCAGTGGTGCTATGACTATATTATATTTTATTACCTTTTTAGCATATGACTTATATGGCTTAATTCCGCAGAATTTAACGTTTATCCTTATGTTATTATTTACAGCATTTACCGTTTTTGCTGCAATACAATATAATAAACAAATTATAGCTCATGTTGGACTAGTAGGAGCATATGCAGTTCCTTTTTTGTTAAGTGATGGATCAGGTAGAGTAGTGATTCTGTTTAGTTATATGGCGATTATTAATATAGGTATCCTCATTATTGCTATCAAAAAATATTGGAAACCTCTTTATTTTTCGTCTTTTCTATTCACCTGGATCATTTTTATGTCGTGGTATGCCGGTAAATATAGTATAGAAGAACATTTCGCTCTTGGTTTTGTATTTCTTACCACCTTTTTTATCACATTCTATCTTATGTTTCTGGTATACAAACTTAGAAAAAAGGAAAGCTTTAAAACCATTGATGTAATCCTTCAGTTATCTAATTCATTTGTCTTTTACGGTATTGGGTTTTCAATGTTAAATAATCACGAATATGGTAAGGAATTATTAGGTGTATTTACATTGATAAATGCAGTGATCCATTTTGTGGTTAGTGTTATTGTGCATAGATTAAAACTAGCTGATCGTAACCTGTTTTATTTTGTGTCTGGTATGGTTTTGATTTTTATTACAATTGCATTCCCTGTGCAACTAGATGGAAATTGGGTTACACTACTATGGGCAGGAGAAGCAGCATTGTTATTTTGGATTGGACGAACAAAAAAAGTGCCGATATACGAAATTCTCTCATATCCACTATGGGCCTTAACTTTTTTTAGTCTTTTACATGATTGGATTGTAGTGTATTATCGATATAGCCCAACACTACCAGAAACCAAACTAATGCCAGTGTTTAATATTTATCTGATGACATCAATAATATGTATTGTGTCTTTTGCATTTATTTATATCACACATCGTAAAGAGAAACTATCTTTTCCTTGGCCAAAACAATCCTGGTTGTATACAATGCTTACCATAGGTCTTGTATTATTATTGGTATGTACTTCCTACTTTACATTTTGGATAGAAATAGATAGTTATTGGAATCAGGTTTATCAAGATATAGATCACCAGTATATTTCCCAGAATATAAGTAGTACAGAACAATATACGGTATTATCAGATACCAGAAATTTTAAAGCCATTTGGCTCATTAATTATAGCTTATTGTTTCTAGTTGTTTTATCTTTTGTAAATATCAAAAAAATTAAAAATAATGCTTTGGGATATATTACCCTTGGCTTTATATTGTTTGCTCTTTTTGGGTTTTTAACTCGAGGATTATTTCTACTTAGTGAGCTTAGAGTACATTATCTTGAATTAAAAGAAACAGAATTTAGCGCAGAAGCCTTTTCCCATATAGGTATACGATACCTTTCTTTTGTATTCGTGGGAGGTTTATTATTTACTTTTTATAAATATGTACGTCAACAATTTCTTGGTAGAACCTTTAAGATAGCTTTTGAAATTATACTGCATTGTACATTAATCTGGATAGTGAGTAGTGAATTAATACACTGGTTGGACTTGTCTGGGTATACAGAGACATATAAACTTGGATTGAGTATTTTATGGGGTGTTTATGCTTTGTTACTCATTGTTTTAGGAATATGGAAAAGAAAAAAACATCTACGTGTTTTAGCAATTATAGTATTTGGAATCACACTTATAAAATTATTCTTTTATGATATTTCTCATATGGAAACTATTGCCAAAACTATTGTGTTCTTAGCTTTAGGAGTGCTTCTTTTGATTATTTCGTTTTTATACAATAAATACAAACATATTATAGCAGATGAACATTCAAATTAAAAACATCGTAATTCTGATATTATTTATTTGTCTTAAAGGTTATAGTCAGATGGATCAATACGCTTATAAAAGTATATTGCCAGAAATAACAGATACTTGGCATGCGATTAGTTTACCTGATGAAATGTTTAGTAATGTCTCACCAAACCTATCCGATATTAGAATTTTTGGGATAACAAACAAGAAGGACACAATAGAAGCACCTTATCTTTTACGATTAAAAGCTGAAAAAAAAACCTTTAATAAAATACCTTTTACCATCTTAAATACTTCATATAATGAAAAAGGAACATATATTACGATGGAAATCCCAACTAAGCAAGCTATTAATCAAATTCATTTAGATTTTGAGCAATCTAATTTTGATTGGTTAATTACTTTAGAGGGAACTCAAGATCGTAAAGAATGGTATACTATAAAGGAAGATTATCGTATACTCTCCATAAAAAATGAACTTACAGATTATCAATTCACTACGATACGATTTCCTAATACACAGTATCACTATTTTAGGATACTGATAAAAGATACAAAAAAACCAGTTTTACAATCGGCTAATGTAACTAGATATGAAGTTAAAGAAGCTAACTATAAAGAATATGATATAGAAAGGTTAAATATTCAGAATCCTAAAGGTATCAAAAAAACTATTATAGATGTTAATCTTAAAACACCAGTTCCTGTAAGCTATATCGGTGTTGAAGTACAAGAAACTTTTGATTATTATCGTCCTATATCTATTCGTTATATGGTTGATAGCATACAAATTCAGCAAGGTAGCTGGAAGCCCCGCTATAAGGAACTTGGCTCAGGAGTACTTAATTCTATAGAAGGTAATATATTTACCAATACTAGTACAATTGCTCAGAAATTTAGATTAGAGATTGATAATCATGATAATCAGCCTTTAAAAATTAATAAAGTTATAGTTAAAGGATATCAACATGAACTTGTTGCACGTTTTACAAATCCAGGAACATACTATCTTGTTTATGGAAATGACAAAATGAGAAAACCTTCGTATGACCTTAATTATGTATCTGCAAATATTCCGGAAGAGATGACAACACTAATTCCTGAAGCACGGCAAACTATCGATCACGAAGAACCTATTGTAGCAGAACCTTTGTTTACAAATAAGATTTGGTTGTGGGGGATAATGAGTATTGTGATTCTATTGTTAGGAGGATTTACATTATCCATGATGAAAAAAAAGTAAAAAGTGTATGGCGCTTCCTTTTTCCCGATACAGGAAAAGATTTCTAATCTTATACAAAATGATTTTTATTTCTACCAGAATAATAAGAAAACCCAGTTAAAAGCACTTATTTTGGCTTAACTACTCTTTTTTTTAATTTTTTTCAATTTTTTTTTGAGCATTTTTATCGAATTTTTTTTGAGTATTGATAAGGGGTGCGGCCTTTTAACAGGGGGAAAAGCCCCTAGTTACTATTGTGGAAAACCGTAAATACCTTTTGAAATAATTACTTATGTTAGCAGTATTACACGTATGATAATGAAGTTTTTGCCCTTTCCAAATTGGCTTTATCAACTACAGTTTCATAGTTTGAAAAATTGATATCCTTTATGGGTGTGTCTTTGTGTAATACAGTACTGAAAATGAATAAGAAATAAGTAACTAATAAAAACGCTACGTGCCCGTTACGGCGAGATTGTGCCCAGTATATTAAACTATAGCTTACGGGCCCCAAAAAAAGAAAACTTGTAAATGAAAATTGAATTATTATCCATTTTTGATGGGCTATTTAGTGTAGACACCAAAGAAAAGAAGACAGAAACAAGTACTGCCAAAATTTTTATGACAGATACACATATAAACTCAGGTAGAACATTGATGATCGAAGAAGAGGCTTATGCAGTTTGGGCTTATCTCTTGAGTACAGATAAAGAAGATATTGATTTTGATGGGTTTTTATGCGCAGTAACCGATCCAAAAATTTCTGATGTAAATCTACAGGAAAATATCCAAGAAAGAAGAGATGCTCCATTACCAGCCTTATATGCTAATCGATACAGTTATGTTAAAAACCTTAAAAAGAAAGATATAAAAATACATTGGCAAGAGGAACATGTTACCATATTCATAAAGAAAAAAGCATACCTTATTATGGATTTAAATACAAGAACCAGCTACTCAAAAGGATTAGCAAACGATTGTGACTACGGAAAACAACTAAAAAGCTAAGCAGTTATATAATCTGCTATATGATCGAATTACTTTTCTACTACATACCTCACCTTGGTATAGAATCGCCCATTATTTTCTCTCAACAACATCTAGTTCTCGATGAAATACAAATATTTAACTTTTGGCAGAATATCGAGATAGATATTCAATATAGAGGTATGATCTTACCGTTCAGCAAAAATATTTAACTACAAGAATATGATTGTGTTACCTTGGTTTATAGAACAGAATTAATCACTGTTAATAGGAATCGTGTAATCTCATAAAGCCGCTAGTCAAAAATCAAAAAATAATGAACAGAAATATCATATTTATAATTAGTCTTTTAACTATAGGTCATTTATTTTCTCAACAAAAAAATACAATAGAAAAATATTACAGACATCTCAGGTATAATCATGTATCGCCACATGTTAAAATAAAAGGAATTCATGAAATAGACCATCAAGAAGCAAAACGTACGTCTCATTATGTGTTTAGATACAATAAAAAAGATCAACTGATAGAGGTTATTAATTTTCACTATCATGACCAACGTAGGCATCCCTTGGCAACTATCGGTGCTCATAGAACGGTTTTTGACTATGCTAATGGGGTAGAGACGCGTATTTTTTATGACAAGAAAGGAAACAGAATGATCAATGATCGTGAAGTATATAAAGAGGTATATCAATATGATAAAAATGGATTCGTAAATGCATTGGATTTTTATGACCTCGATAATAATCCTATGGAATCTAATTGGAAAATTGCGAACTATCGATGGGTAAAACACAAAAAGTTAATAATAGAAAAGAGATATAATCTGCAAAATGACCTTGTTGATATTTCTCCATATTTTGAATTTAGTATCACAGGGATTTTATATAGAAAAGACGGATCTCCAAAAGCTAACTATAACCTTAATGAGAAGTTAGAAATTCAGGAAAATTCAATAGGAATTGCCTCTTATGAAGATACCTATGATGAAAAAGGAAATCATATTAAATATTCTTATCACAATGCAAAAGGAGAATTAACTAAAAATCAATGGAACTTTGCAGCCAATACTCAAGAGTTTGATAGCAATGGTTACCTTATAAAAGGAGCAATGTTTGATGAGAATAATGAATTAATCCACAAACGAGATTTTCCTTCTGTTACTCGTATTAGGATGGCTAAACCGGCAAGCAAAAAAGATACCATAGAAATTCGAGAAAAATCTTTAGGATATTTAATAGCATTACAAGAGTTGAAACCTGATTTAATGAAAGAAGTATTTCATGAGGACTTAGCTAAACGAACGATGGGTTTTGATCAAGAAAAAGAAAAAGAAGTGATTAGAGAGACTACCTATAAAGAGATGATAGAATATGCAAAATCATGGAATAAAACCGGAACCAGATTTCCGCCCAACCCAAGTAATGAAATCAAGATATTAGATATCTATAATCGTATAGCGACAGTTAAATTGATCTCAGATAATTGGGTAGAATATTTACACTTAATAAGAACAAATGGAGAATGGGATATTATTAATTTATTATGGCAACATAAGAATATAGATCGATATCCAAAATAATCTTGATGAAAATAGAATTTTGAAAATAAGAAACATCTTCAATTATAAAAAAATGAATGAGAATTCGTGTTATTTCCAAACCTTTTTTCCGGTCTGGTATATTTTCTCCAGAGCATTATCTCTGTAGCTTCTTCCCATCGGAATGATATGATCATCAATTTCTAATGTGTTTCCTTGTATCCCATTGATATAGTGAAAGTTGATAATAAAAGATTTATGAACCTGTACAAACTGAGAAGAAGGTAATAGCTCTAACATTCCTGAAAGTGTCTGATAGGTGACAAAAAACCTGTCTTTTAGAACTACTTTAATATAATCTTTTAAGCTTTCAATTAATAAAATATCAGTGTGATACACTTTTATTTTTTTATTGTCTACTTTGAAGAAGGCAGCATCAGGGATTGTTTCAGCAATTTTAACAGCCGGATCAGTGTGTGCTCTCACTTTCTCAATAGCCTGTACAAAACGATAAAAAGGAATTGGTTTTATTAGGTAGTCAACAGCATTAAGCTCAAACCCATCTACGGCATAATGACGATGTGCTGTTGTGAAAATAACCTTGGGAGGAGAAGAAACGGCCTTTAAAAAATTGATGCCATTCAACATAGGCATTTGTATATCAAGAAAAATAAGGTCAACTGTTTCGGTATTTAAGAATTCAATAGCAGATAAAGCATCATCAAATTTTCCAACTTCGGATAAAAAATCTAACCTGCTGATATAATCAGAAATAACATCTTGAGCTAGTGGCTCATCATCTACAATAATACATTTTATAGTATTCATTAATTATCTAGTTTAATGCTTAGGTCTACATAAAACTTATGTTCTCGTTCTTCTAATCTAAAGGTATGTTTTTGAGGGTAAATAATTTGTAATCTTTTTGATAAATTTTGAACACCAATCCCATTCTTATTACCTTCTTTTATAGAGTTTCCTACAGGATTAATAGTGCTGATGTGTAATTCATTATTTTTAACCCCTATTTTTATTTGTATGTCCACATCCCCTCTTTCATTTAGGGAACAATGTTTAAAGGCATTTTCGACGATAGGAATTAGAATAAGAGGAGTAATCATTATACCGTTAAAATTACCAGTGATTTCTATCTGTAAATTTAAACGATTTCCAAAACGTAACTTTTCCAATTCTATATAGTCATGTAAATGGTGTATCTCTTTTTCTAAGGAGATTTTATCTTCACTACCTTCATATAGTGTATAAGACAATAGGTTTGATAATTGTAATAGAGCTTCTGGGGTTTTCTTTGAACCTTTTAATGATAATGAGTACAGATTGTTTAAGGTGTTAAAGAGGAAATGAGGATTCATTTGAGATCTCAAAAAATTTAACTCACTGATTTTTTGTTCTTTCTTTATTTTTTCTATGAAGACCTTATTTTCGTAGTAATCCTGTAAAATTTTAATAGCAGTAGGAGGGCCAAACCATAATAATATTGCTCTTGCAAAATCTAGTATTCTGGGTAAAGAAAAAAAATCAAGAGGAAGTTTTGGTATTTCTAATAAAATCGGGTAGACAAAGTAATATTGAGAAAGTTTTACAAGTAATGCGTTTATAATAAGAAGAGGAATGAAAGCCAGAAAATAGTATGCATAGCGTTTAGTACTAATGTACTTGGGCCACAAGTAATACATATGCACGTAGTAAAATGGAATTTCTAGTAAACAAGCCAGATACTTATAAGAGGCTTTTATGAAAGAAGCACCATACATTACATCCATTACTATCCAAATCAATAAATAAAGAATCCAAAAAGCAATATGCTTTAAAGTTCGGTTTTTAAAGAATACAGGAATTGTCATATAATATAGGTGTACTTAGATTCATACTTTATATGAATAAAACAGGTTGTAATATCGTTAAATTATTAGATACTCTACTATTATTTTCTCTCAACAACGCTTCCTGCTCGATGAAAAATGAAAATTAGATGCTTGCATAATGCGTTTAGAGTCCATACAATAAAGATTAATAACATCTGCTATTTCTTCTTTGAAGTGTATTTTATTTGATTTCCTGATAAAAAACTATATTTGCGGCTTAGTTATAATTGCATTTTATATAACTAAACGTAAACCATTTTGAAAACGGAGTAAGTTTAAGTACCTACTCCGTTTTTTTGCTTTTATGAAAAAAGAGTAGAAAAAGGTACTTAATAATTGATATCTTAGCCTTTATACCAGTTATACTTTGAATTTATTATAAAAGAAAATCAACTATTTTTTGTTTACGCAAAAAAAAATTCAGTATAGCCACTTGTACTGAGCTAAGTTGAAGTATAGCTATGGTTAATTTTTATTTTGAAACATTGGCAGAAAAGAGAGTTTTATTGCGGTAAATTCGAAGTGTAAATAGTATTATACAGTATCATAGATTAGATCTTTTGAGAATACACATATTTGGAGCTTTAGGGATTAGGTATAACAACGTTGGTCAAATTTTGATGGCCGCAGTCTTACTGTACATAAGAATTGGATTAAAAAATTAAAATGTCCTGTCATACAAATTGAAGGAGATACTACAATTGAAGAACGCATGCAACATGTGTTATCCCAAATACATAAAAATGGTGATCACTAAAAATGGGTATTCATGTCTATACAGAAAAATAAAAACAAAAATAAAAGTGCTGATTGTGTGGTAGCAGAAGATCATATTTATTTTCCCAAAGGATATTGTTTTAAGTATGGATTTCTAAAAAACAAAAAGAAATTACCATTTTCAATCATAGATGAAATCAGAACGAATACATTCCCTGTTACAGCAAAAATTAATACCAACGAAATCATATTCCTACAAGGTTTGGATGAGAAAAAATGTATTGAGATTAAAGAAAAATCAAATATAAGCTTAACTACTCCAGTTGATAATTGGTCATTATTATGTGATGAGTTTTTGGATACGGAATGTAGTAATGAACAACAAGAGGATGTAATACAATTACTTATGGAAAACGGAATTAATAGAGATGAGGTAAATGGAATACGTAAACGAATTTCTTCTAGAATGTTAATCCTAACCTTTTTTTCGTGGGAGTGGATGTATTATGGGCAATTTGATGTTCTTAAACAATTATGGCCTTTAAATCAAAAAAAGTATTGGTGGACAATGGAGATTGCTTTAAGAAGCAAAAAAGATTGATCGTTTTTTTGTTGTTTTACTATTTTTAGTATGACTTATTAATCATATCTTCTTTCTTGATTTAGAAGATAAAGTACCCAAAAGACCTGAAAAACTATAGATTCCATTTAATTAAACACACTTCCACTGTCACCAGATTGCGAACCAATTACATTCTTCACAATTTATATTTTTTAGAACTCTCATTTCTGGTTGGCCCATGTGTTAATCGAGAGTAATGGTAGTTTGTCATTTTTCAGATCTTTTGATTACTATGCAGCAAGCTCCCCATTTCCTACTGTTTCTTTGCCTGTTTCGATTGATCCCCATTTAGAACTAGTATTAAGTTTAATAGATACAGGACTTTCATTTCTAAGGGTTTCAAGAATAGATTGTAAATCTGTTTCATGAAAATAAACTGTTAGTGTGCCATTATTGTGTTGTCTGTTTTCTGGCAATGTCTTTCCGTCTTTAATTATAGCTAAATGACCAACATATTCTTGGTTTTGTCCATAGAGATATACAAACCCCATTTGGTAACCACCGCCACCAGCATAATTACTAACAATTTGAAGACTATAACTTTCTACTTTGTGTGAAACAATCATTTTTATAAATTTTAAAAATATGAGTTAGACCGTTTTGTTTATTCAAAAGTAATGCATTAGGAGGTATCAGAGTAGAGGGAAAACACGGATTTTGAGTAGGGGATATTACCCCTCTTAGGTGGAGCATCCGTATTTGTGTTATTTCATGATAAGGATCAAAGTGTGCATAAATGATGCATCATGTATATTAATTTGACTTATCGAAACTGTTTTTTTTCAAATCTTTATCATTTATATAAAAAACTCCTATTATCTTAGAAAGTCCTCGAAAGGTAAAACCCTACGGATTTTTCACTGAATTGCGGAGCAAAAGCTATTCCATCCATTTTTTTGAAAGGATTCCAGGAGATAAGATGATTAAAGTGGTATACTAATTTTACAGATAATATTCCAATACCAGCTCCAACCAAAACATCAGAGAGATAATGCATATTATTAAGCATTCTTAAACTTCCTGTAGTAATTGCAAAAAAATAACCGCTATATGCCAAAAGAGAATTGGTATCTTTAAACTCCTCGTATAATACCGAGGCAGTAGTAAATGCTGTGGTAGTATGTCCTGATGGAAAAGAATTAGCATTTGTAGATTCTCCTGGTCTGTATTTGTGAATTTCTTTTTTTAATAGAGCAGAAGTACCATTGCTTATGATAGATGAAAGAACAAGGTTTTTGGTTTGATCAAACCAATGATTTTTTGATTTTACTCCTAAAATATCTGCAGCATACATCTCTACAACTGGAGCATATCGGGTATAATCATCCATGTCGAAATAAAAGTCGTTACCGACCATATTCCTAATATCTTTCTGAAATGATTTCTCAAAACTGCTTGTAGATAAAAGAATACCAGTCGCAATCAATGCTACAGGTATAATTCTTTTGCTAAATGATTTTTTTTTAGGTGTAAATTCTATTTGACTAGGATTAGTAAATGTTGAATTGGTAAGTGGCGCATCAGTAAATTGGGCATTGGCAATATTGATATATAAAAATACCAATGCCAGAGTTAGCATAGTTTTCATAAATATTTTTTTTGGGGCTGTGGACTGTTTTTGAGATATTTTTATCAAAATAGTCCAACGAAATATACTATATAAATATTAAAATAATGTTAATAAATTGAATTTTGTTAATAAATAATTAACAATTATTATGAAGAGATAGGTGTTTTAACATTTTTACGATTGTTTTGTATGCTCCTTATTGAAGTAATCTAGTAGGTGAAATGATCTTGATTATTTAAAATAAAAGGGTATAGGTTTAATATTCCTTAAAAAAGACATATATTTGCACGCAATTAAATTTTAATTGCGATGACAGCACATGAATCCAAAATCGTTGGAGAAGGTTTAACCTATGACGATGTTCTTCTAGTTCCTGCTTTTTCTGAAATTTTACCTAGAGAGGTAAGTATCAGGACTAAGTTTACAAAAAATATTATTCTTAATGTTCCTATCGTTTCTGCAGCAATGGATACTGTTACAGAAAGTCGTATGGCTATTGCTATGGCTCAAGAAGGTGGGATAGGAGTGTTACATAAAAACATGACTATCGAAGAGCAGGCAATTAAAGTACGCAAAGTAAAACGTGCAGAAAGCGGTATGATTATCGATCCGGTAACATTACCTCTGGATGCTAAGGTGATTGATGCTAAAAACAATATGCGAGAGCATAGTATTGGCGGGATTCCGATTGTAGATGATCATCATAAATTGATTGGTATTGTTACTAATAGAGATCTTCGTTTTGAGAAAAACGATCAACGACCTATATCCGAAGTAATGACCAGTAAAAACCTGGTTACAGTAGGAGAAGGAACATCATTACAGCAAGCTGAAGTAATTTTGCAAGAGAATAAGATTGAAAAACTACCAGTAGTAGATAAAGAAAATACCTTGGTTGGTTTAATTACCTTTAGAGACATTACTAAACTAACGTTAAAACCTATGGCAAACAAAGATAAGCTTGGGCGTCTTCGGGTCGCTGCTGCTATTGGGGTTACTGGTGATGCTGTAGAGAGAGCAGAAGCATTAGTGAAATCGGGAGTAGATGCCGTAGTTATCGATACAGCGCATGGACATACTAAAGGTGTAGTTACAGTATTAAAAGAAGTAAAAACAAAATTTCCAGAATTAGAAATAGTTGTAGGGAATATTGCCACTGGCGAAGCTGCAAAATACCTGGTAGAGGCTGGTGCTGATGCTGTTAAAGTAGGAATAGGCCCAGGATCCATATGTACTACAAGGGTAGTGGCTGGTGTAGGATTTCCTCAGTTCTCTGCCGTATTAGAAGTAGCTAATGCAATAAAAGGATCTGGAGTTCCTGTGATTGCAGATGGAGGAATTAGGTATACAGGAGATATTCCAAAAGCTATAGCTGCAGGAGCAGATACAGTAATGTTAGGTTCGCTTCTGGCAGGAACCAAAGAATCTCCAGGAGAAACAGTGATCTACGAAGGAAGAAAATTTAAAACTTATAGAGGTATGGGATCTGTAGAAGCTATGAAAAAAGGTTCTAAAGATCGATATTTTCAAGATGTTGAAGACGATATCAAAAAATTGGTTCCAGAAGGTATAGTAGGTAGGGTTCCTTATAAAGGAGAACTTTTAGAGAGTATACATCAATTTATAGGAGGGTTGCGTGCAGGTATGGGATATTGTGGAGCAAAAGATGTCTCTACATTGCAGGAAAATGGTCGCTTTGTGAAGATTACCGCTAGTGGTATCAATGAAAGTCACCCGCATGATGTTACTATTACCAAAGAAGCACCTAATTATAGTAGAAGGTAAACTAATAGAAATAACAAGTTATAAAAAAAACGCATCAATTTAAATTGATGCGTTTTTTTTATAATATCGTAATACCGTATTTTATTTCTTAGGAGTTTCTTCTATTGTGATTCCTAATTTCTGCATTACTGTTTTTGTTACGTCGTATTTAGGATCAACATATGCCAAACCACTCGTAGTAATAGTAAATACCTGGGTATATCCTTCAGCTTTAGCAACTTCTTCTAGAGCTTTCCCAATTTTTTGATATAATGGCTGTAGTAATCTATTCTGTTCTATTTGTATCAATTGACTACCATTCTTACGAAACTTTGCTATATCATTTTCTAAAGCGATGATTTCTTCTTGCTTAGTTTTTTTCATAGGTTCAGTAAAAGAAGCTACTTTTTCTTGATACTCTTTTACTTTAGCCTGGTATTCTTCGACCTTTACTTTTAGATCACTCTCTAATTTGGTATTATACGTTTTTAAATCACCTTGAACTTTGGTTAATTCTGGCATTTTAGAAAGAATATACTCAGAATCTATAGTTCCTGTTTTGGATTGAGCATTTAATTGAAAACTAACGATCAATACTAGGATTGATAATATTATTTTTTTCATTTTACTTTTTTGTTTTTTTATTTTCTAATTTTTGCAAATATATAAGGTCTTAGACAATATACGTGCCACGAATTATTTTTTTTAAAATCTACCCTTCATAGAGTTGTCCACGATGAGGTTTTAAAGCATCACGTACTGTTTTCATTTCAGAATTGGTGACAATCATGTAAGCCAAACTATGTAGGTCATTGAGATCCTGACATCCCGTAATATCGAGAGCTAATTTTTCTGAAGTAATATATTCCTTAAGATGGATTTCGTGATGTTGTGCTGTTTTACTTGCTGCAGGGCCTCTAAAGTCCCAAATTAATTTTATTTTTCGTTCCAAAATAATCTTCAATTTTATAACCGTCAAAAACGCTTTTGTAAATTAATTATCCAATACACTTTTTCCTTCTTCTGCAAAAGCTTTAAAATCTTCCATATAAGTATAGGATTGTTTTTTGAAGGAACCAGGTATAAGAAATCTCATAATTTTCATGAAACCACTAAATTTAAATTCGTTTTTAGAGATCCATTTTGTATTTCCGTTTGAGAGTTCTTCAAAGTAATTTTCCTGGATGTTATATGCATTTTTTGTGTCAAATGTAAGATGAAATGACTCAGGAAGGTCAAGTAAAGTGATGGTTTCTATCATTTCAACTTCTTGTTTACCCATTTTATAAGTGAGTTTTGAAATTGCTCCGGCTTTTCCTTTTTCACCACTTATGTGTTCCATACTCACAAAACCCTTTTGCCAGTGTTTTATGTTTTCTTCATTGTTGAATTTTTCAACTATCTGATTTATAGGTATTTTTATTTCAATATCGAGCTCGTATTCCATGATAAGATTGTTGTCAGTTGGTTTTGTAATGAGGCTGCAATATACGTAGATCATAAAAATTTTAAAAGTAAATACTATAGGTAGTATTTACTTCGTTAGAACATGGAACTTGTAAAACATTTTAATATTATTATTTTTGTTCGATTTAGGACTTCATCATATAGAAATTATGTATAAAAAGGGGCTATTATTTTTTTTAGGAAGTATTTTATTTACACTTGCAAATGCACAACAGTCAAAAGATGTACTATTTACCATTGACGAATCTCCTGTGTATATATCAGAATTTAAGAGGGTGTATCTTAAGAATATAGATTTAGTAAAAGACACGTCACAAAAGAATATAGACGAATATCTTAATCTGTTTATTAACTATAAATTAAAGTTAAAAGAAGCAAAACACCTTGGGTTAGATAAAAAACAAGCTTATTTAGAAGAGTTAGAAGGATATAGAAAACAACTGGCAAAAGGATATCTTACAGATACCAGAACTTCTGATGCATTAATTAGACAAGCTTATGATCGTTCTCTTGAGCAAGTAAATGCGAGTCATATTTTAATTACAGTAAAGCCTAATGCTTCTGCAAAGGATACTATCGCTGCATATCAGAAAATTATCGAAGCAAGAAATAAGATTGTAAACGGAACGTCTTTTGATGTTGTAGCTAAAGCCTATAGTCAAGACCCTTCTGTTGTTAAAAATAATGGAAATTTGGGTTGGTTTTCTGCATTCAGAATGGTGTATCCATTTGAAGAAGCTGCATATGTAACCAAAGTAGGGGAAATTTCAGAACCGTTTAGAACACAATTTGGTTACCATGTTGTAAAAATTAATGGGAGAGAGAGAAAACTAGGAGAGGTAACTGTTGCTCATATCATGGTAGCTATTAATAATAATAGAACATCAGAAGCAGCAGAAAAAAGAATAAAAGAAATCAATCAGCAACTTCAGCAAGGAGTTTCTTTTGCTTCTTTAGCAAAACAATATAGTGATGATCCAAGTACAGCAATAGAAGGAGGTAAGATTAGACGTTTTGGACAAGGAGCTTTAAATTCTGAGGAATTTGAAAAAATGGCATTTGCTTTAGAAAAAAATGGAGAAATCTCTACACCAATACAAACTAAGTATGGTTGGCATATCATCCAACTTATAGAAAAACATCCTCCTAAGAGTTTCGAAGAGCAAAAAAATGAACTTACCAAAAAAGTAAAAAGAGATAGTAGATCAAAATTGGTGACTACTTCGTTTATTAATTCATTAAGGAAAAAATACGCTACGGCTAAGAATGAAAAAGCAGTTGCATATTTCAAAGGAATACTTCCTTCTACATTTTCTAAAGAGGAATGGAATGTACCTGAAGACAAAAATTTAAAAAAAGAACTCTTCAATCTAAAAAAGGAAAAGTATACATATAAGAATTTTGCCGATTTTTTAAAGAGTAACCAAAGTAGAATAGAAGGGTATGCTGATGTTTCTGCTTTTGTTGAAGAAATGTATAAACGATTCGAATCAACAACCTTACTTCAATATTATGAAGAGCATTTGGAGGAAGATAACAAAGATTTTGCAAATGTAATAGGAGAGTATCGTGATGGACTTTTACTTTTTGATCTAATGGAATCTAAAATATGGAACATATCTAAAACAGATTCTGTTGGGCTTAAAAAATATTATGAGACTCAAAAAGATAAGTATACGCAAAATGAGGTGTATAAAGTGCTTAAAGCCTCTTCGTCAAAACAAGAAGCAATTAGTAAGGTTGAGAAATTATTGAAGAAGAAAAAGTCGATTGAAGAAATAAAAAATGAAGTCAATATAGGAGATATAGCTTTGGTGCTTTTCTCAGAAGAAGAATTAACTCAAGGAGATGCGATATTACCCAAGGATTTTTCTGCAGAAAAAGGGAAAATTGTGTTCTTGGAAGAAGAGAATTTTAAGACTTTGATTATGGTTAGAGAAATCTTACCTTCAAGAATTAAAACTTTTGAAGAAACCAAGGGAGAGGTGATTAATGATTTTCAGAAAAAAACAGAAAATAAATGGCTAGATCATTTGAGAGTAAAATATCCGGTAAAGGTTAATGAGAAAACCTTAAAAAAAGCTAAAAAAGAATTATCGATTTAAAAGAATAATAAACTTTTGATTGGAGAACAACGAAATTGTGTATGTTCTTCAATGTTGTTAATTTCTTTATGAATGATTAAAAGGGGAATGTGTAAAATAAGAGATAATTATTGTGATGAACTAAATGATTATTTCATGCCTGATCTATATTAGTATAAATCTCATCGTCTAAAGAATATTATATATAAACAGATGAAATATTATAAATTAATACTGCTATTTCTAGTTGTTGTTTCTTGCCAAAAATTTAAGAATCAAATTAAAAGAGAAGCAATTGCAAGAGTGAATGACACATACTTATATAAAGATGATATTAAAAAACTAGTGCCAAAGAATGTGTCTACAGGGGATAGTACTAATATTGTTAATAATTATATTAATACATGGGCTACTCGGCAACTATTTATTGACAAGGCTAAACTAAATCTTACTAAGGAAGAACTTGAAGAATTTAATGATCTTGTAGAAAGCTATCAAAGTACCTTATATATTAACGCATACAAGAATGCAGTGATCAATAAATCCATCAATATGGAGATCACAGAACAAGATCTTCAATCATATTATGATCAAAATTTGAAAAATTTTAATCTTAATGAGGAGTTAGTAAAATTACGTTACTTACATTTGCCACCTGATTATGCGAATATTGTTGCAACGAAGCAACAATTCAATCGTTTTAATGAAGAGGATATAGAAGAGTTGGGAGGAAAAAAGATAGAATACCTTACATATTCTTTAAATGATTCTGCTTGGATTAAGTTGGATCAAGTGTTAAGTAAAATTCCGATTCTCAAAAAACAAGACAAGGCAAAACTCTTGAAAAGCGGAAAATATATGCAACTTAGAGACTCTACAGGAGTATATATGGTGAAAATAAAAGACGTATTAAAGCGTAATGAGATAGCACCGCTAGAATATATCAAGCCTACAATAAGGCAGATTATACTAAATAAGAGAAAGCTGGAGCTAATTAAAAAAATAGAAAAAGACATTACAAGAGATGCAGTTGAGAACAAACAATTTGAAGTTTATGATTAAAACTACAGTACTTTGTGTTATACTTACTTTTAGTATGAATACACAATTTTATGCCCAAGAGATTATTGAAGAAGTAGCACAGGATTCTATAGTAGCACAAGATACCCTTAGTGGGCAGAATAGTGCAATGGTAAATGATACATTAAATACAGCTGTAGAACCTGTAAAAGTACCATTTCAAAAGGCCAAAATAGATGGAGTAGCAGCGGTAATAGGAGAAAATGTAATTTTGGATAGTGATGTAGATATTGCTTATCGACAGTTGATTAGTGAAGGTGTTTCAACTTCTGATGTAAGTCGTTGTGAACTTGCAGGTAGTCTGTTTGAAGCCAAATTGTATGCCCATCATGCTATTCAGGATAGTATAGAAGTTAGAGATGCTGAAGTTAACTCTATGGTTGACCAACAATTAGCATATATGACAAATGAGTTGGGAACTGTAGAGAAAGTATTAAAGTTTTATAAAAAGGATAATGTGGCAGATTTCAGAAAAGAACTTTTTGAAATTAATAAGTCAAACAAATTGTCTGAGCAAATGAGAGCTAAAATTATCAAAGATATCGAGATTACTCCAGAGGAAATCAGAGAGTTTTTTGATGACATCCCAGAAGATGAAAGACCACTTTTTGGTACAGAACTTGAATTAGCTCAGATTGTAATAGAACCAGAAATACCTCAAGAAGAAGAGCAAAAAGTAATTGATAGACTAAAGCAGTTTAGAGAAGATATTGTAGAGAACGGTAGTAGCTTTGCTACTAAAGCAGTATTATATTCTCAAGACCCTGGCTCTAAATCTACAGGTGGAAAATATACTCTGGATCGTAAAACAAACTTTGCTAAAGAATTTAAAGATGTTGCTTTTAGTTTACAAGAAGGAGAAGTGAGCGAGCCATTTAAAACTGATTTTGGATGGCATATTGTAAAAGTTGATAAAATAAGAGGAGAAGAAATAGATGTAAGACACATACTTCTTGTTCCCGAGGTAACTAGAAAAACTGTTGATGAAGCCAAAAAATTAATAGATTCTATACGAACAAGCATTGTTTCGGGTTCTATTCAATTTAAAAAGGCAGCAAGAAAATTTAGTGATGAAAAAGAGACTCGTGAAGATGGAGGGCAACTTCTTAATCCTACTACAGGAGATACTCGTTTTGAACTTACCAAAATTGACCCTATATTGTACGATCAAGTATCTAAACTAAAAAAGAATGAAGTTTCTTTAGTAATTTCTGATCAGGATCGTCAAGGTCGAAAAAAGTATAAATTAATAACTGTACTTAATCGATATGATGAGCATATAGCTGATTATGCAAATGACTATCTTAAAATACAAGAATTGGCGTTAAGAAAAAAGCAAATTGATGCAATTCGTAAGTGGCAGAGTGAAAAAATAATGGATACGTATATAAAAATAAACGGAGAGTATAGAGACTGTGAATATAGTGGTAACTGGTTAAAAAAAATAAAATAATATGTCAGATGACGTAGCGGCTATAGAAAAACTGGTAAAAAAACATTCAGAACTCAAAAAAGAAATATCCAAAGTAATTATTGGGCAAGAGAAAGTTATCGATCAGATACTTATTTCTATTTTTTCTGGCGGCCATGCATTATTAATAGGCGTTCCTGGGCTTGCCAAAACCCTTATGGTAAATACCATATCACAAGCTTTAGGATTAGATTTTAAAAGAATTCAGTTTACTCCTGATTTGATGCCTAGTGATATATTAGGAAGTGAAATACTGGATGAGACAAGGCATTTTAAATTTATTAAAGGCCCTATATTTTCTAATATCATTTTGGCAGATGAGATTAATCGTACTCCTCCAAAAACCCAGGCAGCACTTCTTGAAGCAATGCAAGAAAGATCTGTAACGGTTGCTGGACACCACTACACTTTAGATTTACCATATTTTGTTCTTGCAACCCAAAATCCAATTGAGCAAGAAGGAACATACCCATTACCCGAAGCGCAACTGGATCGATTTATGTTTGCTATAGAACTTAAGTATCCAAGCTTTCAAGAAGAAGTAGATGTTGTAAAGAGTACAACAGGAGATACAACCACTACTGTTAATCCGCTGTTTACAGCTAAGGAAATTATTGATTTTCAGCATTTGATTCGCCGTATTCCGGTGGCAGATAATGTAATTGAATATGCTGTAAGTATGGTAAGTAAAACAAGACCTGATGAAGAAACAGCAACAGAACTAGTGAAAAATTATATAGATTGGGGAGCAGGACCACGAGCTTCTCAAAATTTAATCCTGGCAGCCAAAGCCAATGCCGCTATCAAAGGAAAATATTCTCCGGATATAGAAGATGTACAGGCGGTAGCTATGGGAATTCTTCGCCATCGTATCATTAAAAATTACAAAGCAGAAGCAGAAGGTATTAGTGTAGAGGATGTAATTAATAGCTTGTTTTAACATTTACTTAGTTTAAAAACTTTTAAACTATAGCTTGTATACTATAAACTCCCTTCAATACAGATGTATACAATCAATTTTGTATACTTAGAGATTATTTTTTTTTCATAGTATTAAACCTTTTTCATATTTAGCGGTCATAGTATTGAACGTTCAACAAAAAGTATTGTTTAATATTGAAAAAGAAATAGATGAAAAATAGTATAATATGTATCATAATCCTGTTTATAGGAGCTATGGAGATATCGGCCCAACCCGAGGGTGATCATATGGATCGCAAGGCATTAAGAAAAGAGTTTTATGAAAGCTTATCTGAAAGCCAAAAAGATGATTTAGAAAATAAAAAGAAACTCAGAAAAGAGCAAAGAAAGACAATGCATGCTAGTTTTACTAAAGAACAGTTAGCAATTGTAGATGATGAAGATCTTTCTAGAAAAGGAAAAAGAAAGGCATTGAAGCTTACGCTTAGCGAGGCACAAAAAGAAATGCGTAAAAATCATAAAATTAGGATGAAAGATGAAAGAGATAAGTTTAAAGCCACGCTCTCAGAAGCTCAATTAGAACAATATGAGCAAATAAGAAAAGGAAAACGTAGTAAGAGAAAACATAAAAAAAGGAAAGATTAGTGTCAAAACTAGAAGTTTTGATATTAAAAAAAGTGAAGCTCCAGAGCTTCACTTTTTTTATTTTATGTCGGTTTTTATCTTTTTTAGATTGTTTTTTGAAGAATAACTATAACGTTTTCGTGAATTGAAAAAATAGTGAAGTATTTTCTTATCTTAATTTTTATTGATATTGTAATTTTCGTATTTCTAATTTATGAATTTCAATAAATGAAGCCTTATATTTTTTTAAAAATGTAAAAAGAAGGGATTAAATGTAATCATTTAAGAAAATCCTTTAAAATTCGTATTTTCGCAAGACTTTTCAATACTAAAAAATAATTAGAGATGGCATTCGATATCGATATGATAAAAAAGGTGTACAGTCAGGTTGCTGATCGTGTTAATACAGCACGCGAAGTTACAGGTAAACCTTTAACCTTGGCAGAGAAAATTTTGTATTCACACTTGTGGGACGTAGAAACAAAAAAGGCGTTCACACGAGGTAAAGATTATGTTGATTTTGCACCAGACCGTATCGCTTGTCAGGATGCAACAGCTCAAATGGCATTATTGCAGTTTATGCAAGCTGGTAAAAATAAAGTAGCGGTGCCAACAACAGTGCATTGTGATCACTTGATCCAGGCAAAAGATGGTGCAGCAACAGATTTAAAAAATGCTAATGATGTTAGTAGTGAGGTGTTTAATTTCTTAGAATCTGTGTCTGATAAATACGGAATTGGATTTTGGAAACCAGGAGCTGGTATTATTCATCAGGTTGTATTAGAAAACTATGCTTTCCCTGGAGGGATGATGATTGGAACAGATTCTCATACTGTAAATGCAGGTGGTTTAGGAATGATTGCAATTGGTGTAGGTGGAGCAGATGCAGTAGATGTTATGGCTGGTATGGCTTGGGAATTGAAGTTTCCTAAATTAATAGGTGTAAAATTAACAGGTAAATTATCTGGTTGGACAGCACCTAAAGATGTAATCCTAAAAGTAGCAGAAATTCTTACGGTAAAAGGAGGAACTGGTGCTATAGTAGAATATTTTGGACCTGGAGCAACATCAATGTCATGTACAGGAAAAGGGACAATTTGTAATATGGGTGCCGAAATAGGAGCTACAACATCTACCTTTGGTTATGATGAGTCTATGGAACGTTACTTGAGAGCAACAGAAAGAGCAGATGTAGCAGATGCAGCAAACAAAGTAAAAGAGCACTTAACAGCAGATCCTGAGGTATATGGAAATCCAGAACAATATTTTGATCAAGTAATCGAAATTAATTTATCTGAATTAGGACCATTGTTAAATGGACCTTTTACTCCAGATTTATCGACGGCTGTTGGTAGTACAATGACAGAAAAAGCAAAAGCTAATGATTGGCCAATTCAGGTAGAATGGGGGTTAATAGGATCTTGTACAAACTCTTCTTATGAGGATTTATCTCGTGCCTCTTCAATCGCGCAACAAGCACTAGATAAAGGTTTGAAAATGAAAGCAGAATTAGGGATTAACCCGGGTTCTGAACAAGTAAGATATACAGCAGATAGAGATGGTATCCTTGGGATATTTGAAAAACTAGATGCCAAAATATTTACCAATGCATGTGGACCTTGTATTGGGCAATGGGCAAGATATAGTGATCCGAAAAATGCACCAAAAAATAGCATTGTACACTCTTTTAATAGAAACTTTGCTAAACGTGCAGATGGTAACCCTAATACACACGCTTTTGTTGCATCACCAGAATTAACTGCTGCAATTGCAGTTGCAGGGCGATTAGACTTCAATCCGTTAACTGATAAGTTAATTAACGAAAATGGAGAAGAGGTAATGTTCGATGAGCCAACAGGATGGGAATTACCTCCAAAAGGATTTGAGGTAAAAGATAACGGATATCTGGCTCCGGTTGAAGATGGTAGTAGTGTAGAAGTGAATGTAAGTCCAACTTCGGAAAGATTACAGTTGTTAACACCATTTGTGCCAATAGGTAATGAAATTAAAGGAGCTAAACTACTTATAAAAGCATTTGGTAAATGTACTACAGATCATATTTCTATGGCAGGACCATGGTTACGATATAGAGGTCATTTAGATAATATTTCTAATAACTGTTTAATTGGTGCTGTAAATGCATTTGGTAAAAAAACAAACTTTGTTAAAAACCAATTAACAGGAGAGTTTGGTGGTGTGCCAGATACTGCAAGAGCATATAAAGCTGCAGGAGTACCTACTATTGTTGTAGGTGATCATAATTACGGAGAAGGTTCGTCACGAGAACATGCTGCAATGGAGCCACGTCATTTAGGTGTATGTGCAGTAATTGTAAAATCATTTGCACGTATCCACGAGACAAACCTTAAAAAACAAGGAATGCTGGGATTAACCTTTGCTAATGAAAGTGATTATGATTTGATACAAGAAGATGATACTTTCAATTTTACAGATCTTAATCAATTTGCATCAGGAAAACAATTAACATTAGAAATTGTTCATGCAGATGGATCAAAAGATACTGTGATGTTAAATCATACCTATAATGATTCTCAGATAGAATGGTTTAATGAAGGTTCTGCATTAAACTTGATTAAAAAGCAAAATGCTTAAAACGGTGTAAAAGACCAATTTTGAATATAAAAACTCCCAAAGAGATTGATCTTTGGGAGTTTATGTTTTTTAACCTTTAGTTTAGAACGAACTAACGAGGAAAACAGTCTACACTAACCATAACACAAAATTTGTGCTGAGGAGGGAGTTGTTCGTATTGGCTACAGGTAACTGATATTGGGCCATTGTAACTATCACACGGACCGCCACCATTAATTTGTTTTTGTTCTGTTCTGGATAATTTTTTTCCTAGGTTTAAAAGCGTGTTTTTCATAATCTTTTGTGTAATAATCCTGAACTTTATATAGCTCTCAGGATATGAGCCTATCTATAAAAATACTACTTTTTTTATATTCTATAAGTATAGCGGGTATTACCATAATGCTAATTTTGGAAAAGAGTAATATTATTTATAATTTAAAAAAGAATAAGTTGACATTGAATTTCTCTATCTCTTAATATAACTTGAGAAGTTTTTTTATTCCAAAATAGAAATATGTAGATTTGCGTATATGGTACGCCAAAATATAAAAGTTGCTGTTGATGCTGTCGTCTTTGGGTATAAAGACAAGGCACTTAATGTCTTATTGATAAAAAGAGATATAGACCCTTTTAAAGACTCCTGGGCTTTGCCAGGTGGTTTGGTCTTAGAAAACGAAAGTTTAGAACAAGCTGTGGTTAGAGAGCTTAAAGAAGAGACTAATGTAACCATAGATTATTTAGAACAATTGTATTCTTTTGGTGATCCCAAAAGGGATCCAAGAAATAGGGTAGTAAGTGTTACTTATTTTGCTTTGGTTAAACCAGAGCACTTTGAGATCAAAGCAGATACCGATGCTCAAGATGTAGCATGGTTTGATATGACCGAACTTCCGGATTTGGCATTTGACCACATTCGTATTCTGGAAACAGCAAAAAAGAGATTACAGAATAAACTCACTTATGAACCTGTAGGATTTGATTTGCTCGCCGATAAGTTTTTGTTTTCGGATCTCGAAAAACTGTATATGACTATTCTGCAAAAAGTAATTGATCGTCGAAATTTCAGAAAAAAAATACTAAGCTTCGGAATTCTTGAAGAATTAGATGAGAAAATTTCCGAAGGAAGAGGCAGGCCAGCAAATCTTTTCAAATTCAATAAAAAGCAATACTTCAAACTTAAAGAAGAAGGTTTTCTCTTCGATATCAAATAATAGTATTACTCTGCAATACTATGATCTTCAGAAAGGTATAACCGAGGTGTATTATATTAAAATAATGTAATTTTTACGCAAAATATTTTGTAGTGTCGTCTTTCTGTTATAGATTTGCGTAAAAATAACACAATTATGAGGTATTTACATTTGGATCCATCGTTTACACCTTTTGAAAAATCTATTGATTTTAAATCATTTGTTTTCAATGGAGGAGAACCGCATATAAATATTTTAGATAAAAATATTGGGAACAGTATAATGATTACGCAACGAATCAATTCGTTTAATGATTTAGGGTTACTATTGGTAGCGACAGATGCACTACGCATAATGGATGTAAAGGAGATTAATGTGTTTATTCCATATTTTCCTGCTGCTAGGCAAGATAGGGTGATGGTTGCAGGAGAATCGCTTAGTGTTAAGGTATATGCAGATGTAATTAATGCTCAAGACTATAATCAGGTAACAATCTTTGATCCACATTCTGAGGTAACTCCTGCGTTATTAGATCGTGTAAATGTGGTTCAGAATTATGAATTTGTCAAGCAATGTTTAGATATCATCAAAGAAGAAGTAGTGTTAATTTCTCCTGATGGAGGAGCGTTAAAAAAAATCTATAAAGTATCTGAATTTCTGGGCGGAGTAGAAGTGGTAGAATGCTCTAAAAAACGAGATGTAAAAACAGGAACTTTATCTGGTTTTAGAGTGTATGAAGATGATTTAGAAGGAAAGCATTGTGTAATTGTTGATGACATTTGTGACGGAGGAGGAACTTTTTTGGGGTTAGCAACAGCACTAAAAGAAAAGAATGCAGGCAAACTAAGTTTGATTATCAGTCATGGTATTTTTAGTAAAGGGTATGAAGAATTAACCAAATCATTCGATACCATTTTTACAACAAATTCCTTTAGAGATATAAATGAAGAAAGGGTAGTACAGCTACCAGTAGTGAATTAATTTTTAAATCTAGATTAGCAAGATTTGAAGATATAGAAAATTTGATAGAACGATTTAATGAAAGTTTAACCCATTAATGGAACCATTCGAATGTTTTGTTGTAATGTAATGAAAATAAAATGTTTCGAGGATAAATTATTGAGGTAATAAAAAAATAAAAAATGCAAAAAACATTACGAAAAATAACAGCAAAAGAAACTCTTAAGATAACAGAACAAGGGTTTTATATAAATGAAATAGGAGATAAGGTATCTATACAAGAAGAGCAGAATGCCGCAGTTAGAGGAACGAAATATTATTCTTCTGATAAGTTAGATGAAATATTGGATAATCTAAAATTTGAGTCAGAATATGAAACATTATTTCAAGTGGTTGAAGAGACTACTATCCAAAGTGTAG